>NZ_JAQQPZ010000015.1 GCF_028750675.1 Shewanella metallivivens | reverse complement strand
ATTTCGGTTAGATTTGAGTGCCATAATCCCTAATGCAATGTAAGCCACCACACAGATGATTTTTTCAGTCATCCACGGGTCAACAAACGGATACTGCTTGATCATAAAGCAAAGCGTGAAGCCTGACAGTAGTAAAAAAGTATCAATAACGTGAGGCGCTACTTTAACAAACTTTTTCTCCATAATCGGAGACTGACGTAAATGCAGCACAAAACGCACAATAAAAAATGTCACACTTAACGCGACGAACAACATGTGAGTGTGTTTTAACGCTGGATATAAACTGTAAAAGGTTTCCATTACTAAGTCTCGTAAAATAAAAGTGTTAGTTTACTCGAACAGCGCAACACATACCAATATTGTGGTTTGGGTTATTGTTCGGCAGATTTAGGGATTAACTTGTTGAATTATCAACCAACCCATTGTCCCAAGGTGCAGCGGTCATTGCTGCCAAAATCGCGCACGGTTGCTACGTTTTGATAACCTAGTTCAATAAGTTTTTCACGCACCTTGATTGCTTGTTCATAACCATGTTCAAGCAACAAGTACCCTCCGGTTAATAAATGTGTACGCGCTTGGTCTGCGATATGAAACAAATCAGCATAACCTTCATTGGCCGCAGTTAACGCGCTTTGCGGCTCAAAGCGAACGTCACCCATGCTCAAATGCTCATCGGTTTCATCTATATAAGGTGGATTTGACACAATTAAATCAAAATCACGATGCTCAACAGCAGAAAACCAATCTGATTGAATAATCTCGACATCAGGTAGATTTAAATTATTACGGTTTGCTTTAGCAAGCTCGACAGCGCCTGGCACATTGTCAATGGCGGTAATGCGCCATTTAGGGCGCTCTGAAGCTAATGACAACGCAATAGCCCCGGTGCCAGTCCCTAAATCTAATACTTTTGCATTGTGGCGCACGCTTAAATTGAGTGCGGTCTCCACTAAAATTTCAGTATCTGGCCTTGGGATCAAGGTTGAGTCATTGACAATAAATGGTAATGACCAGAACTCTCGCTCACCAATAATATGCGCAACAGGTGAGCCTGCTTGGCGTTTAGCCACCATTTGGCTAAACGCTTTAAACTGCTCGCTGGTGAGCTGTCTTTCTGGCCAGGTATATAAAAAGCTGCGATTTTTATTCAAACAATGCAATAACAGCGCCTCTGCATCGATATGTGCAGATTCAGAGGTGGCTGCCAGCTGTGAATAGGCCCATTGCAGGGCTTCAGCGATAGTTGAATACGAAGACTGAGGCAAGGTTACTCCTTATTCGTCAGCTAATGCAGCGAGCATGTCGGCTTGATGTTCTTGCATGATAGGGTCAAGCAAGGCATCGAGATCACCTTCCATCACTTCATTTAAGCGATATAAGGTTAAATTGATACGGTGATCGCTTACGCGCCCTTGTGGATAGTTGTACGTTCTGATGCGCTCAGAACGATCACCACTGGCAACCAGGCTTCGACGAGTCGTTTCTTCAGCACTACGACGTTTTTCATCTTCAACGGCTTGAATACGCGCAGCTAACACGCTCATCGCTTGGGCACGGTTTTTATGCTGTGAACGCTGATCCTGACACTCAACAATAATCCCAGAAGGAATATGAGTAATACGGATGGCAGAATCGGTTTTGTTAACGTGCTGGCCACCCGCGCCTGACGCACGGAAAGTATCAACTTTAAGGTCTGCAGGGTTAATTGAAATCGCTTCAGCTTCTGGTACTTCGTGTAGCACGACTACAGTACATGCAGAGGTATGCACACGACCTTGAGACTCGGTTTCAGGCACACGTTGTACTCGGTGTCCGCCTGACTCAAACTTTAATTTACCGTAAGCACCTTCGCCACTCACTTTAACAATAATCTCTTTAAAGCCGCCATGTTCACCTTCGTTTAGGTTCATGACTTCCATTTGCCAGCGGTTGGCTTCACAGTAACGTGAGTACATACGGTATAAATCGCCAGCAAAAATTGCGGCTTCGTCACCACCCGCACCTGCACGAATTTCCATAAACGCATTAGTGTCGTCGTTAGGATCTGTGGGTAATAATAAAATTTGTAGCTCGTCTTCGAGCGTTTCTAACGCTTGCTTTGATTGCTTATATTCTTCTTGCGCCATTTCGCGCATATCAGCATCATCTTCTTCAAGCATTTCTTTGGCATAATCAAAGTCTTTTTGCGCTTGTTGGTATGCAGTAAAGCTTTTTACTACATCTTCAAGTTGTGAATATTCTTTTGATAACGCACGGAAGCGGTCTTGATCCGCAATCACGCTAGCATCACTTAATAATGCTAATACTTCTTCATTACGCTCAAGCAAGCCTTCTAGCTTGCGGATAACGGATTCTTTCATTTAGCTCGCTAACCTTAGTTTTTATCTAAACCAAGCGCAGTTCTTAATAAGCCTAACGTATTCAAATCACCTTGACGACTGGCTGAGGTAAGCGATTGTGTAGGCGCATGAATTAAGCGATTGGTTAACCTATTGGCTAACTCGATTATCACTTGCTCACTGTCACCGCCCTGAGACAATTTGTTCAAGGCTCGCTCAACTAACTCATCTTTAATCGCCAAGCTCTGGCTGCGATATTCGCGAATACTGTCAACTGACTCTAAAGATCGAATCCACTCCATAAATAAGTGCGATTGATCTTCAGTAATTAATTCTGCTTGCTCGGCGGCTTCCTTACGTGAAGCCATGTTCTGTTCAATAATGCTATGCAGATCGTCGACAGTATAAAGGAATGCGTCGTCTAACTCACCGACTTCTGCTTCAATATCTCTCGGAACTGCAATATCAACTAACAACATCGGTTGATGACGACGTTGTTTTAATGCTTTTTCGACCATGCCTTTGCCTAAAATAGGTAAAGGACTTGCCGTAGAGGATATCACGATATCAGCTTTAGCGAGAAAATCTGGTATTTGTTGTAAGGTAATCGCAGTCGCATTGAACTCTTCGCACATGGCTTGAGCACGCTCAATGGTTCGGTTTGCCACCACCATAGTCGCTACACCATTATCTTTTAAGTGTTTTGCTACTAATTCAATGGTTTCACCTGCACCAATGAGCAAGACTTTAGTGGTGCTAAGCGTAGAGAAAATATGTTTAGCCATGCTCACTGCGGCAAAAGCAACTGACACAGCAGCAGCACCAATCTCGGTATCAGTGCGCACTTTTTTGGCAACAGAGAAGGTGTTCTGAAATAAGCGATCAATGGTCGCGGCTGTCGTGCCCGCTTCTTTGGCTTTGACAAAAGCTTGCTTTACTTGACCTAAAATCTGCGGTTCGCCTAACACTAACGAATCTAATCCCGATGCCACGCGCATTAAATGCTTAACAGCAACTTGTTCTTCGTATGCATATATGCATGGCATTAAATCGTCATGATTTAATTGGTGATACTCTTCTAGCCACTCAATAATGTCCTGCTTCTCAGCATTATTACAGTATAGTTCAGTGCGGTTACAGGTAGACACAATCACAGCCTCACCCGTGCGGGTGCGGCTGGCCAAGCTTTTCATGGCGTCATGAATGCGGTCTGGAGAGAAAGCGACTTTTTCACGCAAATCTACCGTGGCGGTTTTATGGTTTATCCCGATTGCTACTAGGCTCATGTGACTGTATCAAGTTCTTTTCGGTGACGTTAATTAGGCTATTCTACTGAATTGAACCAACTAAAAACACAATTGGCTTAACAAAACCGAATAAATGTCTAATTTTTTATTTCTTAGATATAAAGGCATTGCATAATTCGTTAGATTAAAATCACATTAATTTTAAAAAAGCATTTTTACATCATACCTTAAGCCCAGTATCATAACGCCATCATCAGCAACTGTTAGGCAAGCCATTGCGTTTATCAGTATCAGCGTTCAAATTAATTATCATCGCCACTATGCTATTACTAACAGGTTGTAGCATTACTCCGTCAGAGCCATTTACCCCAATAGACGTCACCGAGGCCTCACAAGCTAAGTCATGGGAGTTACAAGGTAAAATTGCTGTTAAAACCGCAGACGACAAATTTAGCACCAACCTTTATTGGTTTCATCAACCCCTGGCTAATGACTTACGTCTCACCACCGCATTAGGGACAACAGTATTAACGTTAACCACGAATGAAGGCATGGCAACCTTAGAGGTTGACGGCAAAACCTACCATGACAGAAACGCACAAGACTTATTAACCGGTATTAGTGGTTGGTCAATTCCATTAAACAGTTTACCACTATGGATTACGGGCCAGATTGGTGAAAATGATACCATTGTCAGCTATAACCCTGATGGAACAATTAAACAATTAATCAGTGATGATCCACAAGCCAACTGGCATGTGAGTTTTAACAGTTGGCAGCAGCAAAGTGGTGCATCAGTACCAAAACTATTGACGATAAAGCGTAATGATGTACAAATTAAAATTCAAAGCAACCAATGGACTGCTGTACAGGTCAAAGGTAAATAGTCCTGCCCGGCTTGTGACGTAATAACAAGGTAGTTATATAAAATGAATTCAACTTACCCACATAAATCTGCCGCCTCTAAAAGTTGGCCTGCGCCAGCAAAACTTAATTTGTTTTTGCATGTGACGGGTCAGCGAACCGACGGTTATCATGAATTACAAACACTATTCCAGTTTATTGATCATTGTGACTACCTTGATTTTCATGTTACTGAGTCTGCCGATTTAGTGCTGCACTCTAATTTGGGTGATGCTGTTGCCGACAGCGATAACTTAATTCTAAAAGCCGCAAAATCGTTAAAACGTTACACCCAATATAAAGGTGGCGCGCATATTTGGTTAAACAAATTACTGCCAATGGGCGGTGGTTTAGGGGGCGGTTCATCAGATGCTGCAACCACATTAGTTGCACTAAATGCGCTGTGGAAAACCAATGTTTCGCAATCTAAACTGGCCGAAATCGGCCTCGCATTAGGTGCGGATGTACCTGTTTTTATTAATGGTTTAGCAGCTTTTGCTGAAGGCGTGGGTGAGCAATTGGTTAACGTGCAACCCAAGGAGCCTTGGTATCTAGTTATCGTGCCAAATGTCCATGTATCAACCAAGGACATATTCCAAGATCCAGACCTACCTCGTAACACCCCTAAATTAGACATGAACAGTTTACTGACTCAACAATGGACTAACGATTGTCAGAAACTCGTCACAACTAAGTACCCTCAAGTTGCCAATGCCTTAAGCTGGCTGGTAGAATATGCGCCGTCAAGAATGACCGGAACAGGTGCATGCGTGTTCGGGGAATTTACACATTCGCAGCAAGCCCTGGATGCGTTAGCCGAATTACCGGCCGATATGCAAGGCTTTGTCGCAAAAGGGATGAATAAGTCACCGTTACTAAC
The DNA here is from genome assembly GCF_028750675.1 of Shewanella metallivivens. Classification (GTDB taxonomy): domain Bacteria; phylum Pseudomonadota; class Gammaproteobacteria; order Enterobacterales; family Shewanellaceae; genus Shewanella; species Shewanella metallivivens. Next base: position 453,954 of record NZ_JAQQPZ010000015.1, on the reverse strand, counting down.
GCGGCTTGAACAACTCTAACAACATATTTTNYTTCTGGGTCAGTTTTGAGTGACAACACGTAAAATTGATCTAGCCTTTAATAGTAAAGCAAACACCTGAGGTTCATAAAGTGCCCGACATCAAGCTCTTTGCTGGTAACGCTACCCCAAATCTAGCCAATAAGATTGCCGAACGTTTATTTTGCAAACTTGGAGACGCAGTTGTAGGCCGTTTCAGCGACGGTGAAATCAGTGTTCAAATAAACGAAAATGTACGTGGTGCGGATGTGTTTATCATTCAATCTACTTGCGCACCAACTAACGATAACCTAATGGAACTTATCGTGATGGTTGATGCCCTTCGTCGTGCGTCTGCTGGTCGTATTACTGCCGTTATTCCTTATTTTGGTTATGCTCGTCAAGACCGTCGCGTACGCAGTGCCCGCGTACCGATCACCGCCAAAGTTGTTGCTGACTTCTTGTCTAGCGTTGGCGTTGACCGCGTATTAACATGCGACTTACACGCTGAGCAAATTCAAGGTTTCTTCGACGTACCAGTAGATAACGTATTCGGTAGCCCGGTGTTACTTGAAGACATGCTAGCGAAAAAACTTGAAAACCCAGTTGTGGTTTCGCCAGACATTGGTGGTGTTGTACGTGCGCGTGCAGTTGCCAAGCTACTAGATGATTCAGATCTTGCGATTATCGATAAGCGTCGTCCACAAGCTAACGTTGCCCAAGTAATGCATATCATTGGTGATGTTCAAGGCCGTGATTGCATTATCGTTGATGACATGATCGACACGGGTGGCACTTTATGTAAAGCCGCTGAAGCGTTAAAAGAACATGGCGCTAACCGCGTGTTTGCCTATGCGACTCACCCAGTATTTTCGGGTAATGCAGCACAAAACATTGCAGACTCAGTTATTGATGAAGTTATTGTCACTGACACAGTACCGTTAAGCCCTGAAATGCTTAAAGTGGATAAAGTCACCCAATTGACTATGTCAGCTGTACTTGCTGAAGCAATCCGCCGTGTTAGCAACGAAGAGTCTATCTCTGCGATGTTCCGCCACTAATATTATCGTTAATTAGTCGCATACTAAAACGCACTCAATGAGTGCGTTTTTTATTGTCTCGATTATGCTGATAGCGCCTGCGGTTGCATGCCATCTTGAGCAGTAAAGGCAACTGGCGTCACCTCATTTTCATAGCCTCGTTGTAAAAACGCATTCCCAGCAGCAATACCTGTACGATAATCTTGGCGCAAATCAGCATCAGTACTGCCCAGCAATTTACTTTGCAAAGTATCATCAGCAAAAATTTGTACTATTTCGACATCAGCAGGCGGATTAGCCATAAACTCAAGCTCTTCTTGATAAGCTTGTTCATGTTGTACTAGATAATCAATCGTTTTAGGGCAGTAGCCTGAGACACAAATCCACGATTTAAGCTTATGCACCCACGCTGATTGCGCTTGAAAATCAGCGTTTACCGTGCGGATCACCACAATTTTGCGCGCACCACGCTGATAGGCCTCTCGCACCGGTAATGGCGCAGCTAAGCCACCGTCTAAAAAGAAATCTTCTTGTAATGATGAAGTCAACTCTGCTGATTGATTAGCCGCATCTGACGCCAGCCACGGCGTTAACTTAACACCTTGCTTATATAGAAACGGTAACGCACTTGATGCCTTTAGCAGTTCGCGCCAGTGGTTATTATCATCACTCGGGCTTAAAAAGTATCCTTGGCGATCTCTTGCATTGGTTGCAGTAATTAATAATTGTCGCTGCCCTAAGGCTTTACTGGCGGTATCAAAGTCTAATGCAAAGCTGCCGCGAGTGGTTTTTTCGAAGTACCAATCTAAATCAACCACATGGCCCCCCACTAAACCTCGGCCTAGCTGATAAAAGCGTTTATGTCGTGATAATCCTCGAATTAAGCGCTTTGCATAGCCTTTTTGTCTGGCTAAAAAGCTGGTGAGATTTTGCGAGCCAGCTGAGGTACCAATAAATAAATCAAATGGGTCAAATTCAGCATCTAGCCACGCATCAAGTACCCCAGCAGTAAAAATACCGCGCTGACCGCCACCCTCAGCAATTAATGCAGTCATGGGCGCTGATGCTCGCTTAGAAGAAGTGAATAGTGGGTTGACTTGGGTGTTCATAGTTGACCTGATACCAATAATTAATTGCATAAGGTAATTCTAAACAACTGTGGTGATGGTGGATAACAGATAGAATCAATTGCGTTAATAGGAAAAGACTATTGATACCAATCCTTATTAGAATGTGATCTATTTTAGGCTGCGTCACTAGACCCAGTACAATGAAAATGACTGCAGGTGTAGTCATCTACATCAACGTCATTTGAAGCTGTAATGGGGTTTGTGACGCAACCCCGAAGGGCGAATTTATCAGCGTGGTCTTCTTTGTTAGTCTTTCTTAACGTAGTGCACTATGCCCTCAAAAGGCTACCTCGAATACCTCACTGATAACGTTCGCTAAAAGAGCACATTCAAATGCGGATTGGTATAATGCATCACCGCCTATAAGAAAAGAAACGTCAAAAATAAAAAGCAAAAAGCCCGTCATCATGACGGGCTTTTCAAAGTATGGCTGGGGTACCAGGATTCGAACCTGGGGATGCCGAGATCAAAACCCGGTGCCTTACCGCTTGGCGATACCCCAATTGAAATCTTTTTTATTGTAAAACAGAAGGTAAATCTATTTGACTAAATTTGATGGTACGGGAAGAGAGACTTGAACTCTCACACCTTGCGGCACCAGAACCTAAATCTGGCGTGTCTACCAATTTCACCATTCCCGCATCAAATTTTAACTCTGAGTATACCTTAATTTTTTTAAGTGTACACTTTGACTTTCACTAGCAACAAACAAGTACTTGGGTAAGCCCTCATTCTACCTAGTAAAAATGGTAGCAATAGCGGGACTTGAACCTGCGACCCCAGCATTATGAGTGCTGTGCTCTAACCAACTGAGCTATATTGCCAAAGATGGCTGGGATACCAGGATTCGAACCTGGGAATGCCGAGATCAAAACCCGGTGCCTTACCGCTTGGCGATATCCCAATAATCTTTTTTCTAACTAATAAGTGGCTGGGATACCAGGATTCGAACCTGGGGATGCCGAGATCAAAACCCGGTGCCTTACCGCTTGGCGATATCCCAATCAAACTTTTTTGAAATGCCCGCCTAAGCCAGCCTTTCTAATAATGGTACGGGAAGAGAGACTTGAACTCTCACACCTTTCGGCACCAGAACCTAAATCTGGCGTGTCTACCAATTTCACCATTCCCGCACTGCACTCATGTTTTACATCTTGAGTAAGATGTGCAAAGTAATGGTAGCAATAGCGGGATTTGAACCTGCGACCCCAGCATTATGAGTGCTGTGCTCTAACCAACTGAGCTATATTGCCACTACTTTTTGCAATTCCTCTTGGTGAGGAACGGGGCGTATTATGCTTATTCAGGTTATCGAGGTCAACTGGTTTTTTTCGCTATTTTCATCAATTCGTCTTGTTCGGCTATATCTTCACCAAACTGGATGCCGAATCGACAAAATAACCCCACTTAGCTCACCTTTTATCGCCTTACGCCCCTTTTATTTCTCAATAACGCTTAAACGTTAAATAAGAAATGCATCACATCGCCGTCTTTAACGATATAAGTTTTACCTTCAACACGCAATTTTCCGGCTTCTTTTGCGCCTGCTTCGCCTTTATAAGTGATAAAGTCAGCGTAAGCCATCACTTGAGCGCGAATAAAACCGCGTTCAAAATCGGTGTGGATAACCCCCGCAGCTTGCGGTGCTGATGCGCCAATTGGCACAGTCCAAGCACGCACTTCTTTTACCCCTGCAGTAAAATAGGTTTGTAGGTTTAATAATTCATATCCAGCACGAATAACGCGATCTAAACCTGACTCTTCTAGGCCTAAATCAGCCATAAATTCATCACGCTCTTCAGCGTCCATTTCAGCAAGCTCTGACTCAATCGCGGCACATACTGGAACCACAACAGCGTTTTCGTTAGCAGCAATTTCGCGAACCACGTCTAAATGAGGGTTATTTTCAAACCCGTCTTCAGACACATTGGCAATGTACATGGTTGGCTTCATGGTTAAAAAGTTTAAGTATGCTACTGCTGCTTTTTCTTCTTTGGTTAGATCCAATGAACGCAACATTTTGCCTTCATCTAACACTGGGCGCATTTTTTCAAGTACGCTCACTTCAAACTTGGCATCACTGTCACCGCCTTTCGCGCGTTTAGCTTGGCGTAAAATAGCACGCTCGCATGAGTCTAAGTCTGCTAATGCCAGTTCAGTGTTAATCACTTCGATATCGCCTGCTGGGTCAATCTTATTTGCAACGTGAACAATGTTTGGATCTTCAAAACAACGTACAACGTGACCAATGGCATCAGTCTCACGAATGTTAGCTAAAAACTTGTTACCTAACCCTTCACCTTTAGAAGCACCCGCCACTAGGCCCGCAATGTCAACAAACTCCATTGTGGTAGGTAGTATACGTTGTGGTTTTACAATTTCAGCTAATGCGTCAAGACGAGAGTCTGGTACAGGTACCACACCGGTGTTTGGCTCAATAGTACAAAACGGGAAGTTAGCCGCTTCAATACCCGCTTGTGTTAACGCATTAAACAGCGTTGATTTACCCACGTTTGGCAAACCAACAATGCCGCATTTAAAACCCATATGCTTACCTTTATATATGTAGAATTATCCCACTGGATAATGATGTCGAAAGGGGTGTTAAAACAAAACTCGCCGAGCTTATTCTGCTTTAAACGAATGTAATCTGTGCATGGCTTTCACCATGTCTTGTTTAAATAAAATTTCGGTTGAACGAACGGCTTCATCAATCGCAGCATTTATACGCTCTTGCTCAACCAAAGGAGCTTTGCCCAATACGTAGCCGCTCACTTTATTTTTATCGCCTGGATGGCCAATGCCTATGCGCAAACGGTGGAAATTTTTGTCATTACCTAAGCTAGCTATAATATCTTTTAAGCCGTTATGACCACCGTGACCACCACCTAATTTAAATTTAGCCACACCGGGGTCCATATCAAGCTCGTCATGAGCCACTAAAATTTCTTCGGGCAGAATACGAAAAAAGTTAGCTAAGGCCGCGACCGACTTACCACTTAAATTCATAAACGTTGTCGGGATCAACAAGCGCACATCTTTGCCGTGCAAAATTGTCCGAGCTGTGACACCAAAATATTTACTGTCTGCCACTAAAGGCACATTGCAAATACGCGCTAACTCTTGCACGTACCATGCGCCAGCATTATGGCGAGTTTGTGCGTATTCAGCACCGGGGTTTGCTAACCCAACAATTAGTTTAATGTTACTCATCACAACCTAGTCAATTTATTCACACAAGTGACTCTCGTCAGTTGCGCTATAGCCTTTTTATGGATTGCATTAAATACAGCTGATGCAAAACGCGGCATTTTAGCACTCAAATGGCTTGTCAACAAACCACAAGTTTCGCTACCGACTTAGGTTAATTTAACCCTAACGCATACTTTAAGACTTTACGCTTAATGGGTGAGTCGATATTAGCCAGTTTTAGTGCGCCATTACGTAATAGCTTTAGTGGCAGTAAGTCATTGCTAAAACTTGCATAAAAAACATCCATTGCGGTCATCATTAATTGGTTATCGTAATAACGAGCCTGTTGATAACGCTTTAACACGGGGGCTTGCCACCACGTTTCACCATTACCTATTGCGTTGGCGACTTGCGCCACCAACACGTCGACATCTTTAAAGCCAATATTAACGCCCTGCCCCGCTAGCGGGTTTATGGTGTGAGCGGCATCGCCAAGAATCACTAAATTGTCTTGATAATACCGCTGTGCATGTCGGCGAGTTAAGGTAAAACTGCCACTCGATTCAACACTGAAGTTTACATCTAATCGGTCAGGAAAATGCTGTTTAATTTGTTCAGCTAATTGCAGTTTGTTCAATTGCGATAATTGTTTAATGCGATTGGCATCATCGTACCACACTAAAGAGGCATGATGACCTGGTAGCGGCAATAAGCTCCTTGGGCCCGCAGGGGTAAATTGCTGCCAAGTAACGGATTGCTGCTCGGTCTGGGTGTGAATATTGATTAACATCGCCGACTGAGCATAATCCCAACCAGTAACACCAATCCCCGACCATTGACGCACTTGCGAATTAGCGCCGTCAGCCCCCACAAGCAGGCGCGTAGACAGTTGACTGCCATCTTCTAAGGTAACGTTAATACGCTGTAGTGCCGATTGCCTCTGAAATTGAGTTACCTTGCGAGGGCATAACAAGTCTACATTATCCATTAGGCGAATTTGTTGCCACAAACATAGCTGTATCAGACGGTTTTCAAAGAAGTAACCTAAATGTGTTTGCCCCACTTGCGCAGCGGTAAAAGAGGTTAAGCAACCGTCCATTTCCCAGGTTTCTAAACCATCATAAGGTGCATGGCGCATGGTCAGTAGTGTTTCCATCGCACCTAGGCGAGACAACAGCTGCTCTGATGCGACACTGATCGCCGACACACGTACATCTAATGGTTGTTCAGGATCATAAGCTTGCGGCTCACGCGCTTCAATCACTGCCACATGTAACCCAAGCTGCCCCAACCCGATAGCAGCGGCTGCCCCCACCATTCCCCCGCCAACAATCACGGCATCGTATTCGGTTGAGTGTTTGGTATCTTGAGTGTCAGGCGTTTGTTGCATCGTGTTTATATCCATAAAAAGTGATCTAGCGAGTGTGGTCGCCAATCTAAAATAAACCAGTAAACCCAATTTTATACTGAAAGCGAGTTATCAATGGACCACTTAGACGAGTGATTAGCGGACACCATGAAGATCACCTACTGAAATGCATTCGATTATGCCCTATATCCACAAAGCACGGAAATACTGCTACGGTTTAATCGTGATTTAGCCCAAAGTAACTTACTACAGGGTGATAACAAAACCAGAAAATTTTACGATTTTTGTAACACAATCAAGCCGTTTTATTGCAAAGATAAAACATTACAATTTAAAGGGTTAATAACTGATTTAATTGTAAACGAGTGATCCTTGCACTAGTGCTAGCCATACGGCCAGACAACAGGTAAAATATCGCGCTATTTTTACTATGGTTTACCGGCGAGCACTGATGAGTAAAAAACTTCATATTAAAACCTGGGGCTGTCAGATGAATGAGTACGACTCATCAAAGATGGCTGATTTATTAGACGACTATCAAGGTTATACCTTGACCGAAGATGCGAGTGAAGCAGACGTACTACTGCTTAATACTTGCTCTATTCGTGAAAAAGCACAGGAGAAGGTTTTCCATCAGCTAGGGCGTTGGAAATCTTTAAAAGACAAAAATCCTAATTTAATTATTGGGGTGGGTGGCTGTGTTGCCTCACAAGAAGGTAAAGCCATTAAAGATCGCGCCCAATGTGTCGACATTATTTTTGGCCCACAAACCTTACACCGCCTACCCGACATGATCGATCAGATCCAACGCGGCGAAAAAGCGGTGATCGATATTAGCTTCCCTGAAATCGAAAAGTTCGACCGTTTACCAGAGCCTCGCGCTGATGGTCCAACGGCGTTTGTATCGATTATGGAAGGTTGCAGCAAATACTGTTCTTTCTGCGTAGTCCCTTATACTCGTGGCGAAGAAGTCAGTCGCCCATTAGATGACATCATTCTTGAAGTTGCCCAATTAGCAGCACAAGGCGTACGCGAAGTGAATTTACTTGGCCAAAACGTTAATGCATATCGCGGTGCCACTCACGATGATGAGATTTGCACCTTTGCAGAATTGCTGCGTTTAATCGCCTCAATCGATGGTATCGATCGCTTACGCTTTACCACGAGCCATCCGATTGAATTTACCCAAGACATTATTGACGTTTATGAAGACACGCCTGAATTAGTCAGCTTCTTACATTTACCAGTACAGTCGGGTTCTGACCGTATTTTAACTCAAATGAAGCGCGGCCATATGGCCATCGAATACAAGTCAATCATTCGTCGATTACGTAAAGCCCGTCCTGACATTCAAATCAGTTCTGACTTTATTATCGGCTTCCCAGGTGAAACAGCTGATGATTTTGCTGACACCATGAAACTGATTGAAGATGTGGCATTTGATCACAGCTTTAGCTTTATTTATAGCGCTCGCCCAGGTACACCTGCGGCTGATTTGCCCGATGATGTGAGCGACGACGAAAAGAAACAGCGTTTAGCTATTTTGCAAGACCGTATAACCCAACAAGCGATGCGATACAGTCGTCAAATGTTAGGCACAGTACAACGTATTTTAGTAGAAGGTCCGTCGGTTAAGAATCCAATGGAGCTTCGCGGTCGTACTGAAAACAATCGCGTGGTGAACTTTGAAGCACCACACACTCATATTGGCAGTTTTGTTGATGTGAAAATTGTTGACGTATATACCAACTCATTACGCGGCGAATTTATTCGTGGTGAAAATGAAATGGATCTACGCCGTAGTCTACGTCCGTCTGATATTTTAGCTAAACACAAACAAGATGATGCTTTGGGTGTGACCCAATACAAGCCATAATTCAGCTTGATTGTGAGTGCAGTAATAAAGGCGGCTAGTCCGCCTTTATTTTTGCCAAAAAACCGGCATATTATGGTAATTCGATAAAGACACTCGTACACTGTCTATATTGCAAGTCATATTCATTTTGTGTCGTTTTCGACTAAGCACTGGAGCCTTATTTGACCACTAAAGTCACTACCATGAACTTGTATCTAGAACCTTCAGATACACGCCGTTTAGCCTCATTATGTGGCCCTTTTGATGACAACATTAAACAGCTCGAACGTCGTTTAGGTGTTGAGATTATTCATAAAAACAACCACTTCACCATTGTTGGTTTACCACGTAATGCCTTGAATGCTAATAATTTATTGCGCCAACTGTATATCGAAACCCAAACAGTCAAAGGCAGTACCCCAGATTTAGAACCCGAAGTCGTCCACCTAGCCATTCAAGAAGCTATCAATCTTGAAGCAGAGCAAGAACACGATGACAGCGGTGTGCACATTAAAACCAAACGTGGCGTCATTAAGCCACGCACGCCTAATCAAAGCGTGTACATGCACAATATTACCCGCCACGACATCAGCTTTGGTATTGGCCCTGCCGGTACAGGTAAAACCTATTTAGCCGTTGCGGCCGCAGTCGATGCCTATGAGCGCCAAGAAGTGCGCCGTATTTTACTGACCCGCCCAGCGGTTGAAGCCGGTGAAAAATTGGGGTTCCTGCCAGGGGATTTAAGCCAAAAGGTCGACCCTTATTTACGTCCGCTTTACGATGCGCTCTTTGAAATGATGGGCTTTGAGAAAGTTGAAAAACTGATTGAGCGCAGCGTCATTGAAGTCGCTCCACTTGCTTATATGCGCGGCCGGACACTCAATGATGCATTCATTATTTTAGATGAAAGCCAAAATACCACGGTAGAACAAATGAAAATGTTCTTAACCCGAATTGGTTTTAATTCACGCGCGGTGATCACTGGCGATATTACCCAAATCGATTTACCTCGCAGCCAAAAGTCTGGTTTGCGCCACGCAATTGAAGTATTAAGTGAAGTGCCAGAAATCAGCTTTAACTTCTTTATTGCGCAAGATGTAGTGCGTCACCCCGTGGTGGCACGGATTGTTGAAGCCTACGAGGCGTTTGAACAACAAGAGCAAATCGAAAAAGCAGCAAAAGAACAAGCCTACCGCGAACGTGAGCAAAAACGTCTACAGCAGGAAACACAGGACCCGGCCCAATGAGCCAAGCAATCAAATTAGATCTCGATCTGCAAATTGCAATCCAAGCCCCCAACCTGCCATCACAAGCAGAATTTGAATCTTGGGTGCGCACTGCCATTGGTCAAACCATGTCAGAGGTTGAACTGACTATTAGAGTGGTCGATATAGCCGAAAGCCAACAGCTTAATAGTACTTATCGTGGCAAAGACAAACCCACTAATGTATTGTCATTTCCCTTTGAAGCGCCACCCGAAGTCGAACTGCCACTTTTAGGTGATTTAGTCATTTGTGCAAAGGTTGTTGAACAAGAGGCTATCGAGCAAAATAAACCCTTAAATGCCCATTGGGCACACATGGTCATACACGGCTGCTTGCATTTGCTAGGTTATGACCATATTATCGACGAGGAAGCCGATGAGATGGAGTCATTAGAGACCCAACTTGTTGAAGGCTTAGGTTTTACAGATCCCTATAAGGAAGCATAAATAAACGATATTTATCTGATAGATAGACAAGTTTATAAAAATATTATGAGTGACGATATCCCCCCGAGTACAAGCGCCCACAAGAGAAGCTGGTTCGATAAAATCAACCAACTATTTCAGGGCGAACCTCAAAATCGCGAAGACCTAGTCGACGTCATAGCAGGCGCTGAAATGCGCGACCTGATAACAGAAGACACTCGCGAAATGATTAAAGGTGTATTAGAGGTTTCCGACCTTCGTGTGCGTGACATCATGATCCCACGCTCACAGATAGTGACTATTCAAATAGACTGTAGCGTCGAACAACTGTTAGAAACGGTTATCGACTCAGGCCACTCGCGCTTCCCTGTCGTTAATGAAGATAAAGATCATATCGAAGGTATTTTACTGGCTAAAGATCTGATCAAATTCGGTTTTAAACAGTCTGACGACCCCTTCACACTGGCTCAAGTGATCCGCCCAGCCGTGGTAGTGCCAGAAAGTAAGCGCGTCGATGTCCTGCTTAAAGAGTTCCGTTCGCAACGCTATCATATGGCCATTGTGGTTGATGAATACGGCGGCGTATCAGGCCTTGTCACTATTGAAGATATTCTGGAAGAAATCGTTGGTGAAATTGAAGACGAATTTGATCATAACTCAGTAGAAGACACCGAAATTAAAAAACTCAGCAATACTGTATTCATGGTAAAAGCGTTAACAGAAATCGACGACTTTAACGAAGCTTGTGGTACTCACTTCAGCGACGAAGAATTCGATACCGTTGGTGGTTTAGTGTCTCACGCTTTTGGCCATTTGCCTGAGCGTAACGAAAGTATTGTTATCGATAATATTGAATTCAAGGTCATCAACGCAGATAACCGCCGCTTAGTACAACTTCGTGTTAAGCTACCCGACCCTAATCTTAGCGAAGAATTCGACGACTAAATCGTGTTAAACAATCAATCTGTATACTCTAACTTGAGTATTGTCAGTCTGGTGACAGCATTTATTGCTGGCGCCAGCACTGCGTTATCTTTTGCGCCCTATGAGATCTGGGCAGCTTTCCCACTCGCACTGACTTTTGCACTATGGCAAAGCCAATCATTAACGGCGAAAAACAGCCTATATTACTGGCTAAGTTTTGGTTTTGGTTGCTTTGTAGTCGGTATCAGCTGGGTGCATGTCAGTATTGATACCTTTGGCGGCATGCCTGTAGTCGTGTCGATGGCATTAATGGCTGTCTTAGCGCTGTATTTGGCCATTTACCCTGCATTGTGTGGCTATTTGCTTACTAAGCTGTCCCAAACACGTAAACATGCTTTATCACCTTATCTGGTCTATTTAGGCTTATTTCCGGCGTTATGGGTGTTAACTGAATGGCTAAGAGGCTGGGTATTAACCGGATTCCCTTGGATATGGGCAGGTTACAGCCAAACACTTGGGCCATTAAGTGAACTAGCCAGTTTTATTGGCGCACTTGGGCTAAGTTTTATCGTCGCCATTGTCGCTGGCGCATTGGTGTTACTCACGCAAAAGCGCCTATTACCTATTTTAATTATTATCCCAATTTTGGCCTTAAGCGCATGGGCGGCACCGCAATTAAACCCTATCGCGCCAAGCGGAAAGTCAGTCAAAGTCGCATTAGTACAAGGCAACATTCCCCAAAGCATGAAATGGGAGCCTGACGCATTATGGCCAACCATGTTGAAATACATGGATCTCACTCGTGCTCAGTTTGATGATACATCTAGCGTTGATATTGTGATTTGGCCTGAGGCCGCCATACCGGCACCAGAAGTCATGGTCGAAGACTTTTTATTAAACGCTAACCAAGTGGCAAACCTCAATAATACTGCCATCATCACCGGCATTATTAGCCACCAGCAAGATGACTATTATAACTCGCTGATTGTATTGGGTAACCATAACCAAAAACAGCAACAGAGCGCTGACTACCTCGTCAATGGCACTAATGAGTTTAAAAAGCATCATTTGCTGCCTATTGGCGAGTTTGTGCCTTTTGGTGACTTGCTGCGTCCCATCGCCCCATTTTTTAATTTGCCCATGTCATCGTTTCAACGGGGTAAGTATACTCAACAAAATCTTACCGCTGTGGGTTACCATATTGCGCCAGCTATTTGTTATGAAATAGTCTTTCCTGAGCAGGTTAGAGCCAGTGTGACCAATCAAACAGACATGCTTTTAACGGTATCAAACGACGCTTGGTTTGGCGCATCAAACGGGCCATTACAGCACATGGAAATCGCCCAAATGCGCGCTATCGAGATGGGTAAGCCACTGCTGCGCGGCACTAATAATGGCGTCACCGCTGTCGTCGACCCACACGGCCGTATTACAGATACTATTGCGCAGTTTGAAACCGGCGTATTGGTCGCAGATGTGGCGCTTTACAGAGGTGAAACCTGGTTTAGAAAAATCGGTCAATTACCGCTACTGATATTATGTGGCTTACTGCTATTGATGGGCGTGGTCAATTATCTGCGTAAATAATCCACATAAATGAACCGCTACGATAAATAGGTTATCTTATTGAGGTAACCTATTTTTTTACCTTCAGGCTAATCATTGATTAAATATTGAACTATATCCACCTAAGCATCGTAATAGAGTTTACACAGCAAAGGAGGCGATTATGCAACTCTCAGAAATAAAGTCAGCCATTAGTCAGCAAGCGCTACACCCAACCATTATCAGTTACGCCGATTCAAATCATTACTTACTTGGAATAGAAGATGAGCAAGGTAACTTTAAAAGTGCTCGTGATAAAACAGGCAAGTTAATGAGCCTTAATTCGATTACACAAGCAGAGGAATTGCTTAAACAGCAAGGGATCCATTACGCCATGATACAAATTCAATCGGCGTATGATGAAATGATCGGTAACAGCAGTAGTCATCATTGCCGTTACCGAGTCGAGTTTTAAGTGAACTATTACAGTTTAAGGGGTCAGTGGTTCGCGTGAAAACTCATCATTATCACAGTTTGGACAGTCGGGGATTACCCCAGGAAAATCGATTTGCATTTCGTGACCGCACTTATTGCACGTCAATTTACCTTGGTTAATGATTTCCCCAGACTTATAAACTCCATGATGCTTAAAATCTTGTAAAAGTTCATGCCATTCAACTTGGCTTCTATCCGTTATTTCACTAAGCCATTGCCATAATGTGTTCTCAATACCAATAACCGTCGGGCTGTGACTCAAATTATCTTCATTTTTCTCATTTAAAAAGTTGGCGATGTCTCGCTTTAAAAATTCTTCTACTAAAGCTAACTCTTCTTCATCGGCATTTGATTTTAGTTGTAGATAGGCTTTTCCTTGGGTGACAGACTCAAACAAACTTTTAGCTGTCAATGAGTTATCTTGCTCGAACGTCGTTTTCACTTGTTCAAATAGTGATTGATATAAGGCTAATAGTGCTGAACTTTTTCCACTCATAGGTAATACTCCTTAATACGCACCTTTTTAATAGATCACTTCTGGTTTATTCTATGCAGTTATAAATCGCGCTGTTGAGCGTTAGATCAAACAATAGGCGGCATGGCCGGAAATAGATTGATGCAAGAGCAATATAATCCCTCAGAAATTGAAGCCTTAGTGCAAAAGCACTGGCAAGAACATAAAACCTTTGAAGTCACTGAAGATGAAAGCAAAGAAAAATTCTATTGTCTTTCTATGTTCCCGTATCCTTCAGGCCGTCTTCACATGGGCCACGTCCGTAACTACACCATAGGTGATGTTGTGGCACGATATCAACGTTTGCAAGGTAAAAATGTGTTGCAACCGATTGGTTGGGACTCTTTTGGTCTGCCTGCAGAGAATGCCGCGATCAATAACAAGACGTCTCCAGCGCCGTGGACATACGAAAATATCGACTACATGAAAAACCAGCTTAAATTATTAGGCTTTGGTTATGACTGGAGCCGTGAAATTGCCACTTGTACACCAGAGTATTATCGTTGGGAGCAATGGTTTTTCACTAAGCTATATGAAAAAGGCTTAGTGTACAAAAAAACCTCATCAGTAAACTGGTGTCCAAACGATGAAACGGTACTGGCTAACGAGCAAGTACAAGACGGTTGTTGCTGGCGTTGTGACACTGAAGTCGTTCAAAAAGAAATTCCACAGTGGTTTATTAAAATTACTGACTACGCTGAAGAGCTGCTTAACGACATCGATACATTAGATGGCTGGCCTGAACAGGTTAAAGCCATGCAACGTAACTGGATTGGCCGTAGCGAAGGTATCGAAATGACCTTTGCGGTAGCAGACAGTGATGCAAGCTTTGATATCTATACCACGCGCCCTGATACCTTGATGGGTGTGACCTATGTTGCCATTGCAGCCGGTCACCCACTTGCAATACAAGCCGCTGAAAACAACCCGCAATTAGCTGAGTTTTTAGAAGAATGTAAAAACGCTGACACCACAGAAGCCGCCATGGCTTCGATGGAGAAAAAAGGCGTTGCAACAGGCTTAAACGCCGTTCACCCTATTACCGGTAAACTGGTGCCAATTTGGGTTGCTAACTTCGTACTAATGAATTACGGCACCGGTGCGGTGATGTCGGTTCCTGCACATGATCAACGCGATTATGAATTTGCCACTAAATATAGTTTAGCCATTGAAGCGGTCATTAAGCCACTTGACGGCGAGTTAGACATCAGCAAAGAAGCGTTCACCGACAAAGGCGTGGTATTTAACTCTGGCGACGCGTTCCCAGAATTAGACGGCCTAGCGTTTCAAGCGGCGTTTGACGCAATCGACGCTCGTTTAACCGCTGAAGGTAAAGGTAAGCGTCAGGTGAATTACCGCCTGCGTGATTGGGGGGTGTCTCGTCAACGTTACTGGGGTGCACCTATCCCAATGGTAACCTTAGCTGACGGCACTGTTATCCCAACACCTGAAGATCAACTGCCAGTTATTTTGCCAGAAGATGTGGTAATGGACGGGATCCAAAGCCCAATCAAAGCCGATAAAGCCTGGGCCGAAACCACTGTCAATGGTCAGGCCGCACTGCGCGAAACCGATACCTTTGATACCTTTATGGAGTCATCTTGGTACTACGCACGTTACTGTAGTCCACATGCAAATGAAATGTTAGATCCGGCTAAAGCCAACTACTGGTTACCTGTTGATCAATACATTGGTGGTATTGAACACGCGTGTATGCATTTACTTTACTTCCGTTTCTTCCACAAGTTATTGCGTGATGCCGGGTTAGTGAACAGTAATGAGCCAGCTAAACAGTTATTAACTCAAGGCATGGTATTAGCTGATGCTTACTACTACACCAACGACAAAGGTGCCCGTGTATGGGTGTCACCTTTAGACGTAACCGTAGAAGAAAAAGACGATAAAGGCCGTATCCTTAAAGCGGTAGACAATCAAGGCAACGAACTGGTTTACACCGGTATGAGCAAGATGTCTAAATCAAAAAACAACGGTATTGACCCACAAGTCATGGTCGAAAAATACGGTGCTGACACCGTCCGTTTATTTATGATGTTCGCATCGCCTCCAGAGCTGACACTTGAGTGGCAAGAGTCTGGCGTTGAAGGAGCACATCGCTTTATTAAGCGTTTCTGGAAACTGGCCAGCGACCATGTTGCCGCAGGCCCAACAGAAGCACTTGATGTTAGCAAATTAAACGCTGACCAAAAAGCACTGCGCCGTGAACTACACAAGACGATTGCAAAAGTCAGTGATGATATTAGCCGCCGCCAAATGTTTAACACCGCCGTTGCGTCGGTAATGGAATTGATGAATCACTTATTAAAAGCACCACAAGAAAGCACACAAGACCGTGCACTACTTGCTGAAGCGCTTTCTGCAGTGACTCGCCTACTTTACCCAATCGTTCCGCACATTGCCTTTACCGTGTGGAAAGAGCTCGGTAACCAAAGCAACATCGAAGACAGCCGCTGGCCTGAAGTTGACGAGGCTGCATTAGTTGAAGACAGTAAACTGATTGTGGTTCAAGTTAACGGTAAAGTGCGTGCAAAAATCACCGTAGCTGCTGATGCGTCTAAAGAAGATGTTGAAGCGCTCGGCATGAGCGATGAGCATGTGCAAAAGCACACTGAAGGCTTAAACATACGTAAAGTGATTTACGTGCCAGGCAAACTGTTAAGCATTGTAGCTAACTAATCGTTACCACAACGGCAATAACCTGTGGGAGTAAACAACTCTCACAGGTTGTAATATTATTAGCAGTAAAATAACTTACCCTAGTAAAATAGCGGTAAGTTATTTATGTTAACCATGTCAATATACAAGGATGCCTCCCCTCACTATGCTAGCCAAAAAAATCTGTTTAGCCATAATGACCCTGGTGCTACTGACCACTGTCGGTTGCGGTTTTAAACTGCAACGCAGTTACTCAATTCCTGCTGAGTTAGCCGAACTGCACTTAAGCAGTAGCGACGAATACAGCGAATTAACCCGCCTTGTACGCGACCGTTTACGCATTAACCGAATTACCCTTGTTAATGCCGCAGACAAAACTCCGACATTACGCTTAATCAATGACACATTAGAACGCACCACGCTGTCACTTTACCCAACCGGCAACGTTGCCGAATACGAACTTATTTATGTCGTTCATTACTCGGTCACACTGCCGGGAGAAGAACCACAAGAATTCGACACCGAAATTCGCCGTGATTATCAAGACGATCCACGTACCGCATTAGCAAAAAGTCGTGAAATGGAATTGTTGCTAAAAGAAATGCGAGTGCAAGCAGCCGACTACATTATTCAAACCCTGGCATCTATTGGAGCAGAATAATGCGGGTCTACCCCGATCAGTTAAAACAACACCTTAAAAACTTACCTGATTGTTTTTTATTATTTGGTGATGACCCTTGGCTGCTCGAAAACAGCAAACAACACATTCTTGATGCTGCTAAAAAGCAGGGGTTTGAAGAGCGGGTGCAACTCAGCCAAGAAACAGGCTTCAACTGGAACGAGTTAATTCAAGAGTGGCAAGCCATGAGCTTATTTGCCAATCGACGAATTGTTGAATTAACCTTACCTCAAGGCAAGCCCGGCACAGAGGGAGCTGCTGCATTTCAAACCTTGCTACAACACCCCAATCCCGACATGCTGTTAATTGTTCAAGGTCCTAAAGCAGGTGCTGAGCAAACCAACAGCAAATGGTTCAAGTCGCTCGACGCCAAAGGCATTTACTTACCTTGCACCACTCCTGAAGGTAAACAATTTGAACGTTGGCTCGACAGCCGCATCGCTCATTACAGCCTCACGGTACATCACGACGCAAAAGCCATGCTATTTACTTTATTTGAAGGTAATTTATTAGCGGCAGAACAAGCGATGCAAATGCTGCAACTACTCAGCCCTAAAAAGAATATTACCCCAGAGCAACTTAACCAATACTTTGAAGACCAATCGCGTTTTAGCGTTTTTCAGCTTTGTGATGCCATATTGGCCAACCATCAAAAGCAAGCACAACATATGTTGGCGCAGTTAAAAGCCGAAGGCACTGCGATGCCCATTTTAATGTGGGCATTGTTTAAAGAAATTAACTTGCTGCTTACGTTAAAGCTTGCTCAACACAATGGTGAGCAACTGAGTCAGTTGTGGGGAAAACACCGAATTTGGGACAAACGTAAACCGTTATTTCAAGCGGCATTGACCCGTTTAGATCTCGACCACATCGAACACATGCTCGCCTTTGCCTCTAAGCTTGAACTAAACCTTAAGCAAAAAGGCATTGAAGACTGGGTCGGCATCAGCCATCTTTGCATTTTATTCGACCCTCGAGCACACAAGCGTTTGGCACATATCGAGCTCACGGATTAACATTAAAGGACAACACATGCGAATTGGTATATTGGGTGGCACCTTCGACCCCATTCACCTTGGCCATATCAATCCTGCATTAGACGTCAAACAGCAGCTTAACTTAGACCAGGTGTGGTTAATGCCTAACCACATTCCACCGCACAAAAATAGCACCATGGTTAGCAGCTATCATCGTTTAGAAATGGTCAAATTGGTCTGTCAACAATACCCAGAATTTGAATTGTGCGACATCGAAATAAACCGTGACACCCCCTCTTATAGTGTCACCACCCTGACCTTACTGACACAACAATACCCTGAACATGAGTTCTTTTTTATCATGGGCATGGACTCATTTATTCAATTACCATTGTGGCATCGATGGCAAACATTGTTTTCTCTGTGTCATATCGCCTTATGCCAACGCCCAGGTTGGACAATGGATGCCCAAAGTGAAATGGCCAAACAATTACTATTTCGCCATGCACAGCCCAACGAACTGGCGTTAAAAAATCACGTTACCCACGGAAAGATATTTAACGTTAACAGTCAGCTCGTTAATATTTCATCAACCGAAATACGTCAACAATTGGCGCAAAATGCTGATACCAGTAAAGTATTATTACCCTCAACGCGTCAATATATCGACCAACATCAACTGTATCGATAACGGCGGCCTGATTAAATAAGCTTAATTGCGCATTCACAGCGAATTTGAGTATAATACTCCGTTAATTTTTACTAATGAGGTATTTCGCGTGCAAGGCACCGAACTAAAAGATTTCGTTATCGATAAAATCGATGATTTAAAAGCTAAAAACATTACTGTTTTAGACGTATCTAAACAGTCAACCATCACAGACACCATGATCATCTGTACTGGTACATCAAAAACTCACGTTCGTTCAATCGGCGAACACGTCATTGTGTCTGCTAAAGATGCTGGCGTACAACCTCTAGGGGTTGAAGGTCGTGACAGCAGCGAATGGGTATTAGTCGACTTAGGCCCTGTTATTTTGCATGTTATGCAAGAACAAACTCGTGATTACTACGAGCTTGAAAAATTATGGTCTGAACACAGCGCATAATGAAGTTACAGCTTATTGCCGTTGGCACAAAAATGCCTGACTGGGTTACCCGAGGTTTCGAGGAGTATCAACGCCGTTTCCCAAGAGATATGGCATTGGAACTCATTGAAATTCCTGCGGGAAAACGCGGAAAAAATGCAGATATAGCCCGAATTCTGCATAAAGAAGGCGAGCTCATGTTAGCGGCGGTAGCTAAAGGGAACCATATTGTCAGCCTAGATTTACCCGGCAAAAACTGGACAACACCAGACCTTGCCGAACAAATGACAAAATGGCAACTCGACGGCAGAGATGTCAGCTTGCTGATTGGTGGCCCAGAAGGACTCTCACCTGCTTGTAAAGAGGCGGCCAACCAAAGCTGGTGTTTATCTGCACTAACCCTACCCCATCCTTTGGTGCGGGTTATTGTGGCAGAAAGTCTCTACCGCGCATGGAGCGTTAATAACAACCATCCTTATCACCGAGAATAAGCTTTGAGCATAGATAATTAGGCCAATCGATAATGATTATCATGCAACTCTTTTTTTCATATTCATCAGCTGATACAGTGATCTTTTTCAGTCAACCTTCCACTTGATAACGACGGGGATAGCATAAGTGCCGCCAAAAAAGCGCATTACCATGCATGATCACGCCGCAGAAGCAGCGTTATTTAAACGTCGTGCTTTATTTACCTTTTTCTGCGTTTTTGCACTCCTTTGCGTGTTGTTTTATAACCTCTACAATTTACAAGTTGTGTTATATAAAGACTACGAAACACGCTCTAACGACAACCGTATTCGGGTTGTCCCAACAGCTCCAAGCCGAGGACTGATATACGACCGTCACGGCGTATTACTGGCCGAAAACCAACCTTATTATTCGCTTGAGCTCATTCCTGAAAAAGTCTCAGACATTAACGCGACATTAGATGAACTTAACAAGCTCATTGAATTAACCCCTGATGAGCGCGAAAGCATCACCGAAACCCTTAAGTATCATCGCCGCTTTAAGCCACTGACCATAAAAAACAAATTAACCGAAGACCAAGTAGCCACATTCAGTGTTAACCAATATAAATTTCCGGGGCTTTATGTCGAAGCGGGCTTGAAGCGCCACTACCCCTTCAATGAACTCATGACACATGTTCTGGGTTATGTAGGTAAAATTAACACCCGCGACAAAGCACAACTAGAAAAAAGCCAACAATGGAAAAACTACGCCGCCACCAAGGATATTGGTAAACAAGGCATTGAAAAATATTACGAAGGCTTACTGCACGGTATTCCTGGCCATCTTGAAGAAGAGGTCAATAACCGTGGCCGAGTGATCCGCACCTTAAAAGTAACGCCACCGTTACCAGGGCAAGATATATACCTCACCCTAGATTTAAAGCTTCAACAAAAGGCAATGGAATTATTAGCTGGGCGTCGTGGCTCTGTAGTGGCGCTTGACCCAAGAGACGGTGGCGTACTGGCCATGGTATCAAGCCCATCGTACGACCCTAACCCGTTTGTGCATGGCATTAGTGCCAAAGCTTATTCTGATTTATTAAATGATAAATCACGTCCATTAATTAACCGCTCAACTCAAGGACAATACTCGCCAGCATCAACAGTAAAACCGCATGTTGCATTACTCGGGCTAGAAGAAAAAGTCATCAACGAGCATACCAGAGTATGGGATCCTGGTTACTGGCAAATGCCCGGTGTTGAGCGCAAATGGCGCGACTGGAAAAAATGGGGGCATGGTTGGGTTGATATTTACCACGCCATCGTCGACTCATGTGACATTTACTTTTACGATTTAGTCTACAAAGTGGGTATCGATAAAATGGCCACTTTTATGGAGCCGTTTGGTTTTGGTAAAAGCACGGGTATCGATATTTTTGAAGAGTCGGATGGCGTTATGCCATCACGAGATTGGAAACGCATGCGCTACAATCAACCTTGGTATAATGGCGACACGATTTCAGTAGGAATTGGCCAAGGCTACTGGACCACCACACCGCTGCAACTTGCTAATGCTGCAGCCATTATGGCCAATAAAGGCAAACGTTTTACCCCACACCTATTAAAATCGTTTAAAAATAACACGGTAAAAATTGATACCCCCATTGATGAGCAGCCACCAATAGAGCTTAAAAACCCACGCAATTGGGACATCATCAATGAAGCAATGCGCCAAACAGCAGACAAGTCGCGCTTTACCGATGCAACCTATACCGCAGCCATGAAGACCGGTACAGCGCAAGTATTTAGTGTTGCCAAAGATCAAAAATACGATGCCGATAAAATTGCCGAACATTTACGCGACAACGCATTAATTATTGCTTACGCACCTTATGAAAACCCACGCATTGTGCTGGCCGTAGTATTAGAAAATGCCGGCTGGGGTGGTGCAAACGCAGGTCCGTTAGCAAGGGCATTGCTCGACGAGTATATTTTACGTGACGAATGGGCGGTAAAACCGTGAATAATCATCCACACCAACAGTCATTTTGGCAAAAAATACACATAGATACTCCATTGTTAAGTGGTATTTTGCTATTGATGTTATTTGGCCTCTTTGTGATTTATTCTGCCAGTGGCGAAGACCCTGCCATGATGGAACGCCAATTAGTGCGTATGTCACTGTCGCTTGGGGTGATGTTTTGTTTTGCACAAATTAACCCCGAATTACTCCGACGTTGGGCACTACCCATTTATTTAGCTGGGGTGGTGTTACTCATTGGCGTTGAATTATTTGGAACCATCAATAAAGGCGCCCAGCGTTGGCTCAATTTAGGTTTTATGGAGTTTCAACCCTCGGAGCTCATCAAACTTGCCTTCCCGATCACCATGGCTTGGTATATCAGTAAATTTCCGTTACCCCCGAAAAAACGCCACTTGGCTGGCGGAGTTGTGATTCTATTAATCCCAACATTACTGATTGCTAAACAACCTGACTTAGGTACCTCTATTTTAGTGGCAGCCTCTGGCGTCTTTGTATTGTTTTTGTCAGGAATGAGCTGGCTAATTGTCGGCGGCGCCGTTGCCGCTGTGCTGATGTTTTTACCGTTTTTGTGGTTTTTCTTAATGCATGACTACCAACGCACTCGGGTATTAACCTTATTTAATCCTGAGCAAGACCCACTCGGTGCAGGTTATCATATCATCCAGTCTAAAATTGGCATCGGCTCAGGGGGAATATGGGGGAAAGGTTGGCTCAATGGGACTCAATCACAATTAGAGTTCTTGCCAGAACGACATACCGACTTTATCTTTGCGGTAATTGGTGAAGAGTTTGGATTGATTGGGAGCTTATTACTGCTGGCGATGTATTTATTTGTCATCGGTCGGGGCCTAATGATTGCTTCACAAGCACAAACCAGCTTTGCAAGGTTATTAGCAGGCAGTATCACGCTGACATTCTTTGTATACGTTTTTGTTAATATTGGTATGGTATCTGGGATACTACCTGTTGTAGGCGTACCACTTCCGCTCATTAGTTATGGGGGAACATCCATGCTAACCCTAATGACAGGATTTGGTATTTTAATGAGCATTCAAACACATAGACGATTTGTCGATAGATAAGGATACGGTTAATCATGGCTAGAACAACATTACAAATCGCCAGCCTGACATTGCTTTGCAGCCTCTTTGTTAATGCACAAGCAGCAGACAATGATCCCAAAGCATTGCAAAGTGCCTTCATTACAGAACAAGTGAACAAAGGTGCAAACAAAGCTGAAGTTGAAGCGTTTTTGTCGGGTTCAACTTTTGACCAAAACATCATCGATGCCATCAGCAAACCATGGGAAGCCAAACCCTGGTATCAATACTACCCGATTTTTCTTACCGAAAAACGTCTAGAAAAAGGCTTGGCGTTTTGGAAAGAAAACCACGCGATCATCAATAAAGCGGCAAACGAGTTTAATGTCGACCCGCAAATTATTGTGGCTATTATAGGGATCGAAACCTTCTATGGCGGTTACATGGGTAATCACCGTGTGCAAGATTCATTGTACACCTTAGGCTTTTATTATCCGCCACGAGCAACCTTCTTTCGTAGCGAATACGCCAACCTAATGGCGCTCATTAAAGAAGAAAAGCTCGATAACAGCACCTTAAAAGGTTCATATGCCGGTGCAATGGGTTATGGTCAATTTATTCCGTCGAGCTACCGCCACTATGCCGTTGATTTTGATGGGGACGGCATAAGAGACTTGTTAACCAGTAAGGCTGATGCCATTGGCAGTGTGGCAAATTACTTTCATCAACATGGTTGGCAAAAAGGTCAACCGGTGGCCTTATTGCTTAACCACACATCAAACCAAGCCCCAAAGGCAAAAGTCTGGACCAAAGAAAAATTGCATTACAAAGTCTCTGACATTCTTAGCCCGAGCCTTAGTTTAGCCAAAAATCAAGATATCGACGCTTCGCAAAAAGCACTCTTAGTCAAATTAGATCAGCCAGAGGCTTCTGAATATTGGTTAGGACTGAAAAACTTTTATGTCATCACCCGATACAACAGAAGCCCACTATATGCCATGGCCGTTTATCAATTTAGTGAGCAACTTAATGCTCACTATCAGCGCTAGGTAATCCTGTATGCCAATGTCAATTCGCGCCCTTCTACTCACCTTGTTGTGCAGCATGTTGGTGATAAGCTGCTCATCAAATGACGCGAGTAAAGCGGGCAAAAATCCTGCAAGCAAAAGCCGTTATCAAATGGATAATGATCGTTACCCTGATGATGCGCCAGATGTTAGCTTAGTAAAAAATGCTCAGCCCAAATACGAACCCTACAGCCGCCAAGGTAATCGCGACTATACGGTGTTAGGCAAAAGCTATAAAGTACTCGACACAGGTAAAGGCTTTAAAGAACAAGGCCACGCCTCTTGGTATGGCTCAAAGTTTCATGGGCATTTAACCTCAAATGGTGAAACCTATGACATGTATGCCATGTCAGCAGCACATAAAAATTTACCCTTACCAAGTTATGTCAAAGTCACTAACCTAGACAATAACAAGCAAATTATTGTCCGCGTTAACGACAGGGGACCGTTTCATCATGGTCGTGTTATCGATCTATCCTATGCGGGAGCCTACCACCTAGGCATGTTAGCTAAGGGCACGGCAAGAGTTCAGCTTGAAACCATTTATGTTCCATCTGCTGAGCAGCGAGTGATTAGTGATCTCAAAGACAATGACAACCATTTTATACAGGTGGTCGCATCAAAAGATAAATTGCGGGTCAACATGCTGGCAAGAGAGCTTGAAACGCAATACGCGGTATCTTCACGGGTGAGTTCATCTAATGGGATACACAGGCTACAACTTGGGCCAGTTAAGCAAATTCACTTAACAAATAAACTCTTAGATAGATTACAGGCAGAAGGCTACCCACAAAGCTTTATTGTGCCTTAGCACAGTACATTTAAGCTCAATGAAAGAACCTTAATGCGAAATAATTGTCTACTCATGTATAATCATTAACAATTATTAAAATTAATTTTTTGTCTTTTCTTCGACTAACTAGAGACGTGCCTAATTCATGATGACTTATAAGACCGCTCAACTCACTTCAATGCTTTTTGCATCTGTCGTGTCATTCTCTTCACTTGCCGCCACTCCGCAACCCGATCCACGTCCAACGCCTAATCGAGCCCCGATGGTAACCCCTGATGCGCCGAGTGTTGCCGCCAAAGCTTATGTGCTAATGGATTACAATTCAGGTCGAGTTATCGCCGAAGAAAATGCTTACGAAAGTTTAAACCCTGCCAGTTTAACTAAAATGATGACCAGCTATGTGATTGGTTATGAGGTCCGTGAAGGTAATATCTCGCTAGATGATGATGTCACCATCACCAAAAATGCTTGGTCAAAAAA
Source organism: Shewanella metallivivens (assembly GCF_028750675.1). Taxonomy (GTDB): domain Bacteria; phylum Pseudomonadota; class Gammaproteobacteria; order Enterobacterales; family Shewanellaceae; genus Shewanella; species Shewanella metallivivens. The sequence goes on along the minus strand of NZ_JAQQPZ010000015.1, from coordinate 428,910 downwards.
CTTTCCAGACTCATCTAAAATGTTTATTGAAGTGGGGAAAACGGTCAAAGTACACGACTTAAACCGCGGGATCATTATTCAGTCTGGTAACGATGCCTGTGTCGCAATGGCTGAACACATTGCAGGTACTGAAGGCGCTTTTGTGGACCTAATGAATTCATGGGCCAAACAGTTAGGCATGCATGACAGCTACTTTGAAAACTCCCATGGTCTTGATTCAGAAAATCATAAAACCACCGCTTACGACATGGCCATACTCGGTGCAGCGCTTATCCGCGACGTACCAGAGGAATACCGTGTATATTCAGAAAAGTCTTTTACTTACAATGGCATCAAGCAATATAACCGTAACGGCCTGTTATGGGATAAAAGCTTAAACGTTGACGGCATTAAAACCGGTCACACTTCTGGTGCGGGTTATAACCTCGTCTCATCAGCAACAAGCGAAGGCATGCGTTTAATTACGGTTGTGATGGGCACAGCGAGTGAATCTGCTCGTAAAGCTGAAAGTAAAAAACTACTTAACTACGGTTTCCGTTTCTTTGAAACCATTACCCCTTACAAAGCTGGCGACACTTTTGTCACGCAAAATATTTGGTATGGTGACAGAGCAACCGTTGATTTAGGCGTTATGACCGACACGCCGATTACCATCAACCGTGGTAAAGCAAAAGATTTACAAGCTAACTTCGAGTTAACCAAAGAACTGACCGCACCACTGGCTAAAGGTGACGTTGTCGGCCGTGTGTATTTTCAACTTGATGGTAAAGACATTGCCCAATTCCCACTCGTCACCTTAAACGAGGTTGAAGAAGGCAGCTGGTTTAGTAAGTTAATGGATTACTTTAAGCAAATGTTTGCGAGTTGGTTCGAATAAACTGATTTGTAAATTACCGTTGAATCAATCAATTAAAGCCGCATTTGTGCGGCTTTAATTTTTTCAGCCCTATCAGGCTTGAATCGGGTATAATCGCCACCATATTTAAGTCATAGCCAACCCAATTGAGTAGCCAATGTTAGATACAACTTTTGACCAAGTAATGGAATTTCCAAATTCATGCCCATTCAAAGTGATTGGTGATGCCGATGATACACTTGCTGATCGCGTTGTTGCTGTAGCACAACAACTTGCCCCTGGTGATTATGCGCCAACAGTAAAAGCATCAAGCAAAGGCAGTTACTATTCGGTGACCATTCGAATTACTGTGACCAGCAAAGAACACATTGAAAAAGCGTATACCGATCTTGCCGCTATTGACGGTGTAAAACGCGTTTTGTAACTCAAAAGAGTCAGCATTCGCGTTAAACTTGAGTATAATACTCAAGAATTAATCACACCATCTACCTAGGGGAGACGTTGCCCTTGCAAACAAATACACTGCACATTCGCCATCTCGGCCTGCAAGACTACGAGTCTATTTGGCATGCCATGCAGGACTATACTGACACTCGTGACAGCAACAGCCATGATGAGCTGTGGATCGTTGAGCACTCGCCAGTATTTACCCAAGGCCAAGCAGGTAAAAGTGAGCATGTATTAAACCCTGGCGACATTCCCGTAATTCAGGTAGACCGTGGCGGCCAAGTCACCTATCACGGCCCAGGCCAATTAGTGGTTTATCCACTTATCGATATAAAACGTAATAAAATCGGCGTACGTCAATTGGTCAATCATATTGAGCAAAGTATTGTCGATATGTTAGCGCAATATGATATCGAAGCTTATGCCAAAGCCGATGCACCTGGCGTGTATGTAAACGAAAGAAAAGTCGCTTCATTAGGGCTACGTATTCGTAAAGGTTGTTCATTCCATGGTTTAGCACTGAATGTCGACATGGATTTAGCCCCATTTCAACGTATTAATCCTTGCGGTTATGCCGGTTTAGAAATGGTGCAATGTAAAGCCTTAGGCGGACCACAAACCGTGCTAGAAGCCGGTGACAAATTAATCCAAACCTTTAGCCAAATTATGGGCTATCAACAACTTGCACATCATCAAGGATTAGCAGAATAATGAATAGGCCTGAAAGATTACAACCAGGTGTTAAATTGCGTGATGCAGAAAAAGTCGCGCGGATCCCTGTCAAAGTGGTGCCATCTGAGCGCGAAACCATGTTACGTAAACCAGATTGGTTACGCGTAAAATTACCGGCATCAAATCAACGTATTCTGGATATCAAATCAGCCTTGCGCAAAAACGGCTTACATTCTGTATGTGAAGAGGCATCATGCCCTAATCTTGCAGAATGTTTTAACCACGGCACGGCAACCTTTATGATTTTAGGTGCAATTTGCACTCGTCGTTGCCCGTTTTGCGACGTTGCTCATGGCCGTCCATTAAAACCTGATGCACAAGAGCCTGTAAAATTAGCTGAAACGATTAGAGATATGAAGCTTAAATACGTGGTTATCACCTCAGTAGACCGTGATGACTTACGTGATGGTGGCGCACAACATTTTGCAGACTGTATCCGCGAAATCCGCCTGTTAAACCCAGAAATCAAAATTGAAATTCTGGTACCTGATTTCCGTGGTCGTATTGATGCCGCACTCGACATTTTGGCGACTGAGCCACCTGATGTATTTAACCACAACCTAGAAACGGCGCCAGCGCATTACCGTAAAGCCCGTCCTGGGGCTAACTATCAGTGGTCGTTAGACTTACTTAAACGTTTTAAAGAACGCCATCCAAATGTACCGACTAAGTCAGGATTAATGATGGGTCTGGGTGAAACTAACGAAGAAATCGCTCAAGTGTTACGCGATTTACGTGCACATAATGTAGAAATGCTCACGCTAGGCCAATACTTACAACCATCTAAATTCCACTTGCCAGTTGAGCGCTACGTGCCGCCAGCAGAGTTTGATGAGTTAAAGGCGCTTGCTGATGAAATAGGCTTTACTCATGCAGCTTGTGGACCTTTGGTTCGTTCAAGCTACCATGCAGACTTACAAGCTCAAGGTAAAGAAGTGAAATAACCAGTTACTGAAATTGACCAATAAAAAACAGCGCATTAAGCGCTGTTTTTTTATGTCTGCAATATCGAAGTAGGCGACAAATAAAGCTTATAAGGGCTTATCCATCAAAATCGCATCTTCATTACCATTACTGGTTTGATAATAGTTTTTGCGTCGACCGGACTCTCTAAAGCCCACTTTCTCGTACAACCCTTTGGCAGAGGTATTTGACTCACGTACCTCTAACATCATCACAACAGCCTCTGCTTGTTTCGCTTCGCTCAGAAGGTGTCGAATAAGTAATAACCCAAATCCTTGGCCTTGATAGGCTGGTGCCACACAAATATCAAGCAAAGTCGCTTCATCAATAATTTGCTGCACAATCGCAAAGCCTAATAACTGGCCCTGCTGCTTAATGCCGATAGTTCGATACAAAGGCCCAAAACAATCTGCAATGACAGCCTTAGTCCAGGGGTGAGTATGAGCTTGGTTTTCAATGGAGACCATATCATCCACATCATCAATACTCAGATGAATAACACTATAGGCTTCAGTGTTGTGCATTATGGCCGCCATTTGTAGTCTGCTGCTTATTAAGATACTGGCTAATTTGCTGCCAAAGCTGACGCTTCTCTTGCGGGTTAACAGGTAGCTCACTTAAAGGCGCACTGACAATCCACGCCACTCGCGGTCTGACTTTTACTTTACGCATATCCCAAACCACTTGAGGGCCTTTCACCATTTCACAATCAAATTCACAATCTTCCATTTTCACGTTCAATAACCGCAATACATCAGCAATGAATGTCTCATCTGAAAGATCCGCGTCAAGATCGTGTAACACAAGATAGGGTTTTATCGGCTTATCAGCACTGCGCCAACGAGTAATATTCATTGCATCTAAAAAAGCAGATTGGTCCATTAGGCTCTCATTGTTAGCAAATATTTCATCGCTAAGCATAGCAGCTAAGCGCTAGGGTAAAAAGAGAGCTATCACACGCAATCACCCTGAACGACATTTTTAGCCGCTATAACATGGGGCTAATGATATTGAATATCCAACCAATAAAGGTAAATGAAATCAGCAAAATACTAAATACTATCATCAATAAGCGCCATTGCATGACTTGCTTCAGTAAGATGAACTCAGGAAAGCTGGCGGCAACCGTAGCCATACAAAATGCCAATGTGGTGCCAATAGGCAGACCATTGATAATAAGGCTTTCCATGATAGGGATAACCCCTGTGGCATTTGAATACAACGGAATCCCCACCAATACAGCGGCTGGCACAGACCACCATTGACCATTGCCTAAATGGGCTTCAATCCAGCCGTTGGGAACAAAACCATGGAGTGCAGCGCCCAGCCCAACCCCAATAATGACCCATTTCCATACCCGGCCAAATATTTCTAGCATCTCATTTTTAGCAAATTGATGGCGCTCAGCTAATGTCAACGAGGCAGATGTGGCCTCATTAGGCTGACCCGTATTCGTTTGTGCTTGGCCCCTCTCTAGTGCTTTAGCCGCAAAAGATTGCAACCAGCGCTCTGCGTGAATGGCATCTAAAAATGCCCCCGCTAATATGCCAACCGACATACCCACAGCCACATAAATCACGGTGAATTTCCAACCAAGGAGGCTAATTAGCAACAAAATCGCCACTTCGTTGATCAATGGTGAGGTAATCAAAAAAGCCATGGTGATCCCAACCGGGATCCCTGCTGAGGTGAAACCTAAAAAGACAGGAATACTCGAACAAGAGCAGAAAGGCGTGACAGAGCCAAAAACCGAACCCATAAAATAGCCGACAAATCGATTTTTACCGGCCAAATAGTCTCTCACACGTTCAACATTCAGTGAGGCCCTAACCAGTGCGATGACGTAAATCATCAATATCAGTAACGCAAAAATCTTAGTGGTATCTTCAATAAAGAAATGAACCGCATCAGCAAGCTTGGTATTGGGATCTAAGTTAAATATCCCGTAAGTGAGCCACGTTGCTAAATCAGAAAAAATTTGCAACATCATTTGACCGCCTTAAATATAAGCACAAGATGATTAAAATGCTTATACGCTAGAATCGTTAGGTAACACTATTATCAAGATTATATATGAAAATTCATATGTTCTAGATCAAGTTTTTACAATTAACAACTCACTCCAACGAGATAAATGCCGCCCCCTTGGTTACGCCATTACGTACAAAAATGGGATCATTTTGACTGCTGACATCGCTTATAACGTGGTTACAAATGTTGAAGGAAAAATACTCGCTCGCTGCAATCTCTGAGCACTTATTTATCCTGATTGGTATTATTACTTCATATTGGTTTTGCCAAGCTTTAAACCAAAAATAATCCATAACAGTCAATACACAGCATCAAACGATTAACCGCAAAACAGTTGAAGTTAACTGAGCGACATACCAAACAACACCCTCTCACTTGGCCAAGTAAACAGTTAACCAATTAAACAAACTCTGTATCCGCTAACACCGTAATCATTAACATGTTGAACAAACAAAAAAGCTGCAACACATTTGACTATATTGATTTCAGGCGTATAGTACATGCGAAATTTCATATATATTATCCACAGTGAAATACATTGCTCATATACTGTAATAAACACTCAGTAGCAAACCATTATCAACACTGTTTTTATGATTCACGGTAGTAACAACTACCATTTTAGGAGGTTATATGTGGTTGGCCGGAGCAATTTTTGTTCTTACCATAGTGTTAGTCATTTGGCAGCCTAAGGGTTTAGGCATTGGCTGGAGTGCCTCTTTAGGGGCAATACTCGCCTTACTTTTAGGAGTGGTGCATTTAGGCGATATCCCCGTTGTATGGGATATTGTTTGGAATGCGACCGCCACATTTATCGCTGTTATTATTATCAGTTTATTATTAGATGAATCAGGCTTTTTCGAATGGGCAGCACTTCACGTTGCACGTTGGGGCAACGGCCGTGGACGGTTATTATTTAGCTATATTGTGCTATTAGGTGCCAGTGTAGCAGCGTTGTTTGCCAATGATGGGGCCGCGCTCATCTTAACCCCTATCGTCATCGCTATGTTATTAGCATTAGGCTTTAGCAAAGGGGCAACACTCGCCTTTGTCATGGCTGCAGGCTTTATTGCAGACACCGCAAGCCTGCCTTTAATTGTCTCTAACCTAGTTAATATCGTGTCAGCTGACTTTTTTGATATTGGGTTTAATCAGTATGCCGCTGTTATGGTTCCTGTTGATATAGCAGCCATTATTGCCACCTTAGTCATGTTGCATTGGTTTTTCCGCAAAGATATTCCGGTCAATTATGACGTACAAAAGCTGCGCCTCCCCAAAGAGGCGATTAACGATTTGCACACCTTTAAAACCGGTTGGGGCGTGTTAGCGCTGCTCTTGGTTGGTTTTTTTGGCCTAGAACCACTTGGCGTACCGGTAAGTTTAGTTGCTGCGGTAGGTGCATTTGTTTTATTTGTCGTGGCTAAAAAGGGCCATATCATCGACACCAATAAGGTGGTTCGTGGCGCCCCATGGCAAATTGTGGTGTTTTCGCTTGGCATGTATTTAGTGGTTTATGGTCTGCGTAATGCCGGCTTAACTGACTACTTATCGAGTATATTAAATAGTTTTGCTCAGCAAGGGCTTTGGGTTGCGACCATGGGCACAGGCTTTTTAGTCGCGTTTTTATCGTCCATCATGAATAACATGCCTACTGTACTGGTAGGTGCCCTGTCTATTGATGGTAGCGATGCCATTGGTGTGATTAAAGAAGCAATGGTTTACGCCAATATCATCGGCAGTGATTTAGGCCCAAAAATCACCCCTATCGGTAGTTTAGCCACCTTGTTATGGCTGCATGTTTTGGCTAAAAAAGACATTAAAATCACCTGGGGATACTATTTCAGAGTCGGTATTGTAATGACCTTACCCGTATTATTTGTCACGCTCGCGGCACTTGCACTGCGGTTATCGCTCTAACGGTTACAGAAAGCACTAAAACCCGCGTTTAGTGCTTTCTCACTCACGTCATATCCATCGCCGATACTATGTCATTGCCATATTACATCATCAAAACGGGGGTAAATATATTGCTCCATACGTAGTAAAGACCAATCGCAATAAATACCCCACCAGTGATCTTTCTAGCCCAATGTTCAAATGTCATCAAATGGTTATAGGCACTCGCCACTTTATTTGCGCTAATCCCTAACAGGATTGCAAATAACAACACGGGTAAACCGGTAGCAATGCCATAAATAGCCGGAAGCGCAATACTAGACTGAGATTCCAATGCTAGAGGCAATAGCGAACCAAAAAATAGTGCCGCTGATGTTGGGCAAAATGACAAGCCAAACAACACCCCAAGTAATAACGCTCCAACATAACCTTGTGGATTAATTTTGCCTTTTAGGGTTTCAATTAAATCTCCCTTACCCTGTAAGCGTAAGGTCAGTAACTCCAGTAAAAACATCCCCACTAGAATTAAAATAGGCCCCAGTAGCAGGTTCATGTATTTTTGCAATACTACCGACAATGACACCGCCGACAGTAAACTGCCAACCAATATCACGCCTAGGGCCAAGTAACTAAGCATGCGCCCTAAAGTATAAGCCAGCCCTGTAAAAATCACTTTAGACGGCGATTGAACACCTTTACTGATGTACGAAATCGCCGCGACATTTGTCGCTAATGGGCACGGACTAATGGATGTTAAGATGCCGAACCAGAATGCCGACATCAACATAATTGGCCATTCACCCATGTGAATGCTTCATCATTGAGCCAATCTCTTCCGCTAGATAAGCTTGGTAGGCCGCTTCATCATTAGCAAGTTCCCATATTCTATCTAAACGACGCCAATCGGTTTCAACACCATCCTTGGCGTTTGCGATCACAACCGTCCTAAAGATTAATTGATAGTCATCAATAAAGTGTTGGTTTTCGTTTAAGTCTACATTGACGATGTTTAATTGAACTTTGCCATCGTTAACTTGTTGCGAAAAATATTGGTTCAACGTGTCTTTAGTGAAGCCCTCCATCCGAACGCATGTAGTGCATCGCTGATTACCATGAAAATAATAAATATTAATGCCGTCTTTTAATTGTTGCTTCACATTGACAGAGTCATTAGCGGTATTCTCTGAGGCAGTTAATTTACCGGTAAATTGCTGGTAGCCGGCCAATACCACACCGAGACAAACAACACTCAATAGCAAAAACCTTACGATGGTTTTAGCATTCATACAGCCCCCATGGGATCAGAATTTTACATAGGGCTTAAGCAACGCAACAATCTCTTCAACGCTAGCTAAACGGCCACTCATCACAACCTGATCATCAACCACTAAAGCCGGCGTCGACATCACACCATAATCCATAATTTGGGCAATATCTGTCACTTTTGTTATCTGAAAATCAAGGTTATGTGCTTTTGCGGCTTCGGTTGCTGCATCTGCAAGCTTTTGACACTTAGTGCACCCTGTGCCGAGTATTTTAATGTCCATAATGGTCCTCCGATTAGTGATGTTACATACAATTGGTTATTTTGCCATTTGACCAAATGTAAGATAAAAATTAATCCATTAATGTGATCTGATGCTGAATTTGGTTATTCAACACAACATCAATGCAGTCTAAAGAACTCAGCAAGCATGGCATTTTTAATGAGTAAAAAATTTGTTTGCCGCGCTTGTCCATACTCACCACACCAGCATGACGTAATACAGCTAAATGCTTAGAGATTGTTGAGAAATCAACGTTAACTTCTTCAACAAATTCACAGACACACTTTTCACCATCGGCCAGTTGCTCAACTATCCATAAACGAGTTGGATGACCAAGCGCTTTAAAAATGTTTGCTTTAACTTTTGTTCTTTCTTTCATAAACCCAACTTTTATTAAAATCAAACGTCGAAATATCAATATACAACAACATCATCAAAGCACCGAACGATGATAATTTTTCGACAGTTACCTAACTATAGTGATGACAGCCCCGAGTTAACAGAGACAAATTGACTTAATCACTGTAGCGAGCATGACATCATCAATCTGGTACCGCATATAAAAATGATAAATCACAAGTTATCGTAACTTACATTCCATATTAATTGACTATTGAACCTGACTAAGAGAAATCAATCACAACATAGCAAATTAAAACCTTATTCGCTTAATTTTAGGGATGGAAAAATGATCAAGATAACTAGCACAGTCCCGAAAAGTCATCAGTCGAAGGATTTCCTAAAACGAGTAACAAGAGAGACGAATGATTGAATCGGTTTGTATATGAAATAAAGGAGCAAGGTATTAACAAGATAAAAATAAGGTAAGACGTAGATATTTTAATTCTGAAAAGACAAAGGCCTAGCATTTCTGCTAGGCCTTCTAAATTTGGCAGGGGTGGCAGGACTCGAACCCGCAACCATCGGTTTTGGAGACCGCTGTTCTACCAATTGGAACTACACCCCTGTTGACGAGGGGCATTATGCTAAAACCCCTTCCAAAGGTAAAGTACTTTTTTAATATATCAGTTCAATTGCAGTTTTTTCAGGCAGTTCAATATGCATATGTGAAGTGAGGAAAAATAAAAGACGCATTAATACCATTCCGCTAAAAACATGACCTAATTGAGGAATCTGTCAGTGACAACTTGTTTTATGAAACATAGACCAGTTTGAAAATAATCAGGCTATCTAAACATACTGTCGGTCCTCGTATGGCAACGTTTATCGGCGGTAGCTCAATTTCTTGAGGGTGCGAACAGAATCCAGAACGCTGCAGAGTAGTCTATGGTTAATTTGCGGTTCAGTAATAACTTAAGCCAAGGGGTGAGTAGCCTTGATAGTAGACTGTCTTCTGGCAGGCTAGCCCAACTAACTTACAAACTAAGCAATTAATACAATTACCGAGTAATACCAAATAATTCAACACACAAACACCAGACGAAATTAAGCCCGTTGCGTTAGCAATGGGCTTCTCACCACTATTTCGAGCATCTGTTAATAAGATAATTAGGCGTCTGAAAATAACCTACTCTCATATGAGTATATCGACCACACTATTTTATGGTGAATATACGATAAGTACTTTATCGCATAACAAAAAGGCCACCCGATTGGGGTGGCCTCATTGTTTTATTAGGCGTCTGTCATGGCCAGCTACGAGCAAGCTCTTCACGTTCGTTAATTTGCATAAAGCGTCGCTTTATAAACACAAAAAACTCACCCTACGACCCACAAGGATGTGGGAAGTGCCTTAAATTGTTGGGACAATTTTGGCCTATCACATGGTATGGCAGCATGCTACGCATGTACTCTCTATATCCCATGTTCGAGTGGTCATTTACAGGCAGATAAACGAAAAAATCCCCAACACGCTGTGCTGAGGATTTTTCGTATATTAGGCGTCTGGAAATGACCTACTCTCACATGGGGAGACCCCACACTACCATCGGCGATACTGTGTTTCACTTCTGAGTTCGGAATGGGATCAGGTGGTACCACAGCTCTATGGTTTCCAGACAAAAAATTGTTTATTTAACGCACCAATTCTTCATTAGGCATTAAATAATAATTCGGAAAGCTGATTGTTTGAGTTTCTCTACACTGCTTAAGCGCTTCATTCTAATACTAAGTATCAGTAAAACCCATCTGGGTTGTATGGTTAAGCCTCACGAGTCATTAGTACATGTTAGCTCAACGCCTCACAACGCTTACACACCATGCCTATCAACGTCCTAGTCTCGAACGGCTCTTTAGAGGTCTTAAAGACCTAGGGATGACTCATCTTAGGGCTCGCTTCCCGCTTAGATGCTTTCAGCGGTTATCGATTCCGAACGTAGCTACCGGGCAATGCTATTGGCATAACAACCCGAACACCAGCGGTTCGTCCACTCCGGTCCTCTCGTACTAGGAGCAGCTCCCTTCAATCATCCAACGCCCACGGCAGATAGGGACCGAACTGTCTCACGACGTTCTGAACCCAGCTCGCGTACCACTTTAAATGGCGAACAGCCATACCCTTGGGACCGACTTCAGCCCCAGGATGTGATGAGCCGACATCGAGGTGCCAAACACCGCCGTCGATATGAACTCTTGGGCGGTATCAGCCTGTTATCCCCGGAGTACCTTTTATCCGTTGAGCGATGGCCCTTCCATTCAGAACCACCGGATCACTATGACCTACTTTCGTACCTGCTCGACGTGTATGTCTCGCAGTTAAGCTGGCTTATGCCATTGCACTAACCGTACGATGTCCGACCGTACTTAGCCAACCTTCGTGCTCCTCCGTTACTCTTTGGGAGGAGACCGCCCCAGTCAAACTACCCACCAGGCACTGTCCTCAACCCCGATTAGGGGTCAGAGTTAGAACATCAAAACTACAAGGGTGGTATTTCAAGGACGACTCCACACAAACTAGCGTTCATGCTTCAAAGTCTCCCACCTATCCTACACATGTAGGTTCAATGTTCAGTGCCAAGCTATAGTAAAGGTTCACGGGGTCTTTCCGTCTAGCCGCGGGTATACGGCATCTTCACCGCAATTTCAACTTCACTGAGTCTCGGCTGGAGACAGCGTGGCCATCATTACGCCATTCGTGCAGGTCGGAACTTACCCGACAAGGAATTTCGCTACCTTAGGACCGTTATAGTTACGGCCGCCGTTTACCGGGGCTTCGATCATGAGCTTCTCTTGCGATAACCCAATCAATTAACCTTCCGGCACCGGGCAGGCGTCACACCGTATACGTCATCTTGCGATTTTGCACAGTGCTGTGTTTTTGATAAACAGTTGCAGCCACCTGGTATCTGCGACTCCCAGCAGCTTAGAGAGCAAGTCTCATCACCGCCAAGAGCGTACCTTCTCCCGAAGTTACGGTACCATTTTGCCTAGTTCCTTCAGCCGAGTTCTCTCAAGCGCCTTGGTATTCTCTACCCGACCACCTGTGTCGGTTTGGGGTACGATTCCTACTAACCTGAAGCTTAGAAGATTTTCCTGGAAGCATGGCATTAACTACTTCATCACCTTAGTGACTCGTCATCAGCTCTCGGCCTTAAGATTTCCCGGATTTGCCTAAGAAATCAGCCTACCACCTTAAACGCGGACTACCAACGCCGCGCTAGCCTAGCCTTCTCCGTCTCTCCATCGCAGTTAGCAGAAGTACAGAAATATTAATCTGTTTCCCATCGATTACGCCTTTCGGCCTCACCTTAGGGGTCGACTCACCCTGCCCCGATTAACGTTGGACAGGAACCCTTGGTCTTTCGGCGAGGGAGTTTTTCACTCCCTTTATCGTTACTCATGTCAGCATTCGCACTTCTGATACGTCCAGTGTGGGTTACCCCTTCACCTTCAACCGCTTACAGAACGCTCCTCTACCGCGCACACCTAATGGCATGCACCCGTAGCTTCGGTGGTATGTTTAGCCCCGTTACATCTTCCGCGCAGGCCGACTCGACTAGTGAGCTATTACGCTTTCTTTAAATGATGGCTGCTTCTAAGCCAACATCCTAGCTGTCTAAGCCTTCCCACATCGTTTCCCACTTAACATACACTTTGGGACCTTAGCTGACGGTCTGGGTTGTTTCCCTTTTGACGACGGACGTTAGCACCCGCCGTCTGTCTCCCGTATAGCACTCATTGGTATTCGGAGTTTGCAAAGGGTTGGTAAGTCGGGATGACCCCCTAGCCTTAACAGTGCTCTACCCCCAATGGTGTTCGTACGAGGCGCTACCTAAATAGCTTTCGAGGAGAACCAGATATCTCCCGGTTTGATTGGCCTTTCACCCCCAGCCACAAGTCATCCGCTCATTTTTCAACATAAGTCGGTTCGGTCCTCCAGTTGATGTTACTCAACCTTCAACCTGCCCATGGCTAGATCACCGGGTTTCGGGTCTACACCTTGCAACTAAACGCGCAGTTAACACTCGGTTTCCCTACGGCTCCGCTATTCGCTTAACCTCGCTACAAAATGTAAGTCGCTGACCCATTATACAAAAGGTACGCAGTCACGGTCTCAAGAACCGCTCCCACTGCTTGTACGTATACGGTTTCAGGTTCTATTTCACTCCCCTCACAGGGGTTCTTTTCGCCTTTCCCTCACGGTACTGGTTCACTATCGGTCAGTCAGGAGTATTTAGCCTTGGAGGATGGTCCCCCCATATTCAAACAGGATGTCACGTGTCCCGCCTTACTCGTTTTCATCAATGGTTAGTTTTCGTGTACGGGGCTATCACCCTGTGCCGCTGTGCTTTCCAACACATTCCACTAACACCCCACTGACTTAAGGGCTAATCCCCGTTCGCTCGCCGCTACTAGGGGAATCTCGGTTGATTTCTTTTCCTCCGGGTACTTAGATGTTTCAGTTCCCCGGGTTTGCCTCTACACACTATGTATTCATGTGCAGATACTCACTTATGTGAGTGGGTTTCCCCATTCGGACATCGTTAGCTCAAATGCTTGTTACTAGCTCGCCAACGCTTTTCGCAAGTTACTACGTCCTTCATCGCCTCTGACTGCCAAGGCATCCACCGTATACGCTTAGTCACTTAACCATACAACCCAAATGGGTCTTTCTTACGCTTGTTACTCATCTTATTATGCGGCGTGTTCAGTTTCACTCTTCAATCATGTAGCGCTGCTACACTCATTCGTCGTTCAACTTCAAGCCTTGCCTAATAAGCGATTAACTGCGCTCACCCTTTGCCTAAACAAAAGATAAGAAAAACTTGAGTTGCATTGCAACTAGCTGGTTTTTACTTTGATAATTCATGCACTTTCGCACACGAAATCGCCTTAGTTTTTAGAATATTCAAGACACTTAAACAGTGTTTTGAGAACTCAATGTTTGATACGTCACCTAAAATAAAGTGCCGCATCAAACGATTTGTAATTAATYACATGACAGACTCATGCAATTAAATACTATCAGCTTTCCAAATTGTTAAAGAACAACACTTAACCGGCTCGCGGTGTGTTTTCGCTCTACTTCCGAAGAAGTTAACAAGCAATCTGTGTGAACACTCAAGCACATGGATGTGCTGTGTGCAATAAACGCACGGATGCAGTTTATTGCCTACCAAGTATTGAGTTAGTCGTATAGGTAAGGAGGTGATCCAGCCCCAGGTTCCCCTAGGGCTACCTTGTTACGACTTCACCCCAGTCATGAACCACAAAGTGGTGAGCGTTCTCCCGAAGGTTAAACTACCCACTTCTTTTGCAGCCCACTCCCATGGTGTGACGGGCGGTGTGTACAAGGCCCGGGAACGTATTCACCGTAGCATTCTGATCTACGATTACTAGCGATTCCGACTTCATGGAGTCGAGTTGCAGACTCCAATCCGGACTACGACGAGCTTTGTGAGATTAGCTCCACCTCGCGGCTTTGCAACCCTCTGTACTCGCCATTGTAGCACGTGTGTAGCCCTACTCGTAAGGGCCATGATGACTTGACGTCGTCCCCACCTTCCTCCGGTTTATCACCGGCAGTCTCCCTAGAGTTCCCACCATTACGTGCTGGCAAATAAGGATAGGGGTTGCGCTCGTTGCGGGACTTAACCCAACATTTCACAACACGAGCTGACGACAGCCATGCAGCACCTGTCTCACAGTTCCCGAAGGCACAATCGCATCTCTGCAATCTTCTGTGGATGTCAAGAGTAGGTAAGGTTCTTCGCGTTGCATCGAATTAAACCACATGCTCCACCGCTTGTGCGGGCCCCCGTCAATTCATTTGAGTTTTAACCTTGCGGCCGTACTCCCCAGGCGGTCTACTTAATGCGTTAGCTTGAGAGCCCAGTGCTCAAGGCACCAAACTCCGAGTAGACATCGTTTACGGCGTGGACTACCAGGGTATCTAATCCTGTTTGCTCCCCACGCTTTCGTGCATGAGCGTCAGTCTTTGTCCAGGGGGCCGCCTTCGCCACCGGTATTCCTCCAGATCTCTACGCATTTCACCGCTACACCTGGAATTCTACCCCCCTCTACAAGACTCTAGTTCGCCAGTTCCAAATGCAATTCCCAGGTTGAGCCCGGGGATTTCACATCTGGCTTAACAAACCGCCTGCGCACGCTTTACGCCCAGTAATTCCGATTAACGCTCGGACCCTCCGTATTACCGCGGCTGCTGGCACGGAGTTAGCCGGTCCTTCTTCTGTAGGTAACGTCACAGATATTRCGTATTAAGCAATACCCTTTCCTCCCTACTGAAAGTGCTTTACAACCCGAAGGCCTTCTTCACACACGCGGCATGGCTGCATCAGGCTTTCGCCCATTGTGCAATATTCCCCACTGCTGCCTCCCGTAGGAGTCTGGGCCGTGTCTCAGTCCCAGTGTGGCTGATCATCCTCTCAGAACAGCTAGGGATCGTCGCCTTGGTGAGCCATTACCTCACCAACTAGCTAATCCCACCTAGGTTCATCCAATCGCGAAAGGCCCGAAGGTCCCCTCCTTTCCCCCGTAGGGCGTATGCGGTATTAGCAGTCGTTTCCAACTGTTATCCCCCTCGACTGGGCAGATCCCTAGGCATTACTCACCCGTCCGCCGCTCGTCACCTCAGGAGCAAGCTCCCTTGTGTTACCGCTCGACTTGCATGTGTTAGGCCTGCCGCCAGCGTTCAATCTGAGCCATGATCAAACTCTTCAATTAAAGTTTTGTTGAATCTTACGATTCAGCTCAATGAATTCTGATTGCTTATTTCACCAAGGTGAAACAAGTCTTTTGTACATATTGCTATGAACACTCATCGTTACATTGAGTTAAATTTTTTGATTGCCTACATTCCGAAGAACAAGAAGACAATTTCGAATAACTCAATACCTGTGAATGTCCACACAGATTTCTTGTTTAGATTGTTAAAGAGCGTTGATGCCGTGTTTCGTGCATCGCCTTAGACGCTAGGTCGTCGGCTTGGGCTGCGTATTTTACGCTTTCCCGTGTTCGCGTCAAGTGTTTTTTCAAACTTTCTTTTCGCTGTTGAATCGAGTGTTTTGAAGCACTTAATTCAACCTAACCTGGTGACTGCTTTCGCTGTCTGCCGTGTCAGTGGATGCGCATTATAGGCACCATAAGATTTAGTGCAACCCCTTTTTTAAGGGTTTTATCTAAAAAGAGCTTAAGTGAGCACTATTCAAACAAAACACATTAATAACGGTTAAAAACACAACATAAAAGTAACTTTTTAGGGCTTTTAAGACTAAGTCGACAGTCATTTTCGGCTCTTTTTGGTTTCTAAATGCAAATGAACCACCTTTGATCAGTAAGTTAAAGCAGATAACGATGATATCGATAAATAATTAACAAGCATAAAAGTGATTGATTACAGTTAACGTCCTTTATGTACTGCCAAATAGTCATTGTAGTCTTGTACGAATAGTCACGATGTGTTTAGCAATCTATGTACAAAGCCTGATGTCTAAACAGACTTTAACTAATTTCAGGCAGACTTTAACTATAGTACATAAACAATCTTTGGGATCGTAAATAGGTAATTTTAATACAACAGCACCATCGAATTAATGGCGCTACTTATAATGATACAACCCAATAATTATTGAGTTAATTTGGGGCACGATTCTATTGATGATTATCTTTTGATGGCATTGCTTGGGTTTTGTCTTCGACATGAGGGTCTACAGCGTCCTGCTGGAGCTCTGTTTTATCAGCATGAACTGGCTCATCCCCTACAATATGCTCAACCTTTAACTTTTTAATGGTTTTGATTGTAATAACAGGTCCTGATAAGGCATATATGTAAAACCCTAAGCACAAAATAATCGCCGGTTCGACAGAAACAACAACAAATACGCCAACCAGTAATAGCATGACGATGAAATTGACTCTACCGCGCCAATCGACTTCTTTAAATGAGTGATATCTGAAATTACTGACCATTAATAGCCCAGTTAAGGCGGTAACAAAGGCAACGATATAACTAATATTTGTTGGATCAATTTCATATTTGCTACCACTCCAGATACTTCCGGCGATTAATGCTGCAGCAGCTGGGCTGGCAAGCCCTTGAAAAAAGCGTTTATCTGCAACACCCACTTGCGTGTTAAATCGGGCAAGTCTGAGTGCAGCAGATGCACAATAGATAAATGCAGCGAGCCAACCTATTTTACCTAAATCTTGTAAAGCCCAGTTATAAACTAATATTGCTGGAGCCATCCCAAACGACACCATGTCGGCCATGCTATCGTATTCGGCACCAAAGTCGCTTTGGGTATTAGTGAGTCTAGCCACTCTTCCGTCTAGTCCATCACAAATCATCGCAATAAAGATTGCTATTGCTGCAGATTCAAAGTGACCATTCATAGATGAAATCACGGCATAGAACCCAGAAAAGAGTCCTGCTGTGGTAAATAAGTTAGGTAATAAGTAAATACCTTTATTTTTTACTGTTTGATTGGATGAATTTTGCATACACTTTAAACAATATTGTTTTAGATGTTGGATTTATACTCAAGATAGCATATTTTGGAACAATCAAGCATAGGGTCATTTTAGCCTTGGGAACTCACATGGGAACTTTTCGTTTAGTTATTAGTTTAATCGTTATTACCTTTAGCTGTTTTTTGTATGCTGAACCCATTTATACATGGGTTGATAAAGCCGGCGTAGTACATTACAGCCAGCAGCCACCTAAGGGTGTAGATGCTACATTAATTTATAGCGAAGATATGGAACCTGCCAAAATAGGAACTCGTACTCCGCAAAGAAAAACGCCACCCACTAAAGAGATGACTGATTTAGAAAAGTCGGCACAGATCATTAATGCACAAGACCAAAAACAAGCTGTAGAAATTTGCGAAAGTGCTAAGCACAGCCTTAATGTATTAACGACTCATACCCAGTTAAACCAACAGAACAAAGAAACCGGTGAAACCGTTGCCATGACAGAAGAGCAAAGACAAGCTGCGATTGCCGAAAACACTGAACGGGTAAAGTTATTTTGTAAATAACCTGACTCTGGATAATAAACGACTTTCAAACGGTCCTTTGCCCTACTATCTGCATTGAATCGGCTTACAATAGTCGTATTGACGCGTCAATTCGCCTTGTTAGCATAACAATTGACAACCGTGAAAGTGAAGTGGGTTAATATGCTGATTTTAAATAGTATAATTCATCTCTTATCCCTAACTCAGGTTAAATAGCAAACACTCAAATAAAAAGGGAGCCTTCGCTCCCTTTTTATTTTACGCAGTTGGTTTATTGCTCAAATGTTAACTGACCATCAACCACATCAACGTTAATCATTTTACCTGGCAGCAATTGTCCGCGAAGGAGTTTTTGCGCCAATGGGTTTTCAACTTCTTGCTGTAGGGCACGTTTTAATGGGCGCGCACCATAAACAGGGTCGAAACCGGCTTCGGCGATTAGCGATAACGCCGCATCAGTTAACTGAATATCAAACTCTTTCTCAGCCAACCGCTTACGCAATAGCTCAAGCTGAATGCTAGCAATATGTTTAATGTTCTCGGCATCCAATGGATGGAACACCACAGATTCATCGACACGGTTTAAAAACTCTGGACGGAAGTTTTGCATCACCACCTCCATCACGCTTTGTTTCATTTCATCATAACTGGCGCGACCAAAGCTTTCTTGGATACGATCTGAACCTAAGTTAGATGTCATGATGATGACGGTATTTTTAAAATCAACCGTACGGCCTTGACCATCAGTTAACCTGCCGTCATCTAACACTTGCAGTAAAATGTTAAACACATCGGGATGCGCTTTTTCAACTTCATCAAGCAAGATAACCGAATACGGTTTACGACGAACCGCTTCTGTTAGATAGCCGCCCTCTTCATACCCGACATATCCGGGAGGTGCACCGACTAGGCGTGACACGGTGTGCTTTTCCATAAACTCTGACATATCGATGCGCACCAATGCCGATTCGGTATCAAACAAAAACTTAGCCAGTGATTTACAAAGCTCTGTTTTACCGACACCGGTTGGCCCAAGGAACAAAAATGAACCTATAGGGCGCTGTGGATCTGCAAGCCCTGCACGGCTACGACGAATGGCATTTGATACTGCATCGACGGCTTCATGTTGACCAATAACCCGTTCGTGTAATGCATCTTCCATGTGCAAGAGTTTTTCGCGCTCACCTTCAAGCATTTTTGAAACGGGAATACCTGTTGCTTTTGATAACACTTCTGCAATTTCGATATCGGTAACCTTATTGCGTAATAAGGTCATATCTTGCATTTCAGCTTGTGACGCCAAATCGAGCTGCTTTTCAAGCTCAGGGATCCTTCCATACTGCAATTCGGACATGCGAGTTAAATCGCCGGCACGTCTTGCCACCTCTAAATCGAGGCGAGCTTGCTCAAGATCCGCTTTGATATGCTGCGTACCTGCAAGAGCGGCTTTTTCAGTATGCCAAATCTCATTGAGCTCAGCTGCGTGGCTTTCCACTTCTTTCAACTCTTGTTGTAAAAAGTCTAAACGTTTGCGGCTGGCGTCGTCGGTTTCTTTACTGAGCGCTTGCTCTTCAAGCTTTAACTGAATCGCACGACGCTCTAATTTGTCCAACGCCTCTGGCTTAGAGTCGATTTGCATACGAATGCTCGATGCCGCTTCGTCAATTAAGTCGATAGCTTTGTCGGGTAATTTTCTGTCTGAAATATAACGATGTGACATGGTTGCTGCGGCAACAATGGCAGGATCGGTTATTTCAACATGATGATGCAATTCGTAACGCTCTTTTAAACCACGTAAAATAGCGATAGTGTCTTCAACACTAGGCTCATCAACAATCACTTTTTGGAAACGACGCTCAAGTGCTGCATCTTTTTCAATGTATTGACGATACTCATCTAACGTTGTGGCGCCAACACAATGCAAGTCACCACGGGCTAACGCAGGCTTTAACATGTTGCCAGCATCCATGGCACCTTCACCTTTACCGGCGCCCACCATGGTATGCAGTTCATCAATAAACAAGATGACCTGCCCTTCTTCTTGTGACAATTCGTTTAATACTGCTTTTAAACGTTCTTCAAACTCACCGCGATATTTTGCGCCAGCAATAAGCGAGCCCATGTCGAGTGATAACACTCGCTTGTTTTTAATGCCCTCTGGCACCTCACCATTAATGATCCGTTGCGCCAGCCCTTCAACAATGGCTGTTTTACCTACGCCAGGCTCACCGATTAACACAGGGTTGTTTTTACTCCGGCGCTGCAACACCTGAATGGTGCGGCGAATTTCATCGTCACGACCAATCACAGGATCCAGTTTGCCCTGCTCGGCACGCTCGGTTAAATCAACGGTAAACTTTTTTAACGCTTGGCGCTGATCTTCAGCATTTGGATCATCAACTTTTTGGCCGCCGCGCATGTCCTCAATGGTTTTTTCCATGAGTTCTTTGCTGGCACCCGACTCTTTTAACGCTTTTGACAGTGCATCGTTGTTTTCAAGTGCCGCTAACACAAACAATTCAGACGAGATGTATTTGTCTTTACGTTTTTGGGCGAGCTTGTCGCATAAATTCAGTAGACGGATTAATCCTTGAGACAATTGAACATCGCCACCGGTACCATCAACTTGTGGTAAACGCTCCAACTCCTGGGTCACGGCAGAACGAAGCGCGCTAACACGAATGCCAGCTTGGGTTAATAATGGATGAATAGAGCCAGAATCTTGATTGAGTAGCGCCATCATTAAGTGAGTGGGTTCGATAAATTGATGATCGCGCCCCAAGGCTAATGATTGGGCATCAGAAATGGCAATTTGAAACTTATTAGTCATACGATCGAGTCTCATATAACCTCCTAGGATCTGATACTTATGTAATGGGAAATTAATTCAGAAATGAATAATTTGTTACTTTAAAGATGGGGGCGATAATTTTAAATTCAAGCTTAAAACTTAATCTAGATCAAAAAATTGTTCGTTTTTTGAACTTGGCAAGTTCGTTAAGATTTTAACCAAATAAGCGATGCCATACGGCCAGTGTGATGATCGCGACGGTAAGAAAAATAATCAGAATGAGAAAAGGTACACACGTTGGCATTAAACACTTGTGACACGCCCATTTGCAACAAACGGAACGTCGCAAGGCCTGGCAAATCGGCAAGGTACTTATTGTTATAGGCCGTAAAATATTGTTCAGCATAAGGGTGTTTTTGTATAAAAGCCTCCCGCACCTCTGCCCCGACCTCAAAAGTCTGTGGCCCAATTGCAGGGCCTAAATAAGCCATAAGCTCAGTTGTTGGTGTGTTAAATAGTGCAACGGTTTGTTCAATAATGCCAGCACACAGCCCACGCCAACCAGCATGTGCTGCTGCAATTTCAGTACCTTGTTGATTGCACAACAATACAGGTAAACAGTCTGCTGTCATCACAGCGCAAACATCACCGGCTTTATTGCTATAACTTGCATCGGCTTTAATAGGTAAATCACTGGGCGATTCACTCAGTTGTAGATGCGCCATATTCACCACATCTACACCATGCACCTGTTCAAGCCATAGTGGTTCAGCAGGTAAAGATAATCGCTCGCGTAAAGAAGCACGATTAGTTAAAACATGTTGTTGATTATCGCCAACATGTAACCCTAAATTTAAACTGTCAAATGGCGCTAAACTGCATCCGCCATGTCGATCCGTCATCGCTATTGCGACATTATCAGGTAAAAGCCAATCGTGCTGGAGCATTATAAATACTCGATAGGATTTAATTGCGTATCTTCACGTAATGCTTTGGTCAGCTCAACCATGTCATCAGGAATTGGCGCATGCCAGGTCATGATTTCGCATGTAAATGGATGCGCTAACTCTAAACGCACCGCATGTAATGCCTGGCGGTTAAAGCTTTTGAGTAATTCAAAAAACTCTGGGCTGGCATTTTTAGGGGGTCTTGGGCGGCCACCATAAACAGGATCGCCAACCAATACATGACCAATGTGCGCCATGTGTACACGAATTTGGTGAGTACGGCCGGTTTCTAGGCGTAAACGCAAACGCGTATGAGCGCGGAACTTTTCAGCCACACGGTAATGCGTCACTGACGGACGCCCCCCATGAATCACCGCCATTTGTGTCCGTCTTGTAGCATGACGTTCAATCGGCTCATCCACTGTGCCACCCGCTGTCATCGTACCGAGCACAATCGCTTCATATTCACGCACAATGTCACGTGCTTGCAATGCAGCAACTAAATGAGTTTGTGCTTCAACGGTTTTGGCTACAACCATTAAGCCCGTTGTGTCTTTGTCTAAACGATGCACAATACCGGCTCTCGGAACATGTTCAATGTCTGGGCAATGATGTAATAAGGCATTCATCAATGTGCCGTCTGCATTACCAGCGCCAGGATGTACAACTAGACCTGCTTGCTTATTAACAACAATGATATGGTCATCTTCATAAACAATATTTAAATCGATAGCTTGCGCCTTCGCACGCACTTCTTCTTCAAGTGTGGCTGCAACTTCTATCAATTGAGACTCGAAAACCTTTTCCCGTGGCTTGTCGACTGTGATACCGTCAACAGTAACTGCACCAGATAGGATCCATTCCTTGATGCGTGTACGAGAGTAGTCAGGGAACAAACCTGCTAATGCTTGGTCTAATCTTAGACCGGTTTGTGTTGCTGTGATCTCGCTTTTTAGATTAATCTCTTGTGTCATAGGAACCGTACCCCAGTTTAGGGGTCCAAAGTGAATGTGCTATCTGTTACAATCGGATGTTTTCTATTTTACCGTGAAATGGAAAAATTCTTAACAACAACTTAAAAAGAATTGAATTCAAGTATGTATAAATTTGCCCAAGGTGTCGCCCTAGTAATACTTTCACTGGCTTTAACAGCCTGTAGTAGCAGTCCAAAAGAAGATGAATTTACACAAAAAGCATCGCCTGATCAGCTATATACCCAAGCTAGAACGTCAATGGAATTAGGTAATTATTCTAAAGCCGTACGTTCACTTGAAGCATTGGATTCTCGTTATCCTTTTGGTCCGCATAAGACCCAAGTTCAATTAGATTTGATTTATGCGTATTACAAAATGGACGACGCAGCCTCTGGGATTGCCAATATTGACCGCTTTTTACGCCTCAACCCAACACACCCTAATATTGATTACGTGCATTATATGCGCGGTTTAACCAATATGCAGGCGGATAATTATTTATTTCACGATTTAATGAATATCGATCGTACTGATCGTGATCCTAAAAATGCTCAAGATGCATTTAAAGATTTTGACCGCTTAATTAAATCATACCCAAATAGTAAATATGCTGCCGATGCGCAACACCGTATGCAGTTTTTGAAAAACCGTTTAGCACAATATTCTATTCGGGTAGCCGAGTATTATATCAAAATGAACGCTTGGAGTGCAGCAGCAATTCGCGCGCAAACTGTGATGGAAAAATTCCCAGGTACACCAGCAACCGAACGTGCTTTAGAAATCATGTCTGAAGCATACGAAGAATTAGGTCAAGAAAAACTCCAAGAACACATAAAAATGGTGATGCGAGCAAACTTCCCTAACAATAAAATGCTCACTAACTAGTGATTGCATATCATTGAATGAATCAAACGCTCTTCGGAGCGTTTTTTTATAGATGTAAAAAATGGCAAACCACTTTTTGAGTGCAAAACCAACTTGCGGGCAGTGATACAAATCCGCATGAGAGAGTGCTCTTTAGCGAACATTATTAGTGCAGAATTCGCGACAGCCTTTTGAGGGCATAGTGCGCCCGACAACAGCCCCTAAAGAAGATCACGTTGATAATTTCGCCCTTCGCCCCCCATTTAGGCTTCAAATGACGTTGATGCAACTAAACGACGACTAACTAAAATAGCTCGCATTCTAATCAGGTTTGATATTAACAAAATGAATAAATTAACGCCGATACGGATAAAATACGTCCAAACAAATCGATTTTTAAGATAAATAGTAAAAACAAGTTGACTCAACAGGCCAAAACCCTTTAAATTGCGTCCGTCGCCCGAATAGCTCAGTCGGTAGAGCAGAGGATTGAAAATCCTCGTGTCCCTGGTTCGATTCCGGGTTCGGGCACCATATTTACATTGGTGGCTAACGCGACTAATAAAAGATTAACAAAAAGGCCTCGCATTGCGAGGCCTTTTTGTTTTCAGTTCTATTAATACCATTGCGCATTAATAAGTGACCACTGTAAATGCGTCCAGCGGTTTTTGATTAAGGCGTCGCTATGTAGTCATGGTTGTTCCCTTTCAAATAGCGAGAACGTAAAGCAAAAGCGGCTGGGGCATTCCTTTGTGGCGAGTTGCTTACACTGCGTTGCATGACTTCGAAAGAGAAAAACTATTCATTCAGTCATTCGCCTTGTTTAAGCCCTTTTAAATTCTCGCTGAGAGATCACTTACTAACGCGCAATGATATAAGGTCAGTACATCCTTGTACTAATGCGGTCTCCCTCATTACATCGGCTCGATGTAATCGACCATTAGCTGCACCGTTTGATTGCCACGAAACTCATTCACATCTAACTTATAAACAATCCTTGCTTGTTGAATCGTGGCGTCTGGCCAAATAGCGAGATCAATATTAAATGCTATACCATCGAGCATTAAGGTGCCACAAGGGGTTTCCACGAGTAATTTGAGGTGTTTATCTCCAACAATACGTTGCTGGACAACCCTGAAAACGCCATCGAACAATGGCTCTTCAAACGACTGCCCCCACGGCCCTGCATTGCGTAAAGTAAATGCGGTATCAAGACTGATTAACTCAGCAGGTAGCTCCCCATCGGAAAGCAATTCACCGGTCAATTGCTCATACTCAAGAACATCCCGTACGGCATTATCATAAGCTTGTTTAAACGGTTCAAATGCATCTGCGTTAAGCGATAATCCCGCCGCCATAGCATGACCACCAAATTTGATGATCATTCCCGGGTGCTGGCTATTTATACGCTCGAGCAAGTCACGCATATGCAAGCCTTTAATTGAACGTGCCGACCCTTTAATTTCGCCCTCACCCGCATCGGCAAACGCAATCACAGGGCGGTGATAACGGTCTTTAATTCTCGATGCCAAAATACCAATCACACCTTGATGCCAATCATCTTGAAAAATGGCAATGCCCCAGGGTAAATCATCTTCATTGAGCGATACCTGCTGCAAACTTTTAAGCGCTTCTTGCTGCATGCCAGTTTCAAGTTCACGACGCTCTTGATTTAAACCGTCTAATTCGGCAGCCATCCTTCTGGCTCGCATGATGTCATCACACAACAGAGTTTCAACCCCAAGCGACATTTCGTCTAAACGTCCAGCTGCATTTAACCGAGGCCCAACAGCAAAACCAAAATCTGCGGCCACAATTTTATCTGGGCTTCGTTTAGCCACTTCTAACAACGCCGTGATGCCAACGCGACAACGGCCGCTTCTCACCCGCTGTAAGCCAGCATTAACTAGAATACGATTATTAGCATCAAGTGAAACCACATCAGCTACAGTCCCTAACGCCACAATATCCAATAAAGAGCCAAGGTTCGGTTCACTAATATGATGCTGTTGATACCAATCTCGTTTACGTAACTCTGCCCGTAAAGCTGACATTAAGTAAAAAGCCACACCAACCCCAGCAATCGATTTACTGGCAAACTCACACCCCGGTTGATTTGGGTTAACTATCACATCAGCATTAGGCAACGATTTCCCAGGTAAATGATGGTCTGTGACCACAACTTGCATGCCTAATAACTTGGCTGCTGCGACCCCTTCAATAGATGAAATACCATTATCGACAGTAATCAATACATCTGCGGATTTAGAATAGGCAACGGCAACAATTTCGGGGCTCAGGCCATAGCCATAGTCAAAACGATTAGGGATTAAGTAATCCACCTTAATCGCGCCCATCATCTTTAATGCCAACATACACACGCTGGTTGATGTCGCCCCATCGGCATCAAAATCACCAACGATTAAAATCGACTTTTTAGCAGCCATTGCATCCGCGATGAACACTGCGGCTTCAGACAAGCCTTTCATGGTTTCTGGGCGAAGTAATTTGGTGAGCACTAATTCGCAGTCTGTTTCTGTGACACCACGACGAGCATAAAGCTGCTTTAAAAATGGTGGTAATGACGCAGGTAAGTGTGAATCATCAACTTGTGGACGACGGACTATTTTGTGTGACAAGAGACAACCTTATTCGAACAATGAGTAAACCACTCAGCTCAAGTTATTAAATGATAATCAAATGACGCCTTACTTGGTTTGATTCATTTATTAACGTGGATTGAGATGAAAAGTTAAATAACAAAAAGGTGAGCCGGAGCTCACCTTAGATATTACGCAATAACGACTTACTTGACGACTATGAATTATAAGTTTGACTCAATTGTTCGCAGTAAGTCAGCAGGTGGTTGATAACCTGGTACCATCACGCCATTGGCTAACACTATTGCCGGTGTTCCTGTTACACCGAATGCCTGACCTAGCTGAAACTGCTTGGCTATATCGATATCACAGCTTGCCGATTTAACATTGCCACCTGTTTTGGCTTCTGTCATCGCTTGTAACGGATCTTTTGCACACCATACCGCTTGCATTTCATCGGCATTAGCAGAAGGTATGCCAGCACGTGGATAAGCTAAATACCGAATAGTAATGCCTAAATCATTATAACCCTGCATTTGATTATGTAACTTACGACAAAAACCACAATCAACATCAGTAAAAATAGTCACTACGTGCTTTTCGTTTTTGGCTTTATAAACCAACATATCTTGTTCAAATGGTTTAAGCATTTCTAAACGAGGAGCCGCCAACGCAAGCTCAGTAAGATTTTTCATGTCATGATCTAAATCATATAAATTACCATGAAATAATTTACTGCCATCTTTAGTCACATATAACACACCACGGTCAGTGAACACTTGGTACAAACCATCAACAGGAGAAGGTTGCACTTTTGCCACATTAACCCCTAAAGTCTCGGTAAGCTTTTGTTTTAAAGCTGATTCATTTGACACATCCGTTGCTGTAGCTGCAGACAAAATTGGCGTAATGACAAGGCTAGCAACAAGGACAATTGCTTTAGTTAACTTCATGATAATTCCTAATTGACACGGGTGATTGAATAGACCCGACTTCGTAAGCAAAACTTACAGATTTAATTAAATGAACGCAACAAATACTCAAACGCTTAAATGTAAGGATTTGATATCAATAACACTAACCACGAGGATGGTGCTGACTATGAAGCTGTTGCAAGCGCACTTTTGCCACATGGGTATAGATTTGGGTTGTCGATAAATCACTGTGGCCAAGTAATAATTGTACCACACGTAAATCCGCGCCATGATTGAGCAAATGAGTTGCAAAAGCATGACGTAAAGTATGCGGAGACAAATGGCACTGGATCCCAGCTCTTGCCGCATACAATTTAATCCGATGCCAAAACGTTTGCCGAGTCATCATTTTTCCGCGTCTTGATGGAAACACCACATCAGATTGCTTCATATTCAATAATTCGCCACGAGCAAAGCGCATGTACTGCTCAACTTCAGCTACCGCTAACTCGCCTAAGGGCACTAAACGCTCTTTACCGCCTTTGCCCACCACTCTCACAAGCCCTTGGCGTAAGCTTATTTGCTCCATAGTTAAGCTCACCAACTCAGTAACACGAAGGCCTGTGGCATATAACAGTTCCAACATGGCTTTATCACGACATTCTATCGGATCATCCTCATTCGGCTCTGCAAGTAAGCTGTCTATTTGCGCCTCAGACAATGAGTCAGGTAGCTGACGTGCTAATTTAGGTGACTTAATCAAGGCGGTAGGATCTTCACTAATTAGTTGCTTGATCAATAAGTAGCCATAAAAACGTCGTAAACTGCTCAATAATCTGGCGGTACTGCTTTTAGCAAACTGCTCTTCAAAACGAGCATTCAAATAGTCACGCAGTAAGCCTTGATCAACACGCAATAAATCAAGCCCTTGCGATAACACATAACGTTCTACGTGCTGTAAGTCGGTACGATACGAAGCCAAGGTATTATCGCTTAACCCTTTTGTAGACCATAAATCATCTAAAAACTGGTTAATTAATGGGTTAGGCTGATATGCAGGTTTAACCAAAGTAAAATCTCTAGCAAGGTAAAAAAACGACGTTAGATAAAATATCATAACGCCGTCTTATTGTTTGCCTTTATTCACTTCACATTATGAATTTTAGACTATTTCCCCCAAAAGGTTACGCGGCAGAAAGGCGTTTTTTGGGTAAAAACAAACACACCATGGCGGTCAGAGCTGTCGGTAATAACCACGCCATACCCTCAGCGTGCAGTGGCATGAAGTCCAAGAAGCTCATGTCCATGCCTGCGGTTTGCAAACCATCAAAAATCCCAAAAAATAACGCTACACTTAAAATCACTCTGTGTGAAAAAGCCGGACGAACAAAACGCTCAGTTAAAAATGTCACTAACACCAAGGCAATTGCCACTGGGTAAATCGTCATCAACACCGGAATACTGACACTGATTAATTGTGACAAGCCCACGTTAGCGACCGTGGCACAAATTGCGCTTAACAATACAACCAATAATTTATACGACAATTTAGGCATT
Organism: Shewanella metallivivens; assembly: GCF_028750675.1. Classification (GTDB taxonomy): domain Bacteria; phylum Pseudomonadota; class Gammaproteobacteria; order Enterobacterales; family Shewanellaceae; genus Shewanella; species Shewanella metallivivens. The sequence continues at coordinate 400,354 of NZ_JAQQPZ010000015.1, read as the reverse complement.
AACTCATTAAAAAACTCGGCACACGCTGTCACCAAACCAACCGCCGTGGTTAGGCAAGCAAGGGTCACTACCGTCGACAGCATTAACGTGCCGATACTGCCAAAATGATGAGTCACATAGTTTGTGAGGATTTGGCCGCCATTTTCAGCGCCAATCGCAAAATCACCGGCCGATGCACCAAGATAAAATAACGACACATAAACAAATGCTAATCCGCCAGCGGCAATAAAGGCTGCACGAACTAAATACTTGGTTTGATCTGTTGTATCGTTAACCCCTTTTTTACGCAGTAAGTCAATAATCAACATACCAAACATTAAAGAAGCCAAGGTATCCATGGTGTTGTAGCCTTCAATAATCCCCTTCGTTAATGGGCTATTGATGTATTCACCTACCGGTTGATTGACTTCAAACCCAGGTAAAATAATCACTGAACTGGCTAAACTGACTAATAGTAAAATCAAAATAGGGGTTAACACCTTGCCCACGTTATCCAGTAACTTGCCTGGAAATAAAGACAAAAACATCACAATAGAGAAAAACACTAAAGTGTAAATTAATTGTGCGATATTGAATTCTTTACCCGCTAACATCATTACTGCATCTGGATTGCTAATAAAGGGTCTAGCGCCAATTTCAAACGCCACTAATCCGGTACGCGGCGCGGCAAATGCAGGGCCAATAATAATGTAAATAGCGACAGCCAATGCGGTGGCAGCAAACGCGGGTAACAGTGCCATAACTTTACCATTAGCTTTGGCAACGGCAATGAGACCAATCAATGGCATCCCCACGGCGGTAATCAAAAAACCGAGCATCGCAAAAGACATATTTTCGCCAGCTAACATGCCTGCAAAAGGAGGAAAAATTAAGTTTCCTGCGCCTAAAAAGAACGCGAAAGTCATAAAGCCTAACCCTAGCGTATCCGTCAAACTCATCTTGGTTGTTTGCACTACTTGCCTCTTTTTATTGTTATGTTTTTTAACAAACCTAATTGATTACGCCAAAATTAGCTACTGCTGAACTGAACGCGCCCACTTTTTGTAAAGTTAAAAATACACTTTTAAATACTAAATTCTGCTGTGAAATGATATAAAATGAACATCTAGTCCTATTTTTATCAGCTACATCCTTGCCCAAATAGCTACAGTTAGACTTTTTACACCATTTAACTGAACTAAAACGGCCAAACTAATACCAAACATCATTAATAGACACAAGCTTTGCTAAGTAAAATAACGAAAATAACGTTTTTGTAATGCATTTATGTCAAGACTTGTGTACATAATCGCCAAGTTATCTTTTTTAGTTTAAATTTTGATAACAAAAGCTCAACGATTTATCCTAGGGGCAGTTGATCTTTCAAGGTTATTTTTGCAGCGAATTGTTGTCTATTACGCACATATACAATTGCATGGCAGAGGCTTTGAGGTGTCGTTATTCTAGATAAAAAGTCGATAACGCAGTAAAAATGGCCAACAAACGCTGCCCGAAGGGTTCGGCTAAAAACGTTTTACTCTTTGTTGAACGACGCTTTATGAATTAAAGAGTTGCTCAGATGACTAGGTATCAATCCATTCGACTCGATTAAAACGTGTTTTAACTCAAACAAAACTCAACCGGCAAAGATCAACTGACCCAAGCGTCAATTAACTCACGACACGTTAACTCAAAACGATTACCATCAGCCGTAACGTTCACATTAACCCAATAGCCACTGCTAAATTATGCCTTTTACGTTTAAACAATTTCATATCGACGATGAGCAATGTGGTATGGCAGTCAGCACCGATGCCGTTATTCTTGGCGCATGGGCACAGCTCACCCAATCAAGTCATATTCTTGATATTGGCGCAGGAAGCGGATTATTGAGCTTAATGGCTGCACAACGCAGCCTAGAACACACACAAATTACTGCAGTCGAACTCGATTCTGCAGCAGCCAATGCCTGTAAACATAATGTTGAGCAAAGCCCTTGGGCCAATAAAGTACAAGTGTATCAAGGTTCGATTCAGGGCTTTCTACAGCAAAAAAGCCTCATCCCTGTATCTTTATTCGACCATATTATTTGCAATCCACCGTACTTTGAACAAGGCACTCAAGCCAAAAATAGTGCCCGTGCCGATGCAAGACATACTAACACTTTGTCATTTGCAGAATTGCAGCACGCGATTAGCCAATTACTTGCGCCACATGGCCACGCCAGTCTTATTTTGCCACAACAGAGTTTAGCCAGTTTTATTCAACAGCTTAAAGGGCACACACTCTTTGTTGCCAAGCACCTCGAAATCATTAGCGCTGAAGGAAAATCGCCAAATCGTTCGATACTGGTGCTCAAACATGCCACAGACACTACGGAGAAAACTCAGTATCTGCAAATGGCTATTCGCAATAAACAAGGGGGATACAGCGACACGATGATAGATTTATGCCGCCCTTTCTACTTAAAGCTTTAGCCTGCTCATTAGGTCAGCTATAATACTCAACTATTTTTCAGCGAGACCAGCGCATGCAATTTGAAGATTTCCAGCTCGACCCTAGCTTATTAGAGTCACTCAAGGCCATGGGACACAACACCCCTACCACTATTCAGCAACAAACCATTCCATTGGCCATGGATCAGCGGGATATTTTAGCGCGTGCGCCAACCGGCACCGGTAAAACAGCCAGTTTTTTACTGCCTGCTTTACAGCATCTTATCGACTTTCCTCGCCGCTTTGAGGGGCAAGCACGTATTTTGGTATTAACGCCAACACGCGAACTTGCCAGCCAGATTCATCGCTATGCTTGCCACCTAGCAACCGACCTTGATCTTAATATCGCCATCATTACTGGTGGTGTGCCTTACGGCCCTCAAGAAGAAGCGTTAGAAGATAACATCGACATATTGATCGCCACACCAGGCCGATTAATGGAATACCTAGATAAAGATAAGTTTGATGCTACTGAAGTTGAAATTTTGATCATCGATGAAGCTGACCGTATGCTCGATATGGGGTTTTCATCTGTGGTACAAACGATTGCCATTGAAGCCCAAGGTCGTAAGCAAAACATGTTATTTTCGGCAACACTTGAGGGCAACGGCGTTAACCGCTTTGCGCGTGAGTTATTAAACGATCCTGTCGTTGTCGATGTTGAATCGCCACGCAGCGAAAAAGCCAAAGTGCATCAATGGATCCACCTTGCCGATGACAACGCTCATAAATTTGCCTTACTGAGTCATATTTTACGCCAAGAAAACGTTAAACGTGCCATTGTATTTGTTAAAACCCGTGACATCGTTGCCAGTCTTGAAGGGCTATTACTAAAAGCCAATATTCCCTGTGCGTTTATGCGCGGCGATATGGAACAGAAAAAACGCTTCCAGGCATTAGGTAAGTTCTCAAAAGGCGAAGTAAACGTATTACTCGCAACCGATGTTGCAGCTCGCGGTATCGACATTGACGACATCACTCATGTCATCAACTATGATATGCCACGTTCTGCTGATGCCTATGTTCACCGTATTGGGCGTACAGCACGCGCAGGCGCAAAAGGTACAGCAATTTCGTTAGTTGAAGCGCATGACATGCGTATTGTGTCTAAAATTGAGCGTTATATCGAACTGCCACTCAAGCGTCGTGTGATTGAAGAGCTTCGCCCTAAGCACAAAGAAGCAAAGGTGCCAGGCAAGAAAAAAGCCAATGCAAAAGATGCCAAAGTGAAGTCTAAAAAGAATAAGAAAAAGTAATTTTTCACACTATGCTCTCCAATAAAAAAAGCGAATTATTAAATAATTCGCTTTTTTTATTGCCTAAGTGAGATATATCACAATTAACTAGACGCGATACGGCAAAAAGTGTCAAGAAATGTCAATTTTAGCGCAAAAAACACCCACCCCAAAGGCGTGACCTAATACATTGATTAAAAGGGAATAATTACAACTCAACAAGCTTCCACTTTCATTTATTTATGCCAATAACTACGATTTATTTAGATTCAATCGCAAAATAGGCAACAAACTAAAAATTAGAAACATTTTATTTACATAAAACTATTTAGCTAAGCCCAAGACTCTGTTAATTTATAAACGATGAGTAATAAAATGAATCTGAATGAACATGTTAACCAACGTAGTTAACTGTCTTTAGTCTTATTTAAGCATGGATACGCAATAGAAATGATAAAAACAATTCTAAGAAGACTGTCACCACTCTTTATTATTGCAGTGTTTGCTGCAGCGGCCTGGTTATTAATTAATACCCAGGAAGCTCCAGAGCAAAAAGATGAACCCATCAACATTCCTATTGTTGATGTACAAACCGTGACGCCACAAACCTTATCACTGAACTTACCGTCATACGGTGTGGTTAACCCCAAATACAAAACGCAATTAGTCACCGAAGTCCAAGGGCGCATGCTAAGCATTTCAGCAAACTTTGTTGCCGGTGGCGTGGTAAAAAAAGGCGAGCAACTGGCCATTATTGAACCCTCAGACTATGAGGCCGATTTAATCCAAGCTGAGGCCACACTCGCACAAGCCACTGCCGCATTAAACGAAGAAAAAGCGCGCGGCGAAGTCGCAAAAGTAGAATTTAAAGATTTTGGTAATGGGCTGCCACCAGAACTTGGATTGCGGATCCCGCAATTAAAAAAAGAACAGGCTAACGTCAAGTATGCCCAAGCAGCATTAGCACGAGCTCAGCGTAATTTAGAACGTACTGTTATCCGTGCACCTTTTGACGGCATCATCAAAGCGCGCAATGTCGATTTAGGCCAATACGTCACACTGGGCACTAATCTAGGCGAACTATACGATACCAGCATCGCTGAAATTAGATTACCGCTCACAAACGAAGAGCTCGCCTACCTTGAGTCTGTCGAAAACCCAGACACCAGCGTAACACTCACAGCTCAACTTGCCGGTAAACAAGCCACATGGCAAGGCTCGATTGTACGTAGCGAAAACGTGATTGATGAACAAACTCGCATGGTGTATCTGGTGGCCGAAATTCGCGACCCTTATCTTCGTAACACCAACACCTCAAATCAATTACCGCTTAAATACGGCAGCTTTGTTAACGCTGTTATCACTGGTCGCACCGTTAATGATGTTGTCACATTGCCACGCCATGTTGTCCGTAACGGCCAAGTGGCAGTGGTGACCCAAGACAACATCATCGAAATGCGTCAGGTCAATATTATCCGCTCAGACGTTGATACGCTTTACATCAAAGGCAGTTTTAAAGCCAATGAGCGAGTATCAACGACCAGTGTCAACAGCTTAAGCTCAGGGCAAAAAGTGAAAATATTGGGTGAAGAACCCACTAGCACAGATACGCCCCCAGAAGCTGCTACGACAGCAGGTGAATAATTATGGATACCAATAAAGGAATAATTGCCTGGTTTGCCCGCAACAGTGTCGCGGCAAACTTACTCATGGCAGCACTGCTTATCGGCGGTTTATTTAGTACGTTTATCATTAATAAAGAAGTGTTTCCTACTTTTGAATTAAACCTAATCAATATCAATGTGGCATACCCCGGTGCAGCGCCACAAGAAATTGAAGAAGGGATTAACATCAAAATCGAAGAAGCGATTCAAGACATCAGCGGCATTGACAAGGTCACATCAGTTGCCAGTGACAGCGTTGGCTCAGTAACCATTGAAGTTGAAGACGGCTACGATGTACAGCAAGTGCTCGACGAAGCAAAACTGCGGGTCGATGCGATTGCGACCTTCCCTGACAACATTGAAAAACCCAACATTTACCAAATAAAACCTGAAAACAGCGTGATTTGGGTGTCTGTCTATGGAGATATGAATCTACATGACATGAAAGAAATGGCTAAAGCAATCCGTGATGATATTACCGATTTGCCTGCAGTCACACGTGCAACAGTGAATGGTGTGCGCGATTACGAAATTGGCATTGAACTTTCTGAAGATAAGCTGCGTGAGTATGGCATCACCTTTACCCAAGTTGCATTAGCCGTACAGAACTCATCTATCGACTTACCCGGCGGCGCGATTCGAGCTCAAGATGGCGATATTTTATTGCGCACCAAAGGTCAGGCCTACAATGCCGATGACTTTGCCAAAATAGTAGTGACAACTCGAGCAGACGGTAGTCGTATAATGTTGCCACAAGTGGCGACCATTAATGATGATTTTGAAGAGCGTTTAGAATACACCCGTTTTAATGGCAAACCGGCAGCAGTGATAGAAATAGCCAGTATTGATGACCAAAATGCTTTAGATATAGCCTCTCAAGTTAAAGACTATGTCGCCAAGCGCAAACTCACCCTACCAAGTAACATTGAACTGGATACTTGGGGTGACTTAACACACTACCTGCAAGGCCGTTTAAACATGATGTTGTCAAACATGTTTTATGGCGCACTGTTGGTATTTATTATTTTAGCCTTGTTTTTAGACCTTAAACTCGCATTTTGGGTCATGTTGGGGTTACCGGTATGCTTTTTGGGCACCATGCTATTAATGCCTATTGAGCCTTTCAATATGTCTATCAACATGTTGACCTTATTCGCCTTTATTCTGGTGCTGGGGATAGTGGTCGACGATGCCATTGTCATCGGCGAAAGTGCTTACACTGAACTCGAAGAAAATGGCCACTCCCTAAACAATGTGATTAAAGGGGTGCAAAATGTAGCAATGCCAGCCACTTTTGGGGTTTTGACCACTATTGCCGCCTTTATCCCGATGATTATGGTATCGGGTCCTATGGGGGTTATCTGGAAATCCATCGGCATGGTCGTGATTTTATGTTTAGCATTTTCGCTAGTGGAATCAAAGCTGATTCTACCGGCGCATTTAGCCCACATGAAAATCAAAAAAAGGACCGCCCCTACCCATCTATTTTCAAAAATAAAATTTGCGTTGAACGAATGGTTACAGCACTTTATTCACAACAAATATCGTCACTTTTTAGAACGCTGCATTAAAGTGCGTTACAGCGTGGTGGCGGTATTTATTGGTGTATTAATTTTATCGCTGGCGCTCGTACAAAGCGGTAAAGTGCGTTGGGTATTTTTCCCTGATATTCCGTCAGACTTTATTCAAGTTCAGCTTGAAATGGAAGAAGGCAGCTCAGAAGAAAACACCTTAAAAGTGCTTCAACAAGTTGAAGATGCGTTATACAAAATGAACACCAAACTTGAAGACCAATACGGTTACCCAATGGTGAAACACAGCTATATTGAGCTTAGCTCGCGCAGCAGTGCCTTTGTATTTACCGAGCTGACAAAAGGTGAAGACCGCGAAGTCGACGGCGTTTCTATTGCACAAGAGTGGCGCAAGCAATTGCCAGAACTGCTATCGGTTAAAAAATTAACGATTAATGCCAGCACCAACGATGCCGGTGGAGATTTATCGTTCCGCTTAACCTCTAGTGATTTAGCCCAACTGTCTGAGGCATCCAAAGCGCTTAAATCTAAATTAGCGACTTACGAAGGTGTGTTTGATATTACCGATAACTTCTCATCTGGCTCACATGAGATACGGTTAAACATCCGCCCAGAAGCTGAAGCACAAGGGCTAACATTGTCAGACTTAGCACGCCAGGTGCGGTATGGCTTTTATGGTTATGAAGCTCAACGGATCTTGCGTAATAAAGAAGAAGTTAAAGTCATGGTACGTTACCCGCTTGATCAGCGCCGTACTATTGGCGACCTTGAAAACATGCTCATCCGCACCCCCTCAGGTGTAGCGGTACCATTTTCTACCGTGGCAGAAATCGAGCTAGGTGAGTCTTACGCCTCAATTACTCGAGTTGATGGCCGCAGAGCAATTACCATCAGCGCCAATGTAAATAAAAACAATGTTGAACCATCAAAAGTGGTGGCAGAAATTCAACAAGACTTCTTACCCGAATTAACCGCACAATACCCTAAAGTAGCTTCAGCGTTAGATGGCGGCAGCTTAGATGAGCAAAATGCAATGCTAGGTTTGGCACAAGGCTTTTTCTTTGCCATGTTCACCATCTACGCCTTAATGGCGATTCCGCTTAAGTCGTACACCCAGCCATTAATCATTATGTCGGTTATTCCATTTGGCATGATTGGCGCCTTGTTCGGTCACTTTATTCTTGGGTTATCAATGAGTATCTTGAGTTTATGCGGCATTGTGGCGTTAGCAGGCGTCGTGGTAAACGACTCACTGATTTTAGTCGACTTTGTTAACCGCGCACGTGAACAAGGCAAGTCGTTAATGCAATCGGCGATTGACTCGGGCTGTTACCGATTTAGAGCGATTATTTTAACCTCGTTAACAACCTTTGTTGGCTTAGTGCCCATTATCATGGAACGCAGTTTACAGGCTAAAATTGTTATCCCAATGGCAACATCGCTCGCGTTTGGTATTTTATTCTCAACCGTGGTGACCCTGATTTTAGTACCGATTTTGTACATTATTTTAGATGATTTTAAACGTGTATTAAGACGATTCTTTATTTGGTGGTGGCAACCTAAAACGACTGCAGAACCATTGGCTTCAGAAGATCAGCATTAACACCACTTAAGCCAACGAGCAAAAAAGCAGAGCAATATTCGCTCTGCTTTTTTATGCTTTATGCGAGCCAAACAACAAAGCAACTACGCTTATTTCGTTACAATATGCCAATGTTAATCTAATCACCGCAATTATTATGAGTACAACAAAGCCCACCTTAATTTACGATATTGGTCATCATCGTTATCTCAACATTACCGCTAGATGTACTTTACGATGCCAATTTTGTCCAAAACACAATGGTTCAAAACAGGTGCATGAATACGACTTATCATTAAGTAAACCCATCACCGCAGAAGACATCATTCCGTTATTAGGCGATGTCACACAAATTGAAGAGTACGTTTTTTGTGGCTTTGGCGAATCAACATTAAATTTGAACTGTTTATTACAAGTCGCAAAAGAAATTAAAGCCCGTGGCGGTAAAGTAAGAGTCAATACCGACGGATTAGGCAATCATTTTCATCGCCGTAATATCCTGCCGGAGTTAAGCCAGTGTGTAGACAGCTTATCGATTTCACTCAATGCCGACACTCCAGAAGGTTATTTACAACACTGCCGCCCTAAGCTCGCAAACTCGTACGAAGCGCTGCTTAAATTTATTGAGTTAGCACCGAAATATATTGCGCAAGTACAGGTCACGGCCATAAACGGTTTGGAAAACGTTAATATAGACCGTTGCCGCACAATTGCTGAACAATACGGCACTCAATTTAAGCAACGAGAATTAGATAAGATTGGCTAAACTAGACATGCTTCCTTCTGCACCTTCATGCTAGTATTGCTGATAAGTGAATGCTAAAAAAGTAACTCAATGTTTAAACGCAAAGTAGTAAGCTCTTCTAATCCGTTATTAATTTCATCACAAGCAGCGCGATGGTCACAGCAGCACATTTTATCGCTGCTCAGCCAATTAATTATTCTGCTCATTGCGGTGTTTATAATCACCAACATGGTTGTGAATTTAGGTGAGCGCCGTTTACAAGAAGACTGGGCAGATCAACGCTACAGTGAACTACAAACTGTTGCCTCGTTGGCCTCGGATAAAGTCGCGTTCCTACAATTTAGAACTCAAACCTTTTCTAAAGCCGAATTACTTAGGCAGTATTTGCAACAACCTTCAAAAGTACAACAACGTAAAGTCATCGACAGTTGGAGCTCGCTCACACAGAATATTCCTGAGCTACTAGGCTTGTCTCTGTACGATCCACAAGGAAACTTACGCTTTTCAACCACAGACAGTTTCGACAACATGCAACTGCCAGCCACACTGCTAGGTTCTAGCCGCAATATGGGTGGCCGCGATATTTACACATCGCCCATGTCATTCACACCAATAGATGGCCTGCTTGAACCCTACTTTTATCAATTGTCTTGGATAGAAAACCCCGACCAAAGCATCAAAGGTTACTTAGTCACTTACAACTCAATCACCAAATTACTTGAATCAATTAAGCCTGCATTTTTTAATCAAAACTCCCCCATGTTGTTACTCGACACTCAAGGATTTTTGTACGCAGGAGCAAATCAACCTGAGCCTTTAAGCAATATGCCTGACTCATTAGGGTCTAGTCTTAAGCAAACCTATCCAGATTTATGGAAAGAAATGGCAATGAACAATTTTGGCCAGTTTTACAGTAACGATGCCACCTTTGTTTATTTAAAAGTTGAGCTGACCAGCCAATACGAAACCAAAAGAGAATACTTTTTATTGTCGTATATCCGTCACGATGATATTGCCGCCCGTTACCTCGAATGGCGTATGGTGATTTTGATTGCTGGCGCGTTAATCGCTCTACTGGCATCGGCCTTAATCGTATTAAGACATCTGTTTGTGCTTGAGCGCCGAGCTAAACTCAATAGTTTACAGTTAAGCCAAGGGTTATTTAACAGTGAAATAAGCTGTTTGATAGTGAATGACAGCGGCCGAATAAGCAGCGCCAACCCTAAAGCAGCAAAAGCGCTTGCCTTGTCGGTTGATACCTTAACCGACCGTAATTTCCAGCGAGTATTGCAGCTCGATAACGATCGCTTTAAACAAATTAAAGAAGCATTAGCACACCACCAACAATGGCGAGGAGAAGTGAACATTGAAAGTGTTAATAGCACGTTACAAGCCCATATAAGAAGTGAGTTATGCCCCAATAGCAAAGAGTCATATTGGTTGGTTACCTTTGAAGATATTACCATTCTATATGACAGCCAACGCCAAGCATATTTGTACCAACTATTGAGCGACAGCGCCGTCGCCACAGCATTAACAGACTCAAACGGAAAATTGATTAAATGCAATAGTCAGTTCGATCACCTGATGGCGCTCAATGGTGAAACCGATATCCCGATCACCGATTTATTGGGCGATGAGCTTAAAAACCAGTGGCAAAACATTTGCGCCCAAATTAGCTTACAGGGTGAATGGACTGCGCAAATCATGCCGTTTACCCAAAGCCGTTATAATCAGTGCCTAAAAACAACCTTGGCAGGACAACTTACATTTGATGGTGATATTGAGTACTTAATTTGTACTTTTGAAGAGACTGCCCCCACGGTAGCAGTACACAATAGCAGTAATGTGTTTGGCCACAGTAGCGCCATTGTTTTGCGACTAACGGAGTTAGAACATCACTTTAATAACCTCAACGAACAAACTAAAATTCAATCGAGTTTATTAGTCATGGACATTAACCCCGAAGGTATTTTCAGTAACATGGGCAACATGAGCCAGTTAGAAAAACGCCAAAAAGACATTGAATTGCAGTTGTTAATCGAATTACCGCTTAACTATCAAATTGCCCAGTGGCAACTCGGTAAATTGGTTGTTTTATTACCAGATACCAATGCCACCAATGCATATCAATACGCAATGAATGTGATGCACCGCTTAACCGAAAACCAACTGGCTGAAGGGATAAATATTGGGATTGCAGGGTACATGTCACCACAAAGTTTAGAGCAATACCTGGCTAATGCTGAAATTGCGCTAAAGCGTGCTAAGCAGTCCGTGGACCAAAGCATTTGCCAAGCGTTTACCCGGCCAACCTATACCGACCACCTCAATTAACCATAAGCCGAACCTTGGTCTATGGTTAATTGGATCAGGGGTCGACCTGTTGGTGATCAACGACTTGAGTCTCTTCGCTTAAATTGCTGTCAGCTTCAGATGTAAAAGGCTGGATGTTATCAGGCAATTTACTTTCGGTAATTTCTACAATACTTGAGCGATTCATCGTGACTTTAAAGCGAGCATACTCTGGCTGTTGCTTGCCATCTCGTAACACTGCAACAAGATTGACTTGATAGCGACGCTCAACAGATTCATTACTGATATTACCGTCAGACTCTTTGTAGATTTTGGCTTTGCCACGTTCTAAATGACGAGCAAATGGCACTAAGCTAAAGTTAACTTGCTCTTGAATTTCAGAATATCCGGCCTCAAAGGGTTTATTCGCCACTTTAGTCGCAATACGGTAATGCAACACTGTCGAGTCGACCTTGTTTTGGCTATTTCGATGCTTCATGATTTCAGACACGGTATCTGGAATGTCTTGCGAACGCATAAACTCAAGCCAAACCAGTTGTTTAGCAACAATAGCTTGTGTGCTTGTGTCACGTAAAATACGGCTCCAACGTGGACGCCCGCGTTGAATAAAACGCCACATTGCGTTACGAAAGTCTTCTTTAAAGATTTCCCTGAATCCGTAAATTACCGCCAATGTAAGGACTAGGGTCAGGGTTAGGCCATTAAAAAAGCCCTGGGCTTTAATAATTAATGCCGACACGACAAGCATCACCAAACCGGTTGCAAGGCCTGTTACAAACTTTTTTAGCCCAACACCAAGTGGTTTTAGCTCTTCTTTTAATACCACGCCTTGTTGGATAAGGCGTCGCAGCAACAACATTTTATTCGATATCCGATTCGCATCTTGCTGGGTTTGCATCGAATTGTATTTACACACTTGTTCGCGATAATAGTTTTCGCTACGACATAAATCCAAAGCTTTATCTTTTACCTCACTAAAGTCTGAGCTGCGAGGCGAATGAGCTAATATTTTAAGTAATTGCTGCTCACAAAACCACGAAAGGTAATTATCTGCGTGCTCAAAATACGACTTCCACTTTGGATCGCTCGGTTCATTACGACGAAATTTTTTAAGTAATTGCAACACCACATCACACAGTTCGTCTAATGCCAAATAAAACTCACTGGCATCACTTTTTTGGCGAAGCTCTTTACCATCAGTCTCAATGGCGACGGCAAATTGATAGGCAAATAAATTAAGATATAAACGAAACTCTTCCATGGTCCGTTTGTTTAAACTAATGAAACGTGATTGAACCAGCGGCAGGTGCAAACCTTTAGAGTAATATGAACGACGGCCTAAAATACCGCTATGATAATATTCTTCTTCATCGAGGGTGTGTGAACCGATCCCCATCTCTGTAGGCAAATAGAAGTACAAATCAAATGTACGCTGATCCCCTGGAGCCATTTGATGGCTAAATTTAATTGATAACGCTTCTTCTTGTTTTACTTTAACTTTTGCCACTGTTTTAACTTACATACCATTTAAAGTTTCATCGATGTTATCGATAGTAACCTAAAGATGAATTTATTCAATGTGGCTGAGGCAGAACTGCCGGGATTATCTCACAAGACCATATGCTGTTACTGGGTATAAACGTTAAGGTTGCCCGCAATTGATCATCATTAGCATTAAGGATTTGCACCTGCAATGGCAATAAATCACCCTCAAGGAGTTGTGATTCACCTACCGCTAATTCATTTAACAAATAGTCAAGTAACATACTGTCATTATTTAACTTTTTACTTTTTAGTTGCATTTGTAATGCGTAATTTAAGGCGCCAAAATCGACCTTTACCACATTTCCTTGCAGCACAATCGATTCGGCCGGTAATGACTCATTACCCAAATGGTAACGTAAGGCAGCATCTTGATATTCAAGTGTGAAGGTTAACAATAATTCACTAACAACTGAGGACGTTATCTGAGCTTGTTGCGGGTCAAAATAGCCATCGGCACGACAAGACAAATGCCATTGTTGATGCGGAGGAACAAAATATTCAAGCACATGAGTTAAGGCAAATAAGACAAACACCCACGTTAATACAAACAACAACTTGCCCCGCTTTGATTGCAATAATCGCCGCGCTCTTTTTCGCCACTTCACTCCTATCCTATTAGCCACAAATAAGCACCTTATGAAGCCATTCTTGAGTGATAAATGGCGAATGCATATCATCTACAGCTAATTTAATGTTTTTAAACTGTAATGATTGCGTCTCCGACTGGCTCAAAATAAAGCTAACATAATGGCGATCAGTAGAAATCGCGGCGCTAATAGCGTTCCAGCGAACCTCATGACACATTTGTAGTTGATTCGATAAGCAGTCGGCATGCAAAATAGCATCTTGTGGCGATTGATTATCAAATACTGATAATTGCACCATCTGCCCATTTGCTGTGAGCACTTGTCTTATAACGTCGGCTTTGGCAAATAATGGGGGATTAAGGTTCGATAGCACAAACAGTAGCACGACCAATAATGCCACAATAATAATCCCATACTGCCCCCAAGACAGTAAGCGGTTAGGTAAGTCGAGTATTTTGGTATGTTTACCCTGCGTGGCGGGATAAAGAATGACACCTTGCTGTGGGATGTATTCTACAAGGTTAGAATGTTTGGCGCATAAGTAATCAATAATATGATAAATAATGCTGACAAGCTCGTTATGTGGTAATTGATGGGCACCGCTGTCAAGCACTACGGTTTGAAGCGTAGTTAATGGCACAACTTGGCCCCGATGCAGAACTAATTGCTCTAGCACCCAATATTCATGATCGTTCAAATGCCACTGAGTCGATTTTGCCTGATCAGTTAACAAACGTCGCTCTTTATCAAACCAACAACATCCTATTTGCATGGTACTGTCTCAGCGTCGCTACTGATAAAAAAAGTATACTCCTAAACCTATGCGAATTCGAATAAATGCCATAAAAACAAGCTAATAAGATTGTTATTACGTGAACAGCCCCTCGAATATGACGGTTTTATGAGCTATGTATCACTGAACCATAACAAAGCGAATAATGCCAACTACATCCATGCTCTTCGCTATGTCTGCAGGTAAAAATCGTAATGACACGCACAACGTCTCTACTCTCTCGAAACACGGACATAAAAAAAGCTGGCTAAGCCAGCTTTTTCGGGATGACATTGACTTAAAATGAATAAAGCAATGTCATGTTGGTTTCTGTATCAGTGCTTTTCTTGTCATCAAGCGGATCACTATTATAACGAACAATCACAGCAAACTTCATCGCTAATGCCCCAATAATATTAGCAGTTAACGAGGTTTCAGAGCGTCCATCTAATTTTTCACCCCAGTCAGCCACAAATTTTTGCTGGAACTTAGATGATTCACCGACTTTAGTTTGAAAGTCGACCACGGCGTGAACCACGACGCTGTCATCACTGTCATAACCTTCAGCTAGTGCGGTTTCATCGTCAAGCTGCTGATAAATATAACCAGGACCAGCCTCAGCTTTTAAAGACATTCTTTCGGTATCGATAAAACGATAACCGTAACCCGCTGAGGTTGTAGAGGTAAAATCATAACCAGTGAATGGATCGACTTCATAGTTAGTGTTAGCAAACAGGTAGCTAATATCATTAATTTGATAATCGCCCTGTACACCTAAAAAGTAGCGTTTAGCAGTGACTTCTTCGGTATCTTCTTTATATAACCCTTCTAACACATACTGGTTTTCCCAGTTGCCTAGTTCTTGCTTTAAGGCTAAACGTGCTTTTAACGAAGAGGTATCAGTATTACCGGTTGTTAACGTAGCGCCTAACTCAGCTTCGCCAGCAAATGTGGCATCGCCTTCAACAAAATCACTTCCAGCATGTGCTGCAAATGGCATGGCGAGTGTAATAGCTGCGGTAAGTAGCAGTTTCTTCATGTCATTTCGTCCTTTATTTACGACTTAAAAATCGTTTAGATGGCTATCTTGTCTAAATTTTCAGGCATATTACCACTTTCGATGTTAAATTGAAAAAAATGTGATCTCAATCAATATGAAACAATTTACATGTTCATCAAGCAATTAAGCTTTTCGATTGCCAACGGCCACTTCGCCAGCGCCATAGCATCGCTAACCCTCTAACCCACTCATCCAATGCGAGTGCAGCCCAAATGCCTATCAACCCAAGTTCGTAATGAATTCCTAATACATATGCGCCAGGCACGGCAATACACCACATAGAAAACAAGCCCATAAAAAATGGGAACTTAGCATCACCACTGGCTCTTAAGGCATTAATCACAATAAGATTGAACGTGCGCCCAGGCTCCATCAATAAAGTGAGTATGAATAACTGGCCGACTAATAAGGCAATGTCGGTTTCATCAGTAAACCAAGCGACCAAGTTTGGGCCTAAAACAGCAGCAAATAATGCAACAACCGTAGTCACCATCAAACCTAACTTTAAGGCACGGTACATTTGATGTTCTGCCGCTTTAAGCTTTTTAGCGCCAACCATGTGGCCAATAATAATCTCGTTCCCAATGCCAATAGAGAGGCCAAACAACAAGATAAACATACAAATTTGGAAATATAATGACTGCGCAGCAAGAGCCTTATCGCCCATTAAACCGACAAACGATGTAACCACCATAAATTGCAGCATCCACGACAGGTTTTCACCTGCTGCAGGTAAACCAATATGGAATACTTTTTTAAGCATCTTTGTCTCTGGACGCAATATGCTTGGTATATGTATCTCTATACCGGTATAGCGTACAAACAACACTGCCATCATTGTCATACCGACTAATCGCCCCGCAACAGTGCTAATGGCGACACCAGCAACGCCCATTTGTGGTATACCAAACCAGCCATACAGTAATAATAAGTTACCGACAAAGGTGATGATATTCATCGACAATGTGACCCACATAGCCTGCTGAGTGTACCCATGAGCACGCATACCTGCCGCTAAGCACATTGCCATGGCTTCAGGGATAAGACACAAACCCACAATGTTTAGATACAATTTACCATCAGCCATTAATTCAGCAGGCAAATTCATTAAACTCAAAATGGTGCTAGCACCGAATAAAATACCGGCAGCCGCCGCCAACCCCACCAAAAAGTTAAACCCAATAGACGAATAAACCACTGCACTGGCAGCTGATTTATTTTGCGAGCCTAAATACTGAGTGATCACCACACTTGCACCAATACTGACGAAACTAAATAACGTAATCGCCAGTTCAAATACCATATTGCCGACCGATAAAGCGGCGACACCTTGATATGACACATGGCTGATCATAAACGTGTTAATGGCTGCGGTTAAAAAATGCAGCGCAAAATCAACAAATAGTGGCCAAGTTAATGAAAATAAGGATAAAGGCTTGTCTGAACTTGAATGCATTGCGAGTTCTACTGTGAAATTAAAATTGCGTTCTAGATAGGGTTATAGCAATAAACTATGACATTTTTAGGGCGCAGATCATGCGTGATGACGTTTAAAAAAACAACATTTTTTCGTAATTTATTTACAAAAAAATGGTCCACTGAATTCAGTGGACCATTGAATAACAATATTCGCTAATTTGGTTTACATGATTTTTGGATCAAGCTCACCAGATTGATACGCTTTATACATCGCTTGCAGAGACTTAGGCTTAATTTTAGACGCCATACCCGCACAGCCAAATGCTTCGTAACGAGTAGTACAAATGTCTGCCATTGCTTCCATCGATGCTTTTAGGAATTTACGTGGATCAAATTCAGCAGGATGTTCAGCTAAGAACTTACGGATAGCACCGGTTGACGCTAAGCGTAAATCGGTGTCGATATTCACTTTACGCACACCGTGCTTGATACCTTCGACGATTTCTTCTAATGGCACACCGTAAGTTTCTGGAATTTCGCCACCGTATTGGTTAATGATTTGCAGCCACTCTTGTGGTACAGATGAAGAACCGTGCATAACCAAATGAGTGTTTGGAATACGCGCATGAATTTCTTTAATACGGTCAATTCGTAACACATCACCAGTAGGTTTACGGCTAAACTTGTATGCGCCATGGCTAGTACCAATCGCAATCGCTAACGCATCTACATGAGTGTCAGCAACAAAACGAGCGGCTTCTTCTGGTGTTGTAAGCATTTGATCCATGCTTAAAATACCAGATGCACCCACACCATCTTCTTCGCCTGCTTGGCCTGTTTCTAAACTGCCTAAACAACCGATTTCGCCTTCAACTGACACACCACATGCATGAGCAAATGCAACGGTACGGCGAGTGACATCGACGTTGTATTCGTAAGATGCCGGAGTTTTACCATCAGCCATTAACGAGCCATCCATCATCACAGATGACATGCCTAACTGAATTGAACGCTGACAAATATCAGGATCGGTACCGTGATCCTGGTGAATACACACAGGAATATCAGGATACTGCTCAAGGGCAGCGGCCATCAGGTACTTTAAAAACTGTGGGCGAGCATATTTACGCGCACCGGCAGATGCTTGCACAATCACAGGACTGTCAGTCGCTTCAGCCGCTTGCATAATGGCACGCATTTGTTCAAGGTTGTTTACGTTAAATGCAGGGACGCCATAACCATGCTCAGCAGCATGATCAAGCAGTTGTCGTAGAGAGATAAGAGCCATTTTGTTCTCCATTAATAGGGTGATTGCTCACCTAGGTCGCTATCGTTTGGACGGATTTTTAACGCTGCTACTACCCATTTCCTTTAGGCAACAACAGCGCATTTTTATAATAATTATATTGTAGTTACAATAACTTAAGACGTGAACTTAGGCGCCACGTTTTTCAAGCATTGCCACTGCGGGTAATTCTTTACCTTCTAAAAACTCAAGGAAAGCACCACCACCAGTAGAGATGTAAGACACTTTGTCAGCAATGTTATATTTATCTACCGCTGCTAGCGTGTCACCGCCGCCCGCAATAGAAAATGCTTTTGACTCAGCAATCGCTTGCGCGATACGTTTAGTGCCTTCACCAAATTGATCAAACTCGAATACACCTACTGGCCCATTCCAGACGATGGTGCCGGCTTGCTCAATAATTTTTGCCAACGCTTCTGCGCTATCTGGACCGATATCAAAAATCATATCGCCGTCTGTCACATCAGTCACTGACTTAAGTGTTGCCGCGGCCGTTGGACTAAACTCACTGGCAACGACCACATCCGTTGGTACCGGAATGTCGCCACCACGGCTTTGCGCATTAGCCACAAGACGCTTTGCTTCTTCAACTAAATCAGCTTCAAACAGCGATTTACCAACGTTATGGCCGGCAGCAGCAATAAAGGTATTAGCAATACCACCACCCACTACCAGTTGATCTACTTTCGTTGATAAACTTTCAAGCACGGTTAGCTTAGTTGATACTTTTGACCCACCGACAATGGCCACCATTGGGCGAGCAGGGTTATCCAACGCTTTGCCTAATGCATCTAATTCTTGCGCGAGTAAAGGGCCCGCACACGCAACAGGAGCATACACACCGACACCGTGGGTCGATGCTTGAGCGCGGTGCGCAGTACCAAAGGCATCCATAACGTATACGTCACATAATGCCGCCATTTTCTTGGCTAATGTGTCATCGTTTTTACCTTCACCAAGGTTAAAACGGACGTTTTCAAACACCACTACTTCACCAACGTTAACATCGACACCATCTAGATAGTCACTGACTAAACGCACTGGGCAATCTAATGCTTTTGCTAAATAGTCGACCACGGGTTGCATTGAATACTCAGCATTAAATTCGCCTTCTGTCGGGCGACCTAAATGCGACATCACCATCACGGCGGCGCCTTTTTGTAGTGCGAGTTGAATGGTTGGCAAAGACGCACGTAAACGCGCATCACTGGTCACCACACCGTCACTGACAGGTACGTTTAAATCTTCACGAATAAGCACGCGCTTATTTTGTAGATCTAAATCTGTCATGTTAATAATTGCCATAATTAGCCTTTCCTTTTAAGTTAAAAACAAAACTTTGATGTAACCGGTTTAATACCCATTACAGATAAATTGATTGATAGCTATTGCACTTGTTTAGCTTGGATCATTGCTAAACTGGTATCGAGCATTCGATTAGCAAAACCCCATTCGTTGTCGCACCATAATAATAATTTGACCAAATGGCCTGCGCTGACCCGAGTCTGAGTGCCATCGACAATACTTGAGCGCGGATCGTGGTTAAAGTCACACGACACTAACGGCTCGTCAGTATAGCCTAAAATACCATTAAAACTGCCGTTTGAAGCAAGTTCTAATACTTTGTTTATCTGTTCAATATCGACTTTTTTATCAAGAGTGACAGATAAGTCGATTGCGGTCACATTAATGGTGGGAACCCTTACTGAGATCGCTTCAAATTTATCTTGCATGTGAGGCAAAATACGTTCGATACCACGGGCTAATTTGGTGTCTACAGGGATAATAGATTGCCCTGCAGCTCGCGTACGACGTAAATCATCATGGTAAGCGTCAATCACCTGTTGATCGTTCATTGCCGAATGGATAGTGGTTATAGCGCCGCTTTTAACCCCAAAATGCCGATCAAGTACATCGATAACCGGCACGATACAATTGGTTGTACACGATGCATTTGAAATGACAGTGTGTTCTGGGCGCAGCAAATCATGATTAACACCATAAACAATAGTGCCATCCACATCAGCTGACGATGGGTGACTAATCAACACTTGTTTTGCGCCAGCTTGAATGTGCGCTTCGCAAGCTTGACGGTCAATTAAGCTACCAGTGGCCTCATATACAATATCAATATCAAGATCGCGCCAAGGCAATAAGCTCGCCTCTGCTTGATTAAATAATTGGATATTGTCATCGCCAATCAACAGCTTGTCACCATCGAGGCGGACGGTGTGCTTAAAACGTCCGTGGGTGGTGTCGTATTGCGTAAGGTGACAAATGGCTTCAGGTTTTGCGAGTTCATTAATCGCGACAATCTGAATTTGCTGGCGTTTACCCGACTCGTACAATGCACGAAGAATTGAGCGGCCAATTCGACCATATCCATTAATTGCAACTCGAATCATTTAGGGTCCAGAGTAATTAACCTAAGCACATGTTATTAAGTCAGTTATATAAAAAGCCTAAACATGAGTGACTTAGCATATTATTTTTGTGAAATTGCAAACATAAAAAAACGACCTACAATTGCATTGCAGGTCGTTATTATACAGATTAAACACTTAATAGATAAGTGTTTAATGGCAAGCGATTATCCTAAAGACTGGACAGTTTTTACTACATTATCAACAGTGAAGCCGAAATGTTTAAGCAAATCACCACCAGGAGCAGACTCACCAAAGGTCGTCATACCCACAACGCCGCCTTCAAAACCAACATACTTATACCAAAAATCAGTATGAGCCGCTTCAATCGCCACGCGTTTAGTGACCGCTTTTGGTAATACAGACTCTTTATAAGCTGCATCTTGCTTGTCAAATTCAGTTGTCGATGGCATTGAAACCACACGCACTTTTTGACCAAGCTTAGTGAGCTCTGCTGCTGAGTCCATCGCTAATTGCACTTCACTGCCGGTAGCAATCAAAATCACCTCTGCAGTGCCTTCACAATCAGACAATACATAACCACCTTTAGCTACGTTAGCTAATTGCTCAGCGGTACGCGCTTGAGCTTTAAGACCTTGACGGCTAAAGATTAATGACGTGGGTGCATTACGACGCTCAATAGCCGCCTTCCACGACACTGCGGTTTCAGCCGCATCACATGGACGCCATACTGCCATATTTGGCGTTAGACGTAAGTTTGCAAGTTGCTCAACAGGTTGATGAGTAGGACCATCTTCACCTTGACCGATAGAGTCATGGGTATAAACGAAAATATTTTGGATACCCATTAATGCTGACATACGTACCGCATTACGTGCATATTCCATGAACATCATGAAGGTCGCGCCATAGTTAATAAAACCACCATGCAAAGATGCGCCGTTCATAATGCCGCTCATGCCAAACTCACGAACACCGTAATAAATGTAGTTACCAGCAGGATCATCTTGAATCCCTTTTGAACCAGACCACAGCGTTAAGTTTGAACCGGCTAAGTCAGCACTGCCGCCTAATAACTCTGGTAACATCGCGCCAAAGAAACCAATAGCATTTTGTGATGCTTTACGGCTGGCAATACCTTCCGCTTTATCTTGACACTCTTGAATATACGCTTGTGCCTTGGCTTCAAAATCGGCAGGTAAATCACCTTTTAATACACGGCGATCATATTCAGCAGCAAGCTCTGGGAACGCAGCTTGGTATGCAGCAAACTTATCATTCCATGAAGCTTCGTTAGCCACACCTTTTTGTTTAGCATCCCAACCAGCATAAACGTCAGACGGAATATCAAACGGTGCATGTGGCCAGTTTAAAAATTCGCGTGCTGCAGCAATTTCAGCATCACCTAATGGTGCGCCGTGACAATCATGACTGCCAGACTTATTTGGTGAACCAAAACCAATAATGGTTTTGCAGCAAATCATTGATGGCTTGTCAGTCACTGACTTAGCTTCTTCAATTGCGGCACGGATCGCTTCAGGGTTATGACCGTCAACACCCGCAATCACATGCCAGCCGTATGATTCAAAACGCTTAGGTGTATCGTCTGTGAACCAACCTTCAACATGACCATCAATAGAAATACCGTTGTCATCCCAAAATGCCACTAACTTACCTAGACCTAAGGTACCCGCTAATGAACAGGCTTCGTGAGAAATACCTTCCATTAAGCAGCCATCACCCAAGAAACAATAAGTGTAGTGGTCAACAATATCAAAGCCTGGGCGGTTAAACTGGGCTGCTAAGGTTTTTTCAGCAATCGCCATACCTACAGCGTTACTAATACCAGCGCCTAAAGGACCCGTTGTGGTTTCAACACCAGGAGTATAACCAAACTCTGGGTGGCCAGGTGTTTTAGAGTGTAACTGACGGAATTGCTTTAGCTCTTCAATAGGTAATTCATAACCAGATAAATGCAGTAAAGAGTAAATAAGCATTGAACCGTGACCGTTTGATAAAATGAAACGATCGCGATCAGCCCAGTTTGGGTTAGTCGGGTTATGCTTTAGAAAATCGTTCCATAGCACTTCTGCGATATCAGCCATCCCCATTGGTGCACCAGGGTGACCAGAGTTAGCTTTTTGAACCGCGTCCATACTTAGGGCGCGAATGGCATTAGCGAGTACTTTACGAGAAGACATGCTCTCTCCTGCTTGTTTGTGAGATCTAACGGCAATTGTGGATAGGCATTTTCCCCTACTAGGCGATGGGACGCAAATTAAAATTTCTCCAGTTGTTTTTTATGTGCTCTGACGATGATCTTTGTTGTACGCGGGTTTGCATGTCCCTACCGATTTAACTGAGCTTTGCAATAAATCGACTGTCGATATCTTGCTCTGTGGGCAGTAATGATTTGTTGACACTGACATGATTTATTGAGGATATTCGATTAAATAGGCCGTTTATTTTCACTACTAAAATCACATTATTAGCAAAAAATATTCCCCCACATTGACCATCCTACAGACAGCAAAAGCAATCAACACACTCATTAATTAACTATAATTCAATCAATTAACCTATTTTTACTCATCACTAAACCCCACTGGGTAAATTATATTGCTGATGTATTGCACAATTCTTAGGTTAAATTCGTATTAGGGGGGTGTTATCGATTTCGATTTCGATTAAAATAGACGTCTAGACGTATATTCAAATGCAACCAACGAGATTTTCCAATTATGGCAAAGCACTTGTTTACCTCTGAGTCGGTCTCAGAAGGTCATCCAGATAAAATCGCCGATCAGATTTCTGATGCGGTATTAGACGCAATCCTTGAGCAAGATCCTAAAGCTCGTGTTGCGTGCGAAACATATGTCAAAACAGGCATGGTATTAGTGGGCGGCGAAGTCACCACTTCTGCTTGGGTCGATATTGAAGAAATTACCCGTAAAACCGTGCGTGAAATTGGCTATACCCATTCAGATATGGGGTTTGATGCAGACTCATGTGCAGTATTAAACGCCATTGGTAAGCAATCGCCAGACATTAACCAAGGTGTTGACCGAAGCGATCCTGCAGAACAGGGCGCAGGCGACCAGGGCTTAATGTTTGGTTATGCCAGCAATGAAACTGACGTATTAATGCCAGCACCGATTACTTATGCTCACAAATTAGTGAAGCGTCAGTCTGAAGTGCGTAAAGATGGCACATTACCTTGGTTACGCCCAGATGCAAAAAGCCAAGTTACTTTTGCTTACGATGAAGGCAAAATTATCGGTATTGATGCCATTGTGTTATCAACTCAACACCGTGAAGACGTCACTCAATCTGATTTGATTGAAGCGGTAATGGAAACCATCATCAAGCCAGTATTACCTGCTCAGTGGTTAAATAAAGACACGAAATACTTTATTAACCCTACAGGTCGCTTCGTGATTGGTGGTCCGGTTGGCGATTGTGGCCTAACTGGTCGTAAAATCATCGTTGACACATACGGCGGCATGGCACGTCATGGTGGTGGTGCTTTCTCTGGTAAAGACCCATCAAAAGTTGACCGTAGCGCAGCTTATGCAGCACGTTATGTTGCTAAAAACATTGTTGCAGCGGGTCTTGCTGATCGTTGTGAGCTGCAAGTGTCTTACGCTATTGGTGTTGCAGAGCCAACATCTATCAGCATCGAAACCTTCGGCACTGGTAAAGTGTCTGAAGAAGTCTTGATTAAGTTAGTACGTCAACACTTCGAATTGCGTCCATATGGCTTAACTGCAATGTTAGATTTGGCGCGCCCTATCTATCAACAAACTGCAGCTTACGGTCACTTTGGTCGTGATATCTTCCCTTGGGAAGCGACAGACAAAGCAGAAATATTACGTGCAGATGCCGGTTTATAATTAACCCTGCATTACCAAAAAAACCGCCTTAAGGCGGTTTTTTGTTAATAGAAATACAGTAAATAGTTATGATTAAAGCTGACTGGATAGATACCCACCTATTGAGTGGAAGTACAGGTTGTACTGACAGCCTAGCTCAAATAAAACAGTGGTCAGCGCTAAAGCTTTTTTACCGTCAACATATGCCCTATGCAAGGGTATCCGTGAAAGAGTCTGTTGCAGTCATTTGGCAATATCATACTCCGGCTTTGGTTGACAATAAGTCACCATCAACACCACAAGTGCGTACAAGACAAACCTTAACTGGCACAAACAAGATATTAAATTTACCCGCTAACATTATTGCAGCAGTCAGAATCAAACCTGTAGGGCAATTTCAACTGCTCAACGGCATGCTCGTTGAGCCAGACTCTCGCGCGAAAGGTATCGCCAACGACTTGCTCGCCTTTATAAATCCTTATTTAATAGATAGAAAGTGCTTTTTATTTACAGAAGCAACACTACAGCCCTTGTACCAAAAGCAGCAATTTAATTTAGTTACACCACAGCAAACCAATCAAATCCCCGCAGATATTCTCCAACTGTATCAGCGTTACCATAGTGATAAACGCCCCTTAGTTATAATGCAACTATGCCGCACCCTCTAAAGCGAACGTAATTAACTTAACAATGATCAAAGTGGGCGCTTTCAATACACATAAAACCCACTTGCTGCATTGACATCACAGGCACAGTTATCAAAGTCACCGAGGCCACATCAATCTGCTCAAGATCAATTTTCGTCATTAATACAATCGGCGATGCATAAGAGTGAGTTAACCCACAAGATAACCAACGATCACCCCATTGCACAAAATAGCCTCGATTCCGCTGCTCACTGAAAGTGTCTACTAACAGATTAGCCTCTACGCATTGATAAACTTCACCAGCCTCGCTTAGCACCGCTGCAATTAACTTCATATTATCAAAAGCCGCCAACCGCAAGGTTAAATAGGGACTAAACAGAGTTTCAAAATTCATGCTCATGAATTTGCCTCAGCAGATTGATCAGTGTGAGTAACCAGTAACTGATAATCACGCTGTTCAAATGTAAAATCTTCAAGCAGATACATAGCCGCTTTGTTTTTGTGGGCAACAAGTGAACGTACATTATCAGCCGAAATAAACGTAACCATAAACGGATAAGTCCCTTTTACCTGATGCTTAAGTTCATTGACTAAGGCTTCAAACACACCTTTGCCTCGAAAAGACGGATGAACCCAAACAGGCCCATATTGGCAGGTGTTTGTGGTCGATAATGCGCAGCCATCTAAATCAGAAAACTTAATCTTTTGAATAATATGACGATATAAGGGTTGAGAGGAAAAAAACGCCCATTTAGTCGCGATGACATAACCAATAATTTCCCCTTGGTCCTCTGCAACCGCCAGCCAGTGATGATTAATTAACGTTTTGACCTCGTTAAGCGTAAACGAATGCGCATGCAACGCTGCAACAGGCTTACTCAGCTCGTCATTAATATGCTTACGCTCTAATTGCACAATAGCTGCGGCGTCAATTAATGCACCTTTTCGGATAGTGAATAACAATAGCTACTCCTCTGGCTTATCTGATGTCGATTGTTTTCGCGCCCACTCAAACACCAGTGCGACAGGCAAAGGTGACATAATTAGCGTGCCAATCCCTATCAGGGATGCGACCATTAACATACCGCTCACTTGCTGAGTGAAATCAGTCTGCAAATACAAGTACCCCCCAGCTAATAACATAAGGATGCCAATAAAATGCAGTACTTTTAGCAGTTTGATCATATGAATACTCATCACAGGTTAAATCGTGTTAATTAAACCAATAAAAATGACCATTATCCGCCTAAATACCCCCTAGCAGTAGTAGAATAATCGCTATTTTTTATTATAGGAGTATTCGCCGTATGATAAAGCCTATTCTTTGTGCCATAGGATTGCTTTCAGGCCTTAGCGCCTGTCAAACTCAACCCCAAATCGTCACTCAGGAACAGTTACTTGGCACATGGAATGTTGACGTTGTCGTCGATACACCGGCCATTTACAACAGTCCTGCCAATATTGTCTTTTCTCAAAATGGTCAATTAAGCGGCAATAATAGTTGTAATCAATTTTTTGGGCATTATGTTCAACAAGGCAGTCGATTACAAATTGCTACGCAAGGCGCAACCATGAAAGCCTGTATTGATGCTCTTATGGCGCAAGAAGCTAAATTAATGCAAGCAATCTCATTAGTAAAACACGTTGATATTTCAGATGGTAAGCTTAACTTAATGTCTGCCAACGGTGATACATTGCTGCGATTGACCAAACACACTGGCTAACGAAACAAATCATCCAAACCATGAGGTAAGTCGGCCAGCCTGCTTTACAATACGTCCACGGCAAGATTTAAAGTGTCAGCATAAAGTTCCACTTTTGAAATGAATTTTTATTCAAGAAATCTGATTCGTTGTTGACTTAATCAGGCAATCTATTCAAAATGAACTCGTTTTTTGAATAACAATTATAAATTTTTTATATAACAACGATAAGATGAATTTTCACTATGCCAGCGACAAAAAATCAGGATGAGCTCGTAAAAACCTTTAAAGCGATTCTAAAAGAAGAGCGTTTTGGAAGCCAAAGCGAGATTGTTAATGCGCTACAAACCGAAGGATTCGGTAATATTAATCAATCTAAAGTGTCGCGCATGCTTAGTAAATTTGGCGCGGTTCGTACCCGCAATGCCAAGCAAGAGATGGTATATTGCCTTCCAGCTGAATTAGGGGTGCCTACTGCTGGCAGCCCATTGAAAAACCTAGTACTAGACGTCGATCACAACCAAGCTATGATTGTGGTACGTACAAGCCCAGGTGCAGCACAATTGATTGCCCGTTTACTTGATTCAATAGGTAAACCAGAAGGTATTTTAGGTACAATTGCAGGCGATGATACTATTTTTATCTGCCCAGCTAGTATCAAAACCATTGATGATACACTAGAAACTGTTAAATCATTATTTAACTATAGCGAATAAAAAAACAAGTAGACTGAATAAAAAAGCAATGCCATGGCATTGCTTTTTTATTGTATAATCGAGCCCTATGCATCATCAAATTGAGTTAAAAAATCAAGTGATGGCACAAAGAATGAAGACCCAGTAAGGGCTTTAGTGAACAGCATTAAGTGGTCGTGATTACCATGAGCATCACCATGAACCATGCTATGTAACATTTTCTCAAAATGCTCTGGTGTACGACACACTGAAATAAACACTAACCCTTGCTCTTTTACCGAACCATAAGGCATGCTTTGGCGTAAAATCTCAAGCGAATTACCTTGGTCATCTTTTAAATTTACCCGTTTGGTATGGCTTGTAAGCGGTTTATCGTCTGAGGCATATTCAATATCGTCAACCTTGGTACGGCCATATATATCTTCTTGCTTTTTAAGTGGCAAACGGTGCCATTTACTCAAATTATGCTTGTACTTTTGTACGTGAACATAACTGCCTGAAGTAAACTCTGCATCTTCACTACCGACTAATGCCACTTCCTGACGATGACGCCCTTTAGGGTTTTCAGTGCCATCAACAAAACCGGTTAAATCTCGGCTATCCATAAAGCGGAAGCCACGTTCTTCATCAACAAGTTCGACCAAATCTTCAAACATTTGGTTAATTTCATTAGCCACTAAGTGCAAAATATCATAACGATCGCAACGAATATGGACAAAAAGGTCGTATTCCATTGCGGGGGCATCACGATTGCCTTCATTCATTGAAGGAAACGGTTTAAGCAATGCTGGGCGGGCTTGAGGATAAAATGTGTCCCAAAAATTAGCGCCAATTCCCACAAATCCGTTAAAAGCACTGTCGGCATATTGGTCCGTGAGTTCATAAATGTATTGCGCCACATTGGCAATTGAAGGGCGTAACTGTTTTTCTACGCCATCGATGGCATTAAACATTAAATATACACTGTGTAAATTACCTTCCGCGCAAATCCCTAATTGTTCACGAGGCATAACTTGGTTACCCATATTAACTCATCCACCTTAATACTGTTTGTCGGCCTAAATGCTTATAACTTAACAATTTGATCATGTTTGATTTGATAAGCCAAATCACTTTAGCTTAATTACAAACAAATTACTTGATGTACTCTCACATTTAAATCAATAACTGCATATGATGGTAAATTATCATCAACTAAAATGATAATTATTCACTAAAAACCACCAATGAATGCTGCGGAATAATTAACTTAACTCGTTGCCCTATACTAAAATTCATCATTGGGCTGTTTACTTCCAAAAACACCCCATGTTGCATAATATGATAATGGCAAACCGATCCTAAAAAGCGCCTGTCGATAATTTCAGCGTCACCATTGTCATCAGCTTGTAGCAGAATTTGCTGTGGCCTTAATAATAACTGCCCTTGAGAACCGATAGCATAAGGTAAGGATGTCGTGCTAATGACATTCCCTAGAAGTGAATCCACTTGTTTTTCTGCAGTTACCGTCACATCCAGGTAATTTGTAGTACCCAAAAAGTCGGCAACGTAGTGGCTGTTTGGATGTGAATATAAGATTTCTGCAGCACCATGTTGCACGATTCGGCCTTGCTCAAACAATGCTAATTGATCGGCAAATACAAAGGCTTCGTCTTTACTGTGAGTGACAAACACAGCACTGACATTGCGCTGTTTTAAAATGGCGCGAATTTCTAGCATCATCTCATGCCTCACTTGAGCATCAATATTGGAAAAAGGCTCGTCAAGTAACATAAGTTCAGGCTCATATGCCAAAGACCGCGCAATAGACACTCGTTGTTGTTGCCCACCAGAGAGTTCATGAGGATAGCGCTCCCCAAGCCCAGTTAACTTAACCAGTTCAAGCATGTCCTCTAATCTTGTTTGGCGCTCAGGCTTATTTAAGCCTTTAACCCCAAATAAAATATTCTCAGCAACCGTTAAATGAGGGAATAAAGCATAATCTTGAAAAATCATTCCCACGCCTCGTTGCTCACTGGCAACGAAAACCCCATTACCGCTGAGCACCTGACCATTAATGCTTATACTGCCTTCACTGATGGCCTGTAACCCCGCTATCGCTTTTAACAATGTGGTTTTCCCACAACCACTGGGACCTAATAACGCGACGATTTCGCCTTGCTGTAGGGTTAAATCTAACTGCTTTAAAATCACCTGTCCTTGGTAATCACTGGTGACATTCTGAATAGATAAAGTAGACATGTTAGCGTGATTGCTCCAACGAACGGTTCAAATAAATCAATGGTACTAGCCCAACCAACACAATAACAATTGCGGCTAAAGCGCCATGCTCTAGTTTCTCATCTGAGACAAATTGAAAGACATTCGTGGCGAGGTTTTCAAACCCAATAGGGCGAAGCAACAATGCTGCAGGTAATTCTTTCATGCTTTCAATAAACACTAATAATGCGCCAGTAAACATGCCTTTACGCAATAATGGAAGATGGACATTGCGTAACAACTGTCGAGGTGATTGGCCTAACGTGATACTTGCCATATCAAGTGATGGTGAAATACGTTTATAACTGCTCTCTAGACTACCAATGGCAATCGCAATAAAGCGCACGCAAAATGCGAAGATTAACGCAAATACGCTACCTGTAAACAATAGCCCAGGGCCTTTAGCGCCAAACCACGCCATTAAGTCATTAATAGCAAAGTCAGCATAAGTCAGCGGAACCAATACACCTATAGCTAAAACCGTGCCAGGCAATGCATAGCCTGTGCTACTCAATCGTGAGGCAAGCTGATCGCTTCGGCGCGGGCTCACGCGTCTAACAAACATTAACACAACCGCCAGAGCCACACAGATAAAGCTCACAATAGCCGCTATATATAAACTATTAATACTGTACTGCAAAAAACGGTCATCCCAACTTTCACTAAAGTAGTCAACCGCGTATGTGCACAGCACAACAAAAGGCAGTAAAAATGATATCGCTATTAAACCCATACAATAGCTCCACGCAGCCCATGCTTTGGCTGGCGCTAATTGGTATCTATCGGCTTCACTCATTTTCGACTGTTTTTGAAATAATTGCTGTTTACGCCGAGCAAAACGCTCAACCCCAACCATGCTAAATACCACCAATAGCATAATGGCCGACAACTTAGCCGCAGCGGTTAAACTACCATAACCTAACCATGTGTCGTAAACCGCCGTGGTTAACGTCGGTACCGCAAAATAACTTACCGTGGCAAAGTCGGCAGCGGTCTCCATTGCCACTAACGCAACCCCAACAGCAAGCGCAGGACGCGCCATGGGTAATGCTAATCGCCAAAAGCTCCGCCAAGGCCCACAGCCCATCACTTTAGAGGCATGTAAAAAGTGAGACGATTGCTCCATAAATGCAGTGCGAGCCAGCAGGTAGATATACGGAAATAATACCAACGACAACACAATCGCTGCACAGCC
This sequence comes from Shewanella metallivivens, assembly GCF_028750675.1. Taxonomy (GTDB): domain Bacteria; phylum Pseudomonadota; class Gammaproteobacteria; order Enterobacterales; family Shewanellaceae; genus Shewanella; species Shewanella metallivivens. Next base: position 369,362 of record NZ_JAQQPZ010000015.1, on the reverse strand, counting down.
AATACTGCGAATAGCGGGGAAGTAATAATCATGCGGTGTTTGCCACTCAAACCATGCTCGCATTGCACGCTGCACAGGGCCTGCATAATCAAGCATATCGGTATAAACATAAGCAACAATATAAGCTGGCATGGCGAGGGGTAATAACAATAACCATTGAAAATAACGCCGCCCAGGAAACTCACAACGGGCAATAAACCAAGCTGCTGGGAGGGCAATAACCAGTGAACCACCTCCAACGAGTAACATTAACTGCAAGCTATTGTAAATATAGGTAGGTAATACCGTGTTAAACAGATGGGAGAATACCGCCTCGTCTGGCTGAGTAGCCTGAACAATAAGAGCAAGTAGCGGTAACAATAATACTGCAGTAATCAAATAACCAATAAGCGACCAGCTTCTGGTTAAGCCTAATATCATAAAGTCTACCGAATTGATTCAGCGCGTTATTATCATTTAACAACGCGCTGATACTTAAAAAAACTGCACTTAATTACAGATCAAATTTTACTTCATCTAATAACTTAATTGCTGCTTGGTGGTTTTCTGCTAATTTATAAACAGGCAATGAGTCGGCTTTAAAGTCGCCCCACGATGCCACAAGCTTAGATGGCGCAACATCCGCTTTCACTGGATATTCCATATTCACTTCAGCATACATACCTTGGGCAACATTCGAAGTTAAAAACTCCATCAATTTAATGGCGTTATCTTTATTAGGTGCATGCTTTGCTAACGCCATACCTGATACGTTGATATGCGCGCCTCGGTTTTGCTGATTTGGAAAGTTAATATAAACCGCTTCTGCCCAACTCTTTTGGTTTTTATCCATCATCATTTTACCGTAATAGTAGCTATTACCTATGGCGATGTCGCATAAGCCTTCTTTAATCGCCAACACTTGATCGCGGTCATTACCTTGCGGTTTACGGGCTAAATTAGCTTTAACGCCTTCTAGCCAAGTTTTAGTTTTGGCCTCGCCATCATGGGCAATCATCGATGCAACAAGTGCAATATTATAAGGATGCTTACCACTACGAGTACAAATTTTGCCTTTGTATTGCTCTGAAGCTAAATCTTGATAATCAATATCTATTTTGCCAGTACGCTCTTTTGAAGAATATACATTACGTACTCGCATGGTTAATGCGTACCAATCGTGATTAGGTGAGCGATATTGCGCAGGGATATTTTCATCAATAGCAGGGCTATTAACTGGGCTAACCAAATCTTTTTCAACTAATTCCATTAAACGCGAAAAATCTGAGGTTAATACGACATCGGCAGGAGATAAGCGACCTTCACGTGCTATACGCTCTGCGATGCCATCTTTAGCAAACACCACATTGACGTCAACGCCGGTTTGTTCAGTAAACTTTGCTAGGATGGGCTCAACTAAAAATGCTTGGCGATAAGAATAAACGGTCAGTGGATCGGCTGCTGTGGCAGAAAATGTCATACCGGCTAACCCTAACAATACGACGTTATTGAGCAATTTCATTGTGGCACTCTCCTGTTAACAAGCTTAAATAAGCCCTTTAGAATGTAAGTGATAACGATTATCAATTACATACAATGATAAATAAACGTCACATATTGAGCAAGTGTTGTTTGATCTTTTCGACGTTTTAGTCAACAGATTGTAAAATAATCTAGCTTTAATACTGAGATTCATTGGTTAAAAATGAAAATTACCAATACTTTTCAACGGTGATTTGCCCTGGAACACGACGTAAGTTTTTATTCAGCCCCTTTTCGATTAATGCGGCTTGCGCGTCACTAATCATCCCTGGATTACCACAAATCATCACTTGTGAGTGTTCTGCATTAATATCTAAACCCGCTTTTTGCTCTATTAGACCACTGGTTATTCCATCGGGGATCCTGCAAGATAATGCATCAGGAAAGTCTTCACGGGTCACGATAGGGATAAAAATAAATTGTTGTGGGTATGTGTGCTGAAGCTGCTTAATGGTATCAAGATAAGCTAAATCCTCGGCGAGTCTAACACCATAAACAAGCACCACTTTTTCGAACCGCTCCCAAGGCTCATCTGTGGCCAACATAGAAATAAACGGCCCGACAGCCGTTCCTGTCGCTAAAAACCACAAATGTTTGCCTTGTAAGGCGCCTTGAGGGATTTCATCTAGTGTCATAAACCCGATGGCTTTGGGGGTAATTTCGACTGTATCACCAGGAGTTAGACTTTGTAGAACGGGAGAAAGTTGCCCCTCTTCAACCGCCACAGCGAGCACTTCAACATAATCAGTGCCGGGTGGGTTAACGAGGGAATAAGCTCGGGCTACACGCTTATCGTCACGTTTTTGGCTTAGCTTTATAAATTGCCCTGCTATAAAAGGTTCAATGTCAGCTTTGATACGCAAAGAAAATAATTTGTCATTCCAATCAATGCGTTTGAGTACAGTACCGTTAATCCACATGGCGGTTATCCTTTTAGATTGGCGATAAATAATAATACCAATCTATACAGATATTTGCTTAATTAATAGTCTAAGTTTATTTATGATATCTACTGCAACGTCTAGATAAAGTCATCAATATCATGACGTAAGGTTAAGCCTCTTTGGTCTCTGTTTTAGCGGCATTAGCCTCTAACCTATCTTGTGCAAACTGCGCCAGTTTTTGCTGAATCAATTCATAGGTTTGGTCTACACCATCTGCAATGTCGCCTTCTAATACTTTCAATCCAGACAAAATGTCACTGGCTTCTTTAAAGCCTTGGTCAATGGCATCACCAATCTTAACCATAAAACTACTGACCTGCTCTTCAAATCCCATCGATTGATTTTGCTGCTGATGAACCGAAAAAAATTGAGTAGCAAAACTGACTATGCGCTCGGCGGTAGCTTCAGGCGAGTAATCAATACCTTCTTCAGCGTTTTTTTGGACCGCATTTTCCCCCATGGTTGGGGCAAGCTCCTCATTGATGGCTTCAATCGCAGCACGATAAAGCAATGCCATCGATTTATCTCCTGCGGCAATACTCACTTCTTCTTGGGCAGCTAAAATCGAGTTATTCATCATTTGGCGGCTAAGTTGGTTGTTGGTCAATTTAGGTTCTGCTGCATTGCTTTTTGTCGCTTGCTGATTGATTGTGTTTTGAGTGCTACTTTGAGTGGTGACACTCGTGCTATTGGTTGTCTTAATATCCATAACTTTGGCTCACGTGCAATGACCGATAGCTTAATTATCGACCAGTTTGGTAATTTCTAAAGTGCTGTGATGATCTTTTTAGGCCATGCCGTGGTAAGTCAATTTAGTCTACTGATTAATATCATCAATTTAACTTGCTCAAACTCATCACGACTAATATTGTAGAAATAGATACGCTTATTAAGGACCGTAGCATGGGACAACAACATTGGTTTATGTGGGGGATAGACTTGTTTTCAGGTTTATTTTTAGTGCTGTTTTGGCTATTGCTTATTGCCGTTATTTACATGTACATCGCCGACAAACTTCAAACTAAGCAGGCCGTTCGCCACAACTACCCTGTTATTGGCCGCTTTCGATATTTATTTGAAAAACAAGGTGAATTTTTTAGACAATATTTTTTCTCTCAAGACCGCGAAGAATTACCTTTCAACCGCGCCGAACGTAGTTGGGTATATCGTGCAGCCAAAAATGTTGATCGTACTATCGCTTTTGGCTCAACCCAGGTATTAGACAAGCCTGGCACAGTTATGTTTATGAACTCGGCCTTCCCCATTAGTGATCATGAACAACATCAGCCGATAGCAGTAACAGTTGGTCCCAACTGCCAACACCCCTATAGTACTGAGAAGATTTGTCATATTTCTGCTATGAGTTTTGGGGCGTTATCACGCCCAGCAATAACGGCATTATCACATGGCGCCGCGAAAGCTGGTTGTTGGTTAAATACCGGTGAAGGTGGGCTGAGCCCGTACCATTTAAAAGGGCATTGTGATTTAGTGTTTCAAATCGGCACGGCAAAGTACGGGGTGCGCAATGAACAAGGCCATCTAGACTCGCAAAAGTTGACAGACATAGCAGCCCATCCTGAAGTCAAAATGTTTGAAATAAAATTAAGCCAAGGTGCAAAACCCGGTAAAGGCGGAATTTTACCTGCGGTTAAAGTCACTGAAGAAATTGCCGCCATTAGAGGTATTCCTCTCGGGCAGGATTCCATTAGCCCTAATGGTCATGTTGAATTTAAAGGTGTAAGCGATATCCTCGACATGATAAACCAAGTTCGCGATATCACCGGTAAGCCCACAGGCATTAAAGCCGTTTTAGGTGACATTACCTGGGTAAGCGAATTATGTGATGAAATAGAGCGACGTGGAATCGAGTCTGCGCCTGACTTTTTTACTCTCGATAGCTCAGACGGCGGCACAGGTGCTGCGCCTCAAGCATTGATGGATAATGTCGGCTTACCATTAAAACAAAGCTTGCCATTGTTGGTTGATTTATTGAACGAGCGCGGTTTAAAACAGCGTATTAAAATCATCGCAACCGGTAAGTTAGTCATGCCATCTAATGTTGCTTGGGCATTGGCCACGGGAGCTGACTTTATTGCTTCAGCTAGAGGTAACATGTTTGCTTTAGGCTGCATTCAATCCCTGCAATGCAATAAAGATACTTGTCCCACTGGCATAACAACCCACAACACTCGCTTGCAAAAAGGCCTGGATCCTAAAAATAAATCGGCTCGTGTTGCAAATTATAACCACTTTTTACATTACGATTTAACCATGATTGCTCACTCATGCGGTGTTGTCGACCCTAGATATCTAACACGTCATCACGCTCGTATTGTTCAAAGTACCGGAGTGGCTGTGACATTAGATAAACATTATCGACATATGGAATAAAAAAGTGAGTATAGATAAGAGTTTATACCTATTAATGATGAGGCGATAAATGGAGCTTATCAATACGATAGTCTCCAGTGCATTAAATATGACTTTGTTTGCCAATGCGAACAAGACCGTTGAAAAAGTTAGTAATTAATATTCTTTATTTACCACTGACTGGCTCATCGACAGATCACTCCTACCACTTTTCGATTAGCCATAATCAAATTAACCTAGACGAAAGAGATAGTGAATATAGTCATGAATCTCTCAGGATCGCTTTGCTGAAATCATGAATAAGGTGTAGAATGGAATATGACATATATCACATTAAATGACTTTGATGTGATTTAGGAACAAATGTGGATTAAGGGTTATATGTTAAAGACTGAAGCGGATAACATCCCCGTTAACGAAAAAAGCTTAAGTATTAGTTGTCGAAACTGCGATCGCATGATTGAGATCGAAGGCGAGTTAGTCTGTTTTGAGCACGGAAAAATCAAACGTTTAACTCTCGATCCTTCGCCTGCAGCGTTGATCAAGATGGTATGTATTGGCTGGAGAAAAAAATAGTTTAAACTTCAGGTGGTCCTACTTTAGCTATTGCTACATAGCTACACTTTAGTTTGTCTATAAATTGCACTTTGCCTACTACCAGCCCATACAACGTTAACTCCACTCTATTTTGAATTCGTTAGTTTTTAATGCATCATTGATTTCACATATGATCAGCATCGATTCATAAACACCTACAAAACGATTGGTATTAAGCAAGTTAATTACTTTAAAATGGTTTGATCTTGAGGTTCTTCTGTCATTTTGGCCAATGTTAAACCTCGAGTCGTTACCCTTAACCCCGCACATAAATCGTTATACACAATACTGATGGCATCATCGGACATATTGCGTTGCTTTAACATTGCCATAATAGCAAACCAATCTGTCTTCACCTGATGTCGGGTGCCTTCTAACGCCGCTATCAACGTAATATTATGCATAAGTCACCTCCATACATCATTTTGTACCTTAAAGATTGATCAATATTTACATGAATCTCAGCTTGGATTTAAGCGGTGGGATAACCAACTAGTTCAGATTTAAGCCTAGGTGTCGAGTAGCAATATAAGTGTACATGCCTTATTTAACAACTCGCAGCGCTATAGATTAGCGACCTTATTGTAGATCGTCAAAATAATCATTTGTTATAATTGTAACAATAAACATATAAAACACATCAAAAGCTAGTTTGATAATTAAGAAATTATTGGCTGAGTGGGTCGCTCTGCTCATGTTGAATATGCCATAACCGAGCATATAACCCTTGTTGAGCCAATAAACTGCTGTGAGTTCCATGCTCGACAATACAACCCTTACTGAGCACCACAATTTGGTCGGCATCAATAATGGTCGATAACCTATGCGCAACGACCAAACTCGTATGCCCTTTTGCTGCATCGCGCAAAGCACTTAAAATCGCTTGTTCAGAGCGAGAGTCTAATGATGATGTTGCTTCATCGAACACTAAAATCGGTGCGCCTTTTAACACCGCACGGGCAATTGCAACCCGTTGTTTTTCTCCGCCAGAAAGTTTCAACCCGCGTTCACCCACCTTGGTATTACCTTTATCGGGTAATGAATCAATAAAATCACTCAAATGTGCTAATTCAGTGGCTTGTTTAATTTCATCTTCTGTTGCATCAGGCCGGCCATAGCGAATGTTTTCATAGATTGAATCGTTAAATAACACCGTATCTTGCGGCACTACAGCAATCGCTTGGCGTAACGCTAATTGGGTCAATTGTCGAATATCGATACCATCAATGGTAATTGAACCACTTTTGACATCGTAAAAACGAAACAAAAGTTTAATGATGGTCGATTTACCTGCACCACTGTCTCCAACCACGGCTATTTTTTTACCCGCTGGAACCTCAAAACTCACCTGCTTTAGAATTGGTCTTTGATCATAGTGAAAGCTGACATTATTAAACTTTATTGCCCCTATACTTGGGCTAATGGTTGAAGCACCTGCTTGGTCTTCGACTTGTGGCACATTAGCCATAATGTCGAACATACGTTCAATATTAGCCAAAGCGCCTCGGATTTCACGGTAGACAAACCCTAAAAAATTGAGTGGAATAAATAACTGCATCATAAAAGCGTTAATTAATACAAAATCACCAATGGTCATCATACCTAATGAAACCTCGTGAGCAGCTAATGCCATCATCGCTGTCATAGCAATAGCAATAATGAGCGCCTGCCCGCCGTTTAGCGCTAGGAGTGACAAACGGTTTTTACGTTTAGCCACTTCCCATTGAGCCAGTGCATTATCGTAGCGTTGTGACTCATAAGACTCATTATTAAAATATTTTACGGTTTCATAATTTAAAAGACTGTCAATGGCACGGGTATTGGCAAGCGAGTCCGCTTTTGCTGCATCACGCACAAAACCGGTACGCCATTCAGTTGCTCTGATCGAATATCCGATATAAGCAATCACTGAGACAAACGTAATCAGCGCAAATTGAATGCCGTAGTTAAAAAAGAAAATCCCAATAACCAGTGTTATCTCGAGCAGCGTCGGCACAATATTGAACACCATAAAACGCATTAAAAAACTCACACCACTAGTACCGCGTTCAATGTCTCGCGACAAACCACCGGTTCTACGATCAAGATGAAAATCAAGATCTAAGCGATGTAAATGTTCAAACACAGCCAAGCCAAGACGACGAATAGCACGCTCTGTTACACGGCCAAACAACGTATCGCGTACTTCACCAATGATGACATTAAGAAAGCGTATTGCACCATAAGCAATCACCAACCCAAATGGCACTGCGAGAGCTTGTTCAACGCTTAACGTGTCCAAGGTATCCACAAGATCTTTTAGAATAAATGGCAAGCCGACACTGGCGAGTTTAGCGATAACCAAACATAACATTGCCAACAAAACTCGACCTTTGAACTCAATTAGATATGGCCACAATAATTGTAAAACATGCCAGTTCAGTTTCCCTACAGGGCCTTCAAAATACGCAGAAGGTCTCATCGTTACTCCAATGTTAGGCCGCTTAACGTGGCAATATGATCATGAGGTTAATCAGTATTGTCTTATTATAAAGCATTTTCTTATCAGACTTACGTCACAATCTACTGGAATAAGCACTGAATCATCTCAATATTTTTATTCTTTAATCTTATGACAAGTAAAACTTTAGACTTACAAAACAAAAAATAGCATACACTTTTATACTACTTTTTATTTTTTTTTGGTCATTTTTAGCTTTTAAAGTCTAAATAGAGTTATTTCTACAGATATTATTTGATACTCTTCAGGAATAAATAAACGACTGTTTGGGTAATTCACAAACAACGATTTACCCGTTTAAAGGATGCTTTATGTTGGATAGCACGAAAGTTCAATACCCACCATTACAATTAATACAAACTTGGGTATGGATGATGATTGAATCAGGGAACCCTGAATTACAAGACAAAGGCCGCAACAATCTCATATCTGCATTTGGCAGCTTAGCAAAAGCAAACGAATATTTAGCACAGCAGGAAAAAAAATAAGGCGCATTTAGCGCCTTATTTTGTTCGCACGTATTAATTAACCTTTGCGACGATTAACCACACTTTGATTCAACGTGGCCAATAACTGCTCCGTATCGTCCCAGCCAATACAGGCATCAGTGATACTTTGGCCGTAACATAATTCAACACCATCAACTAAGTCTTGGCGACCTTCAACCAAATGACTTTCAACCATCACCCCAAAAATGGCTTGGTTGCCAGCAGATATTTGTTCAGCAACGTCTTTAGCCACTAACATTTGTTTTTTATAGTCCTTGCTGCTATTGGCATGGCTAAAATCAATCATAATGTTATCTGCAAGGCCTGACTTTTTCAGTTGCGCTGAAATATCTTCAACATGCGCAGCACTGTAATTGGGCTCTCGACCGCCTCTTAGAATGATATGGCAATCTGGATTACCTTTCGTTGACACAATCGCCGAATGACCAAACTTAGTCACCGAAAGAAAATGATGAGGTGCATTAGCCGCACCAATCGCATCAATCGCCACTTTAATCGTACCATCAGTACCATTTTTAAAACCAACCGGACAAGAGAGCCCTGAAGACAGCTCTCGATGCACCTGAGATTCTGTTGTACGTGCACCAATGGCGCCCCAGCACATCATATCGGCAACATATTGTGGTGTGATCATATCTAAAAACTCACCCGCGGTTGGCATACCAAACTCATTTAAATCGACCAATAATTTACGTGCAGTGCGTAAACCATCGTTTAATTGATAGCTATTGTCCATGTATGGATCGTTAATTAAGCCTTTCCAGCCCACTGTTGTTCGCGGCTTTTCAAAATAAACACGCATAACAATTTCAAGCTGATCTTTATACTGCTCACGTAAAACATTTAAACGCTCACCATACTCTAGTGCAGCCAAAGGGTCATGAATTGAACACGGACCAATGATCACTAATAAACGGTCATCTTTGCCAGCTAGAATATTATGGATGTTATTACGGGCGTTATATACGGTCGCAGATGCATTCTCGCTAGCCGGAAATCGCTCAAGAATTGCAATAGGTGGTAGCAATTCTTTTATTTCATCGATACGAATATCGTCATTTTGATAATACATAGTGGTTACAACTCCGGCAAAATCTATAATATCGCTTATTCAATAGATTGAAATAAATGGGTTAATTCATAAAAGTGATATAAAAATGAGTAGAGTACATCAGGAAAATGAACACGAAAGTTCAATTTAACCAGTATCAATCGACAAATCAATCAAGTATTACTCAACTATGCCGATATAAAATGGGAGGTTACCACCTAAAATAAAAGTGCACTTGATGCAAGACATTTGATGAACCATACTGATGTAAATCAAAATGCGTTTTCGCACTGGACAAGGAATAGGTTATCACACCGTATCAAACCCAGTAATGATCGGTATATGCAAAACTTATCTACCTGATAAACATCGACGATAACAGACAAGGACAACACAATAGGAAATCTAACGTTTGAAATACAGCATCATTTTTTTGCTAGTTACGCTTAACTTATTTATCTGTCTAACCACTACGGCAGATGACATCATTAGCGATCCGTCTGAACTCCCTCATATCTTAGTCGAACATCACGCCCAAACCCTACAACAAGCTTCATTGCCCAATATCACCCAAATCAGCTTTTCAACCAGCAATAGTATTGCACCGTATTTTTTTGCCAATAAATCTCAAGGCGTACAATATGAGCTATTAGTCACAGCGCTTGAACTAAGTGATATTGCGATGACAGAACTTGTTCACGCTCCTAATCTACGCGCTCAACGCTTGGTGAGTACCAAGAGAATTGATTGCATGATTAATACACCTGACCATGTTGAAGGGATGTTTTATACTCAAAGCTTAATTGAATATCAAAATAGCGTATTTTATCTGACTAAAAACAAGCTAAATATTCACAAAATTGAAGATCTTAAATCCATCTCGATGTTAGGGTTTCAAAATGCTGCCAAGTACCTTGGTGAAGAATTTAGCGAAATATCCGTGCAAAACCCGCTTTACAGTGAAATATCCAATCAAAAAAGCCAAGTTGTAATGCTATTTAATGGCCATATTCAATCGGTAGTACTTGAGAGACGTATTTTTGAGTATTACCGCCATTTATTGCAAAAAAAGCTCGATACAAGCCAAGCTGTGACAGAAGTCGCCTTGTTTGCCCCAGCAGAAAGAAAGATAGCCTGTCACGACAAACACACCGCCGCAGTCCTAGACCAAGCCATTACGACTTTAAAGCAATCGTACCATTATCAAGAAATTCTTAGTTTAGCTGAACAAAACAGCTATCAACCTGCACAACAAGCCAACCGCTTAACCAAATAATCCCTCACGAAACAAGATAATACCTCAACGTAAACCCTGATATGCAGCAATATTAGTGTCTGTTTGTCATGGTTAAGAAGCGTCACATATAATACCAATCCTTATTAGAATGTGATCTATTTTAGGCGAATTTATCAGCGTACATATTAAGCTCAACGCAAAAGAGCCACCTATTGAGCATTTTTATAATTAAACTCATGCGAAGTCACTGTTAGCGCACTGATAACCTTGGCTAATATTGGCGCATGGCTTGTAACTTGCTTTGATAACGCTGTTTATTATCCACATCACTCAGTGCTAACGCTCGCTTAAGGTTTTTTTCTGCAAGCCTCTGTTCACCCGTTGCCCAATACGCTCTCGATAAACCAAAATAAAACTCATGGCGGTAGTCTGCTTTTTCAACTGCACGCTTATACCACATAAGAGCATCTTGATACTGTCGATCAAAATACGCTTGCTGCGCCATATCAAAGTAATAAAAAGGGTTATTAATTCTGGCCAACTCTAATACTTTATGCACTTCAGCCCACTCAGTTAACCGATCTTGCTCACCTAAAATTAGCGCTAAATTATATAAGGTTGATAAATCTTGCGGATTGACTTGTAATGCAGCTCGATAGGCTTGTTCTGCTTCTGTTTCATACCCTTTATGACGATAAATCACCGCCAAAGTGTTTATCGCTGCAACAAATTCAGGGTTTAACATAATCGCTTTTTTAACTAAGGCATACGCTTGGTTATAGTCGTTTTTAACCAAGGCTTCTGCGGCAATATTGTTAAAATACATTGCTGATAATTGCCGCTTATTAACCCGCTTACTTTGATAAGCCCTCACTGAACGTTCAGGTAAAAAATCCACAAGCATTTTTGAGCCCCTAAGCAATACGGTTTTACTATCTTCAGGAGGCATCAAGTTTAAATTGACATGACCATTGACCAAAAAAAAGCCACCACGGCGATCCCAAATGGGTTCGACGTCAATATCATAAAACTCAACCGGCACGTTTAATACCTCAGCTAAAGCTGCAGACAGCACCACCAAAGACATACAGTTCCCCTGGCGATTAACGACAGTTTCTCTAGCGGATCGAGTGTAATGGTCACGATATTCAAAACCACCCTCGGCGGCACCTATGTATTGTGCTAACCATTCATTGGGCAGTATATTTTGGCTTCTCAGTGTATGTTCAGCCAAATATTGACGTCTAAACTTGGCAACAAATGTTTCAGGTAGTTGATATATATCATCGGTATCAATGGTTGATACTGGGGTAAAGTAATCATCGTAAAACAGGGTGTTAATATCAATACGTTGCACATTAGATTGTGTTGATTGACAAGCACAAAGGCAGATTAATACGCTAATAAATAATAATTTAACCGTTAATTGAAGTCCTTTTTGGGATAGGCATAATGCCTTACTTGCGATCCTGCTTGGGTGATAAGCCAACATGATTCAAGCCTCAGATAGAATTAAGCTACCTTAAAGCGTAGTCAATAGACTGGTTTTCAGCCACAAATGCACCGCTTGGGGGAGTGATTAAACAGGGCTAAAATAGGCCAACATAGCTAATGTCCTTGAGTCGAGTCGATCTCAATAAATAACTGCTGGTGTTGATATTGATAAGGGCGATAATGATGCTGACCGCAATTGAAGTACAAAAAAGCCCCTTTGACAGCAATACAGGTTAGGGGTAAAGATTGCAAAATGGATATTTGTTGTTGCTGACGAAAAAGCTCCTGCCACTCATGCTGTTGCTGCAATTCGTCGCGCACAGCAAACGCATCAAACGGCTGCGATGATTTACGCACAACAACGGTGCCAGCTTCAGTTACAGAGCTCATAAATAGCCCCATAATCAAAATGATCAATCCCAAACGATGTGTCATACCAATCCTTATTAGAATGTGATCTATTTTAGGCTGCGTCACTAGACCCAGTACAATGAAAATGACTGCAGCTGTAGTCATTCTACATCAAAGTCATTTGAAGCCGTAATGGGGTTTGTGACGCCCCCCCGAAGGGCGAATTTATCAGCACAGTAATGCGCATTTTGCCAAAATCCTATTCAAGCTCCATAGACTTTGCTTGAGATGGCAGCAGTAAATCTACACCCACAGCACTTAGCACAAATGAAGAGGGGTAACTTAAACAGAATACAGGCTCAAACAGCAAAAAAAAACAGAACCCAAAGGTTCTGTTTTTAACGTATCGTAAAAATGAGTTATCCGGCAGATTTAACACTCACAAACTCAGGATAAGCATCAACACCACAATCAGACACATCCATACCGTTGTATTCTTCTTCTTCTGTTACACGAATACCCATGGTCATTTTCAATACAAACCATACAAGTAATGATGCAGCAAATACCCAGATGAAGATAACCGCAGCGCCATATAACTGGCTACCAAAGCTAGCGTCAGCATTTGATAAAGGCACTAACATTAACCCTAGGAAACCCGCAACTCCATGCACTGAAATCGCACCCACTGGGTCATCAATTTTAACACGGTCAAAGGCTATAATTGAGAAGATAACCACGCCACCAGCAATTAAGCCAATCACAGCAGCCATTAAGAATGAAGGTGATAATGGGTCAGCAGTAATAGCAACAAGACCTGCTAATGCACCGTTTAAAATCATGGTTAAGTCAGCTTTACCCCATACAACCTTACATACGATTAGTGCAGAGATAGCACCAAAGGCCGCTGCTGAGTTAGTGTTTACAAAGATTTTAGCCACTGCAGTTGCGTTTTCAGCATCTGACACTAATAACTGAGAACCACCGTTAAAGCCGAACCACCCCATCCATAAAATGAACATACCTAGTGTTGCCATTGGTAAGTTTGAACCTGGGATTGGTTGTACTTGACCGTTTGCGCCATATTTACCTTTACGAGCACCCAACAGTAATACACCAGAGATTGCTGCAGCTGCACCAGCCATGTGCACAATTCCGCTACCAGCAAAGTCAAAGAAACCTGCTTCTGATAAGAATCCACCGCCCCAAGTCCAGTAACCTTCAACGGGGTAAATTACCGCAGTCATCACAACAGAAAACGCTAAGAATGCCCAAAGCTTCATACGCTCAGCTACCGCACCCGAAACAATTGACATCGCCGTTGCAACAAACACAACCTGGAAGAAGAAGTCAGATTCTAATGCATGGTCAGCACCATCAGCTTGTGAGCCAATTAACGAACCAAACGAAGGAATGAAGCCACCTTCAGCATTGTCTACATACATAATATTGTAGCCAACTAATAAGAACATCGCACAAGCGATTGAATATAAGCACACGTTTTTAGTTAAAATTTCTGTCGTGTTTTTTGAACGCACAAGCCCTGCTTCTAACATTGCAAAACCTGCCGCCATCCACATCACCAATGCGCCTGAAATTAGAAAGTAAAAAGTATCTAATGCAAAGCGTAATTCAGTTACTGTAAGCCCTAATTTTGTTAACTCTTCCATAATCGCCCCCTTATAATGCTTCGTTATCAAGCTCACCCGTACGGATGCGGACTGCTTGTTCTAAATCTGTCACAAAGATTTTGCCATCACCAATTTTGCCGGTATGAGCGGCTTTGGTAATCGCTTCAAGGAGCATTTCCAAATTTTCTGCTTTGGTGGCAATTTCAAGTTTTACTTTAGGTAAAAAATCGACTTGGTATTCTGCACCGCGATAAAGCTCAGTGTGTCCTTTTTGACGACCAAATCCTTTAACCTCAGTAACGGTCATACCTTCAATGCCCATGCTTGCTATTGCTTCACGGACATCATCCAATTTAAATGGCTTGATGATAGCGCTGACGAGTTTCATCCCGACCTCCAAAAGTGTGAAAAAATGTAGTTGTTATTGATTTGTTGAACTAACTAATTCAATCATCAGGCCAGTTTTATAAGGTACTGTTTAATATGAAATTTAAATAATTCCCGCCAATTTAGCTGCTTACAAAAGCACCAACAAAGTGCAGCGTAAAAATCATAGCGCCCCATTTTGGTGCGCATTATGAACAAAGAGAAATCGCCGTTATAGACACTTTTAGAATGGATAGCAGATGAAGGTTTGTGCGCAAGGTTGAATTAAAAAACCGCCCTTAAAAAGGACGGTTTATTGGAGATAACAGCTTATGGTTCACACATAAGTTGTTTAATGTAGCAAGTTACTTAGTAAGTCGCTTCACGCTTTTTAGCTTCTTCTTTCCACTGAGGAACCAGTGTTTTCTTGAATTCAGCTTTTTCAGCATTCATGGTTTTCATATCCATGCCCAATGCTGCTTGCGCTTTAGCTTTAGTTGATGTGTCTGGGTAAGCGATTGGTTGCTTAACACCTTTAGTTGCTAACAACTGAGCTAACTTAACACGAGCATCTGCAGCTTTATCAACTGAAGTACCTAAAATACGTAATGCCTCATCAGGAGCATGAGCAGTTACACCATGTGATGCAGTCGCATAGTCCCAACGCCATTGTGAATGACGAATATCCATAAGGATAGGCTTCATTTCAGCTTCAGTTGCACCCGCATCCCAAGCAGCTTTTGCTTCGAAGTGAGCTTTCACTAATTGCGCTTCAGCACGAGCTTTAAGCTCTTGAACCTTCGCTTTACGTTTATGCGTTAAATCAACCAAGAACTCTTTGCTTTGAGTATGACAAGTTGCACAGGTTTCTTCAAAGCGATCAAATGGATTACCCACTTTATGATCGGTATATTTACGGCCTTTGTCATTAGTCACTTTAGGCATATGGCAATCAACACAACTTACATTGTTTTGACCGTGTACACCTAACTGCCAAGTTTCATAACCTGGGTGTTGTGCTTTTAGCATAGGTGTTTTAGACACTGCGTGAGTCCAGTCAGAGAACTCCATGCTGTCGTAGTACGCTTCCATTTGTTCAACGGTAGTACCCATATCCCAAGGGAATTTAACAAAGCCTTTACGGTCTTCTGTTTTCTCGAAGTAGTATTCAACGTGACATTGAGCACACACCATAGACTGCTTGTCTTGACGAGAAGCTTTATCAAATGGGTTATTTAATGTTGTCATTGCACGTTCAGCGAATGGACGAGACATACGTAATTTTGGTGAACCTTTTACGTGACAATCGCTACAACCAAGTGCGTTAACGATTTCTGGGCCTCCTTTAGCCCATTTACCTGTGAAGTAGCCATCTTCGCCTTGCTCTTCAATGACACGAGGTACATCAGGGCTTTTACAGCTCCAACATGCCATTGGCATTGGGCCGTCTTCAGCATTCTTTGGTGCGCCTGTACGTAATGTATTGGTTACGTCTGTAACAGCATACATATGGCCACGCGGTGCGTTATAGTCTTTTGCGAAACCGTAACCAGCCCACAAAACGACTAAGCTAGGTACTTGCTCCAGCATATCAACAACTTCTTCGCTTTCTGCTGTTGCATGCCAGCTGTTGTATTGATTTGAGAATTTATCTTTATATACCTCATTACGAGGCTCAGTTTTATCACTCGCCATTGCGCCAGCAGCCATAAAGCTTGCAGCGATAACGGCACTGAGTGCAATTGATTTTGCGTTCATCTTCATCACCCTTTATCTCCGTGTTACATTATATTTAATTTAATAACCACGACATCTCCAAGGTCAAAAGTAGCTATTAATCTGAAATTTAGACATACCTCCAATGGGGTATAGCGAAGAAAGTTTGCGCCAGATCAACATGTAAACAGGATGTATCTCACAGTTCCGTTAACTGGCTAATGTAATGCAGGTACACCTAATGTAGAACACACTATTGGACAGGGGATGAAACCATACTTTTGTCTTATCCTAATCTTTTTAATAAATTTCATGCAAAGTAGGGCTTTATGTTTACACGAGGCAGTCTTACCTCAACCATTTTAGGCTTAATGCTAGTTCTCATTCTACTGTCATCAAGCCTAGCGATGTTTTCTATTGTTAACTTAACCTTTAGCCTAGATGATGCCAAAGGCATTAATGCTTCAGGTTCAATGCGCATGCAAAGTTATCGCCTACTGTTATTTACAAATGCTGGCAGTATTAATGCTCAAGAAAAAATCATCGAGTTTGAAAACACCCTTAATTCTGAACCGTTAAAACGAACATTAGCTTGGTATAGTCCACAAGAATTAACTGAGCAATATTTACTCGTCATTGATAAGTGGCAAGTCATGCGGGCCTATGTCGAAGCGGGCAATGCTCGCCTGTATTCGGCGTCATTAAAAGACTTTGTTGATACCATTGATACGCTAGTATTAAAAATGGAACTTTTTGCGGCATTCAAACTTAAGTTATTGGTTATTATTCAGATTATTGGATTAGTGATTTTATTAGCTATAGCCGTTCTGGCCGTTGTGTTTACCCGAAAACGCGTTGTAAGACCGCTGCAATTATTAATGGACAGCGCAGCAACCATTTCAAAAGGTAACTTTAAAGTTAAGGTGCCTAAAACGGATTATATTGAGCTCACCTCACTGGGTAACGCATTACAAAAAACCGCCTCTGAATTGGCCGATTTATATGAAGATTTAGAAGGACAAGTTAACGATAAAACCCATGCATTAACTCGAGCAAATAATGAACTTAAGTTTTTATACGATAACCTTGTGATGTTGCATGCTGACAAACTAGATTACAAAGCGCTACAATCTGCTATAAATCAATTGAAATATTATGAAGATTTAGACTTTATCAGGCTCGTTATTAAGCATGAAGATGACTCTCACGATGTCATCAAAGCAGAAGACGGTTGGCCCGAAGAAAACAACATCAGCTCGGTTCAATTCCCATTGATCATTGAACAGACTCAATTAGGTTACTTAGATGTTATTTCCGATAAACAACTGAATCGGCAGTTATTTGAAAACTTTGCCATGATGCTCACC
Organism: Shewanella metallivivens; assembly: GCF_028750675.1. Taxonomy (GTDB): domain Bacteria; phylum Pseudomonadota; class Gammaproteobacteria; order Enterobacterales; family Shewanellaceae; genus Shewanella; species Shewanella metallivivens. Next base: position 351,708 of record NZ_JAQQPZ010000015.1, on the reverse strand, counting down.
CGTTCTATTACGATTCATAATGCCACAGAGCAGCGTCAACAGCTGGCATTGATGGAAGAACGTGCAGTGATTGCTCGGGAACTGCATGATTCAATTGGCCAATTATTGTCATTTTTAAAAATCCAGGTCAGTTTGCTCAAAAAAAGCCTACATAAGAGCTGTCGCAGTCCTGAAGTGGACGGACAGTTAGTGGAGATAAATGAAGGAGTAAGTACTGCCTATGTGCAATTACGCGAGTTATTATCCACGTTCAGATTAACCATAAAAGAACCCAATTTGAATCAAGCGATTGAAGTCATGCTTGATCAGCTTCGTCAGCAAAGCGACGTTGATATTAAACTCAATTACAAGTTGTCAGCACACTTATTAGAAGCTAAGCAACATATTCACATTTTACAATTGATCCGCGAAGCAACACTTAACGCAATCAAACATGCTAAGCCTGCCCATATAGTGGTAGATTGCCAGTTAAAAAATAGTGCTATGATAACGATAGCAATATGCGATGACGGTATTGGTGTGTCACATTTACAAGAGCGCGATCAACATTTTGGCATCGGCATCATGCATGAGCGAGCCAATAAATTACATGGCGTCGTGACATTTGACAGTAATCTGCATGGCGGCACCACCGTTACACTTAGCTTTCCACCTCAACAGGAGCCTTTAAATGGGTAAGCCGTATTCCGTACTTGTTGTAGATGATCATCCCTTGTTACGCCGAGGTATTTGCCAACTGATCACCTCAGACAGCGATTTTTTACTTTTTGGTGAAACTGGCACAGGTTTAGAAGCCCTCACTGCTGTAGCTGATGACGAGCCAGACATCATCCTTCTCGATTTGAACATGAAAGGCATGTCAGGCTTAGACACGCTGAATGCGATGCGCCAAGAAGGGGTTACCGCGAGAATAGTAATTTTAACCGTTTCCGATGCTAAGCAAGATGTCGTTAGATTACTGCGCGCAGGTGCTGATGGCTATTTACTCAAAGACACTGAGCCAGATTTATTACTCGAACAGCTTAAAAAAGCCATGTTAGGGCACCGTGTTATCAGCAACGAAGTTGAAGCCTATCTTTACGAGTTAAAAAATGCCACCGATGATAACACCTGGATTGAAAACCTCACCCCACGTGAGCTACAGATATTACAAGAGTTGGCGGAAGGCAAGAGTAATCGAATGATTTCAGATGACTTGCACATCAGTGAAGGTACCGTAAAAGTGCACGTTAAAAACTTACTGCGTAAAGCCAATGCGAAGTCGCGTACCGAAATGGCCGTCCGTTATTTAAACCAATAACGCTTACAGGCTAGTTTTAGTATGACTTGATGCCCCACACCAATTGAGTGTGGGGTAAATATTATTTCTGATTAATAAACGCTAACCAACTTTGCAATACCGATTCAAAATCTTCTAAACCGCAGTAGGACTCTGACTCCGCGTCATACAAGTTCATTGCATCATCTAATTCATGCTCTTCTTCAAAATCGATAACGTTGGCAAAAACTCGCACTTGCTCGGTGTCGATATCAATGGTTAAGTCGGCACCGATATGCCGCCAGTGATTGGTGCTACCGCTTTTGATTAACAATATTTGTGTAAGGATATGGTTAGCACGGCTGTTATCATCACCAAGCTCTTCAGCAAACCAGCGACCAAGTACTTCATGATCCATACTAAACTCTGCAAAAACCGTCCCTTCTAGGCGGTTGCGACGAAATTGATATTCCATAATATTGCTCTGTAATTAGCGTTAGTTCTATTTTAACCGATGAAATTCAAACCTGCTGCTTGTTATCTAATCCAATTGACATTTTTAGTCTATAAATAATCGCTTTATACGGTTTATCAGCGATAAACGTTATAAACTTAGTTCAGCACTCAACATTAGCGCAAATTGCTGACATAGCGAACACTTGGAATAATAAACAATGAATACTGGTTTTATTTATAGCTTACTACTCACTGGACCAAATGCTGGCCAGTCGCTTACCGAAGAACAAGTTGCGCAGTGGCAGCCACAAGATGGCCTACTGTGGCTTCACCTTCGCTACCGTGAACCTAAAGCCCGTAAATGGATCCTTAATTCAGGTCTCGATCGTGTTGAAACAGATACTTTGTTGGCCACAGACACTCGCCCACGAGTGGTTAACTCAAGTAAGGGGGTGCTGTTAGCGCTGCGCGGAGTCAACTTAAACCCGAATTCAGATCCTGAAGATATGGTCGCAATACGCATATATGCTGAAGAGCATAAAATCGTATCGACCTGCGAACGTCAATTGCAATCGGTTGTCGATATTGCCGATGCGATTACTCAAGGTAAGGGGCCAATCGACACTGCAGCCTTTATCATGGCCATCTGTGAGCGCTTAACCCAACGAAAAGTTGAATTTATTGGTAAACTAGAAGAACAGCTCGATGAGTTAGAAGAGCGCGTTGTCACCCAAGTAAACAAAAGCCTACGTACAGACATTGCTGAACTGCGCAGGCAAACGGTGGTATTACGTCGTTACCTCGCACCGCAACGCGAAGCATTTTCGCGGATGTTACATGAAACCAGCGAGCTATTTGACGATAACGATAAACTACGCTTGCGCGAAATTCATGAAACCTTAATACGCGTCATTGAAGATTTAGATGCCATTCGTGACCGAGCCAGTGTGACCCAAGAAGAATTGCAATCTCAACAGTCTGAACAAGTGAACCAAAGACTGTATTTTTTATCATTAATCTCAGCAGTCTTTTTACCGCTTGGTTTTTTAACTGGCTTACTGGGCGTCAATATCGGCGGCATTCCAGGTGCTGAAACCAACTGGGCATTTGCGGCATTCTGTGGTGGTCTTATTGCCCTAATTGCATTGCAAATGTATCTATTTTATCGCTTAAAGTGGCTGTAATTGGTTGATATTGATTACAGTCAGTTTCGTTAACAACGCTGAGCTTAACTGCCTCTACAGTTGCAAATAAGTAATCTGAACTCTGGATAAGTAATAAAAAAGGACGCGATGCGTCCTTTTTTGCTATTCACTCTGTATTTCGGGCGTTAACACCGAAATCAAGCTAGCTGATTATTTTGTTTCAGTTTCAGCTGCAGCGGCTTTTTCAACAGACACGAGTTCTACTTCAAAAACCAATGTTGAATTAGCTGGGATCGTCCCAGTATCGCGTTCACCATATGCAAGCTCTGAAGGGATAACAAACTTATACTTAGCACCGACAGGCATAAGCTGTACGCCTTCTGTCCAGCCAGGAATAACGCGATTTAGTGGGAACTTAGCGGTTTCACCACGAGCGTATGAACTGTCAAACTCCGTACCGTCAATTAACGTACCGCGATAATGAACTTCTACAGTGTCTTCTGCCGCAGGCTTCTCACCGTCACCCGCTTCAAGCACTTCGTACTGTAAGCCTGACTCAGTGGTCGTTACACCTTCTTTAGCTTTGTTTTCTTCTAAGAATTTTTTGCCTTCAGCAACCGCTTTAGCCGCTAATGCTTCAGCTTGCTCTAAACGCTTGTCGTTTAATTTTTTATCTAGGTTTTGTAATACAGTTTGCATTTCTTCTTCGGTCAACTGCATTTCTTCGCCTAAACCATCGCTAAAGCCTTTGATAACCATGGTACGGTCAACAGTAAAGCCTAATTCTTCTTGCTCTTTAATGTGACCAGACATGTACTTACCAATTGAACCACCCACGCTGTATGCTTCTTTTTGAGCGTCTGTTGTTAGCTCGACTTTCTTTTGTGCTACGTCTTGTTCTTGGTTACATGCAGTCAATCCAACAACAGCTAATGCAACTAACGATAATTTGTAAATAGATTTCATTAAAGCTTCCTCAGCATCCTTTAGTGGTTACAATAACCTAATACATTCAATCTATGAGATGTTTTAGTGGTCATGTTCGTTTGCCACTTTATACTAGTTAATGGGGTTATACCATTGGGTCGACCTTATATCACAGGGTTTACGACAATAATTCAAGGGGCAAGTTCATGACACGGCTTCCAATGCTGTTTTTTTGGTCAATTTTGCTTTGTATGGCGTTGTTATCAGCTTGTCAGCCAACCGCCGATAAGATAATGGTACTCACCACAGATGCCAGTTACAGTGCCAGCTTATCTGACGATGGCACAATTGCTCTCGTCAGCACAGCCAACAATGGTGTGCAAGTTTGGGATTTAACCGGCCCGAGCATCTCTTACCAATGGCTTCAAGGTAAACAAGAAAACACCAGTAACGTCATTGACACAGCAATATCGGCTAACAATACCTTTGCCGCGACGATGAGCAGTGACTCATTAGCGATTTGGCGTTTAGATGACGGTAGCTCAGTCGGTTGGTGGTCTCTGCCTTCTTATGCGCAAAGTGTTGCTATCGCCAATAATGGCCAAACATTAGTGGGCCTTGTTGATGGTTCGGTAATGTCATTATCACCACAAAAAAATCGCTTAATTCAGTTTTTAGGTCATCAAGAAAAGGTGAATAGCGTATCAATTACCGCCGACGGTGAAACGGCTCTTAGTGGAGGGAATGATGGTAAAGTCATATTGTGGAATAGCCAAACAGGTCAGCCAATGCAGCAGTGGCAAATGGACTCAAGGATCACCAAGGTATTAATTAACAACACCGGTAGCTTAAGTTTTGCAGGTGACATCACCGGCAATGCATACCTGTGGAACTCAAACTCGGGCGACTCGCTTAGCCAACTCGATATAAAACGTCGTCAAATGAACTTTTCGGCAGCTCGTTTTGTCAAAAACGATACACACTTACTCACAGGCACGCCGTCAAAAGAGATCTTTTTATGGCAAGTTAATTCAGGCAAACAAACGGGACATTGGCAAGTTCAACTCAGTAAAAACTCCCAAAACAGGGGCGCTGTAGTATACTCTGCCGCAATGACACCCCAAGGCACTGTCGTCAGTATAAGTAGCCAAGGGTTAATTGAATATTGGTAGTAATAACAGAGACAAATAGAGGCCCAAATGGAGCAGGTGTTACAGAAGATAGACGATCTTGAAATGAAACTTTCGTTCCAAGACATCACTATTGAAGAACTTAACCAAGAAGTGATAAAGCTCAATGCTTTAGTTGCCAGGCAACAACAGCAAATGATATTAATGGTTAATAAATTACAGGCAATGGAGCCAAGTAATATGGCTTCGCAAGCAGAAGAAACGCCACCTCCGCACTACTAAGTCTTACTTAGCTTTGTTGCAATAAGGGTTGGTTAACAGATGAATTTGCAATATTGACCATCATTTTATTCTTAACGTAGCAGGTGCACATGCAATCGACTCAACACCTCACCATAGCCACAACAGGCGATGATATTCTCACGCTGACAGCGGAGCCTGTGACGGTGTTTGATGATATATTAGCCTCGTTAGCCCATAATATGTTATCCACAATGCAACAGGCTAACGGTGTCGGTATTGCTGCAACACAAGTGTTTAGTCGAGCAGCCATGTTTATAATGGCCTCGAACCCAAATGAACGATACCCTGACGCCCCTTCGATGGCGCCAACAGTGGTGATTAACCCCAAAATTTTGTCCGTATCTGCCGCTACAGAGGCCGGGATAGAGGGCTGCTTATCGATTCCTGGGCAGCGCTTATCGATTTTGCGCCACCAACAAATTGAAGTGCAGTACCAATCACTTAATGGCGAGTTTCAACAACAAACCTTAACGGGGTTTGTGGCACGGATATTTCAGCATGAGTATGACCATCTTCAGGGCATCACCTTACTTGAACGAGTCAAGCTTATGGCGCCACAGGCAGAGGCGATGCTATGTTAAAAACGCTTGGTTTGTCGCTACTGTTAATGGTCGGTTTAACAGGCTGTGCTTACAACAGCGTATTCGTTAATTATCCGTCACAAATTGCCCCTTATAAACAGCAATTAGCCAGTCACTCACCTACGGCTAACATTACTGCGTTAGCCGACAACATTAGTGGTAATGACGGCTTACTCTACGCCCAAGAGACGGGACGCATTATGCAAGTAGCAGGTGATTTTGAACGAAGCAAAACCTACTATCAACAAGCAATAGCGGCATACCAAGCCTTTGACGACAAAGCCACTATTAGTGCCAGTAAGCTCGGCGCAGGAGCATCTAGCATACTGCTCAACGACAATGCCATTCCCTATCGCGGCCCCGGTTATGAGCGCATTATGTTACACCAATACCAGGCGTTGAATTATTTATTTAGTGGGGATGCGCAAGGGGCCTTAGTGGAAGTGCGCCGCAGTAATGAACTGCAAAGTATGGAACAAGCACGTTATCAGCAATCACAAGAATCTGTTCAGGCAATGGCTAATGGTACGATTGATGCCCAAATGGCGCAATTAGGCCAAGCCGCTGGTAGCGTAACCAGTTCGTTTTTAAATGCATACAGTTACTACATAACAGGTTTACTGCACGAACTGGCTAACGAACCTAATGATGCCTTTATCGATTACCGTAAAGCGGCTCAAATCACTCCCGACAACCGTTATTTACAACAAGACTTAGTTCGTTTAGCCAAACAATTAGCCATGCCGCAGTACGATGAATTTGCAAAGCGATGGGGTGATGCTGTGTTGCCCACAGCAGGCCAAGGCCAAGTTGTATTTATTGTAGAACGCAGTTTTGTACCAGAAAAACAGAGTATTACTGTTCCTTTTTCTATAAATGGTAACTGGCAAACCGCTTCATTAGCCACTTATCAAAGGCAAATACCACTCGCCGAACAGAGCCAAATTTGGGGTTTAGGCCAAACACTTACCGCCGACAGTATTGCCAATATCGACGCCTTAGCCATTAATGCATTAAAAGAAGACTTACCCGCAGCACTATTTCGTCAAGCTGCACGTATTTATGCCAAATACGAACTCAATAAAAGCGTGCAGAGCAACAGCCGCCGCGCCAACAACCAAGTTGATGCCGCAGCCATGGTCATGCAAATTTTTAACGTAATAAGCGAACAAGCAGATCGTCGCAGCTGGTTAACCTTGCCGCGCCAAGCTCAAATCGCCCGACAATTTATCGATGCTGGTGATTACGACATCCGTTTAAATAGCAGCCAAAATGTAACAATTGAAGTAAAACCAAACCGCACAACATTAATTTGGGCAATAGAGACTGGCAATCGTACCCGTTTTTATTCGATAATCATCTGATAGACGATAATCCCTTATCAACTGTCACTCATCACCAATGGAATTTATTATGAAAAATTTAAAACTGATATTTGTGTTAGCTGCAGTAATAGGGCTAAGCGCTTGTCAATCTAAGGTAGAATACGGCGACGCCACTGAAGTTGAAACCGTCAACGAAAACTTTGGCTCAACTGACCTGCAAGACATTGCAGCCAAAATGGTCGACAGCATGATGACTTTCCCGCCTGTGGTTGTGATGACACAAACCAATCGTCCAATTATATTTGTTGATAAAATCAAAAATAAAACTTCAGAGCATATTGATACTGAGTCAGTTACCGACACGATTAGCAACAAGTTACTCCGTTCTGGTAAATTCCGCTTTATCGACATGACTAAAGTGGATACCGTACGTAAACAGCTAGATTATCAAAACAATGCCGGCATGGTAGACCCAACAACCGCCATTAAGTTTGGCCGTCAAATTGGCGCACAGTACATGCTTTACGGCAACCTATCGAGCATCGTTAAACAAGATGGCAGCACCAAAGATGTGTACTATAAGATGACCATGCGTTTAATGGATCTTGAAACCGGTTTAATTGAATGGTCTGACGAAAAAGAAATCCGCAAGGTTAAATCTAAGTCATTCTTAGGCTTGTAATATTCAAGCACATAGTAATAAAGCCGACATTGATGTCGGCTTTTTCATACACCCAATAATAAGTTAGGAACACTAACGTGAAATTGTTATCCACTGAATTGTTTAGTCCACAGGTTATCAAAACCAGTTTTGTTGCATTATGTTGTGCCAGCGTTATGAGTTGCAGTAGCTCAGTGTCAACCTCAACGTTACAACGTGATGGCTCACCTTATATTAGCCAACAGCAAGCACAAGCACGCGCGAGTGTAGTAGCAAATGTACAATACGACCTGACTTTCTTTTTAAGTGAAAATAGCCAATTCAGTGCAACGTCGACAGTCAACTTTGATCTCAGCAGTGTGCCTAAATCACTGACACTTGACCTTAACAAAGCCAATATTAAACAATTTATCATTAATGGCACCAAGGTTTACCCTAATTACAACGGCGCTTATATCGTCATTAACCAAAGTTTATTGGCTAAAGGTAACAACACCATTACGGTTGAATTTAGCCGCGAACACAGTACTAACGGCGAAGGCTTACATCGCTTTGTTGACCCAGTAGACAGTAAAGTTTACTTGTACTCACACTTTGAGCCTGCTGCTGCGCAACAAATGTTTGCCGTGTTTGACCAGCCCGACTTAAAAGCCACTTACCAAATTAATGTGCATGCCCCAAAAGACTGGCAAGTGATCAGCGCCATGCGTGAAACCAATGTGGTCGATCAAGGCGAAACCAACTTATGGACCTTCCCTGTTACGCCGAAATTGAGCCCGTATAACTTCTCAATGCATGCAGGCCCTTATAAAATGTGGCAAGACGATTCTGGCCGCTACCCTATGCGCTTATTCTCGCGCCAATCGGTTGCCGAGCAAGTCACCCCACAAGATTGGTTTACCTATACTAAACAAGGTTTAGACTTTTTTGACCGTTACTTTGGTATTGACTATCCATTTAAAAAGTATGACCAAGTGTTAGTGCCAGATTTTTTATATGGCGCCATGGAAAACGCCGCTGCGATTACCTTTTCAGAAGATCGTTTCTTATTCAATGCCCAAATGACTGCCGAGCAAAAGCAACGTTTAGCTGGAGTTATCATGCATGAAATGGCCCACCAATGGTTTGGTGACTTAGTCACGATGAAATGGTGGAATGGCTTATGGTTAAACGAAAGTTTCGCCTCATTCATGGGAACCCTAGCCACCAGCGAAGCCACTGAGTTTAGTCATGCATGGCGCACGTTTTACGCCTCGGGTAAGCAAGCGGCTTATCATCAAGACAGTTTAGTCACCACTCACCCAATTGAGGTGCCAGTGGCTACTAGCCAAAATGCATTTGATAATATCGACGCTATCACCTATCAAAAAGGGGCATCGACCATTAAGCAGCTCAGGCATTTACTGGGCGAAGAAACGTTCCGTCGTGGTGTGAGTCAATATTTACAACAATACAGTTATAAAAATGCCGAGCTTGATGACTTTATCAATAGTTTGGCCAAAGCCAGTGGCCGCGATTTGTCGCAGTGGACTCAAGAGTGGTTATATGCCGCAGGCGTCAACACCATTAAGGCGCAATACACCTGCCAAGGTAATCAAATAGACTCATTTGCATTAGTGCAAACCGCTGAAGATAGCCAACACCCAACACTGCGCGAGCAGCGTGTGCAAATAGGTTTATTCAACCATCATCGATACGGACTCGATAAGCAGCAAGCAATTGCTGTTACTTACAAAGGAGCTTATACCGAAGTTAACGAACTGGTTGGTGAGATTTGTCCTGATTTAGTGTATCCAAACTACGATGATTGGGGGTTTGTGAAAGTTGAATTAGACCCAAAATCATTCAATACCGCCAAACAACAGCTTAGCCAAGTGAGCGACCCATTGTTGCGCTCAATGTTATGGCAAAGTATGTGGGACAGCGTGGTTGACGGTAAAGCATCATTGGAGCAATTCTTAAATATTGCCTTAATCAATGCACCGCTAGAAAAAGACTACACCATATTAGGCCAAGTGCTTAATAACTTGCAGCGAGCCAAAAACTACCTCGATTTAATGGCCCCCATGCATAGCAGTTATAACAGCAAAATTTCAAAAGCATTAAGCCAAATGAGCCTACGAATGAGCATGGAAAGCTACCGTAACCGTGACTTTCAACGCCGGTGGTTCGACGCCTACATTAGCCTATCAAGCCATGGCGATGCACTTGAGCATATTCAGTCACTATTACAAAATAAGAGCCATATTAAAGGCTTAAGCATAGACCAAGACCTACGCTGGACGATGATCCGCCAGCTTAACCGTTATGATTATGGCGATGCCCAGGCGTTACTGATGCGAGAAAAACAGCTAGATCAGTCAGACTCTGGTGAAAAGGCCGCAATTGCCGCCGAAGTTATCCGTCCACAATCATCGCTTAAGCGCCAGTGGTTAAATACTATCGAACATAACGACAGCATGGCATTTTCAAAAATTCGTGTCGCGATGTATAACCTATACCCTGCAGAGCAAAAGTTGCTAAACGCTGCAACAGCTGAACAGCGCTTTGCAAACTTACAACTCATGGACGATAAAGGACCGGTGTTTATGCGCAGCTTCGCCTCGCAATTAATTCCAACCAATTGCAGTACAACCAATATTGACGCCATCAGCCAAGTGTTAAACAGCGAAACTGGTTTATCAAAACTGGCCAGACGCGCCCTGCTTGAAACTCGTCAACAAGAACAACGTTGTGTCAGCATTAAGCAAAGATTGAATTAACCACTCTCATTTAAGCGTCTTTAAAAAGATAAAAAGCCGGAGCAATCCGGCTTTTTGGTACGTAAAATTAACCTGTACGCAATGCTAATATTTTACCGATATCCAATGGCGGTTTAAATTGACTAAAAGGTGTGTGCTGTTGATCAATTGCATAGATAGACATCCTGTCGGCTAGCTCATTACCTTCAATACCAATATGAGCTGCAACATGTTGAATAGTTAACTTATCTTTAATCGCATCATAAAGTTCATGGGCTTGTTTAATGATATCTAGGTTAGCGATTTCACCACTTTTTCGAGTCCAGCCTTTTGACTTCCAACCATAAGCCCACTCGCTAATGCACTTAATCGAATATTGCGAGTCGCTCATAATCTGCACACTATGCCCTGCATCTAATGCTGCTTTAGCCATCAATAAGGCTTGATGTAACGCATTAAGCTCTGCAGTATTGTTGGTGCCATTTGGGTTGAATAAGCCATACCATAGCTCGGCAAGTTTTGCTTGACGATATACCGCAATCCCTGAGCCCGCTTTACCCGGATTGGGTTCACAACCGCCATCGGTGTAAATCACTACATCAAATTGCGACAATACCGTTTGGTTAGACGCTTGGGTCGCAGTACTGCTGGTGCTCGCTTTTGTCTTAGTGCTTGCCATTTTAGTCGTCGAAGGTTTAGCGGAAGATTGACCAATACTGCTATTGGGCGACTTTGCAAAAGCCGCTTTTGCTTCAGCTTCTGTAGCAAATGATTTGTATTTAGCCTGAGGAAACTTATCAACAGAACGTTTAGTCACATCCCAACTGGTAAAAATACCCGTTTCTCGCCCAGCCCAAACTACATAATACTTCTTTGCCATTGTGGTTTATCCTTGCCAAATCAATGCCGCATCATGCCATGATTCATTGGGCCATAAAAACAAAACCTGCAAGATAAGCAGTTTTTGCTGGTTGTTTAGCCAAATCAATCTAAGGCGAAACACCAAACGACTAGTTGACGATAATCGGTCCATCGATATGCTGATGATTGACCCCGCCAGAGCCTGCGCTCACAATCTCAAGCCCTTTCGTGTTACTGACATTAATGCCACCAGAACCATCACTAATGGTGACTTTGCCATTAACCTGATCGATATTAATCGAACCAGAGCCATCGCTCACCTCAATATCTCCGGCCACTTGTGAGATGCTAATAGAACCAGAGCCGTCTTGTAATGTTACATCGCCATTGACATCTTTCATGTTAATCGAGCCAGAACCATCAGCTAAGGTCACAGCACCGACCTTCTGCATCACAATACTACCCGAACCGTCTTTAAGCTTAATATTAGCCGCTACATCGGATATCTTAATCGAGCCAGAGCCGTCGGTAATATCTAACGCTAACCCAGTCGGAACCGTGATTAACACATCAATAAACGGAGATTGCTCCATAAAACCGTCAGACTGAATATCGGCAACAAACATGGCATTATCGCCTTGCTTGTTTAGGGTTAATTCAATCTCAACATCGTCACTGTCTTTATCGGTATAAATGTCGGCAGTGACCTCAATTTGTGTTTGTCCCTCAACCCCTTTTACGGTTAATTGACCCGCGCCGGTATTCGCCACTAATTGGTGTAGTGATTGACTGTCTAGGGTCATTTTTTGTTGGGTATGTGCTAGTTCTGCATTCGTCTTTGCAGAATCCGATAACGAAAATATCGATTCCGCTTCAGTGTATGACGCACCAAAAATAGTCGCGCCTAATACTAAACCGACTGTTAGGCTAATGGTCGCAATTCGAATAGACATAGGTTAAATTCCTTTTATAAGAAGTTCGAAATAAAATAGGCTGATACGTAAGGTTAGTCGCAAATACATATCATCACCTTGATAGCGAACACTAAGCAGATTTCATACCAACACTGTAAGCTTATGTTTTATAGAACTTTATAACTATTCAATGATCATATTCATTGAGATAAAAATGTAAAAAATCATCTAAAACAACACAAAGTGGTTAATATCACCACCATAACCACTCAATAAAATAGCAACGGCGGCTTATGACAACCACCACAACACAACACAATCATCCTCACCAGATTAATATCATTGTCGGTTCTACCAATCCGGTAAAAATAAATGCCGCCAAAAATGCCATTGCCCAGTATTTCCCAAGCAGCACTATACACTGTCAGGGTATGCATGCTCCCTCGCAAGTGGCAGAGCAACCCATGACAGAAGCAGAAACAAAATTAGGTGCCATAAACCGTGCCAAATACTGCCAACAACAGGCTGAACCTGCCGACTTTTATGTGGCAATGGAAGGCGGCGTAGACCAATTTGAACATGGCCCAGCCACATTTGCTTATATGGCCATTATCAGTCATGACACCCTATCTGTAGGTCGCAGCGCCAACCTACCCTTACCGGAAAAGGTCTATGCAGCATTAGCCGCTGGCGAAGAACTGGGCCATGTAATGGACCGCATGTTTAGCACTCAAAATATAAAACAAAAAGGCGGCGCGATAGGCCTTCTCACACAAGGTTTAGCCACCCGCGAAAGCATTTATACCCAGGCGCTGCTACTGGCCATGACCCCCTTTATTAACGCGGAATTATTTAATGACTGATCACTCTAGTACAACACGTTATACCGTCGATGCCATAATCCGCCCACTCACACCACAAGATGATGCCGCAATAGCCGCGGTTATCCGTGACGTGTCGGCAGAATACGGCTTAACCCCAGACAAAGGCTTTAGCGTTGCAGACAAAACCCTCGACTGTTTAAGTGAGGTTTATCAAGCACAAGGCGCACAATATTGGGTGATTGAATACCAAGGTAAAGTGGTTGGCGGCGCAGGCGTTGCTGCACTTGCAGGGAATGTCGGCGTATGTGAGCTACAAAAAATGTATTTTAGCCGCGCGATTCGCGGCCAGGGCATGGCCAAAAAACTCACCCGTCAATGTATTGAGTTTGCTAAACAGCATGGTTATCAATCCATGTATTTAGAAACCACAGCCGTATTAGTTGAAGCTTTAGCACTCTATGAAAAGCTCGGCTTTAACCACTGCCAGCATTTAGGGCAAACGGGCCACGATGCCTGCGAAATCGCCATGATAATGAGCCTAATAACAAACATAACCATGCCCCGCAAGATGTAATACCATTGCGCAATGGTGTAATTAGCACACTTTTTAATCAGTCTTATTGCAACAACTTGATAGCGCTTTGCAAGGATGCAAAAGCTTGGTAGCCTCAGATTAAGCACATTCCATAGGAGGAAGATAATGGAATATCAACGTATTGGACATTCAAGCCTTGAGGTCAGTAAAATTTGCCTCGGGACCATGACTTGGGGCGAACAAAATACCCAAGCACAAGCTTTCGCTCAACTTGACTATGCCATTGGCCAAGGCGTTAACTTTATTGATACTGCCGAAATGTATCCCGTGCCACCGAAAGCTGATACTCAAGGTGAAACCGAGCGCATTTTAGGTCGCTACCTCAAAGCCCAAGGTAATCGTGACGAGCTGGTTATTGCCAGTAAAATTGCTGCTCCTGGGGGTAAAGGCGACTATATTCGCGACAACATGGCGCTAGACTGGCGTAATGTACATCAAGCTGTAGATGACTCATTAAGTCGCTTACAAATCGACACCATCGATTTATACCAAGTGCATTGGCCTGACCGAAATACCAATTTTTTTGGTCAGATGATGTATGAGCACGATGAAGACGAACATTACACGCCTATTTTAGACACCCTTGAAGCGCTCGCTGAAGTCATCAAACAAGGTAAAGTGCGTTATATTGGTATTTCTAACGAAACCCCATGGGGCTTTATGAAATACCTTAAGTTGGCAGAAAAACACGACTTACCGCGTATTGTGAGTGTGCAAAATCCCTATAACTTGCTCAATCGCAGTTACGAGATTGCCATGTCTGAAATTAGCCATCGTGAAAATGTACCATTACTGGCTTATTCGCCATTGGCTTTTGGTACATTAACGGGTAAATACGAGAACGATCAATGGCCAGAAGGTGCACGCCTCACGGTATACAAACGTTTTGCACGGTATAACAGCACGCCAGTGGCACTAGAGGCAACCCAAGCGTATATCGATTTGGCGCGTGAATTTAACCTGTCACCAACCGAGATGGCGTTAGCGTTTGTTAATAGCCGTAAATTTGTTGCCGCTAACATTATCGGCGCAACTGACTTACATCAGCTAAAGCAAAACATCGACAGTCATAAAGTGACATTGTCAGCTGAATTAATAACAAGAGTTAACGAACTGTCAGCCCTGTATCGTTTTCCTTGCCCTTAATAGCCAGCAAAGAGTCGCCAATACAGGCTCACAAACAGCAATAGCCACAAAACCTTGCATTAGGCATCAAGATCACTGAAGATCTTGATGCCTTTTATTTTTAGCGAAGAAACCCGTATTTATGAAGCCTAACCCGTCATTACCGTCTGCTGATTTTTATGATCATCAACCCATTCGCGATCAATTCCCTACGCTTAAGCAGACCATTGGCGATCATCCGTTATGCTATCTCGATACCGCTGCAACCAGCCAAAAACCGCAGGCAGTGATTGATGCGATGACTGAGTATTATCAACTCAACAATGCCAATGTGCACCGCGCAGCACATCAATTATCAACCCGTGCAACTCAGCAATATGAAGCCGTTCGTCAACAAGTCGCGCATTTTATTCATGCCAAGCACCAGCAAGAGATTATTTTTACCCACGGCACCACAGAATCGATCAATATGGTGGCATACGGCTTAACAGCACAAGTGCAACCAAACGATTTAATATTAATCGACACCGCAGCACATCATGCCAATATCGTGCCCTGGCAAGAGCTCGCTAAACGTACTGGGGCCATCATTAAACCCATACCACTTACCGCTGACGCCCAACTTGATATCAATGCCTATGAGCAGCTACTGCAAGCCAAACCAACGCTAGTTGCCTTATGCCATGTGTCGAATGCGCTGGGCACAGTCAACCCCATTATCGACTTAATCGCCATGGCAAAAAATGCAGGAGCATTAACCTTAGTCGATGGTGCCCAAGCGGTTGCCCACCTAGAAATTGACGTCCAACAGATGGATTGCGATTTTTATGTGTTTTCAGGTCATAAAATGTATGGCCCAACAGGTGTCGGTATTTTGTACGGCCGTTTTGAACAATTAAACACATTAACGCCCATGCTGACCGGTGGCGAAATGATCAAAACCGTTAGCTTTGATCGTACTGAATATGGTGAACTGCCAAACAGGCTTGAAGCGGGCACTCCCGCCATTGCTGAGGTTATCGGTTTAGGCGCCGCAATCACATTTTTACAAGGCTTACCGCGTGAGCAAATTAAGGCGCATGAGCAACTATTAATGCGGTATTTACAACAACAACTGCTCAACCTTGGTGATATTACCTTGTACGGCGTTAGCAACGATAATAGCCAATCCAATATCGGCTCGGTTGCATTTAATGTAGCCAATGAACACCATCAAGACGTAGGCATTTTATTAGATCAACAGGCAGTTGCGATTCGATGCGGACATCATTGTGCTATGCCATTGATGAGCCAACTTAAATTAAGCGGATGTTGCCGCGCCTCTATTGGCATCTATACTAATAAGCACGATATTGATCAATTTATTCATGCGTTAAATACGGTAAAAGAGTTACTGTTATAACTTGGCAATAGGCACGCTTTATGAGACAACACAGTTAATGACACAAATAAGTACAAAAAATATGCCAGATAGTCAGTTATTTACCTTGTTACCTGCTGAACTCATTGCAGCTGTAAATCAAATAGAACAAGCGAATAACTGGCAAGATAAGTATCGACAAATCATGCTACTGGGCAAGCAACTGCCCAAACTGCCTGACCACTTAAAGCAAGAAGATGCGCAGGTTAAAGGCTGTGAAAGCCAGGCCTGGTTATACCATCATCAACAAAATGGCCAACATTTTTACCTCGCCGACAGCGATGCACGAATCGTCAAAGGACTGATTGCTATTTTATTGGTGGCTAACCAAGGTAAAACCACTGAGCAAATTACTCAGTTTGATGTGCATCACTGCTTCGACACATTAGGATTAAGTGGCCAACTCAGTCCGTCCCGTACCAATGGACTTGCCGCATTGGCCAGCGCAATCAAACATTATGCCCGAGGCAACATCACTTAATGCCCAGCAAATTTAAGGAATAATAATGACCCTAAAAGTCTGCAACCCAACACGCCGCCACATTATAAAAGGCCTTGGAGCAGCCACATTATTAAGCCCATTTTGTACGCTTCCTGCCTGGGCTGCCAAATCTCGCCGCCTTTATGTTGACGGACTGTCATTTCTGCCTAACGACATCAATGATGTTAAAGCCTCCAAACTCGATGCGTTTATCGCCGATATTTCCGCCATTGAAACTATCGAGCAAAGCGATGGCACTAAAAATTATAAACGCACCTATAAAGCGTGCTTTAACAGCATTCAACAAGCAGCCAAAACCGTTACCGATAATCCAGAGGTTTATTTACAAGGCCTTACGGGGGCTGATATCGATAACGCTCGGGCACAACAACGCACGGCGGTATATTTTCAAATTCAGGGTGCTGATTGTGTCGAAGCCGACGGTATTGTCACAAAGGGTAAGCCTTCACTCTGGCCACAACTCGACTCTCTGCATCAGCACGGATTGCGGGTGTTACAACTCACCCATCACTACGGCAATCGTTTCGCAGGTGGTGCACTAGACAACAATGGCAACCAGGGTGTCAATAAGCCTCTTACTGATGCTGGTCGTGAGCTCATCGCAGCGCTTAATCAAAAAAATATTCTTATCGATGTGAGTCACTCAAGCGAACAAACCGCGCTTGATACCGCTAAGGCAAGTCAATCTCCAATCGTGCTGAGTCATGGCGCAGCCAGACACTTTGTCAACCATGCGCGCTGCTCATCAGATAACATAATCAGAGCAGTAGCCGACACAGGTGGCGTTTTTGGGGTATTTATGATGAGTTTTTGGCTCACCAACAATGCCCCCCCCACCATTGAAGATTACATAAAACAGATAGAATACGTGGCCAGAGTCGGTGGCGTTGACTGCGCCGCAGTGGCCAACGACTTCCCTCTGCGCGGCCAAGAAAATCTATTAGCACTCAATAACAATAACAGCGAAGGGGTTAAAGAGTACCTTGACTGGTGGCACAGCCTGCAAAGTAAAAACGTATTAGGGTTTGACGTAGTGCCTAAGCATGTAGTTATCCCAGAGCTTAACCACATAGACCGCATGAGCCGCATTGATGACGCCCTCAAAAAAGCGCGCTTTAAATCATCTGACCGCGATCGTTTCATGGGCGGAAACTGGCAAAGAGTACTCAAGAAAGTATTAGTCTAAATAATCCAGTTACAGATAGTCAAAAAAGGTTGAATAGAGATATTCAACCTTTTTTATTATTGATATGACAAACCTAAAACGGGAAAAAATACGGTACAGCCATTAACACTATAGCGGAATACAAAATTGATAAAGGTAAACCTAAACGCACAAAGTCGCTTAATTTATAGTTACCTGCGTTATATACCATTAGGTTAGTTTGATAGCCGTATGGAGAAATAAAACTCGCACTTGCACCGAACACCACAGCCATAATAAACGGGCGAGGATCCACACCAAAACTTATAGCTATTGCATAGGCGACTGGGAATGCTAACGCCGCTGCAGCATTGTTGGTTATCAGTTCTGTGACAATCAACGTGATAAAATACACACCAACAAAGGCGGCAAACACACCATAACCGTTAAACACACTGAGTAAGCCCTGTGCCATTTGGTCAGCCAAACCCGTTGTCACCATCAGATTTGCTAAGCCCAACGCACTACCGACAATAACCACCAACTCGAGCGGAAAACGCCGTTTAAGTTCAGTTAAGGAAACAGCGCCTATTGCCACATAACTAAGTAGCAATAACACTAACCCTTTGGCTAAAGGGAGTACTTCAAAGATGCTCGCTAAGATGGTTAAGGCAAAACCGGCTAACGCCCAATTACCACGTTTTTCATCTAGCCTGACACTGAGGTCTAAACCACTAATGGCCGCAAAATCGGTAGATAAATTGGGGCACGTTGAAAAATGATCACCTGGGGTTAATAGCAACACATCACCTGGCTGTAATACAATATCACCTAGGCCACCTTTTAACGGCATATGCCCACGACGAATCGCCATGACCGCAGCGTCAAATACTTCACGAAACTGAGAATCTTTTAAGGTGGTGCCAACTAAACTTGATGATGGTGCTAACACCGCTTCCACCAAATTTTGGCCTTTGGCGTGTTGTTTACCAAACCATTCCAAGCCATCAAATTGATATAACAATTCAACCGACTCAACTGCACCACTGAAACGTAATACATCATCGGCTTGCAACACCATTTGAGGTGGCACAGGACAAATACGAATGCCACTGCGCTCTAACTCAACTAAATAGAGTTTTTTAAGTGCACGTAAACGATTATCGATAACACTATTACCGACTAAGGTGGAGGTTTTGGCTACGTGAGCTTCAAGTAAATAAGGCAAGGCCTCATCTTCAGACTCTTCACGTCTATCAGGTAAAAAGTTAGCTAAAATAGTCAACAACACTAGTCCACCAATCACTAATAGTGCACCGACTTGTGTAAACTCGAAAAAACCCAACGGTTCTAAGCCAGCGTTTTCAACAAATGAGTTAACAATTAAGTTAGTTGAAGTACCTATTAAGGTTAATGTGCCGCCAAGAATAGCAGCGTAATTGAGCGGTAATAATAACTTAGCCGGAGCATGAGTCGGATTGCGACGAACAACACTAATCATTGAGGCTACAACAGCAGTGTTGTTCGTAAATGAAGACAGTAAAGCTGTAGATAAACCTAATTTGATCAAAGTCGGCAATAAAGTGCTTCGGCCAATAACATGGCTTAATTTACCTAACAATGACGTTTTTTCTAATGCTGTGGCTGCAAGTACTAGCAACACTAATGTTATTAAGCCGTTATTTGTAAAACTGCTTAAAATAACGCTTAAATCTGCTAGCCCAAATAAATAGCACCCCAGTGATGCAAAAAAAAATAACGCTGCAGGAGAACTTAAACCGGCAATTAACCCAATAACTAACCCAAACAATATAATCGACAGCAACCAAATTTCACTCATGTCTCATACCAAAGCAAGCTGATATCAAATGTAAAAATACATCATGTTTTCACGCACCTAATAATACATGTATGTCAATCAGCCAGTATGAGAAATCTCGCTATTTATTGATATAAAAAGCAATAAAACGGCCTGCTTCTATTGTTCTCCATTACCTAATATGCTGCTTACACAGCGGGGTTAAATAGTATGACTACAGCGCTTTAGCTGCATCTATATCGATTGCTTGTGTTTCTGTATTGGGTTCAAACCAGTTTAAGCTGTCTGCAAGCTCAACCACTTCACCAATAATCATTAATGCAGGCATCTGTAATGCGGGGTCGGCAGCTAACTGGGCAAGTTCGCCTAATTTCCCCATAAAGCGTTGCTGCGTTGATGTGGTGGCTTTTGACACAATAGCCACTGGAGTATCAGCACTTCTACCAGCGCCAATCAGCCCATCGCTTATAACATTGGCATTTAAAATACCCATATAAACCACTAGCGTGTTATTAGGATTGGCATAACCTTGCCAATCCATAGGGCGACTACCTAACTGGCAATGACCCGTAATAAACGTGACACCTTGGGCATAATCACGATGTGTAAGCGGAATACCCGCATAAGCAGACGTGCCACTAGCAGCGGTAATGCCTGGGACAACTTCAAAGGCGATGCCTGACGCGACTAAGGTTTGTAGCTCTTCACCGCCACGGCCAAAAATAAACGGGTCGCCACCTTTTAAGCGCACCACATTTTTGCGGGTATACGCTTTGGTCACTAACAATTGATTAATTTCATCTTGAGCAGCGCTGTGTTTGCCCGCACGTTTGCCTACGGCAATCTTTTCAGCATTCGATGGAATAAGATCTAAAATATCTTGGCTTACTAATGCGTCATATAACACTACATCTGCACTTTTAAGAATGCGAAAGGCTTTTAGAGTTAACAGTTCAACGTCACCAGGACCTGCGCCGACTAACCATACTTTGCCTTTGGCCTTTTGCCCTGGCATCGTTACTAATTCCATCACATCTACCTCAAGATAATTTACTATGCTCAAATATAACGCCTTACATATTCCATATACAATAGTAAAAAGTTAGTCTTTATAACCAAAAGATATATGCAGTAATTGAATCTCGTTACCACTCAATCACGTATTAGTAGATTAAGCCTGAAGTTAATTCGACAAAAGCGACACAATTGATAACAATGTGTTTCAAATATTTATGATCACAATTTTGCTAATGGATAATGCAATGATAAAAAAAACATATTACCTGGCGATACCACTATTGTTACTCGTCTGTATCAGTTCAAGCTTTGCTGAGGATTCATTAGTAGAAGAGCGTGTTAAAGGTGAATTAGCAACCTCAGAAAAACCCTTTGTGCTCACCCCGCATAAAGCGAACTATTTACTCCCTGTAACCTACCAAACTAGCACCAACCCATCACCGTTCGAAACGAAATATCCCGACGAGGACATTAATATTGATAAGCTCGAGGCTAAATTTCAAATTAGCTTTAAATTTCCGGTGTGGTACAACGTTTTTGGTGATAATGGTCATTTATTTTTTGCTTATACTAACCAGTCATACTGGCAAGTCTATAACCAAGATGCTTCGTCACCGTTTCGTGAAACCAACCATGAGCCCGAAGTGTTTATGTTGTTTAACAACGACTGGAAAATTGGCGGTTTTACTAACTCATTTTTAGGATTCGGTCTTGTGCATCAATCTAATGGGCAATCCACTGAGTTATCGCGTAGCTGGAACCGCATTTATGGTAGTGCTGTATTTGATAAAGGCCCATTCGCATTAGGATTAAAAGCGTGGTGGCGAATTCCTGAAGATGAAAAAGAAACCCCAACCTCTGCTAAAGGCGACGATAACCCAGACATTGACGACTATATGGGCAACTTTGAGTTGACCGGTGTGTATGGTGTTGATGAACATCGCTTTACAATGCTGTGGCGTAATAACTTTCAATCACCTAATCGCGGCGCAGTGGAGTTTACCTGGAGCTATCCGGTTATCGGTAACTTACGGATCTATACCCAATATTTTAATGGCTACGGTGAAAGCCTTATTGACTACAACCATCATAACCAACGTATTGGTATTGGTATTGCGTTAAATGACATTTTGTAATTGGAACATGTAAAAAAAGGTGACCAATATGGTCACCTTTTTATTGGCTTATTAAGACTGGTTTTGCACTATTTAACGCTGGCTTTACTGTTCACTTTAGAAGCAATGACAATACCTTTATCAGTAAAGTCCACAGACATTTTTAAACGCATATTGTAGTCTTTTAATGCCTCGAGCTCTTCAGGCATTGGCTCGCCGCTCATTTCAATCACATCCACTAGTGGCATAAACATTTTTTGATAATCCACAGCAAAATCAAAAAAACCATTGCCTGATAATGTTTGTTTAAATAAGCCATCAGCAAGCTCAGTACCTCTGTCACCGGTATAAACCACTAAATGATTCCCTTTAACCGCCATTTTAGCACTGACACCAAATTCAGGCGGCAGCATTAATAATGGCGTAATATCAACTGGGTCACCATTATCTTTCAAATCAATGTTGGCTAAAGGCGGAAAGAATGGCTTCACCATATCAATTAACATGATTGGGTTTTCTGCCGACACTGTCACTAACGCGTCTAACTTTTCAAAGCTTGGCTCGCCATTAACCTCGGTTAATTTATAATCGGCTAACGTCACGCTCATGCCTTTAACGCCATTGGCCATGCCAGTCATCATCCCTAACATTGCAGGGTTTAATTCATCTAGCTCGCCTTGCATTTGGGCTAACGCTTCACACTGGTAACTTGGGGTTTGCAGATCTTTCCATACTTCGGTTAACGCTGGAGCAAGTTTGTTTACATCCATCCCCAGGGCCATCGATAAAATATTATCGTGGTCACTGTTGTCAAACGCAGGAATAAAGCCACGCATTTTAGCCAGGGCAGACAAAATAACTTGGTTATTACTTTCTACAACCACGGCTGCATCGATGTCGCTTTCTTCACGACTAATCGAATAACTATTTAACCCCATCACGGTACGAGGCCAATTAGCCGCAATTGCCGCAAACTCGGTTTGGCAAGTCGGCATTTTAAGCTCAGCAAAAGGATCTTCACCTTGAGTTTCGGCCATTTTGCTAATTTGTTTCGCAAGCATATTGCCATCAGTTGTGGTTAAGCCTTTAACCAATTCAACGTGGTTAACAAAGCTAATGCTGTCTTGCATAAAACCATGGCTTTTAGCAATGTCTTGCAGCATTGTTGTGTCGCTTAATGGCTTTTCAACGGGCTTTTCGCCAAGCGCCATTTCAAGTAGTTCAACCTGGTTAAATGAGGTATTTAACGTCACGGTTAACCAGCCTTGCTTTTCTGCAAATACTAGGTTTATTTGTTCTTGCTCATTGGCGTCGGTTAATGAATAAGCACGGTATTGTGTTTCACCAACGCTACCTGTTGTATGTGCTAAACCACTGTCTTGCTCAGCACGGTCAAGCTCAACCCAAAATGCACTTGGGTTACTTAACTGTATTTTCATTACTGGCAGCGCACCCAGAGTATAGAAATAACTCTTAACCGAGTCAGGTAGCCCATAGGTGGCTAACAACACATCTGGGGTTGGCAATACGTTCATATACTGCTTGTACAAGCTGATAAAGAAGCGCTCTTGTTCAGATGAACTGGCATCAAGCTGAAGAATGTCATCTAGGCCGTTAGTTTGGTAATTACCCGCAATACTGTACAAATAATCTTTTAATGGAAATGGTGCCAGCTGTCCTGAAAACATCACGGTATCAGCAGGGATAAAATCTAGCATAGGATCATTTTTAACAACCGATGCGCCTTGTTGTGACAGGAAATATCCGCCTGCACCGACAGCCAATACCACAGCCGCAATTGCCATTTTGTTCATCTATAAACTCCAATTTATATTGTTGTTAACTCTTCCATGACATGAGTTAGCATTAAAATTATGTTGTACATCTAAAACTAATTATCGATTACACCGATAAACCACGGATTAATCTAGCATTAAATGAAGCATTACGCATCTGTAGTGGCGATCTAACATAGGCAGTGAGCGGATAATACCAATCCTTATTAGAATGTGATCTATTTTAGGCTGCGTCACTAGACCCAGTACAATGAAAATGACTGCAGGTGTAGTCATCTACATCAAAGTCATTTGAAACCGTAATGCGGATTGGTATAAAAAACTCATGATAAAAAAATAAAGGGCAGGCAGAAAGGATGGAAAAAGGAGGAAAATAACACCCGATAACCCATATACATCTGAGTTATCGGGTTGAGATTGCTGATTGCTTATACGCTAACAAGTCAATCAAAGTGCTCGAGGATGCGAGCGAAGCTTTTGAAGGTACGTGGGTTGCAAAAACAACCCCAAACGTCCACAAAAACCGTCTACGGGAATGTATTAATTTAGACTATTATCGACATCGCTGCTTGAAAGTTTAAATAAAAATTAACCTATTTGTGGTTAACTATCACGCCAAGTCGCCACGCCATCTTAGCTCAACTCAGGGCAACGCCTGATTAATCCTCATCTTTAACAAATAGCAATGTGCGCCAAGCGCTAATGAAATCGATAAAATTCAGACTTTTGAATGAGATGCCATTACACATAAAAATGCCACCCCAAATACATCAGGATGGCATTCATAACTGACGAGAAAAGATCACAAACTGAGGCTGTTACCTCGTTTAAATGTCAAAGTGCAACCCACACTCGCGTTTTAAGCCATTAAAACGGGTTTCTTCTTCAGTCATCCCTAACTCAAGCGGCTTGCTAGAGTGGGTATCACCGACTGACACATAACCTTGCTCCCATAACGGATGGTAGGGTAAGTCATGCTCAGTTAAATACATGTGCACATCTTTATTGCTCCACTCAATGATGGGCAGCAACTTAAAGCGTTTACCACTGATCGCCAATATAGGCAAAGCCTCACGCGTGCTCGACTGGCTACGACGCAACCCCGCAAACCAGGTGCCGACATTCAATTCAGCTAATGCACGCTGCATAGGTTCAACTTTGTTGATGCGGTTATATTTTTCTAAACCATCAATCCCCTGCTCCCACAGCTTACCAAAACGGGCTTCTTGCCACGCCTGAGTTTGCTCAGCCTGGTAGACTTTAAGGTTGAGGTTTAAGCGCTCGGTTAACTGGTCAATAAACTGGTAAGTTTCAGGAAACAAATAGCCGGTGTCGGTTAAAATCACCGGAATATCGCTTTGCGCTTGAGTCACCATGTGTAACATCACCGCGCCTTGGATCCCAAAACTTGACGATAACGCATGTGCACCAGGCAAATAGGCCAAGCCCCAAGCCACTCGCTGCTGCGCCGTTAACCCCGCTAAAAACTGGTTAATGTTTTCCAGTGCTGCGGTTTGCTCAGCTTTAGGCGCTGATAACAACGCCTGTAATTGAGCGGGTGTCACACTATGATTGACGGCCACATCAGTTGATGCAGTCGTTACCACTTCATTAGGCATGAAAATCCTTAGCGGCGTCATTAACCGCCTTCACAACGCCAATGCGTACTGTGAAGTTACCAAAGGTTTCGCCAGCATCACGCTCTGCAGCGTAGCGGCCAAACAAAGCATCCAATTCCGCTAAAATTTCAGCTTCTTGAATGTTTTCTTTGTGCATTTTATTTAAACGCGTGCCTTCAAAGCTGGCGCCTAAATACAAGTTATAACGCCCAGGTGCTTTACCCACTAAGCCAATTTCAGCAGCAAATGGACGAGCACAGCCGTTTGGACACCCCGTCATACGCACCACAATAGATTGCTCGCTAATGCCGTGTTTTGCCTGTAGCGCATCAATATGATCGATAAACTCAGGGAAATAACGCTCAGCTTCAGCCATGGCTAATGGGCACGTTGGTAACGCCACACAGGCAATAGAATGGCCGCGAGTACCACTTAATACTTGCCCCAATAAACCATGTTTACGGGCTAACCCTTCAATTTCAGCTTTATCTTCTGCTGCGACACCCGCAATAATCATATTTTGATTAGAGGTCATGCGGAAATCGCCTTTATGAATTTTGGCAATTTCACGTAAACCCGTTTGCAAGGTTTGACCAGGCATATCTTTAATGCGGCCACTTTCAATAAATAAGGTTAAATGCCACTTATTATCGATACCTTCAACCCAACCATAACGATCACCGCGATCGCCAATGATCACGTCACGTTTAGGCTCAAATTTAACCCCGGCACGTTTCTCTACCTCTGCTTTAAATGCATCATAGCCGTGGTCAACAATGGTGTACTTTAAACGCGCACGCTTACGCACAACACGGTTACCCCAATCACGTTGAACGGTCATGACGGCTTCAGCAAACTTGGTGACATCTTCAGTTTTGATAAAACCAAAGTCATCCGCTAAACGTGGAAAGGTTTCAACTTCACCGTGGGTTGACCCCATGCCGCCGCCAGCCACTAAGTTAAAGCCAACTAATTCGCCTTCTTCTGCAACGGCAATAAAGCCAAGATCATTAGTGTAAACGTCTACATCGTTATCAGGCGGCACCGCAACAGCCATTTTAAACTTACGTGGCAAATAGGTTTTGCCGTAAACCGGCTCTACCGTTTCAGTGCCTAATAGCTTTTCTTCATCTAACCAAATTTCAGCATAGGCACGGGTGTGCGGTAACAGGTGGTCAGATAAATGCTTAGCAACCGTGTAGGCTTGTGCATGCAGCTTTGACTCAACTGGGTTTGGGTTACACATCACATTACGGTTTACGTCACCACAGGCGGCAATAGAGTCTAGTGCAGCGCGATCAAGCCCCTGGATCAAGGTTTTTAGATTACGCTTAGGAATGCCGTGGTACTGAAACGTTTGACGCGTCGTTAAACGAATGCTGTTTGACGTGGTGAGCGTAGATGAAATTTTATCGACTTCTAACCACTGCTGTGGTGTACAAATACCACCAGGCACACGAGCACGTAACATAAAGCTATGTAATGGTTCTAGCTTTTGCTCTTTACGCTCGTTACGTAAATCACGGTCATCTTGCTGGTAAAATCCGTGGAATTTAATTAACTGCTGATCGCCATCACTAAACGATCCCGTCACCTGGGTATCTAACCCTTCCTGGATGCCGCCGCGCAAATAATCACTGTCTATTTTTAAATATTCGTTTACTGCTAACTTTTGCTCACTCATGGCCTGCGCCTCTCTCAATTCTGTTCAATTCATTAGTGCGATTGGGTTGCGATAGTAAACTCACAACCGGGTCGAATTTAGTACACGTCTTTTTGATAGCGTTTTTCGCTACGTAGTGTTTCAAAGTATGCTTCGGCGTCATCAGCGCTTAAGCCACCTTGTTCAACCGCAATATTCACTAATGCTTGGTGTACATCTTTTG
This sequence comes from Shewanella metallivivens, assembly GCF_028750675.1. Taxonomy (GTDB): domain Bacteria; phylum Pseudomonadota; class Gammaproteobacteria; order Enterobacterales; family Shewanellaceae; genus Shewanella; species Shewanella metallivivens. The sequence continues at coordinate 324,544 of NZ_JAQQPZ010000015.1, read as the reverse complement.
CCATGCGTTCTGCATCACCACAGATGTAAACATGGGCGCCATTTTGTAACCACTGCCACAAGGCTTCGGCTTGTTCAGCAATGCGATGTTGCACATACACTTTATGAGCTTGATCGCGTGAGAATGCGACATCTAGGCGCGATAAATCGCCGTTTTTAAGATACTGCTGCCATTCAACTTGGTATAAGAAATCTTGCTCAAAGTGTGGGTTACCAAAGAATAACCAGCTGTTACCCGACACACCGTCAGCAACACGTTGCTGCATAAAGGCGCGAAATGGTGCCACACCCGTACCAGGCCCAACCATAATCACTGGGGTTTGTGGATTTTCTGGTAAACGGAAATGGTTGTTAGGCTCAACATATACATTAACCTGTTGGCCTTCTTCTGCTGAGGCTAAAAAGTGCGATGCGCCGCCAAAACGAGCATGACCTTGACGCTCATCTTCAACCAATGCCACGGTTAAATGCACTTCAGATTCAACCTCTGCTTGGCTAGAGGCAATAGAATACAAGCGTGGTGTTAATGGGCGCAGCATGTCGACAAGCTGTGTTGCACTGACTTTGGCAGGGTAAGCTGCAATTAAGTCAGCTAGCTGATTTGCTAAAATAAATTGTCTGGTTTGCTCTTTGTCTTCACAAATGGCAGCCAGTTCAGCACTGCCACTCAATTCTGCCCAAGATTTAACAAGGCCAGGGTATAACTGAGTTAATTCTTTTTTGTCTGTTAATACCGCTTTTAATGAATAAGACTCTTTTGATACTGTCACCGTTTCATCAGCGTCTAAATCAAGGCCGCTGATCACTTCATCCACTAAGGCTTCGTTGTTACTAAACCACACACCTAATGCATCACCCACTTTGTAGGTTAGCCCTGACTCGCCTAAATCAATCTCAACATGGCGTACGTCACGGTCAGAATCACGGCCGGTAATTTTTTGGCTCACAAGCACTTCTGCGCTGTATGGGTTTTGCTTGGTGTATTGGCTCTGACCTGCGATTGCAGTCGTGCCGATAGCTGTGACTCTAGCACCTGAGGTTTGAATATGAGGCTTAGCCGCTTCTATTACGCTGTCTTGCCATTGTGCAGCGGCATCTTCGTAGTCAACATCACACTCAACTAAAGGTAATAACGCTTTAGCACCTAATGCACTTAAACGCGCATCAAAATCTTTACCGGTTTGGCAGAAAAACTCGTAGCTTGAGTCACCTAACGCCAATACCGAATAGTGTAAGTTTTCTAATTTAGGCGCACGCTTTGAGGCCAAAAACTTATGTAACTCAATCGCATCGTCGGGCGCTTCACCTTCGCCATGAGTACTCACAACAAGTAATAGCAGCGTTTCTTGCTTTAATTGACGTACATTGTACTCGCCCATTGACGTAAGGTTAACCGTATAACCTTGTGCCTGTGCTTTGGCAGCAAGTGCCTGCGCAACACCACGGCCGTTGCCTGTTTGGCTGCCATATAAAATGGTCACTGTTTGTGCCGCAGACGTTTCTGCAACTGTCGCCCCTGTTGTTTGGCTCTGGCTTGCACTTGCGGCCAAATAACCACTAACCCATGCAAGTTGCACAGACGATAATTCTGATGTGAATTGTTTTAGCTTGTCGACTTGCCCTTGAGACAATGGCGACGCTAACGCTGAAAGTTCTTTTAACAACATAAGACGGCCTTATAACAGTGTAATGTCAGTTAGCTTACTACTAGGTTTGAAAACCAAAAAAGAATAAAAGATAATTTTTTATACCATTTAGGAATATGCAAAGGCGTTTTTTTACGCTACAAAAGTGTGGCGGAGTTAAAAGTTTTTAAATTACCTCGATTTAAAACGAGGAATTCGCCCTTAGGCACTTGTACCGAACACACCTCATGTCGCAAGCTAGGAGGTCCAATTAACTAATGAAAAACTATCATGTTGATTGTTCTCTGAGTAAAACGACATGCGGTTATAATATCGTTATGCCATCGCAACGCCATTGATTAAATAGTTTATCCAACTTCAATGGCCATATGCTGCACTTTTTCTACCCGCTAAGTGCCCATGTGGAACAAGTAATACTCAAACGGAATAGTCTATTGATGGGGCAAGCAATAGACCGTCTTTTATTAACCATCAGGAAACAGTCATGCAGATTGGAATACCGAGAGAAAGTATCGAAGGTGAAACTCGAGTCGCGGCGACTCCTGCCACTGTGGTACAGCTAAAAAAGCTCGGCTTTAGTGTGGCAATCGAAGCACAGGCAGGTGTTAAGTCAAGCTTTGATAATGCTGCATTTGAGGCCGCTGGGGCAGATGTAGTCGACAACGTGTATCAGGCTGACTTTATTTTTAAAGTCAATGCACCGACCGATGAAGAAATTGCAAAAATGAAATCGGGCACCACATTAGTCAGTTTTATCTGGCCAGCGCAAAACCCTGAGCTCGTTGAAAAACTGTCAAGCCAAAACATTACTGTGATGGCAATGGACATGGTGCCACGTATTTCTCGTGCGCAATCACTTGATGCATTATCGTCAATGGCTAACATTGGTGGTTACCGTGCAGTTGTTGAGGCCGCACATGAATTTGGGCGCTTTTTTACAGGACAAATTACCGCAGCGGGTAAAGTCCCTCCAGCCAAAGTCTTAGTTATTGGAGCAGGTGTAGCAGGTCTTGCTGCTATCGGCACGGCAGGTTCTCTAGGCGCTATCGTTCGTGCATTTGACACCCGCTTAGAAGTGGCAGAGCAAATTGAGTCAATGGGCGGCAGTTTCTTAAAGCTTGAGTTTGAAAACAAAGAAGGCGGATCATCTGACGGCTACGCCAAAGTCATGAGCGATGAGTTTATTGCTGCTGAAATGGCGTTATTTGCCGAGCAAGCCAAAGAAGTCGACATTATCATTACGACTGCGTTAATTCCGGGTCGCCCTGCACCAAAGCTTATCACCAAAGACATGGTCGACACCATGAAACCGGGGTCAGTGATTGTCGATTTAGCCGCAGCAACCGGTGGTAACTGTGAATACACCGTCAGTGGTGAGCGCTTTATTACCGACAACGGCGTTAAAGTATTGGGTTACACCGACCTTCCAGGTCGTTTACCTGCACAATCATCGCAACTTTATGGCACTAACCTTGTTAACTTAATGAAGTTAATGTGTAAAGCCAAAGACGGCAATGCAGTACTCGACTTTGATGATGTGGTGATGCGCAATATGACCGTGACTCGTGGCGGCGAGATTACCTTCCCACCACCAGCCATTTCAGTATCAGCAGCGCCAACCAAACCTGCTGCCAGCGCTGAACCTAAAGCCGAAAAAGTAGAAAAAGCACCGTCAAAGCTTAAATACATCTTAGGTGCACTCGGCATTGCTGGCTTCGCCGCGGTGGCATCTGTCGCGCCTGCGGAGTTTTTATCACATTTTACCGTGTTTATTTTGTCGTGCGTTGTAGGCTACTACGTGGTGTGGAACGTATCGCATGCGTTACATACGCCACTGATGTCGGTCACTAACGCGATTTCAGGCATTATTGTAGTAGGTGCGTTATTGCAGATAGGTCAAGGTTCTGCCCTTGTCACTGCTCTTGCGTTTGTCGCGGTGCTTATCGCCAGTATTAACATCTTTGGCGGCTTTACCGTCACTCAGCGTATGCTGAAGATGTTCCGTAAAGATTAAGGGGTAATATCGTGTCTCAAGGACTGGTTACAGCATCTTATATCGTTGCCGCGGTATTTTTTATTCTCAGCTTAGCTGGGTTATCAAAACAAGAAACGGCTAAAAATGGTAATTTATTTGGCATTATTGGTATGGCAATTGCTCTTGCAGCCACCATACTCAATCCTGCTACAAGCGGCGTAGAATGGATCATTCTCGCCATGGTGATTGGTGGTGCAATAGGTATCCGCTTAGCATTGAAAGTTGAAATGACTGAAATGCCAGAGCTCGTCGCCATTTTGCACAGTTTTGTAGGTTTAGCTGCAGTATTAGTAGGCTTTAATAGCTTTATTGATATTCAACCTCATGAAGTATCAGAGGTTGTCTTGGTATTAGGTCAAGACTTACATACAACTTTAGAGTCTGCTAAAGCTGCCTTTGTTGAAGCGAGCCAAGTACAGCAAGCTGAACACTTAACTGGCGCAATGCTCAACATTCACCTAGTTGAAGTGTTCTTAGGCGTGTTTATTGGTGCAGTGACCTTTACCGGTTCTATTGTTGCCTTTGCTAAGTTACGCGGGCTTATTTCATCAAAAGCACTAATGTTACCGCACCGCCATAAGCTTAACTTGCTAGCGGTAGTCGTTTCATTCATTTTGATGGTAATGTTTGTACAAGCTGGCGGCGCAGTCACTCCGTTAATTTTAATGACCTTAATTGCCTTTGCATTTGGCTGGCATTTAGTGGCTTCAATTGGCGGTGCAGACATGCCTGTAGTGGTATCGATGCTGAACTCGTATTCAGGTTGGGCAGCTGCAGCAGCGGGCTTCATGCTATCAAATGACTTACTGATTGTGGTGGGCGCACTAGTGGGCTCATCGGGTGCGATTCTGTCTTACATTATGTGTAAAGCAATGAACCGCTCGTTTATTTCAGTGATTGCCGGTGGCTTCGGTAACGACAGTGCTGCCGCATCAGGTGATGATACGGTTGGCGAATACCGTGAAACCAGTGCTGAAGATGTCGCTGAAATGCTAAAAGCATCAGACTCAGTCATCATCACACCGGGCTACGGAATGGCGGTTGCGCAAGCGCAATATCCTGTAGCAGAAATCACTAAAAAGCTACGTGCATTAGGCATTAAGGTACGCTTTGGTATTCACCCTGTTGCAGGGCGCTTACCCGGCCACATGAACGTACTGCTTGCAGAAGCTAAAGTGCCTTACGATATCGTGCTCGAAATGGACGAAATCAATGAAGACTTTAGCGACACTGATACCGTTTTAGTGATTGGCGCCAACGATACGGTTAACCCTGCTGCGATGGAAGATCCAAATAGTCCCATCGCCGGTATGCCAGTACTCGAAGTGTGGAAAGCACAAAACGTCATTGGTTTTAAACGTTCAATGAACACAGGTTATGCCGGTGTACAAAACCCATTGTTCTTTAAAGACAATACCCAAATGCTGTTTGGCGATGCTAAAGACAGTGTAGAAGCGATTCTAAAAGCACTTTAGCGTTTAGTCAGCACCTAACAATACCAGCTTAATAGCTGGTATTTTTTTATTTAATAATTAGCTAAACTACTTGGTACCGGATTAAAAGGATTATCGCTTAGCAATGGCAGTGCAGGACAACATAACTCAGCTTCAGCTTGAAATTGAGCAATACAAGCTCAAAATTAAGCAACTAGAGCGCGAGAATAGCCACCTCACCCTAGTGAACAAACGGGTTAATGAGCAACTCAATGCAGCTCTAGATGGCACAGGCCTATGTTTATGGGAGCAACATATCCCAAGCGGTAATTTGACTATTTTTAATCAACAATGGGGCCAGCTTCTCGGGTTTACCCGTCAAGAACTGCCCGCACATATCGACAGCTGGAAAGGTAACTTACACCCCGATGATAAAGACTGGGTCATCGAAGCATTCGAGAGTCACGTTGCCGGCAAAGCTGAAACCTACCAAGCCGTGCACCGTATGATCCACAAAGATGGTACTGTCGCTTGGGTGTCTGACCGTGGCCGGATTATTGAACATGACATCAATGGCCAGCCCCTGCGGATCATGGGGGCCCATGTTGATATAACTAAAGAAAAACGCTACGAAGAAGAGTTAGCTAAACTGGCTCACCGGGATCCGCTCACTAACCTGCTTAATCGCACCGCGTTAGTCAAAGCATTCAAAAAGCAAAAACAACAAAACCGTCAATATAATTGTGGCGCGTTATGTTTCATTGATCTGGATGGCTTTAAAATCGTTAATGACCATTTAGGCCATCGCTATGGCGATAACTTGCTAATTCATATTGCACATCAGCTATTACACACTTGCCAACAGTTATTTAACCCAGGCGACGCTAAAGCTAACCAGGAAAGCTTTCATGTGGCGCGTTTTGGCGGAGATGAGTTTGTCATTTTAACCCAATGCAATGACGTTGAGTTACTCACAGAAATGGCTAATATCTTTTTAGATTTATACCGCTCGCCGCTGGAACTCGATGGTGAAACCATCAACATAGGCTTAAGTATTGGCATTAGTTTATTCGATGAACTCGATGAGTTTACTCATGTTTGCGAGCAGGCTGACAAAGCCATGTACAGCGTAAAAAAACACGGTAAACATAACGTCATGTTCTGGTAGCAGTAAATCTTTTTATCAAAAAAATATTTAAAGCAAAGTGCAATACCCCGCCCACGATATTTAAATCAAGATTTTGTGAAATCGAACACGACAAACACTCAATAGGCCCTAGTCATCGGGTGAGTTTATTTGACTTTTTGCAGTAAACTCTCGCTCAATCAAACATTTTATTAAAAATATTAATGCACCAATTTATGTTTTTTACTGCATAATCAGATACAAACCGCTGTGGTGCATTAGCAGACAACTGACCAATAAGAATAATTCTTTATGTTTTTATCACCTTACTTTACAAAACAAGATCAAAGTGTGTTTATTTCAGCTCAACAAGCCAGTGACTTTGCCAAAAAGGTCGCCGAGGACTTCAACCCCATTCACGATGTGGGCGCAAAGCGTTTTTGTGTGCCGGGAGATTTGTTATTTGCTTTAGTGCTGACTGAATATGGTTTAAGCCAAAATATGCAATTTAAGTTTGCAGGTATGGTCGGTGACAATATTGAACTGCATCTGGATAAAAACGTCACTGATCAGTTTAGTATTTGCGACACCAAAGGCAAAGAATATCTCCACATTGAACGCCAAGGTGAAGTGTGTAAATGCGACGTGCAAACCGCGGCATTTATAAAAAGTTACGTGGCGTTTTCAGGCTTAAACTTTATCCATGTGTTAATGCCAATGATGAAACAACATCAAGTGATGATTAACCCAGAGCGCCCATTGGTTATTTACGAAAGCATGTCGTTCCATCTTGACCATTTTAACTTCAGCACCATAAGTTTACATTTGGCTGAGCAATCATTAGCGATTAATGGCAAGCGCGGCGATGTCACCTTAACCTTTGAGCTTCACAGTGAAGGAAAAGTGATTGGCAGCGGGGTAAAAACACTGGTACTAAGTGGCCTACGTGAATACGACGACGAAAAAGCTCAGCAAATGTGTGAACGCTATGAGAGTCGTAAAAAGAGCTAGCGCCTTGCCTTAACACGTGTCAATTCTTGCTGAATAGAACACATTATGGCTGATTAGGTATAGCGTAAAACGCGAGCAACACCGATAGATGCTGCTCGCGTGATATACCATAAAGTTATTGCTTGTTGTGTAAGCTAACGATTCCCGTCAACCACTCAACTCAATATTGGTATGTCGATACTTTATTGATCATACGCCAATTTAAATACCGATGCGTTACTTACAGGGTAAAACAAATTTTTAGCCAAACTGACACTTCATTCGATCGTTTATTGCGTAGCTTGCCCATCGTTAAACAGTGCTAAAGCACTGTGTCCAATGAGCTGCTCAATGCATTGGCCTCCCACCTCTGCAAATTGCCCTACGGCAGTGTCTCTAACAATATTTAACGATTTGAGCGTTTTAATATTGTCATCATTACTGCTACATAAACTTAAAAACAGTTTTAACACAGCTTTGCGCTCTGGGTGTTGCATCAGTGCGAACCAAGATTGCTTTAATTGTGCGATTGAGGAGAAATCTAATCCCTCAATAAAAAACTGCCCTATGCGTTCATCTAAACGCACTAAAAACTCCGTTTTACGCGGAAAGTGATGGCTAATACCCGTTCGGCTTATCCCAGTTGCTGCAGATAAGGTGGTATAAGACATAGCCTCAAAACCAATCGTGAGGATTTGTTTAAAGGCTTCATCTAAAATTTGGTTAACGGTTAACTCAGTTTCAACTCGTGAACGCTTGGCCATAAACATGGGTCTCTCTAATTATTTTGGTGCAAGAGCTTACCAGACCACACTAGAAAATTCTGCTAAGAATCAGCAAATTTACAACATATTTAACCGTACAATATCCAGAAAGTCAGTACAAATCAGAATATTATCGCGATAACGATTGATTTACCTGTTTAAAATCAAAGGTTATAGAACCTGCCAACAAACCAGTGTCATACGGTAAAAAAATATGTCAATAGACGAGATTCACATAAAGTTACAAATTATTTAACAGCCCGAAATTGCTGCTGCAACCAAAGCTGTGCATTATCTTTGCCCATTAACGCCTCAAGGGTTGGCGATAATACTTCAACTAGTTTAGGTTGACGCCAAAACATATAGCCCGGTAAGGGTTGCACTACCCCCGCGCCAAACGTGCGTTGTATTAAGCTTGAAAACTCAGCCATATCACGCTCTGACCACAACGGCATTAAAGGATAAACGGCGGCAATAAATTCCTCATAACGAACAAACTGCTGTAACTGTTCAATGTTATAGTGAGCTAATGCTATTTGTAGCTGCGGGGCGCTCCAATGAGATAAATTGGCACTGTCATTAATGAGCGCTAAGTTTCGGCGATGAAACTGCTGCCAAGCTAAATCGAGCTGCGGATAATGATGGGCAATGCGCCAAAGTAAATAGATATCGGCTAACCATTCATGTTGATACTCTGATAGCGAACTGGGCAGTAAGGTCTGTTGCAAGTCAATATTATACAAATGCCCTAGCTCATGCCATAAGGTAAGCTGCGCCTGTTGCTTTAAAGGTAATTGGTAAGTCGTGATCCCGATCGAGCCACTTTGCTCTGCAATATCTTTACTGGGGTTAAGCACTATTACCCCTGCGATGGCGTTATCACGAGCTGACAACACCATGGCACTTTTATAGCCTATGGCGTGACGTATCGCCGCGCGAGAAAATACTGTTTGCTGGCGTAAATGCATCGGCAACAATTGCAAGCAATCATTTAAGGTTGCCACATAACACACTAACGCGCGTTTGTTAGCGATATCGGTAAAATAACCTTGCTGATGATGCGAGATGGTTGAGTCTGGTATCGGCTTAAATGCGTTCACCGCAGTATGAGCCGATGCGTTCATTGATAACGGTTTATCTGAGAGGGGGGCACTGGCAACAGTAACACTGAAACCGATAAGGCTAGCGAATAACCATTGCCAGTGAAAAGTCATAATCTACTTTTTAGACATGATATTTTGAATAATCGCCGTGGTCGACACGCCATCTTCAAAACCAAGCACTTCAACTTTGCCGCCAGCAGCAATCACTTCTGCACCGCCCGCGATGTCTTCCACTTTATAATCACCGCCTTTCACTAAAGCATCAGGTAATAAACGAGCAATCACGCGTTGTGGGGTATCTTCAGAAAAAGGCACAACCCAATCAACCGCAGCCAAGCCAGCAAGCACAGCCATGCGGCGATCAACCGGATTCACTGGGCGACCAGGGCCTTTTAAGCGCGTGACTGAATCATCGCTATTCACCGCCACAATTAAGCGATCCCCTAAGGCTTTAGCCTGTTGCAAATAGCTCACATGGCCTGCATGCAAAATATCAAAGCAACCGTTAGTCATTACAATACGCTCACCACGCAAACGCGCTTGTTCCATAGCGTAAGCCAATTGGTCTTCTGTCATTACTCCAAAACCTGACTCGCCATGGTTCTGCGCTAACGCTTGTATCAGCTCAATACGACTCACGGTCGAGGTGCCGAGTTTGCCCACAACCACACCGGCGGCGGTATTCGCTATCGCACATGCTTGCGCTAAAGTGGCTCCTGCGGCAATTGATGTGGCTAATGCAGAAATCACCGTATCTCCCGCACCAGTTACGTCATACACTTCACGGGCAACGGTAGGAATATGCAATTCAGGCTGGTCTTTAGATACCAAGGTCATGCCTTTTTCAGAACGTGTCACTAAAATGGCTTTAAAGTCATGTTGCTTAATTAATGCCTGCGCTTTTTCAATCAGATCGCTTTCACTCGTCACACTGCCGACTACAGCCTCAAACTCGCTCATATTAGGGGTGATAAGTGACGCACCATGGTAGCGGGCAAAATCATGGCCTTTAGGGTCAACCAATACGGTCACGCCTTTGGCACGAGCTTTGGCAATAAAGTCTTTGGGTTCGTTAATCGCGCCTTTGGCGTAATCAGACAGCACTAACACATCAACGTGATCTAAAATCGCTTCACTTTGCTCAAACAATGCTTGGCTGCTGGCTTTGTCGAATGACTCTTCAAAATCCAAACGGATTAATTGTTGGTTACGAGACAACACCCGTAATTTTGTAATCGTTGGCTTATCAGTAACGGTTAACCATTGCGGCTCAACCCCAAACACTTTGACGCCTTGGGTTAATGCTTCAGCGGTTTCGTCTTGTCCCACAAGCCCAGCTAACTGCACTTGGCCGCCCAATGCGGCAATATTCAATGCCACGTTGGCCGCACCGCCGGGCCTATCTTCAATTTGGTTAATTTTAACAACAGGCACAGGCGCTTCGGGAGAAATGCGCCCAGTTGGACCCACCCAATAGCGATCCAACATGACATCCCCAATCACTAAAATACGCGCGTTTTCAAACGCTGGCAGAGAAACCTTCATTGTGTATTCACTGTGTTGCAAAAATTTAACCGCAATTGTACCTAATTTTCATCAGAATAATGAGTTAGAATAACAAATAATTTTTGAGAACAAGACGAGTCATCTGTGGTCGAAAAAGCCGAATTTTCTTCTGATTTATATCATCCTAAACATTGGCCTATGTGGTTTGGCGTATTATTAATGCGCACCACCTTATTATTGCCCTTGCGTTGGCAAATGAAAATGGGCAGTGCCATTGGCCGCTTGGTTAAAAAATTCGCAAAAGGCCGTGTGCACACCGCTCGTCGCAATATCGCGTTATGTTTCCCCGATATGAGCGAAACAGACAAGCAGCAACTCCTTGATAATACCTTTGAAGAAACCGGCAAAGCACTATTCGACACCATTAATGCTTGGTGGTGGTCTAATGAGCGTGTTCAAAAACACATGACCATAAAAGGTACAGAGCATGTCAGTAACAGTTTAGCGAGTGGCAAAGGAGTGATTTTATTTGCCGTGCATTGCTTACCACTTGAAATGGGCGCACGTATTTTTGGCCAATTTGCCCCCGGGATTGGCGTTTATCGACCCCATAACAACCCAGTAATGGAGTATTTACAGGTAAAAGGTCGCTTGCGCTCTAATAAAGGCCTAGTGCCTAAGCGTGATGTACGCCAAATGATCCGCAGCTTACGCACCCCTGATGTTATCTGGTATACCGCCGATCAAGATTTTGGCCGCTCAAGTGCAGTGTTTATTCCCTTTTTTGCCGTACCAGACGCGGCAACCATTACCGGCGCCACCTCACTGGCTAGGCTAGGTAAAGCCAATGTATTGCCTTTCTTTGTTGAACGGAACGCCGATGACACAGGTTATAATCTCGAAATCATGCCCGCACTCGACAACTTCCCTGGCGACAACGAAACCGATGACGCTATTCGCGGCAACCAAATTGTTGAGCAATTAATTAATCGTAATAGAAACCAATACATGTGGCTTCATCGACGTTTTAAAACCAGGCCAGTTAAAGGCTCTCCATCATTATACAAATAATAAAAAAGCGCCATAAAGGCGCTTTTTTATTCTATTTACAACAATCATTTAAGTTTTATTAATTATAAATTCAAACTCTTGAGAAATATGTGCCGCCTTAAAACGAGTCGGGTCTTGCATCAAATTAGTGGCAATAAAGTCAGCTGCCATACCAAAAGGTTTTTCATTCACTTGACGTTGAAACGCCATACCTTCTGCAGATCTTGCCAATAAGTATTCATAGGCCAATCGATTACATTCAACCACCCAATCAGCATTGATACTGGCCGCTTGGGTTTTAGGTAAACAACTTAAGCCAATAGAATGGTCATTAAGTGTTATGGATAATTCGACTAGGTCACCTTGGGTAGATTGAGTCTGTTGGTTGTCAGCTTCAGCGAGCATGGACACCATGCCCCCTAATGCAAATATCAGTAGCGAGCTTGTTACATTCATATTAACTCCATTTAATACGCTTATTTATACACTAAAAAGTCTAGCATTAATCCTTATCGATAATGACTTACTTTAGCAAACCCCAATACGCTTTAACAAGATGAAACAAAATACAACCAAATATCATGATTAAGCTTAGATAAAGTCGCAAATTTCAGTCAAGCGCTTTTTATCCAAGGCATGTTGTGGGACTGTGGCATTCTCTGCAGGATAGCCAGCAATAATGAGCATATAAGGCCGTTCATTATCGTTGTTACGGCCACACACCTTACTTAAAAAGCTCATTGGCTTAGGGGTATGAGTTAACGTAGCAAGCCCAGCATGATGCAGCGCCTGAATTAAAAAGCCAGTCGCGATACCAACCGACTCATGCACGTAATAATTGGTCTTTTGCGCACCAGCCTCTTCAGTGCGTTTTTGACTAAATACGGCAATCAACCACGGCGCATGCTCTAGATAAGGTTTACTGGCATTCGTGCCTAAAGGCTTTAAGGCATCGAGCCATTCTTCACCGGCTCGGCCGGCATAAAAAGCTTGCTCTAATGCTTCAGCTTGCTGGCGAATTTGTGCTTTTTTCTCAGGACTGCTAATAGCCACAAAATGCCAAGGTTGATGGTTAGCGCCGTTAGGTGCGGTGCCAGCGGCCAAGATACATTGCTCGATAATAGCTTGAGGGACTGCGCGATCAGAAAAGGCCCGTATTGAGTGACGACGTTTCACTTGCTGGTAGTTTTCTTGCGCACGTTTTAGCATTTCATCTTGAGGGTATTCTATAAAATCGGTAAGCGGCAAATGCGCAGTCATAACAAGTCCTTAAAAATGAGCCGATTGAAAACATTGCCCTAAGCTAACAAACATAACAAAAAATGCTATACAAATATTCTTATTGAAACCTAAACAACGACAGATTACATTCAACAACATCAATTCAATATTTAGCTTAATAAAGGATTATATGATTGCAGCGATAATGGGTGCGACTGGCTTAGTGGGGAAGGCGTTACTCAGCCAATTAATAGAAAGTGAACACTACAGTAAAGTTATCGTTATCGGTCGCTCAACACCGGCTTTAGTTGAGCATCAGTTTGGCGCAGAAAAAGTCCAATTTATTGCCTGCCAACTCGATGAGTTACACGAGATCACATTGACCGACAAAATTGATCATGCATTTTGTTGTTTAGGGACAACAATTAAACAAGCTGGCAGCGAAGAGGCCTTTATTCAAGTCGACAAACTGTCAGTGCTGGCCTTTGCAAAATTATGTCAAGCCCAGGGCAACCCTTCGTTAAAATTTTTAGTGGTTACCGCCCACGGGGCAAACGCTAAGTCGTCTGTCTTTTATAACCGAGTTAAAGGTGAATTAGAGCAGTCGCTGATGACCCTCGCCCTCCCTGTCTTAAATATTTTTCAACCCAGTTTATTACTTGGCAAACGTGAAGAGAGCCGCTTTTTAGAAGATATTGGTCAGGTGCTTTTAGGGGGCTTTTCGTGGTTATTTATGGGTCCTTTACGACAATATCAACCAATCAACGCTGAAACAGTAGCAGAGGCTATGTATCAAGTCGCTTTAGCGCCACAAGCAGCCCCTGCAACCAGAATGATCAGTAATGTAATGATGCACGACCGGAATCATGAATAAAGAACCTAACCACGCCTCACCGCTCTTAACAATATTCTGGACTGATAAAACACAAAGGCGACACCGTATTATTTGATAAAAGTTAACTAACCTGAGCTCAGGTTAACTAGCAAACCGTAAAATGGAGGTGAATATGACTGACAATGATTATTTAACTTTAGATGAAGTCTGCAAGATACTGGACAAAACGCCGACAACAATAAGGCGTTACGCTCGTGAAAGCTTATTAACAAGCGAGCAAAATGGAGAAGAGCTCAGTTTTAATAAAGATGAAGTTATGCGCTGTTTGAGGTTTTCTGAGCGCTTAAGTTAATCCTATTGCTTAAAGTCTGCTGCATAAAAAACCCCCAACGCTTATCACGTTGGGGATTGTTATTTGTGGCGTAGATTAATCACCAAAGTCATCGAGTAAGATGTTTTCAGACTCAACACCCAGACTCTCTAGCATCGCGATAACAGAGGCGTTCATGATGGGAGGACCACACATATAAAACTCGCAATCCTCTGGCGCTTTATGCTGTTTTAAGTAGTTCTCATACAACACATTATGAATAAAGCCGGTATAACCCGTCCAGTTATCTTCTGGCAGTGGATCCGACAGCGCGACATGCCACACAAAGTTATCGTTTTCGGCGGCCAGCTGATCAAAATCTTGCTGATAAAACACTTCACGAGTTGAGCGCGCGCCATACCAAAAGCTCATTTTACGCTTGGTTTTAACACTTTTTAATTGGTTAAAAATGTGCGAACGCATTGGCGCCATACCTGCACCACCGCCAACAAACACCATTTCTGCGTCGGTCTCTTTAACAAAGAACTCACCAAAGGGTCCTGAAATGGTGACCTTGTCGCCCGCTTTTAAATTAAAGATGTACGACGACATTTTACCTGGTGGTACGCCTTCTTTTGGCGGGGTTGCAATACGCACGTTAAGCATAATGCGGCCCTTTTCATCTGGGTAGTTTGCCATTGAGTAAGCACGTAAAACGTCTTCATCCACCTTAGACACCAAGTCAAACAACCCGTATTTAACCCAGTCACCACGATACTCTTCAGGAATATCAAAATCGGCATAACGCACTTCATGAGCTGGCGCTTCAATTTGAATATAACCACCAGCTTTAAATAGCACTTCTTCGCCATCTGGGATTTTTAACAGCAATTCTTTAATGAATGTCGCTTGGTTATCATTTGAAATAACCTCACATTGCCATTTTTTAACCCCAAAGATTTCTTCGTCAACTTCCAGTTCCATGTCGGTACGCACAGCGACCTGACACGCTAAACGACAACCTTCTTTGGCTTCTTTTTTAGTGATATGGTCAAGCTCAGTAGCCAAAATATCACCACCGCCCGATTTAACTTTAACGCGACATTGGCCACACGTGCCGCCGCCGCCACACGCCGAAGGAATAAAGATTTGTTGCCCTGCTAATGCGCCCAGCAACTTGTCGCCCGCTGGCGTTCTTACCGTTTTTTCGGCATCACCGTTAATACTAATAGTGACATCTTCAGTGCTGACTAACTTACGCTTGGCAAGTAAAATCACCATTACTAGGATGCATACCACAATGGTAAACATGCCTATACCTATTGCCATTTCCATTACATAGCCCTTCTTATCAATGCGTTATAACGTGATGCCAGCAAAAGACATAAACCCAAGTGCCATCAATCCAGTGGTAATAAAGGTAATACCAATACCTTGTAAACCATCGGGTATAGCATGAAACTTCATCCGCTCACGTAAGCCTGCAAGTAATACAATCGCCATCGCCCAACCCACAGCCGAACCTGAAGCAAATACCACCGATTCCGTTAAGTCATAATCGCGGTTAGCCATAAAAATGACCCCTGCAAAAATGGCGCAGTTTACGGTTAATAGCGGTAAAAAGATCCCCAACGACTGGTACAAAGTTGGAATGTAACGGTCTAAAAACATTTCTAAAATTTGCACTAATGCGGCTATCACCCCAATAAAGGTAATCAGTTGCAAGTAGCTTAAATTCAGTTCAGCAAAGCCTGCCCAGGCTAATGCACCAGGCGCAAGAATATTGACGTAAATGATTTGATTTAATGGCACGGCCAACATCATCACCACAATAACGGCAATCCCTAAACCAAAGGCGGTAGACACCTTTTTAGATACCGCAAGAAACGTACACATGCCCAAGAAAAATGACAGGGCCATGTTGTCGATAAATGCAGCTTGGATAAATAAATTAATATAGTGTTCCATGATGCCTCCTTAACTGCGCTTACGCTGAACGACTTTAATGGCCCAAATCATCACGCCAATTAAAAAGAATGCACTAGGCGGTAACGTGAACATTTCATTGGCAAGGTACCAACCACCGTTTCCGATGGTGGTTAATATCTCATGACCAAACAAACTGCCACGGCCTAATAGTTCACGTACAAATGCGACACCTAACAAAATTAAGCCATACCCCATGGCGTTACCTAATGCATCAACCAACGCTAAATGCGGTGGATGTTTCATGGCAAAGGCTTCTGCACGGCCCATAATGATGCAGTTAGTAATGATTAAACTCACAAACACAGATAACTGTTTTGATAGTTCATACGCTACGTCTTGCAACACCATATCAACGATAATCACCAATGAAGCAATCACGGTCATTTGCGCAATAATACGCACACTGTTAGGAATAAAGTGGCGGATACTGGAGATAATTAAGTTTGAAAACACCAATACAAAGGTCACGGCTAAGGTCATCACTAATGCCGTTTGCATTGAGTTACTTACCGCCAATGCTGAACACACACCCAGTACCTGCATAGCAACAGGGTTATTGGTAAAAATTGGCGATGTTAAAATCTCGCGAGTCGAACTGACTTGGCTCATTTATTTACCCTCCGCAGCAATAGCGTGTAGATAGGTTTGATACCCTTCAACGCCAAACCAAAACTCAACTAAACGTTGAATCCCTACCCCGGTACGTGTTGCACCACTGACACCATCAATACCGTGAATATCACCCTCTTTAGCGCCGCCCTTGATGACTTTAATGGCCATTTTGCCTTTTGTATCAAACAGCTTTTTCCCCTGCCATAACGCCAACCATTGTGGGTCGGTAACAAAATCGGCAATACCAGGGGTTTCACCGTGCTCATAAAACACGATATTTTCTATGGTGTTAAGGTCAGGTTTAATCGCCATATAACCATAAATAATCGACCATAAACCTTTTCCATAAATCGGCATCACGATGCTTGATAACTGCCCATCAGTATCGTAAACCTCAAAAATACGGATATCTGTCGCCATGGTTTTAATTTTGGCGATGTCTTTTTTAGGTTTAGTTGACGTCTCAGGATTAATGGCCGCCATACGCTCGTCGAAGTCGAGTAAGTTGTCCTTTTCGGAGACTTGACCACTGGCTAGGTTCACCATTTTAGGCTTAACTCGCTGTTCAAACAGTGCGTTAAAGTCACCTTGGCTAATATCAATGCCAGCCGCTTTTAGTACAAACTGCTGTACTTCATCACGTTTTTTAGCCAGCTTACGCTCTTTTAAAATCTCAGCGGTACCTGTGATCATAAACGAGCAAACCAAACTTAAAACGATAATAAAAATCATAGTTCCAGTAACGGTATCTTTTTTAAAGGCCATGACGTTTTAGTCTCCGTTTGATATTGGCTTGAGCGACTAGGTAGTCGAATAACGGTGCCCATAAATTGGTAAACAAAATCGCTAACATAATGCCTTCAGGCATTTTGGCATTGAGTAAACGGATAATAATGGTCATCAAACCAATCATAAAACCATAAGCAAACTTAGCTTTGCGGGTGTATGAGGCGGTAACCGGATCGGTCGCCATAAACATCATCCCTAAGGCAAAACCACCTGTCACTAGGTGCCACGTCCACGGCATGGCTGACATTGGGTTTCTGCTTGAGCCAAAGTAGTTAAACAACACTACGGTTAAGATCATCCCAACCATCACGCCAGCCACAACACGCCAATCAGCGACACGCGTCAGCAGTAAAATACCGCCACCGATTAAAATCGCTAAGGTGCTAGTTTCGCCAACAGAACCTGGCGTAAAACCTAAAAACGCATCCCACCAAGTGCTGTCGCTAAACACACTAAACCAGCTTGCATCGACAAAACTGAGCTTTTTAGCCACTGTTAGGGTTAAGGTGGTTGCACCAGAATAGCCATCTACCGCCACAAATTGACTTAACGCTGCCACTTCAGTTGGGTAAGCGAAATAGATAAATGCATAACCCGCCAACGCAGGGTTTAAAAAGTTATACCCCATGCCACCAAACATCTCTTTTGCCACAATCACACCAAAACTGAGGCCTAGCGCCACAATCCATAACGGTGTTGAAATCGGTAAAATCAACGAGAACAATAGCGCAGTAACAAAGAAGCCTTCATGTAACTCTTGGCGGCGTACTTTGGCAAATACCACCTCCCACACTAGGCTCACCACCAATGCGGTGAGGTAAAATGGCACATAAAAACTGGCACCGTAGGCAAATAAACTGATTAAACCTGAGCTTTCCGTTAACGGGCCAAACAGTAAGTGATAAATAGCCAGTTGCCATGCTTCAGGTTGCGTAGCACCGGCCATAATGGCCACCTGGGCTTGCAGTCCCAAGTTGTACATACCAAATAACATGGCAGGAAATAAACACATACCCACAATGTGCATAGTGCGTTTAACATCAATGGCATCACGAATATGCACATGGCCTTTAGTGCTACGGCCATTGGCAATCCATAATGAACGTAAGAAGCTACGCATCGAGTCGCCATGAGCGTAATAGCTATCTTGGCTGGGCTTTTTCTGTTGCTGACTCATTAACCTTCCCTCTCGATAATATCTAGGCAAGCACGAAGTTCTTTACCAAAATCATATTTTCCTGGGCACACAAAGGTACATAGAGCTAAATCTTCTTCATCTAGCTCTAATGCGCCAAGCAGCTGTGCTTCGTCGGTATCGCGTACCACTAAATCACGCACAAGTAAGATGGGTAAAATATCCAGAGGCATCACATGGTCTAGTCGACCAAACGCCATCATGGCGCGGGGTGAGCCACCAGCATGAGTGGTAAAATCAAATAATTTTTTGGTGCGGCTAAAGCCAGACATCATGAGGCCGGTGAGCGAAAACTTATTGCTGTCATGACGTACCCAAGGTAATACTTCCTGGCGATCATTTTCAGTTAATACACTCACCTGGTTATGGAATCGACCAAGATAATCATAAACGCCTGCAGCTGTATGGCCTGACAATAACGACCCAGACACAATGCGCGACTGACGTTGATCAATTTCAGACTTGACCCATTCGCTTAACTTAGCGCCCAATTGAGTTCGCACTAAACGTGGTTTTAATACATTAGGGCCTGCCAACGCGACGATACGGTCTGTGTATAATTCGCCGGTTAAAAACAATTTGCCAAACGCTATCACGTCTTGATAACCCAAGTGCCACACTTGGCGTTCAACACTGACTGGCAATACATAATGAATATGAGTACCGACTAAGCCTGCGGGGTGTACACCGTTAAAACCTTGAACACTTACACGAGATAAGTCGTATTCAGATGTTGCAGACAGTAACGATTCACCGTCATCCTGACACAAGTACACTTTGCCAGAAGTTAATAGGCTTAATACATATAAACCCGCCTCAAAAGCCTGTGGCTGAGTGGCAATCACCACCCGAGGGTCTGCCGCTAATGGATTGGTATCAACGGCAGTCACAAATATACCCGCAGGGGTCGCATCAAGTTGTGGTACCCGTGAAAAAGGACGAGTTCTAAACGCAGTCCACAAGCCACTGTCGATTAGACCTTGTTGAACGGTTTCACGGTTTAAGCTTGTCAATTCAGTTGGCGCGAACACCTTTACAGTCGCTTGCTCAGCATCACAGTCAATCACAACCGACTGTAATACACGGCGTTCACCACGATTAATCGCAGAAACTACGCCGCTAGCAGGTGCGGTAAATAGCACGCCTGGCGTTTTCTTATCTTCAAATAAAACTTGACCTTTAGCCACACGGTCGCCCACTTCAACCATCATGGTTGGTTTTAGGCCGACGTACTCTTCGCCAATGAGTGCCACTTGGGTGGTTTTAGACGCGCCGTCTATTTGCTGTAGTGGTTCACCAGCAATCGGGATATCAAGTCCCCGCTTAATGGTTATCACTGGATTTGTCACACCAGTCATGTCATTCACCATCTAAAAAAAATTTCGATAGCTTATGGTATATGTTTGCAACTGCTAATATATGAACAAAGATCACACTCCCAGCGCAGGCTGTAATTTTGGAACATAACCTAATCACAAATTTGTGAAGCAGATCAATTTATCTCAAGCAGCTAAAACGCTTTATGTAATTTTTGTATCAGAAAGGTTGTTACATTCCTGAGTGTTTATGCTTACTCACTAATAAAGCAAACAAACATAAACCTCATGGTTTGACAGGAATAAATGACCAGAAAACCGTTTTTTTACCGCGGCTCATTTTCAACAATCAGCTTTTGAGCGCTGTAAGTTGCCTTGTTGAAATGTATAGACGGCATCCATCTTATCGAGGGCAGTTCGACGATGGCTAATCATCAATAAGGTTTTATTTTCAGCAAAGCTCAACAACAATGAAAGTATCTCGCGTTCGGTGCGCTTATCGAGCCCTTCAGTCGGTTCATCAAGCAATAACAATGGCGCATCGCGCAGTAACGCTCTGGCCACACCAATACGGCGCTGCTCACCACCCGATAATTGTCGACCGCCCTCACCAATCCACATATCCAGTGGTTTATCGCCTTGTAACAACGCCTGTAATCCGACTTGCTGTAATACCGAGGTAAAGCGCTCATCGTGAGTTTTTTTCGGTTCACCTTGTTGGTAAGGTAAAGCCAGCGCTAAGTTTTCCCGCAGGGTGCCGGCAAACAAATAAATTCGCTGGCTGACGACGGTCATCGACGCTCTAAGCTCGGCCTCATTGTAGTCGCTAAGGAGATGACCATCGAGGGTAATATCACCTTGTTGTGCTGACCACTCACGCGTAATCAGCCCCAACAAACTCGACTTACCACAACCGGTTGGGCCTAATATTGCCACTTTTCCGCCTGCATTCAGGGTAAAATCCACCCCTTGTAAAATGGGAGTATGCGGTTGATAAGCAAAATGCACATTGTGTAATGTTAGCGCGCCAGAGTTGGCTTTAAGTGTGCTTTGCTCGCTAAAAGTTACCGCTGGTGTTTGCTCGGTGATATCTGTAACGCGCTGCGCGGCGAGCAAGGTGCTAGACAAATGCTGAAACGCACCTGCTATGGGCATCATCATTTCAAGGCTTGCCATCGTTGCAAATACCATTAACGCCATTAACGGTCCAGGTGGCGTTGCATCACCCACACCTTGGCTAGCTAAATACAACATCACCACCACGGCTGTGCCATTGACTAAAATCAACATGGCTTGGCTTAAGCCTGTGATATTGGCCATCGCCGTTTGCTGATCAAACAGCCTAGCTTGGGCTTGTTCAAGCTTAGCCAAATAACGCGTGTTTGCCGCAAACAAACTTAACTCGGCTTGACCTTGGATCACATCAAGCAGCATTACCCTATATTGTTGTTTCGCATCAATTAGTGTTCGACCTGGTGTGTTACCTAACACATAAAACACTACAGGTAATACACACCAAGCTAACAACAAAATACTGCATAAACTCAAGGCTAAGCTAAGGTCAAACCAAGCTAAAAAAACAAACAAGCCAGCAATCATCAATAATGACGCCACTAAAGGTGTCAGCAAGCGTAAATACAAATGATCTAAGGTGTCGATATCGGCGACTAAACGATTAAGCAAATCACCTCGGCGCAGTCCTTGTAAGTTGGCCGCGCTCAACGGTAAAAGCTTTTGCCACGCCCAAATACGTAACTGAGTTAGCAATTTAAATGTGGCTTCGTGGGTGGCTAAACGCTCCCCATAGCGACTTGCTGTTCGCGCTATAGAGAAAAAACGTACTCCGCCTGCAGGAGTAAAAAAATTAAAGACTTGTGCTGTTGCAACCGTTAAGCCCGCCACTGCCGTAGCCGACAAAAACCAGCCCGATAAAGACAGCAATCCAATGCCTGTCAGTAAGGTGGTAAAGGTTAAAATTAACCCGACCAACATCATTAGCCACTGGCGGCGAAACAGGGATAAAAATGGCAATAACACTCTTAATGATGCACCTTGTGATGTTGCGGTTTGAGGTGATGTTGGTTCAGTTGACTGATTCATTAGCACACCTCCTGCTGCTGATTAAGCATTTGCGTTAACAAGCCATCACAGCGAAGTAACTCACTCACCTCACCTTGCTGAACAATAAGGCCTTTATCCATCACCAACACCTTATCCATAGTGCTTAAATCATCTAACCGATGGGTAACGGTTAAACCACTCGCGCCTTGCATGGCAGTTTGCAGTGACGCTAAAACAAATTGTTCACTTTGAGCATCTAAACTGGCAGTCGGCTCATCAAGTAAAAACAATTTTGCCGGCTGTGCTAGTGCTCGAGCCAAGGCAAAACGTTGCGCTTGACCAACAGAGACCCCCGCACTTTGATCGCTGATCATCAGGTCGAGCCCTTGGGCGTGTTGAGTGACAAAGTCGCTAATATTGGCTTGCACAAGTAGCGCCATAATTTGTGGATCGGTTAATTGTGGATTTGCCAGGGCAACGTTATCGCGCACCGTGCCATGAAACAATTGAGGGTCCTGTCCAAGCCAAGCTAAATGCCGACGCCAGTCACTTAATGCAATACTCGACAGTGGCTGTTGATTTATCGTTAAATGACCTTTGTAGGGTAAAAAACCTAACAAAGCATTGAGTAAACTGGTTTTACCCGCACCACTTGGGCCAACAATCGCCCAGTGTTCACCTGCGGGTAGTGTAAAGGAAACCGGCCCTAATAAACGCTGTCCATCGAGGCTGAACACCTCAAGATCAATCGCTTCAATACTGATGGCATCGGCTGTAAATGGCACTTTAGATTGGCTGTTTTCAGGAGTTTCACTGCCTTCAACCTGGTAGTCAAGTAATTCAACTAAGGTTTCAGCAGCGCCAATGGCTTGCGCTTTAGCATGATAATGTGTGCCTAAATCGCGCAGTGGCTGAAAAAACTCGGGCGCTAAAATGAGTACAAACATGCCGGTAAACAAACTAATGCCGACACCGTAATGACCAAAATCTAAATGGTCTAAATAACTAAAGCCGAAATACACCGCCAGCACCGCAATCGACACCGCAGCAAAAAACTCTAATACTGCAGAGCTTAAAAACGCCAAGCGCAACACCGACATCGTTCGACTACGAAAGTCTTCTGATGCTGTGTCAATATTGCTAAGTTCAGCGTCACCACGATGAAATAGCTTAACGGTTTGTAAACCTTTTAAGCGGTCCATAAAGTGGCCACTTAAACGAGCTAACGCCTTAACATTTTTACGGTTGGCATCGGCCGCCCCCATGCCCACTAAAATCATAAACATTGGGATTAAGGGAGCTGTGGCTAATAAGATAATCCCGGCGGCCCAATTGAGTGGAAACACGCATACTAGAATAAGCAAAGGGATAAAGCCGGCTAACATCATTTGCGGCACATATTTGGCATAATAGTCGTGTAGGTCTTCAACCTGTTCAAACACCAAACTTGCCCAGGCGCCTGATGGTTTGCCTTTAATAAACACTGGCCCTAACTTAACCAACTTATTCAACACGGCGTGACGGATATCACTGCGTAAACGCTTACCAGCCTCAAAACTGACTCGCTCACGCACTTGCGCTAATACGGCGCGCAGAAGCAATAAGCCAATAAGAGCGATAAATTCAATGTTAGATGCTTGCAGAGGCATATTTTGCATAATCACTTGCTGCAAAATACGCGCAATACAGTAGGCCTGACCAACAATAGCAATACCATTAAGTAAGCCACATAAAATAGATAATTTAAGGAAAATACCACAAGCAGGCTGTTGGCTTTTAAGCCACTTAGTTAATGACTTTTCTAACGACTTATCCATGACTCTCCGGCAGTGTTTATTTTCGCCCTAAATTCGCCCTGCAGTATCGCAGCACTGGGCGTGAGATAACACCTTAAACAGTGTAAATGTTAACTGATTCACATTTTGCTAATGGACTATCAATAATGGATAACAGTTATAGGTAATCGCGCTTAAATCAAGCTTAAACTATA
Source organism: Shewanella metallivivens (assembly GCF_028750675.1). GTDB lineage: Bacteria > Pseudomonadota > Gammaproteobacteria > Enterobacterales > Shewanellaceae > Shewanella > Shewanella metallivivens. The sequence goes on along the minus strand of NZ_JAQQPZ010000015.1, from coordinate 300,574 downwards.
AAAGAAAAGGTTCATTCGAAGGGCTGTGGCCATATTTTACTAACACATGCCATAACAGCTTTAAGTCTTGCAGCTTTTTGGTATGCGCGCCGCGCTCACTCCAAGAGGTCGGTTGCTTTTGCAATTGATAAGCGGCTCGACCAATAATTTCAGCATTGATAATCTGATCTTCGGCAATACTTTGTGCCAATGTCGGCATCGCCGCACCACGAAAGTCATCGGGGACATCTGTAAACCGCATTTGTCTGCCATTGTGCCAAAACAGTTCAATGTCATATTCATCGCACAGTGCCACTAATGAATCGCCAACGTTACTGCCCATAAATGACGGGTCAGCAACTAACACGGCAACATCTTTATCTAACGATACATCCCCATGAATTTGCGCCTCAATGTAATGGTCCAAATTACCGCAAGGTTCATTGTCAAAGCGCTTTTCTGTTGGGGCGGTTAAATGTTGACTAAAATATTGAATCAACTTACTGGGTTTAAGCCCCGCGCACCCTAAGGCATATTGGCGTTCAAAACTTTCGCTTAATAGCGCAGCTAAAATTACATCAAAGCACTTTATGGTACCTTTCTCTTTTGGCAAACGGTACGAATCCATGTAACTGAAAGTACAGCGCGGCAATATTTGCGAATGAGTAACGAAGTAACAACTGCCAAAACGCGGCGCTGGGCCTAACGGACATAAACCAAAATCAAGCGCGCCGTATTTGGGGCGATGCTTAATGCCAGAATAACAATTGCCAAATAATTGGTTTTCCCAATGGTCACGAGAACCACCCAGTTCAGGCGACAAATGGCCATTAGACACATGAGTTTCAAACTGGCTTTTATACACACCGTCGCGCAATAATCCGTCGACCACACAGAGGCCACGGTTATCAATTCGGTCGGGGTGAAAATGCAAAGCCACTCGACTATGGCTAGAAAGTTGGCGCATGGCCATCTGAAGCGCTAGGGTAGAAATATTCGACATTAGCAACACATTCTTAATCACAGCATGAGCGTGATCTCGTAGCTCATATGCTGTTTTTTCGATGTGTGAATGCGCCGTCAATTTCATCAGTTGATATCACCTTAACAGTAAAAACCTCAGCTAAGTCGCTGAATATAGGTTGTCATTTTATTGTATGTAATAAGTTGAGCTTTAGCACTGATCGAAGTCTTAAGATTAACACTATTTCATTCTAAATCATTATATTCATAAGCTTTGATAGCCAAATGTTTATCAAAGACACCACAGCAAGTTCAAACGGCACTACACTGACTGCAATTATCAAGAGTTTATTAGCACTTATAGCGGTTTTCAGGTAAGCTTCACGGCCGCCGTTTCTGGCTACCTTTTATTCAAAGCAACAATGCGTTGCCCAAAGAGATTTTTCTATGAGTTTTGCCTCACTTGGTCTGAATGCTGCTATTTTAAAAGCGGTTGAAAAACAAGGTTATGACACCCCCTCTCCTATTCAAGCACAAGCCATTCCCGCCGTATTAGCCGGACAAGACGTCATGGCGGCAGCCCAAACCGGCACAGGAAAAACCGCAGGTTTTACCCTGCCAATTCTAGAATTATTGTCAAAAGGCAGCCGAGCCCAACGTGGTCAAGTGCGTGCATTAGTATTGACCCCTACGCGTGAACTAGCCGCCCAGGTTCAAGAAAGTGTTGCCACATATGGCAAAAACCTACCATTGAAATCGGCAGTGGTGTTTGGTGGTGTATCCATTATCCCGCAACTTGCTGCACTGCGTAATGGCGTAGATATTTTAGTGGCAACTCCTGGGCGCCTGCTCGACTTGTGTCAACAAAAAGCCATTAGTTTTAGCAAATTAGAAATTTTAGTGTTAGACGAAGCTGACCGTATGTTAGACATGGGCTTTATTCGCGACATTAAAAAAGTATTAGCGTTATTGCCGCCTAAACGTCAAAACTTGATGTTTTCTGCAACCTTCTCTGACGACATCCGCGAACTGGCGAAAGGGTTAGTGAACAACCCAGTCGAAATTTCAGTGACACCACGTAATGCTACCGCCAATACTGTCACCCAATGTGTTTACCCATTGGACAAAACCCGTAAATCGATGGCGTTAATCGAATTGATTAAAACCAATGATTGGAAGCAAGTCTTAGTGTTTTCGCGCACTAAACATGGCGCCAACCGCTTAGCCAAGAGCCTTGAAGCCGCCAACATAAAAGCGGCTGCTATCCATGGCAATAAAAGCCAAACCGCCCGTACTAAAGCTTTAGCTGACTTTAAAGCTGGCACAGTGCAAGTCATGGTAGCAACAGATATTGCTGCCCGCGGTATCGACATTGACCAACTGCCTTTTGTGGTTAACTTTGACCTGCCTAATGTACCTGAAGATTATGTTCATCGAATTGGCCGTACTGGCCGTGCGGGTTCTACAGGCCAAGCTGTGTCATTAGTTGGCCTTGAAGAAGTTAAATTGTTGCACGACATTGAGCGCTTAATTAATCGCACTATTGAACGTAAACAACTAGCTGGTTTTGAAGCGCCATTCACTATCCCAGAAGCAAGTAGCCGTTCAAGTGGTTATAAATCTAACAGCGTGAAAAAGCCAAACCCAAATCGCAGCAAGCATGCTCAACAAGCCAATACTGCACAAGGTGATAAGCCAGCACGTCAATATGACTCGCGCCAACAATCTCGCAGCAATAAAGAAGGTCAGTCACAAGGCGCTAATAAACCCAAAGCCGCCGGTAACAGAGCTGAAGCGATCGCTAATGGTAACAAACCTCCGCAGCGTAACCGTCCACCACGTCGCAGCGGCGGCACAACAAGTGGTGCTGCAACAAACAGCAATACTAGCAGTAGTTCTGCGTCTAAAGGCAGCGTAAATCCATACGCCAATGCCAAAGTAAAAAATTAAAGTTAAGCGATACCATTCAACTTGCTCAAATAGCAAACAGTTGCTTAACCCATAAAAAAACCGCTGAACAGTATTCAGCGGTTTTTTGTTTAAACATTACTTACGATTACATAAACCAAGCTCGGTAATTACGTCCCTTCAACTTACCTTTATTGAGTTTATTAAGCGCTTGCTTCGACACTTTGCTGGTTACGGCAACATAAGCACGGAACTCAGTGACTTTAATTTTACCAATATCATTAAAGTCCAAACCGTTATCGCCGGTTAATGCGCCCACAATATCGCCTGGGCGAATTTTTTGCTTTTTACCGGCATCAATTTGAATCGTGATCATCTCAGCCGCTTGAGGTTGCTTGTTTAAGGCACTCATTGGCGGTAAGGTTTCGCCAATGATATCTTTGTTCATGGCTTCTTCAATCATAGCCATTTTATAACCATCCTCTTCACCAAAGAAGGTATAAGCAGCTCCCGAGCTACCTGCACGGCCTGTACGACCAATACGGTGAATGTGTACTTCGGTATCGTATGCAATGTGGTAGTTAAATACCGCATCAAGCTCATCAATGTCTAAACCACGAGCCGCCACATCGGTTGCCACTAAAATACGCGCACTGCGGTTAGCAAACTGCAGCAGCATTTGATCGCGATCGCGCTGCTCTAAATCACCGTGCAGTGCTAACACACTAAAACCAAACTCGGCTAGTGAATCAGCCACTTGTTGGGTTTCACGCTTAGTATTACAAAACACCACCGAACTACGCGGTTGCTTATCAAGCAATAACAGACGCAACGCCTCAAGGCGACCTTTGTTACCCTCAACCCGGTAAAAGTGCTGCTCAATGGTTAAGTTGTCATGCTTTTGCTCAACTTTTACCATCACAGGGTTATACATGATTTGGTCGGCAATCGATTTGATTTGCTCAGGGAATGTCGCACTAAATAAAAGAGTTTGGCGCTCACGCGGCGCGGCAGCAATAATTTGGTCAATATGTTGTTGAAAGCCCATCTCTAACATGCGATCGGCTTCGTCCAAAATCAGCATGTTCATATTGCTTAAATCTAAGCGGTTACGATCTAAATGATCAACAATACGACCCGGCGTACCAACAATAATATGCGCGCCATGTTCAAGTGAGCCTACTTGTGGCCCCATTGGTACACCACCGCATAAGGTTAATACCTTGATATTATGGATGCCGCGAGCAAGTGTACGGATTTCTTCTGCGACTTGGTCGGCAAGTTCACGCGTTGGGCATAACACCATGGTTTGAATACGAAAGCGCTTTACATCGAGCTTATTGAGTAAACCTAAGCCAAACGCAGCAGTTTTACCTGAACCTGTTTTTGCTTGGCCAATCACGTCTTCGCCGGCCAAAATAGGCGGTAAGCTTTCGGCCTGGATTTGAGTCATTGATTCAAAACCCATGGTTTGTAGGTTTTCAAGCAATTCAGTTTTTAAATTAAGTGATGCGAAAGCCATGTTAACGGCCGGTTCAGTAGACTGACTCAAGGCGAATATCCTCTGATATCGAAAGCAAAAAAGCGCACAAGTGCTGCACAAACAAATTAGCCAAGGTGATTATTGTCAGTATAGTGAATGCTACACATCAAATTGTCCTTGGCCATATACGCGCTATTGTAGCAATTATCTTCAGCTTTCGCTGACAATTCTTTCTCTCAAACAGGGATATTTAATGATTAGCAGGCTATTCAATCTGGCCAAAAAGCCCTTGTTGGTAATCTTGAACTGCTTGGTCTATTTCGGCTTGAGTATTCATCACAAAGGGCCCCATTTGCACGATTGACTCATTAATAGGATTACCGGCAAAAACCAATAAACCAGCCCCGCAGGCTTCTGCTTGGAAATGACATAACTCAACGGCATCTAACAGTAACAACACCCCTTCGCCTGACGTTTCACGTAGCCCCTGCTCATCAACATAATGGATTTCACCTTGATATATGTATACAAAAGCAGTGTGATAATGTTCAAGGTTAAGTGTGCCGTAGCCGTGTTCATTCAACATTAAATCCGCTATCGCACCATCACCTGCTAAGCCTTGGATAGGCCCATCAATGCCGACCAAACTGTGATTATAGCGCCAATGGCCAGCTAGTGCTATCAGCGTCGCACCGTGCTCATTACTCTGTTGCGGGTTATTGCGGTGAGTGCTGTCTTGATAAATTGGCGCGCGCATTTTGTCTTTAGCTGGCATGTTTAGCCAAATTTGAAACCCGTGCAAACCATCATGGGCATCGGCTAATGGTATTTCAGAATGTACAACGCCACGACCAGTGCTCATCCATTGTACATCGCCAGCACGTATCGACTTAACATTGCCCATTTGATCGCGATGTTCAAATCCGCCTTTACGGATGTAGGTAAAAGTTTCGACACCACGGTGAGGGTGTGGCGGAAAGCCACCGATAAAATCTTGTTGGTCATTAGATTTGATTTCATCAATCATTAAAAAAGGATCAAAGCGAAGTTGCTCAAAGTCGGATACACGATTAATGTTCACACCATCACCGTCCATTGCCGCTAAAGCATTAAAACGTAGTAAGACTTTCATGCTAACCTCAACCAATAAATCCATTTATTACAGAATAGCAGGCCACTGACGGAATAAGAATGGCATGATAGTGTGATTTATCGTCGATAAAATCGATACTTTATTTGGCAGAACTGAGCGCTGATAGCAAATTTGAACAAGCACCGCGCGATGCAACTTAATTGCATTAAAAATCAATAAAGTAAAGTTAGCCTCAATTAAATTGTACCACCAGCTCGGTTTGCCTGCTCCCTTGCGCACTAATATCTTGGCTATGTAACGCCGCTATTTGGCAGTTTTGTTCAAACTGTTTAATACCACTTTGCAGGGTCATCGCATTAGTATGAATTTGATTAACCACTACAGATTGCTGCTCAGCCGCTACCGATATTTGCTCACCATTACTCTCAATAATCGCCATAACATTACTGACTGATGTCAAACTTTCATCTAGCATTTTGCTTGAATCAATGCTTTTATTAGTCAGTAAATGACTTTGATCCATTTGAGCAACTGCCTGAGCGGTCGTCTCACTGAGTGTATTAATAATGGTATGAATTTCATTTGCAGATGTTGCCGAGCGGCTGGCTAAGTTGCGCACCTCATCAGCAACCACAGCAAACCCCCTACCCGTTTCGCCAGCTCGAGCAGCTTCAATGGCGGCATTAAGGGCTAATAAGTTCGTTTGTTGAGCTATTTCCTCAATAACCTCAACCACTTTATTAACATTTTGGCACTGCTGGTTTAAAGACGAAATAGCCGCTCGCGACTCAGCAAGTAAGTTATTAATTTCTGATGTTGCCGTTTGGCTGTGAGTGAGTGCCTCTTTAGTTGCCTCGATTTGCGACACTAACTGATGGATTTCTGTTGTTGAGTTTGCGGCATTTTGAGCAATATCAGTCACAGAAGAGCTCATTTGTCCAATAGCCGTAACAACTTGCTCAAGATTTTGTGATTGCTCAACAAGCTGGCTTTGGTTAGCTTTATTCTGCTGCTGGTGCTCATCTAAACCTTGCTGTAGGTGCTCGCCACTGTCTTTAATCCGTCCAATAACAGCCAAGGTTTCGGCTTTTTGCATTCGTAAACTTAACTCTAAATGAGATAACTCATCGACATAGCCAGTATAAACAAATTGGTTAAGCGGATTATCGTGTATTGACTTACTCACAGCGATTACAGCTGCAAAACGGTGTTTCAGAAAATAAAGTGGCATGCAAAAGCACATTACAGCTGCAACAAACCCAAAAACGGCAAATGTTGAACTTAAATAAGGCAGGCTGACAAACAGGATGACGGAACACAGCCAAGTTAAAAAAAGCTGAGTGATAATACTGGCGCCAAATTTTGGCTTGGCGGCTTTACCCGAATTAACTGAATCATAACAAGCCTGAGCACGCTGAGTTAGCTCGGGGTCTGGTTGGGTTCGTACAGACTGATACTCACAAATAATGCCATTACGTTTTATCGGCGTCACATAGGCATTGACCCAATAATATTTACCGTTTTTACACCGATTTTTTACCAGCCCCATCCAGCTTTTTCCTTGCTGGATGGTATTCCATAGATCAGCAAAAGCAGCCTTAGGCATATCAGGATGGCGCACTATATTATGTGGCTGATTAATTAACTCATCTTTGCTATAGCCGCACACATTAATAAAGTCTTCATTAACGTGGGTAATGATGCTGTCTAAATCGGTAGTGGAGAGTATTTTATAATCAGACGGGTAAATAACTTCCTCATCGATAATTTCTTTTTTAGCCATATTGATGTAGTTAATATTGTTGTGTAGGCAATAGGCTGATTATTAATCAGTAAATATACTTTTTATGTGATTGCCCGCGACTTTAATTAGAAAAACGCCAACAATTTCAATATTCACGAAATAAGTCACATTACAATATTCACCAAGCAGATTTGGCTCACACTTTATACGCACGGTTCGATGGCTTTACTTCACTTTGTGATAAACAAAACCTAATGAAGCAGATAACACACCATAGCAATAATACTGGCTTACTCATGATGTGTACTAGGTAACGGTAAAGGATGCAAAACACCGTATAATCAAAGTTAATTTACGATCTAAGGAAAATGGCGTGCTTACAAAGATCCTTATTACAGTGTTAGTTATTCTGGGTGCCGTAGTGTATTTACGACGAGGACAGCATCGTAAAGTCAGTTACAGCACCAGAACAATTGAAATTGAAAAACCACCCGTGCTAAGCAAAATGACTATCTATGCCATGATCGCTGTATCAATGCTGGCAACTGCAGGCTATTGGGGGTGGGGCTGGTATGATGACAATACGATTGTAGAAGTCACCATCTCATCACCTATTGAGGCGATGACAGCCAGTTATAAAGTACGTAAAAAAGATATTGAAGATCAACGGATAACCACCATTGATGGCATTCAAATTCGCCTATCAAACCAAGAGAGATTAACCGTTAAATCACTGAAAACAGATTAACGTTATTGGTTTGCTTTTTAGCACGCCTCACCCAATGATTAAAAATGCAATATGCCAATTAGTGTGCTTGTTAAAAGCACACTTATCTTTACGCAGCTTGCACAAATGCGCTTTGCTCTTCTAATGCCCCGTTATACCAATCCGCATTAGAATGGGTATTACACCGCGACACGCCCTCTTTGACAACAAATTGAACTTTACTTTCTATTAACAATCAAAATGTAACACACACAAAATAAACGATATTTTAGCGATATGGATAGCCTCTCAGTAACGCGAGATACCAGTAGCAAACAAGCTATACCGCTTAATGAACAGCGCTTAGCTACGCCTTTGTTCTTCGCGATTGTGATGCACTGTATATTGATACTGTTAATAGGTTGGTTTTGGCAACAAGACACCAAACAAAGAATGGCTGAAATAAAAACGCCAATAACACATACTGCAATTAAAAGTTACCTCATTAGCTCGCAACAATATCAGTCAATGCTTAACGAAAGTCATTCTGACACCATCAGTCAACCCCAGTCACCAAATCAACAGACTCAGCCTAAACCTGATGGTCACAACCCCAAGAGCCCCAATAAAAGTAACAATGAAGCAGTACAAATGGCACCGATTTTGGCAACCAACACTACCCATTCGCCCAAGCCTAACAAAGCAAGTACACCAACACCTCCTACACCAAAGGTACCAACCCATGCCACTAATACTGCAATGTCAATAAAACAGGCCACAAGCCAATACCTTCAACAACAAAATCAACTTGAGTTTGAGCAACTTGTTGGCTTGCAAACCGCAGCACAACATAAACCGAGCGGCACCATGAGTGAAATGGATGCTGAATTGGATTTTATTGAGTTAACTCCCACACCAACAGATACCAACCAACCTCATACCCTCAATCACAAATTAGACCCAAATAGAATTGTAAAACAGGGGGATTATTGTTACACAGTGGTCAACCTAGCAACCCAGGTTAACCCCCATGGTTGGGGGTTAGGTTTTGCCCAGTATTGTGGCGAAGATAAGCAAAAGCAGCAACTTACAGAAGCCATCAATAGTAGAGTCAATAACGTCAAAAAAACGGATTAACATTCATCAATATTTTCAACCGAGCGAATGCATAATCCGTTTGTTTTGAGTTTGATTTGTTACGACGAAACCACTTGATTTCGCCCTTGTGCTTTGGCTTTATAAAGCCTTTCATCGGCGGCTTTATAAACCAACGGCAAATGACTACCATCATCAGGCCAGCGTGCTACACCAATACTAATCGTTATATTAAGTGGGCACCCGTCAATAACAGTAATTTTATCAATCGCCAACCTTAAACGCTCAGCGATATTTTCAGCCTGTTGCAGGCTCGTATTAGGAATTAACATACAAAACTCTTCGCCACCAAAACGAAAAGCCCAATCATTTCGACGTCGCATATCACTGATGATTGTCGACACCCCAACTAATAACTTATCACCAACGTCATGACCAAACTCATCATTAATTTTTTTAAAGTGATCTAAATCAAGCAACAGCATAGAAACCGACGCTTGCTCATCGCTCAGGCTTTGGCACAACATCTCAAAAATAGAATCCAGCAACAATCGATTATTTAGGCCTGTAAGTGGGTCAAGAGAGGCCATTTGCTGCAAGCGCTCTACGGCCTCGGCGCGTTTATATTCATAACTATAAGACAACGCCCAAATAGCGACCAGACAGAGCAAGATATTAGCAATAGTAATAGGGTAAATATCGGCAATATCGTATATCAAGGCGTACGTCAAAATCGCAATACCTGCCACCATATACACACTGGTATAAATAGTGCCTAGCCTAATGCCAAGTAGCAGATATGACAGAACAGGAATAATAAATAACCAGGCAAACAACCCAGAATTAAACGATGCACTGTAAATACCAATAAGAATGACCGTAAAAACTGCAAATAAAAATATGCAGCACCATAGGGTTAAATTGGTTGTGCGTTTATGAATCGCGAGTATACCAATACACAAAAATACGACCGCCAACTCAACCATGGCGTACACTTGGAAACCACTGAACCAGTTATTAACAACAAAAATACTGCCTGCAATAATGATTACAATTAACACCGCCTTTAACACTGTACGACGATACTCAAGTTCAGTTGCCCATAAGTTGGGGATTATCATTAATCTAGTATTCCTGTATTTAGTCACAGTAGCCTAAGTGGCTATATTGATGATGGCCATGAATTTAATGCGTTTTATATGATAGCCAAAGACTAGTCTAGAGTTGGCAGACACGCTAGATAACGTATCTAGTTTTCTCTAAACGCCGTTAAGAGTAGTGACTTTTATTGATAATGTTTATTGTGTTATCCACTTTTTATATTGCATGGTATTAGCACACAGCGCTTTTTTGGAACTCAAAGTGTTAATGAATGTTCACCAACGCGCCGTAAAGCAACCTAAATAAACTTGCTGGCCCTGGGGCCTGTTAATCTTTCAAGGTTGTTTTTGCTGCGGCTAAAAACGTATTTAATTCGAATAACATTCAACCAGCCCTAGCATGACATATCAGTTAATTCTAGTTCAAATTTGAACGGATATTCATCATACTATAACAACCACTCATTTAGCCAAGTTTGCTCAGCATAAAAACCCAAAAATGGCAAAACCCAATAAAAAAGGCCCTACACGCACTGTCGATATTTTTTGCGCTAAATGTAAAGTGCCGCTTTTTAAGTATCGCAAAGGCGGCAAGGGCGCCCTCATAAAATGCTTTAAAGAACACATCGTAGAAGACTTTACTCAAGTCACTTGCACCTGCCCTTCATGCGGGCAAGCCTTTGCCCGAGAATGTTTAATTCGCGGCGCACCGGCCCTTAAAATGATTGGAGGTAAAGTGAGCTTTAAATAGCCTAGTCATCACAAGAGTTGCACTTGTACGATTTAATCTTGCCCTCCCCCTTAATGTTAAATAAGCAGTCCGCTAACACAGTGTTCATCAAGCGCCTAATATCGTTGTTAAAAAAGCTACACAACCCTAAAACAGGGCGCTCAACATTTATTAGCAGTTACGATTATTTGCGAACTGGATCGCTTTTCATAAACTAAAACTGCATAATTTTCTTTTATTGTGCTAAATTTAGAACTCACCGTTCTAAATTTAATCTTGAGAGGCGACTATGGCGCATCGTTGGCAAATTGCAATTTCTGCGGGCTTATTAGCAGCTGTTTGGGCTGGGCTTGCGGATGTGCTTCATCTGGTCACATGGGTCGGCTTTCTGGGTTGCAGTACGTTTTTCGCGCAAACCGAGGCGGGCGTAAAGGGCATGATGATGGCAATGATGACTAATCTTTCGGGCGTATTTTGGGGATGGTTAATTATTGCAGGCAGTGGTGTGTTGGGGTCTTCTATCATTAGTTATGCTTTAACCGGTATTGTGACTGCATTTATGTGCCTACAAGCCAGCAATAAAAACTTTGCGTTTATTCCTGGTACATTCATTGGCTGCTGTATCACATTCGCATTAAATGCCGATATTGCTGCAATCGTTCCCCCCCTTATGATTGGTGCAATGCTTGGCTACAGCATGAGTCTATTAACAGGTGTACTTATCACGTTAACCGATAAAACAGCTGATTCATTAAAAGAAAAGTCTGTAGAAGAAGTCTAAAACGCCTCAATTTGAGTTCAATGCTGACCTCATCCACTCATATGTGGTCAGCAATATCAGCAACATGCCAGCTACCCTTCTAAGATCTAACCTGCACAATGCTGCTTTTTATATTCGTCACCCACTCGTTTATTAACCGCATATGCATTGCATGCCAATGAATAAGGGCGTAAACAAATTAACTCACTGAGTAATAAAACGCCGAAAAACCAAATGCGAGCTCAATGAGTAAATGAAAAGTCAACGCAGGCCATAGACTACGAGTTTTGAGGGTTAAATAAGACAATAAAGGCGAGGCAAAAATCATTCCTACGGCTTCATAAATCGGCTTTTTGATGTGAAACAACACCTCAAATATACAAACAATAATAGTCATTATAACGGCAGCGGCAGCAGGGCTAACGTTATAATGCTTGGTTAAGCAATATTGCCCACCACCCAGTAAAAATCCTCGATGAATCACCTCCCAACCAATAATGGTCGACGCTGTAAAAATTAAGAAACGTTGAAATGCTCCAGACTCCCTGAGCCCTTCTAACGAACGACCTTGGCGGTAGTGAGATAAATAGTCTGCAGCAAAAAATTGTAAATAAACAAATAAACACAGCAAAAGCCCAAAAAGCACACCCATAAATAACAGGGTTTCGCGGTTAATGGTTGGCCGAGAAAAATACAGATGCCTCAACGGTATTGCCAGAAAAAACACCACAATAAAAGGCAGCACCAGCCGACTTAAAATCCAATAACCTTTAAACCCGCCTGACGCTAAAAAGCTGTTGCTGACATACACCCCCACCACCTGAGACAGCAATACCACCAATAACAATATACAAAAAGGGGCCGCCATTTTGACGCTAAGAGGTTGGTCTTGGTGTGGCATGTTTATGATTCCCGTTTGGGCTTTTACAAATTGAATAGATAATTACCACACAGTCTGTTATGTCGACACTATTATTGTCAACTAGATAAAGCGCTGAAAAATAGCGCGTACTCACAAACTGCTTAGGACAAGTGCTTAATCAATATTGGTATTGCCCGCATACGACAAATGAACCTGTGAGTTGTTGATTAAACAGAGCTCTCATAGGCTTTAGACAACCATTCAATAATTTCATCATCAACATCGGAGACATGTTGCAGCTGTATTCTATGGGTACACATAGTGCCAAATGGCCCAGCGTTTTCTAGGCGCCCTTGTACTGCAACACCTTTAAGTTTCAACCCCAAATCTATTCTTGTTTTAGTGGCCGGTTTAATTAAAGCAAATTGATTTTTTCGAATAATACTGACGCTTGTTTTTTTAGGCGTAATGACAATATCGTCACCCAGCTTTTGTACGGTTGAAATTAATAAGTCATAAATGGGTTTAAGAGATGCTTTACCACTATATTGGTTTGCTACTAAATCATCAGGAGAATCCATTGTGTCTTTTGACAGCGTGACGATGGTATTGGCAAATCCATGTGTTACGCCATGCTCTGTTTTCAAAAACTTTACAGCCTCAGAGTGTTTAGCAAAATGCTCATGTTTTAATATTTCAAACCACTCTTCTAATGTTTTTCCTGTTTTTTCAGGCATATTAGCAATCATCGTTTGCAGCGCTTTCTCCATATTCCCTCCTAGTGATTCAAACATGACACCTACGACACAGAAAAACCTTATTGTGCTTGCATACTATTAGAGCTTAGCACCAACCAAGCTCACCTACCATGCAGTGCTCACCTACCATGCCACCCAAACAAACCTGCCACCAACCATGCTGCCACTACGCATCAAGGATGCCATCCACAACGCATCACTACGCATCAAACCTGCCAACCATGCCACCCATTGTTTGAAACAAACCTGCCAACCAAACGCATCAAGGATGCCACCCATCATTTGATACTCTTTAGTGAGAGGAATGCTTAATGTACTTAACTCACCTACTTCTATCGATATTATTAAACCATTAGCATTAAGCAATTGGTTTACTTATCTTTTTCAAAATCCGACACAGCAGAAAATCTTGATATCAATCAAGTATAAGGAAGATGGTGGTTTTTCAAGAATTAATGCTTAAAACGCATCAAGGATGCCACCCATCATTTGACAACTGATAAAGGATGCCACCCATAATTTGATACTCTTTAGTGAGAGGAATGCTTAATGTACTTAACTCACCTACTTCTATCGATATTATTAAACCATTAGTATTAAGCAATTGGTTTACTTATCTTTTTCAAAATCCGACACAGCAAAAAATCTTGATATCAATCAAGTATAAGGAAGATGGTGGTTTTTCAAGAATTAATGCTTAAGCGCACAACCAGCGCTGACAATTTGAAGCGCCTTGTCGTCGTTTTCGCTCTAAATGCTCACAATATTCAGTTAATGCAGGTAACGCTCCGACTGCACCTTTAAATAATGCACCAAATTCTGTAGTGATTTTAAGCCAATTCTCTGCGGGGATGTTTAGCCTATTCAGTATGTCCTGACTGCTTGAGCTAATTGCGCCACGTTTATCTTCTCGAATAATTCGACCGGTATCTTCAACTAGTACAATGTAATCTTTAACGCTGAACATGAGTCCGTTAGGCATATTGAGTCTTTCATTTCCCACAAACGGTAATAGCTCTGGTGGTTGCTCGCCTTTYATTGCTGAATTTATTCGGCGCTGAATACTRGTGTAATCTGAGGTTTCTGGAGTGGCGGCCATCTTGGCTCTKACWGGGTTTAAATCSACATAAGCCATACAGGCTAAAACTGCAGCTTCATCAAGCAAAGCCTGAGATTTAAACCTGCCTTCCCAGAATCTTCCGGWACATTTATCTTCTTTGTTGGCCATTCTGGCGATGGGCTCACTGAGTGAGCGCATAAACCAACTGATATCAATTAAGCGTTTACGGTATTCAGTAATGCATTCATTAACCGTTTGAAGTTCAAACTGGTTAAGGTCTTCCTCTTTAAGGTATTTGTGCGTGAGTAACGTACCTTTAAAGCCCTTATGCCATTGAATGAGCACTTCTTTATCTGACCACTGTTTTGCTTTATCAGCATCAACTTTTAACACCACATGCAGATGGTTACTCATCACGGCATAGGCACAAATATCAATAGCAAAAATGGTCGCTAACTCAAGAATGCGTGAATCAACCCACTCGCGTCGATGCTCAAAGTTCTCACCTGTTGAATTATCAATTCCGCACAAGAATGCCTTACGCACCACACGAGAACAGCAGTGATAGTAAGGCGTATCTTCCAGGCTCACGATTGTCTGTCTTGGTCTGGCCATCTTTAATTACCGTTTGTGAAAGGGTAAATAAAGCCTAGTTCAGTGTTGAATATTTAGCCAGCTGGAATGGGTGGCCATGTTATTTGTCTTAATTACCGTTTGTGAAAGGGTAAATAAAGCCTAGTTCAGTGTTGAATATTTAGCCAGCCGGAATGGGTGGCCATGTTATTTGCCCACTGGAGCAACTCTTGATGCTCTGTATCAACAGACTTTTGTGGTTTTCGCTTTTGATAACTGTAGTAGTTATTGTTTTTTACACCCAACACGCGACACATTACTATCACAGGCCAGATCTTCTTATTTTGGGCAATAAACGTGTATTTTACTTCGTTTCTTTGGCAAAGAAGACCGTCGCTTTTTTNAATATTTCACGCTCCATTTCTAGGCGTTTGACTTGTGCTTTTAGTTGACGAATTTCCTGCTGCTCAGGTGTTAGCTTGCCGTTTCCTCTGAATGCATGACCATCATCATTTTCGGATTCTTTTATCCAGCGACCGAGGAGCTGAGCACTCACTTCTAGATTTCTTGAAGCTTCAGCAATGCTATAATTTTGCTCTCTTACCAGCGCAATGGCATCAAGCTTAAACTCTTTTGAATAGGTTTTACGTTTAGTCATTTCAATCTCCAGTTAAATCAATTATGTCTTAACTGGGTTAGTCGTATCAATTAAACCACGTCATCACTATGCCAAATGCTATTTAAGCTACATCGCCTGCACTTGATTTTATAAAGAATGACACCTTATTGGCGCGCATTAATGAATACAATCAACAAAGTCGTTTACACCCTAAATGAGCCTGAAACTAACTGTGCAAAAAGCACCTCTGACTTGAATAGTGCCATCTTAGGGTTAACCGATAAATGTCTCGGCTTTGGCATCCTGCGTCGCTCTACCTCCTAAATCCATTTAGTCGTAGTGCCCCTGACATTTCAACGGATTGAAAAGCGTCAGGCAGCGATAAGATCGCACTAAGAGAGCCTCTATATGTGTTTGCTGTAAACGATGATTTGACAGCTAAATGACAGACGAAGTAGATGAATTTGTTGATTGATTTTTATTTGACTGCAAAAGCAGTCAAATAAGTTAGGCTCGCCTATTGACTGGAGGAAGGCTCATATGTGTTAGGCATTATTTGAAACCGATCAAACTTACTTCTATTAACGCAGCAGCGTTAATATCTGAAAAATCACGACACACGAGAACATTTGTAAAGCTCTTTTCGACTTCTACGCTATGAGTACCAATATCGGTACTGCATTGCTGTTGGAAGATACCTTTTTCGTTACGAACGATGGCATCAACTTCATATTTTTTAAATACAGGATTGCCAGATACTGCATATTCACCAGCAATAATTAGCTTAGAGCCTTCGACTCTGCTAACCATACTTTTAATTTCAAAGTTTTCTATTTTTGTTGGAGTGTAGTCCTTCATTTTCGTATATTCACTGGGGTTTAAAAATTCAGAAATTAGGATGATGACCGTAATTGCTACACCAAAACCCAATCCCCACAAAAAACCATTTCTCAAATTTTCCACGTACTGTCCTTAGATGCCTAACGCCTTGCTCACCGGCGAGTAAGTTGGTGCTGTTTTTGCCGCTTTTTCTTTTAGCAAAAACCGCGACAACTGTATCGAGTCCGCGTGCAGCAACTTGATACTCATTGAGCCCCCTCCCTAGCAAGCCGCATCAGCGGTATGCTTAAGGTGACCAAACCAACAGGAGAAAGCTCAATGAGATTTTATAATAACTCACATCCATACTACTGTGGTATCGATTTACATGCACGTTTACTTTACGTCTGTATCATTGATTCTAAAGGGGAAGTTGTAGCCCATAAAAAGATAGGTGCCAGTAAAGATGACTTACTGCTCATTTTGGAACCTTATATCGGCAATGTGATTGTCGGGGTTGAGTGCATGCATTGTTGGTATTGGGTGTCAGACTGGTGTGCTGAACTGGGGATTGATTTTATCTTAGGTCATGCGCTTTATATGAAGGCCATTCACGGTGGTAAAACCAAAAATGATAAAGTCGATTCCTTTAAAATTGCCACACTACTGCGTGGTGGTAACTTCCCCATAGCTTATGATTACCCCAGTGAAATGCGCGCAGCTCGTGATCTACTGCGCCGAAGAATGAAGATTGTCCGTCACGGGGCTATGCTCAAAGGCCATGTGGTTAACACCAACAGCCAATACAATTTACCTGCCACTGAACTTAATCTTAAAAACATCTCTGCAAGACAAAAGCTTCGCGAGCAATATCAAGACCCTATCGTCCAACGCAACATTGATTTAGACATGGCACTACTTGATTGTTATGCAAAGGAACTCGCACAGGTTGAATGGTTCATTGAAAAACAGGCCAAAAACCATAATCCCGTCTATTTAGAATTACTGAAAACAGTACSAGGTATTGGCAAGATTTTGTCACTAACAATCCTCTATGAAATCGGTGATATCAGTCGATTTGAGTCAGTACAAAAGTTTGCTTCATACTCTCGATTGGTCAAATGCAAAGCAGAATCAGCTGGTAAAACCTATGGCACAAATGGCAATAAAATCGGTAATGCTCATTTGAAATGGGCATTCTCAGAAGCAGCGGTGCTTTACCTACGTGGTAATGACAAAGCACGTAACTACCTTAATCGATTACAAAAACGAATGAGTAAAGCAAAGGCGTTATCTGCACTGGCACATAAGCTTGGTCGCTGCGTCTATTTCATGCTGAAGAACAAAACGGTGTTTGATGAACAACGATTCTTAAAAGGATAAGTCGCGCAATAAGGTGAGCTGAACGTCTAACTAGATACTCTTAAAAAGAGAAGCGAGCATGACCGTGAATGTTGTGGCTAATGAAGCAATGACTTCTCACCATCATCACTATGCCAAATGCTATTTAAGCTACATCGCCTTGATTAGACACCTTATTGGCGCGCATTAATGAATACAATCAACAAAGTCGTTTACACCCTAAATGAGCCTGAAACTAACTGTGCAAAAAGCACCTCTGACTTGAATAGTGCCATCTTAGGGTTAACCGATAAATGTCTAGTGCCCCTGACATTTCAACGGATTGAAAAGCGTCAGGCAGCGATAAGATCGCACTAAGAGAGCCTCTATATGTGTTTGCTGTAAACGATGATTTGACAGCTAAATGACAGACGAAGTAGATGAATTTGTTGATTGATTCTTATTTGACTGCAAAAGCAGTCAAATAAGTTAGGCTCGCCTATTGACTGGAGGAAGGCTCATATGTGTTAAACGTCATTGTTATTATAGTTTTCTAAAATTTTATTCTGCTCATATTTAAGAAATTCTGATTTTTTGTATATTCCTTTTTTAATGATTTCCTCTAACACTTTTTCCTGATCTAAACTTTTTGGAATATATTTTTCAAGTTTATCAATCGCTGATTTTGGAATTCCGTATTCAGCTAAAATGGTCAGATTATCCCTAATAAAATCACACTCTATTGAACTTGCGTAGAAAAGGTAATTACCTGCTCGCAATCCTTTTTCATTACATACGAATCGTTGAAGCTCATTAATAACAAGAAGCCACTTTGGTATTTTATATTGAAACCAATGCCTTAATATCTGGAATGAATCTCGTATTGCCTCATCCAGTAAAACCTGTTCACTAATATCTTTTTCGTTATTGTCTTTTTTATATGAAAAATTACTTTCGACCAGCTTATTTATACTTTTATTTATCCCGTAATCAAAAGTAACTTTCACTATTTTCTTTTTTGTCATTGGTCGAAAACTCTCTTCTGGTCTTACCAAGTAATCCCAAGCTAACCCTATACAATACTCTAATTGCTCATATGTAGGCATGGAGTCCCAAGCAATTAAATGATAATTAGCTTCAACGTCTCCCCTTAAGATGTTTACCAACGAATCTTGCCCTCGGATGTAAAGCGAATTTTTAGTGAAAAGCTCTCTTTCGCTGACAGGAATATTAGATATGTAGTTAAATTGGTCACTATCTTTATCTAGTACATCTTCGGGATTAATATTTATAAGTACTTCATCGGAAATAGGAGACTGTTCAAAAAAGGGAATATCAATAAAAATTTCATCCTTTGGAGGCGGTGGATTAAAGTTATAAATATTTCCAATATAGTGCTCCATAAGTCGACCAGCTCTTCCTTTGATGTTTGAATAGTCGAAAAAGTCAATAGGAACATTGAATCCCTTTTTCTTATCAAAGAATATTACGTTTTTTGCGTTAGTATTAACCCCCTCTATAATCGTAGCTGTACAAAACAGTGTATTTAAAATACTGTTATTAAAATGATTTATTACAGTGGTGCTGATGTGTTTTTGTAAAGCACCATCATGAACACCTATGCCATATTTCAAATTTTGTATAAAACTCCATGACGATGATACATAGCTTTCAATCCAGTCAATTATTGGAAGACTTAGATTAGTAGGCTCGACATTATTGCTGGCTAAATATTTACAATACTCTGTTGATAGGTATCTAGCTCGTGAAGGAGAAGAGCAGTATATGATTGTATTTTGATTTTTAAGGCTAAAAAGCAGATCGAATAGTACTTTTTCTTTATATAACTTTTTATCTCCTCTTTCGCCAAAAAGTCCTTTATAGCTTTCGTAAACATCAATTTCATCACATGCAACTAGGCTAAAGTTGGTTTTAAAGAATTGCGCATTATATTTTTCAGCAAAACCTTCAGATATCCCTTCTATATTTGGCCCGAGCAAATAGAACTGAGGATTATATTTTTCCAAAATATATCTGAATGAATTATTTAGAGAATCAGAGCGTTCATCGTCTCGCCTCGAGCTCAATTTATAAAACTCATCTATTATTAGAAAATCAATATTTGGAAAGTTCTGATATTCATTAACCCTTTCAGCGGTTAAAAGAAAAAGATTTCCCTTTTCAGTAGCAGGCTCCTGCGAAGTTCTAACTATTATCTTATATTGTGAACTGTATTTAGAAAGCTTTCTGCGTGTTTCATCTAACAAGGCGAGTGTTGGCTGAATGACAACTATATTTTTGTACTTTTTAGAAGCAACTACTTCTTCAATTAAAAGACTTTTATCAAAACTTGTTGGGGCACTTACAATAAGATTTTTCCCCGACTTTAGAATTTCTATTATTTTTTTTTGCTCGTCATGAAAACATTTCCCTTCTATATTTTTGGAAATGTTTGAATTAAATCTTATCTCAGAACTTGTTGATGATATCTTTAAATTTTCTTTTACGATATACGGATAGAATCCTATTGACTCAACAAGGTCAGTTAACATTTCATCTAAATCATTAGAAAATTTATTTCGAAAATTGAGGATGTGAATTAATAAATTAGCCCCCTTAATTTCATCATCAATTAGTGCTTTAGAACATTTATTGTATATTTCAAATGTCTCATTAAAGTCAAAGTTCTTTTTCGTAGAAAAGCTACAAATCAAATCTTCCACAATTAATCTCCTAGCGCTTGCATTAATGAAAGTTTGTTATGCAACTTCTTGACAAGAGTTTTTTTACACTTAACAGGGAGGAGTACAATTATTATTTTCAACTTGGATTTTAGTGGATGATTATTTTTATCATCAAAATAATTCTTAAGACTCCTTATTTTGCTTTCGTACTCTTTAATAAAATCCGCTTCATTCTCATCATCATATTTATCAAATAAATCACAACTGTAAGTGCAAAGTAGCGGTATATAGATATCATTCAGTTTATCTTTTAACTTTGTTGAAGAAGATAAGATTTTCTTCCAATGTTCAGATTCTGGGATGTTGTCAAAAAGCTTTATTTTTTTTGCTATCAAACTGAATTCAGATTCTAAATAGTCAACTTTAAAATGTTCCTCGATATCTTTGATTAGTTCTGCTAATCCTCTTTTAGGATCAAGATATAACTTTGACTCTCCTAACCACAACGTCTTTGAATCAGGATCTATATGTACACAGTCAAATCCGTGTACAGTATGTCCCAAGGAATCTTTAAAATATATCTTTGAAAGCAAAGGAATAGTGTTGAAATGATCTCTTAGAATCAGATGAAGAATTAATTCACCGAACTCACCTCTACGTAAATATTTATCCGTTAAGTCATCAGAAATATCGCCATTATTTTTATAAATATCTCTTACTTTCTGGAAGGCATCAATTTTGTATAGTGAATTTGCAGCTTCAATGAGCTTATCAAGAGTCTCGGTGTTATTAGTTTTTGTTCCTTCATGAAAGCCGAATGAAAACTCATGAATAACACTTGTTATTTTTTTTACGAGTTCAACCCATCGATACTCACTGTCACCTTCATCATTTAAATCGAATCCAACTAAAAAACTCTTTAATGAGCTTTCCGATATTTTGGCTTCTATTACATCCCGAGATCCAAATGGGCCACTACTCATATTTCATTCCTTTAAGACTACGACCAAAACACAAAGGTTAGCTATTGACGTTTAACGCTTATTGAAGGGCTTGCCCGATAATGTCGGCCCTTTAACTTATTGATTACTAACATCCTACATTTACTATCTTATTGTTGTAAAGCAGTTTTATTTGACTTCATTTACAAATAAAAACGGGCTTGCGCGTTAAAAGTGGACTCAATATTAAAAATAAAATTAAAACATATTTATTTCATACTGTTAAAGAATGTGTGGGTTATTTTTCATACTACTTTGGTTTACTTATTAGCCAACCCGCTTGAAAACACGCCAAAACCCATTATAACTGTATAGATATACAGTTTAGGTGGCGTAAAGGGGGAAGTGATGGCGGGATCGGGATATATCGAAGCGATTCGACAACAAATTCGAGTGAGGCATTACAGTTATCAAACTGAAAAATCATACCTTTATTGGAACCGTTATTTTATAAGATATTTTAAATTTACTGCTGCAAAACAAATTTTACCTACACACATTGAACAGTTTTTATGTTTTTTAGCAAACGAACGGCGTGTTTCCAGCAGCACACAACAGCAAGCCCTTTGCGCCCTTGTTTTTGCGTTTAAACATGTACTCGCCATCGATACCGACAATTTGCAGTTCCCGTATGCAAAAGCGCCGACTCGAATTCCGCAGGTTTTAAATGATGTAGAGGCCAAACAAGTTATTGACCAATTACACGGTAAATACCAACTGATTGGCTGTTTATTATATGGCGCGGGGTTAAGATTAACTGAAGCTTTAAGTATTCGGCTTAAGGATATCGATTTTGACAATCGAACTCTTTTTGTATTTAGAGGTAAAGGTAAAAAAGATAGAGTTTGTATTTTACCTAAAATGACCATTGACCCCATACAGCAGCAGATCTGCCACGTACGAGAAACTCATGCTAACGATTTGTCTCAGGGATTAGGGATGGCTTCTTTACCTCCTAGCTTACTCAAAAAGTTTGGCACAAGCGCCAAACAATTACATTGGCAATATCTTTTCCCTTCGATTCACTGTGTGTCACATCCTGTTAATGATTATACATGCAGACATCATATTGACCCAACAACCTTTCGAAAAGCATTAAAAAAAGCAGTTCAGAAAACCGATATCACTAAACGCATTACCGCCCATACTTTCAGGCATTCTTTTGCAACAAACTTACTGAGGCGTGGTCATGATATAAGAACCGTGCAGGAATTGCTTGGCCATAATGATGTAAAAACAACTCAAATCTATACTCATGTTGCAGGTTTACACCAAACAGGCGTACAAAGCCCAATGGATTACAGTTAAAAGAGATCATTAGCCCGCCTATGAATAAGCCTACAAGGTAAATATTTTCTAAACACCACCCACAAAAAAAGGCCCTTGCGAGCCCTTTATCAATGCTTTTTGTGCTTGATATGTATTAACTTCGCAAACCAATCCCGCGAGATATAAGATAATAAGCCACAAACCATAAGCTGGCACAAAAGCCCACCATAATAGCGATAGATAACGGCACGCTAAGATCGGCAAAACCTAAAAAACCGTAACGGAATACGTTGATCATATACACCACAGGATTTAACCCCGATACGCCTTGCCAAAAGTCTGGTAATAACGATAACGAGTAAAATACCCCGCCTAAATAAGTTAGCGGTGTCAAAATAAACGTTGGGATAATGCTAATGTCGTCAAAACTTTTGGCAAATACCGCGTTGATTAACCCGCCTAGCGAAAACAGCACTGAGGTTAAAAATACCGTAAGTATGACTAAGCCGACATGGTGCAGAGTGATGTTCACAAACAGCATGGCCACAACAGTTACAATTAAACCCACACACAAACCACGGGCGACACCGCCACCAACATAACCGGCAATTAACACGTAATGCGGTACTGGCGCGACCATGATTTCTTCAATGTTGCGTTGAAACTTGGCGCTGTAAAACGACGATGCCACATTAGAATATGAGTTGGTTATCACTGACATCATGATTAAACCTGGGGCAATAAACTCCATGTAGCTTACGCCGCCCATTTCCCCAATACGGCTGCCGACTAAATTACCAAAAATAAGAAAATACAAGGTCATGGTAATGGCTGGCGGCACTAAGGTTTGTACCCAAATGCGGGTAAAGCGATTAATTTCTTTGGTTAAAATGCTTTTAAAAGCCACAAAATACAGGTGGTTCATTATTTTGACTCCTTGGCTTTTTCGACCAGTTCTACAAACAACTCTTCTAGGCGATTGGCTTTGTTGCGCATTGATAACACCTCAATGTGAGCCGCGCTCAATTGAGCAAATAGGTCATTCATATTGTGCGATTTTGCCACGTCTACTTCTAGCGTATGGCTGTCTGTTAAGCGGCAATTCATATTAGCCAATTGCGGCGCTGTCTCTAGGTCGTGGCGTAAATCCAATATGAAGGTTTCGACATCAAGCTTGCTGAGTAAGGCTTTCATGGTGGTGCATTCCACCAGCAAACCGGTGTCAATGATACCAATGGTGCGGCACAGCATTTCGGCTTCTTCAAGGTAGTGAGTGGTTAAAATAATGGTCACGCCCTGTTGATTGATTTGTTTTAAAAAGTCCCACATTGAACGACGCAGCTCAATGTCTACCCCTGCGGTCGGTTCATCTAAAATAAGCAGTTTGGGCTCGTGCATTAATGCACGCGCAATCATTAAACGGCGTTTCATGCCGCCAGACAGTTCGCGGGCTTGGGCGTGACGCTTTTGCCATAAATCAAGTTGGCTGAGGTATTTTTCAGCTCGCTCTAATGCAACCGCTTTTGGCACGCCATAGTAACCCGCTTGGTTAACGACTATTTGTTGCACGGTTTCAAACTGATTAAAGTTAAATTCTTGCGGCACTAATCCGATACATAACTTGGCATGTTCAAGCTGTTTATCTATATCAAAACCAAATACCGATACCGAGCCAGAGGTTTTTTGCACTAACGAGCTAATAATGCCGATGGTGGTGGACTTGCCTGCGCCATTAGGGCCAAGCAGGGCAAAAAAGTCGCCCTGCTTTACCGTTAAACTGATTGATTTAACCGCTTGCACGCCGCCTTTATAGGTTTTTTTAAGGTTTTCGATCACCAATGCATTGTTGGTGTTACTCATTGTCATACCTCTAATCCATGAATTGCGCATTAAACACTTATTATTACGTACAGCTAAAGACGTTATAAAAATGAAAAAGACGCAAAAATCTTTAGACACTTAAAACAAAACTCCCGCCTATAGCGGGAGTGTATACCAGTGGTTGTATTAATCTATTGGCACCACTTTAGCGATGTAAGGCAAGTTACGATACTGCTCTGCGTAGTCAATTCCGTAGCCCACAATAAACTCATCAGGAATAGTAATACCGATAAAGTCGACTGGCACCTCAACTTCGCGGCGCTCTGGTTTGTCGAGTAAGGTGCATAGCGCTAAGCTTTTTGGGTCACGCAGCAGTAGCATTTCGCGTACTTTATTTAAGGTGTTGCCTGAGTCGATAAGGTCTTCAACAATCAGCACATCGCGGCCTGCAATATCAGATTGTACGTCTTTAAGCACTTTAACATCGCGTGAGCTGTTCATGCTATTACCGTAGCTAGACACAGACATAAAATCGATTTCGACATGACCTTTAATACGACGACACAAATCGGCCATAAACACGACAGAGCCTTTTAACAGGCCAACCATTAATAAGCGCTCGCTGTTGGCATAATGTGCATTAATACGCTCAGCTAGCTGGTCTAACGTTTTATTGATTTCTTGTTCAGAAATCATCATTTCAATTGTGTGCTTCATAAATATCTCAATTGTCGATGTCGTTTGGCTGGGTGTGTCCGTATCCCCAGCGACTCGTTAAGTCGTGCTCAATCCCCAAATGGTCGAGGATTCGGGAAACCATGAAGTTTACCAGATCTTCTACCGATTGGGGATTATGATAAAAGCCTGGTGCGGCTGGCATTATGGTGGCGCCATGACGAGTAAGACTTAGCATATGCTCTAAGTGTATGGCGCTAAAGGGAGTTTCTCGCGGAACAAGAATTAATTGCCCCCGCTCTTTTAATACCACGTCTGCTGCTCTTTCGAGCAAATTATTGCTCATACCTGTTGCCACTGCCGCTAACGTACCGGTTGAGCATGGGCAAATCACCATTTGTTTCGGTGCTGCACTGCCCGACGCGGGCGGCGAAAACCACTCATCTTTACCCAATACCACTAGCTCACCGTTAAGGGGCGCATCGGGGTTATCAAGCTGTTCAAGCAATTGTGCTTTAGCTTTGTCTGGGTTGGCACTGAGCTGTAAACCATGTTCGGTGGCCAATACCACTCTTGCGGCACTCGAAATCATTAAAAACACTTGGTAGTCATTAGCCAACAAGCATTCAAGTAGCTTAATACCATACGGCGCGCCCGAGGCACCGGTCCAGGCAAGACTTATTGCTTTGGCTTTTTTGGCGTAGGCCATCTTGTATCCTCTAGAGCTATAGCCATTATGCTAAAGCTTTAATGATTTTTTGATGTATACCATTAAAGCCACCATTACTCATAATCACCACGGTGTCGCCTGCTTGGGCGGTATTGGCTACGTTAGTAATAATGTCTTCAATGCTGTGATATACAGTCACTGGAATGGGGGCATTGGTCATGCTGGCGTTTATGTCCCAACCGATATTGTCTGCTTGATACAAATAAGCCACGTCTGCCAGTGCCATTGAGTTGGCAAGGGTGTCTTTATGCACACCGCTTTTCATGGTATTTGAGCGCGGCTCAAGCACGACAATAATCTTCCCTGCGCCATTGCCACCCCCCCCCACTTTGGCACGTAAACCCTGTAAGGTGGTGGCAATCGCTGTGGGATGGTGAGCAAAATCATCATACACTGCCA
Organism: Shewanella metallivivens; assembly: GCF_028750675.1. Lineage (GTDB taxonomy): Bacteria > Pseudomonadota > Gammaproteobacteria > Enterobacterales > Shewanellaceae > Shewanella > Shewanella metallivivens. The sequence continues at coordinate 274,402 of NZ_JAQQPZ010000015.1, read as the reverse complement.
CACCGTTAACCGTATCGAGTAATTCTAAACGACGTTTTGGCGGGCTAAATTGCGCTAATGCCTCAATAGCATGGCCAGGTGCTACACCCACATGGCGGGCTGCGGTAATCGCCATGATGGCGTTTTCAATATTATGTTGGCCAATGAGTGCCCAATGTAATATGCCTTGCGACTCACCATTAAATAGCACTTCAAACTCGTGACCATCGTCAGCAATGGTACGTGCAAACCAGCCACTCGGTTCAGTTGTTGTAGGCTGTTTAGAATAGGTTTCTTGCTCGCTCCAGCAGCCCATATCAATCACTTGTTTAACCGCATCAACGTCGCGTGGCCAAATCACTTTACCCTCGCTCGGTACGGTACGAATAACATGATTAAATTGACGTTGAATGGCTGCCAGATCGGCAAAAATATCGGCATGATCAAACTCTAAATTATTGATCACCAAAGTGCGCGGATGGTAATGCACAAACTTAGAACGTTTATCAAAAAAGGCGCTGTCGTATTCGTCGGCTTCAACCACAAAAAACGGTGAGTTGCCTAGGCGGGCCGATACGCCAAAGTTTTGCGGTACACCGCCAATTAAAAAACCTGGTTCGTAACCGCAGTATTCCAAGATCCAGGCAAGCATGCTTGAGGTCGAGGTTTTGCCATGGGTGCCCGACACCGCCAACACCCATCTGTTAGGTAAAATATATTCAGATAAGAATTGCGGCCCAGACGTGTACTTCATACCACGGTTTAACACCGCTTCTACACAAGGATTACCACGGCTCATGGCATTACCAATCACCACGAGGTCGGGTTGGTTCTCACCTTCTTTGCCCAATTGGATTGGGTCAAAACCTTGAATTAACTCAATACCTTGTTGCTCAAGCTGAGTGCTCATCGGGGGGTAAACGTTAGCATCGCTGCCGGTCACTTTATGGCCCATTGCGCGGGCAAGTAAGGCTAATCCGCCCATAAAAGTGCCGCAAATCCCTAAAATGTGTACGTGCATGATTTCACTCTACTGATCCATTATATGGCGCTTATTCTAATCTATTGCGCCAGTGAATGTCAGTTAACAATTATTGAGAATCATCAATAGGATTAGGGCGAATATAAAAAGAAAAATAGCCCCATACTGAGTACAGTGGTAAGCAGGGTATTGCGAGTAACATAAGCCAACACCGTAGCCACCAGCGCACAGGTTAAATAAGGGTTATAGAGACTAATGGACAACTCACCCTCTGGCACAAATACAATGGGCGCTAATATGGCGGTTAATACCGCTGGGGCAGAATAACTTAAAAAGGTTAAGGTGTTTTTACTTAACCGAATGGGGATTTTAGGCTCTAACAGCAAATGCCGACTCACAAACACCACCGCCGCCATCGATATAATAATCAACCATGTCATAGGTTGTCCTCCTTGGTGGGCACACTCTAAGCACAAGGCGTATCAGTAGCAGCGCCTTCATTGGTGAGTTTGGCATAAGCCATACCCGCCGCCATGCCCGATATGGCGGCAATAAGAAGCCCTGCTTGAATGGCAAATACCGCGCACACCACCGCTAACGTGAGTGACACTAATACGCACACTAAAATTGACGGTTTTTTCACTGTGGGGACCACTATGGCAATAAAGGTGGCAGCGATAGCAAAGTCGAGTCCCAGCTCACCTAAATTATCGATAGACTGACCAGCAACAATGCCCAAAAAGGTCGCTATGTTCCAGCCAATATAAAAAGTTAAACCGCCACCTAAGGCATACCAGCGATCAAACTGATGTTGTGAGGCCATATCACCGCTATGGGCCTGGTTTGAGATAGCAAATAACTCATCGGTGAGTAAAAATCCTAGTCCTAGCCGCCATTTAAGTGGCAATGGGCTAATTTGACTGCGCATGGCCATGGCATACAGTAAATGCCTCGAGGTAATCAGCAAGGTGGTGATTAAAATGCTGCCGATACCAATACCGGCTTTTATCATCCCGAGGGCGACCAATTGCGCACTCCCAGCAAAGATAATCGCCGACATAGCCTGACTTTCTATCGCAGTGAGGCCAATCTCTAATGCGAATGAGCCGGCTAAAATGCCCCAAGGGATGACTGCAATGGTTAATGGCATCACAGCTAACGCACCCGACAGAAACGATTTCATTTTAGATGAAGGGATAGTAATCGATTGGGTTGTGCTCACACTGTCTCCTTATGCCGCCTCCCTACACAGCACTTAAACGCGCTATTTGGCAAAAGAGTAGCCTACTCTAAATAAAACAGTAAAGCCTTATATTTAAAAAGCGCATTTAACACGCATTTTATATACCGCTATAACGTGATACCAATAAATGGTATAAAAGTGAACAAATAGCGGAATATCGCTTAATCATTAGCATAAACAAAAACAAAAAAGCTAAAGTATAAAATGCATTTTATATAAATCTAATTTCACATACACCGACAAAGATTATTAAAATTGTGCAATAAGAAAATTAAAAAATGCATTAGTCATTTTTACACCCATAAATACAGCCAAGTTATATTAGCAATAACAACAGGATTAAAGCATAAGCAACAAAAGCGCCTATTAAGTTAACGTTATAATATCAACATCCATTAGTTTGATTTATTAAAGATGAATCACAATGGCATGTTTAACCATTTAGGCGGGGATATAATCACTTACTGGCGAAATAAATCTATATTTAGGACTAGAGTATCAACTTAGTTGGCATGATAAAACGGGAGGAGATATTCATTATCCCGTACGTTAAAAACGTAACTTTACTGCCGATTTATACCAACTCTAAGGTTAATTCGCGGATTTTTTTCTTTAGCCAGATTGATTCTTCGTTGTCTGCCGTAGGATACGTCACCATGACCAACTTTAAAGGCTCAACAACTTGAAAAATACGTTCACACTCAACTTCAGATAACTGGCAAGCATGGATACCTGAGTCATCATCGAGCATGTCGTATACCGCTTTATAAGGCGTAATCGCTAACGAATGACAATCAGAGAGGTACTCAAATAACGATGAAATGCTGGTTATCGTCATTTCAGTATTTAAGGTGAGCTTTTGGGATTGGCAATATTCTTGAAACGGATTGAGTATTGGCGCCTGTACGCCAATAAAGGTATTGATAAACGGGTATTTAGCAATGGTTTCTAGACTGATTTCTTGTTTTAAAATAGGGTGTTTTTTACAACTTAACAAATACTGACGGTTTAATGTTGCAAGCACTTCAACCTGCAAGTTTTGATCAAAAAAACGGATTTCATTAGGGTCTTTACAACAACACATAACGATACCATGAGGGTCGTTGGTCAGGGTTTCGAGTGAGTGATTACTCCAACTGCTGACATTGATATGAATATTTTTATTATGTACTTTAATGGCGTGCATCAAGGCCCTAGGGTATGCGTGCGCTATCATGCCAGGAAAGGTTAATTCAAAATAACGATGGTGTAATTGCTCGGCACTGTTAACCCGATTAAAATGTTTTGCACAATCAACAATCTCTTTGGCTATGGGGTAAATTTTTCCGGCATAATCATTTGGCACTAAGCCGTATTTACGCCTAATAAACAGATCATCGCCAAAGATTAATCTTGCAGTGTGTAAGCAACGGCTAATTTTTGATGCGGGTATATCTAACATTCTAGAGACATGCGTCGCTGACTTATGCTCATATAGGTTAACTAATATAGTGAGCGTTAATAAATCCAATTTATCTAATTCAATCGGTTTCATATCAATCTCTCCCGTTGCAAATGCAACCTATAATATTAACCAAATATCAAAGATATGATAACGATATTTTAATTATTTGCCTTTTGTTTAATCTAGATCATTAAACTCACAAAGCTAAATTTCTAAATACTACAAACAACAACGAATTACACTTTACGAAATACCTAATTAATCAAATTAGATTTTAACTAACCACAATTACACAATATGCTTTACTCATTAATGCTATGTCCATTACCAGAAAACCTAAAAATAAAACATAAAAACAGTGAATTAGAGCCAGCCCTAAACTCTCACCAATATTCAGCAACTGATTACCGTTAATTGATTAAGATCAATTTAATACGCTATTTCAGGCATAGTATTGATAGTGCATCTACGACAAAAGATGGTTTTAAAAAATAATTTTAAAATGCGTTTGGGAGGTATATATGTTTACTTCAGTCTTTTTAAGTTATGCGTTTGTGTACTCTGTTCTGTTTATTGCAGTGCCTTTTATTATTGTCATGTTTATTATGACATGCATTAAGTTCTTCAAAACAGATCACGAAGAGCACCCTATCACGCTCAAAAAAACACTTTTTGACACCGAAAGTTTTGATTTTATGAAATCACTACAAGCAATGGTGGGAGGAAAGTACGACGTTTGCTGCAATGTCCCCATGGACAATGTGTTTGAAATGGATGCCCACACCGCAGCCGAAAACCACACGAAACTCGATTACGTAGTCATAGACCATGACTCATCTGAAGTGAAACTGATTATCTCTGATTTCAGTAAAGAAGATGACGCTAACGCGAAAAGTTTATTCGAGAAATTCAATGTGAAATTGGTTGAAATGGCGCGAGGCAAACCTTATGACGTGCAGATGTTACAAGGCGTGTTACCTGCGTGAAAGCCCTGTCGGGTGGCAGCTTACCCCTCTCACCCGACATTTTCTGTAATAAACCATTGTAGAGAGGACTGGCTATGTCCCGTATAAACTGGCTACTGATGTTAAGTGTAAGCGTGTTGTCGCTTGCGCTTATGAGTCAGCAAGCACATTGCAATGACTCTACTGAGCAAATTAACAATGACTCGTGCATGAAGTGCCATAAACGCAATGGCAAAATGCAGGGACATCACGCCCTCGATGAGCTTAATTTAAGCTGCAGTTCTTGTCATGGTGAAAAAGGTAATCATCCTAAAAAACCGAATGATTTAATGGTGTTTTCTGCCGACAGCGACTTTGCGGTTGCGACCCAAAACCAAGTCTGCTTAACATGCCATATCCCTAAAAAGTTAGCCGATACTGAATGGACTCATAATGTACATGCGCAAAAAGTTGCGTGCAGTGCATGCCATCAATTGCATCCGCAAACTGACAGAATAATGACCTTAACAACCAAGCAGCGTAGTGATGAATGCCAACGTTGTCATAGTGTGCAGAGGTAATAAATTATGGAAAATTCAAGAAGAGATTTCCTGAGAAGAACCTGTGCATTAGTGGCGGGAGTGTCGGTATCGCCTTTCGCGGTCAATGGCACCACAGATGCTGAAACTGAACAAGCCATAAAGTACGCCATTATTCACGATGAAACCAAATGCATTGGCTGTAATGCCTGTGTTGAAGCGTGCCGTGAAACCAACCATGTGCCTGAAGGCGTAACCCGTTTAAGCATCGAAAAAACAGGTCCTTATGGTGAGTACCCTAATCAGTATTATCACTTTACCCGCCACTCTTGCGAGCATTGTGAAGACGCGCCTTGTGTCAATGTATGCCCAACAGGTGCCGCTTATATTGATAAGCAAACCGGTATTGTGTCAGTGCATGCCGATAAATGCGTTGGCTGCCAATATTGCCTTTTAGCTTGCCCTTATGAAGCGCGTTTTATCAATCCTGTCACTAAAGCGGCCGATAAGTGCGATTTTTGCCAAGAGACAAATCTTAAACAAGGTAAACAGCCGGCCTGTGTTGAAGCCTGCCCAACCAATGCGTTGGTGTTTGGTAACCTAAAAGATCCCGACTCGTTAATCGTTGCGACCTTAAAAGCTAATTCGACTCAACGAAACAAACAAGACTTAGGCACCCGCCCTAAACTATTTCGAATTACCGCCAAACCAGGGGAGATTTCATTATGAGCGCCTTCCATTTTGACTCGTTAGTTTGGCATTGGCCGATTGCCATTTATCTGTTTTTGGCAGGGGTGTCTGCTGGCGCCATGTTTTTTGCTGTGCTGTTAAAGCATGCGTGCCTGAAAGACCAAGCTTATCGCTCTGGTTTTGTGCAAGCAGCATGCATTGTGGCCCCAATTGCTGTGTTAGCTGGGCTGGGTATTTTGGTACTCGACTTAACCAAACCTTTTGAATTTTGGAAAATATTAATTTTTTACAATCCAACCTCAGTGATGTCTTTAGGGGTTGTGGTGTTAATGATTTACCAAGTCTTTATGTTTGCCTGGATAGCCATCACCTTTCGTAAACCTATTGAAGACTGGTGTCGACCACGGTATGAATTTGTCACTAAATTGAGTGAGAAATTAGCCCACTATGAAGCCAGCGTGACCGGATTACTGATTATATTTTCGGTTGCATTAGGCGCTTACACAGGCTTTTTACTCTCTGCCCAACCTCGGTTTCCGATGTTAAATAATCCGGTGTTGCCGTTACTGTTTTTAGCATCTGGCTTATCGTCAGGCGCTGCATCAGCATTGCTCGGTGGCGTGTTACTTAAAGGTAATCCTACGGGTAAAGAAGTTCAATTTATTCATAAAGTAGAAATACCATTGATTTTAGGTGAGATATTTCTGGTGTTCACTTTCTTTGCCGGGCTTATTCTCAGTGGAGGTCAAAGTAAAATGGCTGCCTTTACCGCCATTGGCGAAGGATTTTGGGGATGGGTATTCTGGTTCGGTATTATGGGATTGGGATTATCTGCCCCCTTAGCCATGAACCTGTTTATGACTGCCACCTCAAAACGTACGTTTTCATACGTAGCCGGGACAGCATGTTTAAGTTTACTTGGGGTGATTTTACTGCGTAACTTTATTCTCTACACTGGGCAGATGACGGTAAGCTAATAAATTAAAATAATAAATTCAACAAGTCGAAGGGCGTATATTGACAAAATATATGCCCTTTTTGTCGTATTATAGCTGGGTAAATTGCCTAATTAAGTTGTGATACACATTGTGTAAATTGTCGAGTTCTGCGCGTTCTGTTTTGTTGGCGTTAATCAGCTTTTGAATACTTTGATCAAGTTGATATAAGGTTTGGCGTAAGTTTGAATCTGCCACCATGCTTTGCATCCAAGTAATTGCTGCAACACGTTGGCCGCGAGTAACCGCGGTAACTTTATGTAAACTACTTGATGGGTATACCACTGCATACCCGGCTGGCAGTTTAATTTGCTGCTGACCAAACTCAGTGGAGATAACCAATTCACCACCGTCGTATTCTTCTGGCTCGCTTAAAAATACCGTCATCGACACGTCGCTGCGGATCACCTCACTGGTGTGTGGAATCCGCATAATCGCGGCGTCCACATGGTAGCCATATTCTTCGGTTTCGCTGTAGCGGTTAAAACACGGCGGGAAAATTTTGTGGGGTAACGCTGCTGAAACGATTTTAGGAGTATCGCCAATACGTGCTAATAACTGGTTGGCCAGTTGTTGCACATTGGCGTCTTGCGCATCAGCTTGATGATTCTGCTTAACAGACGCAGCCATACCCATTGCCGTTTGACGACCGTCGCCCCAGGGACATTGCGCAAGTTGCTGACGATAAGCGCTGACTTGCTCTTTACTGAGCACTTTTTCTATAACAACCATGCTTATTTCCTGTTTTCTCAAACCAAAAAACCAACGCTTATCTAGAAGTTAAGCGTTGGTGTTAACGGTAAATCGCTCGATTAAAACTCGTATGTCATCGACAGTCTTGAATTACGTGCATCACCTAAGTACATAAATGCACCCGAACGGTATGCTGCAGTCCAATACTCTTCGTCCATTACGTTACCCACATTTAAGCGGAATGTTAAGGCTTCAGTTGCATTGTAGCTCGCAAATAAATCAACCACTTGATAGTTAGGCACCACAATGCTGTAACGCTCATTGGTGCTGTCGTAACCTGCGGCAGTATCGGGTTGTCCGCCGTACATTTCGCTTTGGTAAGTATAGCTACCACCGATAACAAATGATTCTGTTAACTGATAACGTAACTGTAAATAGGCACTTTCGTCGGCAAAGTTACTGAGTGCTAAACCAATGTTTGCTGGGTCGTATGAATCCAATACTTCTGAATCCATTTTAGCCGCCGAAAATTGTATGCTCAGCTTGTCGGTAATGTTACCTACCATACCAAACTCAATCCCTTTAACGCGGTTTTCACCTGTGTTTAAGGTACCTAGGGTTGTATAGCTGTCGCCAACGCTTTCCATTACATCACTTTTAGTGATTTGGAAAATAGACGCTGAGAACATCATTTTGTCATCAAACAACATCCACTTGGTGCCAAGCTCGATGTTTTCTACGATTTCAGCATCGGCTTCACTGGCTTGATCTTCAGTACCACATACACCGCCATAACCACAATTGCCGCCTAAGTCAGACTCGCCACCATTGATGTTGGTAGCGGTGCTGTAGTTAGCATAAATATTAGCGTCTTCAGACAGGTCGTAAACTAAACCGAAGTTAAAGTTATACATGGTGTCTGAATATTCATATAAGGTATCGCTGGTTTGGTTACTGTAATCAAAGCTGTCGAGTCTTAAACCATAAAACATCGACAGTTGCTCAGTCAGTTCAACGTTGTCCATCATGTATGCTGCCACTGTTTTGATGTCGAAGATGGCATCTGACTCGCCTTTTACATAAGTGCGCCCAATCAGTTGGCTGATATTATCAACGGTATTACCCTCACCGTCGATAATACAGTACGACTCAGACACGCCACGACGACCTTCAGTTGAACAGTTTGTCGGGTTGTTGTAGGTAATGTTATACACACCGTTATCGACGTTTTCGTCAGTGTATTCCAAACCAAACACTAGCTTGTTGTTAAAGCCAAAGATTTTGGTGTTCCAGAATAAGTTGAACTGGGTGCTAAAGTAATCTACATCTTGGTTACCCTGGTGAGTACTCAATGTTAGCGTATCGGCACCCGGTGCAGTTGCATCAGTATCGGCACGCGTTGTGCCACTCATACCTGTCGTAATGTAGCCGTTTTCGGTATGGCCAACACGTGTGGCGTTGTACAGGGTAATGTCGCTATTAAGTTCGTACTCTGTGCGCAGAGTAAAAGTGGTCACCTCTGAGTCTAAAAAGTCACCGTCTTGCGCATATACCGGAATATCTTCTAATGGTTTACGGGTATCCTGATCAAAGTAACTGCCTAAATCGGGGATGTCTTCAGCGTTTAAGTGATACACGTCTGCGGTAAATGTTAGCGCATCGGTGGTTTCATACACACCCGATAACTGCACACCTTGGCGTTTGCTGCTAATGCCTTCACGGCCTGGCTTGTCTTCTTCTGCGGTTAAACCATTTAATCGTACTGCGACTTCTTCAGACAAGGGTAAGTTGTAGTCAATGGTGATACGGCTATGATCGTCAGTACCAATGCCTAAATCCACACGACCAAAGTCATAGGCTACTGATGCTTTTTTGGTGACGGAGTTAATCGCACCACCCGATGAACCACGGCCTGCAAACGTTGAGCTCGGACCTTTGGTAATTTCAACACGCTCAGTGGCAAAGCTCTCACGGGTTGTCATACCTGGGTCACGCAAGCCATCAACAAACACGTCACTGCGTGCTTCGTGACCACGAATAATATAACGGTCACCAAACGCATTACCGTTTTCACCCGTACCAAGTGTGACACCCGCTTGAGCTGATAAAATGTCTTTTAAGTCAGTGTTACCTGACTCTTGGATTTGGTCTTGGGTTAATACCGTAATCACCTGTGGCGTATCGACTAACTCTGCTAGACGGCGTTTGTCGGCCGAACTGTTAAACATGTAAACAGAGTTTTGTACACCATGTACACGAATGCGTTCGATAGACTCGTCAGTTTCTGCTGGCTTACAGTTGGCTAAAATGTCCTTATCGCAAGTTTCATTTTGGGTGTCTGCGGCATAAACCGCAGGGCTACCAAACACTAATGCTGCGGCAACAGCCTGTGCACCTAACGACAACTTACTGTAACTGTTCGATTTCATGTCTAACATCATCCTATTATTAATTAGAGTTTATGAAAGTTCGTTTATGTGACGTACTCTACATAAATACAACAAGGATCACAAATACAAATCATTATCATTTGTGTAAAGATTGTAATTGATTGTGCGTATTTGTGCTTCATTAGATGACGGCCAGTAACAAATTAAAGATGAGGTTGACACTTAAATCGTCATTGTGCAGCCAAATATCGGCATACAGGCTGCACAAACTTGGATGAGGTTAAAGGTTAACTGTGAATAAAAAGACGCTGTTAAGTGGTTTGGTATAGTTCGAGTGGCAAGCCGTCAGGATCACAGAAAAAAGTGTATTGCTTGTGGGTGTACTCATCTACCCTTATAGGTTCAACCTCTACTCCATGTTGTTGTAAATGTTGTACCACTTGATTGATATCGTCGACCTTAAACGCTAAGTGACGTAAGCCTTGCGCCTCGGGGAAACTCGGTCTTGGCGGGGCACCATTAAACGAAAACAATTCAATTTGGCTACCGTCGGCCAAGGCAAGATCCAGTTTGTAGGAATCGCGCGCTTGCCGATAATTCTCGGCAATAATCTTGAGCCCTAAAACCTGAGTATAAAACGCTTTTGAGCGAGAATAATCGCCACAAATGATGGCCACATGATGAATGCCTTTTAGCATAAAGCTCCTAATAAAACCCTGATAGCTCAAGTCTATCAGGGTTTTAATCGGCATGAAAAGTGGTTACCGCTTAAGGTCTCCCATGAGCTATCTTACTGTTGGCTCTGAGTGACCTAAAACAGCTTAAACGCCAACGGCACCACCATCATCTTTACGAATGATGACTGTTGCTGCACGCGGACGCACAGTAACACCTGCTGGTGTGGCTTCATCTGCTTTATCCGAATAAGGCCAGTTGCCTGGATGTTGAATATTGGCAAATACGGTAGTGTAATCAGGAGTAATAGCAAAACCTGTGACTTCACAACCATTTGGCCCAACAAAGAAACGTTTAAGTTGAGTTTGATTGTCGCCACTGACCACTTGTTGGTTACCGTCGGCATCAAGCATAGTTGATGGCACTATCGCTAACATCTGGTCGTTAGTTTCTTCAGTCACCTCAGAGGCGCCATTATCGGTTTGCACCCATAAAATACCACGTGCATCGAATGCTAATCCGTCTGGGCTCGCAAACTGATTTAAATCAGTTAAGCCTGATAGGTTGGTTTCTGCATCGCCATCATCAGGCGAACCAAAAACAAAGATATCCCAGCTAAACTCAGTGGCAACATCGCCTTCGTCCCAACGGATAATATGACCAAAGTTGTTATTTAAACGTGGGTTAGCAGGGTTAGTGCTGTCGGTACGTTTGCTGTTATTAGTCAGCGTAAGGTAAACACTGCCAGTGAACGGGTCAACCGCAGCCCACTCAGGACGATCCATTGGGGTTGCGCCGACTAAATCGGCTGCGCCTGCTGTGTTTAGAATGATCTCTTCCAAAGAACTAAAGCTGTCAGCGAGTGTCCCGCCGTCGGTGGTCATTCCGTCAAGGGTTAGCGGTAACCACTCCCCTACGCCATCTTCGCTGAACTTAGCCACATATAATGTGCCGGCATTCATGTATTTGTCGCCCATGCTCAAGCGGTTGCTGCTGTTAGCATCTGCGGCGTCCCAAACGGCATCTGACACAAACTTGTATAGGTATTCAAAGCGAGAATCGTGACCAGAATAAAATGTCAGTGGCTTGCCTTCTTCAAGCTTACCAAACACACAGCCTTCGTGACGGAAGCGACCTAACGCAGTGCGTTTAACCGCGCGCGAGTTAGGATTATATGGATCAATCTCAACGATATAACCATGGCCATTGGCTTCATTGCGGTAATCGTTTGCCGCACTTGTGCCGGTTGGTGTCATGTCAAAACGAGCAAATTCGTCTAAACGCTCATCGTCATTACCCGCTAAGTGGTTCCAGCCGTAACGGGTGTCAGTACTTGGAATACCAATTCGTGATTGCGCTTCAGTCTGCTCGCCTTTGTTTACAAAATATTCTGGCCAGTTTTCTTCACAGGTTAAATAGGTGCCCCAAGGCGTGTAACCATTTCCGCAGTTGTTTAGGGTTCCGCGTGCCTGGCTACCGTCTGGCGAGTAACGCGTTTCAAGATATGAGCTATAAGCCAAAGGACCGCCAATATCCATGACGCTCGCACCAGTAAAGCGGCGGTTGTAGCTGTCGTTTTCAACCACTTGCCACATACCTGATACCAACTTTATACGTACAACTGACACGCCATGCGCGTTGATTTCTTTACGTATCTCGTCAATGACAGTGCGCTTGCCATCGGTATCGTAAGTCGGGCCTGTTGGGTGTAATGCACTTTGGTCAATGTATTCATGGTTAATGCACAATAAGCCGTCATCACCGGCATCATTCAGCGGGAAGAAATGCATGCCATCATGATGCATACCCACTGAGTTTGCTTGATCATCTGCGGTATTACTGCCGTCATCTTTCCATGCAGCGGCTTTTGAGTTAAGTGGTGTACCCCAGGGAGCTAATACATAGGCAGAATAGCCAGCAGGAACAGCCACAGCATCGGTTAACGAACCTGGGATAGACTCAAAGCCTAGTACTGCTGAGCTTTGTGTTGGCGCTGTCGGTGTGGTTGGCGTTTCTGGGGTACTGCTATCATCATTATCAGAACCACAGGCACTTAATCCGAAACCACCAAATGCGGTCATGGCACTTAGGCCCAAACCACGCTTAACAAAATTACGGCGTGATAAGTGAGCGTCCATCACTTCGTTAAATGGAGTGTTTTTGCTTTTATTAAAACGAGTTGGGTTAAACGTCGCCTTGCTCATATGTATTCCTTGTGTATGCTCAACATTAGCTGTAGGTATGATTATTCGACAGATAAGATAAGCATCTAATGTGACAGCAAGGTTCAAAAAACATGACAAAAATATGGCAATTTAAAGACGGTAATGACAATACCGCGAATGCACCACTCACATAAGAAAGCGGCGCTAAGACATTACTTTTTATGACGTGAAGGACGTTGGCCTAAGGCTTTTTTTCGGGCTTGCTGTTTGAGGGCGCCCTTGGTCGTTTTTCTTGTAGTAACAGCCGTTTGAGTTAAATCAGGTTCAAAGCCTGTTAACCATTGTTGCGGTAAGCGGCGGTCTAAAAAGGTTTCCAATTTAATCAGTAACGGTTCGTCATCAACACTGAAAAACGTGATGGCTTGGCCTTGATTACCCGCACGGCCAGTGCGACCAATTCGGTGGACATAGTCTTCAACCTGAAACGGTAACTCCATATTAACGACATAATTAAGCTCGTTAATGTCTAACCCTCTGGCGGCGACATCTGTTGCGACCAATGCCGTTAACTCGCCGCGTTTAAATTGGCTTAGCACTTGCTCACGCACAACTTGTGATAAATCAGCATGAAATGCCTCGGCGCTAACACCGGCATGCTTCATTTGTTTCACTAAGGCATCAGCACCTTGTTTAGTGCGACTAAAAATCAAGGTTTGCTGCCATTTTTCAACCTTAATTAAATGACACAATGCGGCACATTTTCGGTTGCTGTCGAGATGATAAACCCGTTCAACAATACTCACCGCAGTGGTATTACGCTTGGCAACCTCAATCACTTTAGGTGACCGCAATAACCGTTTGCTAAAGCTAAAAATACGGTCATCTAAGGTGGCTGAAAACAACAAGGTTTGCCGGGTTTTAGGCACTTGCTTTAGTACATCGATAATTTCATCTTTAAAGCCCATGTCGAGCATGCGATCGGCTTCGTCAAACACGAGATGTGTTAACTGCGACAAGGACAGCGCCCGCTTACGCAGTAAATCCAATAATCGCCCAGGCGTTGCCACCAAAATGTCTACGCCAGTGCTAAGCTGGCGGATTTGCGCGCCAATACTCACACCACCATACACCATCACACAGGTAATGCTGCTGCCGTGGGCATATTGCTCAATACTGTGGTGAACTTGTTGTGCAAGCTCGCGTGTAGGCACCAATACAAGTGCACGAATAGCCTTGCTAAGACATTGTGGTGTTTGTTGAGTTTCGCTTGAATGCGTTTGAGTTGATGGTTGCAGACTCAAGATTGACTGCAATATGGGTAATGCAAATGCAGCGGTTTTACCTGTGCCTGTTTGCGCGCCGGCCATGACATCTAGACCGCTTAATATCACCGGAATAGCCTGCAATTGAATAGGCGTAGCTTGCTGATAATTAAGTTCAGCTAAACGGGTCATTAATGTAGGGTGTAACGATAATTGAGCAAAAGACATAACAACTCCAAACAGATGGATGCGCAGTTTATCATGCTCATTCGCGTCAAAACAAAGACTAGTCACTTTGTTTTATGACATTGTGTTAGCACTTATTGTGACGTTTAACACATCCCGATGCATGCCAAACAAAATAGTACTTGACTAAAAAGGTTGGACTTATACAATTTAAACATGCAAAGTTAATATATGTTTAAGTTTACACCACGATCTCACACTACGAGGCATCATCATGAGTTTTTCAATTAGCGGTATTTTTAAACCAGCCAAACACACTGAACCTGTTAGTCATGTTGCGCCCAAAGCCGAGCAAGCTAATCCAGTACCCAAAACAGACACATCACCCAAAAAAGAGGGTAATGGCGGCAGTTGTTGCGGCGGATGCGGTGGTGCCGGTCATTAACGTTTAGCGCTCTCGCTTAAATATTAATAAGTTATCTTTAGTAAACAGCGATGGGTATTGCGGCGTAACATTAACAAACCCATTGGCCTGAGCAACCTTTAACGAGCCTTGGTTTTGCGCATCAATATAAGCATAAACCGGGCTTTTAATATAATGTTGTAAAAACATTTTCAAGGCATTGGTGGCAATCCCCTGTCCCCAATATTCACGGCCTATCCAATAACCAATGAGTCGCACTTCAGGCTCATCGACGGTAGCTAACTCAAGGTTCACCCACGACACCAAGTGGCCAACTAATAGATTATTATGCCAAATACCTATTGCCATACTGTGTTGATTGGAAAAAATATTTTGTTGCCAATGCTGATAAAACGCCTCGCGTTCACGGGCCGGAACATCAGCCATCTTGTTGGCTATAGGATCGTTTTGAAAATCAAATAATAGGCTTAAATCTTGTTCGCTAACGTCTTTAAGATAAATATTCATTGCGCTTTACTCACCTATAGGTTGTATCACTAAAATCAATTATATTGGGTTAGGTTTATACCATTGCGCATTAATAAGTGACCACTGTGAATGCGTCCAGCGGTTTTTGATTAAGGCGTCGCTATGTAGTCATGGTTGTTCCCTTTCAAATAGCGAGAACGTAAAGCAAAAGCGGCTGGGGCATTCCTTTTAGGCGAGTTTTAAAAGGGCTTATACTGCGTTGCATGACTTCGAAAGAGAATCACTATTCATTCAGTCATTCGCCTTGTTTAAGCCCTTTTAAATTCTCGCTGAGATATCACTTGCTAACGCGCAATGGTATGACTTACACATAAACCTGATATCTAGACATAATACTCTTTAACCTGTTTGCCATTAGCAATACCATTATCCTGATAAAAGGGTTTATCTATCCTTTTATGCAGTAAAGGAGGCACCATGAAACACATCAATACTTGGCAATGGCTTGGTTTTGCAGGCCTAATTCCGTTTGCTGTACTCAGCCTATTGGCGTTTAACCATAGCTTGTTATCACCTGAGCATACCTTACTTGGCTTTATTAGTTACAGTGCGATTATTTTAAGTTTTATGGCAGGGGCATTATGGGGGAAAGCAGTTGTTATAGATCTCGATGACAATATCGCTAAATTACTGATTATGAGTAACGTGATTGCCTTAGGTTGTTGGGTTGCACTGTTAACACCGTTTGAATTGTCAGCATTAATTTTACTGCTCAGCGGTTATGTATACTTGCTCTACGTTGAATTTAGGTCAAAACAAATAGCAACAACCGCACGCTATATGACGCTTCGTACTGTACTGACTAGCGTTGTGGCAATATGCCATGTTGTCGTGATGCTAAGCTTGTATCAATAGTGTTTAGCACTGTCACCAGCCCAATAATTTATGGGCTGGTGATTCAATCATTTTAGGTCAATTACAACCCAGCTTGGCACTGCTCGGTTTGGTTAATCATCGGCGACAAGATTGGCATCATACCTTTAAGCACTTGTAATGGCAGTGCAGAGGTAAAACTGAAGTCATCTGCTTTTTCTCCCGGCACAAACGCCGTTAATGTGCCAAAGTGGTGGTCGCCTAAATAAAATACAAAGGTTGCGGTGCGGTTTATTGCCGTCGATGAAATCTTACGACCATCGCGAATTTCAGTGGCAATACGGTTATCACCAGTACCAGTTTTCCCGCCCATTACAATTGCTTGGCCTTGATTATCGAGCAAGCTGCCATTGAGGCGTCTAGCGGTACCATTTTGCACCACATTCGCAAGCGCACGTTTGAGCGCTCGGGCCACTTCTTGATGCATCACTCGAGTCACCATTTGCTTATTGTTGGCAAGGGTCACCTCATAGGGTGTGTCTTTAGCAAATTGCAGCTCATCAATGCGTACCGTCGGGAAACGATAACCGTCATTTTGAATAATGCCCATCAACTCAGCCAGTGCCGCGGGCCTGTCGCCTGAACTGCCTAACGCAGAGCCTAACGACGGTACCATATATTCAAACGGGTAACCCATACGAACCCAACGCTGGTGAATACTCAAAAACGCCTCAACCTCTAACATCACTTGAATACGCACATCGCGGGCATTTTGATAACGAGTTCTAAATAACCAACGATACACCTCTTGTAACTGCGGTTGTGCATCATCTAACACCTGATTCAGTCCGGTTTCAGGGTAATCATTTAAATAACGCAATACCCATAACTCAAGAGGGTGCACCCGAGCAATATACCCCTGATCGGCTAGGTTAAACTTGTCTTCACCGTACTTGTTATACAGTGCGTTAATCTCTTTATCGCTAAAGTGTTTGTTTGGCAAACGCGCATTTAAAAACGCTTTAAGTTCACGCGCGCCGTCGTAAGGTTTTAAATATCGATAGGCCGCCGATAACTTTTGTTCTTGTTGGGCGATACCGTCAAATAACACGTCTAAGCGTTGTTCTGGCGCCAATTGACGGTACTTACGATAAAACCGTTTTACAAACGAGCTCCCTTCACGCTTAGCAAAGGCTTTTAAATATTCTTCACGGCGCGGGTCTTTATCATTACGCAATAATTGCGACACACTGCCTTCACTATTGTAACTGCTGCTGTAACTTACAATGTCTTGCATTAAACGCACAAACGGTAAATTTATCGACTCTTGCAGCGCTTGATATAAAGTGGGTACGCGGCTGTTTTCTTTCTTATTAAAGTTATTAAATACATGCAAGCCGCCGCCAGTGAAGAAACGCTCATCTGGCGAGGCTGAATATTCACGTTGCAAGGCTGCATCGAGCATTCGGGTTAAATTTCGGTCTCGTGTGGTAATCAAATAATCCACCACCCAGCGGGTAATATGGTCTTTACGTTCTACATCAACCTGACGTAAATCGGCCACTGTCATGGCAGAGAAGCGCTGTTGCAGCTCGGCAATAATGTCTAAATAGGTAGCCAATACACGCAGTTTTGCGGTTGAACCAAGCTCTAGCTTACTGCCTTCATTGATATCAAAAGGTTGGTCGATACTGTCGGTTTGAATACGCACTCTGTTGGCGCTGTCTGTGCTTTCGTAAAGGGTAAAGCTATACAAGACTTTATCGAGTTGTTGCGCCGACAATAAACGCTCACCTAATAAGCCAATGCGTTCTGCTGAGTTAACGTGTGCCAAACTGCGTAAGTAATCACTCACTTTTTGCTGTAAATCACCGTGAAAAGTGCTGTTAATGGCTAAATCATAACGGTCTAAATCATATAAATTAAGGTCCAACATGCCTGCGGTGCGGATGCGCACAGCATTCACACCTTTATTATTGGTTTGGTTAGTGACGGCTAACTTAGTGGTGTTAAAGGTTAATGAACTCTCCAGTGCAGACACCATTAACTTGGTTTCAATTAAACCATCACGGCCCAATAAGCGTAAATAACTGTCGACCAATGACTCTAAATCATCATGGCCTTGCAGTAGGTAATATGACGGACGACGTTGCGCAATCATCAGTGCGACGATTTCTCTAAACACTTTACCGCGCTGCGCACCATTTTGTGGTGTATGACGGCTAAGCAGTAGCTGGTTTGCCTGGGCAAAATCAGTTTTAAACCACGCCCACAGTCCATCACCTATGCCATGCACTTCACCAAAACCGGGGGCAGATGATAATGGCACCGTGTTGAGGTAATCTTGCACAATACGTTGGCGCGCATTAATGGTGCTTTCACCCTGTTGATAGACTCGTACAATGGCCGAACCAATTTGCAGTAATTTATCTTTAATGCTTAACGTTAAGCCATGATTAGAATGCCTAAACTTTTCAATTTGGGTGGCTAATGTGCTGCCGCCTGCCTTTGACATGTCTACGCCAACAAGTTCAGCAACTTGGCTGGATGCAGCCAATACAAAACGAGGCCAATCGACCACGGGGTTATAATTAGTTTCAGGGCTAAGCATTTCGCGGTTTTCGATAAACAACAAGGTACTAATGACCTGTTGCGGAATGGTATCTTGATCTTGATAAACACGTTTAGGGTATGAAAAGTCGAACACCGTCATGGCGCGGCAATCCCTAATAAGCAGGCCAGATTGGGCTTTTTCATGATACGGAGGAAAGAAGCCTTTTTCAGTGTACTCCATCAACATCGGCGAAAATGCCACTTGCTGAGTAATTTGGTAATTACGCTCGATTAAGCGCTCAATTTTTTTCGGCAGTTGACTATAACCATGTCGGTCATCAAATGGGCCATACTTAGGATAAATAACAGCGTCACTCGGATAGTCACGTAACTGATAGGTCAACTGAGTAGCATATTTGTGTAAAAAGTGCGATTGGTAATAAGATGTCCTAACCTCGAACTCTATCAAGTAAGCTGTAGCTAAAATAAACACAAACAGTAACCAGCCAACTTTACTTTTACGGACTTTAATCGGCTTTGCCGCAGACGCTTTAGGACGATAATTATCAAACTGACGTTCAGTATGCTGACTCGACACAAACACTCCAACTAACCCATAAAAACCAAGATAATGCACAATGTGTTTTTTGGCTGATATGATAGCCAATGTCGCTAATTTTATCAGATGGATAAAGCCATTAGATATAGACAAAATAACTAAATATTGTTTTTTAGCTCGTTTAAGTTATTTTGGCCATAACCACAACATTTTCATATAAAACGACGTTTCATCTTGAGGACCGTTTTGGATACACACCCACCGACATCACTTTTGCTAACCGATATGCCGCCGATAAGATTAGGGCTTGCAATGTGGTCGCACAACCATTGGCAACACACGGTCTATGGTCATCACACCTCAAGCCAACGGCTTGCCCGTTACGCTGAAATATTCAATACCGTTGAAGGCAACACCACGTTTTATGCGACGCCATCGTTACAGCAAGCGCAAATTTGGCGCAATGCCGTTAATGACAATTTTCGTTTTACTTTTAAACTGCCCAAATACATTACTCACGAGTTAATGCTGCAAGACGCCAATATTGCAGTGCAGCAATTTTTTTCGGCAATGGCACCATTAATCGATGTTACTGGTATATGGAAAATTCAATTACCCGCCAGTTTTAGCCCACAACACTTGCCTATTTTAGCCCAGTTTTTAACGCAAGTGCCCCAAGGCTTAAACTACGGTGTAGAAGTACGTCACCAAGCGTTTTTTGCTAAAGGTGATGCCGAACGCGACCTTAACCGTTTGCTTATCGACTACCAATGTAATCGCATTATTATGGACACTCGTCCAGTATTTGCTGCGCCGCCCACAACCGAAGCCGTCATTGACGCCCATCAAAAAAAGCCCAAAGTGCCAGTGCATGCCATCGCCACGGCTCAACATCCGGTAGTACGTTTTATTGGCCATCCACAGGCTGAAGCAAATGTGCATTTTTTTCAAAACTGGCTTAAACAACTGCCATTATGGATAGCTCAGGGCAAACAACCCTACCTGTTTATACATACTCCAGACAATCAAGATGCCCCCCAATTAGCCGTCGATTTATATCGGTTGTTACAGCAACAACTCATGCACACAACGGCCCCACTTAACGACATTAACTTGCTAGCACAACATCAAGATGCGACAGCGCAAATGGGGTTTGATTTGTAGCCATTAACACAATAGCTTCAATAGACAGCATAAAGAATAATATATCCAATAACTTGGACATACGTGCTTGAGAGTTTCACTGTGTTTTCAATACTAGACGCATTATTGATTTTAAAAAAAGGAACAACCATTACCCACAATCATTGCCTTACCTACACCTGTAAATGTTTGCAGAAATCAAGCATCCTCAGGTGGTTTGGGTATAAAACAGTTTATGCTATTATTTGCGCCGATTAAGCCTGCCATTGCAGCGCGTTTATGTTGATAAAGGAACCGCTATGAGTGAATCTGCAACCCGTTTAAATAAATACATCAGCGAGAGCGGGATCTGTTCGCGCAGAGAAGCCGATCGCTTCATTGAACAAGGCAATGTATTTATTAACGGCAAACGCGCCAAAATTGGTGACACTGTTGAGTTTGGTGACAAAGTGAAAGTGAATGGTCAGGACATTGAACCGCGTGACGAAGCAGATTTAGTGTTTATTGCCTTAAACAAGCCTGTCGGTATTGTGAGTACAACAGAAAGCACCGAGCGCGACAATATTGTCGACTTTGTAAACCATAGCGAACGGATTTTCCCGATTGGTCGCCTAGATAAAGACTCGCAAGGGTTGATATTTTTAACCAACAATGGCGATTTAGTGAATAAAATTTTGCGTGCTGGCAATAATCACGACAAAGAATATGTGGTTACCGTTAACAAACCTATCACCGATGATTTTATTAAGGGCATGGCCGCTGGCGTGCCTATATTGGGCGTTGTCACTAAAAAATGCCGAGTTGAGCAAGTATCGCCTTATGCATTTAAAATTGTGTTGGTCCAAGGCCTTAACCGTCAAATTCGCCGCATGTGTGAATATTTCAACTTTGAAGTCACCAAGCTTGAACGCCAATCAATAATGAATGTGTCGCTTAAAGGGTTACCCATTGGTGAATGGCGCGATTTAGACGAGCAAGAGCTCAGCACCTTAATGAAATTAATTGAGCATTCATCTTCTGAAGTGAAAAAAGCGCCTAAAAAGCCCAAGAAAAAGCCCTTAAAAAGTTTGCGTGACAAAATAGAAGGCCCAGAACACTTTATGCAAGGCAGAGGCAGCAAGCCTAAAAAGCCAACATCCAATAAAGGCAAGCCAAACCATTCACGCAAACCTAAGCGTTAACAACTCAATAACCTAGAGGACCTATTGTAAAGAATAGGTCTTGCACAAAAAACACCTTCTTTACCGTATGCAACAAGATAATAATGTTGTACTATGTTGCCTTGCTCATTTTATTAGCAAAAAGTAATACCAAATGTAGATTACAAACATATACTTACAGCACGTTCTGTAACGTGAATGTAATTTATATTTTGGCTTTTTTCATCTATCTTAGTCGCTCATAAACTACACGCATTTGAATGTGCACAATGTTGCAAATATGTATTAATTGCTAATGGTACTCCATTGGGAGACTTGAAGAATACCAGTTCAACTTGGTTAATGACACAGTTCAAACAGTACCGCAAAGGGATGTGGTATTTTGACACAAGGAAAGTAACATGTTCAGTAAGCATCTTCTTACACTCGACTTCCCTCAGCATCTGCAAGAGCAATTCCAGCACTTTGCAAGCCTTATCGAATGTAATCTTATTACGTGCAGTGCTAGTAGAGCATCAGAGGAGCTATCGGCTATTGACGCCACTGAAAATAAGGCTACGATACTTATTCATTACCTTGAAAACCCCCTACAAAAAATAAGTTATCTATCCAGAGATATACTCAAAAACAACTTACATATTGCTTATTGCCCATCACTAAATATAGAGCTTGAAGTGATATTAATTGCATCTGGCTTTCATGGTGCGATGAGTGTCGATGAAAGTGTCGTTGAGCAAATTCAAAGTATAAAAAAAGTTGAAGGCGGCGAGATCAGCTTTAGCGACAAAGCAGTATCTAAGTATATTTTACAAAAAAAACGCGTCCCCTCTTCCGCTAATCGCGCTAAAATCCTCGCGGTCACCACAAAAAAAGAGCAACAAATTTTATCCCTATTACTGCATGGCCTCACTAACGAAGAAGTCGCTAAAGAGCTAAACATTTCGGTTAATACGGTCAAAATGCACGTACAAAATATTTATAAAAAAACCAAGATTAAAAATCGTGGCCAGCTATTTGCGTTCACTGCGGGTTAATCATTATCTTTTCTTTAATCAAACCACATCGCTGCTGTATCCACAGTTAAACTCGACTCACATTAAGAGCTGAGTATGACTGATGGCTTTCGATGTATCTCCTCATTACGCAGCTAAAACAGCGTAATACCCACTAATGTAAGGACACATTAATGCATCATAAAAGTTTATTAGCCATCTTAATCTCTGGCACACTTCTCGTCGGTTGTAGCTCTGATGATGATAAAAGTACCGAGGTAACCCAACCAGATTCGGGTACACCAACAACCCCAGTATCTGAATATAACCATCAGATTGCTGGGTTAGCGGTATATCAAGGGGCATTATCTAGCGCCACTGTGTGTGCTGATTTAAATAAAAACGTAATTTGTGATAGCGATGAACCATTCGCAACGACTGACGTTGACGGTAACTATCAATTAGAGTGGACGAGCGAAGTTGAAACCCCAGACTATTATTTAGTGGCTAACTGGCAAGCAGCAACAGCAACGCAAGCCATCCAGGCCCGCTCTTTGGCACTTAAGGTTAAAAACCCGGCTAACCGAGCAGCACCAAAAGCAATTGTTGATGATGCTGGACAAGGGACATTAATCGCAAGCCCTCTATATAATGGCGCGATTAACAACCTGACGCACATCAAGCAGTCTCGCGTAATAGAAATGATGAATCAAAATCTGTCTGACAGTGACATTAGTCAACTATCAACCGAGTTAGACGCGCTATTAGCTATTTTGTATCAATTAGATGCCGACACTTTATACTCAGTTTCCGCTGAAACGTCAGCCACCGCTAATTTTATGCGCATAGACTATGCCATTGCTTATTTACAACAAGTCATCGCGACTCAAATTCCAAACATCATTGCAGCAGAAAAAATCCTTGCCGCGACTTATGCTGAGCTTTGGCAAATATTAAGTGATAGTGGTCTGTCTATCGAAGCGTTCTTTTCAGATGACGCATTCACTTTAGTGGCTAATATACTCTTTAGTGACTCAGCCATCGCATTAGGGTTTACAGAATTACCTATCGATTCGCGTATTTTGTCACAAGATGATTGGGACCTTGTGCTAGGTAATATCATTCATGAAAGCGGCTTTGCTAACACCTTATCACTGACTTTATCTTCTGATCTAAGTGCATTTTCTATGCAAAATGCCGACAACACAAAAGTATTAACCTGGATCTCCGCTCTGGCCGGTCAAGCCCTAGCATTTGAAGCCCCATTAGATGAAGACAATGACGAGCTTACCGAATGTTGGCACACAACAGACAAGCGCTGGTATACAGAAGACAATGGCCCAGTAACGGAGCCAAGCATTACAGGTAATACCTACAACACGGTTTATGCCGGCACGAATGTCCCTATTACTATCGACATCAATAAAATCACTCACGCCAACACCAGCGACTTTTGGCAGTCAGTGTTAAATACATCTCCAGAAATGCTAAAATTAGACACATTAATCTGGCCAGATACGCTATACAGTTTAACGGTAACTCAAGCCGAAGATGTAATGTGCCGAGTAGTTGAGGATTATGAAACATACGCGCTATCAAGCTTTGTCACTGAAGAAACGCTTTCGACAACAATGGTAGCCGAAGCTTTATTTGGTTTTTACTTCCCGCTCGACATCATTATCGATGAAGAAGCGCAAACCATTGCTTTGCTTGATAGCGATGGCAACATTGAACAACGTTATCAAATGACAAAAAGCACCAGTCCAAGTGATCAGTTATTGATTAAAGTCGCTGAAATCGTTGAAGGCACCGCACAGGAATATGTCTATCCAGACTACTTCTTATTTGTTGACCAACAGCTTATGAAAGTCGAACTCAATGAAAAAATGCAAACGTCTGCTTCTAACAATGTGTCAGTCACCTTTGATAACAACACAGGGTTTACTCAAACGTTATACCAACACTTATATGATCAGGTTAATCCACTGGTATTTTAACCCTATTGTGTCACTTAATTTAAGGCGTTTTCACCGATAACAATAAACCCCATAAGCAAAAGCGAATGGGGTTTATTTTTGATGCTGCATTACAATTTCGCGTTAATAAAAATCGCTCACATAGACTTTACTGTTCTTCCGCTTGCATACGCTCAACATCTTGCTTGGTGTATCCCATCGCTTCGGTGACATAGCACATCTTCACCAGTTGGAACATTTGCACCAAACTACCCACCTGCCCGGCATGCATTTGTAAGTTTAATACTGCCATGGTAGCTGCCATTTCATCACCCGGCGCGACCGTGTTAGCTAACTCAGATAAAGATTGATTCTTAGTTGCGACCTCATTAATAAGCTGATTATATTCAGTCACATTTTCAGGTGTATAACAAGTAGAGGTTTCAGGTAATTGCGCTAAAAACTGCTCATACTCTTTAACAAACAGCTTAGCTTGCACCAACGTCTGCTCGCCTAGAGCTTGTAACTCTGTCACCTTACCGCTTTGAAATACTGCCGCAGCATTACCCGACGCCACGAGCTGGTTAAACTCATCCATCAATACTAATTGTTTTTCTGATATGACTTTTGCATCTTGGGCAATCGGTTTAGTTTTAGCCTCAAATGCATCAATAGCCCCCTGCTCACTCGCCAATGCTGCAAAGCTCATTGTCGTAATGGCGGTAGTCATGGCCACCAGCAAGCTGGCTTTTTTTAAAAATGATGAATGTTGCACTTGTTATCCTTAACAATTAACAGTGATATGATTACGTTTTGTAGACTTGTTCTACAAAACACCCTATGAATAAACTCTTCGTACCTAGGGCCTGTTGACCTTTCAAGGTTGTTTTTGCAGCGAATTGTTGGCCATTTGTACAAGGCAGAGACTTTGAGGTGTAGTTATTCTACATAAAAAGTCGATAACGCAGTAAAAATGACCAACAAACGCTGCCCACAGGGTTCGGCTAAAAACGTTTTACTCTTTGTTGAACAGATTTTGCTTAGGTGACTAGGCTACAATCCATTCGCCTCGATTAAAACGTTTTTAACTCGAACAAAATTTAACCAGCAAAGTTCAACAGGCCCTAGGCTTTTTAGCTGCTGCTAATAAGTAAACAGGAAAGGTAGGCTCCTACAATAACGTAACAACCTTCCACTGGTTTTCTAAATAGGCCAGCTTGCAAGTCCCATAGCCTTGAATCGCTTCGTTAGTCTTTGGTGATATCGTGTCGAAACGGTATGGAACCCACAACTCTAAGTCATGCCCACGCTGCTTAGCGTTGTCACTAACTAAACTGCTGCTAGAATTTTTAGCATCTTCGAACGCTAACGCCTCATTTTCATCTATTTGATAATTATCGATACCTAAATATGATGTTTTAAAATATTTATCATGTAGCTCAGATAAATATACTTTTACTTGCTCATCCGTTGCTGGTATTGCAGCAAACACCTTTCTGAATAAGTTTACATCTTGATGTCTAACAACATCGACTGACGCTTTACATAGTGCATTCGGCACTGTTCGATCAATTTTTTTAGCCGCTGCCAACCACTGAGCTAAATCTTCATCATCTGGAGAACCCATTGAAGGCGTCGATATAAATAGTAATAAAATAATAGCGATCAATTTGTACATGAAACATCCTTTTAATTTACATTTTTGCTTTACTAACGCTTAAAAACTCACAATCAATCATGTATATAATCAATTGAATATACACTACAAAAAATAGTGTTTCACTAGCATGCCTGTAACAACGATATTGACTAAAGCAGGGAATATTACGGCTATAATATTAGGCAAAAAAGCCCATGACCAATTGCCGTGCAGCGTTGTTAATGGGTAGTCGAAAAAACACAGCATGTAAACAATGTGTTTAAGCGGGAAATACATCGCATTAAGAGTAATGACTTCACCGCTTTTTAGCTTAATATCACACGCGGTAATATGATTGCGCACATGTAAACGATGCATTTGTGATTTATATTTTACTGTGATGCGCTCAATGTCATCGCGTGGTAACTCCAACTGCCCCACAGGCTTATTAATTATTGCATTCGCAGGAATAGCAATACGCTGCTGGCTAACATAGCAACCAAATGTCCCGGTAATACCGTAACGTCGCCTAACCAGCCAATACCGCCCTATTAAGTAGACAGGTAATAACCCCACATTGATTAACACCAATGTACGAGCAAGCTCTGTATTTGGAAAGTTAAGAGGTAACACAGCTAAACCGACCATCAAAATAAGCAATAATAGCGAAACACCTAGCGGTAATGGGTACCATAAATTGACGACATATAAACTTACATCACTCTGCGCATTAAAATTACGCATCCCTTTTATGTGCAGGTTATAAAACCAAGATTTATCATCTAACGCTATTTTTTTGGCCATAATGATTATTCGTGAACAATATCCTTATTAATTTACGCAAATGTTATCACCATCAAGAAAATGCTCATCAATAAATTCGTTACCTTTTGCTTATAAAATATTATCTAGCCCCAAAAACAGCCCTTATGATGTCATTTAAAAACCCAAAAACATCAAAAATAATAAGTCGATAGTCATTCTATGAGTATTTGTTTTACACCCAGATGATGTTTGAATATCTTATGGGCACTTAATGTTATTTATCAAGTTAATTGGATACCTTACAACAGGGAGTTGAAATGTTAAAACCCGCACTTATGTCATTAGCCGTCATTATGGCGATGATGCCAGCAATGAACGCTTTGTCTGCGACGTCACAAGAATTATTTTCTGAACCTAAAGAGGTAAAAGACACAAAAAGTGAACTTAGACACTTCACGCCGGTGCAATTGATCACTGCAATTGACGATCAAAATATTCAATCAAAAGAAGTGAAAGGTAAACTGACTAGAACCAACTATGAACTACCGCCGTCTTACACGCCGGCTCATTTAATCAATAACTATAAAAACCAGCTAAAAGCGCTAAATGCCGAGATTATTTTTGAATGTGAGCAAGCCACTTGTGGTCATGAACGTAAACTATCGTCATTTATATCGCCTTTGACAAATATTTCCAGTAGCTTGCCATCATTGATAACAGCGCATATTACTCTGCCTCAAAAACAAGTTTATGTGTCGATCTATGCGATTGGCTGGCAGAATGCGACCAATTTAGAACTCGATATTATTGAAGTTATCGATGAACCATTAGATTTGGTCACCACTAATCAAGGTTATTTATCACAGGCTGTGAGTGAAATAACGGTGAAAGACAATAGCGATAAAGATGCTAAAAACTCGGCTGACCACCCAATGCTAAGCAGAGTCCCAGGAGCTTACATACAGGAATATATCACTCATGGCTTTAATCAAACCATAGTGCTTGCTGGAGATAACGATTAAACGTTGGAACTGGAGGGGAAGGTTACTGATATTTCGTATTTATTACCGCGCACTTATTCTGAATTTGAGATTGATGCAAACTACCTACACGCATTAACCAAACTAGGTTTTACAGAAGTTTATAACTGTATAGGGAAAGCGTGCGGTGACGAAGATAAATTAAAAACCAAGATCGCATTACATTCAGCAATAGGCAGCGAAGAAAGCCAATTTTATCGACTCTATAAGTTAGACAGAGCTGAAGGTGTAGGTGACGTTTACGCTATGGTTTACGTCATTGGATTTTCTGGGCGATTGTCTGCAGAAATTAGGATCATTGAAGAAACCACATTAAACAATAACCGTGTGGGAATTGATTTGCAGGGCTTAACCGATGAGATAACCAAAACGGGTCATGTAGCCCTAGACGGTTTGTTATTTAAATATGATAGCGATGAATTACTGCCAGAAGCTTATCCGATTGTAGAAGTAGTGGCTCAATACCTTCAAACGCACCCGAAGCAGCTTTTTTATGTGGTAGGCCATTCAGACGATCAAGGTTCGCAAGCTTATAACCAAACCTTGTCAGAAAAACGCGCAACGGCTATTAAAAACCGATTGATTAAACAGTTCTCTATTGCTGCACAACAGGTAGAAGCTAAAGGGGTTGGCGAGTACTCACCTATTGCCAACAACCTTGATAAAGCGGGCCAACAGCAAAACCGCCGAGTTGAACTGGTCATCCGCTCTGACAATAAATAAGCCTGTATTGCATAACACTGGTAAAATAACCTGCCAAAGCATTCATGCTTATAATGTAAAAGAGAAAGGTAGCCTAAGCTACCTTTCTGCTTTTATGCTTGGCTTTTTGCTTACGAGAAACTGATCATAAACCTAATTCTGGGTTACCTTACGCACGACTGAAGCAAAAGTTAAGAGAACAACGGCACTTGGCTGAGTCATGCAACATCATGGTGTTCATCATTTATGGTCAACTTTATACCCATTCCACTCATTATCTGGTCATTCAGCGGGAATTATGTGCCTTCTAGGCAAGTAATAGGATTGTTGATGTCATCTCTTTGGTTTTTTACCCACATTCAACGTAAAACACAGTGGCTTGAGCGCACCCAATAACCTGAGTCATCAGCATGGTTTTGAAACAAATCACGGTCATTTATCGCTACCAGCTGTTGGCCACGCTTAAGGCGACACTGCTATCAAGGCTAACACTCTCACCATTGAGGCTTTTACAATGAGCGGCTCAGGCGCAGTTAAACTCATGGTTTCCACTTGAGCCGGCAAACTCGCTATTGCATTGTATTTTATGACTCATTTTTTCATCAAAATAGATAAGCATGCGCCCAATCACATTTACTTAAGCTTATTTAGCAATCGATTAAGTTGCATGATAGCGTGAACCTCAATTTAACAATTGAGATCTTAATTTGCCGCTATGGCGATGATTTAGGTAAAAAATCAATATACGACTAAACTCATTAAAAGGAATTCAGTGCGTCATTTGTAAATTGAACAATGGTATTTTTAAGCCGAGTCAATGCGCACAACTAATAGTAAAGGATGACAGGCCCTTTTATCTGCGGGGAACCAATGGATAGTTTTTTTAGTTTAATGAATAATGCAATACTCTTGCTCGCGCTAGTCGTGATTTACGATGCAATTGGCTTGCAAAAAATAGCGCCGTCTAAATACAAATCACTACTAAGTGGTTTTTTTATTGGCATTATAGCCATCAGTGTAATGAGTAATCCTTGGGAGCTTCGCCCAGGGGTATTTTTCGACGCCCGCTGGATATTACTTAGCATCAGTGGGTTGTTCTTTGGATTCGTCCCCACGCTTATTGCAACCCTATTTGCAGCCAGTTTTAGGGTCTACCTTGGCGGCGATGGCGTCTATGTTGGGACGTTCATCATTGTCGTCAGCGCCATTACGGGATTATGTTGGCGTTACAGGTTAACAAAATCAAATACAAAGCTGACCTGGAAAAACATTTTAGCGTTAAGCGTGACAGTAGAGGTGTTTGTTATCAGCTGTCTGCTGTTCATGCCGATATCAGATAGATATACCATTATTTCAACAATTAGCCCTACCTTGTTAACCGTATTCACTACATTGTCATTTTTGCTTGGGCTGCTGCTTAAACATCGGATTGACGGTCAAAAGTTGGCCAGAGAGTTATTGCACCATAAACAGTTACTCGAAACCGAAAAAAACCTTTTACAGAATATCATTGACGGTATACCTGATTTAATTTTTTACAAATCCATTGACGGAACGTACCTTGGTTGCAATAAAGCGTTTGCAAAAAGGTTGCAGTTACCCATTGAAAAAATTAAACACCGTAACGACTACGATTTATTTGATAAACCTCAGGCCGATATTTTTATTCACGATGATAAACGGGTTTTGCAAAGTAACTCTTCAATTACTTATGATGAACAAGTCACCTCAAGTAAAAGTGTCGACACTATTTACCGAACTCAAAAAACGCCTTTTACTAACATTAAAGGGGAGATTTTAGGTGTTGTCGGTGTAAGCCGTGATTTAGCGGAAAAAATACATTTCGAAAAACAATTACGACGCAGTGAAAACACTTATCACAATATTATCAGTACCGCTCAAGACGGATTTTTAATTGCTTCACTAGAGGGCAAAATAGTCGAGGTAAACCAGAGTTTTGCAGACATGACGGGCTACAGCATATCTGAGCTCAATAGCATGTTTGTCAATGAAATAGAAACCAGTACCAAGCACCAGTTCTCGGCCAACAATCTTGATATTGCTAAAAGCCAAAAACGATTTAATTACACCTCATTACACAAACACAAACAAGGCCACCTTTATCATGTTGAAGTCACTGTCAGTTATTGGGACGGTGATAACGGCATGTTTTTCTGCTTTGTGAAAGATATTACAGAACGGATCGAGGCAGAAAAAAAGCTACTGCTTAGTGAATCTAAATTTAGGCATATTTTTGAACGTATTCCGGCTATTTCGGTACAAGGCTACGACAAAAATCGCTCAGTGATTTTTTGGAATAAAGCCAGCGAAAAACTGTATGGTTACACTCGGGAGCAAGCGCTGGGAAATAAGTTGGAGGATTTAATCATTCCCGAGCCTTATAGACAGGATGTTATCGATAACGTCACATTATGGATAAATGAGGGCATCCCAATTCCAGCAGAAGAGTTAATGCTTCAACGCGCCGATGGCACGATGGTCCCTGTTTATTCCTCACACACATTAATTAACAATACTGACAACGAAACCGAAATGTATTGTATTGATATTGACTTAAGCGCACAGAAAAAAGCCGAAGAACAAGCGCTAACCCTGTCGCAAGCCATTGAGCAAAGCCCTATCTCGATGATTTTAACTGATACAGACAGTAAAATTGAATACGTTAACAGTGCCTTTGAAAAGATCTCTGGTTACAGCGCAGCCGAAGTCTTAGGTCAGTCTACAAGTATGCTTAAATCGGGGTTAACGCCAAAATCTCTGTATAGCGAACTATGGGAAAACATTACCTGCGGAAAGGCGTGGCAAGGCGAACTGCAGAATAAAAAGAAAAATGGCGACATATTTTGGGAACATGCCCACATTGTTCCAATTTTTGATAACGCTGGAGTAACCAAACATTATTTAGCGTTAAAACAAGATGTCACTCAGTACAAACAACAAGAAGAAAAAATCCTCCACCAAGCACATTACGACAGCTTAACGGGCTTACCCAACCGCTTGCTCTCTCTTGAGCGTTTAGCGCAAATGATTAAAGATGCTAAACGCTGTAACAATAAATTGGCAGTACTATTTTTAGACTTAGATGATTTTAAAAAAGTGAATGATACCTTGGGGCACTCTGTGGGCGACGAGTTGTTAATCCAGGCAGCTGCACGCCTACAAAATACCATCCGAAGCGATGATGTCGTCGGGCGCCTTGGCGGTGATGAATTTATTATTTTATTGAGCGATATTCACCAACAAGCAGACATTGAACTCGCGGCGAATAAATTATTACAGCAATTTTATTTGCCTTTTAAACTCGATAATCGCGAACTGGTATCCACTATCAGTATTGGGATTGCGCTATACCCTAACGACAGTGTTGATGCAAAAGAGTTGCTAAGGCAAGCCGATTCAGCCATGTACCACTCTAAAGAGCAAGGCCGAAACACTTATACATTTTTCACTCATAAAATGAACAATGACATACACCGTCGCTTACAAGTAGAAGAGCAACTACGCAATGCACTAAAAAATAATGAATTAGAAGTGTATTTCCAACCTTTTGTAGATATTCGCAATCGTAACATTATTGGTGCAGAAGCTTTATTGCGCTGGAGAAATCCTAAACTCGGTAACGTAACGCCTGACGAATTTATTCCAATAGCAGAGCAAACTGGGTTAATCCTCTCAATCGGACAATTTGTATTAGAAAGCGCTTTTAGTGCTGCATGTCATTGGCAGATTTACTATAACCGCCAGTTTAAAATAGCGATAAATGTGTCACCAAAACAATTTAGAGAAAACAAATTTGTCGATATGCTTACAGCGCTATTTTCTCAATACGATATCCAACCTTGCAGTGTAGAGCTAGAAATCACTGAAGGGGTATTACTCAACGGCGACCAGATTATCAATAGTAACTTAACCGCTATTAATGATATTGGTGTCAGTATTTCCATGGACGACTTTGGTACTGGCTACTCATCCTTAAGTTATTTGCGCAGTTACCCTTTTGACACTCTAAAAGTGGATAAAAGCTTTATCAGTGACATTACCGTCGACCCTGGTGATTTAGAATTGGTGGGTGCCGCCATTGCCATGGGACATGGATTAAACTTAAAGGTGGTTGCTGAAGGGATTGAAACAGAAGAACAATACCAATTACTCAATGCATTAAAATGCGATTACGGCCAGGGTTACTTGTTTAGCAAACCTTTGCCTATCGCTGAATTTGAAGCGTTGTTAGACGCACAACACGAACATTCCAACATAACATAACGACTAACCCACAATGGGTTAGCCGTTGCAATAATACAAGCAAATGCAGGTCGCAATTAAGCGCTTTTCACTTTCCAGCTAATGGTTTCGCCAGCAAAAAATGGCACAATAGGATTACCATTTGGCAAAATAATTTGCTCAGGCACAGTCCATTCTTGTTTCACTAACGTCACTGTACCGCTATTGCGCGGTAAACCATAAAAGTCAGCACCATGGAAACTGGCAAAGCCTTCAAGCTTATCTAACACGCCAAGGTTATCAAACACCTGGGCGTATAACTCTAACGCACTCCAAGCGCTATAACAGCCTGCACAACCACATGCTGACTCTTTACGGTGCTTTTCGTGTGGTGCTGAATCGGTACCTAAAAAAAACTTGCTAGAACCCGTTGCTACCGCGGCTTGCAGCGCCTGCTGGTGAATGTTTCGCTTTAATACTGGCAAACAAAAGTTGTGCGGGCGCACCCCACCCACTAACAAATCATTACGATTTAACAGTAAATGCTGCGGTGTGATGGTGGCCGCAACATTGGCTGAAGCCCCTGCCACAAACTCTGCAGCTTCTTTGGTGGTAATGTGTTCGAACACCACTTTAAGCTGAGGTATGGCAGCTACAATACGTGATAAATAGCGATCAATAAACAGTTTTTCGCGATCAAAAATATCGATGTGCGACTCGGTCACTTCACCATGCACTAACAGCAACATGCCTTGCTGTGCCATCACCTCAAATATTGGAAATAACGCATCTAATGCTTTTACTGCGGCATCTGAGTTTGTGGTTGCGCCTGCAGGGTATAACTTAGCCGCAACCACACCTGCCGCTTTTGCGTCGATAATATCTTGGGCGCTAGTATTGTTGGTTAAAAACAAAGTCATTAATGGTTCAAAGTCACTGCCTTGAGGGCGCGCAGCTAATATGCGCTCGCGATACGCCACAATCATTTCGGCATTGGTTACTGGCGGCACTAAATTGGGCATGACTATTGCGCGTTTAAATAATCTTGCTGTAGCAGGTACGGTTTCACGCAGCATGTCGCCATCACGAAAATGAAGGTGCCAATCGTCTGGCGTCGTTAGGGTTAGTTGCGTCATGAGGGTTCCTTAGGCTACGACATTTAATGCGGCTATTGTGCCTTAAATCGACATTTTTTAATAGGTTATCCACCGTGTGATTCACCGAATAGTGAATCTGAAATCGCTAACAACCCCCGCCATACAGCGATATCTCTTACGATGACACACCAGCTATTTACATCGCATTGTGACTAGGGACGTGTCATAAATAGGGAGTGACTTCAAAGTTCTACTTACCG
Source organism: Shewanella metallivivens (assembly GCF_028750675.1). Taxonomy (GTDB): domain Bacteria; phylum Pseudomonadota; class Gammaproteobacteria; order Enterobacterales; family Shewanellaceae; genus Shewanella; species Shewanella metallivivens. The sequence continues at coordinate 240,343 of NZ_JAQQPZ010000015.1, read as the reverse complement.
TGTTAACGAAAATAAATGATAACGCTTGAAAGTCAGCTTTAAACTCAGTATAAGTAGCATATGCTAAAAATGAGGTGTCAAATGGCAAGACCCAAAATACCACGAACCATATGCGGACAACCCGCTAACATTTGTTTTAAACCTAATGGTATTCCAATGACGCAGTTGGAACAGGTACCTCTGGCAGAGGATGAAATAGAAGCACTACGCTTAGTCGATTTACTTGGTATGCAACAACAAGAAGCCGCTAAGTCAATGGGTGTATCTCGTCAAACACTGGCCAATTTAGTCAAAGCAGCAAGGCTTAAGGTGGTTGATAGCTTAATTAATGGCAAAGCATTGATGACAAAAAGCATCGGCTAAATCAGCAGCACAGTGAGCACGTAATCGTGTGAATAGGTAGGGCTAATGCAAGTAGTATTAAAAAACTCTGGCCTCAAAGTAACCAGTCAAAGATGTAAACTGCTCGAATTTATCAACCAGGTTGATGAGCAACATTTAACGGTAGAGAGTATCTATCAAGGCATTAATGCACAAGGTGAAAATATTGGACTCACCAGCGTGTACCGTATGATGTCTGATTTTGAGCAAGCAGGTCTTGTGACTCGTCGTTTGCTTGAATCTGAGAAAACGATTTACGAGCTCAGTAATAAGCCACGCCATGATCATTTAATTTGCCTTACCTGTGGCAAGGTCATTGATTTTGTCGATCCACTGATTGCACTGCGTTTAAGTTTAGCTGCCGAACATCATGGCATGAGCATTCATCACCACAGTCTCAATATGTATGGCCAGTGCTTTGAGTGCCAAAAAGCACATCAAAACGAATCGATTACCTAAAACCTATTGCACATCCACAAATCGGTTTTATGACTTAATTTATTGGAGAAAAGCATGACGAAAATAGTGATTATTGGCGGTGTTGCCGGTGGCGCATCTGCAGCCGCAAGGGCAAGACGAGTGTCTGAAACTGCTGAAATTATTATGTTAGAAAGAGGCGAATTTGTGTCGTTTGCCAATTGTGGTCTGCCTTACCATATTAGTGGCGAGATAGAATCAAGAGATGCACTATTACTGCAAACACCCGAAAGCTTTAAATCGCGATTCAATGTTGATGTTAGGGTATTAAACGAAGTAATCACCATTGATCGCCAAGCGAAACAACTCACCGTACGCAATCTTGTCACCAATGAAACCTATCTTGAGTCCTATGATAAATTACTGTTAAGCCCCGGTGCTTCACCGATTAAACCGCCACTGCCAGGGATTGATAGCCACTTTGTCCATAGCCTGCGTAATATTCCCGATATGGACAAAATCCTATCCACCTTAATGCTGCATAAGCCCAAGCATGCCACGGTTGTGGGTGGCGGATTTATTGGTTTAGAAATGGTCGAAGCACTACGCCATGTCGGTTTAGAAGTCAGTTTATTGGAGCTTGCCGACCAGGTTATGGGCCCCGTTGACCTTGAAATGGCTAATATGCTCCATCAAAAACTGGTCGATAATGATGTTGATTTACGTTTAAAAACCGGGCTAGCAGCCATAACAGAATGCCCTATTCAATTGACTGAATCAGACAACACGGATGACTACGATAAACCTGCATCGCCGCATTTTCATTTGCAATTAGCCCTAAGCGACAACACAACACTTGCGACCGACTTAGTGATTTTAGCCATTGGTGTGAAACCTGAAACTAGCCTAGCATCGGCATGCGGCCTTGAGTTAGGTAAGATCGGTGGTATTAGGGTTGATGATGAAATGCGCACCTCAGACGCTGACATTTATGCGGTTGGTGATGCTATAGAAACCGCTGACTTTGTCACTGGAAACCCAACGTTAATCCCACTTGCAGGGCCAGCTAATCGACAAGGGCGCCTAGCGGCCGATAACATATTAGGTGCAAATATAAAATATCGTGCCACTCAGGGCACGGCCATTTGTAAGCTATTTGATATGGCCATTGCATCGACTGGTCTCAACGAAAAAAGCTTACATAAACAAGCAATTCCATTTGAAAAAATTTATGTGCACACCGCCAGCCACGCCAGTTATTACCCTGGAGCTCACCCTATTACGTTAAAACTGTTATTTAGCCCAGATAATGGCACCATCTTAGGCGCTCAAGCGGCGGGACTTGATGGCGTAGATAAACGAATTGACGTGCTAGCCGTGGCGCAACGTGCTGGTATGACAGTATATGACTTAGCCGACCTTGAGCTGACCTATGCACCGCCATTTGGTTCGGCGCGCGATGTGGTTAACCAAGCGGGTATGGTGGCTGCAAACGTATTGTTAGGTGATGAGCAGATTTGTCACACTCAAGATTTCGTTAACTTAAGTGCAAATCAAATCATCGTCGATATTCGCAATCCTGGTGAATTAACCACTGCCGGGGCTATTGATGGCGCGATTAATATGCCACTGCCACAACTGCGTGACCGACTTAATGAGCTTCCAAAAGACAAAGAGTTATTGGTATTTTGTCAGGTTGGTTTACGTGGACATGTTGCTTATCGCATGCTCACTCAACACGGCTTTAAGGTGCGTAACCTCACAGGCGGTTACAAAACCTTCCAAATGGTTAACGCCCGTTTTTAATTTAGGCGTTAGACCGACTCACTAAAACAAAAGCAGCAACAAAAAACCAGCCCGCAGGCTGGTTTTTTATTATTCCTCAATATTGGCCCAAGCCAACAGGGGCGATTACGCTTGTGGGCGCATCGCTGGGAATAAAATCACGTCACGGATGGTATGAGTGTTAGTAAATAACATCACTAGACGGTCGATACCAATACCTTGACCCGCTGTTGGCGGTAAACCGTGCTCAAGTGCAGTGATGTAGTCTGCATCGTAGAACATGGCTTCGTCATCGCCCGCATCTTTTGCATCTACCTGTGCTTTAAAGCGGTTATCTTGATCTTCTGCATCGTTAAGCTCGCTAAAGCCGTTAGCCACTTCACGGCCACCAATAAAGAACTCAAAACGATCGGTAATGAAATCGTTGTCATCATTACGACGTGCAAGTGGCGAAATGTCTGCTGGGTAACCGGTAATGAACGTAGGTTGCATTAACTTAGGCTCAGCGGTTTCACCAAAGATTTCTTCTAGTAGCTGACCACAAGTCCAGAATTTTTCAAGCTTAATACCTAGGCTCGATGCTAAATCACGCATAAACTCAACGTCTTTCACTTGCTCGTAGGTCATTGCTTGAATGGTAGCGTTATCTGGATTGTACTTTTGAATCGCTTCTAACATGCTTAAACGCGCATAAGGGCCGCCAAAGTCAACGGTGTGCTCGCCGTATGGCATTTGCGCACTGCCTAATAATTCAATGGCGATTGAACTGAGCATTTCTTCAGTGAGATCCATTAAATCTTTGTAATCTGCGTACGCCATATAGAATTCCATCATAGTGAATTCTGGGTTATGACGTGGTGACAAGCCTTCGTTACGGAAGTTACGGTTAATTTCGAACACACGCTCAAAACCACCTACCACTAAACGCTTAAGGTATAATTCTGGCGCGATACGTAGGTACATTGCCATGTCTAATGCGTTGTGATGCGTCACAAACGGACGTGCCGAAGCTCCACCAGGGATCACGTGCATCATTGGGGTTTCAACTTCCATGAACTCTTTTTTGATCATGAAGTTACGGATCGCTGCAACCACTTTTGAGCGCATAACAAATGCGTTGCGCGAGTCTTCGTTAACAATCAAATCGACATAACGTTGACGGTAACGGGTTTCCTGGTCTGTTAAACCGTGGAATTTTTCTGGTAATGGACGCAGCGCTTTAGTCAGCAATTGGTACTCTTCCATGTTGACGTACAAGTCGCCTTTGCCTGATAAGTGCAGCTGGCCTTTAACACCAATAATGTCACCAATATCTAAACCTTGATAACGCTCTTTTAAGTCGCCTTGTACTGGCTTGCCAGCATAAGCTTGAATACGACCAGACACGTCTTGAATCACTAAAAATGGACCACGTTTAGCCATAATACGACCGGCAATACTGGTTTGAAAACCTAGCGCTTCTAGAGCTTCTTTTGTTTGGTCACCATATTGTGCCTGAAGCTCAGCCGCTTTATGGCTACGTTGCCATGTATTAGGATGAGCATTTGCAGGGCAGCTTGTACGGATGTGTTCTAGTTTAGCGCGGCGCTCTGCAATCAGTTTGTTTTCATCTTGTACGTGTTCGGTCATGTTATATTCTCGCGTTCACTCGCCACACTTAAATGCATGGCGAAAAAAGTTAATTTTTTAAAGTCCTGATTTTAGGCTGGCTTCAATAAACTTATCTAAATCACCATCCAACACAGATTGAGTATTACGGTTCTCAACCCCTGTACGTAAATCTTTAATGCGTGCATCGTCTAACACATATGAGCGGATTTGACTGCCCCAACCAATGTCAGATTTAGCATCTTCAGCGGCTTGCTTATCAGCATTTTGCTTATGCATTTCTAACTCGTATAGCTTAGCTTTTAATTGCTTAAAGGCTGAGTCACGGTTTTTATGCTGCGAACGATCGTTTTGACATTGCACAACGGTATTGGTTGGCAAGTGAGTAATACGTATCGCTGAATCCGTTTTGTTAACGTGCTGACCACCGGCACCTGAGGCGCGGTATGTATCAATACGCAAGTCAGATGGATTAATCTCGATTTCAATATCGTCGTCAATTTCAGGGTACACAAATACCGAGCAAAAAGACGTATGACGTTTACCCGATGAGTCAAACGGCGACTTACGCACTAAACGATGTACACCCGTTTCGGTGCGCATCCATCCAAATGCATATTCGCCAGTAAATTTAATGGTCGCCCCTTTAATACCCGCTACATCACCGTCGGTAACTTCCATTAATTCTGGGCTATAGCCATGGGCTTCGCCCCAACGCAAATACATGCGTAATACCATGTTGGCCCAATCTTGGGCTTCAGTACCGCCCGAACCAGATTGAATGTCTAAGTAACAATTTGATTCGTCATTTTTACCCGAGAACATCCGGCGAAATTCCAAATCAGCCAAACGAGAATCTAAGGTTTTTAGTTCCTCTGAAGCATCGTTAAAGGTTTCTTCGTCATCTTCTTCGATTGCTAATTCAAGCAACCCTTCAATGTCCTCAAGACCTGCGTCCATATCATCAATGGTTTTAACAACCGCTTCTAGTGCAGCACGTTCTTTACCCAGTGCTTGCGCACGTTCAGGTACGTTCCACACTTCAGAACTTTCTAGCTCTCGACTGACTTCTTCTAAACGCTCACTTTTAGCAGCGTAGTCAAAGATACCCCCGAAGTAACTCAGTACGTTCAGCGAGCTCTTTAATTTTGAATTTTACCGGATTAACTTCAAACATGAATATTCAACTTAAATTAGCGGTTAACAAAAGGTGCAACGGCGCATTTTACCCCATGATACGCGCTAAACCTAGACCGAAAGGCCGATTATTAACAAACTAATTATGAATAAATGTCACCAACGCAAACACTCGGCCAATATGCATTTTTGCATAAAAAAATGAACCCACTTGGGGTTCATTTCTCTATGGTGTAAAGCGTGTCGTTGAAGGCATTAAATCTTAAACTGGCCCACCAACTTAGCAAGGATTTGCCCCTCATTAGCAACATCTTTACACGCCCCTGAAGCATCTTGGCTGGCGGCCAATAACGAGTTAACGATTTCTTGCACAGAGTTAACGTTGCGATGAATTTCTTCAGTCACAGAGCTTTGCTCAGTCGCTGCGGTTGCAATTTGAGTACTCATGTCATTAATACTGGTTACGGACGAGGTTACAGCGCCTAGGCTTTCAGAAATTGCACGTGACGATTCAACCGAGCTTAAACAGCTTGTTTGGCTTTCTTGCATGGTTTGCACCGCTTTGGTCACTAATTTATGCAACTGCGATAGCATGTCATTAATTTCTACCGTACTGCTTTGGGTGCGGCTGGCGAGGTTTCTCACTTCATCAGCAACCACAGCAAATCCACGCCCTTGTTCACCGGCACGGGCCGCTTCAATGGCTGCGTTCAATGCCAATAAGTTAGTTTGTTCAGCAATACCACCAATAACACTTAATACCGAGTTGATTTTTTGCGATTGTTCACTTAACGACCTAACATCTGCTGCTGCATTATCAATTTGTTCCATTAAATTAGATACTTCAGTTAATGAAGTATCGACACATTCTTGTGCTTTAGACACGTTGCCTGACGCGGTATGCGTTGCATCGGCGACCATACTGGTATTGTGCGCCACATCATTTGCAGTAGCGGACATTTCAGTAATTGCGGTCACAATTTGGTCAATTTCATTGTTGTGACTGTAGAGCTGTTCGGTCATTGACGCGGTTTGGCCACTGATACTTTGCGCGCCGTGTTTAACTTTCTCAGTTGCACCCGCCACATCACCAATAATCGTTTGCAACTTATCAACAAATAAATTAAATGCACTGCCGAGCTGGCCAATTTCATCTTCACTGGTGACATCTAAACGCTTGGTTAAATCGCCTTCACCTTTGGCAATGTCATTAAGAGAATTCGCCATATTTTGGATCGGCACAACCAACTTATGCGCCATAATGATCACCACAAATGCGGTAATACCGGTTAAGCCAAGCGCCATCATTAAAAACATCAACGCTTTGGTGTTCATGCGCTCAGTTTTTTCATCACGAAACGTTAAGATAGATTGCTCGATATCATCAATGTATGCCCCAGTACCCAACATCCAGTTGGTATTAGGCACCATAACGGCATAACCCAGTTTTTCGATTAACTGCTCAGTACCCGGTTTTTTATAAAAGTAGGAAAATATGCCATCACCAGATTTTGCTGCATTTAATAACCCAACAATAATTTTGGTGCCATTAGGGTCTGTCATTTCGATTTTATTCTGCCCTTCCAACTCTGGCATAGTTGCATGTAAAATGTTGACGCCAGCAGTGTCATAAATGTAAAAATAACCTGCGCTACCAAAACGTAAACCGCGTAATGCCTGGTTAACATTCCCCTCGCTCCCTAGCGAAAGCTGATGCTCAACAACGCCTTGGGCAATCTCGGTCGCTTCAGCAAGTTGATTCTTTCTTTCTGCGATTAATTCGCCGCGAAATTGGGCAATATCATTTTCTAACGAAGTCCCTTCGTTAACATAAAACAGACTCAGTAATACCGCTAAAATTAGCGATAAAGGGATTAGCGACAACCCCAAAAGCTTATTGCGTAAGGAAGATTTCAGCATAGTTGAATCAACTCGTAATGTAATTGTAAATTAAGTATAGATGTTTATGATTTGTAACCAAACATTCTCACTAAATAAAGTGAAATACATCGCAAAATCATAAAAAATGAATCACTGCAACAATAAGGTTAGCACAGCTCCTATAACAGCAAACCCGACTACCAACCAAACGATACTCGGTTTAAAAATTTTCAATACACTAAAGCCAATAATCACTAACGCCATGTCGAGCGGCATAATCACCGCACTGGTAAATACTGGCTGATAAAGTGCTGCGAGTAATAGCCCCACTACGGCGGCATTAACACCGGCTAATGCGCCAGCAATGTGAGGGCGCTGACTAATGGTGTGCCAACTTTTTAAGCCCACCAGCATAAGTAAAAAGCCCGGTAAAAAAATCGCTAAGGTCGCCACAATGGCGCCCATTATTGGTGATTCTAACCACAAATCAGCCCCTAAAAATGTCGCTAAAGTAAACATCGGCCCTGGGATTGCTTGCGCAAGCGCATAGCCGGTCAAAAAGCGATCTGGGGTAATGTAGTCGCCCACGCTGGCTTCAAGTAATGGCAATACCACATGACCGCCACCAAAAACTAGGCTACCAACTTGATAAAATTGCGCAAAAACTTGCCCTAAGCTGTCATCATGACCAATAAAATACAGAGAAATAACTAAGCCCAAAATAAATAAGGCAAGCCAGCGATAATCAAGCGAGATTTGAGGAGCCTCTGGCGTCATATTTTCACCGCGAGTCAGTAAAATCACCCCAGCAATGGCAGCGACAATGAGCACGGCTATTTGAGTTAACATCGATGGTATTATCACAATAACAACCGCTGTTACTGCCATTAACACCTTCGCGGTTTTACGCTGACAAAATTGGTGAAACATTGTTAACGTGGCGTCGGCAACCACCACAACAGCCAACAATTTTAAACCATGGATAATACCCTGTACTGCAGTCATGTCTAACCATTGTGCACTGGTTACAGCGAACAAAAATAGCAGTAAAAAAGACGGTAAAGTAAACCCCAAAAATGCCGCGAGCCCACCCAGCACCCCACCTTTGTGATAACCAATAGCAAAGCCGACTTGGCTAGAGCCAGGACCCGGCATAAATTGGCTTAAGGCAACAAAACTGGCGTATTGCTTGGCGTCGAGCCATTGCAAATCATCAACAAATGCTTTTCTAAAATAACCAATATGGGCCGCAGGACCACCAAAACTGATTAAGCCTAACGCTAAAAAACGACTGAAGATTTGCCACATCGCCCGAGATCCTTTTAATGTTGAATCATGATTTTATGACATAAAAATGACAATTTCATGACCACTCTTCACTTACAGCTTTTCTAGCATAACTAACACTTCAAAATGGTCAGTATGCGCAAACATATCAAACAACTGCACTTTAGTGATCTGGTAACCCTCAATACTGGCTAAATCATTAACTAGTGTATTGGGGTTACAGCTAGAATACACTATGGCCTTAGGCGCAAACAGACTCAATGACTGGCACAATGCTTCGCCTAATCCACGCCTTGGTGGATTAACAATAATCAAATCCGGTTTGTCTTGTATGGCCTGCCCTTGGGCAAATGCTGTTGAGTCAAGCGCACTAAAATCAACCTGAGATAAGCCTAATTTTTCAGCTGATAGTTTGGCACATTCAATGGCTTCGGCCTCAATTTCGATGCCGGTTAAACGAATATGCTTATCGGCACAATGCAGACCAAACCCCCCTACGCCACAAAACAAATCCCAAATGTAGTTTGGGTTAAACTCTGCCACCCACTCGCGAGCGGTTTGATATAACTGTGCAGCAACCTCAGGATTGGTTTGAAAAAAACTTTTAGGGCGAATAAATAGTGGCACATGATTAAACTGTTCTTCTAAACGAGTCGCCTCAGTTAAAAAGATTTCTTGCTCGCCTTCTAATATCGCCATATGCACAGGCTGGATGTTGACAGACACTAACGCTATTGCTGGAAACTCTTGTAAAAGCTGTGGTAACTCGCGCTCGATGCGGGCAATGGCTTGCTCGCTGCGCATCACAAAGCGCAACATAAATTGGCCGTGCTTTTGGCTGCGTGTCAGTAAGATGTATTTCAGTTCACCTTTGGCTTTGTCGACACGATATGGCGGTAAGCCCGCTTGTTGCACAAAACGCTCTAACCGATGCAGCAGTACTTGCATATCATGCGGATACAAGCTGCAATCACATAAGCTAACGGCCTCGCCTTGTGGATTAACTAAGCCTAAGATGGGTTGATGCGCGGCACCTAATACCACCATTTTAGCTTTATTACGAAAACCAGACTCGGCACTCAATACCGGTGGCAGCCATTTCCCTACCGCTAACTCACCAAATAATGCCTCAAGCTGCTGTTGTTTAATGGCAATTTGCTGTGCCATTGGTTGCACAATGTTGCGACAGGATAAACAATCACCACGCTGAAAATAATCACATTTCACAGCTTGTCGCCTCGCCCGAATTCAGCATAGCAAATGCTTGATCACACAATTTTTTAAGTTGTGCTAAATCGTCTAACGTTCCGCCGACTTTACAGCGCATTTGCTCAGGAATAGCCAGAGCTTGTTGATGTAACTCACGCCCCGCTTCAGTCACGTGTAAAACCCGAACTCGCTCGTCTAATTCACTGCGACCACGGCTAACTAACGCTTTGGTCTCTAAACGTTTCAGTAACGGCGTTAATGTTCCTGAATCAAGATGAAGCTTTTCACCTAAGGTTTTCACGCTGATGCCAGGCTCTTGCCAAAGCACCATCATCACTAAATATTGCGGGTAAGTGAGTGACAGTTCATCAAGTAAGGGTCTATAGGCGCGGATCATGGCATTGGTCGCACTGTACAATGAGAAACACACTTGGTTTTCAAGTGCTAAAGGGTTAACCGATTGATCGGGATGATGTTTAGTAGACATAGACTTCGCTCTGCTCACAAATAATAATCGAAATACCTTGGTATATCCGTGCAAATCCAACAGGTGACCGTATTAGTATTAAATTATACCACACATTAATTGCGCGCAATGTATCAACTGTTATCCATAAATAAAATGATTTACGACTCAAGTTTAACCCTACTATGCCGATATACTTTTACTAACTCAAAACTGAGGGTAAAGCATGACTATCAGTCTGAATGCACCATCATCGATGCCAACGACGATCGATTCAGGAAACAGTTTGAAAGTGGCTGTGATGGCAAAAGATCAACAAGAAATTGAAGGGCAAATGGCACTGCAGCTGATTGAAGCCGCCGCGCCCGCACCGCAACCGGTCGGTAATAGCGGTCATAATATTAATACCACGGCATAAAAATATGATGCATAAAAAACCTAGCAATTAATGCTAGGTTTTTGTTTTTAAAATGACTTAAATTTAATAGCGTAACCATTTCAGCGCATCATTTTGGTCTTCAAAATACTTCATTTCACCAGAAATAAACCAACTGCCCATTTTTGCAGCCCATTCATGCCAGTTTTTATTACCCCAAATAGCAACGCGTTCAAATTCAGACTGGTGTTTTAACCCTAGTTGTAAATCATCCCAAGCGGCACGTAATTCCCAACCTTCAAGTTCGGTAGCATCCAATAACAAACTGATTTTGGGTTGATCGACTTGGCTAAGCGCACCTTCAAGCATCGGTGTAATCACCAGATAATCTTCGTGAGTTAAGGTACCCACAGCTTTCAGTGTCACAAAGAAAACATTCTCGATACGGTTTATGCCTATCGACAAACCATGTTTTTTAATACTCATACCCCACTCCTTAGTCATATAAAAAACCGAGACCTGTGTTTATATTTTAACCAATCTGGGTATGTAGAATGTGTTTAACTGCACAAAAAAATCAATTAAAAACGACTTCGACAAAGCTTTATCACTATTGATGACAAATGTTGTCAATCTTGCGCCAACATGCGGCCATCTTCTTTTGATAACAAAGCAAAAATCGCCGCGGCTAGCATGGTCATGACACCAACACTCAAAAAAGTCAGCTGAAATGCACTCAATACTGCCGTTTGTGTATCACTCGCCATATTGCCACTAAAGCCTCCGAGTAACGCGCCAGCACATGCAACACCTAGGCTTAACGATAACTGACCAACCACAGATAACAAACTATTACCGCTACTGGCATTTTCATCATTTAAATCAATCAGTGTTACTGCGTTCATTGCGGTGAATTGCAGTGAGTTAATTGCGCCCAAAATCGCCAATAAAGTCAGCAGCAACCAATAAGGTGTTTGCTCGCTCACTAAACCAACACTGGCCAACATAATCCCTAATGCCAATGTGTTTGCAGTAAGCACCATTCGATAACCTAAACGTTCGATAATTGGTCGTGCTAACGACTTAGCCAAAATAGCCGCGGCGGCCAAAGGTAACATGCTCATCCCAGCTTGAGACGGTGAGTAACCCAAAGCCACTTGCAATAATAATGGCACTAAAAACGGCAGAGCTCCGCTACCGAGCCTTGCGAATAAATTACCAAAAAGACCGATTGCAAATGTTCTGGTATTAAACAACGAGGGTGAAAATAATGGATTGGCCACCCGGCCAGCTCTAAGCCAATAAGCAATCAAACATGCCATGCCAGCAAATAACAGCAACATCACCCTTAAATGAGGTAAATGCAGTTCACCTAATCCTTCCATTGCAACGGTGATGAACAACATCGCCGCACCAAATAATACGAACCCAAGGCTATCAAAGCGCGATTGTTGTTTGCCTCGTAAATCGGGGATGAATGTAAATGCGGCATAACATCCTATCAGGCCAACGGGTAGATTAATTAAAAATATCCAATGCCAGGTTAAGTATTGCACCATCCAGCCGCCCATTGTTGGGCCAATCAATGGACCCAGTAACCCAGGAATAGTGATAAATCCCATAATCCGCACAAGTTCGGTTCGCGGGTAAGCCCGCAGCACCACTAAGCGTCCAACAGGTAGCATCAATGCGCCGCCAAGTCCTTGCACCACCCGCGCACCGATCAACATATCGAGTGAATGAGAAAATGCACACAACAACGAACCGAAACTAAACAATACAATCGCGCTTAAAAAGATCTTTTTAGTGCCAAAGCGATCGGCTATCCAGCCTGATGCTGGGATCAACAAAGCCACCGTAAGCATGTAAGCAATAATGACACCTTGCATGCGCAGAGGATCTTCGTTTAAGTCACGGGCCATTGCGGGCAAGGCGGTATTGAGAATGGTGCCATCCAACGACTGCATAAAAAACGCAATCGCCACCACCCAAGGTAATCCTCGGGCGGTCTTGTTATCAAGAATTTGGCTTTTGATCATCATCCCTCTATTTACCACATGAGCGTGGCAACCCCGAGCAAAGCAAAAATCAGCGCACAGCCTCGGTGAATAAGTGCCATAGGTAACTTGTTCGCACTAAAATGCCCCACTAAAACAACCGGTACATTGGCAATGAGCATGCCTAAGGTAGTACCAATGACGACCCAGGTCAGTGATTGATACTTTGCCGCGAGCACCACGGTGGCGATTTGCGTTTTATCCCCGATTTCAGCAATAAAGAACAAAATAAACGTCGCGCCAAAAGCCCCTAGTTTATAAAAACGATGATCATCATCGTCGATTTTATCGGGAATTAATACCCATAATGCTATGGCAAAAAAGCTCGTGGCAACAATATAACGTGACCATTGAGGATCTAGCCAGCCTATCGCCCATTGCCCCAAATACGCAGCAATAAAATGATTAATTAAGGTCGCAAGTAAAATGGCACTGATTATGGCGGATTTGTTGCTAAAGCGAACAGCGAGTAGCAATGCGAGCAATTGTGTTTTATCGCCAATTTCGGCAATTGCAACAGAGAAGGTAGAAGTGAGTAATGCGTCCAATATGACAATCCTAGGGGTAAATGACAACTAAGCACAAGCCGCCGCATACCCCTTGATGCAGTGATTGTGCTTAGGTCTCGCTGGGTAAACATCACCAATTTACAGTGTGTTACTGTCTGCACCATGGCATGAGGCCAATTATGTTGATACCGACACCTTGCATGCTACATCGCGCAACACAAGATTAGCTACTCCCCTAAAACTAAGCGTATTATAACGACTTACGAATTATATTCAATCACCTGCTTTTACATTGTAGATGTCACTTAACAATCATTGAGGCCCAATAGTAACGCCGTAATGCTACACTATTGCAAATATGACGTGTAAAACAGTTTGGCTTAATGTTGCGTAATTGTTTGCAAACAGCCCTGATAGCCTTTAACTGCCAAAGATCCTTGCCTGTCCCATCACCCTTCTGCTAATGTCCGACACAAATAAAATAATAATTACACTGGACATTAGCTGTGAATTTGAAAACCTTAGGTTCTATTTCGATTGTCGCGGGAACCGCTATTGGCGGCGGTATGCTCGCTTTACCTTTAGCCACAGCAGCACTAGGTATAATCCCCGCATTAATCTTATTAGTGGTCATTTGGGCTATTTCTGCCTACACCTCACTGCTTATGTTAGAAATTAATCTGCGCAGCGGTGTGGGTGATAACGTTCATGCAATCACAGGCAAAACCCTCGGTAAAGTCGGCCAAATGATTCAAGGCGGCTCTTTTTTGAGCTTATTATTTGCCTTAACCATGGTCTATTTGATGGGGGGGTCATCGTTACTTGAAACCCGCCTTCAACCAATAGGCATTAACATGAGCAATCAGGTTGCTGTGATCTTATTTACCGTGTTTTTTGGTGGTTTGATTGCTATCGGGGTTAAATGGATTGATAAAATATCGCGTTTTTTATTTAGTGCAATGGTGTTGTTATTAGTGGTGGTCGTGAGCTTTTTATTGCCCGATGTTAGCTTAATAACAGCATTAAATAACTACTCTACAACCGTTGCCTCTGGCGATGCACTGCAGCAACTATGGTTAGCCGCTATCCCTGTGGTATTTACCTCTTTTGGTTTTCATGTGTGTATTGCGACCATTGTGCGCTACCTTGATGGTGATGCTGTGTCATTAAGAAAAGTGCTCCTGATTGGCTCTACCATCCCTTTAGTGTGTTACATTTTATGGTTGCTGGTTACCCTAGGCTCACTAGGTGGTGAAGCCGTACATAACTTTGGTGGTTCTTTGCCTAAACTGGTGGCTGCATTACAAGGCCTTGCTCAATCGAGCATCATTAGCCAAGCCATTGATCTCTTCGCAAACCTTGCATTAGTGACCTCATTTTTAGGGGTAACCATGAGCCTATTTGATTATGTCGCCGAGCTAACCCGTGCCAGAGATGATGTCGCCGGCCGTGCAAAAACCTGGTTGATCACTTTTGTTCCACCACTCTTGTGTGCACTTTATTATCCTGATGGCTTTTTCCAGGTCTTGGGGTTTGCTGCGATTCCATTGGTGGTGATGATTATCTTTTTACCCATAGCCATGGCATTAAAACAACGCGCCCAAATGTTGGGGGGATACCAAGTCTGTGGAGGTACATTCGCGCTTGTCATTGCCGGATTATTAGGCGCCCTTATTGTGTTTGCTCAACTCATGGTCGCACTGGGTTAATCAAGACTGTTAATGATTTGTAAGCGAGTTTTTCAGGCGCTACCATGAAGTAACAACTTTTGTTAAAGTCAGGCTTAGCCTGACTTTTTTGTTTTCTGGGCAACCAATAATATCTAAATGGACTAATTATAATGAAAAAATGGTTATTAACTGCCGCCATCGCCGCCAGTTTTGGTGCTTCGGCTGATGAAGGGATGTGGCAACCACATCAATTACCTGCAATGGCTGACGAACTTAAAGCAAAAGGGTTAGAAATAAGCGCGGACTCTATTTCAAAATTAACAGAGTTCCCAATGAACGCCGTAATCAGCCTAGGCGGTTGTACAGCCTCATTTGTGTCTCCAAAAGGGTTGGTCGTCACCAATCACCACTGCGCTTATGGCTCAATTCAGTACAACTCAACGCCTGAAAAAAACCTGCTTAAAGACGGCTTTTTAGCCAAAACCTATGCAGAAGAATTACCAGCAACACCCGGCTCACGTATTTTTGTTACCGAAGATGTCACCAACGTGACAGACAAAGTAACCGCTGGCCAAATGGATAAAGTCGGCAATGACTTTTACAAAGGCATTGAGCTACAAGAAAAAGCCTTAGTGGCTGAGTGTGAACAAGAAGAAGGTTATCGCTGCCAGGTGTATAGCTTTCACGGCGGTTTAGAATATTACCTTGTCAAACAACTGGAAATTCGCGATGTGCGTTTAGCCTATAACCCAGCAGCAAGTGTGGGTAAATACGGCGGCGATATCGACAACTGGATGTGGCCTCGTCATACCGGTGATTTTTCGTTTTATCGTGCTTATGTATCAAAAGACGGTAAGCCTGCCGATTTCAGCAAAGACAACGTTCCTTATGAGCCCAAAAGCTTTTTAAAAGTATCAGCCAAAGGTGTGAGTGATGGCGATTTTGTGATGGTGGCGGGTTACCCAGGTCGCACTAACCGTTACCGCACAGCAGATGAAGTGAACAACCAATTCAATTGGTCATACCCTCATGCAAAAGAATTGCAAGAGAAGATGATTGATATCATCAAAGACACTGCGCCAGAAGGCAGCGACGAGCGAATCAAATACGAAAGCTTAATTGCTGGCTTAGCTAACTATGCTAAAAACTTCACTTCGATGATTGAGTTTTATGGTAAATCAACCATGTTAGCCGATCGACAAAAAGTGGAAAGTGATCTAGCAAGCTGGATTAGCAAAGATAACCAACGCCAGCAAAAGTACGGCGAAACCTTAGCAAACCTTGAGAAACTAGTGGCAAAAAGCCAACTAAACCAAGAACGGGACATGTTACTGGGTTATATCGGTTACACCACTATGGTGACCACCGCACGTAACTTATACCGTTTAGCAAATGAGAAAACCTTAGCCGATATGGCTCGTGAGCCCGGTTTTCAAGATCGCGACATGACAAACTTTACCTCAAGCATGGAGCGAATCGACCGTCGTTATGCTGCCAGTGTTGATAAAGCTTTACTAGCGGATTTACTGACTCGCTATGCCGCATTACCTGCTGAGCAACGTATTGCATCATTAGATAATGCGTTTGGTATTACCAATAAGTTTGACGCTAAAGCCTTAGCGAAAACCCTCGACAAAATGTATGCAAAAACTAAGCTTGACGATAAAGACACACGTTTAGCTTGGATGAATAAATCGGTTGCTGACTTTAAAGCGTCAAACGATCCCTTTATTCAATTTGCAGTACAAACCTATGACGCTGATATGGCTCTGGAAAAAGCCAAAAAGCAATTAGAAGGTGATTTAATGAAAGTGCGTCCACAGTACATGGATGCCATCATTGCCTACAACCGCGAGTTAGGTAAACCGGTTTATGCTGACGCAAACTCAAGCTTACGAGTGACAGTAGGCAACGTGAAAGGTTACTCGCCACAAGATGGATTAAAAGCGGTACCCTTTACTCGTTTAGAGGGCTTATTAGCTAAAGATACTGGAGCGGATCCATTTGATGCACCCGCAAAGCAACTTGAACTGATTAAGCAAAAGCAATACGGCGATTACTACGTTAAGGCCATTGATTCTGTGCCGGTTAACTTTCTATCGACCCTTGATACCACAGGCGGTAACTCGGGCTCACCCACCTTAAATGGTCGAGCTGAGCTCGTTGGTTTATTGTTTGATGGTGTATACGAAAGCATTATTGGCGATTGGGGTTACGATGCTCAAAGCAATCGTTCTATTCAAGTTGATAGCCGTTACATGTTATGGGTGATGAAGTATTTAGATAATGCTGACAACCTATTAGCTGAAATGGATATCGCCAAATAGTCCTTGTATTAACTCAGTTACGTTAACTGAGTTGCTTTAAAGTCACTAACTCTGCGGCCGATACTGGCCGCATTGTTTTTTCTGGCAAATCATCTAAACACACCTCCATGAGTTTTGTTCTCAGTAAATCAATCACCTTAAAGCCCAACGCCTGACACATGCGCCTAATTTGGCGATTTAACCCTTGAGTGAGCACTATTTCAAAGGTTGTTGAGTTAACTAACCTTATGCGGCATGGCTTTGTTTGCACCTTGGCATAACTCACTCCTGTGGCCATATCACTTAGAAACTCTGCCGTGAGCGGTTTATCCACCTGTACTACATAGGTTTTACTGTGGTTAAAATCAGGATGCATTAAGGTTTGAGTGAGCTCGCCATCATTGGTTAAGAGCAATAAACCGCGAGAATCTTTGTCTAAACGCCCTGCGGGGTACAGCCTTGGTTTTGCGGGAAGTAAATGAAGTAAACTACTGGGATCGTTAATCAATAAACGACAATCAATACCTACGGGTTTATGGTACAGCCAATATTGCTTTTCTTGCGGAGATAACACAGGTTGGCCATCAACACAGATATTAAGAGGCGTGGAGCTATCAACCCGGTCGCTATGTTTAGCCAACTGATGGTTTATGCTAACGCATCCGCGCTCAATTAACCGTGCCGCTTGGCGGCGTGACCCAACGCCACACAAGGCCAAATAATGACTAATGCGAACCAAAGACATAGCCTAGAGCTACCTTTAAATTAAAAAACTAATAATTTTCGAGCCACTTATAAACCACTTTTTGCTGGGCTTTAATGGTTTTCATCATGTGAAAACTCAAACAAACACACCATAAAATATTGGCTTGAGTTAACGACCACATCGCTAAAGACACACCACAATACTGCGGCATATAAACAGAACACTCAGGAAAATCGAGTAAATTCCAATCTAACAGTAGCAATAACAAACCGCCACTCAATAACGCCATAATAGTAAACGCCAACATACGTTTGCTCATGGTGCTACCGGGTTTGAAATAATCTAAAACACAAACACAATGCAGTACAATTGAACTGAATAAATACAAGGTAGACACTTTGCGGTGGATATCTAAAAAATTAATCGGAAACACACCCATCAAAATAATGCTCGCCCCCACAATGCCCCCCACCATAGCCAAGTAGCGACTGAGTCCATCTTGATAGGTATGAAATACTGCAACCATAGCCAGCAACAAGCAAGAGCCACCTGCTAACAACGACAAATTAAACACCACCGCCAGCGGTGAGTTCATATAATCGCCCAAAGTGTCAGGACGGATCATCAGCATATCAAGGCTGATCTCGCCAGCATCAGCCAGTAATGCACTGCCGACCCCAAATGAGCAAATCATTGCTGCGGCTAAAGACATCAACACAATCACTAGGTGCAAGTCGTAATTTCGAGTTCTAGATATCACTTGATACTGATCATGCTTATATTAAAAAGGAGGCAAATACTAACCCGTTAGCGGCTAAATTTAAAGCAAATAACAACATGCCCAACCGTTTGGGTTGGGCATGTGTGTATTAGTCACAAATTTATCGGGTAAAGAGTATTAAGTGCGCTTACGTAATACCACAATAACGACAGCGGTCACGGCTAATATCATGCAATACCAAGCATTAGACACAGCAGTTAATGGGCTTATGGTAAATACTGATGCTATCAGCAATGCTTGAGCACCATGGGGAATTAATCCTTGAATAATACAAGAGAAAATATCCAAAATACTGGCTGCACGTTTAGGCGTTACGCCATGCTTTTCAGCGAGCTCTTTGGCAATATCACCGGTAACGACAATCGATACCGTATTGTTTGCCACACAGGTATTGGTTGCTGCAACAATGGTCGCCATACCTAATTCAGCCGCGCGGCTTGACGCTTCACCATTGGCTTTTGAAAAACGACTAATCAGTTTCTCAATGATTTGACTGACAAAGGTCAATCCACCTTGCTGCTGCATTAGCGCGGCTAAACCACCCACTAACATCGACAGAATAAAAATTTCCTGCATGTTAGTAAAACCAGTGTAAATATCATTGCCCATTTGGATAACGGTATACTCTGAAGTAAACACCCCAGTGGCGCCAGCAAGTACAATGCCTAAAGACAACACCACAAATACGTTAAGCCCTGCAACAGCAAGCACTAAAATCGTCAAATAAGGGACCACTTTTAAAATATCGATATCTTGTGCTGCAATATCAGCCTGACCTTGGCCAGCCAATGAAAATAGCACTAAGGTAATGATCGAAGCAGGAATAGAAAATACTAAGTTTTCACGAAACTTGTCTTTCATTTCACAGCCTTGCGTACGAGTTGCCGCGATTGTGGTATCTGAGATAATTGATAAATTATCGCCAAATAACGCACCCGACATTACCGCACCAGCCATTAATGCATAATCAATTTGAGCCTGATCAGCAACACCTAGCGCGACAGGTGCAACCGCTGCAATAGTCCCCATTGAGGTCCCCATTGAGGTGGCAATAAATGCTGCTATCACAAAAAAGCCTGGCAGTAATAAATTAGACGGAATAAACGATAAACCCAAAGCCACGGTAGCGTCTACACCACCTGTCGCTTTAGCCACTGCAGCAAAAGCTCCCGCGAGCAAATAGATTAAACACATTGCAATGATATTGCTGTGGCCAATGCCTTCAATAAACGTTTCAATTGCTTGGTTAATTTTCTGCTTAGATAACAAGATCGCCAATACAATGGCTGGCAAGATCGCAATCACACTCGGTAATTGATAAAACGCATAATCAACACCTTGGCTTTGAAAATATAAGCCAGCGCCAATAAATAAACCTAAAAATACAAATAAGGGTAATAACGCCACAAACGAAGCAGGATTTTTAACAGCTGTCGTGGATGATTGAATTGGTGTGGTCAAAGTAATCTCTCTTTATCTTAACGATTTGGGGTTGTCGGATGAGAAAAGCGAGTAAGACACAATCTCGGTCATCGGTATTATCTAGTGGCTCTGGGCACAAACTAAATATTGCAGTCACATCTTAACAAGTTGCGCCAAGGATAAGAGAACTTTTTGCTCATGTCAATCTAGACGTCTAGACTTCTTTGCTGCCAAAGCATTATTTCTCATTAAGCAGGAAAACTTCTACAAAATTTAATCAAACTCTCCCGTTAATTTCACTCAAACTTGATTTAAGTTAACACTAACCTAATGCCGATTTGTTAACCTGACAAGAGTTCATCGACATCCATAAGGTGAAACTATGTTACGTAAGCCAGACAGAATGACGGCGATGAAACAACTCATCTCTCAAGTAAAAGTCAGCTTTCCACTGGATCAGCCTGATATCTTTCATTGTGGGCCAAATACTACTTGTGTCGGTTGCCCTAAAAAGTTGTTGGATTTAGTCGACGCTGAAATCAATTACTGGGAAGCCGCCATGGCTCAAGGGGTGACTCCTACACTCGGTGATATCAGTCGCTTTGCCAAAATGTGCACTAATGTTAGCCGTGGTTTAAAACGTAATAATGTTCCTACTCAGCATTAGCGGGCATAAAAAAGCCCACTTAAAGGTGGGCTAATCAGCATAATGACGTGATGAGTTACTCGTCAGCATCGCCTAACGACAATAACGTCGCATTACCACCAATAGCGGTAATGTTATTGGTGCGGGTCTTTTCGGTCACAAAACGGGTTAAGTAGTGTGGCCCACCGGCTTTAGGGCCTGTGCCAGACAAACCTTGACCGCCAAAGGGTTGTACACCAACCACAGCGCCAATTTGATTACGGTTAATATACACGTTACCTACATTGACTTTATCTGCTAAAGACAGCGCATGCCCTTCATTACGGCTGTGTATGCCTAACGTTAAGCCAAATCCGGTACTGTTGATCTCATCAATCACTTTAGCTAAATCGGCAGCTTTGTAACGAATGACATGTAAAATCGGTCCAAAATGTTCTTTTTCAAGTAACTTAATTGAGTCGATTTCAACCGCTGTAGGCGCCACAAAGTGACCATTTTCAGTACCCTCTGGTAGCTCAAGCTTATTAATTAACTTACCTACCTGGCAGATGTGATCAATATGCGCATTTAAGTTCGCTTTTGCAGTGGCATCAATCACTGGGCCAACGTCCGTTTTCACTGAGCTTGGATCGCCAATGGTTAATTGCTCCATTGCGCCTTTCATCACTTCAATAACGCGATCGGCAATGTCTTCTTGTAAAAACAACACACGTAACGCCGAACAACGCTGTCCAGCACTGGTAAATGATGACGAAACCACATCATTTACCACTTGTTCAGGTTGTGAAGTAGAGTCAACCACCATGGCATTTTGGCCACCGGTTTCAGCAATTAATGGAATAATGGCACCATCACGATTAGCCAAAGTACGGTTAATTAATTTGGCCGTACCAGTAGAGCCAGTAAAACACACACCGCCAATGCGTTCATCTGCTGTAATCGCCGAGCCAACCACCGCCCCCGTACCGGGTAAAAACTGCAATACGTCAGTGGGAATACCCGCTTGGTGAGCTAACTGCACTGCACGGAAACCCACTAAACACGTTTGCTCTGCAGGTTTGGCAATCACCGTATTACCCGCCGCTAACGCTGCTGATACTTGACCTAAGAAAATCGCTAATGGGAAGTTCCATGGGCTAATACACACAAAAATGCCGCGACCTTGTAAAAACAGTTCGTTTAACTCACCTGTTGGGCCAGGAAGCAATTCAGGTTTAGCCATCATTTTCTTCGCTTGCACGGCATAGTAACGGCAAAAATCGACGGCTTCGCGCACTTCATCAATACCGTCTTGAATGCTCTTACCAGCTTCGCGGGTACACAATGCAATCAATTCTTCACGGTTTTCTTCTAGTAAGTCAGCTAATTTTTG
The DNA here is from genome assembly GCF_028750675.1 of Shewanella metallivivens. GTDB lineage: Bacteria > Pseudomonadota > Gammaproteobacteria > Enterobacterales > Shewanellaceae > Shewanella > Shewanella metallivivens. The sequence continues at coordinate 218,327 of NZ_JAQQPZ010000015.1, read as the reverse complement.
CAAGGCGTTAGCGCGAGTGTCAACTGGAGTACGTGCCCAACGGCTAAATGCTGTATCAGCACCTGCAATGGCTTGCTCAATCGCGTTTGCGTCGGCAAACGCAACTGTGCCCACCGTTAATTCAGTATTAAATGGACTCACAACGGTTTGTACTTCACCCTGCAAGATTTTGCCATTAACCAATGGACCTGCTGCCCACTGAGTATTGCTAAAGGTATCGATTGCAGCAAAAAATGGCTCTGACTCAGAAATAATGTTCATGTTTAATCCTTTAGAGTTTTTACGTTCTGCACCGAAAATATCAGCTGGTTGAACAATGTTATGATTCGCTAAGCTCTTGTAACCTAAGAGCGTGACCAAAGGGTGTACCACTAAGCTGTCTATTGGGGTATTGGGGTCAACGAGCTTATGCACAAAAGACGTATTGGCACCATTTTCAAGTAAACGACGCACTAAGTAAGGCAATAAGTCTTTGTGGGCACCAATTGGCGCATAAATGCGTACCGCTTTGGCACCGCTTTCAGCCAGCATGGTGTCATAAAGCTCTTGGCCCATTCCGTGTAAGCGTTGAAACTCGTACAAACGGTCGCCAGCCATTAAATCAATACTGGCAACAGTTTGGGCATTATGAGTCGCAAACTGTGGATAAATAGCTCCGCGGGTGGCATCAGACAGTAAATAACGCGCGCAAGCTAAGTACGACACATCGGTACCGGCTTTACGGGTAAAGAGTGGGTAGCCAGCTTCACCTGCTTGCTGCGCCCATTTAAGCTCACTGTCCCAATATGCCCCTTTAACTAAACGCAGAGGGATTTCATCACCTTGCTCTTTCGCCAAACGCGTTAGCCAACATAGTGTTGGTAAACAGCGCTTTGAATAAGCCTGCACCACAATGCCTAATAAGCCCCAACCTTTAGCGGCTTCAGACTGATACAATTTTTTAAATAGAGTAAGCGATAATTCAAGGCGATCCGCTTCTTCTGCATCGATAGAAATACCAATATTAAGTTCACGCGCCTGGACAATGAGCTTAATAACAGTGTCGTATAATTCGGTTAATACACGGTCTTTGTTTGCCACTTCATAACGAGGATGTAATGCAGATAATTTAATTGAGATAGTGGGTCTGGGTGAGTCAGATACGTCGTATTGCTGCGCACCTAAATCACGGATCGCATTGCTGTAATCGATAAAATATTTTTGCGCATCACTGGCTGTAAGCGCTGCTTCACCCAACATATCATAACTGTGGGTATAACCTAACTTACGCTTTGCTTCGCTGTTTTTAAGCGCTTCTTTCACATCGCGACCTAAAACAAACTGCTTACCCATAATTTTCATTGCCGCAAGCATTGCTTGGCGGATCATCGGCTCACCCACGCGATTAACAATACGCTTCAATAGGTTGCTTGGCGTGCCATCCATATTACGGTCTAATTTGACGATGCGACCCGTTAACATTAAGCCCCAAGTCGATGCATTGACTAAAACAGATCCACTCTTGTTTAAATGCTCATCCCACTTAGCACCAGACAATTTATCTTCAATGAGTGCATCAGCCGTTTCCGCATCAGGAATGCGCAACAAGGCTTCTGCTAAACACATTAAAATAATGCCTTCTTGCGTTTCTAAGCTGTATTGTTGCAAAAAAGCATCAATACCGACCATTAGGCCTTTTTTCTCAAACTGGCGCACTTTGCTGACAAGTTCATGGGCACGGCGAGTGACTTGTTCAATGTCTTGTTCTGATGATGGCACAAGCTTAATCAATTCGGACAGGTATTGTTCTTCATCGACAATGTAGTTATTAGTCACTGCACGAAACAATTCCTCTAGAGTGGCATTGTCATAACGACCGCCCAGTACTTCACTCGCTTTGAACATAGTATTCGCTTCCATCTAGGTCAGGTTAAGGATGGTTGAGGTGGTGATTTATGGACACTGTATTCACGAATATTTTATTTTGTATACAATGTACGATCTAATTTTCGGCGATTATACATTCAAAATGTGAACTTGCACACAATAGTTGAATAGTTGTGATTGATTGTTTAATTAACAAGACTAAAAGCCATAAAAAAATGTTGACAAAATGAGTTAATCAAATCAGTAACCAACCGTAAATCACTAATTAAAAACAAGTTATTAAGTAAGAACTAAAGTAATTATTCGCGAATTAAGCTCATCATAAAAAACCATAAAAAAAGGCCAACGTTTAAATCGTTGACCTTTTATTAATTGTACTTTTTCAAAAAATCGCGATGAGCTTACATCCACCGATTTTTATTTCTACGCTGCGGGCGAGGTAAATAAACTAAAATAATACCGATTAACGCACCTAATCCACCAATCAAGCCACCTTGTTGCCACAACTCATAACGTTGATCATCAACCACTTGAGAGATTTTAGATTGCGCCTCATCACGCTCTGCCGTTGCTTGTGCCAATGCCTTGGTGAGTTCGGCAATTTTATCATTGGCCAGCTTTAAGTATTCTTCATTGTTGTCTGTACTGAGAGACACTTTATTAAGCCGCTCATTGCTTTCTCGCAGTTGTGCTTCCATCTCAGGAAAACGTACACGAAAGCTTGGCTTGTCAGTCACTAAACTGCTTAACACCCAACCTTCACGGCCTTTATGGTCGATAATTTGAGTAAAGTCGCCTTGAGTGTTACCCAATAATGTTATTGGCTGCCCAGCTTCTACACTACCAATAATACGGAAATCAGTTCCTGGGCCGCCATGGATATAAGTAAATACATCATCAGAGATGTAATCAGATTCGGCTTGCACAGTAAACACTAAACTGGGTACAAGCACTAAAACGAAGATTGAAAGCAGTCTTAACACGGGTAATTATCCAAACGTTGTAATCTTGTTGTCATGCTATTTATTAAATGCCCTGAATGCAAGAAGGAAGTCATATGACTTCCTTCTTAAATGCATTTAACCATTCATATTTTTACGAATGTGTGCGGTTCGATAGTTAAATTAACTAAACATCGCTTTGATAATGTAAAAGAACACTATCGATAATGCCGCGCCAGCAGGTAAGGTGACGACCCAAGAAACGACAATATTACGCACAACACCAATGTTAATCGCCGCAATACCACGAGCCATACCAACACCTAATACTGCCCCCACTAAAGTTTGAGTAGTAGAAATAGGTAAACCAGTACCAGAAGCTAATACCACAGTAGATGCGGCAGCAAGTTCAGCAGCAAAACCACGGCTAGGTGTTAAGTGAGTAATATTTTTACCAATGGTTTGCATTACACGCTGACCAAAAATAGCCAAACCTAATACAATACCCGTGGCGCCTAATGGTAAAATCCACCAAGATAACACGGCTTTAGAACCGATGACGCCACCACTTTCAACAATAGAGACCACTGCAGCTAACGGGCCAATCGCATTGGCAACGTCGTTTGAACCATGGGCAAATGCCATACAGCAAGCTGTTACAACCATTAATATGGCAAATACTTTCTCAACATTACCAAATTGGGTTTTAACGTCTGCTTTGTCGCTCATTTTTAAACGACCAATGGCAACTTTACCAACCATACCCACAATCAATGCAACCACGATAGCTAATACATAGGCTTCTGTTGTTGAAAAGTGCAATCCAACGTGCTTTAAGCCTTTGGTAATTGTCACTAATGACATCACAAAACCCGCTAAGGCCATATAAAAAGGCACATAACGTTTAGCATTGGCTAACGGATCTTCAGTATCAAAAATCAGCTTTTGTACACTTTGGAAAATGATGTAAGCAATAAAGCCTGAAATCGCTGGTGTTACTACCCATGAGCCAACAATACCACCTACTGCGCCCCATGACACAGAGTCAATATTGACACCGACGGCAGCAAAACCAACAATTGCACCAATAATAGAATGCGTAGTTGATACCGGCCAGCCTAGCGCCGATGCGACCACTAACCAAATACCTGCAGCTAACAACGATGCAATCATACCGTATACCAATAATTCAGGTACATCGATAAAATAGCTCGCGTCGATAATCCCTTTTCGAATCGTGCTGGTCACTTCTCCGCCCGCCAAAAATGCGCCAGAGAATTCGAAAATCATTGCAATAATGATGGCTTGTTTAATAGTAATGGCATTAGAACCTACAGAGGTCCCCATTGCATTGGCTACGTCGTTTGCGCCAATACCCCATGCCATCAAAAATCCAAATGCCGCCGCAATCATAATAAGCATTGGGCCGTTGGTGACTAATACATCAACCATGTTGTTTCCTTGATAACCTTGTGATTAATTACGAGCTAGCATTAGCTCTAGGCGGGAGCCCACACGCTCAGCAAGATCTGCTAAACCTCCAACCCATTCGATAATTTTATACATGAACATCACATCGATCGGATTCAATCCATCTTCTAATGCGTACAATTGGCGACGCACTTGAATTTGCAAATCATCAGAATCTTCTTCGATGATATCGAGTTCATTGATCATTTTGGCAACCAACTCAACTTCACGACCACGGAAACCGGTTTCGAGTAAATCGTCGAGCTCGTTAATCGCTTGCTTAGCTAAAGACACGGCATCTAAACAACGCTTTAGATAGGCAGCGAAAGCAGCTTGTACAGGCTGAGGAAGGACTAATTGACGGCCAATAATGCGGCCAGAGATATCTTTTGCTTTGTTGGCAATTTTGTCTTGCTGAGTTAATAACTCAAGTAAGTCAGTACGCTCAACTGGCATAAACAATCCACCAGGTAACGTTAGGCGAATTTCACGCTTGAGTGAATCAGCGTCTTTTTCCAGCAAACTAATTTGTTTGCGGATCTTTACCGCTTCATCCCAGTCACCTGAAATGGTCGCGTCAAAGAATGGAACAAGAAGTGATGCACACTCATGTACTTTGTCGATATGCTGTTCTAAAGGCTTAAGAGGTGATTTTGCAAACACACCTAAAATAGAGTTTACTGGCATTGCCGTTTACCTATTTAATTAATTCCAGTTTGGAAAAAGCGGGCGCATGTTAACCCAAGCGTCCGCATAATGAAACTGTGTTTTTTAATTTTATATCACACAGTTTCTCAGTTATCGTTGCTCAGTATATATGATGCGAGCAAGGCTATCCTAAGATATTTTTATGACAGCAATATTACATTATGAACTAAATATGACGCATTAATGAACATTTGATTACAGCTAGGGCAAAAAGTAAATGGACGCAGAAATAGAGTTGAAACTCTTCATTCAACAACAAGATCATGATTTATTGAAAAAAATATTGAATGAACTCCCTCACTCGTCCCCTCAAGGACAAAAGAAATTAACCAACGGATATTTTGATACCACTGATTTACAACTGCGCCGTTGGGATATGGGTTTACGTGTAAGAGGCTTTGATGAACAACTCGAACAGACCATAAAAACAGCAGGTAGTGTTGTTGGAGGTATCCATTCACGTCCAGAATATAATATTAGCATTAATCAAAAAATGCCGGACCTGTCACTTTTTCCGTCTAAAATTTGGCCTGATGGACAAAACATTAATGCGATCACAGAATCTCTTGAGTGTATTTTTGAAACCAATTTTCAACGACAAACTTGGCACATTGAACATCAAGGATCTGTCGTCGAAGTCGCCTTGGATATCGGTGAGATTATTGCAGGTGATCTCAGCGAACCGATATGCGAACTTGAATTTGAATTACTCTCAGGCCAAGCAGCTGCTTTACTTCCTTTAGCTATTTCGGTGGCGAAATCGGTTCCGGTGCGTCTCGGTAAAGCCAGTAAAGCACAGCGAGGTTATCAATTAGCAGGAAAATCTCCAGCTATTGCGACATCACCTTTAGACAGTATGCCAACGTTAGAGGTAAACCAAAGTCAGGAGGCGTTAATTCAAATCCTTGCCAATGCTTTAGAGCGTTGGCAACTTGTTGAACAGCGCTTAACAGTAACATCGCCTGCACAACAAGTACCACTTTGGGTTCAACTAATTGAGTGTATTGAGTTAATTAAAAATTCGTTTACACAACTCAATCCCAGTAACAGCCAAGTTGATGCCCTTGCAAATTCGATTTTAGCAGCGGTAAAAACGGCGACAACAGCGACATCAAGCCCCTCATTGGCAACGTTATGGTATCAACCACAATATGGTCTGTTACAGTTAACAATCGTGGCGATGTTAATGAGTTAACCAAAGGCTAGTCTCTTTTAGTGGTTCGTTTTTTAAAGACAAAAAAACAGGAAGGCAAGCCTTCCTGTTTTATTGGGTTATATCTAGCCTAATTCAATTACTCGCTCAAATTACTTAGCTAACGCTTGTTTTACGCGTAGTCCGTAATCTGCATCAGCTTTGGTAAAGTGATCGACCATCGTTTGCTGTACCGCAAGTGTTGCTTGGCTTAAGGTCCCCGCAATGGTATCAACTAAACGCACTTTCTCTTCTTCACTGAATATACGGTATAAGTTACCTGATTGAGTAAAGTCGTCTTGGTTGTAACGGCTATAACGTGCAGCCTCACCATCTAAACGTAATGGTGGTTCTGCAAAATCAATGTTTTCAGTTAATGGCACCTGAGTATTAGGGCCATAATTCACACTTGCATCACCACCGGTTTGACTCCCTTGGTATGGGCACGCTGTTCCAGCCATAGCTCCAGCACGTTGGTGATGATTGGCTTTAGCTGCATGTGGGCAGTTAACCGGCAACTGATTGTAATTAGTACCAATACGATACCGCTGTGCATCCGCATAGGAAAACAAACGTGCTTGAAGCATTTTGTCTGGCGATGCACCAACACCAGGTACTAAGTTGCTTGGCGCTAATGCCACTTGCTCCACTTCAGCAAAGTAGTTTTGCGGTAAACGGTTTAGCTCAAGTACGCCCACTTCAATGAGTGGATAATCGCTGTGCGGCCACACTTTGGTTAAATCAAATGGGTTGATGGCATAGGTATTTGCATCAGCCTCCGGCATTATTTGCACGTTGACAGTCCAACGCGGGAAATTTGCATCATTTATGGCCACCATCATGTCGCGCTGTGACGAGTCAGGATCAATGCCCTTTAAGATATCGGCTTGTTCGCCGGTTAAATTCACCACACCTTGTTGTGATTTAAAGTGAAACTTAACCCAAAAACGCTCTCCTTTAGCATTCCAAAATGAGAATGTATGCGAGCCGTAGCCGTGCATTTGGCGATAGTTAGCCGGAATACCACGATCTGACATCAAAATAGTCACTTGGTGCAGCGATTCAGGGTTAAGGGCCCAAAAATCCCACATGGCTTGTGGATCTTTTAAATTGGTTTGTGGGTGGCGTTTTTGAGTGTGGATAAAGTCTGGGAACTTAATACCATCACGAATAAAAAATGTTGGGGTATTGTTACCGACAATATCGTGGTTACCACGAGCGGTGTAAAAACGTAATCCAAATCCGCGAGGGTCACGTTCAGCATCTGCCGAGCCCATTTCGCCGCCCACTGTCGAGAAACGTACAAATGTTTCAGTTTGCTTACCTACACCGTTAAAATGATCAGCTATAGTGTATTCACTTAAATCTTTGGTTAAGGTAAATGTGCCGTATACACCGGTGCCTTTTGCATGTACAACACGCTCAGGAATACGTTCGCGGTTAAAGTGGGCAAGCTTCTCAATTAAGTGCCAATCTTGTAATAGTAGCGGCCCGCGCTCACCAGCCGACAAAGAATTCTGGTCGTCTGCTATTGGAGCGCCATTTTGACTTGTTAAATAGTTAGCTTGATTCATGTTTTGCTCCTATGTGTGGTCTGTTAGCCACTGCTCAATTATGTCGTAAACTGTTGCCATGATGATTTTCCTTACTCAACTCATCAATCGATGAAGCAATAATAAATGCGCACAACAATTAATTAAAACGATTAAAACAGATGAGCGCAAACTAAAAAACAGATTTACCGGTATAGTTTGCATTGAAAAAACAGATGAGATGCTAGATGGGTAAATTGTCTGAAATAAAAAGCCAACATCGACACATTGGCTTGAATGGAGTGACAGATAAATCGGCTATTTATTCTCTGAGGTGGGTGCTCGGTATAACTTAACCAAATAATAAACATCGATCAGTACAATAAAGAAATTGACCAATGCCACCGGGATCGCATCAATGGCTAAACCATAAGCCACAAATAGTCCTGCACCAATCAAGTTCCACCAGCGTAATTTCTTGATGTCTGACATCATCAGCGAAATTGCAACAACGACAGAGGCCAAATAACCAACCCATTCCCAGATATTAATGCTGTCCATGGATTCTCCTTAACATAATGTATTTGCCACATTAGCGGGCTGTTGTTATCTGCCTATAACAGCCAAGCGATAGTTGTGTGACAACAAATCAAGCAAAAAACCTTATAAGCGAGATAAAAATATAAGGTGAGCATTTTGCTTTATCGTTTATTCCCCAAAATAAACCACGCTGACTTATGATCCCCAGATCAATAAGTATAGCTTAGCGCTCAACGACTGCTGCAGTCATACGTGAAATACAGCATAATTCGCCTGCACTATTACGGATCAATATTTCCCATACAGAACTGCGCTTACCAAGATGAACTGGCTTAGCGATTGCCGTTAGTTCACCATTACGTGAGGCTTTTAAATGGTTGGCGTTAATTTCTTGGCCAACACAATAGTAGCGAGTAAAATCAACGACAAAATTAGCCGCATAACTGGCAACCGTTTCTGCTAACGCGACATTCGCGCCACCATGTACAATCCCCAATGGATTATGTACCGAGGGATTTGCTGGCATGGTTGCCACCATATAATCATTGCCAATTTCAGTAATTTTAATGCCTAATGTTTGCATTAATGTGCCTTTACCCTGCATCCCAGCATCTAAACGGGCACAATCTTCTAAGGTGAAATCGTTAAACCAAATACTCATGACAACTTTCCATTTTTGTTATTAATAATCCTACCTAGTGTACTGTTGTGATTAACATTTTTAAAGATAAACAAAAAAGGAGCCTAAGCTCCTTTGGGTTAACAATATGGCCATCTGGTTTAGCTGACTAATTCGCAGTGACTTTGGTAAGCCTGAGCCCAACGTAACAGTTCAACACGGTTGCGTGATTCTGTTTTTCTAAAAATAGAAGAGATATGGGCTTTAACCGTATGCTCACTAATGCATAAACGCTGAGCGATCTCTTTATTACGTGCGCCACTTGATACTAATTGAATAATTGTGCGTTCGCGGTTTGTTAGCCGTTGCACAATGGCTTCCGTTTCTTCAGTTAAATCAACGTTGGTATCAAGTTGTTGAACTAAACGTCTAAAAATTTTGCTAATCAGCGGTCTGTCATACCACAGTTCATCAGAGACCATTTTCCGTAAGCCAGTTAACATCAAGTCCATGCGTTGGTCGCTATACAATAAACCGCGCACGCCAAGTAATAAGGCAGATTCTTGATCGAGCGAGCCGCGTTCAACTTGGTAAAGTGCCACAGGAACATGGTTGACTAAGCGTGACACCAGCAAAGGGATCCCTTTTGCATCTAGCGCTGCGCCTTTTTGTGAAATGAGATAAAAGTTATTCGAATTTTTATCAAGTTCAAGCTCAGCAGCATGCTTAACTATGCGGGTTTTTAAGCCGATTGATTCAGCTAAAATAGCTAAATGGCATGGTGCGGCTATTTGATGTAAAAACACCAATTCATCGATATTAGAACTCATCACTCTTCTCCCTGAAAAGCTTATTTTGCTCTTTAACACTTGAGCACATCCTGAGCAGCATTCTATACGTAAAGCCCATACCTTGACTAGCCTTAAGTCTTAGACGCGTCGACTGCCGACTGTTTATTTTGCTTTGCATTTAATACTTTAGAGTAATAACACTAAACAAAATCTTGAACAGGTACAATTAACGCGAGGGCGCTAATTTGCTCAATAAGTTGATGTAATCAGGAGCGGTTCAATTAACAAACACCGTTCTCATAGAACAATAATAGTAAATTTTTGCTAGTACATAGGGTCATTGTGTCAATCAAAAGTATGAATAAGACTTAAGGCTGACAAACAGCGCACTTTTATAGAGAGATATGCATTATGTAACAACTCTAATTGGGCTACAAAAAATCGTTAAACAATTCGCCCTACTGATTAGGTTTAACCATTATTTGGGTTATTTGTTTATTGTGAAGCGGAGTCAGCAATAACAATGCTGTGATGCCACCGATTAACGCTAAAAACATATCAGACTGAGTATCCCAGACATAACCTTGAGTGCCTAAAAATGCTTCGGCATTCTCACCTGTCGCCGCAGCAACCCACCATTCAATAAGCTCATAAAAAGCAGAAAACGCCAGCACAAAACACACCGCCAAAAATTGGCACCAAGCCCCGATTTGCATCACCTGTTTACGAATAAAAATTTCTCGCGCCAAAATGGCCGGAATAAACCCCTGAGCAAAGTGACCAACTTTATCGTAATTATTGCGTTCGCTACCCATTACTTGGGCTAACCAATCAAATAAAGGCACTTCTGCATAGGTAAAACGGGCACCAACGAATAATACGCAGCAGTGAACCAAAATGAGTCCATAGGCCAATGATGTTAACGGGAAGCTTTTACGACTAAAAAATAAAATGGGTAAAGCGATTAACGCGGGGATCGCCTCGAGCCACCAAGTAAACATATCTTTAGGATTACTGACAGACCATAGCAATACCATCAGGTAAATCGCCATCCATATTATGCGCATTTTCATCCTAAATTCCTTATCTGCGATATTGTTCTTAATTTAAAATATTACTTTAGCCATCTAGCCCTCCACAAGCTCTAAAAAAAGTGCTACTTTGGCATTGCGTCGGAAGTCCGCATTTATATCATAACTATCAGTATATGCATTAACACTAATCGTGTATGCATTAAGCATAAGCACCATTGAATGATAAGAGGGTACCCATATCATGGCGAAACACTCGCTTGACAAGGATAAAATTAAAATCCTGCTGTTGGAGGGCGTACACCAAACTGCGGTTGATGTACTAGAACGTGCAGGTTATACCAATATTGAATATCACAAAGCCTCGTTAGGCGAAGAGGCACTACTTGCTTCGATTAAAGATGCTCACTTTGTTGGGTTACGTTCCCGCACTCAGCTTACTGAAGAAGTATTACGCCACGCTGAAAAACTCGTCGCGATTGGTTGTTTTTGTATCGGCACTAATCAAGTTGATTTATCAACTGCTGAAAAGTTGGGCATTCCCGTTTTCAACGCACCGTTTTCTAACACGCGTAGTGTGGCAGAATTAGTGATTGGCGAAATCATTATGCTGATGCGCGGCATTCCACAACGTAATGCCATTTCCCATCGTGGCGGTTGGTTAAAGAGCGCCAGCGGCAGTGTTGAAGTTCGCGGTAAAACCTTAGGTGTGATCGGTTATGGTCATATTGGTACTCAGCTAGGCATTTTGGCTGAGACTTTAGGCATGAGAGTCATCTTTTTTGATATCGAAGACAAGTTACCGTTAGGTAATGCTTCGCAAGTTCATTCAATGGATGATTTGCTTGCTCAAGCTGATGTTGTGAGTCTTCACGTACCCGAAACACCACAAACTAAAGACATGTTTGCTAAAGCAGAATTTGCCAAAATGCGTCAAGGCAGTTTCTTTATTAATGCTTCACGCGGAACGGTTGTTGATATTGAAGATCTCGCCAGTGCACTCAATTCTGAACATTTAGCCGGTGCAGCAATTGACGTATTCCCTGTTGAGCCGAAATCAAATGATGATGAGTTTATCACGCCATTACGTGGTTTAGACAATGTGTTGCTCACGCCACACATTGGCGGTAGTACCGCTGAAGCACAGGAAAACATTGGTATTGAAGTAGCTGGTAAGTTAGTTAAATACTCAGATAACGGTTCAACCTTGTCTGCGGTTAACTTCCCTGAAGTGTCTCTTGCACAGCACCGTGGCACCTCGCGCTTATTGCATATTCACCAAAACAGACCTGGCGTGTTGATTAAAATCAACCAAGCGTTTTCTGAAAAAGGCATTAACATTGCCGCTCAATACTTACAAACCACAGCAGAAATCGGTTACGTGGTAATGGAAGTCGATTCTGATCAAGCAGAAGAAGCGTTAGTTGAACTGAAATCAATTGAAGGCACCATTCGTGCTCGGGTATTGTTTTAACCTGACGACAAATTAACTGGGGTTAATTCTGTTATTCAAAAAGCTATCTTGTGCACAAGGTAGCTTTTTTTATTGGCTTTAAACCTCAATCCTCTGTTGAGTATTGTGTTAATCCGTTACACTTCAACACATATCGTCTTACTCTTTCGTTAAGGATCGTTATGACCATTTCAGCAAGCCAACCAGATTGGGACTTCATCACCACCTCTCCCGCATTAATGTTATCGAGTTTATCTCACATGGGGCTAATAGAAGTAACCGGTGAGCAAGGTCGCAGCTTTATTCATGGCCAAGTCACCACCGACATCACCTCGCTAACGGCTGACCAATGGAAATGGGGCGCTCACTGCGATCCTAAAGGAAAAATGCTCGCCAGCTTCCGCACATTTGCCATTGCAGACAGCTTATTTATGCTCATGCCAACATCGACCCTTGAACTTGATTTACCGCAACTCAAAAAGTACGCCGTATTCAGTAAAGCAGAGCTCAGCGATGTCAGTAGCCAATATCAAATTATTGGCGTAGCTGGCAATGAGGCGCAAGCATTTATCACCCAACAATTTGGTGATGTATCAGCAGCGTTAACCCTAGTTGATGGTGGAGCAGTACTGCGTGATGATGAACGATTTATTGTTATCATTGCTAATGATAAAGCCGCGGCACTAATCAGTGCCTCACAGCAAACATTGGTTAATGCCTGTGCATGGCAAGCATTAGAAATCAAAGCGGGTTATCCCAACATTGACGCAAGCCACTCAGGCCAATATGTTGCACAAATGTGTAACCTACAGGCCATTGATGGCATCAGCTTCAATAAAGGCTGCTACATGGGCCAAGAAACGATTGCCAGAATGAAATACCGCGGCGGTAACAAACGTGCACTGTATATTTTATCGGGCACCACAAGTCAAACCATTAGCACCGAAACCCAATTAGAAATCGCCTTAGAAGATGGCTTCCGCCGCGGCGGTAATATTATTGAGTGTGTTCAACAAGGTGATAAAGTCCTGCTTACCGCAGTATTGGCTAACGATACTGAAAACACTGCAAAGCTGCGAATTGCAGACGATGAAAGCTCACAATTAAGCATTATTGAATTACCTTATTCATTAGCCGATGCTTAACTAAATCAGTGAGTTAATCTATTAAAGCGAACATTAGTTCGCTTTTTTATTTTTGAACATAAACGCCATATATGACGTATATTGTTGTTATTATGATCACATTAAGAAGCTTTGATGGCTGCATTAATGTAGCGGTAACCACATTCGTTATGGAGCGACTATGACCAGCATTGTCACCTTAGACAGCATCAACAAAGGATTTCGTGATGGTGAGTCATTCCATTGTGTACTTCAGAAAGTCAGCCTCACACTCCACCAAGGCCAAACCATTGCGTTAACGGGTCCTAGTGGTAGCGGAAAAAGCACATTATTGAACATCATTGGTGGCTTTGAAACTATCGACAGTGGCGACATGTTAATCCGCCAAGGTGATACGCTGCATTCGGTTACTCAGTGGCAAGATAAACACTGGAGTCAATATCGGCGTCAATCATTAGGGGTGATATTTCAGCAATTTAATTTACTGACACCTCTCAATGTCCGCGACAATATTCAATTTTCATTGGCGCTCAACCAACTGAAATGGAGCCCATGGTGTGACGAATTATGCCACCAACTTGGATTAACCCCCCTGCTTGACCGCAGTGTTGAAAACCTCTCCGGTGGACAACAACAACGAGTCGCCATTGCGCGAGCCTTAGCACACAAACCACAATTGATTTTAGCCGACGAACCCACAGGTAACCTTGATCAACACGCCGGTCTACAAGTGATGAAGTTACTGACTGACTTAGCCAAACAAGCCAATTGTTGTATTTTGATGGTGACCCACAGCGAAGAATGCGCTCAGTTTATGCAACATCGCTGGCATGTTGAAAACCAACAAATTGTAGTCAACCTCACCGATAATAAGCCGCAAGGGTAAGCCAATGAAAACCGACGCTTTCTCGATTCGCCGCTTATTATTATGTTTGCGTTTGTTCGCCAGTCATTACCGTCATGCTCCATTACAAGCCAGTGCTATTTTACTCGGCATTATGCTGGCCGTAACCTTGCTTATTGGGGTTTATGCCACGAATGCTAATGCGAAACAAAGCTATGGTAATGTGTCAGAGTTGCTTAGCAAGCAAGCCAGCGTGTCCATTAGCCATCTCACACAAGACAGTATCAACGAAACCATTTATTTTACGTTAGCTAATGCCGGTTTTGACGCAATTGCGAGCATTGAAGGCGTGGCGACAGATGATCAAGGACGTTTATGGCGAGTCAATAGCAGCGATATTATTGCCGCGATAAGCACAGGATTATCCCAGAATGAGCAAGCAAGCTCGTCAGTAGCTTCGGTCAATATACCGCTTGCCGAATTGCTCGCTGGCCAACCTAAAGTATTGATGTCAGCAAGTCAGCAAGCGCGCATCAATAAGGTCACCAATCAATCGCAAACTATCACTTTAAATAATACCCTATTAGAAATCGTGACGATTGATGAACAATGGGGCTTAGGCTCAGCCCTACTCGCCGATATTTCGTTAGCCCAACCTCTGCTTAACATGCGAGGCAAGTTGAGCTACATTGCCGTATTCAAAGCAGACCAAACTGAAACCGACAGTGAGCTTATCACTCGCCTCACACACACCCTAACCCAAGCAGGGGTCGACACCAGCGAGTTGCGCTTTACAACTCAAGCTAGTGAGGGTGAGTCTCTTAGCGCCTTAACAGCCAGTTTTCACCTCAACCTAGACGCAATGAGCATGCTAGCGTTTGTTGTAGGCTTATTTATTGCTTACAACGGTGTGCGGTATAGTTTAATGAAACGCCAAAAGCTGCTCGTGCAAATCAGGCAGCAAGGGGTCGATCGTCGCACAGTAATGCTTGCGCTCAGTATTGAAGTGATCAGCTTGGTATTCATCGGTTGCGTGTTAGGCTTTATTGTTGGCTTACAATTATCACAATGGCTACAGCCCATGGTTGCATTGACGTTAGAGCAGTTATATGGCGCTAAATTGTTACCGGGAAACTGGCAATGGCAATGGTTTGCGCAAGCACTTGCTCTGACATTGTCTGCCGCATTTGCCGCCTGTATTCCAATGTTGATTAGCTTGGTGAACACCCCTCTTGCACAAGGGGCGCAAAAACAACCGCAAAATAAACAGTTCAATATTATCCATCGGCGTCAGTTTATTATCGCGGTGGTATTGCTATTGTTGTGCACCATCGCTTTTGCTTTTACCGAACAATATCGCTATAGCTTAGTGTTATTAGGTGCCTTCGTCGTCGCCATCCCACTACTCTTGCCACAGTGTTTACATTGGGTAGTCAATCTTCTCACATCCGCGATGCCCAAAGGGTTATGGCAATATGTTGTCGCTGAAACCAAAGAGATTATTGCTCCCCTGGCCCTCGCAATGATGGCCATTTTGCTTGCTTTATGTGCCAATATCGCAATGAACACACTGGTTGGCAGCTTTGAGATCACCTTAAAAAAATGGCTCGATGCACGCTTACATGCTGATTTATATATTAGGCCAAACCCAAATCAAATGGATGCGTTAATTGTATTGTTAGCTAACGATCCCAAAGTGGATGGCATTTATGAACAATGGACCGTGGATAGCAGCCTCAGTCGGGCTGAAACACCACAAACCCAAATACCCGTTAACCTCGTCAGTCGTGACCATTTATCATTAACCGACACTACGGTATTTAAAACAACCGCAGATAATTTTTGGCCAGCGTTTACCACTGGCCACAGTATTATGATCAGTGAGCCATTGTCGATAAAATATCAGCTAAACATTGGTGATAAAGTACAATTATCACAACTGCAACAACATACATTAACCGTTGGTGCGATTTATTATGATTATGGTAATCCTAAAGGTGAGGTCCTTATTAGCCAGTCATTATGGCGACAATCTCCTTTGCCAACTAACCCCTTCAGTTTGGCGGTCACCTACCAAGGCGATCTCACCACATTACAAAATAACATTAGTCAACAGCTCAACTTATCGTCGGCATACATGTACAGCCAACAACGTATTAAAACTGAAGCCATTACCATATTTAATAAAACCTTCTCAATTACTGTCGTGCTCAATAGCTTAACCTTACTGGTTGCGGCTATCGGTTTATTTAGTGCTTGCGTAATGCTCACCCAGGCGAGACAAGCACCATTGGCACGCCTATATGCTCTCGGCGTTAGCCGCAACCAGTTACGGATAATGGTCATAGTACAAATGCTATTTATTGTATTGTTAACCTGCTTGGTGGCCTTACCAATGGGTGCATTGCTGGGTTACTTATTGATCCATAAAGTGACTTTACAAGCCTTTGGCTGGAGTATTGCGATGATTTGGGACTGGGCAGCTTATGGTCAGGTTGTTGTTATCGCGATCATCAGCTGCTTACTCGCGGTAAGCTTACCTTTATATTGGCAAACCCGAAAACCATTAATATCCAGCTTACAACAGGAAGCATTATGATCTCTGCTACAGGCAAAAAAGCGTTCAGTATAAGCTTAGTCGCAATGGCCTTTGGCACTGTGTTATCCGCCTGCTCTCCTGCGCCAGATGTTCATGAACAATCAACGACTATCAGTAACATGTCAGCACAATCATCGGTTGGCTACAGTGAAGTTGTTCAAGGCAAAATGCTGCAGTTTCCCCGCGATCATTTAGCCCACAATGACTATAAAATTGAATGGTGGTATCTAACGGCTAATTTAACCACCAGCAAAGGGGAAGATGTAGGCATACAGTGGACCCAATTTAGGATAGGCATGACTCCGCCAACCGAGCAACTGACTGCAAGTGAAAACGATTGGAGTAGCAACCAACTCTACATGGCACATGCTGCTATCACATCAGAAGATGAGCATCTTACTGCCGAAAAATGGTCGCGGGCACACCCCAAACTCGCCAGTGTCAGCCCTTCCCCCTTTACCGTTCATCTGCAAAACTGGCAATGGCAAAGTCAATCTGATGGCCTGTTTCCGGCGACATTAACCGTCAACAACTCTGATTTTACTTATCAATTGCAACTGAACAGCCAGCAACCGATTCAATTACAAGGCGATAAGGGCTATAGCAGTAAGAGTGCTGACCAGGCTGTCGCCTCATATTATTACAGCCAACCCTTTATTGATGTAACAGGAGAGATGACTCGCCATGGCGTCACCGAAAAAGTCAGCGGTAAAGCTTGGTTAGACAGAGAGTGGAGCTCGCAATTTCTCACAAAAGCGCAACAAGGATGGGACTGGTTTTCACTTAGGTTAAATGACGACTCAACCTTAATGGCCTTTAGGTTACGTGGCGACACTGAACAAGATCATTTCTACAGTGCCAGACGTATGTATGCTGACGGTAGCGGCCGTAATATCAATAGTCGCGACAACCCTAATGATATAGATATGCAGCCCACACAGTGGCAACAAACGGCTCTCGGTAAACATCCTATAGCCTGGCGTATTCGTATAAACAGCGAAGCCATTGACCTTACCACCCACGCCATTAACCCTAATAGTGACATGTTAGTGTCCACCTCATACTGGGAAGGTCCTATTAATATTCAAGGCAGTCATCAAGGCCAAGGGTATATGGAATTAACGGGCTATCATTAATCGTAAGGCCTACCTATAAAGAGATTTATGTTTACGATAAAAATAAACAGGACAGCCAGTTAACCTCAACCTAAACCATCTGCAACGCTTCAATCATCGCTAAAACCCACACCCCTTATGTACTAGGCTTTACAAGCGTTAGCTAAAACAGGAACGCCCTAATTGTTAAAGTGAGATTTACATCACGCGAAAAAATGTGACCTTGAACAACTATTAACCACTATACCCATTCGGAGGTATACCCATACGAATAGTAAGGTCTAGACTTATTTCCATCACGTCACCTCCAATGACTATCACGCACCAAGAACAACATTCTAAGAGTGAGGAACACCATGAGCATAAGCCGTCGCGAGTTTTTAAAAGCCAACGCCGCTGCCGCAGCAGCATCGGCTGTGGGTATCGCTATTCCAATTAATATGGTTCACGCCGCAGAAGGCAAAACTGACATCAAATGGGACAAAGCCCCATGTCGTTTTTGTGGTGTCGGCTGTAGCGTATTAGTTGGGACCAAAAATGGCAAAGTTGTCGCAACAAAAGGCGACCCAGAAAGCCCAGTTAATAAAGGCCTAAATTGTATTAAAGGCTACTTCTTGTCAAAAATTATGTATGGCAAAGACCGTCTAACAACGCCATTGCTTAGAATGAAAGATGGTAAATATGACAAAGAAGGTGACTTTACCCCAGTAAGCTGGGATGTCGCATTCGACACTATGGCTGATAAGTGGAAAGCCAGTATTGCCAAAAAAGGCCCAACATCTGTAGGAATGTTCGGTTCTGGTCAATGGACCGTTTGGGAAGGTTACGCAGCATCAAAATTACATAAAGCGGGCTTTTTAACTAACAACATCGACCCTAACGCACGTCACTGTATGGCATCTGCGGTAGGTGGTTTTATGCGTACCTTTGGTATTGATGAGCCTATGGGATGTTACGACGATATTGAAGCCGGTGACAACTTTGTGCTTTGGGGCGCTAACATGGCAGAAATGCACCCTATTTTATGGGCTCGCTTAACTGACCGTCGTTTAAGCCATAAAGATGCAAAAGTGCATGTATTATCAACTTATGAAAACCGCAGCTTCGATTTAGCTGACAACCCAATGATTTTTAAGCCACAAACTGACCTTGTGATTTTAAACTTCATTGCCAATTACATTATCCAAAACAATGCGGTAAACAAAGATTTTGTTAGCAAACATACTAACTTTGCCCTTGGTGTGACCGACATCGGATATGGTTTACGCCCAGACCATCCATTAGAAAAGAAAGCCAAAAACGCGGGTAACGGTGGTTCTAAACCTATTAGCTTTGATGAATACGCTAAATTTGTTAGCACCTATACGGCTGAATACGCTTCAGAAATGAGTGGTGTTCCGGTAGACAAACTAAATACACTGGCCAAAGTTTATGCCGACCCTAAGCAAAAAGTCATGAGCTTATGGACCATGGGGATTAACCAGCATACTCGTGGTGTATGGGCAAATAACATGCTTTACAACATCCACTTATTAACCGGTAAAATTGCCACACCAGGTAACAGTCCATTCTCGCTTACTGGCCAACCATCAGCTTGTGGCACCGCGCGTGAAGTAGGTACATTTGCTCACCGTTTACCCGCTGATATGGTGGTTAATAACGACAAACACCGTGAAATTACAGAAAAACTGTGGCAAGTGCCTGCTGGCACAATTCCACCTAAACCTGGCTATCACGCAGTACTGCAAAGCCGTATGTTAAAAGATGGTAAATTAAACTGTTACTGGACCATGTGTACCAACAACATGCAAGCTGGTCCTAATATTAACGATGAAATTTACCCAGGTTTCCGTAATCCAGAAAACTTTATTGTGGTTTCAGATCCATACCCAACAGTCAGTGCTATGGCTGCAGACTTAATTTTACCCACCGCAATGTGGGTTGAAAAAGAAGGTGCATACGGTAACGCTGAACGTCGTACTCATATGTGGCATCAACAAGTGAAACCACCAGAAGGCGCTAAATCTGATTTATGGCAACTGGTTGAGTTCTCAAAACGCTTTAAAGTATCAGAAGTATGGCCTGCTGAACTGATCGCTAAAAAACCTGAATATGCCGATAAAACCTTATTCGACGTGTTGTTTGCTAACGGTGAAGTAGACAAGTATCCAGCAGAACAATGCAAAGGCGCATACAACGACGAAAGTGAGCACTTTGGTTTCTATTTACAAAAAGGTCTATTCGAAGAATATGCCCAATTTGGTCGCGGACACGCTCATGATCTAGATGCTTTCGACAATTACCATGAAAACCGCGGTAAACGCTGGCCAGTCATTGATGGTAAAGAAACCTTACGCCGTTTTGTTGAAGGAAGCGATCCTTATGTTAAGGCTGGCGAAGGCTTTAACTTCTACGGTAAACCAGATGGTAGAGCTGTTATTTTTGCCCTTCCTTATGAGCCAGCAGCAGAAGAGCCAAACAAAGAATTCGACCTATGGATGTCCACTGGCCGTGTACTAGAGCATTGGCACACAGGTTCAATGACAGCCCGCGTACCTGAGCTTCAACGCGCTTATTCTGATGCACAAATCTTTATGCACCCAGAAGATGCTAAATCACGTGGTTTAAAACGTGGTGACGAAGTTGTCGTGGCCTCTCCACGCGGTGAAGTGAAAACACGTGTTGAAACCAAAGGCCGTAACAAGCCACCTCAAGGCGTAGTATTTATGCCGTTCTTTGATGCGCGCCAATTAGTCAACAAGCTCATACTCGATGCCACTGACCCGCTGTCAAAAGAGACAGACTTCAAGAAGTGTCCTGTAAAAGTCATGAAGGCTTAGTCAATAGTTAAGTGCATAAACGGAAAGTCATGTTATGAGCAAAGTAAATAGCAAATTAGGAAATGTTAACGGTGTAAACCGTAGACAATTTCTGGCCACAACGGCAAAAGCCAGTTGTGTGATGGGTATGGTAGGGTTGGGGCTAACAACAGTTGCCACTCAATCTCGCCAGCTAGACCCATTTGCTATTCGCCCTCCTGGTGCATTGGCAGAAGACGATTTTCTCTCGGCATGTGTTCGCTGCGGTTTATGCGTAGAGGCTTGCCCCTACGACACCCTCAAACTGGCTCGCTGGTTTGAGGGCGCAGCAACAGGCACACCTTATTTTACTGCGCGTAGCATTCCATGTGAAATGTGCGATGACATCCCTTGTGTTAAAGCTTGCCCTAGCGGTTCGCTTGATCACAAATTAGAGAACATCGACGACGCAAAAATGGGGATTGCGGTTCTCATTGACGAGAAAAATTGTCTTAACTATAGAGGTTTACGCTGTGATGTCTGTTATCGGGTTTGCCCATTAATCGATAAGGCCATCACGTTAGAGCTGCAACGTAATGAAAAAAGCGGTCACCATGCGATGTTTTTACCCACTATCAACCCAGATGTATGTACGGGATGTGGCAAATGTGAACATGCATGCGTGACAGAACAAGCAGTAATAAAAGTATTACCAAGCCATATAGCACTGGGGAAATCGGCCGCTCATGACACATATCAACACACCGAAGAAACCACACTTGAGATGTTAAATAAGGGGTTGTCACTATGAGCAGCAAACATAGCTCAACCTCTAAATCAGCTACACGCTTTGCCAGTGCCGCAGTCAAAGAATTAGGGTGGTGGCGAGCACACCGCTTCCTTATTCTTCGCAGATTGTCGCAGTTGAGTGTGCTGAGCTTATTTGCCATTGGCCCTTTTTTAGGTTTATGGCTGTTTAAAGGTAATCTCTCAAGCAGTTTATTACTGGACACCATTCCATTAAGTGACCCATTAGCCACATTGCAAGTGCTGATGAGTGGCCACTGGCCAGAGTTAAGCTTAGTACTTGGCGCCATGATCGTAGTAGGGATTTATGCCCTATTGGGTGGCAGAGTATTTTGCAGTTGGGTATGTCCAGTTAATATCATCACAGATTTAGCCAGTTGGACGAGAAGGACACTCTCTCTGCCTCGTACCAGTGAAATACCGCAAAATCTGCGTTACTACATGTTAGCGCTTGTGTTGATATTACCTATCCTGACAGGTTTTACCGTTTGGGAATGGTTAAACCCAATACCTATCGTCTACCGGGCACTATTATTTGGAGCTGGTAGTGGGTTATGGATATTGGCAGTGATTTTTTTGCTCGACACCTTTGTGGTAGAGCGAGCATGGTGTAGCCATTTGTGTCCAACAGGCGCGTTATTTTCACTGATAGGTAAGGTTAGCCCAGTAAAAATAGCCGCTGTTAGGGCTGATGCATGCAACAACTGTATGGACTGTTTTACTGTTTGCCCTGAGCGTCATGTATTAAAACCTGTGCTTAAAAAGGGCAGTACTCAGCCATTAATCTTAGACAGTGACTGCACGCTTTGTGGCCGTTGTATTGATGTTTGTGCACCGCGCGTATTCCAATATAAAAACCGATTTAATTCAAAATACTCGAACAGAATTCCTCTTAAGGTGGAGAGCAAGTTATGAAAAAATTAATCACTTTAGCAGCTGTAATGCTAGCGATTAGCGCTTACTCAGGTCAGCAAGCACACGCCAATCCAGAACCAGTCAAGTTATCGTCTCTTGCAGGTGAAACGCAAGTTACAGAGGTACGCCCTGCCGACGAAATGCCGGTATACCCCACACGTGGCACATCGGTAGAGCGTACTTTTGTACATCAGCCACCCATCATTCCTCATAAAGCGACTTATTCAATCAGTGCGGATAAAAATGGCTGTTTAAGCTGCCACAGTTGGGACAAAGCCAAGCGCATGAAAGCAACCCCTGTCGATACATCACACGTGATGGACGACAAAGGCACGTTAAAAGGTATGTACTACTTTTGCGACCAATGCCATGTACCACAAGCAGAAAACAAGCAACAACTGGTAGAAAATACCTTTAAGTAGTCCTATTCCTCCCCCGATTAAGACTTCTGCCGCTTGCATGCAAGCGGCTTTTTTATCTCTAGGATTTGTTTAATATTGGCCAATAAAAAACCCAGCTTATGCTGGGTTTATAGTATGTTGTGCTTGTTGAGTGACTGATGCACTCGGTTCGGCAACTTTTGCGGTGGTACTTGATGATTGCTCTTCTTGTGCCATTGGCATCGCTGCTTGCCACAATGCGCCGACCCATAAACTTGATGTTGTTTTCATGATGATTGCTCCGTTTCTGTTAACAAGTTCAAAGTAATGGTTTGTGGTTTATCAGTAAAATGAATAATTAACCCTACCTAGATTCCAAAATGGCATGAACATACCAATCAAGAGCTTACGTTGTTTTCTGACCATCGTTGAGACTGAAAATTTTACTAGAGCCGCGCAAAAGTGCTTCATGACTCAGCCCACATTGAGCAAAATTATTCAGCGAATTGAAGACAATGTTGGCGAACAATTGCTGATCCGCAACAATCAAAGTGTTGAGCTGACTCAAGCCGGTCGTATCTTTGCCCAAAGTGCGCAAGAGATATTAGGTCATTGGCATCGTCTGCAAGAAGACATGAGTAACCTACGAGGATTAAAGTCAGGAGAACTAAGACTCGGCGTATGCCCAATGATGAGCAGTCTTATTATAGGCTTACTGACTCAGTATCGACAAAAATACCCAGGCATCGCACTACAGATGTACGAGTACGGTGGTTTTGGCTGCGAGCAAGCGTTGATTAACAATAGCCTTGATATCGCGTTTACCGCGCTACCAACAACTCATCAACATGAGTTAGCTAATCAACCATTAACAAAGTATCCATTACTTGCTTGCTTACCAGAAGGGCATCCACTGACACACAAAGCTAACATTACTTGGCACGACTTTGAGTCATACCCGTTTATTTTATACAACGAGGACTTCTCATTAGCCAAATTAATTAATCGCCTCAGCCGTAAAGCAGGTGTGCAACTCAATATCGCTTTTAGGAGTGGTCAATGGGATTTTATCGCCGCCATGGTTGAAGCCAATATGGGCATTGCCATATTACCCGAACCGATTTGTCAGCGCTTAACGGCCAGCAAGTTAGTGTTTAAACCAATGCAACCTGCAATGACTTGGGATCTCGCCTTAATATGGCGTCAAAATCTTCCGCTTACGCCACCAGCACAAGCGTTACTATCGCTCAGCACGCCGAATGCGGCTAACCCTCAAAATCCTTTGTAAATCGAAGGCATAAAAAAACCGCTGCCTAGGCAACGGTTTTTATCAGCAGAAAGTTAAGAATTACTTCTTAGCTTCAGCAGCTTTACGCTCTTTAACTTGAGCAACTACTTTTTCAGATACGCTGTTAGGACAAGCTGAGTAGTGAGCGAATTCCATAGAGAATTGGCCACGACCAGAAGTCATAGTACGTAGTGAGCCGATGTAACCGAACATTTCTGATAACGGTACGTCAGCTTTAATACGAACACCAGTAACACCAGCGTTTTGATCTTTAATCATACCGCGACGACGGTTAAGGTCACCAATTACGTCACCTACGTTGTCATCTGGGCTGAACACGTCAACTTTCATGATAGGTTCAAGAAGTTGTGGCTTAGCTTTAGCGATAGACTGACGGAACGCGCCTTTAGCAGCGATTTCGAACGCGATAGCTGACGAGTCAACTGCGTGGAAAGCACCGTCGGTTAGTTCAAATTCAACGTCTAACACTGGGAAGCCAGCGATAGTACCGGTGTTCATCATGCTAGCGAAACCTTTCTGAACCGCAGGCCAGAATTCTTTAGGTACGTTACCACCAACAACAGATGACTTAAACACGAAACCAGTGTTTGGTTCACCAGGACGGATAACATAGTCAATCTTACCAAACTGACCAGAACCACCAGACTGTTTCTTATGCGTGTAGCTATCTTCAACTTGTGCAGTGATAGTTTCACGGTAAGCAACTTGTGGTTCACCAACGATAAGTTCAACACCGTAAGTACGCTTAAGGATGTCTACTTTAATGTCTAAGTGAAGCTCACCCATACCTTTAAGGATGGTTTCGCCTGAATCTTCGTCAGTTTCAACACGGAAAGATGGATCTTCTGCAATCATTTTACCGATAGCGATACCCATTTTCTCACTGCCGCCTTTATCTTTTGGCGCAACAGCGATAGAGATAACTGGCTCTGGGAACACCATGGCTTCAAGAGTACATGGGTGTTTCACGTCACATAAAGTGTGACCAGTTTGTACGTTCTTCATACCAACGATAGCGATAATGTCACCAGCTTGTGCTGATTCAAGTTCGTTACGTTCGTCTGCTTGCATCTCAACCATACGGCCAACACGCTCAGTTTTACCTGTAGCAGAGTTAAGGATGGTGTCACCCTTCTTGATACGGCCTGAGTAGATACGTACGAATGTTAATGCACCAAAACGGTCATCCATAATCTTGAATGCTAATGCTTTTAATGGAGCATCTGCGTCAACGATTGCGAACTCACCAGTTTCGTTACCTTCTTCGTCAGTTAATGGTTGTGGATCAACTTCAACTGGATCTGGTAGGTAATCAACAACTGCGTCTAGTAATAACTGCATACCTTTGTTTTTGAATGCGCTACCACAGTATGTTGGGAAGAATGCCATTGTACGAGTACCCGCACGGATACAACGCTTAATGTCTTCAATAGATGGTTCTGTACCATCCATGTAAGCTTCCATTAGGTCATCGTCTTGCTCAACAGCAGTTTCGATTAGCATTTCACGGTATTCTTCTACCATGTCAACCATGTCAGCTGGAACATCTTCGATTGAGTAGTTTTCAGCTTGTCCAGTTTCGTCCCATACCCACGCTTTACGAGTTAATAGGTCAACAACACCGGTAAACTGGTCTTCGATACCGATTGGTAAAACCATAACCAATGGGTTAGCTGCTAAAACGTCTTTAGTTTGCTTAACAACACGTAAGAAGTCAGCACCCATACGGTCTAACTTGTTTACGAAGATGATACGCGAAACTTCAGAATCGTTAGCATAACGCCAGTTAGTTTCAGACTGTGGCTCTACGCCGCCTGAACCACAGAATACACCGATACCACCATCAAGAACTTTAAGAGAACGATAAACTTCAACTGTAAAGTCAACGTGGCCAGGGGTGTCGATAACGTTGAAACGGTGATCTTTCCAGAAACAGCTTACTGCTGCTGACTGAATGGTAATACCGCGCTCAGCTTCCTGTTCCATGAAGTCAGTGGTTGATTCACCATCATGTACTTCACCGATCTTATGGATCTTACCGGTTAGCTTAAGGATACGCTCGGTGGTCGTGGTTTTACCCGCGTCAACGTGAGCGAAGATACCAATGTTTCTGTATTTGGATAATTCGGTCATGATTCAACTTTAATGATTAGTTTAAGAAGTAGACGGAGCATGCGAAAAAAACCGACACACCGCACATCAGGTTATTAAGGCGCATATTGTAAATTGGAACCTTGCTGGGCGCAAATGGCTGTTGCAATATTTATTTGTTTTTAGCATAAAAAACACAAAAAAAATGCAGTTATTTTCTATAAAACAATAGATTAAAAAATAATAGATTATTTTTTAATCTATTAAGTTTTTACGCTTAAAATTCATAAAAATGGTCTTCTAAGAGAAAAACGGCACAATTATTGTTAATGACACTAAAAATACACGGTGATTTTAGCTGGATTTCATAGAGGCTTACGCCAAATCAAGCACAACAATATCGATTACGACCTGTTTTTTTAGCTTGCAATAACGCCATATCTGCACGCTCAAAGCAATGCTGAATCGCTTCATGTTCACCAAGTACAGCTATCCCAAAACTGCAGGTAACCTTAATATTATTATCAAATGAAAAATCCTGAAGTTCTTGGGTTATGCGCTGGCACAATTCTTTGGCACCTTGAATATCAACATGCTGACAGACAATAACAAATTCTTCTCCGCCCCAACGAGCAACCACGTCGTCATCACGCACCGATAATTGTAAAATGTCGGCAAACTGCACTAATACTCGGTCACCTGTCGCGTGGCCATAACAATCGTTAATCGCTTTAAATAAATCAATATCAATCATGATTAAGCAAATATTATTACCATCATGCTGTCGAGCATCGGTTAAAAAGGTTTGATTAAAGTAATGGCGGTTATATAGCTTAGTGAGTGGATCATGTTGGGTTAAAAAATCCAGGTCGTTATTTTTTCTCTCCAACTCAAGTTGGAGCTGTTGAAGCGCTTTATTATGTTCACTGAGATGTCTGTTGTACTTAGTCACATCAATAGTTCGGTAGAGCAAAAAGAAAATGCACAAACTGAGTAATGCTAAAATTTGAAGCACCAAGCTATAATCAATGTCCTCAACCACTGTGATGTTATGCCATTTTTTATATATCGCGATATGATCTGCATGAGTGATTTTTGCAAGCCCTGCATTAATTTGCTCGAGAATATCTTTCTTGGCATGAACAACGCCGATCCTGAGCTCATCTTCAGGTCCGCCCCAACCGGCAATTTTTAACGATGACAGCCCATGCTGCTGAATATAAGCGTTAACTGAAAACATAGATCCGACAAACACATCAACGTCACCATTGGCCACTTTCGCCAACCCCTCTCTTTCAGTCATCGTCAACACTGTTTTGATATCTGGGTAAAACGTTTGAACGTATTCAACTAAACGATAGTCTTTCGGGATCGCTAGCGTACGCTGGCCAATATGTTCAAACCCCTGTAAAAATGGTTGGGTTTTAAGAGAAACTAATACATTTGGCGACTTAAAGAAGACATCGCTAAACGAGAGGTATTC
Source organism: Shewanella metallivivens (assembly GCF_028750675.1). Lineage (GTDB taxonomy): Bacteria > Pseudomonadota > Gammaproteobacteria > Enterobacterales > Shewanellaceae > Shewanella > Shewanella metallivivens. Next base: position 190,719 of record NZ_JAQQPZ010000015.1, on the reverse strand, counting down.
ATCGCGTTTAGGGGTTTGATTTAAAATAGGCGTCAGTTCACACTGACCTTGTTGAAGTAACGCTAAACTCTGTCGCCAAGACGACGTGGGCACCAACACAAAAGATAAATCGGTATAGTCAGTTAGTAACGCCAGGTAATCGGATGAAATGCCGATATGACGTCCATCAATAATAGCTTCGTAAGGCAACCAATCTGGATCAACGCAATAACGGATCATAGTAGTGGTTTTAGAGGTAGCCGAAATAGCGGCTTCTGCAAAAGCAAAAGCAGATGGTGACACGACAAGGCTCATGCACATCAATACGAATATTCGCAGCGTGCTAAGTAATATCATTCCCTTATGATTAAACACTGCTAACACCCAATGGTATTTAAACGAAAAATGTACCTCGGAAAGAGTGTAGTATAAACCAACGAAAGTATGACAAAAAAATACCCGCCAATTGGCGGGTATGTTATTCAACGTTCAAACGCTTGGGTTATGCCTCTACAGGCGATATCACAAACAGTAAGTCGCCTTGCGAGACTTGCTGACCATTGCTATTGAGAATACGCTCAATACGATACTTTTGATCTTCAGGATATAACACACCACTTTGGCGGTTAAAGCCCGCTAATGTTACCTGAGAGAACATCTTCATCGCTTCCATCAGTGCAAGTGTTTGCTCAACCGTTACAATGTCACCTTCTTTAACAAAGTCGGCCTCACCTGGTGCTGGAGAGGTATAGAAAATACCTGCGCCTTGCGCCAATACTTTAAGCTCGTTACTTTCACCAACACGTAGAGATTCAGTATCAACACCTAACGCTTCTGCAGCGGCTTCCATTTCAGCTATCAATGCTGGAATATCTAGCTCAGCCATTAAGCGCGGTAAGTAGTTGGTGTCATAAACGCCTTCGTTAAACGTAGGGTCTTTAAGGATTTGCTTTAACAACGGAATGTTAGTTGCAATACCTTTAATGACAACACTGTCTAAGTAAGCATACATTTTAGCCACAACATCAGCACGGTCTTCACCACGGATGATGATTTGCGCGATTAAGCTGTCGTAGTATGGCGACACTTCTTTACCCGCTTCGGCAATCGAAATGATTTCGACATCATCACGTTGCGGTATAACGCATTCTGTAATCTTACCTGGGTTAGGAATTAACTGCAGAATACCTTGGCTATCAAGGGCAGCTTTTTCGGCAGTGACACGCACTTCCATCGCATAACCTTGCTCAACTGGTTCGAGTTTCTCAATTGAACGGCCAGCAGCAATATCAAACTGCGCACTTACAATATCAATACCTGAGGTTGCTTCTGTTACCGGATGCTCTACTTGCAGACGAGTGTTCATTTCCATGAAATACACTTCATTAGCATCAAGGTTATAAATAAACTCAACGGTACCCGCGCCCATGTAATCGGTCGCATCACCTAACGCACGAGTGTATTCCATCACGCGTTGCTTGAGTTCTTCTGGAAGCATTGTAGAACCAGATTCTTCAATCACTTTCTGGTTGTTACGCTGTACTGAACAATCACGAATACCCAATACTTTGGTATTACCAAACTTGTCACGCAGTAACTGCACTTCAATGTGACGTAATGACGTTACATACTTCTCTAGGTACAAGTCACCATTACCAAATGCAGCAGCAGCTTCAGTGGCGGTTTTTTGGAATAAGCCAATCATGTCCTCAGGACGCTTAACTACCTGAATACCTTTACCGCCACCACCTTGTACCGCTTTAAGCAGCACTGGATAACCGATTTCAGATGCCACATTTACCGCTTGCTCTGCATTGGTCAAAATACCGTGGCTACCCGGTACTACTGGCACATTGTGTGCTTGCGATGTATGGATAGCATTAGACTTGTTACCCATCGTCGTCATTGAGTGCACGCTAGGACCAACAAAGTTTACGCCGTTATTCACACATAAAGCAGCAAACTGTGGGCTTTCAGATAAGAAACCAATACCAGGGTGTAATGCGTCTACATTCTCATACTCAGCCACTTTTAATACTGAATAAGCATTAAGGTAGCTTTCGTCTGATGTGTTACCACCAATACAAACCAGTTTATCGTTTTCTTTGAGCATGTCAGCGGGTACAGAGGTCATGTCTGGATCTGACGCCACTAATACCACATTGATATTGTTGTCATGTGCTTTACGGATCAACTTAACCGCAGTACAACCACGCGCATGCACTAATACTTTATCAATGGGCTTCATCAATGCACGAGGATCGTCTTGTACAATCTCTTCTTCTACTTCAACCACTTCAGGCACTAGCGAAGACAACGCTTTGCTGATCACGTCTTCAATTTTATTTGTTGGCAACGGCATTAATGGGTCGATACCAGATAACTGTGCATCTAATGTTTCACAGAATGGGTTATGCACCAATCCAGTCATTGCGCCCGGTACTTTAGACAAGTAGTTAGATAACGTTGCTGTTGACGGTAAATAAGCCGGTACCACCATTTGACCTGCAAACGGCATGTTTGTACCAGACAAGTAATAGGTTTGCACTAATGGGTGAGTCACAAAACTCGCCTGTGCGCCACCGGTACAGTCACCAAAACCAAACATCAATACTGGTAATTCATTATCACGAATAAAGCGAGTAATACGGTCATTTACCACAGCCATAGAGAATAGCGCCGCAGCACCTTCTTTAGTCTGCATACCACCTGAACTGATAAAACAAATCACCGGTAACTTGCGTTTAGCACATTCAATTAACAGTGCGCTGAACTTCTCTGCACTGGCCATATCGAATGCACCCGCTTGGAATGCAGTATTTGAGACTGCAACACCCACACGCAGCTTAGTACCATTGTTATTAAAGTCGGCTAAACCGGTAATCAAACCGCAAGGGCGGATCTTTTTATCAATGGCATCTTCAATTGATAAACGGAAACCAGGGAAATTAAGCAAGTTAGCTGACATTTTGTCGGCATCAATTTCATCAAATTTAGTAAAGAACTGTTTGATGACATTTTCCCAGCCCATCTTGCCTTGCTTTTTCTCTTCGCGAAGCACTTTTTGGATCAGTAAGTCTTGGTAACCCATGGTCAAGCGGTTCCAGAAATCCTTACGACGACCAATACGCACAGGGTTAATAGTGCCAGTGTATTTGTCGTGATCTTCTTCACTGTCAAAATACTCAGGCAACAAACGTTCAAAGAAGTAAGTTAAAATAACAAATAATGAATCGTTTAACTGTGGGAAACCCACACTCTTCCATTGCTCTACCCGTGTTAAGAGCTCAGCACGGTTAGATTGATCCATAAAGTATTTAAGCCACTTGTAGAACTTATTCTTGTCGTTGGCTTTGTCGTTAGTTGATAACGCATGGTCGATAGACTTATGTAATAACTTATCAACCGATTCGCGTGACAAGCTTTTAGACATCATCGCTTCTTTCGAAATCGACGCTAAGCTACCTACCACGTTGTCATATAACGCATTAAAAACAAGCACGTTATGACACTGCCAAATAAAGTCTTCACGCAGCTCATCATTAATCACAATATCAAGTACTGTCAGCTGGTTAAGTTCAGGCCATGGTGCCTGAGTGGCTGATTTAGGTAATGATTCTAAATGTTTAATTAAACCGTTAAAGTTGTTTGCTGCATTGCTCTTCCAACGGTGGTACAAAGACCAACCAATGTTGAATAACAAGGCTTTACGAGCTTTTTTGTAGTTCTCTTTTGGTTCACCCAAAATAAAGCGCGTAATCATGTTACGTTCAGTAGAGATCTCACTACGCTTAGCACTAAAGGTGCCCCATAACTTATTAAGCTCTTCGTCGTAAACCAGTTTGTCAGGGTTTGTTAACCACGCTTGGAATACACGCTCTTGCTCTTGCTTAATACGCGCTAGCAAGTCACCTTCTGGCACACTGACTTTCGATAAACGGCCATACTGCTCTTGCGAAATTGATTGAATCCGGCTGCGTAAGGTTAAATAACGTAAATAGCGGTAAGCACTACCAAAAATGTTGTGATACATGGTTGGATCGTTAGCAACGGCCAAACCAGTATTGTTTTCTAAGGTGATCAGATTTTTAGACGGCGTTAAGAAACGCTGTAAACTACGGTCGTAGTGCTCTTTTAAATCGGTAGATTCGCGTACAAAGTTGATTGCCGCGCGCTCTACCGCTTCAATAGAACTAATAATAGCGCGACGTAAATTGTGTTGGCGCTCGTCTTTATCTGACGGAGAAAAATCAACAATCCCGTCGATACATCCAGAGGTATATAACTCTTCTGGCGATACACCCACAGACTTAGCACACTCTTGCCATGACAAGTTGTACTTACGCGCAATACTTTGTAAACCTTGTGGCTGAATCGTATTAAAAATACCATCTCGCAGTGATAACAGGATGTTGGCTGCAGCTAATGGGATTGCACCACCAGAGTAACCGGCACCAATTACGATACCCACGGTCGGTACGTCAACATTGGCACTTTCTGCGATGGCTTTTGAAATTGAGTGCGCTTGGTTTTGGCTATTAGCAATTTCACCCGCATCAGCACCTGGTGTGTCAATTAAGTACACAATAGGCATAGACAACTGAGCAAAATGACGTATCGCTTTACATGCCGCAAGGTGATGCTCAGGCATCCATGCGCCATTGGCCGTTGTACGCTCTTGAGCGATAAAACCAATGCGACGAGTACGCGTGCCAAAGTTAAGTTCCACCTCGGCACGGTAAAACGGACCCGCATGAGTTTCGGCAATGATTTTACCTTTTAAGTCAGCGATCATACGTTTCGCACCAGGGCGATTTTTATCGAGTGTTGGCTGGATGACTTTGTTTACGTATCCATCAACATCTAAAGATGCCAAACTTTTAAGGTTTGCTTGTATTGCATCTTCAGTTAATAGCCCTTTCACTTCTTCAGATAAACTCTGCTTGTTATGAGCAGGAAATAACGAAAAGTCTTTAGCCAAGTGTTCGGCTTGTAAAAAAAGTGGGTCAGCCGATACTGCTTGAGTTTTGTTAGCGGGCTGCTTTTTGCTGGTCATCCTTAGATCCTCTGCTTATATAGCCTCTGAAATTTTTATAGCTCGTAAATATAACTTTGTTAGTAGGCAAATTACCACATATACTACCTTGGACGCTTTGTTCCATTAATGAGACAGTGAGACTAAAATGCCCGATTTGAACGGTATGATGCTGTTTGCAGCGGTAGTGAGAGCCAAAGGCTTCTCTCAAGCAGCAAGAGACATCGGACAACCTAAATCAACCATTAGTCGTAAAGTTGCCCAATTAGAAGAGCAACTTGGGGTGCGATTATTACAACGTGACACCCGAAATTTAAGTCTAACGCAAGTTGGCGCGCTGTTTTTTCAGCACTGTGATTCCATTAGTCACGAAATTGAAGCGGCAAAAGCCATTATTGAAAATACCCATACCGATATTTCGGGGTCATTAAGAATCGCTATTCCGGTGTCGTTTTCTCAAGATGTTATTGGTCATTTATGTTCAAGTTTTATGCGCCTATACCCCAATATAGAACTCGATATTCAATTTACCGATAACGATGTCGGTCTCGTGGGCGAAGGGTACGATATTGCCATTAAGTATGGCCCATTGCAGTCATCTGATTTAGTTGCCCGATTATTATTTGAACGCCAACCCATTCTTGTTGCCAGCCCAGGTTATATCAAAAAGCATAATAGCCCTGCTACGCCACAAGAGCTTGCCCAACATAACGGTATATTATTGGGAACCACGCTTTCGGCCCCGATATGGCCATTAGGTAAAGGCAACCGTAAAATGATGGCCACCTTCAAACGTAAAGTACGGGTTAACAGTGCTAGCATGGTTAAACGCCTAGCAATAGATGACTTTGGCATTGCGATGTTATCGAACACGAGTTGCAAACAAGAATTAGCGGCCGGCAGTTTAGTGCCCATTTTACAAGACTGGCCAATGGAATCATTTAAAGTGTATGGGGTATATTCAAGTCGACGCCAACTAGCCAGCAACATCAGTGCCTTTTTAGACTTTTTCACTAAACGTTACACCAGCCAAGAGTCGTTACACTCGATGATGGGGTAAAAGTGATACCCCCAAGCCGATTAAATCATAGTGAACCAAGCGACTTGAGGGGGGTAAATTAAAAGCGATATGGAAAACGTAAGCTGATTTGGTAATCAGGAGAATCTTCTGTTAAACCTGCACCAATAGAGGTCACCATAGACAAGTTAGGCGATAACGCTAACGTTGCACCAATCCCCAAATTGGCAGTATTGGTATCTGTTCTTGGAATGCCTTCCCACTGACCGCCTTCAGGTCGTTGTTTGGTTTTGCTGTAAAACCGTTGATTAAAACTCATTGCAAGGCTCATTCTTTCAGACACGGCAAATGCTAAACCCAGGCTATAATCAAGATAATTTCCCAAGTCTATTTCCCCAGGACTCTCTCCTACAGCACCTGATAAATCATCAAAATGTTCCTTAAAACTCGCACCATAATTTAAGTTAAAAAACACAATAGCTGGATCAAATGTTTTAGCTAAACTAAACCCAGTAGATACACTCCATACACCAGAGCCAGAGGCCATTTCAGTTGGATAAGTTAAATTCCCGGTTTCAGAACTCTCTAACGCAATACCAAATGGGTCTTTCCCTGTAGGGGCTCGAACTCTAAAATTCCAAACCCAATCAGGCCAATCGACCGATTCAGTATTAATACGATAATAAACAGCTCCCGTCATATCACCAATCTGCCCACCGCTCACTTTTGCTGTTTCATAACGTTGACTCGAGTTACCCTCACCAACTGAATCATATTGACTCCAGCGATACAGGTACGGCAATCCAAATTCAAACTGCCAATCGTCATTTAAAGTATAACGAGTGGTGAGATCAAGTTGAGTGGTATTTGTACGTATACGATCTAAATTTAAATTACCGAGAAATATCGCATCCAGTGCTAAAAAGCCTCTTAAAATAAGATCTTTTCGACTGTAATAACTGTAAGTAAATGAAGGTTCAACGGTAAATTTACGCGTAAATACGTTATGCGCTTCTTGAAGTACATCATCTGTACTTCTTGCTCGATCTGGCGCTTTTTTGCGTTCTGAAGAATCATTACTTGCGATAGTGTTTTGTGACGTAGTCTCTACTTGAGGCCTTTCAACTGATTGTAGGTCTACTTGCGAGGAAGTTTGTTGTGCTGTCGATGCGACATTTGTCGCGCTAGTTTGATTAATTAATGCCTCTTGCTTGAGTACTTGTTGTGCCATCTGATTTATAGTTTGTTGCTGCAACTTTATTTGTTGATTTAATAAAATCAATTTTTGTTTAAGTTCAGCAATGTCTTGCTCAGATAAAGTAGATTGTGAGGCAGGTTCAGGTTGAGAATGAGTATCTGCAGCATGCGCAGGTATTGCCAGCAAACTAGGCAATACCATTGCGACAGCTGAGGTCCATTTCTTATTCATAAACACATCCTTGGCTTGTACCGAATGAATTAAAAACCTAAAGCGGTTAAATCACTGATTTGCCTACCAAGTATATTAGACTGTATTGGTCCAACAGGCATACCGTCATATCGTATTGTAGACTGATTTATCACACTATGACTAAGTCCATCAATAAAAATACTCTGAACCAACTGGCCATTGCCATCCTGATAATTTAATCCTTGGCTAGCTTTGCCTGAAGCAAGTTCGATTTGATATCCCATCGTGTTAGGATTAGTCGAAAAAGTGGTATCGCCATTTTGACTCACTAGGGTTGTGCCTAATGCAATACTCACGCCTTGTGGTAAAGAGGCTAATCGCCCTTGAGCCATATCGAGCTCATTAACGGCCAAGTTTTCATTACCTGCAATTTGGATACGTTGTTGTAGACCAGCAGATTGCCCTAACGAATCAATGTTAAATTCATTTTGGCTATCAACTGCATCGGGATCACTAATCGTAATATTAATAGAGGGGCGATTATCAATTTGGCTAATTTCAATTTGCATCCCCACTTGTTGTTGAACACCATTATCTTGAATAAATTGAGTTTGCATTTGTAAGCCAAAATAATAATCTTGGCCATTATTGGTGTACTTCCCTTTCATGGCATCAAGTTCAAAATCTGTTAACACCTGGCTGTGTGTAAACACTGACAGTGAAGGTGAACTCGCCATCGCAGGTGTCACGATAGTTAATAAAAGCATCATGCTTAATTTCATACCGTCCTCCTTAAAGCATGTCTGAATAAGAAAAACCAAATTCGAGTAATTCGGCGTCTGTCATTGGTGATAATGGATCTAGCGAGTTAAACGTCAATTTAGCCCGAGGATGCAACAACGGGTTATCGCTTTGATAATCTTGGCCTATCACCACAAACACCACGCCATTCCATTTTTGATTAAACTCATCCATGGTCATTATTCGATTACCTAACGCCGGATCGCCTAGATAGACAAGCCCCTCATCATGACGGCGAAAAACCACAAAATGGCTGTAACCACTATCATTAAGTAAGACAATTGCAGGGATTTTAAGTAATGACATTTCCGCCTCACCCACTTTATAACCTCGTCCTCGTAATCCTTGAGATTGTAGGTAACGCTTCATATTCAACAACGAAAAACCTTGCTCTTTGACCAAACCTAAATCGGCATGCTCTAACATACCAATGAGCACTTTTTGCTCATTAATCTCTTGGCGATCATAAGCAAATTTGAGCACACTCGCCAAACTCGCTGCGCCACAAGAGAAGTCAGTTTTTTGCTCAATCACATACTCAAATTTTCGCTCTCGAATACTTTGTATCTGCTTAGAGTAATTTCCCATTCCTGGTACAACGCCAGTGAGAGGCATATTTGCAGCTAGACAGCTTGTATGAAAACTTAAACAGCTGATGATCGATAGGGTGATCATCCATGGAGTGATATTATTCATAAGATGAATCAGGGAGTTTCCTCCCTGCCTTATTCATAATCTTTCATTAAAGCCTATTCGCCAGAAATAATGTCTGTACCAGCAACAATACTTGTTAACGATAGGTTGTTAGACTGCAAGTTACCGGTGCCACTGGCCAAGTTAACGCCAATATTACCTGATGCACCTTGGAATGAGTTACCCGCTAACAATGATGAGTTGTTGGTTTTTTGGGTTACGGTTTCAATAAAGAATGGTAATTGACCACTTACAGTACCGTTAAGATCAAGTTCTCCAACTTCATTAAACTGCATTGAGCCTCCTGAACCATTTTCGTCATCGAAATCGATGTGGCCCCAAAGTTCACTTGTATCGCCATTATCATGCACGCCATCGTCAGTCCAAATTTCGGGATAGTAACCGGGCACTAATGTTGAAAGCCCACTATAACCAGAATTTTCAAGGTCCGTATTAAATGCTAAATCAACATTTATATACTCAACACTGTCTTGCACCACACTTAAATTGTCAGAATAATTATGGCCAGTTTGCTGTACATTAGAGACACTTGCTTCACCTAGTGCACCTTGGTATGTTGCAGCAGCCATATTATTGGCCTGTAGGTTGTTATTACCTGCAGCAACGTTAACACCAATATTACCAGTGGCATTCATAAATGCAGCACCATCAATGGTCGATGTATTGGTTGAAGCATCATTCCACACCGTATTAAAACCACCCACTTGTGTACTGAAAATCTCAGCATCACCAGAGCCAAACGCAAAACCAGCATCAATTGCTGCTAATGCAGCAGAGTTAGATTGCGCATTAAATTCACCTGCAGCCTGGTTAACACCAATATTACCGCTCGCATTCGTAAAGGCATTATCAGTAATTTGGGCTTCATTATCGTGATAATAATTAATAACCATGTTGGCACTTGATTCTTGAACATTTTCAACCACAGCCATTCCAAGCCCGTCGGCATAAATATTACCTTCAATAGTCACTTTGCCTTTATATTTAAGCTCTTTAGATACATCTACACTTTTAGTTAATTCAACACTGCTATCAGTTTCTAACATTCCATTCGCATATGCAGAACCACTCATTATTGCTGCAATACTTAGCACTAGAGTTAGTTTTTTCATCTTCCTTTCCTCCGATCGATGATAGTTAATTCCCGCTTGGTAACTGCAACGAGAACTGGTTAATGGCAATATTTTTATCGCCAGAAATCTGATTAATTTGCATCACGCCTTGTGCGTCCAGAAAACTGTCTGGCGCAATTTCAGCCTGATAATGTGATAATTGATAAGTTGAAGGAGCTAACTGGCTAGACACTTGAGTTAATGCCGAATCACTTAATCCTTGCCCCATGATGGTTTCGAGCGTTGCATCCATTGCTATACTGCCGATATTGGCCTGCATATTGAGTTCACCACTGACTTGATTCACACTGGCTAAACCTTGAAATAATGCAAACGCTTGGCTGTCTATTGCCGTTGTAAGTTGCTTATTCGCTTCAGTTAACGATTCTGACGACGGTAATACACGGTAGTTAACCGTTTTAATAACTGTGCTGCGACCTAATGCATGGCTATTAGATTGAATATTAAAGTCACCTGCAGCCTGGTTAATGCTTGCGATACCTGCTCCTTGAACCACATGAGAACCGATCACGCTCGAATCATCAGCTTGAATTTGTGCCGCGAGCAATAACATGCTCATTTCCAATCCTCGCTTAAAAGCATGTTGCACAAACTTGCAATGTAATAGGCTAATGATATCCATAAGATGTTCCTTCCTAACTTGATACTAGGAAGTAGCAACCCTTATGCCAAAACATAAAGCCAAGCAATTTCAACAACATAGATATTTCAACGTTCGAAAAATTCTCAATAATAAGAATATAAAAAGCTAGGTGGTTGAATTAATGCTGGATTTTATTTTAAGCAACAGTCTCAAAATTAAGACTAAGAGAACCAAAAGAAATGTGGAGGGAAATAGAGGTGGTTAAATCAGTTGTAAGCCATGTTTATCTATTAATCGATAAAACGTGGCTCTAGAAATATCTAAATAGCTCGCGGCTAACTCGACTTGACCATCAGCAATCAAGATTGCTTGCTGCAATGCTTGTTTTTCAGCGCTATCTTTTAACGTTTTAAGTGACAAGGCAATATGCCGTTTTTTATCAATGCCACCTAATTCTAGGTTCTGCGCACTAATTTGCTGTGTGTCGCTAAGTACAACTGCACGACGAACACGATTAATTAATTCACGGACATTGCCTGGCCATGGATGATTTAATAATGCGTGGCTCGCTGACTGTGATAATGGCTTGGTTGCAAGCCCGTACTCGTTTGAGTAAACCCCAATAAATCTGTTAGCAAGTCCAATAATATCATCACGCCGGTCTCTTAATCTTGGGGTTTCGATAGTGATACCATTTAATCGATAATAAAGATCTAATCTAAACCGACCATTATCAATGGCATTCTCTAGATCAACATGCGTGGCGGCTAGAATTCGTACATCAGCCGACTTAGACGTGCCACCTCCAACACAGTCATAAAGTCCTTCTTGCAAAAAACGCAATAAATTAACTTGCAGTTCTGCAGGTAAATCACCAATTTCATCAAGAAATAATGTGCCGCCATCCGCAAGCGCAATTTTACCTTTTCTGCTGCTCGTCGCCCCAGTAAAGGCACCTTTCTCATGCCCAAATAATTCAGATTGAACCAAGCCTACTGCCATTGCACCACAATTAACTGTAATAAATGGTCCATTCTTTCGATTTGATTGTTGATGTAATTTAGTGGCAACAAGTTCTTTTCCGGTTCCTGATTCTCCTCTAATCAACACAGGAATATCAGTAGGAGCAACACGTTCGATTTGTCGAAATAATTGCTGCATAACCGCAGATTGAATAACAGGTTGACCGGGATCTTGCCTTGGATCATCGACTCGCGGTGCATGACATTGTTGCTTTAATTTAGCGAGCCCCATACCATGTCCCAAACACTTGGCAAGCCGCTCAGGATCGATTGGGCTGGTACAAAAATCCCATGCAAACTGAGCAATAAACGTACTAACTTTAGGATCTTCAAGCTGAGGTTTATTAATTAAAACAATAATATGAACGCTCGGGTCTAACGCCCTAACTAAGTATTGAATCTTGTTGATAATATCGTTTTTACGTAAATCGATTAGGCATAACGCACAGTTAGTAGGAATGTTAAGTTTGTCGTGAGAGTTGATGTAGTAAAGTTTAAAGTGCAATCGAGAAAGTACGTCATTTAGCTCATTACACTGAAATCCAGCCATTAGTAATGGTTCCATGTTGATATCCTTTCGACACAATGAGTGCATTAATCCCGACTAGAGCGGGCTGCGCATCTTATCTATAGATATAACCGAACGATTTGACTTCAATATATACTTAGCAATACTGCTGAGTATAAATAACATAGCATTGGGCTTCCACTGAAGAATAAACACCGTGATAGGTTTAATACTCGTATACTTCTCCCCAGATAATTCACAAAACGAGTTTCTAACAATAACGCGTTATTCCGGCTATATCTTTTTTATGGTATTTAGTATGGTTCAATCCCACTATTTGTATAGTTAAAATCAGTCTTAAAAATGAAATTAGCTGTAAAGTTTTTCAGCCAGATAAAGATTGAATGAAGCGCTTACCCAAAAGTCTGAAACATTAATAGAAGTATTAACCAAGCAGTTAAGTCGCTGCTATAACTGTGATATAACTATCTCTTATACCCTTAAAGATTGTAAACATAATAGGGTCACCTGATGACCTTAAGGAACCGTGATGATTAAGTGCAGCACTTTAGTTGTGTTAAGTTCATTGGCATTGTTCACTTTTTCCAACTCTGTCATTTCTGGGCAACTGCCAAGAAATATTGAAGAAATGCGCGTATCAAAAGCAGGCCAAACACTGCCACAAGTGGTTAATCGCTACCAAGCAATTAACGACACGCTCGAAGTTAAATTGCAGCGTGCAACGGATGAATTGTCTGTGACAGAAATGGCGGCGCAACAAGGTCACCGCTTATGGCAACAAGCAGTAAGAGATGTGCAATCCGGTTATCATGACGACCGCTCGCTGTATTGGAGCCGCTTAAGTATGCGCAATACACTTAAGCAAGATAAAGTAGGATTTAATATTGCCGATTGGCAACGTGAAATCTTAGTCAAGACCGTTGAAAAATCATCACGTGGTTTTAGTGATATCGAGTTTGACCCAAACACTCAAATCAATATTTTACTCACCGGTTTTGATCCGTTTTTTTTAGACCGTAATATTGGCCAAAGCAACCCTTCTGGATTAGCGGCATTGGCCTTAGATGGTTACCGCTTTACTGTAAACGGTAAAACCGCCCAAATTGAAACCGTGATGATACCCGTCCGCTTTAGCGATTTTGACAACGGTATTATCGAATCATTACTCACACCATTTTATCGCGAAAATAGCTTAGACATGGTATTTACCGTGAGCATGGGGCGTGAAAACTTTGATATTGAACGCTTTCCAGCTCGCAACCGTAGCGCTGATGCTCCTGATAACTTAAACGTATTAACAGGTGCAAACTTTAGCCACCCTAAAGCACCACTATTTACCAGTGGAACCTCAAGCGACGGTAAATTGAATGGCCCTGAATTTGTTGAGTTTTCATTACCTGTTGAACTGATGCAAGCCGTGAAAGGCCATTGGGCTGTGAATGACAACCACCAAGTTAGAACCTTATCTCGAGGTCAGTTTTTAGCATCATCTTTAGCCGAGTTACAAAATGAAATCTCTGTTGAGGGCTCTGGTGGGGGGTACTTGTCTAATGAAATTTCTTACCGTAGTATTTTATTACGCGACCAATTTAATTTAACTTTGCCTGTGGGTCACATTCATACTCCTCGAGTCAAAGGGTATGATGCTCAAGTTGAATCGGACATTGTTGAGCAAATTAAGGCTATGATTGCAGCCGCAGCAACAAGCTTGTAACGATATCGCCTCAATGGCTACCCCACAACTGCTTGAGTAGTCCCCTCTACTCAAGCCAAGAATGAAATCATGCTAAAAAATCTATTTAATTTTACATCACCCAAACACAATGCGTTGAGCCCCCAAAAAGTCAGCGCAAAAGTGTCATTAACATCCTGCCCAGCTCAATCAGCTTTGCAACAGCAAATACTCGACAAAGTCGAAAGCGATTACCAACATGCTGAATGTCATTTTAATCGCCAGTTCCCACGTCCTATTGTGCAATTTAGTTTACGCGGAAAAAGTGCTGGCACCGCCCATTTACAAAGCAATCGTTTGCGCTTTAATCCAGTATTATTAGCAGAAAACCCACATGTTTTTTTATCTGAAGTTGTGCCACACGAAATAAGCCATCTACTTTGTTTTCAGCTATTTGGCCGAGTAAAACCCCACGGTAAAGAATGGCAAAGCATCATGTTATCCACTTTTAAAGTGGCGCCAAAAACCACTCATCAACTGAATGTCCAATCTGTGAGTGGGCAACAATTTGATTATTTTTGTGGTTGTGGCAATACCACGCTTTCTATTAGACGGCATAATCGAGTGGTTCGAGGACAAACTCAGTATCGCTGTCGCCGCTGCCAACAAACGCTCCAATCAGCACAAAAAACTTAACATCATCAACGCGTAACATTTTATCAATTGCGTCATCGCACCCTATGGCTTAACATCAGCGCAAAATGACGGATTAACTCCGCAATAAGGGCCTGTTTCTGTTTCTAATGTAATTAGAAAACACGACTGTCCTGTCGATTTTTAGTTTATTTTTTAGGGTTTATTTTGCGCTTATCTTACTATCACTCATGGCTTTTTTGGGTGTCGCTTTTGTGCGGCATTTTTTTAACGACCGTTCAGGCAGCAGAGCATCCGAGCAGTTTTCGCAAAGCAAAAACCATTGCGAAAGACATCTACCAGCAAAATCTTCCCTTAAGCACCTTTTATTGTGGTTGTGATATCGCCATTAGTGGCAAGCTTTGGCAAGCCGACCACCCAACGTGTGGCTATCAAGTTCGCAAACAGATCATCCGCGCCAATCGAATTGAATGGGAGCACGTCGTCCCAGCATGGGAATTTGGCCACCAGCTACAATGCTGGCAAGACGGCGGACGTAAAAATTGTAGTAAAAACAATGATCAGTTTAAGAAGATGGAGGCAGACCTACACAATTTAGTCCCTGCAATCGGTGAAGTGAACGGCGATCGCAGTAATTATCGCTTTAGTGATTGGAATGGAAAAGCGGATCAATATGGTCAATGTGAAATGATAGTCGATTTTAAAGGCCGTAAAGCACAACCGCCAACTCGAGCTCGCGGCCAAATAGCCCGCACATATCTTTATATGCAACAAACATATGGATTACAAATCAGTAGCAGCCAGCAAAAACTATTTAACGCTTGGGACAAAATGTTCCCTATAACGGTAACAGAATGTCAACGTGATAGTTTAATCGCCACTCGCCAAGGTAATCATAATGATTTTGTGTTCAAACAATGCCAAAATAACGGCTTGCTCCGTTAATTGAACAGCCAATACTGACTTGAGCCACAAACGATAAAAGGTCAACACGAATGAGAGTTCCACGCATTTACCAGCCCATAGACAACCTACAACAAGGGCAAACCGTCACGTTAGATGACGACGGCGTCGCGCATATTGGCCGAGTATTGCGTATGGGCAATGGCGGCCACATCAGCTTATTTAACGGCGACGGTAATGATTATTTAGCCGAAATTATCGATGCAGGTAAGAAATCCATT
This sequence comes from Shewanella metallivivens, assembly GCF_028750675.1. Lineage (GTDB taxonomy): Bacteria > Pseudomonadota > Gammaproteobacteria > Enterobacterales > Shewanellaceae > Shewanella > Shewanella metallivivens. Next base: position 175,005 of record NZ_JAQQPZ010000015.1, on the reverse strand, counting down.
ACTGTCACGGTCTTAAACTGTGAAGCTAACAACAGTGAGTCACCACTTGATTTGCACCTCGGACAGGTGATTTCGCGTGGCGATCGCATGGAGTTTACAGTACAAAAATCAGTAGAGCTTGGTGTTACGACCATTACACCGCTATTTTCTGATCGCTGTGGCGTTAAACTGAACGGTGAACGCCTAGATAAAAAACGACAGCAGTGGCAAAAAATTGTTATCAGTGCCTGTGAGCAGTCAGGTCGCAGTATTGTACCTGTTGTGCGCCCAGCGATGACGCTCTCTCAATGGTGTGAAGAACAAACTAATGCAGTTAAGCTCAATTTACATCCGCGCGCATCACACGGTATAAATGGCTTGCAATTAGATGCGAGTAATCACAAAGTGAGACTGCTAATTGGTCCTGAAGGGGGGTTGTCAGATGAAGAAATTGCCATGACCGAAGCCCACCATTTCACAGATATATTGCTAGGCCCTCGTGTGCTACGCACCGAAACGGCATCGTTAACCGCGATTACCGCACTACAAGTTAAATTTGGCGATATCGGTTAACTCAACCGCTATTCCCTCCAATATAAAGGAAGTATCCATGATTAAGCTCGGCATTGTAATGGACCCAATCAGCGACATTAACATCAAAAAAGATTCAAGCTTTGCGATGTTATTAGCGGCACAGGCCCGTGGTTATCAATTGTTTTATATGGAAATGCACGATCTGGCAATGGTCAATGGAAAAGCCATGGCCAACATGCGTCCATTAACCGTTAAGCAAGATGCTAATGACTGGTTTACCCTAGGTGAAGCCGAAGATACGCCACTGTCTGATCTTGATGTCATCTTAATGCGCAAAGACCCTCCATTTGATACCGAGTTTATCTACGCTACTTATATGCTAGAGCGCGCCGAAGAAGAAGGCGTATTAATCGTTAACAAACCACAAAGTTTACGTGATGCTAACGAAAAACTGTTTACAGCATGGTTTTCTGAATTTACCCCAGAAACCATCGTCACCCGCGATGCTAAACGTATCCGTGCGTTTCATCAACTCAAGGAAGACATCATCCTTAAGCCCTTAGACGGCATGGGTGGCACCTCTATTTTTAGAGTGAAAAAAGACGATCCAAACGTGGGGGTGATTATTGAAACATTAACCAGCTATGGTCAGCAATATGCCATGGCCCAAGCCTTTATTCCTGAGATCACTCAAGGCGATAAACGCATTCTTGTCGTTGATGGCGAACCCGTACCTTACGCTTTGGCACGTATTCCAATGAAAGGCGAAACCCGAGGTAACTTGGCTGCTGGCGGTAGCGGTGTAGCTCAACCTCTTTCTGAAAGCGATTGGAAAATAGCGCGTACAATTGGTCCTGAACTCAAAAAACGCGGCTTAATTTTTGTTGGTTTAGACGTCATTGGCGACAAGCTAACTGAAATCAACGTCACTAGCCCTACATGCATAAAAGAAATTGAAGCTGCATTTGATGTCAACATCACAGGTATGTTGATGGATGCCATTGAAGCGCGTATTAACGCATAACCAGTTAGGATTCATCATGGATTTTTTAACGACATGTAAACGCTCTTTAAGCTGTTTATTGCTCATACCCTGCCTCAGTGTGGCGAGTGTATTGGCAAATGATGTAATGATAAGTCCTGCGGCAACAGGATCACCCAATAGCAACGTACCAACGGCGGCAACAGGATCACCCAATAGCAACGTACCAACGGCGGCACCTGCCAGACCTAAAAACATCATTATTATGATTGGTGATGGTATGGGGCCAGCGTACACTTCGGCTTATCGTTACTATAAAGATAACCCTGACACCGAAGAGATAGAACAAACCGTTTTTGATCGCTTACTGGTTGGCATGTCGAGTACTTATCCAGCATCAGTCAGTGGTTATGTGACAGACTCAGCAGCGTCTGCAACGGCGCTCGCTACCGGGTTTAAAAGTTACAACGGTGCCATTTCTGTTGATACAGAAAAGCGTCCGTTACCCACGTTAATGGAAAAAGCCAAAACATTAGGGTTAGCAACCGGAGTCGCCGTCACCTCACAGGTTAACCATGCTACCCCAGCAGCATTTTTAGCCCATAACGAAAGCCGTAGAAACTACATCGACATTGCACAGTCCTATTTAGACTCTGACGCAGATGTGATTTTAGGAGGCGGACAACAGTATTTTTCTGACTCATTATTGGCTCAATTTACAGCAAAAGGTTATCAGCACATTGACGATTTTTCGCAGCTTGATATGGTAACCAACCCAAAGGTATTAGGCCTCTTTGCCGATGTACAATTACCTTGGGCCATTAATGATAATCAAAGTCATAAACTCAGCAAGATGACGCAAAAGGCCATCGACCTGTTATCGCAAAATCAACAAGGCTTTGTATTATTGGTAGAAGGAAGCTTAATTGACTGGGCAGGCCACAGTAACGACATTGCCACCGCAATGGGTGAAATGGACGAGTTTGCCGCCGCCATTGAAGTGGTTGAACAATTTGTTCGCCAAAGCAAAGACACCTTGGTGGTGATTACTGCCGACCATAATACCGGCGGCTTGTCTGTTGGGGCTAACGACAAATACGAGTGGAACCCTGCTGTGTTGCATAAAGTCAAAGCAAGTCCTGATGAAATCGCCTCACGTGCTGTAGCAGACAACCATTGGCAAGACGTTATTGCTTCACTCATCGGCTTTACGCCAACCGCGGCTGAATACACATTATTAGACAATGCGCGTATGCAAGGTAATGAACCATTAACCATTGCATTGCGAAAATTAATTGATGTGTACTCTAACACAGGCTGGACCAGCGGCGGTCATACTGCGGTAGACGTTCAGGTTTTTTCATCTGGCCCGGGTGCAAGGTTATTTAGCGGCCATCAAGACAACGTCGATATAGCCAATAAAGTAATGAGTTTATTACCTTTAACTGCAGTAAAACAGTAACAGTTCGAAACAGCCTTTTGACTATCGCAAAGGGCTGTTATTCATTTATCTTTACCGTGAGTACCCCTTGTGCTAACAAATCCTTCTCAAGCATTAATTAGAAATAGCGAACTTTTTCAACAACAAAAAGTGCTAATCCTCAATTATGAAGCCGATACATTTGCTAGCCAATGCTTAGAATCAGCAAGCCATGTTACTGCATTAGCCTTTGATTTTAACCACCACCAGACCTTGTCGCCATATGCAAGCAATACATTAGAATGCTACTTTGGCCATCAATTACCAAACAACTTAGCCAACGAAAAATACGACAGTGTCATTATCTATTTTCCTAAAGCTAAGCCTCTTATGGGTTACTTGTTGCATTTAGCGGCTCAACATATGGCCATCGGAGGGTTACTCGTTGTCGTAGGCGAAAACAAAGGCGGGGTAAAGTCTATTGCTAAACTCACGCCAGCGTATTTTTCAGCACCAATTAAGCAAGATAATGCGCGTCATTGCTTGCTATACACAAGCTACTTAACACAAGCAGCACCTGCGTTATTGCTAAGCGACTGGCTAAGCCAATACACACTAGACACCCCACTAGGGCAAATGCAAATATGTAATCTTGTCGGTGTATTTAGTGAAAAAAGGCTCGATCAAGGCACCGAGTTATTGTTGTCGCATTTACCCGACAACCTCAACGGGCGCGTACTCGACTTTGGCTGTGGTGCAGGCGTCATAAGCGCTGCGCTGCTTAAATCTAATCCACAGCTTAATATTGAATGCATTGATATTAATGCTATGGCCCTTGCCTCTTGCCAGCTGACGCTTGCAGCCAACAACATGCAAGCAAAGGTATATCCATCTGATGGTTTTAACCAAATAACCGGCCAATTTAACGCTATTATCTCTAACCCGCCATTTCACGATGGGTTAACGAGCACCACAGACATTGCAACACAGTTTGTTAAATATAGCGCCTTGAGTTTGGCTCCTAAAGGTGTATGGCAAATTGTTGCAAACAGACATTTACCCTACTCTGACACCATTGCAGCTCATTTTGGCAAAGTGAATGTCCAAGCCGAAAATAACAGATATAAGTTGTATTTACATCAAACTTAATACGTGTTTAGTGCTGGAAATGGATTTCGATATCAGCTAAATTGAACAAAGCAAAGTGACTCACATTTTTTCTTTATTCCGATTGTTACTCTATGCTTCCTTAAATTGAGCTGAAATAAAAACAAAAGACAAAGGATGTTATGTTAGAGCCCTCAGTAGCCGCATTAAGCGCAGATAAGAGCAAAGTAGAATTACGTGTGGTCCCCAATACACACGGGCCGTTGTCCGTTGAAGATATCACTCCGATACTGAACCAGCCCGATTTTGTCATGTTATGCCCCATCTCTCCCGCCATTAATAAAGCCGTTACTGAAATCAATACACTTTGTGGCCAAAAAACGGGTGATCATGAACTTTTTTTTGTCATTGCCGAACGTAAGGATGGTTCGGTCATTATCGACGTCAGTGAAGATAAAATGCAAGCTAGCATGACAATCACCTCAGCTTGGGGCGGTAAAGACGTCAGCCTACCAGATATTCTGACGACACTAAAAAGTAAGAAAATAAAAATGGGCCTAAGCAAGCCAAGGATCATGGCTCTCATACAGCGTTTGTCTATACTCCCTCCGGGCGAAAGTTGCGAAGGAATTATTGCTAATGGAAAACCTGCAGTAAATGGCGAAAATGCCATATTAACCCGTAAAGTGGCCCTCGCCCGTGAGCGACTACTGCAACCTCAAGAACGTGAGGATGGCTCAGTAGACATGCGAAATTTAGGCGCTCTTATTACCGTAAAGCCCAATGATGTATTAATGGTAAAGACCCCTGCGACGATAGGCACACCAGGTTTTAATGTTCATGGTGATGTACTGCAGCAAATACCGGGTAAAGATAAGCCTATGGAGCCAGGAACAGGTACCAGCATACATCCTAAAGATCCTAACAAACTGATTGCAACCTTATCTGGGCAGCCGGTAGAAAACCGTAAAGGGATGCAAGTTGATGACATGCTACAAATTAAAGATGTTGATGTGCGCTATGGCCACGTCAATTTCAAAGGCAGTATTTTAATTACCGGTGACGTACACGAAGGCATGGAAGTAAAAGCCAGTGGTGATGTGACCGTTATGGGCTTTGTCGAATCAGCCAGTATTGAAGCCCAAGGTGATGTGATTGTGAGTAAAGGCGTCATTGGCCGTTTAATTAAAGAGCAAGAGCTCAGCACTAAAATTAAAGCCAGTGGCCAAATATGCGCTCAATTTGTCCAATACTCACATTTAGAAGCGCAAGGCGACATTTTAGTCACCAAGCAATTACTGCACAGTCATTCAACCTCCAATGGCTTCATTACCGTCTGTGATACCCAATGTCGGCGTGGTGACATTGTCGGCGGCGTCACTACCGCCAATAAAGGGATAAGAGCCATTGCCTTTGGTGCCACCGCAAGTACTAAAACAGTACTCTATTGCGCTATGCATCAAGACGAATTTAAGCAACAACTAAAAGAGTTAGATGGCAGCATCAAAGCCATGGTCGTGGCCGGTCTTGAGCTCGAAGCAAGATTACGTAAACTACCGCCAAAAGCCGAATGGCAAAACGATGCAGGCATGATTGAACAAGTGAAAATGATGTTAGATCAAAAGCATCAAATGACGGCCGAGCAAGCTAAAGAGGAAGTTGAATATACTCAACAACTCACCGAAGTTGAAAATTACTATGACAATTACTTTATCAAAGCAGAAAAGCATATTTTCACCAACGTTGAAATCCACATTGGCAATGCTTTTAATCGTACTCAACGAGAACACGGGCCCTGTGTGGTGAAAAACATCAATCATGAGATATCATACGATTACAATAACCGTTAATTCACTGTGTAACGCATAAACACCCCCTACTGAGGTTATTGCTCATTATGCCGCAAATACATTGGCCAGCTATTTTGAAGTTTGATCAAGATGATGAGTTAATGTATTTGGCCAACCATCAAGATTGGTTAAGCTTTATATGTGCCAACCAAGATACTGTGTGTTTACAAGATAAGCTCATCGACAGTAGCGGTCATATTTACCGCATACAAAAACCACCCACTAAACAGACGTCCATCGACAACTGTGTGGCACAACTCCCAGAACTTGTTAAACAACCTCAACGGATAAGTGTATTGCAACTGCTGCCTTTAGTGCGTCAATACGGCCAATTTCAGGGGCATTGCTGCAGTGCTAAAATCGTATTTGCCACAATTGAACAAGGTATCGCCACTGTCGCTGAGTTAGAACAGCTTTATTAACCAATAAAACCGCCTTCCCCATTGAGCATCAAACAGCGCTCTGGCAAAATGCCCGCATACTCACCGTCTATAAGCTCTGAGAATCCTTAATGGAATTACTTAATATTGAATGTCTTGGTAAACGTTTGCGACTAGAAGGCTCAATTGCCGGTTGGCAGCAACTTTATTGGGACAACCAACTGGTGTCACAAAAGTCAGCCAGTGCAAGCGACCAAGCTTTCCATATTCACTCATTTGAACTCACCCAACAGTTTGTTACACCTGATAACAATATGACTAACGATAATATTGCTAGCCATACCAAAGCGATTCCAGTGCGGCTAGAAATAGACGTTAACTGGCAACCTTTTCAGCTCGACTATTGTTTACTTATTGATGATGAGCAGGTCACTCAAGGTCAACGCACTGTCTCAGACATTGAAAAACAAACACCGGAAGTCCCTGTCGCGAAAACGCAAAAACTCAGTATTGTCGGCTTAGCCTCGCTAGGCTTTAAACTGCTTAAAAGTGCTAAAGTCATTAAAGTGTTGTTTGCAGGTGCCAGCGTTGCCGCATACTCATGGTTATTTTCGTTAGAGTTTGCCTTAGCACTTATCGGCTGTTTAGTTTTCCATGAATATGGCCATATTAGAGCGATGAAACACTTTGGTATGAAGACCAAAGGCATTTATCTCATCCCCTTTGTGGGCGGCTTGGCCTTGAGCGATGAACGGATTAACACGCGTTGGCAAGATGTCTATATCTCCATTATGGGGCCCACATTTGGACTGATTTTATCTATCATCAGCTTAGGTCTGTACTGGATCACCGGCAATATCTTTTTTGCCGGCCTTGCAAGCTTTAACGCGCTACTCAACCTGTTTAATTTATTGCCGATTCTACCACTCGATGGTGGGCACATTTTAAAGAGTATCAGTTTTTCAATGAACAGTATGGTTGGCCTAATCGCCTGTATTTTAGGTGCCGCTGCAGGTGTGTTTATCAGCTACAGCCTAGGTCTTGCTTTACTCGGATTTTTATTGCTGATTGGTAGTGTTGAAATCGTCTTTGAATGGCGCGGTCGCCATCAAAGCCACTTACTACCGCTTGACCGATACGGACAAATTTTCTCAACTGTGTGGTATTTATTAACCGTAGCCTGCTTGGTCGGGATTATTTGGTACTTTGCAAGTTCTGGTGATGACATGTTAGCGATCCCGCTGCAGATCTTGGGCAGTTAAGCTCATATTCGCATGCCATCACACATAAAAACGCCTGCTAAATTGCAGGCGTTTTTTTATTGGGCTCGTCTATAATACCATTCCGCATTAATAAGTGACCACTCAGAATGCGTCCAGCGGTTTTTGATTAAGGCGTCGCTATGCAGTAATGGTTGTTCCCTTTCAATTAGCGAGAACGTAAGGCAAAAGCGGCTGGGGCATTCCTTTCAGGCGAATTTTAAAAGGGCTTATACTGCGTTGCATGACTTCGAAAGAGAATAGCTATTCATTCAGTCATTCGCCTTGTTTAAGCCCTTTTAAATTCTCGCTGAGAGATCACTTGCTAACGCGGAATGGTATAATCTAAACACATTGGTCATGACTTTATACAACTCAGTGCCTTGGTGCACAGATGCCGAGGCAAAATGCAAAATAGGCACACAATCCATTGGTAAGCTAATCACTTGTTGCGCTTCGTCTGTGTCATATAAGTCCATACGCAATATATTCACTAATGCTTGACCGGCACCGAGTGGTTGCCCTACCGCTGCACAATATTCAATTAACCCGGCTTTAGGGGCATGAAACTTTTTATAATCTTTCAAATAACAACCAAAGCGCGCCATATCAGCTGGCTCGACCTTTTCACGGATCACACCTCGGTGACTTAAATAGGCCAAAATGCCTTTTGCATCGACTAATGCATCAGCTAAATCAATCCGCTCTTGGCTCGCCAGTTCTAGTGTAAAGGCTGACACTGGCACAGCAAATTCGCGCCCATGCTTTGCCGCAAAATCAGTCAATTGCCACCAAGGACAAAATGCCGCCTCGTCCATTGCACCGCCAAAGCTATTAGGTATAACTAAGGTGTAAGGAATAGAGAAAAAACGCGCAGCATCAATGTCATATTCTGGGCAATACAAATGCTTACATGACTTAGGCCCGGTATGCAAATCCAGTACAATATCAGCTTTATGCGCCATGGCTTGTAAGCTTACGGCGAGTCGGTGACCGGTTGTCACCCCAAATGCTTGATTAAGCCTTGCCTGACACGAGTCGATTAATGTCGCTCGGTATGCTTGAAACAATGCATCATTTGTTAAGTGTTGATGCTCGGCATACCAGGTGGCTAAGTCAATATTGTGGTCAAAGTATTCACGGTTCCAATTCACCCCAGTGATCGGATCAAATCGTCCTAAGGTAAATTCGCCACTTTTTTGATTAATCCCCAGTGGATTAGCCAAAGGAGCAAAGCGAATATCACCAAGGACATCATAGCCTTCGAGCAAGTTCATCAGCTGATAAATCACTGCGTTACCTTGCACCTCTGCGCCATGTACATTGGCCTGAATATACACGCTTGGTGCCGCACTATCAGTGCCTTGAATATCATAAAGCGGAATGGTGAGAGCTTGCCCCGTGGCAAGCTCACCTACTTGAATATTGGACTGTGTTACTTTACTCATCAATTACGACTCAAACAGGTTTTCATGCAAAGCATTCACCACTTGCGGAGCTTCTGACTCAGACACTAAAACACATAAATTATGTGGGCTGGCACCTTGGCAAATCATGCGTACGTTGTGGTTTTCAAGTACTTTAAATACCCGACTGCAAATACCTGCGGTAGATGCAATACGATTACCAATAATCGCAATAAGGGCTAAGTTATCTTCAACACGTACGCGACAATGTTGAGACAGTTCTTGCAGTAATGACTCACTCAATAAGCCTTGGCCACTTGAATCTGAACCGGTTTTATCTAAAGTCAGCGATACGTTAACTTCTGATGTCGTGATTAAATCAACTGATATTTTATGACGTGCTAGTGTGGCAAAGGTTTCAGCTAAAAAGCCTTGAGCATGGAGCATTTGTAAGCTGTGAAGGTTAAGCAATGTTTGATCGCGACGCAGGGCAACAGCACGAAAAACGGGGGTGTCTTCAACTTGATGACGGATCCAAGTCCCGCCCATTTCAGGGGCTTTACTTGAGCCTACAAACACCTGAATTTTTTGCCTTACCGCAGGTAAAATGGTTGCAGGATGCAACACTTTAGCGCCAAAAGTCGCCATTTCTGCTGCTTCGTTAAAACTAATTTCGGCAATTGGGCGCGCGTTAGGGGCCAGTCTTGGATCGGTAGTATAGATGCCTGCAACGTCAGTCCAAATCTCTACAGCTGTGGCATTCAATGCTTCTGCAAGCAACGCTGCTGAGTAGTCGCTACCACCACGCCCAAGCGTTGTCGTACGGCCATCCTGGTCTGCACCAATAAACCCTTGTGTCACAATGACATAATTAGCAAGTAGCGGTTTTAAAAAATCTCCCGCCAATGTAGCTATCGCTTCAATATGTGGCTCAGCACGACCAAAATGACTGTCAGTACGAAGAACTTGGCGCACATCAAAATGATCTGACGCAGTGCCTTTTTCGCGGATAACTGCAGAAAATAAAATCGATGAACATTGCTCACCGGTAGAGAGCAACTCGTCCATAATAGCTTTGCTGCGATCAAGTTCTAACGACTCACTTAACACTGACATACGACTGAGAATTCTATCAATATTCGCAGCAACATCTTGCGGACGACCTAACTCATCTAAAATCGCATATTGAATTTGCGCAATTTGCTTCAATAGCACTAAACGTCGCTCGTCATTCACATTCGCTTGAGTTAACTCTACCAGTAAATTGGTCACGCCACTTGAAGCGCTGACCACAACTAAACGGGTAGCAGGATTGGCTAAAACAATGTCAGCACAACGACTCATCGATGCATAATCAGCAACTGACGTTCCACCAAATTTGGCGACCACTAACTCAGGGTGAGTGTCTTGAGGTACTAAGCTCATAGAGATGCCTCCGCAATTGGCGAAAGACAATAAAAAAAGATGTGATTTACTAACATGATATACGCTCCGAACACACTACGTTCGAAGAGCCTGGTGCTAAGATAACGCACCCTTAAAGAAGGGAAACAGCAATCATCACCAGAAGCTCTCCACCAAAAAAACAGGTGACAATCGTTAGGATTCAGCCTAATCGACCGATATCAATGTGTGCCGCACAATGTGATACCTCGGCGTTAATCTCCATCATAAGCTGTCATCGGACTGGCATCCTCAAACTTACTACCTAGTTAACGCTCCTCTTCTGTGCCTCCCGAAGGAGGGACCTGAAAAATAGCAACAAACCTACTGATAAGTCAATCAACAATCGTAGTAAAAATACACTATTTTAAATATATTCATCTTAATTCAAACAATATCGACTCGTTGCCCAGAATTTGCCTATCCGAGGCAAGATTGTTTTTTGTAGCGAAAAATCTGCCAAAAACTCGATAAAAACCCCAAAAACCCATCAATAAGAGACAATAAACAATTATTGAACCTAAAAATAATACAATAGTCAGTTTACTCTTATTAATGCCTTAATGCTGAGTAATGATTAAATATAAGCACCAATTTCTGGTAACTCACTGACTAATCGTAACCTATGATTAAAAATCCCCATTTCTGTCTCAGGCATTGCCGAATCAACACAAGCAAGCAAAGATAACTGCCCTTGGTTAACATAATAAATAGCGTGCTGATTAAACTCTCTACCGAGCTCAAGTGCTTGTTCTTTATTAATAAAAACAGCCCAACTTTTCTCCATGTGAGAGAGGTCAGGTGCAGCGCCGATTAATGAACGGTAAGGGCTTTTATATTGTTGGATTTTGGATTGAAGCTGGCGATCAAGCAAACGGTTTTGTGAAGGATTAAGCAATAAACCGCGGGGATTATGAGCAGTAACAATAGCAAATGGGTATTGATGTGAAAGGCGTTGAGTCAGCAAAAAATGAGTGCGTTGGTATTCATGCCACAATGTATCGATAACATTTTCCATAATATTAATTCGTCAATTAAGCCAAATTTAGTTTAGCAGAGCCTTGTAGATTCTTAAAGGTTGTGACATAAATCACAAGTATGATATTTAAAATTATTTTACAATCAGTACATTACGTGACAAATCTTTCATATGCATGACAGTTATATTAATTTTTTAACATTTAATTTGTTAACAAATGCCTAAAACGAGTACAATAATACATACCAGCTGTTAAATCGCTTAGATAAGCCAGTAACACTAGCTTGAATCACCTTTTACATTACGGTGTTTTAAACGCGTTTACTGGAAATTAACTACGTTGATGTGCTTAGTTTACACCGGAACGTTTTATGTTCTACATTTAATAAACTAATGATTAAAACAGCAATACGATTAAATTAAGTTTACAACAAATGGAACTATCTTCTTAAATCGTATTCATAGTAGTAAGCCAGTTGGCAAAAAATTTAACTCATTATGCACTATCACTAACATGCATTTTGCATTGGCGTAATGAGATTGACTATACGCGAGACAACTCAGTAACCATGCATAGCGTTACATCATACGAGTTAATAAGAGTGTTTTATTCAGGGCAGACATAGATAAACACCAAAAAAATACTGGAGTATCGGCGTTAATTAATACGCGATTACAACTTACTAGCAGCGAAACGCTAGAGTCGAATTTTATTAAATTAGGTATATATCATGCAAAACCCGCACATTCTGATTGTTGAAGACGAAGCAGTAACCCGTAATACATTACGCAGTATTTTTGAAGCCGAAGGCTATGTCGTTACAGAAGCTAACGACGGCGCAGAAATGCACAAAGCGATGCAAGATAACAAGATTAACCTCGTGGTGATGGACATTAACTTACCCGGTAAAAATGGGTTATTACTTGCTCGCGAATTACGTGAAATCAATAACATCGGTCTTATTTTCTTAACAGGACGCGATAACGAAGTTGATAAAATTCTTGGCCTTGAAATTGGCGCTGATGACTACATCACTAAGCCGTTCAATCCACGTGAATTAACAATCCGTGCGCGTAACCTATTAACGCGTGTTAACAGTGCTGTCGCTGAAAGCGAAGAAAAAGGCTCAGTTGAATATTACCGTTTCAATGGCTGGAGTTTAGAAATAAACAGCCGTTCTTTAGTTAATCCACAAGGTGAGTCTTATAAGCTGCCACGCAGTGAGTTCCGTGCGATGCTTCACTTTGTTGAAAACCCAGGTAAGATTTTAACTCGTGCTGATTTATTATTAAAAATGACTGGCCGTGAGTTAAAGCCGCATGATCGTACCGTTGACGTCACAATTCGTCGTATCCGTAAGCATTTTGAAAGCTTAGCTGATACGCCAGAAATCATCGCCACTATCCACGGTGAAGGCTATCGTTTTTGTGGTGACCTAGAAGACTAATCTTGGCGGTTACCCAATAAAAAACCAGGTGATTAACCTGGTTTTTTTATGTCCGCTATTAGCGATTAGTTTATCATTATACCATTGCGCATTAATAAGTGACCACTCAGAATGCGTCCAGCGGTTTTTGATTAAGGCGTCGCTATGTAGTCATGGTTGTTCCCTTTCAAATAGCGAGAACGTAAAGCAAAAGCGGCTGGGGCATTCCTTTTAGGCGAGTTTTAAAAGGGCTTATACTGCGTTGCATGACTTCGAAAGAGAATAACTATTCATTCAGTCATTCGCCTTGTTTAAGCCCTTTTAAATTCTCGCTGAGAGATCACTTACTAACACGGAATGGTATTATTTCAATTGCTGGTCTAAAAATGCCGCTAACGATTTATATAAATGATTACGTACTTTCTCGCCGCGCATAGAATGCTTAGACCCTGGGTAATCCATCATCTGGAATAATTTCCCCTCATCTTGCAATGCTTTATAAACGCGTGTGCTGTTTTCAAACAACACGTTATCATCTGCCATACCATGGTACATCAGCAAACCTGACTGGTAATTTTTTACATAAGGTAAAATGCTGCTGGCATCATAGCCTTGTTTATTGGTGTCTGGGTTGCCCATGTAACGCTCGGTATAATGGGTATCGTATAAACGCCAGTCGGTTACCGGTGCACCTGAAATAGCCGCTTTAAAATAATCTGGCGCCTTAAACTGACTCATCAATGCCATGTAGCCGCCGTAGCTGTGACCATAAATCGCCACGTTTTCAGCATCAATAAAAGGCAGGCTGCGTAAATAATCCACACCCACTTTTTGGTCATTAACTTCAGCATCACCCATGTTTTGATAAATCACATATTCAAATTCAGTCCCACGGTGGGCCGAGCCACGATTATCGAGCTGAAATACCGCATAGCCTTGTTGCAGTAAATACTGAGTAAAATAGTCTGCTTCGCTCCAGCTATTAACCACTAACTGGGCGTGTGGACCGCCATAAACGCGCACCACCACTGGATACTTTTTATTGGCATCAAACGGCACAGGTTTAAATAAACGGTACATTAATGGCTGGCCATCTTCTGCTTTTAATTGGCCAAATTCAGGCATTTGCCATAAACCAGCCACATCATAGAGTGGATGCGTCTCATTGATTTCGTTTTGCTCAACCCAGGCTAACAATTTACCCGAGTCATTGTGTAAACTGATCTGTGGCGGTTGTTGTAGGCTATTAAAGTAGTCTAAATACACCGGGCTTTTATCGGCAAAAACAGCATCATGCATGCCAGCGGTTTGGCTAATACGCTCAATTGACTCAACGCCTATGTTCATATTAACTCGATATAAATGACGCTCTATCACACTGTCTTTACGGCCACTAAAATACACCCAACCACTGGCCTCATCGACAAATTCAAGCACATCAACAGCCCAATCACCTTGGGTTAATTGTTTAAGCAGCTTACCTTGTAGGTCAAACAAGTACAGATGATTAAAACCGTCGCGCTCTGAGCCCCAAATGAATGCTGATTGCTGTTTTAAAAAATGCAGGTCATTGTTGAGGTTTACCCACGCCTTACTGCGCTCTTCAATCACTGTGTTAGCTTGTTCTGGTTGGCTCACAGCGGCAATGCGTAAGTCTAATGCTTGTTGATCACGACTTTGCCATTGAAAAAACACATGCTTACTGTCGGGCAGCCAATCAACACGCGGTAAATACATGTCTTTTTGTTTGCCTAAATCAATCCAATTAATGCTTTTATCTTGCAAGCTCACCACACCAAGGGCAATTTCAACGTTCGCTTTGCCTGCATAGGGGTAACGTTGCTCGGTGAGTTTAATGCCGTCGGCGTAAATTTCATTACGAGTCACTAACTCCACACCCGATTCATCAATACGGGTAAAGGCAATTGCCGACTCATCGGGCGCCCACCAATAACCTGTCATGCGATCCATTTCTTCCTGGGCAACAAACTCTGCCATGGCATTTTTGATAGGACCTTTACCATCTGTGGTTAATGCGCTGACTTTTTGGGTATCGAGAGCTAGCACATACAGGTTTTGATCGCGCACAAACGACACATAGTGGCCTTTAGGCGACAAACGCGCATCGGTGGCAAAGCCCTCTCCTGTATTAAGCTCAGTCACCTTATTGCTGGCAACATCATATAAATACAATTGTCCTGCTGCAGGAATTAAAATACTTTGGCTGTTTTCAGACCAAAAGTATTCCATGATCCCTTCACCATAGATACGTTGGCGTTCGCGGCGGGCTTTTTCTTCATCAGACAGCTCACCACTGGCTAGCAGATCTGCATTTATCAAGATGCTGCGCTCACCCGTGGCAATATTCATTTGCCATAAATCATAAAAATGTTGATTATCGGCACGGCTTGATAAATAGGTCACTCGCTTACCGTCAGGTGACAAGGCTAAGCCGCGCGGGCTCGCCCCCGCCAATGCAGGAGATGCATGAATACGTTCTATCGTCAGTGGCGTGCTATTACCTTTTATTGCCGTTAACGGCGCGGTCGTTAATGAAGTCATGGTATTGCCTTGTGCGGCTTGAGAAATCTGGCTAATAAAAAATAATGGCGCTACAGTCATTGCGGCTAAAGCATGCTGCTTCCATGTTGTTGTCATTATAATGAATCCTTTGGGCAAACAATCAGTCAACATTTTGCCTGAATTTACGGCAAAACCAAAACCTTGGATAACAATCGCTGAAATTAGCATCATTGTGGGGTATGATTTACAGATAACTGATAAAAATGAACAACATCGACCTTAACCTCGCAAAATCTCATAGGAAAAATCATGCAGACTTTGGCCCAAACCCTTAGCGCTCAAGCAGTCAATGCGTCATTAACGCAATTACTAGTCACCTTAGCAGAAACCTCAATCGCCATTAGCGGTGCTGTTCGTCACGGCGCGTTAGCGGGGGTATTAGGCGCAACTGAGCAAGAAAACGTTCAAGGTGAAACCCAGAAAAAACTGGATGTCATCACAAACGACATGCTTAAAGATGCCTTAAAGGCTGACAGTACAGTACGCGGCATCGCCTCAGAAGAAGAGGATTACGTTGTAGAAGCCAACGCACAAGGTCAATACCTAGTGAGTTTTGATCCCTTAGATGGCTCATCTAACATCGACATTAACTCACTCGTTGGCACGATTTTTTCGGTATTACCGGCCCCTGCAGGCGAGTTTAACGAACAAAGCTTTTTACAGGCTGGACGTAACCAAGTTGCAGCGGGTTACGTGCTTTATGGCCCATCAACCATGATGGCCTTAACCACTGGTCAAGGTACGCAGTTTTATACCCTAGACCCAGACAGCCAAACCTTTTTATTGACCAACGACAATGTGCAAATCACGCCAGATACTGCTGAGTTTGCGATTAACATGTCTAACCAGCGCTTTTGGGAAGCGCCAATGCAAACTTACATCGCCGACTTATTACTGGGTAAAATCGGCCCGCGTGAGCAGTCTTTTAACATGCGTTGGATTGCCGCTATGGTGGGTGATGTGCACCGCGTATTATGCCGTGGCGGTATTTTTACCTACCCAACAGACAATAAAAACCCGGCTAAACCCTTTAAATTACGCCTAATGTATGAAGCCAATCCCATGGCATTGCTTGTGGAGCAAGCTGGCGGTAAAGCCTCAACAGGTTACGAAACCATCTTGGATATTCAACCCACTGAAATCCACCAGCGTGTTGCAGTCATTCTAGGCAGCGCGAATGAAGTTGATATCTGCTTAAGCTATCACGGTATAGATTACAGCGAAGAACCATCGATTGACTAAACGGGTTGTAACGCCGCTCAATAGACCATTGAGCGGCTTTTTATATCATGCAAAAATCACTTATTCTTTCGCTGTCACTAAGCTCTCTTCAGTCACTTGATGCTTTTTCTCGGTCTGGTCAACAATAGTCAGTACCGCAGTGTCACCCACTACGTTACAAGAAGTCAGTACCATATCAATAATTCGGTCAAGTGCGGCCACAATCACAAACGCTTCTACCGGCAAGCCCATTTGATAAATCAATACCCCAATCATGACCATGCCACCACCTGGTACACCACCTGCACCCACTGAAAGCAAAAACACGCTAAATAATAGAGAAGGAATTTGATCATTGCTTATCGGCATACCAAACGCATTAGCAACAAAGAATATGGCGATGGTGATATAAATCGATACCCCACCCATGTTCATCGTAGCGCCTAATGGCACGCCAAAACCGGCAACAGCTTGGCTTACGCCCAGTTTGTCGGTCAAGGTGCGCATGGTGACAGGAATGGTGGCATTAGAACTTGCCGTTGAAAGTGAAAACAAGATTTGCTCTTGGATTTTATCGCGAAACGTTTTAGCCGAAACAGGGGTAAATGCGCTAACAGCGATAGGGTAAACAATGAAAATCCAAATCAATAATAGCGCTAAAATCAATACCAGGTATTCAACCACACTGACAAAAATTTCAGGCTCTAATGTGGCGCCTAGTTTAAACATCAAGGCAAATACACCGTATGGCGCAAGGCTCATTACCAATCCAATTAAGCGCATCATGATTTTATTGGCCGTTTGAAAGCCCTTTACTGCACCCTCAACCGACGCGCCCATCGATTTAATCACGCCGCCCATCAGTAGCGCCATAAAAATCACTTGCAACATGTTGCCAGAAGTAAACGCTGAAAATGGATTATTAGGCACAATGCTCACAATAAGTGACATTAAATCTGGCAATTCTGTCGCGGTAATATCCACTGAGCCATTGCTCGACATATCAACGCCTTTGCCTGGTTCAAATATCATGGCGACGGTAAATGCTGCTAAGATCGCAACAACGGTATTAATAATGTAAAAACCAAAGGTTTTACCACCTAAGCGGCCAAAGCTTTTTAAATCTTGTAACTCGCACACGCCACACACAATACTGACAAACACTAACGGTACAACTAACATCATGATCATATTAACGAACATGGTACCGATACCAGCTGCTAACGTCACAAGTGTACCACCAAAAAAGGCGTTATCGGCGAGTGCAAATTGCACAATACTGCCAAATAGCACACCTAAAAATAGACCAATAAAGATCCGTGCTGAAAGTGATTTTGTCATCTGTTCTTTCCCATTCGAAATGGCAACTTAATGTTGCTGATTATTGTTATACCAATCCTGGTGCTTATTCTTTTCGAGCGCTGAAATACTGAGACATTGTGCACAATATTTCAATCACCTTGATAAACAAAAGCGCACACAAAAACACCACTCATAACAAGCGGTATAAAAAAGCATATATAACAATGTATTATGGAGATCAAAAATATTGTAATCTTGGTGTAGCCCGTCACCAAAACAGTGTTAAAAGAGGTCACAACGGGGTCACAGCAAAAAATAGCCCTTAACGGTCGATACCGATGCGATCGAGGCGTAATGCATTTGCCAGCATATGTTGCTGTTTAATACTGACATGGTGGCGAGCAACCCACTGAATTAACTTAAGCCACTGGGAAGCCTGGGTAGCCGTGTTGCAAGAGGCTTGCGACAGCATATTGTTAAGATAAGTTAATTGCTTATGTTGTTTATTAAAGTCACTGGCCGAGTTAATTTGCCCGATAGCGAGCAACTCATCTGGCACCTCAAGCACCCATTGCGGCACTATCATGCTACGGCAATGCTCAAGCGTATTCGCAATCATCAACCCTGCGGGATCAAGGTCGGTAAAAGCAATGACATCTACTTCACGTGCGGCAATCAGATGTAAAAAACGTTTGCGCCCTGCCGGTGAATAATCATGGCTGCCACGATACAACACCATGCTGTTGTCGATGATTGGCTGTAACTCGGGGCTAAATGAATAAGCAAATAGATTGTCAAAGCTGTCGAGGTTTTCGACCACAATGAGCTGCTTAATGTTAAGTTGCTGACAAAGGGCAACGGCGGCATCAACTTTTAAGCGCAGCGAGCCACTTAAGAAGTGCAAAACACCGGCTACAGCAGATTGAGAGAGTAGAGACTGAGTAATATTAGGCGCAAGTTTAATTAATACATGGTCGGCATCTGGGCGAATATTTGCGTATTTCTCATTCGCACTTTGCTGCGCCATTTGCTGGCGAGGTACATCAAAATCGAGCGAGAGAATGTCTAGGCCTGAGTCAATCTGCGCCATTTCTCGCAATAATGCGTAATCTTTAGCGGTTAAATACAGGTATTTTTCAGCACCATCGGGCTCACCGATTTGCCATATTTGATACAGTTTTTTCCAATTGGCATTGAAAGCCACGCGCGGCAATTGTTGCTTTGCCGCGCGGGCCAATAACTGTAATTGGCTCTGAGTTAGGCTAGCCATAACTCAACATCATGAATGATAAAATTACCGTTATAGACAGGATCGGGTTTGCCAATCGGTTCTAACTCAAAATAACTTTTATGCTCATCAGCCAAGCCTTCGTAGCCACCAATCACTTGGTAGAGCCAACTTTCTGCATCCCACTGTAATTGCTTGTCGGTTAAATAGCTCAATGCTGATTGGCGCAAACCTGAATCAATCACCTCACAGAAATACTCATCCACGGCAATTTTGAGTGGATTTTCTGGGATATCAAAATCTTCGCTTTCGCTCATCTCAAAAGTGACATTTTGCTCACGTGCAATTGATGGCAGCGTATCGCGGCTAATGGCTTTCACTTGTGCGACTAAACTCATGAGCTCCAGCTCGTGATGCGGGTTACTCACATCGACATTAGCAGGGGCGAGCAACGCTTCAGCGCAATTAAATAAGTTTGGTATTTTTTTATGGCCCACATGGTTATCGACTTGATAATCTGGGTGCATGTCGGTGTGCAGTAACCAGCCTTTAAGTAACCGAGTACGGCCTTGAATTTGCCTAAAGCGGCCTAATAACTCATATAACCGACTCTGTACAATACTCAGCTCTTGAGTGCACTGGCTTAGGGTTTCTTGTAGGCTGGTCATTAATAAGCGGCGCAATTCACGAATGTCGCCGGCAATCTCACCAAGCTCACTAAACTGGAACATCTCAAGGCCATTGAGTAAGTCAGACACTTGGCTTTGGGCCAATTCGTTTTCGCGAATTTTGGCACTGATGGTCCCGACATAACCAAACTCGTTATTAATGCGCCCCCACAACACCCTAATCGAATAACGTAAGCTGTCGGTAAAGCTGTAAACGTGCTCGTTTAAGTCGGCCAAATAAGCTTCTGCAGCACTGTAATCAACATTGTGACGCGCCTCTTTATAGTGATCGGCCAGGGTTTTTATGGTGGCTAAAGATGAGCCAACATTAGAGTCAATTTGGCGGTTACGTTCATCGCTTAAGGCCTCTTCAAGTAACGCCCTAACAGAACGCTTTAAACGCAGCTCCTGATCTGGCTCTGGTCGCCATAAAATGCCGCTTTTTTTAAGTTTTTCAATTACGCCTGCATCATGGGCGGTGTCGTTAATCGACCCAGCCAAATAGGCATCCATGATCACATCGGCATGCCGCCCGAGTTGTTTGAGCAGCTTTACCCCAGCTTGGTGTAAGTTACTGCTCATATTAACTCCCTTTGGGTCGCCGTTTCAGCTTGTGCCTCAAGGCTTAGGCCTTCAGTTTCGTCAATAAAGCGAATGACTTCGTACAAGTAATCAAGCTTGCCGGTGGCAATATAAATTTGTTTCTCGCTGTTGGGTTTAGTTAAATAACCCAGCTCAACGAGACGTTTAAACACCAACTTAATTTGGCCATCGACATTGCTGCTGCTGGAGCCAAATAGGCGATACTGGCTAAGTTTGGTTAACTGCTCCCTAAAGGCCGGGGTGTCTTCTATGCGTGCTTGTAAGTCGGTTAAGCGTATCGGTGCCCCTTCACTTAATGGCGCATCCTGACCGCTGGCCTCTTGCACTAACACTAACCATTCCACCAGCGGAATTAACGCCGAGCAAATGTCTTTAAACTGCGATGAAATCACTTTGCGCTCGGCATCGCCAAGCTGTAGATAACCACAAAAAAACACTTCACCTTCACCTGCGCTGGCTAAGGTGCGGTTAATTTGATTTAAGTACGTTTCTATCCGCTCACGGGTGCTGTTGTTTTTTAGTGCGCGCCAGCCGTCTTCGTTGGTTACTCGGCAAATAAACTCGCCCCGCAGTAGCTGTTCAATTAACGCACTGGTTCCCACTAAGGTTGTTTCATTTGAATCAGACATTAACTGTGCTCCTTAGCCGTTGTGGGATGAGTCGTTTCAGCATTTCGTTGCGACAATCGCTCTGCAAGTGGGTTAGTTTTAGGTTTAACCACCTGCAATTTTTTGGTTTGTTTGTTAATAATGTAGCGGTTAGCAAATAAGTTAAGCACTTCAGATTCTGGATTTGGAAATGCCCCTAACACGCTAATGTTATTGTTTTCACAGGCGTCAAAAATCTTCTTCACGTTGGTGTGGTGCAAGGTGCCGAGCTCATCAATAGGCCAATGTATGGTCACATGGGCTTTACCGCGCAATAAACGAGTAAACGCCAGCAAGAACTTACATAAAATCAGGTACGCCATACCGTGGCTAGACGATTCGTTTAGCTGGCGGTCGGTACGAATAATCAAATCGCTATTGCCCTCTTTTAGGCGCAATTCAATTTCTAATAGTTTGGCGATACCACCGGTTAATGCGGCGCGGCCAATAATGTCTAACGCGCGGCGCATTGAGTTAGTGTAGTGCTCGTCTGGTAACTGGCTAAAACCATCGGCTTTCCAGGCTTTAAAGGCTTTAACAAACACTTCAAGCTCTGGCCAGAACTCGAGTTCACTGATGCGCGAGCGAATGCGCACGGCCGATTCTGATACGCCGTCAAGAAACAACTCTTCACCGACTTCACGGGTAATACGCGCACTTTGGCTGGCAATACGGCGGTCGATATCGGTTAACACGTCGTAAAACGCGGTTAAGTCGATACCAAAAATACGCCCTTGCTCGCGAATTGCCATTAACGATTGCGGCACCATCACATTGAGTAACTGCTCAAGCTGTGGCACTAATTTACGGTAGTCGAGTAAGCGAATGCCTTTGTCATTGACAAAACTAGACTCGTCACGCGCGCGCTCCCAAAATTCGGCCAAACTTGAGCCCGATTTACTGGCAATCACTGAGTCGAAATGCTCAACATATTGCTTCACCGACCCCATTAAATAGTCACGCTTTAGCAATAAGTCTTCGCCTTGGCGCAGACGCTCACCAATGCTGCCGATGGCTTCGTCGTTATTGGGCGGTAACTTCAGCTCGGCCAACTTACGCATTACCGCACGCAGTTTGGTGAGATTTTCAGACGCTTCAACCTGGGCTGCATCGCAGGCTTTACGCTCTGTTTCTAATTGGGCACGGCGCTGTTTAATCTCGGCGGTTTTGGCTGTTAATTGTTGTTCAAGCTCTAGGGCGGCGCGTTTCACATCAGCCAACTGTGCTTGCAGTTTAGGCTTGCGCACTAACCAAGTATGTTGGTACCAATCGTCATAACGTAACACCTCACTACGACGCTGCTCTGCCTTGCTTATTTGCGCTTCAAGTTCACGAATTTGCTTTTTAAGCGCTAAAATGGTGCCTTCGTCGACACCGCGGGATTTAAGCTCATTTTTATACCAGGTTTCGCAGGCTTTTTGTTCTGTTTTAGCGTTAGTACGGCGCTGCTCAATATTGGCTTTAACTTGTCCAAGTTGATTGTCAATTGCGCCAACCACTTCTTGCCAGTAAGCATTTTTGTCCATACGCGCTTCAAGCGCCTGGTCTTTTTGTTCAGCTAGCCACTCAAGATGCTGGTTATGCAACTGCTTTAATTCGTTATCGAGTTGCACGATACGCTTACCCGATTCGGCTTTGCGATCGGCGACGGCTTGGTTGATCTTTTGTTGCTCGCTGCGCTTTTCATCAAAGAGCCGGCGTAAATCTTCACGGCTATTTTTGTATGCTGTACGGGCAAAAGTGAGTTCGCGGGTAACAGTATCTAATGCCGCATTCATTGCAACGAGCTGATCTTCAGCTTCGGCATGAATGTCTTGCGCGCTTTGCAGTGCTTCTTCGGCTTTGGCGAACCGAATACGCAGGTCTTGCTCAGAAGTCGCATATTCTGGCACGTCGATGGCTTTAAGATCTAAATGCACGCCAAATAAGCTGTCGCTGCTGTCTTGAGTGAAACTTGGGTGTAAGTCGCTACGGTGCAACAACTCTGGGGCTATCACTTTACCAAATGATTGCTCCCAACCTTGAGCCTCTTTACGTAAAAACTCCAGCAGTGTGTGCGACTGTGGGAATAACATGTGATGCAATTCTTCTTTGGCGTTTTCGCGCTCGCTCACACGAATACTGGCAATGCGCAGGGCTTCGTTAGCCTGATCACGCTTAGCGCGCTGCTTACGCTCTTCGGTAGTTAAGCGTTCAACCTTGGCATTACAGGTTTCTTGTTCTTCGTCGGCAAGGCTGATGCGCTCATCAAAAATCGCCAAGCGCATTTTTTCATCTTCGGTGTAGGTCACACCATCCACTTGATGCTTAAGCTCTGCTGCCTGCAATTTAAGTTGGTATTCTTGTTCGCTGAATTTGGCTTTACCCGCGTCAGTTTGCTCACGCCATTGTTGCTCAAGCTGCGCTAAATCGTCGTTTGCTAACTCACGTTGTTTATCTCGCGCCTCACGCAGTGTGTCTTGCTCTGTGTGTAATGACTCTAGTTCACGGTGTAATTGTTCAGCAATTTTACTGCGACGAGCGTTAAATGCCGCTTCAATATCTTGGTGTTTTTCGGTTTGCAGCTTATGGCGTTCGTTAAGGTTTTCAAGGTCACTTCGCCAGTTAGGTAAATTGTCTAAATCCGCTTTGGCCTGTTCAATGTCGGCATCTAAAAAGGCAGCGTGTTGGTCTTCTATGGCATCTAACTCATATTCAAATTTTCCCACGTCACCTTTGGCTGCGGACAATTCTTGGTTGAGCTCGTCACGGACATCTTTCCACTCATCGTCTAGTAAGCGCAGTTTTAGGTTTAATTCTTTACCTAAGGTTTGATTGCGGTCTTGGCGTTCGGCTTCTAAGGTTTCGTCGTTACGGTAGCCGCGCGACAAACTAGACAGGCGTAATTCGGCGCTCAGTAGTTGGTTAAACTCTTGTTCAAGTTTGTCGTATTCTGGACGAATTTGCTCAAAACCTTGTACTAGCTGGCTTTCGCGGATCCAGGTTTCTACTCGCTGAGGGTTAAGGCGTGAGGTTGGCGGGTTTACTCCGTCTTCTTCTAAAATGGCGGCGATCATGGATTTAACCGTTTCCATTTTGCCTTCTTTGGAATGCACGGCTTTGGCGAGTTTTTCAATGTGGCGCAGGCTGTGTTCGCCGTCACATAGTGAGAATTGACGCGCATAAGTACGCAACTCATTGCGGTTACTGCCAGTGTTCAATAAGCTGCGATCGTTTTGAATAATGGCACGAAACTCACGCGTATTAAGCAAGTTAGTGTGCGCGATGCCTTCGCGTTTAACTTCGCGGCCAAGCTCGGCCATCGAATGGCAAATAATGGTGTCGCCATTGCGGGATTTTATGTAATCCTCAAGCTCAAAACCACGTGCAATAAAGCGATAATTAACCCCTTTACCGTCGCCTGCTGACGCTAATACTGCTTGATACAGTAAGCCGTCATCTTTTTGATATTCGTAAATGATGTAGCTCGAATCGTGCGGTAAGTACCAACGTTCAAAACTGTCACGGGTTGATGGCACGACGCGACTTGGATATTCACCATAAAATACTGGCACTAGGCGCTGCAAGGTCGTTTTACCTGAGGCGTTGGTACCACAAATGTTGGTGTGGCCTTTTAATAGCAATTCGACCACACCTGGCAGGTGAGTATTAATTAATACGATTCTAATCAAGCTTGGCATGATAATCCTTTTCCAAACAACTCACATTACAGTGAAAAATAAGCAAAATAGCGCCGAAAAACTGGCATCACATTTTTGAATCTGATTAAAGTAAATCAAACATCGTCTTGAGGCAATTTTCAGCAAAAAATTGTCTTGATAATACGCTATTTCATTAGAAAGTGACGCTTAATACCAATCCGCATTAATAAGTGACCACTCAGAATGCGTCCAGCGGTTTTTGATTAAGGCGTAGCTATGTAGTAATGTTCCCTTTCAAATAGCGAGAACGCAGAGCAAAAGCGGCTGGGGCATTCCTTTCAGGCGAGTTTTAAAAGGGCTTACACTGCGTTGCATGACTTCGAAAGAGAACAACTATTCATTCAGTCATGCGCCTTATTTAAGCCCTTTTAAACTCTCGCTGAGCCATCACTTATTAACGTGGAATGGTATAACATGACAACAATTAAGTGCAATTGCTGTGATAGTGCTCAATTAGTGCGTGAGAAAAAAAGATAAGCTAGAGAGAATGGTATAAATATACAAAAATGCCGCTCATTGATATGAGCGGCATTGATAATAACAGCAGTTATATTAGCTGATTAAGCTGCTTTTACATCTGTTTCTTCTGAGTGTCGGATTAAGTAATCAAACGCCCCAAGAGATGCAGTTGCACCACTGCCCATGGCAATAATAATTTGCTTGTAAGGTGTGTTAGTCACATCACCGGCGGCAAACACACCAGGAATCGATGTTTGACCGCGCTCATCAACGATAATCTCGCCGCGAGGCGTCATATCGACAACACCTTTTAACCATTCTGTGTTTGGCACTAAACCAATTTGCACAAAGATACCGGCTAAGATGACCTCTTTGCTTTCGCCGCTTGCACGGTCGGTATAAACCAAGCTGCTTACACGAGTACCATCGCCTTTCACTTCTGTGGTTTGCGCTTGAGTAATAATTGTAATATTACCCATTGATTTAGCTTTACGCTGCAGCACTTCATCTGCACGTAACTTGCTGTCAAATTCAAGCACTGTGACATGTTCAACAATGTTAGCTAAGTCAATGGCGGCTTCAATACCAGAGTTACCACCACCAATTACGGCAACACGTTTGCCTTTAAATAACGGGCCATCACAGTGTGGGCAATATGCGACACCTTTACCGCGGTATTCTTGCTCACCAGGCACGTTCATTTCTCTCCAACGTGCGCCAGTTGCCAACAATACGGTTTTACTGCTTAAGGTTGCGCCGCTTTCTAGCGTCACATCAAATAGGCCATTTTTAGCGAGGCTTAATGCACGCTGGTTAGCCATAATATCGACGTCATAGTCTTTAACGTGTGCTTCTAAATTGGCAACCAGTTTTGGGCCTTCGGTTTTAGACACAGAGATAAAGTTTTCGATGCCAACCGTTTCAGCCACTTGACCGCCAAATTTATCGGCAACAATACCTGTGTTTAAGCCTTTACGAGCAGAGTATATCGCAGCCGCTGCTCCGGCAGGGCCACCGCCAACAACTAACACGTCAAATGCTGACTTTTTGTTGAGTTGCTCAGCTTGTCTACCAGCTGCATTTTTGTCTAACTTGTTCAGTACTTCAACGACGCTAATAGCACCAACAGAGAAGGCCTCGCCGTTTAAAAATACTGATGGTACTGACATGATATTGCGCTCGGTGACTTCCTCTTGGAACAGTGCACCGTCGATCATCACGTTAGTAATATTTGGGTTAATTGCCGCCATCATGTTCAGTGCCTGAATCACTTCAGGACAGGTTTGGCAACTTAATGACACATACGTTTCGAAATGAAACTCACCAGGTAACTGACGAATTTGCTCAATGACTTGCTCATCCAATTTAATTGGGTGGCCGCCACTGTGTAATAGCGCTAATACAAGTGAGGTAAATTCATGACCCATTGGTAAACCAGCAAACGTAATGTTGGTGCCATTTTGTGGGTTAATCACACTCATACTGGGTGTGCGTTTACCTTGTTGATAGGTTACTGACACTAGATCAGATGAATCAACAATATCTTGCGCCAAACTGCTTAACTCTTTGGCTTTGTTTGAGTCATCCGCAGACACGACAAGTTCAACTGGGCGCTTGAGGTTTTGCAGATAGGTTTTCAGTTGATTTTTAACATTCGCGTCTAACATAACAACTCCTAAAAAAGGGAAAATATTGAAAAAGTGGAGAGTGTTAGTCGGTGCCGGGGGAACACCGACTAACTGGAGATGATATTACTAACCTAAGGGTGAACTTAGCAGTTAGATTTTACCTACTAGGTCAATTGAAGGTGCTAATGTTTCTTCACCTGGCTGCCATTTAGCTGGACATACTTCGCCATCGTGAGTTGCAACATATTGTGCAGCTTGAATTTTACGAACAAGTTCTGAAGCGCTACGGCCAATACCTAGGTCGTGAATTTCAGCTACTTTAACTTCGCCTTCTGGGTTCATCACAAAAGTACCACGTAGTGCTAAACCATCTTCTTCAATCATCACACCGAAGTTACGAGTGATTGTGCCAGTTGGGTCACCAATCATTGGGTAAGTGATTTTACCGATAGTGTCTGAACTTGCGTGCCATGCTTTGTGAGTGAAGTGAGTGTCAGTTGACACTGAGTAAACTTCTACGCCCATAGCTTGTAGTTTTTCGTAATGGTCAGCCATGTCACCTAATTCAGTAGGACATACGAAAGTGAAATCAGCTGGGTAGAAAAATACAACAGACCATTTACCTAATAAGTCTTGCTCGGTCACGTCTACGAATGCACCGTTGTGAAATGCAGTTGCTTTAAATGGCTTGATAGTGCTGTTGATGATAGATTGTGTCATGTCATGCTCCATTAGATTAAGATTCACGTTAACCGACAACCTTGTGGCGTCGGAGATGATGAACAAGCTGCTCGTCATCTGATGTGAACTATAATAGCGATGGAGAATGATTAAGTATAACGGATAAAAACTATCACCTTAATCGGTTTTTTATATTGAACTTATTATTAATCGATAAAATTGAATAGCGCCATGTCTTGTAAATCCACGCTATTGCCATGGGCCAAAACGGGTCAACACTCGACTAATATTAGTATCAAGCTTTTGTGATAAGTGCTGTAATGCCTGCTTATTGTTAGCCCCTGCAAAGTTACCACTACCATTAGTGGCATAAACCACCCAGTTGCCGCCACCAGTTAAGCAAGCGTATACATAAGTGAAGTGGCGATAAAGCGTGTCGCGCAAGTGGCTATCACGGCTATGTTCTTTCCAACAATTAAGCACTAAAAAGCCATCTGCTTTTAATAACCGTTTACTTTGATTAATGAATAAATCCGTTAACTGCTGTTTATCAACACCTTTGTTACTGTATATATCGGCAAAAATCACATCGACTTTTTTATGCTCGCCACCGGCCAAAAAAACATTAGCGTCTTGATTAATTAACGTCAGCTTTTTACTCAAGGGCAACTGAAAAAAGCGTTTTGCCACTTCTATCACGCGGTGACGTAATTCTACTGCGGTTATTTTAATGGCGGCATCAACATGGCGAAGCGAATGGACTAATGCGCCGCCACCTAAACCTAAAATAATCACACTTTTAGGTTGGGTAAATAACAATACCGACAACATGGCTTGCACATAAGTATGCTGTGGTACATGAGGGGATACTTTGTCCATTTTACTTTGTTCGTCATTGTCGCCAAAGGATAACACGCGATAATCGCCATCATCGAGCACACAAAAATCACCAAAACTATCACTGTCGACATGCAATACTTTATAATCGGACATACTTCACTCTATGGCAGGCTTGGCTAATGGATTTCGCCAGCAACAAAGCCATATTGTACCCTAGGTTAATGCCACAAGTCCGTGGCTTATGGCCATTTATAAGCGTGAATTTTTTCTAGCAGGAAACCGAGATGTTTAATCAGTTATTGATGTGTATTGCATATTTGGCTGTATTTACTTTTGCTCAGCGTCAGGTGAGCCATTGGATCCGTCAGCAAGCAAAGAAAAAACAAGTTAATGAAGTGCGTAGCAGGATGGTCACCCGGCTAATATCGTACTTTATGTTTTTTGTTACTTTGTCGGTCATGGCTGTATCGCTGGGATTAGGCTACCAAGAAGTGTCTCTTTTTGTTTCGTCGGCGTTTGCTGTGCTAGGTGTGGCCTTATTTGCGCAGTGGTCAATTTTGAGCAACATCACCGCTGGTGTACTGATATTTTTTGTTTTCCCCTATCGTATTGGCGATCGCATTCGTATTGTTGAAAAAGATGAAGACATGTCTGGGGTGATTGTCGAAATAGCACTGTTTCATATTTTGCTAAAACGCGATTCCGGTGATGTGATGACTTACCCAAACAGCTTGTTGTTGCAAAAAGGGGTAGTTAAACTCCCTAATAATGACGTGGCAACCCAAAAAACCGCCACTCGACGAGTGATCCCAAAGCGTAAATGACCCATTGCAGTAAGTGTTTACCGACATAAATGAAAAAAGACACGAATGCGCCTTTTTTCATTTGTGTCAAAGCCATTGATGCTAGTTCAACACTCGCTGAAAAAACGCCACCGACTGCAAATACATTTGCAACGCTAATGCGGCATCATATCGCTCACCTTCATCACGCATAAAGGCGTGCTGAGCATTAACTTCAAGCCAAGTAAAATTAGCATTCACTTGTTCAAGCTTCTGATAAATAAGCTTTCGCCCTTCTTTGCTCACATGCGGATCTTGTTTACCAAACACCATGACTAACTCGCCCTTTATATCCCCTGAACGGGTCAGAGAGTCATTACCCGCTTGGCAAGGTAAGGTATTAGAATGAATGTCGGTCGGGTATAAACAAAAAGCACCGCTGATGTCAGGGGTTAATGCCGCGCGGTAAGCTAAATGACCTCCAATGCACACGCCCATTGCACCCACTTTATCTGAGCAAAATGACTGCGAACGAGCAAAGTCGACTAACGCTTGAGTGTCACTATCATGCTGCTCTAGCGGTTTAGCCCATTTGTCAGCATTGCCTTTATCTTTACCCGCTTCGTCATACGCGAGTACGGTACCGATTGGGTTTAACTCATGAAACACTTCAGGCACAAGCACCACAAAACCATGACCGGCAAGAATCGCCGCAGAGCGCGCTATGGGAGCCGTTTGCTGAAATATTTCTGAATAAAAAATAATTGTCGCAAATTGGCCTTTGCTATCAGGGCGATACAAGGTTGTACGCATTACGCCTGTGGGCGTTGCAATGTCGTGCACTTCAGTTTTAGTAATCATATTATCCCCACTCCATTGTCATGCTGGTGATGAAAGTTAGCCGTTAGCAAAACTAAAACAACTCATTGTCACACACTGCACCTGACATTAATTGAGTGACGTTCGTTAACGTAGTCGATGCGATAGCATTCAGTGCTTCGTCAGTTAAAAACGCTTGGTGTCCAGTAAAGATTACATTATGACATGCTGATAAACGGCGAAACACATCATCTTGAATAATTTCACTCGACTTATCTTCAAAGAACAATCCTTTTTCGTTTTCGTAAACATCTAAACCTAGCGAACCAATATGACCCTCTTTCAATGCTTCCATCGCATCAAATGCATTTAATAGCCCGCCACGACTGGTGTTTATTACCATTACGCCTGGCTTCATTCTCTTAAAACTTGCTTGGTTAAGTAAGTGATGATTATCTTTAGTCAGTGGGCAGTGCAAACTGATGATGTCACATTGAGGGTATAGAGCATCTAAGTCGACATACTCTACACCAAGGTCAGTGACAGCTTGATTTGGATACGGATCATAGGCGATCACTTTACAGCCAAAACCCAGTAAAATTTTGATCGTTGCCACACCAATTTTACCGGTACCAATCACCCCAACGGTTTTGCCAAACATGTTAAAACCCACTAAGCCAGACAAGGCAAAGTTAGCATCACGAGTGCGCTGGTATGCCTTATGGATTTTGCGATTTAAGGTTAACATTAATGCGACTGAGTGCTCTGCGACTGACTCAGGAGAGTAAGCTGGTACGTTAACCACTTTCATGCCCAAACGCTCAGCAGCAATAAGGTCGACATTGTTGAACCCAGCACAGCGCATTGCAATAATTTTAGTTCCACCTTTAGCAAGCTCAACCAAAACTTCTTCACATAATGAGTCATTAACAAACGCGCAAACCACTTCATAGCCTTCAGCGAGTTTGACGTTTTGCATGCATAGGCGGTAATCAAAGTATTCAATATCAACATTAAATTGCTGATTAGTACGATTGAAATGAACAATGTCGTAAGGCTTTGCGCTAAAAAATCCGATTCTCATAAGTATCCAAATTACCCGTGGTAGATGGTGAGGATGAGTCTGTGCCTCCCCCCAAAAGATAGGTTAATTGTATGTGAATCCACCGTTGTTGTCGTTAATATCACATTGGATAAACATCAAATTGTGATCAAGTTTACGTTGCCCTTAATCTAGGCTTTTACGCTAAATAAAGCGTTAACTCTCCAGAACCCAGTTGTCATCTTTCTATTTAACTCACATTATCTATTAAATAGGCTATCAATAACATCGTATCACTAGCGTCAAACACGATGAGCAGACATTTTTGTGCTGATGATTACATTCTGTTGTGTGTGAAACAAACCACAAATTGGCGTGCCAATCACTGTTTACATGAGCATTACTTGTTAGTATTAAAGTGTTTTTAAACGAAGACAGTCACTTATGAAAAATAAAGATAAAATGCCCGTATCTGAAGGGCGATTTTGGATAGAGCGGATCAGTAAAACATCGCTGAGGGCGATTCATATTATTGGTGTCGTTGGCAGTGGTGGCGGGATCATGTTTGATCTCGATTTATCATTGTGGCTTAACTACTGGCTCGCTGCCGTTTGCTCTGGAGTGTTATTGATGAGCTGGGAAATCATACGGGACTGGCGTTGGCTTATTCAGCTGAAAGGGGTATTAACGTTATTAAAGATTGTACTGCTTGGCTTTTTTATTCAAATAAGTCAGTGTAAATCTGAATTAGTCATCTTTATTATTCTATTATCTGTTATTGTATCTCATGGCCCTGCGGGATTGCGCCATTACTCAATCGTGCATCGCAAGGTGATCCAGAGCCGCAAAGAAATTAAAGGTTAACCAAAAGGACATGGGATGTTCCCTTACCCAGAACAATATCGCATTGCACTCCCCCCTATTACAACAGGGGTTATGGTTATTTGGGCCATTTTAAGCCATACCATTTTCGCTGATGCTAGCCCGTTTGCCTTATATCCATTATTTTTATTATTTATTGTCGTTATGGGGGCGCATTTATACCTCATCATCATGTCAAAAGGGATGCAGCGCCTAGATCAATGCTTTTATGCGTTAGTGCATATCCCATTAGCATTTGTGGTGTGGACATTCACGATAATGCACGTAAACGGCCACGCCTTTTCTTAATCATTGTGCAACACTTGCACATCTTGCTATCCAACGGTATCGTTGCCGCGAATTGACTGACGAGACCCTCATAATGGCTGATTTTATTTATAATCCACCGACCACACCTTGGTTAGATATATTGCATCAAGATAAAGACATTATTGTGATCAATAAACCTTCGGGATTACTGTCAGTGCCGGGTAGAGAAGCGATTTATCATGACAGTATTTACTCGCGAGTGTTGGCCGAACACCCTAATGCACAAATCGTTCATCGTCTCGACATGGCAACATCAGGCGTTATTGTCGTAGCACTTCGTCGTAGTGCAGAAAGAGAGCTAAAAAGACAATTTCGCGATCGTGAAACCAGTAAAACCTATTATGCGCGAGTCGCTGGTCATGTGAGCAAACAAGTCACTCAAATTGATTTACCGCTAATTTGTGATTGGCCTAATCGCCCAAAACAAAAAGTGGACCATACCCTTGGAAAACCCTCAACAACACTCGTCGAAGTCGTCAGTTATGCCGCTAAGTCAACATTGGTAAAACTGACCCCCATTACAGGGCGTTCGCATCAATTGCGGGTACACATGATGGCACTTGGCCACCCAATTTTAGGTGATGGTTTTTATGCCGACCCATTGGCAAAAAGTTTGTCTCCACGTTTATTGCTTCATGCGGCGGCATTAACCATTCGTCATCCGTATACACAAGCGCAAATGCACTTCGAATCACCAGCAGAATTTATCGAACCAACTGCAAAGCAATAGTTTTAGTCGACAAAGATAAACATTATTAATTTTACCCGTAATTTTTCTGGCTATTACGCAATGAAAGACGTAGATTTATGACCAAATAGTGGTTTATTAGGTTCAATACTGTGGATAGCTCATTTCAACGCGACGATTTAGACAATCAAATCCTGACGGCACTAATGGAAGATGCTCGCACGCCATTTGCTGAACTGGCAAAACGCTTTAATGTGAGCGCGGGTACCATTCACGTACGTGTTGAAAAAATGAAGCAAGCAGGCATTATTACGGGTGCACAAATCACTGTAAACCCAAAAGCCCTAGGCTACGATGTATGTTGTTTTATTGGCATAAACCTAAAAAGTGCCGGTGATTACCCTTCGGCAATCGCCAAACTCAATGCCCTTGAAGAAGTTGTCGAAGCCTATTATACCACCGGAAATTACTCTGTTTTTGTAAAGGTAATGTGCCAGTCTATCGATGGATTACAACATGTGCTTATTAATCGCATTCAATCGATAGATGAAATCCAATCCACAGAAACCTTAATTAGCCTGCAAAACCCGATTGTTAGGGCGGTAAAGCCTTAATATGCAATAACCTCCCGCCTTGTATGACCTCCATCACAACCTCGGTTAACATTTAATTACTTTTTTATTAACTTATGGTGTGACTTTTGTTAATTAATTGTGCTACAAATGCAGTGATGCATCACAGAATGCAACATAAAATTAATGACATTAAAATCATCATCACTTAATAATCATCGTGTTAGCACGATACCCCTCCAATTAAGTGATGCCTAATAACAAGGAAGAAGTTGTGAAGACAAAACTAGCCATCGCCATCTCGGCCGCATTAATCTCTAGTGCAGCATTTGCTGAAACAGAAAGTAAATACAACACCACTGACAGAGTTAACAATGAATACGCAGGCATAAAAGCCACCAAATCAGAAAAGCAATCAAATATTTCTGCTTGGATGATCAAACTTAATACCCAGTCAGTATCTCAACAATCACGTTTATCGAAAGTCTCTTATACACAAGCTGCTGCATCTGTTCAACAGTCTCAAGCTCGAGTTTTAAGCTCGATTGAACGTCTGGGCGCTGATATTGAAGTCGTTGGACAAACCTCAAATCTGGTTAACTCGATTTTAGTAAAAGCTGACAAAGCGCATTTAGTGTCACTATTAAAAAACGCTGACGTTGCAGATATTTTACCTATTTACGACTACGACCTACATGTAGCAGACAGTGCTGATTATATCGGTGCAACTGCGGTAATCGAAGCAGGCACTGCATCAGGTCAAGGTCAAAAAGTTGCTGTGTTAGATACAGGTGTAGATTACACTCACGCTGCATTGGGTGGCTCTGGTGACATTGCTGATTATGAAGCTGCAGTAGCAGCGAAAGCAGATATGCCAAACTGGCCGCAAGGTAAAGTAGTTGGTGGTTATGACTTTATTAACAACGACCCTAACCCGATTGATGTTGATACTAATCATGGTACTCATGTAAGCCACTCCGTAGTGGGGATCGCGCCAGATGTTGAATTGTATGTTTATTCTGTGTGTGATTTAGGTTGTCCTGGTCTAGCGCAACTTTACGCGTTAGAAGCCGCCATGGATCCTAATGGTGATGGCGATATCTCTGACCGCGTTGATACAGTTAATATGTCCCTCGGTGGTGATTTCGGTGACTCTAAAGAAGGCGCTGTTCAAGAACTGATTGATGAAATGGTTGAGCTAGGTGTAAACCTTGTAATTTCAGCAGGTAACGATGGTGCGACACCATTTGTTGTTGGTGGACCAAGTACGTCTGCTAATGCATTATCTGTCGGCGCAATGACTCACCCAACCGTGACCGCAGGTAAAATCACAGCAACGGCTGCTGGAGTTGAACTAGCGCCAATTAGCGCTGCATTTAACACCTCTAATGAATTTTCATTTAGCAACACAACCGCCCCATTAGTACTCCCTACGGATAACTTAAATGGTTGTGATCCATTTGCAGATGACGTCGACTTTACTGGTAAAACGGTAATCATTGACCGTGGTGGCTGTGGTTTTGTAGATAAAGTCTTTCATGCTCAAGAAAATGGCGCATCATTTGTCATTGTTGCCAATAACGTAGAGGGTGATGGTGCATTTACCATGGGCGGTTCAAATCCAGACATCACAATTCCATCTGTAATGATTTCTAAAGAGGAAGGTGATGCACTTAAAGAAGCACTTGCTGAAGGCGATGTTGTATTCTCCATTACTTCAGTAGAAGTCACCACAGCGGGTGCAATGGCAAGCTTCACCTCACGTGGACCATCAATTGCTGGAACACTAAAACCAGAAATCACAGCTCCTGGTACGTCGATTATGACTGCTCACCCAGGGCTCGGTGATGAGTTATCACCTATTAGCGGAACGTCATTCTCTAGCCCTATTACTGCTGGCGCAATGAGTATTATTAAAGAAGCATTACCAAATCGCAGTGCGCTTGAAATCAAAGCCACTATGATGAATGCTGCAAACCTAAATGTTACCGTTGAACCAATTGCATTAAATGAAAATGCTGAGTTAGCACCGATTAGTTATATTGGTGCAGGCTTGGTTGACATTGAGAAATCAATTAATCTTCCTGTTGCAGCATACGACAAAGACACCATGCAAGCTGCTTTAGCCTTTGGTCTTGTTTCATTAACTGAAACAAAGTCAATAACTAAGACCATTTCTGTGAAAAACTTCTCTACAGAAGCGAAAACATACACATTAATGGCAGAGCAGCGCTTCCAAAATGATATCGATTCAGAAGCGGTGACTTTTGACATGCCAGAAAGCATCCAAATTCCTGCTGGTCAAACGAAAACATTTGATGTAACGGTCACAATTGATCCTACTAATCTTCCTGAGTGGACCTTAGATTCATCATATGAGTTAGGCGGTACTGCTAGTGAGGCTTCTGATGCGTTAACATTATCAGAATATGATGGTGCAATTAAGTTCATGGATGGTGAAGAGCAAGCATTGCATGTTGTTTATCACATTCTACCAAAAGCGGCTGCAGCTGCATCGGTTTCAACTGAAGTCACCGAAGACGGTATTGTGAGAACATTCACTAACGTAGGAGCAACTGCAATTACAGCTCCATTTAGCGCACCATTAACAGCAACCAGCCCTGTTGACATGTCTTTACGCCATGACTTACTCAATGCTTCAAGTGAATTAGCAGGCAGCTCAACGTGTGATGAAGGCATTGCAATTTGGAACACCTTCCAAATGCGAGACCCAATTGTACATGGTTTAGTCGCTAGCTATAACGTTGACTATGATATAGATAATGATGGTGTTTATGATTTCACAGCAAAAACTATCAACTTAGATTGGTTCAGCAGCGACACAGTAACATACCCACGAGCACTTTACGGTTTTGTTACGGATTATGGTACTAGTAGCGGAGTCTTTTCTCCGGCTTACCATGTTACTGGTAATGACTTCTTATCAATCAAAGCTTGTTTTGAAGATATTGGGCTAGCAGCTACGGATTTAGGCGCATCTATTGGAGTACGTTTCCGTGTAGAAGAAGCCGACTGGGCACCTGTATCTACAGGAACAGGAGATGAATCGGAAGCGACGTTATTGCTTGACGGTACAGATGTCATAGCAGGTTTAGTTGACGAAAATGGCGAACCAGTTACTGAACTACAACCAGGCGAAAGTGCAATACTTGTAAGCCAAGTTGGTGGTAATTCTTTAGGTTATATGTTGCTGTCTGATAATGGTTCTATGTCAGTTGTTGCAAACACAACTGATGAAGGTAACGAAGCCCCTACAGTTGAAGACCTAGTACTTTATGTAGACAAAGGCGCAGCTGCAGGCACTGAACTTGGTCAAGTTGTTGCAACAGACCCTGATATGCTAACAAGCCCAGTATCAGAGTTTATTGTTATCAGCGCTAACTCAAGCATGTTCATGATTGACGCTAAAGGTAAAGTCAGCTTAAGCGACACTGCTGTCATTGACCAAACTAGCGAAACCATGGAAGCACAAGTTGTTGCTATCGATACCATGGGTAACCGTTCTGAAATGGCAACGGTTTCTATCATGATTAACAACACGACTCCAACTGTTGCGCCAACAGGCATGACAAGTACTGAAGGTTTTGTTGTTACAGCACGAGCGAACGGTAGCGATGCTGACGGCGATACACTAACGTACAACTGGGTACAAACAAGTGGTCCATCGGTTAGCTTTACCAATGGTGGTGAAAAAATTAGCTTTACAGCACCGTCAGGTAGTAGCTCAATTAAGTTCTCTGTAACGGCGTCTGATACGCGTTTAGAGAGTGAGCCAGGAACAGCAACTATTACTGTAACCGAAAAAGAAGAGAAATCTTCTGGTGGTTCTATGGGGTGGTTAACTGCACTATTACTGCCATTAGCTGCATTACGTCGTCGTAAGCACTAATTCTCAGTAATGATTAATTTGGTTTTACCAAATTAGCCCTAAAAACCAGCTGCGTAAGTAGCTGGTTTTTTTTGGGATAAAAATATGCAACTCGTTGTGTTAATTATTCATTTTCATCCGATTAATCAACATGAAAAGAAGCTTAAAACTGCTCTACATTCGCCAACTTTCCAAACCAGAAATCTGAACTCACCATTTTAAACTGACGGGATAAACCTTCACTTGATACTAATTCTAGCTTCCACAATATCCTTAAGGTTTCTGGAAATTGCGTACCGGTAAATTGGTCTTCATACAATCGATGTAAGAGCACATCGGGAGATAGCCCAGATTCACGAAGACAATCAGTTATCCATGCTAACAAGCTGGCTGACTACCCAAAAAGCTTCACATTTTAAAAGCATGGTCAAAAAAGATAGGTTTTCTCAGTATTACCACGAGTACCAGTTCCCACTCATAACTTTCCTCTTAACTTAATTTAAAGCGATAACCGTTTGCCTGATAGCTGGCCTCATGTTTCACAATTCGTTATTCCACTAACAGTGTGCTATCAAGATTCAATAAGCTCGCTATAGAAGCGCCAATACGGCTAGTCAGCGAAACAAAGGCGTGATCTGTATCAATTATAAGTAAAACCCTCGATACATTATTGTGAGAAATTAATTCTCAACAATACAGTAACCAAGATCACGCATTATAACATTATCAATATAAATCAATCAGTTAAAAACAAAAAAATAACTGGCACATTACATGCTCTTATTTTAATGCTTACATTTTCAAACAAGAAAATGAATAAACAGGTTAGTAGGTAAATATTCACCTCGTTTAAAAATCATTAATATTAAGGGGACGATAATGAGTACAGACACTAAAACAAATCTATCAAGACGCCACTTTTTAAAAGCAACCAGTATTACCACCGCAACCGCTGGATTAGCTTTATCCGGCTTTGCTTCAGCCAAAACAGAGTCAAGCTGCACATCATTACCAGATAAATGGGATGAGACCTATGACGTCGTTGTTGTCGGAAGTGGATTTGCAGGTTTATCTGCCGCTATCGAAGCTAAAAATGCTAAATCATCAGTTGTGGTACTTGAAAAAATGCCTGTTCCTGGTGGCAACTCAACCATCAATGGTGGCGGTATGTCTGTCGTCGGCAGTGATATCCAAAAAGCGAATGGTGTAACAGACTCTGTTGATGCAATGCTTGCGGATATGTATAAAGCAGGTCTTGGTCTTAACTACCCTAAACAAGCACGTATGGTTGCCGAACAATCTAACGCTGCATTTGAATGGTGCCGAGACTATCTTGGTGTGAAATTCAAAGAAAAACTCGCACAATTCGGCGGACATTCAATCCCAAGAACACATACCACTTATAACCAATCTGGTTCAGGTATCGTGCACCCAATGTTAGAAAAAGCAAAAGAACTAGGTATCCCACTCAAAAAGAAAGTCTTCGTAAAACGCCTAATAAGCAATAAAGAAGGCAGAATTGTAGGACTTGAGGTGATCACTAAATTCAAGCCTGGTAAAGAAAACTCTACTGCAACACATTTCATCAAGGCCAATAAAGGCGTTGTGATGGCATCTGGTGGCTTTGCAGCCGACGTGGTGTATCGCTCATCACAAGATCCGAGATTAACAGAAGAGCTTGCAACAACGAATCACATGGGAGCCACTTCTGAATGTTTAAAAGAGATGATCCGTGTTGGCGCCAATCCCGTGCAACTATCATGGATCCAATTAGGGCCATGGGCTTCACCAGATGAAAAAGGCTTCGGTCTTGCTCCTATTTTCGCTGCTTATTCAGCCTTTACTCACGGAGTGATGGTTAATCCTGAAACCAGTGAACGTTTTGTAGACGAACTAGCTGACCGTAAAGTGCGTGCCGATGCCATTATCAAAACAGGTAATGTCGCCGTTGCGATTTGTGATGCAAACGGCGTGAAAGCTTCTATGCATGTTATGCCTAAGTTACTTGACCGAAAAGTAGTACATACCTTTGACACAATTCAAGCTCTAGCTGCTCACTATAATATGTCGGCTAAAACGCTAGAGGCACAAATAGAACGTTATAACAGCTATGTTTTAGCAAAAAATGACCCAGAGTTTAATAAGCCATTCTCAATGAATCAGCAACCGATTGTCGAAGCTCCTTTCTATGCAGTTCGTTTATGGCCTAAAGCACATCACACGATGGGTGGTGTTGAAATCGACACAGAAGCAAGGGTTATCAACATTGCTACACGAGAGGCCATTCCTGGATTGTTTGCATGTGGTGAATCGACAGGGGGCACCCATGGTGCTTGTCGCCTAGGTACTGTAGCCATTCCTGACTGCATCGTCTTTGGTCGTATTGCAGGTAAAAATGCAGCAAAAGCATAACAACTATAACGACTGGGCGTCATGCTCAGTCGACGAATATTGATGAACTTATGAACGAGAGAAATCATTATGAATAAATTATATGCACGTAAACCATTAGTAACAGCTATCACCATTGCCATACCTCTTATACTCAGCGCTGCCTCAGTTAATTCGGCCGAATTTGCTATCGCAGACACTAAAGTGACTGTCGGTGGTTACGCTAAATTTATGCTGAATTACGATACTGACGGTACGATAACAGCCCCATTTAATGGCGACCTTTACAGTGTTTATACCACTCCAATTGATGGCTCTGCTAATGCGGAAAAGTCAGATTTACACATGACGGCAAGAGAAAGCCGTGTATTCATTAAAACTGCATCAGAAAATAAATACGGCACATTAAAGACTTATGTTGAAGGAGACTTTTTTGCCGACATCGATAGTGATGGCCCAACTTGGTCTAATAGTAATGGCTTCAGGATCCGTCATGCATATGGTGAAATGACCATGGGTAAACACGTGATCACAGCAGGGCAAACCTGGTCTAACTTCATGGATTTCGCAGGTATCATGCCATCGATGGATTTTGCCACCGATCCCGGAACCACGTTTGTCCGCCAGCCTCAAGTTCGCTATCAATACAACATAGGTAAAGGTCAATACACTTCAATCAGTCTTGAAAATCCAACGCTCGGCTTAACGGATGCTGGCCCTTATACCCTAGTGAATAATGGTTCAAGTGAAGATGTCATGCCAGATATTATTGCCAAGTACTTTTATGCTAATAGTAGAGTTACTTTTTCACCAAGAGTCGTGATCCGTCGATTTGAACTAGAAGGTGATGATGCTTTTGGTTATGGCCTTGCCTTAAACACTAGCCTTAAGTTTGGAGATGGTCATAAGGCTGTTCTCGGCTTAATGTATGGCGATGGTATTGGTCGTTATGCTGGTCTAGGTTTTAATGCTGGTGCTGGTATCAATGCTAATGGGGAAACGGATACCTTAGAGTACAGTAGTATTACAGGGGGAGTTGTTTTTGGACTTCAAGAGAATATGCGATTAGCTATTGGCGCGGGTTACTCAAAGCAAGATGAGAAAGGGTTAGAAGAAGGCATTCTTACTGCATATGCCAATAAAACGGCCTTCTCTTGGCACACAAACCTATTTTGGAACATTACTCCAGATATTGAATGGGCAGTTGGCGTCACCATGGGTGATGTCGAAAACATGGCCGAGAAAGAAGGCGATATGACACGTATCCAGACCTACGTGAAATACACTTTCTAAGTAATCAACACCGCAGCGGCACCTTGATGGTCCGCTGCTTCCTAATAGGATGAATATTATGGATAAAAAACTAATATTAACGCTATTTGCTGTATTTATGTTGTTTTTTACGCATGACACCAGTGCAAAGACAATGAAACCTCACCACAAAAATGCGGGATTAGCATGTGCAGATTGTCACACCAGTAAGCCATTCGAAGCAGCAGAAATGGAACAATGCCTGACATGCCACGAGTTACCGCAGAAGAAAGAAGACTATCATGGCGCCCCCGATAAACATGATTCCCCTCATTACGGCGTAGAGCTTGAGTGTGAGAACTGCCATGCTGAACATGAATCGTCAGAAAACTTTTGCAATAGCTGTCATGAATTTGAATTTAACGTCCCTTAAAAAGTAAATTTATTCATCATTTTTTAATTAGAAAACAATTCACTAGCAATGACGTCTTAGGCATATTTAAGGCGTCTTCCCTTCTCAATGAGTAACAATTAATATACTTTTATAAATCATATAAGTAAGAAGATCCTCACTGAAATGCAACATTTAGTGGTGTTAAACTTTCTACAACACTTTATATAAATGGCTATTGATGAAAACGTCACAACTAGATCTGCGAGAGCTTTTGGCATTTAAACCTCATGGCGGCACAATGAGTTTTCTTGGCCAAAGAACATACCTTACTGACATGATATCCCACGGCATGCTCAGAAAAGAGTTATTCAAGACCGTAGGGCAGGAAGCTGCTCGAACAATAATAACGCGTTCCGGGTTTATTAGAGGTTGGTTATTAGCAGAACAAATAAAAAGAAAAATGCCAGAAGTGTGGTCAGAAGCGCGTCAGGGGAAATTAGGTCCAATGATTTGCTCGATGTTTGGTTTTGGCGAAGTACTTACGAGCCATCGTACCGATGGGTTGTCAGGCGATCCGCTCGTTGAAACGTACTTTATTGGAGCATATGAAGCCGATCAAGAACTTCGTTTAAATGGACAATCTACAGATGTCGTTTGTTGGGAACAAGTGGGATTCGCAAGCGGTTATGTTTCAAATGTACAACAACGCACAGTTTATTTCATTGAGCCAGAATGCCAAGCAAAAGGCGACTGTCACTGCCGCCTAATCGGAAATTATCTCGAACAATGGGATGATGCAACCTTACCCCTTCTGAAATATTATAATGGGATCAACAACGATAACATTAAAGCAGAAGTGCAAGACATATTAAATATTGAAGAGTACTTTCCACGAAACTTCAATGTCGATATGGATTTCGATACGAAAAAAAGTCATATCCACAGTGGCTACCCCATCAAAAATAGCTATCCAATGCAAAAACTGATTGAAATGGCCAATAACGTTGCCAAAGTGCCGACATCAATTTTAATAACCGGTGAAAGTGGTGTTGGTAAAGAAAAGTTGGTCGACTTTATTCATCGAAACTCTGACAAAAATGACAAACCATTAATGGCAATAAACTGTGGCGCGCTGACAGAATCATTATTAGATAGTGAGCTATTTGGTCATGTGAAAGGAGCGTTTACAGGGGCTGAAAATAACAAAATGGGATTGATCGAAAGTGCCAACGGTGGAACACTATTCCTCGATGAAGTTGGCGAACTTTCTCCCTCAATGCAAACTAAACTACTGCGAGTCATTCAAGAAAAACAAATTCGCCGAGTGGGTGACAACAATATCAAAGATGTCGATGTTCGAATCATATCGGCAACCAATAAAGATTTAGAAGCAGCGGTTGAAGCGGGTGATTTCCGTCAAGACCTATACTACCGTCTCAACGTCATCGAACTTAAAATTCCGCCATTAAGAAATCGCGGTGAAGATATTTTACCGCTAGCTCGATTTTTTATATCCGACTTCAATGAAAAACTGGGGAGACAAATCACAGGATTAAACTATAAAACAGCCGATTTACTGCTCAATTACGACTGGCCCGGTAATATTCGTCAACTCGCCAATACGATTGAACGGGCGGTAGTGTTAAGTCCCGGGCCACAGATTATGCCTGAAGACTTACCAGACGAATTTCACCAAAATATCACTAAACCATCAATAAATAATGGTATTAAGCCACTTAACACCATTGAAAAAGACTATATAGTCTCGGTATTAGAAACCCTAAATAATAACAAAGCACTCACAGCAAAGAAGCTTGGTATGAGTTTAGCGACCTTATATCGGAAATTAAAAGAATATGACGAACAACCTAATCTCGAGTAATTTTCCACTCTCACATTGTCCGCTAACCGCATAATCAATTAACAATAGCTGAGAAGTGAAAGTCGAGCTAACGAAACCGCCAAAGTAATAAATGAGATTATGTATCAACTTTGGGGGGATTGATTTTTAAAGGAGCAAAGCACCAAAAAATTCACACTTATTACCTCACCATTGTCCACGACCAAACCTCTACCTCATAAATTTGATCAAGCCCAAAAAATAACATCATACATATGACCTAAGTCGACAAACATTGTTAAAAATCAAAAATAATGACTGGTGGATAACTATAATTGCGCTACTAAATTAATGGTTAAAATAAATGAGGATTCGTTGATGGATGGCATTAGTCGCCTGCTTGGCAATATGGCTGTAGCAAGTAAGCTTGGCTTGGGTTTTGGAGTGCTACTGACACTTATACTCACTGTCGCTGTAGTTGGATATCAAGGCATTACCTCAATAAACACCAATAGTATCAGATTAGAATCCATTGCCGAGTTAGACAAAACATTAATGATCGCCAAAGCCACAAGAATGGAATATAAGTCAAGTGGCGACCCTGAACAGTTAGAAACATTAACCCGCTTAATTGATGATGCTGAAAACGTACTTAATAAGCTAATCGTCACAGCCGATGCCGAACAAGAAATACGTTTACAAGAATCATTAGAGGCAATTAGGGATTATCATGGTTCAATAAAACAGTTTGGAGAGGT
Source organism: Shewanella metallivivens (assembly GCF_028750675.1). Taxonomy (GTDB): domain Bacteria; phylum Pseudomonadota; class Gammaproteobacteria; order Enterobacterales; family Shewanellaceae; genus Shewanella; species Shewanella metallivivens. Next base: position 131,061 of record NZ_JAQQPZ010000015.1, on the reverse strand, counting down.
ATTAAAGCAACAAAAAAGCTTGCAAGTATCCGGCGCCCAAGTGGGGACAAAATTAGTTAACACGTATAATGATTTACTTGAGAAACTCATTAACAAAGCTCAAGAGGCACAAGATATAGGCTTACTCAACCAAGCCTTAAGCATTAGCCAACAAATGACCATGTTACGGTATCATGTTCGAGGTTTTGTCTATAATCCTACTGAAAAGAGCCTCACAACGGCTAAAAATGCAATTGCTACATTACAACGGCACGTACAAACACTGACTAATGAAGAAACAACCGCCGCCCTAGAAGTGCTAACAATTTACAACCGTGACATCGATACTATGGTTGATATCAATAACAAAATTGACAATCTATCTAAGAACATGAGTCAAGCAGCAAAGGTATTGATGCTCAACATTCAAGCTCTAGTCCAAAACCAAGAGTTAAAACGTAATCAATCCAACAGCCAAGCAAAAACAATTGTAATAGCCGTGTTGATTATGGCATTTTTAGTCGGTCCATTTCTTTCTTGGTTTATTAGTCGCCAGATTATTATTCCTTTAAAACAAACTCTTGAAACAGCAAAAACGATTGCATCTGGCGATCTCAGTAGCAACATTTCTTCTGACCGCCAAGATGAAATGGGAGGCTTGTTACGCGCAATGGGTGAAATGAACAACACCCTAAAAGAGGTTCTTACTCAAATTGATAACAGTGTCATACAACTTGCGAGTTCAGCAGAACAGTTATCCACCGTTACAGAACAAAATAGTGCAGGCATGCAAAATCAACGCAGTGAAACAGACCAAGTTGCCGCAGCTATTCATGAAATGACTGCCACCGTACAAGAAGTGTCAGCAAATGCCGAAAGTGCTGCATTCGCGGCAAAAGAAGCAGACCACACCACTTCAACAGGCAATAAGAAAGTCGTAGAAGCAGTACAGCAAATAGAATTACTAGCACAAGAAATTTCTGCCACAGCAGAAGCAATGGCACGACTACAAGCTGATAGTGACAGTATTGGCTCCGTGCTTGATGTCATAAAATCCGTAGCGGAGCAAACAAATCTATTGGCCTTAAATGCAGCGATTGAAGCAGCAAGGGCAGGTGAAGCTGGTCGAGGCTTTGCCGTTGTTGCAGATGAAGTTCGTAGCCTTGCCAGTCGAACCCAAACCTCTACCGAAGAAATTGAAAGCCTCATTAGCAAGCTGCAAAAAGGAACATTAGAATCCGCAGAAATGATGACCAAAAGCCGTACATTGAGTGATGACGCCGTATCTTTATCACAAGAAGCGGGGGTTATGTTGGTGGATATTGCAAGTGCGGTTAGCCGAATTCAAGATATGACGCATCAAATTGCCGCAGCGTCAGAGCAACAAAGCTCAGTCGCTGAAGATATCAACAAAAGCGTGGTCAAAGTGCGCGATATAGCAGAGCAAACGGCTCAAGGTGCAGAGGAAACTGCTCACTCAGCAGAAGACCTTGCCAATTTAGGGCTAACATTAAAAGGGCTATTGGCACGCTTCAAATTTTAAAGCTACCGTTTAATATTGGTATTAACATAGATTGGTGTTAAAAAATGACACCTTTCTATGTCATTAAAAACCAGCTGCACAAAAACCACTAAACGAATGACGATAAACGTAAATACTTTCTCAAAATTCGACTTAAAATAGACCTTCAACCTTTATATACATACTTATCTACAGAGTAAATGACGTTTGTCATTTACTCTAATCACTAATGTTAAGCCTTTAAGTATTGCCAGAACAGGCTTTAACTAACAATGCTAGAGATAGAAGATTAAGAATTTACACAGACATAAAAAAAGCCCCGTTCAATTAAAACGAGGCTTTCAAATTATGGTACCAGTGGCCGGACTCGAACCGGCACGCTTTTAAGGGCGCGGGATTTTGAATCCCGTGTGTCTACCAATTTCACCACACTGGCACAACATAGCTTAATTGTAATTGCGACAATTAAGTGTGGGCGATTATACCTTTGCTTTTGACAATGGCAAGCCCTTTGATAATTCTTTTATGTAAAAATCAACTGATTGCTCAAAAGTCATTCGCATCCCCTAATCTATGTACTCGGTGTATTTATGTGAGCTGTTTATCAAATTTAACCCTCCGATAACACTTTGGTCGGCAATATTGATCAAGATCATCTTCAGCACGAAACTTACACTTTATGATGACCTTGATTTCACATTTCAGAGGATAAGAATCATGGCATTTTGGTTAGATTTAATGTTTGGTAACCCAATTGGATTACTTTCTATGATTGTAATTTTTTGTACCTTGGGAATAATTTCTTATCTGACGTGGATGTTTATTGTGAAGTCTGCACCGGTTAAGTGAGTCTCTTAGCCAGTTAAGTTATTTTACTGCTTATTATTCAATACTTCCTTGCGAATGATACAATTAGGGGGCTTTTTAGCCCCCATTTTTTACTTTATGTGTTCACTTTAAGCTGCATGCTTTCGAGCTTGAACGAGCCCATTAATAAAATGCGGTCTGGTTTTAATTAAGTAACTCATTTCTTCAGCACTTGGCTCTCCTGCAGGGAGTCGCAACACATCTCGATTTAAATAAACGCGCGCTTGCATCGAAATTTTATAATCCGCAGTCGGTCCTTGAATCGCGTAATGGCGTTCATTACCTAGCACCTCTAAAATATTCGTATCCACTAGGTTTTTCACTGCTAATTCGTTTTGTGGAAGGGTCAAAATAGTTTGCCCTTGTAAAAAGAACTCTCGCAATAAGGCTCGCTCTGCAGGGTCTAATAATTTAACTTTAGCCTCAATGGTTTCTACAGTGCGTTTTTGACGTAAATTAACGATAGCTTCATCCACAATAAAAGCAAAAAGTTGACTCAAAAAATAAGCCACACCAATGATCAACCCTAAGCCAATAAATTGTCCATAAGCTGTAACAAGGTGATCTAAAGACAAGCTTGCCAGAATATTTTTTGGGGCAAACAACAAACTCGCACAAGTCACGACACCCCATGCCATTACACTAACGAGCACACGCTTGCCGTTCAGTAAATTCATCGTTCCTATATTCATTTTCATCATAGCTCACTCACAGTGTCAGATTTTTGAACCTAACCCCATCAAAGCAAATATAGTGCCAATAGAATATAAATAGTCTAAGCGAAGGATAATAAAAAATAATTAAAGGAGGTAGGGGCTAAAAATGGTCGTAATAATCATGCGATTAATTTGACGACCAGTCTTGAAAATATTTTGTGCTCAATACGTTATGTTTAATCTTTATTAATGCGATGAATCGCGTTAACCAAACTTAAATACCCAATAGCTTAAAATACCGAGCGTTTATAAGGCCATGCGCATTGACAAAATACCAGAGTGGAGGGGCTTACTTAGCCGCTAATTTAGAGAGTACTCGACTCACAGCAACAAACGCAAAGGTACCTGTTACCATAGTGATTGCCCCAAAACCAGATGCACAATCCATACGCATACTGCCTTCAGCCGTTGCCTTAGTATTGCACACACTACCGTCGGCTTGTGGGTAGACCAAATGCTGGCTTGAAAACACCGCATCAATAGCAAAACGACGTTGAACATTTTTACTAAAATTGTATTCTTTGCGAAGTATATTGCGCACTTTAGCCAATAAAGGATCTTGGATGGTTTTAGCCAGATCAGTTACCTGAATTAACGTTGGATCAGTTTGCCCACCCGCACCGCCAATTGTCACCAGCGGGATTTTGTTACGCTTACACCAGGCAATTAACCCTGCTTTTTGTTTAACTGCATCAATACAGTCAATCACATAATCAATCGTGCCGCCTTGCGATGCAGGGACAAAATATTGACTTAAATTATCGAGCGTCACAAAGTCTTCAACTTCATTAACTACACATTCAGGATTAATTTCGTTAATCCGCCTTGCCATCACTTCCACTTTAGATTGACCAATTGTCGAAGTGAGTGCATGAATTTGACGATTTGTATTGGTGACGCAAATATCGTCTAAATCAATTAAGGTAATTTGGCCTATACCACTTCGCGCCAAAGCTTCGGCAACCCATGTACCCACACCACCAATCCCGACCACTACGACATGAGCCTGCGAGAAAGTCGTCAACGCGGCTTGGCCATATAAACGACCAACACCAGCAAAACGATGAGTATAAGATTCAGACAACATGGATTACGCCCTAATTCACAATCAATTTCAGGGCGATTCTAGCCGATTTAACGCTAAAGCTAAATGTTTGTTGAAGATAAACGGGCAACTGACTGTGTTGCACCATTTTGAAGCGGCAATATTTACGACAGGCTATTGATTTGATTATTTATTAACCTTGATAGACTAAGGTCTAGTGATCCAAACCATTTATATACTCAACAATTAAATTAACATGCGCTAAACTACTGCATTACCGATTTTTGGTAGAGCTTTAGCCTATTTAGCAACAAATTGGAACATCCCTAAAGGGGTATATGTGCACAAAAAGTGACATTTTTTGATAATTCGACGCTGTTGTCACAGAAAGATTCACAATTTTCTAGGTAGGGGGTATTTATTTGATCTAGCCCACACTATGACAGTGCGAAATCTGTAAAACTCTGCACCAGATTGTTACAGGATAGTATCTGCAACGACTTCACTAACTAAAACCATGAAAAATGGAATATAGAACATAACGTTCTAGGGAGCATGAAAGATGAAAAAGACCTTAATCTCTGCATCAGTAGCCTCAGTACTTACACTAGTTTCTTTTGCTACACTTGCTGAAGGCCCAAGTTTCTATGGTCGTTTAGACTTATCAGCAACAAGTTCTGATGAAGGCACTACGACTCAAAATGGTAAAGAAGGTACTGTATTAGAAAATAACTTTTCTCACCTAGGTGTTAAAGGTAGCGAAAAGGTTGCTGATGGTGTTGAAGTTTTATACCAAATGGAATTCCAAGTAGAAAATACAACTCAAGGTGATGATGCATTTAAAGCCCGTAACACTTTCCTTGGTTTAAAAACTAATGCCGGTACCGTACTTGTAGGCCGTAACGATACTGTATTCAAACAGTCTGAAGGCAGCATTGATTTATTCGGTAACTTCAACGCCGATATCGACCGTTTAGTTGATGACCAAGATCGTGTTGCTGATGCAATTTGGTACTACTCTCCAGTTATTGCAGACTTAATTACATTAAATGCAACGTATTTAATGGATGACAACTACGAAGGTTCTGATGAAGACCAATATGCATTAAGTGCAACTATTGGTGATAAAAAATTCCAAAAGCAAAACTACTACTTCGCAGCTGCGTACAACACAATTGGCGGAACTGATTCTTACCGTGGTGTTGCACAAGCTAAATTTGGCGACTTCAAAGTGGGCGGTTTATTCCAAAACACTGAAAGCCAATCTACTGACCAAGAAGGCGATACTTTCTTCGTAAACGTAGCTTACAACCTAAATGGTGTTAACTTAAAAGCTCAATACGGTCAAGATGAAGGTGGTTTCGGTAAGTACTACTCAAACAGTGTAGACGCTACTGGTACTGACATCGAAGTCACCAGCATTACTGTTGGTGCTGATTACCGCGTATCTAAATCTACTTTAATTTATGGCCACTACGCTATGTACGAAGGTGAGCACACTGATGCAGTCGGTGTAAAAGTAGACTTAGAAGATGACAACATCTTCACTATCGGTGCTCGTTACGACTTCTAATCAAGTCGATGCACTTTATGGTGTAACACCATAAACTAAAAATGCCAGTCTACTCGACTGGCATTTTTGATTTTAAGCCTCTAAAAACTAAGCTATAACCTGATTAAACACTTCTACATGATGCGACTCAACTAGCGCTGGCATCACATGATGAAAATAATGCTGAATGGCATCTTTAGCGCAATGTTTGTCAAACGCAGCACGGTCGACAAACTTTTCCACAAAGGCGACTTTGTTTTCATCTTCCACACTCACATTTAACTCGTAGCGAATACAGCCCAACTCGCGGCGAGTATCAGGAATTAAACTGGCTAAAGCTGCAACTAACGCATCACGTTGACCCGGCTTAGCCACAAATTGAGCGACACAAACAACTTGTTGAGTATTAATGGCATAATCTGACATTTATTTTCCTATTTATGAATAATTACAGGGTAAGTAAGCAGCATATCAAGATGTGGTATGCCATCTTCTAAATATACTTCTGAATTTACTGCAAAGCCGAGTTTTTCATAAAATTGACGTAAATAATCCTGGGCGCCAATTTGAATATGATCGTCTGGCCAGTGCTGTTTTGCAATGGCTATTGCACGCTGCATTAATTGATTTGCTACGCCCTGGCCTCGCGCAGATTTAGCAACAGCAACGCGGCCAATACTGGCTTGTGGATAACTAATACTTGGTGCTAAAACGCGACTGTAAGCCACAATTTCTTGCTGATCATTGATGCCGAGTAAATGCCGAGTATGGACATGTTTATCTTTACCATCTAGCTCAGGATAGGGGCAGTTTTGCTCTACAACAAATACATCTACCCGCAGTTGTAATACATTATAAAGTTGCTCTAACGTGAGATCAGTAAAGCCGATATCTAACCATGTTAACGACATTTCTTGCCTTAATCTGTTGTACTTTCAAAAGATACTAACATGATTAATGCATTTCATTAGGCTGTTCTGAGCCACTTTTTTCGACCGGTTTTCGAATTGATAACACTGCCACAACCGCAATCGATAAAAAACATGCCATAATGAAAAATACGTCATTATAAGCTTGGATATACGCTTGCTGGGTCATGTTTTGGGCAAGCAAAGCGTAGGCTTGTGTATTGGCACTCACCGCATCAGAACCCGCACTTTGCAATAACAAACTGGTGTCATTGATGTATTGGTAGGCTTGCACACTCACCGCGGGTAATGTTTCTTTTATATGTGCAAGGTGCAGTCGAGCTAGGTTATCACTTAACGTCGCCACCAAGGCAATACCAAATGCACCGCCTAAATTGCGCATAACATTTAATACCGTTGAAGCTGACGCGTTTTCATGCACCTTAAGGTGCATAGTCGCCAAGATACCAATTGGCACTAAAATAAATGGCTGCCCCAGCGCCCTGACAATTTGTGAAGCAATCATTTGCTCGCCAGCATAATCAGCAGTCATATGGCTATTCATATAATAACTGATTGAGAACAAAGCAAAACCAATACCTGCCAAATACCGCGAGTCGTAACGCTGCATTAACTTAGGCACTAGCGGCAACACCAATAACTGCGGAAAGCCCATCCACATAATCACTTCACCAATTTCGAGTGGGGTATAGTCGTGGATTTGCGACAGGTATAACGGGATTAAATAAATGGCGCCAAATAATGCCATTCCCAAAACAAAATACGCCACAGTAGACAAAGCAAAATCGCGTTGACCCAGCAACCTAATATTCACTAAAGGTTGGGATTTACGTAATTGGATCCAAATAAATAATCCAATGTTAATCACAGCGATAATGGCCAGATTCCGGATTAAATCAGAGCCAAACCAGTCTTTACGATTACCCTCTTCGAGCACTACCTCTAAACAGCCCATTCCCAGTGCCATCGTAATTATGCCAGAGTAATCCGCGTCTTTGAGTTTGTCCCAAATAATCGGTTTTCGCTCTAGACCATACGCCAGCATCAACATCACTAATATGCCAGGCGGCACATTAATATAAAACAGATAATGCCAACTAAACTGCTCAGTTAACCACCCACCGAGGGTCGGCCCAATAGAAGGGGCAAATGTTGCTGTAACACCAAATAACGCCATGCCCATGGCGCGTTTATTGTCTGGTAAAAACTCAAGGATTAACCTAAATGCCAGAGGAATAAGTGCACCACCAAAGAAGCCCTGTAAGGCACGAAAGGCAATCATCGACTCAAGGTTCCAAGACATTGAACACAATATTGATGCGACAATAAACGCAGCGCTAGTCCACAGTAAGTAGCGTCTGGTCGATAAACCCGTGCTTAGCCATCCCGACAACGGAATGGCAATCATTTCGGCCACCAAATACGCGGTCGCAATCCAACTGCTTTCTTCTAACGTTGCGCCTAAACTGCCTTGTATTTCCTTCATTGATGCATTGGTAATTTGAATATCCAAAATCGCCATAAATGCACCAATAAGCCCACCCGCTACAGCAATCCATGAGCGATAACTGCCACGCTGATACCCCGTTGGTTTAACATCGGCTACAGCCGCTTGAACCACCCCTAACTCTGCAGCTGACTGACTCATATTAACGTCCTGCAGTGACTGCTATCTTATCATTAAGGGTCGCTTTGGCTGTTGCATGAGCTTGAGTTGCGCTCTGTGTATCGACCTTAACCACAGCGCTCAATCCCGGTAAAATACGCATTGGGGTATTCGCCGTAAGCTTATTATCAATACGGATCCGCACCGGAATCCGCTGCACAATCTTAGTAAAATTACCGGTGGCATTTTCAGCAGGCAATAAACTAAATTTTGAGCCTGAAGCAGGCGCTAAACTGTCGATAAAGCCTTTAAATTCTTCATCTGGATAGGCATCTAATTTAACCTTAACCGCTTGACCTGGCTGCATATGCTCAATTTGAGTTTCTTTAAAATTAGCGGTTATCCATACCTGAGAATCAGGAACCAAACTAAACAGTGCTTGTCCTGGTTGCACATACTGCCCCACTAACGCACCTCGCTTACCAATAATGCCAGAAAAGGGCGCGGTAATTCGGGTATCGACTAATTGAATATTGGCTAATTCAACACTAGCTTGTGCTTGGTCTACGTCAGCTTGAGCCTGCAACAACTGGGCGTTAAACACTGATAGTTCACGCTGTTTCGCCACGAGAGCCGCTTGTGCCTCATCAACATGTGCCGATGCCGAATCAAAATTGGCTTGCAGTTGGTCAACATCATTTTGCGAACTGTAATTGCTTACTTTCAGTTTTTGCGATCGCGCTAATTGTTGCTTAGCAATTAACTGATCTGATTGTGATGCCACTACAGCCGCTTTGGCCTGATTAATCAAAGCTTGTTGCAGTTCCACTTTCGCCGCTAACGTTTGTAAATTGGCTTTAGAGCTAGCAAGCACAGCTTGGCTTTGGGCCACAAGCGCGACAAACTGACTGTCTTCAAGCTGTGCAAGTACCTCACCTTGCTTGACGTGCTGATTGTCGCTCACCGCAGATTGCACAATATATCCAGGCACTTTGACGCTAATACTCGAAATATCGGTCTCTACATACGCGTTATCGGTTGACTCAATAAACCGCACTTGTAACCACCAATAAACGCCAGCGATAACAACCGCGAGAATAATACTTGGCACTAAGATAAAACGTTTATTAATAGACATGTTTAACTCCTAATTTATTACCTTCTAGTTTACTACTGTTTCCTGTAGTTTATTAGATAGCTAAAAATCAACCCACTGTTTCACAGGTGTAACAATATGGATCTCAATCGTGTTCAAATATTCTCGCAAGTGGTGGAGCAAGGCAGTTTTACCGGTGCGGCAAAAGCATTAGGAATAACCAAAGCAACGGTGAGCCGTAAGGTTGCTGACTTAGAAGCAGATGTGGGTGTGCAGCTATTATTCCGCACGACTCGAGCGTTAAAGCTCACCGAGGCGGGATCGAGTTATTACCATCGAATAAATAAAATTTTACAAGATTTACAAAGTGCAGAAGACTTATTAAGTGCTAGCCAGCAAGACATTAAAGGCAATTTAAAAATCATTTGTCCTATCGAGTTAGGGCAATTATTTCTTGGGCGTATTTTCGCGCGCTTTCTTGCCGCTTACCCCAATATCACTATCGATGCAGAGTTGACTAACCGTAAAGTTGATGTAATTGAAGAAGGAGTGGATTTTCTGTTCCAAATAACTGAGGTTGATGACCCCAAGTTACAGAGTTACTCATTGGTGATTGCCAGCAGACAACTGATGGCCAGCCCCGACTACCTTAACCGCCACGGCACGCCAAAAGTCCCACAAGATTTAATGAAGCACACTGCAATAAAGTTACAGTCGGCGCACATCAATGGTGGTTGGAGAATATTTGATGGCCAACAATGGCTCGACCTTGATCCGCCCGCGCAACTTAACGTCAATAACGTCACATTTGCACGAGAAGCCGCAATAGAAGGTTTAGGTATCACTGCTGTACCGGTGATCATAGCCCAAGAAGCCATCATCAGTCAGCAACTTACTCCAATATTAGAAGACTTCCCAATGGCACAAACTAAAGTGACGTTAAGTTTTCCTCAGCGGGTATATATGCCACGTAAGTATCTTGTTTTTATCGAGTACCTCTATGCGGCCCTGATTAATAATTGGGGTGAAAATGTATTAGAGATCCCTGACTTTATCGATGTTAAGTCACATTTTAAAACCTAAAGGTTTTGCAAATATCATTATGCTTTTGCAATCTACGTTTAGCACTAAATAATCTATATCTATGGTAGATATTTTTGTGCAACTTGGTGCTAGTATCAATTTAGCCTAGCCACGAAAGGATGCTAATTTCAACGCTATATTCGCATGAGTTGTACTTGATATTGTGATTCAAATAATTGTTTAACATTTTTACAGAGTGAACCTAGCCCAGCGCATACACGGAGTAAATAATATGAGCAAAGAACGTAATAACGCCAAAGAGTCGAAGAAGCAGCCACAACTGACGTTAAAAGAAAAACGTGCAGTGAAACAAGCGAAAAAAGCCCCAGCAACTTCTGTTATTAAAGGTAAATAAGACGGTTATCACTTGAATTAATAGCAATTTACCAAGACAAAAAAATACCGAGCAACTTGCTCGGTATTTTGTTGTTAAGCGCTAGCCTAATTAGAACAGGTATTTAACACCAATTTTTAACTGCCAAGCCGACTTGTTGATGTCATAACTATTCTGGTTATCGGTTTCGATACCATCTTGGCCATAGGGCACAGAGTAAGTGTAAACCCCAGTGCTGGCATTGTAATCATGGTCAACAAGTGTTGATGTACCATAGCTTTGGTATTCAACCACGCCCCAATCATCATTAAGTAAATTAAGCACGTTGCTCACATCAAAGTATAAAAGGCCTTTATGATCGTCGGTAAAGCCTGGTAGTTCTTGAGTAAAGCGGAAATCAAGCTGATGCACCCAAGGTTGGTTATCAGTGCCTTTAGGTGCAATCCCCCCTGCATATTGACCTAGACCAATCTCATCGACAGCCGCTTTAAATTGTTCGTAAGTTAGCCCGTCACCGTACTCAACATTCGGGTCGTCGGCACCTGTTGGAATATACGGTAAGTAGTATGACGCATTAGCAAAACTTGATTGGTCGCCTAAGTTACCATCTTTATATGAGCCTAACACCCAAGTCATCGGATTACCTTCACGCGCCTCATAGAATAAGTTAAAGCTTGAGTTATAACCCGATACGATTTCAACATCATAACCTAAGCTAAACGTAAAGCGATGCGGCGTCTCATAATAGCCTGTGCCCATTGTGGTGCTATTACGATCATACTGAACCGGCGTGTACTGATAGTTTGACGTTGCGGTAGAAGATGAACCTTGGTTACCTTCTTTTACAGCGTTATAAGCATATCCTGCGCGCATGCTTAAACCCATGTCCCAGTTTTTTGCCAGCGATAAACTCAAGGTTTTGCTGGTACCATCATCGTCAGCATTGGTTAGCATAATGTCATAACGGTCAGTATTACCACCGGTGCCACCATTTGCCAATGAGTCCCATGTTTCATACACAACACGGCCAGTGGCATCTGTCGTCACTTGACGACGAGCCAAATCAACCCAGGCTAAATCGTTTTCTTTTTGAATGTATAAAAACTCTGCCCCTACAAACCAATCATCACCCAATGCACCAAAATCCCAAGTGCTATCGACACCAATACTAGCTCGCCAGTCTGACGGTAATTTAAAATGAGGGTCAATAGCATTCACGTTACCGTCGCCACCGACTAAACCGTCTTGCGCAGCAGAAGGTACACTCGCAAAGTCAGGTGTGCCCCAAGCAGAATTCCAGCCATCGTTGTAGCTGAGTAAGCTGTTACCATCATTTGAGAAACTGTTTGAAATCCATACCGTCGGAGAGCCACCACTATATCGCCCTACACCACCATGTATGCTGATATCTTCAGTTAGTGCATATTGCACGCCTATACGCGGTAACCAAATATCTTGACCATCTAAGGTTTCGTTATTAGCAAAACCATAGCGCTCAACAAAATTTTGGTTGATTGCAGGCGAATCAGACATGCTAATGGTTTCATAACGCAAACCAAATGTGAGGGTTAAATCTGCGGTGATATCCCATGAATCTTCAGCAAACAATGCTAACGTGTCCATGTTAAAAGCTGCACCAACATCGTCAGGATTACCAGATATTGCATTAGAATAGAAAAACTGGTCTACATCACCGTTTTCAAAGTCTTCAATGGTATTAAATGACCAGTTACCTGCCACATTTTGGGCAAACAGGTTAAACACTTCAATGCTATTGTACTGAGCACCAAAGCCAATTTCATGATCGCCTAGGTAATAATCACCCACAAAACGTAGTTCAAGGTTTTGGTTATCAAGCTCGTTTGCCTGACGTGATTTATCTGTACCAAATACCACATAATCGCTAGCACGATCATAGGTTTGAACCGACACCATACCGATGCCTAAGTCATCAATGGTTTTCGATTTAGTGGTTGAGTCTTTATAAGCTATTTTAATTTCAGTGCTGAAATCATCAGTCCAATCGCTGTATAAGTTAGCAGCATAGGTTTCTAATGTTTCTTCTTTGTCGTACCAAGTGCTTGATAATTTTAAAGACGATGAGCTTGAGCTCATGTTATTGGTTAAGTTACCGACTGTAGATTGGTAAGTAAAACTCGCACGGTGCTGGTCGTTAATGTTCCAGTCAATTTTAGCTAGCATTTTTTCATCTTTTTCTTGTGGCGTGGTAGTGTAGCCACCAATGCTATCTAAGCCATAAACCGATTGGGCAATCTGTTCAATTTGCGTTAATTCCGCTGAAGTAATATCCGAGTCGTTTGCATACCCTGCATCGGCTGGCCCCCACTCTGCAGATTTTGGTGCATCGAAGTTTTCATAAGAACCAAAGAAAAACAACGTATCTTTAATTAACGGGAAACCCACCGTGCCACCAAACGTAGTTTCTTCAAAATCTTGCTTTAACGTTTCACCAGTTTGTTGGTTTTTACCATCACCCGCCATACTGTCGTTAGTGGTTTCCCAAAATACTGAACCTGATAGTTCGTTAGTACCAGACTTAGTGACCGCATTAATTTGCGCGCCCGTAAAACCACCATTGCGCGCACTGTATGGCGATACATTTAACGCCACACTCTCAACAGCATCAATTGAAATAGGTGAACGTTGTGTTGGGTAACCGTTTGAGTTAAGGCCAAAATCATCGTTTTGCGATATGCCATCAACCACAAAAGTATTGAAACGAGGATTTAAACCTGCCACGCTCATTGATACACCATCTGTACCAACTACAGCCATTGGGTTTTGACGCAATACGTCTTTTAAATCTCGGTTAAGGCCAGGTGAATTGGCAATATCTTGCTCGCCAAATTCACTATTGGCCCCCGCTGAACGGTAATAACCCGCACTCCCTACCACGCCAATGCGCTCCATTTCGTTTGCATTTTGTAAAGTGCGGTTAAAACGGAATGTCTCGCCTAGTTGCAAGTAAACATCTTCTTCAACAGTGTCGGCAAACTGATCAGAATCGACTTTAATAATATAAGGACCACCAACACGTAAACCGCGTGCAGAAAACTGACCATCTGCCGTAACAGGCACTTCGGTAACCGTCCCTGTTGGTTGGTGAATAATAGTAATTTTAGCATCAGAAGCAGCACTTCCTGCTGGCCCCATAATTTGTCCACGTATGTCTGATGCTGTGTTAGCTGCAGATGCAGGCAATGCAACACCCATAGCAAAACACGTCGCTAGCGCCAAGCGACTCATTTTATGACTTAGTAACATTTCAAACCCCTGAAAACTTCTTATATTTTAATGTTTAACCCAATCCGCTGGGCCTTGTATTGAAATGCAGCAAAAACTGCAGGGCGAAGTGTAGGGAGATTATGTTGCATTTTAATGTCAAAATTTGTACAAAAAACAACAATTAGGAAACCTAGTGGTTACACAAAACTGTCATAAAGGTGCTGTATATTCCCGTCAAAAATTGCAAGGTTTGTTTGCAGCCAAATAACGCACTAAAAAGAGTGGAAAAAATGAGAAAGTCAGTTTGGGTCAATAAAAGCATGATGATAGCGAGCGGGTTATTACTTTCGTTAAGCATCAACTCACCGGCTTTTGCCTTTGGGCAGCTGGGGCATCGTATCGTTGGCGACTTGGCTCAACAACACTTGAGCGATAACGCGAAGCAACAGATTAATCAGCTAACAAATGGGGAAAGCTTAGCGCAAATGTCTACATGGGCAGATGAAATTCGCTCAGATAAAAACTGGCATCACGCAGCGCCCTGGCATTACATTTCAATTGAAGATGATGAAACATGGCAGTCAGTAACACGCAATCCAGATGGCGATATCATTGAAAGTCTACAACGATTTGAAAATGTTTTGAAAAATCCTAAAGCTAGCCAAAAAGATAAATGGCAAGCGCTGGCCTTTTATGTGCATTTTGTGGGTGATATCCACCAGCCTTTACATGTGGGCCATCGCCACGATAAAGGTGGTAACACAATTAACGTAAAATGGTTTGGCCAAGAAACCAATTTACACAGCGTATGGGACAGCAAAATCATCGAGCAACAGCAATTAAGCTACACCGAATACAGTGAGTTTTTGAGCCGCATCAGTCAAGCTGAGCGCCAGCAATGGTCAGGGCAAAGTTATTATGAGTGGGCAGAAGAGTCTAAGTTTTTACGTAAAAAAACTTATATTTTGGAGCAAAACTATCAGGGAGAAGATGATTTACGCTTCAACTATGTATTTGTAAATAAACCTATTGTTGAAAAAAGATTGCAACAAGCTGGCATCCGTTTAGCTGAAAAACTCAATGCTATTTTTCATTAATCATCCGTTAAAACAGTTAACAAAATAAAACGGAGATCAATTGATCCCCGTTGTGATTTACGCTATGTCGTTAGTCAATAAGGCTAACGCCATAGTGCATATTAGCGTTCAAACTTATGGTATTTCTCGATACCAAATGAACGACCTTCAGCATGACATGTTGCACAAGATTCGCCAGTAGGTTGAGTAAACCAAGTACCGTCGTTACCTGACCCTTTTTCTGCGCTAATTTCACCACCATTTAACTCCATGTGGTTCAACGATTGGTCACCGTTATGACACGCAAAACAGTTTGCAGTTATCGGGCTAGCCATCTTAGTTTGGTCGCCATTATTGAATGCTTTAGCACGTATGTACTGATTAGGTATTGCATTCAAGTCAATGCCATCAGCATGACAAGACACACAGTTAATGGCATTTAATGCCGCGGCAGAGTTGGTAATATTATTGCCATCAGCATCTGTTTTAGCGCCAGATAACGAGTTACCAATTCCCCAGTGCATACTGTGTACCATTGGGCCATAACCAGGGGCTGAGTTTGCCGCACTACGATCTTGTCCATTGTTATGACAAGCGACGCAATCAACACCACCATTATTGTAAGCACCATTTTTGTGGTAGTTGGTTTCGCTGTTATGACACGTTGTACAGCTATCGTTGGTCACAGCTAAGCGACGCTCATACTCAACAATGTCACCTGTTGTTTGATCAACAGCGTCAGAATAGGCTGTAAATGACATAGACGTTTCACCATCATTTTGCACCCAACCTGGGTAGCTTAATGAAATGCGAGCCGTTGCCATAATACTTGCTTGATCAAAACCACTTGATGGTGATGGGAAACAGTGCGTTCTTGAGCCATCAGCATTATCCGTTTTGATTTCATTGCTACCATGGCCAGCAAATCGACCGACAATTGACTCGTTGTAATAGCCATGTAAATAAGCACCAGCATAAACAATAGGCTTACCAACCACATTGGTTGCACCTGTTGTGTCGCCATCTTTGTTGTATAACGAACCAATATTCACTTGGGTCTTGGTGCCACTGCTAATGTCAAATAACGACATAGTGGTACACCAAATGCCTGCATCATTTTTCTGCGGAGCTGTGGTTTCAGCGGTGTAACTCACACGCATCGCTTGCAAGGTTTCTAAACCACTCTTATTTAAGTGGAACTCTCTCGCATCAAACTCACTGCTATTACTGTTGCTAATAACTTGGGCATAACTAGAGCTGCTAGACGTGTTATGACAATCAGCACAACCGTTACCAGCAAGGCTGGTGTTCATTACAGGCTCAGCATGACAGGTATAACAGTTAGCGGGTTCAAAATCTTTTTCAAAATTTTGATGATTAATGTGTCCAAGCATTTGCATGGTGTTTTTAGCATAACCACCGGTGGTTAATGAGGTGCCGTCTGCAGCGACATCACGCGGTACGTTGTTATGACACACCATACAACCACCAACAAAGTCGACTTCTCCATCGGTATTTAACGCCACATAGCCAGCATGTTTGAGATCAGACTCGGCATAATCAACATGACATGCATAACAGGTTTCTGTTGTTGAGGTATGCATCATCTCAGGTTTTGCCACTAGCACATACGGTGACTTGGCAATATCGCCTCCGCCAACTTGCAAACGAATTAATGCTTCAGTGTCAGCTTGCACCCCCGCCATTGGCGCAACTAATTGATAGTTACCATTATCAAGTAGGGTTAGCGACGCACCTTCTGTTGGCGATGAACCACCCACCGTAGCATTACCGCCCACGCTACCATCTCGACTGCGTTGCATACCATTTTCGGTTTTAGCAGCAAGGTAAATTGATGCATCTGTTAAACCGGTGATGGCATAACCTGATTCGTTGGTCACACCAAATTCGACCGTGACGATACCATCAGCAACAATATGATTAATAAACTCAATATTGGTTGCCGTTGAAGCACTCACCGTGGGAGCTGTTGCGTCTGCACCAGGTAAACCTGGCGCGCCATCTTGCCCATCTACGCCATCAGCGCCGTCTTTACCATCACTTCCACAGGCTATTACCCCCATAGAAAGCGCTATTAACAGCGCTATTTTGCACATTTTTATTGTTTTCATCATTACTCCAGCGTCGCTTAAACGACTTATCACTTTATAGGTATCTTACGAGCGTGATAGTAGTGCAAGCAGCTAAAAGGCAAGGAGAGGTAAATCACAATATTTGTGCAATTAAAGTGCAGAAATGTTTAATTGTTGTTAATTCATGATGTGCTTCATAATATGTAAAAATTATTTAAAACTTAAGGTATTTTTAAGGGTTTAACCCATTATGCATTATGCAAAAAAGGCACTTATTTATGCATTATCTATGCAGATAGTTTTGTCACCATAACAAAGCAAATCACTTATTAATGGCCGTAAAAAAGCCAGTGATATTGCTCACTGGCTTTATTAAATTAACAATTTGTGCCCAGTGTTTAATGGCTGATTATGAACAGCAGCTTTTGTCTTTATTGGCTTTTGGGATCATATCCCATAACACTTTAGCCATTAATATCGCTAACACAATACCAGATACGGCCACTACTCCTTGGGGCAATAATGCATGCTCTTCACTAATTTGTGGCATCACTTTAAAGCCAAATATGTCGACTAAATAATTAACCAATACACCAAAGGCTAATGACACACCGATAACACCGCCTAAATAGCCATAAAGCGCACGTTTGCCTAACTCTTTAGTCACAACACCCAGTGTTGCGATATTCGTGGCTGGGCCTGCCATCATAAACACCAATACCGCACCAGGAGACACTCCCGCTAACAGTAAACCTGCCGCAATCGGCGTTGAAGCAGTAGCACAGATATACATAGGGATAGACACTAGCACCATCACTAACATGGCTAAAATACCGTCGCCCCACTTCACTAAAAAATCGCTTGGCACGTAAGTCTGCACTAAAGCGGCAAAAAACAACCCGACTAATAACCATAGCGTAGTGTCTTTAATTAAATCTGTGGCCGCATAATGCAAACCAGAGAATACTCGGCTCATTACACTGTTTTGCTTTAACTCAGTTGCCATATCTTGAGTTGAAGCGCAGCAGCTCTCTTGTTCAGCGTTTACCGCTTCATCTTTGTTTGCTGGCGCTGACTTGGATGCACAACAACTGCTTACCGCCTCACCTTTTGGCTCAGCCAGACTACTGCAACAACTGGATTTAACCGTGTCTGGTTTTTTAGGAGCTGCTGCATTAGTGCTACAACATGACCCAGATGATTCAGGCTGAGATGGTGCATCAGCGTTAGTTGCACAACAACGGCTTTGCGCTGGCGCTGGTCCAGCACTCAACACCTTGGCTGAGGCCATAGGGCTTAACACAGACTCGGTGTTAACTGCGGTCATTTTCACCCCAGCATGCTGCACAGTATCAGCCTTGCCGTTATGGAGAGTTGACGTCGCTTGAGACGAGCTTGATTGACCGGTCTTTTTGCTTGCACAGCAAGACGACTCAACTTTTGCAGTTGTCGTGTTGTCAGCTTGAGTCTCAGTCATTGCTGGCACACCATCATCGTCATCGCGCCCGACCAATAGCCCCGCCACAATCGCGCTAGTAATAGCTGCAATAGGGCGCACTATGGCCATAAACGGCCCGAGTAGCACGTAAGAAACGGTAATCGAATCGACACCGGTTTCTGGAGTCGACACTAAAAATGAGGTCGTGGCTGCTTTTGACGCACCCGCACGGCGCAAGCCAACCGCCGCAGGGATCACCCCGCACGAACATAAAGGTAACGGCGCACCTAATAATGCCGCTTTAAATACCGTTTTTACCCCATGACCACCCAGTTGCTTTTGCATCCATGCCATTGGCACAAACACCTTTAACAACCCTGCTAATACTAAACCCAGCAAAAGCCAAGGGGCGGACTCTAAAAATAAATGAACAAAATTGGTCAATAACATATTTAGTCCTTATGACCTGAATGAGAGAAATGATGCTGTTCTTTTTTGGCAATAATATGTTGATCTGACGACTCTAACGCTTCCAATATCGAGCAATGCTCAGCGCTATCAGGGCCACCACAACAGGTGTTAGATAAACTCTTTAACGACGTCGCAAAATGCTGTAACTCAGCCAGTTTTGCTTCAACTTGTTCAAGCTTAGTGTCGACCAAGCCTTTCACTTCAGCACAGGCACGGTTTGATTTATCTACTTCTATAGACAATAAATCGGCAATGTCATTAAGCGAAAACCCCACCGCCTTGGCACGCAGGATAAACTTCAACCTTTCAGAGTCGTCTTGATTATATAATCGATAGCCTGAGTCTGAACGGCTCGAAGGAGACAGCAGCCCATGCTTTTCGTAAAACCGTAACGTGTCAGCCTTAATGTCGTACAAGGCTGAAAGCTCGCCAATTCGATACATAATTTAACCTCTACTCAGAAAGTGTATTCAGCTAAAAAGTCTCTGAAATTATCTTAAGTATAAACCTTAGAGTTTAATCCAAGGTCAAGGGTTTATTGTGGATTATTTTTGATTATCTTTGTTCTTATTTCAATATTGTGAAATCACATAGAAAAAACACCCAATACAAGCGGTTTACGATAAAATATGCCCGCCTGATCATAAGACTGTTATCTAGAAGTGTTATAGCAACTTCATAAGGGCCTTTGGTAAAGCAGACTTGAGTCAATTCTGTTTTACGAAAGATCCTTAAAATCAAACTAGTGGACCCTGTACCTACATGAATAATGTCAGACCAATTCGTCGCGCGCTGTTAAGCGTATCAGATAAAACTGGAATCCTTGAGTTTGCACAAGCGCTGCATGCACAAGGTGTTGAACTCTTATCAACGGGCGGTACTGCAAAGCTACTTGCAGACAATAATATCCCGGTAATTGAAGTTTCTGACTACACAGGTCACCCAGAAATTATGGATGGTCGTGTTAAAACCCTGCACCCAAAAATTCACGGCGGCATTTTAGCTCGTCGTGGCATTGACGAAGTGGTAATGGAACAAAACGCCATTAACCCTATCGATTTAGTGGCCGTTAACTTATATCCATTTGCTGAAACTGTGGCAAAACCAGGTTGTACCTTAGCCGACGCTGTAGAGAACATCGACATTGGCGGTCCAACCATGGTGCGCTCAACCGCCAAAAACCACAAAGACACCACAATTGTGGTTAACGCAAAAGACTACGGTCGCGTGATTGCTGAGATGCAAGCCAACAATGGCAGCACTACCTTAGAAACTCGCTTTGACCTTGCCATTGCAGCCTTTGAACATACCGCTGCTTACGACGGAATGATCGCCAATTACTTTGGTACTATGGTGCCAGCACACAGCAAGGATGAGTGCCACGACGATTCTACATTCCCACGTACGTTCAATTCACAGTTCATCAAAAAGCAAGATTTGCGCTACGGTGAAAACAGCCATCAAAAAGCCGCCTTTTATGTTGATACGCAAATTGATGAAGCCTCAGTTGCCAGCGCGATTCAGTTACAAGGCAAAGCCTTGTCTTACAACAACATTGCCGACACTGATGCCGCACTTGAATGCGTAAAAGAGTTTGAAGGCCCAGCCTGCGTTATCGTTAAACACGCTAACCCTTGTGGTGTGGCATTAGGTGCTAACCTACTAGAAGCCTACGACCGCGCCTTTAAAACCGACCCAACATCAGCCTTTGGCGGTATTATTGCCTTTAACCAAGAGTTAGATGCACAAACAGCCCAAGCCATTGTAGACCGTCAGTTTGTTGAAGTGATTATCGCGCCAACGGTCAGCCAAGCAGCACGCGACATTGTTGCAACCAAAGCCAACGTGCGTTTACTTGAGTGTGGCGTGTGGAACACTCAAACCACCACCCTAGATTACAAGCGTGTTAATGGCGGCCTGTTAGTGCAAGACCGCGATCAAGGTATGGTTAACCTAGAAGACATTAAAGTGGTATCTAAGCGCCAGCCCACAGCAGATGAATTAAAAGACTTAATGTTCTGCTGGAAAGTGGCTAAGTTTGTTAAATCTAACGCCATTGTGTACGCCAAAGATGGCATGACAATTGGTGTCGGAGCAGGCCAAATGAGCCGCGTTTACTCCGCTAAAATTGCTGGTATTAAAGCAAGCGATGAAGGTTTAGTGGTTGAAAACTCAGTAATGGCATCTGATGCTTTCTTCCCATTCCGTGACGGCATCGATGCTGCAGCGGCTGCGGGGATTAGTTGTATCATCCAGCCTGGCGGTTCAATTCGAGATGAAGAAATCATCGCCGCGGCAGACGAGCACGGTATGGCCATGGTATTTACTGGCATGCGTCACTTCCGCCACTAAATTCCACTTGAAACAAGCAGCCTTCTTTGGCTGCTTTTTTCGTTTAAAGAATCATATTATTTAGTTTATTAAAAAGGTGAATAAAGATGCAGGTACTTATTATTGGCGGTGGCGGTCGTGAACATGCTTTAGCCTGGAAAGCGGCTCAGTCTGCTCAAGTCACAAAAGTGTTTGTTGCACCCGGTAATGCTGGAACTTCTTTAGAGCCAAAATTAGAAAATGTGGCCATTCAAGTTGAAGCTATTGCTGATTTAGTTAAGTTTGCTCAAGACAACAAGATTGAGATAACCATTGTCGGCCCTGAAGTGCCATTATCATTAGGCGTTGTCGATGCTTTTAATGCTGCCGGTTTACCTATTTTTGGCCCAACAAAAGGCGCAGCACAGCTCGAATCGTCAAAAGCCTTCACCAAAGACTTTTTAGCCCGTCACAACATTCCAACGGCTGACTACTCAAACTTCACTGAGATTGCACCCGCTAAAGCTTACGCGGCTACATTAACCGCTAAAACGGGTTTCCCTGTCGTAATTAAAGCCGACGGTTTAGCTGCAGGTAAAGGCGTGATTATCGCTGCCGATCAAGCCCAGGCCGATGCCGCTATTGATGACATGCTTGCCGGTAATAAATTTGGCGATGCAGGTTCTCGTGTTGTTATTGAAGAATTTTTAAAAGGCGAAGAAGCCAGCTTTATCGTAATGGTTGACGGCAAAAACATTCTTGCTATGGCCACCAGCCAGGACCATAAAGCCCGCGACAATGCCGACCAAGGCCCTAATACCGGCGGCATGGGTGCTTACTCACCTGCGCCTGTGGTCACTCAAGCCGTACACGACTGGACGATTGCCAATGTTATTCGCCCAACCGTTGATGGCATGGCGGCTGAAGGCAATGTTTACACTGGCTTTTTATACGCGGGTTTAATGATTGCACCTGATGGCAGCGCTAAAGTGCTTGAATACAACTGCCGCTTTGGCGACCCAGAAACCCAGCCGATTATGATGCGTTTACAGTCTGACATTGTTGAGCTTTGCCTGGCAGCCACTCGTGGTGAATTAGACAAGGTCACCGCAGAATTTGACTCGCGCGCAGCAGTCGGTGTAGTGATGGCTGCAGGTGGTTACCCTGATACCTACAACAAAGGCGATGTGATTGACGGCTTAACCCTTGGTGATATCAACGGCAAAGTATTCCATGCTGGCACCGAGATGAAAGACGGCCATGTGGTCACAAATGGTGGCCGCGTATTGTGTGCTACCGCGCTAGGTCACAGCGTCACCGAAGCGCAACAAGCAGCTTATGCATTAGTAGATGCTATCCATTGGGATGACGTTTACTTCCGTACCGATATTGCTTACCGCGCCATTGCTCGTGAGCAAGGCAAAGCGTAAACCATTCGCTTATATTGTTAGCGTAAAATACTCCCTTCGATGGCAACATCGCAGGGAGTATTTATTTTTACGACCGCAAATGCTCTTACATGCCATGTGAACCAAATAATAACCCTCCCTCTGGTATTATGATCTTAAGACTGATCGGCAAGGTTAATGTTTCAATTAACGCCAAAGGTTAATAATCATTCACCTTACACCTTGTGTGATCTAGATCACAAAGGCCGTGTTGTATGAGGTGCATTCTAATCTAAAGCGAGTTGAATAAACGGTTATCTATCCGATGACCAGACCCTAACAACCTCATTAATAATGCTTGGAGAACATAATGTCATATTCTATCGAAGACCTTATCTACAAAGGTGAAAAATCAGGAGTACATGGCTGGAATACATTAGCAGGAGCCACTTTTTATTGGCATCCAGATTGGTTACATATTGCCGAAGATATGACTGGCCACAGTGCGATGACCGGCATTACCCCTGCGAAAGGTAAACCCAATAAAGCGGATGCTGAAACCGCCATCGTGAAACACCTAAATAATCCCAAGTAATTAATTTATATAGAGCACTCAAATGGCTCATCTAACTGAGTCAAATTAGACATTCTAGCAAGGGTATCACTGGTCCCACCACATACCCTTAGTGAATATTTATGCTTTTAACCTGTCGCTTAACCTAGCCATGTAACTAATCAACCTCAACTCTGGATAATACATGCATTTCAAACAGCGCTTTACACCGATAACTAAGCAAATTTCAAGTTTGAATGTATCGTATGGGGCTATTGGTAGAATCAAGGTTATTTATTCATCTCTTAACCAGAGTTGAGGTTAATCAAGCACAATGCCACACCATCTTACTTTAATGCCGCTCATTCAAATCATCCTTTCACAGTAACAATATTCGACTTAACAGGCATTTTTATGTCAGGATGTGACTGT
This sequence comes from Shewanella metallivivens, assembly GCF_028750675.1. Classification (GTDB taxonomy): domain Bacteria; phylum Pseudomonadota; class Gammaproteobacteria; order Enterobacterales; family Shewanellaceae; genus Shewanella; species Shewanella metallivivens. Next base: position 107,325 of record NZ_JAQQPZ010000015.1, on the reverse strand, counting down.
TACAGGTTCGTTACCAAGTGATTAAAATAGCAACAGCCAACTCACAAGAATGAGATATTGGTCATAATAATAATGATAAAGGAAATCGTATGTCTCAAGCCGCGTCTTCAAAACCGTCGCCCTCCAACCACAAGCAACCCACCCTACTCGATGCACTTATTCCCGTTTTCGCGCTCATTATTATGCTTGGTGCTGCGGTATATTTGTTTTCATCTGACAGTTCATCAGGTGCTAACCAAATAGCATTGGTGTTAGCGGCGTGCATCGCCATGGTCATTGGCTTTAAAAATGGCTACAGCTGGAACCAAATGGAGCGCGGAATTGTTAAAAGTATCGGGGTTGCCACTGGCGCGCTGTTAATTTTGTTCAGTGTAGGCTCACTCATTGGCACCTGGATTTTAGCCGGCACAGTACCCACGATGATTTACTACGGCATGCAAATCCTGAACCCCGATTATTTCTATACCGCATGTTGTTTATTGTGCGCGGTAGTAGCGTTAAGTATTGGCAGCTCCTGGACCGTTGCCGGTACGCTCGGTATCGCATTAGTGGGGATATCCTCAGCCATGGGATTAGATGTGAACATTACTGCGGGTGCCATAATCAGTGGCGCCTATTTTGGCGACAAAATGTCGCCCATGTCTGACACGACCAACCTTGCACCTGCTGTGGCTGGTACCGATATTTTTAGCCATATTCGCCACATGACCTGGACCACAGTACCCAGCATTATTATTGCCCTTATCGGCTTTACCTTTTTAGGCTTAACCGCAGACGCCACCCCAATTGAAAACCAACTGACTGACACCCTAGCGCTATTAGACAAAACCTATCACCCTGGGCTGCATTTACTCATCCCATTATTAGTGGTGCTGTATTTGGCTAATCGCAGAATGCCTGCATTTCCTACGGTTATATTAGGCACGTTAGCCGGGGCGGCATGCGCGGCACTATTTCAATTTGATAACGTTATCGCTTTTGTCCACGACGATACCTTACTGCCCATCGTGGCGTTAGTTAAAGGTTTATGGATTGCCATGTTTGACGGGTATGTGGCTAACACGGGCGATGAAGTATTAGACAGTTTATTAAGCCGCGGCGGCATGAGCAGCATGGTGACCACAGTATGGTTAATTTTATGCGCCATGGCATTTGGTGGTGTAATGGAAGTCACCGGTTTACTTGGGCGCATCTTAGAAAGCATCCTCACTGTCGTGACCGGCACCAGCAGCCTAATTATTACCACCATAGGTGTGTGTATTGGCGCAAATATCATTACTGCCGACCAATACATTGCTATTGTACTGCCTGGGCGAATGCTAAAAATTGAATACACCCGCCGTAAGTTGGCTGCGGTGAATTTAAGCCGTTCACTTGAAGACTCGGCAACCGTCACCAGCCCGTTAGTGCCATGGAACACCTGCGGTGCCTTTATGGCCAGCACCTTAGGCGTGGCAACCATTGCCTACTTGCCATACGCCTTCTTTAACTTGGTGTGTCCATTTGTGAGTGCCACTTATGCCTATTTCAATGTCAAAATCGAGCCGTTGGACGAAACCAAAATAAGCACTGGCGAAGTTGTCGGTTAATCAACGAAGCAACATACAAGGCAACATAGACAGTTAACCAAAGCGGTCTTTTAACCAACCATAATGATAATAACCCCATTGCCCAAGGCGCCTTGCTTGGGTAAAGGGGAATGTCGGTAACGGTTGCTGGTATAAAGGCAGATTAGGCAAGGTTTCACCCGCAATGCTTTGTGCTAATCGGTACGCTGCTTGGCTACTAAACGACACTCCTGCACCACAATATCCTAAGCTGTACCCTACGCCACCTTTGCTATACACATGGGGCATATCGTCCATTGCTGCGGCAATCCAGCCGGTCCAGTTATAGGCAATCGCTTTGCTCGACAAACTCGGAAAACACTTATTCAGTGCCATTTTTAAACGCTCGCCATACACAGGGTTGGCCGCGTCTTTACCCCATACCGCACCGCGCCCACCAAACAGTAAGCGGTTGTCGGGCAATAAGCGGTAATAGTATTTTAAAATACGGGTGTCCATGGTGACCTGGTGCGTATGCAAACCAGCTTGTGCCAGCTCTTGCGCGGTAAGCGGCTCGGTTACGATCACATTGCTTAATATGGGTAAAAATTTGTCATCTATACGTTGATTAAATCGTTTGGGGGTATACGCATTGCCCGCCATAACCACTTTATTGGCAATCAATTCACCGTTAGAAGTCATCAGCCGATGCTTAGCGCCCTCTTCAATCCACTCTAACACACACGATTGCTCAGATATCGTCACGCCTTGAGCATGAAGCATGTCTTTATAACCGAGTAATAATTTAAGCGGGTTAAGGCCAAAACCATCTTTTAAACGCAAGGCACCATAAGCTTGATGATGATCTAAATATTGCGCTCTAAAATCGCCGCTATTAATAAACTCAGCGCCACTGTCTTGGTCATCTGCAAGGTGCTGTTGAATATACTTGGCCGCATTTTGCAATGTAACTAATGCCTTAGCATTATGGGCCACCTTTAAGTAACCCGCTTCTTGTGGCTCACAGGCAATATTGTGTTGTTTAATTAAGCCATCAACGCGCGCGACCGCTTGGGTAAATTCATTATAAATACCTTTGGTGGTGGCTAAGTCCCAGCGTTTAGTCATGGCTGCGTACCCTAAACGACCAGAGCCTTTTAATACAAAACCAGCATTACGGGCGCTGGCACCAAACCCGACTTGATTGGCCTCCAACACATGGCAGTCAATATTAAACTCACTGGCCAAATAATACGCAGTTAACAGCCCGGTATAGCCGCCGCCAATAATCGCCACATCGGTATGTTGCCGACCCGACAATGGCGCTGTTGCAGCACCCAATGCCTGTGTCGTCGCCCAATAGCTTGGCGAAAAAGGTTGATTGTTAGGATGAGAATTTACCAGCGGATCGTACATATTATTCTTCTTATTAATCAGGGGAATCAGGCTAAAAAACTAACAACATTTCGCAAGCGACGCAGTGGCAGTCGTTATCACAAATAACGCAAATATAATCTTCGCCCATGTAACGCTGGTGCCAGCGTTGTGGGTGCTCGGCAATTAACACACCTCCGGCTTTGGTAAAATAGCGCACCGCCGCATTATTAGGGCTTTGTTGCCACAAATGGCTCACTCCCGCTTTAGCGCCTTGGGCAATAACCGCCGCTTTGGATGCAGCTAATAATTGTCCGCCAAGGCCTTTACCACGGGCAGATTCGGCAATGGTATTTGATTTGAAATAACACACGTCCTCAAATGCAACCCCCCACTTGCCTACTGTGCACCATTGATCTTGCGGCCATTGCCCTGCAGCATAGGTCAACCTAAAACCAATTAGCTGATTGTTTTCAATTGCGACAAAATTGGCATTAATACCGTGCTTTATGCCTTTATGATAAATCGCAGTTAGTTCAGCAATATCCATATAGCCGCTGCCGTGGACTATTTCACCTAGGGCAATCACTGCATCAAAGTCTGCGTGGGTTAGTTCTCTGATCATAATCTTATTTTTTTGTTTATTTAGGCACACTTTAGCACACGCCAATATAGCCAGCTACGATGTTAAACTTTTGTGATAATTTGGCAATAACCTAGTGAAACTCCTGCTGCATACTGATTGCAATTAAACAAAAGGAGCTCGGTTATGAAACGTACATTAGTGACTGCAAGTCTTATGGCTGCTGGATTATTTAGCCTTCCAACTTTGGCTTCTGACATTGAAGTCAGTGTAACCAATTTAACTCACGGAAATCACTTTACCCCACTGTTAATTGCCGCTCACGATGCAGATAGCCACTTATTTCAAGTCGGTACCGAAGCCTCTGCCGCGTTACAAAAAATGGCTGAAGGTGGAGACATTGCCGATTTAGATGCTGCTGTAACCGGTAATGCGGGTGTAACCGTCACAAATCCAGCAATGGGCTTACTGGCAGCGGGTACAAGTGTGAGCGAGGTAATGCTTGATACTGGTGATAACACTCATCTATCGATTGTGGCCATGGTACTACCAACCAACGACGCCTTTATTGGGCTAGACGGCTGGGAAATTCCAACTGAAGCGGGCACTTATACTGTGTACCTTAATGCCTATGATGCCGGCACCGAAGCCAATGATGAAATTATTAATGGTGGCGGTATGTCAGGTGCACCGGGTATACCTGCAGCACCTAGTGGAGATGGCGGAACCAATGGCACAGGCGTAATGGACAGCAGCGAAAACGCTAACGTTCATACTCACCCTGGTGTATTGGGTGACACAGATCCTGCTGGTGGCATGAGTGACCTAGACAGCCGCGTACACCGCTGGTTGAACCCTGTTGCCAAAGTTGTGGTAACAGTAAAATAAGGAGGTAGCCCATGAAACCCACTGATTTTACATTAAAGCCCAGTTTACTGGCCATGTTGGCAGCAGCCACCTTACTAACCGCGTGTGGCGATGATGATAATGACACTGTTGACGAGACGCCACCAGCACCAGTGATGCAAACCTTCACGGTTACCGTCATTAACCTCACCGCGAACCAACCCATGTCTCCGGTGATTTTAGCGGCTCATGCTAGCGATGCCATGCTGTGGAACGCGGGTGAAATGGCAAGTGAAGCCATAGAAAAAATGGCCGAAGGTGGTGACACCGCTGATATCGCGGCATTAGATGTGCTGACTAGCAGCGTTAACGGTGCAGGTTTATTAATGCCCGGCGCAAGTGAAACCCTCACCATCACGTTAGATGAAACAGACGTTGCCAGCATTAGCCTAGCGACCATGCTAGTGAACACTAACGATGCATTTACCGGTGTAAACAGTTATAACATTGCCGGTATGCAAGTCGACGCCTCCAGCTCAATGAAGTTTATGGCGTATGATGCGGGCACCGAGGCAAACACCGAAGCCAAAGGCACCATTCCAGGGCCAGCCGATGGCGGCGAAGGATATAACGCCGCGCGTGATGATGTCGACTTTGTCCATATTCATCCTGGGGTAATTTCAATGTATGACGGTTTAGATGACTCAGTACTGGATGCATCACACCGTTTTGATAACCCAGTATTCGGCGTCACCATCACCAGAACGGAATAAATTTCAACCAAGCTGAAATTTATTCTCCTCAAAGCAGGTCTAGTTGTTAATGCAACGACTGGATTTGCTTTGAGGAACTCAACATGAATGGAACCACTAAACATAACGGCCATGCCTGCCCACAACATATTTTACTGGTAGAAGATGAACAAGACCTGGCTAAATTGGTCATGCTTAACCTCAAAGCGCTCAACTACCAAGTTGATCACGCCACCACATTAAAGCAAGCCATGCAGATTATTGAACATAAAAAGCTCGATTTAATTTTATTAGACCGCATGCTCCCCGATGGTGACGGCATTATGCTGTGTGAGCAATTACGCCAAGCCGGTAAGGAAGTTCCGCTCATGCTATTAACTGCTAAAGATTCAGAGGCTGACGTAGTATTAGGCCTTGAAGCTGGAGCTGACGATTACCTCGTAAAACCCTTTAGTGTGTTAGAACTGCGCGCACGAGTAAAAGCGTTATTAAGGCGTGGTAAAGCCCAACAAGAACAAACCCAACAAATTGAATTTAATAGTGTCACCATTAACTCTAGCACCCGCGAAGTCAAAGCGTTCAACAAAGCACTGACCCTCACCGCCCGCGAGTTTGATTTACTGCTGTTTTTAGCCAAACATCCGCAGCAAGTCTTCAGCCGGATGCAGTTATTGGAGGCGGTATGGGGTTACAACTACGACGGTTACGAGCACACAGTAAACAGCCATATCAATCGATTACGCAATAAGCTATCGCAATGCTCACCCGAACACGACTTAGTCAAAACAGTGTGGGGCGTAGGCTATAAATTTTCACCACCAGAGGTGCAAACCCACTAATGAATCGCTTATTTAACCGATTATTTTTAGCCGCAACCCTAGTTGTATTACTGTTATTTGTTGCCTTATGGCAATGGCTACAACTTAACCATGAGTTTAGCCGCAACCAAATACAACAATCACTGCACCGTGAGCTGGCCGAACACATGGCTCACATTAACCCGTTATTGTCTCAAGGGATTACCTCTGACGCGGCACTTAAAGAAGCCTTTCATGACTTTATGTTGCTAGGCCCAAGCTTTGAAATTTATACCCTAGACCCAAATGGCAAAGTGATTGCCTATGATGCCAAAGACGAAAAAATTAAAAACCACCGCGTGGATACTCATATTATTCAACAGTTTTTAGCCGGCGAAAACCTGCCAGTGCTTGGCACCGATCCGCGCAGCGAAGACACCCACAAGATATTTTCTGTCAGTAAACTGGTAACACCAGAAGGGCTTCACAGTGGCTATTTGTACGTCATCATTGGTGGTGAAGATTACGACAGCTGGCAAGCGCTTATCAATGCCGAAAACCAACCTAAAATTTGGGGAGCAACAATAGGTTTTTGGATCATTTTTGCCCTAGTGCTGTTTGTGATTTTATTGCGCTATTTTACCCGGCCGATCCAAAAGCTAGCCCAAGACTTAACTGAGCTTAAAAATAACCCAATGTCGGACAACCTAATGCTGCCGCAGCGTTATCGAGGCAGTTTAGAGATAAGCCAACTGAGCCATCATATTAATCACCTGCTGCAAGAAATCCAGTTGCAACAACAGCAAGTTAAGCGCCAACAACAAGCTAAACACGACTTTTTATTGCATTTGTCGCATGACTTAAAAACCCCGCTTACCGCGCTTTTAGGTTATATCGATACCTGGCTTATTTTACCTGACCATGAACGCGACGAGGCGCTGATCCAATATGCAGCCAACTCAGGCCAAACATTACAGCAATTGCTCGCCCAGTTATTGGAATTAGCCGCATTAGAAAACGGCCAAATCGATGCGCAACTGCAACAGGTTAATTTAACTGAGCTGCTCAGCGACATTGAACAAACCTTTACCCCGCGTGCTAAAAAGCTCGGCGTTCAACTTGATTTTGACATTAATCATGCAGAACAAATCTATACCGACCCCACATTAATGCGCCGCATCCTCAACAACTTAGTCGATAACGCACTACGCTACACACCTGCTGGTGGAAAAATTCAAATTATCAACACACAACACAATGGCCAACAATGGTTAACCGTGCGCGACACCGGCGCCGGCATGCACAAACATGAAGTTGACGCTCTGAAACAATTGTCGATGACTTCACTGTCATTTGAACCGAATCAAAGCCTGCCGCAACTTGGCGTCGGACTCGCCATCGTCAGGCAACTATTGGGCTTATTAAAGTGCAAAATTGAAATCGACAGCCAACCAGGTGTGGGAAGTGAGTTTAAGATAGAGTTGGTGAGTCAAGGCTAAATGTTGAGATTGAGTTTGTTGCGATTACAGAGAGAAGCAAGATAGAAATGCCTTAGAGAGGGTCTGCTTGGTTGGTGAGAATGGTATCTTCTCACCAACACGCGCAAATACATCCATGATGATTAATTTCTATTTGTTCTAAAAATCAAATACGACTGCAAGTCATAGAATTACTCACATGGGAGTTGTACTTGTTTTGCACAAGCTTGCTGAGTCTTCTCAGTCGATTCTAGCCCTAAACAAAAGTCGAGACGAACAGTGTGGCTTTCTTTCGCGGTTGGTGTTTGATCTGTTTGCCATTGCCACTGACTCACAATACTTTTTGCGTGTCGACTAATCTTAGTATGGGGTATTGAAATGACGGTTTGAATATTTTCTGCTTTACCAGATTCAACAACATCAAATGACAATACTGTACAGCCAGCCATTCGTGCCTTAGCAAGTTCAATTGGATACAATGGCGCTTGATGGTTAACGCGCGTCCACATTGCACCGCTTTCAGGGGTAATGTCTGTGACGAGGGTTTCACCGTAAATATTCATTCTTTTCGCTTCGCTAGGATGCGAAACCACCACACTTAATAGTACGGCCAAGACTAATAATCGCATTTTACTCTCCCTAGTATTATGCTTTCATCACAGCAGATACTGTAATTACTGTGCTTTATTTAAACTGCATAAAACTATAAGTGATTGTTTCTTAAATGTACAATTGATTGTTCTCAGTAAATGGGTATAACGAAGGTAATACATCCGACAGTTATAAGTATGAATTTTGGCCTCCACCGCTGGGTTGATTTAAGCCGTTTTGCAGCTCACGATTTGCACCACTGCACTGTCTCCTTGATGATATTTACCCTCAGAGATGTGCCTTTCTACTTCAATGCCAACCAAAAATTCGAGCCCTTTAAGCTCGGTTTCTAGTGCTTCCAAAGACATAAATAATTCTTTGCTCGATGGAGGCGGTCCGCCTATGCCCGTCATATAAATATGGCGTTCTGTATAGGCTTCTAAAATAAATATACCGTTAGTTTTGAGTGCATTTACCGCTTGCTGGTGGAGATCTTTACGTAATGAAGGGGGAACATGTGCAGAGATTGAGACGATGCCATCCCAAACGTTTTTCCCTAAATCATAGTGGCTTAAATCCGCAACCACAGTTGTAATTTCTACACCGCACTCTACAGCAAAGGCTTGTGCTTTTTTAAGGCCGACGGAAGATTGATCAACGGCAGTCACCTTATAGCCTTGTTTAGCCAAAAACACCGCATTTCGACCTTCACCTTCAGCTAAACACAGCACTCGACCACCTTTTGGTATACGAGAACATTCAGATTTTAAAAAATCATTAGGCTCAACACCATATACAAAACCTTGTTCGTTATACCTTTGATCCCACATTTGCACTCCAACACTCCTCTACTTGAGCCATTTAAGACCTCGCTTCAACAGCCACTAAATATTACGCTCAAAGTCACCCTGTGTGCACCCGACACATCAATGGTTAGCTATGAAGGCACAAACCATCCCTTAATACCATATATGGTATTAAGGGATGCCTCACTATAATGTTTTAAAGCATTAAGTTTAGTCCGTGGTTTTGCACGTTGATATGCCAAACGGCACATATGCCGGGCACCAGCCAAACGCAGCGGTAAATAGGGGAATAATCCCAACTACACCCCACCAAGACTGATTGTAAAAGCCAACAGCAATGATGCATGCTCCAAGAAATATCCTTATCATCCGATCGATTTTACCTATGTTACATTTCATATAAACCTCCACTTACTTCAGGGTTGGCAAAATGAAAACCAATAACAGAATCTTTAGTTGCTAACCTCAAAAATTGAATCAACTACCACGAATGAATCACTAAAGTCATTTTGTGTTTTTTTCATTCTTAATATTGGGTTAGCACTATTAATGCCTGCATGTTTTTTGTACACCTATATATTAACAATATGCCTTTATGACTTAAAAAAACAGCAAAAAATTAACTTTCAAGAGTGACATTCTGATTGCAGGTTATAGCGTCTATATTAGCCATTGGATAACAGAAAAAGTTCAAAGATAAAACGAATAGGCAGAGAGGAATAATGCGGGAGGTAACTCGTTAGCAGTTAGGCAATAATAAAACAAAAAAGCGAACCCGAAGGCTCGCTTTCATTAACCAATACCTGTGATTACTTGTGGTATTGCTTAGATAACTCATGCACAGAGTTGATAAATGAACCAGCATGCTCAGGATCAACATGTTGATGAATACCATGGCCTAAGTTAAATACATGGCCGGTACCTTCACCATAACTCGCTAGAATTTGGTCAACTTCTTGATGAATACGCTCTGGCGTAGCATACAACATTGATGGGTCCATGTTGCCCTGTAGAGCCACTTTATGACCTACGCGACGACGTGCATCACCGATATCAACAGTCCAATCTAAACCTAAAGCATCACAGCCTGTTTCAGCCATAGACTCTAACCATAATCCGCCGCCTTTAGTGAACAAGGTAACAGGCACTTTACGGCCATCAGCAAAACGGGTTAAGCCATCAACAATTTTTTGCATATAACGTAATGAGAATTCGCGGTAAGCGTGGTGCGATAATGCGCCACCCCATGAGTCGAATATCATTAACGATTGTGCGCCGTTAGCCACCTGAGCGTTAAGATATAACACCACAGAGTCTGCTAACTTATCTAATAACATGTGCAATGCAGCAGGTTCTGCATACGCCATACGTTTGATTTTTTCGAACGTTTTGCTTGAACCGCCTTCAACCATGTAAGTGGCTAGCGTCCAAGGTGAACCTGAAAAGCCAATTAATGGTACTGCACCGTTAAGTTCACGACGAATGGTGCTCACTGCACGCATTACGTAACCTAACTCGTCTTCTGGATCTGGGATGCTCAGTTTTTTGATGGCATCAATGGTATCTGTTGGACGTTCAAAACGTGGACCTTCACCTGCTTCAAAGTACAGGCCTAGCCCCATCGCATCGGGTACAGTCAAAATATCTGAGAATAAAATCGCAGCATCTAAATCATAACGACGCAAAGGCTGTAACGTCACTTCGCAAGCTAATTCAGCGTTACGACATAACGACATAAAGTCGCCAGCCTGAGCTCGAGTTGCTTTGTATTCAGGTAAATAACGGCCTGCTTGACGCATCATCCATACGGGAGTGACATCAACTGGCTGCTTTAACAACGCACGTAAATAACGATCATTTTTTAATTCTGCCATGTGGGCTTTCTTCCTAGACTGTTATGATTTCTGCTGGGCGCTAGTTTAGCACTTACGCGATTAATGTAACCACTCAAGCGAGATTTATGTGAGCTATTCCTAAATCTAATGGTTAATTTTTTAACACACTCGCTTTATTGCTCACAAAACACACAATATTGATGTGTAAATCGCAAATTAACTGATTAAGAGTTGCGTCGTGATAAGTCGTTTGGTATAAAAAGTGTGCGCTAGCAAGAACAATCAAGAAGCCCGAAAAATCGAGCCTTTGAAAACTTCGTTACCCCGTGATGGCCTGCCTTCACGGGGTTTTTTATTGTCTATCATTTGCCATTCTCTTTTTCAGCGTTCTTAGCTGGTTGGTCCTGAAAATATAAATAAAACAGTTGATCACAATACACTTTGTCCAATACATTAGTTGTTATAGAAAGGTTGCTGATTAGAGAATACACATGCTAACAAAATTAGAAAAAGCAGAGAAACGCTGGGGCGGCGCCAATAAGTTAGTCGATCAGTGGCTTAATCACCGCCGAAAATTATTGATACAATATTTTATTGTCGCTGGTCTTGCGCCTTATTCTCGAGCAGAAAAGTCGTTGCCAACACTTGAACAAGTGAAAGACTTTTGCGATCAATTAGTCGACTATGTCTCGGAAGGCCATTTTGAGGTATACAACAACGTTGTGAAAGCCTGCGAAAAATTTGGTGAATCAAGTATCGATACCGCGAAAGCATTATTACCTCAAATAAGCGAAAGTACCGATGCAGCTCTCGATTTTAACGACAAGTACACAGAGGCTGTCGACGAAGATATTCTGTATCAACTTGATAGTGATTTATCGAAATTAGCACAATCTATGGAAGCTCGTTTTGAATTAGAAGATCAGTTATTAGAAGTGTTGCATAATCGTCATTCTTAATCTGGGTTTAAAAACACACCACCGTAAACACGCAATAAATCACACTTTATTGCGCTTTACCCATAAAGCGTCTATTGCTTTTTATACCAATTATCAGGCAACTCCACTTGCGACCATAAGTCTTGGCATAAGCGCTCTGAGTGATGCCAATCACCCATTTTTAACCAATCAACTAACGCATCACCCACTTGCGGATAAGCAATAGGCTTTGGAGAAGGAGACTTTAACCAACGTTTCAATATGGCCGAATCTAGCTGTATCATGCTCTCCGCCGCTGCCAGTAATTGCAATGCCGCCACATTTGCCTGTTGCTCAAATTGGCCTAATAGTGGTTTAACAAGTAGCTTTTTACCTAGGGTCATTGCTTCACTGGCGAGTTCAAATCCTGCATTACCAATCACTCCACCACATTGCGACATATGTTGTTTAAAGCCTTCACGATTAAAACCATGCCATTGTATGTGCTCCGCCATGCCTTTTATGGGCTTTATGCTGTGATAAACAAAAAATTGATATTGATCGAACGGCGCTAAAAACTCAGCGATTCGGTCGGCATCTTCAAAAGGAAGGTAGACTAAAATTTGATGACTATGATCCCCACAACTGGCAGACACTTCGACAAAAGGCGGCAAAATAGGAAAACCAAAATGATGCCAATGACACCCTAGGGCAATATCAACGGGCGCAAAACGATTGAGTAGTAACTCATTAAACCAATTTGTGCCCTGTTTAGGTACAGGGTATTGCAATGCAGCTTGATGGCTAATCGCAATCGATGGCACGTTTTGCTGTCGCGCAGCCCATGCACTAACTGGCTCAAAGTCATTGAGCACAAGGTCATAGCGACTTAAATCTAACTGCTTAATTTCTGAAAATATATTCGCCATTAAATTTTGTTTTGCTGTTTTAGCGACATTTACGCGGCCATTCTCGCTAATAAAGGTCATGCCATTACGCGTTTGGTAATCACCAAAACATTGCATATCAAAATATTGCTCAGGCGCTCGTCCCGAAAAAATAAAATCTACGTCAATGTTGCCCTTTCCTAACGCTTTAGCCATCACCCGCGCACGGCTAATATGCCCATTGCCAGTACCTTGGACCCCGTACAGAATTTTCATAATAGCTTTATTTCCTCAACGGCTTAATCACTTAAACAATGATGATGTAATGAAAATTACAGCATTAGTTGCTCAACCAGTATGACGGACCCCACACCTAAACCCGCCCCAGCCAGAATATCTAATGGATAATGCACGCCAAGGGCAATACGAGATGCGCCCACAAAACAGGCCCAAGCAAAGGCAATGGGCGCCAACGATGGAAATACCACATTTACCACACTAGCAAACACAAAAGCTCCAGCGGTATGTCCTGAGGGTAAACTAAACTTATCAGAGGGTTCAAAACCAGAGTCAAACCCTGCTAATGCATAGCAAGGACGGTGGCGACGAATGCCATTTTTAAGCAGTAAATACAACGGAAATTCGACAGTAAAGCTGCCCAGCATTAAATTAAAAAATGATTGCCCATGGGGGTGAAGAAAAAGTAACGCTACTGACAAATAGGCATAGTAATGACCGTCGCCTGTTGCCGACATTCGTTTAGCCGCAGGACTTAAGTGGTTGTCACGACTAAATTGCACTATCCAATAAAAGCAATATTTATCCAACTCACTGATATTCATCTTCATGCTTGACTCCATGCCAAACGCTGGGACATCTTCAACCCGAGCAAAGTTATCTATTTGTTAACAAGCTAAATAATAGAGAGTAGGAATGAACACGAGGTGACAGTGAGTCTACAGTTTTATGACAATGAAAAATGATATTGATAATGGACTCTTTAACAAAAAAACCTCTCAAACATAAGCTTGAGAGGTTTTTGTTATCGACTTAGCGAGCGTGCTAAAAATGCTAAATCCGACTTAAGCTGTTTGTGCTTGTAACGATCTGTTGCGATAAATTTTCACTAAGTGATACACATTGATACAAGCAACAAATGCGTTCATTCCAGCCACAGGCCATGCATCGATTGAATACCCGTAAGCAACAAAGAAAGAACAACCAAGAAAATTTAAACATCTTAGTAAAATGATGTCTTTCATCATCAACGAAATAGCAACCATAACCGATGCTGCATAACCTAAGACTTCAATAAAATTGATATTTTCCATAAGAACCTCTATTTCAGGCTCTCTACCTTCCGTAAGCGTAACGGGGGATCCATGCCCCTAAAGCTAGTATTAATTGTAAACTAACATTAAAAATCTGAGTGTTATGTTAACAAAATGACGTTCAAAGTTGTAATTAAAAAACGTATTAGAATGACCTAAATCAACATATATCGGCTAAACTGCTAAATTTGAAAGAAAATTACTTCCAAATTTGATCCTTGTTCTGTATTTAGGCCAATCGATTAAATTAGCGTGTTTTTGCAATAAGTTGATTTACAGCAATCTGGTGATTGATAAGGCTTTTATTTTCACAAAAAGCTCATATAATTCATTTATCTTTGCTTTACCCAGCAATTTACCATTGCTGCCCAACAGGAGTTAAATATGGAATACAACACCTCAGAACTCTGCGACATGTATATAGATGTAGTTGATGTCGTCGAACCTATGTTCAGTAACTATGGTGGTTGCAGCTCCTTCGGTGGCTCAATCAGTACCATTAAATGCTTTGAAGACTACGGCCTGATTGCTGATGCTTTAGAAGATGATGGTGAAGGTAAGGTGCTGTTAGTCGATGGCGGCGGTTCATTAAGACGCGCCTTAGTTGACGCTAAAATTGCTGAACTTGCCGTTGCAAACAACTGGGAAGGTATTATTGTTTATGGTTCTGTTCGCGATGTCGATACCCTTGAAGAGCTCGACATTGGGATTCAAGCCATTGCATCTATTCCTGTTGGTGCTGAAGGCAATGGCGTTGGTGAAGTCGAAATTCCAGTTAACTTTGGCGGCGTAACCTTCTTACCAGGTGATCATATTTACGCTGACAATACCGGAGTCATTTTGTCGCCAGAACCATTAGATATTGAATAATAACTCATGTTCAACGACAACGCCCTTGCATAATCTAGGGCAACACGATTTCTAAAAACCAGCTATGCTGGTTTTTTTATGTCAATATTCAGCCAATGTGAGGTACACAATAATGTTTACTGCGTTTACCCAACAGCATTGTGATGCTTTACTGAGCATCAGAGCCAATGAAACTAAATTGGGCCAACAAGTCTTATTGGCTAACCCGCAACAGACCTTAGCTGAAAACGCCCAACTTGCAGCCAATGCCGGTGCACGATTTGCCATCATAGCCATTGCTGAAGATGTAGGCCCACGAGCAAATTTAGGTCGTGGTGGCGCAAGCGAATCCTTTCACGCCTGCATGGCTCAATTTTTAAATTTACAATCGAATCGTTTTTTAAACGGTAATCAATGTGCCATTCTCGGCCAAATAAGCTTGGCCACACAGCCAGACTCTGTCAGCAGCGTAGATGAACTTCGCCAAGCCACGGCCGAACTTGACCAACTTGTTATTGATGCCACATGCCATCTATTAAAAGCCGGGTTAGAACCCATTGTCATCGGCGGTGGTCACAATAATGCTTACGGATTATTAATGGCCATTAAAGCCTTCACAGGTCTACCCGTCGCCGCGGTTAACCTAGATCCTCATTCCGATTTTAGACCCAGAGAAGGTCGCCATAGTGGCAATGGATTTAGCTACGCAGCAGCCAATGGCGCGTTAGACCATTACCATATTTTGGGTCTACACGAACTTAAAAATAGCGAATCAACATTAGAACAATTGAGTTTGTTTGGTGCAACATGGCACAGTTTTCAACAAATTTGGGTGCGCAGAGAATTGCAGCTCGACGCTGCATTAAAACACATTGCCACAGCACTAAATCAAACCCAATTACCGGTTGCCTTAGAGCTCGACGTTGACGCCATTGCCAATATGCCCAGTAGCGCGGCCACATTTGCCGGTATTCCGCTTCTCGATGCCTGCCAATATGTGCATTATATTGCCAAGCATTGCCCATGCACTTACGTTCACTTTGCAGAAGCTGCCCCGTCATGTCATCACGCGGGGGTGACTGCGGGGATGCGTGACGTTGGCCAAGGACTGAGCGAGTTAATTTATGCTTATATTCAGGGACGATTAGCTAGGCTGAATTAGAATCCACTAAAGCTATTCATTAAAGGCTAATTTTATGCTCTAATGCAGAACAATTTTTTAGCCTCTGATGGGCATTTTTATCAAGGTTAATCGACGCGAGTTCATTGTGGCGTTCAAGATGATGTGAATTACCCAACGTAGCTGACTAGACAACTAATTGATTGTTGTCACACTCTAGCACCACAGTGTTTCAGCAATCATTCGCAATGACTTACACTCGCACTTAATTATCGCACATTATAGGAATATACCGATGTCTGAGGGCGAACCAAAGAACACGCATTTTGGATATAAAACCGTTGAAGCAGATAAAAAAGCGGACTTAGTTGCCGATGTGTTTCACTCAGTGGCCGCGAAGTACGACATTATGAATGACGTGATGTCTTTCGGTATTCACCGCTTTTGGAAGCGTCATACGATCGAAACTGCGGCAGCGCGCCCAGGAATGAAAGTGCTAGATTTAGCTGGCGGCACAGGCGACTTAACGGCTAAGTTTTCACATTTAGTCGGTGATCGCGGCCAGGTAGTACTGGCTGATATCAATGATTCTATGCTTAAAGTTGGCCGCACTAAACTGCGTGACAAAGGCATTGTTAATAACGTCAGTTATGTACAAGCAAACGCTGAAGCATTGCCGTTTCCTGATAATCACTTCGACATTATTACCATTGCATTTGGCTTACGTAATGTTACCGATAAAGATGCCGCGTTACGCTCAATGCAACGTGTATTAAAACCGGGTGGCAAGTTGTTGGTACTTGAGTTCTCAACGCCAAAGCATGAACTTATGCGCAAAGTGTACGACATGTATAGCTTTAAAGTGTTGCCAAAAATGGGTGAGCTTATCACTAAAGATGCCGACAGCTACGAATACCTCGCCGAGTCAATTCGCATGCATCCTGATCAAGAAACCTTAAAACAAATGATGGTAGATGCCGGTTTTGAACAGGTTGATTACACCAACATGACCGATGGTGTTGTCGCATTACACAAAGGTTATAAGTTTTAATGGCCGTCAATCAGTTTGCTTTATTAGTTTGTGCGGCAATCGAAACCGGTTTTAATCGATTACCGCCACAAGCTAAAGATGATTATGCCAAGCAGAAATCATTGCATGGCAAAGTGATTTGCATTCAGCTAAGTCAACTTAGCTGGCCTATATACTTAGTGTTTGCCAAGCAAATACAAGTGATGAGTCATTACGAAGGTGAGGTGGCAGTTACTGTGAATGCTGATGCCTCGACGTTGTACCAGTTAACCGAAGGCGCCAATTTAACGGAGTTGATTAAACAAGATAAACTCAGTTTAGAAGGCGATATTCAGATTCTACAAACGCTGAGCCATTACCTACAGCATATTCATTTCGATTTTGCCGAACCCTTATCACGTTATCTCGGCGACGCGCCAACCCACAAGTTAGTCACAGGCGCTAAGCAACTAGGCCAAGACATTAAAGAGGTGATGCTTAAATCACGGGCACATATTAGTCAGCTTACCACCGAAGAATACCGACTGGCACCGCACAAAATTGAGATCATTCACTTTCGTGATAATCTAGAAGAGCTAGTGAGCCAAACCGAACAAATTGAAGCCAAAATAGCCAAATTAAGAGAGCAAATAATTCAATGACATTTGCAAGTATCAGGCGTGGTTACCATGTCATTAAAACCATTCTGCATTTTGGCTTAGATGACCTCATTCCTCGACACAAAAAGCCTTGGTATTTTGTCATTTTGCGCAACAGCCTATTTTGGATCCGCAATAAGCATAAACGTAAATCTCCTGCTGAACGCTTAAAACTCGCCATGCAAGACCTAGGGCCGGTTTACATTAAACTCGGTCAAATGCTGTCAACTCGTCGAGATTTACTCGACGACGAATGGGCTTACCAACTTGCCATGTTGCAAGATAGAGTGCCGCCGTTTGATTCAGCCCTTGCTCGCGAAGCGATTGAAGCCGAACTTGGCGCCCCTATCGACACCTATTTTGATGATTTTGACGACAGCCCATTAGCCTCTGCGTCTATTTCGCAAGTGCATACCGCAGTATTAAAATCTAACGGCAAAGACGTGGTACTTAAGATACTTCGTCCTAACGTAGAACAGCAAATACTGGCCGACTTACAATTAATGACCCAAACGGCAAACTTACTTGAAACCATACTCGGTGAAGGTAACCGTTTACGTCCTGCGGAAGTGATTGAAGATTATCAAACCACGATTTTAGGTGAGCTAAACTTAAAACTTGAAGCGCTGAATGCCATAAGATTACGCAATAACTTTATCGATTCGAATGCGCTTTACGTGCCTTTTGTCTATGAAGAACACAGCTATGAACGCTTAATGGTTATGGAACGAATATACGGTATTCCTGTCTCTGACACCGAAGCGCTACGCGCCCAAGGCACCAACTTTAAATTGCTTGCAGAACGTGGCGTAGAACTGTTTTTTACTCAAGTTTTTCGTGATAATTTTTTCCATGCCGACATGCACCCTGGAAACATTTTTATTAGCCGAGAACACCCTGACGACCCATTTTATATCGGTCTAGACTGCGGCATCATGGGGACTTTAACCGAGGTCGACAAACGCTACCTTGCAGAAAACTTTTTAGCCTTTTTTAATCGCGACTACCACCGTATTGCCCAACTGTATATCGAATCGGGTTGGGTATCGGAGCACACCGACATTATCGCTTTTGAACAGGCTGTAAAAGTGGTATGTGAGCCCATGTTTAATAAACCATTAGACGAGATTTCATTTGGCCATGTGTTATTAGAGCTGTTCCGCACCGCGCGCCATTTTGACATCGTTGTGCAGCCACAACTGGTATTACTTGAAAAAACCCTACTTTACATCGAAGGCTTAGGTCGTCAACTTTATCCGCAATTAGACTTATGGCAAACGGCCAAACCCTTTCTTGAACAATGGATGTCTGAGCAAGTTGGCCCTAAAGCCATGTTCAATAAAGTAAAATCTAACGCGCCATTTTGGGCAGACAAACTGCCTGAGTTTCCAGAGCTCATTTACGACAACTTAAAATTAGGCCGCAAGCTGCTTGGTACCCAACAGCAAATGTTAGATAAGTACTTGCGCTACCAACAGAAATCACACAAAAGTAATTATCTACTGATTACCTCTGCGGTATTATTGATCTGTGGCACAATTTTAATTTCACAAACCGTTACACTATGGCCTGCATATACCTGTATTGGCGCTGGTGTGTTGATTTGGGCAATCGGATGGCGATCTAGGCCAAAGAATCGTAAATTTTAGCTAGCACTAATTTATTAGAGGTTCATAATACTTAAAGAATTGGATGGTATTGTAACCTTGTAACATCACGTTATGCATAAACCATTATTTACATATAGAGGATAATCTTCATGGGCGGCATCAGTATTTGGCAGCTTCTAATTGTTGCGTTAATTGTCATTTTATTATTTGGAACTAAAAAACTTCGTTCTTTAGGCGGTGATTTGGGTGGAGCAGTAAAAGGCTTCAAAAGTGCCATGTCATCTGAAGAAGAGAAGAAATCACTAGAAGACAAAGAACCAAACCAAGACCAGACTGCAGCGACTTCGCAACAGGCAGCTGAAAAGCAACCTGAATCTAAAGATAAACAGGCGTAATTTATTATGTTTGACGGTATCGGCTTTATGGAGCTGCTGCTGATTGGTATTTTGGGGCTAGTTGTTCTCGGCCCCGAAAGATTACCAGTGGCGGTACGTTCGGTAACAGGTTGGATACGCGCCCTCAAGCGCATGGCTAACTCTGTCAAAGATGAACTCGAGCAAGAACTTAAAATCGAGCAGTTACATGCTGACTTAAAAAAAGCGGAAAGCAAAGGTTTAGCCAATTTATCGCCTGAGTTGAAAGAGTCGATTGATCAGTTAAAGCAAGCTGCTGAATCAGTTAACCGACCTTACAAAGTTGAAGACGATTCGCCTAAAACGCCAGCCACCGAGACAGCATCAACATCGAGCCCGACAGTGGAGCTACCAGCCGAAAAAACGACTGAGAACAGTTCACCTCCTAAATCTAACGGATAATTCATGTCGCAACAGCAACCGCTTATCAGCCATTTACTTGAATTACGGAATAAATTGCTCAAAGCTATTGGCAGTGTATTACTTGTATTCATTGCTATTGTGTATTGGGCAAACGATATTTATCACTACATCGCACTACCTTTGATGCGCTCGCTCCCAGAAACTGGCAGCATGATTGCAACCGATGTAGCCGCACCGTTTTTTGCCCCTTTTAAACTAACACTGGTGTTAGCATTTTTTATTGCTATCCCTTATGTGCTCTATCAAATATGGTCATTTGTAGCCCCAGGGTTATACAAGCATGAAAAACGCTTGGTTGTGCCCCTATTAACCAGTAGCACCTTGTTATTTTATTTAGGTATCGCATTTGCCTACTACATTGTATTTCCTGTTGTGTTTGGTTTTTTTACCAGTGTTGCTCCCGAAGGAGTCCAAGTTGCAACAGACATTAGTAGTTACTTAAGTTTTATTTTAAAGCTCTTTTTTGCTTTTGGATTAGCTTTTGAAATACCGGTAGCCGTCGTACTGTTATGCTGGGCAGGCGCAACAACCCCTGATGAGCTGCGCCAAAAGCGCCCTTACATCGTAGTGGGTGCCTTTGTGATTGGTATGCTATTAACACCCCCAGATATTATTTCTCAGACTATGCTAGCCGTACCAATGCTGTTATTGTTTGAGGGTGGCTTGATAGCGGCACGTTTTTACAGTAAAAAAGAAGATGAAGATGACGTGCCAGAAAACGAGCACGCTGATAGCTAATAAAAATGGCCTTAATTGGCCATTTTTTTGTTAGGCCTTTTGAACGTTGCAATAAAAAGTAAACTTAAATGTTCTACAGGCAGGTCATAAATAATAATAAGGAATAACAATGCGCTTAAGTTTAATTGTCACTGGTATATTATTGATATCAGTTAACGCACAGGCCAACACTCAACTTGGCGAACAACTTTCTTTTTGTGCCCAAAAAACCAATAACAAAGAGCGCCTGAGTTGCTATGACCAACTCGCCGCAAACGCTAAACCAAGCGCGAATATAAGCCTCCCTATAAAAGCGACAACACCCGCTGTAGTCGCTGTTGCTCAGGCTCCTGTTGCACCGGCAGTAGCCAGCACACCTTCTCAACCTGTAACACCTGTTGCCGCTTCAGCTCCCGCAGTAGCATCACCTGAGCTAAGTGTTGAAGATTTTGGTTTACAGAAAAAAGTCATCGAAGATGAAGTCAACCGCTTGTATTTTACTGTTGCCGATGTCTCTAAAGCACCTGGCGGTGCCCTCATTGTGACCTTAGATAATGGTCAAGTGTGGAAGCAAACAAACGCAGAGCGCTACAAAGTCAAAAAAGGTCACGATATCTATATTGAAACGGGTGCACTTAACTCATTTTTAATGGGCAGTGATGAGCGTAATGCAACCACCCGAGTGAAACGATTAAAGTAGCCTAGGCCATTTTATTCTTATGACTCAATACATCGATATCGCGGTTAACCTGCTTAGCGAAAGGTTAAAACACGACATAGATTCGATCATTCATGATGCGGCAAAACAACATGTTTCGCCGCTAATCGTTATTGGCAGCGATTTAGATGAAAGCGCTGAAGCCAGCGCTGTTTGCCAACAATATCCCCAGCAATTATTCAGTACCGCAGGTGTTCACCCTCATCATGCATCAACTTGGCAGCCCCAAAGTCGCCATACGCTTAGACAACTTACAGCACAGCCAAGTGTTGTTGCCATTGGTGAATGCGGCCTAGACTATAATCGTGATTTTTCTCCACGGCCTGCTCAACGACAAGCCTTTGCCGAACAATTAGCGTTAGCTTGTGAACTCAATATGCCAGTGTTAATGCACTGTCGCGATGCCCATCAAGACTTTATTGCCATTGTGAATGAATATCGCAGCGCATTACCTAAGGGCTTATTACATTGTTTTACCGGCACAAAAGAGGAACTTGAAGCCTGTTTACATGCCGATTTATATATTGGTATTACTGGCTGGATTTGCGATGAGCGTCGTGGGCAAGAACTCGCGACGTTAGTACCACTTATTCCTAACAACCGCATAATGGCTGAAACTGACAGCCCCTATTTATTACCTCGCAGCATGCGCCCTAAGCCTAAGTCGAGTAAAAATCTGCCGCAATATTTACCTTATATTGTTGAGTGTATGGCGGCTCTACGCCAACAAACACCTAATGAACTGGCGCAACATTGTTATCGAAATAGCAGTGAGTTTTTTGGGTTGAACGTCCCCCCACTGATGGTTGACGATTAATGAAGAGGCTTAACGGTGCAGGTTTATCATTAAAAAGCAGCTTAACCCTTATATTGGGCTTATGTTTATTACTGTTGAGCCAACTCTGTTGGGCAAACGCAATACAAACGGTGCCTTTAAGGTTAACCTCTGATTCAATTACTAAAATTGATTTAAAAGACTGGGTTTATATAAATAATAGTAAAGATATCAGCCAGCTCACCAAACTGTTAGAGCAACCTGCAAACACCTGGAAGAAATTACCCAATGATAAGCCAAATCAAATAGGTGTAAGTAATTACTGGCTGACATTCAGTATTTATAACCCCGATGATTACCTCACACGGATTATCGCTTTAGATAATCCACTACTCGACAGTATTGTGATTTATCACTTTATTAATGGTGAATTAATTGGCGCTGAAAAAATGGGTGACTCACTTCCCTTCACTCACCGCCCGCTGCAAAGTAATATTTTTTTATATCCTATTGATTTACAACCCGGTGATACTCACAAGTTTTATATCAAAATAGACAGCCTAGGCAGTGTTAATACACCGATGGTGTTATGGTCACCAAATGATTTAACTCAAATAACTGAAACCAAAAACTTATATATTGGTTTGCAAATTGGATTATTAATTGCGATTAGCCTATTCAGTTTATTTATCGCCTTTGCTTCATTGTCGTTCAGCTACAGTTATTATAGCGGCTATGTGCTAGGGCTAACCTTACTTACAGCCAGCATACATGGTGTTTCATTTCGTTATTTATGGCCTAATTGGCCCATAATGCAGCAATACATCTTTACCTTTGTCATTCCATTAACATTGGGGTTTTCCTTAATGTTTACCGAAAAAGTGTTACAGCTTAAATACCATAATCTCAAAATGCTGCGTATTTGCCGAGTAATGGCTTTCATGGCATTTTCGCTTGCCGCTGTAATGCCATTTATGCCTTATAGCTCAGCGATTTATATCTTAGTCTTTGTCGTATTAACCATTAGTACCATCTTAGTGACATTTTCACTTATTCAGGCGTTTGTCGGTCAACGCAATGCCACTTTATACGCCATAGGCAGAATTGCCTTATTGGTGGGTTGCATCATGACTGGCTTACTGTATCTCGGCTTGTTAAAGCTTAATATCGCACCTCACGTCCCCACCATGATAGGGCTAACTTGTGAGGTGATCATTATGGCGGGCGTGCTCGCATTACGTTACAACGATGAGCGTAAAGCCAAGTTTAAAATTCAGCAACAAGCACTGGAGCAGGCACAACGCATCAGAGAAACTCGCGAACAAGCATTGCTCGCTGAGTCAGAAAACAGTGAAAAACTCGAACAAATGGTCCAAGAGCGCACGTTAGAGCTAGAAATCACGCTAAGAGAACTTAACGAAGCAAACCAAAAACTGACTGAGCAAAATACCATTGACAGTCTCACTGGGGTAAAAAATCGTAATGCCTTCGACCGTCGCCTCCTTGCTGAGGGGCGCATTAGCCGTCGTCAGCAAACACCAATGGCACTTTTGATGGTAGATATCGACAAATTTAAAGACATTAATGATAAATTTGGCCATCTTACTGGTGACTACACCATTAAAATGATTGCTAAAATATTGAATGAATATTTAAAGCGCCCAACCGATCTCGTATCACGTTTTGGTGGTGAAGAGTTTGCTATCATCCTGCCAAGTACCGAAGCGGAAGGTGCCCAACAAGTTGCCGAACAGATCCGCCAAGCAATTAGCGAATCAAATATAGTACATAACGATAATCATATACCGTTAACGGTAAGTATTGGTGTGAGTGCAGATATTATCGACAGCGATGAGCACCCCATGTTATTACTCGAGCAAGCAGATAAAGCCCTGTATCAAGCAAAACGCAGTGGCCGAAACAAAGTGTGTTATTACACCCTCAAAGCAGACCAGATTTAATCCAGGAGTCGAAATTGAATATTATTACTAGTGCCTTTCCTCAGCGCAGAATGCGCCGCATGCGTAAACATGATTTTAGCCGTCGCTTAATGTCTGAAAACACGCTAACGGTAAATGACCTTATTTACCCTATGTTTGTATTAGAAGGCTTTCAGCGTACTGAAAAAGTGGCCTCTATGCCGGGTGTTGAACGTTACTCCATTGACTTGTTATTAAAAGAAGCTGCCGAGTTAGTTGAGTTAGGGATCCCACTGATTGCTTTATTCCCTGTGACGCCTGTGGATAAAAAAAGCTTAATGGCAGAAGAGTCTTACAATCCAGACGGCTTAGTACAACGTGCCGTACGTGAACTAAAACAAGCCTTTCCGCAGTTAGGCGTTATGACGGACGTGGCATTAGACCCGTTTACCACACACGGTCAAGACGGCATTATTGATGACACCGGTTACATCCTTAATGACATCACTACGGAAATCTTAGTTAAACAAGCCTTATCTCACGCCGAAGCCGGTGCCGATATCGTTGCGCCATCAGACATGATGGACGGCCGTATTGGCGCGATTCGCGAAGCATTAGAAGAAAAGGGTTTTGTGAACACCCAAATCATGGCGTACTCCGCTAAATATTCTTCAAGTTACTATGGGCCTTTCCGTGATGCTGTCGGCTCTGCAGGCAACTTAAAAGGTGGCAACAAGCATAGTTACCAGATGGATCCAGCCAACAGTGATGAGGCATTACACGAAGTCGCACTGGATATTCAGGAAGGTGCTGACATGGTGATGGTGAAACCAGGTATGCCTTATTTAGATATCGTTCGCCGAGTCAAAACAGAACTCGCTGTACCGACTTTTGCATATCAAGTCAGCGGTGAATACGCTATGCACATGGCCGCGATTCAAAATGGCTGGCTAGCTGAAAAAGCCATTGTAATGGAATCATTACTTTGCTTTAAGCGCGCTGGTGCTGATGGCATCCTAACTTACTTTGCCAAACGTGCTGCGCAGTGGTTAAAAGAACACAATTAGTATCAATTGTTCAATTTAATTTCAGTGATTAAAAACAAAGCCAATCATCTCAATGATTGGCTTTATTTTTTTAGTGATCTAGCTAGCATCAACACCATCTTAGCCTTAACAGATAATCATTAGCATGTTTGAATACACGCAAGCATTATCTCCAAGTATTTTCTTCTTAAACGAGGCATTATCATGCACAATAACGTTAAAACATTTTTAGCCACTAGCGTACTCTTTTTTAGCACGCAATTATTACCGATGACGGTATCCGCAAATTCAGGTTGCGCGTTTGAAGAAGATCAACAAGGCTTTATTGCGACATGCAGCGAGGAGAAAGAAGAAGTGATTTTAACCGGTGTAATTGAACCGCAAACCCTAACGACCACATTACCCGGCTACGCCGACGGTTTTGCCAGTTATCAAGTTGATGCACAAGCCGTAGCAGCACTTAAAGCCATTGATAAACCGACGCAAATTACTGTTATTATTGGTACTTGGTGCCCAGATTGCCACCGTGAAACGCCGCACTTTATGCGCGTACTTGAAGCCGCTGCCAACCCTAATATTCAAGTAGAATACATCGGTGTTGATCGTAACAAACAAGACTCTGAAGGACTGGCCGCTAAGTATGCATTTAGCCGTATTCCAACCTTTATTGTTAAACAACAAGCTAATGAGTTAGGCCGGATTGTTGAACGTCCAAAAGTCACTTTGGAAGCAGACCTTGTTGAAATATTAAAATAATTATTTTTTAATATTTTAATAAACCCAAAAAAATAGGTCGCCATGGCGACCTATTTTTATGTTAAAAATGCCCAAGTCATTCTTTATCGAGTTGCTTAGCAGCAATTCTATCGGCCAATAGTTGCAATACACCTTCACGCAACGCTCCACCAGCAAGATGCAAACTGTTGATAGACAAGCTTTCAAACAACGCGATTAGTATCGCAACACCTGCGGCAAAGGTAGGTGCTTGTTCAGGATCAAGGCCGTTTATGCCCGCTAAACTCGCATCATGTTGTGCCAAAATTTCGGCCTTAAAAGCCAATAAAGTCTGTTGAGTGATAATGGCTGAACATTGCCTGTGTTGTAAGACTGACACAACCGATTGCACTGCACCTGAAGCGCCAAGCACAGCTTGCCATCCCAGCAACAATAGTTGCTCAAGATGTTCACTCATCATCACATTGACGTATTCAATGGCTTGTTCAAAATCAATATTTTGCAATGGATATTGATTAAAAAAACGCTGATTAAACAACACACAGCCCATCGGTACACTGGTTTTAAACAACACTTTGCTGCCATCACCAATAATAAACTCGGTGCTCGCACCACCAATATCAATCACTAAACGACGGCCATCACCTTGTGTTGTTGCGACCATACCTTGATAAATCAGTTCTGCTTCACGCAGGCCAGAAATCACTTCGATGGGGTGCAGCAAGATGGGCAACGCGCGACGATGAAACTCATCGGCATTATTGATAACCCGTAACGTCGCCGTGGCAAATACAGCGACGTTATCAC
Organism: Shewanella metallivivens; assembly: GCF_028750675.1. Lineage (GTDB taxonomy): Bacteria > Pseudomonadota > Gammaproteobacteria > Enterobacterales > Shewanellaceae > Shewanella > Shewanella metallivivens. The sequence goes on along the minus strand of NZ_JAQQPZ010000015.1, from coordinate 80,781 downwards.
TGGCTATATGATGTTGCTCAAGCATTGATGCAAACATGGCTAAACAGTCTAAGCCTCGCAGCATAACATCTTCAGACAAGTAACCATCATCACCAATGCCTTCGGCTAGGCGCACTTTACGTTTATATTTGGCGATAACGGTAGGTTTATGGCCTACGGTTTGAGCAACTAACATATTAAAACTGTTAGATCCTAACGTTATCGCCGCATAAGGCTGAGATACGTTCGACACTGGCATTTATTGTGGTCTACGAGTCCTGTGACGTGGTGGACGGCTATTGCCACCACTACGATGTGCGCCTTTATTTGCGCCACCATCACGGGTACGCGAAGTGGGGTGCTTACGATGTATACGCACTGGTGGTGGAATATCATCTAATAACGCATCACGGTCGTAATTAGTCACCGGAATTGAATGGGCAATGTAGGTTTCAATCGCGGGTAAATTCAGTGCATATTCTTCACATGCAAAACTTACCGACACGCCGGTTTTACCCGCACGACCTGTACGGCCAATACGATGGACATAATCTTCACAGTCATCGGGTAAATCGTAGTTATACACGTGCGACACATCAGAGATATGTAATCCACGCGCAGCAACGTCGGTTGCGACTAACACATCTAAATCACCTGTCGTAAACTGCTCAAGAATACGGATACGTTTCTTTTGCGGTACATCGCCAGTTAACAACCCAACACGATGACCATCACCTTCTAAATAAGACCACAGTTTTTCACAGCTGTGCTTTGTGTTCGAGAACACAATGGCTTTATCTGGCCAATCTTCTTCGATTAGCGTGAGCAATAAGCGCATTTTGTCTTCCATCGATGGGTAGAATATTTCCTCTTTAATGTTTTTAGAGGTTTTTTCTAACGGTTCGATTTCAACTTTTTCAGGATCGTTCATGTGATCATAAGCTAATTCCTGCACTTTCATAGAAAGCGTAGCAGAAAACAACATATTTAATCGTGACTGAGCATCAGGCATTCTGCGGAATAAAAAGCGAATGTCTTTAATAAAGCCCAGATCAAACATGCGGTCGGCTTCATCAAGCACCACAGCTTGAATATGGTTTAAACTAATCACACCCTGACGAACGTAATCAATGATACGTCCGGTGGTACCAATTAAAATATCCACGCCCTTGTCGAGCACTTCTCGTTGGGTTTCATAGCTTTCGCCACCATAAACAATACCGACTTTAAGGCCGGTATGTTTAGCGAGCAAGTTAGCATCTTTGGCAATTTGAATTGCCAGCTCACGAGTTGGCGCCATGATAATTGCGCGAGGTTCAGTTGCTTTGCGGCCCTCTGGCGCTGCAACGGTAAGCAAATGGTTAAAAGTGGCCACTAAAAAGGCCATTGTTTTACCGGTACCGGTTTGGGCTTGTCCGGCAATGTCTTTTGCTTTTAGTAAAATAGGTAAAGATAACGCCTGAATTGGCGTGCAAAACTCAAACCCGTTTTCATTTAATGCCGCAAGTACTTCAGGCTTTAAAGGGAAGTTGGCGAATTTTTGGGTCGATAAATGTGTTTGGCTCATAGCACAAGCATACCTGTAGGGGTTGCAAAAAAAGATTCGATCGTTTGAAATAGCTACATTATTAAAACGGTCTCTTGAAAAGCTATTTAACTGACCCAATATACATGGTAAGCCATTAATAAACTAGCAATGGAACCAAATCTGGAGAACAACATGAGCGATAAAATTGTATACCTTAGCGATGACAGCTTTGAAAACGACGTATTAAAGTCTGATTTACCGATTTTAGTAGACTTCTGGGCTGAGTGGTGTGGTCCTTGTAAAATGATCGCCCCAATCTTAAACGACGTTGCTGAAGAGTATGCAGGTAAGTTGACAGTGGCTAAATTAAACGTTGACCAAAACAACGTGTCTCCTGCTAAGTATGGCGTACGTGGTATTCCAACATTGCTTATGTTCAAAGGTGGCGAACTAGTGGCAACTAAGGTTGGCGCACTCTCTAAAACACAATTAAAAGAGTTCATTGACGCTAAAATCTAAGCTTCAATTCTCTGAAAAGTGTTAATCGGCACAAGTTTTATACAATTTGTGCCGTTTTTAGATCAAAATTGGTCTAAATTTCTGGACGCCCAAGCCATATAGTGCTAATTTATTCATCAGATTTTTTCAAATAACCTCTTCTCGTTTATCAATCATATATTTCTTTTCAACCTTACTGATTGATTGCGGTAAGCTTCGTCGCGTAACACAAGACTCCCATACATGAATTTAACAGAATTAAAAGACACGCCCATTTCGGATCTAGTTTCTCTTGCTGAAAGCATGAAATTAGAAAACATGGCTCGTACTCGTAAGCAAGATATTATCTTCTCTATTTTAAAAGCTCACGCTAAAAGCGGAGAAGACATCTTCGGTGGCGGTGTATTAGAAATCCTCCAAGACGGATTCGGGTTTTTAAGAAGTTCAGACGGCTCATACCTTGCGGGTCCTGATGATATCTACGTATCGCCAAGCCAAATTCGCCGCTTTAACATGCGCACCGGTGATACCATTTTTGGTAAAATCCGCCCGCCAAAAGAAGGCGAAAGATATTTCGCACTGTTAAAAGTCAATGAAGTTAACTTCGATAAACCAGAAAGCTCGCGCAACAAAATCCTGTTTGAAAACTTAACCCCACTTCATGCTGAAGAACGCTTGCGTATGGAACGTGGTAATGGTTCAACAGAAGACATTACCGCGCGTATTCTTGATTTATGCTCGCCTATCGGTAAAGGTCAACGTGGTTTGATCGTCGCACCACCAAAAGCGGGTAAAACTTTATTACTGCAAAACATTGCGCAAAGCATTACCTATAACAACCCTGATGTGGTGTTAATGGTATTACTCATTGACGAACGCCCAGAAGAAGTAACCGAAATGCAACGCCTTGTAAAAGGTGAAGTGATTGCCTCTACCTTCGATGAACCTGCAAGTCGTCACGTGCAAGTAGCTGAAATGGTGATTGAAAAAGCCAAGCGTTTAGTTGAACACAAAAAAGACGTAGTGATTCTATTAGATTCGATCACTCGTTTAGCACGTGCCTACAACACTGTTATCCCATCGTCGGGTAAAGTATTAACCGGTGGTGTTGATGCTAACGCCCTTCACCGTCCTAAACGTTTCTTTGGTGCTGCGCGTAACATTGAACACGGTGGCAGCTTAACCATTATCGCAACGGCCTTGGTTGATACCGGTTCGAAAATGGACGAAGTGATTTACGAAGAATTTAAAGGTACAGGTAACCAAGAGTTACACCTTTCTCGTAAAGCCGCTGAAAAACGTGTTTTCCCTGCGATTGATTTCAACCGCTCTGGTACCCGCCGTGAAGAAAAACTGACGACACCAGACGAACTTCAGAAAATGTGGATTTTACGTAAAATTCTTAATCCAATGGACGAAGTTGCAGCAATGGAATTCTTAATTGATAAATTGGCAATGACCAAAACCAATGAAGAGTTCTTTACTGCGATGAAACGCGCTAAGTCTTAATACGTCGATTATCGATAAAAAAATGCCGCTAACCTAGGTTAGCGGCATTTTTTATTTATCGGTTTCGCAACTTACCATTTCCATTAATTATGTGGCCAATCAGAGTCGCTCAGGCTGTTTAATTTAAGGCGCATTATTGAAAATGGTGATTCCCTTCTTAGGGTATTACAACAAAGAAATGGACCGTCTGAGTGTCTCTTGCAAGTCGGTTTTCTATGCTGCTTATACCAATCCGCATTAAAATGTGCTCTTTTAGCGAAAGTTATCAGTGAGGCATTCGAGGCAGCTTTTTGAGGGCATAGTGCACTAGGTTATAGTGCACTACGTTAAGAAAGGCTAACAAAGAAGACCACGCTGATAAATTCGCCCTTCGGGGTTGCGTCACAAACCCCATTACGGCTTCAAATGACGTTGATGTAAATGACTTCACCTGCAGTCATTTTCATTGTACTGGGTCTAGTGACACAGCCTAAAATAGATCACATTCTAATAAGGATTGCTATTACGGCCGGCTGTATGGATGAAAAAGGGAGGGCAACTATGCCTACAATCTTATTACTTGCCTAGAATCCGCCTTGTTTAAGGTTTAAGCCCTTTTAAACTCTTGCTGAGACATCACTTATTAACGCGGAATGGTATTAAAATCAAAACAGCCGCCAACTGCTATAATTTACGCAGTGGGCGGCTGTTATTGTTTGGAAATAAACCCCGTTAAATTAAGTTATATTAGTGACACTTATGGCCATTTTGCGACGTAGATAAGCAATTTGTTGCATATGCGGTAAATCTTTAGGGCATGTATCTTGGCAGCCCAACAAGGTCATACAACCAAATACCCCATCTTGGTTACCAATAACATGATAAAAATCATCACTGGTACGACTATCACGGCTGTCGAGTTCAAAGCGGGCAATTTTCATTAATCCTACCGCACCCACAAAGGTGTCACGCATTTGCTTAGTTGCGCACGCCGATACACACACGCCACATTCTACGCAACGCTCAAGTTCATAAAGTTTGGCTGCCTCTTCTGGTGCCATAGGCGCTTCAATGCGATGAATGTCCATGTCGGTGTCGTTGGGTTGTAACCACAATTGCAAATGTTCTGCTAATTCACGCATAAATTTACCGGTATTAACTGATAAATCACCAATCAACTCAAACCCTGGTAAAGGCATTAAACTTATTTCAGCACTTGGGAAATTAGCCGTTAGGGTACGGCAAGCCAGTGTCGGTTTACCATTAATCACCATGGCGCAACTGCCACAAATACCCGCACGACAGACAAAATCAAACTGCAACGATGGGTCTTGCGTCTCACGTAATTTGTTTAATGCAATAAACACCGTCATGCCTGGGGTTTCGGTAATATAATAATTCACCATTTGCGGCTTATCGTTAGGATCTTGTGGATCATATCGAAATATTGAAAACGTCAATTGACGGGCTTGGCTCATTTGGCAGGATCTCCTTTAACATCGACGTTATCAAACAATCTTTGGTTGGCTGGCATAAAATCATCAGGTAACTCATAAGGCATAATGGCCGCTTGTCTTGCCACGCGATCGCTTGGATTATCTAATTCTGCCAATATTTGCTCAATTTGCTGCTGGCGTATCACGGTATCAGGATGAGCAATAGCATTGTTAGTGCCATAACCTCTATACCCTGGTGGTAACTCCATAGACAGCACATCGATGGGTTCATAGCTTAATGTAGGCACTAATGCGTTTTCGTCTGGCCATGCACTGAGCGTACGATTGAGCCAATCGCGGTCATTTCGTTCAGGGTAATCTTCACGCGAGTGCGCTCCACGGCTTTCGGTACGAGCATGAGCACCGCTAGCCACAGTTAAGGCAACCTTTAACATGCGTTTTACTCTTAAAGCATCAACTAATTCAGGGTTAGCGTGACGTTTTTTACACGTTAAGCCAATATTACGTGAACGCTTAAGCAACTCACTTAACTCATTTACAGCTTGTTCGAGTTGAGTGCCATTACGAAAAATGCCAACGTAATCCATCATGATTTTCAGCATTTCTTGCTTAATCGTCATCGTTTTTTCGGTGCCGCCACCTTCAATTAATTCGGTAATTTCACTGTCGATTTGTCGGCCAAAGTGTTCAATTAACTTTGTATCAATGGTTAAGGTTGCTTGCTGACAAAAATCTGCCACATATTGACCAATGATCATCCCTCCCACCACGGCTTCAGCCAAAGAGTTACCCCCTAGGCGATTAAAACCATGCATATCCCAGCACGCAGCTTCTCCGACGCTAAAGAGCCCTGATAACTGCGGACTTTCACCATTAGCTTTAGTGCGGATACCGCCCATTGAATAATGCTGTGTTGGCCTCACGGGGATCCATTCTGTCACAGGGTCAATGCCTAAGAAGTGCTGACAGATCTCTTTGACTTCACGTAAATTGGTATCAATGTGTTTTTTGCCCAGCAAAGTGATGTCTAACCATAAATGGGGTCCATAAGGGCTATCTACGCCCTTGCCTTTGCGAATATGTTCGGTCATTCGTCGCGATACAACATCGCGCGAGGCGAGCTCTTTTTTATCGGGTTCGTAATCAGGCATAAAGCGGTGGCCATCTTTGTCACGTAATACACCACCGTCACCACGACATCCTTCTGTGGTTAAAATCCCCACCGGCACAATGGCTGTCGGGTGAAACTGTACCGCTTCCATATTACCTAATGTCGCGACACCGGTTTCTAGCGCTAACGCCTGACCAATGCCTTCGCAAATAATCGCATTGGTCGACACTTCATAAATGCGGCCATAACCACCAGTCGCAATCGTTGTCGATTTAGCAACATAAGCCCTTATTTCACCGGTAATTAAACAGCGTGCAATCACACCATGACACCGTTTGCCATCATGGATAATTTTTAGTGCTTCCATACGCTCATGAACCGGAATGCCCATTGAGATAGCACGATTATCGACAGCGTATAATAATGAATGCCCTGTACCATCGGCGGTATAACAAGTACGCCACTTTTGAGTACCGCCAAAATCACGCGCATTAATTAAGCCATGGGCTTCTTTTGCCTCGGTTAAAGTCACTTTTTGCGCATTAACGATAACCTCACGGTCACCTTGGCTCACTCGGCTCCACGGCACGCCCCAATGGGCGAGTTCGCGTACGGCTTTAGGTGCACAATGTGTAAACATTCTGGCAACTTGCTGATCGCAGCCCCAGTCAGACCCTTTTACAGTATCTTGAAAATGCACATCTTCATTGTCGCCCATCCCTTTTACAGTGTTAGCTAAACTGGCCTGCATACCGCCTTGGGCGGCAACAGAATGAGAACGTTTAGCCGGAATAAGTGACAGTACTATGGTGTCGAGCCCACGCTCTTTAGAGGCTATCGCAACCCTAAGGCCAGCTAAACCAGCCCCGACAACTAAGGAATCGGTATAAATAATTTTCACAACATATCCTTATTACAAACCAGGTACAAAAGGCACCACAGGCAAACTCAATGAACGGCCAATAATGATATAAGCCACTAGACTGGCAACACCAAGCACCATTAAATAAGCCAGCATGACCTTAGCTAACTTCAATAGCGCAAATCGCTGAGTGATTAGACCCCATTTAACCGACACCCGATACAAACCAAAAATGGCGTGTATTGTGACTGCCGGTAATAACAGCACATATAACACCCAAGCATTTTGATATACCACTCGCTCGGCTGATAAATGCGGGCCAATTTCAGGATTAGTGATCATGGTAAACAGGTGCACAGGCACTAAGAAGAACAGTAAAAATCCACTGACCATTTGCCAGAACCAAATTTTGGTATCTTCATGAGGTAAAAATTTCATCTGTTGACGCAGGGCTCGCCACTGGCCAATTTGAGTAGGAAAACGCCTTAATGCAAATACGGCATGAATAAGCACAACCAACAACATTACGACAGAAAAGATTTGCGTAAGAATAGGAAAGCCATGTCCGGTTTCACTAAAAATACCGCCTTCGAGAAATTGTGCTACCTGATAAAAAGCCTCTTTACCCAGTAAAATACTCGACTCAAAATGCAAATGCATAATAAGAAACAACCCAAGTAACACACCCGAGGCACTTTGCAATCTATCTGCTCGAGCCGCCCAAATAGGATGAGAAAATCCTTTGGCGTTATAACGACTCAATATATTTTTTGCAGGTAGAGGGTTTACGGCCATAAACATTACATCCTGTGCTGACACAATAAGAGACAATGAACATAGCAAGTCTTTCATCACGACAGCACTGTTCGCAAAACAATACGTGACAATGCTCACTATTATTTACAGTTAGTTAGACCCTGGTCACAAATCCAGCGTCACTCGTCTACAGGCTTTTACAAATAAGCCAGATAAACTATCTACGAAAGCGCACAAATGCAGGCGGTTTGAGTATAATAGTCGTCAATTATTGTTTTATTATCGATTAGGAACATTCCATGGCTTGGATCCAATTGCGCATTCACACCCATCGCGACCATGCAGATATGCTTGGTGACTTATTAATGGATCAAGGTTCAGTTTCCATTACCTATGAAGATGGCCAAGATGAGCCCATTTTTGAGCCTAAATTAGGCGAGACCCCACTATGGCAAGACACCATATTAATCGCCTTATTTGATGCCGAAACAGACTTAACACCCACTATCGAGTTTTTAGAAACCATGCCATTTTTAGGCAAAGGTTTTACCCATAAAATAGAACAAGTTGAAGACAAAGACTGGGTACGTGAGTGGATGGACAGTTTCCACCCAATCCAATTTGGTCAACGCCTATGGATTTGCCCTAGCTGGCGTGAAATTCCCGATCCTACCGCGGTTAACGTTATTCTTGACCCAGGCCTCGCTTTTGGTACCGGTACCCACCCCACCACGGCACTATGTTTAGAATGGTTAGACAGCCTAGATTTAGCAAACCAAGAAGTGATCGACTTTGGTTGTGGTTCAGGCATTTTGGCCATTGCAGCCATTAAACTTGGTGCCAAAAAAGTCACGGGCGTTGATATTGATTACCAAGCTATTGATGCTTCAACCGCCAATGCAGAGCGCAACGATGTGGCCGACAAATTAGCGCTGCATTTACCAGAAAACCAACCCGAAAACCTACAAGCCGATGTATTAGTTGCCAATATTCTGGCTGGCCCACTAAAAGAGTTAGCGCCGCTGATTGCGGAAAAAGTCAAAACAGGTGGTAAGCTAGCATTATCAGGTTTACTCCAAGAGCAAGCACAAGAAGTGTCTGACTTTTACAGTCAATGGTTTGATATGGACCCTGCATGCCATAAAGAAGACTGGAGTCGCCTAAGCGGTATCCGCAAATAAAGTTGTACAGGCTATTGGTAATGACAAGAGAAGCCGGTTGTTTTACAGATAAAACAACCGGCTACATTTTTTTTACATTATGATTTTTGTTTTTTAACAAATCACCTTGCTTTTTTTACAGCTCATTTGATGTTTTTTACAGCTGAATTCACCTAAATAATCCCTGCGTCAATAAAAAAGCTGAGCTACAACTCGCACCAGCCCTCACACATCACGAAAAAACGTTAATTATTAGTCAAAGATGTGACAGCCAATAAAAGTCAAGCAAAAAAGTTGCATTTAGGTCATTTATTGACCTTTTCATGGCCGTCAAAAAGGGCTACTATAGCGCCCCTTTGAAGAGCAAGGTGAAGTTCGCAATGCAAATTGGCCCGTATCAACTGTCTAACCAGCTGATTGTGGCACCAATGGCAGGTGTCACCGATCAGGCCTTTCGAAATCTCTGTTTACACTATGGCGCAGCCTTAGCTGTATCAGAAATGCTTTCATCAAATCCTGACGTTTGGGACAGTGATAAAAGCCGCCAGCGCATGACGCATTCTGGTGAAGAAGGTATACGCTCCGTACAAATTGCAGGGGCAGATCCTGAGTTAATGGCCAATGCCGCAAGGTTCAACGTTGAACAAGGCGCGCATATCATTGATATCAACATGGGCTGCCCGGCAAAAAAAGTGAATAAAAAGTTTGCTGGCTCAGCGCTGATGCAAAGCCCCGATTTAGTAAAAGAGATTTTACAAGCCGTGGTGGGTGCAGTCGATGTGCCTGTAACATTAAAGATTCGCACAGGTTGGGAACCTGAACATCGTAATGGTGTTGAAATAGCCAAGATAGCTGAAGATTGTGGCATCGTTTCGTTAGCCGTTCACGGCCGCACAAGACAATGCATGTACAAAGGCTTTGCCGAGTACGACACGATTAAAGCCATCAAACAGAATGTCTCAATTCCTGTTGTCGCCAACGGGGATATCGACAGTCCGGAGAAAGCCAAGTTTGTGCTTGACTACACCGGTGCCGATGCCCTGATGATAGGAAGAGGTGCACAAGGAAGGCCCTGGATTTTTAAAGAAATCCTACATTACTTGGAAACAGGTAAAAAGTTAGCGCCAATTAAGGCGGACGAGCAACGCACTGTGATGCTCGAACACCTTAACAAACTTTACGACTTATATGGCGAGTATAAAGGTGTCCGATTTGCTAGAAAGCACGTCGGGTGGTACCTAAACCATGAGGAACAGCGCCAATTTCGTGCTGACTTCAATCGGCTTGAAACCGCTGCCCAGCAACATTCCTTAGTGGAATGTTATTTTGATGAATTAGTTTAGAATTTAATAAAGAGCAGAATAGAATGTTTGATCAGACAACTAACACAGAAGTTCACCAGCTTACCGTAGGCAAAATCGAAACAGCAAACGGCACTATCAAGCCGCAGTTATTACGTGACGCAGTTAAACGTGCCGTAACTAACTTCTTCTCTCAGTTAGACGGTCAGGAAGCTTCTGAAGTATATGAAATGGTATTGTGCGAAGTTGAAGCGCCTTTACTAGACATCATTATGCAACACACTCGTGGCAACCAAACGCGCGCTGCTAATATGTTAGGTATCAACCGTGGTACTTTACGTAAGAAATTAAAGAAATACGGCATGAACTAAGACCTAGTGTCTAAGTGATTGTAATGAAACGGGCTTATCAGCAATGATAAGCCCGTTTTGTTTTTAATTATCTGCACAATCAAAAAATGAATAAACCACTAATTTAATTTATTTTCAATTTTTTAAAAAATAAATGGAATAGAACTTGTCGCTGTCTCGTTATCACTGTGTCAATCACGACAACAACGAGGGAACTACAATGAACACATTATTCAAACCTACTTTAATCGCACTAGCCTGTTTTTCAACGGTGGCCATGAGTGCTGAAATGTCTGTTTCAACCTCAACATCTGCACAAGCTGATGTGCAATTTAGCCAAAGCCAATCAGCACAATTAAGCGCTAGCGCTAACCTTCAAAATAGTCAGCAGGCTGAAGCATCTAATGATACCGCAACGTCTGATACCGCCACTGAAAGCAGCACAGATCAAACCGCGGCGAATGACACTGAGACCGCTGAATCGAGCGAAACAAATGACTCTGACTCAATGACGGCTGAATCATCAACATCAGCTAACGGCGAATTAATACTATCAATGCCAACCGAAACGCTAACGGCAGTCAACTCATTAACTAGCACAGCGGTAGATACTACAAGTGCTAATGTTGGTTCAGTATCGCAAATTGCCAGCTCACAACTTAGCGGGCTAGCGAATGGCGGCGTGACACTGGCTACTGAGCTTAGCGGTCAAACTGCTGTTACAGCTGAAATGGCAGCAACACAAACGTTAGCCTCTGCGTCTAGTACGGTTGCCACAACGGTTGATTCATCAACCCAATTAACTGACACCTCAGTAAATAGTGCTTTAACAGCGGCTAACTCAACTGAACTTGCTTTAAACAGTGCAGCAGAAAGTGCAACCGAGTTAGCAACCACCAGCGCAATCAATAGTGCGGAGCAACTGCAAAGCAGCATCAATGCTGATGCGATTATCGCCACCAGCAACGCCGTATCAGTATCAACTACCGCTGCAGTGTCACAAGCCACCTCTGCCGCCGTCAATGCCAGTGCATTAACTGCTGTTCAGCAGCAATTACAGGCAAGTGCGAGCGAATTAGTTCAACAAAATGCACGTGAACAATTGACCCAAGCCGTGAGTCAAACCGTAAGTGCTGAAGTAAATAATACAATCCAAAATACGATTCGATTAACCAGCGGTTTATAAGCGCTTAATCCTACCTCGTTTATGCCGGCAATATTGCCGGCTTATCTTCCCTGTTGACTTTAGGATCTCACATCATGGCCTTATTCAATCGTAACACTGCGTTTTCAACAGCTATCGTACTGGCCAGTGCAAGCCCATTATTATGGGTAAACGTATGGGCAAATGACAATGCCGATTCCTGGTCATTGAGTGGTAAAGCCAAAGCCGGAATGGAATATCAGTCTAACGTTAACATTAGTGAACTGGAGCAAGCGAGTGGTCAGTCCGACAATGCTGTTGTACTCGATGCTCAACTCGACCTGGGTTGGCAAGTAAGTGACAATTTACGTATAGACACTGGTTACAGTATCAATGATAAAAGCTATCAAACGGCCAGTGATTATAATTCACGCCTACAGCTAGCCTTTGCCGATGTGAGCTATGCACTAACCACAACCACCATAGGTACCAACGTTTATCATGCTCAGGCCGATTTGGATGGCAGCGACTTTTTAACCTTAACCCAATTTAGCGTTTATACCATGCACAGCTTATCTGATAGCTGGTTTTTACGCCCAAGCCTAGTGCATGCCGATAAACAGTTTGATCAAATTGAGCAACGTGATGCCAAAAGTTATAGCGCTACAGTTGATTCATTTTGGTTTTTTGACCAAGGCCAGCGCTTTATTTCACTAGGTGCAACCTATGAAGATGAAGAAGCCAATGCCACTGAGTTCAGTTATACCGCGACAGGCTTAAACGCCCGCGTGTCTAATCAATTTTCATTATGGCAATTAACACAAAAACTGCAATTTGGCTTAAAGCTCAGTCAACGTGATTATCAGGTTCAAGATGATGGTAGTCGTCGTGATGATGTGCATCAACAATATGATGCCAGATGGGAGGTCAATTTAGGCCAACATTGGGCGGTATTAACGTCGGTTGAATACGGTGATTTTCAATCCACCTTAAGCACAGCAGATTACGATGAAACCCGTGCGGGATTATTGTTACAAGCCAGTTTTTAAAGGGCGAGTTAATAAACCATAGCCATATTGATTGTCTTTACCCGGTTCGCCCAAGTCTTGCGCTTGTTGTTGTAGTTGCTGCACAACTTGCGCCAGAGTCAATGTGGGGGACGATGCAAGTAAACACGCTACTTTAGCACTCACAACAGGCGTCGCCATTGACGTGCCACTCTCACGACCTATTGAGCCGTCTGCGCGAGCGGTTAATACTTTTACCCCATTTGCTGCAAAGTCGATATATTCACCTTGATTAGCCCAGCGATATAATCGGTTTGAATCATCTACTGCGGTAACGGCGATGACCCCATCATATGCGGCGGGATACAATGGCGCCGCCGCGGGACCACCATTACCCGCCGCAGCCACCAAAATAACCTCCTTCGCAATTAATCGGGTAACCGCCTCGCTTAACACTGGGTTATCAGGCCCTGTTAAGCTCATATTGATCACCCGACTTTGCTGTGCAACTAACCAATTTAATGCTTGAAGAATACTGTCTAATGTTGCCCCTTGTTGGTATTTATTTTGCGCGTAAAATGCCCCAGCACTGTACAAGGTGAGCGATGGCAATAATGGGACTAACTCTTCACTGTCACCAGCTAACACGCCAGCAACTGCGGTTCCGTGGCTATAAGACAAGGGAATTGACTCAGGTAAAAAGTGCTGTTGGATTAATGCAAAACGCTCAGCCATATTCGGCCAAGCGCTGTGCTTGGGGTTGATGGCTGTATCGACCATACCCAACGAAATAGGTAATTCACACATGGCTGCAGGCACGTTGTTATCAGCTGGTACGATTGCAGCTTTCGGGGCTATAACCGGTGCTTCTGTGGCTTGAATTTGGGGCTGGTAAATAAAATTACGACTTAAATAAGGTGCGAGCAACTCAGGTAATTGTTGACGCAACATGTGTTTATTGTCTAACGATTCTGGTACTTGCAGTTTAATTAACTCAACACCTAGACTGGTTAATTTTTTGCGTGTTTGTACGTACTGACTTAACGCAGGCATTACCTCAAGTACTTGTCGCCATTGATTTTCTGATAATAACAGAAGCCACTCACGCTCAACCGCGCGTTGCCCAAGTTCAACTTCAACCTCATTCCACACTAGCTGTTTACGGGTATCTAATATGGGTAACACGCTAGGCAATTGCACTAGCGGGTCTAATAGCTGTGCTTTAATCGCGAGTGTTTTTTGCAGTTGTTGTTCAATTAAGCGTTGTTGTTTTAATTCTTGTAAGCGTTCAGCATTACGATTTACGCTACGATCAAGCTGATCCACAATGGTGTCAGGCAACTGAGTAATAGGTAATAGCTGGGCTGTAGCTACCCAAGGCACAAAGGCTAAGCCTAATAATGTCAGTTTATATTTTTTCATTACTCTCATTGATTGACCTAGCTTGGCGTATAGTGTGTAACATTAAAACGTCTGACAACAATAAAAAATTCCCTCCTAACTGGAATAAATAATCTATTGGCTCGTTATCTCTATAAGTAACACGTTAAGGCTAACTTAAAACATGAAGACAGAATTAACCACATTGCTGCCAGCATTAAGACGCTTTGCCTACTCATTAACCGGATCAATGCCCGATGCCGATGACTTAGTGCAAAATACGTTATTGCGTATCCTTAAGTCGCCACCACCAGAAGATGTGCCCCTGCTAAAATGGGCATTTAAAGTATGCCGAAATCAATGGATTGATGATTATCGTTCACAAAAAGTGCGCACTGAGGCAACTCAAAAACCCGAACTACAAGCTGAAAACTACAGCGACGGTGAAGCTGATATCATTAACGACATCACCTTAGGCGAAGTTAATCAAGCGATGAATAGCTTATCGGATGATCAACGTGAAGTGCTATCGTTAATTGCTGTACAAGGTATGAGTTACAGCGAAGCGGCTGATATATTAGCCATTCCAACCGGTACCATAATGAGTCGCCTCGCCAGAGCAAGGGCCAATATGGTGAGCTTTTTTAAACAACCCAACGGGAGCATGGCATGAACTTAAGTGATGAAACCCTATCAGCCTTTTTAGATGCCGAATTACCTGAGCAGGAAATGGAGCAGGTTAGAATGGCGCTTATCGATAACGAAGACATCGCAGAGCGACTTGCCGAGCTGGCTATGGTTGATGCGATGGTGCAAGAGCATTATCAAGCCATTGACCTACACCCTATTCCGGCAGCCACACAAGCATTATTAACTGAGACTCAGTCTGTTGCAGATAATCCGGTAACAAACAGCCCTGTGCCCGACAACGTGGTTGCGTTTCCATGGTGGCGTAAAGCACAACAACACGTTCAGCAATATGCCGCGGCTATTGCCATAATAGTGCTTATAGCTGGGTATGGTGTCTATCAAGTCGATTCGCCAAATCAAACAGGCCTCACTACACAAAATCATTCGTTGCTACCTGACGACATTAGCGAGCCCCTGAGCTACCTGCCAAGTGGTATTGAAACCATGCTCGATGACGACAGCGTTATGACCATTCAACTCAGTTTTTACAACCCACAAGGTCAATTGTGCCGCCAATATGCAGTGCAAGATCATGCCCAGCAAAGCAGTATTATAGCCTGTGAGCAACAAGGGCAATGGCAACAAATAGCCAGTGTGGAATATAACGTCAACCCTGAACATCAGACCCAATATCAAACGGCAAGCGGTGCATCTGCCCTAGATGACGTGCTCGACCAGCTCATTGCCGATGCGCCCTTAACGCTGACACAAGAACAACAAGCACTTAATCAATTAGCCAACGGACAATAAAAATGCACACAAGGGTTAAATTACTTACGGGCTTACTTGGCTCGCTGCTTATCCTAGTAGCGCTCAGTGGTTGTGGCAGTACAACCGCTGTGCCCCAATATGAACAAGCAGAAGGATACCGTTACCTTGAGCGCAAGATTACCGATAATTACTATTTGCTTAGCATTACCAGTAAACACAAGGCTGATTTATTGATTAATGCACAAACTCAAGCGTCCATACTCACCGAGCAATTGGGTTTTGACTGGTATATTATTGTCGAACAAAATGGTCCCGATGACACAACACCGCCATACCTACAAACAATTGAAATACGCATGGGCAAAGGTATTCGGCCTTAAAGTCGCCTTTAATTGCCTAATGCGTTCGCTCATATCAACATAGGACAGACACTATGCCACGCTTATTTTTATCTCATTATATGCCTGCAAAAGCAGCTATTAAGCGTTTGTATTTGGCATTCCTATGGTCAGCCGTAATGGTATCTGCACCGCTATACGCGGCTCAAATACCGCCTTTACCTCAAGCCGTGAGCAATAACGCAGTAGCAATGGTACGCAGCAACGAGCAAACTTATTTATTAAGCTTTATGGGCCTAGGTAAAGGCAAAGGTTATCAAGACGTGCATAACCTTGCGTGGGCATTACCCATCAATGACCCTGCAGCTCAATGGCAATCCATAAAAGCGGTACCACATGTCGCGCCATTATCAGGCCGCTTGGCGGCTATTGCGGTGGGCATAAAAGAGCATGCATATGTATTTGGTGGTTATACCGTGGCTAGAAACCATGATGAAATCAGCACTGTAGATAACTATCAATATTCCATTAGCAGCAACAGCTACCAACGCATTGCCGATATGCCAGTAGCCGTAGATGACACCACTGCAGCCACCTACCAGCAGCGTTATATTTATCTGTTTGGCGGTTGGCACAACGACGGTAATGTTAATTTAGTCCAAGTGTATGACACCCAAGCTGACACCTGGGCGCAAGCCAGCCCTATCCCTGCACCAGCAGTTTTTGGCCAGGCTGTTGGCATAGTCGGTAATCGGTTAGTGTTGTGTGATGGGGTTAAAGTGCAGCCAAACATTAATGCACGCAGAAGCTATAAAGCCTCACCAGTGTGTTTATTGGGAGAGATTAACCCTAGCAATCACTTACGCATTGATTGGCAATTGTTGCCGCACTATTCAATTGCAAATCTACCCGAGGAGCAATCTGCAAGTCAGTCAAATACGCCAACCGCACATTATCGTATGGCCGCAACAGGGATAATGACCCCAAAAGGTGGCCAAATCGTCTTTTTAGGTGGCAGTGATAATCCATATAACTATTCAGGCATTGGCTATAACGGTCTGCCAAGTGAACCCGGTAAATATCAATACCGCTTCGACTTAGCAAGTAAGCAATGGCTAACGCCACAGCCCCTATCACAGCCGAGTATGGATCATCGCGGTTTATTATGCTGGCAACATCAGTTATTGCGCATTGGCGGCATGTTGTCACTGCAACAAGTGAGCAATCAGATACTGGGCTTAGCACTTAATCACAATGAGACCTGTAGCGGGTGAGGTATCAATTAAGCATGATTGTGTGAGTTTGCTAACAAGTTTGCGGTAATCATTTGAGTCACATTAAAGGTGCGAATAAAATGCATGTCAATTAGTGTATCTTCGGAAAAGCCATGTTAGCTGAATACGCGTTACCCGCATTGCAACAGTTGTCTTTACTCGATTTAATTGACCACATTGAAGCCACTCATCATCAATACATTCGAGATACTGCACCATTGCTCGTCGAATACACCGAAAAAATGGTCCATGCCCATGGCGATGACCACAGTGAAATAAAGCCCCTCGCACACGCCGTAAACCAATTAATTGCCGAATTGATGCCACACTTAATGAAAGAAGAGCGGATATTATTTCCTGCTATTAGATCATTATGCTTAGGACAGCCTTCAACATGCTGTTTTGGTCATGTAGGGAACCCAATAAAAATGATGCAGCATGAGCATGATAATGCTGAACATATTCTGCAAACCATTAGGCAAATAACCAATAATTACACTCCTCCAGAAGGTGCTTGCAGCACCTGGAAAACGTGCTATCGCACCCTGGCAGAATTTGACACCGATTTACAAGCACATATCGATGTTGAAGACACGCTACTGTTTTCAAAAACATTAAACTTACAATCATTGTAATTCATTAACGCGATAAAAAATTATCGCTGCCTAATGTTTTATTGCTAACCCTCATCAGCGAGGAATCTCTTCCTTTTTTTAGCTATAGTTCTTAAAGTGACATTATCGGTTTGCAAATTATATGGAGTCACTATGTCGCCACATCATTACCCTACATTTGCGTTAGATGACATAGCCAACTTACAAGAATCTGCTCAAGTCGAATTTAAGTTAGCTGGCGGCCGTGATGGCAATGGCAAATTACCTGAAGGCATGTGGGAAAGCTACAGTGCTTTTGCCAACACGTTAGGGGGTGAAATCATTTTGGGAGTGAAAGAACACCAAGGAGAATTTACTATCGAGGGGATTGTTAACCCCATGCCAATGCTCAGTGAAATCTGGACTATTTTAAATGACCCCAAAAAAATCAGTCACAATATTTTAGCTCCAACAGATGTGCAAATTATCGAAATCATGGCTAAAAAGTTGATCCGAATTCACGTGCCCAGTGTTGATGTAAAACTCAGGCCAATCTATGTCGGTACCGACCCATACAGCGGAACATATTTTCGCGTAGGTGATGCGGATATGCACGCCAGTCGCGAACAAGTAGAGCAAATGAGCCTAAAAACAGGCATTGAGCTCAACCGTCGTACCGCAAAAGATAATAATACCAATCCGCAATAGAATGTGCTCTTTTAGCGAAAATCATCAGTGCGGTATTCGCGGCAGCCTTTTGAGTGCATTAGTGTGCTCGACAACTATGCCTACAATTCTATTACTTGCCTAGAAGACACAGAACTCCCGCTGAATGACCAGATTATTAATGGAATTGGTATAAAAGCTAACCACCTTGGGATCTGAAATCCTGACCCATTCGCCTTACTCATGAGTGATGTGGCTGTTTTTATAAAAACTCAAGCAGCAAATCTAATTGGTTTATCTCAACATGTGGTAATACTGTTTGGGCTTTTTTATAACGCTGTTGCATACATGGATTTAGCCACATACTCTGACACCCAGCCATTTTAGCTCCTGCAATGTCTGACGAGGGATGATCGCCAATATGCAGCAATTGTAATGGTTCAATAGCAAGTTGCCGACATGCTAAGGTAAACATATCACTATGCGGTTTCATTTTTACGCCATGCCCTGGGTGTAATATAAATTTCATCACATCACTTAAGCCAATGCGTTTGGCATCAACATTACCATTAGTGATCCCAACTAAAGGGTAGCGTTGGCCAAGCTTATTCAATACCGCTAGCACTTCTGGTGCGACAGTAAAATCACTGCGATGGTGATGAAAACAGTCCATGCCCATTTGCGCCCCCTGGCTGGCTTGTATTTCTGAATAACCAAACTGTAATAAACCTTGATGAAGCATGGCATATCGCGCAGCTGTAGTATCGTGAACCAGCTCAGGGCGCAGAGTAAATAAATGATGTTTCAGCTGTTGCCACTGGGCAGCGCTCCATGCTGTAGTGGCAGGAAAATGAATGTTCATTAACGCAAATAACTGCTCACTTGCGTGGGTCACGTAAGGTAAATTGTTGTACAGCGTGTCATCTAAATCGAAACTAATGGCTTTAAACGGTTGCAGGCGTTGATACTGGGTAATTGAAGCGGCTGGTTGCTGATATGTCATTATTTTCCCCTATCTTTTTTCGCTCTTGGATGCGCGCCATCGTACACTTTTGCGAGGTGCTGAAAGTCTAAACTGGTATAAATTTGTGTCGTCGATAAATTAGCGTGTCCGAGTAATTCTTGCACTGCGCGTAAATCTTGGCTTGATTCAAGCATATGGGTTGCAAACGAATGGCGCAACTTATGCGGATGAACTTTTACTGACATGGCTTGTTCTTGACCCCATTTATTCATCCGCGCTTGAATACTCCGATGTGACAAACGTTTGCCTTGAGTGCTAATAAACAGAGCGTCACCCGCCTCCGATCGCGGCAATTGCTCACGACAATCCAACCAGAGCCGAAGTGCCGATAGCGCCATTTTACCAATCGGCACAATGCGTTGTTTACTGCCTTTACCCATCACTTTCACTTCAGCTTGATCAAACTGAATGTCTGTACAATCTAAGTTCGCTAATTCAGCCAAACGTAAACCACTGGAATAAAACAATTCCATCATGGCTTTATCGCGCAGGCAAAGGGGAGCGTCGCCCTCAATAGACAATAAATGGCTGACTGAATCAACATCCATATTTTTGGGTAAAGGTTTGTTTTGTTTCGGAGCGCTTAGCGTCTGAGCGGGATTCACTTTCACTACACCTTCATGCAGTAAAAAATCAAAAAATTGCTTAATTGATGACAAACATAAAGACAAAGATCGCGGGCTTAACCCTTTACGGTGCAGCCCCGCGATAACCGACTGCAGTTGCTCCCGAGTCACAGCAACAAGTGCCACATTGTCACCTAATTGAGTCTCGATTCTGCGTAATTCGAACAAGTAATTACGCACGGTATAGGTTGATAACTGCCGCTCAGAAGTCAGATATTGGCGATAGATCTCTAGCCAGTCTATTTGCTTCATTGGGCAAGTCCTCAACTATAATTGCGGCAGTATATGGTCTAACAAATCGCGTAATTGGCTAAACAATAATGAGTCCATATCGGGATGAAAGTGAGCGGGGTCTTGACTCGCAATGGCAAAAATAACTTGGCCATTGTCGTCTGACAATTTAGTTAATGCCACAGAACCCACTTCACAACCAAATAACCGTGATGACTCTGATTGAGTTAAGCGGCCAAAATAATAGCCTCCTTGCAAACGATGCCGCCAAATATTGGCTAATTCGCTGTCAATGTCATGCACGGTTATTAACCTAACATGGCTAAAACCGAACTCACCTTTTAAGCCCTCTGACAAGGCTTGCCGCAGTTCACCTAAATCGTTGCTAGCAAGTAACTTAAAAGATAACTCATTATTAAAATTGAATATTCTTTCGTTATGAGTGGCAATCTTCATCAGCGAAGTAATTTCTTCTTCTAACTCACTGACCCGTTGACGTAGCAATTCTTGCCGGCGCTCAACTAACGACACAGCACCACGCTCCGCATGTGGTATACGCATAGCCACTAACAGCTCAGGATAACGATTAAAAAAATCAGGGTTATCTAATAAATACTCACGAATAAGCATTTCATCAAAAGGCTGTTTCTGCATATTCGTGAGCATTTCTGCCCCTAAATCATGGCCTATACTATTAATATCTTTTGCCTGAGAACTACTTACAGTATGTTCGTTACCATCTGCCATGTCGGTAATATCAGAGGCAATGTCAGAAGTCATGTCACTCATAGTTGAATTTGTCCATCGTATACGTGCTCAGCAGGGCCGGTCATCCACAGTGGCTTCCCCTCGCCTTCCCAATTAATCACTAAACTGCCACCAGGTAAGTCGACTCTCACTTGTTTTTCAAGTTTATCTTGTAATTGCCCTACGGCGGCAGCGGCACATGCACCTGTACCACAGGCTAAGGTTTCGGCTGCTCCACGCTCGTATACCCGTAGCTTAATATGGCCAGGAGTCACAATTTGCATAAAGCCAACATTTACCCCTTTAGGAAAACGTTCATGACGCGTCAAGCTGCTACCAATTTCGTCCACATTAACCTCTTGTACATCATCAACTTGAAGTACACAGTGTGGGTTACCCATCGAAATTGCTCCGCACAAATAAGTTTGTATGGGCGTTTGCAATAAATAGGTTTTCTCGCTTTTTTTGGCTTTAAACGGAATTTGGCTAGGTTCGATAACCGGCACCCCCATGTTGACGGTCACATTGCCATCACGCTCGATACGCAGCGTAATTTTGCCTGAGCTGGTGCTCACATTAATTTTATTCTTTTGTGTCAGGCCTTTGTTTCTAACAAAACGCGCAAAACAGCGTGCACCATTGCCACACTGCTCAACTTCGCTACCGTCGGCATTAAAGATACGATAATGAAAATCTAAATCTGGATCATAAGGCGGCTCAACCAACAATAATTGATCAAACCCAATTCCAAAATTTCGATTGGCAAGGCGTCGAATTTGCTCAGGCGAAAAAAACACATTTTGTGTCACGCCATCAACAACCATAAAATCATTACCTAGCCCATGCATCTTGGTGAAATGGATCACTAAAGTTTCCTTATAAAACGTTATACCGACGATTATTTGAGTTACGGTAGCAGGTGTTCGCCCTGCCAAAGCTGTTCTAGGGTTTCGCGTTGACGCACCACGACATCTTTATCGCCATCAACCATCACTTCAGCCACTCGCGGACGTGAATTATAGTTTGATGACATCACAAAGCCATAAGCTCCACTGGAACGTACGGCTAACAAATCGCCAGCTTTTATCGCTAACTGTCTGTCTTTACCTAAAAAATCACCCGTTTCGCATACTGGTCCTACAATATCATAAGCAAACGTAGTGGCATCAGTTTGTTGAACGGGAATAATATTTTGCCATGCACTGTATAGCGATGGACGGATCAGATCGTTCATTGCGCCGTCTACAATTGCAAAACGTTTGTCGCTGTTTTCTTTTAAAGACAGTACTTGAGTAACAAAAATACCAGCATTAGCAGCAATAGCGCGTCCTGGCTCAAAAATTAATTTAAGTGGGCGCCCCCCTAAACGTTCGAGCAACGCGGCAGCATAAGCGTCAGGGTGTGGTGGAGTTTCACCATTATAAGTCACCCCTAAGCCACCGCCTACGTCAAAGTGTTCAATCACAATACCTTGACTAGCTAAGCGGTCAATTAACGCTAACATGCGGTCCATAGCATCTAAAAATGGCTTAAGCTCAGTTAACTGCGAGCCAATATGACAATCTACCCCTTTAACATGCAAATGCGGTAATGCTGCTGCGCGAGCAAAAACCGTATCGGCTTCATCCATCGCGATGCCAAATTTATTTTCTTTCAGACCAGTAGATATATAAGGATGGGTGCCCGCATCAACATCTGGGTTAATTCGCAGTGACACAGGAGCAATTTTACCTAAACGACCTGCAACTTCATTAAGCTGTTCGAGTTCGGCACTGGATTCAACGTTAAAGCAATAAATACCTACGTGCAGCGCTTGCTCCATTTCATCGACGGTTTTCCCTACACCAGAAAACACCACTTTTTGAGGATCGCCACCCGCTTTAAGCACGCGAGACAACTCACCACCAGAGACAATATCAAAGCCACTGCCTAAACGCGCAAGTACATTTAGCACCGCTAAATTTGAATTAGCCTTTACTGCGTAGCAAATAAGATGCGGATGATTAGCCACTGCATTATTAAATGCATGCCAATGGCGCTCTAAAGTCGCACGCGAATAAATATAAAGAGGCGTGCCATGCGCTTTTGCCAGCTGTGCCACATCGCAGTCTTCTGCGTACAAAGCATCGTCTTGATAAGAAAAGTAATCCAAAATGCGGTTCCTTAAAAAAGCTATTCTTGTTGTAAAATTGAGGTTTGTTCGTCGGTTGCTAGCGTTTTATCAGCCACATTGCTACTGACTGGTTGCGGGGCAACTTTATTGTCCACAGGCTCGGGAGATTTGTATAAATCCCCTTTTTGACCACATGCGGTTACGAATAGGCTAGCAAGCATAATAAATAAAAGCAGTCTCATTTTTCTCAACATCTGTGCATCTAATGAATAATGGTCTTATAATCGCATTCATAACGCAGAAAGCAAAGGATAGAAATGCATGGCTATGACAGATACTGAGTTTCACCGGTTAGCGGATGAAATGTTTAGCGAGATTGACAACGCGGTTGAACGAGCAATTGACGACCAAGACGCTGATGTTGATATTGATGCAAGCGGTAACGTGCTGCAATTGTCATTTGAAGATGGCTCGCAAATTGTGATTAACAAACAAGAGCCGCTTCATGAAATTTGGATCGCGACTAAGTTTGGTGGTTTTCATTTTAATTATAGTGATGGTAAATGGCTTGATACACGTAACAGCCTAGAGTTTATGCCTTTTGTTATTGATTCTATTAAAAAGCAAAGCGGTATAGTGCTAGATATTCAGCCTTAATACACATCTTATCTGAATGGGGCGGTTAGAAAGCCGCCCCCATTTCGTCATTAGACAATCCAAACGGGATCACAGTTAACTCACCCTCAATTCGTGACAAAAAGAAAAACTGCGGCATGTTAAACACCGACAAACGCTGTTTTTGACCATCAAATACGTATGAGTGACTTTCTTTTTCAACAAAATTTTTCATATTGGTATTTTGATACTCTAATTGAGTTAAGCGGTTATGTTCATCAACGATAAACACATCTAACGTATTAGCGCGCTCACGCAGAAAATATTGCTTGGACCCCAACGCGACAAACTGCAGAATAATCGATGGAACACTCGCATAAGGATCATCCACCAGTTCTGGTCTGGCTAACACTAGGTTTTCTACTAAATCTCTTTTCACCGCGGCATCAATTTTACGATACATCATTCCTAGGGAGTTAAAATACATGCCATACCGACACTCACCAATGGTTACTTGATGCATTAATGTATTGGTTTGGCTTACCTTTTTCATTAAACCATAACAACGTAACAATAACGATTTAAGCTGGTTGAAAATCGGCTGCTTTAATTTTTCAGAACAACTAATAATCGATAAATCGACTTTATCATCTGAGCGTTTAAGGCCTAAAATCACAAACGAAATGGCTTCTAATAATGCTGTATCCCCGTTAAAACGGTGGCTTTGCCACTCACCCCAACTGTTTAAACACACAACAGCTACTGACGACAACATATTGGTTTTATCGCGGCCAAACGACAAAATATTTAGGTCAAGATAATCAAACATCAACTCCTGACCTTGCCATTGCCCCGTTGGGTCATGATCAACATTCACCACTAATACGACTTTTTGGTAATACCAGGGTTCACACAAATGCCGTTTAGATACCATCGGTACGTTATGTAAAACCGGTATTAATTTACGCGTTAAATAAGCCAGCTTACTTGCTCGGCGATGGCCTCTACCAATTTGTGACCAGGTAGTATCAGCGGTAGCAAGCCCATTCATTACCGACCAGGCAACTAAACTGCAAACATTGTCTGCTTGGTGAATAACGTGTCCATCATTAACCTCTTTCAATAGTTCGTTTGGAGTTACAGACGTTGCAATTTCAGATTGGGGCTGACGGTAAAGGTAAAATCGAGCCGTAGACTCACAATAACGCACTGTGAGTTCATTCTCGGTAGTCGTGAGACTCCACAACCGATTAAGGGGCTGCAATATATGGTCATCATCGCTAAAATAACCGTGTAACTTTCTTGCTAACAAACCAAGCTCTTCAACTCGCATTCGGTCACTTAAAGCCTGTTTTGAAGCAAATTGAAGTAAGTTTTTATAACTGACGAGCAATAATTCACTCAATTGTTGGTTAAACCATTTTAATTGGCCGGCGTGCCAGTGTGGACTATTATCTAATGTCGTAATTAAATCAGTACTCCACCCCCACTCTTGCACGAGATGAGATATTTTGGCTAAGCGCCAATCTGTACCACTTTTAACAGATTTTTGCGACAGCATCACGCCCGATTTTAAATAAAAACACCGTCTGACAATCTCTAAGCGTCCCGTGTCACTTTGCCCCAGCAAGTACGCCTCAATTCTCTGATATAACATTAAATATGCATCATTATCACTACTAAAATTACTTTGCTCACACAACTGCCAAATTTGTTGAGTTATCAACCTAGTCTGCGGATATTCAGATGCATAAGTTTCAAGTAACAATACTTTTAACAATGCTTTGTGAGGCTTATTTAATCCTTTATAGAGTTGCCATAATGATGCACCAAAATATTCTGCCGCGGGCAGTGACTCAACATCGCCTAAATACAGTAATTGCGGATCTCGAGTGATGCCATCACAATGAGCATTTGGCCACCATGCAACTGTTTTTCCTGCTAAACAAATATGTGAACGATAAAACTCTTCCAGCAGTAACCAATGTTGACTCGTGCCGCTGTGCTCAAGCCCAAGAGATTGATTACTATCAAATGTGTTAGATTGTATAAATTGTTGCGGATGAACAAGGTAAAAATTAACTTCAAAGTCAAACTCTGCAAACCATTGGGTTAGCAACGTATTTTTGTGGCTAATTAAATTTAGTTCGGTTTGAGTTAGATGAGGCTTATACACTAACCACACATCAACGTCGCTTTTGGAATGTTGGCCAAAACTGGCTGTGCTGCCCATAGCGTACACACCTTCAAAGGCAACATCTGTATCTATATATTGAAGATCATCGTCTTGAGGCAAGGTGAGTGATAATTCTGCACACGCTTTTGTGATGTTGTCTGAAAGCGAAAACCCATCAATACCACAAGGTGTTTTTGAATTGATTACGCCGGGTAAATCTTGATGATGACAGCTAAGCATCAAAGGAATAACATTAAACAGGTGTTGTTGAGTGCGGGGTAACACACTCAATACTCGAGCCAAACGAATGCTATTGAGGTGTTGCGCTAATCCTTGTTGATAACCTGTAGAGAGGGTCGCCAAAGCCTATTTCCTTATTTCTTCATGCGATATATACAAAAGCCGGATACAATTTTAATTTTTAGAATTTGAATTTATCACTTTCAGAAGTCAATTGAACATCACAAATTTACCAATTATGTGATCATCGTAGCACTAATTATTCATTTCGCTAGTACTTTAAATCAAAGCTTTTAGGCAAATAAGCGCTACAGACTTCAAACAATTAACATCGATATGTTACATCAAGGCTTTGGCAATGATAGCATTAGCTAAATAAGGCTATCTGATTGGATCTATTAACATGTCTGAAAATGTAATTCGTATTGCAACACGCAAAAGTCCACTGGCTATGTGGCAAGCAGAATTTGTTCAAGCAGAACTTGAACGTATTCATCCTGGTTTACGCGTCGAGCTTTTGCCGATGAGCACTAAAGGCGATGTCATTTTAGATACGCCTTTAGCAAAAGTCGGTGGTAAAGGTCTGTTTGTTAAAGAACTTGAAGTCGCAATGCTTGAAAATCGTGCAGATATTGCTGTGCACTCTATGAAAGATGTGCCAGTAGATTTTCCTGAAGGTTTAGGTTTAGAAGTGATTTGTGAACGTGAAGACCCTCGTGATGCATTTGTATCTAATACCTACAAAACAATTAGTGAGCTTCCACAAGGTGCTGTTGTTGGTACTTCTAGTTTACGCCGCCAATGTCAAATTCGTGCTGCCCGCCCAGATTTAGTCATCAAAGACTTACGCGGTAATGTTGGCACTCGTTTAGCAAAGTTAGACAGCGGTGACTATGACGCAATTATCCTTGCTGCGGCAGGACTTATTCGTTTAAAACTCAATGAGCGTATCGCAAGCTTTATTTCTGCTGAAGAATCATTACCAGCCAACGGTCAAGGCGCTGTTGGTATTGAATGCCGTACAAATGATGAACGTGTTAAAGCATTACTGGCGCCATTAGAGCACAAAGAAACGCGTTACAGAGTATTGGCAGAGCGTGCCATGAACACTCGCTTGGAAGGCGGTTGCCAAGTACCTATTGGGGCTTTTGCTGAAATTAACGGTGAAGAGTTAACGCTTCGCGGCTTGGTCGGCAACCCAGATGGCAGCGAAGTAATCCACGGTACGGTATCGGGTGCAAAAACCGATGCGGTAAGCTTAGGACAAGCATTGGCAGATGACTTATTAAGCCGCGGCGCCAAAACGATTTTAGATGCCGTATATGCTAATTAATCTTTTGTCGTCAAGATAATAGACTATGAAAGTCTTGTTAACGCGCCCGCAAGGGCGCAATCAAGCAATGGAAGAGCAACTGTCAAAATCTGGCGTTGCTTATTTTGTTACTCCTCTTCTAGCCGTTGTAGAAACGACTGAACAACTCTCGCAGTCTCGTCTCAATTGTACTGACAATTTATTATTTATTAGTACTAACGCGGTTGATTTTGCAGCAAAGAAATTACCACACACGTTCCCTCCCCATTGCCGTTACTTTGCTGTAGGGCAAGCGACCGCCGATAGCTTAGCGAAGCACAGTATTAATGCGCTAACATCACCTGACAGCAGTCAAGACAGTGAAGGTCTGTTGTCCTTACCCGAATTGCAACACGTAGAAAATCAAACCTTTATTATTGTGCGCGGCGTCGGTGGACGTGAAACATTAGCAGAGCAATTAACCCAACGCGGTGCCAAAGTGAGCTACTGGCAGGTATATCAACGCACCACTCCGAAGCTAGATGGATACGATATTTGTCACCAATGGCAATCTTTCGGTATTGACACCATTGTGGTTACTAGTGGCGAAATATTATCCAACTTAGTTGCCCTTGTACCAAAAGAATTATTTGCATGGCTACGTTCATGTCATATCATAGTCCCAAGTAGCCGTGTCGAAATACAAGCTAACGCGTTGGGTTTGAACCATATTACCAATGCGAATGGAGCAAATACTCAAGCAACATTAACAAGTCTGGGCATTAATTTGTTATAATGTTGTTAATTAGCGTTGACGCGCATGAAATAACATAGCTTTTATTGGTTGTATTTTTGCTTTCAAGGACTGTTCATGGAAAACAATAAAAAAGATCCACACTCGCCAGCAGACAAGGATGAGAAAGTCATTTCTCCAACAACAGCACCAACAGAAAAGCCGGCTGATAACCAAGAAGAAAGTACGGTCAACAAGCCAGCCAAAGACACTCAGACTAAAAACACTGAAGCTAAAAGCGCCCCAATTAATAACAACCATCGCCAAGCCAAAAAAAGTTCTTGGTGGATCCGTCTTGGGGTATTATTTAGTTTAATTATCGCAATTATTGCCATTGCTGCATGTTATTGGCTTTATTTACAATTGGATAAGCAAGGTGCTAATCAGGGGCAATTCGGTAAAAACATCTCTGAACAAGCCAAACAAAACCAGTCTTTAAAATACGAATTACAACAAATCTCGATGGACAGTAACAAACGTATTACTGCCCTAGAAAAGCAACAATTAAACGACACTAAAGCCTACTCAAAATTAGCAGAACTGCAACAATCAAGTAAGCTACTACAAGAGAGAGTTGCTGTAATTGCTCAGCGCAGTCCTAATCATTGGATGGCATCTGAAGCTGAATACTTAGTCCGCATGGCTGGCAGAAAGCTATGGTTAGAGAATGATCCACAAACGGCAATGGGTTTATTAAAATCAGCTGATGAGCGTATCAGTGCCATGAAAGACCCTGCTTTAACTCATTTGCGTAAAGCACTAGCTAACGATATCTCCAGCGTGAAAGCATTAAAAACCACTGACATCACCAATACTATTTTTGAATTAGATACTGTGATTAGCC
Source organism: Shewanella metallivivens (assembly GCF_028750675.1). Classification (GTDB taxonomy): domain Bacteria; phylum Pseudomonadota; class Gammaproteobacteria; order Enterobacterales; family Shewanellaceae; genus Shewanella; species Shewanella metallivivens. Next base: position 51,788 of record NZ_JAQQPZ010000015.1, on the reverse strand, counting down.
AGTTAACCACCTTACCGCTTAATCGTGTGAATGAAGACTTTGCAGAAAAATCTGAGCACCAACCAATAAGTGACTCTGTTGATGATTGGCAACAAAATCTAGCACGTACTTGGCATGATTTGACTGACGGCTTCGTAACTATCCGCAAGCGCACAACAGATTTAGAACCGCTATTATCACCTGAACAACAGTGGTATTTAGTTGAAAATATTCGTAATAAATTGCTGCAGGCACAATTGTCGCTGTATCGTTTTGACCAAATAAACTACAAAAAATCTATTGAGTTAGCCGACAAATGGTTACAACAATATTTTGATGTGTCAGACCCAAAAACGAAAAACACTATCGAAGCGCTAGATAAATTATCCCGGGTCAAAATTGAAAAAGTAACGTTGAATAAATTCCAAGCCACTCCATTATTGCAACAATTGGTCACCTACGGTGAGATTATGCCAATGGAGGAGCTTGCACAATGATCAAAGTCTTAGTGTATGTATTACTTATATTAATCGGCTTGTGTCTTAGCCCATTGATTATTGGCCAAAGCGGTTATGTTTATATTGCTGTCGGTGAGTATCAAATAGAAACAAGCCTGGTTGCTGCCGTTGTAGGGTTAATTGTATTTTACTTTGCGCTACAACTACTTGAATGGGCAATCATGTTGTTGCTCAACCTAGTACTTAATAGCCGCTACTTACCCACTAAATGGCGCCAAAAAGCGGCAAAAAAACATACCTTAGCCGGTGCCTTAGCTATTGCTGAAGAAAATTGGCCAGCAGCAGAAACAGCGATGGCAAAAGGCGCACAACAGGGTGAAATACCTTTGTTGAATCTATTTGCGGCAGCCCGTGCCGCACACCACCAAGGTAAAACAACAGCCCGCGATCATTACTTAACCCAAGCTGAAAAAAGTCCTGTCGCTAAAACCGCGGTGAACACCTCTCGAGCACGCTATTTCATTAAGCAAGGTGAGTTATCACAAGCAAGAGCGATTGTAGACAAGCTTGAACCGACAAGTAAAAGCAGTGAACCTGTACTCAAACTAGCAATCGATTTGTATCAACAACAACAAGACTGGCAGGCACTAAAACTATTATTACCCATCATAGTTAAACGCAAGTTACTAAGTGATGAAGAATTACAAACTCTCAGCATCAAAACGAATACCATTTTACTCGCTGAAGCAGCGAAAATATCTGAAGCAGAATTAGAAAAGTGCTGGCAATGGCTAAGTAAAAACGATCGTAAACAAGATACATTACTTGTGGCTTATGCCCATGGTTTAAATGGATTTAATCGCCATGCTCAAGCGTTAAAGTTATTAAGTAAACAGCTTAAAACCGCACCATCTACAACCCTATTTTCAGCCTTACCACAACTCATTAGTGCTGACGATACCGACATTCGCAATTTATTAGCACGTTTAGAATCAACTCATGAAAATGACGCCGATTATCAAATATGTCTAGCCAAACTCGCAATGCAACAGCGCGATGCTAAACAAGCTAAAGTTCATTGGCAAAATGTTTGTCGAATAGCTCCATCACGTCAATCGTGGCTATCACTTGCCCAAATTCAAGAACAATTAGGGGAAAATACCGCTGCAGCCCAAAACTATCGCAAAGCGGCCAACACCATGTAAGGCTTTAGTATTAATTTCTCTTCACTTAATTAAATAACCCGCTTTTTGCGGGTTTTTTATTCAACTAACTTTCATTTATGCCGATATAAATTTACCGACTACACGTCTTACACCCCTTATAACATCTATATTTTTTACATAATCCTTTAATGTAAATTATCAGTTTTTCAATTACTTAATTTAATATTAACGCAATGTCAAAAAATTGACTGCCTAGATGGCAAATGATAGAATTGTTAGATTGTAGTTAAATTATTTTTAATTTAATTTTTGAGAATAATTTGACCAAAATAACACATACTTACGTATAAATTATCTGATATATCAAAGCTGTTGGGAGCTTCACATGGAATCGATTAAAACATCACTAAATGGGATACTTTCTGCCTCAAATGGCAAAGTAACCATGCTCATCAATAATGAAACGACAGAGCTTCAGTTGGGACAAATGGTGCCAGCTGGAGCGTCAGTAACAAGTAACGACGATATCAGCTTCGTTATCACTTTTGATGATGGCACCATTTTTAACAGCGCTGAAACGCCTGCAGATGAATCGATTGCAAATACCATAAAAGCCCCTGCTGTCTCAGCGGAGCAAGTTGTTGACCAAGCAACATTAGACGAAATTGAAGCCCTGCAAGATTTAATTGCAGCTGGTGAAGACCCTACGGAAGAGTTACCTGAAACCGCTGCTGGCACCCCAACTGCCAATCAGGGTGAATTTGGATATATCTCAGTATCAAGAGATGCTAACGAAACACTAGCGTCTAATGGTTATGATACAACTGGAGCTCTAGCTACCCCAACAGCTGAAATCCAGGAAGAAGGTCTAGGCGAAAATGATTCCCCATCAGTTTTAGTTAACGATGCAAATACCATAGCGGAAGACCAAGTTGCTTCAGGTAATGTACTAAGTAATGACACCGATGCAGATACCGCATTAAGCGTTGTCAGCTTTGAAGTTGATGGCGAAACCTACGCTGCTGGGACTGAAGTCACTTTAGAAAATGGCGTGCTCGTACTGAATGCAGACGGTTCTTACACCTTCACACCAAATGAAAACTGGAACGGCAGCGTTCCGGTCATTACCTACACCACCAACACCGGTATTACTGCAACCTTAACCATTGAAGTCACGCCGCTTGATGACGACTCAGTATTGGTTAATGACAGCAATATCATTGTTGAAGATACGGTAGCCACAGGCAACGTATTAGATAACGACAGCGATGTGGATTCTGATCTAAGCGTTGTCAGCTTTGAAGTTGATGGTGAAACCTACGCTGCTGGGACTGAAGTCACTTTAGAAAATGGCGTGCTAGTCCTGAATGCAGACGGTTCTTACACCTTCACGCCAAATGAAAACTGGAACGGCAGCGTTCCGGTGATTACCTACACCACCAACACCGGTATTACTGCAACCTTAACCATTGAAGTCACGCCGCTTGATGACGACTCAGTATTGGTTAATGACAGCAATATCATTGTTGAAGATACGGTAGCCACAGGCAACGTATTAGATAACGACAGCGATGTGGATTCTGATCTAAGCGTTGTCAGCTTTGAAGTTGATGGTGAAACCTACGCTGCTGGGACTGAAGTCACTTTAGAAAATGGCGTGCTAGTCCTGAATGCAGACGGTTCTTACACCTTCACGCCAAATGAAAACTGGAACGGCAGCGTTCCGGTGATTACCTACACCACCAACACCGGTATTACTGCAACCTTAACCATTGAAGTCACGCCGCTTGATGACGACTCAGTATTGGTTAATGACAGCAATATCATTGTTGAAGATACGGTAGCCACAGGCAACGTATTAGATAACGACAGCGATGTGGATTCTGATCTAAGCGTTGTCAGCTTTGAAGTTGATGGTGAAACCTACGCTGCTGGGACTGAAGTCACTTTAGATAATGGCGTGCTAGTCCTGAATGCAGACGGTTCTTACACCTTCACACCAAATGAAAACTGGAACGGCAGCGTTCCGGTCATCACCTACACCACCAACACAGGCATTACTGCAACCTTAATCATTGAAGTCAGCCCTGTTGACGATCCAACGGTTACTGTTGATGACGTTGTTACCGTATCTGAAGATACCCCTGCGACAGGCAACGTATTAGATAACGACAGCGATCCAGATTCTGATTTAAGTGTCGTCAGCTTCGAAGTTGAAGGCCAAACGTACCAACCGGGTACTGAAGTTATCCTCGACGGCGGCGTATTGTTCATCAATGACGATGGTTCTTACACCTTCACGCCAAATGAAAACTGGAACGGCACAGTTCCTGTGATCACCTACACCACCAACACAGGTGAAACGGCGACACTGACGATTGAAGTCAGCCCTGTTGACGATCCAACGGTTACTGTTGATGACGTTGTTACCGTATCTGAAGATACCCCTGCAACAGGCAACGTATTAGATAACGACAGCGATCCAGATTCTGATTTAAGTGTCGTCAGCTTCGAAGTTGAAGGCCAAACGTACCAACCGGGTACTGAAGTTATCCTCGACGGCGGCGTATTGATCATCAATGACGATGGTTCTTACACCTTCACGCCTAACGATAATTGGAACGGCACAGTTCCGGTGATCACCTACACCACCAACACAGGTGAAACGGCGACACTGACGATTGAAGTCAGCCCTGTTGACGATCCAACGGTTACTGTTGATGACGTTGTTACCGTATCTGAAGATACCCCTGCAACAGGCAACGTATTAGATAACGACAGCGATCCAGATTCTGATTTAAGTGTCGTCAGCTTCGAAGTTGAAGGCCAAACGTACCAACCAGGTAGTGAAGTTATCCTCGACGGCGGCGTATTGATCATCAATGACGATGGTTCTTACACCTTTACGCCTAACGATAATTGGAACGGCACAGTTCCGGTGATCACCTACACCACCAACACAGGTGAAACGGCGACACTGACGATTGAAGTCAGCCCTGTTGACGATCCAACGGTTACTGTTGATGACGTTGTTACCGTATCTGAAGATACCCCTGCGACAGGCAACGTATTAGATAACGACAGCGATCCAGATTCTGATTTGAGTGTCGTCAGCTTCGAAGTTGAAGGCCAAACGTACCAACCAGGTAGTGAAGTTATCCTCGACGGCGGCGTATTGATCATCAACGACGATGGTTCTTACACCTTTACGCCTAACGATAATTGGAACGGCACAGTTCCGGTGATCACCTACACCACCAACACAGGTGAAACGGCGACACTGACGATTGAAGTCAGCCCTGTTGACTACGCGCCAACCATTGATGTGGTGGCCAATGACTTTACTGAAAACAGCGCCGTTGAAGGCGATGTGGCCGCAACCTACACCACCTTTGATGAAGACGGTGATGCACTGACCGTGGACTTCACCCCAGGCAGCAATGACGACGGCTACTATGCGTTAGTCAACGGCGAAGTGGTATTAACCCAAGCCGGTGCGGACTTAGTCAACAACGGCGGCACCCTGCCTGCGGTCGACTTAACCGTCTCGGATGGCAGCTTAACCGGTCAAGACAGTGACACACCGGTGATCACGCCAACCAATGACGCGCCAACCATTGATGTGGTGGCCAATGACTTTACTGAAAACGGCGCCGCTGAAGGCGATGTGGCCGCAACCTACACCACCTTTGATGAAGACGGTGATGCACTGACCGTGGACTTCACCCCAGGCAGCAATGACGACGGCTACTATGCGTTAGTGAACGGCGAAGTGGTATTAACCCAAGCCGGTGCGGACTTAGTCAACAACGGCGGCACGCTCCCAGCGGTCGACTTAACCGTCTCGGATGGCAGCTTAACCGGTCAAGACAGTGACACACCGGTGATCACGCCAACCAATGACGCGCCAACCATTGATGTGGTGGCCAATGACTTTACTGAAAACGGCGCCGCTGAAGGCGATGTGGCCGCAACCTACACCACCTTTGATGAAGACGGTGATGCACTGACCGTGGACTTCACCCCAGGCAGCAATGACGACGGCTACTATGCGTTAGTGAACGGCGAAGTGGTATTAACCCAAGCCGGTGCAGATTTAGTCAACAACGGCGGCACCCTGCCCGCGGTCGACTTAACCGTCTCGGATGGCAGCTTAACCGGTCAAGACAGTGACACACCGGTGATCACGCCAACCAATGACGCGCCAACCATTGATGTGGTGGCCAATGACTTTACTGAAAACGGCGCCGCTGAAGGCGATGTGGCCGCAACCTACACCACCTTTGATGAAGACGGTGATGCACTGACCGTGGACTTCACCCCAGGCACCAATGACGACGGCTACTATGCGTTAGTCAACGGCGAAGTGGTATTAACCCAAGCCGGTGCAGATCTCGTTAACAACGGCGGCACCCTGCCMGCGGTCGACTTAACCGTCTCGGATGGCAGCTTAACCGGTCAAGACAGTGACACACCGGTGATCACGCCAACCAATGACGCGCCAACCATTGATGTGGTGGCCAATGACTTTACTGAAAACAGCGCCGTTGAAGGCGATGTGGCCGCAACCTACACCACCTTTGATGAAGACGGTGATGCACTGACCGTGGACTTCACCCCAGGCACCAATGACGACGGCTACTATGCGTTAGTCAACGGCGAAGTGGTATTAACCCAAGCCGGTGCAGATTTAGTCAACAACGGCGGCACCCTGCCCGCGGTCGACTTAACCGTCTCGGATGGCAGCTTAACCGGTCAAGACAGTGACACACCGGTGATCACGCCAACCAATGACGCGCCAACCATTGATGTGGTGGCCAATGACTTTACTGAAAACGGCGCCGCTGAAGGCGATGTGGCCGCAACCTACACCACCTTTGATGAAGACGGTGATGCACTGACCGTGGACTTCACCCCAGGCACCAATGACGACGGCTACTATGCGTTAGTGAACGGCGAAGTGGTATTAACCCAAGCCGGTGCAGATTTAGTCAACAACGGCGGCACCCTGCCCGCGGTCGACTTAACCGTCTCGGATGGCAGCTTAACCGGTCAAGACAGTGACACACCGGTGATCACGCCAACCAATGACGCGCCAACCATTGATGTGGTGGCCAATGACTTTACTGAAAACGTCGCCGCTGAAGGCGATGTGGCCGCAACCTACACCACCTTTGATGAAGACGGTGATGCACTGACCGTGGACTTCACCCCAGGCACCAATGACGACGGCTACTATGCGTTAGTCAACGGCGAAGTGGTATTAACCCAAGCCGGTGCAGATTTAGTCAACAACGGCGGCACCCTGCCCGCGGTCGACTTAACCGTCTCGGATGGCAGCTTAACCGGTCAAGACAGTGACACACCGGTGATCACGCCAACCAATGACGCGCCAACCATTGATGTGGTGGCCAATGACTTTACTGAAAACGGCGCCGCTGAAGGCGATGTGGCCGCAACCTACACCACCTTTGATGAAGACGGTGATGCACTGACCGTGGACTTCACCCCAGGCAGCAATGACGACGGCTACTATGCGTTAGTGAACGGCGAAGTGGTATTAACCCAAGCCGGTGCGGACTTAGTCAACAACGGCGGCACCCTGCCTGCGGTCGACTTAACCGTCTCGGATGGCAGCTTAACCGGTCAAGACAGTGACACACCGGTGATCACGCCAACCAATGACGCGCCAACCATTGATGTGGTGGCCAATGACTTTACTGAAAACGGCGCCGTTGAAGGCGATGTGGCCGCAACCTACACCACCTTTGATGAAGACGGTGATGCACTGACCGTGGACTTCACCCCAGGCAGCAATGACGACGGCTACTATGCGTTAGTCAACGGCGAAGTGGTATTAACCCAAGCCGGTGCGGACTTAGTCAACAACGGCGGCACGCTCCCAGCGGTCGACTTAACCGTCTCGGATGGCAGCTTAACCGGTCAAGACAGTGACACACCGGTGATCACGCCAACCAATGACGCGCCAACCATTGATGTGGTGGCCAATGACTTTACTGAAAACGGCGCCGCTGAAGGCGATGTGGCCGCAACCTACACCACCTTTGATGAAGACGGTGATGCACTGACCGTGGACTTCACCCCAGGCAGCAATGACGACGGCTACTATGCGTTAGTGAACGGCGAAGTGGTATTAACCCAAGCCGGTGCAGATTTAGTCAACAACGGCGGCACCCTGCCCGCGGTCGACTTAACCGTCTCGGATGGCAGCTTAACCGGTCAAGACAGTGACACACCGGTGATCACGCCAACCAATGACGCGCCAACCATTGATGTGGTGGCCAATGACTTTACTGAAAACGTCGCCGCTGAAGGCGATGTGGCCGCAACCTACACCACCTTTGATGAAGACGGTGATGCACTGACCGTGGACTTCACCCCAGGCACCAATGACGACGGCTACTATGCGTTAGTCAACGGCGAAGTGGTATTAACCCAAGCCGGTGCAGATCTCGTTAACAACGGCGGCACGCTCCCAGCGGTCGACTTAACCGTCTCGGATGGCAGCTTAACCGGTCAAGACAGTGACACACCGGGTATTGCGGGTCAAAATGACGCGCCAACCATTGATGTGGTGGCCAATGACTTTACTGAAAACGTCGCCGCTGAAGGCGATGTGGCCGCAACCTACACCACCTTTGATGAAGACGGTGATGCACTGACCGTGGACTTCACCCCAGGCACCAATGACGACGGCTACTATGCGTTAGTCAACGGCGAAGTGGTATTAACCCAAGCCGGTGCGGACTTAGTCAACAACGGCGGCACCCTGCCAGCGGTCGACTTAACCGTCTCGGATGGCAGCTTAACCGGTCAAGACAGTGACACACCGGGTATTGCGGGTCAAAATGACGCGCCAACCATTGATGTGGTGGCCAATGACTTTACTGAAAACAGCGCCGCTGAAGGCGATGTGGCCGCAACCTACACCACCTTTGATGAAGACGGTGATGCACTGACCGTGGACTTCACCCCAGGCACCAATGACGACGGCTACTATGCGTTAGTCAACGGCGAAGTGGTATTAACCCAAGCCGGTGCGGACTTAGTCAACAACGGCGGCACCCTGCCTGCGGTCGACTTAACCGTCTCGGATGGCAGCTTAACCGGTCAAGACAGTGACACACCGGTGATCACGCCAACCAATGACGCGCCAACCATTGATGTGGTGGCCAATGACTTTACTGAAAACGGCGCCGCTGAAGGCGATGTGGCCGCAACCTACACCACCTTTGATGAAGACGGTGATGCACTGACCGTGGACTTCACCCCAGGCACCAATGACGACGGCTACTATGCGTTAGTCAACGGCGAAGTGGTATTAACCCAAGCCGGTGCAGATCTCGTTAACAACGGCGGCACGCTCCCAGCGGTCGACTTAACCGTCTCGGATGGCAGCTTAACCGGTCAAGACAGTGACACACCGGGTATTGCGGGTCAAAATGACGCGCCAACCATTGATGTGGTGGCCAATGACTTTACTGAAAACAGCGCCGCTGAAGGCGATGTGGCCGCAACCTACACCACCTTTGATGAAGACGGTGATGCACTGACCGTGGACTTCACCCCAGGCACCAATGACGACGGCTACTATGCGTTAGTCAACGGCGAAGTGGTATTAACCCAAGCCGGTGCGGACTTAGTCAACAACGGCGGCACCCTGCCTGCGGTCGACTTAACCGTCTCGGATGGCAGCTTAACCGGTCAAGACAGTGACACACCGGTGATCACGCCAACCAATGACGCGCCAACCATTGATGTGGTGGCCAATGACTTTACTGAAAACAGCGCCGTTGAAGGCGATGTGGCCGCAACCTACACCACCTTTGATGAAGACGGTGATGCACTGACCGTGGACTTCACCCCAGGCAGCAATGACGACGGCTACTATGCGTTAGTGAACGGCGAAGTGGTATTAACCCAAGCCGGTGCAGATTTAGTCAACAACGGCGGCACCCTGCCCGCGGTCGACTTAACCGTCTCGGATGGCAGCTTAACCGGTCAAGACAGTGACACACCGGTGATCACGCCAACCAATGACGCGCCAACCATTGATGTGGTGGCCAATGACTTTACTGAAAACGGCGCCGCTGAAGGCGATGTGGCCGCAACCTACACCACCTTTGATGAAGACGGTGATGCACTGACCGTGGACTTCACCCCAGGCAGCAATGACGACGGCTACTATGCGTTAGTGAACGGCGAAGTGGTATTAACCCAAGCCGGTGCAGACTTAGTCAACAACGGCGGCACCCTGCCCGCGGTCGACTTAACCGTCTCGGATGGCAGCTTAACCGGTCAAGACAGTGACACACCGGGTATTGCGGGTCAAAACGACGCGCCAACCATTGATGTGGTGGCCAATGACTTTACTGAAAACAGCGCCGCTGAAGGCGATGTGGCCGCAACCTACACCACCTTTGATGAAGACGGTGATGCACTGACCGTGGACTTCACCCCAGGCACCAATGACGACGGCTACTATGCGTTAGTCAACGGCGAAGTGGTATTAACCCAAGCCGGTGCAGATCTCGTTAACAACGGCGGCACGCTCCCAGCGGTCGACTTAACCGTCTCGGATGGCAGCTTAACCGGTCAAGACAGTGACACACCGGGTATTGCGGGTCAAAATGACGCGCCAACCATTGATGTGGTGGCCAATGACTTTACTGAAAACAGCGCCGCTGAAGGCGATGTGGCCGCAACCTACACCACCTTTGATGAAGACGGTGATGCACTGACCGTGGACTTCACCCCAGGCACCAATGACGACGGCTACTATGCGTTAGTCAACGGCGAAGTGGTATTAACCCAAGCCGGTGCAGATTTAGTCAACAACGGCGGCACCCTGCCCGCGGTCGACTTAACCGTCTCGGATGGCAGCTTAACCGGTCAAGACAGTGACACACCGGTGATCACGCCAACCAATGACGCGCCAACCATTGATGTGGTGGCCAATGACTTTACTGAAAACGGCGCCGCTGAAGGCGATGTGGCCGCAACCTACACCACCTTTGATGAAGACGGTGATGCACTGACCGTGGACTTCACCCCAGGCAGCAATGACGACGGCTACTATGCGTTAGTCAACGGCGAAGTGGTATTAACCCAAGCCGGTGCGGACTTAGTCAACAACGGCGGCACCCTGCCTGCGGTCGACTTAACCGTCTCGGATGGCAGCTTAACCGGTCAAGACAGTGACACACCGGTGATCACGCCAACCAATGACGCGCCAACCATTGATGTGGTGGCCAATGACTTTACTGAAAACAGCGCCGTTGAAGGCGATGTGGCCGCAACCTACACCACCTTTGATGAAGACGGTGATGCACTGACCGTGGACTTCACCCCAGGCACCAATGACGACGGCTACTATGCGTTAGTCAACGGCGAAGTGGTATTAACCCAAGCCGGTGCAGATTTAGTCAACAACGGCGGCACCCTGCCCGCGGTCGACTTAACCGTCTCGGATGGCAGCTTAACCGGTCAAGACAGTGACACACCGGTGATCACGCCAACCAATGACGCGCCAACCATTGATGTGGTGGCCAATGACTTTACTGAAAACGGCGCCGCTGAAGGCGATGTGGCCGCAACCTACACCACCTTTGATGAAGACGGTGATGCACTGACCGTGGACTTCACCCCAGGCAGCAATGACGACGGCTACTATGCGTTAGTGAACGGCGAAGTGGTATTAACCCAAGCCGGTGCAGACTTAGTCAACAACGGCGGCACCCTGCCCGCGGTCGACTTAACCGTCTCGGATGGCAGCTTAACCGGTCAAGACAGTGACACACCGGGTATTGCGGGTCAAAACGACGCGCCAACCATTGATGTGGTGGCCAATGACTTTACTGAAAACAGCGCCGCTGAAGGCGATGTGGCCGCAACCTACACCACCTTTGATGAAGACGGTGATGCACTGACCGTGGACTTCACCCCAGGCACCAATGACGACGGCTACTATGCGTTAGTGAACGGCGAAGTGGTATTAACCCAAGCCGGTGCAGATTTAGTCAACAACGGCGGCACCCTGCCCGCGGTCGACTTAACCGTCTCGGATGGCAGCTTAACCGGTCAAGACAGTGACACACCGGTGATCACGCCAACCAATGACGCGCCAACCATTGATGTGGTGGCCAATGACTTTACTGAAAACGTCGCCGCTGAAGGCGATGTGGCCGCAACCTACACCACCTTTGATGAAGACGGTGATGCACTGACCGTGGACTTCACCCCAGGCACCAATGACGACGGCTACTATGCGTTAGTGAACGGCGAAGTGGTATTAACCCAAGCCGGTGCAGATTTAGTCAACAACGGCGGCACCCTGCCCGCGGTCGACTTAACCGTCTCGGATGGCAGCTTAACCGGTCAAGACAGTGACACACCGGTGATCACGCCAACCAATGACGCGCCAACCATTGATGTGGTGGCCAATGACTTTACTGAAAACGTCGCCGCTGAAGGCGATGTGGCCGCAACCTACACCACCTTTGATGAAGACGGTGATGCACTGACCGTGGACTTCACCCCAGGCASCAATGACGACGGCTACTATGCGTTAGTCAACGGCGAAGTGGTATTAACCCAAGCCGGTGCAGATCTCGTTAACAACGGCGGCACGCTCCCAGCGGTCGACTTAACCGTCTCGGATGGCAGCTTAACCGGTCAAGACAGTGACACACCGGGTATTGCGGGTCAAAATGACGCGCCAACCATTGATGTGGTGGCCAATGACTTTACTGAAAACRGCGCCGCTGAAGGCGATGTGGCCGCAACCTACACCACCTTTGATGAAGACGGTGATGCACTGACCGTGGACTTCACCCCAGGCAGCAATGACGACGGCTACTATGCGTTAGTGAACGGCGAAGTGGTATTAACCCAAGCCGGTGCGGACTTAGTCAACAACGGCGGCACCCTGCCTGCGGTCGACTTAACCGTCTCGGATGGCAGCTTAACCGGTCAAGACAGTGACACACCGGTGATCACGCCAACCAATGACGCGCCAACCATTGATGTGGTGGCCAATGACTTTACTGAAAACGGCGCCGTTGAAGGCGATGTGGCCGCAACCTACACCACCTTTGATGAAGACGGTGATGCACTGACCGTGGACTTCACCCCAGGCAGCAATGACGACGGCTACTATGCGTTAGTCAACGGCGAAGTGGTATTAACCCAAGCCGGTGCGGACTTAGTCAACAACGGCGGCACGCTCCCAGCGGTCGACTTAACCGTCTCGGATGGCAGCTTAACCGGTCAAGACAGTGACACACCGGTGATCACGCCAACCAATGACGCGCCAACCATTGATGTGGTGGCCAATGACTTTACTGAAAACGGCGCCGCTGAAGGCGATGTGGCCGCAACCTACACCACCTTTGATGAAGACGGTGATGCACTGACCGTGGACTTCACCCCAGGCAGCAATGACGACGGCTACTATGCGTTAGTGAACGGCGAAGTGGTATTAACCCAAGCCGGTGCAGACTTAGTCAACAACGGCGGCACCCTGCCCGCGGTCGACTTAACCGTCTCGGATGGCAGCTTAACCGGTCAAGACAGTGACACACCGGGTATTGCGGGTCAAAACGACGCGCCAACCATTGATGTGGTGGCCAATGACTTTACTGAAAACAGCGCCGCTGAAGGCGATGTGGCCGCAACCTACACCACCTTTGATGAAGACGGTGATGCACTGACCGTGGACTTCACCCCAGGCACCAATGACGACGGCTACTATGCGTTAGTGAACGGCGAAGTGGTATTAACCCAAGCCGGTGCAGATTTAGTCAACAACGGCGGCACCCTGCCCGCGGTCGACTTAACCGTCTCGGATGGCAGCTTAACCGGTCAAGACAGTGACACACCGGTGATCACGCCAACCAATGACGCGCCAACCATTGATGTGGTGGCCAATGACTTTACTGAAAACAGCGCCGCTGAAGGCGATGTGGCCGCAACCTACACCACCTTTGATGAAGACGGTGATGCACTGACCGTGGACTTCACCCCAGGCACCAATGACGACGGCTACTATGCGTTAGTGAACGGCGAAGTGGTATTAACCCTGCCGGTGCGGACTTAGTCAACAACGGCGGCACCCTGCCTGCGGTCGACTTAACCGTCTCGGATGGCAGCTTAACCGGTCAAGACAGTGACACACCGGTGATCACGCCAACCAATGACGCGCCAACCATTGATGTGGTGGCCAATGACTTTACTGAAAACGGCGCCGTTGAAGGCGATGTGGCCGCAACCTACACCACCTTTGATGAAGACGGTGATGCACTGACCGTGGACTTCACCCCAGGCAGCAATGACGACGGCTACTATGCGTTAGTCAACGGCGAAGTGGTATTAACCCAAGCCGGTGCGGACTTAGTCAACAACGGCGGCACGCTCCCAGCGGTCGACTTAACCGTCTCGGATGGCAGCTTAACCGGTCAAGACAGTGACACACCGGTGATCACGCCAACCAATGACGCGCCAACCATTGATGTGGTGGCCAATGACTTTACTGAAAACGGCGCCGCTGAAGGCGATGTGGCCGCAACCTACACCACCTTTGATGAAGACGGTGATGCACTGACCGTGGACTTCACCCCAGGCACCAATGACGACGGCTACTATGCGTTAGTCAACGGCGAAGTGGTATTAACCCAAGCCGGTGCAGATCTCGTTAACAACGGCGGCACCCTGCCCGCGGTCGACTTAACCGTCTCGGATGGCAGCTTAACCGGTCAAGACAGTGACACACCGGTGATCACGCCAACCAATGACGCGCCAACCATTGATGTGGTGGCCAATGACTTTACTGAAAACAGCGCCGTTGAAGGCGATGTGGCCGCAACCTACACCACCTTTGATGAAGACGGTGATGCACTGACCGTGGACTTCACCCCAGGCACCAATGACGACGGCTACTATGCGTTAGTCAACGGCGAAGTGGTATTAACCCAAGCCGGTGCAGATTTAGTCAACAACGGCGGCACCCTGCCCGCGGTCGACTTAACCGTCTCGGATGGCAGCTTAACCGGTCAAGACAGTGACACACCGGTGATCACGCCAACCAATGACGCGCCAACCATTGATGTGGTGGCCAATGACTTTACTGAAAACGGCGCCGCTGAAGGCGATGTGGCCGCAACCTACACCACCTTTGATGAAGACGGTGATGCACTGACCGTGGACTTCACCCCAGGCACCAATGACGACGGCTACTATGCGTTAGTGAACGGCGAAGTGGTATTAACCCAAGCCGGTGCAGATTTAGTCAACAACGGCGGCACCCTGCCCGCGGTCGACTTAACCGTCTCGGATGGCAGCTTAACCGGTCAAGACAGTGACACACCGGTGATCACGCCAACCAATGACGCGCCAACCATTGATGTGGTGGCCAATGACTTTACTGAAAACGTCGCCGCTGAAGGCGATGTGGCCGCAACCTACACCACCTTTGATGAAGACGGTGATGCACTGACCGTGGACTTCACCCCAGGCASCAATGACGACGGCTACTATGCGTTAGTCAACGGCGAAGTGGTATTAACCCAAGCCGGTGCAGATCTCGTTAACAACGGCGGCACGCTCCCAGCGGTCGACTTAACCGTCTCGGATGGCAGCTTAACCGGTCAAGACAGTGACACACCGGGTATTGCGGGTCAAAATGACGCGCCAACCATTGATGTGGTGGCCAATGACTTTACTGAAAACRGCGCCGCTGAAGGCGATGTGGCCGCAACCTACACCACCTTTGATGAAGACGGTGATGCACTGACCGTGGACTTCACCCCAGGCAGCAATGACGACGGCTACTATGCGTTAGTGAACGGCGAAGTGGTATTAACCCAAGCCGGTGCGGACTTAGTCAACAACGGCGGCACCCTGCCTGCGGTCGACTTAACCGTCTCGGATGGCAGCTTAACCGGTCAAGACAGTGACACACCGGTGATCACATTAGTAAATGATGCTCCTGAATCTGACAGCTACAGCTTTAGTTATAACGAAAACAGCACTGACACCACGGTGATTGGCACGGTTACGGCCACCGATCCTGAAGGCACGCCAGTGACGTACAGTATCGTCAGCGGCAATGACCAAGGCTGGTTTGAGATTGATGCCAACACCGGTGTCATCACCTTGACCCCAGCGGGCGTTGCGGCAGTAGCCAACGATTTTGAAGCCTTAGCCAACGTGCATAACATTGTGGTCGGCGCCTCAGATGGCGTGAACACCACCAACATCGACGTCAAACTGACTGAGCTTGATGTCAATGAAGGCCCTGAGTTCACCCCACCGGTGGGCGAGGACAGCTACAGCTTCACCTACCTTGAAAACAGCACTGACACCACGGTGATTGGCACGGTTACGGCCACCGATCCTGAAGGCACGCCAGTGACGTACAGTATCGTCAGCGGCAATGACCAAGGCTGGTTTGAGATTGATGCCAACACCGGTGTCATCACCTTGACCCCAGCGGGCGTTGCGGCAGTAGCCAACGATTTTGAAGCCTTAGCCAACGTGCATAACCTTGTGGTCGGCGCCTCAGATGGCGTGAACACCACCAACATCGACGTCAAACTGACTGAGCTCGATGTCAATGAAGGCCCTGAGTTCACCCCACCGGTGGGCGAGGACAGCTACAGCTTTAGTTATAACGAAAACAGCACTGACACCACGGTGATTGGCACGGTTACGGCCACCGATCCTGAAGGCACGCCAGTGACGTACAGCTTCGTCAGCGGCAATGACCAAGGCTGGTTTGAGATTGATGCCAACACCGGCGTCATCACCTTGACCCCAGCTGGCGTTGCGGCAGTAGCCAACGATTTTGAAGCCTTAGCCAACGTGCATAACCTTGTGGTCGGCGCCTCAGATGGCGTGAACACCACCAACATCGACGTCAAACTGACTGAGCTCGATGTCAATGAAGGCCCTGAGTTCACCCCACCGGTGGGCGAGGACAGCTACAGCTTCACCTACCTTGAAAACAGCACTGACACCACGGTGATTGGCACGGTTACGGCCACCGATCCTGAAGGCACGCCAGTGACGTACAGTATCGTCAGCGGCAATGACCAAGGCTGGTTTGAGATTGATGCCAACACTGGTGTCATCACCTTGACCCCAGCTGGCGTTGCGGCAGTGGCCAACGATTTTGAAGCCTTAGCCAACGTGCATAACCTTGTGGTCGGCGCCTCAGATGGCGTGAACACCACCAACATCGACGTCAAACTGACTGAGCTCGATGTCAATGAAGGCCCTGAGTTCACCCCACCGGTGGGCGAGGACAGCTACAGCTTTAGTTATAACGAAAACAGCACTGACACCACGGTGATTGGCACGGTTACGGCCACCGATCCTGAAGGCACGCCAGTGACGTACAGTATCGTCAGCGGCAATGACCAAGGCTGGTTTGAGATTGATGCCAACACCGGCGTCATCACCTTGACCCCAGCGGGCGTTGCGGCAGTAGCCAACGATTTTGAAGCCTTAGCCAACGTGCATAACCTTGTGGTCGGCGCCTCAGATGGCGTGAACACCACCAACATCGACGTCAAACTGACTGAGCTCGATGTCAATGAAGGCCCTGAGTTCACCCCACCGGTGGGCGAGGACAGCTACAGCTTCACCTACCTTGAAAACAGCACTGACACCACGGTGATTGGCACGGTTACGGCCACCGATCCTGAAGGCACGCCAGTGACGTACAGTATCGTCAGCGGCAATGACCAAGGCTGGTTTGAGATTGATGCCAACACCGGCGTCATCACCTTGACCCCAGCTGGCGTTGCGGCAGTAGCCAACGATTTTGAAGCCTTAGCCAACGTGCATAACCTTGTGGTCGGCGCCTCAGATGGCGTGAACACCACCAACATCGACGTCAAACTGACTGAGCTCGATGTCAATGAAGGCCCTGAGTTCACCCCACCGGTGGGCGAGGACAGCTACAGCTTCACCTACCTTGAAAACAGCACTGACACCACGGTGATTGGCACGGTTACGGCCACCGATCCTGAAGGCACGCCAGTGACGTACAGCATCGTCAGCGGCAATGACCAAGGCTGGTTTGAGATTGATGCCAACACCGGCGTCATCACCTTGACCCCAGCGGGCGTTGCGGCAGTGGCCAACGATTTTGAAGCCTTAGCCAACGTGCATAACCTTGTGGTCGGCGCCTCAGATGGCGTGAACACCACCAACATCGACGTCAAACTGACTGAGCTCGATGTCAATGAAGGCCCTGAGTTCACCCCACCGGTGGGCGAGGACAGCTACAGCTTCACCTACCTTGAAAACAGCACTGACACTACGGTGATTGGCACGGTTACGGCCACCGATCCTGAAGGCACGCCAGTGACGTACAGCATCGTCAGCGGCAATGACCAAGGCTGGTTTGAGATTGATGCCAACACCGGCGTCATCACCTTGACCCCAGCGGGCGTTGCGGCAGTGGCCAACGATTTTGAAGCCTTAGCCAACGTGCATAACCTTGTGGTCGGCGCCTCAGATGGCGTGAACACCACCAACATCGACGTCAAACTGACTGAGCTCGATGTCAATGAAGGCCCTGAGTTCACCCCACCGGTGGGCGAGGACAGCTACAGCTTCACCTACCTTGAAAACAGCACTGACACTACGGTGATTGGCACGGTTACGGCCACCGATCCTGAAGGCACACCAGTGACGTACAGCATCGTCAGCGGCAATGACCAAGGCTGGTTTGAGATTGATGCCAACACCGGCGTCATCACCTTGACCCCAGCGGGCGTTGCGGCAGTGGCCAACGATTTTGAAGCCTTAGCCAACGTGCATAACCTTGTGGTCGGCGCCTCAGATGGCGTGAACACCACCAACATCGACGTCAAACTGACTGAGCTCGATGTCAATGAAGGCCCTGAGTTCACCCCACCGGTGGGCGAGGACAGCTACAGCTTCACCTACCTTGAAAACAGCACTGACACCACGGTGATTGGCACGGTTACGGCCACCGATCCTGAAGGCACGCCAGTGACGTACAGTATCGTCAGCGGCAATGACCAAGGCTGGTTTGAGATTGATGCCAACACTGGTGTCATCACCTTGACCCCAGCGGGCGTTGCGGCAGTAGCCAACGATTTTGAAGCCTTAGCCAACGTGCATAACCTTGTGGTCGGCGCCTCAGATGGCGTGAACACCACCAACATCGACGTCAAACTGACTGAGCTCGATGTCAATGAAGGCCCTGAGTTCACCCCACCGGTGGGCGAGGACAGCTACAGCTTTAGTTATAACGAAAACAGCACTGACACCACGGTGATTGGCACGGTTACGGCCACCGATCCTGAAGGCACGCCAGTGACGTACAGTATCGTCAGCGGCAATGACCAAGGCTGGTTTGAGATTGATGCCAACACCGGTGTCATCACCTTGACCCCAGCGGGCGTTGCGGCAGTAGCCAACGATTTTGAAGCCTTAGCCAACGTGCATAACCTTGTGGTCGGCGCCTCAGATGGCGTGAACACCACCAACATCGACGTCAAACTGACTGAGCTCGATGTCAATGAAGGCCCTGAGTTCACCCCACCGGTGGGCGAGGACAGCTACAGCTTCACCTACCTTGAAAACAGCACTGACACCACGGTGATTGGCACGGTTACGGCCACCGATCCTGAAGGCACGCCAGTGACGTACAGCATCGTCAGCGGCAATGACCAAGGCTGGTTTGAGATTGATGCCAACACCGGTGTCATCACCTTGACCCCAGCGGGCGTTGCGGCAGTAGCCAACGATTTTGAAGCCTTAGCCAACGTGCATAACCTTGTGGTCGGCGCCTCAGATGGCGTGAACACCACCAACATCGACGTCAAACTGACTGAGCTCGATGTCAATGAAGGCCCTGAGTTCACCCCACCGGTGGGCGAGGACAGCTACAGCTTCACCTACCTTGAAAACAGCACTGACACCACGGTGATTGGCACGGTTACGGCCACCGATCCTGAAGGCACGCCAGTGACGTACAGYATCGTCAGCGGCAATGACCAAGGCTGGTTTGAGATTGATGCCAACACCGGTGTCATCACCTTGACCCCAGCGGGCGTTGCGGCAGTAGCCAACGATTTTGAAGCCTTAGCCAACGTGCATAACCTTGTGGTCGGCGCCTCAGATGGCGTGAACACCACCAACATCGACGTCAAACTGACTGAGCTCGATGTCAATGAAGGCCCAGTCATCAACGATTACACAGATACCATTAATGACACTATTGCTAATGGAACTGCTGTTTATAACGTCAATGATGCTAATACAGAAAATGACACAGATGTTGATGGTGATACTCTGACTTACTCGTTTATGCATTCAGATGGTTCGAATAGCTTAATCAGTGAAGATGGTGCGTTTATTATTAATGCTCAAACCGGTGTGATTTCAGTCTATGACACCACGCAAATTGATTATGAAAATGGCAGCCAAATTCAATTAACAGTTAATACAACTGACGGTAGTTTGTCTGATACAGCACTGGTCACATTCAACTTAAATAATGTTGACGCTATTGATGATACTCCAGGCACAATCTATAGCGCGTCTTCAAGCAGCACTGATGTATGGACAATTCCACTTGATGAGAATGGAGAGCCTAAATTCACTATTAGTGCACGAAATGCTGATGGCACCACAGGTGAAGTAAATATATCTAGTGATAACAATAAACTTGGCGTTGATGGATCACCTCGAACCTCAGGGCAAATATCTGAACAAATTGAATATGATTCGGCCACAGGAACCTCTGAAGCAATTGTCATTGATTTCAATGGATTAGTGAATCAAGCAACATTTAGTGTGGCTAACTTGTTTGGTGATGAAAATTCTGGCGAGCAAGGTGTCTGGAAAGCGTATTACAACGGTGAACTGGTTGACACCCAAACCTTCACTACAGGCGCTGGCAATACAACTGGAACATTTACAATTAACACTGGTAATTTAGTGTTCGACCAACTTGTGTTTGAAGCATTACCTACGATAAGTGAGCAAAATGGAGGCCCAGCATTAGCTGATTCTTCTGATTACTACTTAACATCTATTGATGTTACAGGACCAGCCCTTGTTGGTACGATAATAACCAGCGAATCTGAAATACTTTACGTCGATACCGCTACGGAAGGCCTATTAGCCAATGATGTCGATGCTCAAGGCCATGACTTCGCACTTACCGCGATTAACGGTGAGGATGTCACTTCAGGACAAACCGTTACTTTAGCCAGTGGCGCATTGTTAACGATTTACAGTGATGGGACATACACTTACAACCCTAACGGTGTATTTGACGGCCTTGCATCAGGTGAGTTAACTACGGATACATTTACTTACACAGTCACTGACGAATATGGTGCAACTGATACAGCGACTGTAACAGTGAACATTGTCGGTACGAATGACCTTGTGTCCATAGACACTCCAGACTCATTAGAAGTCTTTGAAGCTGGTCTAATTAACGGCACTAATATTAATGCTGCAACAGAGACAACAGGCAGTATGGTCATTAACGTCAAAGATGGATTAGACCGTATTACTGTCCAAGTTGATGGAAACAACACTACATTAACTTTAGCGGTACTGATGGCAGCATCATTAACGTCACCAATTATTATAGCGGGTGAATTTGGTGAACTATCTATTACCGGATATAACGACGGTTCATTAGAATACACTTATACTCTAACGAGTGCTCAAGACCATACAGGCTCTAATAGCGAAACATTGACCGACGCCTTCCAAATAACAGCATTTGATGTTGATGGCGACTATGCATCGACGACCCTAAATGCAATAGTACATGACGATGAACCAATCGCGGTAAATAACACTGCCACGCTCACTGTCACGCAAGACTCTTTTGCAATTATCGGTGGGGTTGAAGCAGAGTGGAAAACGATTACCGGAGGTAGAAACGTTAGCAAATTTGATGGTGACGTTGGCTCGGGTGGTGAAGACAATGACGATGCATTAGACCAAGTGCGTTGGGGCCAGACCAATGGCTCTAAGTCAGGTTATGGTTTTATCGATAATGACGACGTCCTAAATGGCGAAGTTACACTAAACCAAGATATCGTATTAGGAACCTTTACACACTATAACTATCCAATCAGCAGTGGCTCTTCAATCACTGCCGCGACCATGGATGTTGTATTTAATATCATTGACTCGTTTGGCAACGTGACACCTGTAACACTAACGCTTAACTTCTCACACAATGAAACGCCTAACAGCGGAGCCGACCCTCGCGATATCGTTACCGTAGGTAACACTAACGTTACCTTTAATTACGAAGGTGATCTATACACAATTCAAGTAATTGGATTCAAGGATGATAACGGAGATGTTATTACATCGATTTATACTGATGAAAACGCATCTACTAGCTATGAATTAGTCATAAGGATGGTTGCTGGCAGTGGTTATAGCCTTCCTTCTGTTGAAGGTGATGTCTTGGACAATGATATTACCGGAGCAGATACCAGTTATGTCATTGGTGTTGCTGCAGGTGATCAAGTTAGTACTAACGTAACAGGAAATGTTGGTGTGTCAATAACAGGGCAATATGGCACTGTTATCATTAACAACGACGGTAGTTACACCTACGAATTAACGACAACAACTGATGCTATCCCATCAGGTGCGGTAGATGTATTTACCTATACCATAAGTGATGCCGATGGTGATATTTCAAGTGCTACGCTTACAGTAGATGTTAATGTAGTCAATGCGCAAGATGTACCCGTGGAAGATGCAAACAATATCACCACCACTGGCGGTAGCCTCAACGACACGATTATCGTTGTAGGTGGCGAGAATGGGTTGAATCAGAAACAAGTTAACGTGAGTTTTGGTGGTGACCTATACGGCGAGATAACCGATGTTAATGGTAACTCTGTAACAACAAATGGAAGCAATCTAACAAGCTATAGTACTGACACAACACAAGTTATCAGTGGTGGTTCTGGCAGCGACCACATAGAAACAGGTCGTGGCGGAGATATTATTTATGCTGGTGAAACTGGTGCATTTGGTTACCAATCTGACGACGAGTTAGAATTATCAATCGACACAATCGCTAATCACCATATCATGACTGGCACATTATCAGGTACCGACAGCATTATTGATACAGATGGCTTATTACTTGCCACTGATGTTGCTTCTCAGCAAGCTGACGTTGTTAACAGTGGTAGCGGTAACGATTATATATATGGTCAATCAGGCTCTGATATACTCTACGGCCATACCGGTAATGACTATATCGACGGCGGAAGTCATAATGACGGTTTACGTGGTGGAGCAGGGAACGACACATTAATCGGTGGCTTGGGTGATGATGTATTACGAGGTGATGCTGGTAATGACACCTTTAAATGGCAACTGGGTGAATTTGGTAACGACATCATTTCTGACTTTAACCATACAGAAGATAAAATTGATTTGAGTGATTTACTGATTAATGAAGAATACAATAATCTAGAAAACTTACTCAATTTCAACCATGACGCTAATGGTTCTAGTGTGATAGAAATTGATGCTGACGGCGATGGTGTTTTTGAACAAACCATTACGCTTGATGGTGTGGACTTATCAAGCATCTATGGTAGCTCAGAAGATGGCGTTATCATCAATGGGTTACTTGATGACGGTGCGCTAATTGTTGATACAGCTTCAACGACAACACCGGATGCGCAAGGAGTGAGCCCATTTGTAACCAACCAAGATGATGGCCAAGTTATCCCTTAAGCAGAGTAAACTAAAGCACTTCATAGCTTTATGGAGTGCTTTAGTAGATACTCACTTTTAAAATTACTCATAATAAAAACAATAAGGATATCTTCATCGTGTCTGTTAGTGCCGCCAACACTCAAGAACAGTGGAGCATTTCGGCCTCACAACGTGTGACAGTCGATCCACTATTAGATAGTCTTGTCCTTTTAACAGAGCATTTTGGTAGCCCATGCTCTGGTGAGTCATTGGCGGCTGGGCTTCCCCTAACGAGTGCGGTACTATCTCCCGATTTACTGCCACAAGCGGCAGCGCGTGCAGGTTTATCGGCAAAATTAACTCGAAAAGATCTCAATCAATTATCTGCGATTTTATTACCTTGCATTCTGCTACTTAAAAATCAAAAAGCCTGTATTCTTCGCAGTATCGACATTGAGAAAGACGAAGTCATTATTCAGTTACCAGAAACTGGTGGCGAAGAAACAATGTCGGTCGAAGAGCTAGAAACACTCTACGTAGGCTATTTATTCTTAGTTAAGCAACACTACAGAGGCGATAAAAGTGTTGACGTGCACATTCACGACAACTCAGTACACTGGCTTAAACAAAGTATTATCGATGCAGCCCCCATATATCGAGATGCCTTAGTCGCATCAATTTTAGTTAACATATTTGCCTTAGTCTCCCCACTGTTTATCATGAATGTCTATGATAAAGTCGTACCAAACTTGGCATTTGACTCTCTTTGGGTCCTTGCCATCGGTGCAAGCATTGCCTATTTATTTGACTTTGTTATGCGTCAACTTCGCAGTTACTTAATTGATGTCGCGGGTAAAAAAGTCGACATTATTGTCTCTTCTAAATTATTTGCAAAAGCCATTGGTATCCCCCTATCAGAGCGCTCACCGAGTGTCGGTGGTATGGCAAGGCAATTAGGCGAATTCGACAGTATTCGTGAGTTCTTAACCTCAGCGACAATCACTTCCTTAGTGGATTTGCCCTTCGCTATCTTATTCATCATTGTGATTTATATCGTTGCCGGTGATTTAGCAGCCATTCCCGTTATTTCAGGCTTATTCATTATCGGCGTTACAATATATGCCCAGCCAAGACTGAAAGCATCAATCGAAGAAAGTAATCGCTTCGCCAGCCTAAAACATGGTCATTTAATTGAAAGTTTAACAGCCATTGAAGCCATTAAAGCCAATGGTGCTGAAGGCATCGTTCAAAAGAGTTGGCAGCAAATGATTGGCCATACAGCTAACTGGGAGTTAAAAACCAAAAAAATCACTAATTTCCTTGCAAACTTTGCCAATTTTGCCGTACAAACCAGCGTAGTTGCTGTTGTTATATTAGGTGTTTACCGACTTGCAGATAATGAATTATCTATGGGAGGCATAATCGCGGCAGTCATGCTTACAAGCCGCGCCGTAACGCCTATGGCTCAGCTTGCGTCACTCATTACTCGCGGTAATTACACCCGAAGTTCACTTCGCCAACTTGATGAAATAATGGCAAAAGAAAGTGAATTTGAAAACAAAGGAAACTTAGTCAGTAAAGAAAGATTAAACGGAAAAATTACAGCAGATAACATCAGCTTTAGTTTTCCTGAGGCCGAAAAACCAATACTACACCCTATGTCAATCCACATAGAACCTGGAGAGAGAATCGCTATTATCGGCCGTAATGGCTCAGGAAAAAGCACCCTAGCAAAACTACTTCTCGGTTTATACAGCCCAAGCCAAGGCAGTTTGAGATATGACGGAATAGACGCAGGACAAATCCACCCTAGTGATTTACGGCGTAACTTTGGTTATTTACCACAAGATGTCACCTTGTTTCATGGCAGTATTCGAGACAACATTCTTTTTGGTACACGCCAAGTAAGTGAACACCAGTTAATTAGGGCGGTACAATTGTCAGGAGTGAGTCAATTTACTCATTTAGAATCAGAAGGATTAGACATGCAGGTGGGCGAAGGAGGGCTTTCTTTGAGCCGTGGCCAACGACAAACTGTAGCCCTTGCCAGAGCAACATTAAACGACCCACCAGTATTATTAATGGATGAACCCACAGCAAGTTTAGACGCCAGAGCAGAGAAACAATTTATGCGTTCTATGGCACAAGTGAGTAAAAATAGAACACTATTATTAATCACACATAAAATGCACTTACTTAACTTGGTTGACAGAATTATTGTACTTGAACGTGGTCATGTACTGGCCGACGGCCCTAAAGATGAAGTGCTTGCCAAACTTAACTCCGGCGCAATGGCGGGAGATCAAAACGCATGAGCAAACACTTAACCGCCGAAGATTTAGAAATGGTTGATGACGTATATGGGGCAATGATGACAGATGCGCCCACAGGCCACAGGCTGATCATATGGTCACTCGCTGCCATGATGCTTTGTTTTGTTATTTGGGCTTATTTTTCTGAATTAGACCAAGTCACCACGGGTGAAGGCAAAGTCATTCCATCATCACAATTGCAAGTGATTCAAAGTTTGGACGGCGGGATATTGCAAGAGATATTTGTTCAGGAAGGTGTCATGGTCACCAAAGGTCAACCATTAGCTCGTATCGATGATACACGTTTTCGATCTGATTTTGGCCAACAAGAACAAGAAGTCTACGGCTTACAAACTAACATTATCCGTATGCGGGCAGAGCTCGACAGCATTGTCATTTCCGACATGTCTGCAGATTGGCGTGAGCAAGTAAAAATTACTAAGCAAGCGCTAATATTTCCTGGCTCAATAATTGAAGCTGAACCAGAATTAGTTAAAAGACAACAACAAGAGTACTCGTTGCGTTTAGATAACCTCAGCAACCAGCTAGAGATTTTAGTTCGTCAAATTCAGCAGCGACAACAAGAAATTGAAGAGCTAGCCTCAAAAATTAATACTTTAACAACCAGTTACCAGTTAGTGACTCGCGAACTCGAATTAACCAGGCCACTCGCCCGCAAAGGTATAGTGCCAGAAGTCGAACTACTAAAGCTTGAGCGAACAGTAAACGACATTCAAGGCGAATTGCAATCACTGCGTATACTACGCCCAAAAGTGAAAGCCACGATGGATGAAGCCATCTTAAAACGTCGTGATGCTGTATTTGTGTACACCACTGATTTACGTGCACAACTGAACGAATTACAAACTAAATTATCTCGCATGAATCAGGCGCAAATTGGCGCTTTTGACAAAGTCAGTCGAGCGGTGATTACGTCACCTGTCATCGGTACGATTAAGAAAATTTATTTTAATACTTTAGGTGGAGTTGTTCAGCCAGGTGAACAAATCATTGAGATTGTGCCGTCAGAAGATAAACTATTGATAGAAACTAAAATTACACCTAAAGACATTGCATTTTTACATCCTGGACTTCCTGCTATAGTGAAAGTCACAGCATATGACTTTACTCGCTACGGCGGTCTCAAAGGTACCGTTGAACATATCAGTGCCGATACTTCACAAGATGAAGAAGGCAATAGTTTTTACATAATCAAAGTAAGAACTGAACAATCGAGTTTACTAAAAGACGATGGCACAGAGATGCCAATAATTCCAGGGATGCTCACTTCAGTGGACGTAATCACTGGGAAAAAATCAATACTTGAGTACATTTTAAATCCAATTTTAAGAGCAAAAGATACTGCTCTTAGAGAGCGCTAAGAAGAACCAGGAGGGTTTTAAATGAGCACTTTAAAAAATCAGCGAACTAAAGTCAGTGCTGTTGCACTTGCTTTGTCTATGCTGATTGCGCCTACTGCATCAAGCCAATCGCTTGAACAAGCTGTAGCACATACACTAGACACCAATCCAGATTTACGCATTGCTTTTAACCAATTTAAAGCACGCGAAGAACAGGTAAACCAGGCCTCTGCAGGCTACTTGCCTACCGTTGATTTATCTGCAGGCTACGGTTGGGAACAAACCAACAGCCCTTCAACACGTCGCAAAGCGGGTCAAGGCGATGTCGACGATGATGGTGTTATTGACTTAAACCGTGGCGAAGCAGGATTTAGTATTAAACAAATGTTATTTGATGGTTTTTATACTAGCAGCGAAGTTGACCGTTATTCATATGAAGCCAGTGCCGATCAATGGGCATTGTTTGCTGCAGCTGAAGACATGGCATTAACGGTTACTGAGGTATATCTGGACTATATACGCAATCAACAAGTGCTAACGCTGTCAGAAAAAAACCTAGAAAGTCATAAAGCCATTTACGATCAAATCAAAGAACGTACAGATTCAGGTTTGGGCTCAGTGGCTGACTTATCACAAATCACTGGTCGTTTAGCCCGAGCGCATGCAAATGTCATCTCAGCAAAAAATAACTTAGAAGATGCCAAGGCAGCCTTTGTGCGTATTGTTGAATCTGAACCAGAAAATTTAGTATTACCTGTACCTGATGCAGACATGCTACCTGAAAACTTAAATCAAGGTTTGATGAAAGCTAAAAATGATCATCCAATCCTTAAGTCTGCTGAAGGAGACATCAACGCGGCTAAAAATGAACGTAGTTCAGCCCAAGCCAATTACTTTCCACAGCTGAGTTTAGAACTAAACGGCAACTGGAATAATGATGTTGATGGCGAAGACGGGTACAGCTCACTTAGCAGCCAAAACGTCAATGGTCACAGCAACGACTTAGTCGCCATGGTTCGAGTTAAATATAACTTGTTTTCAGGCGGTAAAGATATTGCGCGAGATAGAGAAACCGCCTACAAGATTAACGAAGCGAAAGAAATCCAACAACGTGCATATCGCCAAGTTGTTGAAGGAATGTCGCTGGCTTGGAATGCCTATGAAATGCTTGCACCGCAAAAGCAATTTATTCGCGAGCACGTCATTGCAGCTAAACAAACCCAGGTTGCTTATGTGCAACAATTTAATCTAGGTCAGCGATCGCTGCTTGATTTACTCGATACTGAAAACGAGTTATTTGAAGCACGAAAAGACTATCTACAAACTGAATATGATGAAATTGCCGCGCGTTATCGAGTTCTAAATGCCGCAGGTAGCTTATTAGATTCTCTAAGAGTCACCCGTCCAGAAGAATGGCGCGGTGAATATGCCTATGATGGAGGCGTTAAATAATGAAATATTTAGTGATCCTAGTGGCGATACTCACCACAACGGCCTGCTCAATGAATGACATCGTTGAGCTCGATAAGCCAACAAAACAAAACTTTGATCTCACCGATATGGACAGCGATGGTGTTATCACCGCACGTGAACGCTGTGCAGGTACAATCCTAGGCGCAAGTATAGACAACTATGGTTGTGGCAAAGTCGTTGATATTAACCACAGCGAAGAGCTTAAAATTTTATTTGCGAATAACTCTGATGTTATCGAACCTCAGTATTATGACCAAGTTGAAAAAATTGCCAGGCTGATGAAAAAGCACCCAAATACAAAGGTGGTAATTGAAGGCCATTGCAGTATTAGAGGCAGTTATGAGCTCAACTTAGCGCTTTCTCAAAAACGCGCTAAAGCGGTAACAAATCTATTAGAAACCAGTTTTGATATCGATGCTAATCGAATGTCTGCAGTAGGTTACAGTTTTGATAGACCTGTTGATACCAGTGGCACACCAGAAGCTGAAGAGCGCAATCGTCGTGTCATTGCATCTGTAGCCGGTGAAAATACCATGTCAGACATGAGATGGAATATCTATACTGTTGACGAACTAGAAGAGTAATCGTCAAAAAAGGTATTAGTCATTGAGTCGTAAAGACGCACATGCCATCGCTACGTTTTCTAAAAGGGTCTGCCACAGTATTATTGTGACATCGGCCCTTTTAGTTTCGTTGCTATTTGCAGCACCGACTCAAGAGCTAAATCAACAACATATTGTGTCAGCATTAGCCAAGCGTTACGGTGATAGAGCAGCACTGCGCGCCAATGCTTGGTTTAAAATACTCAATGATGCACAACAGTTGAGCGATATCGAAAAATTAGAGAAGGTAAATCACTTCTTTAATCTGTTTAGATTTGTTGATGACAGCATTCTTTGGGGGGACTCAAATTATTGGGCATCACCAATGGAGTTTATTGGCGTGAACGGCGGTGATTGCGAAGACTTTTCAATCGCAAAATACTTCACGTTACTGCAACTTGGTGTCGCAGAAGACAAGCTGCGGATAACCATGGTAAAAGCCACAACGCTTAATCAATACCATATGGTATTAGCATATTACGAACAACCAAACTCAATACCTTTGGTACTCGATAACTTAGATAAAACCATAAAACCAGCAACACAAAGAAGAGACCTTCTACCTGTATACAGTTTTAATGGTAAACAATTATGGTTAAACAAAGAAAAAGGTCGTGGTGTCTTAGCGGGTTCATCTTCGCGCCTTGAGAAATGGACTGACCTTAAACTTAGATTAGGTGTAGATCGTTTACGCTTACCCAAACTCAACATGGAGTAGTAACAACATGACCTTGTTCAGGCAGATCTATGCGTTACTTTTTGCGCTTTTCTTATTAACCATAGCAAGCGTGGCCTATGTACAATTCTCAGAAACCCAAGGTTTTCTTACCAAACAAATGGAATCTGATCTTAATAATGCCAGCCATTCATTAGGATTAATGCTAACACCGGTACTTGAAGCTGGTGACACCGCAGGGGCAGAAACCCTAGTCAATGTTATTTTTGAGGGTGGATACTACCAACAAATTAAACTCACCTGGCTAGTCGATGGCAAACAACAAGTGTGGAATAACACAGTTAAAGTCGATTCCGTACCACAATGGTTTATTGATCTTGATCTATTTGCAAACATTAATAAACAAACCACGATTACCTCTGGCTGGTTACAGCTAGCAACGTTAGAGATCACCGCGCATCCTGGGTTTGGTTACCAAGAGTTGTGGCGCATTATCAGCGATATTATCATTTTATTTTCTATCCTATTTTTAATCGCAATCGCGTTTGCTCGAGTCGGTTTAAGTTGGATATTAAAGCCACTAAATACCCTTTCTTTACATGCAAAACAAATCGCTGAACGCCAATTTGGCCCAGATATGCCAACACCTAAAACCAAAGAACTCAAAGAGTTGGTCGACGCATTCAATAGTATGTCAGCCCAATTAAAACAAGTTTTTAGCTCACTCGACGAAGAAGTATCAGCCTTACGCAAAAAAAATCTAGTCGATCAGGTATCAGGTTTACCTAACAGACAATATATCGTCAGCCGAATTAATGGATGGTTAAGCGAACCCAGCACTGGGGCATTATACTTAGTTAAAATGGATTGGTTAGAAGACGTTCATAGCAAGTATGGTTTCCAAGTTCGTGACGAAACCATTCGCATTCTGTCGGAAAAACTACAACAACATCAAGATGAAATCGCACATTCGGTTATTGCTCGTATTGCAGCATATGAATTTGCATTTTTAGTCGAAGACTGCGAACACGATCAATTAACGAAATACTTGCAAAGTCTTATACGCACCGTCAATAAAGAAATATCTAAAGCAGGAAGCAAACCAAACGAGCAATTTAATATTGGGGTAGCAGAACGTTTAGGTCAAATGACGGTATCTGACATGATGGCTCAAGCAGATAATGCGCTACAACAATCAATTAAAGAAGCTAAAGTGTTTCACTGGTTTGAAAATACCCAGAAACAGCTTTTCACTCGAGAAGAATGGCGCAATAATTTAGGTAGTGCCATTCAAAATAAAAAATTCCAATTCCGTTGGCAGCCAATTCAACTAAGTGCTAAAAATGAAGTCTGCCAACGTGAGCTTTACTGCCAATTAAATATTGAAGATACCACCCTTCATGCAGGGCAATTTATGCCTTACGTGGAACTGTTATCACTTGGCACCCTACTCGACAGATGCCTTATCGAAACCGTTAACCAACACAAATTACTCGAACGTAATTATGAACGGGTCGCCATAAATTTAACGAATCAAAGTATTAGTGATACCGAGTTCCATGGTTGGCTCAAGCAATTTTTACGCGCAAATAAATTCCCTGAACGTATCTGTTTCGAAATACCAGAAGCCAGCGTATACAGTGATTTAGAAGCTTGTGAGAGCTTATGTAAGGTAATCCGCGATTGTGGTGCGCATTTTGGTATAGATCATTTTGGCCGTCAATTTGGTTCAATGGCTTACTTACAAAGCTTAAGACCACACTACGTCAAACTGGACCAATCATTTGCTTATATTGAAGACAATCAACACAACAGTGAGTTGTGCAGAGCCTTAGTGAACGTAGCGAAAGGGTTAGACATTCAAGTGATTGTTACGGGTATTCAAGAAAAACAACAACTCAGTCGCTTTACTGAGCTCAGAGTAGATGCCTACCAAGGCTTTATCTCACCACCCGTCAATATAAAACTTTAACGCTGAACCACATGTTCAAGATACAAACCACTTTTCGGAGTGGTTTTTTTTGAGGATACAACCTCGCTTAGATGGCGCAAAAACCTAGCAGTGTAAACTAGCATTAGGTTATACCGCTTCGCATTAATAAGAGAGTTTACAAGAAGCGTAGGCTACCTGAGCATTAAATCCAAAACGAAAACAAAAAAGCCACTCAAATGAGTGGCTTTTTTGTTAAATTGGTCGGTGATAGAGGATTCGAACCTCTGACCCTCTCGTCCCAAACGAGATGCGCTACCGGGCTGCGCTAATCACCGAAATCTATTTTAAACTGTGCAGTAAACCAATTAATCAAATTAACCTGTTCACTTAAATGTGGTCGGTGATAGAGGATTCGAACCTCTGACCCTCTCGTCCCAAACGAGATGCGCTACCGGGCTGCGCTAATCACCGAAATATACATAAAACAACAAATTGAATGGGGTGACTGATGGGGCTCGAACCCACGACAACCGGAATCACAATCCGGGACTCTACCAACTGAGCTACAATCACCACTGACTTTCAATCTACTAACCAATACAACATAACCACTGCTTACGGAATGGTGCGCCCAGAAGGATTCGAACCTTCGGCCTTACCCTCCGGAGGGGTACGCTCTATCCAGCTGAGCTATGGGCGCTCGCCTTGGTTAGCGACGCATATAGTAGGGATAAAACGCCCTCACGTCTAGCCCTGATTTACTTTTTTTAACTGACTGATTAAGTTTTGACTCATTTTAGAAAGTAAAATGCGCAATCCAGTCAATTATTAACTATATACTTACATTTATTTCGCTTGGATCACATTTATATTTATGGTAATTATAATGATTGTTCAAAAATATTTATTGCATAATTAGTAGGATAGTCGCAGTCTGGGATATGAATAAGGAAATTAGCCACTCAACAACATCGCCAAGAGTCGAGCACTTACAAAAAAGAGTGACTCGTTTAAAGCGTTTGGCTAAAAAATATAAACGTTCCGAAATTATTCAAAATGCCCTACTTGGTATTTCTAATATTGCTACCCAAGTAAAATCACTTGAAGACTTCTATCAGCGGGTACACTTACATCTTCAACAACTTATTCCAGCTGAAAACTTCTTTATAGCCTCAAGAGATCTTAAAACCGGCTTAACCAGCCTGCCCTTTTTTGCTGATTTACAAGACTCTCACCCCACAGATTTGTATCCCGACCAGGAGATTTCGTCATTACTCAATAGCGGCTTAACCGGATACGTATTACGAAACGGCGAGCCATTACTGTGTGATGACAAAAAGTTTAATGAACTCATCGCCAGCGGCGATATTAAAAGTTTGGGCTCTCCAAGCCATCAATGGCTCGGTGTACCGATTAAAAATCAAGATGTGGTGAGTGGCGTTTTAGTTGTTCAAAGTTATAACGAAGCCAATACATACGGTGAGTTAGAGCTAGAGTTAATGGGGTTTATTTGCCACCATATCTCTGGCGTAATGGAGCGACTTGAACATCATGAACAACTAGAACAAGCCATTACTGAGCGGACCAAAGAGCTTAGTCAAGCTTATGATAAAGTCAAAATTGAAGTTCAAGAGCGAGTAAAAGCCGAAAAACTACAAAAAACCTTATTCGAAATTGCAGATTTATCAGCATCAAATGTGTTACAGCAAGACTTTTATCTGCGTATTCACACTATTATCAGTCAGTTAATTCCTGCGCATAATTGTTTTATCTCATTGATAGACGATCACAATATGTTGTCATTTCCATTCTATGTATCGCAAATGACAGCCCAATATCCATCGTCACGCCCAATGCAAGATGGCTTAACCGAGTACATTTTACAACATAAGTTACCTCGATTATTGTCTGCCAAAGACATTGCCCAAATGGTCGCCAATGGTGAAGTCTACTCAAAATCTCCAGAGCTAAACAAAACTCAACGAATGCATCAGTGGATTGGTATACCGCTAATTATTAACGGCGATATTGCCGGAGCGTTAACCATTTACAGTCTTGATGACGAACATATCTATCAATTAAAAGACTTAGAATTACTGACTTTTGTATCGCAACACATTGCCAACGCAATCGAGCGCAAACAAGCCGTTGAATCACTCAAAAATAGCCATGAGCTTTTAGAAGATAAAGTCATAGAGCGAACACGAGCACTAGCCGAGCTCAATAACAACTTACAACAAGAAATTAATCAACGCCGTAAAATTGAAGATCAACTGGTACACGATGCTCAACACGACGGGCTAACAGGGTTGCCCAACAGAAGTTATTTAATGGAGCGCCTATCACACGCTCTTAAACATTTGCGCCGCCATGGTTTAGACCAGTTTGCCCTATTATTTATCGATTTAGACCGTTTTAAACTTATTAACGACTCTTTTGGTCATTTAGAAGGTGATCGCTTCTTAATAGAAACTGCACAACGGATTAAATCATGCGTACGCGATAATGACACCCTAGCAAGAATGGGCGGTGATGAGTTTGTGATATTACTCGACTCAATCAGCACAACAGATGATGCTATTGAAGTCTGCGAACGCATCTTACAAGCGTTATCTATGCCTTATGAGCTCGGTAAACAAGAGTTTATAGCCGGTGCCAGTATCGGTGTCGCTTTTAGTGGCCGTAATAAGTTAGTGACTAGCGAGTCTTTGCTTCGTGATGCTGATGCTGCCATGTACCAAGCTAAAGCCAATGGCAAAGGTTGCTATGTTATATTTGACGACAAGCTCAGTAACCAATCTAAACAACAACATGAATTGGAAGCTGACTTTAAGCAGGCACTAGATAAACAAGAGTTTGATATTCACTACGTTGAAGTGGTTGATTTCACCAGCGGCGAAATTATCGCAATTGAGCCCCAAATAGAGTGGCATCATCCAGAGCACGGACGCATTGAACACACTAAACTCAAGCATCTTGCGGCCCAATATCAACTCACACTTAATTTAGACGGGTATATATTTGCTCACCTAAGCCAGCAATATCATTTACTCAAACAGCAATATCACCAAGATATTACCTTGCACTTATCAATTAGCAGCCAACACATTAAAAATAAGTTTGTGCTACGCAACTTAAAAAACTCTATCAAAGCCAGTAATATCGACGCCAATAAGTTAATGTTATTTTTTAACGAGAAAGCGCTAGTGCAAGACACCGAAAACCACATCAATGGTTTCGATATGATTAGCCAATTAGGCGTTAAGATTGGTATTGATGGCTATGGCACAGGTTACAGCTCATTAAGTTGCCTAAGCTTTTTACCCATAACAGCATTAAAGCTAGATAACGACATTAGTAAACACTTACTCAATGACAAACAACTGCAACTGGTTAAAGCCTATCAACTTACTGCAGAAACCCTTAACTTTGACATGTATGCCACCACTGTCGACACACAACAACAAGTGCGGCAGTTTCTAGAGCTTGGTTACATTCGTGGCCAAGGTCGGGCTATCAGCAAATTATTTAACGAAAAAAAAAAGCCAACTAAATCCTGCGCCTAAATAATAACCGTCACTAAACCTACTTTTTAAACATATCTCGTAGATTAGCAATATGACTCTTACCCGTTTCAACCCGTTGTGCTTCTGTTTGCACCGGTTTACGGTTTTCCCAAATTAAATCATCTTGGGGTAACTCAAGTAAAAAGCGACTTGGCTCGCAGCGCATGGTTTCACCAAATTGACGGCGTTCACGGCAAATGACAAACCACAACTCACGCTGTGCACGGGTAATACCAACATAAGCTAAACGCCTCTCTTCATCGACATTATCTTCATCAATACTCGATTGATGCGGCAAAATGCGCTCTTCAACCCCCACCATGAACACAAATGGGTACTCAAGCCCTTTAGATGCATGCAAGGTCATTAACTGCACCTGGTCGCCGCCCTCATCTTCACTATTACGTTCCATCATGTCGCGCAGGGTTAGGCGAGTCACCACCTCTGGCAATGACATGGCTTCGTCAAGCTCATCGCCTTCAAGCATTTCAGTCACCCAGCGATAAAGCTCAGAGATATTCTTCATGCGCATTTCAGCCGCTTTTGCACTGGTGCTGGTTTCGTATAAATAATCTTCGTAATTAATTTTACGAATAAGCTGCTTAATGGCTTCGACTGGCTCCCCTCGAGTGGCGAGCTCACCGGTATCAACAATAAATTTGCCAAATTGATAAAGAGAATTCACCGCAGCAGGTGCTAAATGATGATTAAGCTCGACATCAAAAATAGCCTCAAACAATGAAATATGCTTTTGATTGGCAAAATTGCCTAATCGCTCCAAGGTGGCAGGGCCAATACCACGTTTAGGTAAATTAACCACTCGCAAGAATGCATTATCGTCGTCAGGATTCACCACCAAACGCAGGTACGCCATAATGTCTTTAATTTCTGCACGGGCAAAAAACGATGTTCCGCCACTTAATTTATAAGGTATACGGTTCGTCATTAGGGCACGTTCTAATAAGCGCGACTGATGATTACCTCGATACAAAATGGCATAGTCGCCAAATTGGGTGCGGCCAACAAACTTGTGGCGAATAATTTCAGCCACCACTCGTTCCGCCTCTTGCTCTTCGTTAGCGGCAATCAATACGCGAAGTGGCTCACCATAAGCAAGCTCACTAAACAACGACTTGTCGTACACATGCGGATTGTTGGCAATCAATATATTGGCAGCACGTAAAATACGTTGGCTAGAACGATAATTCTGTTCCAATTTAATCAGTTTTAATTTCGGGAAGTCGGTGCCCAATAACACTAAGTTTTGCGGTTTGGCGCCACGCCACGAATAAATTGACTGATCGTCATCGCCCACCACGGTAAACCGAGCGCGTTCGCCCACTAACAGTTTGACTAACTCATACTGGCTGGTGTTGGTGTCTTGATATTCGTCCACCAGTAAATATTGGATACGGGTTTGCCAACGGGTGCGCACTTCCTCGTTCATGCGTAGTAATAAGGTCGGTATTAAAATAAGATCGTCAAAATCAAGCGCGTTGTAGGCTTTCATGTGCTGCGCGTAACGCTGATATAGCATAGCAAATAATTGCCCTTGCTCATCTTTTGCTAAACTGCGTGCTTGCTGAGGAATAACCAAGCCGCCTTTCCAATTTGAAATCGCCGAGGCTAGGGCTTTAATGAGGTCTTTGTCTTCGTCTAACTCATCTTGAGTCAGCTCTTTTAATAACGCAAAGGTATCCTGGTCATCAAATAATGAAAAGCCTGCTTTAAGGCCTAAGACTTTATGCTCACGCTTAATAATTTCTAACCCCAATGTATGGAAAGTCGAAATCCACAACCCTCGCGCTTCTTTACGCCCCATAGACTGCGCCACACGCTCTTTCATTTCACGAGCGGCTTTATTGGTAAAGGTTACCGCTGCAATATTACGTGCTTTGTAACCACACTTTTCGACCAAGTAAGCAATTTTATTAATGATCACACGCGTTTTACCACTGCCAGCACCCGCAAGTACTAAGCACGGACCCGAGACATAATGTACGGCTTCATTTTGCCCTGGATTGAGTTTCATTAATCACACTACCTTACTAAACGTAAACGAAGGCGGATCATAGCAGAATCACCGATGACAATTAACGAAAAATTACAGTTAGGTTTTGGAAAAACGTTCACCTCGGTTACAATTAGATCAATATATCAGTAGGGGATCATGATGATAAATCCAAAGAAAATTGAAGAACTGGCAAAACAACTGAGTGACAACTTACCAAGCGGTGTAAAGCAATTTGCTGGCGAGTTTGAAGAGCGCAGTAAGCAAGTATTACAAAACCAACTGATGAAACTTGACGTGGTATCGCGCGAAGAATTTGAAGTGCAGCAACATGTGTTGCTTAAAACCCGTGAAAAGCTCGAAGCATTGCAAGCACAAGTTAACGAGATTGAAAAAAAGCTCGCTGAATAATCGCGTTCAACAAACCCATTATTCAATAAAAAATGACGCTCAGTAGCCAGTAGCGTCATTTTTTGAATCGGTAAACCACTATTATAACGAATTAACTTAGCGACTCTTGTAAAGCCCGCAAGCACAAAGCCACGTTTTCACGGCGAGCACCAAAGCCCATTAAGCCGATACGCCATGCTTTACCAGCTAATGCTCCTAAGCCAGCACCTATCTCAAGGTTATACTCTTCTAGCAAATGTTTACGCACTGCAGCATCATCAACACCTTGAGGAATATACACAGCATTTAATTGTGGCAATCTTGACGCTTCGTCTACCACAAATGTAAGCCCTAGCTGGGTTAAGCCATCACGTAATAATAAGTGCATTTTACGGTGTCTTGCCCAGGCATTTTCTAAACCTTCATTGGCCAGTAACCGCAATGATTCATGCAGTGCATAAAGTGCATTAACCGGAGCTGTATGGTGATAAC
This sequence comes from Shewanella metallivivens, assembly GCF_028750675.1. GTDB lineage: Bacteria > Pseudomonadota > Gammaproteobacteria > Enterobacterales > Shewanellaceae > Shewanella > Shewanella metallivivens. The sequence continues at coordinate 13,610 of NZ_JAQQPZ010000015.1, read as the reverse complement.
TACGTTTAGCACCACTTTGATTACCCCAATAGCCCATCACCAACGTTTGATCTAAAAACCAGCTTTGTACCGGCGTGGTACGCGCTTTAAGCTTAGCAACAGCTTTTGGCGAGAAAGACACTGGCGATAAACCCGGCACGCATGAAAGGCATTTTTGGCTACCAGAATAAATCGCATCAATACCCCACTCATCTACCAGTAGCTCAACACCACCTAATGACGTCACCGCATCAACAATGCTAATACAGTCGTGAAGTTGCGCTAACGTACATAAGGTTTTGGCATCAGATAAGGCCCCGGTAGAGGTTTCTGCATGCACAAACGCTAAAAACTTGGCATCGGGGTTTGCCACAAGTGCAGCTTCAACTTTATCAGGGCACACAGGCTCGCCCCATTCATTGTCGACCACTACGGCAACACCACCAACACGTTCAACATTTTGGCGCATACGTTCACCGAACACACCGTTGCGGCACACAATAACCTTTTCGCCAGGCTCAACCAAATTAACAAAACAGGTTTCCATACCGGCACTACCGGGTGCGGATACTGCTAAGGTCATTTCATTTTTGGTTTGAAAGGCGTATTGAATCAGGCTTTTTAGCTCATCCATCATGCCAACAAACAGCGGGTCTAAATGACCAATGGTAGGACGAGATTGCGCGGCAAGCACTTCTGGATAAACATCAGATGGGCCAGGGCCCATTAGGGTACGGCGCGGTGGCATAAAAGCTGGAATAGTTGGCACGGGTAACATCAATGTCTCCTTAAAATGAGGTCGTATGCGCCTGTGCATTGCAACAAGCGCATGGAAAAATTTACCCTACATATAAGCAATCCATCACAATGATATAACGCCACTACGGCATCACACCTTGGTGGTATTGGTAATCACCTACGAATATATTTTCGTTTTTGGTGCACAGACAATATCACATTGAGGTGTTAAATCACCTCAATGTGATAAATATTTAAAGTTCAACAATATATTGGCCGTTCACGCTTTATTGGCTTTGAACTTATTGTTCTTACTCCGCTTTAGGACTGTTCAAAAATAACTGGTAAGCAGGGCTGTGAGTTTCTTCTTGATAGACAAACCCTAAATCCGTTAAAAACTGTGCAAAAGCATCATCATCGTTTGCTGGCACTTCAAACCCAGCTAATACACGACCGAACGCAGCCCCATGGTTACGATAATGGAACAAACTGATATTCCATTTACTTTGTAAGGTCGTTAAAAACTTCAATAAAGCGCCAGGATGTTCAGGAAACTCAAAGCTAAATAAGCGTTCTTCTAACGGCTCAAGAGGATGACCACCGACCATATAGCGTACATGCAGCTTAGCGGTTTCATCTTGAGATAAATCTTGAACGTCAAAACCTTCTAACTCGAGGTTAGCAATAATCTCTGCAAGCTCTGCTTGACCACCCGTTAAACGAATGCCGGCAAACACCACCGCCACTTCTCGACTGCTAAAACGGTAGTTAAATTCGGTCATTGGCCGTTTTTCAAGTAGCTCACAAAAGCGTAAAAAGCTGCCAGGTTTTTCAGGTACTTTAACCGCTAATACCGCTTCTTTCTGCTCGCCAAGTTCACAACGCTCTGACACATAGCGAAGACTATGAAAGTTAACATTGGCTCCACTTAATATGGCTGCGGCTTTTTTAGGCGCGTCGCTACTGTCGCCCTGTAATGCCATATACTTTTTAAGACCCGCAATTGATAATGCGCCAGCAGGCTCAGCAATAGCACGGGTGTCTTCGAAAATATCTTTAACTGCAGCGCAAATTTCATCCGAGGTCACTGTAACCACATGGTCAACGTATTCACGTGCCAGCCTAAAAGGTTCTGTGCCGATACGCTTAACCGCGACGCCGTCGGCAAATAAACCGACTTGAGCTAACGTTACAGGTTCATCGGCTTCTAATGCGGCTTTTAAACACGCAGCATCTTCTGGTTCAACACCAATAATTTTGACTTGTGGCATAACGGCTTTGTAATACGCAGCTATCCCCGCAATTAAACCGCCACCGCCCACGGGCACAAAGACCACTTCAATATCACGCTGTTGCTGTACCATTTCTTGAGCAATGGTGCCTTGACCGGCGATAACGGCCTCGTCATCAAATGGCGCGATATACACACGCCCTTCAGTTGCCGATAAGTTTTTCGCATAGTCATTTGCTTGATCAAATGCTTGGCCATGCAACACCACGTTGCCGCCAAGTCGACGCACCGCATCAATTTTAATGTCTGGTGTGGTACTAGGCATGACAATCACTGCATTAATGCCACGACTTGCCGCCGACATAGCGACGCCCTGTGCATGGTTACCCGCCGAGGCACACACCACGCCTTTATCACATTCATCTTGAGTTAGCGCAGCAATACGGTTGTAAGCACCACGTAACTTAAATGAATGCACAGGCTGCATATCTTCACGCTTTAAGTACACCTGACAACCAAAGCGAGCTGATAACTTATTCATGCTCGACAGTGGCGTCACTTTAGCGACATCGTATACAGATGACAGCAAAATTTTCTGCAAATAATAATGCGCTAGATCTAATTGAGTTTGAGACGCCAAAGCCAACATGCTACCCCTCCAGTTTGGTGCGATCGCGTACTGCACCTTTATCTGCACTGGTCGCTAACAGCGCGTAAGCTTTTAACGCTAAAGAGACATAACGCTCACGAGCTACAGGCTTCCAACCCAATGGGCCTTTAGCGTTCATTGCGTCACGGCGACGAGTTAATTCATCGTCACTCACATTCAATTGAATGCTTCGCTTTGGAATATCAATGGCAATTTGGTCACCATTTTCAATCAATGCTATGGCACCACCGGATGCGGCTTCTGGTGAAATATGGCCAATTGATAAACCCGATGTACCACCAGAGAAACGGCCATCAGTGATCAGCGCACACTGAGTGCCTAAGCCACGTGATTTAAGGTATGTGGTCGGGTATAACATTTCTTGCATACCTGGGCCGCCTTTAGGACCTTCGTAACGAATCACCACCACGTCACCCGCAACAACTTCACCACCAAGAATACCGGCTACGGCATCATCCTGGCTTTCATAAACCCGAGCGCTCCCGACAAACATTAAGTTTGACTCGTCAACACCAGCGGTTTTAACAATACAACCATCCGTTGCCACATTACCCGCAAGTACTGCCAAGCCGCCTTCTTGACTAAACGCAAATTCACGTGCGCGGATACAGCCATTTTCACGGTCATCATCAACACTGTCCCAACGGCAATCTTGACTAAAAGCTTTAGTGGTCGGAATCCCTGCTGGGCCTGCACTATAAAAACGAATCACTTCTGGGTCGTTGGTTTGCTTTAGATCGTACTTAGCTAACACAGATTTCAAGTCGCCGCCGTTATCTGCTGCCACGTGTGGTACGTCGTTATGCAATAAGCCTGCTCTGTCTAACTCACCCAAAATACCCATCACACCACCAGCACGGTGTACATCTTCCATATGGTATTTAGGGGTTGATGGTGCAACCTTACATAGGTGCGGAACAAGACGCGACATACGATCAATATCAGTCATATCAAAGGCTAATTCAGCTTCTTGGGCTGCGGCTAATAAATGTAATACCGTGTTAGACGAGCCGCCCATGGCGATATCTAAAGCGGTGGCATTTTCAAATGCTTTAAATGATGCAATATTACGCGGTAATACATTTTCGTCATCGTACTTATAATAGCGCTCAGCCAACTTCATGACGCGACGACCAGCTTCTAAAAACAATTCGCGGCGATCGGCGTGAGTCGCCAACATTGACCCATTACCGGGTAATGACAATCCTAAGGCTTCTGTTAAACAGTTCATCGAGTTAGCAGTAAACATACCAGAACAAGAGCCACACGTTGGACAAGCGCTTCGTTCAATTTGTTTGCTGTCTTCATCGCTAACATTAGTATCAGCGCCCGCCACCATAGCATCCACTAAATCAAGTTTAATTAACTTGTCAGACAGCTTGGTTTTACCAGCTTCCATTGGTCCGCCAGACACAAAAATGACCGGAATATTTAATCGCAGTGCGGCCATTAACATGCCAGGGGTGATTTTGTCGCAATTTGAAATACACACTAATGCATCAGCACAATGCGCATTGACCATGTATTCGACACTGTCTGCAATCAGCTCACGCGATGGCAAGCTATACAACATACCGCCATGCCCCATGGCAATGCCGTCGTCTACTGCAATGGTGTTAAATTCTTTGGCAATACCGCCGACTTCTTCAATCGCGCTAGCAACAAGTGCACCCATGTCTTTTAAATGCACATGCCCTGGTACAAATTGAGTAAATGAGTTGGCAATCGCAATAATTGGCTTACCAAAATCGGTTTCTTTTACCCCCGTCGCACGCCATAGTGCGCGGGCACCTGCCATGTTGCGGCCTTCGGTACTGGTTGCTGAACGTAATTTTGGCATTGCAAATATCCTTGTGTAATGTGGTGCGGGTTACCTGTGTTATCACAAGTCACGCATTTAATTGGTAATAATATAGGCTTAACTGTTTGCTGCTTGCCCAAGAGACACCGCTGGCATCACTTTACATTGGGTGACATCAATTAATTTAGTGAGCTGGTTGCTTAACAGTTCGATTGCACGTTCAGCCTCAACCCATAACTCTACAGCCATACTAGCATCGTCATTGATGCGCATCTGCATTTGGGTGACTTTAAATCCACGGTGGCGAGTAACACGCAATACACGCTCTAGCACTTCTGGACGTTGTTGAACGGTTATTTCAAGATTATGCATCATGTTTGCTTCTCCATTTGATCCATCATGTCGCTGTTACTGGCTCCGGGTGGGACTAACGGCCATACATTAAAGGCGTCATCAATCGCGACGTGCAGCATGTAAGGGCCGCTGCTGTTAAGCATTTCATCTAATGCTTGCTCTACTTGATCAGCATGATTAATAGTGCGGCCTGGAATATCAAAAGCCGACGCCATTAATACAAAGTTAGGGTTATCAGACAAATCAGTCTCGCTGTAGCGCTCTTCAAAAAACAGTTGCTGCCATTGCTTGACCATGCCGAGCTTTTGATTGTCTATGAGTAAAATTTTAACTGGCAGTTTACGGCGTTTAATGGTCGTCAACTCTTGGACATTCATCATAAATGACCCATCGCCAGAGACTGTGACCACTGTGGCATCTGGGCGAGCCACTTGAGCACCAATGGCTGCGGGTAAACCAAACCCCATAGTGCCAAGGCCAGCACTAGACAAATGATCTTCAGGGCGACGAAACCACATATGCTGGGCCACCCACATTTGGTGCTGCCCCACATCGCATGCAACAACACTGTCTTCTGGTAATTTGTTGGCTAAACGACGTAACATGGCTGGCGCGTATATCAGCTCACCTGGATGTTGATAATTCCATTGGTGTTGACGCGCTAATGCGTCAACTTCTGCCTGCCATTGATTAATGGCGACTTTCCCTTTTACCGCAGCCGTTAATGCCGGTAAAACTTGGCGTAAATCCGCGGCGATAGCCACTTCGGCTTGGCGTAACTTACCTAACTCAGCAGCATCGATATCTAGATGTAACACTTTGGCGTTACTGGCAAAGCTGGCTAACCGCCCAGTGACTCGGTCATCAAAACGTGCTCCGACGACGATTAATAAATCACACTCTTGCACAGCGAGATTAGCCCCTTTACCGCCGTGCATACCCAACATGCCTAAATAGCCTTTAGTGCCATGGGAAATACTGCCTAAGCCCTTTAACGTGGCAACTGACGGAATACCTGTGACATCAATAAACTCACGTAAATGAGATACCGCGCCCGCCATACCGACACCACCGCCAACATATAACATCGGCTTTGCCGCCTGAGTAAGCAACTCGATGGCAGCGTCTAGCTCGGTTTGTGTTGCGTGAGGTTCATCTGCGACACTTTGCAATGGGGTTTTGTACTCAAGCTCAGCGATTTGAATATCTTTGGGGATATCAACCAATACAGGACCTGGTCTTCCTTCTGCGGCAACTTCAAAAGCGCGATACAATGTTGGGATTAACTCATTGATGTCGGTAACCATAAAACTGTGTTTAGTACAGGACAGTGACATACCAAGTACATCAATTTCTTGAAAGGCATCAGTGCCAATCACCGCTGTAGACACCTGGCCAGTGATGGCAACTAAGGGAACAGAATCAAGCAAGGCATCGGCTAACGAGGTGACTAAATTGGTTGCCCCAGGCCCTGATGTTGCAAAACAAACACCGGTTTTACCACTGGCTCGAGCATAACCTACAGCAGCAAATGCCGCACCTTGCTCGTGGCGGCTGAGTAGATGCTCAACAGGGCTACCATAAAGCGCATCGTAAATGGGCATAATGGCTCCGCCAGGATAACCAAACACTGTGGTAACACCGTGCGCTGCTAGCACTTTGATGACTGCATCCGCGCCGCGCATTTTTTGTCCTGCTTCCATATTTTTATCTCTACTTCGTCAATGTTTGCTTGCTCTACTGATGTGATATCTGGGTGCTGATTTTTTACTTAAGCCTAGAAACTAAAAACCCCCGGTCCTTTCGGAGCGGGGGTTTTGCAATCTTTGTGACTCTTAGGTCAGTCTAGTTGTCAAACGCCACCCCCGCTGTGACTTAATAATCACTACGGTAATAATCACGAGAATGAGCATGGCTGCGCGGTTTAACATGTTTTAGACTGTATCCTAAGTTTTTAACATTATTTCGTTCGCTTATGTTCAATAAACGTTACGGTATGACTAACAAGTACCATAAAAGATTTATCAAACACAACTAAAAAATCGTCTTTGTAAAAAAAATTCAGCTTCCCTGCCGAGACAATGCAAACAACAACAAAAACTTAACCAATGAGTTCGCTAAAAATATTATTAAACTCAATCTAACAATTTGTTTTTCCACTACCCAATAATGGTTATTGGGTTGCTTCTATTGATGCCTGTCCGACTACACATTTTTTACAACCAATCTCTGAACAGGTACTACATCAGTTTTTTAACGCTTAGCCCGCTTCAACAATACGCTTCATGTCTGTCATGTAACCGCGTAATTCAGCACCGATAAACTCAACATCTGTATGACGAATTTGCTCATTGACTTCAATTAAACGTTGGTTATCAACACCATTTGAAGTGTCAGCAAGACCAGCACCTAAGTACTCTGAAGACATAGCATTCACGTAGTCACGTAGCATGGGTACCGCAGCGTGGTTGAATAGGTAACAACCGTATTCAGCGGTGTCTGAAATCACCACGTTCATTTCATATAAACGCTTACGAGCAATCGTGTTAGCAATTAACGGGGTTTCATGTAGTGACTCATAATAAGCCGACTCTTCAACAATACCTGCTGCAACCATAGTATCAAATGCTAATTCAACACCGGCTTTGATCATCGCCACGAGGAAAATGCCTTTGTCGAAATACGTTTGCTCATCAATATGCTCAGACGTTGTTGGTGCATTTTCAAACGCGGTTTCGTTGGTTTCTGCTCTCCAACGCAATAAGTTAGCGTCATCATTAGCCCAGTCTTCCATCATGGTGCGAGAGAACTCACCGCTGATGATGTCATCCATGTGCTTTTCAAATAGCGGCTTAAGGATGTCTTTTAACTCTTCAGCCATATCAAACGCTTTAATTTTTGCAGGGTTTGATAAACGGTCCATCATGTTAGTGATGCCGCCGTGCTTAAGTGCTTCGGTAACCGTTTCCCAACCTTGCTGAATAAGTTTGCCGGCATAACCAGGCTCAACACCGTCAGCAACCATTTTCTCATACCCTAAAATGGCACCGGTTTGCAACATACCACATAGGATTGTTTGCTCGCCCATTAAGTCAGACTTAACTTCAGCAACAAAAGATGACATCAATACACCTGCACGGTCACCACCGGTTGCACTTGCATACGCTTTAGCAATCGCTAAGCCATCACCGTTTGGATCATTTTCAGGGTGAACGGCAATCAGTGTTGGTACACCAAAACCACGCTTATATTCTTCACGTACTTCTGTGGCTGGGCACTTAGGCGCTACCATAATGACAGTAATGTCTGAACGCACTTGCATGCCTTCTTCAACAATGTTGAAACCGTGCGAATACGCTAGAGTAGAACCTTGCTTCATTAATGGCATAACGGCATTAACAACATGGGTATGTTGCTTGTCTGGCGTAAGGTTAAGCACTAAATCCGCCGCGGGTACAAGCTCTTCAAATGTACCCACTTTAAAGCCGTTATCGGTCGCTTTTTGCCAAGATGCACGCTTTTCTGTAATGGCTTCTGGACGAAGTGCAAAAGAAATGTTTAGGCCAGAATCACGCATGTTCAAACCTTGGTTAAGGCCTTGTGCACCACAACCTAAAATAACAATGTTCCAATCTTTGATATATTCGCAGCCGTCACTGAATTCAGTACGGTCCATGAAGCGGCATTGTGCTAATTGAGCTAATTGTTGACGTAAATTCAGAGAGTTAAAATAGTTAGCCATCTGATACCACCTTTAAAATGTAAAATTTGGGACGCAATTTATGTTTGATGCAAACTCAAACTTTGCGATTGAGTTGACTATAACCTATCCACAGCATTGCTTAAAATGATATATTCGGCATGTGACGTTGCATAATATGCAACGTCACTATTCTGATGAATTTAATCCTCTTTATGGAAACGCTATTTATGGATATTCGCTCTCTAAAATTGTATTTGCACTTATGTGATAGCCTGCATTTTGCCAAAACAGCTGAGCAATCTCATGTCAGCCCATCAACACTAAGCCGAGCGTTACAGCGCTTAGAAGATGAAGTCGGCAGTAAATTATTTGAACGCGATAACCGCAGCGTGACCATTACTCATGCAGGATTAGAGTTTAAACGCTTTGCCGAACAGACCTTGGCAGACTGGAGCCAACTGCGCAGCCGTATTGACCCTAGCCAGCAATATTTACGTGGTAATCTGAATTTGTATTGTTCGGTCACCGCGGCATACAGCCATTTACCGTCTTTGCTTGAGCGCTTTAGACGCGACCACCCGCATGTCGATATTCATCTCACTACCGGCGACCCAGCTAACGCCGTGAGCCAAATCCAAAAAAATCGAACCGATATCGCCATTATTGCCTTACCTGAGGTATTTCCAAGTACCTTGCACTTTACGCCCATAGACAAAGTGCCTATTTCTGTCATCGCCCCATTGATGCAATGCCAAGTGCAACAATGGGTAAATCAAAGCCACATTGATTGGGAGAAATTGCCCTATATTGTGCCGGACCACGGCCCAGGCCGAAAACGAATCGACCAATGGTTTAAACAAATGGGTATAAAGCCCAATATTTACGCACAAGTATCTGGTCAGGAAGCGATTGTGTCGATGGTGGCATTAGGTTGTGGTGTAGGGATAAGCCCAGATGCGGTGATCCATAATAGTCCGGTACGCGAGCGGATCCAAACCTTGATTTCACCGGTTGACATTCCAGCCTTTGAGTTGGGCTGTTGTTGCAAAGAAAAACGCGCTAACGACCCCATCATTAGCGCGTTTCTTGAGATTATTTAGTGACGTTAACAAAGGCGCACAGCGCCTTACAGTCAATCACGCAACTCGTTAAGGCAATGGCGGTGATTCGACATCAATCCGCGTTACCAGTAATTGGTCGACTTTATAGGCATCTATGTCGACGACTTCAAACTTAAAGCCTGCATAGTTTACAAAATCGGTACGCTTGGGGATCTTACGCAGCATATACATCATAAATCCGGCAATCGTTTCGTAATTTTGATTATGGGGAAATTCCTCAATATGAAATGCCCGCATTACATCGGTAATGGGTGTCACCCCGTCAACTAACCAAGAGTTGCCATCACGGGCCACTATTTGTTCTTCGCTTTCATGTAATGACCAGGCGCCCATTACCGCACTTTGCAAATCATTGGTGGTTACAATCCCCACCACTAATGCGTATTCGTTCATTACCACGGCAAAGTCGGCACGATTATTTTTAAAATATTCCATCGACTCTGACAAGGTTAAAGTGTCAGGAATAATCAAACAGTTGTGAACTAATGTACTGCCCTTGAGCGTAATTTTTTCGCCATTAATGACTCGGATAAGCAACTCTTTTGCATCCACAAAACCTTTGATCATATCTAACTGACCATCACACACCAAAAACTTGTTATGGGGATTATTGGCAATCTTTTGTTTAATGTCTTCTTCGGTGTCTTGCAGTAAAAAATACACGAGGCTTTCACGTGCTGTCATGGCCGATGTCACAGACACCGACTGCATTTCAAACACGTTTTCCATCATTTGTTGCTCACCTTTGTCCATCACACCCGCTTCCGTTCCGGCGGTCATCATGGCGTAAATGTCATCGTGCGTTACTTGATCATTTCGTGCCGTTGGCACCTGCAATAATTTAAAAATAGCATTAGCCAAACCATTAAAAATCCATACAAATGGTTTTAAAATGGTAATACAAAACGCAATGGGCATCACAAAGGTGACCGCCACCTGTTCTGGGATCACCATCGCAATGCGTTTTGGCATTAAATCAGCAAACAAAATAAATAATGACGTCACCGTGACGAATGAAAAAACAAAGCTCAGTTGTAAGCCCCATTCATTCCCTAGCAGCGGTAATAGGATTTCCTCAAAGTAAGGGCGAAATGCCGACTCACCGACAATACCGCCCATAATGGCAACCGCGTTTAAGCCAATCTGCACGACAGTGAAAAAACTGCCCGGATGAGCTTGTAGCTTTAACACCTTAGTGGCACGTAAATCACCTTCATCAGCCATGGTTTGCAAGCGGATTTTACGTGATGCCGCCAAGGCAATTTCTGACATCGAAAAAAAACAGCTAATGCCAATGAGGCACAATATAATTAAAAAACTATCTGTAATAGTCATACATTCTCTTTAGCTTAGGCACTGAGCACTAAGTCATAATGGGGTAGCGATTTTCGCTCATAAAGCAGTTAACTTTGTTGAATAACAAAGGGACAAAAATTCGGTTTGGGCCATTTGGGGATGATTTCATGACGAAAATGCCAGGAGGGTGACATCGAGGCTATCAATCAAAATAAGGCAATCATCGCTTGCTATTTTCTACAGTAAAATAGCTGTTTTATTGGAAAAGTGAGCCGCAATGCTGGCGTTGTATCATCACGTTATGGCTGTATTTAAACGCGCGCGTATTCTACTCAAAAGCCAACAAGATAACCAAGGTTTAGTTAACATAATTGATTATATTTTGTCTTCTTATACCAACAGACTCACCATAAAATCAGCAAAAACAGCCAGCGCTGCTAGACTGTATGCACCCCTTCATTTGTATATTATTCAAACAAAAGGATTTTGTTAATGGCAATTGCCTGTGTGTTTACTCGAGCGAGTTGTGGTGTTGAAGCCCCTAAAGTGACTGTTGAAGTGCATTTAAGTAATGGTTTACCCGCATTTAATTTAGTGGGCCTACCAGAGGCTTCGGTCAAAGAAGCCAAAGAACGTGTTAGGTCAGCATTAATCAATGCAGGTTTTGAATTTCCCCAGCGACGCATTACTGTCAACCTCGCGCCAGCAGATTTGCCCAAACAGGGCGGCCGTTACGATCTGCCCATCGCCATCGGTATTTTAGCCGCATCCAATCAGGTGCCAACCAAAGCCTTACACCAATGTGAATTTGTCGGTGAGTTAGCCTTGTCTGGGCAAGTCAGACCTTGCACAGGTTTGTTACCTGCCATTATTGCGGCGCGTAATGATCAACACCATTTTTTTATGCCTATCGATAATCGTCACGAAGCGGAGCTCGTGGGGTATCACCACAGCTACTTTGTGGCACATTTACAAAATCTGGCCGCATTTTTACATGGTCAAGCACAACTGCCATTACTCGACACCCAACCAGAATGGATAGACGAATCGCCAGTTGCTGACAACTTATTATGCATGAGTGATGTCATTGGCCAATATCAAGCAAAGCAAGGATTAGAAATTGCCGCGGCCGGCTCGCACAACATGCTGTTTCTTGGACCACCAGGAACAGGAAAAAGTATGCTTGCCAATCGAATTATCCCGCTGTTACCTGCGTTATCGTACGATGAAGCCATTGAAGTTGCAGCCATTCATTCGGTAGCAGGCTTGCATATTAAGCCACAAGATTTTTTAAATCGTCCCTTTCGTTCTCCACATCATACTTGCTCATCTATCGCATTAATTGGTGGTGGTAGCCACCCTAAACCGGGAGAGATTTCATTGGCTCATCGGGGGATATTATTTTTAGATGAAATCGCTGAGTTTCCCCGTAAAGTACTCGACTGTTTACGCGAGCCCCTTGAAACCGGCCGAGTTGAAATCTCGCGTGCAGCGGCAAAATTGACTTTTTCAAGCCGATTTCAACTCATTGCGGCCATGAACCCAAGTCCTTGTGGTGATACCGAACGTGCTCGTTCGACCCCAGACCAAATTCAGCGCTACCTCTCACGTTTGTCAGGGCCGTTTTTAGACAGATTTGATTTAACGGTTGATGTACCCAAATTGCCCTCAGGTACCCTAACCCAAAAACATCAACCCGGAGAAACCAGTGTCGATATCGCCAAGCGCGTTAAACTTGCGCGAGAGTGTCAATTGGCTCGCGCGGGCGTACTCAACAGCGAATTAACTCCGAAACAGTTAAAACAAGACAGTAATATTAGTCAGCAAGACTTAGTGTTTTTAGAGCAAAGTGTGGTGAGTTTAGGGCTATCAGTACGCAGTTTTCACCGCATTCAACGGGTCGCACGCACCATTGCAGATCTACAACAATCAACCACGACCGAGCGTGAACATATTGCCCAAGCGCTTGGTTATCGGGCGATGGATCGCTTACTCGCCAAACTTAATCAACAATAAAGTCGATTTTAACTGTTGTATTTATTGAGCAATACCTCGACTACGAGTAACATAGCTCTCCGTTTAATAGGAGAGAAAAATGTCGCTGTTTTCGAAAATCAAAGGCTGTTTAGCTTTCATCTTTTATGTATTGAATACTGTCTTTTGGACAATTCCAATCCTCGTCTTTAGTATTGTCAAGCTGATACCCATTGGTCTTTTTCAAAAAGGCTGTAGCCATATTTTAGATAACTGCGCCACTGGCTGGATTAGCGTAAATACAGTGGTTGAAAGCATTTTTCACCCAATGCGTATTCACATAACAGGCGATCAGCAGTTTTCTGAACAAGAATGGTACATGGTCATTGCTAACCACCAATCATGGGTCGATATTTTAATCCTGCAGCGCGTTTTCAATCGTAAAATCCCATTTTTAAAGTTCTTCCTCAAACAAGAATTGATTTTTGTGCCTGTACTTGGATTAGCTTGGTGGGCGCTAGACTTTCCTTTTATGCGCCGTTATAGCTCCGCTGAATTGCGTAAAAATCCAAAATTAAAAGGAAAAGATATTGAAATCACTCGTAAAGCTTGTGAAAAGTTTAAAACTAAGCCAGTGAGTATCATGAACTTTGTTGAAGGCACGCGTTTTACCCAGGCCAAGCACGACAAACAACAATCGACATTTAAACACCTATTAAAACCAAAAGCGGGTGGCATGGCTT
>NZ_JAQQPZ010000014.1 GCF_028750675.1 Shewanella metallivivens | reverse complement strand
GTCGAGCACTTACAAAAAAGAGTGACTCGTTTAAAGCGTTTGGCTAAAAAATATAAACGTTCCGAAATTATTCAAAATGCCCTACTTGGTATTTCTAATATTGCTACCCAAGTAAAATCACTTGAAGACTTCTATCAGCGGGTACACTTACATCTTCAACAACTTATTCCAGCTGAAAACTTCTTTATAGCCTCAAGAGATCTTAAAACCGGCTTAACCAGCCTGCCCTTTTTTGCTGATTTACAAGACTCTCACCCCACAGATTTGTATCCCGACCAGGAGATTTCGTCATTACTCAATAGCGGCTTAACCGGATACGTATTACGAAACGGCGAGCCATTACTGTGTGATGACAAAAAGTTTAATGAACTCATCGCCAGCGGCGATATTAAAAGTTTGGGCTCTCCAAGCCATCAATGGCTCGGTGTACCGATTAAAAATCAAGATGTGGTGAGTGGCGTTTTAGTTGTTCAAAGTTATAACGAAGCCAATACATACGGTGAGTTAGAGCTAGAGTTAATGGGGTTTATTTGCCACCATATCTCTGGCGTAATGGAGCGACTTGAACATCATGAACAACTAGAACAAGCCATTACTGAGCGGACCAAAGAGCTTAGTCAAGCTTATGATAAAGTCAAAATTGAAGTTCAAGAGCGAGTAAAAGCCGAAAAACTACAAAAAACCTTATTCGAAATTGCAGATTTATCAGCATCAAATGTGTTACAGCAAGACTTTTATCTGCGTATTCACACTATTATCAGTCAGTTAATTCCTGCGCATAATTGTTTTATCTCATTGATAGACGATCACAATATGTTGTCATTTCCATTCTATGTATCGCAAATGACAGCCCAATATCCATCGTCACGCCCAATGCAAGATGGCTTAACCGAGTACATTTTACAACATAAGTTACCTCGATTATTGTCTGCCAAAGACATTGCCCAAATGGTCGCCAATGGTGAAGTCTACTCAAAATCTCCAGAGCTAAACAAAACTCAACGAATGCATCAGTGGATTGGTATACCGCTAATTATTAACGGCGATATTGCCGGAGCGTTAACCATTTACAGTCTTGATGACGAACATATCTATCAATTAAAAGACTTAGAATTACTGACTTTTGTATCGCAACACATTGCCAACGCAATCGAGCGCAAACAAGCCGTTGAATCACTCAAAAATAGCCATGAGCTTTTAGAAGATAAAGTCATAGAGCGAACACGAGCACTAGCCGAGCTCAATAACAACTTACAACAAGAAATTAATCAACGCCGTAAAATTGAAGATCAACTGGTACACGATGCTCAACACGACGGGCTAACAGGGTTGCCCAACAGAAGTTATTTAATGGAGCGCCTATCACACGCTCTTAAACATTTGCGCCGCCATGGTTTAGACCAGTTTGCCCTATTATTTATCGATTTAGACCGTTTTAAACTTATTAACGACTCTTTTGGTCATTTAGAAGGTGATCGCTTCTTAATAGAAACTGCACAACGGATTAAATCATGCGTACGCGATAATGACACCCTAGCAAGAATGGGCGGTGATGAGTTTGTGATATTACTCGACTCAATCAGCACAACAGATGATGCTATTGAAGTCTGCGAACGCATCTTACAAGCGTTATCTATGCCTTATGAGCTCGGTAAACAAGAGTTTATAGCCGGTGCCAGTATCGGTGTCGCTTTTAGTGGCCGTAATAAGTTAGTGACTAGCGAGTCTTTGCTTCGTGATGCTGATGCTGCCATGTACCAAGCTAAAGCCAATGGCAAAGGTTGCTATGTTATATTTGACGACAAGCTCAGTAACCAATCTAAACAACAACATGAATTGGAAGCTGACTTTAAGCAGGCACTAGATAAACAAGAGTTTGATATTCACTACGTTGAAGTGGTTGATTTCACCAGCGGCGAAATTATCGCAATTGAGCCCCAAATAGAGTGGCATCATCCAGAGCACGGACGCATTGAACACACTAAACTCAAGCATCTTGCGGCCCAATATCAACTCACACTTAATTTAGACGGGTATATATTTGCTCACCTAAGCCAGCAATATCATTTACTCAAACAGCAATATCACCAAGATATTACCTTGCACTTATCAATTAGCAGCCAACACATTAAAAATAAGTTTGTGCTACGCAACTTAAAAAACTCTATCAAAGCCAGTAATATCGACGCCAATAAGTTAATGTTATTTTTTAACGAGAAAGCGCTAGTGCAAGACACCGAAAACCACATCAATGGTTTCGATATGATTAGCCAATTAGGC
>NZ_JAQQPZ010000013.1:707103-1230940 GCF_028750675.1 Shewanella metallivivens | reverse complement strand
CGAAATTATCGCAATTGAGCCCCAAATAGAGTGGCATCATCCAGAGCACGGACGCATTGAACACACTAAACTCAAGCATCTTGCGGCCCAATATCAACTCACACTTAATTTAGACGGGTATATATTTGCTCACCTAAGCCAGCAATATCATTTACTCAAACAGCAATATCACCAAGATATTACCTTGCACTTATCAATTAGCAGCCAACACATTAAAAATAAGTTTGTGCTACGCAACTTAAAAAACTCTATCAAAGCCAGTAATATCGACGCCAATAAGTTAATGTTATTTTTTAACGAGAAAGCGCTAGTGCAAGACACCGAAAACCACATCAATGGTTTCGATATGATTAGCCAATTAGGCGTTAAGATTGGTATTGATGGCTATGGCACAGGTTACAGCTCATTAAGTTGCCTAAGCTTTTTACCCATAACAGCATTAAAGCTAGATAACGACATTAGTAAACACTTACTCAATGACAAACAACTGCAACTGGTTAAAGCCTATCAACTTACTGCAGAAACCCTTAACTTTGACATGTATGCCACCACTGTCGACACACAACAACAAGTGCGGCAGTTTCTAGAGCTTGGTTACATTCGTGGCCAAGGTCGGGCTATCAGCAAATTATTTAACGAAAAAAAAAAGCCAACTAAATCCTGCGCCTAAATAATAACCGTCACTAAACCTACTTTTTAAACATATCTCGTAGATTAGCAATATGACTCTTACCCGTTTCAACCCGTTGTGCTTCTGTTTGCACCGGTTTACGGTTTTCCCAAATTAAATCATCTTGGGGTAACTCAAGTAAAAAGCGACTTGGCTCGCAGCGCATGGTTTCACCAAATTGACGGCGTTCACGGCAAATGACAAACCACAACTCACGCTGTGCACGGGTAATACCAACATAAGCTAAACGCCTCTCTTCATCGACATTATCTTCATCAATACTCGATTGATGCGGCAAAATGCGCTCTTCAACCCCCACCATGAACACAAATGGGTACTCAAGCCCTTTAGATGCATGCAAGGTCATTAACTGCACCTGGTCGCCGCCCTCATCTTCACTATTACGTTCCATCATGTCGCGCAGGGTTAGGCGAGTCACCACCTCTGGCAATGACATGGCTTCGTCAAGCTCATCGCCTTCAAGCATTTCAGTCACCCAGCGATAAAGCTCAGAGATATTCTTCATGCGCATTTCAGCCGCTTTTGCACTGGTGCTGGTTTCGTATAAATAATCTTCGTAATTAATTTTACGAATAAGCTGCTTAATGGCTTCGACTGGCTCCCCTCGAGTGGCGAGCTCACCGGTATCAACAATAAATTTGCCAAATTGATAAAGAGAATTCACCGCAGCAGGTGCTAAATGATGATTAAGCTCGACATCAAAAATAGCCTCAAACAATGAAATATGCTTTTGATTGGCAAAATTGCCTAATCGCTCCAAGGTGGCAGGGCCAATACCACGTTTAGGTAAATTAACCACTCGCAAGAATGCATTATCGTCGTCAGGATTCACCACCAAACGCAGGTACGCCATAATGTCTTTAATTTCTGCACGGGCAAAAAACGATGTTCCGCCACTTAATTTATAAGGTATACGGTTCGTCATTAGGGCACGTTCTAATAAGCGCGACTGATGATTACCTCGATACAAAATGGCATAGTCGCCAAATTGGGTGCGGCCAACAAACTTGTGGCGAATAATTTCAGCCACCACTCGTTCCGCCTCTTGCTCTTCGTTAGCGGCAATCAATACGCGAAGTGGCTCACCATAAGCAAGCTCACTAAACAACGACTTGTCGTACACATGCGGATTGTTGGCAATCAATATATTGGCAGCACGTAAAATACGTTGGCTAGAACGATAATTCTGTTCCAATTTAATCAGTTTTAATTTCGGGAAGTCGGTGCCCAATAACACTAAGTTTTGCGGTTTGGCGCCACGCCACGAATAAATTGACTGATCGTCATCGCCCACCACGGTAAACCGAGCGCGTTCGCCCACTAACAGTTTGACTAACTCATACTGGCTGGTGTTGGTGTCTTGATATTCGTCCACCAGTAAATATTGGATACGGGTTTGCCAACGGGTGCGCACTTCCTCGTTCATGCGTAGTAATAAGGTCGGTATTAAAATAAGATCGTCAAAATCAAGCGCGTTGTAGGCTTTCATGTGCTGCGCGTAACGCTGATATAGCATAGCAAATAATTGCCCTTGCTCATCTTTTGCTAAACTGCGTGCTTGCTGAGGAATAACCAAGCCGCCTTTCCAATTTGAAATCGCCGAGGCTAGGGCTTTAATGAGGTCTTTGTCTTCGTCTAACTCATCTTGAGTCAGCTCTTTTAATAACGCAAAGGTATCCTGGTCATCAAATAATGAAAAGCCTGCTTTAAGGCCTAAGACTTTATGCTCACGCTTAATAATTTCTAACCCCAATGTATGGAAAGTCGAAATCCACAACCCTCGCGCTTCTTTACGCCCCATAGACTGCGCCACACGCTCTTTCATTTCACGAGCGGCTTTATTGGTAAAGGTTACCGCTGCAATATTACGTGCTTTGTAACCACACTTTTCGACCAAGTAAGCAATTTTATTAATGATCACACGCGTTTTACCACTGCCAGCACCCGCAAGTACTAAGCACGGACCCGAGACATAATGTACGGCTTCATTTTGCCCTGGATTGAGTTTCATTAATCACACTACCTTACTAAACGTAAACGAAGGCGGATCATAGCAGAATCACCGATGACAATTAACGAAAAATTACAGTTAGGTTTTGGAAAAACGTTCACCTCGGTTACAATTAGATCAATATATCAGTAGGGGATCATGATGATAAATCCAAAGAAAATTGAAGAACTGGCAAAACAACTGAGTGACAACTTACCAAGCGGTGTAAAGCAATTTGCTGGCGAGTTTGAAGAGCGCAGTAAGCAAGTATTACAAAACCAACTGATGAAACTTGACGTGGTATCGCGCGAAGAATTTGAAGTGCAGCAACATGTGTTGCTTAAAACCCGTGAAAAGCTCGAAGCATTGCAAGCACAAGTTAACGAGATTGAAAAAAAGCTCGCTGAATAATCGCGTTCAACAAACCCATTATTCAATAAAAAATGACGCTCAGTAGCCAGTAGCGTCATTTTTTGAATCGGTAAACCACTATTATAACGAATTAACTTAGCGACTCTTGTAAAGCCCGCAAGCACAAAGCCACGTTTTCACGGCGAGCACCAAAGCCCATTAAGCCGATACGCCATGCTTTACCAGCTAATGCTCCTAAGCCAGCACCTATCTCAAGGTTATACTCTTCTAGCAAATGTTTACGCACTGCAGCATCATCAACACCTTGAGGAATATACACAGCATTTAATTGTGGCAATCTTGACGCTTCGTCTACCACAAATGTAAGCCCTAGCTGGGTTAAGCCATCACGTAATAATAAGTGCATTTTACGGTGTCTTGCCCAGGCATTTTCTAAACCTTCATTGGCCAGTAACCGCAATGATTCATGCAGTGCATAAAGTGCATTAACCGGAGCTGTATGGTGATAACTACGTTTAGCACCACTTTGATTACCCCAATAGCCCATCACCAACGTTTGATCTAAAAACCAGCTTTGTACCGGCGTGGTACGCGCTTTAAGCTTAGCAACAGCTTTTGGCGAGAAAGACACTGGCGATAAACCCGGCACGCATGAAAGGCATTTTTGGCTACCAGAATAAATCGCATCAATACCCCACTCATCTACCAGTAGCTCAACACCACCTAATGACGTCACCGCATCAACAATGCTAATACAGTCGTGAAGTTGCGCTAACGTACATAAGGTTTTGGCATCAGATAAGGCCCCGGTAGAGGTTTCTGCATGCACAAACGCTAAAAACTTGGCATCGGGGTTTGCCACAAGTGCAGCTTCAACTTTATCAGGGCACACAGGCTCGCCCCATTCATTGTCGACCACTACGGCAACACCACCAACACGTTCAACATTTTGGCGCATACGTTCACCGAACACACCGTTGCGGCACACAATAACCTTTTCGCCAGGCTCAACCAAATTAACAAAACAGGTTTCCATACCGGCACTACCGGGTGCGGATACTGCTAAGGTCATTTCATTTTTGGTTTGAAAGGCGTATTGAATCAGGCTTTTTAGCTCATCCATCATGCCAACAAACAGCGGGTCTAAATGACCAATGGTAGGACGAGATTGCGCGGCAAGCACTTCTGGATAAACATCAGATGGGCCAGGGCCCATTAGGGTACGGCGCGGTGGCATAAAAGCTGGAATAGTTGGCACGGGTAACATCAATGTCTCCTTAAAATGAGGTCGTATGCGCCTGTGCATTGCAACAAGCGCATGGAAAAATTTACCCTACATATAAGCAATCCATCACAATGATATAACGCCACTACGGCATCACACCTTGGTGGTATTGGTAATCACCTACGAATATATTTTCGTTTTTGGTGCACAGACAATATCACATTGAGGTGTTAAATCACCTCAATGTGATAAATATTTAAAGTTCAACAATATATTGGCCGTTCACGCTTTATTGGCTTTGAACTTATTGTTCTTACTCCGCTTTAGGACTGTTCAAAAATAACTGGTAAGCAGGGCTGTGAGTTTCTTCTTGATAGACAAACCCTAAATCCGTTAAAAACTGTGCAAAAGCATCATCATCGTTTGCTGGCACTTCAAACCCAGCTAATACACGACCGAACGCAGCCCCATGGTTACGATAATGGAACAAACTGATATTCCATTTACTTTGTAAGGTCGTTAAAAACTTCAATAAAGCGCCAGGATGTTCAGGAAACTCAAAGCTAAATAAGCGTTCTTCTAACGGCTCAAGAGGATGACCACCGACCATATAGCGTACATGCAGCTTAGCGGTTTCATCTTGAGATAAATCTTGAACGTCAAAACCTTCTAACTCGAGGTTAGCAATAATCTCTGCAAGCTCTGCTTGACCACCCGTTAAACGAATGCCGGCAAACACCACCGCCACTTCTCGACTGCTAAAACGGTAGTTAAATTCGGTCATTGGCCGTTTTTCAAGTAGCTCACAAAAGCGTAAAAAGCTGCCAGGTTTTTCAGGTACTTTAACCGCTAATACCGCTTCTTTCTGCTCGCCAAGTTCACAACGCTCTGACACATAGCGAAGACTATGAAAGTTAACATTGGCTCCACTTAATATGGCTGCGGCTTTTTTAGGCGCGTCGCTACTGTCGCCCTGTAATGCCATATACTTTTTAAGACCCGCAATTGATAATGCGCCAGCAGGCTCAGCAATAGCACGGGTGTCTTCGAAAATATCTTTAACTGCAGCGCAAATTTCATCCGAGGTCACTGTAACCACATGGTCAACGTATTCACGTGCCAGCCTAAAAGGTTCTGTGCCGATACGCTTAACCGCGACGCCGTCGGCAAATAAACCGACTTGAGCTAACGTTACAGGTTCATCGGCTTCTAATGCGGCTTTTAAACACGCAGCATCTTCTGGTTCAACACCAATAATTTTGACTTGTGGCATAACGGCTTTGTAATACGCAGCTATCCCCGCAATTAAACCGCCACCGCCCACGGGCACAAAGACCACTTCAATATCACGCTGTTGCTGTACCATTTCTTGAGCAATGGTGCCTTGACCGGCGATAACGGCCTCGTCATCAAATGGCGCGATATACACACGCCCTTCAGTTGCCGATAAGTTTTTCGCATAGTCATTTGCTTGATCAAATGCTTGGCCATGCAACACCACGTTGCCGCCAAGTCGACGCACCGCATCAATTTTAATGTCTGGTGTGGTACTAGGCATGACAATCACTGCATTAATGCCACGACTTGCCGCCGACATAGCGACGCCCTGTGCATGGTTACCCGCCGAGGCACACACCACGCCTTTATCACATTCATCTTGAGTTAGCGCAGCAATACGGTTGTAAGCACCACGTAACTTAAATGAATGCACAGGCTGCATATCTTCACGCTTTAAGTACACCTGACAACCAAAGCGAGCTGATAACTTATTCATGCTCGACAGTGGCGTCACTTTAGCGACATCGTATACAGATGACAGCAAAATTTTCTGCAAATAATAATGCGCTAGATCTAATTGAGTTTGAGACGCCAAAGCCAACATGCTACCCCTCCAGTTTGGTGCGATCGCGTACTGCACCTTTATCTGCACTGGTCGCTAACAGCGCGTAAGCTTTTAACGCTAAAGAGACATAACGCTCACGAGCTACAGGCTTCCAACCCAATGGGCCTTTAGCGTTCATTGCGTCACGGCGACGAGTTAATTCATCGTCACTCACATTCAATTGAATGCTTCGCTTTGGAATATCAATGGCAATTTGGTCACCATTTTCAATCAATGCTATGGCACCACCGGATGCGGCTTCTGGTGAAATATGGCCAATTGATAAACCCGATGTACCACCAGAGAAACGGCCATCAGTGATCAGCGCACACTGAGTGCCTAAGCCACGTGATTTAAGGTATGTGGTCGGGTATAACATTTCTTGCATACCTGGGCCGCCTTTAGGACCTTCGTAACGAATCACCACCACGTCACCCGCAACAACTTCACCACCAAGAATACCGGCTACGGCATCATCCTGGCTTTCATAAACCCGAGCGCTCCCGACAAACATTAAGTTTGACTCGTCAACACCAGCGGTTTTAACAATACAACCATCCGTTGCCACATTACCCGCAAGTACTGCCAAGCCGCCTTCTTGACTAAACGCAAATTCACGTGCGCGGATACAGCCATTTTCACGGTCATCATCAACACTGTCCCAACGGCAATCTTGACTAAAAGCTTTAGTGGTCGGAATCCCTGCTGGGCCTGCACTATAAAAACGAATCACTTCTGGGTCGTTGGTTTGCTTTAGATCGTACTTAGCTAACACAGATTTCAAGTCGCCGCCGTTATCTGCTGCCACGTGTGGTACGTCGTTATGCAATAAGCCTGCTCTGTCTAACTCACCCAAAATACCCATCACACCACCAGCACGGTGTACATCTTCCATATGGTATTTAGGGGTTGATGGTGCAACCTTACATAGGTGCGGAACAAGACGCGACATACGATCAATATCAGTCATATCAAAGGCTAATTCAGCTTCTTGGGCTGCGGCTAATAAATGTAATACCGTGTTAGACGAGCCGCCCATGGCGATATCTAAAGCGGTGGCATTTTCAAATGCTTTAAATGATGCAATATTACGCGGTAATACATTTTCGTCATCGTACTTATAATAGCGCTCAGCCAACTTCATGACGCGACGACCAGCTTCTAAAAACAATTCGCGGCGATCGGCGTGAGTCGCCAACATTGACCCATTACCGGGTAATGACAATCCTAAGGCTTCTGTTAAACAGTTCATCGAGTTAGCAGTAAACATACCAGAACAAGAGCCACACGTTGGACAAGCGCTTCGTTCAATTTGTTTGCTGTCTTCATCGCTAACATTAGTATCAGCGCCCGCCACCATAGCATCCACTAAATCAAGTTTAATTAACTTGTCAGACAGCTTGGTTTTACCAGCTTCCATTGGTCCGCCAGACACAAAAATGACCGGAATATTTAATCGCAGTGCGGCCATTAACATGCCAGGGGTGATTTTGTCGCAATTTGAAATACACACTAATGCATCAGCACAATGCGCATTGACCATGTATTCGACACTGTCTGCAATCAGCTCACGCGATGGCAAGCTATACAACATACCGCCATGCCCCATGGCAATGCCGTCGTCTACTGCAATGGTGTTAAATTCTTTGGCAATACCGCCGACTTCTTCAATCGCGCTAGCAACAAGTGCACCCATGTCTTTTAAATGCACATGCCCTGGTACAAATTGAGTAAATGAGTTGGCAATCGCAATAATTGGCTTACCAAAATCGGTTTCTTTTACCCCCGTCGCACGCCATAGTGCGCGGGCACCTGCCATGTTGCGGCCTTCGGTACTGGTTGCTGAACGTAATTTTGGCATTGCAAATATCCTTGTGTAATGTGGTGCGGGTTACCTGTGTTATCACAAGTCACGCATTTAATTGGTAATAATATAGGCTTAACTGTTTGCTGCTTGCCCAAGAGACACCGCTGGCATCACTTTACATTGGGTGACATCAATTAATTTAGTGAGCTGGTTGCTTAACAGTTCGATTGCACGTTCAGCCTCAACCCATAACTCTACAGCCATACTAGCATCGTCATTGATGCGCATCTGCATTTGGGTGACTTTAAATCCACGGTGGCGAGTAACACGCAATACACGCTCTAGCACTTCTGGACGTTGTTGAACGGTTATTTCAAGATTATGCATCATGTTTGCTTCTCCATTTGATCCATCATGTCGCTGTTACTGGCTCCGGGTGGGACTAACGGCCATACATTAAAGGCGTCATCAATCGCGACGTGCAGCATGTAAGGGCCGCTGCTGTTAAGCATTTCATCTAATGCTTGCTCTACTTGATCAGCATGATTAATAGTGCGGCCTGGAATATCAAAAGCCGACGCCATTAATACAAAGTTAGGGTTATCAGACAAATCAGTCTCGCTGTAGCGCTCTTCAAAAAACAGTTGCTGCCATTGCTTGACCATGCCGAGCTTTTGATTGTCTATGAGTAAAATTTTAACTGGCAGTTTACGGCGTTTAATGGTCGTCAACTCTTGGACATTCATCATAAATGACCCATCGCCAGAGACTGTGACCACTGTGGCATCTGGGCGAGCCACTTGAGCACCAATGGCTGCGGGTAAACCAAACCCCATAGTGCCAAGGCCAGCACTAGACAAATGATCTTCAGGGCGACGAAACCACATATGCTGGGCCACCCACATTTGGTGCTGCCCCACATCGCATGCAACAACACTGTCTTCTGGTAATTTGTTGGCTAAACGACGTAACATGGCTGGCGCGTATATCAGCTCACCTGGATGTTGATAATTCCATTGGTGTTGACGCGCTAATGCGTCAACTTCTGCCTGCCATTGATTAATGGCGACTTTCCCTTTTACCGCAGCCGTTAATGCCGGTAAAACTTGGCGTAAATCCGCGGCGATAGCCACTTCGGCTTGGCGTAACTTACCTAACTCAGCAGCATCGATATCTAGATGTAACACTTTGGCGTTACTGGCAAAGCTGGCTAACCGCCCAGTGACTCGGTCATCAAAACGTGCTCCGACGACGATTAATAAATCACACTCTTGCACAGCGAGATTAGCCCCTTTACCGCCGTGCATACCCAACATGCCTAAATAGCCTTTAGTGCCATGGGAAATACTGCCTAAGCCCTTTAACGTGGCAACTGACGGAATACCTGTGACATCAATAAACTCACGTAAATGAGATACCGCGCCCGCCATACCGACACCACCGCCAACATATAACATCGGCTTTGCCGCCTGAGTAAGCAACTCGATGGCAGCGTCTAGCTCGGTTTGTGTTGCGTGAGGTTCATCTGCGACACTTTGCAATGGGGTTTTGTACTCAAGCTCAGCGATTTGAATATCTTTGGGGATATCAACCAATACAGGACCTGGTCTTCCTTCTGCGGCAACTTCAAAAGCGCGATACAATGTTGGGATTAACTCATTGATGTCGGTAACCATAAAACTGTGTTTAGTACAGGACAGTGACATACCAAGTACATCAATTTCTTGAAAGGCATCAGTGCCAATCACCGCTGTAGACACCTGGCCAGTGATGGCAACTAAGGGAACAGAATCAAGCAAGGCATCGGCTAACGAGGTGACTAAATTGGTTGCCCCAGGCCCTGATGTTGCAAAACAAACACCGGTTTTACCACTGGCTCGAGCATAACCTACAGCAGCAAATGCCGCACCTTGCTCGTGGCGGCTGAGTAGATGCTCAACAGGGCTACCATAAAGCGCATCGTAAATGGGCATAATGGCTCCGCCAGGATAACCAAACACTGTGGTAACACCGTGCGCTGCTAGCACTTTGATGACTGCATCCGCGCCGCGCATTTTTTGTCCTGCTTCCATATTTTTATCTCTACTTCGTCAATGTTTGCTTGCTCTACTGATGTGATATCTGGGTGCTGATTTTTTACTTAAGCCTAGAAACTAAAAACCCCCGGTCCTTTCGGAGCGGGGGTTTTGCAATCTTTGTGACTCTTAGGTCAGTCTAGTTGTCAAACGCCACCCCCGCTGTGACTTAATAATCACTACGGTAATAATCACGAGAATGAGCATGGCTGCGCGGTTTAACATGTTTTAGACTGTATCCTAAGTTTTTAACATTATTTCGTTCGCTTATGTTCAATAAACGTTACGGTATGACTAACAAGTACCATAAAAGATTTATCAAACACAACTAAAAAATCGTCTTTGTAAAAAAAATTCAGCTTCCCTGCCGAGACAATGCAAACAACAACAAAAACTTAACCAATGAGTTCGCTAAAAATATTATTAAACTCAATCTAACAATTTGTTTTTCCACTACCCAATAATGGTTATTGGGTTGCTTCTATTGATGCCTGTCCGACTACACATTTTTTACAACCAATCTCTGAACAGGTACTACATCAGTTTTTTAACGCTTAGCCCGCTTCAACAATACGCTTCATGTCTGTCATGTAACCGCGTAATTCAGCACCGATAAACTCAACATCTGTATGACGAATTTGCTCATTGACTTCAATTAAACGTTGGTTATCAACACCATTTGAAGTGTCAGCAAGACCAGCACCTAAGTACTCTGAAGACATAGCATTCACGTAGTCACGTAGCATGGGTACCGCAGCGTGGTTGAATAGGTAACAACCGTATTCAGCGGTGTCTGAAATCACCACGTTCATTTCATATAAACGCTTACGAGCAATCGTGTTAGCAATTAACGGGGTTTCATGTAGTGACTCATAATAAGCCGACTCTTCAACAATACCTGCTGCAACCATAGTATCAAATGCTAATTCAACACCGGCTTTGATCATCGCCACGAGGAAAATGCCTTTGTCGAAATACGTTTGCTCATCAATATGCTCAGACGTTGTTGGTGCATTTTCAAACGCGGTTTCGTTGGTTTCTGCTCTCCAACGCAATAAGTTAGCGTCATCATTAGCCCAGTCTTCCATCATGGTGCGAGAGAACTCACCGCTGATGATGTCATCCATGTGCTTTTCAAATAGCGGCTTAAGGATGTCTTTTAACTCTTCAGCCATATCAAACGCTTTAATTTTTGCAGGGTTTGATAAACGGTCCATCATGTTAGTGATGCCGCCGTGCTTAAGTGCTTCGGTAACCGTTTCCCAACCTTGCTGAATAAGTTTGCCGGCATAACCAGGCTCAACACCGTCAGCAACCATTTTCTCATACCCTAAAATGGCACCGGTTTGCAACATACCACATAGGATTGTTTGCTCGCCCATTAAGTCAGACTTAACTTCAGCAACAAAAGATGACATCAATACACCTGCACGGTCACCACCGGTTGCACTTGCATACGCTTTAGCAATCGCTAAGCCATCACCGTTTGGATCATTTTCAGGGTGAACGGCAATCAGTGTTGGTACACCAAAACCACGCTTATATTCTTCACGTACTTCTGTGGCTGGGCACTTAGGCGCTACCATAATGACAGTAATGTCTGAACGCACTTGCATGCCTTCTTCAACAATGTTGAAACCGTGCGAATACGCTAGAGTAGAACCTTGCTTCATTAATGGCATAACGGCATTAACAACATGGGTATGTTGCTTGTCTGGCGTAAGGTTAAGCACTAAATCCGCCGCGGGTACAAGCTCTTCAAATGTACCCACTTTAAAGCCGTTATCGGTCGCTTTTTGCCAAGATGCACGCTTTTCTGTAATGGCTTCTGGACGAAGTGCAAAAGAAATGTTTAGGCCAGAATCACGCATGTTCAAACCTTGGTTAAGGCCTTGTGCACCACAACCTAAAATAACAATGTTCCAATCTTTGATATATTCGCAGCCGTCACTGAATTCAGTACGGTCCATGAAGCGGCATTGTGCTAATTGAGCTAATTGTTGACGTAAATTCAGAGAGTTAAAATAGTTAGCCATCTGATACCACCTTTAAAATGTAAAATTTGGGACGCAATTTATGTTTGATGCAAACTCAAACTTTGCGATTGAGTTGACTATAACCTATCCACAGCATTGCTTAAAATGATATATTCGGCATGTGACGTTGCATAATATGCAACGTCACTATTCTGATGAATTTAATCCTCTTTATGGAAACGCTATTTATGGATATTCGCTCTCTAAAATTGTATTTGCACTTATGTGATAGCCTGCATTTTGCCAAAACAGCTGAGCAATCTCATGTCAGCCCATCAACACTAAGCCGAGCGTTACAGCGCTTAGAAGATGAAGTCGGCAGTAAATTATTTGAACGCGATAACCGCAGCGTGACCATTACTCATGCAGGATTAGAGTTTAAACGCTTTGCCGAACAGACCTTGGCAGACTGGAGCCAACTGCGCAGCCGTATTGACCCTAGCCAGCAATATTTACGTGGTAATCTGAATTTGTATTGTTCGGTCACCGCGGCATACAGCCATTTACCGTCTTTGCTTGAGCGCTTTAGACGCGACCACCCGCATGTCGATATTCATCTCACTACCGGCGACCCAGCTAACGCCGTGAGCCAAATCCAAAAAAATCGAACCGATATCGCCATTATTGCCTTACCTGAGGTATTTCCAAGTACCTTGCACTTTACGCCCATAGACAAAGTGCCTATTTCTGTCATCGCCCCATTGATGCAATGCCAAGTGCAACAATGGGTAAATCAAAGCCACATTGATTGGGAGAAATTGCCCTATATTGTGCCGGACCACGGCCCAGGCCGAAAACGAATCGACCAATGGTTTAAACAAATGGGTATAAAGCCCAATATTTACGCACAAGTATCTGGTCAGGAAGCGATTGTGTCGATGGTGGCATTAGGTTGTGGTGTAGGGATAAGCCCAGATGCGGTGATCCATAATAGTCCGGTACGCGAGCGGATCCAAACCTTGATTTCACCGGTTGACATTCCAGCCTTTGAGTTGGGCTGTTGTTGCAAAGAAAAACGCGCTAACGACCCCATCATTAGCGCGTTTCTTGAGATTATTTAGTGACGTTAACAAAGGCGCACAGCGCCTTACAGTCAATCACGCAACTCGTTAAGGCAATGGCGGTGATTCGACATCAATCCGCGTTACCAGTAATTGGTCGACTTTATAGGCATCTATGTCGACGACTTCAAACTTAAAGCCTGCATAGTTTACAAAATCGGTACGCTTGGGGATCTTACGCAGCATATACATCATAAATCCGGCAATCGTTTCGTAATTTTGATTATGGGGAAATTCCTCAATATGAAATGCCCGCATTACATCGGTAATGGGTGTCACCCCGTCAACTAACCAAGAGTTGCCATCACGGGCCACTATTTGTTCTTCGCTTTCATGTAATGACCAGGCGCCCATTACCGCACTTTGCAAATCATTGGTGGTTACAATCCCCACCACTAATGCGTATTCGTTCATTACCACGGCAAAGTCGGCACGATTATTTTTAAAATATTCCATCGACTCTGACAAGGTTAAAGTGTCAGGAATAATCAAACAGTTGTGAACTAATGTACTGCCCTTGAGCGTAATTTTTTCGCCATTAATGACTCGGATAAGCAACTCTTTTGCATCCACAAAACCTTTGATCATATCTAACTGACCATCACACACCAAAAACTTGTTATGGGGATTATTGGCAATCTTTTGTTTAATGTCTTCTTCGGTGTCTTGCAGTAAAAAATACACGAGGCTTTCACGTGCTGTCATGGCCGATGTCACAGACACCGACTGCATTTCAAACACGTTTTCCATCATTTGTTGCTCACCTTTGTCCATCACACCCGCTTCCGTTCCGGCGGTCATCATGGCGTAAATGTCATCGTGCGTTACTTGATCATTTCGTGCCGTTGGCACCTGCAATAATTTAAAAATAGCATTAGCCAAACCATTAAAAATCCATACAAATGGTTTTAAAATGGTAATACAAAACGCAATGGGCATCACAAAGGTGACCGCCACCTGTTCTGGGATCACCATCGCAATGCGTTTTGGCATTAAATCAGCAAACAAAATAAATAATGACGTCACCGTGACGAATGAAAAAACAAAGCTCAGTTGTAAGCCCCATTCATTCCCTAGCAGCGGTAATAGGATTTCCTCAAAGTAAGGGCGAAATGCCGACTCACCGACAATACCGCCCATAATGGCAACCGCGTTTAAGCCAATCTGCACGACAGTGAAAAAACTGCCCGGATGAGCTTGTAGCTTTAACACCTTAGTGGCACGTAAATCACCTTCATCAGCCATGGTTTGCAAGCGGATTTTACGTGATGCCGCCAAGGCAATTTCTGACATCGAAAAAAAACAGCTAATGCCAATGAGGCACAATATAATTAAAAAACTATCTGTAATAGTCATACATTCTCTTTAGCTTAGGCACTGAGCACTAAGTCATAATGGGGTAGCGATTTTCGCTCATAAAGCAGTTAACTTTGTTGAATAACAAAGGGACAAAAATTCGGTTTGGGCCATTTGGGGATGATTTCATGACGAAAATGCCAGGAGGGTGACATCGAGGCTATCAATCAAAATAAGGCAATCATCGCTTGCTATTTTCTACAGTAAAATAGCTGTTTTATTGGAAAAGTGAGCCGCAATGCTGGCGTTGTATCATCACGTTATGGCTGTATTTAAACGCGCGCGTATTCTACTCAAAAGCCAACAAGATAACCAAGGTTTAGTTAACATAATTGATTATATTTTGTCTTCTTATACCAACAGACTCACCATAAAATCAGCAAAAACAGCCAGCGCTGCTAGACTGTATGCACCCCTTCATTTGTATATTATTCAAACAAAAGGATTTTGTTAATGGCAATTGCCTGTGTGTTTACTCGAGCGAGTTGTGGTGTTGAAGCCCCTAAAGTGACTGTTGAAGTGCATTTAAGTAATGGTTTACCCGCATTTAATTTAGTGGGCCTACCAGAGGCTTCGGTCAAAGAAGCCAAAGAACGTGTTAGGTCAGCATTAATCAATGCAGGTTTTGAATTTCCCCAGCGACGCATTACTGTCAACCTCGCGCCAGCAGATTTGCCCAAACAGGGCGGCCGTTACGATCTGCCCATCGCCATCGGTATTTTAGCCGCATCCAATCAGGTGCCAACCAAAGCCTTACACCAATGTGAATTTGTCGGTGAGTTAGCCTTGTCTGGGCAAGTCAGACCTTGCACAGGTTTGTTACCTGCCATTATTGCGGCGCGTAATGATCAACACCATTTTTTTATGCCTATCGATAATCGTCACGAAGCGGAGCTCGTGGGGTATCACCACAGCTACTTTGTGGCACATTTACAAAATCTGGCCGCATTTTTACATGGTCAAGCACAACTGCCATTACTCGACACCCAACCAGAATGGATAGACGAATCGCCAGTTGCTGACAACTTATTATGCATGAGTGATGTCATTGGCCAATATCAAGCAAAGCAAGGATTAGAAATTGCCGCGGCCGGCTCGCACAACATGCTGTTTCTTGGACCACCAGGAACAGGAAAAAGTATGCTTGCCAATCGAATTATCCCGCTGTTACCTGCGTTATCGTACGATGAAGCCATTGAAGTTGCAGCCATTCATTCGGTAGCAGGCTTGCATATTAAGCCACAAGATTTTTTAAATCGTCCCTTTCGTTCTCCACATCATACTTGCTCATCTATCGCATTAATTGGTGGTGGTAGCCACCCTAAACCGGGAGAGATTTCATTGGCTCATCGGGGGATATTATTTTTAGATGAAATCGCTGAGTTTCCCCGTAAAGTACTCGACTGTTTACGCGAGCCCCTTGAAACCGGCCGAGTTGAAATCTCGCGTGCAGCGGCAAAATTGACTTTTTCAAGCCGATTTCAACTCATTGCGGCCATGAACCCAAGTCCTTGTGGTGATACCGAACGTGCTCGTTCGACCCCAGACCAAATTCAGCGCTACCTCTCACGTTTGTCAGGGCCGTTTTTAGACAGATTTGATTTAACGGTTGATGTACCCAAATTGCCCTCAGGTACCCTAACCCAAAAACATCAACCCGGAGAAACCAGTGTCGATATCGCCAAGCGCGTTAAACTTGCGCGAGAGTGTCAATTGGCTCGCGCGGGCGTACTCAACAGCGAATTAACTCCGAAACAGTTAAAACAAGACAGTAATATTAGTCAGCAAGACTTAGTGTTTTTAGAGCAAAGTGTGGTGAGTTTAGGGCTATCAGTACGCAGTTTTCACCGCATTCAACGGGTCGCACGCACCATTGCAGATCTACAACAATCAACCACGACCGAGCGTGAACATATTGCCCAAGCGCTTGGTTATCGGGCGATGGATCGCTTACTCGCCAAACTTAATCAACAATAAAGTCGATTTTAACTGTTGTATTTATTGAGCAATACCTCGACTACGAGTAACATAGCTCTCCGTTTAATAGGAGAGAAAAATGTCGCTGTTTTCGAAAATCAAAGGCTGTTTAGCTTTCATCTTTTATGTATTGAATACTGTCTTTTGGACAATTCCAATCCTCGTCTTTAGTATTGTCAAGCTGATACCCATTGGTCTTTTTCAAAAAGGCTGTAGCCATATTTTAGATAACTGCGCCACTGGCTGGATTAGCGTAAATACAGTGGTTGAAAGCATTTTTCACCCAATGCGTATTCACATAACAGGCGATCAGCAGTTTTCTGAACAAGAATGGTACATGGTCATTGCTAACCACCAATCATGGGTCGATATTTTAATCCTGCAGCGCGTTTTCAATCGTAAAATCCCATTTTTAAAGTTCTTCCTCAAACAAGAATTGATTTTTGTGCCTGTACTTGGATTAGCTTGGTGGGCGCTAGACTTTCCTTTTATGCGCCGTTATAGCTCCGCTGAATTGCGTAAAAATCCAAAATTAAAAGGAAAAGATATTGAAATCACTCGTAAAGCTTGTGAAAAGTTTAAAACTAAGCCAGTGAGTATCATGAACTTTGTTGAAGGCACGCGTTTTACCCAGGCCAAGCACGACAAACAACAATCGACATTTAAACACCTATTAAAACCAAAAGCGGGTGGCATGGCTTTTGCGCTTTCAGCCATGGGCGAACACATTCATAAATTAGTCGATGTCACTATTTATTACCCCAATGATGTACCCAGTTATTGGCAATACATTTGCGGCGCATTAAACGACGTTCATGTGCATGTTAGTATCAGTGACATTCCGCAAGCAATGCGCGGAGATTACTTAACAGATCGCGAGTTCAAAATTAGCTTTCAAGAGCAGCTTAATCAGATTTGGTTAAAAAAAGACAAGCAGTTACAAATACTTGCCGACAAAGTTAACCACAAGGTATAGCCAGTCATGCTAACGTTTTTACCCAGTACGTTGCTGTTTATTATCAGTTCGACCCTGCTGATCATTAATACCAGTTTATGGGGTTCACTGTTAACGATTGGCGGTATCATTAAGTTACTGCTGCCATTTATGGCTGTTCGCAGAGCGCTAACCACTGTCATGAACCGCTTTATGTGGGCGTGGGCGACGTGTAATGGCGGAATCTTATATTTAATTTCAAATATTGAATGGGATGTTAGCGGGTTAGATAAGCTCGATCCAAACGGTTGGTACTTATTAATTAGCAACCATGTCAGTGGGTTTGATATTGCAGCGCAAACTTACCTGCTCCGTAACCACATTCCTATGTTGAAGTTTTTTCTGAAAAAAGAGTTGTTATACGTACCTATTTTAGGCCTAGGTTGTTGGGCATTAGACATGCCATTTATGAACCGCACCAGCGCAGCGAAACTCAAAAAAAATCCAAAACTAAAAGGCAAAGATCTACAAACAACCCGTAAAGCTTGCGAGCGATTCAAGCATACCCCAACGTCAATCATCAACTATGTTGAGGGCAGCCGCTTTACCGAAGAAAAACGTCAGCGTCAAAACTCACCTTATCGGCATTTATTGCGCCCCAAAGCCAGTGGCATCGCCTTTACGTTATCAGCCATGGGCGAGCAATTTACCAACTTACTCAACATCACTTTGGTTTACCCAGAAACATCTGAACGCGTTTTAGGTAATGTGATGCATGGCAAAACCAGTAAAGTTGTCATGCGAGTAGAAGTGTTACCTGTCCCCCATGTTGATGCCAAGACCTATTTTAGTGACCCTGAGACACGAGTCGAGTTTCAACGTTGGCTTAATAAACTGTGGTTAGACAAAGACCAACTCATTGACGATATCATTCAGCAATATCAACAACAAAAAAGTCTCCCATAGCTATCACATAAAGTCACAAAAAATGTATATTTCGATTGCGTATCGCATATAAAGCTGTCAGTTTTTATGCATAAATATTAACCTTATTGAACGCAATCACTTGGTAAATTGTGAGTAATTGAATTTAAGGGATTTAACCAACAGTTTTCCTGTTAACATAACGTTAATATATAGCCTGTT
Source organism: Shewanella metallivivens (assembly GCF_028750675.1). GTDB lineage: Bacteria > Pseudomonadota > Gammaproteobacteria > Enterobacterales > Shewanellaceae > Shewanella > Shewanella metallivivens. The sequence continues at coordinate 1,212,388 of NZ_JAQQPZ010000013.1, read as the reverse complement.
TTACATAAAATAGATAAAGGTGAGATTTGAATTTTCGTGTATTTAAGCATTTAGCACAGTGGTTAATGTTACTGACATTGATGTTTTCAATGTCAGTTTCAGCGCAAAAAATAAATGCTAACGATAATCTTGCTGAGGTGAAGTTTGAGCACTTTAATACTGAAGGTGGCCTTAACCAAAACTCTATCACCCGTTTATTTATGGACAGCGCGGGTATGTTATGGATTGGCACTCAAGACGGCCTTCACAGTTATAATGGCGTCGATTTCAATCTGTATTTAAAAAAATCAACTAACAGTAACAGCATATCAGGTAACTTTATTACCGATATTTTGCAATCTCCCGACGGCGATTTATGGGTCGGTACCTATAACGAAGGTCTCAATAAGCTCAACCTCACCACCGGTGAATTTACCCAATATAAGCAAGCACAAGGTTTAGCTGACTTACAAATCACTAAACTATCCGTGATTGGCGATACTTTATGGATAGGAACGCATGCAGGGCTTTACTTATTACCACTAAAAACCGAAAAAATTACCCCGGTAAATTTAGGGGCAAATATCATTGCGGATATAACCAGTCTTGCCAATGTTGATAACAAGTACATCGTTGTAGGCACTCAAGCACATGGTACATTTGCGATTGACAGCAACACCATTATCCGCCTCGACATTCCCGCTAACATGAGCGTAAACCAAATAAAATCCAGTTCGGTTTACTCCGTATGGCTGGCTATAGACAATCAAATTTGGCGCTATAACCTCGACACCCATGAAAGGGAGCTCATATGGTCACGTGGAAACAACTATACTGAAAATCGTCGTATTACCGATTTTACCGTAGTCAATGCTAATCAAATTTTTGCGATAGGCCAAAATACTGGCTTATTCAAACTCGATTATATAGATGGAAAATGGGTGAGTTCTGTATACAAACACGACCCACAAGCACTGAGCAGCATTAGTGCCAATACTCTGCAAACATTAATGCTCGACCCCAGCGGCACCTTATGGATAGGTACTGGTTATTCAGGCATAGACAAACTCAATCTTGACCAACAATTTTTTAGCCATTATTACGACTATCAAACTGGCTCACCCGGAATGGCGAACATGATCCGTGCTGTATTTCGTGATGAACAGCAGCGCTTGTGGATTGGTACCGATGGCGCTGGTGTAAAATATTTAAAGCCGCACGATGCCAATTACTATTATATCAACGACCTCTTTGCCAATAAGCTCTCGCTTCCTATTGAAAACCTTGCATTAACTGTGCACGACATTGTTCAAGACAAGCAAGGCTTATTGTGGTTTGCCACCAACCTAGGGTTATTTACTCTAGACAGCAATAATAACTTAGAACAAGTACAACCGGCCAACGAGCAATTTCGAGCCGACACGCAAATTCGCAGTCTCGAGTTTGATAACAAAGATCGCTTATGGATCGCCACATCGCAAGGCTTGTACTTTATTTCAGAACACACCGGCCGCATGATGGCCTATAACTTTGGTTTTCAATCTGAGTACTCGCCGTATAAACATCAAATTATTACCCTGCATTTTAGTCAAGATTTTCTCTGGCTAGGCACTATGGGCGGCGTTGTTAGGCTTGATCCAGAAAAACAACAACTCAACTTTTTAACCCACGACCCAGACAATGTTTATAGCTTAAGCGATAACCGAGTAAGAGACTTTTTATTAACTGAAAATGGCGACTTTTGGGTGGCCACCCATGGCGGTATCGACAAGCTCACCGTTGAATATGGTAGCTTTAAATTTGAACGTATGGATGTCAATGCCGACAACAGCAGCAATACGATTTATGCCATTTTAGAAGATAATAAGCACGATTTATGGTTAAGCACCAACTCGGGAATATCACGTTTTAACCCAAGTAGAAAAAGCTTTATTGCCTATAATGTGTTTGAAGGACTGCAAGCCAACGAATTTAATGGTGCAGCAAAATTTAAAGAAAAAGACGGCTCATTATGGTTTGGCGGGATTAAAGGCTTAAACCATTTTGACCCAGAAAAAGTGCCGAGTCAGCGCCCTGAGAACAAACTCGCACTCACTAAGTACACCATTGGTGAAACCTCATATCCTATTCTCGACCTGAGTCACGCTCCCAAAATTGATATGCCCTACGAGAAACAGGTCATCACCTTTGAGATAGGTTCGCTCAACTTTAATTACCCAGGCTTAAATCGATTCAGCTATAAATTAAACGGTGTAGACAATGAGTGGCATAGCCTGACTCAAGGCAACCATATTACTTACACAAACTTATCACCAGGTGAATACACCTTAAACGTTCGCCATGCACTGGGTACCAACCAATTCAGTCAATACACGCTTAATGTTAAAGTGTCAGTCGTACCACCGGTTTATATGACCGTTTGGGCTTATCTATTATATGGCACCATAGGGTTATTAATGGTGTTGTGGTTATTGCTATCAAGACAAAAGAAACTCGCTAAACAACGCGAATTTGACTCAAGTATTCGCGCTTCAGAAGAGCGCCTTAAACTTGCATTATGGGCCTCTGGCGATGGCATGTGGGACTGGAATATTAAAGATGATAAAGTCTATCGAACCAATATGGTTGAGCCAGTCAATGCCTCTTTAAAAGACCAATTACTAACCCACAGTATTCACCCAGAAGACAAACCCAAAGTAGAAAAACTGCTTAATGACCACCTTAATGGTGACACTGAATTTTTTGAAGCCGAGTACCGTGTTGAAATCAAGCCTGGGCAATGGTCTTGGCTTTTAGACCGTGGTCAAGTGGTTGAACGCGATAGTAATAACACTCCACTACGGATGGCTGGCACCCATAAAGACATTACCAGCCGTAAGTTGACCGAAAACGAACTCAAACTGTCATCACAAGTACTGTTTAGCATGAACGAAGCGGTAGTGGTCGGAGAGCTCGATTATCAAGTCCGCTCAGTTAACCCAGCATTTAGCCGTATTACCGGCTTTAAACACCGCGATGTGGTGGGTAAACACTTCTTATTTTTAACCATGGGCAAACAATCGCGCGAGTTTTATAACTCAGTAGAAACTCAGCTACTCAGGCATAAACACTGGGCAGGCGAAATCAACATTAGAACGCGTGACCGCCGTGGTATCTTAGCTTGGCTTGAAATCAACCAAGTTATCGATAACAAAGGTGAAACCAGCCACTTTGTCGCAGTATTTACCGACATTACTGCACGTAAAAAAGCGGAAGAAGATTTACGTGTATTGGCAAACTTTGACCCCTTAACAGGATTACCAAACCGAACCCTCTTTCAAGACAGGCTCAACCAAGCATTAACCAAAGCCATTCGGGCTGAAAGTATAGTTGCACTATTATTTTTAGACTTAGACCGCTTTAAACATATTAACGACTCTATGGGGCACCACATAGGCGATTTACTCCTCAAAGCCGTTGCTCATCGTCTACAAAATGCAGTGCGTGATGGCGATACTGTTGCCCGTTTAGGCGGTGATGAATTTACTATTATTTTAGAGGGTGTCGCTAAAACAAAAGCGGCCACTATTATTGCCGAGAAAGTATTACAAGCGTTCCAAACGCCCTTCTTACTCGACGATAAAGCACTGACTATATCGCCGTCGATAGGGATCAGCTTGTATCCCGAAGATGCTGACGATACAACCTCGTTAATTAAATATGCCGATACCGCCATGTATCATGCAAAATCACTAGGGCGCAATAATTTTCAGTTTTACACCGAAAAACTCAACCAATATGCCACACGCCATGTTCAACTTGAGGCTGGATTGAAAAAAGCCCTACAGGACAATGAATTTCATTTGGTTTACCAACCCAAATACAATGTTAAAACGCAAAAGATTGTCGGCCTAGAAGCGTTACTTCGCTGGGAAAGTCAGGAGCTTGGGGTAATTTCTCCGGTAGAGTTTATCCCGCTAGCAGAAGAAACCGGGATGATTAATCAAATAGGTAATTGGGCCATTAACCAAGCTTGCAGCCAACTGGCCTTGTGGCACAGCCTAGGATTTGAGCATATTTCAGTTGCCGTGAATCTCTCGGCAAGGCAGCTCAAAGCAGACATTATTTCTACCATCGAAGTCGCCCTTGCGGTGTCAGGTTTGCCAGCACACGCACTTGAGCTTGAGCTAACGGAATCGATGATTATGGGTAACCCGCAAGATTCCGTTGCGGTACTTTCTCAACTCAAAGCCCTAGGCTTAACGATTGCCATTGATGACTTTGGTACCGGCTATTCAAGCTTAAGCTATTTAAAACGGTTCCCAATAGATACCTTAAAAATTGATCAAGAATTTGTGCGCGACATTACCGAAGATCCAGACGATGCAGCCATCACCAGCGCAATAATCACGCTCGCCCACAGTTTAGAGCTCAATGTGGTTGCCGAAGGGGTTGAAACTCACGAGCAGCTTAATTTCTTGCGCGACGGTGGATGCGATCAAGTACAAGGCTTTTTATTAAGCAAACCGCTGACGGCCATTAATTGTTTAGCGTTACTCAACCAAGAAAAAAACGATTAATACCAATCCCTAGGTAAAATAAAAGCTCCCAAGGGAGCTTTTATTTTACCTAATCAGCTGGTGTAACCTTAAGGCGCAACACGCTCAACCCGTTTAACCCAACCTTGCGGCGCAGCCACATGGCCTTTTTGTAAATCGGTAAACAGCTTATAGATACGTTGAATATGAGGACCCACTTTGCCATCACCTACGGTGATAACTCGGCCATCTTCAAAGATATACGAATTCACAGGTGATACCACTGCCGCAGTACCAAAACCACCCGCTTCAATAATTTCACCAGATTCAATGTCAGCAATAAACTTATCTAACATCACCGTTTCTTGTCTCACTTCACAACCAAGCATCTCACCTAACTCCATGATAGATTGCGAGGTGATCGACTTTAAAATTGTGTCGGTGAATGTTGGAATGATCACTGTGCCATCTTTTAAAATATGGAAGTGGTTCATTGCGCCAGCTTCTTCAATTTGCGTGTTGGTTGAATCTAAATACAACACCTGCGATGCGCCATACTCTACCGCAGCTTTGCCCGCACGTAGAGATGCAGCGTAGTTTCCTGCCGCTTTAGAAGCACCAGTACCGCCAGACACAGCACGATGAAATTGAGTGCTAATTAATAACCGAATACCGTTATTAACCCCTGAAGCATAATAAGCGCCTGACGGACTTAACATGACACAGAAAGTGTACTTTTGACTAGGGCTTACCGATAAACGGTCTTCTGTGGCAAAAATAAACGGACGAATATATAAACACGCGCCTTCTTGCTGTGGAAACCATAAACGGTCCACATCAATAAGTGCATTAATGCCTTTTAATTGCATGGCTTCATCGATATTTGGAATACACACAATATCGGCAGAACGGTTCATGCGTTCAGCATTCTTATTTAAACGGAAAGTATAAATCTCACCGTCTTCATGCATAAACGCTTTAGCGCCTTCAAAAATCGATTGGCCATAATGTAATGACATTGCACCTGGCGCCATTTCAAATGGGCCATAAGGCACGATACGCGGATCGCACCACTGACCATCACGGTAATCCATTAAAAACATGTGGTCAGTACGCAACTTACCAAAACCCACGTCGCCTTCTGGCATAAATGGTTCTGTGCGGCGCTCTGACGCAGATTTTAAATTATATTTTATGTCCATTGCATACCACCTTAAAAACTGAGCTTGCAGACTATTTAGGCTAGAGAATAATGTCAAGTCGAAGCCATAGATCCTAAATCAAAATACGTCAATTGAACGTAACAAGCATCAATATATTTATTCATACAGCAACCGACAAACAGTTATTGCATCACTCTATTTAGCTCGGCTACTGCGCTTAACTTACCTGCGCAGCGATCACCGATATTTCGACCAAGTATTCTGGCTCAGCAATGGCCGCTTGCACGCAGGCTCTTGCTGGGGCATGTCCCCGTGGTATCCATTGATCCCATACTTGATTCATAGCATCGTAATCGCCCATGTCTTTAAGGTAAATAGTCGCCGACAAAATATGCTCACGGTTCGAGCCAGCTTGAGCCAATAAGGCATCAACTTCTTCTAGCATGGTGGTAGTTTGCGTTTCAATAGCACTGAACTTGTCTTTAGCAACTTGGCCGCAGAGATAAACCGTATTATTGTGGATCACAATACTGCTCATCCGGGTACCAACATCGAGTCGGGTTATAGTCATAAAAAAGGCTTTTATAGTGTAGGTTAGCCGATGAAAATAGCGCGATCTCAGATAAAGCACAATAACCAGCGATTTATTGAATATATTTTAGCCACTTAGTTTTAAAGGCTATTCCTATAGGCCTTGTCACTGCTAGAATCGGGGTTCCATCCAGAAACGTATAGGACTCCCCATGAGCCTTGAATTATTGTCCCAACTGGAAACCAAAATCCAGGCGACTCTTGAAAATATTGAGCTACTAAAAATGGAGCTTGAAGAAGAGAAGCAAAAGAATGAAGATTTAGTAAAGCAGCAACAAGAACTGACACAAAAAAACCAACAATTGCAGCAAGACCTCAACTCATGGAGCGATAAGGTCAACGGCCTTGTTGGTTTATTGAATAGCGAAATGTAATTTGGTTTTACGTTGATTGCTGCGGCGCAGATTGTGCCTCAATCAGCGCATTTAACTCGCTGACAGCCTGCTTTACTTTTGGCAGGCTTTTTTGACTGTATAAAAAACGTCCTTTATCAAATTCAAGTAAACCTAAGTCTTTTACCCAAATAGCGCCACTTAGAAAGATCATAACATGCTTAACAATTAACTTGGGCGCATATACAGGGAACTTTCTCATATGGTTTCCTCCTAGAGCAAATACGTGCGGCCACGCGAAACGTGCAATACCATAAACGATGTTGAATATAATAATGTGACAGTCAAAAAAAATATTTACCTTGCTTCACGTTTCATATCCAACAAGGGGGTTCTTATCTCAAAATTTGACCTCACGCATGAATAAGAGTTTCATCCTTTACAAAACTTTCTCCTATTAATTAACACATGCTGTGAACCTGACAGCTTTACGACAATATAATGTCGCTTGCCAATATTTTGACGCCATGATACTATTCTTAGCGTTACTCAGGGTAAAAAAGAGTCATTTGACTCATCACCGTATCGTCTTTTATAGACATACGGTTTTTTTTTGCCTGAGATCAACATTCTCATCACGGTGTCACCCGTCGCCAGACAACAAAAAAGGAGCCTAAGCTCCTTTTTTAGTGTGACCCGTTTACGCCAATTAGGCGCTAAAGGGGCAGTAACATCGTTACTTTTTGTTCATTGTGGTTAAGTAAAATGCAATGTCTAGTAACTCGTCATAAGACTTAATAGAGCTAGTTTCAACACGGTATTTGCCGTTAACAACTAATGAAGGTACACCTGAAATTTTAGCATTTTCAGTATCGCGCTTCATTTTAGACATTTGTGCACTCACCATAAATGAATTGGCTGCTGCATCATAATCTTTAGCATCTACACCGTTGGCAATAAAGAGTGCTCTAATATCATCAGCACGAGTAAACTGTTGGCGCTTGTCATGGATTGCACTGAACAAAGCCGCTTCGATTTTCTTTTCAACGTTCAGTTGTTTTGCGACGGCAAATGCACGAGACATTTCAACGCCCATATCACGGCCAATAAAGTCTACATGCGACTGACTAAAGCTAACACCTTCTGGAATATTTGCTTCAATCTTTGGCACTACGGTTTTTGCAAAGTTGTAACAGTGTGGGCAATAGAAAGAGAAAAACTCCATAATTTCAGGCTTTGCAGACTCAGGGCCATCATTAATTACAGTGTAATGAACACCTTCTTTGTAATCTGCAGCCATCGCCGCCATTGGCGCGAGTAGCAATGCTACCGCCATCAATAATGCTTTTTTCATCTTACTTCCTTTCAATAGGCAAACTAATTATAAAAACGCTGAATCTATCATAGTCTAGCGTCAGCCTGAAACTCAATCGCTAGTTGATTGTATTTGTAACTAAATACATCCCGATAGTCATTATTAAAAAATGTTAATACCCACCCCGTTAATAATCTAAAACGTGCAGAGTGGCTCAAGCTTTTCAACTTCGATTAAGTTTTGAGCGTCACCCCTTGTCCATTAAGCTTGATTAAAGCTGGCTAAACTCAACGGGGCCTCATTCAAGGCGGCAAGTTGCTCTTTAAACGCTAAGGTTTGTTGCTCCCAATATTTAATGTCAGCAAACCAAGGGAAGTTCATTGGAAATGCCGGATCTTGCCATCGTTTGGTCAGCCATGCATTGTAATGGATCATTCTAAACGCTCTTAACGGCTCGATTAATGCCAATTGCCTTGTATCAAAATCGCAAAACTCTTGATAGGCATCAATTAAAATATCGAGCTGCAATAATTGCTGAGTCCTATCACCGGTCAACATCATCCAAATGTCTTGCACTGCTGGGCCTTGCCTTGCGTCATCTAAATCAACAAACCCTGGGCCATCGTCTGGAGTCCATAAAATATTACCAGGGTGCAAATCCCCGTGCAGACGAATCGTGTCAAAGCTGTGCTGTTGCCAAATCTGCTTAGCTTTTGTTAGCACCTGCTCTACCACAGTAAAAAAGGCGCTGCGCATACCTTCGGCGACGATGCCGCTGTCTTGTAAATAACGATAAGCGTCATCCCCAAGAATCTCAGGGGTTAGTGGCTCGCGATACACAAAAGGCTGTTTGCTGGCATATTGATGAATACGGCCAATGAAGCGCCCTACTGACTCTAATTGCTCAAGATTATCAACTTCAAAAGCGCGGCCACCAATTGATGGAAATAACGCAAATCGGTAGCCTTTAAACTCAAATAAGGTTTTATTTTCTATAATGACGGGCACAGCGATAGGAATGTCTTCAGCAGCTAACGCCAATGCATAGTCATGCTCTTCTTGTATTTGCGCTTCACTCCAACGCTGTGGTCGATAAAACTTAACCACATAACGTTGCCCACGGTCGCAACGGAACTGATAAACACGGTTTTCATAACTGTTTAATGCTAATAAACCTGTCTCAGGAAATATGCCAATACTTTCAATTGCATCTAAAATCAAATCGGGCGTTAGAGCCTGAAAATGAAATTCTGCGCTGCTATTATCCATGTAGGTCTTCTTCTGTTGTGTGAATATAGGATTTAAGCAAGCCAGATAAAAAATGCAACACATCGACATCTTTTGCACTGTCCACTGACAACCAACAAATATCACCATAAAACTCATAATGTAGCCACACCGGGCTACCTTCAAAGTTCAGCAACCATTGATGGCGATCTGCGCCCCATTGGCGTTCACAGATCTCACAATCCAATGCTGCCGCTAAAGGTTCAGCAAACCGTTCAAATTGCTCAAAATCAACTGCAGCTTGGATAACAATACTCTTCGCTTCAGGATCAAATTTAGCAGATAATAATTTCATAACATCACTCAATAAAAAATGGCGATCAAACTGGGTTAACTACTGCACGACATCACAAGTCCCTGGCCCCAGTCTGGTGGACGCTTGGCAAAATGGTCCATCTCTGGCTGCTCATCATAAGGACGAGTTAATAACTGCTGTAATTGTATAAGCTTGCTGTTGTCAGCTTTTTCTTCAATGTCGATAATCGCTTCCTGGGCAAGGTAATTACGTAAAATATACTTGGGATTATGCTGATTACGCTGCTGTTGCCATGCTGCAACATCGGCCACATCCCCCACTCGGGCTTGATAAGCTTGATACCAGCTATCAAATTCGCTCACATTCAACATGTCATCACGCAGTGAACTGTACTGGCTGCTAATGTCTATCTTGCCCATTTTGCGCAAGCTGTTACTGTAATCGAGTTGGTTGTTTTCGAGCATGACAGTAAATTGGCTAATTAATGCTAAATCTTGTTTTTCACGCTCTGCTTGCGCTGCGCGACCTAAATCGCTGTCGATACTTAAGCCTAATTTTGCCCGCATTAAGCTGACATAATGGCTCACCAAACTTGGTTGATAGCGATTAAGTGCAGCAATTAAATCATCAGATGGAATAATCGGAGTAAGCGCTTGAGCGAGGCGTTTTAGATTCCATAGGCCTATACCGGGCTGCTGGCCAAAAGCATAACGGCCGTCATGATCAGAGTGATTACAGATAAAGCCCTCTTTAAAGGTGTCTAACAATGCAAACGGCCCAAAATCAAAGGTATCGCCTACAATCGACATGTTGTCGGTGTTCATCACGCCATGGGCAAAACCTACGGCTTGCCAGTGGGCAATCATTTTAGCTGTTGATTGCACCACCTCGACAAACCATTGTTTGTAGCTTGCACTGTCGGCGCTTAAATGTGGAAAATGCTGAGCAAGGGTAAAATTAAGCAATTGGGTAAGCTTGTCTGGCGCGCCTTTTTCGCTATAACAAAAATACTCAAAATGACCAAAGCGAATATGACTTTTCGCTAAGCGTACTGTTATGGCTGCGGTTTCCTGGCTTTCACGCCACACGGGCAAGTCTGACCCTATTACCGCTAAAGCACGGCTTGTCGGTACAGATAGTGCCGCCAACGCTTCTGACACTAAAAACTCTCGCACCGCAGAGCGCATTACCGCTCGGCCATCACCATGACGAGAATAAGGTGTTGGGCCACCACCTTTTAAGGCCACATCCCACGCACCATTAGGGCCAATAGCTTCGCCTAATATAATCGAGCGGCCATCTCCTAACCTTGGGGTGTACCCACCAAACTGATGACCACTGTAAACTTGAGCATAATAGCTTGCACCTGGCGCAGCCGCATTGGCCGACAACTGCATCAATAACGCATCGTTTGGCTTTTCTAAACCAATCAGCTGAGCGGCATCATCACTCCAGCCAAGCCAGTGTGGGTTACTAATCCCTTGCGGGTAAACTTGCGTGTAAAAGCCGTCTAATTGCTCAAAAAAATCTTGTTTAAAGCGCATCTAACTCAGCCCCAACAACCTGGTGTTGACAATGTAATTGTTCATTATCATCTACCTGACATTGTTGAGCACACACAAAGGCTTGCGCTGCAGGCATTGATGAACCTTGCAAACGTAACATGCCAACACCTTTGGCCTGGCATTGGTCGAGCGTATCGTAATAACCTAAAATAAACTCAGTCTGCACCATGTTAGCTGAGGTTATTGCCTTTTCGGCATTCGCTGGATTATCTGCAACGTAAAACAGTGTCCACTCAGGGGTGCGCGTGCATCCTATCGCCACACTTAACCCAATTGCAGCCAGCAGTAATTTGCTTATCGTAGAAGTCATCAATGCCACCAAAATCCTTGATTATATCAACCACCAGCATCCATTAGTTTAGTCACAGATGCCAAATACAAAAAAGCGGACCGAGGCCCGCTTTCCTTTAATGGATATCATACCTGATATCCTTCACGCTGTATTAACTGAGTTAGCTTGCCTTAGCTTTCGCTTTTTCAATTCGACTGATGCGGCCTTCAAACCCCGTAACAGTACCATCCGTTAATTGATACTCAAGTGCCTGCTGACAAACACTAATAGCTTGCTCAAACTCACCGGTATCATTAAGCAGAGTGGATAACTGCATAAACGCCGGCGCTTTAATCTCATCACTGCCATTTTTGTCATGCTGTTGATATATCACACTGAATAAGTCTAAATAAAGCATCTTAAGTGCAGCACCATATTGACAATAATCAGCTTGTTTACGCATTTTATAGCAATGACCTACGACATCGGCTACGGCATCATGCTGAGCTTGTGGCTCGACGGCATTGTTTGCAGCCTCAACTAACTGTTTAAAGCTGTCGCTGGCCCAATCACCTTTAACTGCCGCTAAACTGACAAGCTTTTTATCACTCTCGCTTGAAGCTACAGCATTTGACTCTACAGGTGTTTCAGAGCCTGATGTCATTTTTGCTACTGACTCAACTTCTGGTTCTGGTTCTGGTTCTGGTTCTGGTTCTGGTTCTGGTTCTGGTTCTGGTTCTGGTTCTGCAGCGATAATCTCTTCAGGCTTTGGCTCAAGCTCAGATTCAGACTCAACATCCACCGTTGTCACGGTATCAGGGATAACCTCAGGCTCTGACGACGCGACATCCGTTGACTCAACGGCCTGGTCTTTTTGAGCAATATTTGATTCGCTGGGCGTGGCCACAGGCGATTTAGTGTATTCTGGGTTGGGTGCTTTTTTGTCGAGTTCTTGTTTAGCAACAGCCTGAGTACGTTTGTATAAATACAGGGCAATTGCAACCAATACGACAAATAAAATGACCTTCATTAGCATTAGGCGTCCACCTTACTGATTATGCGTCTTTACGCATAGATTCGTTATTACTCACGTATCAATTAACAGTGAGTCATTTACGTCATTAATAATAGTGCGCTGTTTTTTTAAGCACTAGTCATTATTATTTCAACGTGCGCTATAAAATCAAGTATTTATCCACTTTAAACTGTAACAAGCTATCGAATAAGGCACTATTGAAGTAGATTTAAGTGATTTTTGCGATCAATGGCACACTCAACCATAGTTTTGTGTTTGAATTCATAATTAGCGAATACGAATTTGTCAGCGGTTATTTTGCCGCATAAACTCACAATACCAGACTAATTTACTAAGGTATTAACCATGAGCGAAACTGAGTTACTCACAGGTCAGTTACTGTTTGAATTTCGTACCATCAAAGCCATGGTCAATATTTACTGTAAAGCTCACCATCCAATGAAACCATCACATGATGTGTGTGAACAATGCCGTGAGTTTTTAAGCTATGCCAACACCCGTTTAGACCGCTGCCCGTATGGACAAGATAAGCCAACCTGCAACAAATGTCCGGTGCACTGCTATAAACCTCATATGAAACAAAAAGCCCGTGAGATCATGATTTTTGCAGGGCCAAGAATGTTATTACCTCACCCCATTATGGCTATTAAGCACTTACTGGCTGAACGAAAACCCGCCCCCGGCTTACCGCCAGAAGGCGCATCTAATCGACATAAGCGCAAGCGTCAAATGTCGTGATCATGTTATTGGGTGTATAAATACCTGACATAACTCGATCATCAGTGCGGCTCTATGTTCAATCATGCCCCATCGTTTTTACAACATTTACACTAAAGCTAACCTACGCATAAGTATAAACGTTAATTAACTCGCACCGTTTAAGCGGTATTGGTAATCTATAGCCATATACTATGACAATGATGTCAATAGGTTCGTCAATGAGGTGATTTATGCAACGTTCAACCAACCTATTTTTTGCAAGCTTAGTTATGTTGTTAGGTGTCGCGTTTTCTGTACCCACTTTTGCTAATGAGAATGCTTATAGCGAAGCCGTCACAAACTTCAAGAAAGCCAGTGAGACCCGAGACTTTTTTAATTCAGCTTATGGCTATGCCATATTTCCAACCGTTGCAAAGGGCGGCATCGGGATTGGCGCAGCTTACGGTAATGGCCGTGTCTATCAGGGCGGTACATACATGGGTGATTCAAGCTTAACCCAGTTGTCGATAGGATTTCAGCTTGGTGGCCAGGCTTACAGTGAAATTATCTTTTTTAAAGACGCCAAAGCCTATAATGAGTTTACCAGCGGCAGTTTTGAATTTAGCGCTCAAGCATCAGCTGTGGCAATTAACTTAGGCGCCAATGCTCAGGTTGGCACCACAGGTAATTCTGCAGGCGCTGGCCAAGCAGGCAGTAATCATAATGCTGCAGCGGCCTACATTAATGGCATGGCAATTTTCACCGCGGCCAAAGGTGGCTTGATGTTTGAAGCAGCCTTAGCAGGACAATCGTTTACGTTTGATGCTAAATAACTCAACTAAGATCGACTTGTAGCTTAAAAAGCATTCAGGCTGCCATTGGCAGCCTGAATTGTTTTTAGTAAGTTGATTCTTATTGCAAATTGGTTTGTCAAAAAACAGTTTGCATACTAGATCACTCTAACCTGATTGGTATTGGGTTACTTATTTAAAACCCCAAATTCGTTGTTACTTATTGCCTGCCGCAGGCTCCTAAGCGAGAAGCCGCAAGTACCTCAATGTGGGCTAAACCAAAGACATATCTAATGGAGTTACTCATGTCCCCATGGCGCTGGTGGTAACGCAACCGGTTTGGTTAAATCAAACTCCACTTTAAAATCGCGATTTTCGCGACATAAACGATACGTAAAAGTATGCGCTTCAATCATCATCTGCCACACATTGGTGACCGATTGATCTAGGCCATTTTGTTTAAAATTGACTATCGACTCATCATCCACTGGGAACGATTGCATGTTGGCGGTACCGACATCGCGGGTGTCACCACCGTACATGGTGACCTTGTCTTCAGAGCCGTCTTTGTGGCGATGATCGTGCTTTAACTGTAAGCCTGTGTCAGTTTGGGTGATAACCCAAGTGCGTGAATGGTCTTCGCCGACATGAAATGGAATTTTTAACTGTTTATCGTTGCATTCGCGTACATGCATAATCAATGCTTTACCGCTAAAGCCATCATCTTCACTGCCTCCTGCAGTGATTTTACCAGCAAACGCCTGGCCGCAAAGTTTAACTATCGACTCAAAAAATTGTTGATGCTGCACTGAGTTCGCAGCGTTACTTGGGGCAGCGATTAATGCCGCACTACAGACTAATGCGCTAGTGAAGTAACCTCGTAATTGACTCGTTATAACCATGATGCTGATCCTTTGCTTATTGATATTATTCTTCCACACAGGTTACACGCTTTGCGAAGTGAGGCCTAGATAAACTAAACCCGCATAAAGGCGGGTTTGTTGTTTATCGCAAAAGCAAAAACGTCACTATTTTGCGTATTTAGACTTGGTGGCCCAACCGGTTTTAGCGGGTCGTTTAGCCCCTGGAGCGTTGGCTGGCTGACCGGTGTTTTTTGCCGTTGCTTTTGGCTTTTGCCCTGTCGGTTTAGCTTTAGGTTTATCAGCTTTTGACCCACCTTTACGGTCTTCAAATTGGTCAGCAGAAAAACGGGTCATGGCTTTTTGGCCACCTTGATTTTTGCCTTTAGCCGCTGGCTTTTGGCCCCATTTCACTCGATTTTGCTCATTACGCGTTTCTGGCGGCACCAAATGTTGTGGACCATTACCGATTAAATACTCTTTACCCATGGCCACTAAGGCTTCACGGATCATCGGCCAACCTGCTGGGTCGTGATAACGTAATAAAAACTTATGCAATTTACGCTGACGACCTTTTTTCGGCACACTCACCTGCTCACTGTCGTGCTTAACGTTTTTCAACGAGTTAAGCTCGGTATGGTAAATGGTTGTAGCATTGGCCATAGGCGATGGATAAAAGTTTTGTACTTGATCAAGCTTAAACTTTTGACCTTTGAGCCACAGCGCAAGGTTAATCATGTCATCATCGGTAGTGCCGGGATGCGCAGAGATAAAGTACGGAATTAAAAACTGCTCTTTACCGGCTTCTTTTGAAAACTTATCGAACAATTCTTTAAATTTGTCGTAAGTGCCCATGCCTGGCTTCATCATTTTACTGAGGGGGCCTTCTTCGGTGTGCTCAGGGGCAATTTTTAAATAACCGCCCACATGATGCTTAGCCAACTCTTTGATGTAATCTGGATCTTCAATCGCTAAGTCGTAACGCACGCCCGATGCAATCAATACCTTTTTAATCCCGGGAACATCACGAGCAGCGCGGTATAAGTCAATGGTGTGTTTATGATCTGTGCCTAAATGACCGCAGATAGATGGGTACACACACGACAAACGGCGACAGGTTTTTTCCGCTTTTTCGCTGGTGCAGCCTAAACGGTACATGTTGGCTGTTGGGCCACCTAAGTCAGAAATCACCCCGGTAAAACCAGGTACCTTTTCTTGAATGTCTTTAATTTCTTTAACAATCGACTCTTGCGAACGGCTTTGAATAATGCGCCCTTCATGCTCGGTAATTGAACAAAATGAACAACCACCAAAACAACCGCGCATAATGTTGATTGAGGTTTTGATCATGTCGTAAGCAGGGATTTTCTCTTTGCCATAGACCGGGTGTGGCACACGCTGATACGGCAAGTCGAATACTGCATCCATTTCATCTGTATTCAGTGGCCAGGCGGGTGGGTTAACCCATACGCCTCGGTTTGCATCGTGTGGCTGAAATAACGCTCGTGCACAACCTGGATTTTGCTCTTGATGCAAAATACGTGATGCGTGGGCATAAAGATATTTATCTTCGCTAACTTTACTAAAGGCAGGTAAAAGCACATAGGTTTTTTCCCATGGCTTTGGACGAGGCGGCTGAATGCTAATTGGCTTAGGCGCATCGTTATCAAAAATCTTATTGTCTGTTGGCCCAGATAAATTACTGCAACCCACATCATCTGCGCCATAAGGGTTCGGCAATGGCTCAATTTTATGTAACTGGTCAATTTTACGCGAGTCCATACCGCGCCAACCCGGCATGGGGTCTTTACGCATTACTGCAGTGCCACGCACGTCATCGATATCACTAATAGCTTCGCCTGCAGCAATACGTCGAGCTACTTCCATGAGTGGGCGTTCGGCATTACCGTAAATTAAGATGTCGGCTTTGGCATCAAAAATAACACTGCGACGCACTTTATCTGACCAGTAATCGTAATGGGCAATGCGGCGTAAACTGGCTTCAATACCCCCGATGACCACAGGCACTTCTTTAAAGGCTTCTTTACACCGCTGGGTATATACAGTTACCGCGCGGTCTGGGCGTTTACCGCCAATATCACCAGCAGTATAAGCGTCGTCATGACGCAGTTTACGGTCTGCGGTGTAACGGTTAATCATGGAGTCCATGTTGCCAGCCGTAACCCCAAAAAACAGGTTTGGTCGACCTAATTGCATAAAGTCTTCTTTGCTGGACCAATCTGGCTGAGAAATAATCCCCACCCGGTAACCTTGAGCCTCAAGCATGCGCCCAATCACTGCCATACCAAAGCTTGGATGGTCTACATATGCGTCGCCTGTCACGATAATAATATCGCAACTATCCCAGCCTAGTTTATCCATTTCCTTGCGGGACATAGGTAAAAAAGGAGCTGTTCCGTAGCATTCTGCCCAAAACTTGGGATAATTAAATAACGTTGACTCAACTTGCATGTATATAACCTAAATGAATGGAGAGAAGCGGGTACCGAGTCCGGTAGCAATAATAGCGTGCGGCCGAATTAACGGACGCGGAGTATAGCAGCACGGAGACACTAAGTGTGACTAAAAAAGCAGCAAAAGTGAAATATTTTTATTGGCAATTAACCCTATAAAAAGTGGTGATAAGCCAATACCACCACAGCCGAAGCGCTTATAAGCCTAGAAAGAAGCCAATATTAGCCACTGCTAACACTAAAAGCACAATCCAAGTGGCCAACACTCCCCAAAAGCGACCAAAGTGATAACCTCCTTGCCCTTGGTTTAGCCCAATTGCATGTAATAAACGCGCCACAATCCAAACAGTACCGATGCTGTGTATCAAGTAATCTGGCATGCCATTCAACTCTGCCAATGCTAACAAAATAAGCACAATAGGTGCATTTTCAATTAAATTGCCATGCGCTCTTATTGCAATAGACAGCCCTTGATGCCCACCGTCGCCGATGCCTATTTTATTTGCCCGACGAAATTTAACCACTTTATAAGATAATGCTAAAACCAGCAGCGCCGTTAAACCTGCATATAAACCCGTTACCATCAATGTCATCTGTTATTCCTTTAGTTGATTATATTATTATTTTGACATCTTCGATTAATACCACAATGCTATTGTGATGTTAAAACAACATTTTGAATCAGTTTGTCTATAAACACACGTACTAATCGGTTAGTATTCGCGCCAAAATAAGCCCTATACCCTAACAAGAGTGACTATCGCCCAGTGGATAATCAGGATTTTTTAGAAAAACGTAGATTTATCATTAAATTAGGTAAAGCTCTACATAAGTTTGGTACGCCTGCGTACCGCTTAGAATCCCACTTGCAAACGGTATGTAGCACGCTTGGTATTGAAGGTTATTTTTTAATTTCCCCTACTTCGATGACATTTGTGCTGCAACACGACACCGAACAAGAATATAACCATGTGGCTCGTGTTAAACCTGGCGATCTTGATTTAGGGTCATTGGCTCGTACTTTTGAATTAGTTGAAGAGCTCAGTTCAGGCCAGCGCACCTTACAAGAAGCACTGGAACGTTTAGAAGACATCGCCAATAAACCTAACCCGTATGGTCACAAACTGACATTGCTTGCTTTCGGATCGAGTGCTGGGGCATTTGCCATGTTAATGGGCACAGGTTGGCATGATGTTTTTTGGTCAGCCATGCTAGGTTTATTAGTTTACAGCTTGGTGTTTTGGGCTGAGCGTTCTAAACGCATTGCTGAAATGCTCGAGCCTATGGCGGCGGTAATGTGCGCAATTTTAGCAACGGCTATTTCTCAGTTTGACCCCAGCATTAATTTACCGGTGACCATTTTATCAGGAATTATTATCTTTGTGCCCGGCCTTGCACTCACGTTAGGCTTAGCAGAGCTTGCTGCACGCGATTTAATTTCTGGTACCGCACGCATTATGGATGCGGTAATGCAATTATTTAAATTGTATTTTGGTGCGGTACTGGGCATGACCATAGGTAAAGCCATTTTTGGAGAGGTCACCTATATTGACCCTGTTCCACTGCCTCGTTGGGCGATTTGGTCGGCCGTGCCATTATTGTCGATGTCGTTAGTGATTATCTTTAAAGCGCGCCTTAAAGACTCGCCTTGGGGTGTGTTTGCCGGGATTGTGGCCTTTTTCTCAGCCATGCTTGGTGGTATTTACTTAGGTGAGTCGATTGGTATTTTTGTTGGTGCATTGGCTGTTGGCATATACTCAAATCTCTATGCCCGCTGGATGAAAGCCCCTGTGTCGATAGCGTTATTGCAAGGCATTGTGATTTTAGTGCCCGGCAGTAAAACCTATATTGGTTTAAACGCGCTGATATCAGGTGAAACGATGCTTAACCAAGCGCATTTAGGCTCGCAAATATTTTTGATTTTTATGTCACTCATTGCGGGGCTTATTTTCGCCAACGTTGTGGTTCCGCCGCGTCGTTCGCTATAGTAGGTTAACGGCAACGCCATTAAAGGAGGGCTGCCAACTGGGCAGCCCTTTGTCATTTAGCTCTGGTGCAAGTCACGCTAAAACCTTTAAACACTTGACTATTTGTCAATACAAGTGTGTTATTAAGACAAGCGATAACGCAACCGCTTCATTCTTGTTACACTAATTTAACGTTTGGCGTTTCCTTAAAAAATATAACAAAAAACAATTAAGGACGAATTTATGCCAAGAGTCATAGTGGCAGCCTTTTTTTTCGTCATCTTGCTTTCTCACACCAGCGCCAGCGCTAATGATGAGCCGGTGGACACTTCACCTGCAGTATCGACAGTGAATAAACATGATGTCGACAAGGTCGCTAATATCGTCATTGTCAGTCACCCTATTTTTGATGAATCAGACCCCGATGCAATCTTTTTGCACCGCTGGGCAAACTATTTACACATCAACACTAAAGAATCAACCATTCTCAATAGTTTAAGCTTTGAAAAAGGCGATAAAATTAGCAAAAAAGATCTTGAAGAAGCCCAGCGTTTACTGCGTTATGAACCCTACATTCGCGATGCCGAAATCAATATTGCCCACAAAGACCCACTCGCCGCAAACGATGCTGAAGACGTGGTACTGGTTGAGACCTGGGATAATTGGTCCCTACTGCCCACAATGAGCTTAAGTAAAAATGGCGGGGATACTAAATATTCGTTCGGGATCAAAGAAGATAACTTAATGGGTTTAGGCGTACAAACCAAAATTAAGTACCAATCAAGTGCCGACCGCACAGGGTATAAATTTGCATTTGATGCACCTGTTAGGTGGGTAAAACATGGCAATATCGCAGTGGATTTTTATGACAATAGCGACGGTCAAGCCTCTGCATTAGCGTTTAACAAACCCTTTTATTCCCTCGATTCAAAAGACATGTATGGCGCTGCGTGGTCTACCGATACCCGTATCGACACCATCAGGCAAAATGGTGACGACATTAATGAGTTTGAACATATTATCGATTATGCCAATGTGGGTTTGGGTTGGTTAGTCAACAAAAATGATGACCATTTACATCGCGTTAGCCTAGGACTTACTCAAGAGCAGCATGTGTTTAATCACATTGATAGTTACCCTGATTCTGCATTGCCAAATGAACGCGACTTTACTTACCCATGGATACGCTACGAATACTTACAAGACCAATATAAAGTCTTAAACAATATCCATTTAATCAACAATAATGAAGACTTTAACTTAGGCTGGCACCACGTTGTCACGCTAGGGTTAGAAACAAACGATGTTGCCGACAGTTCAGCACTAGGCTATCACTTAACCTATTTAACTAGCCGAGGTTGGCAACAAGATAACAAATTATTATTAATGAGCTTATCCGGTAAAGCTGACATTCAAACTGGCCAGCAAGATTTTTATAATGTGGGTTTAGCCGCGGAGTATTTTCATCAAATTAACCCAAAGTGGACCACCTACTCTAAAGCCAAGATTGCCACATCACACAATAACTATCTCGACCAAACCTTTGCATTAGGCGATGAAACTGGCATACGTGGTTACCCAAATGACTATCAGCACGGCGATAATCAATGGTTACTCACCGGTGAAATCCGCTATTACCCCAATATCAATTTGTATCAATTGGCAGAATTAGGCTGGGCACTGTTTGCCGATGTTGGCCATGCCTTTGGCGGCCCAGACGAATTAAATGAAGTCAGCGGTCCCATTGGCAGCATCGGTATTGGTGCGAGGCTGTATTCTTCAAAGTCGAGCTATGGCAACGTTGCTCATATTGATATCGCCATGCCAATGACATCGGGTGAAGACACCAACGCATGGGAATTTCGATTCCAAGTGAAGGAGCATTTTTAAACTTAAAGTCCCCACTAAACAGCTGAGTTAAGTTTGCCTAGCAGGGATTATTAGGTATAAATGGGCTTAAAAGTGATGCGAGACCTGCAAGACCACTTCTCTCGGTGCGCCAGGGAAATGGCCATTACGCTCAGAAAATCCGCTCACAGCATATTCTTTATCGAATAGGTTTTTCACATTTAACTGAAACTGGGTTTGTTGCCATGTAGTGGTCCAGCTCATGTCGAACACAGTGTAAGGCTTGACAATTTGGTCGTCGGCACTGACCTGCTCACTGACATAATCGGCACCAAAAGCAATGGCTGACTGTAAACTGTCAATATCGTAACGGGTCCATAAACCCGCTTGATGGCGTGGCGCGTTGACAAATTTGCTGCCGTCAGCATAAGTGTCATCCACATCTCCCTGAGTCACACGTGCGTCGTTATAAGCGTAATTAGCCATAATGGTCCAATCGGCTGTAATGTCGCCCACAAGGGTAAACTCAAGCCCTTTACTTTCAACCTGACCTAAGCTGACTAGCGCTGCGATACCATCGTCGGCACCTGTGTCGTCAGGATTGCTCATAGCGACATCTTTTTTAGTGATTTGATACGCTGCTAATGTGGTCATCACGCTGCCGTCAAACCACTGGTTTTTAACCCCTATCTCAACTTGTTCACCAATTTCTGGGTCCAAACCACCATCGGCATCAGCATCTTCTTGGTCGCCGATAGACGTTGGGTTAAAGCTTTCAGAGTAGTTCACATAAAATGAAGTATCTGGCGAGTATTTATAGACCACACCAGCGCGCGGTGAAATATGATCGTCGCTGAATTCAAAACCACTCTCTTTGTCATAATCATTAAAATGATCGTATCGCAGGCCGACTAACAGTAACCATTTATCGGTTAAGGTGATTTGGTCTTGAGCATAAAAACCCATACGCTCGATTTTTTCACCGTCACGATTTTGATCCGTTAAGGTATAATCGGCCGGATCGCTTTCGCCATAGTTCAATTCAAATATATTTAAATTTGCCACCCCATCGGCTTCGTATCGTGCTCGCCAATAATCATATTCGCTGTCGACATGGTGGTAATCTGCACCAAATAATACCGTTTGTTCAATTATGCTATCTAGGCGATAAACAAAATCTGAGGTGACACTCACCTCTTGATTAGCACGGTATTGCTTGCGGTATTCACGTTTAATGGTTTCATCATCAACATTAGCCTCTCCGTCACCATTAACATCAACCCAACCTTGCGACTCGTGATAACCTTGAACACGCTCGTTATCAACAAACCGCACTGTGGTATCAACGCTTAAGTTATCGCTAAAAAAGTGTTGTAGCTGTGCTTGTAATACCGTGGCTTCTAGGTTTTGATAATCAGATGCTTCATTGGCGTTATAGCTTGGGTCGACTAGAAAATTACCATCATCATCTACTGGCACACCGCGTAAACGACTGCCGCCTAAATCTTGCTTAATGTAGTCAATGGTTGTGGTTAAGCTTGTGTCTTCGTCAAGTTGAAATAATAACCCTGCCGTTAACTCAGTATTTTCGGAGTCGGCATTATTACGAAAACTATCTTTTTGCTCATAAAAAGCCCCTGCTCGATACGCGATGTTCTCGGTTAAACCGCCTTTAGAATCAATCGAACCGCCGACCCTATCGTTGTCACCTACGGTAAAGGTTACTTCGGTGTCTTGTTCAAAACTCGGCTTTTTGGTGACATAGTTAATCATACCACCCGGTTCTCCACCGCCATAAAGAGCAGCGGCAGGGCCTTTTAATACTTCGACACGCTCAACGTTGAATAACTGCGGTACCCCAAACCCTGAGAAAGGGTCACCACGTACACCGTCATAAAACACATTGCTGTCATCACGAAAACCACGAAAGGTCACGCCTGAGTAACTATAGGCACTTACGCCTGCGATAGAGCGGTATAAATCGGTAATTTCGCGAGCGGCTTGGTCCACAATAAGCTGTTCATTTAGCACTTGTACCGATTGCGGCAAATCCATGATATCGGTTTCAACTTTGGCACCCACAGACGTAGAAGATTCACGATAAAAGGTTTGCGCTCGGCCCATAACAGTGATTTTTTCGATTGATTCTGTCGCCTCTGTAGTAGTAACAGGCTCAGTAGCACTGACACTCATTACAGGTAGCAATAGGCTGAACAACCCAAGATTAACCATTTTCAATTGCATAACACTCTCAACGACAACACTAAAATTTGGCGGCAATATAGCACCAAACGTTAATGACAACCATTATCATTTGGTAATTTACATTTGTTTGTGTTGTTGGCGAAATGTTGGAATTTATGATGATTTTACAAATATTGGTAAAAACAAAAGAGGTGAGTTGGCCGATATGCCGCCATGTCCTAGTAGAGCGCGGAGTGGACCGTTATTTGCTGATAACATTTTTCAAGCTTTAGCTTTAACCTATAAAAAAGGCCTCGCACTACTGCGAGGCCTTTCATATTAAAGAGGTGAGTTGGCCGATAAGCCGGGTCCTGTCGTGGACAGTTATTCATCTAGGCCTGCAATCGCTCACAGGCTCAAGCAACCTACCCGGTTCCTACGCGAGCAGCGCATATACTATTTAAAGTAATGGAACCCTATTTGGTCTTGCTTCGGGTAGAGTTTACCTTGCTACGGACTATTGCTAGCCGCACGGTGCGCTCTTACCGCACCCTTTCACCCTTACCACTTTAGCCAAAGCTAAAATGGCGGTCTCCTCTCTGTTGCACTTGTCGTCGGTTCACACCGCCCAGGCGTTACCTGGTACCCTGCTCTTTGAAGCCCGGACTTTCCTCCCCGTACCTAAGTACGCGGCAACTGTCTGGCCAACTCGGCGCGGATTATAGCGTAAGCACGCCAACAAACCAATGCTAAAAAGCATTCACGCTTATAAATCCAACTCTAGACCGTATTTATACAAGGCATTTTTCTTTAAGCCGTGGATCTGCGCTGCGATAGCGGCCGCTTTTTTAAGTGGTAATTCTTCACTTAACAGTTTTAATGTTGCCACAGCAACAGCTGGAATACCTTCTTCATCCGATAAAGCAAAACCATGGCACATTAACACAATTTCACCTTTTTGCTGGTTATCGTCAGCTTGCACCGCGCTAAGCACTTCTGCTGCGGTTCCGGTTAAAAATGTTTCAAAGGTTTTGGTCACTTCGCGTGCCATCACCACTTGCCTATCGTCGCCCAACACTTGTGCGATTGCGCTTAAGCTGTATACAATCCGATGCGGTGATTCGTAAAAAATTAATGTGCGGGGATCTTCTTTAAGCATTTCAAGCTTATCGATACGGGCTTTTTCTTTTGAAGGTAAAAAACCTTCAAAACTAAAACGGTCTGACGGCAAGCCCGATGCACTTAACGCGGTAATAGCAGCGCAAGCGCCGGGTAATGGCACCACGCGATGGCCAGCTTGACGCACATGATTAACGAGGTGATAACCTGGATCTGAAATCAATGGTGTGCCCGCATCTGAAATCAATGCTATCGATTTGCCTTGATTAAGTTGCTCAACAATCCATTGTGCGCGGTCTCTCTCATTATGATCATGCAAAGCCGTTTTACGGGTTTCAATGCCAAAATGACTGAGCAGCTTGCCGCTGTGCCTTGTGTCTTCACAGGCAATTAACTCGACCTGTTGCAACACCTCCAATGCACGAGCGCTGATGTCGCCTAAATTGCCAATAGGGGTGGGAACAATATACAGCGCGACCATTTGGTCCATAATTACCTCGATAATGAATCTACCTGATACTTTCGCCCAGCGTAAGAGCAGGTTAAACTAGTGCCAGTATCTTAACAGAGTGAAGCCAAGTGTTAAAAAGACTGAATACGACAAAATTTGTGTGCGCAATAATTTTCTCTGTCTTATTGGTAGGTTGTGCTACCGAGCAACAACGAAAACAAAGAGAATATGTCGAAATAAGCACATCATTGGTTGCCGCCGAACATCCGGCTAAAATCTACTTAACCGAAGCCAAAAATAGCAGTTTACCAGAAAAGCGTGACCGTTATTTATTACTCGCAGCACATGCCTACATTAATAACGGCAATGTGAACTCAGCGACCAACATTTTAACCTCGATGCAAAAGTCGATGGTTAATGTGCCGACGCTTCAGGCTGAACATATTTATTTGCGTGCACGCATTGTTGAGAAGACCAATGGCAGTGAAGCCGCATTAGAGCTAATGCAGTATCCACCGCATTGGCAATTACCTCGCTGGCAGATGGCGAGCTACCATCAATTTAAAGCAAAATTATTTAAAAATACTCAGCAACCAATTGAACAAGCTAAGCAGCTTAGCCTATTGAGTAACTACTTACCTAAGTCTGAAACCACTGCGGTTAACGATGTCATTTGGTCTTTATTGCAACCACTGCAAGAAGAAACCGTGCAGTCTTTTATGCGTGACCCTTCAAATCCTATTTTTGCAGGTTGGCTACAACTGACGTTTATTGCGAAACATTATGCGGTAGAGCCTACTCAACTTGTACGTTACTTAGGTGAGTGGCAACGTAATAACCCTTATCACCCAGCAGCCATTAAATTACCAGGCGACTTGGAAAAAGCCTTAAGTGCCAAACCATTTAGACCACAAAATATTGCCGTGTTATTACCCCTTACCGGTCCACGAGCGATTGTGGCAGATCCGATTCGCCAGGGTATTATTGCCAGCTACTTGTCTGAATACGACAACAATGTGGCCATTCATTTTTATGATACGCAACCAGGCGCTACCGCAGCTTACAATGAAGCCGTAACCCAAGGTGCCGAGTTTATTATTGGTCCGTTACTACCAAATGAAGTTGAAGAGCTTCAAAAAATGAATGACAAGCGGACCAATACGGTGCCGCAATTATACTTAAACCAAACAGAGCATTTTACTCCGCAACCAAACCAGTTTTATTTTTCGCTATCACCGGCGCAAGAGGCTAGCGATGCGGCCCATAAATTGTTTAATGATGGCGTTAAATTACCTTTACTGCTTGCCAGCAATGATCCCATTGGTAAACGTATGGCCGACAGTTTCAAACAAACTTGGCTTACATTGACCAGCAATAATGCCGAAGTTCACTATTACGACGCTGGCGACCAAATGAAGCTAACGGTGCAAGAGGCATTAGGTGTAAAAGACAGTCAAGCACGTATTAGCAGAATGCGTGACTTGCTTGGTAGCCGTTTGGAATCTGATTTCCGCTCTCGCCAAGATATTGATGCCATTTATATGATTTCAGGCTCGCAAGACTTAGCGCTATTAAAACCATTTTTAGACGTTAACTTTAGTGTGTTTTCAGAACCAGTGGCGTTATACACCACCAGTCGTAGTCGATTAGAGAATGAGTCAACCCAAGCGGCGCAAGATCTCAACAAATTAATGATCAGCGATATTCCTTGGTTAATGCGCCCAAGTAACGAAACCCAAATGGTATCTGAACTGTGGAGCAGCTGGAGTAACAGCCAAAAAAGGCTCTATGTTATGGGCTTTGATTCATTAGATCTCGTGAACCGTTTAGCACAAATGCGCGCGTTTCCAGGTTACCAATTTATGGGGCGCAGCGGTGCACTGTCAGTGAAGCAAAATGGCGTAATTGATCGTCAATTATCTTGGGGACAGTACAGCCAAGGGCAATTAAAACCGCTATGAATCGCGGCCAATTAGCTGAGCAACGAGCGCGAACTTATCTTGAACAACAAGGTCTGACGTTTGTAGCCGCTAATGTGCGTTACCCGTTTGGTGAAATTGATTTAATCATGCGCCAACAAAATGAGTGGGTGTTTGTAGAAGTGAAATATCGAGCCTCAAATCAATTTGGAGGCGCATTAAATGCACTGACTAAAAAGCAAATGACTCGGATCCGCTTAGCTGCAGATCACTATTTACAACGACAAAAATTGAATCCACCTTGTCGCTTTGATGTCATCGCGATGAATAATGATGAAATAAACTGGCTACAAGGCTGTTTTTAAGCCGTAACTGATTACCATTACTTGGTTTTATGGCATCATATCGGCCAAATTACCGATGCAGCTCAATGAGCCAATAGTCTATTTTGTTTCGGCATAGATAGACATAAATTAGCGTAAGGATTGTTACATGTTAGAACGTATTAAAGATAGTTTCACCGAATCGATTCAGACCAAAATTGATGCAGCTGAAGCACTACCAGAGTCAATTGAAAAAGCGGCTGAGATGATGGTGCAATGTCTACTTGGCGGTAATAAAATCCTATCATGTGGTAATGGCGGTAGCGCAGGCGATGCACAGCATTTTTCAGCTGAACTGCTTAACCGCTATGAAATCGAACGCCCGCCCTTACCGGCAATTGCACTTAGCTGCGATACCTCAACGATTACCGCCATTGCAAATGATTACAGCTACGATGAAATTTTCTCTAAGCAAATTTTAGCACTAGGCCAACCAGGTGATATTTTACTCGCTATTTCAACCAGTGGTAACTCAGGCAATATCATCAAGGCCATGGAAGCAGCGTTAAGCCGTGATATGACTATCGTCGCTTTAACAGGTAAAGATGGCGGTGCAATGGCTGGTTTAATGAGTGCTGGCGATGTAGAAATCCGTGTGCCTTCAAATGTGACTGCACGTATTCAAGAAGTACACTTATTGGTTATTCACTGCTTGTGCGACAACATTGACCGCACTTTATTCCCGCAGGATGAGCTGGCATGATCTCTAGATTATTAGTTATCTCGGTACTTGCATTGCTTCAAGGTTGTGCTGGTGCGGTCATGGTGGGCGCGGTTAGCGGTGCCAAAATGGCCAATGATGAGCGCAGTATGAGCACACAAATTAGCGATACTAATGCTGATTTTACAATAGCTAGCGCTTTGTCAAAACACGATGACTTAAATAATCAAACCAATATCGCCGCAGTTGTGATGAATAGCAATGTATTGCTAATCGGCCAAGCGCCGAACTCTATGCTCCGTGATAAAGCGATAAAAGTAGTACAAGAGTTAGATATAGGTGGCAAAATTCACAACCAAATACGCATTGGTACGCCAACCTCATTTACCACGCGTAGCAACGACACCTGGGTGACCACTAAAGTTAAAGGGCGCATGCTCAATGAAAAGTCCTTGGATATTACACGTATCAAAGTGGTAACTGAGAATGGTGAAGTGTTTTTGCTGGGGTTAATTGATCGCAAACAAGCTGATTTAGCGGTTGAGATTGCTCGAAATACCGCAGGCGTTCGCAAAGTGGTTAAAGTATTTGAGTATGTCGAACCCGAAACTTAACCCTGTGATGCCATGATTGAATTAAAGCCATCGATCATCGATGGCTTTAGTGCATAGTCTACTGACGTTATACAATTAAACCGATTTTCTCGTAAACCTTTTTAATGGTGACTTCTGCACGAGCCTGAGCTTTTTCAGCGCCTTCGGCCATGACTTGCCTTAAGAATGCATCATCAGCACGATATTCTTTAAAACGAGCCTGTAGTGGTTCAAGCATGCCAACAACAGCCTCACCTGTCGCCACTTTCAAATGGCCATACATCTTGCCTTCAAACTCAGCTTCTAATGAAGCAATAGATTGTCCAGTACAACCAGACATTAAACTAAGCAAGTTAGATACACCGGGCTTTTGCTCAATATCAAAACGTACGACAGGCGGCTCTTCGCTGTCTGTCATGGCTTTTTTTACTTTCTTTAAAATCGCTTTAGGATCTTCAAGTAAACCAATTACGTTATTACGGTTATCATCTGACTTAGACATTTTTTTCAATGGATCTTGCAGCGACATGACCTTGGCACCGTGCTCTGGAATAAACGGTTCAGGAATGGTAAAGGTATCGCCATAAGCATTATTAAAACGAGTTGCAATATCGCGCGTTAACTCTAAATGTTGCTTCTGGTCTTGACCCACCGGGATTTCATTCGCTTGATAAAGCAAAATATCAGCCGCCATCAATACGGGGTAACCAAACAAACCCACGTTAATGTTATTGGCATGCTTTTGCGATTTATCTTTAAACTGGGTCATCCGGTTAAGCTCACCCATTTGGGTATAACAGTTTAATGCCCAACCTAACTGAGTGTGCTGTGGCACTTGCGATTGAATAAACACGGTGCTTTTTTTCGGGTCGACACCACATGCAAGGTATAGCGCTAGGGTGTCTAAACAGGCCTCACGCAACGCTTTTGGATCTTGGCGAACGGTAATGGCATGTAAATCAACAACGCAATATAAGCAATCATGGCTATCTTGCATGGCAACCCATTGACGTAGTGCGCCCATATAATTACCTATGGTCAATTCGCCTGATGGCTGTGCACCGCTGAGAACTATGGGTTTAGTCATGTGTTTTATTGCTCCAGATTATCTTATAAAATTCAAATTATTGTGACTGTAAGTATTTACCGATGTCGGAAAAATGTTCACATACTGCGTCAGGATTACTTAGGCCGATATCTTCGCCGTAGTTGTAGCCGTAGGTCAAGCCAATCGACATGACATTTGCAGCTTTAGCGGCCAAAATATCATTCTTTGAGTCGCCCACCATAAGTAATTGCGTAGTGTCCAACTGCCATTGTTGTAATAAATGTTGCAGCGGCATTGGGTCAGGCTTCATTTTAGCCAGTGAGTCACCTCCCAATACTTCAGAAAATAACCCATCAAGGCCAAAAGCGGTTAATAACGGTACGGTAAAACGGTACGGTTTATTGGTCACTATTGCTAACTGATAGCCTGCTTGCGTTAACTGTTTTAATGTCTTTAGAACATGTGGGTACAACAGACTATGCTGCTGTAAATGCTCACCGTAATAATGCATAAAACGCGGCATAACTTGCTCTAGTTGTGCTTGCAGCTCTGCACTGTTCTCAGGCTTTTCAGAAGCAAAGCTCAAGGCTCTTTGCATCAATACTTGAGCACCATTACCCACCCAGCTGCGCACTAAGGCGTCCGACACTTGCGGCAAATTACACTCGGCCAAGGTGGCGTTGGTCGCAGCGGCTAAATCAGGCGCACTGTCTATGAGCGTACCGTCTAAATCAAACGCAATTGCTTTAATATTTGCCCATTGGCTCATCAGATACCTCGTGAAAACTTAAGAATTAAGAGTGTACTTTTGCCAATTCAGCACGCATTTGATCAACCACAACTTTATAATCTGGTTGATTAAATATGGCAGAACCGGCAACAAACATATCGGCACCCGCCGCGGCAATTTCTGCAATATTGTCAACTTTTACACCGCCATCCACTTCTAGGCGAATATCAAAGCCGCTAGCGTCGATACGCGCGCGAACTTGACGAAGCTTATCTAACGTGCCCGGAATAAATGACTGACCACCAAAACCAGGGTTTACTGACATTAATAAAATCACATCAAGTTTATCCATAACATGATCAAGATAATGCAGAGGTGTGGCAGGATTAAACACTAAACCCGCTTTACAGCCAGATTCTTTAATTAACTGCAACGTCCGGTCAATATGCTCAGATGCTTCTGGGTGAAACGTGATAATTGAAGCCCCTGCTTTAGCAAAATCAGGAATGATACGATCAACGGGTTTTACCATTAAATGAACATCGATATCGGCAGTAATCCCATAGTTGCGTAATGCTGTACAAACCATAGGACCAATAGTCAGGTTAGGAACGTAATGATTGTCCATCACATCAAAGTGAACCACGTCAGAACCGGCGTCTAATACCGCTTTGACATCGTCACCTAAACGGGCGAAGTCGGCAGATAAAATTGATGGTGCAATTAAAAATGGGCGCATAATCTTCTCTATAGGCAGATCAAAGTGACGACATTTTACCCTTTGCAGTCCCAAGCCTCTAGGCTCTAATGGCAAAAAAGCCTTTCAATTAAGGATATTTATCAAAAATTAGACCAGAAGTCGGATTTGTTGCTTTTTGCCAATAAAGCAGTGTTCAATAACTAAGCTATTTTGCTATAATAATTGAGCTATAAAATGAAGCGTTGCATTTTAACGCTTGTTTAATGCAAGCTTTGTTATAACCCTAAGCTGATAACCGCACAGCATTGGCACTATTACGCTGTGATTGCTATATTAATGCGGTGACAACATGTTAGGTATTAGACATAAACCACGGATAGGGCAAACCTTATGGTTAAGCAATTATTGAGCAAGATTTCTGGTCGTGATGGTAAATTATTACCAGCACCGATTTATGCTGTATTTGCAACATCTGCCTGCGCGTTGTTGTTGAGTCAAGCCATGATGGCCCATGAGGTGGAAACCGCAGAAACTAAAGCGTGTGTTTGCGACAACACCAAAAGCTACAACAACAGCCTACCAAGTAGTCACCCATCTAACCGCTGTGCAGAGCAATCAAACAATGTTAGCTGGGGAAACTGGGTTACAGGTAATAGTCGCTCTAGTCAATTTCATTTTATCGACCTACTCGAATTGCTCCACGGCCACAAAGACAAGCCCCTGCAAGATATGCCCACCTCTAGTAGCGTTGAAAAGATATAGCCATCATGTCATTTTGGCGCGTATTCAGTAGCACAGTTGCAGCGTTCTTTGGGGTGCAAACTGAACAGAATCGTCAAAAAGATTTTCAATCTCAATCACCACTTCCTTTTATTATCATGGGAATTATTTTAGCCATAGGCTTAGTGATTTCATTAATACTGATTGTAAACCAAGTTCTTAACTAAGACCTGTTGTTCTTTAAGTCATTATGCATCAAACCTAATCATCATGGCGATAGTGATGATCATACAGGGCCATAATCTCATCGACTTTATTACGTGAACTGCCTTTTTGGCTGATGTTACGTTGCACCGAAATCGTTGAAAAAGCGGCGCCACGATATAATTCACGCGTAAGAGGGATATCGTGGTTACTAATCAATACCGGAATATCACGCTCGTGGGCAATATGTCTTGAATGACGTGCAAGTAACGCTTGATCGTCTAGGCTAAACCCAGGACCAGCATAAGTGGTAAAACTGGCGGTAGTTGATAAAGGTGCATAAGGCGGATCACAGTAAATCACATCACCACTTTTAGCAAAACCGAACGCTTGCTCGTAACTGACACATTTGAACGTGGCCTGTTGTGCCTTGAGTGAAAAATAGCGGATTTCAGCTTCAGGAAAATACGGTTTTTTATACGATCCAAAAGGGACATTAAATCCACCTTTACGATTGTAACGACACAAGCCATTAAAACCATGACGGTTCATATATAAAAAATACACTGAACGAGTAAAAGGATCGCGTGATAAATTAAATTCGGCACGCACACGATAATACGCATCTTTATTGTTCATCTCATCGACAAACATTGCTTTTGCAGCCTTGATATAGGCCTCAGGCTGTTGTTTAACGATTTGATAAAGATTAATCAAATCTTGATTAATATCACACAGTAAATATTGCTTGTAGTTGGTATTCAGAAACACGGAACCGGCACCGACAAAAGGTTCAATAAGACGGTTTCCATCTGGGAGGTGCTTTGCTAGCTCATCTACGAGTTTGTATTTTCCGCCTGCCCACTTTAGAAAGGCTCTATGCTTTTTTATCATGAATAGGAACTATGCCAGCAAATTAAAGCTGATGATTGTACTCTGTTTAATGCTATTTATCATCGGCTAAAAAAGATTTATTGTTTTGGATATTGATATTTTTTATCTAGACGCGTCACCGCTAACAGGTTATTCCAGTCGCTTATAATCCGTTAAATCAGCCCATTTTCTTACCCAAGGCGCAGCTAACCGATATTCAGTCTGTATCTGTTGTGCTTTTATAGCAGCCTCAGCGGCTGTATTAAAATCGCCAAGGAAAATCACATATCGTTGTTTATGACTCATCACATACACTTGCGTCTCTTGCGCCAACTTAGTCAAAATTGGCGATAAAGATGATTTATCGTTCACACTCACGAGCTGTAAGGTAAACCCTTTTATTTTGGCTGGCGTGTTATCTCTTTCAACAATTTGGCTAGGCTGAGCAATTGCTTGTGCCTGCGCTTTAGGCAGTTTCCCTTGAAACGACAGCCCATCTAAAGAAGAGTTAACCTCGACATCGGTATGATTATCAGCGGGTACAATATCCGTTTCTACGACTTCAGTCTCGGTAACTAAATCGGCTTCAACTTGTTGCTGTATAAGCGCATTAGCTTGTTGTTTAGCAGTATTTTTTGTTGCAAGCCATTGTCGATGTTCAAAATACTCAGCTAAAATCTGTTTACCGTAATTGAATAAAAATTGGTTGGCTTTTTGGCGTTGTGCAGCTTGCTCTACAGTAAGCTCAAGTGTAGAAACGGGCGAATCCGTCAACGAGGTATACTGGTAAGCAAACCACATGGCAGTTAACAAAATGGCGATAACAGCAAAATATGTTGCTACTTTAGCGCTGAACGACTGTTTTTGCGCATCAACTGCTGGTGCTTCTAACGCCAAAGTTAATAAATCGACAACCTCTTTAGGAGTGCCATTTTGTTTTTCGAGTTGTTTATGAATGATTTCTCGAGGAATAAAAGGCGTTTTTTGGCTGCGTAATAGCAAGCTTTGATAAAGGCCATCACGCTCTGCACTCGGTAAAGGCTCGATAGTCACCTGTAATAACAGTGACCGAGTTTCATCAGTAAGATCCGCCATAAGCGTACGCCAGAAATTCGGCTCAACTGTCATGGTTACCGCCACAGACTTGCCCGCGCATTGAATTTGGCTTAATAAAATGCATTCTGCCCAAATATCTTTAGGCAAATAATCAGCATCATCAATAATAATATGCAGCGGCTTCTTAAGGCTTGATTGAATTCGAAGGACCGTGTCCATCAAAGGACGTTCGTCATCAAAAATGGGGGCTGAGATTAATTGCACTAAAATTTTACGACGAATTTCAGCGCTATCGGCGTGTTGCGGACAGATAATCAGTGCCGAATTATAGTCCTCAAGCTCACTTGCTAGCGCGGCGGTAAGCGTTGATTTACCGGCGCCTTTCTCACCACATAACACAAGCAGTTGCTCACTATAACTAGTGATATGCTGTAAACGCTGTACTAGCGCTTCTTGAGTGGGAAGTAACAAAAGACCTGAAGTTGTCAAAACGTCACCACACTTAATTTACGCGCGACTGATAACCTGATTAAGTAAGTCTTCACTTACCTCACTAAATACATCAGCTTGGCCAATTTGGGTTGGTAAGACTAAACGAATTTTTCCGCCTAGTACTTTTTTATCACGGCGCATATGTTTGATAAAGCTTTGAAAATCCATAGAATCTGGCGCAGCGACCGGTAAGTCAAACGCTTGCATCAACAAGGTTATACGCTCAACACTCACTTCATCTAATAGCTTCATTTTGTATGCTGTTTGCGCCGCGAGTATGGTACCTGCAGCAACAGCTTCACCGTGCAACCAAACGCCATAGCCCATTTCAGCTTCAATTGCATGACCAAAAGTATGACCAAGATTAAGCAACGCACGAACACCTTGCTCAGTTTCATCTTGCTCAACGACATCAGCTTTAATTTGACAGCACTTTGCAATGGCATAGGTTAATGCATCGGTATCAAGTGCTTTTAATGCTTGCACATTTTGCTCAAGCCACTGAAAAAAATCACCATCCCAAATAATGCCATATTTGATCACTTCAGCCATTCCTGCAGCAAACTCATTTGCGGGTAATGTCTGTAAACACAAGGTATCAATAATCACTGACTTAGGCTGGTAAAATGCACCTATCATGTTCTTGCCCATAGGATGATTCACCGCTGTTTTACCACCTACAGATGAGTCAACTTGAGAAAGCAAGGTTGTCGGCACTTGAATAAAATCAATACCTCGCTGATAACATGCAGCTGCAAAGCCTGTCATATCACCAACCACACCACCGCCTAGAGCAACCAACACAGAATCTCGAGCAAAATTATGCTCAAGTAAACCGGTAAAGATCCTGTCGAGGTGTTGTAAGTCTTTGTATTTTTCGCCGTCAGGCAAAATAACCGTTTCAATAGATGTGCAGGCACTCATCGCCTGTTGTACCTGTTCAAGGTACAACGGAGCAATGGTGTCATTTGAAACAATTAAGGCTTTTTTATGCTGTAGATAGCGAGTAAAAACCTCGCTGTCACTCATCAAATTCTGGCCAATGTAAATGGGGTAACTTCTATCACCTAATTGAACCTGAATCTGTTGCATGAATTCTACCTAAAAGCCTAGTTGCTCGATAATTTGGTTTGCGACAATCTTCGCGCTTTGTTCATCTGTCTTAACAATGACATCAGCAATCTCTTCGTATAAAGGATTACGGATTTCAGCTAAGCTTTCAAGAACTTCGCGTGGATCGTCTACTTGTAACAACGGACGACGTTTATCACGCTGAGTACGCGCGACTTGTTTGTCGATAGTTGTTTCTAAGTAAACTACTATACCTCGAGCAGAAAGATAGTTGCGGATATCTTTACTCTGAACAGAACCACCACCTGTTGCGAGAACGATACCTTGCCTTTCTGAAAGATCAGCGATGACTTGTGCTTCACGACGACGGAAGCCTTCTTCACCTTCAACATCAAACACCCAGGCAATGTCTGCACCGGTACGTTGTTCAATCTCGTGATCTGAATCGTGGAAATCTAAATGCAGCATTTGTGCCAGATGGCGACCAATTGTGCTTTTACCTGCGCCCATAGGGCCTACCAGAAAAATATTACGTTTTTCAGCCATTTCGTATACGTCTGAATCTTATATGGAAGAATGCCTTATCGACTTAAACTCAAGCCGACCTATAATTTAACCTTGCTCTAATGAGACTTGACGAAGGATTATCTCAGTTTAGGGCCATCGCTTGCAAGTCATCGCAGCGATTTATACTGATTTAATTAATTTTCGACAGATTATGCCAAGTGTGAACCCCTTGGCAAACAGAAACACTTGCAACAAAAAAGCCAGCTTTTAATGCTGGCTTTTTATGGTCAACGTTAACTGATGTAGTTGTCTATACTACAGTTTTTCAGTTACGATTTTAGGTGTCACAAATATCAATAACTCTTGACGCTCATTGGTGTCCGATGTGTTTCTAAATAAGAAGCCAACTAATGGAATATCACCCAAAACCGGCACTTTACTCACACTACTGATAAGATTTTGCTGATAAATACCACCCAGCACAATCGTTTCACCATTATTCACTAACACCTGAGTACCAATTCGCTGTGTATCAATCGCTACCGCTTCACCCGTGGCTGTTGCAACGGTTGTACCTTGTGAATCTTGAGTAATTTCGAGATCAAGGATAACGCGATCATCAGGGGTAATTTGTGGTGTTACACGTAATGATAACACTGCTTTCTTAAAGGTTACGGTTGTTGCACCGCTAGAGGCTGATTCTACATAAGGAATTTCAACACCCTGCTCAATGTATGCCGACTTCTGGTTTGAAGTAGTAATACGCGGGCTAGCAATGATCTCACCTTTGTTTTCTTGCTCTAATGCACTTAATTCAAAATCAAGTACAGTACCATCAGCTAACTTAGCCACATGAAAAGCAATGCTGGTAGCCGATGTCGCTGATGCCGGTAAGTTTACATTTAAGCGGTCATCTAGACTTGGAATCGTACCACCGGCAATGTCACTTGCGCCTTCAAGCGTACCCGAGGTGCCATCTGAACCTTGTTGGTCAGTAATACCCCAGCGTACACCTAGGTCTTCACTGACATCATCTTTTACTGTCACCATACGAGCTTCGATTAATACTTGCTTGATTGGGATATCGAGCACTTCAATTAAACGATGTACGTTTTCTAAAATGTCAGCCGTATCTTTAACTAATAATGTGTTAGTACGTTCATCAACGGCAACACTACCACGGTTAGATAATAAGGTTGATTCTGGTGTTTTCAATAACTCGGCTATATCTAGGGCTTTTGCATAGTTAATTTGTAAGTACTCAGAATATAGCGGCGCTAATTCTTTTACTTCTTGTTTATTTTTAAGGTCATTACTTTCACGGATAGCCAGCTCTTCACTTGGCGCAACCATTAAAATATTACCTTCAATGCGTTTATCAAGGCCTTTAGTTTGTAAGATTAAGTCTAACGCTTGGTCCCAAGGTACATCGTCTAAGCGTAAGGTAATATCACCTTCTACAGTGTCACTTGTCACTAAGTTAAAATTATTATAATCCGCAATAATTTGTAAAACGGTACGTACTGAAATATTTTGGAAGTTCAATGACAATGAGCGACCATTGTATTTTTTGGCTTCTTTAGCCACAGACACTCGTTCAACTTTATCTACGCTGACTTTAAATATATCGCCGTCTTGACGGTAGTTGTAATCATAGTTGCCTTCTACATCAACCATAATTCGCGCTGTTAAGTCATCTTTAAAGGTTTCAAAACTATTTACTGGGGTGGCAAAGTCTTGCACGTCCATTACGTACAATAAATCATTACCAATGTCAGTATTGTATAATTTGATTTCTAGTTTTGACCCCACTTGTTCAACGTTTGCAGCAACAGAGCGGTTATTTAAATTAAATAATATCTCACCACCACCGGTTTTATTTCGGCGAAAGTCGATACTTTTAATACCATTAACAAACGGGTTACTAGCTTGATCTGGGCCTGCTACATCATCGTTAATGGTTAAGCGATAACTGTTACCAACAATTTTTCCTTGGTATGGCTTAACCTGGCTTAAGGCAACAACAATTTGCAAATCGCCACCTTGTTGTTGAGCACTTAGTTGCTCTACACCGACCTGGTCTACCGGTATCACACCTTTATTTAGGTTTGAAATTGTATCTGCAAAGTTAAGCATGATCTCTGCTGGGTCAGCTGACAAATCCACCGTAGGTGATGTCACTGCTGACTCGAATACAAATTCGACTTCTAGTTGGTGATCAACAATAGAATGATATTTTACATCCATAAGGCGATTAGCTGCGAATGCACTTGGCACAATAGCCACGAACAACACTGCACTTATAAGCGCTTTACACAATGATGAGTTTGTTATTGCTTTTTTCATCGCGGCAGAAGATTCCATTATTCCCTCATCCTTCGCACGTTATTTTCCTGATAATTCTAAGTTGCTAGATCTTTCTGCCCAGCAACCTGAACCATCAGGGATTAATTCAATAATTTCGATAAATTGCGGAGTAACCTTTGCAATTCGGCCATGATAAAGCCCTAAATATTCACCCACACCTAAACGATACACATTAGCATCAGTTGATTCGACTAACGCCCAAATAGTACCGTCTTCACTTAGTGTTCCACGCATCCTTAAATTGTCGAGTGCATAAGTCTCTAAGCGTCCCTTACGACGTTTTAAGTCTGGTTGTAAACAGTCCTTTGATGTATCGATGACTTCTTCTGTTAACTCCCTTGAAGGCGGAACAAAAGGGCTACGCATAAGTTCTGCTTGATATGCAAAATGCTCGAACTTAGGTGTTTCTTTTAAAGGCGGTATACGTGCAACATGTTGCGCCTTAGTAGTAGTAACAAATAGCTCTAAATCACTACGATCGCCAATACAACCAGTTAATAAAAACGACATAATCACAAAAAGAGGAAGTAATTTCATTATTTCTGCCCCTTATTTGTCTGTGGTGGTAACTCTGCACCTTCTTTAAAGCGATAAGTTTTCGCAAGAATATCCATTGATAAACCGCCAGTATCATTTCGCTTGATAACAAAATCGTGCAAGCTTACAATTCGCGGTAGTTTCGCAACACCACTGACCATATTACCTATTTGATGGTAATCGCCTTGAACAGCCATTTTGATTGGGAACTCGATATAAAAATCTCGTTCAATTTCGTCGTCCCAATCTAAGCTGTTAATTCGAAGTCCAGCATCCGTTGCGACAAATGTTAAATCATCTAACAGGCCTGGCATTTCATTTTCTGACGGTAACATTTTTAATAATTCAGCAAACTGTGCTTCCATTACCACCAATTGTTCGCGGTAAAGTTTTAAGTTTGCAGCTAAGCGATATTTACTTTCAAAGTCTTCACGTAATTGTATCTCTTTACGTTGCTCCGCTTCCATTACATCAATGGTATCTGAAATAAACAAATAATAACTGGCGCCAATAACACATATGGATAAAAACGCGGCAAACACAATTTTAACGAGCTTAGGCCAGCCGCCGATGTTCTCAAAATCGATATCATTAAATTGGTCTAGGTCGAGATTCATTTTCTCGCTCCTTGGCTGGTATCGACAGCGGTTGATTGTGAGTCATCACGAATAGTCACACGCAGTTTGAAGCTTTGTAATTGTCTTAACTCTTCATTTTGCGTCACAATCGACTGCATATTAGGATCATTTAAATAAGACGATGTTTTCACTTTTCTCATCATATTGGCGACGTTGTTATTCGATTCGCTACGCCCTTCAATCCATAAGATGCTGCCCTTCTTTTCAATACTCGAAAGGTAGATCCCTGGCGGCACGATACGAACGAGTTCATCTAATACATGAGTAGGTAAATTACGTGATTGCTGCAAATTAAGAATAATTTCAGTACGACGCTCAATGTCTTTTTTGCGCTCAGTGATTTTTCTTATTTCTGCTATCTGTGTGTCTAATAAGTCTATCTCGGATTGAAGATAGGCATTACGCTGACGTTGGTCATCTGTCACTAATTCTAAAAAGCTGAGAAAAAGATAAACCAGTAATGAAGTCACTAAAAAAACAAGCGCAAGTATACCGATATAGTCGCGTTTTTGTTTTTCTCTGGCCTCTTCACGCCATGGTAAAAGGTTTATGTTCGCCATTGAGCGTAACTCCTCAACGCAAGACCACATGCCACCATATACTTACTTATAGTAGGTTGAAGTTGGCTTTTCATGGTGTCATCTGCGTGTAAACAGCCTTGGAAAGGATCGGCGACAATGGTATGAGCACCTAACTCATTGGTGAGTAACTCTGCCATTCCCTCTAGCTTAGCTGTCCCGCCGCAAAGAACGATGTAGTCAACTTTTTCACGACCACTTGCAGTACAGTAAATTTGGAGAGTACGCTTTATTTGTTGTAATAATTGAGTTTGAAACGGTGACAAAACCTCGAACATATAATTTCGAGGCAGTTGATTGGTGACCTTAGCGCGCTCAGCTTCGTCATGCGGCATGCCGTAAAATGACAAAATGGATTGAGTAAACAATTCACCCCCAAAGGCTTGCTCGCGTATAAAGGTGGTCTCACCTTTTTCGACAACAGAAAAGGTGGTCATATTCGCACCAATATCGACCATGGCAATTGATTTATCTTTAGCGCCTTCAGGTAACTGGCCGTAAATCAATTCAGCTGAGCGACCTAACGCATAAGCTTCGACATCAACGACTTTTACATCTAATTCGATAGCATCTAACGCATCAACGCGAGAATCAATGTTTTCACTACGGCAAGCACTGAGTAATACATCAACTTTAGTCGGGTCGGTGATATTGGGGCTGAGTCGCTCAAAATCGATGCTGACTTCATCTAACGAATAAGGAATAAGGTTGTCAGCTTCGATTTCAATCTGAGCCTCCATCTCTTCTTCGTTCAACGCCGTATCCATATAAATGACTTTGGTCATAACGGCTGAGCCGGAAACAGCAACAGCAGCAAACTTTACCGATTTAGGTAAAATGCGTTTAATCTGTCGCAATGATTCCATTACAGCTTCAGAATCTCGAATATCATGATCGACCACAGCTCCCTTCTTAACAGGAACCGATGCATGATTTTGAATTTTATATCCATCAGCAGTCTTGCCCAACAGAATGGCTTTTATTTCATGAGACCCGATATCAATCCCAACCATCTGAGGTGCTTGCCGCTTCCAAAGTTTAGAAAGCATAGTCCGTCATCACAATTCTATTATTATTTTATAAGAGATTAGCACATAATCAACTCGTTATAAGTATTTGTATAAAATGTTTCTGCATTTTACAAATACTATTTTAACTTAATCATGTTTTACTTCACCAAAAACTCTTCGGCTTATATACTAACGCCACTATTTTTGTTTTTTGGAATTATCGAGTGAAGTGGTTTAAACGTTTATTAATCGCCTTTTTTAGCCTATCACTTTTAGGTGTCGCCGCCATTACAGCAGCATACTTTTATGTATTGCCCGACTTACCTGATGTTAATTCATTAAAAACGGTTCAATTGCAAACCCCGCTGCGCATTTACAGCAAAGACGGCAAACTTATCTCACAATTTGGTGAGAAACGTCGTATTCCTGTGGAGTATGACGATGTACCAGTGCAATTAATTAATGCGGTACTCGACACCGAAGATGCACGCTTCTTTGAACACAGAGGCATTGACCCTATTGGTATTATTCGTGCTGCAACCATATTGATTACCACAGGTAAAAAAAGCCAAGGTGCCAGTACCATTACTCAGCAGGTAGCCCGAGGTTTCTTTTTATCAAACGAAAAAACTTATATTCGTAAAGTAAAAGAAATCTTTTTAGCATTAAAGATTGAAAAAGCACTCTCTAAAAAAGAAATCTTAGCACTGTATTTAAACCGTTCATTTTTAGGTAACCGTGCTTATGGCGTCGGCGCTGCAGCACAAGTGTATTACGGCAAAGAATTAAATCAGCTGTCACTACCTGAAATGGCAATGATTGCAGGTCTACCACAAGCGCCTTCAGCCGCTAACCCAATCCGTAACCCTGAACGCGCTATCGCGCGTCGTAACTGGGTATTAAGCCGCATGCTTGAAAAACGTAATATCACTCAAGCGCAATATGAAGAAGCCATTAACAGCCCTTCTACTGCAAAATACCATGGAGCAGAAATCGATTTATACGCACCTTATATTTCTGAAATGGCGCGCGACTACATGATCCAAAAATACGGTGAAGAAGCTGCGTACACTAATGGGTATAACGTTTACACCACCATTTCATCTGATTTGCAGTTAATGGCTCAAGAGTCTTTGCGTGACAATGTATTCGCCTATGATCAGCGTCATGGTTATCGCGGCCCAGTTACCGAGTTATGGACAGAGACGCCATTAGCGCGTGATGAAATCATCGCAACATTAAAACGCACTTCAACTATGCAAGGTATCATCCCTGCTGCGGTAATGAGCGTGAGTGATCAACAAGCACAAGTGCTCAACAGTGAAGGACAACTGATTACATTAGAATGGAAAGGCTTAAAGTGGGCACGCAAATTTATTAGTGACAAGCGTCAAGGCTTGCCACCCAAACAAGCAAGCGACATCCTCACCGCGGGACAGCAAGTGTGGATCCGCGATAACGGTCAATATTGGCAGTTATCTCAAATCCCATTAGTATCAAGTGCAACCGTGTCACTTGAGCCTCATGATGGAGCAATCAGAACCTTAGTCGGTGGCTTTAGCTTTAGTCAAAGTCAGTTTAACCGTGTCACCCAGGCTAAGCGTCAATTAGGCTCTAACATTAAACCATTCATTTATGCTGCAGCGCTTGAAAAGGACTACACCTTAGCGACATTAATTAACAATGCGCCAATTAATAAACCCGATACACGCCAGGGCACAGCTTGGCGACCTAAAAACTCACCAGATATTTATGGTGGTCCAACGCGTTTACGTGTTGGTTTAGCTCAATCGATTAACGTTATGTCGGTAAGGGCTATGCGTCATGCTGGGTTAGATAACACCATTAAAGAACTGGTGAAATTTGGCTTTGACCCTAACGATCTGCCCCGTAACGAATCACTTGCATTAGGTTCTCCTTCAGTAACACCTTTGCAAGTTGCTACTGCATTTAACGTTTTTGCTAATGGTGGATATTTAGTTGAACCGTACTTTATCGATCATGTCACGGACGGTTATGACAATATGATTGAACAAACGATTCCTGCGATTGCTTGTCATAAGCCACAAGAGACAACGCAGGTGATTAACAATGTTGATGACCCATTTGCCGCCATGGCAGAAGAACTCTCACAACCAGCATTTGAACAACGCGAGACCATTGAAGCCAATGATAATGTCGAGGATCAAACAACACAGTTAACGGCTGAAGAAAATACCTGTAGCAACCCTAATGCACGATTTGCTAAACAGATTATTTCTGAGCAAACAGCCTTCTTGATCACTGAAGCACTCAAAAGTGTAATATGGGGCGGCGGTGATTGGAGTAAAGGTACTGGCTGGAACGGCACAGCTTGGCGTGCTGCAAAGCTCATTAAGCGTCATGACATAGCCGGCAAAACTGGGACTACAAACGAATCGCGAGACACATGGTTTAGTGGTTTTAACCCAACGCTAACCTCTACATTTTGGGTTGGATTTGATGATCATGGTCGTCAATTAGGCCGATCTAGTTGGATGGCAAACGGTGAACCGGACCAAATATCAGGTGCTGAAGCGGGTGCAAAGACAGCTGGGCCAGGTTGGAACGACTTTATGAATAAAGCGCTTGCTGGCACGCCAGAACATCCTGTCATTCCGCCGCAGGGCATTGTTTCTGCACGCATTGATTTAGCCACAGGTAAATTAACCCGCAAAACAGATCATACAACCACATTTGAATATTTTGTTGAAGGTACAGAGCCTAAAGAATACGTCACTGAAACTCAGCAAAGTGGCGATATCTTTATCGACAATGTTGCCGAAGACTTATTCCAATAAACGTATCTTAATTAAATAAATAGCCATTCAATCGAATGGCTTTTTTATTTGATAACACGAATAGGACCAATTATACCAATCCGCATTAGAATGTGCTCTTTTAGCGAAAGTTATCAGTGAGGTATTCGAGGCTGCCTTTTGAGGGCATAGTGCACTAGGTTATAGTGCACTACGTTAAGAAAGGCTAACAAAGAATACCACACGGATAAATTCGCCCTTCGGGGCTGCGTCACAAACCCCATTACGGCTTCAAATGACTTTGATGTAGATGACTACACCTGCAGTCATTTTCATTGTACTGGGTCTAGTGACGCAGCCTAAAATAGATCACATTCTAATAAAGATTGGTATTAACTTGGAATGAGCAATTGCTGTAATTCTGCTAAGTTACTCACCTGATAACTCGGTGAAATATCGTCACTCACCTCAGCCCCATGATGGTTTAACCAACAGGTATCAATTCCGGCATTAATACCGCCTAAAATATCAGAGTGGAGGTTATCACCAACCATTAACACCTGATGCT
Source organism: Shewanella metallivivens (assembly GCF_028750675.1). Taxonomy (GTDB): domain Bacteria; phylum Pseudomonadota; class Gammaproteobacteria; order Enterobacterales; family Shewanellaceae; genus Shewanella; species Shewanella metallivivens. The sequence continues at coordinate 1,168,251 of NZ_JAQQPZ010000013.1, read as the reverse complement.
TTTCTGGCTCACCCATCAAGCTAAAAGCATAATTGAAAATAGCCACATCAGGTTTTGCTTTACCGAGTTGTTCTGAAATCACGACCGGACTAAATGCATCTTGAAAACCCGTGCGACTTAAACGGATACTTTGCAGCTCAGTAAATCCATTGGTAATGATCCCTAAATTAACCTTACCGCTTAAAGAGTCAACGAGTTCGCGCGCACCGGGTAGAGGTTGACAAATATCGCCCATTGCCGCTAAAAACTGGCTGTTTAAATGCTGTGGCGTGACAGATAATTTATTGGCCCAATGGGTAAAACGCGTATGTTGTAAGTGAGCAGCATTGATCAAACCATTTTGGTAATCTACCCAAAGTGGTTTATTAACTTGCTGGTAAGCAGCAAAATCATCGAGACTAAACTCCACGTTAAAACGCGAAAACATTAATTTTAAGCCAGCAAAAGCATCAAAATGAAATAATGTTTCGTCTGCATCAAATAAAATCCATTTATATTTATCGACTAAATTAGACATCCCTAACAACCTTAAATATTAAAACTAGACACCGTTTTTATTAATCAAATAATTTGATTAATTGCGGCTCTTGTTTAAGTAAACTTTGATAAATAGTTAACTGATTTTTGGCTCGGTCTAGATTATGTAACGGGTATTTAATTGCAAAATAACCATCGCCTTTTAAATAATCTGTTAAAAAACGCACGCCAAGCATTAACGTCATGGCTTTTATACCTATCCATAAACTTTGCTTTTCAAGTGGGGTTATCACTCCATCAAGGGCACGAACATAGGCCGTTGTCGCCGCTGATATGACTTCAGGGCGGGCATACACTTTAGCTAAATGTGTCGAGTCTTCGGGCTCTGGCGAGCAGAATGCCCGAACCATATCACCAAAGTCATACATCAAATAACCTGCCATACAGGTATCAAGGTCAATAATCGCCATACTGGACATATCACGTTTATCAAACAGCATGTTGTTAATTTTAGTATCATTATGGCAAATTCGTCGTGGTAATAAGCGTTCAAACTCAGCTAATTGAGTAAGTAGTGCGGTTTGTGACAGTGCATACTCAGCCCATTCCTGACATGTGTTTAGTCTCGCAAAAGCATCACAATCAACCGCATTGGTTAATTGTTGGATCCGATCTGGCAGATTTAAAAAATTAGCAATAACATCATCAATGCTTGCTGAAGGCATATCACTTAGCGCTGCTGCAAAATGACCAAAAGCATAGGCGGCAGCTTCAGCTTGTTCAGTTTGTGTGACCAACTCAATCGTATGGCTATGCTCTATATAATCGATAGCACGCCAAAAACCCTGCTCTTCAAGATCAAGATATAAGTCACCCGCCATCGTCGCCACAGGGCGAATAACTTGAAGTGAATACTCTTGCAGCTGATGTTTTGCGCATAAATGCTGGCTGATACGAGCTGCATTACTAACCACCTGATGAGGTTGCGTAAATACTTGAGTATTTATTTGTTGTAATACGATTTTTTTAGTGCCATCAATCACTAAAAATGTCTGGTTAATATGACCATTTCCCAACGTACTGATTGACGCATTAATGCAATCAAGGCCAAACTGAGGCAACACAGTTTGTTTAATAAATTCAATCAATCACATACTCCATCTAAACCAGCATTATTGGCTTAGTAATGTTTCAAACTGCGGATTTTTCATTAATGCAGCCTGGCTACCTTTTAAGCTAAACTTATAGCCACACAATTTAAAATCTCCCCGCAAAGCAATATTGTTCACCATCACGTTCTTATCTAAAGGGGTAAACCTAGCTTCAGTGGCGCCATCAGCAAGTAAATCAACGGTCATAGGTCTGAATTTACTACCATCATTAAATTCAAGTTCTGCACAGGTTTTATCGCCAACCGCACTGGCCAAGCGCCATAGATTTTGCGTGTCTCCGGCGTCACCTAGCCAGCGCAAAATAAGCACATCACCTTCTAAGGCTAACCAAAAACCATCAGGTAATTTAACCATCTGCCTGCTCATGCTAACGGGCTCAATCACACCTTGGCTCATTTCTGCCTCAGTGTCTGAATCATCTATGCTTGAAAACGCATTAATTAAGGCGATCACCAAATAAATCAATAATCCAAGCGCTATCACAGCGGCCAAAATCTTGCCGGCAAACAGCAATTTTTGTTGATGCAACTTGGCCAGATTAATCCAAGATTTGGCGAGCTCAGTTATCGAGCCTGACTGTAAGGCATCCTGATCAACATATAAGGGTTGGTTATTCCGCTCACGCTTAGCTGAAAGATTGCTGCTAACAGCTTCATGTTCGTCTGCAACGTCAAACTCTTGGGAAATAAAAGACTCATCATGCTTTAGATTGTGGATCGGCTCCACGTCATCAGTATAAGCGTCATGCTTTGCCATTTGCGGGTTAACCGGCTGATTAACAGGTGGATTGTCTATTATAGAAACATTCACCGCTTGACCTTGCATCACCGGGTCTTGACGGCGATGCATCGCGCTTTGCGCACTATTCATTACTCGATGAGGACCATAATATCCAAGCGCATATTGAATATGATTTTTTGTAGGTAAAAAACTTAAATAACCACCGCAAGCCAACCCAAATAAAAACACCCCAGCTAACACCCCGAGTGGCGCCTCAAAATAAGCTGCTACGCCAAAGATAAGTACAGGCAACAAGCAAACGAGCATCAATGTAATGGTTTTATTCGCATCATGTAAGCGGCGCATTGCCGATAAACCAACAATAGGTAGCGACACAACCGTGGCGATTAAAATGATGATACTTGCAGGAAACACCAAAGCCGCAATACTCAACAAAGCAAAAGCAGCAAATACAATGGCCATTAACCTTAAACCTGTGTCACGACCTTCGCGGCACAGCAGGGTTTTTACTAACATCAAACATTCCTATAATTGGTTTACTACAATTAGGTCTACTAAGCTGCGGTTAATCAACACCATGCAATACTGATGGTTAAACTTAAATTTGTGACAAATCCCCCTAAGGGATGCCAATCAACCCGCAAAATAAATAACAAAAAAACACCATTGAACACAATAGCGCAAAGCCTACAGAATTTATCTTATAAAGCCAGCGCCTTTGGGTGCTTTAAGCAATTATTTTATCGAAATAATGCCCTGGCACCCATCACAAATTGAGGCTCAACTAACGACCTTATCCACGGATTATCTGTGTACTCATAGCGCTAGCATAACCTTACTGTTAACGAGTATAATATTAAGCTTTCTTAATGAATAACCAATGAGAAACCCAATTTATGAGCACTCGTGGAAATCTTTTTATTGTGTCAGCCCCCAGCGGCGCAGGTAAATCGTCTCTTATCTCGGCACTGTTAAAAGATAAACCCTGCGATAAACAGGTTTCTGTATCGCATACCACTCGCCAACCTCGTCCAGGTGAAGTTGACGGCCAGCATTATCATTTTGTCGACGTTGAACAATTTAAGGCATTAATCGCACAAGATGCATTTATTGAATGGGCTGAAGTGTTTGGTAATTATTACGGCACATCAAAAACCGTAATAGAACAAACGCTGGCAAAAGGTATCGACGTATTTTTAGATATCGACTGGCAAGGTGGTGAGCAAGTAAAAAAACTCATGCCTTATGCTGTTGGAGTGTTTATTTTACCCCCATCAAAAGCAGAGCTTGAACGCCGCCTAACGGGCCGAGGTCAAGACAGCCAACAAGTCATTGATTCTCGTATGGCACAAGCGGTATCTGAAATGTCGCATTATTCACAATATGAATTTGTGATTGTAAATGATGATTTTGATACCGCTCTGACCGACTTAAACGCAATTATTCGTAGCCAAAGGTTAACCTGTGCTAGTCAGCAGTATACCCACAATGGTATGCTTATTGATCTCTTGGCAGATTAATTGTCATAGTGTACAATTTTGCGTCATTTTTTCCCATAGATAACACTGGAGTTTCAACACATGGCTCGCGTAACTGTAGAAGACGCCGTAAACAAAATCGGCAACCGTTTTGATATGATCCTGGTTGCAGCGCGTCGCGCACGCCAAATCGCCGTGCAAGGTAAAGATCCTATGGTTGAGGAGATGAACGATAAGCCAACGGTTATCGCATTGCGCGAAATCGAACTTGGTTTAGTCACCTCAAACACATTAGATGCTGACGAACGCCAAACTGTGCGTGAACGTGAAGCAGCTGAAATCGCAGCTGTTGCAGCTATTGCAGAAGGCCGCGTAGTTTAAGGAGTAGCGCCACTTGTATCTGTTTGAAGGTCTAAAAGAGTCAGCGTCCAGCTATTTAGAGCCGGAGCAAGTCGAATTACTCAAGCAGGCCTATTTGGTTGCGCGTGATGCCCACGAAGGGCAAATGCGCACAAGTGGCGAGCCTTACATTACCCACCCAGTTGCGGTAAGCCGCATTCTGGCGGACATGCGACTCGATCACGAGTCGCTTATGGCTGCCCTGCTCCATGACACCATCGAAGACACTCCCGTCACCAAAGAAGAGCTCACTGAGCTGTTTGGTATTACGGTTGCGGAATTAGTCGAAGGTGTATCTAAGCTAGACAAAATCAAATTTCGCGACAAAAAAGAAGCCCAAGCAGAAAACTTCCGCAAAATGATGATGGCAATGACTCAAGATATTCGAGTGATCCTCATTAAGTTGGCTGACCGCACCCACAATATGCGAACCCTTGGGGCGCTTCGCCCAGACAAGCGTCGTCGCATTGCTCGCGAAACCTTAGAAATTTATGCGCCCATTGCCAACCGATTAGGCATTCACAACATTAAAATCGAACTTGAAGACTTAGGTTTTCAAGCCTATTACCCTATGCGACATAGAGTGATACGAGAAGTTGTTAAAGCAGCACGAGGCAATCGCAAAGAGTTGATAAACAGTATTGAATCAGCAATTGAGTCTCGCCTTGAAGAAGCTGGCATTCCAGCAAAAGTCAAAGGCCGGGAGAAAAACCTCTATTCTATTTACTGTAAAATGCGCAGCAAAGAGCTTCAATTCCAAGAAGTGATGGACATCTACGCATTTAGAATTATTGTTGACTCAATCGATACCAGTTATCGAGTGCTTGGTGCGATGCATGGCTTATATAAACCTCGCCCGGGTCGCTTCAAAGATTATATCGCCATTCCCAAAGCCAATGGTTATCAATCTCTGCACACCTCTTTATTTGGTCCACATGCTGTGCCTGTTGAAGTGCAAATCCGCACTGAAGAAATGGACCAAATGGCTGACAAAGGTGTTGCAGCACATTGGATGTATAAAAATAACACCGATGCAGCTAAACAAAACACCACTCAGGTACGTGCTCGTAAATGGATGCAAAGCCTGCTTGAATTGCAACAGAGCGCCAGCAGTTCATTTGAGTTTGTTGAAAACGTTAAAACAGAACTCTTTCCTGAAGAAATTTATGTCTTTACACCAGAAGGCCGCATTTTAGAGCTACCTGTTAACTCTACCGCTGTCGACTTTGCCTATGAAGTCCACACCGATGTGGGCAACTCATGCGTTGGCGCACGCGTTAATCGTCAAGCATATCCATTAAGCCAACCGCTTATTTCTGGGCAAACGGTTGAAATTATTACCGCTAAAGGTGCAAGACCCAATGCTGCATGGCTCAACTTTGTAGTCACAGGTAAAGCTCGCGGTAAGATCCGTCAGGTATTAAAGAGCCTAAAAGGTGATAACGCCATCGCACTCGGTAAGCGCCTTTTAAACCATGCGTTAGGTGATACTAAACTCGAAACGATTCCACCTGAATTACTCGAAAAAGTCATTAAAGAAACCAAACACGCTTCGCTCGACTCATTACTGGCTGATATTGGTTTAGGTAACGCTATGAGCATTGTGATTGCCCAACGATTAGTTGGCGAGCAGTTTGACTCACAAGATCACACTAATGAAAAGCCGCAAATGCCAATCCGTGGTGCTGAAGGCATGTTAGTGACTTACGCTAACTGTTGTCGTCCTATCCCGGGTGATGCGGTCATCGCCCATGTTAGCCCTGGTAAAGGCTTAGTCGTTCACATGGAAAGCTGTGCCAATATTCGTGGTTATCAAGGCGAGCCAGACAAGTACATTTCAGTGCACTGGGATAACGTTGAGGGTGTTGAATACCAAGCGAATTTGCGGGTTGAAATTGTTAACCATCATGGTGCATTAGCTAAAATCACTTCAATTATCGCCTCCGCGGGTTCTAATATTCACAACCTCAGCACAGAAGAACGTGATGGCCGAGTGTATTTGATTAATTTGCGTATTTCAGTGAAAGATCGCGTCCACCTAGCTAATGTTATGCGTCGGATCCGTGTGTTACCTGAAGTATTGCGCACATCGCGTAACCGTTAATTACTGCTAATTATAAGAGAGCACCCAACATGGCTGAAAAAATCATTATCGCAACAGACAAAGCCCCACAAGCAATTGGCACTTATTCACAAGCCGTTAAAGTGGGCAGCACCGTTTATCTATCTGGTCAAATTCCATTGGTTCCAACAACCATGACCATGGTAAGCGATGATTTTTCAGCGCAAGTTGTGCAAGTGTTTGAAAACTTAACAGCGGTATGCGAAGCCGCTGGCGGCACCATGAGTGATATCGTTAAATTAAATATCTTTTTAACAGATTTGTCTCACTTTGCGACTGTAAACGACATTATGAGTCGTTACTTCCAACAACCTTACCCTGCTCGTGCAGCGATTGGCGTAAAAGAGTTGCCTAAAGGTTCATTGGTTGAAATGGACGGTATAATGGAAATTTAACCGCCACTGTTAAAGATTCGATAAAGGCACCTTGGGTGCCTTTTTTATTATTTTCAACTTCAATTCTATAGAGCATTTGCTCAACTCTTATTGTTTATTCAACAAATTCTGTTAACTTACTCAAGCGTGACCTTGCACGCATAGTGTGCAAATTGTTTGCGCCACTGCACAAAAATGGCCATACTAAGTTGGTGATTTACTCAACTATAAAATCCACAATAACAATAAAGAACATGGAAGCGTCGATGGAAAATTTAATTAAAACTCCCGTTGAGATGTTGTCTCATTGGGTAGAAACTCAAGGTGACAAAGTTTACCTTCGCCAACCAATTGGCGGCAAATATGTGGATTTCACATGGCGCGAAGTCCAACAAAAAATGCAACAAATTGCTGGTTCTCTTCGTCATTTAGGCTTAACACCTGGCGATAAGGTTGCTGTACTGTCTAAAAACTGCGCCGAGTGGTTTATTGTTGATCTAGCCTTAATGTATGGCGGCTACATTAGCGTACCTATCTACCCAACAGCCAATGCAGAGACCATTCGTTATGTCGTTGAGCACAGTGGTGTTAAAGCCATATTTAGCGGAAAACTTGACCATTGGGCAGAACAGGAGGCCGCTGTTGGGGGCGACATTCTTCGTTTAGCCATGCCGTACGACACCATGCCAGCACAATATCACTGGGAGCAGTTGTTAACATTGGGCCAACCCTTAGTTGATGCACCATTTCCAACCCCCGATCAAGTGATGACTCTTATTTATACTTCTGGCTCAACGGGTAAACCTAAAGGCGCCATTCAAACATTTGCCAGCTATGGCTGGGCATGTGAAGCCGTCGTGCGCGATTTGAAAACCAATACGGCGGATCGCTTGCTATCTTATTTACCGCTTGCTCACATTACTGAGCGTGTAGCAATTGAAGGCTCATCATATTACTCAGGCTCTACTGTCGCCTTTGTTGAAAGCCTAGACTCATTTGTTGATGATATTCAACGCTGTCGTCCGACGGTATTTTTCTCTGTACCGCGCTTATGGACCGTATTTCAACTCAATATTATTAATAAAATTGGTGAGAAAAAACTTAATACCTTACTCAAACTGCCAATTATTAGCAGTATCGTTAAACGTAAAATTAAAAAAGGATTGGGGTTAGACCAGTCTCGCTTAAACGGATCGGGGTCGGCACCTATCCCGCCATCATTAATACAATGGTACCACTCTATCGGAATTGATATTTGTGAAGCATGGGGTATGACTGAAAACAGTGCATATTCGATTATCAACTATCCATTTAATCCCAATAAGATTGGTACCGTAGGTCGCCCTGTAGAAGGTAGCCTTGTGCGTAAAAGTGAACAAGGTGAATTATTAGTCAAAAGCCCGGGGTTAATGCAAGGCTATTACCTGCAAGAAGAAGCAACTAAAGCCGCATTTGCAGAAGATGGCTTTTTTTATACCGGTGATTTGTGTGAAATTGACGAAGATGGTTACATTGAAATTACCGGCCGAGTAAAAGACAACTTTAAAACCTCTAAAGGCAAGTATGTCGCACCAGTGCCAATTGAACGTCGATTAGCTCAAGACTCACATGTTGAACTGATTTGCGTTATTGGCTCAGGTTTACCGCATCCAGTGGCACTTGTGCAGTTATCTGAAGGCTCTAAATTGCAACCGCGCGAAGAAGTCAGATCATCATTAAAAGAAACGCTAGACAGTGTTAACCCACATTTAGAGTCACATGAACATGTTGATGCTATTGTTGTTGTGAATGAAGATTGGACCATCGAAAATGATGTGCTCACGCCAACCCTTAAAATTAAACGTCATGTGCTTGAAAAAGCCTTTAGCGCTAAAATTGAAGGTGTTCGCGGTGCCAAAATTCGCTGGGAAGATGAGTTGTAATTTGCAACAGATATTTTCAATCTGAACCGTAAAAAATACACGCTAAATAGCGTGTATTTTTTTGACATATTCTGTCAATATACGCCCACCATTAGGCAGTACTAATGTGGTACAGCTTAACTTTACAAGGCAGAAACAATCATGTTCATTGCGTTATCGATTATTGGCGGTTTTATTATTTTAACCTTTGGTGCAGAAGCATTAGTGCGCGGTGCCAGTGCGGTCGCATTACGCCTAGGTATTGCTCCGCTTATTATTGGATTAACCATTGTTGCATTTGGTACCAGTGCCCCAGAACTCGCGGTAAGCGTAAAATCAGCCCTTGCAGGCAACCCCGGTATTGCATTAGGTAACGTGGTGGGGTCTAACATCGTTAACGTTGGGCTTATTTTAGCCATAACCGCGCTTATCCGCCCTATTACAGTGCAATCACAAATGGTGAAACGCGATATACCTATCATGATTGCGGCATCGGTTTTAATGTGGTTTTTATTACTTGATGGCGATGTCAGCTTTATTGATGGCGCGATTTTATTTGGCCTACTTGTCGCTTACTTAGGCTTTAGCTATGTTAGCTCAAAAAATAATCCCGAAGAGTTAGACATTGACGCCACGCCACTAAATCCACTAATTTCAGTGCTACTCATTGCTGTAGGTATTGCTATGTTAGTCGGTGGCGGAATTTTGTTTGTAGATGGCGCGGTTGATTTAGCTAAACAATTTGGCATAAGCGAAGTGATTATCGGCTTAACGATTGTGGCAATTGGCACCAGTATGCCCGAACTTGTCACCTCGGTGATGGCCGCGTTAAAAGGTCAAAGTGACATCGCTATTGGTAACGTTGTTGGCTCAAACATTTTCAATGTGCTAGGTATTTTAGGTGCAACAGCATTAATCCATCCAGTCTCAGCAGCAGGGTTTAATGAAGTCGATTTTATCGCCATGCTGATTTTTGCCATTATGGTTTTGCCATTTGCTTGGAGTGGCTTACGCATTGGCCGACGTGAAGGCGGCATGTTACTCGCGGGATACCTAGGCTATACCAGCTATTTGGTAATGCAAGTGGTGTAATCCTTACGCTTATACACGAAACCGAATAAGGCTAACATGAATGTTGGCCTTATTTATTGTTAAACAAAATGACATTTGTCACCCTAATTTGATGACCTTTGTGCCTAATAATCAAATGTGTGTTTCTCCATACTAACCTGACTCCCATAACAATGGGCAACCAAGGAGAGCACCATGAAAGCACTAGTATTAATCACCAGCCTTAGTTTAGTTAGCCACTACAGCCTTGCCGATATCAAGGATATTGATGCCGCAGCTAACACCATGAACATTAATCAACTGTCGCAATATAGCCAAAACACCAGTGACTATGAACAAGCCTACGCGTTTTATCGTTTAGCCATTATCGCTAATGTTAGCGGCCAACGTAAACAGGCTGCCAATTCGTTAAACCAAGCCCAAAACACGCTAGAAAACTTACTCAGCGCACAAGCAACAGCAGACTCACAAGCACTGTTAGCAGCGGTATATGGCATGCAAATCGCGTTAGATAATAGCAAAGGTGCTGAATTCGGTATGAAAACGGCCACACTATTACAACAAGCCTCAGAATTAGAACCCACTAACCCAAGAGTGAGCTTAGTTAAAGCGATCAATGCTTTTTACACCCCAAGCGTTTTTGGCGGCGGACTAGAAAAAGCACAAACCTTCGCAAGCCAAGCGATCACGCTTTATGATCTCCCCTGCGACACAATCTGCTGGGGTCAGGCTGAAGCCTATACATGGCGAGGCCTAGCCAAACAGGAACAGGGGGATTTAACTGGCGCAACGGAAGACTGGCAAGCTGCAATCGACATAGAACCACAATACGGTTGGGCTAAATTTCTATTAAACCAACAAGCTGTAAAGCAGTAATGCCTAACGTAATTGGCTTGAGTTAACGCGCAGTTACTCTATGATTAACTGCGCGAGGAGGCATCATGACATCTGGTTTAACACATAATAATCAAAAAAGTTTTGAACAAAAAACAGCTTGGGTTTACTTAATTAACCTTGGTTTTTATTTTATCCCACTGTTTTTTATGGATGGACAATGGTTAAAAATAACCTTAGCCGTGGCGTTGTTAATCCCTTTTGTTGTGGGCTACTTTTGGGCATATAACAACTCAAAAGAACACGCCTACAAACCTATTACACTTATGATGGTCATTGCCATTACGTCTGGATTTTTAACTAGTGGCTCCATGTCATTGTTCAGTTTTTGTTGTTTCTTTATCGGATTTTTCTACTCACTACGTACAGCAATACTGAGTTACATTGGTATCAGCTTATTGTTATTAAGTCTCAATATTATCGTCGGTTACACGGGCTACTTTTTTACTTTTTATGGCATGGGTATTTGCCTGATTGTTGGTTTTTTTGGTGTGATCGAGCAACATCGCCAACGTATCAAGCGCCAGCAGCAACAATCTAAAGACGAAATAACTCAACTTGCCACCTCGCTTGAACGCGAACGCATAGCCCGCGACCTGCATGATGTAATGGGTCATCATTTAGCCTCAATTGCATTAAAAGCTGAGCTTGCAGACAAGCTCATCAGCGCAGGTAAAACAGAACAAGCACAACTCCAAATAAATCAAGTCAGCCAAATAACCCGCGACTGCTTAAGCCAAATTCGCCAAACCGTGACCGACTACAAACACCAGGGGTTGAGTCAAACCACCAGCACGTTAAGCCAAATGTTGCGAGATAAGTCCATTGCGGTCACCATTGAAGGCCAATGGCCCAAATTAAATAACCTCGCTGAATCACAATTGTGCCTGATGCTTACAGAGTTAGTGAATAACACCCTTAAGCACAGCAAAACTGACCATTGTACGATTGCAATCCAAACCATAGATAGTCAATTACTGCTGCAATATATTGAAAATAGCCCAATAACAGCTTTAACTGAGGGTAACGGCCTAAAAGGTATTAAAGAGCGTGCTGCATTATTGCACGCCGATGTGCAATACCAGTTGAGCCCTCAGTTTATTGTCACCATTATCTTGCCACTGACAGAGTCAACATGAATATTTTATTAGCAGAAGATCAAGCCATGGTCCGTGGTGCACTGGCAGCACTTTTGACCCTCACCGCCGATGATATACACATAACCGAAGTAGAAGACGGCGACAGTGCTTTGAAAATGCTCAAATCTCAGCACTATGATTTATTATTAACCGACATAGAAATGCCCGGAAAGTCTGGCTTAGAACTCAGCCAATGGTTACAACAACAAGCCAGTTCTACCAAAGTTATTGTCCTCACCACTTTTGGTCGTGCAGGTTACATAAAACGGGCGTTAGAATACGGTGTCAGTGGCTTTTTATTAAAAGATGCGCCATCAGATGAGCTTATTAGCACCATAAAACAAGTGATGGCAGGCAAACGGGTTATCGATCCAGAGTTAGCATTTAATGCCATTGGTGAAGTAGACCCGCTTAACGACAAAGAACGCCGAGCATTACGTCTAGCCAGTGACGGAATGTCTACCGCAGATATTGCCAGCAAACTGTTTATCGCCGAAGGCACTGTGCGCAACTATTTATCTGAAGCTATTAATAAACTCAGTGCTAGTAATCGTATTGATGCAGCCAGAATAGCCAAGCAGAAAGGGTGGCTGTAATAGCATATTGCCTTGTGAGCAAACTCTGCTAAGATAACCTAAACATCTGTATATAATTACAGTGATTGATTGGGGCTAATTGAAATCACTGTTGTTTTTACTTTTTAATTATCAATTTTAGGTGCACGCAATTTGCTACGACTGGATAGAGTTCCAATCACAGACCTTAAAGGCGTTGCCAAAAAGGTCGCTGAAAAGCTGGCCAAGCTTGGGATCAAAACAGTACAAGATGTGTTGTTTCATTTACCGCTGCGCTACGAAGACCGAACGCAAATTTATCCCATTGCCGCGTTACCTCCAGCAAGTTACGGCACAATTGAAGCAGAAATTCAATCGACCCAAATAATGCAAGGCCGTCGACGCATGCTTGTATGTAATGTCCGCGACCATAGCGGCGTAATGAGCTTGCGTTTTTTTAACTTTTCAATGGCGCAACGAAATGGCATGGAAAACGGTGCCATTATTCGCGCTTATGGCGAGATAAGACGCGGCAACCATCATAAAGAAATCGTCCACCCTGAATATCAAATCATCCACCCAGGTGAAACCGTCAACTTAAGTGATACTCTCACACCGATTTATCCCACAACAGAAGGATTAAAACAAGCCAGTTGGATACGCTTAACAGAGCAAGCATTAGTCATGTTAGACCAAGGTGGATTACCTGAATTACTCCCAAGTAATTTGCAACCCAATAACATTAGCCTGCGCGATGCGCTGCATACCCTGCACCGTCCTTCAAGTTCAGTATTACCTTATGAATTAGAGCAAGGGCAACACCCTGCTCAGCAACGATTAATACAAGAAGAACTGCTGGCCCATAACCTCAGCATGTTGCAATTGCGCCAGCGAAGCAATCAAGATGCGGCCGTTGCCATGGCCGCTACAGGGCAGTTATTACAACCATTTTTGACTCAACTGCCCTTTTCGCCAACTGGGGCACAACAACGCGTGGTCGCAGAAATCAACCAGGATTTACAACAACCAACCCCCATGATGCGTCTTGTACAGGGGGATGTGGGTTCAGGTAAAACCTTAGTGGCGGCACTTGCTGCCCTGCAAGCCATAGAAAATGGCTACCAAGTGGCAATGATGGCTCCCACCGAATTATTAGCCGAACAACACGCGGCTAACTTTGCTAATTGGTTTGAACCTTTAGGTCTTAAAGTCGGCTGGTTAGCTGGCAAACTTAAAGGCAAAGCTAGAGTGCAATCACTTGAGGACATCGCCACCGGTGCAGCGCACATGGTCATTGGCACCCATGCTATTTTTCAACAAGCCGTGGTCTTTAATAAACTGGCCTTAATCATTATTGATGAGCAACATCGTTTTGGGGTTCACCAACGTTTGGGCTTGCGAGAAAAAGGCATTAGCCAAGGCTTTCATCCCCATCAGCTGATTATGACCGCAACGCCAATACCGCGTACACTGGCGATGACAGCCTATGCCGACCTCGATACGTCGATTATTGATGAGTTACCTCCAGGGCGTACACCTGTAACAACGGTTGCGATTGCCGATACTCGCCGGCAACAGATAATTGAACGAGTCAGACATGCCGCCATAAATGATAACCGCCAAGCTTATTGGGTATGCACCTTAATTGAAGAATCTGAAGTATTAGAATGCCAAGCCGCAGAAGACACTGCCGCAGAGCTGAGCGCTGCACTGCCCGAGTTAAAAGTAGGTTTAGTGCATGGTCGGATGAAAAGCACTGAAAAACAGGCCATCATGGCGCAGTTTAAGTCAGGTGAATTGAACTTATTGGTGGCGACTACCGTCATAGAAGTCGGCGTAGATGTGCCTAATGCCAGTTTAATGATTATTGAGAACCCTGAGCGGCTTGGACTTGCTCAATTACATCAACTTCGAGGTCGTGTGGGTCGTGGCGCAGTAGCCAGTCATTGTGTGCTGCTTTATAAAGCGCCGTTATCGCAAACGGCAACCAAGCGCTTGGGAGTATTAAGAGACAGCAACGATGGCTTTGTGATTGCACAAAAAGATCTTGAGATTAGGGGGCCCGGTGAAGTACTGGGCACAAAACAAACGGGTTTAGCCGACCTTAAAATTGCCGACTTAATTCGCGATCAGCACCTCATTGCCCCCACCCAAAAATTAGCGGTGCATATCAACCAACAGGTGCCACAAAATATCGACGCCATCATTGAGCGATGGTTAGGAGACCGCCAACAATACATTCAAGCGTAAAAGCTTGAGCTAAAAATGAATTAATGTGGATTATCACCAGTTACCACTAGACAACGCTGTTGAATATTGCAAAATGGTAACACGCAGTATTTTTCGACTCCATCTAGGGCCAGTTGATCTTTCAAGGTTGTTTTTGCAGCGAATTGTTGGCCATTTGTACAAGGCAGAGACTTAGATGTGTAGTTATTCTACATAAAAAGTCGATAACGCAGTAAAAATGGCCAACAAACGCTGCCCGAAGGGTTCGGCTAAAAACGTGTTACTCTTTGTTGAATGACTCTTTACTAATAAAGAGTTGCTTAGATGACTAGGCATCAATCCATTCGCCTCGATTAAAACGTTTTTAACTCGAACAAAATTTAACCTGCAAAGATCAACAGGCCCTAAATATCTATATCGATAGCAAACACGCCAAGGAATTGAAATGCAAGTTAATGAAGAAGACAGAATCAGCCCTCAATCTGACGAAAAATCAGGTACTAACATTGCTTTTATTGCAATCGCGGTAATCGCTTTATTAGCAGCAAGTAGCTATTTTTATTTTACCAGTGATGACAGCGAAGAATTTGACCCCGTTGTCATGACCCCAGTAGAGCTGCCTGAAGCACTCCCGGCAACACCGATTGAACAAGCCCCGATTGAAGAACCACAACAAATCGAATCAAACACCGATGATGTCGTGCCTACTGGCGAGCCTGAATCAAACAACGAAACCGTTGTTGTTGAACCATTACCTGCGCTAGCAGAATCAGACGACTTTGTTGAAACCAAAACCTTAGCCATCGCTAACGGAATGAAAATTGCGCCAATGATTTTGAAAAAAGACATTGCCCGTCAATTTGTGGTGTTTGTAGACAACCTAGCGCAAGGCGAGTTAGTACGTAAGGCAAGTCCGTTAAAAGGCCCAGAAACTGAGTTTTCAGTTAGCGAAATCACCAATAAAACGTTTTTAAATCCTGACAGCTACCATCGTTACGATTTGTACGCAGACTTTATTGCAGGTTTAAACGAAAAAGATTTGGTCGCAACCTACACAGAGCTTAAACCTCTATTTGCAGAGGCTTTTGCTGAGTTAGGTTACAATGATGTCGATTTTGACAAGCGCATGCAATCTGTCTTTACCATGGTGGCAGAAGCACCGATTGTCGAAGACCCTATTGAGCTGTCTTATTACAGTGTAAATTACCAATTTGCGGATCCTAATTTAGAAGCCTTACCTAACGCGCAAAAATTGCTAATTCGTATGGGCCCCGAAAACACCCGCAAAATAAAAGCGGCGGTTAAAAAACTACAGGCCAGTTTTCCAGCACAGTAATCACTTAATACATATTTCCCTAAATACCTTAAATAGCACGGCTAAAAAACCGTGCTATTTTTTTGACGATACGTTTTGAACAAATATTGTTGAACAAATAATCTAAAAAACGTTTTTTCTTTTACGTGACTTCTTAAATAACCCTTGATAGGTGTACAATTAGCGCCGTTAACGAATCGTCAGCAAAAGAATGATTATTTGTTAACACTTAGATAAGGATAGCTAGGCAGTTATAGAGGCAAAGTAGTGCACTTAGAATTTCAACTTCTCTCATGGGGCGCATGGTCTCCAGACTTTCAAACGACTGAGAGCTGGCAACATTGGCAACAGCCAAACACAAGTGTGTCTGCTAGCCAAGCAACGCCAGCCCTATCGCATGTCCCAGCAATGCAACGCCGCCGATTTAGCCGCCTAACTAAAATGATGTTAACGGCAGCACACGAATGCCAAGTCGCCCCGCAAACTCGCGGCATTTTTTCATCACGACATGGCGAACTGACCCGAACCCTTGGATTACTGAAAGATATCACCGAACAACAACCACTTTCACCTATGGCTTTTAGTCAATCAGTGCACAACACAGCCAGTGGTATTTTCGGAATCCTCACTCATAACACCGCCGCGTCGACATCTATTGCTGCAGGTGAGCAAACCCTACCCCAAGCATTAATAGAAGCTTATGCTCAACTGGCACAAGACCCTAAGCCTGTTTTAATGATTTTTGGTGATGACCCTGTTCCACCGATTTACAGTGAGTTTACCCACGAAGTTGAGCTGCCCATCGCCTTAGGCTTGTATCTAGCACCCGCCAATAGCGTTACAAATACCAATGCGAATACCACCCTAGGCTTATCCGAACGACCAGTCCCAGGCCATAATCAAGATAACATCAGTTTTAGCCAATTAATTCACCATATCGCCACAGGTAAAAACATCCAAGGGTGTTTATGTCATTGGTATTGGTCTGTTGAGCATCATGATTAATTCTCCGCAGTCAGCTCCTTTTACATCTCAACAGAGCATAGCCCCAAAACTGACTGGGCTTAGGTATATTCCGAGGTGGATAGGTGGCGTAATGTGTTACATGGTATTTGGCCTTGGCGGGTTGCTCAGCTCATTAACCATACTGCCAGTATTACGTTATTGGCCAGGGTCTAAGCAGGAACGCATAGCACGAGTGCAACGTACCGTGAGTTTAATGTTTAAAGGTTTTGTCGCCATGTTAACCGCGGTTGGGGTCATTAACGTCAGCACCCAAAATTTGCATTTATTACAGCAAGCTCGAGGTCATATAGTGATTGCCAACCACCCAACTCTGGTTGATGTAGTCGTGTTAATTAGTCTCATGCCCAATGCGGGCTGCGTTGTGAAACAAAGCTTATGGCGCAATCCATTTATAAGAGGTGTGCTATCGAGTGTGGGTTACATCCCTAATCGCAGCGCCAATCTGCTGCTACAAGATTGTAAGCAAGTATTAAAGCAAGACACAAATTTAGTGATTTTTCCTGAAGGTACCCGCACACTGGTTGGCAATGTCATTAACCCATTTGCGCGTGGGGCGGCTAATATTGCCATACGTACCCAAAGTGATATTTTACCCGTGGTACTTCGCACCGATGTAGCAGGCTTAACTAAACAAGAGTCTTGGTACCAAATACCACGACAAACCATCAGCATGTCGGTTGAAATTACCGATAGCGTACTGCACCATGACGATGAGATTACCCAAGGTAACGAAGCAAAAATGGCTCGGCAACTCACCCGAGACCTGCAACAGTTTTATTTAAACAACCTATCAAGTCCACTTGATAGCCATACTGATAAGAAACAAAAAAATGAACTTACACAACCAAATTAAACAGCTGATTATTGACAGCTTAGACCTAGAAGATGTCACCATTGAAGACATCGATACTGATGCCGCACTATTTGGTGAAGGCCTAGGTTTAGACTCTATTGATGCGTTAGAGCTGGGTCTAGCAATCAAAAAAGAATTCGACGTCAAAATTGAAGCCAATTCTGACGCAACCAAAGCACATTTTTTCAGTGTAGCTAGCCTTGCTAGTTTTATTGAATCGCAACGTGTTTAGGAGTCAGCATGCAAAATCGTGATCAAATTCTTGCCATGCTCAGCACCATTTTAGTGGATGAGTTTGAAATAGACCCAGCAGACATTAGCTTAGATGCATCATTGTATGAAGAATTAGATTTAGACAGCATTGATGCCGTAGATTTAGTGATTAAATTGCAACAACTCACCGGCAAAAAAATTCAACCAGAAGAATTCAAAACCGTGCGAACCGTCAATGACGTGGTTAACGCTGTGGAAGGACTCATGCAAAGCTAATGCGCTTACTCTTGCAGATCATTACCACGTTAGTGATTGTTGCGTACCCGTTAGCCGTGTATTTTGGATTACAGTATTTACCGCCCGGTTACATCGCTTTATTGCTGTGTGTGTTACTGCTTACTCGTATGATAGTGACCAAGCAACAAGTGCGGGCAATGGTATTACCGCTTGTGGTAGGGATAGCCTTAACTGGGGCAAGTTTTATTGCTAAACGTAATGACTGGCTACTGTATTACCCGCTCGTCATTAACCTCAGTCTATTGAGCTTATTCAGCTATTCGTTAATGCGTGGTCCAAGCATGATTGAGCGGCTAGCTCGTATACAAGAGCCTGACTTACCAGGCTCTGCAATTGACTATTTGCGCACCGTAACCAAATTATGGTGCGGGCTATTTGTCGTAAATGCTGCCATGGCAGCCTACACTGCAATAGCCACCACAATCGAAATGTGGACGCTTTACAACGGACTGATAGCTTATGTATTAATCGGCATGCTACTCAGTGGTGAATGGATTTATCGCAGGTTTTGGCTGAAAAAACATGACTAAACTTTTGCTTAACTGGTTAACCAACGGGCCAGCAGCCCAACAGCTGATTAGCTTTGACCATCATGACATTATGACGGGCTCGCTATTTTGCGCCCACGTCACTCACCTGCACAAACAGCTTAGCCAAAGCGATGCTAAACGTTGGTTACTGGCCGCGCAAAAGAGTGATTTATTTGCTGCAGGCTTGTGCGCAGCACTGCTCGCAGGTAAACAAGTGATATTACCTGCTAACACTCAGCGCGGCACGTTAAGCGAGCTAAACCACGAGTTCGACGCCATTATCGCCGACAAACCATTATGTGAAGCAGGCGAGTTTGTTGCACTCAAAAAAGAGCTCAGCCTTCCTGCGGCAACTTGGCCACAAGCCACGACCTTAGGTGAGCTGATTTTATTTACCTCTGGCAGTAGTGGTCAGCCTAAAGCCATTAGCAAAACCCTTGCTCAGCTGGATGCCGAAGTCAGTGTTTTAGAGCACACCTTTGCCCAACATTTGCCGCATTGCTCAGTGGTCTCAACGGTATCGCACCAACATATTTATGGATTGTTGTTTAAAATTTTATGGCCGTTAGCAGCAAGTCGGGCTTTTTTAAGCGAGCAAATCGACTTTCCTGAAACCCTAAGCTATTACCTGGCCATCATGCCCAACCTATGTTTAATTAGCAGCCCAGCTCAATTAACTCGATTGCCCGATGCCCTAGACAACCAAGCACAGCAGCGGATCCCAAGTTTAATTTTCAGCTCAGGTGGGCCATTAAGTTTTGAGTCAGCACAGGCGGTAAAACAATGCTTTAAGCAATTGCCCATTGAAGTGTTTGGCAGTACCGAAACTGGCGGTATCGCCTATCGTCGCCAGTATCTGCCTCAACAAACTTGGCAGCCGTTTGAGCGGGTAAACGTCAATGCAGATCCGCACGATGGTGCATTAATGTTACAGTCGGTTTACTTAGACAATCCAGACACCTGGATAAAGTGTGATGATAAAATCGAGTTGCTTGAAAATGGCCAATTTCGTTTACTGCACCGCTTAGATCGTATCGTTAAAATAGAAGAAAAACGCTTATCACTGGCACAGCTAGAGCACTTGTTACAAACTCACCCCTTTGTCAGCGAAGCTGCCGTCGCGGTATTAGAGCAACCACGCACTATGCTAGGCGCGGCCGTATGCTTAAATGAACTTGGCAGACAAACCCTCAAAGACGAAGGTAAGTTAGCGATTAATACTGCCCTCAAAAATCACTTACTGAGCCAGTTCGAACGTATCACCTTGCCTAAACGTTGGCGCTACCCAAAAGCCTTGCCGCTTAACAGCCAGGGCAAACGTACTTCAGCAGATATAGCAGCTTTATTTATTCATGATTAAATCCGTATTACCAAACATTATTCATCAACACGCCGAGGGTGATCAATGCCATTGGCGCTTGTTCATTAGTGGCGAGTTGGCTTTTTTTGATGGCCACTTTCCTGAGCAAGCCGTACTACCAGGTGTCACGCAACTGGATTGGGCGGTAAAGCTAGGCTGCGACGCCTTTGGTTATAATGCCAATGTCGCCACGCTTGAAGTGCTTAAATTTCAGCAGCTCATTTTGCCCAATACCTATGTTGATTTAGTCATTGAACATCAACCACAAAAGTCAAAATTAACATTCAGCTATCGTGATGGTGACAAACGCTTTGCGTCTGGACGCATAGTGCTTAATGGCGCAATGAATACCGAGCGTGCCTCATGACATTGGCGTTAGTGATCCCTAATTACAACCACCATATCGCGATAGAAAAAACCTTAACCGATTTGGCCAAGTACCAATTGCCCTGCTATTTGGTCGACGACGGCAGTGACGAGCAAACACGTTACGTACTGCAAGCATTGGCTGATAAATTTAGCTGGGTGACGTTAATTCAACATCCTTATAATCGCGGCAAAGGGGCGGCAGTAATGAGCGGCTTGCGCCAGGCTTACCGTGACGGTTTTAGCCATGCCTTGCAAGTTGATGCCGACGGCCAACATAATTTAGCCGACATCCCCTTAATGATATCCGCCAGCGAGCAACAGCCTAATGCCTTGATATCAGGCCAACCTCAATACGATGAGTCGGTGCCCAAAGGTCGACTGTATGGCCGTTACATCACCCATTTTTGGGTGTGGGTAGAAACCCTTAGTTTTGACATTCAAGATTCGATGTGTGGCTTTAGGGTGTATCCACTTGCCGCGACTGAACAATTGTTTAGCCAGCAGGCATTAGGCGAGCGCATGGATTTTGATATTGAAGTCATGGTGAAACTGCACTGGCAAGGTACACCAGTCGTGCATGTGCCAACCAACGTGATTTATCCCGAGGATGGCATCAGCCACTTTCAGGGCGTAAAAGATAATGTGCGCATTAGTTGGATGCACACTAAATTATTTTTTGGCATGCTTGGCCGCTTGCCACGCATTATCACTAAGCAAAATCAGAGCGATCAATCATTGCAAACCACCCAGCATTGGTCTGCCATGAGTGAGCGCGGCAGCTTTTGGGGGATTAAATTTTTAGCCCAATGCTATCGCCTTGGTGGGCATTGGTTATGCCGTGCAGTCATGTATCCGGTGATTTGTTATTTCTTTCTCACCGGAAAAACCGCCCGTGATGCCTCATTAGCCTTTTTACACCGAGTACAACAGCAACAACCTAACCATCCACAACTAAACCGCCCAGTAAGTTGGCGCGACAGCCTTAAACACTTCTTTGCTTTTGGCAATGCGGCACTGGACAGAATAGATGCCTGGTGCGACAGAATTAACCTCGCCCAAGTCGACTTTAACGACCGGCATATTTTGGCAAATCAAGTGGCCACTGGGCGCGGTGCAGTATTGATTGTGTCACATTTGGGCAATATGGAACTGTGCCGCGCGATATCTAGCCACCAGCAAAAGGTCAAGGTGAATGTGATGGTGCTGACCCAACACGCTGAGAACTTTAATAAAGTCCTGCAGCAACTTAATCCACAAAGCAGCCTGAATTTAATCCACGTCAATGAGCTAGACCCTAGCACCGCCATGTTGTTGCAACAAAAAGTTGAGCAAGGTGAAATTGTAGTCATTGCAGCAGACCGCACATCATCAAGCAGCCAAGGACGTGTGACCTATTTACCTTTTTTAGGCCAAGATGCGGCATTTCCGCAAGGGCCATTTATTTTGGCCAGTTTATTAGATTGCCCAGTGTATACCCTATTTTGTATTCGCCAACATGGCCGTTATCAAGTCTATGTTGAGCACTTAAGTGACACACTTAAAGGCCCTCGAGCCGGCAGAACAGCACGCTTAACCGATGCAATGACTCAATATAGTCAACGTTTAGCCCATTTTGCGCAACTCGCGCCAATGCAATGGTTTAACTTTTTCGATTTTTGGCGCAAGGACGAGCTGGTTACCCGTAATCACCCGCCCTCACAATCGCGCGCAGCCCCATTACCCAGTCAGGACAGATAATCTCATGAGCCACACATCTTCAGCAGACGCTTTTGATAACATCGTGCATTTTGGTCAACAGCACCTCAGCCTAGAGCAAGTGGTTGCGGTAGCCAAAGGCGCCCAAGTTAAACTGAAAGACACCGCTGACTACGTTGAATATA
The DNA here is from genome assembly GCF_028750675.1 of Shewanella metallivivens. GTDB lineage: Bacteria > Pseudomonadota > Gammaproteobacteria > Enterobacterales > Shewanellaceae > Shewanella > Shewanella metallivivens. The sequence goes on along the minus strand of NZ_JAQQPZ010000013.1, from coordinate 1,145,857 downwards.
TTCAAAAAGGCGCTCGCTTTATTGACAGTTTATTGCACGAAGAAGGCGTAGTGTATGGCGTGACCACAGGCTATGGTGACTCATGCACCGTCAATGTCAGCCTAGATTTAGTCCACGAGTTACCGCTGCATTTAACCCGTTTTCATGGTTGTGGCCTAGGTGATATTTTTAGTCCAATGGAGTCACGCGCCATTATGGCCTGCCGCCTAAACTCATTGGCAGTGGGTAAATCTGGCGTGAGCTATCAACTCTTGCAACGTATTGAATGGCTATTAAACAACAACATCACACCTATCATTCCCCAAGAAGGCTCGGTTGGTGCCAGTGGCGATTTGACCCCTCTGTCTTACCTTGCCGCGGTGTTAGTGGGCGAGCGCGAAGTGATGTATCAAGGTAAACGCCAAGCCACTAAAGATGTATATTTACAACTTGGCATAGTACCCCTGAGGTTGCGCCCTAAAGAAGGCCTGGCATTAATGAACGGCACAGCCGTGATGACCGCGCTTGCGTGTTTAGCCTATGACAGATCGCAATACCTAAGCCGTTTAGCCAGTCGAATCACCGCAATGGCATCGTTAACCCTTAAAGGTAACTCCAACCATTTTGACGATATTTTGTTTGCCGCCAAACCTCACCCGGGGCAAAACCAAATTGCCAGCTGGATCCGCGAAGACTTAAACCACCACACCCACCCGCGTAACTCAGACCGCCTACAAGACCGTTACTCCATTCGCTGTGCGCCGCATATTATTGGGGTGTTGCAAGATGCACTGCCGTTTATGCGCCAGTTTATTGAAACCGAGCTCAACAGCGCCAACGATAACCCGATTGTTGATGGCGAAGGCGAACACATACTGCACGGTGGCCACTTTTATGGTGGGCATATTGCCTTTGCCATGGATGCAATGAAAAATGCTGTGGCCAATATAGCCGACTTAATCGATCGCCAAATGGCACTGGTAATGGACCCCAAATTTAATAATGGTTTGCCGGCTAATTTATCTGCTGCCACTGGCGAGCGACGCGCCATTAACCACGGCTTTAAAGCGGTACAAATTGGTGTGTCGGCCTGGACCGCAGAAGCCTTAAAAAACACCATGCCTGCCAGTGTGTTTTCACGCTCAACTGAGTGTCATAACCAAGACAAAGTCAGCATGGGCACCATTGCCGCGCGCGATTGCATGCGTGTGCTACAACTGACTGAACAAGTCGCAGCAGCAGCCTTGTTAGCCATGAGCCAGGGGATCCAACTGCGGGTGATACAACAAGAGTTAGACCCACAGTCATTAACCCCATCGCTGGCTAAAACCCTTGAGCAGGTAAGCCAAGATTGTGAGCTGCTCACCGAAGACCGTCCTTTAGAATCTGTACTACGTCAAACCGTTGAAAAAATTCAGCTCGGTCAATGGGAGGTGTGTTAAATGAAAGGGTTACTACTCACCGAAATGGAAATGGTGATCCCGTTTCACGATGTCGATTCAATGGGCATTACTTGGCACGGTAATTACCTGCGCTACTTTGAAGTCGTGCGCTGCCTGCTGCTCGATAAACTCGGCTATAACTATCGCACCATGCTGGAATCAGGCTATGCCTGGCCGATTGTCGATGTGCAAATTAAATATGTTAAAAGCAGCACCTTTGATCAAAAAGTCAAAGTAATAGCAGCCATTGTTGAATGGGAAAACCGTTTGCGAATTAACTACCAAATTGTCGATGCCCAAACCAATGCGCGCATTACCAAAGGCTATACCATTCAAGCCGCGGTAGAGATTGCCACTCAGGAGTTATGCTTTGTGACGCCAGAAGTGTTTCAGCAAAAAATTCGCCCGTTATTAGATAAGAGCCAAAGCTAATGCAAGCAATAAAGGGGCTACAACTCATATTAGTCAGTGTTGTGCTGTACTTGAGTACACACACCGCCTTGGTGAGCGCAAACACGACATCGATGTCAGGCGATGCTCAACCTAATACGGCGCAACTGACAGAGACTCAATGGGCACAAATTAACAGCTTGTACCAACAACCGGCTAGCTCGTCAGCGCTTGAGGCATTAGCGCAGCAATTACATTTACAGGCCGATACTCGCGGACAATTCATACAGCAACGTCATCTGGCGGTACTCAAAAAACCGTTACAAAGCCAGGGGCGGTTTATTTTCAGTCCTTCACAGGGGTTGGTTTGGCAACAACATAAGCCTTTTAACAGCTTAATGGTGCTTAAAGATCAGCAGTTAATTCAGCAAAACAGTCAGGGAAAAGTGCAGCAACTTAGCGCCGCAGCTAGCAACAACCCCATCGCACAGCAACTACCGCGTTTACTGCAAGCCATCATGGCCGGCGATATAAACGCACTCAGCACTGACTTTGCCTTATTTATGCCAACAGAAAAAACTGGCCCGCTGTGGCAACTCGGCTTACAGGCAAAAGACCCACAAGTGCATGCCGCTATGGGTAACATCACCCTCAGTGGTGACACACACATTCGCACATTAGTGATGACCCAGCAGCAAGCCAATATTAGCGACTACACCTACATACAATTTACCGACACAGAACAAGGCCCGTTGAGTGACCGCGAACTGGCATTATTTAGCCTTAACCATGAGCTAGCCCAGTAATGCCCCGCGGCCCGCTTAATGTATTGACCTCAACTACAAGCCGCTTTGCACTGTGGCTTATATTGCTGCTGGCCATGTTAATTGGCGGCGTGTGGCAATGGCAACAAGGCGCGCGGATCCAAACTGACATTCTGGCCATGCTGCCACATTTACAACAAGATAAACTCACCGAAACCGCATTAAATACCGTTGAGCAACGGCTTGCAAACCAGGTGTATATCGCCCTATTGGCAGAGAACGACAATCAGGCCGTCGATGCCGCTCAGCAATTCATGGCATCATTACAACACCAGCCACTACAGCCATTTAGCGCCATTAGAAGTGGCGCCGACAACCAAATAACACAGTTAGCCAAAGTGTATTTTGAACATCGCTTTAGTTTACTGACTCAGAAACAAGCACGCGCGCTAGAAACAGATAACTGGCATAAACTATTGAATGCGGCACAAAACCAGTTATATAGCGCCTTTGGTTTTGCTAACAGCCAACTGCTCGCGAGCGACCCGCTGTTGTTATTTCCTGCAAACTTGTTGGCACTATCGCCTAATAGCAAACTTCGTCGCAAGCAGGGGGTTTTACTCACCGACACAGACCATGGTGTGGCTGCTATCGTCATGGCAAAAGGCCGCGACAGTGCGTTTAGCCCTACTGCACAGCAACAGCAAATGCTTGCACTACAAACCGCGTTTAGCCAGGTAAACCAACAGCACCCACAAATCCAGTTTCTTAAGGCTGGGGCACTGTTTCATGCTATTGCTGCAACCGAGTCGGCTAAACAAGAAATCAGTAAAATCGGTGTAATCTCAATGCTAGGCATTGTATTGCTGGTGTGGTTGGCGTTTCACTCTGTTATGCCCTTGGTGGCAGCAACCCTCACCTTAACCACTGGAGTGGTATTTGCTTTTGTCGCCACCCTAAGTCTATTTGGTGAACTGCATTTACTGACTCTGGTGTTTGGCACCAGTTTAATTGGTGTGGCCATCGATTACAGCTTTCATTTTTATTGCGAAAAACAAGCCCACCCGACAGACAATGCCAGTGACACCATCAAACGTATTTTTCCGGCGTTAACACTTGCACTAGCTACTAGCGCCAGTGCATTTATCGCCATTGGTTTTACGCCTTTCCCGGGGATGCAACAAGTTGCGGTATTTTGCGCGGCGGGGTTAATCGGTGCGTATCTCACTTTGCTGTTGGTGTTCCCGCTTTTGGGTAATCACCCGTTAACACACACTAGAGGGTTGGGGGTTGCCCAGGCTTATTTACGCTGGCTACATCGCTTATTTTCTCCCTCTCACGCAGCCAAAAAAGTCGCACTGATGCTACTGCCGGTTGCTGTGCTCGTGATGCTGCTTTTGGGGTTATCGCAAATCACCTCTAACGATGATATTAGGCAGTTGCAGCAAAGCCCTGAGGCGATAACCAGCGAAGAAAACCAGCTAAGACAATTACTCAGCGGCGGCACAGATAATCAATTTATTTTAGTCAGTAGCGCTAATGAGCAAGACTTACTGCACACGCTTGAGCAGCTAACACCCGTATTAGATGCCGCTATCGCAAACAATGAAATCGCCCAAGCGGTTAGCCTTAGTCGTTTTATCCCCAGCATGACGCGCCAGCAACATCACTACCAACTACAGCAACAGCTTTATCAACAACACTTAGCTGAAATCATTGAGCAAATGGGCCTAGATGACAGCATAAAGCCAAGTTTACTGGCCGAGTTAAGCCAAGCTTCGACAACATGGCTGACACCTCAAACAGTGCTTAAGCACGCCAATGATGACTTAACAGCCTTGTGGTTGGGCGATGTTGCAAGCGATGACAGCACACCACTGTATGGCGCCATTGTGTTACTGGGCGGCATTCATTCTCTGCCGTCGTTAACCCAGCGACTCTCACACCAAGATTGGCCTATGGGGCAAGTAACAGTGATAGATAAAGTAGGCGACATATCCACACTAATGGGCCAATATCGCCAGCTAACCTTTCAACTGTTAATGTGGGTATTTGCCCTTGCCAGCATTGCCTTTAGCGTTAAATATGGCATTAAACTGGCACTTGCCATTGTTGCCGTACCAGCGCTTGCGGTGTTACTCACGCTGGCTTGTTTAGGTTTAGTTGGCTCGAGCATTAGCTTGTTTCATGCTTTGGCCTTCATTTTAGTGCTGGGTATTGGCATTGATTACAGCTTATTTTTTGCCGAGGCCAAACACACCAGTAATGGGGTAATGATGGCCATCTTTATGTCGGCCTGTTCAACCTTATTAGCTTTTGGTTTGCTTGCACTGAGCCAAACCCATGCGATTCACTTTTTCGGCCTGACGCTTTTAATTGGCATTAGCTTTGCTTTTGTATTAGCGCCATTTATCTCATTTTTTACAAGGAAGTCACTGTAAATGTTAAGCAGTCAAACAAGCATAGTTAGCCACATGGACGTTGATGTAGCCATTATTGGTGCCGGCCCGTCTGGCGCGATTGCCGCCAGCCTATTGCGTCAGCAAGGTCATAAGGTTGTGGTCGTTGAAAAACAGCAGTTCCCGCGCTTTTCTATTGGCGAAAGTTTATTGCCATGTTGCATGCAATTTATTGAGCAAGCCGGCATGTTAGATGCGGTTAATCAGGCTGGGTTTCAGTTTAAAAATGGCGCCGCATTCCGTCACCAAGGCCGTTACACCACGTTCGACTTTACCGATAAATTTACCCCAGGTCCGGGCACCACGTTTCAAGTTCAGCGTGGCCAATTTGATAAATTGCTAGCCGATACGGCCATCAGTCAAGGCGTCGACATTCGTTTTGGTCATCAGGTTGATTCTGTCGATATCAGTGCCGAACCGACGTTACAAGTGACTAACGAGCAAGGCCAGCCCTATCAAATCAATGCCAAGTTTATTGTCGATGCCAGTGGCTTTGGTCGGGTATTACCCCGATTATTAAACCTTGAGCGGCCATCAAGCTTACCGTCACGCAGTGCCATTTTTACCCATATTGAAGACAACATCTGTGACAGTGAGTTTGACCGCAATAAAATTTTAATTAGCGTTCACCCAGAACATAAAGACATTTGGTATTGGCTCATCCCGTTTAGCAATAACCGCTGCTCTATTGGGGTGGTCGGCGAGCCGCATTTATTAGCGCATTTAACTGGTAGCCTAGAGCAACAACTGCTGGACATTATTGCCCAGGAGCCAGATTTAAAGCGTTTACTTGCTCATGCCAAAGTCGTTCAACCTTGCCAAACGCTACAGGGGTATTCGGCCAATGTCACCACGCTTGCCACCAACAAGTTTGCTTTGTTGGGTAACGCGGGTGAGTTTCTTGATCCGGTATTTTCATCTGGTGTCACAATTGCTATGCAGTCGGCAGCCATGGCGTGTGCAAGTCTTAATAAACAACTCAAAGGCGAAGTCGTCGATTGGCAAGCCGACTACGCCCAGCCGTTAATGCTGGGGGTTAATACCTTTAGAACCTATGTTCAAGCTTGGTATGACGGCCGTTTTCAAGATGTGATTTTTTATCAGCAAGCGAGCAATAATATTAAGCAAATGATTTGCTCTATTTTGGCAGGCTACGCATGGGACACCCACAATCCTTTTGTGAAAGAGTCTGAGCGTCGCCTCAATACCATTGTTGAACTATGCAGGGAGTTAGACGTTGCTTAAGGGTGCTCATGTTATCAAGGTGATTGGCGTACTGTTTTTGCTGGGCACATTGGCCAGCTGTAGTCACCAATTGACACGGCAAAGTTGTATGGCAATCAGTAGTCAGGCTCAGTATTGCCTTGCCCCAACAATCAATGCGCTGCATACCCATAATGAGATCAGCCTGAGCCAAATGATCACTATGCGCCACGGCCAAGATGACCACGAGTTACTGACTCAATTAGAGCTCACCACACAGCGCATGACCTTAGTGGGGCTCGCGCCATTAGGGCAGGCATTATTTACTCTGGTGTACGATGGCCACACCTTACAAAGTGAGCAAAGCCGCTTGTTAGGCGACACCTTTAATGCCGAGTATTTAATGGCCATTATGCAGCTTATCTACTGGCCAACGGAGCAAATAAATCAGCACCTCACTGGTGCTCAACTACGGGTTACTCCATGCGAAAATGCCTTATGTAAACAGTTAATCGATGCCAATGGCGAACAAATCAGTATTAACTATAGTGAGCTCAACCCGTGGCAAGCAAAGATTAGCGTCACGATAAAGTCAGCCGACATTTTGTTGCACATCACGCCACTCGAGTAACCAATGACACAGACTGAGCACAGAATATGAATAACCGAATCGCAATCACCCATATCGGACTTTGCACGCCATTAGGCAACAAGCCTGAAACCGTACTGCAGCGCTTAGTGAATGGCGACACCAGCGCCATGCAATACCGTGATGATTTGTTGTTTAGCGGCCCAACCATTGTGGGTAGCGTAAACGATGACAGCCTGCTTGATATTCCCGCGCATTTACAGTTGTTTGCTTGTCGAAATAATCAGTTACTCCATACCGCAGCAATGCAAATCGCACAGGCAGTGAACCAAGCTAAAGCCCAGTATGGCGCAGACCGAATAGGCGTCGTGTTAGGCACCAGTACCTCTGGAATTGCAAAAGGTGAAGCCGCATTAGCATACCAACTCGAGCATGGGCATTTTCCACCAAGTTATCATTATTCACAGCAAGAACTGGGCAGCACTAGCGACTACCTCAAGCAGTTATTTGAACTTTGCGGCCCTTGTTATACAGTATCAACCGCGTGCTCATCCAGTGCCAAAGTGTTTGCCAGTGCGCAACGGTTACTGCAAGCAAACCTCTGTGACATGGTCATTGTGGGTGGTGTAGACAGCTTATGCCAACTTACCGTGAATGGGTTTCACTCGCTTGAATCCGTTGCTAAAGCGCGTTGCAATCCATTTAGTCTACATCGCGACGGCATTAATATTGGTGAAGGCGCTGCACTATTTACTTTAACCCTAGGCCAAAGCGACGTCATGCTCGCCGGCGTTGGTGAATCTGCCGACGCCCATCATATTTCAGCGCCGCACCCTGAGGGCTTAGGCGCGATTGCCGCCATGCAAGCAGCTTTAACTGCCGCGAATATTCAGCCGGCGCAAATTGATTATGTTAATTTACACGGTACTGCCACCCCAAAAAACGATGCCATGGAGTCGCGCGCTATCACAGCTGTTTTTGGCCAAACACTGCCAGCGTGTAGCTCGACCAAACCCCTAACAGGCCACACATTGGGCGCTGCTGGCGCCATTGAAGCGGCATTTTGTTACTTGTTGCTTAGCCAACACAATCAGCTTGCACAGTTACCGCCGCATATATGGGATGGACATGCAGACCATAATGATCCAAGCATTCCCTTAGTGGGCGCCAACGTTTCACAGCCAGCCAGCTCACTCAGCTACATTATGAGTAATTCATTTGCCTTTGGTGGCAGCAACGCCAGCGTTATTTTTTGTAAAAAGGATGCCTAAAGCCATGTCGTTCCCAATAGCTGACGCAACTTTACTCGCTCAAGATATCAGCGAATTTGTGCCACATCGTGCGCCCATGATTTTGATTGATAACCTTCTAGAGCACCAACCCGACACCTTGCTTACGGCTATCCACATTAGTGAATCAAGCGCTTACTTTGACAGTATTATCAAGGGCGTGCCTAATTATGTCGGCATCGAATATATGGCACAGAGCATTGCCGCCTTAGCGGGTGTGGAAGCCAAGTTAATGAGTGACAAAATACGCGTTGGTTTTTTATTAGGCAGCCGTAAATTACACATGCACATACACCACTTTGTGCTTGGGCAAACCTATCACACCAAGGTAAGCCGCCTTTATCAAGAACCATCCGGTTTAGCGGTGTTTGATTGCCAAATATTTCACCAAGGCCAAATAGTCGCGTCAGCAAACGTTAATGTGTTTCAACCACAAGACACCCAGGCGTATATCAACGATAACTAAACAGGCCCCAGCAACTAATAAACCTAGCAACCCATAATAATAAAACAGCACATCATGGAGAGACTTGTGACTAACAGAGTATTAATTACCGGCTCAAGCCGGGGAATAGGCAAAGCCATTGCCATTAAATTAGCCGAAAACGGCTTTGATATTGCGCTGCATTTTCACAGCAATCATAGTGCCGCGACCGAAGTGCAGCAAACACTTAGCGCCCTTGAGGTTAATGTGAGTTTATTACAATTTGATATTGGCGACCGCGCTGCAGTAAAGCAGGCCATTGAAGCTGATATTGCCGAGCATGGTGCATATTACGGGGTGATTTTAAATGCCGGCATCAATCGCGACACCGCCTTTCCTGCCATGACCGAAAACGAATGGGACAGTGTTATCCACACCAATTTAGACGGCTTTTACAATGTGATCCACCCAACCATTATGCCAATGGTACAGGCACGTAAGGGCGGGCGGATTATTACCCTCGCATCGGTTTCGGGTATTGCCGGTAATCGCGGCCAGGTCAATTACAGTGCTTCTAAAGCAGGCATTATTGGTGCAACAAAAGCATTGTCACTTGAGTTAGCCAAACGCAAAATTACCGTTAATTGCATTGCCCCAGGCTTAATCGAAACCGACATGGTGAGTGATTTCCCCACCGATTTAGTTAACCAAATGGTCCCCATGAAACGCATGGGCAAACCCAATGAAATTGCCGGCCTTGCGAACTTTTTATTGTCTGATGATGCCGCCTATATCACCCGCCAAGTGATCTCGGTCAATGGAGGCATGATATGAAGCGCGTAGTCATTACAGGAATGGGCGGAGTTTCAGCATTGGGCCACGACTGGCAACAGGTTAAAGCCAGTTTATTAGCCAAGCATAATTGTGTGGTCCGCATGAATGAATGGGACCGTTACCCAGACTTAAATACTCGCCTGGCCGCCCCCGTACAAGATTTTGCAATCCCATCGCATTACTCGCGTAAAAAAATCCGCTCTATGGGGCGCGTGTCACTTATGGCAACTCGCGCAAGCGAGCTGGCACTAGAAGATGCCGGGCTGTTAAATGACCCAGTGCTAAGCTCTGGCCAAGTCGGGGTGGCCTATGGCTCATCAACCGGCAGTACTGATCCGATTATGGGTTTTGGTGACATGCTCAAAACTGGCGAAATGTCGGGACTCACCGCCACCAGCTATATCAGAATGATGGCCCACACCACCGCGGTTAATATAGGGGTATTTTTTGGTTTACAAGGCCGAATTCATACCACAAGCAGTGCTTGCACCTCAGCCAGTCAGGGCATAGGTTATGCCTACGAAGCCATTAAATACGGTATGCAAACCATTATGCTTGCCGGTGGCGGTGAAGAACTGTGCCCCACCGAAGCTGTGGTATTTGACACCTTATTTGCCACCAGCACCACAAATGACACCCCAGAGCAAACCCCACGACCGTTTGACAAACAGCGCGACGGTTTGGTTATTGGCGAGGGTGCCTGTACGTTAATACTCGAAGAGCTAGAGCACGCTCAGGCACGCGGAGCAACAATCTATGCAGAGCTTATTGGCTTTGGCACCAACTCAGACGGCCAACACGTCACCCAGCCCAATGCAGAGACAATGGAAGTCGCTATCCGCTTAGCGTTAAAAGACGCACAACTCGCGCCACAAGACATTGGCTACATCAGCGCACACGGTACTGCTACAGACCGTGGTGACATTGCCGAAACCACAGCCACTCATGCAGTATTTGGTGCCAGTACACCAATTTCATCACTCAAAAGCTATACCGGCCACACACTTGGTGCCTGTGGCTCACTCGAAGCATGGACCAGTATCCAAATGATGAATGAAGGTTGGTTTGCGCCCACATTAAACCTTGATGAAGTCGACCCAGAATGCGGCGAGCTTGATTACATTAAAGGCGATATTCGCCAGCTTGAAACGCAATACGTCATGAGCAATAACTTTGCCTTTGGCGGCATCAATACCTCACTGATTTTTAAACGCTGGAATTAACACGACACTCACATGATAAAAGGACATAGCATGATAAAGAATGTAATAAGCATGGCAATCAGTGGATTACTGATTGCTGTTGGGTTACTAAGCTCGTTATTAACCCCATTAGTCAGTGCTCAAGAATCCGTAGTACAAGAGCCGCAATACCTAACTGTATTTCAAGGCGACAACCACGCCCAACAAATACAAGCCATTGAGACCTTAATTATTTCAGGGCCGCAAGATATTGCCGTATATGATGCAATAGAAGCATCACTTAAACGGAGTTTAGCCAGTGCGACAGACAAACACGCTATCGATTATTCATCCTGGCTTGCGAAAGGTTTAGGCTATTCTGGCAATGAGAAATATCGCGCTACATTAACCCAAATCGTTGAGGGTGATTACCATAAAAAATTACGTAAATATGCTAACGAGGGCATCACCAATATTGGCCAATACGCCATTTGGAACCCCATACTGCACACGCCCACCCATGCCGATTTACCGCCACGGTTAAATGCGTATAGCAATGCCTTAAGCAGTAACGACCTGATATTAATCCGCATCGCCGCTAAGCGGATCATGCATGAGCGTGAATATAGTGAGGTGATGCTAACTCAGCTCAGCGAGCAACTTACTCAGCCTCGTCTGCTTGACGACAGCCGTTTAGCCATTGATACCTATGCCTGGCTAGCCAAAGCCCTGGCCAGCTCAGGTAATGATAAGTTTAAAGCTGTCATTGAAGATATGGCGAACAACGCAGCCAATAAAAAACTGCGCAGCTACGCCAAAAAGTACTTAAAAACCTATTTTTAAAACTGATAACAAAACAGATGTGAGTTAATACTCACATCTGTTTTTTTACTACCAAGCTCACTACACGTTATAAGCTGAAGCCTTGGCTTGATAATCTTCAGTAATACGCTTCATTTCTACAGCGCCAACCGCCAGTTTCTGCACTTGCTCAGATAACAAGACGACTGCTCGGGCATTCTCTAAGATTTCTGCACCAATCTGATTGAGCTTATCGGCTTGCTCTTGTGTGCCATTGGCTACATTATTACTTAGGGTTGACACTTGGCCAATTTGCGCTGCGCGCTGCTCTAAACCCTTGGCTATATTACTGGTGTGTTGCACGTTTTCAGAAGTGCGCTTTTTACCTTGGTCCATCGAGTCGACCGTTTTTAGCATGCTAGTATTTAATCGGCTTAGCACCTTCTCAATCTCATCGGTTGAATGGCTAGTCCGTTGCGCAAGTGCCCTGACCTCATCAGCAACAACCGCAAACCCGCGACCACTTTCACCTGCTCGTGCCGCTTCAATTGCAGCATTGAGTGCTAACAAATTGGTTTGCTCTGAAATACTGCGAATAGCTTGTAGCAATGAGGTGATTGCGCCGACATCTTTGGTCAGTTCGGTTAACGACTCGGTCACCTCTGTGGTATTGGTTTCAAGCAGCTGCATGTCTTTCATGATACTCAGCGCACTTTGACGGTCGCTCACACTAGAGCTCGCCGCGTCCTTAGCTTGCTCTGCAGATAACTGACTGTCGTGAGCCATTTGCTGAAACTGCTCAATGACTGTTTGTGTGGTATCGGCAATCACATGAGCCTGATGCGTTTGCTGCTCAACAGAATGCTGGGCTTTGTCACTTAAGCCCATTAAGTTATCTGAGGTATTAGCCATTTTAGCGGCAATATCACGGTAGTCGTGAAACAGCTGAGACAACTCCTCAAGCATGACATTAAACGACATTTCTGCAGGCGTATCAGCCGACGGTAAACGAACAGACAAGTCTTTATTGGCGGATATAGTTTCAATGGCTCCAGCTATACGCTGATTTGCCACTGCATCAGTACGCATAAATAAACTGATCCGAATAAGTATGAAGGTTTCTGCAGCAGCAAATAGCGCATGGATCAACATGATCATCCAGTTACATTCACCCGCAAAAATCATTACCTGAGTGCCAAACAAGCTGACGCCTTGCAACTGAATATATGTTAAAACAATATGATGCGCAGCAACTGTAAGTAGCGCAGCCATTAATGGTTGCCAACGCAAATAAATCAAAAACACGCCCATTGAAGCAAAAATATGGAAGTGCATTTCAATCATGCCCATCTGGCTTTGAATCAACAATGCAGATACGGTCATCATGATTACCGCACCCACAATGGCAAATAACTCTGTACCTTTCAACAAGCTGTAACTTAACTGCACTAACACTAAAACCGCAATGGCAGCGATAGTGCTAAAGGTCAGCATTTGCGCGCCCCAAAAGCCACTCATAACTAACAGTGGCCCTTGCAGCATTAATATTTGGTAAATATACGAATCATGCTTTTTTAACAGTGTTGTGGTTTGATTCTCATTCATAAACAGGCCTACATTTCAGATGAAATAATGTGCTTAAGCTCATGCAGCATCTTGGGTGTTGAAAGCTGTTGAGCCGAATATATACGCGCAAGTTGTCCATCCGGGGACACTAAAAACAATTTACCAACATGGTTAAAACTGCTGAGTTCTTGATTGATATTTTCAGATAATTGCCGATCGAGGCGCTGTAACTCATCATCAGATAATGATGCACTCACAAAGCGAGGCGATCGATCATCGATTAGGCTTTTACGCACTGCTAGGGTGTCATTATGGGGGTCAATCGTCACAAACATAAATTGCACCTCAGCTCCTGTAATCAAAGCGTCCTGCTGTATGTGTTGCTCCAATTGAATCATTTGTTGGACACGTATCGGGCATATTTCAGAGCACGATAAAAATCCCAAAAATAAGTAAGTATATTGCCCCGCGGACGCAGGAAACTGATGTGTTTGCTGTTCGACATCTTGCCATGTAAAGCGAACACTTTGACTGTCGTTAATATTGATACCATAAGATTGATCGTCTTGATACCATTGGCTTAACACCATAAGTATAGGGATCACTCCTAAACACATACAAATTAAAACCGACGCAATAACCACTTTATTTAACTGCATAGGTTAACGCCTTATTGTGTCTTGTCGCTGCGATACTCAACAATAAAGTATAGTTGAATTGACTCGACTGCATTGGCTCAATACTGGATCGGCATTGTGTTAATACCAAGGTTGATTTGACTAAACTAAAATGTTGGTACGTTGAAGAGAATAGCTTGGATCAGTAAAGCATATAGAACAAATAAAAGAATGCTGGAACGCAAAAAATAAAAACGCCCAAACCAGTTAGGTATGAGCGTTATACGTCAGTCAATATTGTTACACTTACAAGGTAATCGCATCGATTGCCTGTTTAGCTAGTCCGATACCCGCCTCGGCTGCGTCAGGGCCCATATTCAGCGCTTCAGCGTATACAGTTTCAACCTGAGTAATACCAATAAAACCCAAAACGGTGGTTAAATATGGCACAACATGATCTGTAGAGCCACCTTTGTGAGCACCACCACGTGTGGTGACAATAATGGCACGCTTACCTTCAATTAATCCCATAGGCCCAGTATCGGTGTAGGTAAATGTCACCCCCGCACGAGCAATAAAGTCAATCCAGCTTTTTAAGGTCGTCGGAATGCTAAAGTTATACATTGGTGCAGCAATCACAATGGTGTCGTGCGCTTTTATTTCAGCGATTAATTCGTCCGACAATGCCAACGCAGCTTGTTGACGTTCAGATAAATTGTCGCCACCACGCAAACCTGATGCTATTTCACCATCTAGCATTGGCACTGGGTTGCTGCCAATATCCCGCACAGTCACTTCAACGCCTTGTTCGCTCCACTGACGATTAGCATAATCAACCAGTGATGAGGATTGTGAGTATTCGCCTAAAATGCTCGATTTTAACATTAGTACTTTTTTCATTGGTAATTCCACCTGTCTGGTAATGTTTATTCAGTGAGGTCTCTACATGCTCGACCAATAACGCCAGTATATTTAACGATAAAAAAGAAAAATAGCGGAATAATTTAGTGATTAAGTTCGATTTTATAGAAAGGTTTAATTTGATTGTATTTTAGGAATAGAGACATAGTGACCAGTAAACGCCGCACACAGTAAATCGTTGCAATACAGCCCAACGTCTAACATGACCTGCGCGCGTACACCCTCGGCTAAACCAGAGATATCAGTGTTAGGCCAAATCACTTTAGCGATGGGCTCTGCAGTAATGGGCTTGATGTATTTTACGCTCGCGTCAGCAATGACAATGTCACCTTGTAACGTTAATCTTTGTTGCTGTAACCACAGCATCCCCCAGCCAGTCAGGGTCATCAAAGTATAAATACTCCCGGCAAACATAGTGTTATGCAGGTTAATATTAGGCGCCAAAGGCGCGGTGACCTGTAGTTCGGTACCACTAAAACTGAGTGGTTTAACCTGCATAAACTGGCTCAAGGGAATCGTGCTATGCCATGTATTTTGTAATTGAGATAACAGCTCGCTAAAACCACTACCGATTGGCATTACATTGTCTTGTGACATTACGACTCCTTATCGCTATGTATTACACCTGCAAATTAAAAGTCACAGGGCCATCGTTAATTAGCTCAACTTGCATGTCTGCAGCAAACTGCCCCGTTTCAGTGTCAATGCCTTGTTGACGGCAATAAGCCACAAAGTCGAGATACAATTGCTTAGCTTGTTCAGGCGTTGCAGCACACGAAAAGCTCGGTCTTAAGCCTTTTGCGGTATCCGCTGCTAAGGTAAATTGCGACACGACTAATAACTTACCGCCCACTTGCGACAGATTGAGGTTCATTTTGCCATTATCATCGCTAAACACGCGGTAGTTCATTACCTTGGTAGCTAGTTTAGCTAATTTTTCGGCATTGTCTTCACGTTCGACACCCAATAACACGAGTAAGCCTTGATCAATTTTTCCGACGACTTCGCCCTCAACCGTGACAGAAGCACGCTTGACGCGTTGAATTAATGCAATCATAACAACCTATTAATATTATATAACAATCAATTAAGACTTTTCGATTGATGAATCGCTCGCAGGTTTAGCATGTGACTGCGATGGCGTCACGACAGGATCATGCACATTCATCTTTGGGGCTTTATTTGCTGGGCTTGAGGCTTCACCTTCGGTGAAGATCTCGGCTTTCATCTCTTCAGCAATCACCGCCAATTTTTCAAAATATTCTGGCAATGCGGCAGTAATCTCAGCCCCTAACAACACGATCATCCACGACAAATACACCCACACAAATAAAATCGGGATCACCGCTAACGCGCCATAAATGGCTTCATAACTAGGAAATTGCGTCACATAAAAAGCAAAGCCTTTTTTGCCAGCCTCAAACAATACCGCAGCAACAACAGCCCCGAGTAACGCATGTAAAAAATGGACTTTTTTGTTGGGCACCACCATGTATAACAACAATATAGAGGCCACCGAAAACATCAGCGGTATACGCTCAACAACCCAAGGCACAATGCCAGACAACTCACTACCTGTGACCACTTCTAACGACACCACATAAGACGTCGCCACCAAGCTTGCACCAATCAATACCGGGCCAAGGGTGAGCACCATCCAGTACATTGAGAATGACACCACATATGAGCGTTTTTCGGTAATTCGCCAAATATTATTCAATGCTTTATCGATGGCCGATATCAACATAATCGCCACAAATACGAGTGCGATAATACCGACAAACGTGCCCTTAGATGCGTTAGCAACAAACTCATTAATATACACTTGCACCGTATCACCGGCTGCAGGAATAAAGTTGTTATAAATAAACCCTTCAATCTTACCTCTAATGCCTTTAAACACCGGAAACGCCGATAACATCGACATGGTCACCGCCACCATTGGCACAAGCGATAACAAGGTCACATAGGCTAAATGGCCTGCTCGAATATTAATTTGGTCTTCGGCAAGGCGTTGCTTAAGGTGCAATAAAAACTGGCCAATACCAGTAAAAAACTCGACAAATGGTCTGAAATCAAACTTCTTGGGCATAATAATCCTTATTTCATAGTCCGTTAGTGGAGATAACATTTGTATTAAGCCACTAACTTCGTACAATGTTATAACATATTAGCGCTAAAAGAATGGAGCAAATTGATGTCTCAACAAGGTTCGGCGGGTAATGTCCTCGCAGCAGTAGCAAATTTATTTTTTCCTGGCCTAGGTCAACTTTTACAAGGGCGTATTTTAGCGGCATTGCTGTTTTTCTGTATTACTGTCACATGCTATGCCCTCTATTTCTTAATTATCCCGGCCATTATTGGTGGCTTGTTCCATTTATGGAGCATTATCGACGCTGCAAGATTTAAATCAGGCAGTTAAATAATCTGATGGCAAATCTCACTTAGATTGCTATCGCCTCAAACAATAAAAAGAGACACATTGATGAAAAAATGGATATCACTGGCACTATTAAGTAGCAGTTTACTGTTGAGCGGTTGTCAAAGCGCCTATTACGGTGCCATGGAAAAAGTCGGTTATCACAAACGCGACATTATGGTCGATCGAGTTCAAAACGCCAAAGAGTCACAAGAAGAAGCCCAAGAACAATTCAGTTCAGCCCTAGAAGAAATGCAAGCACTGCTTGCATTTGATGGTGGCGATTTAGAAGATGCTTATAACAAAGCTAAAGACGAATATGAGTCAGCCCAAGCTGCAGCAGATGAAGTCACCAGCCGTATTGATAAAGTAGAAGATGTTGCCGACGCATTATTTGAAGAGTGGCAAGATGAAATCACCGAAATTAGCAAAGCCAGCTTACGTCGTAATAGCACAAATAAACTGAACGAAACCAAACGAGCTTACTCATCGTTAGTCAGAAGCATGCGCCGTGCAGAAGCTAAAATGCCACCCATTTTAACCGCCATGAAAGATAATATGCTTTACCTAAAGCATAATCTAAATGCCCAAGCAATTGGTGCCATTAAAGGTGAATTTGCCAGCTTACAAACTGACATCTCGAGCTTAATTAATGAAATGAATAAATCGATTGAAGAGTCGAACAAGTTTATTGCGTCTATGGAACAAGGCTAGTCGCACATACTGGAAATGAGATAACAATTGATTTAAGTATTGGCTATGTAAACTCGTTGAGCATAGCCAATATATTCCACGACTGACTACTCTATGGGTGATGCATCGACCGGCAATACGTTATGGCTAAAGATTTGTTTGAGCACCACTGTGGTTTCAATATTAGACACGTACTTTAAATTACCTAATGACTTTTTGATAAATTGCTCGTAAGCCACCAAATCTTTGGCAACGATTTTGAGTAAATAATCATGCGAACCGGTAACGACAGAACACTCTGTCACCGCAGGCAGTTGCGCCACGGTGCTTTCAAATAATGCTGTAGAATCATCCGAATGCTCACTTAAACGCACCGACGCATACACAACAACACTTAAACCGACTTTTGCTGGATCAACCCTAGCACCGTAACCTAAAATCACTTTATCATGCTCTAGCTTTTTAACACGGCGCAGGCAAGGTGTGTCCGACATATTAACCTTATCGGCTAATTCAGACACTGCCATCCGGCCATTACGCTGTAATATTTCTAATAGCTTTAGATCTTTTTTATCCATTACGCAGGTCGCTTTGCACATAGAGTGATTTTCAGTGAAAATATCATATTTGTGAGTGAAATCCTCTACAATTTTTACTTAATCACAAAAAAATCAAGTTATTCCATTGCGCATGACTAAAAGTCATTGGTCACCACAAACAAAAATGCCATGAAGTGTTCCATGGCATGTTAATCACTCTCAAGGGCGGATTAGCACTCATCAATATCCACTTCAACAAGCGGTTGCTCACCTGCGGCTAAAGGGTGCGAATAACGAATTTCGCACTTGTTTGCAGCATAGTCGGCGTTAGGACGAATTCGTAAGCCGGTACGGGTTGAAGTGTTATAAGTGGTTATTTCAAAGTCCACACCGTTGGTAATATTAATCATTCTTGCAATACCTGCATCAGTGTGACGTGGGTAACCAAAAGCGAGTGTAATCGATTGGCCTTGTACCGTAATACTGTTACCTAGACCATTCCCCGTTCCGGCAGCCGCAGTTTCATCGCAACTAGTACTGATCACACATGCCGAGTACACCATGGTTTTAGCGCTATTAATCGCCGCTGCAACACCTTGCATTGAGCTGGCATAGGCATCGCTTTTTAAGCTAATAAATTTAGGCGCCGCCACCACAGCCAATACACCTAAAATAATAATCACCACTACTAACTCAATGAGGGTAAAACCGTTATTTTTCGATTGTGTATGGTGAGATAGTTGAGCGAATCGAGTCATTACTTAATCTTAATCCCTATACGTTTGATTAACACGCATGCATCACCTGATCTTTACCCGCATGCTTAGCCTGATACATGGCAACATCTGCACGATGAATAATGCTATCAGTATCAGCATCAGTACCATCATATTGTGCAATACCAATACAGGCGCTAACGCCTAACAGATAGGTGCTTATTTGATACGGCTGTTTGATTAATTGCAGCACAGCATTTGCCTTACGGTTAACAGTATTGCATTGATTATCATCACGTAAAAGTAAAACAAACTCATCACCACCATAGCGAGCCAAAATATCGCCCACCTCTAGATGGCTTGAAACTCGCTGACCAATGCTCATCAACAAGCGATCACCAATACCATGACCATAGGTATCGTTAACTTGCTTAAAGCCATCTAGGTCAATAAATAATAGTGAAAACGCTTGCTTGGCATCAATACGTTGCTGAATGGTATTTCTTATCGACATACGGTTGGCTAACCCTGTCACTTGATCATGATTAGCTAAATACACAGCTTCTGCTTGTGCTTTGGCTAAGTCTGCCGTTTTATCTTGAACACGTTTGGTTAAGTCAGCTTGGCTATTTATCACTTGCGTTGACATACAATAAAAACGATCAACTAAGGCGACAAACTCTGTGATCTCAAGACGTTGTTTAGCCCATGGTGTAAGTTTCGTTTGCTGCTCAGCTAAAGCACATGCTTGAGCAGTAAGCGCGGCAATGGGGCGAGTAATCAGCCCTGTAATCCACCAACTCAACAATAAACAGGCAAAAAAAGTCAGTGCTGCGATCCCTATAATGGTATTAATTTCAGATTCCACTCTGGCATACAATTCTGTCAGCGGCTGTGGGACCATCACTCCCCATCCAGTTGTCGGCACGATAGAGTAAGCCGCTATCATATCTTGCTTAACCGCAGGCGAGTAGAACTTCATCACACCGGTATTGCCTGCCATCATTTGCTGCACAATGCTAACTTTTGATAAGTTTTTACTGCTGGCTTGCCACTCTTTGTTTGGGTGGGCGAGCACATTACCTTGGCGATCAACTATGGCAGCATGGCCTTTTTGACCAAATTGAACCGCTGACTGTAATAACGTAATAAATTCGGGGTTCATCACCGCCAGCCAAATTCGTTGTTGTTGGTCTTTACGGATCATGTACAACGCTGGGTTACCGCCGCTCAGTTTATGCACGTCAGTGAACCTAGCAGCTGATAATTGTGAAAAGTCAAAAAAACTTTCGCCTTGGGCTAATGAGACGGGTTGTAACTTCGCCGAGCCAAATAATACATTCACCAAGTTACCCTGGGCGTCATATTCACCTACTGATTCAACATCAATATCGTCAAACAATTTGATAAAATCAGTCGCTATATGCTGCTTGGTAACAGAATCGGTGGCGCGATTAAAAATGGATAAGGCATCAACACTATAACGATCCAATGCCTGAGACAGGTTTTTAGCGAGTAATAGATGTTTGTCGTGCACCGTGCGGTATTCATTGTCTAACGCGTTATGACTGCTCCAAAACGCTAAAACACAAATGGGGATCAAAGACACCAAACTCATGGCAATTAACAATAGATACCGAAACGATAATTTCATTTAATTCTCATATATCGCACTTTGAAACCAACACCTTGATTCAAATACGGTATTGCCGTGCAGAAAAAGACAAAGGCGATACATTAGACATATTTGGTTACACTTGCAACAAGCATACAACTTTTGCCTAACAAAAAACCCCGATAATGGCTTATCGGGGTTAATGCTTTTGACCTACTAAACGGCCTAAATAGGCCTGTTTATTATAAGCTGTAGTACATTTCGAACTCTAATGGGTGAGTGGTGCGTGATACACGCTCAGCTTCAGCCGATTTAAGTGCGATGTAAGATTCGATAAAGTCTTTGCTGAATACATCACCTTTTAATAGGAAGTCATGGTCAGCTTGTAAGTTTTCAAGTGCGTTTTCTAGTGAAGTCGCAACTTGTGGGATCTCAGCCGCTTCTTCAGCAGGTAAGTCATACAAGTCTTTATCCATTGCTTCGCCTGGGTGGATCTTGTTTTGAATACCGTCAAGACCAGCCATTAACAATGCAGCAAAACCTAAATATGGGTTTGCATGTGGATCAGGGAAACGCGTTTCAATACGACGACCTTTAGGGCTTGGTACCACAGGGATACGAATTGACGCACTACGGTTACGTGCTGAGTAAGCTAGCATAACAGGTGCTTCAAAGTGAGGGACTAAACGCTTGTAAGAGTTAGTGCTTGGGTTAGTGAATGCGTTCAATGCACGAGCGTGCTTGATAATACCACCAATGTAGTAAAGCGCTGTTTCACTTAAACCAGCGTACTTGTCACCCGCGAACAAGTTAACACCGTCTTTTGCTAAAGACTGGTGAACGTGCATACCGCTACCGTTGTCGCCAACGATTGGTTTTGGCATAAATGTCGCTGTTTTACCATATGCATGTGCCATGTTGTGCACAACATACTTAAGGATTTGGATTTCGTCCGCTTTCTTAGTCAACGTATTAAAGCGGGTTGCGATTTCGTTCTGACCCGCAGTCGCCACTTCGTGGTGATGCGCTTCAACAACTTGACCCATTTCTTCTAGCACTAAGCACATTGCTGAACGTAAGTCTTGTGATGAGTCAACAGGTGCAACTGGGAAGTAACCACCTTTCACCATTGGACGGTGACCAGTATTGCCATCTTCGTAGCTCTTGCTAGAGTTCCATGCAGCTTCTTTCGCATCAATTTTAACGAAAGTGCCTGACATGTCAGTACCAAAACGGACGTCATCAAAAATGAAGAATTCTGGCTCTGGACCAATTAATACTGTGTCAGCAATGCCTGTAGACTTTAAATATTCTTCTGCTTTTTTAGCGATTGAACGTGGGTCACGGTCATAACCTGTCATTGTGCCAGGTTCTAAAATGTCACAACGAATAAGTGCCGTCGTTTCTTCGGTGAAAGGGTCTAATACAAACGTGGTTGGATCAGGCATAAGCACCATGTCTGATTCATTAATGCCTTTCCAGCCTGTAATTGAAGAACCGTCAAACATTTTGCCATCTTCAAAAAAATCTTCATCTACTTGGTGAGATGGGATAGAAACGTGCTGCTCTTTACCTTTAGTATCGGTAAAGCGTAAGTCAACAAACTTAACTTCTAACTCTTCAAGTTGCTTTAAAACTGATTCAACTGACATTCTCAAGCCTCCGGTAGGGTAAAGGGTTATCCCTTAAAAATAATTTGGTTATTCGCCAGACAATCCATCTGGAAAACAAATTAGCATTTATTCGATTGTCTGCAATATAGCGATAATCATGCCAACTAGTTAACCTTTTGATTTTGCTAATTTTGAAAATAATACAGTCTGCACAGAATGCCATTTTGCACCAGCGCAGTGCACCACTATGTTTCAATGTGGTGCAAAAGTCCATTGTGGTGCGCAAGCAAATGAATAAAGTTTTTGTTAGTGTCACATTTCTGCATGACTAGCTTGTTACACTGAAAAGCAGTTGTGTAATAAAAATGAATGTTACCACCTATATGGAATACATTTATCTGCAGCCAAAAGTGCAAAAAAGCACAGTACATTCTATTTAAATAAACGTTTTCAGGTGTTTTTTGGCCACAAGTACACAAAAAATGCCATGTGTTCAAAAATAATCCTATCTACAAAAGCCGCTCTGAAGTAGAATGGCACGCTTTTTTATGACGTCTATAATTATACAGTCGTTATAAAGCCCCCTTTTTTTATTGATGGTTTAGAGGTTTATCCGTGCTAGAGAATTTACGTAACATCGCCATTATTGCCCACGTTGACCATGGTAAAACAACCTTGGTAGACAAATTGTTGGCGCAGTCAGGAACCCTTGCATCTCGTGGAGAAGCTACTGAGCGGGTTATGGATTCTAACGATCTTGAAAAAGAACGTGGGATCACCATTCTGGCAAAGAACACTGCCATCAAGTGGAATGACTACCGTATTAACATCGTTGACACCCCAGGTCACGCCGATTTCGGTGGTGAAGTAGAGCGTGTTCTATCTATGGTAGATTCAGTTTTACTCTTGGTTGACGCAGTTGATGGACCGATGCCACAAACTCGCTTCGTAACCAAAAAAGCATTTGCTCAAGGCCTAAAGCCTATTGTTGTTATCAACAAAATTGACCGTCCAGGCGCACGTCCTGATTGGGTTATCGACCAAGTATTCGACCTATTCGATAACTTAGGTGCAACTGACGAACAGTTAGATTTCCCTATTGTTTACGCTTCTGCATTAAATGGTTTCGCCACTTTAGACCCAGAAGAAACGAGCGAAGACATGACCCCCCTATTCCAAACCATCGTAGAGAAAGTTTCTTTCCCTGACGCTGATGCGGAAGGCGCATTCCAAATGCAAATTTCACAGTTAGATTATAACTCTTATGTGGGTGTAATCGGTGTAGGTCGTATCAAACGTGGTAGCGTTAAAACTGGCCAACAAGTCACTGTAATCGGTGCTGACGGTAAAAAGCGTAATGGTAAAATGGGCCAAGTATTAGGTTACATGGGCTTAGAACGTACTGAAGTTGAAATCGCTAACGCGGGTGACATCGTTGCGATTACCGGCCTTGGTGAACTTAAGATTTCTGACACTGTTTGTGCCGTTAATGAAGTTGAAGCATTACCACCATTGTCTGTTGATGAACCAACACTGACCATGACTTTCCAAGTAAACACCTCACCATTTGCGGGTAAAGAAGGTAAATACGTCACTTCACGTAACATCCTTGAGCGTTTACAACAGGAATTAGTGCACAACGTTGCATTACGTGTTGAAGAAACTGATAGCCCTGACCGTTTCCGTGTCTCTGGCCGTGGTGAATTACACTTATCAATCTTAATTGAAAACATGCGTCGTGAAGGCTACGAGTTAGCGGTATCACGCCCAGAAGTTATTCTTAAGACTATCGATGGTGAGCTATGTGAGCCATTCGAAACAGTGACGGTTGACGTTGAAGAAGAACACCAAGGTACTGTGATCGAAAGATTAGGTACTCGTAAAGCTGAAATGAAAGACATGCAGCTTGACGGTAAAGGTCGAGTTCGTATCGACTTCATCATCCCAAGCCGTGGTTTAATTGGTTTCCAAACTGAGTTCTTAACTGCAACTTCTGGTACTGGTTTGATTTACCATTCGTTCGATCACTATGCACCACATAAAGGCGGTGATATTGGTCAACGTGCTAACGGCGTATTAATTTCAAACGCGACAGGTAAAGCGTTAACATTCGCACTATTTGGTCTGCAAGACCGTGGTCGTCTGTTTATTGGCCATGCGGCCGAAGTCTACGAAGGCCAAGTCGTTGGTATTCACGCTCGCTCAAACGATTTGACAGTTAACTGTCTTAAAGGCAAGCAGCTAACCAACATGCGTGCATCTGGTACAGATGAAGCGCAAGTACTGACTCCGCCAATCAACATGTCTCTTGAGCAAGCGCTTGAGTTCATCGATGATGACGAATTAGTCGAAGTAACGCCAAAGAACATTCGTGTTCGTAAGAGATTCTTAACTGAAAACGACCGTAAGCGCGCAAGCCGCGGTTAATTTGTTCAGTTAAACTGCACAAGTAGTTGAATCAAATTAAGCCCAGATAATATCTGGGCTTTTTTGTGCCCATTTTTCACCAAAGCTGGACGTAATACCAATCCTTATTAGAATGTGATCTATTTTAGGTAAATAACATGAAAACATTTTACTAGGTGGTTCGATGGAAGGTCTGTAATACTCAAAGCCAGATAATACTATTTAGGAGCAGTTATGAGTATGTTGAAACAGGTTAACGTGGCCAAACAAGCCAACGTCTATTTTAATGGTAAAGTCACCAGCAGAAGCGTCTTCTTTGCTGATGGCACGAGACAAACACTAGGTGTAGTGTTACCTGGAGAGTATGAATTCTCAACCGCTGAAGGTGAGATAATGCAAGTGACCTCAGGCGAGTTTGAAGTACTTTTACCTGATGAAACAGAGTGGAAAACATTCAGTGCTGGTAGCCAATTTGAACTTGCACCAAATGTGAGCTTTAGCTTACGTAACACCATCATCTCAGAATACTGCTGTCACTACATCTAAGGGTGAAATAGCAGCGACCACAAGTTACAGTCGACAGTACCAAGGTCGTTAATGCTAATCAGCTTAATCGCAGCAGATTAAGCTGATTTTTTAGTTAAAACCGTCTACTCTATGAAAATATTGGTTTTTCAAGGAGTGTGTCATGCGTCTTATATTACTCATAAGCTTATTGATTATAAGCAGTAATAGCCTTGCTACAGTGTACCGTTGGGTTGATGAAAACGGCAAAGTACATTACTCAGATGAGCCAAAAGCTAATGCGGAAGCTGTTGATTTAAATGAAAATACTCAAAATGAAATCAGTATAAAAACGCCACCAAAAGCCAATGTGACGATTAAAGAAGACGCGCCAATTAAGTACGCCATCACAATTACCTCCCCCAAAGAAGAAGCCACCATCCGCGATAATAATGGTGAATTAACCGTTAATGTCAGTGTCGCCCCGCAACTCCCTCGCGGCTCCATGCTCACGTTATTAGTTGACGGTGTACTGACCGAAGGTCCGCAAACCTCAGCAATCTTTAAATTATCAGGTATTTTTAGAGGCGAGCACACCATTGTCGTTAACGCTGTTTCACAAAACGGCAAAGTCTTTGCATCTAGCTCCCCAAGAAAGATTTTTCTTCACCAAGCATCAATACTAGGACCGGCAAAAAAGTCTAATTAGAAAATTTCTAAGTCAACATATTCAGTGACTTACAAATAATTTCCTCATTTTACGCCGTTATTGCTGTTTGTGTGAAACGGGTTGCAGCGCGCACCATCTTGGTGCACCATGTTAGTGCAACCTTTACTAGGACGGCTAATGGACACAAATAACCTTCTCAATCACTTAGTCACCGCGGTGCTGGTAATCGATACCGAGCTCAAGCCAAGCTATGCCAATGCTGCTGCAGCACAATTGCTTGGCATAGGTAATAACAAGTTGCTAGAGCTGCCCCTGCCAGACCTTTACCAATTAATGGGAGTGGAGCCTCAGTTACTCAGAGACGCTATTCGTGCTGGCCAAGGATTAACGGTTAACACTGCAGCATTAATTACCCTTGATGGTCAACACCATACAATCGACATAACGTTAATGCCACTTGAGACTGACACTAACTCAAGTATTTTAGAATTACGCCAAGTTGACCAACAGCGTCGTATTCATCAGCAACTTAATATGGATGCTCAGCAACAGGCTGCACAGTTTTTGGTGCGTAATTTAGCCCACGAAATTAAAAACCCCTTGGGCGGGCTTCGCGGCGCAGCGCAATTACTTTCACGAGAGTTAACTTCTCCAGATTTAAAAGAGTTTACCAGCTTGATCATTGAACAAGCTGATAGGCTGCGTAATTTGGTTGATAGACTTTTAGGGCCACAGCGCCCAACTCAACATACAGAGCACAATATCCATCAAGTGGTGCAAAAAGTATTAAAGCTGGTTGAAATGGCATTGCCGAGCAATATCGAGTTAAAGCGAGATTACGATCCATCAATACCTGATACCCAAATGGACCCCGATCAAATGCAGCAAGCTGTACTCAATATTGTACAAAATGCTATCCAAGCATTAGAGCCTGCTGGCGGGGATATTTTGATTAGAACCCGCACTCAACATCAAGTCACCATTGGCACCCAACGCTATAAATTGGTACTAGCGTTGTCAATTATCGATAACGGTCCAGGGATCCCTTCTGAGCTGGTTGATACTTTGTTTTATCCTATGGTGACAGGTCGCGACGAAGGCTCTGGTTTAGGCTTATCGATTGCACATAACATTGCCCGTCTCCATGGTGGCAGAATTGATTGCGTATCAGCGCCTGGCCACACCGAATTTATTATCACCCTGCCATTACAATAATTAGCATGCCTTTGTCGGCAGAAAGAGGTTTTAACATGAACATAAGTGAACAAGTTTGGATCCTCGATGATGACAGCTCGATCCGATGGGTATTAGAAAAAGCACTTCAAGGTGCATCATTATCTACTGCAAGTTTTGCTGCCGCCGAATCATTGTGGCAAGCACTAGAGTTATCACAGCCGCAGGTTATTGTGTCAGATATTCGTATGCCGGGTACTGATGGTTTAACCTTACTCGATCGCTTGCAACTGCATTACCCGCATATCCCTGTGATTATCATGACTGCACATTCAGATTTAGACAGTGCTGTTAGCGCCTATCAGGCTGGGGCATTTGAATACTTACCTAAGCCCTTTGATATCGATGAAGCCATCAATCTTGTTGAGCGAGCTCTCACTCATGCAACCGAACAAACACCGCCACAGGTCAGTGATGCAGAAGTCAAAACACCAGAAATCATCGGTGAAGCTCCTGCAATGCAAGAAGTATTTAGAGCCATCGGCCGCCTGTCTCGTTCATCAATCAGTGTATTGATTAACGGTCAATCAGGAACCGGTAAAGAACTGGTTGCGGGCGCGCTACATAAACACAGCCCACGCAAAGATAAATCATTTATCGCTTTAAACATGGCAGCGATCCCTAAAGACTTAATTGAATCAGAGCTATTTGGTCATGAAAAAGGCGCTTTTACTGGGGCTGCGAATGTGCGCCAAGGTCGTTTTGAGCAAGCCAATGGTGGCACCTTATTTTTAGATGAAATTGGCGACATGCCACTGGACGTACAAACACGATTATTGCGAGTATTAGCGGATGGTCAATTTTACCGCGTCGGTGGTCACCAAGCCGTGCAAGTTGACGTGCGGATTATTGCAGCAACCCACCAAAACTTAGAAGTGTTAGTACAAAAAGGCACCTTCCGTGAAGATTTATTCCATCGCTTAAACGTGATTAGAGTGCACTTACCCCCCTTATCACAACGCCGCGAAGACATTGCTCAATTAGCTAGTCACTTCCTAACTACCGCGGCTAAAGAAATTGGTGTTGAACCAAAAGTCCTAACTAAAGAAACAGCCGTTAAGCTGGCAAACCTGCCTTGGCCAGGTAACGTGCGTCAATTAGAAAACACTTGCCGCTGGCTAACCGTGATGGCATCAGGTCAAGAAATTCTGCCACAAGACTTACCGCCCGAGTTGTTAAAAGATCCTGTGACAAGTCAGCAAAAACAAGCTGGTGCAAGTGATTGGCAAACCGCACTGACCGACTGGATAGATGAAAAACTAGCCGCTGGCGATAGTGATTTATTAACCGAAGTACAACCAGAATTTGAACGAATTTTACTGGAAACCGCATTGCGTCATACTCAAGGCCATAAACAAGAAGCCGCTAAACGTTTAGGTTGGGGCCGCAACACCTTAACCCGTAAACTCAAAGAGTTGGCTATGGATTAAAAACATTACTCTTTTAAATCAATGCATTGTAACATTTATTCAGTATTCTTTGAGCATGTACACATTTGGATAATGCTATAAAACATTTCTAATATGAGTGCATGCAAAATTGACTGTCAATGCTAGAATGAAAAATCGATAAAAATTGCATTAACGCTTAGCGAAGGACTCATTTTGGAATTTGATACTCATTATGGTGTGGTTATTCACCAAGACTTTATTCCTTTATATGCAGATGACAATTACGCTAAAATTTTTGGTTACACTAGTGCACAAGACATTCTCGCCTTAAAAAGTATCTTAGAATTAATTGACCCTGAAGCCCAAGATATTGCCGCACATACTTATTATGCACTAATGAGTGGTATCGAAAAGCCGCAAGTTCGAAGCTATATCAACCGTAATCGTCTTGGGGAATTAATGAATGTGCTTTCTATTGAACACGTTGTTGAGTGGCAAGGACGACCAGCATTAAAAATTACCATTGTTGATTTAACTGAGAGTATTGCCCTAAATAAAAACCTTCAACAAAGTGAGTTTCGCTACCGTCAGCTAGTGAATAGCTCATTGCAAGGTGTGTTGATACATCGCAAATTTAGCCCGCTGTTTTGCAACCAAGCTTTTGCAAGTTTATTAGGTTACCCCAATAAGCAAAGTATTATGGCCCTCCCTTCTATACTCGATGTGATTGATGTTGAATATCGTACCCATCGACAAGAAGCGTATCGCGCTTTATTTGACCAAAAAATCAAACCCCATCCTGTTGAAATAAAATGCATCCACCTGAGCGGTAAAACCGTATGGATAAAATTATTAGAAAGCATTATCGATTGGGAAGGACAACCCGCGGTTCAAATCACGGTCATTGATATCACAGAAACATATCTACTTAAGCAAAAGTTTGAACAACAGGTTCATCTCGATGACTTAACCCAAATCTTACATCGACGAGGGATGTTGTATTATGCTCAAGCAAAATACAACGAGAAAGCAGTGCAGACACAGCAGCTATATTGTGTGTTGATGGGATTAGATGAACTCAAACAAATTAACCATTTATACGGTCATGCGATGGGTGATAAAGCACTGATCAATTTTGCGCAACATTGCCAAAGTAAACTCACCGATGATGATTTGATTGGCCGCTGGAGTGGCGATGAATTTATTGCCCTCATCAAAGCAGGCAGTAACAACATCGCACGCAGCATTGCCGAAAGTATCCGTCACAGCATCGAAGACAGCGAACTGATTGACCCCAAAAGCGGTAAACATATTCGCTTTAGTGCCAGTGTTGGTATATCAAAATGGCAAACTGACGACACCATTGAAAACCTAATTTTACGGGCAGACTCTGCCCTCGAATTAGCCAGAGCACAAACTACCAATCAACTAGTGATGGTTTAACCCTCAGCTCACTGGGCTTCAACATAGTGAGACGACTATACTGGGTCTTGGTGGATAATGACCTCTGCATCATCAAAAGCCGCTTTTATGACTAAGCCAGCCTGGTCAGCAATGTCGTGCGCTTCTTCAAGAGACAGATCACCAGGCAGTTCCATATGCAATTGAATAAACGTCGTTTTGCCCGCCTGACGAGTGCGTAAGTCATGAATGCCTCTTACCCTTGGGTCTTGCTTGGCTAGCCTTTTAATTTGCTCACGAGTATCATCATCTAACTCACGGTCGAGTAAACTTTGTACTGACCGATAAGCTAAATCTACCGCTTGATGGCCAATAAACAGCGCAATTAACACCGCAAACAAACCATCAGCCCACCACCAACCGTACATGGCTAATACGAGGGCTAATAACACGGCCCCATTAAGTAGCAAGTCAGATTTATAATGTAATGAGTCAGCCTCAACCACAGTGCTGTTGGTGTTTTCTAATGCACGTTGTTGCACAAGCACGAGTGCTAACGTCATCACAATGGCAATAATTGACACCACAATACCCACGCCTGTATTCACGATAGGCACAGGATTGATCAGTTTTTCGCCCCCATAAAGCAGCAACAATGATGCTGAACCTAAAATAAATGCAGCTTGCGCCAAAGAGGCTAACGGTTCAGCTTTGCCATGACCATAACGATGATCTTTATCTGCTGGGACAATGGCATAACGAATGGCAATAAAGTTAACAATGGAAGCTAAAGCATCAGCAAATGAGTCGGTTAACGACCCCAACATACTGGCTGAGCCAGAATACAGCCAAGCTAATAATTTGATCACTATAAGGCATAATGCGGTTGCTACCGATGCGCGACTCGCGAGCTTGACCCAAAAGTCATAATCAGAAGATGTGGACATAAGAATGTTATCGACTCTATTGGCTGTATTTATCGACCATTACTATAGCAAGTTAGTGACAAGATGAGGACAAAGTTTACTGACAACATCGATACCTTTAATCAAAGTGTGACCATTAGCAAACTTGAATAAACAAAAAAGCCGCTGCACAAGGCAACGGCTTTGATTTAGCACAAGGTTAAAGATTAACGACGAGATTTATGACCCTTGCCTTTACCTTTAGCAAACTCTTCTTGGAAAACTTGCTGCTGTTCAGGCGTTAAAATTTGGTAAATTTCGTTTTGCATTTTTAGCTGCGACAACATACCTTGCAATCTCTTTTGGTGTTGCGCTTCAGCCATTTCAGTTGCTTTGGCTTCATCAAAAGAGGCGCTAGTCACTAGAGCTAACATTTCTGCACGGTGTGCTGCACGTTGTTCTTTGGTTGGACGCTCAGGGCGATCGGCTTTGTACTTTTCAGCAATCACTTTCACTTGCTCTTTTTGAGCATCGGTGAGATCCAATTGACGCAGCATTTTATGCATGCCATCTCTAGGGCGCTGCTGTCTGTCACCTTTTTTGTCCATTTGTTCAGTTTTAGCTGTGGTGTCGGTGTCGTCAACGGCGTATAACTGACCGGCTAATAATGCTGAGCTCGCCACTAAGGCAACTAAACTTGTTTTAAAGATTGAAGATGTTTTCATTGTTAAGTTCCTCGGTATAAATGAGTGTGGTGTTTGGCTTCTGCCTTTGCAGATTTGATACTCAGTTTAACCAATGCAATGTCAAGTAGGGTGACTTATGAGTAAAACTATGTAAATCCACACGCCATACCATGTCAGGTTAAAAAATGCATGACCAAGTTAGCATATTCACAGATAAAAATGATGGTAATGCGAGCTAGTTAACGTAATAAGGACTTGCTCCTTACACTAACTATAAATAGGCATAAAATCAGATTACTAGCGTTTTAATGGAATTGATTATGAACCGATTGATTGGCCAATTACTGTTACTTCTATGTGTATTGATACTCACGCCAAGCGCAATAGCAAACACGCCCCCAACGACTGACAGCGCATTATGGTACACCCAACAGCAAGATGGGCAACCCGCAGTAAAGCTGCATTTCTTTTGGTCTAAAACCTGTCCACATTGCCGTGAAGCCCACCCCTTTATTGATGCATTAGGTGAACGCTTTGAATGGATTGACTTGCATGATTACGCAATAAGTGAACCCGGCAATGTTGATAAACTCATGCAAATGGGTCAACACACTGGGGTAGAACCCAAATCAGTGCCTTACTTTGCCATTTGCGGTGAAGCTGTAGTGGGTTACAACAGCCATGATGTCACTGGACGCTATATTTTAGAGCGACTCATTGA
Organism: Shewanella metallivivens; assembly: GCF_028750675.1. Classification (GTDB taxonomy): domain Bacteria; phylum Pseudomonadota; class Gammaproteobacteria; order Enterobacterales; family Shewanellaceae; genus Shewanella; species Shewanella metallivivens. Next base: position 1,113,886 of record NZ_JAQQPZ010000013.1, on the reverse strand, counting down.
TTGCTACCAACGCCAAGGCGGTCAAGTTGAGATTGGCAATACACTCGATGACTTTCTTGTGGCGGCACCAAGCAATGATGCTCCTTTATTTGAAACCTGTGCAGACACCAGTGACGACCCAAGTGCACAAGGCAGTTGCGGCATGTCATTTGACAGCGCGAGCCAAATCGAGCAAAAACCTCAAGTTCAACCTGTTGATATTCCCTTAATTGGCGCGGTTCATCCTGAACAAATGTCATTACCTGTACTTACCTTAGTTTTGGCCGGTGTTGACGCCTTTAATCCCTGCGCCTTTTTCGTGTTGCTGTTTTTACTGAGCATTATGGTTAATGCAGGTAGCCGTAAACGCATGCTGTTAGTAGGTGGCATTTTCGTGTTCTTCTCTGGTTTTATCTACTTCATCTTTATGAGTGCATGGCTCAACTTATTCCAGCTGTTAGGCGGTGGCGATGGTGGCATCATTATTACCTGCGCGGGCGTGTTGGCACTGGTTGCTGCAGTGGTCAATATTAAAGACTACTTCTATGGTCGTGGCGATGTGAGTTTATCGATGTCGGTTGAAAATCGTGGCTCGTTAATTAAACGCATGGGCAAACTCTCTAAAGCCAGCTCATTGCCGACCATGATTTTAGGCTCAACGATTTTGGCCATTTTAGCCAATGCCTACGAATTACTGTGCACCGCTGGATTTCCAATGATTTACACCTCAGTGTTGTCATTGTCAGACGTTGATACCATGCAACGCTATATGTATTTGATAGCCTACAATATCGTGTATGTCATTCCTTTAGCGGCTATTGTTATTGTGTTCTCGATGACATTAGGTAAACGTAAACTCACCGAAAAAGAAGGCGAAGTACTTAAACTTATGTCTGGCATAATGATGCTTGGCTTAGGGGGAATGTTAGTACTGAACCCTGCTGCATTACAAAATGCCGTGTTCTCGGTAGGATTGATTTTAGGGGCAATCTTATTGACATTTATCGTAGTCAAAGTCACTCGCTACGTAAAAAAAGCAACCTGACGCTAAAATGTAAAACTATGCAATGTTAATATAATTTGCCTCAACTATGAGATAATCTTTAATTGATTAAAAATCGGTATGTTAAGTTAACCTACCGATTTTATTTTGTGCTAGAGGAAAGTTATGAATCGCATTTTATTGATAGACGATGATATTGGTTTATCCGATCTGCTCAGCCAATTGCTTGAGCTCGAAGGTTTTGCATTAACCCAGGCCTACGATGGTGAACAAGGGTTATCACTCGCACAACAACAAGACTTCGATTTAATTCTACTCGACGTAATGCTACCCAAATTAAATGGTTTCGAAGTATTGCGTGCACTGCGTCAACGTAAGCAAACACCGGTATTAATGTTAACCGCTCGCGGTGACGAAATTGATCGTGTTGTCGGGTTAGAAATTGGTGCTGATGACTACTTGCCCAAACCGTTTAACGACCGTGAGTTAGTGGCGCGTATTCGTGCTATTTTGCGTCGGGCACAAACCACGCAGCAAGACACTCAGTCAAACGACATGCTACAATTTGGCGACCTCCGCCTTGACCCGACTCGCCAAGAAACCTATTGCAATGAACAATTGATTATCTTGACCGGCACCGAGTTTTTATTGCTATTTCATTTAATTGAAAAAAGCGGCGAGCTGGTCACCAAAGAATCATTAAGTGAAAATGTATTAGGCAAAAAACTAATGCCGTTTGACCGCAGCCTAGACATGCATTTATCTAATTTGCGTAAAAAACTTCCTGAACGCCAAGATGGTCGTCCTAGAGTGAAAACACTTCGCGGAAAAGGTTATATCTGGATCCCATAATGCTGAAGGTTAATCCGTTCAATCGACTGTTTTTTAAATTACTGCTGGGCTTTTGGCTTTGCAGTTCGTTGATTATTGCCTTGGTTTCTTTGTTGCCTTTACTGCAACTTAATCAAGATCGATCCCCTTTACCTCCCAGTCAAGAACGGATCCTGAAAAAAATGGCTGAGCATATTCAGCAACAACCTGAATTACTTACCGGCAACCTGCTTCAACGCTCAAACCGTGGTCGCGATCCAAACTTAGGTCCATTACGCATATATATTACCAATGACGCCGGCCAAGTCATCAATACCAAGCGCGTATCACGGGTGTTTAGACGCTTTCAATTAATGGCCGAAGAAGCCAATCATCCTATCAGCCATCAATTTAGAAACGAGCTGATATTTGGGCCTTATCAGTTTGACGTTGAGGGCAAAAGCTACAACCTGTTTGGTCGCTTCCCAGATAATCACCCTCGTCCATGGTTCTTCTTTTTTACTGATAACAAATTACTCACCGCAGGGTTTGCCATTTTGTTATCAGGATTATTATGTGGTTTACTCGCATGGTATTTAAGTAAACCGTTACGCTCTCTTAGACTCAGCGCCAATGCGCTTGCTAAAGGTGACTTAGCCAATCGTGTCGACGCCGCAACCGCCAGTCGTCGCGATGAAATGGGCCAACTCGCAATCGCCTTTAATGGCATGGCTGATGCCATTGAGACGATGGTGAATAACCAGCAACGCTTAATGGGCGATATATCCCATGAACTGCGTACCCCATTAACTCGCCTGCAATTGTCACTGGCGTTAGCCCGTAAAAAAGGCCAACACAGTACAGAACTCGACCGTATTGAGTACGAAGCATTGCAGCAAGAAGCATTAATAAGCGAGTTATTAACATTATCACGAGTGAGGCTCAACGCCTCAGAAAAACGACTCACAGCAGAGCTAAACGAAACCTTAAGCCAAGTTCTTGATGACGCCGAATTTGAAGCTGAGCAACAAGGTAAACAACTGCACATCAATATTGATGAATCGATAAGCTTTGAGCATTTACCTAAAACCTTATCACGTGCAATTGAGAACTTACTGCGTAATGCCATTCGTTATGCCGAAAAAACGGTCTCAATAGAAAGTACACAGTCTAAAAATCACATCACCATTATGGTCACCGATGACGGTCCGGGTTTACCTGAAGCCGAACTCGAAGCTATTTTCACCCCATTTTACCGCCCAGACAGCTCAAGAGATCGTGAGTCTGGAGGTTGGGGATTAGGCTTAGCCATTACCCAAGCAGCTATTTATGCTCACAATGGTAAAATTGTGGCCAAAAATCGTTTACCACATGGACTCATGGTGACAATTGATTTGCCAACCAATTAACTCAAATTAGTTTTAATACCGTCGCAAAGTGATGCTATGCTTAACATTATCATCACATTAACGATATCCATATGTATCGAATAATCATTGGTTTATTATGCTGTAGTATCTTTGCTAGCCCAGCACAAGATATCGACGTTATTGCTTTTGAATATCCTCCTTATTTAACGCAACATAGCGCAGACCAAGGTGAGGCCGTAGTCTTACTGCGGCGCGCATTTGCCTATAGCGCGTTAATCCCACAGGTCAGCTTTATTAACAGCCGTGCGGGGCAAAACCATTTAGCCAACAATGAATGGTGCTTAAGCTTTTTGCCACCTCAAAAACCAACCAAACAACATTTACAAATTATTTTAGATGACACAACCATTCCACTTACATTGTTTCGCCTAGCAGAACCTCAAGTGTTTATTGGAAATGAGCTAGCCGATAAAGTCATCGCCCATTTACCCATTGCAGTTGATGACAGAAAAATACGATCATTTACTGGCTCCGGTGCCACCTTAAAACTGGTCGATACCATTGAACAAGGGGTCTCATTGTTGTTAGCTCAACAGGTTGATTACATCTACAGCGACCAAGAGGCCATTAATGCTGCCAGCCAAACACTCAACTTCCCGGCCATCTTATTGCAAGACTCCGCGATGGTGTTTTATCAGTTCCCCATCGCAGTGTGGCTAAATACTCAATGTACTAGCGCTGCGGCGATTGAATCTCACCTTAGGCAACAACAATATTCAATTCACAGCTTTTAACTTTAGCGGATGGGTGGTTGATGACGCTCACGCGTTGCTGAGGTATACTTTGTTCCCGTTTTTATGCCTCGCACTCCAGGTGCTGAATAAGGTTACTATGTTTCATATCGCACTCTACGAACCCGAAATCGCCCCAAACACCGGAAACATTATCCGTTTATGTGCCAACAACGGTGCTCATCTGCATTTAATTGAGCCGTTAGGGTTTGATTTAGAAGAGAAAAAATTACGTCGCGCCGGATTAGACTACGCAGATTTAACTCGAGTGACGCGCCATAAAGACTATGCGAGTTTTTTAGCTGCAATGCCGGGAAAACGCATTATGGCATGCACAACAAAAGGCAGTCGTCCACATACCCAAATCGCCTTTCAAGATGAAGACATTATGCTTTTCGGGCCAGAAACCCGCGGACTCCCAATGGACATCATTAATGCCACCCCATTAGAACAGCGTTTGCGCATTCCAATGACAGCCAATAGCCGAAGCTTAAACTTATCTAATTCAGTCGCGATTATCAGCTATGAAGCTTGGCGCCAATTAGGTTTTGTAGGCGCGGAATAATGAAAAAAACACCGTCGCCAGAAACCCCAAATAATGCCCTTGCAATGGCAAAAGCCACTCAAAAGCCGGGGCAAACCAAAGAGCAAACTAAGCTCATCGCTGCCGGCATTGAAAAAGGTATCGCAGAATATAAAAAACGTGAAAAAGCCAAATCGCGCGACCGTGATAAAGCCCGTAAGCAGCAGTTAAAGGTTAAAAGTAACAATCATCAAATTGATGATACAGACATGTATCAGGGTGAACCAAACTCCCAGATGACCACAGCGGCCTGGAGTTTACTCGGATTATTGCTATTGAGCTGGGCAGGGTTTGCAGTTTACATGTTCATGGCATAGCGTATTACTCAGGCTTATACAAACTTAGCGCCCTAACCACTTGATACTGCTCGCTGTCATCATCTAGATAATGCGCGCTTTGCTGCCATAACCACCCTCCTTGGGGTTGATTAACACTTGCAGTCAAAGGATCAAATTGCAATTGCACTAATGCAGGGCGCTGATTAATCTCTCCTTTACCCAAAAAAGAAAAGCTGCCCGTATGCCGATACAAGGTTAAAGACTGTCTCACATCGTCAGTCACGCCATTACCATACACCAATAATACCTTTTCTTGTTGTTGCCTAAACCACCATGTTTCACTGTGTGAAAAACGGCTACCACGGCTCACACTAATGTATAAATTACGTTGATCGGCCGAGCACATCACCGAGGTCGTCACGGCCATTGGGTTTAATGAAGGATTAGCTGCCGATCCTTGCCATTCACCCACCAATAACGGGCATAACTCAGCCAGTACAACCTTATCAGCAACCGCACTCAAAGACTGGATAACACATAATACTCCCAGTAATAACAACAGGCTTTTTCTCATCATAATCCCTTCGCTAATACCCATCTACATTAGAATGTCAGTGTAACCTAACTTCAAGATAAAAAAATGGCCCACTAAAAACCAGTGAGCCATTTGAAGTTTATTGATTACCTCATATTGAGGTCAATTATTTTACTGACCAAAACCGGTATCGGTAATACTCACCTGAGTCACTTCACCGTATTGTGTGGCAATATCGGCAATTTCAGCAGCATTACCAATTAACACAAACTGCAGGTTTTGCTGCGGGAAGTACTGTGTCACTAAGCGTTGAGTTTCAGCTAATGTGAGGCCATCCACTTTTGCTTGGAACTGGTTAATAAAATCATCGTTCATGCCATATAAGTACATGTCAGACAGTAACCCAGCAAGCTGGCCACTGGTTTCGTACTTAGGCGGAAACTGCCCTTTAACGTAAGCTTTGGCTGAGTCTAACGTGGCCTGGTCAATGCCCTTTTCCCACAAACGAGAATAGGTGAGCAAGGCTAAATCGATGGCTTCTTTGGTTGTCGACGATTTAGTAAAAGTACTAATTTGGAATAACCCAGACTGTGAATAAGGGCTAAAGCCAGAACGAGCACCATAGGTTAACCCAGCATTGACACGTAACTCGTCATTTAACCATGAGGTAAAACGGCCACCTAGAATGGTGTTCACTACCGTTAACCCGACATAATCAGGATTGTCATATCGAATGCCAACACCACCAATTAAAAATGTGGTTTCAATGGCATCAGGCTTGTCGACTAACAACACTCTTGGCTTTGTTAGTGTTGGTAAGTCTTGGCTAAGATCGGGTTGCATCACGGTTTCGGTCACTTGCCAATCGCCAAACGCTTTATTGAGCTTGGCTGTCATGTCTTTTACATCAAAATCACCAACGACGTTAATGGTCATGTTATTGGGTTGATAGTAACCTTTGTGAAAGGCTCGTAGTTCATTAGCATTAATGGTAGCGATAGACTCACTGTTGCCAGAAGCTGGGTTAGCATAGGGGTGTTGACCAAAAACCAACTTGCTAAAGTAACGGCTAATCACTGCACGTGGGCTTTCTTTTTGTTGTGACAAACCCACAATTTCGCGCTGCTTCAGCTTATCAAACTCGGCAGAGTCAAAATCGGGTTGGCGAATAACATTGCTGAAAATGGCTAACACTGTATCGATGTCTTTGCTCATCATGTTTGCGCGTACGTAAGTGCCTTCTGCGTCGGCATTGGTGTTCACGCTAGCGCCAATAAAGTCGAGCTGTTGCTCGATATCTGCTTTAGATTGACCCGCAGCACCTAACATTAAGCTTTGTGAGGTTAAGTAAGCCAAACCAGAGGTTGTGTCATTAACCGCACCGGCTTTAATCACGGCATCAAGGGTGACTAATGGCACTTCTTTTTGCACCATTAAATTAACGGTTAGGCCGTTATCTAAGGTGATTTTTTGATAACTTGGCATCACAAAACTTGGGGCTGCCGCAACGGGCTCTGTTGTGGTGCTTTGTGTTGCAGCGCAACCCGCTAGATTTAAACTACAGGCTAGCGCAATGGCCGATAACGACAAGGTCATTGTTGAATGAGTACTGGTTTTCATTTGTCTGACTCCTCAGTCGCAGCGAGCACACCGACAGTGCGATTTGCTTTAATTAAATAGGTTTGTGCCACGCGCTGAATGTCAGCTGGAGTCACTTTGTTATAGGCTTCTGGCGCATTAAACAGCTTGGTGTAATCACCAAAATACAACTCATAGGTGCCTAGAGTGTTAGCTTTACCGTTAATGGTTTCCATGGTGCGATAAAAATCCATTAACTTGATGTTTTTCACTTTTTCAAGCTCTTGCTGAGTCACGCCTTGGCTAGCAATTAAATTAATTTGCTCAATAAGCGCTTTCTCTAAGGTGTCGGCGCTCACGCCCGCATTGGCCACACCTAAGATATAAAACAGGTTTGGATCAAATGACATGGGCATATAAGTTTCGGCGGCTACGGCTAATTGCTTGTCGACTAACGCTTGGTAAAAACGTGAGCTGTTGCCCTCACTTAACATTGACGCTAATAAATCCAATGCATAGTAATCGGCATGGCTAGTGGCTGGCACATGGTAAGCCAACATAATGTTTGGCGTGCTTACTGATTCTTTTTTAACAAAAACCCGGCGCTCACCTTTTTGTTCAGGCTCAACTGTGCGTACGACTTTTGGCGGCGCTTGGGCAGGAATAGGTGCAAAGTATTGGTCAGCTAAGGCTTTTACCTGGGCAAGTTTTACATCACCGGTGATCACCACTAATGCATTGTTGGGTGCGTAATAGGTTTTGTGGTATTGCTGTAAATCTTCCAGAGTCCATGCAGCAATGTCTGACTCATAACCAATAACAGACCAGCTATAAGGATGCGCTGAAAATGCCACGCTTTTGAGGGCTTCTTGAATGGTGCGCCAGTTAGAGTTTTCAAGCCCTGTGGTTCGCTCTGATTGCACCACCCCACGCTCACTTTCGACCATTTCTGGGTTAATGTCTAAGTTGGCAATACGATCGGCTTCTAAATCAAAAATCGTTTCAATACCGCTGGCAGGGAACCAATCGGTATAGACTGTCATGTCTTCTGTTGTGTACGCATTATTGGCCCCACCTGCAGCTTCCATGGTGCGGTCGAACATTTTAGGGCCGAACTTTTTTGAGCCGTTAAACATCATGTGTTCAAAAAAGTGTGAAATACCCGTTATGCCTGGCACTTCGTTGCGCGAACCGACTTTCCAAAAAATGTACATGTTGGCATTAGGGATAGAGCTATCCTCAAGCACCATGATTTTCATGCCATTATCTAAAGTAAAGCTATTAATATCTTCAGCTTGCGTTGCCGACACTGATGGCGTGCTGAGCACACCTAATGTCATCAACAAGGCGATGAGTTTACGGGTCATATTTTGCTCCTTGAGCTATTGTCCATTGTGAATCAAAACAAGTTTATTGTGCCGCGCCCAGTGCAGTTAAGGCAACTTGAGTCATGGTTTGCACGCCCACTTTTAGCGCACTTTCATCAACATAAAATGCGGGCGAATGATTACTGGCCACCTGGCTTGGGTCTTTGTCTGTTGGCGTCACACCTAAAAAGAAAAACATCCCAGGGGTTTCTAACGCATAGTAAGAAAAGTCTTCTGCGCCGGTAATTAATCCCGGTTCAATCAATTTTGTGTCCCCCACCACAGAGGCAATCACCGGGCGCATTTTACTGACCAACTCTGGGTTATTTACGGTGACCGGATAACCAGGTTGGATTTCCGTCACGGCGGTAGCACCAAGAGTTTTGGCGGCATTAGTGGCAATTTCGGCCAGCTTAACTTTAATGTCAGCACGCATATCCTGATCAAAAGTGCGAATAGTACCAATAAGCTCTACTTCATCAGGAATAATGTTTGAGCGGATGCCGCCATTAATGGCACCAAAGCTGACAACTGCAGGTGCTTTAGTAATATCGACCTGACGGCTAATAATGGTTTGCACACTGTTAATGATCTGTGCAGAAGCTACAATTGGATCAACACCACCCCAGGGGCGCGAGCCATGGGTTTGCCTGCCCGTCACTTTAATACTAAATGAATCTTCACTCGCCATTGCAGGGCCAGAGCGCAAACCAATCACCCCGGTTGGCATGCTTGAGGTAACGTGCATACCAAACACTTGATCCGGTTTGCGCTTAGCAAATAAGCCTTGTTTTAGCATTAACTCAGCGCCGCCTTGCTCGCCTTCTGGCGCACCCTCTTCGGCCGGCTGGAAGATAAACATCACATCTCCGGCTAGGCTGTCTTTTACTTTCACTAAGTTTTCAGCCACACCCATTAACATCGCCACATGCGTATCGTGACCACAGGCATGCATTACACCGACTTTTTGGCCGCGATAAGTGTCAGTTGCTTTAGAGGCAAAAGGTAAATCAACCACTTCGGTCACAGGCAATGCATCCATGTCGGCACGTAAACCAATTAATGGCCCAGGTTTACCGCCTTTCAATATCGCAACCACACCGGTGTGCGCAATACCCGTTTGCACCTCAAGCCCGAGTGATTTGAGGTGTTTCTCAATCACTTTACTGGTGCGAAACTCACGATTGGATAATTCAGGATGTTGGTGAAGATCGCGGCGCCATGCAATGACTTTGCTTTCAACTTGCGCGGTTAATTCTGCGGCATTATGCACACTGGCCACGGTAGATGAGCTATAAACACTGCTAGCAAATACACTAGCAAGCAAGAAAGCGAGGGAGGTCAGGCGCATGTAAGATCCATTTTTGTTGTTATTTGAGCAACAAAACTACCCTGAAACGCCTCTGTTGTTAACTATTTTACCGATTTACTCTGCAGACAATTGTATCTATTTATTAACATATGCGAGTTTATATCGATGGCAGCTGTAAAAATACGACATCATTGTCGATGATTTCAAGTTGCCAACCCCGTTGATGTGCCAGCCATTCAAAGGTCTCAACTGAGTAAAAATTAATATGGGTTGGGTCACTTTTGTAGTGCCAATTGATAAAAGCCTCTAAGCTAAGCACCCGCTTAGTCATAATGGCTAAAATACCGCCGGGTAACAACAGTTGGCTTAAGCGTTCTATTAACTGATGAGCATCGGCAATATGTTCTATTACCTCGGTTAAACACACAAAATCATATTGCTGATTAAGCACATCAGTATCAGGATGATAAAACAAATCATAATTAGCGACACTGCCCCCCTGGGCTGCAGCCATTTGACTGAGCACAGCGCCTTCGCCGCAGCCAAAATCTAAGCCTTTGGCATTAAGCCCGGTGCGAGCAAGTAATGGCGTGAGTGTTCGCGACAAAAACCGTTGGTAACCTGTATCGGCAAAGTCATTATCGTGTAAGTCATATTGGGCTTTTTCAGCTGTCTCATCTAAATAAAACTGCGCGGGTACCGACACTAAATAACAGTGCTGGCAACGTACATACTGACGATTTTTGTCTTGATGAAAAGCAAGGGTTTGCTGGTGACACAATGGACAAGACGACAAAGACAATACTCCAAAACACGACAAATAGGGTAACTACTCAGACTGCGCTGGGTCGCTGGTTTCTTTCGGGATTTTACGCGTTTGCGCCGCAGCTTCTTGCGCTTGCTGTAAGTATTTTTGCTCACGGCTTAAGCGCTGCTCAGATTGGGCGCGCGCTTTTTCGAGTTGCTGTGCTTCCCAGTCATTTGCTTCATGTTTAGCTAACACTTTTTGTTCACGCTCAGCGGTGGCATTGGCGGCATCACGGGCTTTTTGCAACTGAGTTTGCTCAAGCTCGGCTGATTCAATGCGCGCTTGTTCGCCCTTTTCTGCCAAAGTCATTTTTTTATGCGGCTTGTCTGTCGCATAAGCATTGACCGTAAGCAGGCTGGCAGCACACATTAAAATAACTGTTCCAACAAGGCGAGTATTCATAAGATCTATCCTTTGAGTCCTATCCCTTAAGCTTATCGCTATGATAGCGCTGACGAACCGCCGCAGGCATGGCGGATAACTTATGGTGCACCATTGCGTTAAACACTGCAAATATTGGCGCAATATCGGCGCTCGGCTCTAGGCTTGCTAGAGTATAAGCCGCAGCCTCAAGGGTAGATAAACTGTCACTGCGTTTGGCTTTGCGGATAACATATTGTGACTCATCGTCACACTCAAGGTGCAGTGACGGATAATTAAGTAACCAGGGGTTGAGCTGTAACATACGGTACGCTTTACGCCAGGTGCCATCAATTAGCACAATAATCGCTTTATTATCGGCTTCAACCTCACTCGCCGCTTTGCTGTGATCATTTGGGTACACAATAAACACAGGCCGAGTTTGCGCGGCTAAATACCCTTGCAACTCAGCAAAATCCTCTGCGGTTTCACCGACATAAATCTGAGTTTGTGGCAATGCAAGTTTGAGCAACTTAACGGTATTTTTAGCATGCTCCACCTCAGAGGGATGCTGCATAATAATCACCTCAGTAACCGCGGTTGTCGGTTTTACTGCATGACAAATACATGCTGACTGCGGGTATTGGCAATTAATACAATAACTTCTGCTCATATTCAATCTTATTTATGTTGCAATGTTGTAAAGTTCAACTCATTATGTCTCACCTTTATGATACCACCTCAAGGAAGAACCACTATCATGACAAGAGTTATAACTACCACTAAAGCAATAACAATGACAACGGTGTCTATTGCCTTAACGCTCGCACTTTCTACAAGTTCTGTTTATGCCGCTCAAGATAATGCCTATCACCACGAAGCTGAAATAGGCTTTTTAGACTCATCAGGTGAATCGGATGGTCTAGTGAACGCTAATTATCGCTATTATTTTGAAGCAGTTGAACAAGCCGATAAGCCATATGCATTGGCGGCATTTTTCAACCAAGGGTCTACTGTTTCTGCGCGTTATGCCACAACTGACATTGAAGATTTATATAATATCTCCGGAGAATACGTTTTTGACTCAAAATGGTTTTTGGGAGCTGGAGTATCACAATTAGATATAGATGATGCGGCATTTGACATCACAACATACGAGATTAGTGCTGGGTATTTTTTTAGCACAAATTCAAAATTAACCTTGAACTACGCCACCAACTCAGAATCAACATCTAATAATGATTCAAATCAAGTACATGAATTTGAATCATATATTAGCCAAGATTTTGATGTTATCACGTTAACTTACGAACATTTTATCCCATTACAATCAACTGCTGGAGTGTTTATCTCTGGGGCCGTAGGTTATCAAAACCAGCAATATATCAACAACGCAGTTCTCACGAAAATTGATGGTGCAACGCCGACTGTAGTGGAGGATTCTGCATTAAACATTGAAAATGATATTTATACTGTTGCGGTCTTCGCTGATTGGTATATCAATAATGCATGGTCAGTGGGTGCGACTTACTACCGGGCAGATGTCAATACTGATTTCAGAAGCAGTAATATTGATTACTCAGATAAAAGTAGCCACAGCGACAACATTACTGAAACAGGCGTAAACACACGTTACTTCTGGCATTTTTCAGATGTGTTTTCGGCTAAGTTTTCACTGGAACATTATTTCGACAATGGTGAGTATTATAGTGATTCAGAAACAAACATCGGCATTGCCATAAATGCCCGTTTCTAAATAAAAATGTAAAAAATACCCGCAGAATGTGGTTAGCATACTGCGGGTTAAAGGTGATATTACTATTATTTAACCTGAGCACAGGTTATTTAATTAATCGTGTTGTAGTTGTTCTTGGTGTAAATGGCTTAAACGGTTCATTGCCATCATGGCAAGCAACACACTACAAAAACCACCCATCACAATCACAATGGCATAAGGTGCGGGTATGTCTGTTAGTTGAATTAATGCGGTTAACATCGATGCGCCGCTCATTTGAATACAGCCTAACATTGCCGTTGCTGTACCTGCGCGTTCACCAAAGGCCGATAACGCCATACTGGTTGCAGGACCTAGCAAAATTGCAAAGCCTACACACAGCAACATCATAGGGGCCATAAAGGCGACGCCCGCTGCAATACCTTGCTCAGGGCCAACAAGTTGCAGAGCAACCTCAACAACAGCAGCAAGCACCATTAGCGACAACGCCACTACCACACCTGGGCGATTACCAATACGTTTAATTAATACTGGTGCAGCAAAACAGGCCGCAACATTAACTAAGGCATTAACACCAAATAAGCCACTAAACATCAACTCAGAAATACCTAAGTGACCAATTAACCACACTGGTGAATAAGAGACGTAACATAAAATAGAGGCCATTGCGATCATGCAACATGAGGCATAAAACATAAAATGCGGATCGCCAAGTACGGGCTTATAGCGTCCCCAACGGTAAAGTGGGCCTGTACTATCGGTATTCAGTGGACGCGTTTCAGGGAAACGAAAGCCCACTAAAAACAACACTAATACCGCATAAATAGCCATAAAGATAAAGGTTGAACGCCAGCCAAACTGCAAGGCTAACAAACCACCTAAGGTTGGCGCCAATGCAGGTACCACACAAATAGCCCCATTTAAGTAACTGTACATCGACACACTTTGCTTGCGATCATAACAATCACGTACTGCACTAAACACCACAATAGAGGTAGAGCATGCGGCTAAACCTTGAAACACACGGGCAATTTGCAACAGTTCAAACTCAATCGCGTAAGCACCTAATAAACTACTAATGCCGTATAACACAATACCAAACAAGGCGACGGGTCTGCGGCCAAAACGGTCAGCTAACGGACCAATCAATATCTGCCCGACACCCATAGCAAATAAAAATAATACTAAAGTAGACTGAACCTCACTGTTCGATACCCCATAATCCAGTGCCATTGTCGGCATAGAGGGAAGGTATATATCGATTGCCAACGGGCTTAATAGCACCATAAACATTAATAATGGCAATAGGTTACGACGCATAATATTATTTCTCTTTGTGTAAAAAAGCTAAAGTTAACCCTTAATGGAGCGTTATGATAAGTCAAATGGAGGTATGAACAGAAATGATATAAAATCCAAAGTGAATTTCCATTTGAGAATATCTGATGAATCTTGATAACCTTGCACGTGTTGACCTTAATTTACTGGTTATTTTACAAGTGCTGCTTGAGGAGCAAAGTGTCACTCGAGCAGCCCATCGTTTGCACCTTAGTCAATCTGCCGTAAGTAAAAGTTTAAATCGCCTACGCGAAGCATTAGACGATCCATTATTTCAACGCACAGCTCATGGACTTAAGCCGACTGCACATGCATTAGCTTTGCGGCAAAAGCTCTTGCCAGTGCTGCAAAATTTATATCAATTGACTCAGCCACCCACATTTCATCCTGCAAGTAGCCAACGCCATTTTTCGTTTTCGATGGTCGAAAGTGCTTATGAAACATTAATTCCTTATTTTATCGGACCTTTGTTACAACAAGCACCCTCGATAAAATTAGATTCATATGTGTGGACTGAAAAATCGATGCAAGACTTACAACAAGGGCAAATCGACTTTGGTATAGCAGGCAGAGACATTCATCCACAAAGTGACTTTAAGATAGAACATGTTCCCGAAGGTATCGAATATCAAACACTATTTAACGACCATCAAGTTTGTTTGGTCCGTCAAAACCACCCTATTTTAAAGGTTATCGAATCGGGTCACTGGGATCAAACTCAATACTTGAACATGTCTCATGTGCAAGTTAGATGCGAAGGCAACGATTGGTGGGCACTCGATTACCACTTAGCCAATTTAGGCTTACATAGACACTTATCTACCACAGTGCCAGACTTTTATGGCGCTGCCAGTGTATGCGCGCATACCGACCTTATTTTTACTCTTCCCTCAAGCTTTGCCATCCATGCACAAAAACTCTATTCGTTAGAGTCGATCCCGTTGCCATTTGACTTTATGCCGATGGCGTATGTGTTTTTATGGCATGAACGTAATAACCAGGAGCCTGGACATCAATGGTTTCGCAATCTGATTTTTAATAGTGTCGATAACGCTATCGCCAGTAATCGTAACAACCAATTTATCATGCCAAAGTAACAGGTTAACCACGCCCATGAACTTTTGTGGCTTTGCGGGCTCAAAATACTAAATCAAACTTATGGCATATCCGTCAACGATTGCACCAAATTGTGCCGTTAAAAGTCTTGTTGAGTTAAGGCTGATCGTTGTAGAACCTCTGATTTTGCTCCCATTAGCATTATGACTTTTACGAGTAGGTTTTATTGTCATCTCACTGTTAATCGGGTAAACAAGAGTTTGCATCGGTCTCCCTATGGCAGACCGATGCGCCCCACCGCACAACAAAACCAATGACCATTAGTGCATCTTATTACTGGCTTTCTGCAGGATGAAACCACCTTCTCAAGTCAGCTCTACCCAGATTTAATTGATATATCTAAAACATTAACTCAGTTTAACGTGACATATTATGTCTCTTTATTGCACACTGCATGTTCAACAATCATACCTATTTCAGGCGCGGAACCTCTGTAAAGTAGTGCAATTGATGAGCGAATTAACACGCTCGCCGACACAAGGTAAACCGCATTTAGGAGCCAACATGAACGTTAACCAAGCATTTAACAGCGCCAATTTTAAACATCACATGACAAGCATGAATCCAATTCTAGCTTTGCTCATGGTGTTTGCTATGACTTTAGTCGCCATGACTTTACTGCCATTTTTATTATTATTTGGCTTGATCAGTTTTTTCACCTTACGATTTTTTGGTAAAAAAATGCTTCGTCGTCAGCAAGCTGAACAAGCACGTGCGTACCAACACTACGCCAATGTACAACGCGAACCCGCAGCGCCTTATGCAGATATGTTTAAGCACTCAGGAACAAGCCAGGGCTCAAGGACAGGTAGAACATTCGAACACCGGGCAGATTAACCCGGCAAAAAAAGCTCATGGATTGTTTGCTTAAGTGTTGAGGATTTTCGAAGTGCCATTTTTCAAAGTGCCAAGTTATCTAAGTGATACATTATCGAAGTGCTAAAGAAAAAGGTTGTGACATAGTCAGAGGCTTTGCTTTTTGAGCCAATACGGCTGCAGAGCCATGCTAGTTACGGGGGCTAAAAAACCGTGATTGCAGCTATCGATATAACCAACAAAATGTTTTTAAGCATAAATAATAGAACAATGCGATTAAGCTACCTTTAACAACTAACGCCCCGATGTACTCAATACTTAGGCCAACCTCAACATCGACACCTAAGTACCAAAAGAAACTTTGAGCAATAATCATTGCTACAACTAAAGACAGCCAATGAACTAACCCGTTTTCCCGAGGGTCTGCACTTTTCATGGTCATCACGCCTCAGTTAATACTGAGTCAGTAGCATCTTGGCTTGTTGCAACGCAATCATTTCATCGTCACTTGGATTAAGCCCAATCACATTGTCGATTTGCATTGCCAACGATTGCCATAATGGTTCAATCACCTCTAAATGTTCATCATTTCCGTGAGTCTTAGCTAAGGTCAGTAAATACGCCGCTTGCACCACATCAATACGCCCCAAAATACCGTCAGCTAACGCAACGCTCAGCTCAATCATCGCACTGACATTGTGACCATATTTTATCGCTTGATGCAGATAGAGTTCAGCGTTAACGCGTTGTGATTGGCTGGCATTATCGTCATGCAAAATACGGCTGCCACAATGCAACATGGCATCAACTTGCCCTTGCTCTGCCGCCTCGAGCATCCATTGCTCGCTGGCGGCGAAGTCTGATGAACAGCCCAAGCCATCTGCCAACATTAAGGCTAAATGATACTGGGCATTGGGGTAACCCGCTTGAGCCGCCTTATTAATCCACAAAAACGCATTTTCAAACTGCTGAGCCTGATAGTACAACACCCCAAGGTTAGACATTGCCTCAGCGTTTTCGGCATTAGCGGCAAGGGTTAATAAGCGTTCTGCTTGTGCCAAATCAACCTCAAATTGATCGCTGCCCACCAGATAAAAAAAGCCTTGTAATGCTTGCGCTTCAACAATACCACTGTCGGCTGCCTGCGCGATTAACAGCTCTCCTTCACTAAGATTAACCTCACCACAATAGCCGTGCAGTAAACTGACACCATGTTCAAATATGGCCGCTTGATGCTGTTGTGAAGCCAAAGCAAACCAATAACCCGCTTGAGCAAAAGCCTCTGCTGCGGTGCTATATTCCCCCTTGGTCGACAGCTTACTTTGTGCTGAGCTGGCATCTGCATCTTGTGCCAATGCTTGCTCTTGTCCTTGCAGCATGAGGCCTTTGGCTTTTAACGACATCCCCACCAAATATTGTGCTTCTGCATCATTATTCATCACCGCGCGATAACACAAATCTCGTCCTGCGAACGAATCAAAAGGCTCAAAGGTATAACCCGGCGCGACGTGTTGATGTACCACTGGATAGAGCTTTTCGACTACACGTAGAATATTCGTTATCGACTTTTCAGCAATCGTGACCAATTGTGCTTGGGTTAAGTGATATTTTTCAGGGTGAGCACCGCGATTACCATCACTGCGTAAACGATGTAACGCACGCACAATGGGAGGGTCAATGACTCTCGCTGAGTGTAATTGCTCAATGCGGTCATACAAATTAGGGCTAGAAAATGTCAGCCCATGAGGGGTTGCTAATTGACTGGCAAGCTTATGAGTAAAACTGCGAATATACACCAGTGCTTGGGTTGGAATATCGCGTACATAACTTTTAGCTAAGCGATAATCTTCAGTTAATAGCTCGGAGAAACCATCAATAAACGCGGTATCATTCAACAATGGCTTCTCCTTTTTACAGCGACTTATTTATCAGTTTCCGCTGGCTGACGATTAACCATATACAATCTAAATAAGGCAATATTGACAAATAAACCTAAAAACGCGAAGAAGGTTTCAACGACTAATTGTAGTGGAAATCCAACCTGAGTAGCCAATTGAGTAAACACACCAGCAAATAATGATAATGGTACATAAAGCATTAATACTGCAATCGTTTTAAATGCAATTGAACCCGCGCTAAAACTAAAACTCTTTTTAATGGCTTCTAATGGTGTTAAACGCTCAACCACCACCATAAAGTTGACATACGCTAGGCGGGCAAACAAATACAGGCCCACCACAAGTCCAATTAACCAAAGCGGTCCGAAGGCGGCAAATATCATCACCGGCGCTAAAATCGCTAAACCAGAAAAAACGCCCGCTAATAATAACGGTGGCACAAACGGTAAGCTGGCTTTTAAAATCTGCCCAGACGCTAACTCATGGCCTTGTGAACGCAATTCTAAAAACAGCGTTAACGCAGCAATAAGAACTGAAAAAACCAATAAAAGCAACATCATCACTGCCGCATGAGACGCACCAAATTGAGGGTTTTCTGGATCGGCGGTTAGAATCTCATTACCAAGCCACAGCTGAATCGCCACTTGAATTAATAGTAGAGGTAAAGTCAGTGCTGCCAGCTGACGAATATGGTTTCGAAAAAAGTTTAATGCTTCAGTCAAAATAGCAATCAATGACATGTAAATTCCAATAATCGATTAATCAATAAATATGGCGCTTAGGATACCCAAAAAAGCACCCATTTGCACAAACGAAATGTGTAAAAAATCGATCTCCTGTCGCATTTAGCTATTTCAGGGTAATATAACAACCAAGTTTAGCCTTTCATTATATTTTACAGGATACGCATTATGAAATTAGCATCTGCATTACCGATACTGTTTACCGTCTTAGCTATCTCTTCACCTGCATCAGCAAGTTGGTTAGACAAAGTATCTGAAGTGGCTAAAAAAGCAGTGGCAACACCTACCGCGACAGAAACAGAAACGGCAGTACAAGCAAGCACCGCCGGACAATCAACTGAACTTGTTGGCAGCGTAATGTCACAGCTTGGATTAAGCCAAACTCAAGCAGAAGGCGGCCTAGGCTCTCTTTTAAGCTTAGCGCAAACCAATTTAGGCGATAATGATTTCAGCCAATTAACCAGCAGCATCCCTAATGCTGACAGCTTACTGGCTGCGGTACCGTCATTATCATCAGACAGCGGTATGTCGGGCTTATTGTCACAAGCGGGTGACCTAGGTTCTGCGTTACAAGGTTCTGCCATGGTGTACGACGCATTCGAAAAGCTAGGCATCTCTAAAGAATACATCGCGCCAATGATTGATATTGCTAAAAACTACCTAGAACAAAGTGGAAGCGAAGGTACTGTAGGTTTATTAACCCAAGGTTTAGGCTCACTTTTGTAAGCACCTCACCGCTGTTGGTTAACATTAATTAATCCCAAGCCATTCGCTTGGGATTATCATTTTTGCTAGCATCAAAGTGATTCAATTCTCATAGTGGAGCCAGTATGATCGCCAAACTAAAACAGTTTATTCAATCGCATGCTCAAGAAAGTAGCCCAGAAGAAAAAGCCCAGCACCTTAATTTAGCCGCTGCGACTTTGCTGTTAGAAGTGGTTTATGCTGACGAAAAACTGGCAGATGCAGAAGCCGCTATATTGCCAGAGATGCTCATCAATACCTTAGGCATTACGGCGGAACAAGCTAAAAGCTTAGCCGAGGAGGCCAAACAAGCACGTCATGATGCAACGTCGCTGTTTGAGTTTACTGCTGAAGTTAACGCCCAATTTAGCATCGAAGATAAGCAAAACTTATTGTTATCGATGTGGCGTTTAGCTTATGCCGATGGAGAATTATCGCAATATGAAGATCAAATCATTCGCCGCACTGCAGATTTACTTTATCTAAAACACAGCGAACTGATCCAAATGCGTAATATTGCTATTCAACAAACAACTTGAGCAAGCCTCTAATTCAATTGTAATTGCTTACGCTGTAAATGTGCCTTTTGCCACCACATGAAGGGCGCAACAACCGCTATCAATACCATGACATACAGCATGTTTTCGGCCAGTGCGATGCCTATCCCAATGCAAAACACACAACCCGTCGCCACTAATGGTAAATACCGCTTACTGAGTAACTTTGCTGCCGACAACATGGCAAGTAAATAAATAATCACAAAGACCCCGTTACTCCAAGCAATTAACTTTTCTAAATCGTGGCCAGAATAAAAGGTTAATACAATCACCACCGCCATACTGCCTAGAATGCCAAACAGCGCTCTAAAAGGTACACCATAACGATTTAACTTCACAAAGTATTTGGGTAAAATGCCCTCATTACTAAAGCTCCACAATAAGCGCGCAGCGCTCGCAGAGTAGACGTTTACAGTCGCTAAGCCACTGGCAATACCTAAAACACCAATCACTTGTGCACCATAGCCATACAAAAAGCTATCACTGAGTAGGTAATCAAACGCGCTTATCATCGCCACACCAGCTTTGTCTGTAGGTACCATTAAGAGTAAAAACGTACAGGCAAGGTAAATGACGCCAACAAGCACTGTACCCATCAATATGGCGGGTAACATGTCTTTGTCTGGACGGCGAAAATCACTGGCTAAATGCGTCATCGCCTCTATGCCTAAAAAGCTCCAAAATCCAATACCCATTGCCACCATGACGGTGTCTATTTGCGGGTGGCTGGCTTGATTAAATGACTCAAGCTGCTCAGAGTTAAGCCCGCTAGCACCAAATAGCAAAGCCACCACAGTCACAATGGCTAAAGTTAATGCAAATTGCAGCTTAGCTGACACTTGAATACCACGTACATTCAAGCCCATTAGCAATAACACCACAACCAGCTCCGCCACTAACTGCCAGCTGCCATGCAGCGGTATTAAGGCATTCATAAACTGCAGTGTCATTAAAATAGCCGCAGGGGCACCAATGGGGATCACCAATAAAAAGATTAGTCCTACCGTTCTGCCTGCTGTGCTACCGAAAGCTTTTTCAACAAAATAAGCCGGCCCTGCTGCATGAGGAAACCGGCTCGCCAATAAGCCAAACACGAGCGCCACTGGAATAATGGCCAAGGTTAAAATCAACCATGCCAAAAGCGCTCCCGATTCAGCCACTGCAATGGTCATCTGCGGTAAAATAAACACACCAGTACCCAGCAATGTGGTGGCCATTAACCCGGCGCCTTGCCATCGTCCAATTGTTCCTGTTATATGATTCATATTGTTATTCTTACTGTGATATATTGCGATATTATATGTGGCATTGGCGCAACATTCTGCGGTTTTAACAGTGCAAACTGCACTTAAAAACCGACAAAATGACAGATTAAGTATGCTCTACCGTCAATATGACGGTATGGACCATATTAACGATTATTCAGGAATATCGACATTGGATAAATTTGATAAAGCGATTATAAGCGAATTACGCCTCAATGCTCGACAGAGTATTTCGTTCATTTCCGAACAAGTGAATTTGTCACGCAGTGCAGTAACAGAACGAATTAAAAAACTCGAACAAATTGGGGTAATTCGGGGTTATCAAGTGTTACTCAGCGAATCGCAAAAACAAGGCGTGTCTGCTTACTTTGAAATTCAGCATCGTTGTGCGCGCTGCGCAGAAGTGATTCACATATTTACCACTATTCCAGAGGTCATTACCTGTCAGGGAATTACTGGCGATATGGACTTACTGGTTTATGTCCATGCCAATTCAATGCAACGATTACATGAAATTCGTGAATTTATTGATGCTCAAGCGGACATCATTAAAATCAAAACTCATGTTGTAATGAGCGAATGGATTAATAACCAAGCTTAACAACACTCGCGATGTGAGATTTCCAATAAAAGACTGCGTTAATTCTTAGAAATCAAGCACACTTGGCGTTACACTTATAGTCGTAAATTTTTTCTACATGAGTCAATATGCAACAACAAACTAGCGCTGACATGAATTTATTGTGGGGCCAATTAATCCTCGAAGAACTCGCGCGCTTAGGCGTTAAACATGTGTGCATGGCACCGGGGTCTCGTTCAACGCCGTTGACTTTAGCTGCCGCCAGCCAAACCCAGTTAACTCGCCATATTCATTTTGATGAGCGCGGCTTAGGCTTTATGGCGCTCGGGCTTGCTAAAGCCAGTGGTGCTCCGGTAGCAATTATCACCACTTCTGGTACCGCTGTTGCAAACTTATATCCTGCAATAGTAGAAGCTTGGCTAACACACGTGCCTTTAATCATATTATCAGGCGATCGCCCAAGTGAGTTGATTGATTGCGGAGCAAACCAAGCTATTGTGCAGCCCGCCATTTTTGCCGGTTATGCCAAACAATTAAATTTACCGACACCTGATAGCGCTTACCCTGCCAATGCATTATTAACCGCTATAGATCATGCAATCGCTAATCAGCATCAACCGGTGCACATCAATTGTATGTATCGTGAACCGTTATACCCAAGTGCACTCGTCACGCTGGCCCATGTAAAAAAAACCGCCAGTGTCACTACAGCGACTTACCTATCCCCGCTAAATGCTTGGTTTGAAAGTAATAAACCATTAACTCGTTATGCTGCGCTTAATGGGTCAGAACTCCCCAGCACAGACACCTTAATGCGCTTTGTGCATGGCAAAGGTGTCATTGTTGTAGGCACACTCTCACCGACAGATAACCCTCACCTTATTGTGACATTGGCACAAAAACTCGGCTGGCCAGTCGTAGTTGATGCGCAATCGCAATTACGCCAACACCCTGGGGTCATTGGCCATATTGATCAATTATTGCTAAACCCAAAAGCCAGTAAGTTGCTCGAACAAGCAGAGCGAGTATTGGTGTTTGGTGGTCGTTTTATTTCAAAACGCCTGATACAGTATTTAGCCCAACAACATTGGCACAGCTACTGGCAAGTGTTAACCCATAGCGATCGTTTGGATCCAACCCATCAAAATAAACAAGTATGGCAAGCCAGCGTGCAAGCCGTATGTCAATTAGCTTGGCCGCGTTCGTCAGACGCCAATTGGGCACTGCAATTATTACCCTACAATGAATCATTAGAATCACTCCTTAAACAGCAAATTGACAACACCAGCTTTGGCGAAGCACAAGTTGTGCGCGCTGTTGCGGCTAGTCAAACTGAGCAACATATCTTATTTATTGGCAATAGCTTACCCATACGCCTTTACGATATGTATGCTCCTATCGCCACCAATACTCCCGCCATTTACACCAACCGTGGCGCGTCTGGTATCGATGGTCTTATTGCTACTGCATGTGGGGTAGCCGCTGACAAAAAAGCTCCAACCACATTGATTATTGGTGATTTATCTTGCTTGCATGATTTCAACTCAATGGCACTGCTCAAACAGATGACATGCTCATTTGTGCTAGTCATTATCAACAATGATGGCGGCAATATTTTTAACTTATTGCCTGTGCCCAATGAAAACTTGCGCAATGACTTTTATCGCTTAAGCCATGGGTTAGAATTTGGTTATGGTGCAGCAATGTTTGGCTTGGCTTACCGACAAGTGGACGACATAGAGTCGTTCCAGCAAGCGTATCAAGAGGCATTTGAGTTTAACTGTGCATCAGTGATTGAAGTCAATGTCGCGCCGAATCAAGCCAGCGATCAAATTGCACAAATTAACCAATGGGTAAAACAACACTAATGGTGATCATCCGTCGTTTTGGCCCCCCCAATTTACCCGCACTAGTGATGTTGCATGGTTTTTTGGGCAGTAAAGACGACTGGTCTATTTTGATGCCAAGTTTAAGCCAATACTTTCATTGTATTTGTATCGACTTACCCGGTCATGGTGCTAACCACTTAAGATTAGCCTCTCCCGGATTTAGCCAGGTTGCCGCGCATATCGTTGCTAAAATCAGCGGACTTGGTATTAAACAGTTTCATTTGCTTGGATATTCATTGGGCGGCCGTATTGCATTGCATGTTGCTAAAGACTTCCCTAATGCTCTACTGAGCTTAACTCTAGAGTCGGCACATCCTGGATTAACCGATGACACCCAGCGTGATGCCCGCGCCAAAAGTGACGGCTTATGGGCTAAAAAGCTACAACAGTTACCCATAACGGCCTTTTTGTCCTTGTGGTACCAACAAGCGGTATTTAACGACCTTAGCAAACAACAAAAACAACAGTTAATCACATTACGCAGTCATAACGATCCTCTGCGCTTGAGCAACTGCTATCTCGCTACCTCACTTAGCCTGCAGCAAGACTGCAGAGCCGTATTGAGCCAACTCTCATGCCCGTGTTATTACCTGTATGGCATGGATGACACTAAATTTGCTCAGGTGGCTAAAGATTGGCAGGCTGAAAATGGCAAAACTCAATTACAACTGCAACCGTTAGCCGCTGCGGGACACAATATTCATAGCCTCCACCCTAAATTATTTAGCGACACATTACTGACGTTACTTAATCCCCCACACCCAGCTTAGGAGGCGTAATGCAGCCTGTCGACGAGTTAATCATTAGTGCTGTCTCTTTGTATCGATATCATATAGCGCTCAACCCGACCTTGCCTGTGGCTAAACAACGTATAGATCACCGCAAAGGTGCTGTGCTGGTCGTCACCCTGACCAATGAGCAGCAACATAGGCGACAAGCTTGGGTTGAAATAGCGCCGCTGTCAGGCATTGATGTTGAAGGCTTGGCCATTGAAGGATTTAGCCAAGAGTCACTCGAGGATGTGATGAGGTCTTTGTCTCATTACGCTGAGTTACTCATTGGCAAGTCACCTAATGAGTTAGTCGCTTTAGTCGCTACATCATCTTTTGCATCTGTCGCGTTTGGATTGAGCTTATTGCATGCAAAATTGAATCAACAGTTACCCTGCCGCATAGAGACACCGTATACTCAATCGGTCACGGTGCCCCTCGTTTACGTCGGCATGAGCGAACAGCAACTGCAAGCTAAACTGCTGAAAAATGGCACCATAAGTAGCGTTAAAGTCAAAGTGGCACAGACCACAATGGAAGATGAAATTGCCTTTATTTATCGGGTGCTAGCGCTTGCACCCCACGTGAGTTTACGACTCGATGCCAATCGCGGTTTTACCCCAGAACAAGCCATCGACTTTTTGGCGTGTTTACCCCAAGAAAAAATAGAATATATTGAAGAACCCTGCATAAACCCTGCCGACAACCCACTAATTTATCGGCAACTTGGTATATGTTACGCCTTAGATGAGTCACTTAACTCGCCCACGTTTGATGCCATCAGTGCCATTCAACAACAACCAGGAATTGGTGCGCTAATCATTAAGCCAATGCTGCTTGGCTCACTTGCTGGTTTACAGCACATGATCGAAGACGCCCACAGTTATGGTGTACGCTGCATTTTAAGCTCAAGCTTAGAGTCCGATATCGGCATTAATGACTTAAGGCTTGTTAGTCAAGTCTTAACGCCTAACGAAACCCCAGGGTTAGATACGTTAAATGCATTTAGCCAAACATTACTGCATACAACACCGACTTCATCCCAACTCAACCAAAGTGCCCTGTCGTTAATGATTCACACGGGGGAAGCAAATAAGGTGGCAAATTTTTTATGATGATTTCACCATTACATCAAACCGCCTTAACCACACCGAATGCAATTGCCATTGAAGATGGCCAAGACACCTACAGTTACTCAACCCTGAGCACAATGGTGAGTAACTTAGCCATGTCACTGCAAACACAAGGGTTGCAACGTGGTGATATTGTGGGGTGTTTGTCGCACAACAACCTCGAAATGATTTGTTTATACTGGGCCTGTATAGATTCAGGTTGGGTGTTTTTACCGTTATCGCCACGATTGTCTAACCAGCAAATCAATCAGCTTATTGGCACATACCAAGTTACTTGGCTATGGACAGACAACCCAAGCCGATACATTGATATTTCTGGTGCACAAGGATTGAACCTGTCTCTTTGCATACAGGCCAATACATCACCAACTGCCGTTAAAGTATCACCTCATATTGCGTCTAATATTATTTTAACTTCGGGCTCAAGTGGCACGCCAAAAGCTGCGCTGCATTGTTTACTGAATCACCTTGCCAGCGCTCAAGGTGCAGCGAGTTATATCCCTGTAAGGGCCAGCGATGCTTGGTTGTTATCTTTGCCGTTATTTCATATTGGCGGCTTAGCCATATTACATCGATGCACCCTAGCAGGTGCACGCATCGTATTACGTAATGTGGCCCTTTCATTAGCTGAGCAGCTACAACATAGCACTATTAGCCATGTGTCATTAGTCCCCACGCAAGCCTTGCAAATCTTAACTCAGCAGCCTAACGCATTAACCCAAGTGAAGGCGTTACTATTAGGCGGTGGCATGATAGAGCCACAGCTGATTGACAGCCTAAATGCACTCAATATTAACGCTTACACCAGTTATGGTATGACCGAAATGAGCTCGCAAATTACCACGGCAAAAGCAAACCTCGCCGGCCACCATGGCCGCCCTCTGCCTGCACGACAGCTCAAGCTAATCGACGGAGTTATTTGGGTTAAAGGCGAGTGTTTATTTTTAGGGTATTTAACCCCCCAAGGTATTTCACTGCCGGTTGACGATCAAGGTTGGTTTTGCACTCAAGATAAAGGTCAGCTTAATGACAAAGGCCAGTTGATAATTTCTGGGCGCGTAGACAACATGTTCATTTGTGGTGGTGAAAATGTCCATCCAGAACAACTTGAAGCTGTGCTGATGACACACCCTAATGTGGCTCAAGCGATTGTATTTGCGATGCCTGACCCAATTTTTGGTCACTTACCTGCAGCGATTATTGACTATGTTGATGAGCACAATACAGAGCAAGTTAATGCACAACTGAGTGAGTTAATAGCACAAAAGCTAGCCCGCTTTATGCGCCCAAGGCACTATTTTAGCTGGCCCAAACAGGTCGTATCGAGCGGCATTAAAGCGCCGAGAAAATTGATTATTGCTGCTGTGCAACAGCCGCGAGCATAATACCATTAACGTCAAATACCAAAAAACCTGCCGCGGCAGGTTTTTTGTTTAATAAACATGTAGAGGATAATTATTCCATACACGCTTTAAGCTTATTCATGGCATTTTTTTCTAACTGCCTGATACGTTCAGCTGACACTTGGTAAGTTGAGGCTAATTCTTGCAATGTCGTTTTATCATCATCTAACCAACGGGCGCGAAGAATGTGCTGACTGCGCTCATCTAAGGTTTTAATGGCAGATAATAAACGCGCTTGCGAATTGGCTTCCCAGTTGTCGTTTTCAATTTGCTCAGCTAAATCTGAAGAGTGATCTTCTAAATACAATGCTGGGGCAAAGTCATGCTGGTCGTCATCATTGTCGCTAGCGAGGTCAAACGCAGGATCTTGCGCCGCCATACGTGACTCCATTTCAGTCACATCCGCCTTAGACACACCTAGGTTTTCAGCAACCATGGACACTTCAGCGTCACTAAACCAACCTAAACGCTTTTTAGATTTACGAATATTAAAGAATAACTTACGTTGCGCTTTAGTGGTCGCAACTTTGACGATACGCCAGTTTTTAAGCACGTATTCATGAATTTCGGCTTTAATCCAATGCACTGCAAAAGAGACTAAGCGAACACCCACGTCAGGGTCGAAGCGTTTTACCGCTTTCATTAAGCCAATGTTGCCTTCTTGAATAAGGTCAGCTTGAGGTAAGCCGTAACCAGAATAACCTTTAGCAACATGAACCACAAAACGCAGATGCGACATAATTAATTGCTTTGCAGCTTGTAGATCGCCTGTTTCTTGTAAACGCTTGGCAATATCGTACTCGGTATCCGCGTCTAGCATATCAATGCTAGTCACCGACTGGATGTACGCTTCTAAACTACTACTGCCTCTAGGGACAGTCAGTGCCATTGATTGCGTTTGATAAGTCATTCGCTCTCCTACTACATTCAAAAAATTTACTTCAGTTTGCTAAATACGCTTTATGAAACCCAATGGTTCATCTACTTACCGACTCGATTTAGCTGATGAACTATCAACTATATGACATCATATGTCAAATCAGCTTCAGCTCGTTTAACATTTTTACCGCTAGCCAGTCATATTGCAAGTGAACAATCGTTCATTAATAGACTCACTAGTACTATTATATTCCTCAAATTATGAGGGTTCAATATTACGTAAATGTTGTCGCACCGATAAATACGAGCCTAGCCAACCTAAAAATGACGCCAACAACACAAGCTTAATAAGCTCTGCAAAAGTTAATGATTGAATAGTGAGTTGACTGCCATACAATCCCAATAACTCGGCCAGCGCGCCATCGAGATACCACACTAAAATATTGATAATAAGCCAAGCTAAAACACCGCCAATCACCCCATACCAAATACCTGTGTATAAAAAAGGCCGTTGAATAAAGGCTTCGGTAGCGCCCACCAGCTTCATCACTTCAATTTCGGTGCGGCGATTCATAATGGCTAAACGAATGGTGTTACCAATCACCAGCACCACGGCTAGCACGAGTAATGCAGCAATGGCTAACACGGTTTTTTCGAGTAATTTAAGCAGCGCTTGCAAGCGCTCTAGCCACTCGATATCGAGACGGCCAAAGTTCACTTCTGGCTCACGCTCTAATTTAGCGAGCAACTCTCGCGCACCGGTAGGGCTTGAGTACTTAACCGATGGGGTCACAGTAACAACTGCGGGCAGCGGATTATCATCTAAGTAAGATAAGGCTTCGCCAAATCCAGATAAACGTTGAAACTCTTCTAATGCCTGGTCGCGACTGATATAGCTTACGGTTTCAACTTCGCGAAACGCCTTAACCCGCGACAATAAACTTTGAATCGATTGCTCACTGCGGCCGGTATTAATAAATAGCGAAATTTCAGCCGCGTTGTTCCACGATTGCGTAATATTTTCAGCATTTTTAACTAACACCTGCAATGCAGCAGGCAAGCTTAAGCTCACCCCCAGCACAGCCATGGTCATAATGGACGAAACAGGGCTTCGCCACAGCTCACCCATACTCGACATACCTTGCTGCACATGACGAATAAAAAACATCACGATACGGCCACTCAAAGGCAGCTTGCTTTGGGTAATATTGGGCTTTTTACTCATCGCATTACTTCCCTGTCTGCGCTCTCGCCGCCAAGCATTCTACCCTGACGCAAAGTAAAGGTACGGTATTTCATTCGGGCGATTAAACCTAAATCATGAGTGGCGATTAACACACTGGTGCCTGAGTCATTAAAGGTTTCAAACAAACGTAAAATGTCCATTGACAATTTAGGGTCTAAGTTACCTGTTGGTTCATCGGCTAGCAGTAAAGGTGGCTTGTTAACAATCGCCCGAGCGATACCGACACGCTGTTGCTCACCACCCGATAACATTATCGGTAAGTGACGCTCTTTGCCGTATAGGCCAACCATGTCGAGGGCACCCGCAACCCGCTTGCGGATTTCACCATGGGAAAAGCCTTCAATCACTAACGGTAAGGCAATGTTGTCAAACACACTCTTATCCATCAACAAATGATGGTTTTGAAAGATCATCCCAATGTTACGACGTAAGTATGGCACATGCTTAGGACCGACATTGGCAATGTTGTGGCCGTTAATCGACACTTTACCTGCTGTTGCACGCTCAATCACAGTGATCAATTTGAGTAGGGTACTTTTACCCGCACCTGAATGGCCAGTTAAAAAAGCCATTTCACCTTGTCGAAGATGAAAATTGACATCCATCAGCGCTTTTTGCCCGCCTGGATAAATCTTACTGACCTGCTCAAATTGGATCATAGATTATTGGTCCGTTTTTTCCTGACTGAATAACGCTTCAATAAAATCATTGGCATTAAAGGTGCGTAAATCATCGATTTGTTCACCCACGCCAATATGACGAATAGGGATATTAAATTTATCAGCAATCGCAAATATCACCCCGCCTTTAGCTGTGCCATCAAGCTTACTGATGGTTAAGCCTGTCACACCAACGGCTTCTTGGAATAACTGTGCCTGACTAATGGCGTTTTGGCCGGTGCTTGCATCTAAAGTTAGCATCACTTCATGAGGCGTATTCGGGTCGAGTTTTTTCATCACTCGCACCACTTTTTTAAGCTCTTCCATTAAGTGACTTTTATTTTGTAATCGCCCTGCAGTGTCGGCAATTAATACGTCGACTTTACGCGCTTTCGCAGCTTGTAGAGCATCAAATAATACCGATGCACTGTCGGCACCCGTATGTTGTGCCACTACAGGGATATTGTTACGCTGCCCCCAAACTTGAAGCTGCTCAACCGCCGCCGCACGGAAGGTATCACCTGCCGCTAACATGACAGATTTACCTTGATTTTGGTACTGTTTTGCAAGCTTACCAATCGTGGTCGTTTTACCTACGCCATTAACACCAACCATCAAGATAACAAACGGGCCGTCGGCATTGTCTGGTACTAGAGGGATGGCAACTGGCTCAAGCATTTTTTGCATTTCGTCGCGCATTAAATCGTACAGTGCTTCAGCATTTTTTAGCTGTTTTCGAGACGCATGCTCAGTTAAACTTTTAATTAATTTAGTGGTGGTTTCCACACCCACATCGGCTATTAACAACTGCTCTTCTAGCTCTTCAAATAAGTCATCATCGATTTTTTTACCGCTGAATAAGCCAATAAAGCCAGAACCGATGTTTTCGCTAGTGCGCATTAAACCACGCTTTAAACGAGCAAACATGCCTTCTTTTTTAGGCTTCTCTTGTGGCTCGTCTTGGACTTCTAGCTCAATTGATTCGATAGGTGCTTGTTCGAGGGCCAACTTTTCGGCGGCCAAAGCCTCTTCGGCAATAGCTTCAGCTTCAAGACGCTCTTGCGCTAGGCGTGCTTCTTCAGCCGCCTGTTGCTCGACCAATTCTTGTGCGGCCAGTTCTTGTGCAGCCAATTGCTCAGCAGCGAGCTTGTCGGCGGCTAACGCTTCGGCTTCAGTTGCAAGACGTTCTGCCTCAAGACGTGCTTGTTCGGCGCGTTCATTGTCAATGCGTTGCTGCTCTACACGTTCGGCTTCTATACGGGCAGCTTCTTGTTCAGCTTGCTCTGCGGCTAACGCTTCGGCTTCAGTTGCAAGACGTTCTGCCTCAAGACGTGCTTGTTCGGCGCGTTCATTGTCAATGCGTTGCTGCTCTACACGTTCGGCTTCTATACGGGCAGCTTCTTGTTCAGCTTGCTCTGCGGCTAACGCTTCCGATTCGAGTCGCGCTTGCTCTGCGGCCAACGCTTCAGCTTCAAGGCGAGCCGCTTCTAATTGCGCCGCTTCAGTAGCTTGCTTTTGTTGCTCAGCCTGTTGCGATTGTTCTGCGGTATCGGTGGCAGCATCGTGCGCAACGTGTGCATCATTTTGTTGCTGCTCTTCAACTTCAGGGGCGGACTTATCTTTACGAAACCAGGAAAAAAAACCTTTCTTTGCCATGTTTGCTACCAATATTTATATGCTTAAAAATTCAGTTGAAGCCGTTTGTTGCATCTCTGTGCAGTAAAATGATGAATACTCACATTTAATCACGAGTTTGATATAAAATAACGACGGTTCAGATTGTGGCATAGTCTACCACTTTCTTTTTTCTTTGTTCAGGCAAAATCACGAGGGTGAGATGGCTAAAAAAAACACCAGCAGCGGTCAGGTGCGAATTATTTCAGGTCAATGGCGCTCACGTAAGCTGCCTATCCATGATTTAGAAGGTTTACGCCCGACAACCGACCGCGTTCGCGAAACCCTATTTAACTGGATTGCCAGTGATATTCGCGGTGCTAGAGTACTAGACTGTTTTGCGGGCAGTGGTGCATTGTCACTTGAAGCATTATCGCGCTACGCTGAATTTGCCACCATGATTGAACTGCAAAAAGACGCGGCGAACCAATTAAAACAAAACCTAGCCACCCTGCAATGTCAACATGCCGAAGTGATTAATGGCGACAGCCTTACTATACTCGCAAAAGGCACTCAACGTGGTTTTGACATTGTGTTTATTGACCCGCCATTTCGCAAAGAACTTGCAACCAAAGCCATTGATCTATTAATGACTCACCATTGGCTCAACAACAACGCCTTAATTTACGTTGAAACCGAGTCTGAAATCGCGTCGTTACCCGTTCCCGCCTCTTGGGTTCCACTCAAAGAAAAACAAGCTGGCCAGGTAACTTACCGACTTTATCAATATCAAACGACTGACACTTCGGCGCAATAATCATGCTCATTAAGCAGACGTTAAACGATACAACACGAAATGATCTGGTATTAGTCGGTAAAACCGCCACATTGTCGATGTGGGGATTATTCGCCTATGGATCGTTTGTATTTAGTCAAGATGTTACAACCTTACTGACTCTTTTTGCTGCATTTACTGCAGTCATGCACCTATTATTAATTTTAGCGGTTCGTGTTAGCCCTAAAGGTCAATATCAACCCAGCATAAAATACGCAGCCATTTTAGTATGGGGGGTATTTGCTTTAGGCGATCTTAAGCCTCAACCCACTTCCGCTTATTAATTACATTAACAAAAAAGCCTCGTTAATTAACGAGGCTTTTTTAAATCGATGCTCTATTACTTTTTAGGGTAAGGGTGAGCAACACCTTTATGACAATCTACACAAGTTTTTCTGTCTTCTGGTGCTTTCTTGAAGTTATTGCTGTGCATTCTAACAGCCATTTTCTTCATGGTTTCTGGCTGATTTTCGTAAATACGAGTGTGACAGTGCTGACAGTTAGCAGAGTCATTGCTACGGAAGTATTCTAATGCTAAATCAGCTTGCTCTTTACGGTTTTCATCTAACCATTCTTGAGTCATAAAGCCATCGATAGTCATTAAGCCAATTAAGTCTTTAGACACGATGATTTTCTTAATCAAATAGTCAACAGGGCCGTGAGGTAAGTGACAATCTTGACATTGCACAGTCACACCGGCTTTACCGCCACCGTGAGCGGATGCCATCACTTCATCTCTTAACGAGTGATCACGGTGACATGTCATACAAAAAGCATCGCTACTTGTTGCATGTAAAGTTTGCTGTGTTGCAAAGTAGCCTACGACACCCACAATTACACCAACCACAATAAGTGCAATAATTGAGTATTTCGCGCTTGGTTTAAATAGTGCACGCCAGTTCATTGTTCAATCTCCATTAAAACTAGATTTCTAATATTTGTTTGTGTAGTTTAGGATTTTTTAAATTTAGAAAATTGATTCTAGTCGCTATTTTTATGATTCCTTATCAGAAATTATCTAAAATGCGAACTAGATCGTGTCTGCGACATGGTGTCAGACTAAAAACTGACAAAGCCTGAAAATGCCCCTACATTTCAAAAGGTCTAATTAAGACCTTTATCTCACATAAAAGATAATGACCCACGACTAAATAACCTAAGTAAAGCTCAAAATTGCGTGTTTGCGCATTGTTTGCAACGTGCTATACACTTATATTGTTTTGGATTGTTTTTATTGATTCACTTTTTAGGATGTTATGCGTAAATCTATTCGCCATTATCTTATTGCTATTTGCACTTTGTTATCCTTATTAGGGCAAGGTGTGTTAGCTAATGGCAATACAATGATAGCGCCTAATGACATGCCGATGCTCCACCACACCGCTAACAGCTCAACAACAAGCAACATGGAAAACGACACAGATTGCCATAGCATGATGTTAGCCCAAGAGTCTGACATTCAAGAAAGCCATTGTTGTGATAATGCCGGCACATGCGGAAGTGATTGTAGCCATTGTTTTACGATCACATTTACCGGTTCTGTGTTCTCGACTGATATGAGTGTCAGTCCTGCCCCTGTTGACTCGGCCATCACATTACCTATAGAGCAGTTAATCTCTATTGACGGTACCCCAGCGCTCCGCCCCCCAATCGTTTAACCCTTCAAAGTTATGCCGACAATGATGCCGGCTGTATTAAGTTGACTTGTATTTTTAAACGATTTTAGTGGTTTAAATCGCGTGCTCACTGTCACTTTGACAGATTGTGCCGCGCGTTTACCCACGAGTTAGAGGTTGATATGAAACACTCTTTTTATATTGCGCTATTTGCGAGTGTAAGCCTTTTAGGCTGCACGACTCTTTTTTCTGCTTTTGCTGCCACAGAGCCCGCCCCGCACGAGCAACACCAAAGCAGTTACTATTGCCCTATGCACCCAGAGGTCACCAGCCATGAGCCTGGCAGCTGCCCTAAATGCGGCATGTTTTTAATCGCAAAAGACACCGATGCGGCAACATCACATACTGATGAAGCCACTCAAAAACATAAGCAGCATCAACACGACTACTATTGCCCCATGCATCCTGAAGTCACCAGCCATGAGCCAGGAAGCTGCCCTAAATGCGGCATGTTTTTAATTGAAAAAGACACCGATACAGAACCGGCAATGGACAATAAGCAAATGACGCCAGCAGCAAAAAAGGTATTTGAGCAGCCTATTAGCTCGCTCAAACCGTCTAAAAAGGCACTTTCTATTGCAGAAACCAGCAGTAATGATACAACCAAATACATCTGCCCAATGCACCCTCACGTGATATCGGACGCACCAGGTAACTGTCCAATTTGCGGAATGAATTTAGAGAAAGTGACCGTCGCTGATTCAGCACAAGAAGTGGTCGTTGGCGTTTCCGGCGGGATGCAACAAGCACTAGGGATGCGCAGCCACGTAGTGGCCAAAGGCAGCTTATCTCGCCAAGTGAATACCATTGGCACAGTACAATATAACGAAAATACCATTGGCCATGTACACACTCGAGCAACTGGCTGGATAGAAACTCTAATGGTGCATAATGTGGGGCAGCAAATCAAAAAGGGCCAGTTACTCTACGAGTTATATTCGCCTGAACTGATCAATGCTCAAGACGATTACTCGCAAGCACTAGATTACCTAAAACAAGATAAAAAACGTGGCAGCATATTATTGAGTAAAGCGCGTAAACGTTTAGAGTTGTTAGGGGTTGATAACACTGTCATTAAACGTCTAGAAACCACGGGGAAAACAGTATATCGAGTGCCATTTTACGCTCCGCAGAGTGGATTTGTGAGTGAGCTTACCATACGTCATGGTATGTACATTCAACCGGGTGACACCTTATTTGAAATCGTCAATTTAGACAGTGTATGGGTGATAGCGGACGTTTTTGAAAATGAACAGAGTTGGTTAACCGAAGGACGCAAAGTCAGCGTGAGCGCAGCAGCACAAGGCTTGTTTGATATTGAATCTACGATTGATTACATCTACCCAGAGCTCGACATGGTAACTCGTGCAATGCGAGTAAGAGTGCAGCTCAATAATGTACAAGCGTTACTTAGGCCTGGGGCTTTGGTTGACGTGACCCTATATGGTCAAGCAAAAGACAATGTACTGACAGTGCCAACAGAAGCATTGATTTTAACCGGCAGAGAAAACCGTGTAGTGGTGCAACGCAATGACACTAGCTTTGCTTCCGTCCCGGTAAAAATCGGTATGATGGCTCAAGGTAAGGCTGAGATCCTCCAAGGCTTAAACGAACATGACAAAGTCGTGGTCTCAGGTCAATTTTTACTGGACTCAGAAGCCAGCATTCAAGGAAGCTTGCAACGCTTAAGTACAGCTGCAGTGCAACCACCTGCTGACGTTCATCAACATTAGGAAGCCTTGCTATGCTAGCGCAAATTATCAATGCTTCAATTAAAAACCGCATTATGGTGTTGTTGTTTACCGCCATTATTGCGCTGGTTGGTTATCAAGCCATGCGCACCACACCACTGGATGCGTTGCCCGATTTATCGGACGTACAGGTGATAGTGAAAACCAGTTATCCGGGCCAAGCGCCACAATTGGTAGAAGATCAAATCACCTACCCATTGTCGTCGGCCATGTTGGCCGTTCCGGGAGCAAAAACCGTACGCGGATTCTCCATGTTTGGCGACTCGTTTGTGTATGTCATTTTTGAGGACGGCACCGACATTTACTGGGCACGTTCACGGGTGCTTGAGTACCTTTCGCAAACACAAGACCTACTACCCGCTGGAGTAACACCAAGCATAGGGCCAGATGCGTCAGGTGTTGGTTGGGTATTCCAATATGCACTTGTAGACCGCAAAGGCCAATACGATTTGGCGCAATTACGCTCTCTGCAAGACTGGTTTTTAAAACTAGAGCTGCAAAGTGTGTCAGGCGTATCTGAAGTCGCAACCGTTGGCGGAATGGAGCAAACCTATCAAATTGTGGTCGACCCTCACAAGTTGGCGTTATATCAAATTGATTTAATGACCATTAAAAACGCCCTCGATAACGCCAATAGTTCAACGGGCGGCTCGGTGATTGAAATGGCCGAAGCCGAATACATGATAACCTCTAGTGGTTATCGCCAAACCATTGCCGACTTTGCCGAAATCCCATTGGGCATTTTGTCTGAAACTGGCACGCCGATTTTAATGAAAGACGTCGCCCAGCTACGCACTGGCCCTGCTGCAAGACGAGGTATTGCAGAGCTTGATGGCCAAGGTGAAGTCGTGGGTGGCATTGTGGTGATGCGCTATGGCGAAAATGCCCTTGAAACCATTAACAATGTCAAACTCAAGCTCGAACAAATCAGCAATGGCCTGCCTGACGGGGTCGAATTAGTCACCACTTACGATCGTTCTGAGTTAATTGTGCGTTCAGTCGACAACCTCAAACATAAAGTGCTTGAAGAAATGCTCGTTGTTGGGCTGATTTGTTTATTGTTCTTACTGCATGCGCGCTCGACATTAGTGGCCATTATCACCTTGCCCATTTCAATTTTAATTAGCTTTATCGCCATGCACTTTATCGGTGTCAACGCCAACATTATGAGCCTAGGCGGGATTGCCATCGCCATTGGTGCGGTCGTCGATGCGTCTATCGTCATGGTGGAGAACACCCACAAACATTTAGAACATTACCGCCAACAACATGGCTGTGCCCCAGAGGGTGAAGCACATTGGCAGCTAGTAAAAGACGCCTCTGTTGAAGTAGGCCCAGCGCTGTTTTTTAGCTTATTAATTATTACTTTAAGCTTTATCCCTGTGTTTGCATTAGAAGCACAAGAAGGTCGCTTATTTCATCCTTTAGCGTTTACGAAAACGTTTGCCATGGCTGCATCGGCGATATTAGCCATCACCTTAATTCCGGTTTTAATGGGCTATTTTGTTCGTGGAAACATCCCCGACGAGCGTAAAAACCCACTCAGCAGTATATTAATCGCGCTATATCACCCGCTATTAACCTGGGTGTTACGTTTTCCTAAAATCACCATAATGATGGCAATTGTGGCGTTACTCAGCGCCTATTACCCATTAACTAAAATGGGCTCTGAATTTATGCCCACGCTCGAAGAAGGTGACTTACTGTATATGCCCACCACCTTGCCCGGCGTCAGTGCAGGCAAAGCGGCGGAGATTTTACAGCAAACAGATAGGCTGATTAAAACCGTGCCTGAGGTTAAGCGAGTATTTGGTAAAGTTGGCCGAGCACAAACCGCCACCGACCCTGCGCCATTAACCATGCTCGAAACCACCATAATGCTTAAACCTAGCAGCGAGTGGCGTGCAGGCACGACCTTAGAAAGCATCATTGCCCAACTGCAAAAAACCGTGCGTATACCGGGTATGACTAACGCCTGGGTACAACCAATTAAAACCCGTATTGATATGTTATCTACTGGCGTAAGAACTCCTGTCGGCATCAAAATATCAGGCTCAAATGTTGAGGAACTGCAACGAATTGGCAGCGAAATCGAAGCCGTAGTAAGCCAATTACCCGGTACCTTATCGGCATTTGCCCAACGCAGCAGCGGTGGCCGTTATATTGATATAACCCCTAACTTAAAAAATGCTGCCCGCTATGGCATGACACTAAAAGACATTCAAGATGTGGTGCAAATTGCCATTGGCGGTATGACGCTTGGCGAGTCGATCCAAGGCCAGGAACGCTATCCGATTAACATTCGTTACCCACGGGAACT
This sequence comes from Shewanella metallivivens, assembly GCF_028750675.1. GTDB lineage: Bacteria > Pseudomonadota > Gammaproteobacteria > Enterobacterales > Shewanellaceae > Shewanella > Shewanella metallivivens. The sequence goes on along the minus strand of NZ_JAQQPZ010000013.1, from coordinate 1,076,145 downwards.
ACGCGATAACATTGAAAAGCTCAAAGACCTCCCCGTGCTCACTAAAACCGGTAAATACTTACCTTTAAGCTACCTAGCAGAGCTCACCATTAGTGACGGTGCCCCCATGCTTGCCAGTGAAAATGGCCGCCTTATTTCATGGGTGTTTGTCGACTTAAAAGATATTTCCATTGGTGAGTATATTGCTCAGGCTCAAACTGCGCTCGATGAGCAAATTAGTTTGCCGGCACGTTATAGCTACAGCTTTGCTGGCCAATATGAATATATGCAGCGGGTTGAAGCTAAAATGACCCTGGTGATCCCACTCATGATTGCGGTCATTTTTATCTTATTAATGATGACCTTTAACTCTATGACTCAAGCACTGGTCATTATGCTCAGTTTGCCATTTTCACTGGTCGGCAGCGCTTGGTTACTCTATTCGCTCGAGTTTAATTTTTCGGTTGCCGTGTCAGTTGGCATGATAGCACTGGCAGGGGTTGCCGCTGAGTTTGGGGTAGTCATGCAGGTGTACCTCAACAACAGCATTGCCGCCTATAAACGACAAGACCGATACCAAACAAAAGCCGACTTAACCGCTGCGTTGATTGAAGGCGCTGTCATGCGCATACGCCCTAAAGCCATGACCGTCGCCACCATATTTTTCGGGTTATTACCCATCATGTGGGGCAGCGGCACGGGTAACGATGTCATGCAAAAAATTGCCGCGCCTATGGTAGGCGGTATGGTCACCGCGCCTTTATTATCGCTATTTGTGATACCGGCGATTTACTTGCTGATTTATGGCCGTCGACTGCCCGCATAATCGTTGGCAGTAATACATTCATATTGACGCCATAAACAAAAAATCCCAAACAATACATTGTTTGGGATTTTTATTATCACTTTATAACCTAAGTTAGGCTGGGGTTAGTTGCGCTTAAGTGACTCATTAAGTTGATTAGCTTCATCTTGTTTCTTCTTACGGCATGCCGCGATGTCATCAGGATGACCATATTGACAAGGATCGCTAGCCACAATCGCCCGAGGCAGATTGAGCATCATATAATCTGTATCATTTTTATTATCGTCAGCATTGCCAGCGTTGCCTAAACGATAAGGCGAGGTACCACTACAGGCCGTTAGCAACAGCAAACTAGACAACACCAGACTCGATAAGAAAGTTGATAATACAAGCCGCTTTTGCATTATTGAGTGATCCTTTGTTTTTCACGCGCCAACCCCATCATCCTAAACATTCCCCACGCCATAATCGCGCCACCAATAACCAACATTGCATTGATGATCATTGGGTGAGCGAGCATAGGTAAAAAGCCTTGGTCAAAACCGGCAAAAATGCCATAAAGCCCTAAACCAAACAACAATGTGCCGGGAAGATCGATAATAGCCACCATCAACATACTGCGATTAATTCGCGCTAATGCGGCTTGAGTAGTTTCTTCAGTCATAGATTCATCCTTGGGTGTATTCCTTGCGTATTGCTAATCACTGTGACATCAATGGTTATTTTAAGTTCAACCGTGCCCCTAACTGGGATAATCACTATGCAGTTGGGTCTACTAGCGAAATAATCGAGAAAAATCCGCCTTGAGGATCATTGAGTACCGAAAAACGCCCCACATTAGGAATGTCAGTCGCCGGTACGCACACGGTCGCACCCAAATTTTTGGCTTTCGCGACCGAAGCATCGCAATCTTCAACGGCAAAATAGTTCATCCAATGTGCTGGCGCATCGCCCCACTCTTCAGTCATTGCCATCATGCCGCCCACGGCTTGCTCACCGACATACCATTCGGTGTACTCAAAGTCGGCCATATCCGCCAGTTTGGTGTGATAACCTAAGACTTGGCTATAAAATTGTTTTGCGCCTGCGGTATCACGGCATGCCAACTCAACCCAGCACAAAGTATTTGGCTCTTGAGTACGTTTAATACCAATATGATCTTGCCCTTGCCACAGTGCAAAACGGCTACCTTCAGGGTCAGTACAAAGCGCCATACGGCCAGCATCACCAACAGAATGTGGCCCAGCGACCACCTGCCCGCCAGCCTGCTTAACGATGTCTGCGGTAACATCGACATCATCCACAGCAAAGTAAACCATCCAGTGTGTAGGTAACGCTTGCATCTCTTGGGGCATCGGATACATGGCAGCAATATCGTCTCCCTCAATTTGCAACATAGTGTAATGCCCTTCAGGCATTGGCATATCGTCGGCTCCCCAACCAAATAATGCCTGATAAAACGCCTTACCCGCGGCCCAATCGTGGGTTGCTAACTCAAGCCAGCATGGCTGTCCCTGTTGATATTGTTGTACTTTCATTATTATTGTCCTGTAGTTGCAGTTACTGAAGAGCAATGTGTATAAGTTAAGTTGATATCACCCAAAAAGCAAAAAGCCTTCAAAAACTGAAGGCTTTTTACATCATTTACTGTCAACGAGGTTATTTAAATACTGGCAAAATATCGGCCATCGCCAATAAATGACAAGTCGCAGTGATAACGCCAAACAGCACGACGACAGCAATCAGTGGTGTACCACCAGGAACTTTAAAGCTATTTGTGTTTGGATACAGCTGACGCACTTTATACGCTAACAGGGCTGGCACAATCACCGCCCAAACGGTTGCCGCTAATGCTGCAAAACCAATGGCGATAATAAAACCATTAGGAAACAACAAACCAAAAATTGTTGGCGGAATAAAGGTTACTGCAGCGGTTTTCATTCGGCCGGCACGTGAATCATCAAACCCAAATAAGTCGGCAAGATAATCAAATAACCCTAGGGTTACCCCTAAAAATGATGACGCGACCGCTAAGTTAGCAAATAACGTCAACATACTATTGAGCCACTGACTGGCCATAACGCCAGATAACGCCTCAACCAACACACCAATGTTGCCGCCCTTGGCAATCACATCAGCAAATTGGCTACGTGGAATATTACCCATGGTGGCAATAAGCCAACACACATAAATAACCAGTGCAATGCTAGTCCCTACAACAATGGCTTTAACGATGGTACTAGCATCTTTGCCATAGTATTTCACCAAGCTAGGCACGTTACCATGGTAACCAAAACTGGCTAAACCAAAGGGGATCGCGGCAAATAAATAGGGCAAATAACGGCTTTCGCCGTCTGGCAACATTAACTTAGTGGTATCGATTTCAATCAACAGATTACCGATAGCCAAAAAGAAAGTTATCACCATGCCGCCGAGCATAATGGTGGTAATACGATCAACGGCTTTTGTGCTAATTAATACAATTAAGGCCAACACAATGGCAAACACCAAACCGGCAACACTTTGAGGTAAAGTGACCCCAATGGCCGACAGGCTATGATTAACAATGGAGCTGCCACCACTGATATAGGCGTAGGTTAAAATGTACAATACAAACGCAATGGAAACGCCGTTAATCACTCGCCAAAATTGGCCTAATGTTTCGCGGGTTAAGGTATCAAAACTGGCGCCTGGCTCAAAATGCAAGTTGGCTTCAAGCAGTAGTAAACCCGACATTAGCATGCAAAACCAAACACCTAATAGCATGGCTATCGAATAGCCAAACCACATTCCAGAGCCCACAACAGGCAATGAAAACATACCCGCCCCCACAGTGGTACCGGCAATAATCATGGCGCCGCCCAATAAAGATTTACCTTGAGGGCGGTGCTTTGCTGCATTCATGTGATTGGCCATTATTGTCCATGCTCCGCTTGCACACTATCAACAATGGTTTGTCTTACAGATGAGCTCAATAATTGATTAGCATGGTCGCGAATTCGAATCACTTCAGCTCGATGCTCCACACTGCATAAATAGCCTAATTCTTTAAGCTTAACACTGAGGGTGTTATACAGTTTTTTGTCATAAAACTCTGGCGCCGTAATACCATGTAGCGCACCTAAGCGCTGTGCTAATAAATGGCTATCTGTTTCAAGATCTGACCGTTCTAGATCAGGCTTTATCGCCAACAAGTTAAAAATAATGGCATAACGCTGTAAGGTTTCGCTGATGGTTTCAGCTAATAGTAATAGTTGGGCAGTGTACTTTGGCGTGACATCAAAATGTGCATCGCCACTGAGCAAGCCTTGGGCCACCATAAAGTCTAAAATATTGTCAACGTGCTGTGGTACATCGTCAATACCCATAAATAACTCAGCTTTTAGCAATGGGTAAAAGTCCAACACAATGGCATGAATTTTTTCACGGTCGCAAATATCATACTGCACTAAACAACTGGCTATTAAAGACGGAACCGCCATTAAGTGAATGATATTATTACGATAGTAACTCATGGTAATGGCAATTTTTTCGTCAACAGAAATAATTTCGCCAATGGCATCTTTAGTGCTAACAAATTTGTTCAAAGACAAACAATGGTCAACAATCGATTTACCATCTCCTTCAGCAACTGAGGCATAGTTGGTATAAGGAACGGTTTTTAGCATCGCTAAATACAAATCTAATTGTCGCTCTAATAAACTGCGCTCTAATGCATTACGCTCAGAGGCAAGCAACACTAAGCTGGTTAACGTGACCGAGCTTGCAGCGGCAGCCCCGTTAATATTCGTCATCACACGGTTAGCCAACAAATTAACAGACGGTGTAAACCAGGTTGGTTTTTGCTCAGGATCGTTGGCCACTTCGTCGCGCCAATCAGGCGCTTGCTGGTTTAAAAAGGTTTGCAAATTAATCGGCTCACCAAAGTTCACATAACCTTGGCCAAAATTGCCTAACTTACGAATAGCCCCAAACACTTGCCACACAGACTCTTTTTGCTTTTTCTTACCGCTGAGTTCTTTGTGATAAGTCGCAACCTCCATAACATGGTCATACCCTAAATACACAGGCACTAAAGTAACCGGACGCTCAATCCCGCGCAATACGCTATTGATGGTCATGGCCAACATGCCGGTTTTAGGCGCAAGTAAACGCCCTGTACGCGAACGACCACCTTCGGTGAAGTATTCAACCGAATAACCTTTAGCAAACAATTGGTCCAAATATTCACGAAATACTGCGGTATAAAGCTTGTTACCGTTAAAACTACGGCGAATAAAGAATGCACCGCCACGACGGAACATAGGGCCTGCTGGCCAGAAGTTAAGGTTAATACCCGCGGCAATATGCGGCGGAACCATACCCTGATAATACAAAATGTACGACAGCAACAAGTAGTCCATGTGGCTACGATGACAAGGCACATACACAATTTCATGGCCATCATGGTGAAGCTGACGAATTTGCTCAGCGCCTTTAATGTTGATACCACTGTATAACTTGTTCCATAACCAAGTTAAAAAGCGCTCGGCAATGCGCACTAAACTGTCAGAATAATCCGCGGCGATTTCATCTAAATATTCAATTGCCGTTTCGCGGGCTTTTTCTGGAGATATTTTTTTATTAATTGCCTCTTCTTCAATCGCTTTTTTGATTGAATCAGACTTAAGCAATGAGGCAAAAAATACTTGCCTATTAGGCAATTGCGGGCCAGTCATCACTTTACGTTGCCGACGAAAATGCACCCGTGCAACGCGAATGAGCTTATGAGCAATACTTTTATCAAAGCCGTGTTCGTCGGCCATGTGGCGCAAAGAAACCGCGTTAGAGAATTGCACAAAATTATGACGACCAAGAAACAGGATCATCAACCATTTACGTAACCATGTTGGGTTTTCACGCTCAAACACCGCGGCTTTCATGCTGTCGTCTTCTTTACCCGGCGTGCGGCCCCAATATAGGCTGACAGGCACCAGTTGGATATCTAAATCCGGACGTTGGCGATGAAGCGCCAGTAAGCTGGTAAAGCTATTAATAAACTTTTCACCACTTTCACGCTTCCCCAAAAGAGGTTTACGGCCTTCTAAGCACACGATGCGGGGTACCTTCAAACCATCTATTTCTAAAGGTTGATAAGGACTCGGCATACCAAAGCCTTCGGTGATTTCGCTGAGGGCAGCGGCATCACTGATTGACTCTGTTTTCATGACATAAACCAATGGCTTAGTCGGATCTAAATTGAGGTCATCAAAAGGTTCATGCGGTACAACTATCGTATGTACCATCTTTTTTTGAACCCATTTTAACGCGCGTAAAAACATTGAATCTGGTTTTGACATGGTTATTTTCGCAACATAAGCCACTGTAATTTTGCTGCATAGGATACCAGAAACCACCCTTGTTACACTATCAGGCTGTTTTATCTTTACTTTGTGAATAACCCCAAACAAAGTAATTCAATAAAAATATCGTATAAAAACGATATAAAACAGATTGATAGAGGATGTAGGCAGAACAAATATCAAAAAACAGTTGGTTAATACTTGCGCGAACAAAAACACTGTATATAATGACAGTCACTGTATAAAAAGACAGGAATCATCATGAGACCGTTAACGCCACGCCAAGCAGAGATTTTAGACTTAATTAAAAACAATATTGCCGAAACCGGTATGCCACCGACTCGTGCTGAAATTGCAAAACGTCTTGGCTTTAAAAGTGCAAATGCTGCCGAAGAGCATTTAAAAGCATTAGCCAAAAAAGGCTTTATCGAGATCATGCCTGGTACTTCAAGAGGTATCCGCTTACCTCATGAAGAAGAGCAAGAATCTGGTTTACCGCTTATTGGTCAAGTTGCCGCAGGCGAACCAATTTTAGCGCAAGAACATGTTGAGCAATATTATCAAGTTGACCCAAGCATGTTTAAACCCGCCGCAGATTTTTTATTGCGAGTACGTGGTGACAGTATGAAAGACATTGGCATTTTAGAAGGCGACTTACTGGCCGTTCATAAAATGCAACAAGCACGTAATGGCCAAGTTGTTGTGGCCCGCGTTGAAGACGACGTTACGGTTAAACGTTTCGAGAAAAAAGGCAATGTGGTGTATCTACATGCTGAAAACGAAGCATATAACCCGATTAAAGTAGACTTAAGTTGCCAAAGCCTCACCATTGAAGGGCTTGCCGTTGGCGTTATCCGTAATGGAGATTGGTTATGAACAAACTAATGGGCACCGCCCCGCGCCACCCAGGCTTATGGGTTGATTTAACAGAAGCTGATATATATGGCAACCAAACCATTCAAACATTACAAACCGTTACTCAAGGTGAGTCTGAGCTAGGGCAACTGTGTAGCCAACTAGCAAGCTTAAGCCAACAAGGACGCTGGATTGTATTAATTAGCCCACCACACATTGGTTACAAGCACATGCTTGCCAATGCAGGTGTAAGAATGGATCGCATCTTATTAGTACATACTAAAGATGAAGTTGAAACTTTATGGGCCATGGAAAAAGCATTAACCAGCGGCACCTCTAGTGCGGTCATTACCTGGACTAGCTCACTCGATGCTCGCGACAGCCGCCGATTAGAAATCGTTGCAAAAAGTGCCCGAGCTTTAGGTGTGGTGATTGAAGATGTGAATGCTCACTCACCTGAAAAACACCAAATTGTTAATCCATCTATAACAACCGCAACAAGTAATTTTTCAGCATTTCATTAACGACGAACCCATAAACACCAAGCCCTGCATTCAAATCAGGGCTTTTTTTTTGCATTTTTTCAGACGATTAGCGAACAAAGTGATCTTGATCAATGTTTGATCTACAAGTAATGTTGTTAACAAGGGTGAAACATTGTCTATCCTTAATATGACGTGAATTGGCAGCACAACAGCCATCGATGGGAACACGTCAACATAAATTGATTAGTTCAGTCGTAGGTACAAGTGTGGTGTTCAGCTAACAAAAAATGCGTAGGCTTGCAGCCTACAACCACCAGAGTACTTTGAGGTCATCAAACTTTTTTGGGAATCGAAGAGTTTGCATAGAGCAGAGACTTACTGTGTGACTCTTCTTTGTAATTGCTATTTGCAATTATCAGAGGAGAAGTCTTGTGAAGCAAAGGTGGTATTGTTTGTTGGTGGTGCTGTTAGCACTTCCACTCGGGGCTGCAGAAATGCCCCTCAACATGACTCAAGGGGTAACAGATATCAGTGGTAGGGTTTACGACCTCCACATGACGATTTTATATATCTGTTGTGCAATTGGGTTAGTGGTGTTTGGGATCATGATTTACTCGATGATCTATCACCGTAAATCTAAAGGTGCTGTCGCGGCCAACTTTCACGAAAGTACCAAAGTGGAAATCGCTTGGACCGTCATCCCGTTTATCATTTTAATTGCGATGGCAATTCCTGCCACCAAAACCCTCATTGCAATGGAAGATCCCAGTAACGCGGATCTGACCATTAAAATTACAGGATCGCAATGGAAATGGCATTACAGCTATTTCGATAAAGACATCGAGTTTTACAGCACGCTCTCAACCCCCAGAGAACAAATCGATGGCGACCAAACCAAAGGTGATAATTACCTCCTTGAAGTAGACAAACCACTGGTATTGCCGATTAATCGCAAAGTACGTTTTTTGATGACCTCAGATGATGTTATCCATTCTTGGTGGGTGCCCGCCTTTGCGGTTAAAAAAGACGCAAATCCCGGTTTTATTAACGAAGCCTGGACTCGCATCGACAAACCCGGCATTTACCGCGGTCAATGCGCTGAACTGTGCGGTAAAGATCATGGCTTTATGCCCATTGTGGTTAATGCGCTATCTGAAGCGGATTTTGATAACTGGCTAGTAGAACAAAAACAACTGGCTGAAACCGAAGCCGCTGCAGCGGCTGCATCCATGTCACAAACCTTATCCCTTGAAGATTTAAGCAAACAAGGTGAACAAGTTTATCTAGCCCGCTGTGCAGCATGCCATCAACCTAATGGCGCAGGTCTACCAGGTGTTTTTCCATCGCTGATTGGCAGCCCAATGATTAAAGGCCCTGTGCAAGGTCACCTTGATATTGTGATTAACGGTAAGCCCGGTACAGCTATGCAAGCCTTTGCAAAACAACTCTCTGCTCAAGAAATTGCCGCTGTTATCACCTATGAACGTAATGCATGGGGCAATAACAGTGGCGATGCCGTGCAAGCAGCAGACGTAGGCCATTTTACAAGTAATGGCGCTGCAACGCCTCAGCCAACAGCCGCAGCACAAATTACAGATACAGCAACGGCTGTTGTTAGTCATGCCGCGGATACGGTAGCTGATACGGCGAACCAAGCTGTCGAAGCCGTTACAAAAGTTGTGGCGCCAGAAGATTTACCCACACTCACCATGGATCAGCTCATGGCAGAAGGTGAGCAAGTTTATGCCGCAACATGTGCAGCTTGCCACCAAGCCACTGGCGCAGGAATACCTGGCGCTTTCCCCTCACTCATTGGCAGCCCGGTAATCACAGGGCCGGTTAGCGGGCATATCGAGATGGTTATGCATGGCAAACCGGGCACTGCAATGCAGGCATTCAGTGCTCAGCTTAGCCTACAACAAATTGCTGCTGTAATTACTTATGAGCGTAATGCGTGGGGCAATAATACTGGTGATACAGTACAGGCGGCAGACATAAGCAACTATGCAAATAACGGTGCCGAAACGCCTCAGCCAACTGTAGCAGCGCAAGTCACTGATACAGCAACCGCTGTCACTGATACTGTTGCAAACGCGGTAACCGATGCAGCTAATCAAGTAACCGAGGCCGTTGACAAAGTCGTCACGCCAGAAGCATCACCCACACTCACCATGGAGCAGCTCATGGCAGAAGGTGAACAAGTTTATGCCACAACATGTGCAGCTTGCCACCAAGCCACTGGCGCAGGAATACCTGGCGCTTTCCCCTCACTCATTGGCAGTCCGGTAATCACAGGGCCGGTTAGCGGGCATATCGAGATGGTTATGCATGGCAAACCGGGCACTGCAATGCAGGCTTTCAGTGGGCAACTCAGCCCACAACAAATGGCCGCAGTGATTACCTATGAGCGTAATGCGTGGGGCAATAATTCTGGCGATGCAGTACAAGCGGCCGATGTCGCTAGTCATGGACAGTAGGGGAAAACCAATGAGCACAACAACGCACGATACTATCGACACTGCGCATGATGAGCATCATCACGGTGCCCCAAAAGGGCTAATGCGCTGGGTTCTCACCACCAATCATAAAGACATTGGCTCTTTGTATTTATGGTTTAGTTTCATCATGTTTTTAACCGGTGGCGCAATGGCAATGGTCATCCGCGCCGAACTGTTTCAACCTGGTTTACAGTTAGTTGAACCAAACTTTTTTAACCAAATGACCACAGTACATGGGTTAGTCATGGTGTTTGGTGCAGTAATGCCAGCCTTTACCGGGCTGGCAAACTGGCTCATTCCGATGATGATTGGCGCACCAGATATGGCCTTACCCCGCATGAATAACTGGAGTTTTTGGATTTTACCTTTCGCGTTCACCATGTTGCTGGGTTCGTTATTTATGGAAGGCGGTGGACCCAATTTCGGCTGGACATTCTACGCACCGTTATCAACGACTTACAGTCCTGATTCAACGGCGCTGTTTGTATTTGCCATTCATATTATGGGAATAAGCTCAATTATGGGTGCAATTAACGTAGTAGTAACCATCGTTAATATGCGCGCGCCCGGAATGACCTGGATGAAGTTACCGCTATTTGTGTGGACCTGGTTAATCACAGCGTTTTTATTGATCGCCGTTATGCCCGTACTTGCAGGTGCAGTGACAATGGTGCTTACCGATAAGTTTTTTGGCACCAGCTTTTTTGATGCTGCAGGTGGCGGCGACCCAGTGATGTTCCAACATATTTTCTGGTTCTTTGGTCACCCAGAAGTTTACATCATGATTTTACCGTCTTTTGGTATTATCTCGGCGATTGTACCCACCTTTAGCCGAAAACCATTATTTGGGTACTCATCAATGGTTTACGCAACTGCTAGTATCGCTATTTTGTCGTTTTTGGTTTGGGCACACCATATGTTTACTACGGGTATGCCAGTATTTGCCGAACTGTTTTTCATGTACTGCACCATGCTCATTGCCGTGCCGACGGGCGTAAAAGTGTTTAACTGGGTAGCCACTATGTGGCGAGGGTCAATGACCTTTGAAACCCCAATGCTGTTTGCTGTCGCCTTTATTATTTTATTCACCATTGGTGGATTCTCAGGACTGATGCTCGCCATTACGCCAGCGGATTTCCAATACCACGACACCTATTTTGTGGTGGCTCACTTCCATTATGTGCTGGTGACGGGTGCCATCTTCTCCATTATGGCCGCAGCGTATTACTGGCTGCCTAAATGGACCGGCAATATGTATAGCGAAACCCTTGGCAGGTGGCATTTTTGGTGTTCGGTGATTTCGGTCAACGTGTTGTTTTTCCCTATGCACTTTTTAGGATTAGCGGGTATGCCACGTCGTATACCTGACTATGCGATTCAGTTTGCTGACGTTAACCAAATTGTCTCCATTGGTGGCTTTGCCTTTGGTTTATCACAATTGATTTTTCTGGCAGTGGTACTTAAGTGTATTAAAGGCGGCAAGCCCGCTGGGGATAATCCATGGCAAGCCGCTGATGGCTTAGAGTGGTCAATCCCTAGCCCTGCGCCTTATCACTCGTTTACAACCCCACCGGAGATTAAGTGATATGAGTCAAGCGCCAAAATCAAACCGTAAATTACTCACCATGCTTATTTTAGGTTCTATAGGCATGTTTGGGTTTGGGTTTGCCTTGGTACCGCTTTATGACGTGTTGTGCGATACCTTGGGGATTAACGGCAAAACCCAAAATACCGCCAGCAGTTATGACGCGGTCGTTGTTGACCAAAATCGTACTGTCACCATTGAATTTGTCACCCAGGTGCAATCGGGGATGCCATGGGAGTTTGCCCCTAAAGTGAACCAAATTACTGTTCATCCTGGAGCGCTTACCCACGCCAAATTCCTAGTTAAAAACCTGTCGGCAAAAAACATTATTGGCCAAGCGATCCCATCGGTTTCGCCTGGTCAAGGTGCGGCATATTTTAATAAGACAGAATGCTTCTGTTTTAATCAACAACCTCTCGCTGCTGACACTAGCGCTGAACTACCACTGATTTTTTATGTGGACCCAGATTTGCCTGCGTCCATTAATACATTGACTCTCTCTTATACCCTTTACGATATCACTGACAAACTAGCGGTATCGGCAAAGCAAGGAGCAGCAAGATGACAACAAAGCATCAAACCTATTACGTACCAGCCCAAAGTGGTTGGCCTATTATTGGCGCCATTGGCTTATTTTTAATTGCCTTTGGTGCGGGTAATTATATTCAACAACTGGCCACCGAAAAAACCTCTGGTGGCTACATATTGTTAGCCGGTATCGCGGTGATTATTTTTATGATTTTTGGCTGGTTTAAAGCCGTAATAGACGAATCAATGGCAGGCCTATACTCGCCGCAAATGGACCGGTCGTTTAGACAAGGAATGAGCTGGTTTATTTTTTCTGAAATTATGTTTTTTGGTGCTTTTTTTGGTGCCTTGTTTTATGCGCGCATGATCTCAGTGCCCTGGTTGGGTGGCGCCTCAAATAACGCCATGACCCAAGAAGTATTATGGCCAGCATTTGAAGCTGTATGGCCATTAGTTAAAACTCCAGATGGCACCACCACCGAAGCCATGCCGTGGACAGGCTTACCGCTCATTAACACCATTATCTTACTGACATCTTCAGTCACCTTACACTTTGCGCATGTCAGTTTAGAAAAAGCCAAGCGTAAACCATTAATTATTTGGCTCAGCTTAACGGTGATATTAGGCGCGGTGTTTCTTGCATTACAAGTGGAAGAATACAGCCATGCTTACCAAGAAATGGGCCTCACGCTCACCTCGGGCGTTTACGGGAATACGTTCTTCTTGCTGACCGGTTTTCATGGCATGCACGTCACCATAGGGACACTGTTTTTGATTATTTTGTTACTCAGGATCATCAAAGGCCATTTTTCTCCAGACAAGCATTTTGCCTTTCAGGCGGGGAGTTGGTATTGGCACTTTGTCGATGTGGTGTGGCTATGCTTATTCATTTTTGTGTACGTATTGTAATTGCAGATTAATAAGGCCGTGTGTTGGGCTGAATATAGCCCAACCCTAAGGCCACCAGCAACACCACAATAACCACAACAGAAAATAAAACACGACGCCCTAAAAATTGACTCATTGACTGCTGATGCTGCCCTTTAACCATAATAAACAAAGCTCTGCCTAGGTTAAATATTATGAATACAAGCAACGAGACTAAAACTAACTTAACAATCAATGGTGTTGTCACAGGCAATCCTTTTGGCGGTGTGAGTGTGTCTCGCGTGTTATTGGTATTGATTACTTTGGTCGTGTTTACCCTTTTGGTCAAGTTAGGACTGTGGCAACTGTCGCGAGCTGAGTTTAAGCAACAATGGCAACACACCTTAGCATTACGTGAGCAACAAGCCGCGCTCAACTATCCGCAACTGCTTTCACTTACAAAGGCGGAGCCATCTGCCTTTGAGGAATCCAACTTACTGACTGGGTATCGTTTGTCGCTACACGCTACCCCTGTTAAGCAACCATTATTACTACTCGATAATCAGGTGTATCAAGGTCAGGTAGGTTACCTTGTCTATCAAGTATTTGAAGTCACAGCTGAGCAACCATGGATATTGGTCGAATTAGGCTTTGTGGGCGCAGGTAACGACCGCCGTGAACTCCCCGCTTTAGCGCCCATTCAAGCTGGGCAATATGCATTCACCGGTCGGGTTTATCAAAAACAGGTTAATCCATTAAGTGATGAACTTCATCCTGAAATACACCCAAACAAGCCAATACGGTTTCAAAACTTAACCATGCCTGCGTTAGCCCAATTATTACAACATGACATTGCCGCAGTGGTATTACAGCCAGATAACGTACCTCAGCACTCACTGCCGCAGCCTTGGGTGCCTATTCCGCTATCGGCGCAAAAACATCAAGGTTATGCCTTGCAGTGGTTCACCATGGCCGCGGTATTTTTAGGGCTGATGTTCTGGATAGCCTTAAGGCAATTTAGACATCAATCATAATTACAACAAAACAATTAAAAAGACGAGGAGATACAATGAACTCCCAACCTAAAAAAAATAATAAAGCATTAATCTTATTATTGGTGGTGTTTGTGTTACCCATTGCGGTGGCCAAACTAGTATTGAGCCTAGAGTTGTACCAAGGCGGTGCAACCAATAAAGGGGCATTACTTTCTGCCGACATTAACTATAAAAGTTTAGCCATGGACAACCCAAAACCACATTCATGGCAGATCTTGTATCTATTGCCACAAACCTGTGAGCAATCATGCCAAGATAGATTATACCTTCTTAACCAAAGCTACATCGCCCTAGGTAAAAACCGTGACAGAGTCAGCCCAATTATTTTGGTTGATAGCCATAGCGACACCAGCATACTCACCACATTACAAATACCTTTTGAGCAAGTAACCGCCAATAAAGCCATCGCGGCATTAATGACCCAGCAACAAGTCATTATTGTTGACCCATTAGGCAGCTTGATTATGCAATATGACGATGTGGCGGGTCGTGATGCCAACATCACCCAGGGTAAAGCCATGATTGCCGATTTACGCAAAATGCTTAAGTTATCGAGGGTTGGCTAATGGCAGTAAAAAGGCTTATTAAGTTCACCTTAGTGTTCACCCTTGCGGTGATTTTAATGGGTGCATATACCCGCCTGTCAGATGCGGGGTTAGGTTGTCCTGACTGGCCAGGATGCTATGGCCATTTAGCCGTACCCAGCGCAAGTCATGAGCTTGCAAAAGTCGAGCAGCATTTCCCTGATATGACTATTGAGCCAGAAAAAGCCTGGCTTGAAATGATCCATCGCTACATTGCTGGCACATTAGGATTGATGGTGTTGGCTATTCTTATTTTATGTCTTAAGCAGCCGCAAGCCCCTAAAAAATTACCCAGCTTTATTGCCGTACTCATTATCTTTCAAGCTGCACTTGGCATGTGGACTGTCACTATGAAGCTCATGCCAATCGTGGTGATGGCGCACCTTATCGGCGGCTTTAGTTTATTTGCCTTGTTGTTACTGCTGTATTTACGCGTTAAACCACTGCGTATCCCCGGAGGCGATAGCCATGCACGCAAATTAATGCCCTTGGCATTAGTGTGTTTAGGGGTATTGATTATTCAGATTGTGTTAGGCGGTTGGACATCATCAAACTATGCCGCATTAGCCTGCACCACGTTACCGATTTGCGAAGGCAACTGGGTTGATAACCTCCGTTTTGCAGATGCATTTTCGCCGTTTCAAGGCGAACACCCCAGTTTTGAATTTGGGGTATTAGACTACCCAACGCGTATGACAATTCATGTGACTCACAGAGTTTGGGCGGTCGTCACCGCCGTTATGCTGATTTGGCTCACAATGAAATTACGCCATTCACACTCAAATACCATGCGTAACAGCGGCTACTTATTGCTGCTGTTAGTCATAGTGCAAGTCGGCCTTGGGATCAGTAATGTGGTAATGAATTTACCCTTAGGTATTGCGGTCTCTCACAACGCGGGAGCAGCATTTTTGTTGCTTAACTTGGTTTTTATTAATTACGCCCTGTGGCGTAAAGCATAAGCGAGGATTGACCATGCCAAAACCTCTTACCCTAAGCCAGCCACAACACAAACTGTCTCTGTCTTGGCGTGCCTATTTTGAAATGACCAAACCTAAAGTGGTTGCCCTAATGTTGCTAACCGTTCTGGTTGGCATGTGCTTAGCCGTGCCAGGTATTGTTCCGTTACAGCCACTAGTCGCAGGGATGGCTGGCATTGCAATGATGGCCGGTGCAGCTGCAGCTTTTAACCATTTAATCGACCGGAAAATTGATGGTTTAATGGCGCGGACCTACAATAGACCACTCCCAAAAGGTAAAGTATCAACCACCAAAGCCGCGGTGTTTGCCGTAATGTTAGGACTAATTGGCTTTGTGATATTGTATACCCTGGTTAATCCACTCACCGCTTGGCTCACCTTTGCTAGCCTTATTGGTTACGCCCTCGTTTATACCGCTTATCTTAAGCGTGCGACCTCGCAAAATATTGTGATTGGCGGATTAGCAGGTGCAATGCCACCGCTACTCGGTTGGACAGCCGTCACTAACGAATTACATGGCTACGCATTACTGTTAGTAATTATTATCTTTACCTGGACTCCACCGCACTTTTGGGCCTTAGCGATACATCGCCGTAAAGAGTACGCCAAAGTCGACATTCCTATGCTCCCCGTCACCCATGGAGTAGAATTTACTAAAACTTGTATTTTGCTTTACACCATTTTGTTGACCATTGCCTGCTTATTGCCAGTATTAGTTGGCATGTGTGGCCCCGTATATTTAGTCGGTTCAACAATGCTCAGTTGCGGATTTATTTATAAAGCTTGGCAACTTAAATACCATGACTATCCTGGTTTAGCGATGAAGGTATTTACCTTTTCTATCTACCATTTGATGGTGTTATTTATTGTGCTGTTGGTCGATCATTATTTTTGGGTTGCATAGAAAGGATTTTGCATTGAAAAAACTTATTGCTGTTGGAGTGCTGGTATTGCTAGTTGCTGGTGTTATGACTTATCAAATGATCCAACCACGGCCGCTTGATTTGGCCACAAGCTATGTATTTGATCAACCCAGAGCATTAGCGCCTTTTACCCTTGCCGATCAATACGGTAATCAATTTACTAACCAGTCATTGCAAGGGAAATGGAGTTTGTTTTTTATTGGCTATACTGCTTGTCCTGATGTATGCCCTACGACGTTGAACAAACTCGCAGCGGCATACCCTAAATTACAAAAAATATCCGAGACTTTTCAAGTTGTGTTTGTGTCAGCCGACCCTGAGCGAGACACGCAAATTAAACGGCTCGATTACATCAACTTTTTCAATAAAGAATTTAAAGCCGTCAGTGCAGATCACAAAGCATTATTTCCGTTTAGTCGTGACTTAGGTTTTGTATATGCCATGGTAGGCGAAGACAGTGACTATCAGGTAGACCACAGTGCATCGTATGTGTTGGTATCACCACGAGGCGAGAAAACCGCCGTGTTTAAAACCAAACCGACACCAGGACAACTGCCGCAAATTATTAACAGTGAACTGATAAGCGATGTGAATAAAATTGTTAGCGCCTGGCACTAGAATAGGAAAATTTACCTGACCGCAATGGCGTTTATTCTTGTGGCCACTTACCGTCATCTTTTGGCCTAATCCACATTTGCGAAAACCAATAATAACCCGTACGGGTTTTACTCGGTACAGTGCAATTATAGCGTGAACGACCTGGCGCCATATCAGCAGGAGCCTGAATACTAAAGGTATCCTCACTTAACCAAATCGGCTTTTTAGCCCCTTGCCCTTGGATAAAACACATCAACTGGTGTGGATATAAATCTCTAGTATCTAAGGTAATCACCAACTTGGGTCTAAATTGACCGGACTTCAATACCGGTTCGCTAATATTTTGCTTTACTACCGGCATAGGCAAGCTTGAAAACTTAACGGTTAAGCTCGATAAATCGGCGTAGGCATTCGCCACCGGAAAACGAGGTAACGCGGTAATGGATGAATACTCACCTGCTGCACCAGATTGCTGTCCAAAGCCCACAAAGCCATGTTTAACTAAAATGGCCTCAAGCGCGGCAGTATACTCACCATACGGATAAGCAAGAAACTTCACGCTTTGTCCCGTGTGCTTTAGCAACTCAGCCTCGGTTGATAAAATATTATTTTCAACTCGATCATGCCACTGTGAGGCGGTTTCTTTGGGTAAACGGCGGATTAAATGTTCATGCCCCCAACTGTGGTTAGCAATCGTTGCACCTTGTTCGGCTAGCGCTTTGATGTCTTGCCAACTCATCATCCCATCATAGCCTGCAATAATTGGGGCCGGCGAGACAAATACAGTAAAAGGGAAGTTATGCGATGCTAAAATGGGCGCAGCATTTTGAATAATACTTTGATAACCATCATCGAAGGTGATCACAATACTGTTATTGGCAATTGACGTGTTATTCTTGATGGCATCAACGGCATCCGTTAACGGCATCACCGTAAAGTTGTTTTCTGCTAAATATTGCATCTGTTCAGCAAACTGTTCTGGAGTCACACTGGTACTCGCGGGCGTACTGTTAGAAACATGATGATACTGTAAAATCACCACCGCATGCGCGTGATGGTGCAACAAACTACAACAGACAACCATTAAACCTAAAACGATTTTTTTAACCATGATTACCCATACCTATGTCAGTTAGCGCTTTACTATTAAATCATCATAAGCATCGTCAATTATTGGCATTAGCGACACCTATGATACTGTCAAATATCACTATTCCACTTTTAGGATTAGTTGATACCGCAGTGATAGGTCATTTAGGCCAAGCTTATTACCTTGGTGGTGTAGCGCTTGGTAGCACCATTATTACCCTAATGATTTGGTTACTTGGTTTTTTACGTATGTCGACCACAGGTCTTGTAGCCCAAGCCTATGGTGCAGACGATAAAATAACTCAGCAACAATTACTGTTACAAGGTTGTATCTTAGCATTAACACTAGGTTTTGCCTGCGTTATATTGCAATCTCCTATTGTAAACTTTGCATTAAGTCTCAGTGATGCCAGTGAACAAGTCGTACTTTACTGCCGACAATATGTCGATATTCGTATTTGGTCATTACCTTTTGCCCTAGTTAACCTAGTATTACTTGGTTGGTTATTAGGGCGCCAAGCGCCTAAAGCTGCCATGTGGCAACTGATCATTGCCAATTGCGCCAATATTATTCTCGATGTGGTTTTTGTGATCGGCTTTAAATGGGATGTCCAAGGTGCAGCGTTAGCCTCAGTGATTGCCGATATTTGCGCGTTCTCTGTTGCTTTAATTATGGTTAACCGCCAACTGACTAAAATGGGCGACTTTAATTTAAAGCATTGTTTTAGCCAATTAACCCTGCGCGGTTATGGCCGTTTATTGTCGTTAAATCGTGATATTTTTATTCGCAGTTTATGCCTGCAAGCCGCATTTAGCTTTATGACCTTCCATGGCGCAGGATTAGGCGACAACATCATTGCGGCTAATGCGGTATTACTTAATTTATTAATGTTGATCTCTTATGCCCTCGACGGCATTGCCTATTACGCCGAAGCAGAGGTAGGCCGCGCTTTTGGACAAAAAAACCAATCGTTACTGCACGACAGCGTGCAACTTGCCTTTTATTGGTCGGCCGCCATTGCCGTGTTATTTAGCCTGTTATTTTGGGGCGCTGGTAGTGGGATCATCCAATTGCTCACCAATGTAGAAACCGTGCAACAAGCTGCAAACCAATATCTTGTTTGGCTGATATTCATGCCCATTTTAGCATTTGGCTGTTATCTATTTGACGGTGTTTATATCGGTGCTGCCCAAGGTCAGGTTATGCGTAACAGTATGATTATTGCCACCTTTGGAGTGTATTTTCCATGCTGGTACCTATTGCAAGCATGGGGAAATCACAGCTTGTGGGCGGCAATGTCAGTCTTTATGCTGTGCCGCAGTGTGACATTAGGCTGGCACTATGTTTATAAGCTTAGAGATAAATTGGCTACTGCATAATAATCATTGAAGGCGATGATACATACATATAACATACTGACTATATTACTTTTTTAAAACGGATTTTTAATGAAATGGATTTTATGGTTCATCGCCATTATATTTGCGCAACTCTCAAATATGACTCTAGCCAATCCCCTGCCTGTCGATGCTTTTGCTAACCTGCCTGATGTACGCTTTGTGACCTTATCGCCTGATGGTTCAAAAGTCGCGTCGTTAATTAGAGTTCACAGTGACACACTCGACGGGCAAATATTGAACATTCGTGACATAAAAACCAATAAAGACATTTTTCCCGTTCAAACTGACAATCAAAAGTTTGTCATCTTGTCGCTCACCTGGGCAAACAACGATATAGTCTTAATCAAAGCAAAATACCCCGCCACCCGACGTGGTGTGCCCACAACAGAAACGCGCTTAATGAAATACAGCTTAAGCGACAATAAAACCTCTAGTGTATTTTCTAAGCGGACCTTTTCCCGCTTTCTATTTGTGCCACAAATACAATCGTCTATTGTAGATTATCTTGATAAAGACCCTGAGCATATTCTTATGCAAATAAGTGGCTTAGGTTCACAAGCACAATATGAAAGCGTGATTAAAGTCAGCTTAGAAAGCGGTGGAGTCAAAATAAAACAACACGCACAAAAATACATTGAAGATTGGGTAACCGATAGACAAAATCAGATACGAATTGGTATTTATCGCGACGATACAAGCTACCGTATTTATGAACAACAAAAAGCCGATGGCGACCTGCGCTTATTATGGGAGTTTGAAGCCTTAGATGAAAACGCCATTTGGCCTATGGGCTTTGACCATGACCCAAATATCCTTTACGTCAGTGCTTATCATCAAGGCTTAAAAGCCATTTTTAAAGTGAATTTAACCGACCCAGATCTCACCAAAGAATTGGTATATCAAAACGAGAATTATGATGTCGAAGGTCAGCTCATTTATTCCACTTTAAAACAAAAAGTCATCGGTATTGATACCAATATTGAAGGTGAATTCTTATTTTGGGATCAAGACTACATCAAGCTCAATAATGGATTAAACCAAGTATTGCCAGAGTCACATAATGTCATCAATCAACTCAGCGATGATGAGCGTCGTTACCTCGTTTATAGCACAGGCCCCATTGAATCTGGCACCTACTTTTATGGCGACCGGGACAAAGGAGAGCTTTACCCAATAGCTTACCGCTATAGCCAATTGCCGCCAGAGGTCTTATCTCAACCTAAAAAAGTGAATTACAACGCCCGTGATGGTTTGGCTATCGAAGCGTTTTTAACCACACCCAAAAACACAGAAGCCAAACACCTCCCAACCATTATTTTCCCGCATGGTGGCCCAATCTCTTACGACTCAACCTCATTTGATTATTGGGCGCAGTTTTTCGCAAATCGCGGCTATGCCGTCTTGCAAATGAACTTTCGTGGGTCTGCTGGGTATGGTTATCAGTTTATGAGCTCAGGGCTAAAAAACTGGGGCCTTGAAATGCAAAATGACGTTGAAGATGGCGCTCACTGGCTTATTGAACAAGGTATTACAGACCCTAAACGTATGTGCATTGTAGGCGCCAGTTATGGTGGCTATGCGGCATTAATGGGGGTAGCTAAAACACCTGATTTGTATCGATGTGCCATTAGCGTAGCAGGTGTGACAGACCTTGAATATTTAGTTAAATCATCACGCGGATACGACAACAGTAAAATTGTTAAAAAACAAATTGGTGATGATTATGATGATTTATATCAACGCTCGCCAATCAGTAAGGCTGCCAATATCAAAGTACCAGTATTACTGATACACGGCACTAAAGACAGAGTCGTAGGAGCGCGACACAGCGAAGCAATGTACGACACACTCAACGATTTACATAAATCCGTTAAATACGTTGAATTAGAAAATGGCGATCATCATCTCAGTAACAATGAACACCGCCTAACCACATTTATTGAAATAGAGCGCTTCTTGGCGGCCAATCTTGGGGTAAAATAGCCGCACATTTTTACAGGCCAACAGGCTCAAGAATAGTAGAGGAAACAATGACCCAAGAATTGATTATAACTGACCTTGAAGTCGGCACGGGCAAAACCGCAGTAAAAGGCGCACTGATAACGACTCGCTATAGTGGATGCCTAGCCGATGGAACACAGTTTGATGCATCTGATGCCTTTCAATGCGTTATTGGTACTGGCCGAGTCATTAAAGGCTGGGATCAGGGCATTATCGGTATGAATGTTGGCGGTAAGCGACAGTTATCCGTACCGGCGCACCTTGCTTACGGCGAGCGACAAATTGGCGATCGTATTCCGGCTAATTCAGATTTGTTTTTTGAAATCGAGTTACTTGAAGTGCTCACCCGAGACGATTAATTAAACTAAAAACGCGACTCAAAAGTCGCGTTTTTATTGGCTTACATTCAACGCTATTAAGCGTAAGAATGCTCACCATGTTGGTGATCCGTCACGTCACGTACGCCTGTTAACTCACCAGGGAACATATCAAGTAACTGCTTTTCGATACCATCTTTTAGGGTGATATCAACTTGTGAACAACCGTTACATCCACCGCCAAACTGCAGCACAGCAACACCATCGTCGGTAATTTCGACCAACATAATGTTACCGCCGTGGCTGGCTAATTGTGGGTTAATTTCTGATTGAATAATATATTCAATACGTTCAACCAACGGCGCATCACTGGCCACTTTACGCATTTTAGCGTTTGGTGCTTTTAAGGTTAATTGTGAACCTAATTGGTCTGTCACGAAATCAATGCTGGCATCATCTAAAAATGGTGCGCTTTTTTCATCAACCATGGCACTAAAACCATTAAATGGTAACTCAATATCGTCCGCTTCTACCGCATCTGGTGGGCAGTAAGACACACCACACTCAGCTTGCGCTGTGCCTGGGCTGATAACAAAAACACGAATGTGTGTGCCTTCTGGCTGATCGGCCAATAATTTAACGAAATGGGCCTGAGCTGTATCGGAAATGGTGATCATGAAAACCTGCTCCCTCGGGGTATACCTGAGTAATTTAGTAAGAATTAGATACATGATACTCTGACTTGGATTTGCTTTGTAGTCTCTGGATGATTTGATCTTGAAAAAATGATCCAGTGCAAAGTTTTTTTACATTACTAAGCGCCCCATAACATCGAAAGCACACCGCAACCAAATAACTAATCAATTGTTTTAGTTGTTAAATATTATTGTTATTACTCAAATCGAATTAATCTAATAATCCCGGTGCTTCCGCGCGAGCTAAACACCAAGTTTGCACATAAATATATTGTTGGCTAAATAACCTCGCTATTTCATCGACTGTGGTACCCGTTGTGACCACATCATCGATTAGGGCTACTCTCTGATACGACACATTGTCGCTCAGTTTAAAGGCATTATGACAGTTTTCACGGCGCTGCTTACCCGACAAATCGGCTTGGGGAACAGTATCAACAACCCTAGTTAAACTGGTGTCATCCAATGGAATATCTAATAACTGGCTTAGCCGATGCGCAATCAACCAAGCTTGATTAAACCCGCGCTGACGCAAGCGATTAGGATGCAAAGGAACAGGAACTAACACTTGCGGTGCACGAATGAGTTTGTGTTCAATTAACTGGGATATTCGCGTGGCCAGCTGCTGGGTAATCGCATTTAGCGGAGCGCATTGTTGCTGATATTTAATGGCCGCAATCAACGGCCCCAACCCCTGATGATAACTGCACGGTGCCACCACCAACATCGGCGTGTGCTTTAAGCATTTTCCGCAATAAGCTTGCAACAAAGGAATTTCACAGCCACAGCCTAAACACACTTCATGTTGATACAAACTTGCTGCCAAGCACACCTGACAAATACCACTCAACACCTGGTTAGGGAATAACTGTTGATAATCAAGCTGCTCAATTCGGTGCTGGCACAGCTGGCAACGGTTGGGTAAACTGCTGAGCAATGCCACACTTGCAAACTGATAAACAGATTTACTGTGCTTCACCAAGCCACTCATCTTACGTTTAAATACAGTTACAGACATAGGCTATTCATTCCATTAAAAAGAGAGATTAATGTGAGCTTTCCTGCACTGCATATCGATACGGTTGGTACCCAAGGGCCAGATATTGTCCTACTGCATGGATGGGGGGTCAATAACGCCGTTTTCAGTCCATTAAAAAACGCATTACACCAGTATAGAGTGCATTATGTTGACCTGCCGGGTTTTGGCTTAAGCCCTAATATTGAAGGTGATATAACTCAGTGGGTGCAAGCATTGGCACAACAGCTTCCCAAACATGCCATATGGATAGGCTGGTCTTTAGGGGGATTGCTTGCCACTAAAGTGGCGATAGATTTCCCAGACTCAGTCTCAGCATTAGTCACCCTCGCCTCATCGCCATGCTTTATGGCCAGAGAGGCTAACGATGCTTTACCTGCTTGGCCTGGGATATTACCTGCGGTATTAAGGCAATTTTCAACACAACTCAATCGCGACTTGCCGCGCACAGTTGAACGCTTTTTAGCAATTCAAGCCATGGGCAGTGATAACGCTAAAGCCGATATTAGCCAAATAAAACAACTCGTGCTGAGCAAACCTATGCCTAGCAAACAGGCATTAGCACAGGGATTAACGATGTTGGAAGAGGTTGACCTGCGCGACCAGTTAAGTCAGCTACAACAACCTTGGTTGCGAATTTGGGGTAAACTTGATGGGCTAGTACCTCGGCGCATCATTAAACAAATGCCCCAAGCAAACAATATTACCGATGTGATCGTCAACAAGGCTTCTCATGCACCGTTTATTTCACATCCAGATGAATTTTTGCGCAATTTATTGCCTTGGCTGACAAAATATCAGCAATAATGCTTTAGCTAATGCACTATATTGGCTATAATTTAGCCATGGTTTTATGGTGTAGCGACCCGCAATGATCATTAACACTCATTATCCGCAAGTGCCTCTAGCAACATCGAATGTTGCGACGGATCTTGCGCGAGTGGATAACCAGCAAAAACCACCGATCATTCCACCGCAAGAACCCACTAAAGGCCATGAAGAACGTTCATTTAATCCGCAAAATGAACGTGCTGCCGCTTATGTTGTTGCCGAAAAAAAACAACAACAAGACCAATCACAGCGACAACAACAAGGGTTAGCACAACAGTCTGTTGACCCAAAAGCATTGTTGCAGCAACCTGCACGCCAACAAACACAACAAAAGCAAACGGTTCGAGTGTTCGCCAATCTCACACCAGCCTTGCAACGCAAAGATATTCAAATCAAATCACAATCAACGCCAGTTAAAGAGCAAACTGACCTAAAACAACGTCATACAGACACCAGTATGTCAAACGCCAATGCCCAGCAGTTTGGTCAACGAATTGGTCAATTTTATCAACAACAATCCGCCCCCAACATTGAGTCTCAACTGCAAATCCTAGCGTGACACTTTCTTTACATCTTTGCCTGTTACAGGGGAGCCCTCACCGCCCTTAAACAGCATTTTGTTATATGCTAAACTTCCCCACAACGCCCAACCTAGGGCAGTTTCAGCTTGCTTTTCATCCAGTGTTTTTGGGATTAGATGCTCACTGGCAAAATCATACGTAAAGCTTTCTGCGGGTAATTCCGGTTGTAAAATGGTGACCTGGTTACCCTCTAGCAAACCAAAGTTTTTGTCATATTGCATCATCGCCCGCCCCTTCCAATCGCTTGGAACCTGGGTTAAGTCGCGACCTAGCATTGGGTAGCGGTCAGATATGCCCATAAGCGACAACAAGGTTGGTGCCATATCGATTTGGCTCGTCACCCGTGAATCACGTTTAGCGTCAATGCCTTCACCTAAAATAAGCCCAGGGATCCTAAAGCGAGACACTGGCACTAAATCTGAGCCACTCACACGACTGTCGTGATCGGCCACCAGCAAAAAAATAGTATCTTGCCAGTATTGAGACTGTTTTGCCTTTTTAAAAAACTCTCCCACCGCATAATCGGCATATTTTACTGCGTTATGCATGGTGTATTGCGGTTGTTCATACAGCTCGATTCGATTATCAGGAAACTCAAATGGATCATGATTGCTTGAGCTAAACACCAAGCTAAAGAAAGGCTGACCTTGTTTATGCATCCGCGAAAACTCTTCATCCGCTCTCAACAGCAAGTCTTCATCTGACACGCCCCAGGACGCAATAAATGCAGGGTTTTTATAGTCTCCTTGGTCAACAATATTGGTAAAGCCGTTACCTAAAAAGAAACTGCGCATATTATCGAAATGACTTTCGCCACCATAAATAAATTGAGTTTCATAACCATGCTGCTTGAGCAAATCAGCAATGGTAAAAAAGCCTGTTTGACTCTTACCTAATTTCACAACAGCACGTGCAGGCGTTGGCGTAAAGCCTGTGGTGATG
Source organism: Shewanella metallivivens (assembly GCF_028750675.1). Lineage (GTDB taxonomy): Bacteria > Pseudomonadota > Gammaproteobacteria > Enterobacterales > Shewanellaceae > Shewanella > Shewanella metallivivens. The sequence goes on along the minus strand of NZ_JAQQPZ010000013.1, from coordinate 1,050,169 downwards.
GCTTCAATACCCCGCACAGAGCGCGTGCCTGTAGCGTAGAGGTTTTCAAAAAACCAGCCTTGCTGCGCCAACTCATCAATATTGGGCGTTAGCGGTAACCCGCCTAAGCTGCCGACAAAACGCGCCCCTAAACTCTCTTGTAAAATAATCACTAAATTTTTAGGTTTACCGCTATAGCTGGCTTGATTGAAAGACAACGTCGGTATTTCGGTTGAGGTAAACACCTCCATGGGGCGGCCGCTTTCCCGGCGCACAATATCAATAATCTTATCGGCAGATAGCTTGCCATAGGCTTTTGAAGCATCTTCTTCGTTATTCATTTGTGAAATGGCAAACATTAATGAAAAAGATGAGTTAAGCACCAATGAATTAACAAGTGGGTCATTAGAAAACGCCACTAAAGATGGGTTTAATGGGCGGTGCCCTAAAGATGAACGCGCGCCTAATAACGTCACAACGATGACTAAAATGGCTAACACTGGGCGCCAATGCCATGTTGGGTATGTCATCTTTTGCGTTAAACGACCACTTAACCACCAACCACCTGATAACGTACCGATTGTGATAAGTGAAGACAAAATAAGCTCGGCTTTACGCCCTGCCCACAACATCGACAAGACTTCTTTGGGGTAAATCAGGTATTCAACATATAAACGGTTTGGCCTAAAGCCATACTCGGCAATAAATGACGGCGTCGACGCTTCTAAAAACACCAGGATCCATAACCCTAATGTGAGCCACACACGTAAAATGACTAACCAGACGCGGCCAACAATATGCTCACCGGCAAACACCACTGTACCCAATGCTGCAATGCCATAAATCCAGCAAATGGACGCAATATCTACGCGTAGGCCTTGGCCTAAAATGTAACCCCACCCTTGAGCATCATTAACACGGTCGGCTTGCCAGATAGACAATCCAATTCGGCTTAAGCTCATCACAATAAGTGATACAAGGCTAAATACAAAAAGGGCTTTAACGATATTAGCTGAACTAGCTTGTTTTTTTAGTAATTGATTTTTATTAAAAAAACCACATAAACTTGCTATCATTGACACTCCATTTTTATTATTCTTTTATGTGCTAAGCCAAATTTTTCGCGCAAAAAGTCAGCCCAAATAACAACAAAATTATTGGGATAGACTCACAAGCGATTCTTAAGGTGGGCTTAAACGTTAACAGTACCAACAAGTTTTATTTCGTTCGTTAACACAAAACTTATTGGGTTAATTTCAATCTTATTATGTGTTTTTCATCTCAAATAATGCGTCAACCTCTTTAAATCCAACTTACGCTCAGGCAGTACATTGATCGCTACACCTATGTTCCTGTCGATTTAATCGCTAACATGCGTTTTAGGCATATTGTTTTCTGGCTCAGCATGGGGAATATGTAAACTAAATTGGATCCTGTCTTCTGCTATCAGCCCAAAACTAAATATAAAGCCGTTAACCTTGGCGATGTTTTCCACAATGGCTAACCCTAAACCATGGCGTTCGGTGTTAGTACGCGACTGCTCAGCTTGGTACAAAGGCTGAGTCAGACGCTCTAAATCATCAGCTTTTAAGCTTGTGAGTAACTGATTTTCTACACTCAAGGCGATACCGTTGTCGTCATGATGTAAACGCAAAACAATGTCAGACTGCACCGGGCTGTAATAAAGCGCATTATCGAGTAAGTTGGTTAAAATAAGATTTAGCGAAAATTCATCTGCTAAGGTATGGCAACCTCTTAACTGATTTTCCATCTTGAGGCGTTGTCCAATGGTGGAATATTTAAATGTTAACGCCTCAATGACGCCATTAACTTGCTCAGTGATGTCTAGCGGTTGTCGATTTAAATGAATGTTGTCAGACGATGCCTGCTGCAGCAGTAATAAATTACTCACTATCGTTTTCATCCGCAGACTAATATTGAGCACATCTTGTTTATAACTCGCAGCAATACGCTGATCATTGGGATAACGAATATAAATCTCACTTAAATTAATCAGCTCACTAATTGGCGTTTTCAGTTCATGGGCAATGTCGGCAGTAATTCGCTTTTCTGTCTGCAAATATTGCTGGCTAATTTTGACAAATTTATTCAGTTCATCCCGAATCGGTTCTATTTCCAAATAGCGCTCCGCGCCAGCCGACAAAGGAATGTATTTTTGAGTCACATCGGCATGTTTTAACGCATTATTGAGCTCATTTAACGGCACTAACCCTCGAGATATCACCTTCACTACGGCCCAGCGCATCAACACAATCACCAGCAACAAACCAATGGCTAAACTGGAATCAATAATCACCAAAATTTGGGTTAAGTCTTCAGAACTAATTGCCACCGTTAACCACATGGGTTCCACAGAATGTGGCACTAACTCACGCATCGAACTAGGTACCTGGGGTTCAAAATGGGCCACCATAGCACGGCCTGATCGGCCATCAGGTAAGGTAACGTCAGCAAACACCGCACTATTAAGTGGTATGTCTTTTTTGAGTAAATCGGTGCCCGGGAAATGACTTAACGACTCCGAGCGTTCAAATACCGCATCGCCTTGCCATAGCTGGAAAAAGCTGGCTTTAGTTGAGGTTCCAAACTCAGGCATAAATTCGCCAGCAAAATCAAACTCGGTCCCTTGCGGCGTAACTTTAACTAAGGTTTTTAGATAGTTAGACTTATCCGTAAGCGCATTATCAAACTCAACATCAACCCAATTATCAATGCTAATATCAATTGCCAAAAACACGATAATTAAAATGGCTGTCACCACATAGGTCATGGTGTTCATTAGTTTAGTGGTTAAAGACTTCATGCTTGCGTATCCACAAAATAGCCAAAACCACGTTTATTCTTAATCGGTAACATCGCCCCTACAGCCTTGGCTTTTTTGCGCACCGACGATAAATGCGCTTCGATGGTATTCTTAGAAATATGATTAAACGACCCCACCACAGCCTCGCTGATTTGCTCAGGGTTTAATACCTGTTTGGGATTAGAAAATAAATATTCGACGATTTTAAATTCGTTTTTAGTCAAGTCGATATATTGGCCATTGGCCCGCAAAGATTTATTGCTTGTGTCGAGCACAAAATTGCCAATCGTAATCGTATTGGCTTGTTGGTTTAACTCGCCGCGGCGCCCCATGGTAATCAATCGCGCTTGCAGTTCATCAAATGAAAAAGGCTTGGTTAAATAGTCATCTGCGCCAGACAATAATCCGTTAACGCGATCTTCTGCCTGGGACTTGGCCGATAAAATAATCACCTTAGCTTGATTGCCTAGCTTACGAATACTTTTAAGTAAGCTAATGCCATCAACATTAGGCAGCATTAAATCCAAAATAATAAAGTCATATTGATTGGTGAGCGCCATGCTCAACCCCTCTGAACCATCTCCGGTTTCATCTACGGTATAACCTAAATGATCTAACCCAACTCTTATTCCGCGTCGCAGTGCTTCAGAGTCTTCAATCAACAACACTTTCATTGAGTGCCCTTATCTTATTAATGCTTTATCGATGAACCGACAGATGCTTCTCTGTATTCATTTGTTGCTCAAGTGCTTACGGCCATAACACAGCCCACCAGACAATCGCTGCCATCAACATACTCACGAACACAAATGCTGATGATATATCCTTAGCCAAGCCTGATAACGTATTAAACTCTAGGCCAATACGGTCAACAACAACCTCTATAGCAGTGTTAACCAGTTCGGCAAACAATACAAACAGTAACGCGATCACCAATATGGCTGATTGTACCGCGGTGATATTGGCCACACATGCAAACAGGGTCAATGGTACAAATAACATCAACTCTTGCTGAAAAGCCGCCTCGTTACGACACATCCATTTTAAGCCGTTAAAGGTATGTTTACAGGTAAACAATAAGCGCATAAGCCCTTGACGTTTAACCACTATTTTAGGCGGTTTAGTGTTAACGTTTTTCACTGTGGTTGATAATGTCATGGTGATGTCCTAGGTTAATTTACAGTTGCTGGTGATGTCTAATGCAGCATCACGCACCGAGGTATTAACGCCATAAAGGCCTAACAAGCTGTGAAACAAATTGTCATGTGAGTAGCTTGCTGTTTGGGCATGATCAGCAATACATTCACGGTCGACACCTTTGGCTTGGGTGTATTCTTGCGGCAACCACATAAACCAAGGCACATGTGTTTGCTGGCTAGGCGCAATACTGTAAGGCGTGCCGTGTAAGTACATGCCACTTTCACCTAACGATTCACCATGATCAGACAGGTAAACCAATGCCACATTATAGTTGTCTTGGTATTGCTCAAGCACCTTAATGGTTTTAGCTAACACAAAGTCGGTATAGGCAATGGTATTGTCGTATACGTTGATGATTTCTTGGTCACTGCAATTTTCAATATCACTGCGGCTACACTCAGGGGTAAATGAAGCTTTGTCTGCGGGGTATCGTTGCCAGTAAGTTGGCCCATGGCTGCCAATGGTATGTAACGCAATAAATTGGTTAGTTAACCCTTTACCCGACGCAGCACTTGTCTGAGCATCTTGTTGTAATTTTTGCGTGAGCTTTTCAACTAAAATTTCGTCATAACAACTTAAACCATCACACAATGGGTTGTTTTCATTAGGTGATATGTCAATGGTGTTAATCCGTGCACCCACCGCTTTATCGCCACCGTCATTGTCAAACCAGGTCACTTCAACGCCTGCCGCTTTAATGACATCAAGCACATTATTTTGCGCCTCTGCGGCTTCGCGGTTGTAGCTATTGTGAGTCAAGTTAGAAAACATACACGGCAGAGAGTGCGCCGTTGCCGTGCCGCACGACGACACATTTTGCAATGCAATAATGCTTAAGTCTTGGGTGTATGGGTTGGTATTACGCTGATAACCGTTATAAGCCATGTTTTGCGCTCGCGCCGTTTCGCCAACCACCAATACCATTAAGGTAGGCTTGCCATTGGCAACTGGCACTAACTGCGCATCTTGGCCTATAGGGTTAAACGTCAACTTCTCACTAAAAAAACGCTGATTAATATACTTAGCTGTGTTGTAAATGTGCGCAGGAATAATCATCTTATTCAGGTATTGATTATTGCGTCCTACAGAGGCGTAATCTTTGTAAAAAAACAACACCATCACCCCAATAACAGCTAATCCAAGGACAACAAACCCCAACCGGCGAAATACAGCTTTGGTTAATGATGCCTGCTGAACAATATTCGTGCGGTATACCCAAATAGACGGCAAGATCCCAAATACCAACACATAGCCCACTGAGTTGAAGCTTAAATATGAAATCGCTTCGCCGGAGTTGGTCTCGAAGATATTTTCGATCATGCTGTAATCAAACATGACATTGTACTGAAGCATGGCATACATCGCCGCAGACGAAGACAGTATAAACACTATCATTGCTGGCTTATAAACAAAGCGAAAGGCAAATATACTGAAAATCACCATAAAGCAACCACTCAGCAAAATCGCTGGCGTGAGCGAAAACAACACATGACCTTCAGTCGACAGTTGGTAAATTTTTCGAATAACGGGAAAGTTTAATACTAGGCCAAAATACACAGCAATAATGGCCGTCATCGTTTCATAGCTGATGTTTTGTGGGGTAATGCGTGACCATGTTTCGGTTAATAATTTCACAATAACCACTCGCGTTAAACTCGACTGGCGTTGATATTCACCTAAAAAACTTAAGATCCACTGAATAAAAACTGAATTATGACTGACGGTGTTAATTCAGTTTTGATTCAATTTTCTGTGGCCGTAAAAAAGCCCCGGCATGACAATGCAAGGGCTTATTATTGCGTTGGTATTAACTGAGTTACATCTACTTCTTCAGTTTAGCAAACGCATCAGCAAAGGCATTACCCATTGCTGCATTTTGCGGTGCTTTTACTGGTTTATTAGCCTGTTTTTGCTGGCTGTTTTGTTTAGATTTACTCTGACTCGATTTGCCACTAAATGAGTTTTTTTGTGACCCTGATTTAACTTGGCCAGATTTAGCCGGTGCAGCTTTTTCATCTAGGCGCATGCTTAAGGCAATACGACGACGTTCTACGTCGACTTCCATCACCTTAACTTTAACCACATCACCGGCTTTCACCACAGTATGTGGGTCGCTCACAAACTTGTCGGTTAATGATGAAATATGCACTAAACCGTCTTGATGCACGCCAATATCCACAAAAGCACCAAAGTTGGTCACGTTGGTCACCACACCTTCTAATATCATTTCAAGCTTAAGGTCTTTTAACTCTTCTACGCCGTCTTTAAAGTTAGCGGTTTTAAACTCACCACGCGGATCGCGTCCAGGCTTGTCGAGTTCAGCCAAAATGTCGTTAATGGTTGGCACACCAAAGGTGTCAGTAACAAAGTCAGCAGCATTAATGTCTCGCAGTAAATCAGTGTTACCAATGAGCTGCGCAACTGGCTGCTGCTTAGCTGCGGCAATGGTTTCAACTAGACTATAGGCTTCAGGGTGAACCGATGAGGCATCAAGCGGATTGTCGCCATTGCGAATGCGCAAGAAACCTGCGGCTTGCTCAAACGCTTTTGGGCCAAGGCGCGGTACGCTCAATACTTGCTTACGGTTCGTAAACTGGCCATTGGCATCACGGTAATCAACAATGTTTTTCGCGAGGGTTTTATTTAACCCAGCCACCTGAGTCAGTAACGGTGCAGATGCCATATTTAAATCGACACCCACACCGTTTACACAATCTTCAACAACCGCTTCAAGCGACTGCGACAACATGCTTTGGCTCACATCATGTTGATATTGGCCAACGCCAATGGCTTTAGGCTCAATTTTCACTAGCTCTGCTAATGGGTCTTGCAGACGGCGGGCAATCGATACGGCACCGCGAATAGACACATCTAAATCTGGAAACTCATTAGCGGCAAATTCAGATGCTGAATACACCGATGCACCGGCTTCGCTTACCATCACTTTGGTTAAGTTGGGTTGTGACTCTTTTACTGCCGCAATCAGCTCACCCGCTAATTTATCGGTCTCACGCGACCCAGTACCATTACCAATGGCGATAATCTCGACCTTATGCATCGCCACTAGGTTACTTAAGGTACGGATGGATTTATCCCATAAGTTTTGCGGTGCATGTGGGAAAATAGTGGTATGTGCCACCAACTTGCCAGTGTTATCAACAATGGCCACTTTAACACCAGTACGGATCCCAGGGTCAAGGCCCATGGTCGCTTTCGCGCCCGCTGGTGCCGCCATTAATAAGTCGCCTAGGTTACGGGCAAACACTTTAATGGCTTCTTCTTCGGCACTTTCACGCATTTTGGCAATAAACTCGGTTTCCATTTGCAAGGCTACTTTAATGCGCCAAGTTGAGGTCACTACCGTTTTTAGCCAGTTATCAACGCTAGAGTCAGTCAACACTAAGTTAAAATGATCGCTAATGATCACTTCGCAATAGCTGCCTTGAGTGGCCTCGGTATCTGGGTCGGCATTCATCGACAAGCTCAGCACACCTTCGTTACGTCCACGCAGCATCGCTAAGGCGCGGTGTGATGGGATTTTGCTCATCAATTCATTATATTCAAAATAATCGCGGAACTTAGCACCTTCTTTTTCTTTGCCTTTGACCATTCGGCTTTCAAGCACCGCTTGTTGGCTTAAATGCTGACGCACTTTACGCAACAGTTCAGCATCTTCAGCAAAGCGTTCCATCAAAATGTAACGCGCACCGTCTAATACCGCTTTAGTGTCGGCAAAACCGGCTTCAGGATTTAAAAACGCTTCAGCTTTGCTATCTATGTCTAATCGGCGGTCAGCTAATACGGCATCCACCAACGGCTCAATGCCCGCTTCGATAGCTATTTGCCCTTTAGTGCGGCGCTTAGGTTTATAAGGCAGGTATAAATCTTCAAGACGGGTTTTACTGTCAGCGTCGTTAATGGCTTGAGCCAATGCAGGAGTGAGTTTCCCTTGAGCTTCAATGCTCGACAACACCACCTGGCGACGGTCATGTAATTCTCGTAAATAGCCAAGGCGAGAAAATAAGTTACGCAATTGGGTATCATCTAAGCCACCGGTGGCTTCTTTACGGTAGCGGGCCACAAACGGTACGGTGGCACCATCATCTAACAGTGCTATGGTCGCAGCGACCTGTTGTTCACGGACATTAAGTTCTTGAGCGATAATCTGGGCAATATTATGCATAATCAGTAGAATTCGGCATGGTTTTAAATAAAATTATGCCAAAGATACCATAAAGACTATTAATTGGCTGCTAGTACGACAGGCTTTATGATCCTCGGCCAAAAACAAGCAATGCACCGCCTATGCGCTGGTGATATGCTTCCTAGCTTTAATCAACAATGTAATGCGAAAGAGTAGCAAAAGTGAAAACCAAGTTAATTACCCTAGAAGGCTACAACAAGCTCAGACTTGAGCATGATTACCTCTGGAAAGAAAAACGGCCTGAAGTGACCAAAATTGTGGCTTGGGCAGCCAGCCTTGGCGACCGTTCAGAAAACGCTGACTACACCTTTAACAAGCGTTTATTAAGGCAAATTGACCGTCGTGTTCGTTATTTACGCAAGTTACTGCCCGACTTAAAAATTGTTTACTACGCACCAGAGCAAGAAGGCAAAGTGTTTTTTGGTGCCACGGTTGAAATTGAAAACGACAACGGCGACATTAAAACCTTTAAAATTGTTGGCCCAGAAGAAATCTACGACGAACGCAAAGATTACATCTCTATCGACTCGCCCATGGCACGTGCGTTACTCAAAAAAGAAGTCGACGACGAAGCGGTGGTCAGCACACCTCAAGGCGATAAGACCTGGTACATTAATAAAATTACCTATACCAAAGACTAAAAGCAATTTAACGTTGCCTAATCGATAGCTTCTAATAATCAGCGAGTTAACACACTCAAACGCTGTCATTCACATAAACCTGATGAATAGCGTTTACCGACTCTTTTTATCGCTGAACGCTCCCATAGGTGTACCATTGAACAATACTAAAGGCAGCCTCTACATGGTTGTTGCAATGGCCGCTTTTGCCATTGAAGACATGTTGATTAAGTCCGCAGCCGAAACCACTGCTTTAGGTCAAATCCTGGCATTGTTTGGCCTCGGTGGCATGCTGATTTTTATATTTCTGACATGGCGTAAAGGTCAAAAGATACTGCATCCGGCCATACTCACTGCACCGATTTTAATCCGCGCATTGTGTGAAGTCATTGGCCGCTTTAGCTTTGCCCTGGCCATTACGCTCACTCCGCTGTCGAGTGCATCGGCAATATTACAAGCTACACCCTTGATTGCCATGATAGGCGCTGCATTATTGTTTGGTGAACATGTTGGCGTTAAACGATGGCTTGCGGTACTGGTGGGATTTATTGGGGTATTAATGATAATCCGCCCCGGCCTCGCCGGGTTTGAAGCTAACTCACTACTTGCGGTCATCGCCACATTAGGCTTTGCCGGCCGCGATTTAGCCACCCGCGCAGCGCCGCCTGTGTTATCGAACATGCAACTTGGGGTATATGGATTTTTTGTATTAATCCCCGCAGGGATCGCTATCCAGTTATATCAAAATGAGCCAACACAGCTTAACGCTATTACATCACTGCAAATTATCGGCGCAATTATTTTTGGTGTCGCGGCTTATAATGCCCTTACCATTGCCATGCGCGCAGGCGACGTGTCAGTCATCGCTCCCTTTCGTTACACCCGTTTATTATTTGCCTTAGCGTTGGGCATATTCATATTCGGTGAATCACCCGACATCATGACGCTACTCGGCAGCCTACTCGTTGTGATTAGCGGCGTTTACACGCTCAGCCAAACACGTAAAAAAGTCAGTTCGAGGGTGGTGAATAGCGAAGCATAATGGACAGTGGGATTGAAATATGGCCTGCGGCATTAACGCTTAAAATCGCAAGGTTCCACCCTGCACGGGCCAAAAGCTTTTTAGCTATTTTCTCGTCGTCCCGACGAATTTAAAGAAGTTGCATATAATAAAGTTGAATGAACCAGAGTAACATTTATCCAACTCTGGAGCCTGCGAAGTACCATGACGTTAGTGGCCGTCGGCTATAAAAGGCCTAAGCAACCATAGCAATTCGACTTGCCTCTGCTTTGCTTAACGACCTTTATTGTTTACCGTTAAGCTTAGTCGCCATTGCTCTCGAAAGTCTTTCTGAATACGTGAATAAACCACAAGCGTTATCGCCATCGCTATAAACCCGCCCAAGCTAGCGAGCGCCATATCTTTATGCGCATCCCAAATATCACCTTGTGTGCCTAAATACGCCATGCCAAGCTCGCCGCCAAAGACTTCTGCGGCGCCCCACTCTACTAACTCATATAACATCGATGTCGACATAATCAGGTTTAACGGTGTGAAATAGCTCCAAAAGCCTTTCACGCCTGCAATCTTGCAATACAAATTTCTCACTGGGTATGCCAGTAAAAAGCCGTATGCAAAATGGATAAATCGATCAAAGTTATTACGATGCCAATCCATATATTCGTTAAGGCTAAAATTAAAATACGACTGTAGAAATTCGTCATAGGGAACATTGGAATAAGTATAAAATGAGCCGATTTCATGCAAGCTCATAAAAACAAATATCAAACTATAAGAGAGCCGCGATAATGGGCATTTTTTATAGGTAAACACCACAAAGATGGCAGAAAAAACAACTAAAACATTCTCAAGCGCCCAATCGGCTCGATTATAAGGGTTGATAGAAATAACTATAAATTCAATAACAAAGATGATTGAAAGCAATAAAAAATATCGTTTATGTTCCATAGTATGTTGGCCATTGTGAATTAAAGATATTTTATGGCTTGTAACGGTTGACTAGAGACTTGCCTCTCAACATCACCTGCTAACACGGATGAATACGGATAATCACAGATGAATACCGCTAAAAAATCATAGGCAACAAACACCTACGACTCATAGTTGCATTTATCACTGCGTCATTATTGATGATACGCTTTATTTTTATACAATAAACCCATACTGCAATATTTCAATGCTCATTCGCTTATTTAACACGACGTATCATCTCTGATTGTAAACAAGAATAAGCCTTAACTCTTTACCTCAGTATAGGCAAAATGCCACGACCTTAGTGGCCGCAACAAAAACAAAAGCGAACACCTCAATCCCGGCTCAAAAGCATTGCTGGGACGACAAATTTAATGCTAACGAATTTTGTGAAGACGGGTTTAATGAAGACGAATTGAATGGAATTGAATGGAATTGAATGGAATTGAATGGAGTCAAAGTAACCTTTGTCCATGCTCTGGCGTCTTCGAAGTGCCACGATGTAGCGCTCGTAGGTCTTAAATCACCGCAACCATGCCGTAAACTAAAAGCCATAAACAAAAAGCCACTCCGACATACACTGCCGGAGTGGCTTTTTAGCTATCAGCTCTTAGCTGTCAGCGAGTCATTATGACTAACGCAATAGTAATAACGGGATTTTGCTTTTGCTGATCATTCTGGTGGTATTGCTACCCACAAAAAACTCGCGAATACGCGAATGGCCATACGCGCCCATGACCATTAAGTCGATGCTATGCTCAATTTGGTAGGCTTCTAATGCCGCTTGCACTTCGCCCTGACACACTGCGGTGCTCACGTTAAAGTCTGCACCGTTTAAGGTATCGGCTGCTGCTGCAAGTTCGGCACTGGCTTGAGTTTGATTGTCTGACACCATCACTAAGTGACACGCTAAACCTTTAAGCAAAGGGCTGGCTGCCACTCGAGCTAGGGCTTTTTTCGCCGTAGCACTGCCATCATAAGCAAAGATAAAGCGCTTAGGTGCAGTAAACTCAGGCATAACCACTAAAATGGGTTGCTTAAGCGTGCGGATAACACTCTCAATATGGCTGCCAATAGGGTGGTCCTGGTGCTGTTCACCTTGACGCCCCATGACCACTAAGCGTGCATTGGGCTCTTGCTCTAACAAGGTTTCAATTAAATCGCCATGGCGCTGTAAGGTGTCTACCGCGACATTAGCTTGCTGCTTAGTGACGCAGGTTTTAGCATCTTCGAGCATATATTTGCCTTGCTCGAGCGCCAGTTTGCTTCTGCGCCCTTCCAGTTCAACCATTTCATCGAGTAGGTGTTCACGCGTACCTAAACCAATGCTGCCAGATAAATTCAATTGTGTTGGATACACAGATTTATCTAACACATGTAACAAGGTCACTGGCGCAGCCATTTGGGTGGCCGCCCACACACTGGCATCACACACCGCTAAGGTGGCTTTTGAACCGTCGATACAAGCAATCACATTTGTCATTATTGTTCTCCTTTTATAGTGCTGCTCAGGATTAGTGACCCGACATCATTTTTTCGACTTCTTCAGGTTTATCGTGCACCCCGAATTTATCCACGATGGTCGCACTGGCTTCATTTAAGCCAATTAACTCAACCTCTGTACCATCACGACGGAATTTAATCACGACTTTATCGAGTGCCGATACTGCGGTGATATCCCAAAAATGTGCCAGTGATAAGTCGATGGTGACTTTATCTACCACTTCTTTAAAATCAAATGATTGGCTAAACTTATCTGCCGAGGCAAAAAACACCTGGCCAACGATTTGATAATGGCGGCCTGTTTCAGCAGTAATGTCTGAACTTTTCACCACCATGAATCGACCCACTTTATTGGCAAAGAATAATGAAGCCAATAACACCCCTACAAATACCCCAATCGCCAGGTTATGGGTAGCAACAACCACTACAACCGTGGCCACCATCACAAGGTTTGTCGACATTGGGTGATGTTTTAGGTTACGGATTGAATCCCAAGAGAACGTCCCAATAGACACCATGATCATTACAGCCACTAATGCGGCCATAGGGATAAGCTTTAACCAGTCACCTAAAAAGACGATTAAAATCAGCAAAAACACACCTGCTGCAAACGTTGACAAACGGCCACGACCGCCCGATTTAACGTTGATAATTGACTGACCAATCATGGCACAACCTGCCATGCCGCCCATTAAACCGGCACCAATGTTGGCAATACCTTGGCCTTTACATTCACGGTTTTTATCACTTTGGGTGTCGGTTAAGTCATCAACAATAGTGGCTGTCATCATTGATTCAAGCAAACCAACCACCGCAAGGCCTGCTGAATAAGGCAAGATGATCATCAGGGTTTCAAGCGTCAATGGCACTTCTGGCCACAAGAAGATAGGTAAGGTGTCAGGCAGCTGGCCCATATCGCCTACGGTACGCACATCAATACCCATAAATACGGCAAAAATGGTTAAACCAACAATACACACTAACGGTGACGGCAATGATTTACCAATAACCGGAATAAGCGGGAATAAGTAAATAATCCCAAGGCCTGTGGCGGTCATGGCGTACACATGCCAAGTCACATCAATCAGCTCAGGCACTTGCGCCATAAAGATTAAAATCGCTAAGGCGTTCACAAAGCCGGTCACCACCGAGCGCGATACAAAGCGCATTAAGTTACCCAGCTTTAAATAACCTGCCACAATTTGGAATACACCGGTTAATAAGGTGGCGGCCAGTAAGTATTCAAGGCCGTGCTCTTTAACTAAGGTGACCATTAGCAGTGCCATTGCACCCGTTGCCGCCGAGATCATCCCAGGGCGGCCGCCAGTAAATGCAATCACTACCGCAATACAGAACGAAGCATATAGCCCCACTTTAGGGTCAACACCTGCAATAATCGAAAAGGCAATGGCCTCTGGAATTAACGCCAGCGCAACCACAAGACCGGCTAGAAGATCGCCGCGGATGTTAGAGAACCATTCTTTTTTCATGGTTTGTATCATGTTATTCACTCTGTTTAAAATTCAGTCATTTATTTCAATAGTACATACTGAGCCGAAATAGATTTATCGACTACAGTCTCTAAGATGTTGTTCTGTCATGTAACGAAATGCTATCTAATATGAGGTAAAGCAAAACTGCCACTACAAATGGATTGTCGCAATCCAATCAGGAAGGGGTTAGCTGATGCAGCTTATTTTCATGACATGCAAGACTTTACATGTATAAGATTTCGCTTTGACTACACGGGTGCAGCGCAAAACAGCGACAAAGAATATAGTTCAGCTCGTCGAAAGTCAAAATCTGTCGTAAAAATAATCGATATTTTTCCTGTTCAAACCTCTCGTCTACTGTCGTTAACTTGCTTAAAAAACACATAACACTCGAAACCACTTACTGTTTGTTTTACACATGAGCGCTCACCTCTCTTTAAATAGCTCACGTTTTACCAGCCACTTTGAGTGCCAGACATCACAAACTCAAGCATTTTGAGATCTAGATAGGTAAACACATGGTTAAATATGTAATCAAATGGTTTAAATAATATGTTATTTCAGGTTTATTTAATATTTGCACGGCTTTACAGCCCTTAACGGCTTTCAATTAATAGCCGCTTCTTGTTATTCTCCTGCCGTATAACGACGCGCACGGTTTTGATGCGACAACCACTTCTTTTACGCTAAGACGGAAACGTTTTTTGAATCCAACTCTTTGCCAAAATCTTGTTAAGCCACTCAGGCGCATTGCAAGATTATCCAAACTGAGTAAAGCACATTTAACTTTGTGTTTCGGATTACTGTTGCTGCAACCTTTGGCCGATGCGTTATCGATTTCGGTGGGTCACTTTATTGATATCAGTGAGTTTATCGCCATTGCAGACGGCCTACTGGCTGAGTTTGTCGGGGCGGGCTTGCTCAGCTTAATTGTGTTTAACCCTATGGTAATTGAGCAATTTTGGCGTTTGTTTCACCTCAATGCTAAATTTAGCAATCTGCTTGAACTCAGCGATGCGCTAAGTGCTTTATCACCTGTTATTCCTAAGTCGTTAGACTATACGGCACACGGCTGCCGCGCCCCTCCTCGTTACTTTTCGTTTTAGCTCAACTCTTACAACAGGTTATTCATAGCACGTTGTTGTTATATCAATGCGATAGGCGACAGCTCATTTGAGCCTTGCCTATGCTGCCTACCTGTTGCTTTTAATCTGTCACGGTTACCTCCTGGCAGCGTAGTTAAGTTATTAAGGTGAGAGGAATCTTCCTTTGTTCATTCGAAAATTAAGTAAAGCCATGCTAGCAGTTGGCGCATTTGTGCTGGCCGGCTGCGAAGGCGGTGTGCTCGACCCTAAGGGTCAAGTTGGCATGGATGAGAAACACCTCATCGTCGTGGCGACATTATTGATGCTGATTGTGGTTATTCCGGTTATTTTTATGACACTCTATTTTGCGTGGAAATACCGCGACGGCCGCGATCACGAAATCTATGCCCCTAAATGGGCCCACTCTAAAACCATCGAAATTGTTGTGTGGCTAATCCCCATTGTGATCGTGATTGTATTAGGGATCATCACTTGGAACTCGACTCATGATTTAGACCCCTATAAACCGCTTGAACATGATGCAAAGCCAATCACCGTCCAGGTGGTATCACTCGACTGGAAATGGTTATTTATCTATCCAGAATATGGCATCGCCTCGGTTAACGAATTGGCCTTCCCTACCAATGTACCGGTTAACTTTAAAATCACCTCAGACACGGCAATGAACTCATTTTTCATTCCGCAGCTAGGCAGCCAAATTTACTCTATGGCAGGCATGGCCACTAAGTTGCACCTTATTGCCAACGAGCCGGGCACATTTAAAGGGATTTCAGCTAACTACAGCGGCGCTGGGTTTGCGGGCATGAAATTTAATGCCATCGCCACGCCCACAGCAGACGACTTTGATGCCTGGGTTACCAAGGTTAAGCAGCAAGGTTCGCCTTTAAACGTTCAACAATACAAGCAATTAGCGAAAAAGAGCGAAAACAACCCTGTGCAATATTACGGCTCAGTGCAACAGGGCATGTTCAATTACATTGTGATGCAATACATGCACCCAGACTCGAATATGAAATCGATGGGCAGCATGAGCGGTATGGAAGATATGGAAGGCATGCACGACATGGGCAATATGAAAGGCATGGACCACGCTCAACATATGCAGCACATGCAACATATGAAAGACATGGACGCAGACCAAACACACTCATCTACTGAGCAATCATCCATTGCCTCTGGGGAGGCGGAGTAATTATGTCATTTCTTGGAAAAATAACCCTCGAGTCTATTCCGTATCACGAACCCATTATTATGGTCACCCTTGCGGTTGTTGGCGTGATTGGATTGATTATTGCGGCGCTCATTACTAAACATCAAAAGTGGGGCATTTTGTGGCACGACTGGATTACCTCTGTCGATCATAAAAAGCTCGGCATTATGTATATTTTACTTGCGTTAATTATGCTTATTCGCGGCTTTTCAGACGCGATTATGATGCGAACCCAACAGGCACTTGCCACCAATGGTGCAGCAGGATATTTGCCACCAGAACATTACGACCAAATCTTCACTGCCCACGGCGTGATCATGATTATCTTTATGGCCATGCCATTTATGATCGGTCTAATGAACTTGGTATTACCCTTGCAAATTGGTGCCCGCGATGTGGCGTTTCCGTTTTTAAACAACTTAAGCTTTTGGCTGACGGCATCAGGTGCGGTGTTAATTAACATATCACTTGGGCTCGGTGAATTTGCCAAAACCGGTTGGGTGGCTTATCCGCCATTATCGGAGCTGGCTTACAGCCCAGGGGTGGGGGTCGATTATTATATCTGGGCCTTGCAAATATCGGGCATAGGGACAACCTTAACTGGGGTGAACTTTATTGCCACAGTATTAAAAATGCGCGCGCCAGGCATGAAGCTGATGCAAATGCCCATTTTTACCTGGACCTGTACCTGGGCCAATATCTTAATCGTTGCCTCGTTCCCCATTTTAACCGCGGTGTTAGGCCTATTAACCCTAGATCGTTACCTCGATTTCCACTTCTTTACTAATGATGGTGGCGGCAACGCCATGATGTACATCAACCTGTTTTGGGCTTGGGGACATCCTGAAGTGTATATTCTGATTTTACCGGCATTTGGTATTTTCTCAGAAGTGATCTCAACCTTTACCTCAAAACGCTTATTTGGCTACAGCTCAATGGTGTGGGCAAGTGGCGCGATTTCTATTCTTGGTTTTATTGTATGGTTACACCACTTTTTTACCATGGGCTCAAGCGCCAACGTTAACGCCTTCTTTGGGGTAATGACCATGGTGATTGCGGTGCCGACTGGGGTAAAACTGTTTAACTGGTTATTTACCATTTACCGTGGCCGTTTACGCATTACCGTACCAGTATTGTGGACCCTAGGCTTTATGGTCACCTTTACTATTGGCGGCATGACCGGCGTATTACTGGCGGTACCTGGGGCGGATTACGTATTACACAACAGCCTATTTTTAATTGCTCATTTTCATAACACCATTTTAGGTGGTGCGGTATTTGGGTACATGGCAGGCTTTGCATTTTGGTTCCCTAAAGCCATGGGCTTCCACTTAAATGAGCGCTTAGGTAAAGCGTCATTCTGGTGCTGGCAAATTGGTTTCTATGTGGCGTTTATGCCACTGTATGTACTTGGCTTTATGGGTATGACACGTCGTATTAACCACACAGACAACCCAGCTTGGAACTTCTGGATTTACTTTGCGGCTGTGGGCGCCTTTATTATTTTGGCCGGCATCATTTTACAGTTTGTGCAATTGTATGTGAGCTTCCGCGACCGTCAGCAAAATCTAGACACCACTGGCGACCCGTGGAATGGCCATACTTTAGAGTGGTCTACCTCGTCACCACCGCAGTGTTATAACTTCGCAACATTACCCCATGTGTCTGACATTGATGCCTTTACCGACATGAAAGAAAAAGGCCAGGCGTATCAACGTGCGCAAAAGTATCAGCCAATCCACATGCCTAAAAACACCGCCAGCGGTATTTTTATGGCGGCGTGTATAACGGCGGTTGGCTTTGCGGCAATTTGGCATATTTGGTGGTTAGCTATTGTCGGTTTTATCAGTGCATTTGTGCTGTTTTTGGTGCGCGCTTACGACAGCGATGTTGACTATTACGTGCAGCCCAAAGACGTTGCATTAATTGAAAATGCACACCTAGATAATGTCGCTGCAAACCTCACTAACCTAGCAAGGGGCTGATAATGAGTATTGCTATTCAAGCAGATTTACACATGGCTCATTCTCATGAGCATGAGCACCACGACACTAGCGGCAACACCTTATTCGGTTTTTGGATTTACCTAATGACCGACTGTATTTTGTTTGCCTCGGTCTTTGCCACTTACGCCGTATTGTTTATGAACACCGACGGCGGCGTGTCTGGTAAAGATATTTTTGAGCTCGACTTTGTACTTATTGAAACCGCCGCGCTATTGGTCAGTAGTATTACCTATGGCGTAGCAATGATTTGCGCTAAACACCAAAAGAAAGCGGCAACCTTAGGCTGGCTGTTAATCACCTTTGCGTTAGGTTGTGTGTTTATTGGCATGGAAGTGTACGAATTCCACCACTTAATTGAACACGGTAATGGCCCTGATCGCAGCGCCTTTTTATCGGCCTTTTTTGCCCTAGTCGGCATGCATGGTTTGCATGTCACCGCAGGCTTAATTTGGATGCTGATTATGATGGTTGAGGTATTAACAACCGGCTTAACCAATCGCAGCGTGACTCGTTTGAGCTGCTTAAGTTTGTTTTGGCACTTCTTAGACATCGTTTGGGTGTGTGTGTTTACCGTTGTTTATTTGTTAGGAGCCTTGTAATGAGCCATGCACATTCAAGCCATGATGTTGGCGATTTTGCGGCCAGTATCAAATCGTATGTTGTCGGTTTTGTGTTGTCGGTTGTATTAACCGCAATCCCGTTTTGGTCGGTGATGACACACCAGTTTGACCATGCCACAACGATATGGGTCGTGGTGATAACCGCCATAGTGCAAATCGTGGTGCACCTTAAATACTTCCTCCATTTAGATTTTTCTAAAGAAGGTAAGCTCAATACATTCTCGTTCTTATTCACCGCCTTGATTATTGTCATGGTGGTGGGGTTGTCTGTGTGGATTATCTACGCAGCTAACGAATTGATGATGTAACCCAAAGCGCTAATGAATAATCAAGGTCAATCTATGTCAGCACAATTAACCTCACGCTTACGAGGATATGTTCAGGTCACTAAACCTGGCATCATCATGGGCAATTTAATTTCTGTCGCGGGCGGTTTTTTACTCGCGGCTCAAGGCAATGTTGATGTGACCTTGATGCTAGCCACCATGTTAGGCTTGTGTTTAGTGGTGGCGTCGGGTTGCGCAATCAATAACTGTATTGACCGCGACATCGACGCAAAAATGCAGCGCACCTGTAAACGCGTTACCGTAACAGGTGAACTGTCCATTTCATCGGTATTGATGTTTGGGTTAGGCCTTGGCGCAATTGGATTTGCTATGTTGGCAATATTTACCAACAGCCTAGCAGTCTTGTTTGCTGCCATTGGCTATGGGGTTTATGTCGGCGTGTATAGCCTGTACATGAAACGCAACTCGGTTTACGGCACCTTAGTGGGCAGTTTTTCGGGTGCTGTGCCACCGGTTGTGGGGTATTGCGCGGTGACCGGGCAAATGGACATGGGCGCAGGTATCTTGCTGCTGATGTTTAGCCTATGGCAAATGCCTCACTCGTATGCAATTGCCATTTTTCGCTTTGACGACTACGCCGCGGCTAACATCCCGGTGTTACCCGTTGCAGAAGGCATGGCTAAAGCCAAATTGCATATTGTGTTATACATTGCCGTATTTGCCTTAGTGAGCGTATTACTGCCATTAGCCGGATACACAGGCATCGCCTTTACTGCAGTCACTTGCGCCACCAGTTTTTGGTGGTTAGCGATGGCACTTAAAGGTTACCGCCAGGACATCAATTTGCAGTCTTGGGCTCGGCAGGTATTTGGATTTTCTATTATTACCATTACCGCATTAAGCGTAACCATGGCATTAGACTTCCAGGTTGCCGCTCAAGCGCCACTGCTGACATTAGTACCTTAACCTGCCACCTCTATTTGTTTTGATACCAAGCCCGTAAGCCTATGCTGCGGGCTTTTTATTTGATTTATCGGCAATATTGACTAGGGTTAAAGTTCATTTAAATTACCGCATGCGGTTCGGCATATACCCTGGATCCTGCGGATTGATCTTAAACCCATTCTAAAAACATAAAGGGATATTATGTTTACCGCATTAACAACACAGTTGCTTACTGCCCTTATCAATTGTGCTAGCAAACCATTGCGCTTTTGCATATTGTGCGTAGTCATGCACCTAGCACTAACGGCGCCCGTCAACGCAACAGCGCAAACATTAACCTCAAATGTTCAGCACGCATTTTTCGGCAATTGGATTATCGACACCCCAGAGCACACTACCTTGTTGCAATTAAACCGTGACTCCAGTTATTTATACATCAATCTCAACCACCTAACCCCGCATCAAAGTGTAGCCGAATGGGGCCGGCTCGCTATTGCGCCTAATGGCGTGCGCTTTATTGCCAGTTATACCAATAATCCGCTATTGGGCTTAGTGGCGTATCAAATTACCCACCCCGCACACCAAATGACACTCACAAAAAGCAATACGACTTTACTGCTCGATGTCGATACCAATGCTGATAGCATTACTGATAAACAATATCGTTATAACCGCAACACAACCCACCCCGTCTATGGCGTATGGCACCAATTGTCGACTCCTGCGTTGAGTAGCTTAGCACTGCTAAACAACGGTTATTACGCCACAGTGCACATTAACTTGCATCAGGACCCACATACCGATGCCCACATTACTCATCTACAATGGGGCCGCTTTGAACTACACTCACAACAACTCCATTTACAGCCTATTTTTAATAGTCATCCACAGTATATATCTTCATTGCCTCGCACCATTAACAGCACGATTTCTCAATCTAACAGACAGCTGGCACTATCATTTCAGTTAGAAGGCAACACGAATGACATTGAAATAAATCGTCGATATGGGCATTAATACAAAGAAATGATGAGGCGAAATAAAATGAGGTTAAGCACGGCTTAACCTCATCAAAACTTAATAAGTTGTGTAACTGTTTGCATCGTCTAGCTGAGCTAAAATGGACTTCACTAAACTATCACGCGCCACCAAGTTAGGATCCATTGCAGCAAACTGCGCTAACATTGGCTCGGGTAAGTTGTCGAAAAAGATAATATATGGCTGGGTAAAGTCGAGTGTCGGCACAGCCTGTTTTAAAGACGGATTAGTCGCGCTAAAGTGACTACTATCTTTAACCCATTGTTGCATCACTTCTGCCCACAATGGTTGCTCACTTAGCTGGCTCAGGTAGGTTTCTGCATCTTGTTTACTTAAAAATTGTTCCGCTTTTACATCATAGATATATAACGCAGGAAACTGTGGCTTAGTCGTTTGCGTCGACACTTCAGAATAAAATGCCTCTTTTAAGTGATGACCTAAAGGCAATACATCTGCTGCACTTGCAAAACTACTTGTGACTAGCAATAAACCAGACAATAAAGTGGCATAGTTAATTTGCATCATTATGTCTCCAAGCGTTGCATGACGACATAAAATTAAGAAAGGTATAAGGCGACGAAATTTTTGCAGAGAACGGGAGTAACATAGCAAATCCTTTTGTAAGTACATAATAAATTGAGCTTATCGCCGTTAAAGCTTATCGGCTGTTTTTTTTGTGTCAACAAAGAATTAGCTTATTTTTCAAACAAAAAATAAGTGCTTTACTTACATGGTTTGATTAGATTAAATGGACAAAAACGATATAAATGGAATTATAAAATGTTTGAAATCCCTAAGGATAAAAACCGTTTTACGCATATAAAAACACTCTCAATTATTATCATTACGTGTTTATTACTAGGTTTAATTGCGTTATTTTTCGGTAAAAATGCCCTCTCCAACTCATCATCAAATTCGCCGAGTGCACTCACCGAAGCAAATCAACAGCCGATGCTCGTGACAGTTTCAGGCTATGGCAAGTTGGTTCCCAAAATCCAACGGGGGATCAATACCATCAGTAGTGGCCATATCGTCGAGGTACTGCAACAGCCCGGTAATGTCGTCAATGAGGGTGATGTGATCCTTAAGTTGAACAATCCTAAATTACTTCGGGCTATGGAAACCAGTGAACTGGCGTTACTCGAGGCGCAGTCTAATCTAACGTTAATTACAGCAGAGTCTCGCCAAGCATTAGATGATCAACAGGGAAAAATGCGCTTGGCTAAAGTGCGCTTAGCCTTAGCCCAAGCAGAGCTTAGCGCACATGAAAAGCTTAAACAAAATCAGGTTATTTCTGTTTTAGACCTGCATAAAGCTCAAGTTGCTTGGGAGCAAGAAAATGCCATTTTACAAATGGAAACCAGCCGCCTAGAAACCTTACAACAAACCCGCAAAGCCATTAATGACTCAGCACAGTACCGATTAGAAAAAGCGCAAAAACAACGAGAGCTACTGGTGTCTGAAGTCGATCAGTTAGCCATTAGTGCCAGTATGGATGGCATGCTAACAGAACTGGCTAACGACCTAGACATTGGCAGGTATTTAGACGAAGGGCAGGTAGTCGGCATGATTGCTGACTTATCTCAATACTATGCCCGCATTAACATTACCGCCAATGATGCTGAGTTTGTAACCCCTGGTTTACCCGCTCGCGTTGCGATTAAAGGCATTGATATTGTCGGAAACGTTACCCGTGTGGAACCCACCGTCAATAATGGCAGCGTTGAAATTGATATTAGTTTTAACGGTGATTTACCCTCGTCTGTTAGACCTAATATTGATGTTAATGCCGTTATCGAAATTGCCTCACATCAAAAAACCTTAGTGATAAAACGCCCTATTGGTGTCATTAGGGGTCATCGCCAGTATCCATTATTTGTACTTAATGAAGAACTTGAACAATTTGAAATACGTCAAGTTAGCATTGGTGACATTGCCGGGGAGCGAGCACAAGTTATCGCAGGGCTGCATCAAGGAGAGCGTTTGTTATTGCAAGTACCACCGCACCTGCAAGATAGCGTTCAATTTAGTCAGGGAGCACTACATGAATAATAACGTCATCACCTTATCTGGACTGAACAAATCATTTAAGCATCAATCAGGTGATAACCCAGTCTTAAAGCAAATTAACTTACAGATAAAAACTGGTGAAATGATTGCAATTTTGGGCGCGTCTGGCAGTGGTAAATCGACTTTGTTATCAATCCTTGGTTTACTCGATATAGCAGATACGGGTAATTACAAACTATGTAACCAAGACGTTAGCGCATTGTCAGCTTATCAACTCAGTCAATTACGTAACCAACATATTGGTTGGGTATTTCAAAACTTTAATTTAATTGCAGACATGACTGTCGCTGAAAATCTGGCCGTGCCACTACGTTACAATACTGCCGTCAACTCATCACAATACGCTGAACGCATTAACAATGTGCTGACGCTCGTTGGGTTAGCAGATCGAAGCTCTTTTTATCCAGATGAACTCTCTGGTGGACAACAACAGCGCGTTGCCATTGCGCGAGCACTCATCTGTGAACCTGACATTTTATTATGTGATGAACCCACGGGCAATTTAGACTCAAGCAATGCCGCAAAAATCATGTCCTTGTTAGGTGACTTGCACAAAAAAGGCAAGACCATTCTCATTATCACTCATGACAATACTGTCGCAGAGTGCTGCGAAAAAGCTTATAAAATGCATGATGGCGAGCTCTCACCTCTTGAAGATGAGGAATACAAACGTGCTGTTTGATCTAAAATATGGATGGAGAAAATGGCGAGGACAACGGGGCATTTGGGCCGTATTGATTGTCAGTTTATGCTTATTTTGCAGTTTAATTGGCTTTGTAACGAATCTACTTTGGTTATTAAGTAGTGATAGACCTCTGTGGGTAAGCCAAAAATCACCATTAGTGACCATCGCGAACCAAGATTTTAATGCTAATTTACAGCCTACATCTGAATTCGATATTGCCTTACTAAAGCAGTTATCGGTGGTGAAATCGGTAGCCAGTATCGCAATACAAACAGCCACTGTATCGGTTAACACAAAAGAAGTACCAGGCTTACGTATAGGCTTTTATTCTGACACATTACTGCCCGTGCTAGGCTTACCTAAACCGTTTACACAGCAAGGCTTTGAAGCCAAAAACGTCATCTTGTCGTCTCAATTTTGGCGCCAGCACGCCAATTCAGGCGATATCTCTCTTCTATCGATGCATTATCTCAACCAAGCTTTGCCTATTGCTGGCGTGGCCCCGACATCAATGGATAAAATTGGCAATCTTCAAATAGACCTATGGTTACCTGACAGTTATTTACTGCTCGATGTGCCGCAAATGTTTGCTGATAATCCAACGCTCTATATCAATAGCAAAACCGATCGCTATGGTTTTGCATTATTACAACAAACCGTTCCAATTGCTCAATTGCAGCAAGCTTATTCAACCTTAAAAAAACAAACACCTCGCCCACAAGGTGGTTTTATCGACAGTCAGTTTACTTCATGGCTCATTGACGGGGTAGAACTGAAACCCGTTGAACGTGATATGTTACACAAACAAGCATGGATATTATTGATTCTTATCGCTTGTTTTGGCTTTATTGTGTTCAGCGGTATCGTGTCAGCGTATTTACAACATGGCATAGTGCGCCAATCTGAAATGCAACTAAAACTGGCTTTAGGAGGTGACAAAAAACAGCTAACAATCCAACTATTTAACGAAAACATCCCAGCCTTTTTTGCGCTTATTATTGTCGCCCCTCTGCTCGGCTATGGCATTGGGCAATATGTTAGTCAAATTCCAGTTTATCTCAGTTATTTTGATGATGGTTTGTCATTTAACCTTGGTTTATGGACTGCTGCTGTGGCCATATCTGTAACACTATATTGGCTATGCTCCCAGATTCCGATGCTCGGTATTATGACGACACAATTTAGTCGAGGTCGGCATGGGCAAATAAGCAAGACACAAAAACGTATGGGGCAACTCACTTTAATTGCTCAACTCACAGTCATTATCAGCGTCATCATTTTGTGTTTGGTATTATCAGTTTCAGAGTGGAAAAAATACCAAAAAGTCAGCATCCCAACCGACCTATATAGTTATGAGCCCAAAGTCACCAGCCCATTATCACTCGCACTGACTGCCGAGCAAATCCAAGGTAAATGGCAAGTGGATGGTAAATCGATTGCGCTATCATCAGCGATGTTTACTGCTCTAGGGGAGCAAGATTTACAATATAAAACACTCAATAGCCCAGGGGCAACCAAGCCTGTAAACAGTCTTTATGTATCTAGCAACTTTTTTGAGTTACTTGGAATAACAACACTTACCCACGCCAAACTAACCGCCACAGGCTTAATAGTAAACAAAACAATGGCAATGCAACTCGCTGACGAACTAGGCATTAACAATTGGCGAGATGTAAAAGGCACAACACTCAGCGTATCTGGATTTTATTACCAGAAACAACTCACCGTCCAAGGGATCATTGAAGATCAATTGCATTTTGGTCTTAATCAAAGCCCTACACCGGTTATGTATTTACATTTAAGCATATTTAATCCATTGTTTGCTCACCGTATTGCGCCTGTTTTCTATAGCAGAACGGCCACACCTGAACTTACTGCATCACGAATAAATGAGTGGGCTTCGTTACAGTCGCCTCATTTAACTTATGCTTTTGATGACAGTCTAGCGCAACAAATTGTTAATACTAACTCTGCAGGTAAACTATTATTTATCACTTCGTTTGCAATGGCTGTGATGATAGGTTTACTGGTTATTTTCACCTTGTATTACCGCTTTCACTTCGCTGTTAAAGTGCAACAACTCAAGTTGGCCATTTTGCTCGCTGTCGGAGGTCAAAAAAACACGTTAACGCTACAAATTATCAAGATGAACATAGTGTTAATGTACATAGCCGTTTTATGTTCAGCGCTATTAATGTTCAGCGTTGATGAATACACTATTGGTCTACTTGGGGTGTCGATGTTGCAACCAATATTGTGGTGTTGCGCCGTTATTTTTTGCACTTTATTAATAGTTGTTATTACCTTTTTGACGACTAAACGCATATTACGCCACAGCATCAGTCGCTTATTACAAGGATAAATATACCTTCGATAGCGACCACACCACTGATCATTTGCCGCTTTTTAAGCAATAAAGCGGCCTTTACAGCTATTTAGTTACAATTTCTGCTGCAATCAGCTATTCAAATTCAAGTGATTACACTTCATACTGAGCCATTGCTGGTATCAATTTAGTGTTAAAGGATATTTCATGGGCCAAGAAACCTCTAAAATCCTCGTTGTCGATGACGACATGAGATTACGTTCATTATTAGAACGTTACCTAATTGAGCAAGGCTTCCAAGTGCGAAGTGCAGCCAATGCAGAGCAAATGGACCGATTACTTGAGCGTGAAAATTTTCACCTGTTAGTACTCGACTTAATGCTACCCGGTGAAGATGGCCTATCGATATGTCGCCGTTTACGCCAGCAAGAAAACCCAATTCCTATTGTGATGCTCACCGCCAAAGGCGACGAAGTAGACCGTATTATTGGCCTTGAACTTGGTGCAGATGACTACCTGCCTAAACCGTTTAATCCGCGTGAATTATTAGCGCGCATTAAAGCGGTAATGCGTCGTCAAACAGCTGAAGTACCAGGCGCCCCTGCGCAGCAAGAAGAAATGATTGAGTTTGGTGAGTTTTCACTGAATTTAGCCACGCGAGAGATGTTTCATGGTGACGAAAGTATTGCCCTCACTAGCGGCGAATTTGCCGTACTAAAAGTGCTGGTTAACCACCCTCGCGAGCCATTATCGCGCGACAAGTTAATGAATCTTGCTCGCGGCCGCGACTACTCTGCCCTTGAGCGCTCTATCGATGTACAAGTGTCTCGCCTACGCCGTTTAATTGAAAAAGATGCCGCTAACCCACGTTATATTCAAACGGTTTGGGGCTTAGGCTATGTGTTTGTACCCGACGGCACCACACGTAAGTAATTGATGGAACTTAAGTTAAAATGGTGGCAGCGCTTCTTACCTCGAAGCGCATTTAGCCAAACGGTATTACTGATTGGCAGCTTATTGCTGATTAACCAATTAGTGTCGTATTGGTCGGTTGCCGTTTACTTTATCAAACCCAGCTACGAGCAAATTAACCAACTGATTGCCCGCCAAATCAACATATTATTTGTTGATGGCGTGGATGTGGGCCGCGAACATCTCACCATGGTGGATGCCTTAAATGCCAAAGTGCGTGACGATGGCATGACAGTTTACAACCAAAAACAAGCCCAAGAAGCCGGACTCGGTCAGGCCACTTATTACAGCTTTTTGTCTGAACAAATGTCGGTTTATTTGGGCGGTGAAGCTGAAGTGCGTTTTTCTCAGGGCGAAAATCTCGACGTGTGGATTAAGCCACCTCAAGCCCCCACGCTGTGGATTAAAGTGCCATTAACCGGCATTAACGAGTCTGACTTATCGCCATTAACCTTGTATTTATTGGTCATTGGCGCGCTCAGTGTTGCTGGCGGCTGGTTATTTGCCCGTAGGCAAAACAGGCCATTAAAACGCTTACAAAAAGCTGCGGTTGCGGTATCTCAAGGCGACTTTCCGC
The DNA here is from genome assembly GCF_028750675.1 of Shewanella metallivivens. Lineage (GTDB taxonomy): Bacteria > Pseudomonadota > Gammaproteobacteria > Enterobacterales > Shewanellaceae > Shewanella > Shewanella metallivivens. Next base: position 1,022,511 of record NZ_JAQQPZ010000013.1, on the reverse strand, counting down.
CCACGTTACCCTTGAGTGGCTCCACTGAGATTGTTGAAGTAACTCATGCGTTTAATCAAATGGCGCATAGCATGAAACAGCTGGAGCAAGACCGCGCATTATTAATGGCTGGTATCTCTCACGACCTACGCACGCCATTGACTCGCATTCGCTTAGCATCTGAAATGATGGTCGAAGAAGACCAATATTTAAAAGAAGGTATTGTTACCGACATTGAAGACATGGATGCCATTATTAACCAATTTATTGCCTATATTCGCAACGATCGTGAAGGTGTGCGCGAGCCCGATCAAATTAACCGCTTAATCCAAGAGATTAGCCAACAAGAGTCGCACCGCGAAGAAACCATCGAGCTGTCGCTCGGCAACTGTCCAGACATTGCCATGAACAGCGTGGCGATTAAACGTGTATTGAGCAACCTGGTCGAAAATGCGTTTCGTTACGGCAATGGTTGGATAAAAATCAGTTCGTACCGCCAAGGTAAATCAGTCTGCTTTAGCGTTGAAGATAACGGCCCTGGCATTGATGAGTCTAAGGTTGAGCAGTTATTTCAGCCCTTCACTCAAGGTGACACCGCTCGTGGTAGTGTCGGCTCGGGCTTGGGGCTGGCGATTATTAAGCGGATTATTGACCGCCACCATGGCAAAATAAAATTGTCGAACCGCCCCCAAGGAGGCTTGAAAGCCCAGGTTTGGCTGCCATTAATGGATACAAAGGTCACCGATAATTAATGCTAACCGGATGCTGCTGATTGGGTATATGACTAAGAGATGACATCTGATTGATTATCAACCATCAAATTGCACTATTTAACACTTAGCCACCACACTATTGCCTTTTTTGCTTTTGCCATCACCAATAAAAATCACACCAAAATACTGATAAGTAGAATAAATAAATCAAAACTCACGATTAAACAATAAGTCTCACCCCACACGATAAACTGTAATATTAGTGCCATAAAATACTCACAATGGAAATTGCTTGAGTTTTTATTGAATGAAAATATCAACCTTATCGTTGGGCGCATCGGCGTTACTACTGATCCTCGCTGCTTCACTAGCTGCCACCGTGCTGTGGAGTAATCAGCAGCGGCAAGTGAGTGAGCAACTCAACCAAAATTTGCAACGTATTCAGCATACATTTCAATATGATGTACGCCGTAATATCGATAAATATTTGCAAACAGGCCAAAGCAATTATCTCGAGCAAGCCCGCACAGATATCAATAACATTACCGACAGTATCAGTGCACTACAACAAGCCCATCCACAACTCGACAGCGCCTCGCTAACCCAATTAATGGTGCAGCTCACACAAGATTTAGACACAAAATATCGCGCTGCGGGTAAGTTAGCTGGTAATCCGCGTCAATTATTGGCGTTTGCAGAATCACAGATGCTCAGTTACAGCCGCAGTTTAAGCCGTTACGCACAATCGGCGCCGCAAGATAATAGCGTGGCACAACAATATCTTGCCCTCAGCACAGAATTACCCAGCATGGTGTATCAGTTATCGCAGCTCACTCAAGCCCTATTAATTGATAAAGATACGCGAGTTAGCAATAGCGTCACGTTTACCATTGGCGCGTTAAACACCTGGCACGACCAATTACAACAACTGCCTTTACTGGGCATTTATCGCACTGAAGAAGTCGACGAGTTTGCTTTAGGTAACGATGAGCCAGAGCAAATCGAAATTGGCGAAACGCCTCGAGCAGAACTGCTGAGCTTAAGCCAGCGCTACAGCAAAGAAGTCAGCAACACTGAGGTCATGCTTAACGAAAATCAGGCGGTACAAACTGCGCTGATTAATGCCACCAGCCAGGTAGAGCAACAACTGATTGCCCTAGCCGAGATACAAAACCAAACAGACCAGCAATTAAAGCTCAACTTGCAGTGGTTATTGTATGGCATGGTCGGCGTGCTGGCGTTATTTGCCGTTTGTTACCTTATTTTGCAGCAGCGCCGTGTTGTCACGCCGCTAAGGCGCTTAAATCGAGCCTTTTCAATGCTGAGCGAATCCAATCAACGTGAACCTTTAGCTGTCACCAGCCAATGTGAAACCGGCCAAATTGCCGCGCATTTTAATCGATTATTACAGCGGTTTGAGCAAGAAGACGAGCAGCAAAAACACAATATGGCTGTGGTGTCGCAATCATTAAGTGAGTTAGTGTCACGTATTGGTTCGCTGTCTAACAGCACTCAAAAAACTCAAGATGTGGTACAACAAGCTCAGGGACAAACCACTGATTTAATTGGATTAGCCAACCAAGTAAACCAGTCGTCTAGTGAATTAACCGACCGTGCCCAACAAACCATGACAGACATGTTAGCCAGCCAGCATGAAGCTCAGGGCGTATTAACAGCAACCGAACATACGTTGGCAACGGTAAACCAATGTAATCACTCACTTAATCAACTGAGCACTTCGGTGAATGATGCCGCTAAAATTGTGGATGTGATTGGTAATATTGCCGACCAAACCAATTTATTGGCCTTAAATGCGGCCATTGAAGCGGCTTGTCGCTCAAAGATATTATGGCGATATTAACTCAGCTCACCACGTCTAACACAGCACTAAGCACCAGTGTAAATGACATTAGCGCCGCGTCTGAACAACAAAAGGTACGCGCCCAAAGCCTGCTCACGGTGGCCAAGCAGGTACAACAACAAGCCAGTGCAATGGCCAACAGCGCCAACCAAGGCAGCGAACACGCTAAGCAGCAAGTGCATTATCTTGATGAGTTTGTCGCGGCAATGGACAGCTTAATGCAACGCGCAAAAGATGCTTTTAAACAAAGTGAAACCATCGCACTTGAAGTGAGCAACAGCGTTGACAATATTGAACAAAACCTCGGAATTGGCACAACCAAAGCGTAAAGCCACTTTCCGCTTCTGCAGTGCTCACTTCAAATGATTTTGGCGCTTCAACATTCAATAATGTCACTACGCCGTTGTCGATAATCATCGCGTAACGTTGTGAACGAATACCGCCAAAACCTGCTGTGTCCATTTCTAGGCCGAGCGCTTTAGTAAAGCTGGCATCGCCGTCGGCTAGCATCATTAATTCTGAGGCATTTTGCGCTTCGCCCCATGCTTTCATGACAAATGCATCGTTTACCGACACGCACGCGATAAGGTCAACACCTTTGGCTTTAAACTCATCGGCCTGTACCACAAAGCCAGGTAAGTGAGCTTCTGAACAGGTTGGCGTAAAGGCACCTGGTACGGCAAATAATACCACTTTTTTACCCGCGAATAATTCTGTTACATCGTGGTTCACCATACCGTCTTTTGTCAGTTGGCTTAATGTAGCTTTTGGTAGAGATTGTCCTTTAGCGATCATAATCATATTTCCTTAGGGTGAATAAATAGGTTATTTGGGCGCCAATACTTTACGGCAGCCTACATACAAAATAGATAATACTGACTCACATAAAATGGCGATCAACAGCCCAAGTAACATGCCGATGGCAATGGCTTCGGGCTTTAATAAAATCACATGCGAATAGTTTTTCCACACTTCAGCTTGAATGTCTGTTTGCGGTGCAAAAATCAACTGCTGATATGGGCTGTAACTGTGTTGACGAAAGCGCGTTAATGCGTCGGTTAGCGCCACATAACGTTGATAAATCGACTCAATGCTTTCACCACCGGCACTGAAAACCGGATCGTTATTTTGACGATAATGGCGAATAAGCTTGCTGATATCACCCGCAAAAAAGCGGTCGGCATCGTGTTGAAATTCGGCCAAACTTTGCTTGGCTTCTAGCTGATGTGCTTCTAAGCGTTGACCATATTGATCGACAAAACCAGGAACTTGAATACCAATCAATACGCCACAAACAAACAACACTAAGCGCAGATAATCCATTAAATGTTTAATCATGATGTCATCGGCTAAGATAGAGAGAAATTCACAAACGCCACAATATCACCAATCAGTAAACTACGCATCCTCTGTATCGATAAGTAAACTGATGTTAATTTACGGTCCATGATTACACCATTGCGCATTAATAAGTGACCACTCAGAATGCATCCAGCGGTTTTTGATTAAGGCGTCGCTATGTAGTCATGGTTGTTCCCTTTCAAATAGCGAGAACGTAAAGCAAAAGCGGCTGGGGCATTCCTTTTAGGCGAGTTTTAAAAGGGCTTACACTGCGTTGCATGACTTCGAAAGAGAATCACTATTCATTCAGTCATTCGCCTTGTTTAAGCCCTTTTAAATTCTCGCTGAGAAATCACTTACTAACGCGCAATGGTATTACAAGGTTAATCTGGGCTGAATAAACTCAATAAAAGCTGAAATACGGCGCGCCACAGTAGATGATTTGTAATACATTGCATTTACTTGCTCGCGATCGGTGACATTCATTTTGTCATGATTAAGCAAGGTGATTAATCGCCCAGCGGCTAAATCGTCGTTAATCATAAAACCCGACAAACACGCAATACCATTACCGCTTAATGCCAATTGGCGCAGCGTTTCACCATTGCTGCAACGTATGTTTGGCATCACCTCCTCGCAGCCTTTTAACGGCCACCGGTTAAGCGCTTTTGGCTCGGTAAAACCGAGTAACTCATGGCCGCTTAGGTCAGCCACTTTTTGCGGCGCACCTCGGCGAGCAATGTAGGCTGGCGAGGCGACGATGTGTAAGGCACTCTTGCCTAATGGTCTGGCGTACAAGGTAGAGTCGTTTAATTTACCGATACGAATGGCGACATCGGTGCGTTTTTCCAATAAGTCGACATACCCCTCGTTTGAAGTGAGCTCGAGCATAATGTCTGGATACGCTTGCCTAAAATCATGCATGAGCGGTACCAGTTGATGAAACACAAATGGGCTTGCTGCATCGACACGCAATCGCCCTTGCGGTAACTCACCTCGCTTAACTAACTCGTCTTCTGCCCGTTGTAATTGCAGTAAGCCCGTTCTTACCGATTCAACAAATTGCCTGCCTTCGTCGGTCAGTTCAATACGCCGAGTGGTGCGGTTTAATATGGTCACCCCGAGTTGCTGCTCGATTTTACTGACGGCTCGCGATACGCGAGCCACTTGGATATTTAACGTATCAGCCGCCGCAGAAAAGCCGCCACTGTCGACCACAGTTAATAAAATATCAAGATCATCTGAGCGAGTCAGCATACACACCTCGGGTTAATGCACGGTTCAATTACTTTCATTTTACACAAAAGTCATTTGCTAAAGACACTATTTTTTACAACACACTTACCGTGAATAATAGCCAGCATTAAGCAACACCCATCCATATTATTAACACCGAGGAACACATCATGCCGTTAGCCCTACTCGCATTGACGCTAAGCGCCTTTGCCATCGGTACCACCGAATTTGTCATTGTGGGATTACTGCCCACCATGGCACACGACCTTAATGTTTCATTGCCCTCAGCAGGCTTACTCGTCAGCTTGTATGCCCTAGGTGTCGCCATTGGCGCACCAGTATTAACCGCACTGACAGGTAAATGGAATCGTAAACATGTGTTATTAACCGTAATGGCATTATTTGTGGCAGGCAATGTATTAGCCTGGCAAGCTCCAGGCTATGAAACCTTAATTGCCGCGCGCATTATTACCGGGTTGGCTCACGGGGTGTTTTTCTCTATTGGCTCAACCATTGCGACCGGGTTAGTGCCCAAAGAAAAAGCCGCCAGCGCCATTGCGATTATGTTTACCGGCTTAACCGTCGCATTGGTGACAGGTGTGCCATTGGGCACCTATATTGGCCAAACATTTGGCTGGCAAGCCACCTTTTTAACGGTAGCACTGCTAGGCTTAATTGCATTGATAGGCAGCAGTTTATTGGTACCAAACAATTTACAACAACCTGCGGCCACCAAAATATCAGCGCAACTTAAGGTATTAACTCAGCCACGATTATTATTAGTGTATGCCATTACCGCATTAGGCTACGGCGGCACCTTTGTCGCGTTTACATTTTTAGCCCCCATTTTAGAGCAAGTGTCTGGCTTTGAATCTCATGCGATTGGCCTAATCATGTTGGTTTACGGCGTGTCAGTAGCTATCGGTAATATTTGGGGCGGTAAAATGGCCGACAAGTTAGGCCCAATCAAAGCGCTGAGTATTATCTTTATCGGTTTAGCCGCTATTTTAGTGGTATTTAACTTTACTGCGGTTAACCCTATTGCAGCGGTTATTACCATTTTGGTGTGGGGCGCATTTGCATTTGGTAATGTGCCAGGCTTACAAGTGTATGTGGTAAAACTGGCACAAGTGCACACCCCTAACGCAGTGGATGTAGCCTCTGGCCTCAATATTGCCGCATTTAATGTGGGGATTGCACTGGGCGCTTGGGGCGGAGGGATAATTGTTGAACAAGCCGGCTTAATGCATACCCCATGGGTTGGCGCGGTGATTGTATTATTGGCATTAGCGTTAACCCGCTACAGTGGCTCGCTAGACAATAAAACCAATAGCACTGCAGTATCTCAGGCAACGGCATAATAGATGAACTTCGCTCAAGTAGCCTACAACAAAGCGAGTTAGCTAAAGATAAGCCTTACAAAAAAGCAAAATCAGTTTAACGTATAAGCTGCTTAGTATTGAGCTAAGCAGCTTATTTCATGTTTCAGACTGATGCGGGGTTAATTCTTGATTAGCTTGCTTCGTCAAAAACCTCTAATTCGAATTTCCCATCATAATCAGATAATTCACGTAATACATCATTCGGGTCAGCGTAGAAAAACTCTTTACGACCATTAACCATATTCACACGCTGCCCAGCAAACTTATTGTGTAGGTATTTTTCTAATGTAGGGGCGTCATCAGTAAATACAAATGCATGGACATCAAACAATTCAGGGACCGACGCATCTCCGAGTTCTTTGACACGCTCATTTGGATCGGCACGACGAGTCATACCTATTTTAACCACTCCCCCCCCAAATGATGCCTTATTTGAGATGATGTATACGTAACCTGCACGTGTAGTTTGAGCTAAAGATACGGCTCTCTTTTCTTTTTCTATTAACTCATTTAGCTGTTGTTTATGAAGCTCATACAATGCTTTTTGTTCTTCTGCACCAGATTCTAGTTTAGCCAATTCTTCAGCCACTAGTTTTTCCATCAATTTACGTTCTTTTTCAGCGTTCAACGCTGCCAATTGAATTCGTTTATCTTCACGTTCGGCTTCACGTTTTAATTGGGCTTCTGCTCTTTCATATTCTTTGATGTCTTGTTTAGCTTGGTTTAGCTCGTATGATAACCTTAGTTCTTCTATTTTTAGCTCTAGATACTCACTTTTGAGGTAAGTTTCAACAATTGTGCCTGAACAATTAATCTCATTGAATTTATCTCTGGCTCTATCTATAAACCGGTTGATATTATTCCAATCCACCATCGCTGCGGCAGCTTTAAACTCATTGTCTAAACAACGAAGACGTAATTTTATTTCTCGGTTAATCAGCTTTTTGGCTTCAGACCTCCTGCCATTAACAACAACATTATTTCCCATTTTACATACACAAGCTTCCTTGTTACTGACTAAACGTTTTAGCGAGTCTTTAACATCAGCCAGCCGAAGCTCAATATCATCAACATCTTCGCTGCTAACCAAGTGACTGTATGCGACTGAATCAGTAGTACCAACCCCTAAATAGTATTGAGATAAACGAATTTCGCTTTGTCTCAATTCTACTAGTTTAGTCTGATAGCTAGATTGCAGTTCACTATACTCATTTGAAAGTTCTAAGAGTTTTTTTTCTTCAAGTGCAGCTGGTTCATAAATCTTTTGTAATGTTGAATGTTTCAAGATCACTTCATTTAATTTTGACCGCGAATTAAATAAGAAATATGTAGATATGAATAAAAATAAGGATATAGCGATAACAATATACATAATTCTATTCCTTTAGATAAATTCAGGCATTTTGCTAGACACAGTGTTAACTGACGAATGTTCTTGTTTAATAGCCTCTCGTATTAATATGCTTTCTCTGTATTCCTTAGCTTCTACATCAAAGTACCAATCACATTCGATACCAAGATCTTTCATGGCATTTGATACTTCTTGTGGTGTGGCCTTGAAGAATTCTTTTCGATAGTTTTCAACATTTACACGCTTGCCGTTAAATTTTTGATGAAGCAATCTTTCTATTCGAGGCGCGTCATCGACAAACGTTAAAGTGTGAACATCAAACCGAAAAGGTACACTAGCGTCGCCCAATTCGATTACCCTATCCATGGGCTCAAGTCGGCGTGTCATGCCAATCTTAACAACGCCCTCACCAAAACTACCAATGTTAGATATCACATAGATATAACCCACTCTAGTTATTTGAGCTTGTGAAGTAGCTCTTTCAAACTTAGCTTCTATTCTCTCAATTTCCTTTTGCATTTTGCTAATCTTGAGCCCCATATCAACTGCATTAGCACCATGCATTTTGAGAGCAAGCATTTTGGCTTTTTTCAAATCAGATTTACGATAATAAATCTCGTCCTCAAGATCTTCTGTATCTTGGCCTGATTGTTTGGCCTGTTCACGTAAAAGAGCTTGTTGGGCTTTCTTTTGTTGGCTCAATTCTTCTTTGTGCTCTAACTCTTTGTGCCAAGTAAGTAGCTCATGCACTTTAAGATCGACGTATTCATCCGAAATACAAACATTCGTTGTTTCACCAAGCTTTGCTAATTGCTCTTCAAGTCTTTGTAATTTCTTGCGAGCCGTTTCATATGTAGAGTGGCGCATTTGCTTTCTAATTACATCGAACTCAGCATTAAACGCTTTAAGCAACAAGTTTTGGTAGGCTACAACCATTTCTGTACCTTTACTCTTGCTACCATCCCAAGTCCAATTTGAATAAGCCGTTGTTGCATCTCCTCGTAATATCAAAATCAATTGTCGCTCTCTGCATTGATTGATCTGCTCTTTTAATAACTCAGTGTCATCAAATTTAAAGGCTGGTGGTAATAACCCTGCATCAATAAACGCTAGTCTATCTTCGTTATATCGTAATGATTCTGTTAACTGTTGAAAAATGGATTGACCTGCAGATTTTTTCTGTTGAACATCTTGAAACGACTTATTCAGATCGCTAACGATTTCTGCGACAGATTTTTTTTCAAGTAATTTCTCTATACGCCCAATTTCATTAGTAATTTGTGCACGCTTTTTTGAATTGGAATAAATAAAAAAAAGGGTTAGAGTGGTAAAAATAATCAATAATATTGTGATTATTTGATATTGGGTTGGTTCGTAAAGCATCTGGGCAGTACCTTCCATGGTCATTGTGATTTTTTTACTTTACTAAAGTATACAAATAATTGCTTCTAAATATTCCCCATTTTGAAGGGTGGGTTGACTCTAAATAAGATGACTCTACGTGATAAAGTTATCCTTAATTTAAATTTTGAAAACTAACTCTTCCCACTCTGAAATTCATAATTCCACAAATTTAAAACTATCGAAAAATCGGTTAAAAATTATCTAACTTAACTCTGTGCATACATCTGAATATTTTTCAGCACTACCTAACTCAAGCCCCAATCAATCTTAGGCAAATGCTCAATAAACCATTCAAAGCCGCGGCCTTGATGATCTTTATGCCAAGCAAGATACAAGCTCTGGTTAGGCCGTGGAATTGAGCATTGTTTTTCAATTAGCTCACCACTGTCAAAATAGCACTGCACCATGTGCCGCGGTAAAAAACCAATCCCCAAACCTTGGCGCTGGGCCGCTATTTTGGTTTCCATGGTGTTCACTTTAATCACTTGCTTGCTTTTAAACAGACCACTGCTGCGTGTCGGTAATACTTGCGCGGTATCGGCCACCACAACCGAGGCATATTCGGTAAGTTTGTCGGCTTCTAATATGCCATCAACAAATGCCAATGGATGATGTGGCGCCACTGCAAATACAAATTCAATCTCGCCTATTTTATGGGTTTGAAATACACCTCGAGGTAATTCGCCTGAAGCGCCAATCACAATGTCGGCGCGGCGACTGTGCAGTGCATCCCAGCCACCCCCAACGGCTTCCACATCGATACTAATATCTACTGAGTGTTCGAGCTGATTAAATTGCTCGATTAACTGAAACAACGGTGCTTGCGGAATAACCGTATCGCGCGACAATCTAATTTCACTTTCCCAGCCCGACTCTAACTGCTGCACAGAGTCAATCAAGCGATTAGTGGCCAACAAAATATCGCGACCATGCTCTAACACTAATTTACCCGCTGGGGTGAGCTGTGCCCGTTGTTTGCTACGGTCAAACAACGCCGTACCCATGTCGTCTTCAAGTTTTTTGATTGTGTAGGTTAATGCTGACGGCACGCGGTACAGTGATGCCGCCGCTGCAGCAAAACTACCCTTGCGCTCAATGGCGTCCAAGGCCCGTAGTGCATCGATGGTAATCGCATGGTGCATAAAATTATCCCTATTCAAAAAATTTGAACTATTACCTCAGTTTATTCCGATTTTTTATCCAATCAAGTCTCAATATACTCATTATCAATCGCTGAGAAAGACTGAATAAGCCTTTATCAGTCATCACAGAATAGTTTAAAAATATTGAGGATAAATACCATGAAAGCACTCGTTAAACGCATTACCCACTCTACTGCAGGCGTTAACACATTGGCATTGCGTGTGCCGGTAGGGATTATTTTTATGGCCCACGGCGCCCAAAAATTATTTGGTTGGTTTGGCGGTTACGGTTTAGAAGGCACTGGGCAATGGATGGCATCCATTGGTATGGAACCAGGTGTGCTAATGGCCTTTATGGCAGGTAGCGCTGAGTTCTTTGGTGGCTTATTTATTTTACTCGGTTTACTGACTCGCCCAGCCGCTGTTGTATTGGCTTTTACCATGGTGATTGCCATTGCTAGTGTGCACTTAAGTAACGGCTTGTTTATGTCTAACAACGGTTATGAGTTCGCTTTGGCATTATTAGCCGCCAGTGTGTCATTGGCGTTATCAGGCTCAGGTAAAGTCGCGCTAGACAACGCGTTAACCCGTCGATTGGCTAAGTAACCTGAGCTCGGGATAACAAATGCCTTTCAAACAGTCCTTTGCCCTGCTCACTGCGTTGAATCAACTTACAATAGGCTAGCTATTGACGCGTCAATTCGCCTTGTTAGCAGAACAAATGACAAGCTTGAAAGTGAGAATGGGTAACATGTTGATTTTAAATAGTATAAGTTCATCCCTTATCCCGAGCTCAGGTTAAGTAATTTCAGTGCTAATGAGCAAACCTACATTTCGATAATACCAATCAGATCCAAACACACATCTGATTGGTATCAAGCTACATTAAGCGTTAGGAGTACATCATGATCATTTTACGCCCAGCAAACGAGCGCGGCACCGCCAATTTTGGTTGGTTAGACAGCAAACACAGCTTCTCATTTGGGAGTTATTATGACCCTGATCACATGGGCTTTTCAGCCCTGCGAGTCATTAACGATGACAGCGTCGCCCCCGGTGCAGGCTTTGCCACTCACGGTCACCGCGACATGGAAATCATCAGCTATGTGCTGCAAGGCTCAATAGCCCATAAAGACAGTGAAGGTAATGTTGAAGTGTTACCCGCTGGTGAGTTCCAGCTTATGTCTGCCGGCAGCGGCATTACGCACAGTGAATACAATGCATCTAAAACCGATCCATTAACCTTTTTACAGATTTGGATCCAACCCAATACCTTAGGTAATACGCCGGGGTATCAGCAAAAAAACTTTGGCCAGGCAGTTGGATTAACCCCCATTGCCACGCCAACAGGTGAAAATGGCACCCTGCACATAAAGCAAAATGCCACCCTGTCACAACTGATTTTAGCGCCGCATTCACAGCTAACGTACACCATTGCCGCCGGGCGAAAAGTGTATGTGCATCAAGTCGCAGGTGAGCTAATGGTCGAGTCGCAAAGACTCGCGGCCGGTGATGGTGCAAAAATGACTGAGCGACACACTATCACTTTTAAAAATGAACTAGACGACCAGTCTACTTCATTACTGTTTGATTTGCCTTAATATCAACACTCGAGATGCCTGCAATAATGATATTGCAGGCACTTAAGCTGTTAATTCACAAGTGGATTGCTCAGGTTATCAGTAGTCGCCATCGGCTTTGCATCTTTTAGCTTTAGCGCACTATACACACCAATAACCGCCATAAAGACCATTGCCACTTGCACCCCAATCACCGCAGTAAAGCCATTTTGCCACAGAGTGATCATTTGCTCGGCAAACATCAGCCAATCGGCTATCAATGTTGTGAATAACAGCGCACTGGTAAGCAGTAATAAGCGGCTAATATGACGTTTAATATTGCCAATGTTAATACTCACTAACATGGTCGCTAACAAAGCCACGACAAAACAGCTTACAAGCCAGTCACCGCGAGCCGTTAAGGTGGCAGGCAATAGTCGCTCGCATAAAAACCCAACAGCGGTAGCGACAATAATGCCGCCACATCCTCCAATAGTGATGGTGCTTGCAATGGCAATGCTGCGTGGCGAAGAATGGCGCTGTGCACAACGTTGATTAATCCACAGCATATTGCCTGCAACAATCATTGCACTGACCGCCATCGCTAAAATAAAGTATAAAATGCGCACATCCATGCCGGCAAAATCACCAAAATGCAATGTCACTAACACATCACGCCCCTGACGAAATACGTTGTATTGCTCGGCATTAACCTTATCGACCACGGCACCGTTGGCGACACGATAAGTCACTTCGTCACGCTGGGCAAAACTGGCAGTATCAGTGCCACGCACTTGTACTAATGCATTGTCAGCGCCGTAATGATGAAAAATCACATTGCGTAACTCAAAATTGGCTTGTTGTTTGGTTTGCTCAATCAAGGTAAACGCATTGTCCATTGCCATCGGGGTTTTACTGCGCGGCTCAACCACCCGCTTAAAACCCGCATCATTAAACAAGGCTTGTTGATCGCCCTGATAAATAAACGTCGCAAATGCCAATTGAAACACAATGGCTAAATTGAGCACTAATCCACTTAAGGCATACATTAATGTAAACGGTAGCGACATGACGCCCACCACAGTATGTAAATCCAATAAATGATCGCGCCGCTGCTTATCTATTCGATACTGAAAAAAATGCTTAAACAGTTTACGCGCATGAATAAACACCCCAGACACCAGGGCAAACAAAAACACTAATGTGACAATCCCGATGAGGTAACTTCCACCAGGTAAATGAAGGTTGTAATGTAATCGATAGATAAATTGCGACAACAAAAAGTCATCTTTACCGGCTACCGTTTCACCGGTTTTAGGGTCAACCAAGATCGGAAAAGACTGGCGTCCGCTGTCAGTTGTTGGGTCAACTACTTCGAGATAAAAAATATAGTAAGGCACTAATGCAGTGGGCATGTTTATCCTAAAGCGCCCCTCTTCAGCAACAGGATATTCAGCCATTTTTTGTTTAACTAGGCTACCAAGTGGCAAATCTTGCTGACTGCTTTGCACCGGATGATGCGGCGTAATTGCCCATTGCGCCACTTCGTCATGGAACAGCGTAATCGCACCCGCCCAAAATACGATAAACAACAATGGCGAAATGATCAGCCCAAGCCAACTGTGGGCTTCGACCAGGTTTTTAATCACTTTATGCGGTGAGGTAATGCGAGGATTCATTGAAGACTTCATTAATAAACAGGAATATAAAACAACAACACATTGGCAATAGCGCTTACAACAAACCACTTGCCACATACCATACTGGCCGCTTTGGCATTATTTCGGCTGTAACAATAAATCATCACGGCCACCCATAAGCAAAAACCCAGCATCATTCCGACAAATAATTTGGTATCTGCCGCAAAGGGCAACAAACGAAAAAGCAACAACGCTAAGCAGACGGCCAGTAATAACCCCCAAACAAAGGCTGCAAAAGACTTAAACCACATTTGATTAACCTTACCGAGTCTTACTTAACACCAACAAGCATAATACTGACAAATAAGGCAAAACCTAATGAGCTCACCCACATACTACGCCCCTTAAAGTGTGCAGCTAACAACACCATCATTATCCACATGGTCATGACACAAATGATCACTAACAAACAAGACACCAGCACACTGTAGGTATGACTAAAACCCCAAACAGCAAATAACATGGCTGCACACCCTAAGCTCCAGGCGAGTAGTTTAGGAAACGGTAGGCTAAGAAGTTGTTGTTTGTCTGAGGCTAAATAAGCAAACAAACACCCTAACCATAAAGAAGAAACGCTGATGAGTTCCATAATGATCTAACCCGCAAATGCAAATGATAATAGTTTTCATTCATTATTATAAATATCAGCATTAAATACAAGCAGAAAATCATGCCGAACTTTACGTTATAACGCTAGACCAACATCGAATAGCGTTATCGGCCATGAATGTCGATAATGCTTAAATTGATTAGCTGTTCAATTTAGCGGTAACGTGACAGAGCAATACGCTAACCGCAACAGAACTGAAATAAAATACTAATTATTAAACAAACAATTAACGTACAAATTACGATAAAGAATCTCATGCATTCCACTTTTAGCTTACGGTACAATTAATGGCTAATGTGCTGGTAATTGATTTCTTTACAAAGCAATAGACATTGCTTAGGCTTAAATATTAACCAAGTAAAAAAACAGAGATTCGAACAAGGAGCGTACGATGAGGTATTCCTTATAAATTGCATTTTATATGTAAAAAATAAGGCGACCTATTAGGCTATCTCGCATCGTGAACAACGTATGTAGAGCCGTTTTTTTAGGTTTAACAATGATAACGGTTTGGCAACCCATGATATATCTTTTCACTCAGCCAAGCACAGTCATGACTCATCAAAGTTTATCTAACCAAGTAACACCTTGGTCGCGCTAGATTGCATTAATGATCAGTGAGTTAAATACCAAGCAACACTGACATGTCCAATACGGCGCATTGAGATGACCCAACTCCCCTTAATACCGAAATACTCGATAGAGCTAACAACCGCCATGGCGTCCCATCGTATTGCGATGAGCGGTTTCATGATGTATTGAGTGTCAATCAGCTGGGGAAACACCTAGCCAAAACTAAAAAATGGGCGAGATCGTTATCAAGCCCAAGTTAGAGCATTAATTCACTGGAGAAGTGACCAATGGCAAAATTTATTTTAAACGGCAAACCGATGACTGCCGACGTAGAAAGCGACACCCCGCTTTTGTGGGTGATCCGCGATGAACTCAACATGACCGGCACTAAGTTTGGTTGTGGTATTGGTACCTGCGGCGCATGTACCGTTCATATTGGCGGTCAAGCAACACGTTCATGTATTACCCCTATATCGTCAGTTGAAGGGGCTGAGATCACCACGATTGAAGGCCTATCTGAAAACGGCGATCATCCTTTACAAATCTCCTGGCAAAAACTGCAAGTACCACAATGTGGTTACTGCCAATCAGGCCAAATTATGCAAGCGGCCGCATTATTAAAAGACAACCCAGCACCGACCGACAAAGATATTGACGCGGTAATGGGCGGAAACTTATGTCGCTGTATGACCTACGTGCGTATCCGTAGTGCCATTCATGAAGCTGCAAACTCAATCAAGGAGAGTAACGATGAGCAGACTGCCTAAACGTGGATCGGTTGGCATGACTCGCCGCGGTTTTTTAATTGCCATGACAGCGGTTGGCGTTAGCTTTGGCTTTCCGCGCCACTTAATGGCTGCCATGGATCCTGCCAGCCCAGACGGTAAAGTATTGCCAACTGAAGGCGATATTTATGAACCGTCTTTATGGTACTCAATCGACACCGCAGGCAAAATTAAAGTCAACATTATGCGCTCTGAAATGGGCCAACATGTGGGTACGGCTATTGCGCGTATTTTAGCAGATGAGCTTGAGGCATCGTGGGATGATATTGAAATTATCCATGTAGACAGCGACCCTCGTTGGGGTTACATGGTCACGGGTGGTAGTTGGTCTATTTCTCAAAGCTGGCCGGTGTACCGCCAGGCAGGCGCTGCCGGTCGTACAGCATTAATTGAAGCTGCCGCTAAAAAATGGGGCATTGCACCTGCTGATTGTAAAGCCAGTAACGGTAAAATCGTGTCCAGTAAAGGCGAATTATCGTTTGGTGAGTTGGTCAAAATGGGCCTAAGCCGCCAATTTACCGAAGAAGAACTCAAGCAACTGCCGCTTAAACCCAATGCCGATCTTAAATTAGTTGGCCAACAAGTCACCTCACTTGATATCGCCAACAAAACTAAAGGTACAACCGTATTTGGTATCGACGCCAAAGTCGATGGCATGGTGTACGCCAACCCTATTTTACCGCCTACCCGTTATGGCTCAAAAGTGGTCAAGTTTGACGATTCAGCCGCCAAAGCGGTTAAAGGCTATCAACAAACTATCGTGTTAGATGATGCCAGTGGCAGTGTACCGGGTTGGTTAATGGTTATTGCCAGCAGCTTTTTTGCCGCACAAAAAGCCTCCAAGCTGGTCAAAGTAACCTGGGATGCAGGTGAAACCGCTAATGTATCTGAAGCAGACATTATTGCTCACGGTAAAACCTTACTCAACGACGCCAGCAAAGGCGGTATTTTAGACACGGGGAATGTTGAAACAGAGCCTGCTTTTGCCAGTGCAAAAAGCACTATTGCCGAAGAATACATCACCAGCACAGTGCTACATGCACAAATGGAGCCGTTAAATGCCTTGGTATTTAAAAATCCAGATGGTGTATGGGAAATCCATTCTGGCTGTCAGTGGCAATCACTCACTCTGCCTGTGCTAGCGACAGCGCTTGCAGAAGATGAAGCCAACATTGTTATCCGTAGCTACATGTTAGGCGGCGGTTTTGGCCGCAGACTCAACGGCGACTACACCATTCCTGCGGCATTAACCTCTAAAGCATTAGGCGGTAAGCCCGTTAAAATGGTGATGATGCGTCCGCAAGATATGCAATTCGATAGTGCGCGCTCAGCTTCAGTACAGCAATTAAAAATGGCGTTCGATGGCAACAAAGCGGTGACCGCCATGGAACATCACGCTACAGCAGGTTGGCCAACACAGGTATTAGCACCCGGCTTTATGCCTAAAGGAATCAATGGTCAGCCATTTGATCCATTCTCAATTGCAGGAGCCGATCACTGGTACAGCGTAGGCGCACAAAAAGTACGTGCGGTGTCTAACGACTTAGCCATTGCCACCTTTAGACCAGGTTGGTTACGTTCAGTGGGACCAGGTTGGACTGGTTGGGCAGTTGAAAGCTTTATGGACGAAGCCGCGCATCATGCTGGTAAAGATCCACTGCAATTCCGGCTAGACATGCTCATCGCAGAAGGCCGAAATGCAGGTACGACACCTGTTGCTGCTGGTGGCGCTGCACGTCAGGCTGTCGTGCTTAAGAAAGTCGCTGAAATGATTGAATGGGGTAAACCACAAGCCGAAAACACCGGTTTAGGCATTGCCTCTACCTTTGGTCAAGAACGCGATATGCCCACTTGGGTGGCTTGTGCCGTTCAAGTACACGTAGACAAAGACCGTGGCAGCATTGATGTACAAAAACTGTATATCGCGATTGATGCTGGGATTATTGTTGACCCTAATGGCGCAGAAGCACAGTGTCAGGGTGCCGCTTTATGGGGCTTATCTATGGCAATCCATGAAGGTACCGAGCTACTCAATGGTCAATATAAAGACTCAAACTTTAGTACTTATACGCCATTACGCATTTACCAAACCCCTGAGATAAAAATTGAGTTTATTCCAAGCACTCAACCACCTTCAGGATTAGGTGAGCCAGCTGTAACACCCGTAGCACCAGCCATTGCCAACGCAATTTATAATGCGGTTGGCGTGCGTTTACGCAAGTTACCAATGAAGCCAAACGATCTTAAAAGTAAGCTCACGAGTATGTAATTAATATGCCAAGTAAGTTTAATTAATAACTTAACAAGCCCGACTATTGTCATAGTAGTCGGGCTTTTTTATACCCCAAACGACACCCTGCATCATCCTAAAGACTGACATGACAATTAATTTATTCATATCATGTCCTTTAAAAAGTGAATAAAAACAGTCGTAAACAATGCTCTGTGAAAAGTAATACTATACCAACCTACTAGTTGTTAACAAAAAGTGAACAATTTGACTTATAATTGTCAATATACATCTTCATATCCTTGAGTATTCTATGCCCAAAAGTATACCTGCTAATTTGGAAGCTATTTTTCTAGAAGCAATAGAAATTACGCCCAACTGCTTAGGGATAATCAACAGTGACAAGGAAGTAATATATTGCAATCAACATTTTGCCAGCATATTTGGTACTACTGTACAGAATGCAACGGGCAAAAAGTCGGCCGATTTATTACGCAACGCTTGGGAAACCAAACAAGGCGTTATTATCAACACCGACAATTTTGAGCAATGGCTTGCAAATCTGCATCAGCTGCATGCAGACAAAGCGCTTAATCAATATGAAACCGACTTAACAGATGGCCGCTGGTTTAAAATGACCAGAATTAATCTCGACAGTGGTAATACCGTCATTATGGGTGTTGATATTACCCAATTAAAAAATGCCCAAAAAGCCTTAGAAGAAGCCCATCAACATATTGAAAACCTCGTCAATACCGATCAACTCACCGGCGTACACAACCGCCGAGCTTACAATCAAATAGCTAAACAAGAATGCGCCCGTGCCATTCGGTTTAATCAACCACTCTCTCTGCTGGTGATCGACATAGATTATTTTAAAGCAATTAATGACAGCTACGGCCATATAGGCGGAGACCAGATACTCAAAGAATTTGCCCAAACCTGTAATAAATTATTGCGCCAATCAGACTCGTTATCAAGGATTGGGGGAGAAGAATTTACCGCCATTTTACCAATGACAGCTCAAGACGAGGCTAAGCTGATTGCCGAGCGTATTCGAGCTAAAATTGCTCAGCATCCATTTTATGTGTCGCAAACCAGCACGGGAATTAAGATTACTGTGTCGATTGGATGTAGCTCACTCACTGAGGGTGACACCTCAATGAACGAGCTGTTTTGTCGTGCAGATAAAGCGTTATATAGCGCCAAGCATGGCGGCCGCAATAAAGTGCTATAAAGATACAGATTAACGCAAAATGTATTTTTATACGCATTAATGGCCTTCGCCAAACAGGTAATTTAACCAGCCTTGCATTCTTAACAAGACTTTACGCATAACCGCTACATGGCTAAAGTGATCGGTATATACGGCCACCTGCCCAGCAACACCAGCAGGCAACGACTCTCTTAAAGCATCATCTTCTATCTCAATTAACACTAAGACTCGCCCCCGCTGAAACAACATATTAGACGATTGTAAATTGCCACTAAATTGCAACTCACCTTCAGCCATTGCAGGTAAAATTTTAGACACTTTGCCCTTAAACACTCGCCCTGGCATTGCATCTATAATCACTTCAGCCTCATCACCTTCTTTTAGCCTTAATAGTGAGTTTTGCCAAAAAGCACCAGCAAAATAACGGGTTTCTGCTGGGATAAAAGTCAACGCAGGACGTAAGGGTAACGGCACAGCCATGGCACCTTCGCGGAGTGCAAGTTGTGTCACAACCCCATCAGACGGCGCTCTCACTACGGTTTGAGCTAAGTCATACTCAGCTTTTGCTAAATCAGCTTGAAGCCCGGCAACCTTAGTATTTACGCCATCAAGGTTAGACTCATAAGCTAAACGAGTACGTAAGGCTTCTGCGCTTGCCGCATTAAGCTGTGCAGATGCAGAAACAAACAATTGCCGACGGTTATCGAGCTCTAATTCAGTAAAAGGCGAGTTACGCCCACCCTTTTTATGGCCCTCTTCATAACGTTTATATGCTGACTCTGTGCGGTTTTTATCTGCTGTGGCCTGCTCTACTTTTGCTGTCGCAATGTTAAATGCGGCTTCAAGTTGCGGCACTTGTAGCTCAGCCTCTTTTAACGCAGCCTGTTTTTGTTTTACCACCGCAAGATAAGGTGTGGGGTCAATTTTGAACAGCACATCGCCCTTTTTAATCGGCGAATTAGCTTTTACATTCACCTCTGTCACTAATCCTTTAACGGCAGGCACAATAGGGATAGTGACAAAGTATTCTCGGGCATAACGGGTGTAGGGGTGGTTATAATTCATCAACATTAATAAAGTACCGATTAATACGATACCGCCAAGAATGGCTGTCGGCACGGTCCATTTAGTTAATGGGATCTTAAAGAATTTAAAAATCGCGATACAAATGGCGGCATAAGTCAGTATGAGTAATAAGTCCATGATTATGCCTCTTGTGGTTTATCGTCTGATTGGGGCGGTTTGCCCACTGCGACGGGTTGCTCTAACGCTGTTAAGCGTTCGTTTAACGCGCTCACATGCTGAATTAACTCTTTAACCTCTCCTTCTAGTATTAATTCACGTTTGCGAGAATCACTAAACCCCCAACCTCTATCTTCACGATATAAGGTGGCCCATATCCATAAAAATGGCCAAATGGCATGCAAGGTAAACAAACTAACCCAACCAGCAATATGCAAGGCATCTTGTTGGGGGTGATTGCGTTTTTTGGCAATCTCATAGGGAATATCGTGGATGGCAATGATGCCGTAAAAAATAAATATAATGACAAAAAACAACACACCAAGCGCAAAGTAATCTAAAAACATGTAGCCTCCCAATTTCCGTCATAAACTCTTGTTGGTAAATCAATTAATTTGACGGTAAATTGAGTATAAACCTGTTTAAAAAATGTACACACCAATCCCATGAAAAAGAAGATAAAAAATGGCATTTACACAAAAGAGAACTGCACCTGCCAAAATATGATTTTTCGCTGGGTGTTTTTGCAAGGTTAGCTGATATTAACCCAGCCAGTTTGATAACACTTATTCATTGGCCATTTTTTGCAAAAACTCTAAACGCTGCATCTCTTGTTCGTCAGGCTGCCAAGTCTCGTCAGATAATTGATCAACTGCAAATCCCCCTAACTCATAGCTAGCCTCGTTACTGCGACCATAACGCGTTAACTCGCCAGGTATAGCGGGACGGCGCTCCAACACAAAACTCCCTAAAGTAAACTCTCCATCTTGTTTAGGCAGAACACCTTTGTAGGCCTTGAGCTCCATTTCAACCTCACCATCAGACAACTTTTCAGAGGCGGTTAACAGTGCCACAGGCTGCTGATTTGTAGTATATAAATTGGCTCTTACACGATAATAACCGGCTTTTTCGACCGTTAGCTTTAGAGGAATTAACATATCACTCCCCTCAGCCCGCACCTCACCGACACCGGTAATCGTCGCTGTTGGGTAGCTATATTCAATGCCCGTCGTTAAGGTCTGCTTTTTACCTTTAGCGCTAAAGGTAACATTGACCGACATCGGGCCATCCCATTCTTCTGTGGCATCGAGTTGCACTGTCCAGCGCCCGTTTTGCCCTAACATCTCACCTTCAACCAACTCCTGACTGGCATCGGTTTCACTATTAATCGAGGCGCTAACACCACTAACCGTTAGTCCACTAACCTCTAACGTCACCGTGACTGGTTCAGGAAAGCTAAAGCGATATTTAGGCATAACAATACTCGCACTTGCGCCGCCCTCTAGCATCACTGGCTGTGGCACATAACGATTAGGGTTCAACAAATGAACATCCTCTACCCCAAGCGGCACCGAATATGCGGGCAAAGAAAGCTCTTGAGCATAAGCTTTAGCGAGCATTGAAAAGCGCTCGCTCACTGTCTCAGGTACGGTTTCTTTTACAGTAGCTTGCTTAGGCTTCATCGGCTTTACCACACTGGATTGATGAGTCGCGACTTGAGTTTGTTGGTTTGGAACAACTGCCTGAGCCAGCGTGGGAGCCGGCTCAGACAAGAGATACCAATATCCTGCACATCCACCAAGCAGGGCAACAATACTGATAATTTTTTTATGCTTCATAATAGCTAAATCCGCATTGAGTTAGGACTAATTTGCAGTCTGGTAAACCAATGACGACATGCTGGTTCGACTAGAGTTACTCACCACTCTATAACGCGAGCTGAAGATCCACCAGCCACGTTTTTCGTCATAGGTTGTAAACTTTATGTTGTCACCATTTAAGTAAGCCGAGCTATTATTAGCGGTAGTCACTTCATCTTTAGCACTGCTGCCAATGGTGTCATTGTGGCTGTAGCCTTCACTCATCAACATCGGATAATGGTAAGGCATAAATGCACTTGGACCACTAACCGAGGTTAACTTGCCATCAAATGCAACACTGCGCGAACAACTGTTATAACTGCTGGCAGAGGCTGCACCACAGCTTGAGTGACTTGCAACAACACCGTCATCTTCTCCCGGTAAAAAAGCCCCTGTCGTGCCTAAAAAGTCAGAACCTGCGCCAGCAAAGCGTAAGCGTGGTACTCGGCTATCAGGAAACGATGCCAATTGACGCGCGGTATTTACCCGTAAATCATTTAACACCCCAATGTTAGATGATGTTGGTGTAGCGCCAAGCCATAACGACACCGCGAGTTTGACCGTCGAGTTAATTAAACCAGAACCATTAGCTACATTGACCGCTAAGTCAGCTAGCTCAACACCACCGCCAGCACCTGCAAAGTCGAACGTTGCCACAATATTAAGCGGCTGTAAGCCTGCATTTTGTAACCATAATGCTTGGTTATCGATAATATATCGAGTCACCAAGTCACCCGTTGAATGGCTCACAAATACACAGCCATTAGCACAGGTGCCGTCACGCGACATTTGTTGCAGTTTTGGCCAAACATATTGGCTAGTGATCTTATCGGCGACCCGTTCTTGTGATGGCCAGTCGATACGTTCGTCAGCTCTATCGCGCCAGTATTGTGCCCAATAATCAGCACCATTATTGCTCACCTGTGCCCCAGTAGGTTTGCTTTGTAAGTTATCCGGCTGAAAGCCATGCACCAATACGACTGGATAGCCACTCACTGCCGCTTGTGCTGCACAACTGAATAAACCAGCCAACAGCAACAACATCGATTTTTTCATGGGTTGTCCTCTTTTTTTATCTGCAACAGCATCAAGTTTACTGTTAGCGATTATTTATATTTTTGTTAACGCATCCATGCATTTTTTTACAACTCCGCACTCAACATAGAGCAGATAAAAAACATTGCAAGTCTTTATAGGAAGTAAGAAAACCTTGTTTCAGGCCAACAAAACCGCCCGTTGTTTGAATTAACTAAAGGATATAAAACCAGCATAGGCGAGCGCTTTTATCTGTAGGCAGCTATAGGTAATGGTCAACTGGTGAGGGATTTAAAAACCTGTTTTAAGCTTTTACTCCAACTATTTTATTTAAGCTGGTGTTATTTTAAAAAGTCAAAATAGCCATTGGATTAAACCGTTGATCACTCCGTATAAAGAATGCAAACTGAGGTAGATTTATGCCTATACTGAGGTTTGTTGATCTTTGCTGGTTGAATGTTGTTCGAGTTAACACGTTCTTAACCGATCCCTTCTAGCAGCGTTTGTTAGTCATTTTTACTGCGTTGTCGACTTTTTATGTAGAATAACGACACTTCAAAGTCTCTGCCGTGCAGTTGTAAATGTGAGTAATGGATAACAATTCGCTGCAAAACAACTTTGAAAGATCAACAGGCCCTAAGATGTACTGCAAATGAGCTGACTAAGGATTGATGATAAGAATGATGGATGCGTTACCGAAAAAAATACGAACACTGTGCGTGTGCTTTATGGTGGCAATGTGTATACCTGCAGGAATAAACGCCGATACGCTCGAGCTTTCCACCATAGAATGGCCTCCTTTTACTGGCAGCACTCTCCCCCAGCATGGCATCAACAGTCAAGTCATTACTCAAGCATTGAGTTATCAAGGTCACACGCTCGCGATAGGTGTTTTGCCCTGGAACCGAGCCTCCCGAACAGTAAAAACAGGCCAAGTCGTAGGTTATTACCCCACTTACTATAATCCCTCTAGCGAGTTATTGTTTTCAGACCCCATAGGTGCCAGCCCTCTCGTACTGATAGAGCGTAAGAGTAATCCGATTATTTGGGACAAGGTCAGTGATTTAAATCAATATGAATTAGGGGTACTGAAGGGTTATATCAATACCGTTGAAATAGACGAAATGATTGCCAATGGTAGCCAAAAATTTGAGACAGGTATTGATGAAAAACAAAATATTTTAAAGCTGGCCGCAGGCCGAATCGATACGATCATTATGGACGTTAACGTGTTCGAATATCTAAAGTCTGATCCACAAATTGCTAAGGTCGCCCCATTATTACAAGTGAACCCAAAAATCGTGCAAGATAAAACCTTGCACGTCACGTTTAATAATACTCAGGAAGGTAAAAAGTGGTGCGACATTGTCAATCAGGGCTTAGCGCAATTTGATGTACAAGCCATGCAAAATGATTTATTAACTCCTGTGGAGTAGTGATATAGCGAACACTAGCGTTGGTACTTCATCCACAATTTATAAAACACTGCATTACATTCTGAGTTGCTGTCCATTTTACCGTCTCGATCACAATCAGATCCTGTTAGCGTCTTCATCACATCACTGCCATATTGTTTTATATCATCAGCTTCAGGCGCCACAAACTCAGTCACTTTAGGCGAGTGCTCAATAAAATCAGCCACATTGTAATAAGACAAAAACTCTTCTTTCGAAATAATCTCACTGATATCGCGGACAGGTGATTCAAACGCTATTACAGACGATGACATCAGTATGAACACACCACTAAAAAAAATATTCAACACTCTCACGCCTATCTCCATCACCTTAACTAAAGCAAAACCTATGCTAGGCTCCAGTTGACTCAACATTAATCAGCCGATACTGAGTATAAATTAACGGCCCCAATCTTCGTCCAAAATATCTTTTCTTTTAGCCTCATACTCTGCGGTGGTCAGTAAACCATCAAGATATAGTTGCTCCAAATCTCGTAACCTTACAGCGTAATCGTTACCTTTTTTAACGTTTACAGACGGACGATGCTGAACATCTTCGAGCTGTAAATCATGATCCGTCTCTTCATGATGCAGACTTTTATTTGAAAATATAGAGTTTCGGTAAGATTGATAAACTTGAGCACAAACACCACCCACCCAAAAAACCATAAACACTTTACCCGCACCATGCATCTCAGAGAAATCAAATGCCATAAACACAACAAGCAACATACCAATGCTAATAAACAAGCCAACAGTCGAATTGTACTTAGACGCTTTGGTTTTTGACGTTCCGCGCAATCTCATTTAACACTCCAATTAAATGGTCAATTTGTATTTATTGATGTTCAGTTAGGTATTGTATGGCTTTTTTATTGCCCGCTTCTGCGCTTTTTTTAATCCACCTTGTACCTAAAGCTTGTTGTTGGTCGGCAATTAAAGCTTGCCCCAAAAGATATTGAGCATCATTTTGCCCTCGCTCTGCCGCTTTAGTTAACCAACTCATACCAAGATCACGATCAACTGCAACACCTTCAGCGTTTAAATAAATTTCACCTAAATTTGCCATGGATACCACGCCCCCCCACTCAGTAGAGGCCTCATAAAGTGAAATCGCGTGGTGAATATCTTGAGTCACACCGTGGCCTAAACGGTACATTTCGCCCAAGTTATTGGCGGCTTGACTTTGATTATTGGCGACGGCCTTCTCATAGTGAAAAAGGGCTTTTTGATAATCTTGTTCGACAACTTCACCAAAAAAATATAAGTTGCCAAGAAGCTCATCAATATCGAATTTTTTTATTTTGGCGTACTCATGATACAGCGCTAACCCCTTATCGATATTTTGGGGCACGCCTTTACCTTGTAAATATAATCGAGCCAACCTCAAGCAAGAATATGAGTTTGAAAGGCCTTGTTGATACCAATAAACGGCTTTTTTAATATCATGATGCGCTGGGCTTTTTGTTTCATAAATCCAGCCTAAGTACGAGGCTGCATCTTGACGGCCTAACTCATACGCCTTTTCAAAATATGAAATAGCCTTATCAAAATCAGGCGTAACAGAAGGGCTTTTTGAGTAAATGATGCCGATATAAAAAGCCGCACTTTCATCGTATTCAGTAGACTCTAACAAGTAAGGTAAGGCTAATTCATCGTTTTTTTCTGTGCCAACCCCAAGGTGATAACTTTGACCTAATTGAAAATACGCAGGCGTAAAACCTAAATCGGCGGCTTGTTTGTAGTATAAAAACCCTTGTTTTTCGTCTTGTTCAACACCATTGCCAAGGCGCGACATGGTACCTAAATTGGTTAATGCATTGGGGTTACCCATTGCCGCAGCTTGGTAAAACAATGGCAGTGCAATTTTTAAATCTCGCTCGACTTTGTCACCGCGTAAATAAATAGCAGCAATATTATTGAGCGCAATGGGATGACCTTGATCGGCTGCCAAAGTATAAAGTTGCAACGCGGTATTAATATCTTCAGGAACCAGCTCACCTTCTTCATACAGTAAGCCTAAATTGACTTGAGAGTCAGCATCACCCAACTCTGCCGCTTTATGGTAAAGCTCAACAGCCGCTAATTTATTTTCAGCAACACCCCAACCAAAATCATATATTTGAGCCAAATATCCCACAGCCAGTGGATAATCTTGCTCAACTGCAATGGCCAAATATTCGTGGCCAAGCTTAGGGTTTTTATCTACTCCAGTACCATTAAAATACATCAATGCAAGGTCATATTGAGCTGTTGCTGAGTCATTATCGGCAGCTAATTTATACCATTTGAAAGCTTGTGGCATATCCTTGATTTCAAAGTGGTAGAGATAAGCCAAACCCAAATAACAATCTACCAGCTCTGCATCTGCGCCCATTTGAAAATGATGCTTTGCTTTATCAAGATCTTGATACTCAGCTTCGTCTAAATAAAGAAATCCTAACTCACAACTTGCCATTGCAAACTGTTGATTA
Source organism: Shewanella metallivivens (assembly GCF_028750675.1). GTDB lineage: Bacteria > Pseudomonadota > Gammaproteobacteria > Enterobacterales > Shewanellaceae > Shewanella > Shewanella metallivivens. The sequence continues at coordinate 995,582 of NZ_JAQQPZ010000013.1, read as the reverse complement.
ATTGCTTGTTGGTAATATGACACTGCGGTATCGAGATTTTTATCAACAAACTCACCTTCACGGTAAAAAGACGCTAAATTAACAAAAGATTGTGGGTCATTCTGTTTCGCCGCTTCTTTATACCAAAATAGCGCAAGTGCATTATCTTCTTTAACACCTAACGCGCCCAAATCGTAAATCAATCCCAGTTCGCCCTGAGCTCTTGGGTGACCTTGCTTAGCCAGTTGTTGGTAAAGCGCTAATGCTTTTTCAGGCTGGTTATCATTGTAGTATGACTCAGCTAAACGCAGTTGTTCATTACCACGCTGAAGCTCTAGCGGGCTTATGGCTGGGATTGGTTTAGTCGATGTAGAAGCGCAAGAGATAAGTGTTCCCACACTTAAGAGGATGAGAAGTAAGCGGTACATGTTAGTCCTTTAACCATTATTTAACCTAGGCGTATCATAACGTTTAATACATAAAAATACAGTAGCCTAAGTCATTAATCATATTGCTTTAACGTGTCGATTATCATTGCCTTTAAAAGCCATTCAATCACCTTTCAGGCATTTACAATGCAAGCGAAAGATAATGCAACTGAGCAGAGAGCATCATGAAAATATTCACTATTTGTTTGAGGACACATTGATAATAACAATATTTTGACTGATACCATGAGCGACTTGAGCAATCGTTTATGAGTTTACGCACACATGCCCCACACCAAGCGGATTAACCAGCACAAAAATATATAATCAGCCTGTTACCAACAAAACATATAATATTCATAACCAGTTTACATTAACGACATTTTTTAGAGCCAATGTTTTTAGACAGCAAATTATTGGCCCTTATAACGATATCTTGTACGCTGTGATTAGGTTTCCTGTATTTATATTATGTATGCTGTTATTCAACTCAGTTGAAGGCATATTTACACGCTTCTGATTTGAAATATTAACCTCAAACGTGTAATCAACTTTAGGTCTCCAATGGTAAATTTACTATCTATACGTTCATACAACCGTAATAGAAAAGGCCACCAGCATGGATTTCATCAGCTGGTGCTTCCGCTGCGTGGTGTTATCAATATTGAAGTAGGTTCGTTTATTGGTAAAGTCACTCCGGGTGAGTGTGTGGTCGTTAAAACAGGTAAGATGCATCATTTTGACGCCGATAGCGAGGCGCGGTTTGTGGTGGCAGACTTAACGACCTTACCCGACCCGCTAGCCACATCAGACACCATAGTGTTCAGTATTAGCTTACCGCTAAAGCGTTTTTTAAATTTTGTAGAAGAGCAACTGAAATACCAAATTAATCACTCAATTGAACAACTCATGTTCAATACTTTTAACCAACTACTGGCCGAGCAACGTCTATATAAAAAAATTGAGCCTAGGATTGGGAACATCATTGAGTTTATGGACAATCATCTTGCAGAAATCATCTCGATTGACACCTTATCTAAAATAGCTTGTTTAAGCCCAACACAGTTTAAAAAGGTCTTTAAGCAACAAACAGGTCAAACGGTAACTCAATATTTAATCCAATTACGTATGGAAAAAGCCCACGCCTTGTTACTGCATACCGACTACCCAATTCCAATTGTTGCCCAAAGCGTAGGTTACACTGATATCAGCGCATTTAGCCGACGTTTTTCATTATACTTTGGCCTCGCGCCCTCTAAATTAACCCGTTAACAGTATTTGGCAAACAATTGCGTCTTGTAAACAAACAAATGCGTCCGAGCGGCAAACTTTTCTGACTCGCTACGCGATAACATCAATTTTATTGATAATCATCGTTGAGGCGTTTTATGTTTGTTAAAGACAGTCCCGTCACTGCTGCATTTGCTATCGCCGTCGCGGCTATTTTATGGGGAACAACCGGCACTGCAGCTAGCTTTGCTCCTAATGTTAGTCCATTGGCTACTGGTGCGTTTGCCATGGGCGTTGGCGGAGTGCTTATGGTGTTACGATCTATAAAACACTTGCTCGAGGATAAGGCTTTATTAATGGCTCAGCCCAAAAACCTCATGCTTGGCGGTTTGTCTGTGGCGATTTACCCATTGGCATTTTATAGCTCAATGAAACTTTCGGGCGTTGCCATTGGTACTGTGGTCTCAATTACCAGTGCGCCATTTTTCACTGTGTTGCTTGAACGCCTTATCAGCAAAAAATTAATATCATTAAACTGGATAATCAGTTTCATATTCGGTGGCGTCGGGGTTATTTTGCTGACCATAGGTAAACAAACTGAAACAACCATACACCCAATCGACAAACTTCATCATTGGGGAATATGCTTAGGATTGATTGCTGGATTAGCCTACGCCATATATTCATGGGCAGCGAGGCAGATGATTGAAAACGGTGTGCGATCAAATTCGTCGATGGCGAGTATGTTTGCCTTTGCCGCGATACTGCTTTTACCTTCGTTATGGTTCACCGCAGACAATTTATTTACTGGGGCGATTAATATTAGTGTTGCCGTTTACATGGCCACTGTACCGATGTTTATCGGTTACTTGTTTTTTGGTTACGGACTCAAACACATACATGCAAGCACCGCGACCATGATAACGTTACTTGAACCCGCTGTAGCCACTTTATTTGCCATCATTATTGTGGGCGAACAATTTCATTTTATCGGCTGGATTGGCATGATATTTATTAGCATTTGCTTAGCCCGACAAGTGAAGAAAATCCCCTCGTCTCAACGCCAAACGACCAATGCGGTGTATTAGGCATAAAAAAAGGCACTTGCTTAGTGCCTTTAACCTGAACTCTGGATAATTATGCAGTTGGACAAAGTTGCGCTTTAAGTTCACCCATGGCGGTATAGCCACGATAACCTTTAATAAGCACGCCATTTTCATCTAACAAAAGTAAAATCGGTGTAGCAGGGATCCCGCCCATATCTTGCACTAAATCCGAGGGCGGCCGGTAGGCTTCAAACGGAAAATTAAGCCGAAACAGCGCGCGTTTTAACCTCACATTATCGCCGTTAATACCTAGTGCAACCGGATGCAGCTGTTGCTCGCATTCTTGATGTAGCTTCTTGAGCACTTTTGCCTGCTTGATACACCACGGACATTCAGGCTCAAAAAACATCATCGCGACCGGTTTACCATGTAAATGCGCAAGATTACTGGTAGTTTGCCCGCGCAAGTCTTTAAATTGGTAATCAACCGTTAGCTGCGCCGCCGATAAAGGCGCGGCGCAAATGAGTATGATCAAACAGGCTAGACGTAACATTAGAATGTGTACTTCATGCCAGCGTATACTTCTCTACCGCGAAGTGGTCCATAGATATAGCCCACATCATAAGCGCCGTCTGCATCATAAAATAACGGAGTATCTTCATCACCAGCTTGAGTGTAATCAAGTAGGTTAGTCACACCACTATAAAGTGAAAGGTACTCGTTAAGCTCATAACTGACGCGTAAATCAATAGTGAAATAAGACGGTGCATCAGTGCTCTTTTCAGAGTCAGGGTCAACTTCGCCAGTGCTCAGTAGTCTATTGTAACCTTCATAGCCATAGTCAGATAAATCACGGCTGCCTACCCACACCACATTGGCGAATAAGTCCCAGCCATTGATGTCCCAATCTGCCGATAATGTAATACGCTCTTCTATTGGCGCGACAGCATAAGATGATTGAAATACTGAATCATAATCAAATACTTCACCGGTTAGATTTAAGGTCAGATCGTCAGTTAAACGATAGCCTAAAGCAATGTCGGTGGTGACAACACTGGCTTTTTCGTCAAGTTGAGTCAGCAGTGGAATACCTTGGTCATTGGTGGTTAATTGCGCCAAGTTTTCAACTTCGGTCCACGCAAGTGAGGCCGTAGAAGTCAGTCTGTCACCTTCATAACTCAAGGCGTAGTTAACTGAGTTTGAACGCTCTAATTCGTCAATATCAATATCAAAACCCAGTGAGCCATCTAAAATACCATGGTCTGTTTCAAAGAATGATAACGGCGCACGGTACCCACGTCCGGCTGATAAACGCGACACCCACTCATCGTTGTGACGTAAACGAATATCGACTCGAGGAGAGAGAATTGACTCGTCAAGCTCTGTTCCTGGTTTGTTAGGGTCTATAAAGTCGGCGACAACGTTGTCGTAGCGTAATGCCATTGCAACTTCAAGTTCATCTGTGACTTGCCAAGTATCCTGGACATAAATCCCCGTCACATCATAATCAAATGAATCTGAAACATAATCAGGGTTTGCACTGCCAGAGCGAGAGTTTGAACGCATTTCTTCAGTACGGTGGTCCATACCAAAAGTCAGTAATTGGCTGTCGTTAAGTAAATAGTTAAAACGCGCATCAAAGAACCACATTACGTCATTGGCTGTGTAATCAAAGCCTTCGTAAAAAGAGTCTTGATCATGCTCTGCATAGCTAGTCGCTAAATGCATGTTCCAATCATCGTTTAATTCTCTTAACCAAGTTAATGAGGCTTCGTTACGATCGGTTTTAATCCACTCAGACGTTTCCCAAGCTTTACCTGTATAGTCATTGCGCACGTCACCGTCTTCAAATAACTCTTGAGTCGCTGTGGCATCGTCGTCATAACCTGATAAAACAGTGCCGGTGGAACTTGCTAGACCATCAGCAAAGGTCTCATCTAGCATTGGACCACCAAAAATTTCAGATTGAATATTGGCAATGCGCAATACAATGTTGTCGGTGTCTGTTACATCGTGCGACACTCTAGCGGTAAGACTGCGGTTTTCTTGTTGTGGGGCTTCATTCACGCCATTATCGTCAGCGTCATATTGGTCTCTATCATCGTATTGAGCCACTAATGTTGCACGAGTGCGACCATCTTCGCTGACACCTTTACCTAAGAAACCCATCTTTTTGTAGCCATTTTCACCGACTGCCACATCAAATTCTGCGCCGCTATCAGTGGGCTCATAACTAATAATGTTGACTGTGCCGCCAATGGCCTCTGGAGCAATTAATGACGCACCTGCGCCGCGGGCAACTTCAATACGGTCTATGCCGGTAGTCGGAATCGCATCCACAGCATAGTAACCAGAAATCATAGTGTGTACGGGTAAGCCATCAACCAGAATCGTTGTTTGCTCGCCCTTCATACCATTGAGCATGATACGTTTTACGCCACACATAGAGCATTCGTTAGACACTTTTACACCTGGAGAGTTATCAATAGCTTCTGATAAATTGACTGCGTTTTTATTTTCGATAGTACCAGCGCTAATCACTTCGGTCTTCATGATGGTGTTAGCTAAAGTACCTGCTTGCTCTAGTCTTTGCCTTACCCCCATCACACTAACGCGTTCAATATTTTCAGCTTCGGGAGGCGTGGAGTCTTCAGCCATAACAACTTGCGGACTAAGGATTACGGCTAATAATGCGGCTAGATAAGTTGGCTTCACTCTTTTTATCTCCAAGGAATATTCTATGAGTGCATGGTAATGCTAATGAGAGTGATTATCAATTGAGGTAGATCATGTTTTTGACATTTAGCACAAATTACCTTTACTGACCTTGTGAGCACTAAGCACAAAATCGCTCAATGTTACCAACCTATATCAGCATTCATACCAAATAGAAATAAAACCATTTAAAAGCAATAAATTACAAAACTTTTTTATTATGCTAAAGCCTGTTTTTATTGTCATTCACGCACACATATCGACAAAATTGATACTCTCAATCACTCCTTATATTCACGTAATAACGCATTAAGCGATTTTCTCAACACTGCTCACAAAACAACCTAACATCTTACCTTCTCAAGCCGATTTTCATCTAAAAACGGCAAAAAAGCCGGTTTTAGCTTTAAAAAAGCATCAATTTAATTGATACATAGCTTAATAAACATTCAATATTATTTAGCTTTTTAATGTGTATTCTGAATATAAATCCAACATTTAGAAAACACATTAAGGAGTCATCAATGTATTTAAGCAACAATCGAGTCACGCCACGATTGGGAGCCTGTAGCACTTTACGGGGCGCGTCATGAAACAGTTTGACGCCCACGAGGCGACTCGACCTGTTAGCCACCTTGCAATTGTAGATAGCTCGGCAGCAATGAGCCCATTTGAAAAAGCGGCTGAATACGGACATGCCAAAGTGACTAAGCATATTGCACAATCATTTGGCTTATCTGTATTTGCTGGTGCCTTCATTGCACTGGCCTTTGTGTTCTATATCACCGTGACCACAGGGGCAGCACCAGGCTCGTGGGGACTGGTTCGGTTTAGTGGTGGTATTGCATTTAGCTTAGGGCTCATTCTGGTTGTCGTACTCGGAGGAGAACTGTTTACCAGCACAGTATTAAGCGCGATTGCCTGGGCGCAAAAACGCGTCACCACCAAACAATTATTAGGTTGTTGGACAAGGGTGTATTTAGGCAACCTTTGTGGCGCAATGTTGATACTGCTATTGGTGATGATGTCAAAGATGTATGACCTAAACGGCAGCGCTTGGGGTCTCAACGCTTTGCATGTCGCACAACATAAAATTCACCATGATTGGAGCCAAGCCTTTGCACTAGGCACCTTATGTAATTTATTGGTGTGTCTTGGTGTGTGGATGACCTTTAGCTGCAAAGACGCCTTAGGCAAATCAATATTGCTGATATTACCAGTGGCAATGTTTGTCTCAAGCGGCTTTGAACATAGCATTGCTAACCTATTTATGGTGCCTTTAGGCATTACTATTGAGCACTTTATTGGTAGTGAATACTTCATGGCTCTCGGCGTGGTTCCACAAGCCTTTGCCGACCTCACCATCAGCAATTTTATCGTGCATAACTTAATTCCGGTCACCCTAGGCAACATTGTTGGTGGCGCAGTGTTTGTTGGCCTTGGGTATTTTTGGATCAACGATCGCAACCCAAGCAGCAATCACGTCACACAACTGCATATTAGCCCTATTGAACAAGGCCAAGCTCGCCAACCCGACGACACTCAAGTGCTGCAACAACCGCAACATTTATCGGCATCTGCGCAGTTTCAGCCTTCAACTATTACATCAACTCACTCTCATTCAAGTCATAAGGACTTAACCATGAAAACCAAAATTGACAAACTTATCGTTAGCGAATTAATGGACACTAATCCTGGCACACTTAACGTTGATAACACGATTTACCAAGCGTTAGATTTACTTGCAGCACAAAGCATTCGCAGTGCGCCAGTAATTGACAAAAATAATCAGTTATTGGGCTTTGTTTCAGAGCAAGATCTACTGCGCTCGTTGTGGTCAGAAGAGTTTTCTGCCAACTTACCCACAACAATAAAAGAGGTGATGCAAACTAAAATGCTCACCGTAGCGCCAACGGAAAAAGTCGCCCAATTGCTTGAGTTTATGGTGGTTGATAAGAAGAAACTCTTCCCAGTAACCGACTCAGGCATGTATATCAGCGGTGGTTATCAAAGTTATGAAGAGCGCCTACGTGAAGCTTCAGCAGCGGTTCCGAGTGTTTACCCTGTTGTTGAAAACGGTCGCTTATGTGGAGTTATCCGCCGCGAATCACTCATGAAGATGTTTGCTAAGCTGTATCATCCAAAACATGACGGCAACGCCCATCCTGTTGAGCAGTCTGTGGCGTAAATAGTGGTTACTTGAGAGTTTGCTAACAAGCTATGATTAAATCCATAGCTTGTTACATTTTATCAATAAGTTGAATTAGGTGTGCTTTCAGGATTAATGTCGCCGTAAACCTCTTCTGGGTCGACATCATTGATCAATAACATCTCCCTCACGGTTTCAATGTGATCTAATGTTTTTTGGTAATTATCACCATATTCATACTTGGTGACTTCAATTGCTTTAGGCATGTAAGTAAACGCAATTTTCAATGCCTGTAATGCAGACTCACTCATTTTATCACCCATGCCACACTCCTTAATGTTCAACTTTCATCAACTCTGATTTGCACATCACCATACTGCGAAACTGACGCTTAATCCATATCTTACAAATGCGTAATTTAAATAATGGCTATTTTTTGCGTCTTTAAGTCCACTCGTACGTCTTATACCAATAAAAACAACCACCTTCGCGCTAACTGTCTACTCAATGAATGTGGATCGGGTATCGATAGATTGGTGATTGCCTGTATGCATTAGCCATTTTTTAAATAGTGAGAATACTGTGATAGCACAACAAGTCATTGAAGATGCCTGTGAGTGGGCAATTATGCACGGCGTCGCATTTCGCCAAGTTGATAACAGCGCACGACATTGCCCATTTAGCATTGCTCCCATGACCATGAAACGCGATGTATATCAGCATTTGTGCAACGTGACCCCGATGGTGGCCAAACTCATTAATCGTGTGTCTGAAGACCATGATTTTTTGCAAGTCTCACTCGGTGATGTCGCGAAAGCCGATCCTTTTTTTGGCCATTTAATCCAGCTACATCATCAAGCACATGGTGATATCAATAACCGAAAGCGCGTTGTGCGTCAGCCGCTACTGTTATTGCGCACAGACTATATGGACGATAAGCAAAACGGCGCTAAAGTCGTTGAGTTCAATGGCATTGCCGCTGGCATGGCGCCATTTGGCCAAAAAGCGGCAGAATTACACCAGTATATTCAACAGCAGTGGCCACACACTTATCAAGATTGGGCCGAAAACCCATCGGCAATACCTGAAAAAAATACCGCACTCACCCAATTGGGCTCTGGCATCGCGGTTGCCGCATTTAAGGTGAAAAATGAGGCTGGCGACTCAGGTAAACCGACATTTATGATGGTAATACAACGGATCACACACAAAAATGATAGTGAGACAGCAAGTTTATCTGTGATAGCTTGCAGTGTTTGAGTGATAGTTAATCTTGATGGCTATGCCGCTGTGGCTAAGCAATCATTACAGATACAATTGATTTCGAGCTGCGGGCTCACTAATTTAAAACCTGCTTGTTCCACGCTCTGATTAAGCTCATTAATCGTTGATTTATTAACGGTAATTTCCTTTACCGCATTACACACACTACAAATTAAAAACTGTGGCACGCCATGCTCATGCTTGCAGGTGATGTGCGAGCAAGCAATAAACTTATTAGCCAATTTAAGCTTATGGACTAAGTGTTCTGCTTCTAAAAAATCGAGGATGCGATACACCGACATCGCCGGAATTTTTTCGCCATTTTCTTTGACAAACAAATCAATTAAATCGTACGCAGACAACGCCTTATTTGTCTGAGCAAGCAAAGATAAAACTTGTTTTCGCTTTGTGGTTAAGCGCGAACCATGGCTTTTACAATTTTGTTCAGCATGTTCAATAATAGTGTCGATGTTATTCATTGCGTTATCTCAAACTAATCATGTTATTTTTATCGCTCAGCGTCACCGCACCTTGTTGAGTATCGGTCATCCACATAGAGCGTATCTGTTGAATACGAGGAAAAAGTGCAAATACTGTAACAGTAATGCTCGAAAGCTCAGACATTTTTTCACAATTAAACCGATAATACGCTGTCACATCACTATGTAATTGTTGGGCAGTATGTTCATCTACGTGGCCTTCGATGGCATCATGGTGATTTGAGTGCTCCACGCTCATATGTGTTATATTTTAATTGCTTCAATGAACTTTAAGCCTTCACTTTCATAAACTTCATTCAGGTTTACTTTTACACTACATTGTCCACTTTTAACCATTAGACCTAATATCAGCTTTACCGACGTATCAACTAACTCTGTAGCAGAATCAAAGCTTACATTGTGACGAATAGGGGTTGTGCCAGTAAACAATGTAGTTTTATCATTATGTGCCAGCTTCATATTTCGGTAATCCTTCACCGAAATATGTCTCCAGATTTTTGAAGTCTTATCACGTAAACCTCGAAGTTTATCATCTAGTCAATCTTGATGTTGAAGAACCAAGTTCCTTTGCGATAAATACTCGAGTAGCTCCTTATTATTGTTATACCCCTGAGAATCAAACAACCGTGCAAGAGAAAGTAAAATTTCGTCATGCAAAGCTCGTTTGATAATTACAGATACCTCAAGCGACTTGCTTGATAAAACATTTACTGATTCTTCTGAGTCAAACAATTCACGATACACCTGAATGCTTCTACGTACTCTGATTGCTTCAGCTAAATAACGATTAAACTCATCCATATTGCAAATGTATTCTTAAAATATAACCGCCCCGGTAAGCGGCGTATAAATAGTAGGCTAAAATAAGCGAAGAATGAGCGCAAGCCTACTGTTTTGCGTCCGCCCTTGAGCGGGGTTTGTTAGCACGTTACCTTATCCAAACATGGTCTACTAGAAGTTTTCCAGCTTGTTCGACGATGCATATTTCAGCCAAAAATTCTTCATGGCTATTAGTAAACCACTGTTTCCATACTACAAATATAGAATCGCTTTTGTGAATAATTGATAGAAATTCCCTTTTAGAAAATTCGCCTATCTTATTTTCCTTCCATTGTTTCAGAAGGTTCTCTTCGGTAACGATTGCTTTGAGGCGATCAGTAAAATCACGAGTATGCTTTTGGTGATTCCTCTCGCTAGAGCCTTCCATAAGGTTATCCATTAATGGATTTGCTATATTTAGTATTTCTTCATCGGTAAGCTTATCGAAGTCCATGTTTCTACCTGTAGTGCTAACAGCTTATTGACCGGCCAAATAAATTTAAAGCCGACCCTTTAAGTTATTGATTAATACCATCCTACATTTACTATCTTATTGATGTAAAGCGGTTTTATTTAACTCCACTGACCAATAAAAGCGAGCTTGCGCGTTAAAAGTGGACTCAATATTCGACAAAAATAAAAAACTTTAATTTCAATTTATTCTGAGCAGCGCATACATCTCACTCAACAGAGTTTTTAACACCTGCAGCTTCATCATGGTGGTTTGCGAGCCGACCGTCCGACCCATGGCCGCTCATTGGCATCCATGCCATCACGGCATTTGTGAATCCCTTCACATCAGACAAGTGGCCGAGCTACATGGATGTACTAGTGCGTGTCGGTAAGTGAATGCCATGTTGAAGCCAAACAAAACCTGGCGGTCATATTCTTTGTAATGGTCGAAGCACCACAACCTCGTTGGCCGAAGACCATAGCAAAACAACAGTTAATTAAATTTTTCCACCGCTCTGCATTTAGGAAAACTCGAGCAACCCCAAAATTTAGATCCCGCACTTTGGCCTTTTTTAGCTTCACGTAACACCATATCTGATCCACATTTAGTGCAAGTTTTTTGCTTAATGATTTCTTTGACATGCGCTTTATGGGCTTGGTTTGTTGAAAACCCTCGCGCTAAGCGACCTGAATCAATATTGTTGATGATATCTAAAACTTGCTGTTGATTCAGTAGTTCAGCAGAGTGTGAACGAATGTATGATAAGCAACCACTTGCATGAGTGACATTTTCCGGCACCTCCGTTTTAAATTGACTATCACCGATAAATACAACAACCGAGAAGAGTGCAGCAATATTGATATTAAGCAGCGCTTCTAGTGTCTTTAGATGCTTATAATTTTGATGGATTGGATTTTGAAATTGAGATGAGTATTTAAATATTTTCTGTGTCCACAGTTTTTGGTTAGCAGAGCCAAAAATCCACCCTTTCATGTTTTTTGTTTCAATAATGAACACACCAAATTTAGATACAACAATATGATCAATTTGAGTGGTGCCATTGTCTGTTGGCAGGGTAATATTTTTAAGTCTGCGATACTCGTTATGCGGTAACCTCTTGAGTATCAAATTGACCTGAAACTCACCCCAAAGACCTTTAAACCAAGGTGTTGTGGTGATATAGGTCAATAAAATAATAGGGAAAATATACCAAACGTTGAGAGCAGCATTCATTAAGATTTCAATTAAATCCACAGCAACATCCTTATTGTTGTCGCTGGAAGTAAAGCCTGACATAGGTAGCCTCCAGCTTTCAATAACTTACCGAAAAGATGTAACCATACTCTGACATAAAATGTACCCATAGTCTGACAAATCGGAACTGCACCTAGATACTATAATTATGAATTGTCATTTTATTACAATTGAAAGCGTATCTCTTGCAAACACATTTTTTGACATTTCCGAGTTAGAACATTAATTTTAATTCGTGAGCTTCAGGTTAAAATTTCTATGGGTAAAGCTTCAAGCAGAGGCGCCTGTTCTACTGGCGTCCGACTGCCTTGACTTATTATGCATTTCTTCAGTTGAGAGTTCTGGGGTAGCTACTGGAAAAAGTAACTCAACACCAATTTGATACATATGAAGTGCAACATACCAGAGTAACAATGCTGAAACTCCAATTAGGACATATATGTCGAGTTGATCGAATTTTAGAAAGTAAGTTACATCATAGAACTGCTGAAGGAATGCACCTTCAAGCAACGAACAAGCTGTAGTAGATACCGCCATATATGTTCCTATAGTTAAAGACATATCGACGGGTAAGAAACCACTTTTAACCAACAAACTGCGACTACTGCTTTGCGCTTGCACTTTAATAGTATGTGTAAGAACGATAATCAATATTATCATATTGAGAAATATTTTCAGGTACCCATTTTCAAGTGCCTGACGCATTGTCCCCATCGCTACATCTTGATAAAAATAAGCGACTGCCGCCAAAACGGCTACAAATACGATAGAAATTCCAGAGCCAATATCAAACCTTCTCATGACAGGCTCCGATTGAAAGAATCTATGGCTGCCGATTCTTTCTTATCAGCCTCATTACCTAGAAAAGCCCCTAGGACACCTCCGATAAGTACTCCAGGCATTCCACCAACAAGCCCAAGAGCCCCGCCAATTACCGTTGAAACAGGAGTATTATCATTAGACTTCTCTGCGTTTACTTGAGAAATATGATAAGTCGTGCCATCGACAGAAAAGTAAGCTCCCCCAAGTTTTTGAGCAAGTTCATTCCTTGATTCGGCAGCTACATTTAAGTACCGCTTATTTTCATTAATATCTTTAATATATAGCTTCATAGTTCATTTCTACTGTATGCATAGCGCCGACAGCAAGGACGCGGACTGCTGACTGGTCTTGTTAATACGATGCGGCTTAGTCAGATTCAACATATTGATCCGGAACGTTCTCCCAAGTACTGCACTTTCGACCAACGGATCGACGAAAATTACGAAAAAGCTCTCGCTCATCAAATTCAACGTCTGGAATTGTATTTTCTACCGCTTGCTTGAGCGCCTTACTCATTTCTGTCCTGAGATGATCCACTATCTCTTCGATTTTAACTCTCACCATTAACTATTTCCTTGGACTGGATTCAGCCGAAAATGCGCTTGTAAGCAATTTTGGCTACCATCGCTCACCTAACACCCCATCTCTCAAGTAATATTTTTTCCCATCAATAATACTCTTAAGTACCGCTTGAATATGGACAGGTTGGTTTGCAATATCTATTTTTTGGGCTTGCTCTCTAAGATTTTCTAAATCAACAACATCACCAAAAGATTTTTCATCGATTTCAACGAAGGGGCCATTAGTAGAATCACTACCAGTGTTACCAATTATTTCGACCACTCTAATTGTGCCATTATCACCACTCAAGACTGTATCCATAAATTCAGATGTTTTATCTTTTGATGACCTTTTTAACTCATAGAATATGTGTGATTCAAGATGATTATCAATATGTGTCTTATCGGAAAGAGATTTAATAGCAACCTTTTGATAGTCAATCTCAAGCTCATCAAGCTGTTCTTCAGAGACCCATGGCTCGTCATAGCTCTTTTTTCCATGAATCTGGCTACGAATTTTGTATAAAACATCGGCAGCCAAAGGCGCACTTTTCTGTCTCCCGACAAGTTTTTTTATCAATGTATATTTATCGTCACTCTCAGAGATGACCTTATTTGTAAGCCAGTTCATTTGGCGATAAAGATCCCTAGACATGAAACCATAATTACTTTCTAGAGAAGATATTAGCTTTTCAGATTTAAGGAACGCGTCATAAATACAAGTCAAAACATCAAAGCTATTGCCTTTGCACTCTTTTGCATAATTCGTCATCATTTCAAAGAATCGATCATCGGCGTCTTCAGAAACAACCCTACTAAGAAAATCATCCCTATTGATGTCTCCAGAGATAAAGTCAAGGATCTCTTGATCAGAAAGATACCCGGTAGGCGTTTTGTAATGAAACGCAACATGTAACCTTTGCGGGGCTGATACTCTGCCGGCAGAATCAGCATCAGAAACGCCATAATGTGAATAACCGCCAGAATCCAGAAGAGGAAAAGTATCTCCAAGAAGCCCCTCTAATAACTTACGGTCCCTTTCGCTGAATTCTTTTAAAATTTGACTCCGCTCTTCACTAAATGATTTGACCACTTCTTCTGGCTTATCCATCATAAGACCGTCATTCGAAAACCTTTTGCCTATATATGCTTCTGGCGCTTTCTTGACATGCTCGTATATCGAGTTAGCTTTTGTAGCGATTATTGATAACGAAAAAAGATCGGAGAAACAGACTTGCCCTTCAACCTGTTCCAACACAAACCTCAGGTGATTGAAAAATCTTTTTAATTCTCTTGGGTTCCTAATAAGGTGCTTGAAATAATTATGAAAAATCCAGCTTAACTTCTCTTGGTCTGCTTCAAATCTATCTGTTAAGTTTTTATCACTCAGATTATCCAGCTCTATATTAGCAAGCTGATTCATCCCTCTTTCAGAAATTACAGGAAGGGGTACCCTGAGTTGCACTACCTTATTGATATATTCCGAAGCATTCACAATGTCATTCTTATCTAAAACAGAGACTAGGTAGCTTGAGTCAAAAGCTAATAGAAATGAAGTCCCTGGAAAATCTGCCACAGCCTTAACGAGTCGCAAAACTTGAAATGTTTCAGATGGGGTTAACCTATCAATATCATCAATAATGACGACTATCGGCGCTTTAACTTTTTCAATTGCAGCAACAACCTTTTTCTTTTTACCTAAAAGATCGAGTTTTTTTAATTCAGCAATTTTCTTAGTTGAACTTCCAAATTTAGATAATACCTTTTCAACTATTGATGCCCATGGTTCCGCACCAGGTACAAGCTTTGCGACACTAAAGAGGCTAGAGTATGCAATCAACTCCTTTGCAGCTTTTAATGCCACTTCAGAGTTATCTTTAATATTGAGTTGGGATGAAAATTGGAGTAAGAAATCTTGAATTAATGACTCAGGCTTACCGGCCAACCAAGGATTATATTCAATAATAATTGGGGCGGTTTCTTTTTCATTCAAAGCTCCTTTGACAAGATTTATTACTGATGTTTTTCCATATCCCCATTCGCCTTCCAAAGAAACAGTTAGACAATCATCATCATGATTTAATAACAGTACATTTGCCAAATGGTTGGAAAAATCCAGTCTATTTAATAAGTCAGGATCATCAGGCCCCCCCTGTATCGGTTGGTCGTTATGGTATTTTCCCATTATATAGTTCCATTGTTTGTTGAGATTGCTAAACGACTTGCTAAGCGGCTCGAAATAGTTGGCTAAAGAGCGCAAGCCAACTGTTATGGCGAAACGTAACCTGCTCCAAGGATTTGCATAACCGTGCCTATAAATAGGCAAGTAAGCCCCAAATACATGTGATTATGCTCAACCTTATCTAACTCCAATATATTTTTCATTTCTTGTAAGTGATCTTCTTGAGTTAAAAATTTAATTTCCTCATATTTAGATTTTTGTTCTTCCGTAAAAGTTTGATGCTTAAGGAATTCAAAATGTTTTTCTAATTCCGTATCAAGTTTTTCTATTTGTAATTGTCTTCGACTATAACGACCCTTCCATAAGAAACGTATTGCCAAAAACATTGCTGCCAATAGATTAATCAACGCACCAATTTGGCTAAACTTCCTCGCTGCATCTTGAGTCATTTCAGGAAATGTAAAATCGAAAAAGTGCCACCAAATAAGCGGGACAAATATGACCGTTAAAATATTTATTGTGAGAGATACTTTCGAGCTATATATTTTGTCGGATTGGCTCATTGCGACTCCTTTCGCCATAACGTTTTAGTATTTGTGCGTAGCACTGTTTGCATGGCACAAACCGCTTGTTGGACTTGGCCGATGCCGAGTCCAGGTTAATTGGTACGCTTTATACTATAGGAATTTGCTTTTTTTGATTCTGGCTCTGAGCTGCAGAGCAGTTCTGAACTGAATATATGGTCTGATTTGCACGTATTTCATTGAAATTCCCTTATCATTGTGGTGTTCCATCACATTTTTAGTTTAGCTGATTCAATACGAGTAATACAGTCAATTGAAGCTTGACTTGGCTCCGCGCAGCGGCTTAATTCAATGCCCGCTTAATGGGCTGGTTTGGAGTGCCAGCGGAAAACCAGTCCCAATTGACGCTTTTGTTACAGGCGGCTACTCCTCAATGTAAATTTGAGAAATCTCTTCTTCAGTAAGCTCTATTGGTACTATTCTCAGAAGACCATTGACAATCGATGGCTCAAAAAACTCTTTGAACCGATCTGTATTCCTTTGACTGCGACGTTGGTCTTGATCTTCACCATCAATATCAACCAACAATAAATTTAAGTGAGCATTAGCTTTTTTTACTTTATTGTATAAAAATATTTTATTGAGCATTAAATAGACTCTTTCTCTCATCATAATTGATGAAACTCTAGAGGCTTTTATTTCAATGAAAATTTCACTCTCACCAGTATTAATGTAGCCATCGTAAATCGGTTGAATATTGCTCACCGCATCTATGCCGCTAAACTGTGTAACGAGTTTAGCTTCCTGCATTAGATCGTATTCAGTAAGACTTCTTTTTGAGAGAAACTTAGAAAAAGCAATTTCTTCAAGTTTTTGATGATTTATTCGTCTTCTTACAGGCCGAACACGCTCAGTTGACGCTTCGCTTTCTTCATCTCGCTTCTTGCTAATTTCATCATCAGTCGCTTTTTCTACGCCCATTCTTTTTGCTAAATCATCAGGGAACCCAATTATATTTGTACTGGACTGGTTTTGTGAGATAGAAGTCACCACATTAACTAACTCTCTTCTTAACTCAGTATTTTCGGAATTAAGCTTAATGATTGAATTTTCTTTTGCTTTTATCTCACGAGACATTGTGAGTAATTTGCCAACACTAAAATTATCAAAACTCTCACTTAGTACAATAACAACGAGTAGAACTATAAGTGTAATAATCCCCGTTGAAATAGTTCCTTTTGGTTCAAGAGATAGAAAACTATATGCAACAAGCCATACAATGAAACCGACTAAGCCGACAATTAAGGCTCTTACAAAATTATTACTTTTACTTTCCGTCATAAATTTGTCCATTTTAGCCTTATAACGTTTTAGTATTTATGCGTTGCGCTGTTTGCAAGGCACAACTCGGTTTTTGGACTTGGCCGATGCCATATTCATATTAATCGGTATGTTTTATGTTATAGGAATTTACTTTTTTTCGGTAGTGGTATTTGTACAACCTTTAGGCTAATTATCTGTTCTGATTACATCTTTTAAAGTAGGATTGATGATGTTCAATCTTTTTCATTGATCGATTATTGCCTTGCCCCTGATATACCTTACTGACACGGAATGGGGCATAAATGATTTACACTGTAGTGACACATTTCTGAACTTGAGTTCAAGATGTGTATGACTAAAGCACATAAAGGACTACTAAAATACACACCGACATTTAGTTGAGTTTCTCCACTGTCCTACATTTGGGAAAGTTTGAACAGCCCCAAAATTTAGATCCTGCATTTTGGCCTTTTTTAGCTTCACGTAACACCATATCTGATCCACATTTTGTGCAAAGCTTATCGGTATTTTTTTGCTTAATGATTTCTTTAACATGCACTTTATGGGCTTGGTTTGTTGAAAACCCTCGCGCTAAACGACCTGATTCAATATTGTTGATGATATCTAAAACTTGCTGTTGATTCAGTAGTTCAGCAGAGTGTGAACGAATATATGATAAGCAACCACTTGCATGAGTGACATTTTCCGGCACCTCCGTTTTAAATTGACTATCACCGATAAATACAACAACCGAGAAGAGTGCATCAATATTGATATTAAGCAGCGCTTCTAGTGTCTTTAGATGCTTATAATTTTGATGGATTGGATTTTGAAATTGAGATGAGTATTTAAATATTTTCTGTGTCCACAGTTTTTGGTTAGCAGAGCCAAAAATCCACCCTTTCATGTTTTTTGTTTCAATAATGAACACACCAAATTTAGATACAACAATATGATCAATTTGAGTGGTGCCATTGTCTGTTGGCAGGGTAATATTTTTAAGTCTGCGATACTCGTTATGCGGTAACCTCTTGAGTATCAAATTGACCTGAAACTCACCCCAAAGACCTTTAAACCAAGGTGTTGTGGTGATATAGGTCAATAAAATAATAGGGAAAATATACCAAACGTTGAGAGCAGCATTCATTAAGATTTCAATTAAATCCACAGCAACATCCTTATTGTTAACGCCTAATCACTGCTATTTCAACACCACTATTTCATCGCGGCTTTCACATACACATCAAAGCGATTTTTTTTCTGCGCTAATACCATACTCGGTTTTACACCATCAAGATCTTCAGCATAATCGGGGCGTTTTACTACTACACGCTTGGTGGCCAATGCCATTGCCGGCGCTAATAAGCCGTCGGCGTCGAGGTCGGCACCCACTAAGGTTTGAAATACGCGCATTTCTTTTTTGACTAAGGCTGACTTTTCGCGATGTGGGTACATTGGGTCTAAATACACTACGTCTACTTCAGTACCAGAGGACTGCGCAGCATCAGCTAATGCATCCAAGCTTGAACCATGAAACAGACTCATCAAATCCTGCATCCATCCGCCAATTTCGGCGTCTTCATAGGCGCGGCGTAGGCCGTCTTCTAATAGTGCGGCAACCACAGGGTGGCGCTCAACCATAATCACTTTGCAGCCCAGGCTTGCCAATACAAATGCATCGCGGCCTAAACCTGCTGTGCCATCGACAACCGTTGGCGTTACACCTTGCTTTAACCCAACCGCTTTGGCGATAGACTGCCCGCGCCCACCACCAAATTTGCGCCGGTGTGCCACAGCACCTGAGACAAAATCAACGTTAATACCATCTAATTTGGGTTCATCTCGTTTGTACAAACTCAAACAGTTTTGCTCAAAGCGCAATTCAAATGCGGCGTCTTTGTCCCACACGAGTTGCCAGCGAGTAGCGATATCCACCAATGTTGGGTACTGCTGATTAAAAAAGATAGGTGTCTGCAACAAGATAAATACCATGCCAAAATAAAAACTACCTCATTATGCCAAAAGCCATCACCAGTGAATACCTATACCTCACGCCTGAGAAAACTTATAATGATGGTATTACACAGTTTTTACTGTTCATTCGTTAATGGAAACGCCCATGCTTAGTTATCGCCACGGTTACCATGCAGGCAATTATGCCGATGTGCTTAAACATTCAATGCTAATCCAAGCATTAAAAGCCATGCAGAAAAAAGAAAAACCTTATGTGTATATCGACACTCATGCAGGCGCTGGCGCGTATTCGTTAACGGATGAGTTTTCGCAAAAAACCGGCGAGTATTTAGAGGGCGTAGCCAAACTGTGGGAGCATGAAAACCTGCCTGTTGCCTTAGCCGATTATGTTGAAGCGGTACGCCACTTTAATGCTGAATATGACGGTGAGCTTAGAGTGTATCCAGGCTCGCCTGCATTTGTAGATGTAGAATTACGTCCGCAAGATCGCATGGTATTGCACGAGCTACACACAACCGACCATGAGTTACTTGAAAGTTACTTTATTCAAGACAAACAAGTAAAAGTGATTAACAACGATGGTTTAGCCGGATTAATTGCTGCCGTGCCGCCTTTAGAGCGCCGTGGGGTGATTTTAATTGACCCAAGTTATGAAATTAAAACCGATTATATTGATGTTGCACACACACTGATTAAAGCGCACAAACGCTTTGCTACGGGTATTTTTATGTTGTGGTATCCGGTGGTAAAACGCGAGCAAACAGAAGCCATGCTGACACTGCTTAAAAATAGCGGCATTAAAAAACAACTGCGTATTGAGCAAGCCATTCATGCCGATAGCGATGAATTTGGCATGACAGCTGCGGGTTTATGGATTATCAATCCGCCTTGGCAAATGGATGTTATGGCCAAAGAAGCACTCGAGTATTTAGCGCCATTATTGGGCCATGCCGACGGTTACACAACAGTAAAATGGGAAGTTGGCGAGTAGCCGCATGACCCCTTACAAGATAATAAAAAGCCCGGCGCATATTGATGCGCCGGGCTTTTTTATAGCGAACTTAAATCATTACTTAAAAAACGCGCCTGCCGCCCCAGGGAATACCACCGGGCTAACATTGCCATTAGCAGCAACACTTGCCACGCCAAATAAATAATTATCAATCACTAGGTTATCTAAAGTAAACCTATCAACCTTGCCCACATAGCGGCTGTGAGTCCACTCTGGCGCGGTCGTTGAGCGCCAATACACCCGATAACCTACTACCGTGTCATCAGTGCTTTTTTGCCAACTTAGCGTAGTACTGGGTGACACCTGACCTTCAATGCTCACCTTAGTTGGCGGCGCTGGTGCCCACGCCTGTGCGGCTAAACTAATTGCATTTAATGCGGTGAGTTTGGCGGTAAAGTCAAAATCGACCCCTTCAATCACATCACCGTAAGCAATGCCGTTTTCAACCCGAATATCTTGATGTTGGCGGTCGTAATGCTCGTTGGTTTCCATAATGCGCACCGCTGGTAAACCGGCTTGATTAAACGGTAAATGGTGCCCACCACGGCCAAATCGGTCGAGGCGATACACTAACATGACGTCAAGGTTCGTCATGTACTGGTCGGCTAATGATTTAATTTTACGGGCTAAATTACGTGAGGCAGAATCGTTCTCCCCACCACTAAAATAACGCTCTTTTGCTTCGTCGGCGGTTTCGGCAAAGCGCACACCTTCCGAAAACACTCGCACACTGCTGTTATTGACCACGCCATTAATGCCGGCAATGTTGCCGATCATGTCGTTATTGAGCACAGCCTGCACTTGCCAGCCTTGTGCTTTGGCATAGTCGGCTAAAATATTGCCGCCGTATAAGCCTTGTTCTTCACCCGACAAGGCCGCGTACACTATGGTGCCGTTAAACTGATATTGAGATAACACCCGTGCAGCTTCTAATGCGCCTGCCACACCGGAGGCATTGTCGTTTGCGCCTGGTGAAATAGAAGTGGCATCCAGCACGTCGGTAACACGCGAATCAATATCACCGCTCATCATCACCACACGCTTAGGATCTGTTTTACCGCGCTGAATCGCGATAACGTTGACCACTTCTGTTGGCTTGGCGATACGCTTGCCTTCAACCGTTTTGGCTACGGTAACAACCTCTAAACAGCCACCACACTGTGTTGAAATTCGCTTAAACTCGGCTTCTATCCAGCGTCTTGCTGCGCCAATACCCTGGGTGTCTGACTGCGTGTCAGATAAGGTATGACGAGTACCAAAATCAACCAGGGTACGAATATCTTGCTCAATGCGCTGTGCTTGTGGCGCATTAGCAATGTCGTATAAGCGCATGTCTTCTTGCGATGGTGCAACTGATGTTGCTGGGGTTGCCGCCATAGCAGGAACCGTGGCCGCACCTAGAATTAATAACCCTGCTAGGCCCGCTAAACAGTAACCGCTCTTAGGGCTGAGTTTGACGCGCTTTGGCGCTGCTTTGTGGATAAGATATTTCATATGACCTCGATTAACTGGCTAATGCTTTTTGGTAGCGTTTGAATAATATTTTTACGCGCTTCACATAAGCTTGAGTTTCTGGGTATGGCGGAATGCCACGGTATTGGGTGACGGTGCTTGGGCCAGCATTGTACGCGGCGCACGCTAGGTCTAAATCACCATTAAATTGGGCTAATAGCTGTGCTAAATAACGGCTACCACCACGAATATTTTGCTGGGCATTTAATGGATTGTCTACGCCCATATCACTGGCGGTGCCGGGCATTAATTGCATTAAACCTTTGGCACCCGCTTTTGAAACGGCGCCAGGCTTAAACGCCGACTCTGCATGAATCACGGCTCTAATTAATGCCGGGTCTAACTGATATCTGTGTGCGGCTAACGCCACATCGGTAGCAAAGTGCGACGTAAATAAAGGGATTTTATACCAGTCGATGGTGGAGTCTGGTCGGCAGGCAAAGCACTCGTACAACAACACTTGATAGTCGGCATCTAACGGTTGCTGATCACTAAATACCATAATCCCGTTAGCTTGCTTATATTGGTACACTTTACGTTTTTCAACGCCAAGATCGCTCACAATACCGTTTTCAGAATATTGCGCTTTAACTCTGAGTTTATTTGGTGTTGTTGAGGATTTTTTTAGCGGATAGTCGTTGGTTAAGGTGCGAGGTCTAGAAGTATCATTAACATAGCTATTATCGAGTACAAGCTGATCATTGAGCGACGTAACAGGGGGCTGTTCAATCGCATTAACATGCTCAAGCGCGGGTTCGCTTACGGCTGATGGCTGTAATGAGCGTTGCGTTTTTTGCTCAGGCCGTTCTTCAATGTATTTGGCTTTAATTTTCGGTTTAACGACATCTTCAACCTCAGGATAAACCACTTGTTTGGCTTCTGCGGTTATTCCCAGCAACACAGTGCCGGTAAGTAAAAGCGCCAAACTATTACGCCATAACATGGGCTTATTCCTGCACTTGGTCAAAAATGGGCATCGGGGCAATCCGCGCAAATTTTGCCACTGCCGACCCAGGAAAAATTTTTACCCCACTGTTTAACTCATCCACGGCTTTGCGATAAAAATCTTCGGCATGTACAAAATCAAGTTCAAGCTGTAAATACTCGGCCAATTGTTCAGTGCATAGCTTGTCTTTATTTACCGTCGACAGCAGTGACTCTAACCCTTGATCGATTTGTTGCCAGGCGGCAATAGACACTGACAATGAGCCACCAGCCACATTTGACTCTTCAATGGGTTGGTTCCAATCATGCTGGGGTTGTATGTGTTTTAAGTGGGCAAGTTGCGCTTGCTGTTCAGCGGTTAAGGGATGTTGATATGACTGTCTTTCACGACATAATTCGGTAAACAGCGTTAATCGTCTATCGATTTTTGAGTCGATCACTTTTAGCGCTTCAATGGCTGAAGTGCGTTTTTTAAGTAAACTGGCATACCATAGATAAGCCAGAATAGCAGCTAAAGTGAGGCTAAGTAACAGCGCCTGCATGGTGACATCCTTTATTATTGTTATTCACTATCATAATCATTATTTAATCAAAAGTTCATCTTTATCAACAATCTCTTCGTTAAAAAATAACCACAAAGGTGTTTAGTTAGGACAAATAGATGTTAAAAATCTGTTTTAATTAAGATCTTAATCATAACACAAACACAGAAGAGTACCTGGATGATATTTACACAAGTAGTTTTTTAATCAGTAAATTTTTCAATAACCTAAAGCAAAACCGCTTAGGGTGTTTTTTAAACACAATTTAAGTTTAGTCTTTTAAAAATAGTCAATTAGCAAGATTTAAGTATCATTTAATTGCCG
The DNA here is from genome assembly GCF_028750675.1 of Shewanella metallivivens. GTDB lineage: Bacteria > Pseudomonadota > Gammaproteobacteria > Enterobacterales > Shewanellaceae > Shewanella > Shewanella metallivivens. Next base: position 972,025 of record NZ_JAQQPZ010000013.1, on the reverse strand, counting down.
TTAAACTGGGTTTTACGTGCTACATCCTTTTTTGACCAAATCACTGCAGAAAAGTCTATGGCTACAGACACAAAAAAGCCCAGATTAACTGGGCTTTTAAACACGGTTCAGTGATTATATCGACTTTCTATCATTATCGATTTGCTCATGCTCTGCTTCGGTTATTTTTTCACGCTTACTAAAGATGCGTTCAACCACCACAAAGAATAACGGCACAAAGAAAATACCCAGGAATGTCGATGACATCATCCCGCCCAGTACAGCAGTACCGATGGCATTTTGACTGCCAGAGCCAACACCAGAACTAATGGCTAATGGCACTACACCTAAACCAAAGGCCAATGACGTCATTAAAATTGGGCGTAAACGTACTCTCACTGCATGCAGTGTTGCCTCAATTAAGCCCGAGCCTTTCTCAAAGTATTCTTTAGCAAACTCAACAATCAAGATGGCGTTTTTAGTTGCCAACCCAACTGTGGTTAATAAGCCGACCTGGAAGAATACGTCGTTAGGTAAACCACGGCCATTCATGGCGAGCAATGCACCAATAATACCCAGTGGCACCACCAGAATAACCGATAACGGCACCGACCAACTCTCGTACAATGCCGCAAGTACCAAGAATACAATCAAGATAGACAGTGCGTATAGGCTCGGAGCTTGGTTGCCAGACAACCGTTCTTCGTACGACAACCCATTCCACTCTAAACCAAAGCCTGGCGGCAATTGTTTGGCCATTTCTTCTAGCGCGTCCATCGCGGCACCAGTACTGAAGCCTTGTGCGGTGGCGCCTTGAATATTAACCGCTGGCACACCATTAAAACGCTGTAGTTGCGGCGATCCTATTTGCCACTCACCCGAAGAAAACGCCGAAAACGGTACCATCTCACCAAGGCTGTTACGCACATACCAGGTGTCTAGGTCGCTTGGCTGCATACGGTATTTTGCTTCACCTTGCACGTACACCTTTTTAACCCGGCCACGGTCAATAAAATCATTCACATAAGAGCCACCCAACGCCGTCGCCATCACGCTATTAACGTTATTAATATCAATGTCTAATGCACGCAGTTTGGCATGATCGATATTAATATGGTACATCGGCGCATCTTCTTGGCCGTTAGGTCTTACCCCCACTAAGTTAGGGTTTTGTGAGGCCATACCTAGCAACTGATTACGTGCCTCAATCAGTTTGTCATGACCTTGGCCATTTAAGTCTTTTAAGTACACATCAAAGCCAGTAGCGTTACCGAGCTCAATCACCGAGGGGGGCACAAATGCAAATACAAATGCTTCTTTAATTTGCATAAAGCGCCCCATTGCACGCCCAGCTAACGATTGCACATCTTCGCCTGGTGCTTCACGAGTAGACCAATCTTTTAAGCCCACAAACGCAAGCCCCATATTTTGGCCTGAACCGGCAAAACTAAAACCTGCTACGGTAAATACAGAATTAACGATGTCTTTTTCCTCAGTGAGGTAATAGTCATTAATCTCTTTAAGTACGTTAACAGTGCTTTCCTGAGTTGCGTTTGTGGGCAAAATAGCCTGCGTAAATAAGATACCTTGGTCTTCATCGGGTAAAAATGCCGTTGGCATACGTAAGAAGATCCAACCCACCGCAATCACTAAACCAATGTAAATTAACATCACACGGAATGAGCGTTTTAAAATACTGCCAACGCTCGACTCATAACGCGAGGTCATTGCATCAAACTTACGGTTAAACCAACCAAAGAACCCGGTGTCTGCGTGGGTATGACCTTTTTTAATCGGTTTTAACATGGTGGCACATAATGCCGGTGTTAACACAATTGCCACAAACACTGACAAGGCCATTGCCGATACAATGGTAATGGAGAACTGGCGGTAAATAACCCCTGTCGACCCCGACATAAATGCCATAGGCACAAACACCGCAGACAGGGTTAAGCCAATACCCACCAGGGCACTGGTGATTTGGTCCATCGACTTGCGGGTAGCTTCTAGCGGACTTAAGCCCTCTTCAGACATGACCCGCTCAACGTTTTCCACCACCACAATGGCGTCGTCCACCAGCAAACCAATGGCCAAAACCATGGCAAACATGGTTAAGGTATTAATGGTAAAGCCAGATGCCGATAACACAGCAAAGGTGCCAAGCAATACCACAGGAACCGCAATAGTGGGAATTAACGTAGCCCTAAAGTTTTGCAAAAACAGATACATAATTAAAAACACCAACACAATGGCTTCTAATAATGTATGCACAACACCTTCGATAGACTGTTCAACAAATGGCGTAGTGTCGTAGGGATAAACCACTTTAAGCCCTTGCGGGAAAAACGCCTTCATCTCATTAATTTTGGCTTTAATCCCTTCAGCGGTATCAAGCGCATTGGCACCGGTGGCTAAACTAAATGCTAAACCAGAAGCAGGCATTCCGTTGTAGTAAGAATCAACCGCGTAGCTTTCTGCGCCCAATTCGACTTTTGCCACATCTTCAAGATACACATTCGCACCAGAAGAATCCGATTTTAGGATAATACGTCTAAATTGTTCAGGGGTTTGCAAACGACTTTGCGCAGTGATTGTCGCGTTAAGCTCCTGCCCTGCAACTGATGGCGCACCACCTAATTGACCCGTCGAAATTTGCGCATTTTGCTCACTAATCGCCGCAGTGACATCAATACTGGTTAAGTTGTACTGGGTTAACTTTAGTGGGTCTAGCCATATACGCATCGCATACTGGGCACCAAAAAGTGTGATTTCCCCCATACCTGCAACACGGCTCATTGGGTCTTGAATATTGGCCGCTACATAGTCTGCAATATCGCTTTTACCCATTGAGCCATCTTCAGACACAAAACCAAGCACCATCAAAAAACCTGACGTCGACTTGTTAACCGTCACCCCCTGTTGCTGTACTTCAGCAGGCAATAACGGCGTTGCAGCTTGCAGTTTGTTTTGCACCTGTACTTGAGCAATATCGGGATCTGCTTCAGCATTAAAGGTTAAGGTAATTGAAGCATTACCAAAGCTGTCACTGGTGGACGAAATATAACGTAAATGATCAAGCCCAGTCATACGCTGCTCAATCACCTGGGTTACCGTGTCTTCCATAGTTTTGGCAGATGCACCCGGATAATATGCACTGATCACAACCGTTGGCGGCGCAATACTCGGATACTGGGCAATGGGTAGGCCTTTAATGGCTAACACACCTGCAAGCATAATTAATATTGCGATCACCCAGGCAAAAATTGGGCGATCAATAAAAAAGCGAGCCATAATGTATCCCTATTTTTGTGGTTGGTCGGCCGTTAACACTTGCGGAGACACTGGTGCACCAGGGCGGATTTTTTGTAGTCCTTCGACAATCAATTTATCGCCAGGTGCTAGTCCTTCAACAATACGCCATTGGTTATCGATAACTTCGGCAGTTTTGACAACGCGCATTTCTACCTTGTTGTCTTTATCAACCAACATCGCCACCGCTTGGCCTTTATTGTTGCGTGTAATAGCACGTTGTGGCACTAAAATCGCTTGAGGGTCTTGGCCTGCATTTAGCTGTGCACGCACATACATGCCTGGTAATAAAGTGCCATCTGGATTTGGAAACTCTGCTCGTAATGTCACTGAGCCCGTGGTCTCGTCTACATTCACTTCTGCAAACTGTAATGTGCCTTCATAGTCATAAGTGCTGCCATCTTCAAGCGTCAACAACACTTTGGCATTATCACTTTTAAGCAATTGACCAGAACGTAAATTAGCCTTTAAGCGCAGCAGTTGCGCACTTGATTGAACAATGTCGACATTGATGGGATCAAGTTGCTGAATCGTCGCAAGCGTTGTTGCTTGATTCGCTGTCACTAACGCACCTGCAGTAACCGATGATTTACCAATTCGGCCAGAAATAGGCGCTTTAACCTCGGTGTATTCAAGATTAATATTGGCTGTATTAATGGCAGCTTTAGCCACTGTAACCGCAGCTTGAGCTTCTTTGTAGGCAGCTTCGGTTTCGTCAAAATCTTGCTTACTCACCGCATTGGTTTTAACCAGCTGAGCATAACGAGCCGCTTTAGCTTTGGCTGATGCTAACGCCGCATTCGCGCTGGCAAGGTCAGCTTCTGCACTGACTAATGCAGCCTTATATGTGGCCGAATCAATTTGATACAGTGATTGGCCTTGGCTCACTTCACTGCCTTCAGTAAAGGCGCGCTTGGTAATTATGCCAGACACTTGTGGGCGCACCTCTGCTTCTAAAAAGGCACGGCTACGACCAGGTAATTCGACTGTAATGGCCTGTGATACTGCTTCAACAGTCATCACGCCAACAGGAGAAGGAGGTTGTTGTTGCTGTTGCGCTTGAGCCGCATCCTCTGCTTTGCCACAAGCGGTAATCCATATTGCCGCAGATATCACCGCGGCGACTTTCAATGCTTTGTGCATGTGTGCTCCTACTCCAATTTGCGTTCAATATGGTTCCTCCGTTTTGAGGCATTCCATTTGAAAATAGCTAAAATTACACTGTAAAATTTTCTGTGCTCTTTATCGCACAGGGACAAAATTCAAACAACTCAACCTAATGCAATAAATTGTAAACAAATAATAAGCTTAGGTTATACATGGTAAATTTGTTAATACCTTGTTAACTGAGATCTGCTCAATCAAACAAATTCGATCCATTTATTTGGCGCACTTTACGCCAACATGTTGACAATATCAACTTTTCTGTACTCAGGTTAGGTAAAGCTATTACCAACATAGGCTAATTATGATCGGTGACAACCTCATTTAATTCATCCATCTTGCGTACATTATCCTGTTGTTCTACATCATCCGTTGCTGGATTTATCATAATATCGCGCCACCATAGCTCGTTAGCTTGTGGATTTGCCAACATCACTGCTTGACCAAACTTAGGTGTTGCCAAAGTGACATGATGTTGTTTAGCTAATTTGTTAATACGTTCAAAAGGTTCAAACCAGTCATGTAATGCTAAATCAAATGTACCATTATGCACGGGTATCATTACCTTGGCGTTAACATCGATATGCGCCTGCAAGCTCTGCTCTGGCAACATATGGATATCGCTCCATAATTCATTATAGGCGCCCGTTTCAATCATACTCACATCGAATGGCCCATATCGCTCGCCAATGTCTTTAAACCCACCAAAATAGCCACTGTCACCGCTATAAAAAATCTTGTGTTGCAAACCTTGAATAACCCAACTGGCCCACAATGTCTGATCTCGGTCCAGTAAACCTCGCCCCGAGAAATGCTGCGCAGGGGTGGCGATAATGGTTAGTCCATTTAACTCAACCGATTGCCACCACTCAAGTTCAGTGACCTGAATAGGGTCAACACCCCACGCCGTTAAATATTCGCCCACTTTAAGTGGTGTAATAAAGTGCTGCACTTTGTCCGCTAGTTGTTCAATGGCGGCTTTATCGAGGTGATCATAATGATCATGGCTAATGATGACGGCTTTTATTGCCGGTAAATCTGCAATACTGATAGGAGACTCATGAAAGCGCTTTGGCCCAGCCCATTGCACAGGCGATGCACGTTCGCTAAATACCGGATCGATTAATACGTACTCGCCATCTAAGCGCATTAATATTGTTGAATGCCCTAAACGATATATCGCATCGTCATGCGTTTGCGAGAGGATGTCTTGAGTCAAGGTCATTAACGGCACAGCATTGACTGGAGCAGGTGCTTGGCGCTGTGTGTTCCAATAGGCTTTAGCAATAGGCCATAAACTGCTTAATCCCGTCTGATAGGCTTTTTCACTATTTGTGAACGGCTTGCTTTTATTGGCTGCTGACCATGTTTTTGTGAGCCACACAATGGCAACTAACATCACAAATCCAACGATAACACCGGCTAATATTTTCATCTCGACACCAACAAAGTAAACTACACGGTGTAGTTTAATAATCTCCCATTGAAAAGTAAACTACTCAGTGTAAAATCTCTTTCATAAACTCGATACAGTGCAGACCATGACTCAAGAAAAACAAACCCGTAGCCAAATTAAACGTGCGGCCATTATTGAAGCCGCCAGAACAACCTTTAAAGCATTAGGGGTTACTGCGACGAGCATGGACAAATTAGCCGAAGAGGCTGGCGTGTCTAAACGCACGGTGTACAACCACTTCGCGACCAAAGAAGCATTAGTGATGACATTGATGACCGACCTATGGAAAAAAGCGTTGTCGCACCCTTCTGAGCCTTATCACCCAAACAAGCCATTGGCACCGCAGTTACAACAATTAGTCCGCGATGATATTGAACATATTCAGTCAGAAGAACACATTGAAGTGTCAAGAATGGTGATTGGTCATTTGTTTTATGCATCTGAAATGCAAAAAGAAATAAAAAAGATCATCAAAGAAGAAAACGCAATTTCACGCTGGATTAAAGCAGCCAACAAAGATGGTCGAATCAATGTTGACGATATTGAACAGGCTCAGGACCAAGTGCACAGTTTAATTAAAGGCCAATGTTTTTGGCCATTAATCTTTCAAATGAACGAGCCTTTTACTGACAAAGAAAAAGATCAGCATGCCGCTGAAATCGTGAAGGTCTTTTTGTGTCGCTATCAAACATGATAGCCACTACACCCGATTGTCACCCACGCCCAATGAAATCGTACGGCTAATTTGCGCCAAACTCATGCCAGACTCTTGCTGCCACTGATTAAAAGCCGCTTGCGTTTGGCGCAGTGCTGTTTGCGAGGTAAAGCCAGCATCCACCACTTTATGCGCAGTTAAATATGACTGCACATCTTGGCTAAGTAAAAAGGTGTCTTTGCCAATCGCGCGCAAAAAGTATGGCCCAGTGTTGCCGCCCAAACGTGCACCACGTTTTTTAAGCACTTGCCATAATCCGGTAATGTCATCTGTTGGCCAATTGGCAATAAACTCAGCAAAACTGCCGTGTTCTGCACTGATTTGCTGGATCATGTAGGCATTATCGACAATGGCCTGGGTTTTCTTTTGGTGGCGAATAAGGGCCGGATCGCTAGCGCGCTGCTGAATTTGATCGGGTGACAGCATTAATACTTTCATCGGCACAAAGTCAAAGAAGGCTTGTTCGTAAGCTGACCATTTATTATCGACCACTCGCCACACAAAGCCACTTTGAAACACACGTTTACTCATCACAGAAAGCAATTGTGCATCAGAATACTCACAGATTTCAGCTGCGCTGAGTGTGTCAGGTAGCAGCGACTTCACGATTGCTGGCCCGCCTTTACGATCGCAAGCGCGCGCCCAAATATCACTGAATGTTTCTAATGCCACCATGTCACTCCTTATGCCTAATCAACCTAAACTGGCTAATACGGCAAATTCAGGTTGATTGATCTGTATAGATTGATACCAACAATCAATCGTAATTATGTATTACACTCTTTTTTGAGCTGTAAAAACTGTTTCCACTTAACCACTTCGGCCGGTAGTTCTGGCGTATCACCCGTGTAACCCGCTGCCGTAATTAAGGTTTCGATAGGCACTTGCTTACCACGGCACACAAATACCCCACGCACATGGGCAATACAATGCAAGCCACGTGCGGTCACGATACGGTGCTCAATGTAAAAGTATTTTTCATCCCAACCAACAATTTTGGTTTCAATAGTAAATTTTTCAAACGGTTTAATATCGCGGATGTACGTAAACTCGGCGGCGTTCACGATAGGCAGCCATTTATTCTTTAAAAACTGCTTCATTAAACCGATTTCGGCAATCATGTACGTACGGGCTAAATCCATAAAAGCCGGGTAACGCGAATTGGTTAAATGTAAGTTGATGTCGCAATCTAACGGTAAAACGCGATAATTAATTTTACTGGTGCCTAAAAAATCAATACGTTTGCAATGGCCTATTCGCCATAAAAACAACAACGCAAAACGAAAATACAGATTCATCTACCACTACTCCTATTGTTAGCGCGACAGGCTAACAAAGGTCATACCAGTGAGCAAGAAGCTTTATTATCTTTATACCGATTGGCGAATGCGCAAGCCTATAAAGTCTATGCAACACCGTATTTTGTTACTCTTTTTGCGACTCACCCCCCTTTTAATCTCACTCTTAACTGATTACCATAGCAACGCAATTTCAGCTTATTGGTAAATAAGCCAATAAGCTGAAATAAACGCAAACAACATTATTTATAATTCTCAGGGCGGGGCGCAATTCCCCACCGGCGGTAAACTTGAAAAAGTAAGCCCGCGAGCGCTCGATTCATCGAGGTCAGCAGATCTGGTGACTTGGTATTACCTTACGTAATCACTAACAGTCCAGAGCCGACGGTTATAGTCCGGATGAGAGAGAATGGAGATACATCAATCAGCCCACGGCTTTTTGGTGCAATTTGTTTTGGATTTATATCCCTCTTTACAAGCCCTGATTCTGGTCATTTTAGGAGTACAACCATGAATCAGCTATCACTACTTGCCGAATTTGGCGAACCCATCACCCGTGTCGAAAATGCCCTTGCAGCGCTTAGAGAAGGCCGCGGCGTTTTGTTACTCGACGATGAAGATCGCGAAAACGAAGGCGACATTATTTATTCAGTTGAGCACTTAACCACAGCGCAAATGGCATTAATGATCCGCGAATGCAGCGGCATTGTGTGTTTATGTTTAACCGACGAGCACGCCAATAAGCTTGAGTTACCACCTATGGTTGCCGACAACAACAGTGCCAACCAAACCGCGTTTACTGTGTCGATTGAAGCTAAAGAAGGCGTAACAACGGGCGTGTCAGCACAAGACCGTGTTACCACCATAAAAACCGCCGCTAACCGCAGTGCTAAAGCATCTGATTTAGCCCGTCCAGGGCACGTATTTCCGCTACGCGCTCGCGCTGGCGGGGTCATGTCTCGTCGCGGTCATACTGAAGGTACGGTTGATTTAATGCAAATGGCTGGCTTAATGCCTGCAGGCGTGTTGTGTGAACTGACCAACGAAGATGGCAGCATGGCAAAAGCGCCAGAAATCGTCGCCTTTGGTTTAAAGCACAATATGCCCGTACTCACCATCGAAGACATGGTGATGTACCGCAACCAGTATGATTTGAAACTGGCATAAATTATTACTTGCTCATTTATACTCAGAGGCGCATTTGCGCCTCTTTTTTATGTTTAGAATAATGACGTGATATTAGTATGAATGGGCTATTGAACGCTTTATATTAAAGAATTATAACATAGCTTAAATACAATCAATGAGTTAACTAAACATGCGTCAATCTCTTTGGATGATCAGCAACGTAGGGAAACTTGATGCAACCTATGAACGATCAGTCCTTATAAATGGTGAACTTATTGAACTATATTTCACTAACTTTGAAAACTCACATCAGATACCAGAACCAATTGCTGATTGGATAGAAAATAAAATAGTACGGACTAGTATGTGGATACCTTTAAACTTACCATCACCAATGGACTGTTGTTTCATCTTCACTAAAAATAAATGCTCTGAAGAAAATCAGGAACAAATAAGCCAGATAATTTCTTTATGTTTAAGCTTAATATTACCCCCACCAGTATTGATCTCACGTCCAGGCCAATATATTGAAAATGCAGCAATAGTTAATCCATCTTGGAACTACATTCCAAACCCCAATAGGGTTATAAATAAGATTATTGGTAAGACAGAGATCAACTCAATTGTGGAATTAATCTCGCGATTTGGTGAAAAGAAAAAAGCTAGATATCCTTATTTTCATGAGATATTAAAACTCTCATCAATTAATGATGTATTGATCGAAACACTCAGTTTATGGGCTTTCATTGAAGGATTTTGGAATGTGCCCAATAGAAAAAGTGATCTTTCCGGTTCATTTATGAATATGTTAACTACAGACAGATTTCCTGGAACAAGAAATAAATCACCTCAAGTCAAAGCTTTGAAACAACAGATAATGGTTCAGAATGAAATGTTAGGAGCCCAAGATTTTAGTAACCTCAGAAATATCATCGCACATGGCACTTATCTAAAACTTGAAGATACATGGACAACTGAGCAATGGAACGCCATTTATTCTCAACGAGATTTACTGTTACATACTGTTTTAATAGCACTTAGTGAATACAATCTTAGAAATGCATAATCGACTTCGATAAAAACTAACTCGACACTGTAAAACAGCAGGCTTATCTAAACATTATTTACATAGAAATACACTAAAATTACTTCATTCTAAACTGTTCACAATCCTTTCAAAAAGTCTTGATACTGCTGCATGGTGGTTACATCGTCTAACATGCCCTGATGACCGACATTAGGTACCATAATGAACTGCTTATTAGCAGACTTGCTCGCAGCAAACAGTTTTTCAGACAGTGCTGGCGGCACTTCTTCATCATCCTCTCCGGCAATCACCAATAATGGGCCTTGGTAATATTGCGCGACCACTTGCTTATTATCTGTTTTACGAAAATCTTCTGGCATTTCCAACGTCATAAACGGTGCCATATACCAAGGTGTTTTTTCATCGACCCAATCGTCGGCATTGGTGGCCGAACCCTGCAACACCAGTGCATCGACTTTGTTATTTCGGGCTAAATCGGCGGCAATGAAACTGCCTAATGAGTAACCGTGCAAGATGATTTTTTCTGGTTGGAAGCGCTGCTGTAAGTAGTCCAGTTGTTGCTGTGCATCCGAGAGAATATTTTTAATCTTCGGCTTGCCTTCACTGGCGCCAATGCCACGGCGATCCATCACCAAAATGTCAGTATTCAGCGTCGATAAAGTGGTTAAGGCTGATAAACAATGGGGCTGAATGTTCATGCCATTGCCCTGGTAAAACACTAAGGTTGTGTTGCTGTTTGGGTTGTCGATAAAAAAACCATTCTGCTTAACGTGATCGCTCGCCTCTAGGCTCAGTGGGATAATGGCATTATTCGGCATGGCTAACTGCAATGCTTGCGTAAACTCAGTGCTAAAGGCCACCGGCGCTTTATCATGGGCAATAAAACTCGCTTCAGTTAAACGCACCGTACAGCCAGAAATAATCAACATCGCCATGCTAATCATAACTACTGTAATAAATTGTTTTACTGTATTTTGCATATTATTGTCCTTAATTATTGATCTTCCTTGTGGATTAAAATATCCCCTGGCGAGCATTGTAAGTGCTGGCAAATGGCGTCGAGCGTTGAAAACCGAATCGCTTTCGCACGGCCACTGCGTAATACCGATAAATTTTGCGGTGTAATACCCACTAACTCGGCCAGTTCTGTCGACTTCATTTTGCGCTTGGCAAGCATCACATCCAGTTCGATAATAATGGCCATTAAATGGTTAACTCCACTTCTTCTTGCAGCTCTGTGGCATGTTTCATCACCCATGCGACGCAGTAAAACACCATCCCAAACAATGCGTATTTAAGCTCCTGACTACCCAGACTAAAGTACATAGGGACCGCACTTGAAATGCCGCTAAAATGCAAGGTAGAAGCAACAAGCATTGGGTAAAAAAGGCTGAGTAAAATCCACGCTAAAAACACTAAAGCAATATGGCTTAAACAGCGAAAATTAGCCGTTGTGAACACCTGCCCCTGCTGATACAAACCAAACAGTTGATACAGAAAATAATAAATAAACAGGTAAGGCAGTATTTCAACGCTCCCCAAAATGAACCCTGGATGAAAACCCGCATCATAAAGGCGTTGTGCAAGCGCTTGCCATGGAGAGCCAAAATCGACCGCAAGGTAACTGCTAAACCAGCCCCACCAGTCAATGGTGAGGACATATTCGCCCGCTTGAAACTCACCAAACATCATGGTGCCGCAATAACTACTGACTTGTAATAAGGCTAAAAAAACGATGAGTAATTTAATCCATTTACTGAGCGAGACAATTCTATCCATAGTGGTTCTATCGTGGCCAAAGGTTAAATTAACGCTAACACAATTAACTTTATTCAATAATAAATTATCGATAAACGGTAATTAAATGATTATATCAACAAAAAACACTTCAGTGTTTCAAATCACGGGCATAAAAAAACCGACACTCAATGTCGGTTTTTTTAAGAATTTATGTTAATGACTTACGCAGCAATACCACTGTGGCGTAGTAATGCATCTGTGTTTGGCTCACGCCCCATAAAGCGTTTAAACAGCTCCATTGGCTCTTCGCTACCGCCCATTTCAAGAATGTTATTTAAGAAGCTCTTACCGGTTTCTGGGTTAAAGATACCTTCGTCTTCAAAGCGAGAAAACGCATCGGCCGATAACACTTCAGCCCATTTATAGCTGTAATAACCTGCGGCATAGCCACCAGCAAAAATGTGGGCAAAACCATGCTGGAAGCGGTTAAAGCTTGGCGGTGTTAATACGGCTATTTGGCTGCGTACTTCGTCTAAAATACCTTGAATATCGACACCTTTTGCAGGGTCAAACTCGTGGTGCATTCTAAAATCGAACAATGAGAACTCAAGTTGGCGCACCATCATCATGCCTGACTGGAAGTTCTTTGCCGCTAACATTTTGTCGAGTAACGCTTTGGGCAATGGCTCGCCGGTTTCGTAATGGCCAGAGATCTCAGCTAAGGCCTCTTCTTGCCAGCACCAGTTTTCCATAAATTGACTGGGTAACTCTACCGCGTCCCAAGGCACACCGTTAATGCCCGACACACCGCCAACATCCACTTTGGTTAGCATGTGGTGAATGCCATGACCAAACTCGTGGAATAATGTGGTGACCTCATCGTGAGTAAACAATGCCGGTTTGCCGTCAACCGGGCCATTAAAGTTACAGGTTAAATAGGCCACTGGTTTTTGCAAACCAGAACTCGTCACACGGCGGCCACGACAATCGTCCATCCATGCGCCACCACGCTTACCGCTACGGGCGTACAAGTCTAGGTAGAAGCTACCACGATGCACGTTATCTGCATCAAAAATATCAAAGAAGCGCACGTCTTTGTGCCAAGTATCAACGCCTTTTTTCTCGTTGATCGTGAGTCCAAATAAGCGATTAACGGTATAAAACAGGCCCGATAACACTTTATCTTCAGGGAAGTACGGACGCAGGATTTCTTGCGACACCTGGTATTTATGTTGCTGCAGTTTTTCAGCGTAAAAACTTAAGTCCCATGACGCCATTTCGCTAACATCATAGTGCGCTTTCGCAAAGGCGCGTAGTTCAGCCAATTCTGTTGCCGCCTGGCCTTTTGAGCGCTGGCCTAATTCATTTAAAAAGCCTAACACCTGCTCTGGAGACTCTGCCATTTTGGTCGCCAGTGATTTATCAGCATAGCTGGCAAAACCCAGTAGATTGGCTAACTCATGGCGCAAGGCAACAATTTCGTTCATGTTGTTGGTGTTATCAAACTCACCCGCATTTGGGCCTTGATCAGACGCGCGAGTGACAAATGCACGGTAGCACTCTTCACGTAGCTCACGGTTTTCGCTGTAGGTCATCACAGGTAAATAGGAAGGAAAATCAAGGGTAAACAACCAGCCTTTTAGCTCTTTGGCCTCGGCCATGGCTTTTGCTGCCGCCACTGCCGACTCTGGTAAACCCGCCAAGTCGGCTTCGTTGGTAATCAATTTAGTCCAGGCTTCTGTAGCATCTAATAATTGATTAGAGAAGTTGCTGGTTAACTCAGATAAACGCTTAACAATCTCGCCGTAACGTGCTTTTTGGCCATCATCTAAGCCAATGCCCGACAATTCAAAGTCGAGTAAACTTTGTTCAATAACTTTTTTTTGCGCTTGAGTTAACAAGGCAAAGTCAGCTGATTGATGAATTGATTTATAGGCTTCATACAAGCCCTGATGCTGGCCAACAAAAGTGCCGTAATCAGACAGTAATGGCAAACACGCATCGTGAGCATCACGCAGTTCATCGCTGCTGACCACCGAGTTCATGTGTGACACTGGCGACCAAGCTTTACTTAATTCGTCGTCTACGTCTTCAAGGGGGGCGATAAGGTTATCCCAGGTATATTCGCTGTTGTTAGCTAATAACGTTTCAATGGTATCGCGACACTTAGCAATGGCTTGCTCAACCGCAGGCTGGACGTGTTCAGGTTTAATTTTAGAAAATTCGGGTAACGCTGCGCTGTTTAGCAGTGGATTGCTCATAAAGATCCCTCAAAATATTTCGTGTCGATTGCATTGATATGGGGCCAATTTACTTGGCTTTCAAGCTTTACACTAACGTGAATCAATAATACCCCAGCATTATACCCATTCCATCCATTATCTGGTCATTCAGCGGGAGCCACTCAGACTGGTCTCATAATAAATGGAAATGGTATTAGTACTGGTTCACTCGCCGCACATAGCGTATTTACACAGCAAAAGAAGTGACCACGATCGCATTTGTTATTTACAGTTAGTTTACAAAGCTAATATTGACAGGCAGATCTCAACTGAAAGTGATTATCATTTAATTTTGTACTTAATAAGCTAAAATCTCCGTATTCACCGCCTCTCAGTCCACATTTAACCATGAGCCAAAAACATGACTTTTGATTTTTGTACTGTATATCGTAAACATTTTGTCACTGGTGTGTTTTTTCCGGCGATAGCGATGATAAGTTTTGCTGCCGCCATGCCTGCGTTAGCTGAAACGGACACTCAGCCAACGGCTGCATTAGATTTGGTTTGGGAGAACCATTACATTACTGAAGGTCGCAACAACTTAGATAAAGGTGGTATCGCCTGGGCAGTGGCGAGTGTTGAACACAATGACATGGTGGCTTATGCCGTTGTAGGAAGAGCTGACCAAGTCAACTACACTGAGTGGAATGCCGGTTTAGAATACACATTGCATTTGGACTACGATATAGAAGCCACTTTGGGTTACCAACGCTTAGAGTTTTATGGTGATGAACGCGCATCAGATAATGAATTTTTTAGTTCAATCACTTATAGCGGCTTAAATTGGTTCGTTCCCGCAGTCAGCTACACTTATGCCACTGAAGTCTCTGGGTACTTTGTCACCCTGAGTGTTTACAGCCCGTGGGAGCTCAATTCACAAATCACGCTAACACCTTACGTATCGCAAGGCTTTGATTTTGGCTACAGTAGCGAAGCGCACGACGGTGCTAACCATGTGCAATTTGGCCTAGAGGCTGATTATCAATTCAGTGACAACCTGACTTTTGCTGCCCATATGAGTCACAGCATTGCACTAGAAGATATCAAACAGCAAGCCAGTGCCGACGGAGTGCAAGGCAATCTTGACGAAACCTATGCAGGATTCGCTATTAGTTGGGGGTTTTAATCCTTTAGCCTTTGGCTCGCATTTTAACACTGTGCGACTACACTAAGTGGTCAATATATCATCACCCAAGGATCGCACATGCTGACCCGCCCAGCACAACACGCCGCATTTTGCGGCGTGTTGTTAACAACCCTGTTACCCAGCTCAATTATTTTTGCTGCCGAACTCAGTCAGTTAACCCGCAGTAAATTAGCCACAAAATCGACCAATAATAGTACGCAGCTTAATAACGACAACGCCAAAGATTTACCGCAACAATCGGCCATTGACAGCCAAGGTAATGTGATTGAACTACCTGACGACACTCGTTCTGCCTTAGAGTACCGAGCTGACGATATCTACCTCAAACCAAGCTTACAGCAGCATATCGATGCCCCCCAAAAAGCCACTTCTTCATCACGCCAAGTCAGCATCACAATGGCAGATGACCCCAATTGCCGCTGGCTTAACAACCGCATAAAACACCTCAAAAATAAACAACGGCAAACTCAGCACAGTCAATTTAGTCATTACCAAGATGAAATCGATATTAGAGAAGCTGAATGGGATTGTCTTAAGTGTGCAGGCAGCGGTCCAAATAGCGTTGACCGAGGAGCCTGTCAATATAAGCGCTAATCAGAACCACTGTGTGCATATTTAACGACTAGATTGCAAACTCAATCCCCCCTACAATGGGCGCATAAATCGTATTGGAGAACATCATGGCTCAACATTTTGACTATATCGCGCTTGGCGCAGGTAGTGGCGGTATCGCCTCAGCAAACCGTGCAGCAATGCGTGGCGCAAAAGTACTTGTTATTGAAGCAAAGCACGTTGGCGGCACTTGCGTTAACGTAGGCTGTGTCCCTAAAAAAGTGATGTGGTATGGCGCTCACGTCGCAGAAGCCATGAATTTATACGCCAAAGATTATGGTTTTGATGTCACCGTTAATAAATTTGACTGGAACACCTTAGTTGAAAACCGCGAAGCTTATATTAGCCGTATTCATGCCGCTTATGGTCGTGGCTTTGAGAACAATAAGGTCACCTTATTAAATGGTTATGGCCGCTTTGTGAACAACAACACCATTGAAGTCAATGGCGAACATTACACGGCTGATCATATTGTTGTCGCAACGGGCGGGGCGCCAACGTTCCCTGATATTCCGGGAGCCGAATACGGTATCGACTCAGACGGCTTCTTTGAACTACGTGAACAACCTAAACGTGTGGCAGTGGTCGGTGCAGGTTATATTGCCGTAGAAGTCGCCGGCGTCTTACATGCGCTTGGCAGCGAAACGCACTTATTGGTGCGTAAACATGCTCCTTTGCGCAACTTTGACCCTATTTTAATTGACGGGTTGGTGGAAGCAATGGCTACCGACGGCCCTACATTACACACTCATAGCGTGCCAAAGTCAGTCAGCAAAAATGCTGATGGCAGCTTAACCTTAGCGCTTGAAAACGGTGAAAGCTTAACAATTGATTGCCTGATTTGGGCCATTGGTCGCTCACCTGCTACGGGTAATATTGGTTTAGAAAATACAGATGTACAGCTTGATGCCAAAGGCTATGTGATTACAGACGAGCAGCAAAACACCACCGCAAAAGGGATTTACTGTGTTGGCGACATTATGGCGGGCGGTGTTGAATTAACCCCTGTTGCCGTAAAAGCTGGTCGTTTATTGTCAGAACGTTTATTTGGCAATATGCCAAATGCCAAAATGGATTACAGCTTAATTCCAACCGTAGTCTTTAGTCACCCAGCGATTGGCACTATGGGATTAACTGAGCCAGAAGCCGTCGAGAAATATGGCCAGGACAACATCAAGGTTTACACCTCTACCTTTACCTCGATGTACACCGCTGTTACTAGCCACCGCCAAGCGTGCAAGATGAAACTAGTGTGCGCAGGTGACACCGAAGTGGTTGTGGGTATTCACGGTATCGGTTTTGGTATGGATGAAATACTCCAAGGTTTTGGCGTTGCGATGAAAATGGGCGCAACCAAAGCAGACTTTGACTCAGTTGTGGCAATTCACCCTACGGGCGCTGAAGAATTCGTCACCATGAGATAAAATAAGCAATTAAAAAATAAGACTAAAAAGCCGTGTTAGGGTTAACACGGCTTTTTTATTGCAGCATATCGCGTTTATGCGGTCAGTGCTTTGCTGTCTTCTTTATCTTGTAACCACTGCAAAAACACTTTAATGTTCGGTGGACGTTTTTGTGAGTGCCCCATCAATTGTGTCATTGCAAAACTATGTTGATAGTACATTTCGGCATCGTTGTAGTGTTTTTGCGCATCATCACTATTGATCATCGCTCCGCGTAAATAGTCGCACAGTAACTCACCACGGTTAAAACCACTGATTTCACCTATTTCCATTAATGTTTGTGCATTCCACTGCTTATATTGCTCAAGCAAACGATCAAAGCGTTCACGATAATAATCACTCGCTTGTGCTAATACCGTCTCGTTAGGCACCACCCTAGCGATGACAAATGCTTGCTCAGACAAAATGCGATACAAACGTTGGCAGTGATGAAAAATAAATCGTAAATAAGGGTCGCGATATTGCACTGTGTCTTGTTCGGCTTGCATTAACCACGTGCGGTAATCGGCACAGGCAACGGCAATAATTAAGTCTGCTTCAGAGGTAAAGTGATTATAGATTGTACCTTTAGATATTTGGCTAGCCTCAACGAGATGTGAACGACACAGATCAAAGGTTTTGTGCCCTTTTAGGCAGCGTTGAGATACCTCAATTAGATAGTTACCACGTTTTTCCCAGCTAGTCATAATAGACCCCAATAAAAATCTCTGTAACTTCACATTTACATCATAGCAAGCTTTGTTGATACCTCATATTGAGTAATACTGATACCACTATGAACTTATTCAATAGCCTATGTTAAAGATAGAATTGTTAGAAAGTTTTATCGCTGTTGCTGAGTCAGGTAACTTATCAAAAGCAGCCGATAAAATTTGCCGAACCCAATCAACACTTAGCCTCCAGGTTAAAAAACTTGAAGAAAGTGTCGGCCAATCTTTGCTCATTAGAGACAACAAAGGTGTCACCTTAACTGAGTCAGGTGAAACCTTACTAAGCTATGCCTATAAAATGGTCCAACTCAACTCACAGGCACTTGATGAACTAAAAGAGTGCCACAACCGTGAAGTGATTCGCCTTGGTGTACCGACAGACTTTATTAAGTGCTATTTAAACAGCTGCTTATTAGAGTTTATCCGTGAGTTTACCTGTATTGAATTAGTCATAGATACTGATGTGAGTGGCAACTTATACAAGCGGCTGCATCAAGGTGAGTTTGATGTGATAGTGGCGACGCATTGGCAATTACCGGTTAATGGTGAATTGTTATTTACTCGACGTTTTAAATGGGTCGCCGCCGCAGAGGGTAATGCCCATCTACGTAAAACCATTCCGATGGGCTTATACCCAGAAAACTGCCCAATACGGGCACAGGTGTTTGCGAACCATCGGTTATCGATGCGCCCTATTAACGTATTACTGTCAACGCCATCGCCTCAAGCACTGTGTATGGCGGTCGAAAATGATTTGGTTGTTGCCCCTGTCGCAGAATTTAGAATTAACAACAAAATGCAGGTATTAGACCCACTTGAGCATGGTTTACCACCATTACCCGTTTTTAATGAGTCGTTATACCTTAATCCTGACACCCAAACCGATGCCACAAAACAGCTAATAGACCTAATTAAAACCAATGTTGAACACAAAGGCTATCAACTGGACAAGCCCATATTGAACATGGTTAAGGCCAGTTAAACGCTTAGAATTGTTTTGCTGCACATTGTTGGTTATTACTCAAATATCACTTCTCTAGCAAAAGTGTTACTGTGTCATTATGCTGCTGACACAGTAACAATAACCAACAATTGCAAATCAGCTTCTAATTAAAAGCTCATCAACCGCTTACACAATTACGCTGCCAAACAAAAACGCCAACACAACGCTCATGGTAATGGTCACCACACCCGGAATAAGAAACGGATGATTAAACACTGCCTTGCCAATGCGTGTTGAACCCGTGTCATCCATCTCGACAGCGGCCAATAAAGTGGGATAAGTGGGCAGTACAAACAATGCGCTCACGGCTGCAAAGGATGCAATGGCAGTTAACGGGCTCACACCAATCGCCAGTGCGGCAGGCATGAGTGCTTTAGTCGTTGCCCCTTGCGAATACAACAACATCGATGCAAAAAATAACGCCACCGCCAGCAACCAAGGCTGGTTTTCAAGTAGGCTACCCGCAACGGTTTTAATGTCATCAATATGGTTAGACACAAAAGTGTCACCCAGCCATGCCACCCCTAGCACACAAATACAGGCTGACATGCCCGACTTAAACGTCGATGCATTTGAAATTTTGCTGGCATCTAAACGACAAAACCAGGTGATTGCCGCCGCTGCAGATAGCATAAACAGCATAATGGCCACATCGCGCGATAATACTGGACTGCTAATTAAACCGACTTTGTCAGATATTGCAGTGGCATATGACATCACCGCCATAATCGCCACTAAAAAAATCGCGACCGAACGTTTAGCGCCGGGCAATAAAGTCACTTGAGTTTCGCCGCGCACTTTCACTAACCCACTGGCTAGCCGCTGTTGATAAATAGCATCTTCAGATAACGGTTTACCCAATAACGAAGCCACTGCTGCGCCAAGTAAACAGGCAATAAAGGTTGATGGAATACACACGGCTAACAGCACCAAATAATCCACACCCAAAGGCTCTAAAATACCTGAGAAAAACACCACGGCGGCAGAAATAGGTGACGCGGTAATCGCAACTTGCGAAGCAACTACCGCAATCGATAACGGCCGTGAAGGACGGATACCCTGCTCTTTAGCAACCTCAGCGATAACCGGTAAGGTCGAAAAAGCGGTATGGCCAGTCCCAGCAAACAATGTCATCAAATAAGTGACAATCGGGGCTAAAAAAGTAATGTGCTTTGGGTGTTTTCGCAGTAACCGTTCAGCAATTGACACTAAATATTCCATGCCACCCGCCTCTTGCATAGCAGCAATAGCGGTAATTACTGACATAATAATCAGCATGACATCAATGGGGATCGTCCCTGGCTTTAACCCTAAACCGACAGTGAGAATTAACACGCCAACGCCACCAGCAAACCCTATCCCAATACTGCCCATTCTTGCGCCGAGGTAAATGGCCCCAAGCACAATCATTATTTCAATTATCATCATAGTGTGAACTTTTTAAATCCTAAGTAGTGTGAAGCAATAACAGGGAAAACTGCTTCAGAGGACGGGATATTACTCTGTTGTAATTTTACGAATGTAGACGTGGATCAATTTACTGGATTGAAATAAAACAAGTGGGGGAGTCAGTGGATTTATTAAGCAGTTTATCGCTAAGCAATCGTCAATGAACTTCAATAAAAATGCCAATCAAACGATTGGCATTTACTTACCTAGGGTTCACTTGAGTCTCTGTACTTAAGCTTAAAAATAGTAACCAAAGTTAACATTAATACGGTAATCCCAGCTGTCACCAATCTCTGGAAGTCCAATATGACCATTGTCTAGCGTCGAAGCGTACATGTTTTTACCCGTGATAAAATCAATCATGGTATAGGTAGGCCCAGACGATAACGCCACACCGGTGACATTTTGATAGCTATTGTCGTAATCGTCGTTGTCGACGTCTGGTGTGACAAGTCCAAAGTCGTTATACACTTTTACACTGCCCCAACTCGTGGTAAAGGTTTTAGCTACATTAACACTGTAGGCTTGTGCCTTTGAGGCAATTTCATATTGCCAAGCGTAAGCCGATACTGCAATTTTGTTATCATCAAGAGAGTCTGCAGCGTCGTATTCATACTGCATCGCCTGAAGCTGTAAGTTCCAACCGTTATAGCTACTGTCTAAATGCAACGCAATTGCATAACGATCACCATTGTTACCTGTGTTGCTATTGTAAATCTGGCCAACCTCAAATGAGCCGCCGACGACGGTTTTGCCGCCTTCGTATTCCATCTCATAGGTTTGGCGAATATTTAACTGATTGGTTTCTTCGTTATAATATTCAGTACCGTTAACCGTCCCGGTATACAAATCGGTTGAATAACGCTCATTGCGACTGGCACCGTACTCTGCATTTTTATAAAACGCCAATTCAGTACCCCAACCATTACTTGAGTAAATGGTTTTCACACCCGCATCATAGTCATCTTCAAAACCTAGATAATACGGTACGCCAAACCAAAAACTATTTGAAATAAATCCAGGGTTACCAAAAGGAACCTGATTTATACCAAACTGAATTTGCCATTCAGGTGAGTAGTCATAAAAGACATAACCATAACGTAATGTTTCCCAGCCATCATAAAAACGATACTCAGATGCTAAGCCCCAATCATCTAATTTACCGTTAAACTTAATTGATGCCATTTCGAATGTTAAGTCACCCGATTTATCTTTAGCGCTTTCACTGTATTCTTTATATGAATAATTAGCTCTTAACGTTCCAGAAACATTAATTCCGTCTTCAGCGTCTTGTGCAACAGAATAAGTTGAAACCAAGCAAAGTGACACCAAAGTTGATAATAAAGAAAGTTTTAATAATTTCATTATATATTCCAATTCAATTTTTAAGTATTAATTTATATAAACGATTTTTACCATTTCATTTTGGTTAAATCACATTGAATAACTTCATCTTTATGTGCTGGAGTACCAGGGTTTTTAGCTGACTCACACAATAATGTTGTACCGTAATCATTACGTTTATCGTCGGCGTTACTTCTGGCCCAAACAGACACAATGGCACGCTCTTCAGGTTTAGCTTCACAGCTACCATCTACCTCAAACGCATGGATAGTGTTTTGATGAAAATACATCAATGGATCAACATCAGCGCTACCAGACAACCACATGGTGTGGCCATTGTGTTGGCCCGCATCAAACTGCACTTGTCTCATTTTATCGTCTTGCTTAACGGTGGTGAGTAATGGCGAATCTTCTCGCACTGCAAAGCTCTTAAACTCATTAGCGCATGCAGGTACGCGCATGTTGTAATAAATTTCAGATATGGCATGGTTATGATATGGGTAAAGCGTATCAACCGACTGCACTGTCATGCCAATTTCGGCACCCACTTTTTGGTTGTTAATTTCGTCAATGCGCAGTAATCCCCAGTGCCCAAAGATTTCGGCATAAGCATAACCACCACGTATGTTGTTGTAATTTTTATCATTACGTTTACTTTCTTCAGCATACATTGGGAACCAACCCGCTGCAGCCCATAAGTTAGGCAGGGTGTTAGCACTGATGTCGGTAGGAAATGCAGAAGGCATTTTAATTTCGTCACCTGTGACCATTTTGGTAAAGTTTTTGGTGAATACTTTACCTAATTTACGCACATCTTTATTAGTGACTTTAGTGTCAAAAAAGGTATCGAATGTGGTGCGGTTAAGCCATTTAGCAACGGGGGATTTCTGCGCTAGCTCTCCACCTGGACTATAAATCCAATTCACATCTTCGCGAGCACCAAAGCACTTTTTCGCTTTATTTGGGTTATTAATCACTTGGTAAATATTTTTAACTAATAGCTTCATGTCGCGGCGATCCATGATGCACATATTCTTACCGCCTTCAGTAGAATCATACATCGCTTCATCTGAATTTAAGCATGGGCCATTTTCGCTATTGGTTAATGCTACGGCATAAGATTGTAGATATTGCAGGGTCTCATCCCAAAGAATATCGACATACTTTTGATCTTTTTCAGAATACTGAGGTGTGTCCCCTAAACACGTAAACTCAGCATTATTAATATCATTTACATCTAAAAAACTAGGTAGCTCAGCAGACATTGCTGAACCCGATAACATCATCATAATGAAAAGCGCATTATATTTCATAACATCTCTCTTTATTTATAATTTTAAACAAGATTGATGATATATATGGAATTGATTCCAAAAATTTAAATAAAACATGTTTGAGAAACAATCAAATAAAAATAAAACAAAACTGTGAACTATATTGTTTACACTAAAAATACATGAAAAACATATTCAATAAAAACAATAAAGCCATATATTAAATAATATACGGCTTTATTAGTAACTAAATAATTAAATAATTAAATAATTAAATAATGTTATTTAGCCTTTATGCTTGTCATATTTAAAAGTATGACAGTTACTGCACAATGGTTCTTTTGTTTTATGTTCTGAATGACATTCTTGGCAAGGTAAGTCTTTACCATAGTGAAGGTTGTTATGTGGGTTTTGCCACTTGTCTTCATCACTTCTCGCCGTTTGTTTTGCTAGGTCATCAACATCATGACACTGTAAGCAAGACTGATCTGATGGAAACTGCTTGATACCATTGTCATGACAGGCTTTACAGTCTTTACCAATAACATCTTTGTGGTAGTCGCGGATCTCGACTGCTTGTACTGATAAGCTGGTTAATCCAAGTAGTACCAGCCCAAGTATAATATTAAAGTTTTTCATTAATGATTCCTCTTGTTTACTGGTCTATTTACGCTTTCATGATGCTGCGTGCGGCAGTCATACCCATCACCATACACTCAGGAATTGAACAACTACCTAAGCGGCTAACACCGTGGATACCACCACATACTTCGCCTGCTGCATAAAGGCCTGGGATTGACTTACCAGTGAAGCTGTCTTTCACTTCCGCTTTAACATTGACCTGAACACCACCTTGGCAATAATGCACTTTTGGCCATAAACGAACCACGGTAAATGGTGCTTCGATATACTTATCTTTAGCCTTGGTCATGTTTTTACCAAACTGCTTATCTACACCAGATTTCACATAGCTGTTGTACTCTTCGATCTGTGCTTTTAATGGTTTTAGCGGCACGTCGAAATGTTTAGCAAGCTCTTCAATGGTGTCGAATTTCCAGCCAACATTGTACTTAATCACTTTTTTAGTGTTTGGATGGTTTTTAGAATCTTTGTAGCTTGTGATTAAGATTGGAGGTAACGCTTCGCCTTTTTCATTGCGGCACGAAAGCTCTGCATCGGCACGAGTCTTACGGTCAGCAATTTCGTCCATAAAGCGCTTACCCGTTAAACGGTGAATCGCCATTGAATGAGGGAAGTTATAAATTGAGTAGTTAGACACATAACCAAAACCACCTTCATCAGGTGATGCCCAAGGGCCAGACTGGATGTGTGCTAAATGCACAGGAATCGCACCTAAACGGAACATTTCAAACATGCCCTCGCCTGTTGCACCTGGTGCGTTAGTACAGCCTACTTCTGCATTAAGTGTTGGGTCTTGCGCCATACGTAAATCAACGTTTTGCGCGAAACCACCTGTTGCCATAATCACACCTTTTTTGGCGCGAATATTTAATACTTTACCAGGCTGGTCTTCACCAAAGTGGTAGTTGGTACGCATTTTAACACCAACAACTTCACCTTTACTGCCGACTAGGAAACCTTCAAATTTTGAACGGTTGTGAGTATTAACGCCGACACGCTTACATTCTTTGTAAAGTGGTTGAGTGATACCAGCACCACAGCTAACTGTAGTTTGATAAGTACGTGCTACAGAGTGACCACCTAATTGTTGTAAGTAAGGGTGGTATTCTGAACCTGCGTCTAGCGTCATTTGTAATGCTTCTACCGCATGCGATGCAACATGGCGTAATAACGCTTCATCTGCAATACCACGGCCTGAAGCCAATTGGTCGTTAACCATTCTTTCTACAGAATCTTCAACACCTTCTTTCTTTTGCATTGGTGTACCAGGTGCTGCAAATAAGCCACCATTAATCGCCGAGTTACCACCAAAATATGACATTTTTTCAAAAATATGGACATCTTTTGCACCAAGCTTAGTTGCTTCAATTGCAGCAGCTAAACCGGCAAAGCCAGAACCAATAATTACGATTTCGACTTCTTTGTCCCATTTAACACCGTCAGCCTTTTCAGACACTGCCATTGCTGGTGCTACCATCGCTGCACCCGCAGCAATACCAAGCCCTGCAATAAACTTACGGCGCCCCAACAGATCTACATTGCTCATAGGTCATCACCCCTTGTTGTATAATTGACGATTCATCATATCGATGGAATCAATTCCAAAATGGGAACTAATAATGATGTTTGATGAAAATGTCGGCGGATATCGACTAATCAATTGTAGGTAGAGTTTTTAGCGGGATTTGTTACGAAACATAGATTTTGGAACACAGTCCAACTCGTGAAGTATTTAGTGATGATATTGTATGCCGCTCAGTCGCTATCTCAATAAACTTTAAAAGACCAAATGCAAATCTGATGAGTCGCTACAACGCTTATTATAATGGGTTGTTAACACGTAATAAGCCGCCTTTACGCTTCGCCCAAGACGGCTTATGTCTATGGCTAACCGCTAGTTATCTTCACATAAGTTACGCCCTGCGGCATAACAGCTTGGTTGGCGTGGACATACGGCACCGCGAGAACAAATTAACCGAGCTTCGTTTTTAATTCCGCGTTCAATCCAATTAATATTAAGGATTTTCGCCACACTGGTGAGATCTTTTTTAATGTGTTTAGGGATGTCAATTGAGCCACCATTACCAGCACATGCTTGTTTTAAATCATTGGCAATCGACTGCGCGTCTTTGCCTTGAGCTTCAATTGCCGGATTAAGATCGATACCAGCACACAACACATGTGGATTACCTGCAGAGTCATCAACCTTAATCGACTCACAACAATAAATCCGCGGCTCATTGCCGACATTTAAAATTGATATCTGTGCCGACGTGCCTTCAGTGGGCTCACTGATCATTCTAAATACCGCCCAATGCTGACACGGATCTTCCACCAAGCGCATATTGCCCCATGGCAGTGGAATACCATTGCCGCGATACACTGCTTTAAGTTTACCTGGCGCATAAGCATCAAAGTAATGCCAATGAGTATAAGGAGACACAACCGTCATGCGGCGCATGGCCACCGAAGCCGACACTTGTAATTGTTTATGCACGCTAATTTCATAACCGTGACGGTCAAGCAACTGCCGGTAAGGCACTTTAGGACACAAGAGGGCACCAGCAAAAAAGCTGGATTCAAAATCACGCCAGGCATGCAAGATATCTTGGGCATTGATGTTATTTGATTGTGGTGCGTAGGCGTCTTCAGAGTCTTCTCTGCGTCCTGACATCATCACGCTCTTTAATCCGTCTTTGTTGTGTAATACACAATGACCAATATGCACTGCTAAGTCATATTTAAGACGGTTAGGTCTCGTTTTTAAAATATTGCTAACATAAATAGTGCCCGGCGGTTCAAAAAAGGAGGTCACTAATTGTTTGGAACTCACACCTCTTTCGTCCATCACTTCTTTTGGCGCACGATCAATCCACTTAATTTTGAGCCCCATGCCTTTGGCAATATCCATAATGTCTTCAATGGCTAGCGGCATACGCTTTAAGCCCACCTCTTCAGCGGCGCGCTCCAGATCTGGAAAGTGGTTTTGGTGATGTTCTTGGTGCGCACGAATAAGCAAGTGAGCAAACTGACGACCACTGGTACCGGTTTGCGACAACATTTCAGGAATGGCGATTTGCAAAATATCATTAGAAAACAAAAAGCTTGGTTCAAGCGGCATACCGCTAACCCCACCTTTGTTGCCTTTTTCTGGTGTAATCGCTTCATCCTCTGGCACATCATCAAGGAACCATTCAACTTCTTTTTGAAAAACGGCGGCGATAACAGCCAACATATGAGCACTCGGAACCCGTTTTCCGCGCTCGATCATCGATAAATATGACACCGAAGGCGCGTTGCTCGAGTCCACACGTACACAACGCGCCGACAAATCTTCCATTGTTAAGTTATTGCGTTTACGCAAATTTCTTATCTTTGTGCCCAAAAAATGGGTCTTTCGCATCAAGCTTTTTTCATTTCTCATTTTGTATAATTCACAGTGTAAAATTTTTATTGTGAAATTCTTTGTAAAAATAGCATAGACTAAAAATCAAGCTGCTAACAAGGCTTAATAGTAAACAAATAACAAAATTAATTTCTGACCTACAACACAAGAAGAGGATAAGGCGATGAATATGTCTACTCAAGCAAGCAATACAGCCACCCAAAACCTTAACCGCTTCATCGGTGAGCAATTTGTGGCTACAACGAATCAACAAGATCGCAGCACAAATGCAAAAGACTTTTTGGATGCACAATTCCCACTAGCCAATGGTTCACACCAAGATGTGTGCAGTTACGTGGTTTACTACAATCACTTACTGGCTTTCTTAAAAGATGGCACCCAGTGTGGCTTACAAAATCCATGTCAGTTTGTGGCGTTAACGGGCCACAAAAATGAACCGACCTCTGTGGTATTAAAAAATAACGATACCCATGTAGAAATTTGTTTTGACCGCCTTGGTAAACTAGGCGCAAAAGATTGTGCACATATTGAGGATATTCAAGTGTCTATGCCAATTAAAAACTTACCTACACCTTACAAGCAGTGGATCAGTTTATTACACACCAGCTGTCAACCGACTGAAGGTAACTGCAAGGTATTTACGGCTAAAGATGGCACTGACTACGCACTACACCAGCGTTAATGAATAGTCGGTACAATAAGTCACGACAGTAAATCGCGACCATCAAACAAAAAAGGCTTCTCCCATTTAATCAATGTGAGAAGCCTTTTTGTTATTGTGTTAGTTGTAAATTGATGGCTTGATGATTACGGCCAAAAAAAGCGTGATTGCTGCGTCACCTGATTTTCTGGCTCCACAGGGGTTAAGTTAGCCACACTGTTAATTTGGGTCACACTAAATTGCAGTGTTTGCTGGCTTGTGTCATCAACGCGATCACTACGATGACCGCTAACCGTAATGGGATAATCTAATTGTTCGCCTGGTTTTACCTGCACCACAGTGTCGGCCACTATGGTCAACGAGGGCATTTTATTACTGCGCACTGCAATTTGATACACTGCAGCTTGTTGAGTTTTATTACGAATTTTAAGCTGATAGCTGTTTTCAACCCTATCGACACCCACTTCACGGTACAAGGTTTGACGATCACGGATGACATTAAGCTGAATATGACTTAATTGGCTTAAATCGATAATAATTAAGCCAATCATTATTAGCAGTGCGCTGGCATATCCCGGGGCTTTGAGTGAAAACACACTGGCATGAGGCTGACCTTTTAAGGCGTTTTCGCTGGTAAAACTGATTAAATGGGGTGCATAGCCAAACTTTTCCATGGTTTGATTACAGGCATCAACGCAGGCACCACAGTTAATGCACTCGTATTGCAAGCCGTTACGAATATCAATGCCTGTGGGGCAAACATCCACACATAAATTGCAATCAACACAGTCACCTAACTCGGTTTTTTGGGCACGTTTACGTGGCCCACGGGATTCACCCCGTTCAGCATCGTAACTAACCGTTTTAGTGTTTGCGTCAAACATCACAGCTTGAAAGCGAGAGTAGGGGCAACAATGCAGGCACATCATTTCACGCATCCAGCCGGCATTTAAATAAGTACAAATGGCAAAGAACCACACCCAGGCACCGGTCCAAAAACCACTGCTTGCAGTCAAAATATCAATATACAGTTCACGCGCAGGCATAAAATAACTGATAAACCCGCACCCTGTGAGTAAGGCAAACACAATCCATAATGCATGCTTGGTCAGTCTTTTACTAAATTTACTGATTGACCATGGCGCTTTATCTAATGCGGCGCGGTGATGATGATTCCCCTCTATTTTGGCTTCTACCCACATGTAAATGAAGGTCCAGGCGGTTTGTGGACACAAAAATCCACACCACACACGGCCCCAATATACGGTAACAAAAAACAACGCAAACGCAGCCGCCATAAAAAACCACGCTAATACCGTAAAGTCCTGTGGCCATAAGGTGAGATGAAAGAAAAAGAATTGCTGCTCGGTTACGTCAAACCAAATCGCCTGGCGGCCCTGATAGTTAATAAAAGGCAGTAAAAAGAATAACGCTATCAGTAAGGTATTGCTGTGCTGACGCAAACGTTGAAAAACACCCTTTTGTTCACGCACATGGATTTTTGCTGATGGCGTGGCGATTTGAACCACCGGAATGCGCTGCGAAGCATTGATTTTAGCGCTAGATTGGGACGCTGGCGCTGTTTGAACTGATGAGTTGGGCATAACTGGTTTCCTATAACACGGTATTGCCCTGCTATAGCAAAGACTAAGCCAACTAAAAACAGACGCTAACAAGCTGATTTTAATGAGATTAGATTTTTAGGTGTGCACAATAGATCACGATATATCATTTAAATGGCGATATATCGCGACTACTACCTGGATTGTCGGTTTATTTATCGGGTTATGGCGAGTTTTTTCATGCGCGAGCGCAACGTACTGGCCGGCATATTTAGCATGGCAGCAGCCCCTTGCGGGCCTGAAATTCGCCAATGTGTTGCGTTAAGCACAGCCACTATGTGCGCGGCTTCGGCTTCTGCCATGGTTAATATTGCCGTGGTTGACGGCGCTGATACTGATGCCGGCAAGGTATTAAATGACAACTGGCCGTTTGGCGACAAAATGATTTCTCGCTCGATTAAGTTTTGAAGCTCTCGCACATTACCAGGCCAGGTATATTGTTGTAGGTTTTTTAATCCTTTCGTGCTGACCTTGGTGATTTTTTTACCCAGTTTTTTACCCAACGACGTCGCTAAGTCGCTCACCAACTGTGGGATATCTTCGCGGCGTTCGCGTAATGGTGGCACGGTAATCGGAAATACATTTAAGCGATAATATAAATCCATTCGAAATAAGCCTTGTTCTACTCGCGCAGCTAAATCATGGTGCGTTGCCGCAATTAAGCGAATATTCACGCTGATCGTTTCGCTACTGCCGACCCGTTCAAAGCTTTGCTCTTGAATAACCCGTAACAGCTTTGATTGGGCAGATAAACTCAGCTCGGCAATTTCATCTAAAAATAAAGTGCCATTGTGGGCCAGCTCAAATCGACCTTTACGCCGGGCAGTTGCACCAGTAAATGCGCCTTTTTCATGGCCAAATAGTTCACTTTCTAATAACGCACTGGAAAAAGCCGCGCAGTTAACACTGACCATGGGCTGATCTTTACGATGACTCAAGCGATGTAAACTACGAGCCACTAACTCTTTGCCTGTGCCATTTTCACCGCAAATAAGTACCGTGCTGTCGGTATTTGCCACCAAATTAATTTGTTGAATTAACTGCTTAATCGGTTGGCTATTACCTGAAAGGCCTAACGCGCCTTGCTGACCTTGTAACTCTGTGAGTAAATATTGGTTTTCTGATGCGAGGCGCTCAGACAAGGCTTGCACCTGCGCCAAGGCTTGCCTAAGTGATTGCTCGGTATGTTTTTGCATGCTGACATCACGAAATATCGCGATTACACCAACCAGCTTTTGTTGATGGTAAACCGGCGTCGAGCTGTAATATACCGGAAAACTGCTACCGTCTTTGCGCCAAAAAACATCATCAGATACCTGGCGCGGAATGGCGTCATGCAAGGTGCGATAAATTGGGCAATCGTGTTGCGGGTAATGGCTGCCGTCGGCATGGCTATGATGATGACAATCGTGAATGTTTTTACCAATCAACTCTTCACTCTTCCAGCCGGTCATTTGCTCTGCAGCGGGGTTGATAAACACCGCATTGCCATCTAAATTAAAACCATAAACACCCTCGCTCATGGCGTTAAGTAGCAAGGTGTTTTCAGGTAGAAAGTGCCTTGAGGTTGGCATTGGGTTGAGGGGTATATCAGTCATATAAATCACAGCATTAAACATGTATGGGTTTAGTATAACTAAGTCACGAAATATCGCGACCTATATTCAATGATATTTTAATCACCCTTATTCCCACGAGAAGGTAAGCTAAAATGAGATAAACACAAAAGGTGTATTGGGTGCGCGCCACTACATTCATAGATATTGATGCGAATTTGTTCTTTAGAGGGGTGAATTTTCATTTGAGTGGGTTAGTACAACATACTGAGAATCCCCGTTATCGACCACTTAATTAACGCGTTAAACAGCTAGGTATAACATGACATGACCTATCATTAACGCAATATCAATATCGCAGCAAGCCATCTTGCTGCGATAAATGCATTAATAAAAAGGAGTTGGATCAACCTCAAGTGTCCCCGGAGAAACACCGCGCTCAATGTTAATATCCACTTTATGTATATCAACCAGCGCAACCTCGGTATAGCGTTTATGTTTTAGTGAGTAAAAACATTTTACGATAGGATGTAGCGCATCGCGGCCTTTAGAATCCCACACTATGCCGACACGTTCGTCAGATAACAGCACCAACGAGCCAACAGGGTAAATCCCCACACAACGAATAAACTCATACACCAGTTTTTGGTCTAAATGAAATGGCGTTAAACTCAATAAAATTTTAAAAGCCGCCGCAGGACTCATAGCTTCTTTGTAACAACGAGTCGCGGTTAACGCGTCGAAGATATCCACAATGCAACTCATACGACCATGTTGTGGAATTTGGGATTCAGTTAAACCATTAGGGTAACCTTTACCATCCAGCTTTTCATGATGCATTAAACACACATCTTTACTCACTTGCGACAAACCTTTGGTTTCGTTAATTATTTCAATTGCATACACTTGATGCAACTTCATGAGTTCAAACTCTTCTGGAGTCAACTTTCCTGGTTTATGCAACACTTCGTTGTCGACTTTAATTTTGCCAATATCATGCAAAATACCGCCTACGGCCATTTGTTTGAGTAATTTACGGTCAAGGCCTAAGTATTTACCGAAGGTCACTAATAAAAATGCGACATTAATTGAATGCTCAAGAAGATAGGCATCTTTAGTACGCAATGCAGAAATACACTTAAATGCATCGGCATCGGCCATCACCGACTCAATCATTTTGTCAGCAACGTCTTCAATCTGGCCAACTTCAATGGCTTTGCCTTCAAAGGTTTCAGACATTACTTTTTTGATTAAGCCTTTGGCCTCTGCAAGCAGTTTTTTCGCTTGAGATTGTTGACCCTCACGGCTAACAGACGCTTTACGTGCTAATGGGTTGGCGGGACTATTCGATTTATCGGCTTTTTTTAAGCCGCAATTATCTGACGAGCGCTCAACATCAACCCATACTGTGGTAATGTTGTTTTTTTTCAGTTTAACAATGGCATCGCGGTGCTTAATTTGACCCGGATTGCGAATATCAATTTTACTTTGTTGGCGATCAATCGCGGTAACAAACATGCCCAAGGCAAGTTTATCGACAGGGATTTTTATGACATTGTTTGATTCAACAGAATCACTCATGTAAACGTACTCCGGGAAGAGAAACTTAATTAGCGTGATCTACGCCACACAAGCTTTCAAGCCATTTTGACTTAATTTGTTATATTAGACTACTGATTTAATAAACTTATCAGTGCATGTCCTGTAAAAATGTGAGCAAGCCTTTATAACTTATAATTTTACAAAATAGACTTTTATTATCTAATCTAGGCTAATTCGCCCTCTATTTCACTCGAACACACTAAACCACAGACCATTAAAACATCGTCAACATTTATGTGGCTCCATAGCAACCAAATCACACGTTTATTTTTTCTACAGGTCATCATGAGTCTAGCCATACGGTTATATTAGTAATTCAGATCACACGATTTAACCTTGCTAATTGACAGTATTTCATCACTTTATTACCGTAACGCAGACAACTCTACTCGTGAGGACATTCTACTTGGGTCACTTCTTCGAAACACATTTCAGTGAACTGATAACTAAGCTTAACCAGCTCAGTAAAGTGCCTGCACGAGAAGCGATTATTCAACTATCTGTAGAAGCGCCTGCGCTACCGCTATTATCATGGTTAGCAGCACAACAACAGTTTCCTAAAATATATTGGCACGGTAGAGATAGAGACGAAGACGTCGCTGCCATTGGCGCCTGTAAAAGCTTCTTTTTTGAAGACCAAGTCGACGACAATGCATTAGCGAAAATTTATCAACAACAACGCAATAAAACCAACCAGCAAGATATCCGCTATTACGGTGGTTTGGCTTTTGATCGCACGGTAGAATGCTGGCCTGAATTTGGTCGGGCCCACTTTGTATTGCCAAGAATAGAGCTACGCCGGCACGGTAGTAAGCTTAGGATTTTGGTCAACCTTAATTTTGAAGACACCGATCCTCAACAAG
The DNA here is from genome assembly GCF_028750675.1 of Shewanella metallivivens. Classification (GTDB taxonomy): domain Bacteria; phylum Pseudomonadota; class Gammaproteobacteria; order Enterobacterales; family Shewanellaceae; genus Shewanella; species Shewanella metallivivens. The sequence continues at coordinate 938,552 of NZ_JAQQPZ010000013.1, read as the reverse complement.
AAATTCAAGCTGCGCTAAGCGCAATAGCACAAGTGCAAAAACCAAAACCTTTATCACCGCCCAATAAGATGACATTAATGGGCCGCAGTGATTTACCCCGTTATGAGCGCTGGGAAGAATTAGTTAACCAAGTCACTCAAGAAAAATTTAACCGTACAACACCAAAAGTGGTGTTGTCGCGCCACACTCAAATTGATGTCAGTGACGATATTGACCCCTGGACCGTATTAGCATGCTGGCAAGGTAGAAACCCCAACAGTTTTCAGTTTGGCTTTCAATTTAGTCCAGAACGGGCATTTATTTCATGCTCTCCCGAGCGGTTATATCTTCGTCGCCAACAAGAGTTATTTACCGAAGCGCTTGCTGGCACAACAGTGCGCGGACTCAACCCAGAAGAAGATACCTTACTCGCACAAGCGTTACTGGACGACATTAAAAACAGCCATGAAAACCAATTAGTAAGAAAGCACATTGTCGATGTGTTGACGCCACTAAGCCAATATATTGGAGCTGATGAGCAACCCAAAATCTTTAAACTTAACCATATTCAGCATTTGCATCGATCCATTAGGGCCCAATTACAGCCTGGGGTCAGTGATTTTGAGTTATTACGCGCACTGCATCCCACTCCTGCCGTTGGCGGACTCCCTCGTGAAGCAGCATTAAACTTTATTCGTCAGCGTGAGGGTTACGCTCGTGGCTGGTATGCGGGTGCTTGTGGTTACTTTAATCGTAATGAATCTGAATTTTCGGTCGCTATTCGCAGCGCTTTAATTGAACCCAGAAGAATTAATTTATTTGCAGGCGCTGGGATTGTTGCGGGCTCAGATCCACTCGCTGAATGGCAGGAATTAGAAAATAAATTGGCCACTGTGTTGGCCATTTTAATCGACTTTTAGCCACTGTTTAATCTTTCTCTTGGGTATTACCCATGCTATTATCCCGCCCCCATGTTTGCAGCAACCTTTGCCGTGGCATAAAGCTATGCACAAATCGCTAAAATCAGCAAACATAACCATAATGATAATATTCTCTGTATCGGTCATTTATTGGCACTGTTATTGGTAATCCAATTACCAATTAGCTTATAAAGGCTGTGAATCAAATTAATAGCGGGTTCCCTCACCCCGCGCTAACCCAATTAAAAAGGCCACAATATGTTGCAGTTACCCCAGGCGAAGTATCGCCGAGCACTGATGCTATTAGTCAGTTTTCATATCTTAATTATTTGCGCAAGTAACTACCTTGTTCAATTACCTTTCCAGTTGTTTAGCTACCACACCACTTGGGGTGCATTTAGCTTCCCGTTTGTGTATTTAGCCACCGATTTAACGGTGAGAATTTTTGGCCAACAAGCGGCTAGAAGCATTATTCTCAAAGCGATGATCCCTGCGTTATTAGTGTCGTATTTAGTGGGAGTATTGTTCCATCAAGGCCAACTACAAGATTTTGCGGCTTTAGCACAGTGGAATAGCTTTGTATTTCGCATTGCCTTTGCCAGCTTTGTGGCTTATTTGATTGGTCAGCTTATGGATATTACGGTGTTTGCTAAGTTACGCCGTGCAAAAGCATGGTGGGTTGCTCCTGCCGCCTCAACTTTAGTGGGTAATTTGGTCGATACTCTGGTGTTTTTCAGTGTGGCTTTTTATGCCTCAAGCGACACCTTTATGGCAACCCATTGGCCAGAGATCGCAACTGTCGATTACGGCTTTAAGTTGATTGTGAGTTTAGGGTTATTTTTACCCGCTTATGGGGTTTTACTAAAAGTACTCCAAGACAACATTGTTGTTGAGGTTGTTAAGTAATTAACCAAGCAATTAATTTAATTAATCGTTTCGGGTTAGGCCAATTCGGCTAGTTATGTTTGTACTCATCAAATCGGCACCATATCAAGCGACACGATTAGGCCAATAGCATCATGTATTGGCTTAATCGCATTTTCTATTTAAATGCCAACGCTTATTGAAGCGCTTAACCCTATTTAATCTACGAAATTAACAATCATCAACGTAAACACAGGCGATATACCTATCGCATACAAAATAGATAATCTATTATTTTTCATATAGTTGAAGTGTCGCCATTGAAAAAGAAAATCATCACAATGTAAAGATGATTAATTTATGAGTGAACACCTTGCAAACAATAATGAGAATGATTATTATTAACTTGCGTTCCAAAGCTCGGTTTACTCAATAGAGACTTCATCACCTTTATTGGTCTACAGAGTTCGCAAGCACGACATTGCTCACACACTCTTTGTGGCCGGGTTACTAACCCGGCTTTTTTTTGTCTGTTTTTTACCTCAATTTTTATAACATACCATTGCGCGTCAATAAATGATGGCTCAACGAGAGTTTAAATGGAATTTTTTGCTCTGCATTCTCGCTATTTGGGAACCACTATGACGACATAGCGACGCCTTAATTAAAAACCGCAGAACGCATACCGAGTGGTCACTTATCAATGCGGATTGGCATAAAATTGTCACCAAACTGCAAACCATCATACGGTCCAGCTTGCTGATCTTCTTTTGCTTTATGGTATAAGCCAATAGTAAATACCGTACCAACATCGACCGTTGACTTGACTTCAATGGTGCCACCAAGGCGCTTAATAATACCGTAGCTTAGAGACAAACCTAACCCAGTACCATCTTTACGAGTGGTGTAAAATGGATCGAAAATACGGCCTAAATCTTCCTTACTGATCCCTATGCCTTCATCTTCAATCTCAATTTTCACTCCGACACTATGGCCATCTTCAACCCAATCGTAGGTTCTTACCCAAATACGGCCACTGTCTACAATCGCATGGGCTGCGTTAACCATTAAGTTGATTAGCACTTGTAATAATTGCGGTCTGTTAACTTCAACAATACCTGTAGCATTCAGCTCTTTGACTAACTCAACTTTTTGCTGTTCAATTGAGTGACGCGCCAATAGCAGTACCTCTTCGACAATCGGAGTAATCGCTTGGGACTCAATAGGTGCGTTAAATTCACCCGGGCGGCTGTACTGCAATAAACTGCGAATAATTGTGGTGATCCGACCGACTTGCTGAATCACTAAGTCGATTTCTTCTTCAACAGCTTTAGCGTCATCACCGAGTTCGTATTTAAGTAACTCCATATTGCCCAAAATGACTGCTGTGGGATTATTAATTTCATGTGCGATACCGGCGATCAACTCGCCTAATGCGGTCAGTTTTTCGTTGGTTACCAGTTGTTGGCGAGTGGCATGCAATAATGCAACGTTACGTTCAAGTTCTTCGGTTTTATCTTGCAAGCTACGAGTGCGTTGCTCTACTTTGATTTCTAACTGTTCTGCCGCAGCTTGAATTTGCGCATTACGCCGTTGTAGTTGGTCGAGCATTCGGTCAAATTGTTCTGCTAAATTGGCCAGTTCATTATCTTTATTCAGTCCTAGGTTACCAATTCTGACATTTCGCCCAGCTTGCACTGCCGTGACAACTTGGTGAATATATTCTATCGGTTGTAATAAACTGTTAGCCCCGCGATACACTAAAAAACCTGATAAGAATAATACAATCACCAAGATGGTACCGAGCTCAATAATGTTTAATAAGTAATTATGTAAAAATGGCGCCTCAGAAAATCCGGCGTACACCATGCCGACACGCTTACCACGAATATCGTACAGTGGCGAATAACCCGATATATACCAATCATTAAAGACAAACGCTCGGTTAATCCAAGTTTCACCTTCAATTAACACTTGTTGGCCCACTTCATCAGAAACTAATGTACCTATTGCACGATTATTTTTTTCTTGCTTGCTTGGAAATTGTTCTAAAGGTACATTGGTGCTGATGCGAATGTTGTCTAAAAATATGGTGACGGTACCGATAGAGCGTTCAGGTAAGGTCCCTTTGTCATAAACAAGATCACGAATATGGTCGACAATGGTCGTATTACCATTAAAAATAATTCCGCCATCTAAATACCAAAAGACATTACCTGACAAATCAGCAACGGGCATTAATGTGCGACTCAATAAACCGCGCGTCTCTGATGTTTGCTCTGGCGTTGTAGCGTGCCGAGTGGGTACGAGTTTAATAAAAGCCTTGTCGGCAAGCGATGAACTTATCCTGGCTAATTGGGTTTTAGGTAACACCATTAACCCTGAAATAGCTTGTTGTTGGGTTTGATGCAACATAAGGCGTAAGTCAGGATCGGCAGCGGCATCTGCCACACTGATTAACCGTAAAAAATCTAATCCCAATGCTTGTTGCTTTTGCGCCAGTAAGATATTTAACGCATTAATCGCCGCGCTATCTGGCTTAGGATCCTTATGATTCAATAATTGAAAAGCATGTTGAAACCCCCACGACCCACTAATGGTGCTCAATTGGTCTTGCTGATGCTGTTGAACTTGTGACAAGGTATTGTCAGCGACAACCAAATCGGCCTTTACCTTCATAAACAACTGCTTGCCTGTATATATCACGTTCCAATATATCGTGATAAAAACGAGGCTAACCAAGGTTAATATAATTGGCAGTAAGGTAAGAAATAAAATGCGATAGCGGATCTTTGACTGCATCTGCTGCCAACTAATACCAAAGACTCGGGTGATGACTCCTGAAGGCTGCGCCACTATTGCGCTTCTCCATCGGTGTCGTCATCAAGATTAGCCCACTCTTTGTATTTACGATCCAGTGTTTTACGTGACACACCTAAGTCACGGGCGGCTGCAGACTTATTACCATTATGAGCATCAACAACTTGGGTAACATGTTGTTTTTCTACTTCTTTTAATGGCCAATCTAATGGGTATCCCATTGATTCTGGGATCACAGTGACGGTAGGCTTTCTCCAATACTCTGCAGGCGGTTTACCTAACAAGATACAACGCTCAATCATATTGCGCAGTTCACGAATATTGCCCGGCCAGTCGTATTGCTGAAGAACTTGTAGATCCTCATGGCTCCAAATAATGTCTTTGATCCCCAGCTCTTGTGACAACTGTAATGTAAAGTAATGAGTCAATTCGACCACATCTTCAGGGCGAGAACGCAACGAGGGAATGACAATATTAAGCACGTTTAACCGATAAAATAAATCTCGACGAAAACGCCCAGCCTCAACTTCATCAATCAATAACCGATTAGTTGCAGCAACCACACGCACATCAATTTCAATTTCTTTTTCACTGCCCACAGGCCTAATGGTACGTTCTTCAAGTACTCGTAGCAGTGCGGTTTGCATATTCATTGGCATTTCGCCAATTTCATCTAAAAAGATCGTACCACCAGAGGCATAACTAAAAAGGCCCTCACGTACCCCTTTGGCACCTGTAAATGCGCCAGCTGTATGACCAAATAACTCGCTGGCCAATAATTCTGGTGCTATAGCTCCACAGTTTACGGGTACAAAAGCCCCACTACGACCACTGAGTTGATGTAATTGTCTGGCCACTAGCTCTTTACCCGTGCCAGACTCTCCTTCAATGAGAACGACAGCATTGGTTGGCGCAATCCGTTCGATAACCTGTTTCACATCGCGAATGGCTTCACTATTACCGATAATGGTGGACGACTGCCCATGCTCAAGCTCACGGCGTAACATAAAGTTTTCACGTTTTAATGAGCGCTTTTCGATACAACGTTCAACTGCGGTCATCATTTGCTCAAGATGGAATGGCTTCATAATAAAATCAGAAGCGCCAGCCCTCAGAGCTTTAATCGCGACATCCATGTCGGCATAACCCGTCATAAAAATAATATCAGACTGTCTGTCTGGATCATTTAACGCTTCATGCCATTCAATCCCTGATCGATCAGGTAATCGAATATCAACAACTAATAAATCAAAATGACCCTGACTACGGATCGCTTCAGCTTCTGCGATGGTGGATGCGGTTTCAACTAAAGCAAACTTTTTGGTTAATGCTTTTTTTAAAAAGCTGCGCATGCCAGGTTCATCGTCAACAATTAATACCGACATTGAAGTGTGTGCTACAGGATTAGTATGTACATCAGAACTCATAAGTAGACTCTATATTTGGACATTTTGACTCGCTTAAGCTCACTTTAGCATTGAATTCAACCAACAGGGTCACTATGAACCACAGAAAAGTGATCATGGGACAATTTGTCTAACATAATTTGCTTAAGCTTGAGATCGAGCTCACAATTTCGATTTTAGCCGTGAAGTGTATTTGCATAAATCCCATTTGGCATTTAACTTGCTTATGACTTTGGTAATTAAGCAAAAACTTGCTTAAAGACATTTAATTAAGTAGATGAATTCTGGTCATTAATACAACAAGGAATGGAAATGTTAAAATTCAAAGCAAGTGTTAGTATGTTGTTAGCCGCTACAGTGTTAAGCGGCGCGATGTTCAGCCCTGTGGTTTTAGCTGGCGAAGTGATTAAACTCGCAACAACTACCAGCACTGAAAACTCTGGTTTATTAAGTGCCATTTTACCTAAATTTGAAGCTGAGTCAGGCTACACTGTGCAAGTGATTGCCACTGGTACAGGTAAAGCTTTAAAGCTGGCAAGTCAGGGAGATGTTGATGTAGTAATGACTCATGCCCCTGCCGCCGAAGCAAAATTTGTTGCTGACGGTTTTGGTATTGAACCTCGTGGCATTATGGAAAACGATTTTATTGTATTAGGGCCTAAAAATGACCCTGCTGCTGCAAAATCAAGCAAAGATGTCGCTGAAGCTTTCGGCAAAATAGCTCATAAGCCGAGTAAATTTGTTTCTCGTGGTGATAACTCGGGCACCAACATGAAAGAACTTGCGATTTGGAAAAGTGCGGGCGTAACACCTGACTTTAACGGCTACACTTCAGTTGGCCAAGGCATGGGTAAAACCTTATTGATGGCTGATGAGTTACAAGCATACACATTAACAGACCGTGGAACATATATTGCCTATAAAGCTAAACTAAATCTTAACATTAGCTTTGAAGGTGGCGCAGCGTTAGCCAATCCTTACCAGATTATGTTGATTAACCCTGCAAAATACCCTGATTTAAATCATAAAGGCGCAAAAGCATTAAGCGATTGGTTTATCAGCCCTGCAACCCAAACGATGATTAACGAGTTCACCGTGCAAGGAGAGCAATTGTTTAAGGCAACTTATAAGAAATGAGTGAAGGCTGGTTAGCCCTATTGCAGCAAGCATTTAGCTTGCTGCTATCTTTCGACCCTGATGTATGGGCCATTATTAACATTTCATTTTCGGTGTCTTTTGCGGCGCTGCTGCTCACTATTATCCCATCGATTATCTTAGGTTTCATCCTTGCCTTTAGCCATTTTAGTGGCCGATGGATCGTTATAAATTTAGTACAAACGCTACAATCTATTCCAACAGTTGTGATTGGTTTATTGGTGTATTTGTTGTTGACTCGTAATGGTGCTTTGGGTGATTTAAAATGGCTATTTACCCAAAAAGGCATGATTTTAGGACAAATGCTTATTTGTGCTCCCGTATTAATAGCCTTATCTCAAGCGGCTTTTTCCAGTGTAGATCGCCGCGCTTGGGAAACCTCCCGAACGTTAGGCGCCTCTTGGTTACGTGCAGTTTGGACATTATGTCGTGAATTACGAGTACCACTGTTATTAGCCATTGTTGCTGGTTTTAGCCGAATTTTAACTGAAGTGGGCTGCTCTATGATGGTTGGGGGAAACATTATGAATGTAACACGCAATATTCCTACCGCCATTGCACTTGAAACCAGTAAAGGCGATTTTGCTCAAGCTATTGCGTTAGGCTTGGTATTATTAATTCTCGCCTTAGTGCTAAACTTCTTGTTAGGTTCATTGCGAGGTAAAGCCCTCCCAAGGAGTCATTAGGATGATGATTTCAGATGCATTACAAAAGCAGCAAACCGTGCAAATAAACGCTCACAATTTACTGATGAAATTTAAGCAAATTACCTTATTTAACGTAGAAAAACTGACGTTTAAACAAGGTGATGTTATTTATCTCCAAGGTGACAATGGCTCGGGTAAGTCAACCTTAATGAAAATTTTAGCCGGGCTGATTACCCCCAGTGAGGGACAGATAATTAGCCAGGGTTTTGCCCCAAAATCATGGTGGCAGCCTGACAGCCTGCTGGGCAAGGCTGTGTATTTGCATCAACACCCTTATTTATTTGAAGGTTCAGTAAAATACAATTTAACGTATGCGTTGAACCAACTGAAAACGCCCGCAAGTGAGCGCAATGAGCGGATGCACCAAGCGATTAACATGGCGCAACTTGAAGACTTACTCAATCATAACGCTAGTGACTTATCGGGTGGTGAGCGACAACGATTAGCCATTGCTAGGGCATGGATCATTCAGCCCAAACTACTCATGCTAGATGAACCCATTTCAAATATGGATAAACAGTCGCAACGTCTAGTGCTTGCTATGATTAATCAGTTAAAACTCGACGGTACGGGTCTACTGATCAGCAGCCACCAAATCTGTGGCCTCACCGCGTTATGTCAACAACATTGGCATATTAAACAACGTACAATTCATACCAGTATGCATGTTCCTACTGCAGAAACTGTGCATCAGACTAATACAACGGAATTACATTATGGCACCACAGATTGACGCAGTAATTTTAGCGGGCGGCATGGCACGACGCATGGGCGGCAATGACAAAGGCTTAGTTGATCTTAATGGCCAGGCCATGATTTGCCACACTCTCGACAAACTCAGCAATCAAGTCGATAACATAATGATTAATGCTAATCGAAACCAGGCTCAATATGAACAATGGGGATATCGTGTATTTAGCGACGAAGACAGCGGCTATTTAGGTCCTCTCGCTGGCATGGTCACTGCACTAAAGCAAACCCAAGCCGAGTATTTGTTGGTTGTGCCCTGCGATTGCCCAATGCTTCCTGACGACTTAGCGCAGCGCTTGCTAACGGTATTGACCGAACAAAATGCTGATATCGCCGTCGCCAGTGATGGTGAACGTGAGCAACCTGTCGTGTTATTACTTAAACCACAGTTAGCCGCATCAATGCAGGCGTTTTTAGATGCCGGAGAGCGTAAGATTGATTTTTGGTATCGCCAGCATCAAGTGGCTATTGAGAGTTTTGCTGACCAACCAAATGCTTTTGTCAACGTCAATACACCAGAACAAAAACAGCAACTCGCCCAGCAAATTGCCAAGTAATTTATTAAGAGGTTCATGATGACTGTAGTTTTTAGTAATCCATTACCTATTCCCGTTCTAGGGTTTTGTGCATACAGTGGCACCGGTAAAACCACACTATTAAAACAACTTATTCCAGCACTTAACCAGCGCGGCATTCGCTTAGCGGTGATTAAACATGCACACCATAATTTTGATGTTGATATCCCAGGTAAAGACAGTTACGAAATGCGCAAAGCAGGCGCGAAACAAGTGCTTGTGGCATCTCATGTGCGCTGGGCATTAATGACGGAAGATCCCGTTGAAGATGACCCAAAACTGCAGCACCTACTTCGTCAAATTGAAGCAGATAAAGTCGATATTGTGTTAGTTGAAGGCTTTAAAAAACTCGCATTACCCAAAATTGAACTGCACCGCGCCGCACACAATAAGCCATTGATCCATGTTCACGATGAAAATATTGTGGCAATTGCCTGCTGCGAAGACACGAAAGTGCCTGACTCATTAACACGATTAGATTTAAATAACGTGGCACAAATCGCTGACTTTGTAGAGCAATACAAAAAAAATTGGCAAGCTCCAAAAGCTCAATTACCGATTAGTTTTAACGATGCCAACATCCCACAAGCAACAGGCTCTGAGCAAGGTATTAGCGTTTCTCAAGGCATTAGCACAGTACTTAGCCAGGTGGCACCAACACGAGAAACCGAACTCGTCGACTTAATTGATATTGATAACCGCGTATTGGCACACGATATCATTTCAGAAATTAACGTACCCCAACAAACAAACTCAGCAATGGACGGGTATGCTTTTGCATTTGATGACCTATCAAAAGCACCACTCAACGTTGTTGCCGAAGTATTGGCGGGTCATCATTACCCTCATGTTTTACAGTCTGGTGAAGCGGTACGCATTATGACTGGCGCTACCGTGCCACAAGGCGCAGACACCATTCAACCGCGTGAATTGACTCAAGAGCAAGATAACCAATTAACCTTACTTGAATCTGACCATATCACCAAAGGTCAGCATGTACGCCTTGCAGGGGAAGACATCGCCCAAGGCGAAGTGGCTTTAGCGGCGGGTAGCCGGCTAGGTGCTGCTGAGCTTGGTTTAATGGCATCACTTGGTTTTAACCGACTACCAATCTTTAAGCGCCCTGTTGTCGCAGTATTTTCAACAGGTGATGAAGTTAGCCAGCCTGGAGATGAGCTAAAACCTAACTGTATTTACGACGCTAACCGTTACACAATTTTGTCGATGGCGAAAAAGCTAGGGTGTCAGGTGATCGATCTCGGTATTATCGACGATAATGAACAAACACTGACAAGTACATTACGCGATGCCGCGACAAAAGCCGATATCGTTATCAGCTCAGGTGGTGTGTCAGTAGGCAATGCCGATTACATCAAAATGGCATTAGCTAACGTGGGGAGCACTCATTTCTGGCGCATCAACATGCGTCCAGGCCGCCCTTTAGCTGTGGGCAAAATTGACCAAAGTCTATTTTTTGGTTTACCGGGCAACCCTGTCGCGGTGATGGTGTCATTTATGCAATTTGTTCAACCAGCAATTCGTAAATTAGCAGGAGAAACACACTGGCAACCCCAGTTTATACCAGCGATTGCGGAGCAAGATCTGCGAAGTAAAACAGGAAGAACTGAGTTTTTACGTGGCGTGTACAGCATTGCTGATAACGGAAACATTCAGGTGAAAACCACCGGTGCACAAGGTTCGGGGATGTTGAACTCAATGGTCAATGCCAATTGTTTAATTGTTATCGCTGACGATACGGCCACGATTCCAGCAGGCGAAAGCGTATTTATTCAACCCTTTGCTGATTTACTTTAAGCCTTCAAGCCTCGACAATCATTGCAATGCGCAGTGATTGTCGAGCAACGTTATACTTTACCCCTATCAACCACTCTCTTTATCGCTAATCTAAATCCCCACAGCAATCGTATAACGGTACTCACACCCTGGTAACCCGCTAGAACCTTACTGTGCTAGATTCGTTTTTTATTGCCTGAGTGATACACTAAAAGCATACAGCTACATCAAATAAAAAGGACTCTGTTATGGCGCTTTCTCGAAAAAATTGGAACTACATTATTATCGGTGCCAGTGTCTTTATGATTAGTGTGTTGTCATTTATTGATGACAAAACCGCAAATGTCCCCGATGATGTGGTCGCTTTATTTGACCCTCAACTTCCATTAGTACAATTACATCTCGATGACATCTGGCTGAGTAAAAAAGAAGATAAGTGGTGGTGTCACGAGCAAGTCCTTAACTGCCAACAATGGGCCCAAGCTTGGCAAAATATTAGTGTCTCGCCATTAACCGTTCAACCTGAACATGGCACTTACGAACAAACACTGACAATCGCGATTAGCAATATTCACACAGCACAGCAATGGCGATATTTCCCCGAAGATGGCCTATTGCAATCATCAAGCAAAAATTGGTACCAAATACCGCCAAGCCTACGCGCCGATTTACAACCCGTGCTCGCGATACCTTCTCAATCAAAATAATGAGTTTTTATGCCTGAATTACCAGAAGTTGAAGTTACCCGACAAGGGATAAGCCCTTACCTTATAGAGCAAACGGTCAGTGAGCTGATAGTACGTAACAGTTCACTGCGTTGGCCGGTACCAGATGTGGCACAAAATATTGTCGGGCAACGCATTAACAATGTGCGTCGCCGCGCTAAATATTTACTAATCGACACCCATGCAGGCATGACGATCGTCCACTTAGGCATGTCAGGAAGCTTACGTATTTTGCCGCGTAACACGCCTGCAGAAAAACATGACCACATTGACTTAGTGTTAGAAAATGGCCGTATGCTTCGCTTTAATGATCCCAGACGATTTGGCGCCTGGCTATGGTATGAGCTGCCCGAAGACGCCCATCCATTGCTGTCAAAATTAGGGCCAGAACCATTAAGTGCAGCGTTTAGCCCGCAACAGCTACAAGCTGCATTAAAAGGCAAAAAGAAAGCCATTAAACTGTGCCTAATGGATAATCACATTGTGGTCGGTGTCGGTAACATTTATGCCAATGAAGCCTTATTTGCAGCGGGCATTCACCCACAGGCCGAAGCGGGTAGCATTGGTATTGAGCAATTAACTGTATTAGTCACCGAAGTAAAACAAATTTTAGCCCATGCCATAAAGCAAGGCGGCACTACCCTAAAAGACTTTACGAATGCAGACGGGAAACCAGGCTATTTTGCCCAAAAGCTACATGTATACGGTCGAGGCAACGAAACCTGCACCCAGTGTGGCAATATATTAAGTGAAATAAAACTAGGCCAACGCACCACAGTATTTTGCGGCATCTGCCAGCAGCGATAGGAATAAAACCATATTGCACTTTTCCTCAGAGCAATATGGTTTATTGAATGTCAATTTTTATGGATAATTTTACTCTCTTCAACTTTCAATTTCAGAGCTGCTGCAATTTTGGGATGAACAAATTGACTGACATCGCCGCCATGAAGCGCCACTTCTTTAACCAAGGTTGAGGATATAAATGAATTTTCTTCTGATGGAGTTAAAAACACACTTTCGAGATCTGGGCTTAAACGGCGATTCATATTGGCTAGTTGAAATTCGTATTCGAAATCCGATACAGCACGTAATCCACGCACTAACACACTAGCATGTTGTTCTTTAGCAAAATCGACCAGTAAACCAGTAAACCCCACCACTTCAACATTATCTAAATGCGCAGTAACCAGATTGACTTGAGCAACCCGCTCTTCAAGGCTAAACCTTGGTTGTTTTGACGGATTGGAAGCGATACCAATAATGACATGTTTGAATAACCGCGCTGCGCGTTCGATTAAATCAGTATGGCCATTCGTCACAGGGTCAAACGTACCGGGGTAAATTGCTCTTCTATGCATAATACAAAGCCATGAACGTGATGATAGATTTAAACGATTTTAACAGCTCATTACCATTCAACCCAATTGTAATTGATCTTTAATTAAACTGTTTTTGTAAAAAAAATTAAAATCGTGTAAATTAGCAATTCGATCTCGCTGGATATTTATTAAGCATTAGTATCGAATTATATATGGAAGTGAGTCGATTATATGCTAATCTTCCATTAGGTGTGTTTGGACAAATTATGGGAAGACTTTGAATATGAAAAAATCAGTTATCGCGTTAACAGCAGCTTTATTAATGATCGGTTCAGCTCAAGCAGAAGACGGTGTTACAACTGAATCAACAACTTCAACTGTAGGTAGCGGTGTTACGGTTGGTACAGCTGTTGTCGCAGGTGCTATTACTGTAGGTGTTATTGCTGCTGCAGTAAATGACAGCAATGAAGAAAGTGGTAACGGTACGGGTACCGGCACCACTACAACAAGTACAGGTACAGGTACTACTACGACTTCAGTATCTAACTAAATTCGTAACTTTATAAAAAAAAGCACATTTTTTAATGTGCTTTTTTATTTTCCACCATTGTTGCACCATAGCTTAAGGAATTGAGCTCGTATGTCTTCAATTTTTCATCAAAAATATTTACTCCTCGTTCTCTTCCTTTTTACTTTAACCGGTTGTAGCAATACTTTTGTTCAAATTGGTGACATGCTTAAGGAAAGCGTTGTCGGTTTACCAGACGATACTATTTCAGCAGCTGAAATCGAACAAACTCCCTACTCTAGCATTTATGTGAGAGTAAACGATTCACACCGTGCCTATGTATTACTAGCTCTTGCAGAAACACCTCTGACACTTCCCGAAACACCTCCCGATGCCAAGAATATTGAATTAAAATGGATATCGTCGGATGCTGGAATGTTGGTTACACGTAACGGACGCCTTCTTAAAACAGTTAACCTATTTTATGGTAACCGTATTCAACTCATTAGTGAGCAGCAAGATCCGCTTGTATTAGGCCTACACTTAAACAGCACGCCACTGCATTGGCAAAGCACTATCGATTGGCAACCTGGCTACCATATTAACTATGAACAACAGTCTACATTTAGCTTCGTAGCTGATGAAACGGTAATCATTAATGATAACCCGTTAAACCTTAAGAAATTTAATGAACATGTTGTTATCCCGAGTCTCGACCTTGAATACGACAATCAATTTTGGGTTGATGCTGCAAATGGCGCTGTTATGAAAAGTTATCAGAAGATAGCCCCTAACTTACCTTATATCGACATTACTCTTTTGAAGCCTTATGGATTTAAGGACGTTAAATGAAGCCGTTAATTCAAATATGCTTATTTTTATTGGTGTTTTGCACGCCATACACTCACGCCTCAACGTTAATTACGGTAACCCAAACCGTTCACAATAAATCCCCCATTACATTGCAATATGAACAAGCACCACGCTTAGTACAGATCATACAAGACAGCCTTGTAAACAGTCACAGTATTGCAATGACAACTCAGCCAGAAGCAATATATTGGCTAGGGGCGGCGTTGTACGATTACAGCAGCGAAAGCGCATTTGAACAAAAGAAACGTAATGTGTTAAATGCACTGAAAACCCAATATACCGACATGGGAAAACCTGAGCATATTCAATCGTTAAAATCGTTGTCGGCCTGGATTGAAAATCAGCAATTTCTAAAGCGTGAATTCATCCCATTAGATTATGATTCTATTCGGTTAAAAGCTGCCTTAAATCCGCTTATAAACGGCTCATATTTACTCACGCTCCCAACTAAACCTAAAGATGTCACAATATTAGGGGCGGTCACTCAAAATGGCTCACAACCATTTGAGCTGAGACAACACGCCAACGAATACCTAGATAACGCAATGCCATTAAGTGATTCAAATAACAGTTTCGCTTGGTTAATTCAGCCCGATGGTACATTGCATCAATACCCTATTGCTTACTGGAATAAGCAACATATTGATATTGCCCCTGGTGCAATTGTTTACTTAGAATTTCAAGGCGTGAGAGAAAACGAACAAGCATTAAACCAGCAAATACTCGAATTATTAAAACATTGGATACGTTAACCATGAATCAAGCAAAGCAAACTGTCTCTTCTGTTTTTGCCATTTCATTCATGGTAAGCGGGATTGCTATCAGTGCCACAGCGCACAGCGATGAACTATCAACGCCAAAGCTGACACCTTCGCAATATGATTTTGGTGGCGTGGGCCTCATTCAAATGCCAACGGGCAGAATGGCAGCCGAAGGTGAATATAATGTCAGTGCAACCTTCAATGAAGACTATTACCATGCTGCAATGTCGTTGCAATTATTCCCATGGCTAGAAACCACCATACGCTACACTCAAGTACCTGACGTACTCTACAGTAATGACCCAAGCTTTAGTGGTGATACCTATTACACAGACAAAGGCATCGACGTTAAATTACGTTTATTGGAAGAAAGCTACTGGATACCCGAAACCTCTATCGGCATAAGAGATATTGGCGGAACAGGTTTATTTGATAGTGAATATATTGCCATGACCAAAAGTTTCGGCCCATTCGATGCTACGGTTGGTTTTGCTTGGGGTTACATCGGTAATCGCGGTAATTTCAGTGATTCAGACAAAGCAACGTCAGTAGATTGTAATCGAAACACGGGCTATAAAGGCACGGGGGGCGATATTGACTTTGAACGTTGGTTCAAAGGCTGTAGCGCTGTTTTTGCTGGTATTGAATACCAAACACCCTGGGCACCATTACGCTTAAAAGTAGAATATGATGGTAACGACTATCAATCTGACTTTGCCGCACTGCGCACAGGTAATGAGTTAACACAAAGCAGCCCTTTTAATTTCGGCTTATTGTATCGAGTCAGTAATTGGGGAGATTTTAGATTAAGTTACGAGCGTGGTAATACCGTAACACTAGGATTTAGCTTATCGACAAACTTTAATGACTTAAAATCAAATTGGCGCGAATCACCAAAGCAAATCATTAACGACAAGCCAGACCTTGCTGATCGCAAAGTTGATCTACCCGAGCTTAATAAGCAATTAGCCTTTGATGCGGGCTACAAAGGGGCCAAGATTTACATCAAAAATGATGAAGTCACTATTGTTGCGACCCAAACTAAGTACCGTGACAGAAAACATGCGCATGATCGTGCCGGACGAATTTTAGCCAATCAATTTCCACAAGCCAATACCTTCAAGATCATTGAAGAACTGGGCCACTTACCGAC
The DNA here is from genome assembly GCF_028750675.1 of Shewanella metallivivens. GTDB lineage: Bacteria > Pseudomonadota > Gammaproteobacteria > Enterobacterales > Shewanellaceae > Shewanella > Shewanella metallivivens. The sequence continues at coordinate 922,240 of NZ_JAQQPZ010000013.1, read as the reverse complement.
GACCGAAACTCATATTGATGCAAAGCAATTCAAAAGCGTAGTACAACATGAATATATTGATGCCAATATTGAAGACAGCACCACCATTGTAGAACCTGTAGTGCCAACCGACATGCCTGATTGGGAAACACCTAAGCAATGGAATTATGGTTTTGCGCCGAAACTGGCTCAGTCTTTTGGTGGATCTGAAAACTTCTATCTCTTTAATTTCGGTATTAATGGTTCTGCAGGTCGCTGGTTAACAGACAATATTGAAGTCAGTAGCTCTATTTATATTAATTTATTCGATAACTATGATGAATTTAAATACGAAACACCGCCCGATGGCACGGATCTTAAACGTGTTAGAACCTTAGTGAGGCAATATGTATCAGACACACCCGTACGAGTGGATAACTTGCAACTAACTTGGTTAGACAAGCTAAGTGAGAATATTTATGCTCAGGCATATATTGGTTATCTCGAAATGATGTTTGGCGGTGTGGGTGGTGAAGTTTTATATCGTCCATTAGACAGCGAGTGGGCATTTGGTATTGACGCAAACTATGTCAAACAACGCGATCCAGACAACATATTTGGTTTCTTCGAAAATGAAATCAACTATGATGCTGATTCAAGTCGCTATTACAGAGCACAAACAGGTACCTTTACAGGACACGCCAGTGTCTATTACCAGCCAAAATGGTTTGATGATGTACTACTTAAAGTCAGTTACGGCCAGTATTTAGCCGAGGACCGTGGTTTTACTGTAGACTTTTCTAAGCAGTTTGACAGCGGCGTTATTGTGGGCGCCTTTGCATCTAAAACCAACCTCTCTGCTGAAGAGTTTGGTGAAGGTAGTTTCACCAAAGGGTTTTATATATCCATTCCTTTCGATGCAATCTTGCCTACGCCAGTATCAAACCGTGGCAATTTAGCTTGGCAACCATTAACACGAGACGGCGGCCAAAAACTCGGGCGCAAGTTTGAGCTCTATGGTGGTACTGATGCTAGAGCACCTTGGCTAAACAAACCAAGTACCGTGAAATAACCTACGTTTATACCTCGTATTAAAAAGGCAGAACATTTACGTTCTGCCTTTTTTATATCTTTTGTTAATCACCCGATGACTCGCAACACTTAAGCCTTATCGTATGCCTCAATATAATCTACGATTCTCACCGATGCCAAACCATCAGTAGGCCCTACGTGCTCCTTGGTATATCGCTGCCTATTGGCTTGGTAAGCCTGTGGATTAGCTAACTGCTCTGGAATGGCTTTGATTAATGACTTGTATTTGTCCACATGAAGGCCAATATCGCTATACAGCACATTATCTTTACCAAAACGCTGCTCAAAACGATACTTAAAAATTCCCCGATAAGACCATTTCAATTTAAAAAAGTTACACACAATCACAGGTCTATCGACCGCAGCAAATTCAAACAATGTACTCGAGGCTTCACTCAATAAAATATCAGCATGTTGAATAAAGGGTAACAAAGAGATGTCGTTTTCATTGGCAACATAAACATTTGGATATGCCGACCACTTAGCTAATTTAGTCCGTTGATTAGCATATTGTTTTCTTACTTGAGTTAAAGAGTGAGGCTTAATTAAGATGTTATATTCTTTAAAGTCATCAGGCCAATTATCAGGAAAGCACTCTAGAGAACTTGGATTAAACGTCGGTGCATACAGGATGGTTTTTTTACTGACGTCCAACCCTAGTGCTGTTAAATCTAACCCCAAATCTTGATGCTTAAATAACGGATCGAGCTTACAGAACCCCACTTCAATAAAGTTATCATTTGGGTAATACTGTTTAATTTTCGCTAACCGAAGTGAACCTTCAATAAACCTCACCGTCATTGGCGTAATAGATTTGTGATAATACGAAGGCTTAGGGCCGACACCATGGCCTAATTGAGCCGTTTTAGAGTATTGATGTATTGAGTCCAAGTGCGGAAATTGATTACCAAAAAATATCCAATCCGGCTTTATCGTTAAATAGACTTGTTCAGCTTCTTGAGCATCTGCAACCCAAAGACACTCTACCCCGACTTCATCAAATGTTTTCGCCAGAGCTTCTTGGTCATTTTTACTGCTATAACACACTAATTTTACGGTGTGCCCCCGAAGCGTTAACTCTTGAATGACTGGCATATACTGTGGGATGTAGTACACATTTAATGTATCGAAAACGATAAACATAATACTCTCTTAGTTTTTGGACGATCGGAAAATAGCTGCAGCGCTACAGCCAAAAATTGATTATAACAACAAATTGTTATCTCTGTTAAAGTCACTGATCACGGCTGTCTAAAATAGTCATTAACGATATAAATTTTAAGATAGCATTGAGATCCCCTTACTTAGATAGACTCATAGATGCTGATAAATTAAGATATAAACAAACTTTTGAACAATAAAGCCCTATCATGCCCCAATCCACTTTACGAAAATTTGATTACCCACAAAGCTTAATTAAGTCATATCAGCACTGGTATCTGTTACTCAGACCAGCCCAACCCACCCTTGGTTCAATGGTGTTAGTGTGCAAAGAGAATGTCCACCAATACTCAGGTATTTCAACCGAAGCCGCTAATGAACAAAAACAGATAATTTCCGATATAGAGAGTGTGTTAACACACAGATTTGACTGCCACAAAGTCAACTACCTAATGTTGATGATGGTTGATCCTGCTGTGCATTTTCATATTATTCCACGTTATGAGTTTACGACCGAATTTTGCGGAAAAGAATTTAAAGATAATCAATGGCCTAAAGCACCAAGTTTAACTGATGAGTTACAACTCGACGCCATCTTTACAGCGGAACTATTAACAACCCTAAAAAGTGATTTTGCGTCAATAGAGCCTTCAAATAAACCTACCTCAAACAAAATGTACCGTCGAATGTATACCTCAGGTTGTTTTGATATCTTTCATCAAGGGCATTTAAATATCTTAAAAAGCACCAAGGCTTTATGCGATTACTTGATTGTGGGGGTGTCTACAGATGAACTGATTGAAAAATCAAAAGGTCGCCCTCCGATTATTCCATTCGAAGAGCGTATTTCAATTTTAGAAGCTAATCGATACGTTGATGAAGTGATTCCTCAAATTGACAAAGACAAGCAAAAAGTCGTAGATGAATATCAAATCGATGCGATCTCAGTGGGTTCTGACTGGAAAGGAAAATACCCTAAAGTGAGCTGTGAGATGGTCTATTTTGACTACACACCTAATGTAAGTTCGACCGTGCTCAAACAAAAGCTTAATATTACACCTAAAGAAACAGAAAAATAGCTCAAATACATTTTGCAAATGCAAAAAACGCCACTTAATGTGGCGTTTGTACTTTGCTCAATCAGGCGCGTTCTTCAATTAGTTTTTTCATGCTTTGAATCACCTCATCAGCCTCAATCATCGCCATTAAATGCTCGCCTTTGGCTCGTTTACCCCATTTAATTAAACCATCTACCTGTTGAGCTATCACCTCATGATAAATCGATACGGTGTAGTCACGATAATAATATGGCCCAGTCCGCCCAGGATTTGAATGTGCATATAGACCGATGACAGGTGTACCTTGAGTGACCGCCATGTGCAATGGGCCTGTATCTGGAGCAAGCACCAAGCTTGCTTGTTTTAATACTGCTAATAATTGGGTTAAGCTTGTTTTACCCACTTGATTGTCAAAAGTGTGTTGACTATGAGACTGAATAACATCAGCTAAATTTTTCTCAAGTGCCGTGGGACCACCACATAACATCACCTTATAACCTTGTGATATCGCATAATCGGCTACGACAGCATAACGTTCAGGTAACCAGTTACGCTCCGGTTTACTGGCAGCAGCGCAAATCACTAACACCTTATCATTACCAATAAGCTGAGTAGCAAAATCGGCATCAGCTTGTGGCACAGGAATATGCCAATTGGGGGTTAAATCTGTCACACCAATGGCTTTAGCAAACCCCATAAACCCATCTAAAACATGTGGTTCAGCAATCGGTTCAACAGCATAGTTGGTCACCAGCCATTGACCTTCTTTGGCGCGCGCTTTATCAAATCCTACTCTAATACGCGCCTTAATCATTAATGATGCTATTGTTGCTCTCAATGCTACTTGCATATGCAGCAACACATCAAAATGTTGACCTTTTAAATCACTACGTAGCTGAGCATAACTACGCCAGCCTTTTGATTTATCAAAAATAACAAACTGAATCCCCGGTAAATGCTTAAGTAATTGATACTCAACCTTACCGATGACCCATGTAATGGCCAAGTCTGGATAGCGTTTTTGGATCGCTTGAACCATCGCAACGGCGTGACACACATCGCCAATGGCTGACAAACGCAGTAAACATAATGAACGTATCGCACTAAAGTCAGCTTTCATTGAATATCCAATATGCTTATATGAAAAGATGGAAGGAATGCAAGTAAGTGATCTTAAGGTATAATGTTATTTCGATCCACAATCTAGCCCATGCTATTTGATAATTAGATGCAAATAAAAACTACCCCGGTTGGCCATATCGCTTGGTGCGAGCCCAGCGCTAAAGACTTAACACCACAAGACTTTGCCGTCAGCGTTTGGCAAACAAAAAACGCTGTAGTAGGCCAATCAAAAGGGCGCTACACCACCTGGTTTGTTAAAACTGACTCTGCGCAAACTTGGGTGCTACGCCATTATTGGCGCGGTGGGCTCATCGGAAAATTCAACCGCGACAGTTATTTATACACAGGCCTTATGCAAACCCGTGCAATGGCAGAGCTAGCTATTCTTGAAACGCTCCACCAAGAAGGCTTTGCCGTACCAAGGCCCATCGCCGCCAATGTCGTGCGCTTTGATGTTAGATATCGCGCTGATATTATGATTGAACATGTGGCTGGCGCAAAAGATTTGGTCGCTTATTTGAGCCTACAACCTATAGCCGAACAACAGTGGTATGCCCTTGGCCAATTGATTGCTCAGTTCCATCTGCGTGGCGTATATCATGCAGATCTAAATGCCAAAAATATTTTATTAGCCCATGAGCGTTTTTATTTAATCGACTTTGACCGCGGAGAACTACGCCAACCAAACAAAGGCTGGCAACAGGCCAATTTAGACAGGTTATTGCGTTCGTTTAATAAAGAACAAACAAAACTGCCAAGCCTTGCGTTTTCACAACAATGTTGGCAGCAGTTGATAGATGGATATCGAAACGTCAATGCAATATAAGCAAATTACACCATCAGTGAGTCAATAAACGAAAATTGCTTAGTTAACGCACCACGATTTTGGCTTACCACCGCTAATGCGGCGGCGGAAGCTTGCTGATACTCTTTAGGGTTATGCCACTTAGCCACTAATAACGAAGCAAGTTCCTCGGCCCCTGAAACACATTGAAGTCCACCTTCACTTGCCAACAAGTCAGTAATTTCGGCAAAGTTCCAATGATTAGGACCAACAAAAACCGGTAATCCCATGGCAGCTGGCTCTAAAGGGTTGTGGCCACCGCCCTCAATCAACGTTCCACCAACAAAAGCAAGATCTGCAGCACCATACAGCATCAATAATTCACCCATGGTGTCACCTAACAACACCTGAGTATTAAAGTTTACCTCATCATTCATACTGCGTCGGGCTAATTTGAGCCCAGCCTGAGTCACGGTGATGGCAGCTAAATTAAATTGCTCTGGATGACGAGGTGCCATAATCAATAATGCTTGTGGAAACACCGTTAACAATTGTTTATGCGCAGCCAAAATAATGTCAAACTCGCCAGGGTGAACACTGCCAGCAACCCAAATAGGCGTGTCGCTTCGCTGCCATTGACTGCGAATTTGTATCGCCTGCTGTTTTTTATTGGGGTCGATAGTCAGATCAAATTTAAGGCTGCCACAGACTTTAAGCTTTTGTGGGTCAACACCTAAAGCAATAAAACGTTCAGCCTCGGCTTGAGTTTGCACTAATATCAACGCGAGTCGTTTTAACATCGGCGTCGATAAACGGCGTTTTTTAGCATACTTGTCAGCTGACTTTTGCGACAAACGAGCATTAGCTAACACCATTGTTGCGCCCTGTTGTTTGGCAAAATGCAACAAGTTCGGCCACAACTCCGTTTCCATAATAATGAAATATTTGGGCTGTGTTTGGCGTAAAAAACGTTTAACTGCATAGGCAAAGTCAAAAGGTAGATAGCAATGCTGCACTTTATCACCCAATGCTTTTATCACCTCAGCGGAGCCGGTTGGGCTGGTAGTGGTTACGGTAAATGTAAAGTGCGGGTGCTGCGCCATCAGTTTTTTTATCAACGGCACGGCCGCCAGTGTTTCACCCATCGACACACTGTGGATCAATACATCGGTAGGCTTTAATTTTGCAAAACCAAAACGCTCAGACCAACGACGACGGTAATCAGGGCTCTTTATCGCTCTAAAAACCAAATACATTACGACCAGAGGAAATAAAAGATACAAAAACAAAGAATATAGGGTACGGTTCATGGAAGAAGAGTCATCGATTTTTGCTTGTCAGATAAACACAATGTTAACATAATCATATTGAGTCGGCTTAATGAAATGTTATCGCTGTATAAGCCAATATCCTAAGCTAAAAATGAATATGGAAATCATATGAAAACGCGCGACAAGATCGTTTTTGCCAGTTTAGAGCTGTTTAATGAACATGGTGAACGGAGTATTACCACCAACCATATCGCCGCTCACTTAGGCATTAGTCCGGGAAACTTGTACTATCATTTTCGTAATAAAGAAGACATTATCAATTCGATTTTTGCCCAATACGAAAACCACTTAGAGTCAGGCTTTAAGCCTTATGATGATGTACCCATTACCATTGAATTATTAATGGGTTACTTCGATGCCATGTTTTATACCTTATGGCAATTCCGTTTTATGTATGCCAACTTAGCCGATATTTTAAGCCGTGACGAAACACTTAAAAAGCGCTATTTACACGCCCAACAACAAGTGCTCACTCGCTCAAGCGATATTTTAAGAAAATTAAAAAAAGACGGTTTTCTCGACGTTGATGACAGTAAAATTACCGCTCTTGCAGACACCATAAAAATGATGGTCAGCTTTTGGATTAGCTATCAGCTAACACAATCAAGCACGTCTAGTATTACTAAAGCCACTTTATATGATGGCCTATTGCGGGTGCTGATGATATTCCAAGCTTATGAAACCCCTGCATCGTCGGCAACGTTTAGCCGATTAGAGCAACATTATCTCGACATCGCCAGCCAAGAGCGACATCAAGCCGCGTAATAAAAAGCTGACGCACAGGTAATACGTTAAGTGCATGGCAATGCCTTTTAATCCGCCAATATCCGACTACAATTGTGCTCTGGTATCTGCGGATTTTCTTTGTGTTATTTTAAGCAATAAAATCCAATTATCACACTTGTTAATGATTAGTTTTTTTAATGTGAATAATCACTAGCCCTAATCTAATTCATGTTGGTCTGACGACTAAAAAAAACGCTGTGGAGCGGCAAAAATAAAGGTTAGAATGCCAACAACTCCAAAACACCCTATCAATTACAGCGGTGTTTTACTGCGTGATTTGGATAAGCATAATAACCATATTTAGGAGAACACAGGTGGCATCTACCTCTTTTTACGACCGTATTAATCAACAAATAGCTGACGTTAAAGCAGATGGCTTATATAAAAGTGAACGCGTTATTGCTTCAGCCCAACAGACCGCCATTGAAGTTAACCACGAAAAAGTCATTAACTTCTGCGCCAACAACTATTTAGGTCTAGCCAATCACCCAGAACTTATTCAAGCGGCCAAAGCCGGCTTAGACAGCCACGGTTTTGGTATGGCATCTGTACGCTTTATTTGCGGTACTCAAGACACTCACAAACAATTAGAAGCAAGTTTAAGTGAGTTTTTAGGCATGGAAGACACGATTCTTTATTCTTCTTGTTTTGATGCTAATGCCGGCCTGTTTGAAACCTTATTAGATGCCGAAGACGCGATCGTGTCAGACGCGTTAAACCATGCGTCAATCATTGACGGTGTACGTTTATGTAAAGCTAAACGTTTCCGTTATGCCAACAACGACATGGCCGATTTAGAAACTCAGTTAATTGCAGCACAAGCCGCTGGAGCACGTAATATTTTGATTGCGACCGACGGTGTATTCTCAATGGACGGTGTTATCGCTAACCTCAAAGGTGTGTGCGATCTTGCCGATAAGTACGGCGCATTGGTGATGGTAGATGACTCGCATGCCGTTGGCTTTATTGGTCAAAACGGCCGAGGCACCCATGAATACTGTGACGTAATGGACCGTGTAGACATTATTACCGGTACATTAGGCAAAGCATTAGGTGGCGCATCAGGTGGATTTACCGCAGCCAAAAAAGAAGTCGTTGAATGGCTACGCCAGCGCTCACGCCCTTACCTGTTTTCAAACTCATTAGCGCCGTCAATCGTTAGCGCCTCTATTCGCGTGCTTGAGATGCTTAAAACTGGCCACGCGTTGCGCGAAGCCGTATGGGAAAACAGCCGCTATTTTCGAGAGCAAATGTCAGCAGCAGGTTTTACTTTAGGCGGTGCCGACCACGCCATTATTCCTGTTATGATCGGCGATGCAAAGTTAGCGAGTGACTTTGCCAACAAATTATTAGCAGAACACATTTATGTCATTGGCTTCTCGTTCCCGGTTGTGCCCAAAGGCCAAGCACGTATTCGTACCCAAATGTCTGCCGCACACACTCGCGAGCAACTCGATCATGCTATCAGCGCCTTTACCCGCATTGGTAAAGAAATGGGCATTATCTAACTCGCTCATAACATTAAGCTTGGGAATACTAGGTTACTAAGATGAAAGCATTAAGCAAATTAAAGCCTGAAGAAGGCATCTGGATGGTTGATGCACCAAAACCAGAAATGGGTCATAACGATCTATTAATTAAAATTCGTAAAACCGCGATTTGCGGTACCGACGTGCATATCTACAACTGGGACGAATGGTCACAAAAAACCATTCCCGTTCCTATGATTGCCGGCCATGAATACGTGGGCGAAGTGGTCGACATGGGCCAAGAAGTGCGCGGCTTTGCCATTGGTGACCGCGTCTCTGGTGAAGGCCATATTACTTGTGGTTATTGTCGTAACTGTCGTGGTGGTCGTACCCATTTATGTCGTAATACGTCTGGCGTAGGCGTCAATCGTGATGGCGCCTTTGCAGAATACCTTGTATTGCCAGCGTTTAATGCCTTCAAAATTCCGGCAGATATTTCTGACGACCTAGCCGCTATTTTTGATCCATTTGGTAATGCAGTGCATACCGCGTTGTCATTCGATTTAGTTGGCGAAGATGTATTAATCACTGGTGCTGGCCCTATTGGTATTATGGCTGCAGCCGTGTGTAAACATGTGGGCGCACGTCATGTTGTGATTACCGACGTTAACGAATATCGCTTAGAGCTAGCCCGAAAAATGGGCGCAACTCGCGCGGTGAACGTGGCCAAAGAAAGCTTAAAAAATGTAATGAAAGATCTTGGCATGACCGAAGGTTTTGATGTGGGCTTGGAAATGTCTGGCGTACCATCAGCATTTCACGCCATGTTAGACACAATGAACCACGGTGGTAAAATTGCTATGCTGGGTATTCCTGGTGGTGATATGGCCATTGATTGGAGTAAAATCATTTTTAAAGGCCTAATCATCAAAGGTATCTACGGTCGTGAGATGTTTGAAACCTGGTATAAAATGGCCAGCTTAATCCAATCAGGCCTAGACTTAACCCCAATCATTACGCATCATTTCAATGTGGATGATTTCCAACAAGGCTTTGATGCAATGCGCTCAGGTCAATCTGGCAAAGTGATTTTAAGCTGGGATTAATTCTCGCGCTTATACTGTCTGTATTATCAAGGGGTTGTATAACCCCTTGTTGCAAACTGGCCTCCATACAAACGCTTTCCGTGAACTTTTTATAGGTAATACCATGTCTGGTTTTAAACACTTGTCTGTTAATGAGCTAATCCATATGTCTGAGGCATCGAACGAGGTGCAGGTTGTTGATATTCGCGATGCGGCTAGCTTTGCTGCAGGCCATATTCAACATTCAGTCAATTTAAACAATGAAAATTTAGCCCACTATATTGCATCTGCAGATATGGATAAGCCTCTTGTTGTTGTGTGTTATCACGGAATGAGCAGCCAAAGTGCTGCCAGCTATTTAAATGAGCAAGGCTTTGATGATGTCTACAGTCTTGACGGTGGATTTAGTGCATGGAGCCTCGCGCACTCATGATAGAAATAGGCCAACTTCCTAACGCCCGTGCAGCACAAGCATTTATTGATTACCTTAAAGGATTGAATATTCAATGCCATGCAGTGCAACATGCCCAAGGTGTTGGCCTCGTTATTAGCAATCCTGCAGATGAGTCACAAGCGCGTGCTGAGCTCGAGCAATTTGCTAACAACCCCTACGACAGCAAATATTTACAAGCCTCATGGGACAATGGTGACACCTCAGCGAAATTCAACTACGGCCCTGGAACAAAAGGGCTCGTACAGCAATTTCTGACCGGGGCTGGCCCGCTTACCCTAATCACATTTTTTAGCTGTGTCGCAATATTTGCAGGGATGAACTTAGGATTTGCTGATGCGATATATAATCAGTTATCGTTTTTTGGTGCCGTCCCACACAGTGATATCAGCCAAATATGGCGAGTTTTCACGCCAAGTTTAATGCATTTTTCGACCATGCATATCGTATTTAATTTGTTGTGGTGGTGGTATTTAGGTGGAAAAATTGAAACCCGCCTTGGTATTAGACCGCTGTTATTTTTATTAGTTATTGCAGGTACAATTCCCAGTGTAGTGCAATTTTACATGACAGGTCCCCACTTTGGTGGCTTATCTGGCGTTGTGTATGCCGTGGTTGGGTACACTTGGTTAATGGGGATAAGGCAACCCCGGTGTGGCATCAGTTTACCGCAAGCCTATATGGGCTTTATGATGGTATGGCTGGTACTTGGCTTTACTGATTTACTCGGTATGCCAATCGCTAACGGTGCCCACATAGGAGGCTTACTCGTTGGGCTTGCCCAAGCTTTATTTGACAGCCGTAAGCAATCAACAAGCTAATCTCCAAAGAGAAGCTTTTACAGCGTCAAGGCAATAAAAAACCACCTCAAGAGGTGGTTTCCTTAATGTGCCGCAAGCTAATCAATCATCTCTAACACTTTATTCACCAGTTTTTCGATGCCTATATGGGCCTCTAAAACCGATGTGGCGAGCATGTACGCTGGTGTACTCACCACCTTATTTGCCTCATCAACAACGATATCTTCAACAGCTGCCGCTTGATGCTTACCACCCATTTCATTAAATGCATGGGCAATATCGCTATCATTCCCTATGGTGCCAAGCGAACCTTGACCATAAATGTGCGGGATCATCAGAGGTGAAATACATACAAACCCCACAGGCTTACGGGCAAGAGCAAATTCACGAATAAAAGTTTCTACAATAGGGTTAATGTGGCAGCTGCTGCCTGTCGTCGCAAAGTTAGATAAATTCTTGGCCGCACCAAAACCACCAGGTATCACTAACGCATCATAGTCATTTATATCTAAGCTGCTGGCATTGAGCACTTCACCACGGGCAATGCGAGCCGACTCAACCAACACGTTGCGAGTTTCTTCAGTATTTACCTCACCCGTTAAATGATTGACCACATGCATTTGGTCTATATCCGGGGCAAAACATTGATATTGTGCACCCGCCCGCGTAATCGCAAGCAAGCTTAAAACGGCTTCATGGACTTCAGTACCATCAAATACACCACAGCCACTGAGCAACACGGCTATCTTTTTCATACTATCCACCTTCAACTTTTTATTGAGTTTTTATTAACAATGTAAAAATTACAACATAATTCCAACAAAACGGTTGATCTGATTAAAAATCGTGCTAACTTAGAACGTCGAATTTTGCTGTTGGGCTTTTTTTAGCCATAAAACATCATTGAAATTCATTGTGACTTAACTGACATCAATAAAAAAGTCCACAAATTAGTTATATTTATTGAAATTAATAAATAGCTCACAAAAATAAAAATAGTATATAAATTTCAACTAGATACATATTTCGATTCAAGCCGTAAGAAATTCTATCCAGCAACGTTGATTATTCCACTCACAGACTTATCCACAGGCTGCGAGGATTTTTTTGTGGCTAAAATTCAATACAACGCGCCCTAACCAGATAAACCAAACTCACCAACGGTGCGGCTTGTCGGACCTTTGAGCGTATCCACACTCAAGTAGATAAAATTGTAACAATCTTACAAGTACCTTGAGGTGCTGTGGGTATAATGTCATCCTATCTGTCTCGCAAAATACATAAATGAAAAACACATTATGCCAACAATTCCTAATAACCCGCTCATCCTCGTCGATGGCTCTTCTTATCTTTATCGCGCCTATTATGCGCCGCCTCATTTAACAAATTCAAAAGGTGAAGCGACGGGTGCGGTTTATGGCGTTGTAAACATGCTGCGTAGTTTGTTAAGCCGCTATAGTCCAAGCCATATTGCTGTTGTTTTTGATGCTAAAGGCAAAACTTTTCGTAATGACATGTACGATGAATACAAAGCACAGCGTCCACCAATGCCAGATGACCTGCGTAATCAAATCGCACCGCTACATCGTATTATTCATGCAATGGGTTTACCGCTAATCAGTATTCCAGGCGTCGAGGCCGACGATGTGATTGGCACCATAGCCTTGCAAGCGAGCAAAGAAGGCCGGGCCACATTAATCAGCACTGGTGATAAAGACATGGCACAGCTGGTCAATGACCATGTCACCTTAATTAACACCATGACGGACACCATCATGGGCCCAGAAGAAGTCAAAGCTAAGTTTGGCGTTGGCCCTGATCGCATTATTGATTTTTTAGCATTAATGGGCGACAAAGCCGATAACATTCCCGGCTTACCTGGTGTTGGTGAAAAAACCGCATTAGCCATGTTGACTGGCGTGGGCAGTGTGGCACAACTATTAGCCGACCCACAAAGTGTGGCTGAAGTCGGCTTTAGAGGCAGTAAAACCATGCCGGCTAAAATTATCGATAACGCCGACATGCTTAAGTTGTCTTATGAACTTGCAACCATCAAAACCGATGTCGAATTAGACCAAGACTGGCATGAGCTAAACGTTAAACCACAAGACCGCGATGAATTAATTAAATGTTTTGGTGAAATGGAGTTTAAACGTTGGTTAGCAGAAGTGTTAGACAACAAGCAGCCTACGGGCACGGTTAGTCAAGATAGCGACAAAGACGTCAGCGTGTCTGCCGCTATCGAAGCCGAATATGAAACCATTCTTAGCGAAGCAGCATTAGACAAATGGATTAATGAGCTGAGTAAAGCCGATCTGATTGCCGTCGACACCGAAACTACAAGCCTTAATTACATGGAAGCACAGCTTGTCGGCTTATCCTTTGCCACTCAAGCAGGCAAAGCAGCGTATCTGCCATTAGCCCATGACTATCTTGATGCGCCACAGCAACTCGATAAAGCCGCCACACTTGAAAAACTGCGTCCCATATTAGAAGGGACAACACCACAAAAAGTCGGCCAAAACCTAAAGTATGATATGAGTATTTTAGCCAATGCTGGCATTAAGCTCGGCGGCGTACGCTTTGACACCATGCTTGAGTCTTACGTGTTTAACTCGGTAGCATCACGCCACGACATGGACGGTTTAGCGTTAAAGTATTTAGGCCATAAAAATATCAGCTTTGAAGACGTTGCAGGTAAAGGCGCTAAACAGCTGACCTTTAATCAAATTGACTTAGCCACAGCTGGACCCTACGCCGCAGAAGATGCCGATATTACTTTGCGTTTACATGAGCACTTATGGCCACGACTAGAAAAAGAGTCAGAATTAGCCTCAGTATTTAACGAACTAGAACTGCCATTAATTCAAGTGCTGTCAGACGTTGAGCGCCAAGGCGTACTGATCGACTCTATGCTACTTAGCCAGCAAAGTGGTGAACTGGCCCAAAAACTCGACGACCTTGAAAATAAAGCCTACGAAATTGCTGGGGAGAAGTTTAATCTCGCATCGCCTAAGCAACTGCAAACGCTCTTTTTTGAAAAGCTTAACTACCCCGTTAAAAAGAAAACCCCCAAGGGTGCTCCTTCAACTTCAGAAGAAGTATTAGTAGAATTAGCACTAGACTATCCGCTGCCTAAAATTATTCTTGAGCATCGCAGCCTAGCCAAATTAAAGAGCACGTATACAGATAAACTCCCATTAATGGTTAACGCCACTACTGGACGTGTTCACACTAGTTATCATCAAGCCAATGCCGCAACTGGGCGTTTGTCGTCAAGCGAGCCTAACTTACAAAACATCCCAATTCGAACCGAAGAAGGTCGCCGTATTCGCCAAGCCTTTATCGCCCCAGCTGGGCGTAAGATTTTAGCGGCCGACTATTCGCAAATCGAATTACGCATCATGGCTCACCTCTCTCAAGACAAAGGCTTGTTAACAGCGTTTGCTGAAGGTAAAGACATTCATAGGGCCACAGCGGCAGAAGTATTTGGCATTCACTTTGAAGAAGTCACCACCGAACAGCGCCGCCGCGCTAAAGCCGTTAACTTTGGTTTGATATATGGTATGTCTGCGTTTGGTTTAGCTAAGCAACTGGACATCCCGCGTAACGAAGCACAAACCTACATTGACACCTATTTTGCTCGCTACCCTGGCGTGTTGAAATACATGGAAGAAACACGTGCTGATGCCGCCGCACAAGGTTATGTATCAACTCTATTTGGCCGTCGTTTATACCTACCAGAAATTAACGATCGCAATGCAATGCGCCGTCAAGGCGCTGAGCGCGCCGCGATTAACGCACCAATGCAAGGCACCGCAGCAGATATCATCAAAAAAGCCATGATTGCCATTCACCAGTGGATTAATCAAGACACACAAGGTGAAATCACCCTCATTATGCAAGTACACGATGAGCTGGTATTTGAAGTTGATGAAGCACAAGCCGACGCACTAAAAACCAAAGTGTGCGATTTAATGGCACAGGCAGCAACACTTGATGTGCCCTTGCTGGCAGAAGCAGGAATAGGCGACAACTGGGATCAAGCCCACTAAAGCTAATATTTACACACCTCCTTAGGGGGCAGCCTGAACAATAATGCCGCATTGCCTCAATGCGGCATTGCTATTTAAGGTGTCAAAACACCTCTCAATATCACTAACCTTGTATTCATATCAGTATAAAACTCACAACAGCCTATCGATCTGATTAACAAATAAGCAACGATTTGAGGTCGAACTCACAGTTATTGTGCCTTTTTATGAAAAACAGTTTTTCATTTTAAGGCGAATGCGCTATTATCTCAGTCGTAGGGTACAGAGGTTAAGATGTTCAATCTTTCAAACCTTTATTTCACTAGCGATAGTGACTAGCCAAATTCGGCGCCCCAGCAACTTAGGTTGCTGGGGCTTTTTTTTGTTTTTTTTTCGAACCAAAATATTTTTAGAGTAAATACTTTAACTTTGCAAAAAAAGCAGTTATTCTATGGCTATTGAGGGTCGTCAAATTGAGTTGATGACACTTGAGTCTTGTTGAATTTAGCTTCTCCCCAAAAGAGCTAATTTTTGTACCGATAGCCATTTGGTTGTCGGTTTTTTTTTACCTAAAATTTCCCATTTAAATTTACACATAAAAAAACCGACATGAAGTCGGTTTATTCAAAACATGCCAGCCGTAAAACAAAGCTACTCTTGCTCAGTTTGCTCACGTAACGCTTGCTGCTCAGGCAACCATGCTGGATGACACCAGTCATTCAATATATTCAACACCTTTGGCTTACCGGTCCCTTTCAAAGACGAGAACGGTTCAACTTGAACTTTGTCACCGTAGTCAGCCAACGCTTTACGCACTTCATTAACCGTTTTCATCTTAATGCTTTGGGTCAATTTATCAGCCTTGGTTAATAGCGCCAATACAGGAATATTACTTAATACTGCCCACTCAATCATTTGCATATCGAGATCTTTTAGTGGATGACGAATATCCATCAATACCACCACACCACTTAAACAAGCACGCTTTTGTAAATACTCGCCTAACGCTTGTTGCCATTTGTTTTTAAGTGCTAGCGGCACTTGGGCAAAACCATAACCTGGTAAGTCAACTAAACGGCGATCAGCATCTAACTCAAAAACGTTAATTAACTGGGTACGGCCAGGGGTTTTACTGGTACGAGCTAAACTTTTTTGTTCCGTAAGCGCATTTAATGCGCTCGATTTTCCTGCATTTGAGCGTCCAGCAAACGCAATCTCAACCCCGATATCCCCAGGAAGATACTGATCTAAATGCGCAATATCAGGCGCACTGATTAAAAATTTTGCCTTACGGAAATCGATACGAGATTCGGTCACTAGTCACTCCAATTAAATTGCTTTCAGTAAATGCATTACCATAAATGTTTAACAATTGCTTACTTTTGCACGTTTTCGTGTAAAATATTACCTTGATCACATTATATACCCAAGCAATGCTGATGTGTGTGAAGTAGTCACAATTGATCTCGTTGTACTCGAGCGTCGTAAACTACATCAAAGCACTTGGGGAAAAAATCATTTTACCACGCTTGCGGGTCTTCCTAGTAAGCTCAGGACAATAAATTAACAAGAAGTTGGAACGCCATGAAAAAGTTAGCTCTTGCGCTGTCTGTAGTAGCCACTATGTCATCACCTGCTATGGCTGAAGGTAATGCTGAAGCCGGCAAAACTAAAGTAATCGTATGTTCTGCCTGTCACGGTGTTGACGGCAACAGCATGATCGATATGTATCCAAAGCTAGCAGGCCAACACCCTGCATACCTTGAAAAACAATTAACTGAATTCCGCTCTGCCATGCAAACTGGCGGTAAAGAAGGTCGTATGGACCCCATCATGGGTGGTATGTCTATCGCATTAAGCGATACTGACATCGCGGATATTTCGGCATTCTTCGCTAGCCAAACTCAATCAGCTAATCCAGCGGTTGAAGGCACAGAAGCAGGTGAAAAGCTATACCAAGGCGGCGATGCAGCTCGTGGTATCACTTCTTGTATCGCATGTCATGGTCCTGACGGTAGTGGTGCAGCTGCGGCTGGCTTCCCAATGATTGGTGGCCAACATGCTAACTACATCAAAATCCAGTTAACTAAGTTCCGTGACGGTACTCGTAACAACGATTTAAATGGCATGATGCAAGATGTTGCTAAAAAATTGTCGGATGCAGATATCGAAGCACTATCTAAATATATTTCAAGCATTAAGAAATAATAGGCACACTTTGAGCCAATAAAAATGAGCATATTTTGCTCATTTTTATTGGCTCAAAGTTTACGTTTACGTTAACTGATCGCATTAATACTTGACATAGTTCACGGTTTTAGAGTTAAATACATCCCGTACCGAGGTAAACCCAACTGTTTGGATCATAAATCTAATAACATCAAACAGATTTCGGACTGATACATTTAAGATATAAGAATAAAGAAACGTCATAACAATAATAATTTAAGGCCACTCGCTAAAACTAATAACATGAGTCGCGATTTCAGTTTGAAATCCAGGTCGTAAAACTTGTAAGGAACAGACCAACTGGTCAACTCGCTATTTAGCACTGCCTTACACAACAGAGTAACCCTTTTGGTATTATTTGAATCATTCAAATAACCGCAAATCAACATTTTGTTGAGGATGCATCCATAAGAAGCTTGCTCGAAGGTACATAAAACAAGGATGGTTGACTGTTAGTCACAGAAGACAAAGAGGATAATGATGTGTCATTGAAGACCATCTACGGAAGCTGTAGTCAGGACGGCGACAGAATATAAAAAAGCGTCAGCGATGACCAATAACAACTAAAAAAGCACGGACAGCACAACAAAAGTTACGATCTGACCGGGAGAGTCACATAGCAAGTACGGATACTTGGAATCAGAATAAGGTGCATATAAGCACTGTTTTATAAGGTGGCAGTTTACTGCCACCTTTTTTTATGCGTTATACCAACATGAGAATTTGGACATTGGCATAATTTACTGTTATCACTATATATATTGTTTACTAAGGTGCTGCTGTCGTTAATGAGCCCATGTCCACTGTGTCATCATTCAGCCAATTTTTTTGTTCAAGACAAAAAAAGAGCTTTTTACGCTTGCCCACAATGCGACTTAGTCTTCGCTAACCCAAAATCACACCTTATGCCTAGCCTAGAACGCCAGCGTTATGGGCGAGCACAAAAAACCGCTAAGCAAAAACAATTATCACAATTTGTTTTACCGCTGTTAACGCAAATATCCCAGCAACAATCTGGCAGCTTAAAAGGCCTAAACTTCGGAAGAGTCTTAGATGATAAAAGTCAGCAGAGCATTGTCGAAGCCGGTCATCATGTTAATCAATACGACCCATTCTTCGCTGCCGATCAGTCTGTGCTGAGTCAAAGCTACGATTTTGTCTGTTGTTACCGAGTGTTTGAGCACTTTAGACACCCTATTCGTGAATGGAAATTATTAACCCAATTAATCAAGCCTAATGGATGGTTGGCAATTAGCACTCCATTACTCACTGACAAAGCCCTATTTGCTAAGTGGCATTATAAAAATAATCCCACTCATGTGAGCTTTTATCAGCAAACAACATTCGAATATTTAGCTTCTCACAGTGATTTTGAGCTATTATTTGCAGCAAAAGATCTGGTTTTGATGCAAAAATCGGCAAAACCTGATATAAAGCGCATCCTTATTTAGTGCTTTGGAGAAATGATTCTTCAAGGACGTGTTTAGAAAACCTAACGAGAACATCATGGCTCGCAGTAAAAAAACTCGCAAAGGCGGCGAAAACGGCCCTAAGTTTGCCCCAAGAGTAAAAAAAACCGATCGCAAAGTGGTCGATGGTAAAAAATCAGAAACTGGCCGTAAATCTGGCAGCCGTCATAATGAAGCCTTACTTAAACAAGCTTCAGGAAATGGCACTGCAATAGCAAAAGATGCACGTCATGGCAGTAAAAAACCCGTTGCGCTATCATTGCCAGCGTCAATTACTGAACCGTTGGTGGTTAAGCCTAAACAGCCTAAAATAACCGACGAGCAAAAATTATTGAAGCTAGAAGAAGATCCAAGACTTAATCAGTTGCTTGACCAACTTGAAGAAGGTCGTGATCTGTCTGATGCCGATCAAAAATGGCTAGATATTCAATTAGACAAAATTGAGCAGTTAATGCAACGTTTAGGACTAACTGAAGATGATGAAGTGCCAGCGCCTAGCCCTAAAAAGCAACTGACAGACGATGAACTATTAAATCGTTTTGAGTCAGGTGCAGATCTGCTTAAAGATTATCAAAAACAAGACTAAACCACTCAATGAATTTCAGTTGAATGGAATAAACTGGCGCACACCTAGTCGATTGGGTATAGGCGCCAGTTTTGTATTCAAAAAAGGATAAATTTTGCCAACAATCGCCATAGTTATTGCATTACTCATTATCATTGCCCTTGCTGCGTACGCCACTCACCTATTATTAACCCTTAAGCGCCGCACTCAAGCTAACCAACAAGCGCAAGCAGCACGTCAAGCCAAAGCTGACGAACGTAGACAGCAAATCCTCACTGATATCCGCTATATTGCCGCTGCTATGTTAGAAGACCGCTGCGAGCTTTCTGAAGGTGTTGTGCGTATTGGCAAACTGTTTGATGCATTATCAATGTCAGAACAAGTCAACAGCGACTTTCCAAACTTATTTGCTCACTATGACATCATTCGCGATCATCCCATCATGGAAGCGCGTAAAGCTTTACCAAAACAACAACGGATGAAGTTTGATTTAGCACGAATGAAATCAGAGGCCGAACTAGAACAGGCTATATTAGATGAGGCCAAACGTATCGCTGAATTTAACCAGCCAAAGACTCATTAACCTGAACTCGGGTTAATTGACACCCACTTTACGATAAACAACGAGTTTGCTGTAGCCACTAAATTGGCCATGTGTGTACCCAAACTGTACCCATTAAACTCGTCACTCCCCCAACAAAACGCCATTGGCGAAAAATGGCTTATATGCTTTAATCACTAAACGCCTCGATTTGGTGCGACATATCTAAAAAACTAATAACAAGAAGCGAAAACGCTCTGATTAGGACTCCATTATGTTAAACACTTTGTGTGCAAAATTACTGCGTCTGCTGGGGTGGACGTTTGAAGGACAGTTCGATAAAACTCAACCATGCGTAATGATAGTTGGTCCTCATACCAGTAACTGGGACTTTATTATTGGGATTATTGCCCGCAGCGCGTTAGGAACAAGAATCCATTTCTTAGGCAAGCACCAATTATTTATTGCGCCTTGGGGATGGTTATTTCGTGCAATGGGTGGCAGCCCAGTAGATAGGCGCAAACACAATAACTTAGTGGATGCTGCTGCACAGTTGTTTCAACAAGATCCCAACTATAAATTAGCACTAGCCCCTGAAGGCACACGCAGTCCAGTAACCCGTTGGAAAAGCGGTTTTTATCATATTGCAGTTAAAGCACAGGTAGATATTGTCCCAGTAGGATTAGATTTTGGCCGCAAAACTGTTGTGCTCTCGCCGCCGCTAACTCCAACAGGCAATATTGAAACTGAAATGAACCAATTAATGGATTTTTATCGCACAATCACTGGCTATCGCCCCAAAGAAATCCCTAATTACCAGTTATCATCCTCAACTGAGCGCCATTAAATTACAACGCGCTTTCAAGGCTTTGCTCAGCTAATACGTAGCTTCCACCCAAGCGTGTCGACTGGGTGGGAGTAATAATTCTGGTGAGTGATAATACAAGTCGAGTTGACGCTTGCGAGACAAACACTGGTGACTCACCGTAAAAACTCACGCCGGCAAAATCAAAACGACTGCGCTCACTTTGCATTTGGCCAAGTATTTCTGTGTCTGTAGCATTAATGGCACTGCGAGTAATTTGCATGGTTTGATTGGCTGTACCAATACGGCTAGCAGATATGGTGAGAATAGAGTCTGCCATGGCCAAGTGCTTCACATCAACATTATCAAAGCGAACCAACTTACAATCGTTCAATATTATCTGCTGATATTGGCCGCTAAAATGGCTATGGTTATCTTGAAAACAGCGGCCAATTCGCTCACTGTTATTTTTTGGCCGAGCTTGTCGAGGTAAAATTGTTGCGTTAAGGCTAGCTAATAACAACTGATTAAACTCATGGGGATGAGACTTCATCGGCACATGACCAGCTTGATTGATCACTTGCAACTGAGACAAGGGTAAAACATGTTGCAATGCATACGCGGTGCGCAGTGGTGCTACGTTATCTTGCCCTCCCCAAATAATGTGAGTTGGCGGAACCGTTTGATAATTTAGCACAGAGAAATTTTGCTCCATCAACGCCAGTGCCGCATTAACATTAGTTTGCTCGCCAATGGTCATATTACGTAACGACGAGTCACCACTAAAAATCCTTGTTGGGTCAAAACCTGTGCCGGTTTTTTCAAGCATTTTATCGGCAAAGTTATCCACTCGAGCCAAAACTCGTCTAACACTCTGAGGTAGATCAGCCTGGTCATTATCGCGGGTCGAAATCCGCTTGATGTAGGCTGTGCGATCTAAAATACCGGCCGCATCGACCAGCACCAATTGCTGAATACGTCCAGGATATTGGCTGGCATAATACACACTGATTGCCGCGCCCATAGAGTGACCCACAAGTTTAACTTGGCCATCATGACGATATTTAGCTATCAGCCAATCGATAACTTTGGCGTATTGTTGCGGCGAATAAGTAAATACCGCCCCTTGAGATAAACCGAATCCAGGTAAATCGATAGCCACCACATGATATTGCTGAGCAAGTCTAGGGATAACCGTAAGCCAACCTTTCGATGCGAGGTCGCCTAAGCCATGAACAAGCACCACAGTGTCGCGATGCTTAAGACCAGCTTGCACAACAAATACTGGCACTTGATGACTGGGCGCGATAACGCGCTCATAAGTATAATCTGCAGGATAACCTGTTAACTCAGCAGGGCTAAGAGGCTCCAAGCTAGGCGCTTTTTC
Organism: Shewanella metallivivens; assembly: GCF_028750675.1. Lineage (GTDB taxonomy): Bacteria > Pseudomonadota > Gammaproteobacteria > Enterobacterales > Shewanellaceae > Shewanella > Shewanella metallivivens. The sequence goes on along the minus strand of NZ_JAQQPZ010000013.1, from coordinate 900,113 downwards.
AGCGCCACTGACATTATGGCGGATTTCATTGAGCCAATTGGCCTTTGCAGGCAACATGACACAGGTAATGGCCAACACGCTACAGGCTATAAAGCGTGGCAGTTCAAACAACTGAAGCAGTAAAAAAACGCCTCGTCTATGACGACAATTAGTCACAACTCGCATCCTTTACAAAGTGACTATTGCTGCTCGCAGTATTGTTTAATGCTGCGAATATCATTACCCGTTGGGTTTTGAAATGCCCGTAAACCGAACTCAGGCAACACCGCAAAAATATGATCAAAAATGTCAGCTTGTATCGCTTCGTAATAGGTCCAACGGATATCATTGGTAAAAATATACAGCTCTATCGGCAAGCCCTCGGTGGTTGGTGCAAGTTGCCTCACCATTAAGGTCATGTCTTTATGAATTTTGTCGTGACGACGTAAATACTCTTGTAAATACGCCCTAAAAGTACCGATATTAGTTAAATGACGCCCGTTTACTTTCATATCAATATCGCTAATATTGGCATTGGCCGCACTAATTTCACTGAATATTTGCGGTAAATACTCTTTTAAGTAATTAACTTTACCTAAACGAATACGCTCGTCATCCGTTAAAAACTGAATGCTGTTAACGTCGATATTTACGGAGCGTTTAATACGACGTCCACCTGACTCAGACATACCCCGCCAGTTTTTAAAAGCATCAGACACCAAAGCGTATGCAGGGATCATGGTGATGGTATTGTCCCAGTTGCGCACTTTTACGGTAGTTAATGTTACATCTTCTACCGCGCCGTCTGCGGCGTACTTATCCATTTGGATCCAGTCGCCTTTACTGACCATACGGTTCGCCGCAAGTTGAATGCCAGCAACAAAACCCAAAATCGTGTCGCGAAACACCAGCATCATAAAACCAGTCGCGACACCTAAACCACTAAAAAAGTAAATAGGCGACTGGTCGGCTAATATCGAGAACACGATAACTAACCCAATAAAAAATAAGAATAACTTAGTTAGCTGAACAAAGCTCTTAACCGGTAATCTACGGTTAACATGATTGACATCGGCAATTTCATCGACAGCATTCAATGCACCATAAATCGCCCGTATAATAAAGACCACCAGCAAAGAACTGAGTAACCGATCAATAATGACACTGACAAACTCATGTGATGTTAGCACTATTGGGATAAACACATCTAACAGCACAATAGGCACTAATAACGCTAAGCGTTCTAGGACATTAAAGCGCATAAATATATCGTCCCAGGTGACCGATGAGCGGCGAATAACCGCATTAAGCCCATGCACCACAAACCGATGGGTAATGTAATAACCTATGCCTGCAATAATTAAACAGGCAAAAATCAATACCGAGGTTGCCACACCATCCGTGGGTTGACTGTCAATGCCTAACTGAGTTAACCAAGAAGCAACCTCAACCCTAAATTCTGTATTCACACACAAATCCTTAGCAATATTGTCCTTTAAACAAAAGGACGTTTAATACCCAAAACACAAACCAGAATGTAAAGGTTTCCCTGCCAACATTATGCACTTAATTGAGCATTCAATTCAGCACATTCATTCAATAACGTGAATTCAACAAATCCTTGAGAATTTTACCGAAAAAAAGGACCGTGCGGTCCTTTTATTATATAAGTTTAACGATAAAAGCTTGAGCTAAAAGCTTGGCATCAATCCTTGCGGTAACAGTCGATTAAAACTCGCACTAACCAGTAAATCAACAGTGTTTTCGATATCCGGTGCAAAGTAGCGGTCTTGATCATAAAACGACACAATTGCCCTTAATTCGGCTTTTGCCAAAGCAATGGCGGCGCTGGGTTGCAATGGGGTTCTAAAATCTAGCCCTTGCGCCGCAGCCAGTAACTCAATCGCTAATACGCCGCGAGTGTTTTCGCTCATTTCGCGTAAACGGCGCGCGGCAAACGTCGCCATTGAAACATGGTCTTCTTGGTTGGCCGATGTGGGTAAACTGTCTACCGAGGCCGGATGAGCATAGGTTTTATTTTCAGACGCTAGGGCCGCCGCCGTGACCTGAGCAATCATAAAGCCTGAGTTAACCCCACCATTGTTGACTAAAAATGGGGGTAATTTTGACAAACTCGAGTCAATAAGCAATGCCATACGACGCTCAGCAATGGCGCCCATTTCGGCAATGGCAATGGCTAAATTATCTGCGGCCATTGCCACAGGTTCAGCGTGGAAATTACCGCCAGAAATAATGTCGCCAGTATCTTGGAACACCAATGGATTGTCGGTTACACCATTTGCCTCAGCCCCTAGCACTTCTGCCGCCTGACGAATTTGAGTTAAACACGCACCCAATACTTGTGGCTGACATCGCAGCGAGTATGGATCTTGTACTTTTTCACAATGAGTGTGGCTAAGGCTAATTTCAGATTCGTGAGTCAACAAGTGACGAAAAATCGCCGCCGAGTCGATTTGACCTTTTTGCCCACGCGCGGCATGAATACGCGCATCAAAAGGACTACGACTACCCATGGCCGCTTCAACACTCATGGCACCAATCACTGAGCTTGCAGCAAATAAATCTTCAGCATTAAACAGGCCTTCAAGCGCTAAAGCGGTTGATGCTTGGGTACCATTTAATAACGCCAAGCCTTCTTTCGCGGCCAGCTCAATCGGCTTTAACCCCGCAATCTTAAGCCCTTCGCTTGCCGAGATAATCTGCCCTTGATAGCTCATTTCGCCTTCGCCTAATAAGGGCAAACACATATGTGCTAGTGGCGCTAAATCTCCCGACGCCCCCACAGAGCCTTTTTCTGGTACGCACGGATACACCCCCGTATTCACTAACTGCATTAAAAACTCAATCACTTCTAACCGAATGCCAGAAAAACCACGGCTTAATGAGTTGATTTTTAACACCATCATTAAGCGCACGGTGGCATCTTGCATGTACTGGCCAATACCTGCAGCATGAGACAACACGATTGAGCGCTGCAATAATTGTAAATCTTGTGGTGCAATTTTAGTGTTGGCTAATAGACCAAACCCGGTGTTAATCCCATAAACCGTGCGACCTTCACGCAGCACTTGCTGAACAATTTCGGCACTGTGATTAATGTCTTTAATCGCCTCTTTGGCAAGCGTTAGCTTGACGTTGTTACGACTAATGGCCCGAGCTTGTGCCAATGTTAAGGTACCTGGTACCAGTTCAAATGAGTAAGTCGACATGGATTATGCTCCTAACATTGGCAAGTCTAAGCCTTGCTCTTTGGCACAATTTTTTGCAAGCTCATAGCCCGCGTCGGCATGGCGCATCACGCCCGTTGCGGGGTCATTCCATAACACTCGGCCTAACCTCACTGCGGCCTCTTGAGTACCATCAGCGACAATCACTACCCCCGAATGTTGACTAAAGCCCATGCCAACACCGCCACCATGATGCAACGACACCCAGGTAGCGCCACTGGCGGTATTTAACAGCGCATTCATTAATGGCCAATCTGATACGGCATCAGAGCCATCAAGCATGGCTTCGGTTTCACGATTTGGGCTGGCAACTGAGCCAGAATCTAAATGATCTCGGCCAATCACAATGGGCGCCGACAACTCACCGCTTTTCACCATTTCGTTAAATGCTAACGCTAAACGGGCGCGATCTTTTAAGCCAACCCAACAAATGCGTGCCGGCAGACCTTGAAACGCAATGCGCTCCCGGGCCATATCGAGCCAGTGATGTAAATGGGGGTTGTCAGGGATCAACTCTTTGACTTTAGCGTCGGTTTTATAAATATCTTCAGGGTCACCAGATAGCGCAACCCAGCGAAATGGTCCAATGCCTTCACAAAATAGCGGGCGCACATACGCAGGCACAAACCCAGGGAAGTCAAACGCGTTAGTCACGCCTTCTTCAAAGGCCATTTGGCGGATATTATTGCCATAGTCTGTGGTTGCCGCCCCTGCCGCTTGCAATGCCAACATGGCGCGAACTTGCACGGCCATCGACTGCTTAGCCGCTTTAACAACCGCAGCTTCATCGGTTTTACGCATTTTTGCTGCGTGATCTAAAGTCCAACCTTGAGGTAAATAACCGTTTAAGGGATCGTGTGCCGAGGTTTGGTCGGTGACGACATCTGGGGTGATACCACGGGTAACTAACTCGGAAAACACATCGGCTGCATTAGCCAATAAACCCACAGAAACAGGCTTGCCGCTTTGATTGGCTTGGTAAATCATGGCTAAGGCTTGATCTAATGACGTGGCTTTTTTATCGACATACCCAGTGCGCATACGAAAATCAATGCGGGTTTCATCCACTTCACAGGTTAATACCGAATAGCCCGCCATTGTGCCCGCTAACGGCTGTGCACCGCCCATGCCGCCTAAACCACCGGTTAAAATCCACTTCCCCGCAGACGAGCCATTAAAGTGCTGCTTGGCCATGGCGACAAAGGTTTCATAGGTGCCTTGCACAATGCCTTGAGAGCCAATATAAATCCACGACCCAGCGGTCATTTGGCCATACATCGCCAAGCCTTTTTTATCTAGCTCGTTAAAATGCTCCCAATTCGCCCAGTGTGGCACCAGGTTTGAGTTAGCAATAATCACCCGTGGCGCATTAGCATGCGTGGTAAACACCCCAACCGGTTTACCAGACTGCACCAACAAGGTTTCATCGTCTTCAAGACGCTGCAAAACCTCAATAATTTTGTCGTAACTTTGCCAGTCTCGCGCGGCACGGCCAATCCCACCGTATACCACTAAATCTTCAGGGCGTTCAGCTACATCGGGATGAAGGTTGTTCATTAACATCCGCATTGCGGCTTCCGTTAACCAACTTTTACACTGTAATTGAGTGCCATGCGGCGCAATAATACGCCTGCTTGAGTCGTGTCGTTTATCCATAATGTCCTCTTCAACCGAATCTATCCGGTTTGGTCTTGTTGTGTTTTGTATTGTTGTTATAGCGGCTTGATTAGCATCATTGTTTTACCAACGCAGAGGTGAGTTTAAATTTACTGCCCGGATGCACTAAACGGGCAAAACTCACCACACCTTGGCGTGACCAGGTACGGCGTAAAATTTGTAAACAAGGCTCTGTTGCGCTTATTGCAAGCCTTTGTTGCAACAACGCTGTTGCCATAATGGCTTCAACGGTATGACGGGCTTCTGTTAAGGGCGCCACAGCCGATAAATATTCGTGCGGTGTCTGTAACCTAAAGTCTTGCTCTAGGTACTGGGGGACTAATTTAGGGTTCACAAAGCGTTCTTCAACTTGCAGTGGCATTCCTTGCTCGCAATGCACTAGCACTGAATAAAATACCGGGCTACCGACCTCAAGCCCTAAGGCATTTGCCTCTGCGGCACTGGCAGCAATCTGCTTTAACTCAAGCTGTTTTACACTGTATCCATGGCCCCGATCTTTAATTTCATCGGCAATATTGCGGATCGCTAAGAGTGACGATTGCGACTTGAGTCCCGCAACAAAAGTGCCCACACCTTGAGTGCGCTCTAACACACCCGAGTCCACCAGCTCAGTTAACGCACGCCTTGCTGTCATGCGGCTGCAACTAAAGAGTTCAGTTAATTGGTTTTCTGACGGCACGCGGTCGTTTTCTTGCCATTGGCCGGTTTCAATACGCGACAAAATAAATTGTTTAATTTGAGCAAATTTTGCTTGGGCCATATCAAGAATTCCACGCTCGCCAAAATAGAATGAATGTTTATTACTGCATTAACTCTACCTTGTATATACAAGTCAAAACAAGTATTGTTTACCGAATATTGAGTTATCGATTTTTTGTGTTTCTAGAGGTTGTCATGGTGTGGGATCAAGTCTGGATAGATGTCAACGTAGCAACGATGGATCCGAGTATTGATGGTGCTTACGGGGCAATACATCAAGCAGCCATTGCAGTAAAAGACGGTAAAATCGCTTGGGTTGGCCCGCGCAATGCTTTGCCCGAATTTGATGTTTTGGCAACGCCAGTTTACAGAGGCAAAGGTGGCTGGATAACTCCAGGGCTCATCGACGCGCACACTCACTTAGTGTTTGCAGGTAATCGCGCCAACGAGTTTGAACAACGGCTACAAGGTGCCAGCTATCAAGACATTGCCCGCGCCGGTGGTGGCATTATTTCAACCGTTAATGCCTGCCGCGACGCCGATGAAGCTGAATTATTTGAGCTGGGTCGCCAACGTTTAAATGCCTTAGCCAGAGAAGGTGTCACCACGGTTGAGATTAAATCTGGATATGGCTTAAACACCGAAACCGAGCTTAAACTGTTACGGGTTGCACGCGAACTTGGCGAGCATCATCATATTGATGTGAGCACCACATTTTTAGGGGCCCATGCTATTGCGCCTGAATACAAGGACGATGTAGACGGCTATGTCGATCTCGTTATTAATGACATGCTGCCAGCGGTTATCGCTGAAAATTTAGCCGATGCCGTTGACGTTTTTTGCGAAAATATCGCGTTTAATCTTACTCAAACCGAACGGGTATTAAGTGCAGCCAAACAAGCCGGTTTGCAGATAAAACTGCATGCTGAGCAATTATCCAATCTGGGCGGAAGCATGCTAGCGGCAAAATTAGGTGCAAAATCTGTCGACCATATTGAGTTTTTAGACGAAGCAGGTGTCAAAGCCATTAGTGCAAGTGGCACCTGTGCAACCTTATTACCTGGTGCTTTTTATTTTTTACGCGAAACTCAATTACCGCCAATTGATCTGCTGCGTAAGTACAACGTACCTATGGTGGTTGCCAGCGACTTCAATCCCGGTTCGTCACCGCTTTGTTCAACACTATTAATGCTCAACATGGCTTGCACTCTGTTTAGGTTAACCCCAGAAGAAGCCTTACAAGGGGTCACCCTTAATGCCGCCAAAGCATTGGGGCTCGAGCTGCGCATTGGCAGCATTACCGTAGGCAAACAAGCTGACTTTTGTTTATGGGATATCCACACACCTGCACAATTAGCTTATGCCTTTGGGGTTAATCCTTGTCAAAACGTGGTCAAAAACGGCCAAGTTGTTGCCCTGCCTCGTTAATCGCAATTGAAGCTATATGTTGTTGGCTTTTAAACATAACATATGGCTCTTTTCCCCCTCTATCCCCATAAGACCAACAAGATAAAATCAATAATAGCGTGATTTTAAGCTCTATTTCATTTAGGCTAGGCATATTATGAACGATCGATCAAAATGTTCTCATCGCTAACCTAATCCATATCGACAGAGGTATTATGAAAATCCGCACACTATTATCGATTGCAAGCGCGTTTTTGTTATTTAACAGCAGCCATGTTTTCGCCAATGAATCAACAGACTCAGCCACTGAACTCACAAAGCCTAAAGTCATAATTTTTGATGTGAATGAAACCCTGTTAGATCTTGAAAATATGCGTAAATCAGTCGGTACAGCACTAAATGGCCGTGACGATTTATTGCCATTATGGTTCTCAACCATGTTGCACCACTCTTTAGTGGTTTCAGCTACTGGCGAGTATCAGTCGTTTGGTAATATTGGGGTCGCATCATTGGAAATGGTGGCCGAGATTTACGGTATTGAAATCACGCACGAGCAGGCCAAAACCGCCATTGTGACACCGTTACGTTCATTACCCGCTCACCCAGATGTAGCTGAGGGCTTAGCGGCATTAAAAGCGCAAGGTTATAAGTTAGTAACGTTAACTAACTCATCATTAGAAGGCGTTCAACTACAGCTTAAAAATGCCAACTTAAGCCAGTATTTTGATGCAAACTTGAGCATCGAGTCTGTGGGTGTATTTAAGCCACATTTAAGCACTTATCAATGGGCAATTAAAGATTTAGGCGTTAACGCTAACGACGCCCTAATGGTTGCAGCCCACGGCTGGGATATCGCAGGTGCAGAAAAAGCAGGTTTACAAACTGCGTTTATTCGTCGCCAGGGTAAAGTATTGTTTCCACTGGCTGCAGAGCCAGACTATAACGTATTAGATGTGAATGACCTTGCTAAAACTTTGGCTAAGTTTAATTAAATAAATGCTAAAGTCATATCGCCCAGCATTAGCTGGGCGATTTATTAACAGCAAAATATCGTTTTCTATTTTTGGGCTACGGCTTGCTTTGGTAAGTAAATATCCAAATCCGTCTCTTTAGCTAATTTACACTCTTTAATGTTTTTCATACCAGTGTCGATATCTACTTTTTTCAAGGCTGCACCGCCAACAAACACACCCATTTTAATATACTGCTCAACAAAATAGAGCTGCCCAGCTTCTACTGGTAGTTCAATGCTATTTTCACTGAACTCAGATTCAGTCGCAAGTGCGTAACTGCCTGGCACCAACTCTTTATAAAAATAAACTTTATTTGCAGTTTCACCGATTAATTTTCCGTCAATATACACATTCTTCTTAAGCGCTTGGCCCACAAAGCTATTTCGATAGATATATAAACCAGCATTACCATTTTGTGGTTTTTGGAATTGCTTTAAAGCATTGTCTTGCTCTGAGGAAGCCATAGGTACAGAGGCGCAACCAGAGAAAAATGTCACCGCAATTAGTGATAACGCTAAATAGATTTTTTTCATCGTAATTTACTCATTTAAATAGTGATAACATGATACTAGCCCGGTTAATCGGACCGTTTACTCAAGTAATTAGACAGTAAAAGGTAGGAAGATAGACAAAGTAAGTCATCCTGACTTTTTGTTGCTCTGTCCTTGAGATAAATAGAGCAGTCTGTTCGAATAATCTAAATCAAACCTCTATGTCATACAATAGTTGCAGATATGTGTATCACCAACTTTGTGATACACATAAAATTGTTAAGCGTTTCAAATACAATTGATTTTAAATCTGACGCTCCCCCTCTTGCCATTAACCATTAATTAACATTTAATACCTGTTGATGATTTAAGTCGCATAAAGGGATGGAATGATGAAAAAGGGTTATTTAGCACTGGCGGTTGCATTATGTTTTACCGGTTTTAGCACCTGTGCCTTGGCGCAAACCACCCTGGTGCATGATGTTAACGGCTACACCTTGGTTAACGGTAAATTACACACCTTTAATGCCATTCAGTTCACCAACGATAAAATCGACCGACTTTTCACTAAAGACCAGGCTTTACCCACAACCAACGAAATCATTAGCATTGATGGTAAAGGTAAAACCTTACTTCCTGGGTTAATTGACGCCCACGGGCATGTTCTCAGCTATGGTTTAAGCTTGTTAACCGCCGACTTAACCAATACCAAAAGCGAACAAGATGCAGTGGCACGCGCACAAGCATTTATTAAAAAAAATCCAACAGACAGTTGGTTAATGGGTCGCGGGTGGAACCAAGAGTTATGGGACAGCAAACAATTCCCGACAAAAGAAACGCTAGATAAGGTGTTTACTGCTAATCCGGTATCATTTGGCCGAGTTGATGGCCATGCCATTTGGGTTAACAGCAAAGCATTAGCACTGGCCGGTATTTCAGCCAGCACAGTGGCGCCAAAAGGCGGCGAGATAGTCAAAGATGAACAAGGGAATCCTACTGGTGTATTAATCGACAATGCCATGAACCTCGTTTTTAACGTGATTCCCGATCTTAATCAGCAGCAATTACAATCAACCCTAACCCTCGCGATGGACAGTTTAGCCTCATACGGGCTAACCAGTGTGCACGATGCGGGCATCAGCATAGACAACATTAAAGCCTACCAACAATTAGCGGCTAACAATGCTATGAGTGTACGCGTTAATGGCATGCTGTCGGTTGAAGACCCTCGTTTTACCAACATCCTAAAACAAGGCCACATCAACACAGCAGACAACATGTTTAAAGTCGACAGTGTTAAAATATCTGCTGATGGTGCCCTAGGCAGCCGCGGCGCAGCGTTACTAAAAGAGTACTCCGACCAACCCGGCCATAAAGGCTTAATGCTGTATTCAGACGAGCAATTAGGTAAGCTAATTTTACAGGCAATGAAAGCCGGATTTCAGGTCAATACCCACGCCATCGGCGACAACGCAAATCAGGTAGTGCTCAATAAATACCAAACAGCCATTGCCGCAACCGACTCAAAAGCACTGCGTCATCGTATTGAGCATGCACAAATTCTCGATCTTGCTGACGTACCTCGCTTTGCCCAGCTCGATGTAATCGCTTCGGTACAAGCCACCCACGCCACCAGCGACAAAAACATGGCCGAAAACCGTTTAGGTAAAGCCCGCCTCGCTGGCGCATATGCATGGCGAAAACTGTTAAATGCCAATGCCATCATCGCCAATGGATCAGACTTCCCTATTGAATCACCTAACCCATTCTTTGGCCTGCACGCCTCTGTCACGCGCCAAGATCATGCCAACCAACCTCTCGACGGCTGGCTCGCCACTGAAAAACTCTCACGCATCGAAGCACTCAAAAGCTTCACCATCGACGCCGCTTATGCTGGCCATCAAGAGCTGCTATTGGGCTCATTAGAGCCAGGTAAAAAAGCAGACTTTATCTTAGTAGACGATGACTATTTTAAAGTCGACCCACAACAAATATGGCAAAACAAGGTCATTGCCACCTGGGTCAACGGCCGCCAGGTGTTTGTGAAAGAGTAAATGATATAAAGCATGAATGAATTGTGTATTAGATCGAGTTTGAGTTAGTTTGAGTTAGTTTGAAAATTGAAAGCCATGAATGTATCACTGCACGCTCATTTCACGGTTTGACATGGCATTCACTGTTTGACAAGCACAAGTACATCCCTGTAGCTCAACCACTTGACTGATGTGAAGGGATTCACAAATGCCGTGATGGCATGGATGCCAATGAGCGGCCATGGGGTGGACAGTCGGCTCGTAAATCACCATGGCCAACCTTTTAAGCATTTTCACTTTTGATGACAAGATGAGCCGAAGCAGGTTACAAACGCGTCAAAGCTGGATTCATCCACGTGGCGAAATTATCGGCTCTATTATACCATTGCGCATTAATAAGTGACCACTCAGAATGCGTCCAGCGGTTTTTGATTAAGGCGTCGCTATGTAGTAATGGTTGTTCCCTTTCAAATAGCGAGAACGTAAGGCAAAAGCGGCTGGGGCAATGCTTTTATAAAAAAAAAGAGGGAACAGCCATTGGTTTCCTCTTGGTCTGGTGTAAGCGAAGCGCCACGACGTTAGTGGCCACAAAAGCATAAAAAAAGAGCTGGATTCCAGCTCAAAACAAACCGCTACGCTTTAGTAAACTGAAGATAAAGCTTATCTTTAAGCACAGAGCGTTCATGTTTAGCTTGATGCATAAACTCATCACTCGTAGGAGAATTTCTCAATTCTAACTTGCGGATTTCGGTGTCTAACTCATGATATCGACGAGCTGAGTCTGCAAACTCTCCGTCTTTTGTGGTTAAGGCTAAAATGGTGTCTGTATACTCAGGAAAATCAACTAATAACGCATGGCTCTCACCTAACATAACTTACTCCTGTATATTATCCAATCATGTAAACCATTCCTAAGGTTAGACTATATTCCCTTGGCCTGTTAATTCGTGATCTAGGCCAAAAAATAAAGGTTATCGATTACCCCAACTGAATTCTGGTAACATTAACCAAAATGCCTAATAAACAGAATGATGATAATCATCACGCTAGCTATAACAGCTTGAAACTGTGTCCCTAAAGCGACGCTTCCCTCATTGTGCTCGAGCAATTTAGCATTATCTAAATCTAGCTCACATCTTGTACTAAAAGTCGCCAAACCTCGGTGCGATCTCATCAATAGCACTAGCCTTAGACGCCAATAAAGCATAGGATCATCATTAAGTTAATTTATTGTTTGGGAGTCACAAATCTTATGAGTATTAGAGCTATCATCGTTGATACCGCCGGTACCACTACCGATCTTAACTTTATTCAGGATGTGTTATTTCCATATTCACGCACCGCAATGCCTGATTTTCTTGAAAAGAATCAACACAATGTATTGGTCGATTATTGCATTAGTGACATTAAAGACATCGCGCTAGAACCCGATGCATCTTTAGCACGCGTGACCGAAATTTTACAACAATGGATCGACGAAGACCGTAAAATCACCCCGCTGAAAACCTTACAAGGTTTGATTTGGAAACAAGGCTACAACAATGCTGAGTTTACTGGTCATATCTACCCAGATTTTATCGAGTCAATTGAACGTATTACCCAAAAAGGTATCCGTATTTACAGCTTTTCGTCTGGGTCAGTTGATGCGCAAAAGTTGCTGTTTAGCCACTCAGACTCAGGGGATTTAACCCCTTCATTTAGCGGCCATTTTGATACCCGTACCGGTAACAAATTAGACAAGCAAGCCTACTGCAACATTTGCAACACCATTAGCTTAAAGCCGAAACAAATTTTGTTTGTGTCAGATATGCCAGAAGAACTTAAAGCGGCTGAAGCGGCTGGCATGACAACGTGCCAAATGCTGCGCTTACCAGAGCAAGTTAAAGCAAAATGCAAAACGGTGACGAGCTTTAACGAATTGCAATTCGACTAACCTGTTTCGGTAAATGCGTTCCAATAAAAACGACCTTGATGGTCGTTTTTTGTTTTAGCAAATAGTTAGCTTAACCAAGAAAAAGCAGGAGATACACTTTTTAACCTCACAATGGTCACCATGCTCGCCATCGGTATCTCGAGTGATCTCTAACATTTCGTAATCATTAAGCTCAACGACGAGCGACTTCGCAATCATTCTACAACGTGATTTAGCATTAGCCTCAAGCTTAAGTGCAAATAGCGCAATCGCTTTACGTACGCCGGTAAATAATAGAGTTTTTGGGGCCAACTCAGTTGAGTTTGTTACCTTGTTAACCGCGCAGAAAGTACCGCCCAGCCGGAAGCACCCTATGCGCTAGTTGGTAAGTAAAGCCGGCTGTAGCAAAATCAAACCCTTATTAGTTTGCAAACTAAACACTATACCCCTTGTTGTTCCGCCTTGTGACTGGTAAATTAACAGTCGATTTCAAACAAGCGTTTAACTTTATTATACAAGGTATCTCATGGAAGACTTTTTAGCTAAACACTCTATCTCCACCAAAATTCAAGTTGCATGGGGCGAGATGGATGCGCTGCAACACGTCAACAACTCCGTTTATTTTAAGTATTTTGAAACAGCTCGCCTCGATTTTTTTAACCAAATAAACCTACTTGCCGACTTAAAAACAACAGGTGTTGGGCCAGTGCTCAGTGAAACCAACGCCCGCTTTAAGCGCCCGCTAATGTTTCCAGACACCATTATTGTCGGTACCAAAATTAGCGATATTACTGAAGACCGCTTTGTCATGCATTACACTGTGTTTAGCCAAGCGCAACAAGCTGTCACCACTATTGGTTGGGCAAAGGTGGTGATGTTTAATGTGAAAACCGGACAAAAAGCCAAACTCACGCCAGAATTACTGGACGCCTTGTCGAAGCATCAATAAATTTAAGTCATATTAATATGCTACAAGGATAACAGCATGAGCAATCAGGATACGCTAGACGTAAAACACCAAGCTGAGCAGCAACGGTTTGTGGTTAAGACTCAAGGGGCCGAAGCCATGCTCGAATATCATTTGTCAGGCAACGACATTGATTTTCATCGCACCTTTGTACCGCCGCAATTGCGCGGACAAGGCATAGCCGAAAAGCTCGTGCGTACTGGGCTGGCATGGGCAAAATCTAACGATTTTAATATTAATGCCAGTTGCAGTTATGTGGTTAAATTTTTACGTTAATTAGCCGTTTGCCTACGAGCATACAGGCCCTGTTAACACAGCTAATTGCTGACGCACGTTATCGGTCAATGGTTCGCTTTTTTCGGTTTGGTAGTTGTAATGCACCATAGTGGTGGTCGCTTCGGCGGTTTTTTTACCATTTTGCCAACAGCTTTGTACAATATCAAAACTGCTGTTACCCAAGCGGCTAATATGGGTTTTTACTGTCACTTCAGTGCCGTAGTATGTGGGCGCGGTAAAGGCGATAGTAAAACCGGCAATAATCATGTTCCACTTGGTTAAATCTTGCCCCGGATTGACAATATCAAAAATCGGCTCACGTGCTGCTTCAAACCAAACGGGTATCACTGTGTTGTTGATGTGCCCTAGTGCGTCGGTTTCACAAAAACGCGGTTTAAGGGTCATGCTAAATTGAGCGTCTGCCACAATAAATCCTTTATCATGTATCGATGTGAATCCATTCTAACGACACATCTCACTACAGGTCATCAAAAAAATCTTTATCACGAATATATTTGTGCATGTAATGAGAGGCAAAAGGCGACAACAACCAACTGGCAAAACTCAATACAAAACGCTTAAAAGGCGAAATATTGTCATAAATACGCTCGTTATGCAGCCACAGCATACGCCCAACATGATGAAACATCCCCGGCAGGGGCGGTAAAAATGTTACCACATCAACGCCACAACAAATTCGATATGTGCGCCTGTGCAGTAAATATTGGCGCTTAAAACTACCAAAACCCGGTGCAGGCTGACCAAAGGTCACCACACGCTTTATTGATTTATTGTATTGGCGCTCTAGCCTGTCGGCTGCCAATATCGCCATCGCACCGCCAGATGAATGCCCTGTGAGCGTGACTCTTTTACCCAACAAAATCAGCGGGCTCACAATGGCATTTAACTGCTGATAAATACTAACGCCACTTTGATAATCAGGCGCACATGGGTTACTAGGCTGCTCGAGTAAATAATCGTAACCCGCATGCACATGATAACGACAACCAACAAAGCGTTTCACTTTGGGTAAACAATGTATGTTAATAAGCCATTCGTGTACGGTTTGCGAGCCCCTAAACACTACCAGCACTTCAGGGTGATCATCGCGCCACAAAACCCGCGCGCAAATATGCCCCCAACGATTGGCAATTTCGGCATAATTATCAGATGAGAATCCCAAACTTTGCGGATCAAAGTCGGTTTGATACGTTACCTTACAGAGCACTGCGTAACGTTCATATTGATAACGCTTAAGCTTTTTCACATCCTATGGCCTGTCAGGTAAGACAGACTTGAGCATAAGACAAAAAGATGACAATTCAGTGAATAAAAAAGGGCGCATCAGGCGCCCTATGGCTTAAACACTCAAACCGTTAGCTAGCATACATGGCATTAATTTCATGATGGTATTTACTGTAAATCATTTTACGACGCAACTTTAAAGTTGGCGTAATCAGTCCAGATTCCATTGAAAAGGCTTCGTGCAATAAGGTGAATTTTTTAATTTTTTCAAAGCCCGCTAACTCATGTTGTAGTTCGATTAAACGCTGCTCAAAATGCGCTACCACTTGTGAGTGGCGTAATAATTCAATGGGGTTTTCAACATGAATACCTTGCGCAGTTGCCCAGGTATTTAACGCTTCAAATGCTGGCACAATAAGCGCAGATACGTAATTGCGAGCATCGGCAACAATGGCCACTTGCTCGATAAACGGGCAGCACGCAACCTTACCTTCAACGCGCTGCGGGGCAATGTATTTACCGTTAGAGGTTTTCATTAACTCTTTGATGCGGTCAGTAATGTATAAGTTACCTTGCTCGTCGATACGCCCTGCATCACCGGTTTTTAGCCAACCATCTTCAAAGGCTTCGGCGGTGTCATCTGGGCGATTGTAATAACCGCGCATTACAGTGTCACCACGCACTAAAATCTCATCGTCTTTACCCAGCTTTATTTGCATGGCTTCTAACGGCTTACCATTTGAACCTGGTACACGATTGTCCAAAGTATTACAGGTCACTGTCGCGCAAGTTTCGGTCATGCCATACCCACACAATACAGGCACACCAATACTGTGAAAAAAACTGCCCACATTGACATCTAATGCTGCGCCGCCCACTGGCATAAACTTAAGCCGGCCGCCGAGCACTTGCTGTAATTTGCTGTAAACCAGCTTGTTAGCCAGCTTCCACTGGGCACTTAGCCATAAACACGGCTTAGCGCGGCCTTGATTGACTTCAAATTGACGCTTACCGACGTTCATCGCCCAGGCAAATAATGCTTGGCGTGCTTTAGGCGCTTTGCCAACTTTGTCGTGCACGGCGCTGTAAATTTTTTCTAAAAATCGTGGCACTACACATAAGGTATGTGGCTTAACGGTAACGAGAGCTTGTTTAATTTTATTAGTGTCGTTTAAGTAAACATTATGTCCGCCACGGCACAATACATACATGCTCCAACCACGCTCAAATACATGGCTTAGCGGCAAAAAGGCTAATGACACATCGCCGGCGATAAAAGGCAGTTTTTGGTCATGCTGGCTGATCATCGACGCAAAATTGCGGTAATCGATCATCACCCCTTTTGGGTTGCCAGTGGTACCTGAGGTGTAAATCAGCGTCAGTAAGTCATCGAGATCAGTATTGGCTAATCGGCTGGTTAACTCTTGAGTTACGCTTGGGTTAAATTGGGCGGTTAATAGCGAGTCAAAGTACAGGTGATTGTCGGCTTTTAAGGTTACATTGGCATCAAATACCACAATATGTTGCACGCAGCTGGCTTGCTCGGCAATGTCACACGCCATGTCATATTGCTGCTGATTACCAGCAAAAATTAATTTAGCTTGGGCATCGTTAACAATAAACACCGCTTGTTCAAGTGTACTGGTTGGGTAAACAGGTACCACCACATTACGCGCTTTAAGTGCGCCAATATCGGCACAAGTCCATTGTGGACAGTTTTGCGACAATATCACCACTTTGTCTTGCACTTGTAAGCCAAACTCAATCAGTAATTGGGCAGCTGAGTCTGTTAACGTATTGAATTTATTCCAAGTCACGGTGTGCCAAGGTGCAGGCATCTCAAAGCCTTCCAGGGCAATGTTGTTACCTAAAGACTGACTTTGCTGTTGCAGAAGTCGTACGACGTGGTATTGATTTAATGACATTTAACAGTGACCTTTTTAGCTTACAAGTGTTCCGCTTTTTGCATTCTACCTGAAGCTAAAAAAAATCATAAGAGCTTTTGCTCTATTTGTGCGATTAACATCACGTTCACAAGCAAAACTGATAAACCACAAACAAGGGGGTTAAGGCGCGGTAATACCATGCTTCCAAAGTTGTCGCTTACCCCACCTTAATGCCAACACACCGATTACAGTTAGCGGAATATCCAGCAATAACCACGGGGTAATACTGTCGCCATCTCTTAGCGCAGCAAAACTCATAGAGACGATTATCGAGTGTACAAACACCACCAACATTGCCGCTGTAGCGTGGTGACTATTGCGGCTTGCTGCCCCAGTGCCGAGCATAATCGCGCAGCCCCAAAAGGTGCTTAAACTGAGGTGAACTAAAAACATCAGGCTGAGTTGTGGTTCAAACAAGGATTTCAGTACCCCTATTGCAGTCACCATCAACACCATTACCCCAATAAAACGATATTGGCTGCGGTAAAAAGCTTCTTTCATCCCGCTTAATCCACTGTAACAAGGTAATAAAAATAAGCTTTCGGTGGCACGCCAGCGCTGAATACGACTCCAATGAATAATCGCACAGCTGATCACTGAAAATTGAGCAATTAAAAACACAGTTGGTAAGTTAAAATCGAACAACCACGAAATCAGCATTAAGCCAATGGCGATAACAGGCAAAGTTAACATCATCATGGTTAACACTGGGCCAATAAAGAAATTCATTGGATGAAACAGGCGCTCGAATTTACCCACCCACGCGACACCTTTAATGCTCGGTAACCACATCCAGCCCATTTGCACGGCATTGAGGTACACCACTCGGGCATCACTGTTCCAGCGCAACTGTCGACACAAGCCAACCACACGATAAAACAGCATGGCAACAATGATTACACTGGCCCACAGCGACAAACGGGAGGACAATTCATCTAAAAATGGCACCGCAATAAACAGCGCAAACGATAAATGAAAATAATGACTGCGCCACAAACATAGCCATACAAAGCCAAGCCCTACTGCAACGGCTAGCCACAATTGTGCTATCACTTCATATGCCGAAAAAATCACACAGGCCAACACCTGAAACCCAATAACCGCTAGCGCGATGGTCAGTGCCTGTTGCAATACATTGGCTTGATAACCTGGGATTAATTGACTTGTCTCGGTCGCCACTAAACGATTTAACTGCCAGGCAATACCGGCAGCAGCCGAAACAGTTGACATTGCAAAAACCAAACTCACCACGTCGGTTTTTCCGCTAATTAACAACGCAAGCCCAAGCACTAACCCAAGCAGGCTAGTGCCTAAAAAGCTAATGCTACCTAAATCATACAACCAGAGGCGCAACATACCTTGATAGGGTTTACGCCATGCGGCTTGTAAACCTTGAGTTGGCAGCGCACTCATCGGTGCAGCTCCATAAATAACTGCTCTAAATTTAATGACTTTTCATTCTGTACACCTGCAATCACCTCCGAGTTACCTTGGGTGTCCACCAGCATGGTTTGCCCGGTTTGACTCAATATTCTGTAGCTTGCAGGTAGTTTAGTATCGTCGTTAAGAGTGAGTAATTTAACCTCTTCACGCAGGGCATCAATTTCTTTAAACAGCACTAAGTCGCCTTTTTTGATTAGCGCTACATGGCTAGCGACACGTTCTAAGTCTGAGGTAATGTGCGATGAAAATAATACCGCCGAGCCTGAGTCGAGGGCGAGATCGAACAGATCACCCATAAATTGGCGACGAGCGATAGGATCAAGGCTAGCGACGGGTTCGTCGAGTAACAACAAGGTCGGCCGATACGCCATTGCCATGATCAACGCTAACGATTGACGCTGACCTACAGACAGTTTTTGTACCGCTTGAGTGACATCTAAATCAAAGCGTTTTAACCAATCTTGTTCTAAGGCAATGTCCCACTGTGGGTAAAAACTGCGATGCAATTCTAACGCCTTATCGATGGTAAAGCCTTCGTAACCAAAAGGCTGTTGTGGCACGTAGCCAAGGCGCTGTTTTGCTTCAATAGAAAGGTTTTCTGGCGATTCGCCTAGGGTATTGATGTTGCCGCTATCGATATCAACAATCCCTAGCGCGCACCGCATTAGTGTTGATTTACCCGCGCCATTTTGGCCTAATAATCCCACGACCATCCCAGGGTAAAGTGTTATCGATAAATCGGCTAACACCTTATGACTCGTTGCAGACTTGTCAGCCTCAGCAAAGGTTTTATTGACTAAAGTAAACTGTAAAACGGGCTTATCTTCGGCTTCCATGTTCGACTTTCCTACCAAAATTTAGCTTAAATGACGGCTATTCTTTATGCCAAAATTGCTTCAATAACTGTTGCAACTCGTCGTAATCAACACCTAACTGTTGTGCTTGCTCAACTAATGCGCTTAACTGCGGCGCTAATAAACTGCTACCTGAGGCGTTATTGGCTGATGTTCTGGCGGCAACGCGTGACGGCTGGCCACGACGACGCTCAACCCAACCCTGGTCAACAAGTTGTTGCATCGCACGCGACACTGTCATTGGGTTTACCGCCAAATGTTCGGCTAACTGGCGCACTGAAGGAAGTACATCTTCAGGGTGCAATTGGCCGCCAACAATTAAGCGCACGATTTGATCGTGCAATTGTCGATAAATGGGTTCGCCACTGCTGGGGTTGACATTTAGTAATTCTAACATTAGCCTTTAACAACTGTATTAATACATTGATACACTCATACACTAGGTGTTAAGGTATCACAATCGTCATGAAATGCAAAAAGGAAACGTTCCGATGATCAACAGGAAGTTTGTCAACACAACCTCAATATCGCAATTACGCGCTTTAGGTTTATGCCAATCGGCAACTCGCGCGAGTCGCTGGGTAGCTGTTGCAGTCGCGATATTAGTGGCTAATTACAGCAGTGCAGATACCACCGACACACTCGTAGCTGCGCCAGCTAAAACGACCACATGTTATTTAGATGGCTTAGATGAACTGTTTCAGTGCGGTAAAATCAGCGTACCTGAAAATCCAAAGCAACCTGACGGTAAGCAAATCGACATTCACTTTGCGATTTTACCTGCCATTAAAGACACCCATCCAGACGAAGCATTACTCGCCATTGCCGGAGGCCCTGGACAATCGGCTATCGAAAATGCCGCAGGATTTGACCGCATGCTGACCAAAGTGCGTCAACAACGCGATATTTTACTTATCGACCAGCGTGGCACAGGCCAATCTAATATTTTGAGCTGCGATGACGGTGACTTAAATGCGCTCAGCATCAATGAAGACAACCTCGACATGCTTGCCATTACTGAAAAATGTTTAGCTGGGCTCGATGCCGACGTCACTCAATACGGCAGTAATACCGCACTAAAAGACTTTGAGGCGGTACGCGAGTTTTTAGGTTATAAAAAACTGCATCTCTACGGTATATCTTATGGGACAAGGATGGCTCAGCTCTATATGCGCCATTATCCTGAAGCACTGGCAACAGTCACCTTAGACGGTGTGGTACCAATGCAACAAAGCGTGGTCGCCATTGGTAGTTCAATTGAGCGTGGTTTAAACGTGCTATGGCGCGACTGTAAAAGCAATCCAGAATGTCAGCAGCAGTTTCCTGATTTAGTCGACGAGTACAATCAAGTTGACCAACAACTTGCTGATGCACCTATTAGCCAAAAAGTACGCGACCCACAGACTGACGAGCCTAGTGACTTTTTACTGACTCGTACCAAGTACACAGGTGCTATCCGCATGGCAATGTATATGCCTAATATCCGTGCGTTGATTCCCCATGCAATACACCAGGCAGCTCAAGGCAACTACCAACCCATTTTAGGTATTTACGCCTTAACGGCCAGCAGCACAGGGATCGCGATGGGCATGCACACGTCGGTTGTGTGTGGTGAAGATATTCACCGTATTACCGAACAAATGCGTAAAGATGCTAAAGAGTCTTACATCAGTGGCAGCATGCTAGACGGCTTAGAAAAAGCCTGTCAGGCATGGCCAATGACACCCGAAGATGACAGCTTTAGTAAGCCAATCGACAGCGATATTCCTACTCTATTATTGTCTGGCGAACTTGACCCTGCCACACCACCAAACTGGGGCGCATTGGCACAAGAGAAACTCACCAAGTCGAAGCATTTTATTGCGCCTTACGCCACGCATGGGGTGGCCTATCAAAGTTGTGGCAATGACTTAGTCGCTCAGCTCGTTGAACAAGGCTCAATAAAAGAGATTGATGGCAAATGCTTACAAAAGGACGTACGTCGCAGCTTTTACCTTAATGCCAACACAGTAGAAGCATTACCGATTGCCAGCACCGACACAGACATTAAAACCGATACAACAGCGCCAGCAAATACAGCTGCAGATAAGGAATAGTCATGATTACTGTTGCAAACTTAACCAAAAAAATTGGCGATGTACAGGCGTTAGACGATTTAAGTTTTAGCGCTGAAAATGGCCACATTACCGGTTTACTTGGGCCGAATGGCGCCGGTAAAACCACCTGTTTACGCACCTTGTTTGGCTTACTCAAACCAGACTCAGGCACTGCAACGGTTGATGACATTGACGTCGCGATTGACCCAATAGGCGCCAAAAAACAATTAGGGTTATTCCCCGACCCATTTGGTTTGTACGAACGCCTTACACCGCGCGAGTACATTAGTTTCTTTGCAGAGCTCAGCGGTATGTCACGCAAACAAGCCAAAGAGGCCACCGCCAATGTCATTGCCCAACTAAAGCTAGAAGACATTAGCGACCGTCGTTGCAAAGGCTTCTCACAAGGCCAGAGGATGAAAACAGCTTTGGCGCAAGCCATAGTGCATCAACCAAGTAACATCATTTTAGATGAACCCACCCGCGGACTTGATGTGATGAGCACCCGCTTACTGCGCGACATTTTATTGCAACTTAAAGCACAAGGACATTGTGTGTTGTTTTCAAGCCACGTAATGCAAGAAGTTGCCGCCTTATGTGACCGCGTAATTGTAATGGCAAACGGCAAAGTGGTCGCCATTGGTAGCCCTGACGAACTGTGTCAGCAAACGGGCAAAGACTCACTAGAAGATGCATTTATCGAACTTATCGGTACTGACGAAGGGATTGCAGCATAATGAAAATGATACTCGCAATGGTGCGCAAAGAGCTTATCGATGCAGCACGAGACAAACGCTCCGTGATGGCGGGCTTATATTACGCCATCGGTACGCCACTGATCATGTGTGGCCTATTTATGGTGTTAATTGGTCAATTATCTAGCCCAGAAGATCTTAACATCAATATTAAAAACGCCAATAACGCACCAGATTTAGTACGCTACCTCAGCAATAACGGCATTAACCACGCTGACGATGAGCAAGCAAACAAAATCACCTTAACCATTAGTGACGATTACGCCGCCAATATGGCGATAGCCAAACAGGCAGAAGTGTTATTAGTGGCCGATAATTCAGATGAAAAGATCCAAAAATCTATCCGTCGTCTTGAGATACAGTTACAGGCTTATAGTGCTGAAATGGGGAGTTTACGCTTAATTGCCCGCGGAATTAACCCTCGCATTACTCAGCCAATCAAAATCAATGTTGAAGACAAGGCCACGGCAGATTCAAAAGGCGGGATGATTTTAGGTCTCGCTATTTTCACCATGATGTATTCGGTGTTTATTTCAGGCATGAACCTAGCAATCGACACCAGTGCAGGAGAGCGTGAACGCAATTCACTCGCGTTACTACTCAGCCACCCGATGAGCACCCGCCAATTAGTGTTGGGCAAAATTATCGCCGTGACCTGCTTTGCACTGCTGGGATTAATCTTAATCTTGCTGGTATCAAAGGTGGCGTATCCATTTGTACCTTGGCAACAAATCGGTTTTACCGTCAACATCAGCCATGACTTTATGGGGTTAATGTTATTAATCGGTATTCCTGTGGCGTTAATGGCTGCAACCTTGCAATTGTATGTATCATTTATGGCCAAAACCTTTAAAGAGGCGCAGTCATACTTAACCATGGTGTTATTTGTGCCGCTGGCACTGTCAATGGCAGCCAGTTACAACATTGCCCCCGACGTATTGCAATGGTTACCGGTATCGGGTCAGCAGCAAGCATTAATGGACTTTATTAAAGGCCGCGAAATACCCATGATGCAGTTAATCGTGTCATCTGTGGCCACCTTAATCATTGCCGTTGCCCTCGCGGCTGGGTTAGAGAAGTCATTGAAAAGTGAAAAGGTGGTCTTTGGTTTATAAGCTTTTTTACTATAAATGACGAAAAAATGTAAATGTCATCCAGCCTTCGCGACAATACGTTAAGGCTGGACAATATACAGGTTGAATAAATAAGGAGTGATTATGAACGAAGATATGGCGATTATCGCACTGGTATTTATCATCATTGTCGGCACCACAGCATCAGAAATGTTTAAGCAATATTTAAAGCATAAGCAAAAAGCCGAGGTCGATGGTCTAGCCGACTTAAAAGCACAAAACCAGTCATTGATTGAACGCATACAAGTGCTTGAAAAACTAGTGACTGATAGTGATTTTGATTTGAAACAGCAATTTAAAAAACTATGACCGTCGTAACGATGATCTGCATTATTACGATCGTCTATCATTAGCCGGGTATAAGACTGTATTCGGCTAGTGGTTATTCATATTATTGGGCAAAACATTGCAATTTAACGGTATTTCGCCCAGTCTGTTTAGCTAAATAAAGTTGTTCATCAGCTTGCTGTAACACATCACTAAAACTGTACTGGGTTGCGTGAGTCGCCTCGCCATTTACCACTAAAACACCAATACTTACTGTTACCCATTGACGATTCCCTATTTTATTTGGCATGTGTAATTGCTCTATGGCTCGACAAATTTTTTCAGCAATCGGCCGTATAATGTTGGGGTCACATTCGGAAAAAATAATACAGAATTCTTCACCACCATAGCGCGAAACTATCGCCTCGTATGTTGAAACCTGCTCAGCAAGACTTTTGGCCACAGCCACCAACGCATTGTCACCCTCTAAATGTCCGTACTGGTCATTAAAAGCCTTAAAGTGGTCTACATCTATCATCATAGTACTAAAGCCTTTTTGCTCTGTATGCCAACGTAACACAATGTCTTTAGCAAACGCCTCAAGCCCTCGGCGATTCGTTATACCCGTAAGCGCATCTTGCACGGTTAACGTTTCTAAATAATTTTGCTGTGCATTAAATTTTTGCAATAACTGATTGAATGAATTGGAGATGCTATCCATTTCATCAATAAAATGATTAGAGCGCATTTTGCTCATTAATCCATCATTAGATGAGTCGTTAATATTCTGATTAAATTGAATTAAAGGCGAAATTAACCACTTTGAAAGCATCATAAGTGACAATGAAATAATCAACACCGCGGCAATCATGAGTAACATAACTGACAACCAGTCTAATCTAGGTAATGATACTTTTTTATGATTAAGAGTAACGAGAACAACTTCGTCATCAAACTTATTACCGATTAACCAGGTGTGCGAAGGGCTAATAGTTTCAATTTGCTGAAAACTAAAAAAATCATCACTGGTATTGGTGGTTTTTGTTGTTGGCTGAATACTAAAATCTATCAAGGATAATTGGCTAATATCCTTAATAAGAGCGCTATCTAATAACCGAAACATGGTTAAACTGCCAACTATCTCCCCTACTGCCGCTGAAGGCAAAATAGTTGTGTTACTAAAATAGATAAGCTGTCCATTAAGTACTAAATAGCCGCTACGGCTGGACACTTTTTGCAACGCTATCTCTGCCGATGTGGGCAATATCTTAACAAGGGCAGCATCCCCCTGAGTGATCAAATTGACCAACGATTGCCTCGAGTTAAGTAATGACTCGTGTTGGAAATCCCAAACGAGTTGGTTATTGATGTCTGTTAATAAAACCGCATCGATATTTGCCGCTTCAAATGCATTGTCTGGCATGTTGCGTTGCACAAACTCATCCGTCGGGTTTTTTACAAATTCTACCAACTCATCCCAAACGGCATAATCGTAACATAATGTCGTTAAGCTATTTTTTGATAAGGATAACGCTGAATGTAATAAATTGAACTCTTGCTGTTGTTGATCGAGAATTTCGGCCTTAATACCGGGAAGATAAAAAAAATAATAAATGCTTGCCAACAAGCAGCATATCGCGACAAATAAAGAGGACAGCAAAAAAAGCGAAAAACGTTTTAATGTCATAAATAGCTAAGCCCCCATTCACACCGATAATCACAGTGTAGTACCTAAATAGCCTTGATATAGTGAATACTGTAAATCATCACAGCACAATGACAAATAGGACAAGTTTTACCCAGCCTAGGCAATCAAGTCTTTAAAATCTGAAAGCTTAACCGAAGGCTAGGTTAAATAACTTTAAATGAGCACTTACTTCGCTTTCGGTCTAAACGGCTTAATGACCGCTTCATCACACTCTAAAAATGGGCCATCCATTAAGTCGATGCAATACGGAATGGCAGGAAACACCGCGTCTAAACATTCGCGGATAGACTTAGGTTTGCCAGGTAAGTTTACAATCAATGAGTCAGCTCGTAGCCCCGCAGTTTGACGCGACAAAATAGCCGTTGGTACAAACTTTAATGACTCGGCGCGCATCAACTCACCAAAGCCAGGCATCATTCTATCGCACACGGCTTCAGTTGCTTCTGGGGTCACATCGCGTTTAGCCGGGCCAGTACCACCCGTGGTGACAATTAAACAGCAATCTTGATTGTCAGCTAAATCAATCAGGGTCGCTTCAATCACGTCTTGCTCGTCTGGGATCACCTTATACACAGGCTCCCACTCAGAGGTTAAATACTCCGTTAATACATCAATAATGGCTTTGCCAGACAAGTCTTCATATACGCCAGCGCTGGCACGATCGCTTACTGTCACGATGCCGATTTTAGCTTTGCTCATGGTAATCTTTCCCTAATTGTGGGGGTGATTAACCTCGGTTCGCGTTGAGGTTAAATCAGTAATGCTGTTATAGCTTGCTAATCTACCAAAAAACATCGACATCACAAAGTTACTCACCGATAAATGCAAACTGACTCAAACAATGACATCAACCAAGTGGTTCTTTATACTGACTGCAGTAAGCAAATATTGGATTTTATTATGCAAAAACAACAACGTGGTTTTACCCTCATTGAATTAGTGGTAGTGATCATTATTTTAGGGATTTTGGCGGTAGTCGCCGCGCCGAAGTTTATAAACTTAAAAAGTGATGCGGTCATTGCCAATTTAAATGGCTTACAAGGTGCATTAAAGTCGGCTAACACTTTGGTGTATTCAAAAGCCGTATTGGCTGGTCAGGAAAAACTCGACCCAGGTTCGGTGACATTGAATGGTAGTGCAGTGAGTACAACATTGGGATATATCACTTCATCACCAGCCAATCTGCCATTAGCGTTAGAAGGATCATTTGAGACAATGGCTGGTGCAACGAGTGAGTTTAGCGCTGACTGGGGTTTGTACGATATTCCAAATACAGGAACATTCATTTTTCCACAGGGATATAACATAAACAGTAGCTGCAACTTACAATACAATGTGGACTCGGATCAAACCGAACCAGCCTTTTACAACCTAACCACTAGCGGCTGTTAATTTTCCTAGCCCTATTGAACCCAAAAACGAAGCTCTCAACATCGATACTGCCAGCCATGACCCGTGCAGTATCAAGGTTTCGTTTACAGCCATGCATACATTGAAAGCATTAACGCTTAACGTTGACGGTTAAAATACCTTCTGCGGCCATAGTCGCGACTTTTTGCAACTCATCAAGGCTTGCCCCTTCAGACGCTTGCATCGATAAACCTTGAAACAAGGCGGTCATCAAGCTAGCCAATACCACAGGTTCGCAACCCTCTTGCAATTCGCCTTGATTTTGAGCCAATTCAAAGCGATCAACGAGCCGTTGTTTATGTTTTGATTTACGCTCTAACACCGTTTGTTTAATTGACTCGCTCGCCTCATTACATGAAAACGTGCTGTTAATTAACGCGCAACCTTGTGGGTGGCTACAGTCTGTAAACTGGGCGGCGGCACCAAGCAATAATCCACGGATAACATCGGCAACGCGCTCATGCTGAAAAGCAATATTAAATAGCGAGTCTGGTCGATTTTCATATAAGTCGATCGCTTTAAAAAATAACTGTTCTTTATTGCCAAAGGCAGCATAAAGACTGGGTTTTTTAATGCCCATCGCTTCTGTGAGCTCGCTTAAAGAAGTCCCTTCATAACCATTACGCCAAAACACATTAAGCGCTTGCTCTAATGCCAAATCGATATCGAACCCACGTGGGCGACCGACACAAGCTGCTTTTGTTGTTGTCATAAATCGTACCTCTTATGTTAGCGAGCCCCTAACGACTATCGCGTTAACTTACATAGCATTAACGTATATTTTATGTTAAATCGCCCGCGTATTTTAGCACAAAATTCAACCATTTAAAGGCTTAATAAATGTGCCGATTAATCGCCTTAATATAATGTTGCCAACCACTGACAACATGACTTCAACGCCACTAACCCTCTAAATGTCTACTTACAGTTGTTCATCATCAGATGAATTGAACACGCTGTCAAAATAATTTCATACCAATCGGTACAAAATACATTGACAGGGGTATTTTAATCTATATATTACCGTTCGGTACAGAACAATTTTTACCAATCGGTATAAAACTGTAGCCACAGACAAAAAGTAACGCAACCAATAGCCCGTTAAATAACGTAAACGCTATTGATTAGAGGACAGCAACATGACTATGTTTAAATCAATTCAATCTACTTTGTTAGTCAGCCTAGCGGCAGTACTGCTAGTGGCTTGTGGGCAACAACCTGC
Organism: Shewanella metallivivens; assembly: GCF_028750675.1. Classification (GTDB taxonomy): domain Bacteria; phylum Pseudomonadota; class Gammaproteobacteria; order Enterobacterales; family Shewanellaceae; genus Shewanella; species Shewanella metallivivens. The sequence goes on along the minus strand of NZ_JAQQPZ010000013.1, from coordinate 872,332 downwards.
AGCACAACAAGCTGGTGCTGCGCCTGCCGCCCCAGAAGTGAATGTTGCTAACGTATTGCACGAGCGCATTACCGAGTGGGACCAGTTTACTGGACGCTTACAAGCACCAGAAGAAGTCACCCTGGTACCGCGCGTTTCAGGTTACATTGAGTCAGTAAACTTTACAGAAGGCGCACTTGTAAACAAAGGCGATGTGCTGTTTACCATTGACGCAAAAGTCTTTACCGCTGAAGTCGAGCGTCTTCAAGCTGAGCTAACCAGTGCAAAATCGGCCCATGAACTGGCGAAAAACGATTTTGAGCGTGCCAACAAATTATTTAGCCAACAAGCCGTGTCTGAAGAGCTTATTGACACTCGCCGTAGCACTATGCACCAAACCGCTGCTGCTGTGGCATCGGTAAAGGCGGCATTAACCAGCGCAAAATTAAACCTTGAATACGCCCAGGTTACCGCGCCCATTACTGGCCGCGTATCTTATGCTATTGAAACTGCAGGCAACTATGTAACAGCGGGACAAACCCAGCTAACCAGCTTGGTATCAACGGCAAATATGCATGCTTACTTTGATATCGACGAGCAAACCTATCTTAAATATGCCTCGCTATCGGGTGAAAACAAGCGCCAGGACCCACGCTCAGGCAACAACACTGTATTAATGGCGCTCGCCAATGAAACTGAGTTTACTCACCAGGGGGTGATCGACTTTGTTGATAATGCCGTTAACCAACAAACCGGTACTATTCGCGTACGAGCCACCTTTGCAAACTCAAACAACATCTTAATGCCTGGCTTATTTGCGCGTATTAGCATTGCGGGTAGCGCGTCTTACCAAGGTATTTTGGTTGACGACAAAGCCATTTTTACCGACCTAAGCAACAAGTACGTTTTAGTGGTAAACGAGCAAAACACCCTTGAATACCGCGGTGTGACCTTAGGCGAAAAAATTCACGGTTTACGCATTATTACTGCCGGCTTACAACCAGACGATAAAATTGTGGTTAACAGTCTGCAAAAAGTGCGTCCTAACGTCACCATTACCCCTAAATTGACCGATATGGCCGATAGCAGTCAAATAGAAGCACTGCACCAAGCACAGTTACTAATTGATAATCAGCCGCTTACAGCACAAATTGCTGATGAAGCAACCCAAGGCTAAGGAACACCCCCATCATGTTGTCGCAATTTTTTATTAAAAGACCGATTTTTGCCGCAGTGCTGTCGCTATTGTTTTTTATCGCGGGCGCACTGGCTGTTTGGCAATTACCGATCACCGAATACCCAGAAGTGGTGCCACCAACGGTCGTGGTTACCGCCAATTACCCTGGCGCCAACCCAAAAGTTATCGCTGAAACAGTCGCATCACCATTGGAACAAGAGATCAACGGCATTGAGAACATGCTTTACATGTCATCTCAAGCCACTTCTGATGGCCGCATGACATTAACCGTCACCTTTGCCATTGGTACCGATGTTGATTTAGCACAAACCCAAGTACAAAGCCGAGTTGAACGTGCAAAACCACGCTTACCAGAAGAAGTACAGCGCTTAGGTGTTGTTACCGAAAAATCATCACCAGACTTAACCATGGTGGTGCATTTAACCTCGCCCGACAATCGTTATGACATGCTTTACCTGTCTAACTATGCGGTGTTAAAGGTTAAAGACGAACTTGCCCGTATTGAAGGCGTGGGCGCGGTGCGAGTATTTGGCGCCGGCGACTACAGCATGCGTGTGTGGTTAGACCCAAATAAAGTAGCTGCAATTGGTTTATCACCTAGTGATGTGGTTGCTGCCATTCGTGAGCAAAACCAACAAGCCGCCGCAGGTAGCCTAGGCGCGCAGCCTAGTGGCGAAAGTGAGTTCCAATTACTTATCAATGTAAAAGGCCGTTTGGCCAACGTTGAAGAGTTTGAAAACATCATCGTTAAAGTGGGCTCTCAAGGCCAAATCACCCGCTTAAAAGATGTAGCACGTGTTGAACTAGGCGCATCCACTTATGCACTACGCTCAATGCTAGACAATAAAGATGCTGCAGCATTGCCGGTGTTTCAGGCATCTGGCTCTAACGCGATTCAGATTTCTGACGACGTTCGCGCCAAAATGAAAGAAATATCAGCCACCTTCCCAGAAGGCTTAACTTACGACATCGTTTATGACCCAACGGTATTCGTACGCGGCTCGATTGAAGCGGTAGTAAAAACCTTGCTAGAAGCCGTTTTACTGGTGGTATTGGTCGTGGTGCTGTTTTTACAAACCTGGCGCGCCTCAATCATTCCATTAGTGGCGGTACCTGTGTCGTTAGTGGGGACCTTTGCCTTTATGCACTTGATGGGCTTCTCGCTTAATGCCTTGTCATTATTTGGTCTGGTACTGGCGATTGGTATTGTGGTCGACGACGCCATTGTCGTGGTGGAAAACGTTGAGCGTAATATCGAAGAAGGTTTATCACCTCTTGAGGCAACGCAAAAAGCCATGAAAGAAGTGACCGGCCCCATTATTGCCACCACGTTAGTACTGGCTGCGGTATTTATTCCAACGGCATTTATGTCTGGTTTAACCGGCCAGTTTTATAAGCAGTTTGCCTTAACCATTACCATTTCGACCTTTATTTCGGCAATAAACTCGTTGACTTTAAGCCCTGCGTTATCGGCATTGTTACTTAAAAGTCATCACGACAAGCAAGACTTCCTTACCCGTGGTATGGACAAAATGCTTGGCGGTTGGTTATTTGCCCCGTTTAACCGTTTCTTTGCAAAACTGTCTGACGGTTACGGCTGGGTCGTTAAAAAAGTGATTCGTTTTGGTGCTGTTGTGGGTGTGTTGTATGTCGGCTTAGTCGGGGTAACAGGTTTACAATTTGCCAGTACACCAACAGGTTACGTGCCAGGGCAAGACAAACAGTACTTAATTGCCTTTGCACAATTACCCGATGCAGCATCGCTTGATCGCACCGAAGCCATCGTGAAGCAAATGTCATCCATTGCGTTAGACCAACCCGGTGTAGCACATGCTGTGGCGTTTCCTGGCTTAAGCATTAACGGCTTTACTAACAGCACTAACAGCGCCATTTTGTTTACCCCGCTAGATGACTTTGCCGACCGTAAAGACCCATCGCTTTCTGCAGGGGCCATTGCCGCCGCGTTAAACCAAAAGTTTGCCGCTATTGATGGTGCATTTATTGCCATTTTCCCACCACCACCGGTACAAGGTTTAGGGACCATTGGCGGCTTTAGATTACAAATTCAAGACCGAGCAAACCACGGTTACGATGAGTTATATAAAGTCACCATGCAGGTCATGCAAAAAGCCTGGGGAACACCAGAGTTAGCCGGTGTGTTCTCAAGCTATCAGGTTAACGTGCCACAACTTGAAGTAGAAGTTGACCGCACCAAAGCCAAGCAACAAGCCGTGTCGTTAGACGAATTGTTTGCCACGCTACAAGGTTACATGGGGTCGGTTTACGCCAACGACTTTAACCAGTTTGGCCGCACATACCAGGTTAACGTGCAAGCAGACGAGCAGTTTAGACAAACACCAGAGCAAATAGCTCAGCTCAAGGTGCGCAACAACCAAGGTGAAATGGTGCCTATTGGCTCATTTATTAACGTGGCCAATGTGGCAGGTCCAGACCGAGTGATGCACTACAACGGCTTTACCACCGCCGAGCTTAATGGCGGTGCAGCACCTGGGTTTAGTAGTGGCGAGGCACAAGTTGCGATTGAAAAAATCCTGGCCGAAACCTTACCAAACGGTATGACTTACGAGTGGACCGAAATTACTTACCAGCAAATATTGGCCGGTAACGCAGGCGTGTATATTTTCCCATTAATCATTTTATTAGTGTTTATGGTACTCGCCGCGCAGTATGAAAGCTTAAGTTTACCGTTGGCAATTATCTTGATTATTCCGATGACGATTCTGTCGGCAATCAGTGGTGTACTGATTTACGGTGGCGACAACAACATCTTTACCCAAATCGGACTCATTGTTCTGGTGGGGCTGGCGACCAAAAACGCCATTTTGATTGTTGAGTTTGCTAAAGAACTGCAAGATAAAGGCATGGAGCCGTTAGAGGCCATTCTTGAAGCGGGCCGCTTACGTTTACGCCCCATTTTAATGACGTCTATTGCCTTCATTATGGGCGTGGTGCCAATGGTGTTCTCAAGTGGCCCGGGGGCAGAAATGCGTCAAGCCATTGGTGTGGCAGTGTTTGCAGGTATGATTGGAGTGACCCTATTTGGTCTGCTGCTCACACCACTGTTTTACTACGCCTTAGCAAAACGCGCTAAAACAGTAGCAGCATAATCGTTAGCTAAGCCATTAAGCTTAAAAACAAAAAGAGGTAAACCACCAGGTTTGCCTCTTTTTTATTTGCATGTTACTCATTAACTGCAAGCACTTGTGCCAAACTCGGTAACGCAGGAAACGCGCCCTTAACACTGCACGTCATTGCACCGCATTTTATCGCAAACTTAACCGCTTGCTGCACCGACAGCTGATCAGATAACACGTCAATTAAGGTGTGATACTCTTGAGCATTTTCATGCTCAAAACATTGGCCAAGCTGCCATAAAAAACCAGCAACAAAGCTGTCACCGGCAGCGGTTGTATCAACAGGCTTAATTTGCGGAACCGCCACTTCAAAAGAAAATGTCTTGCCAAAACAATGTACCGGCTCAGCACCATTAGTGATCAACACCAATGCGACACCTTGCGCTAAACAAAACTGCAAATACTCTTCAACAGCAACACCACGATCACTGGCCAAAAACTCAGCTTCATCACGGCTCATTTTAAGTACGTGTGTATAAGGCAAACATTGCTCAACACGGCGTGATAACAGGCTTACATCATCCCATAAAGATAAGCGTAAATTAACATCAAAACTAATCAGTTTTTGCTGAGCATAAGCTTGTTGTAGGCCATATAAACTGCTGTTAAAAATATCCGTTTCAGTGAAGGTATTTGAGCATAAATGGAATATATCCACGGCAGACCAATTTATTGCATCAAAGTTAGCCGCGCTAAAAAGCATATCTGCCGTATCTTTACGATTAAAACTAAATGAACGTTCGCCACAAGCATCTAAACTTACCAGTACAGTGGCAGTGGGTGCATTGGGAATTAACCCCAAATGGCTAACATCGACACCTTGTTCTGCCAGTTCTCGCGTTAACATGACGCCATATTCATCAGCACTGATGCCACCAGCAAAATAGCTGCGGCAGCCTAATTTGGCATAGCCCACTGCCACATTTGCCGGCGCGCCACCGGCAATCGGTTGATGGGTTAAACCAAGGTTATCAACAGGAAGTAAATCAACCAATACTTCACCAAAACTCAATAATGTCGTCATATTTTTTTCCAAAAAAAAGCCCACTTTCATGGGCTTGTTAACGGGGAGCGTCTTAACTATTGTGCAGACTAAGTCAGCACTTAAAACTCATATTTAATTGTCGCTGTGGTAGTGCGGCCATTAATGGTTCGTGCTCTGATAATGTTGTTATCAGGCACAGACCCCTCTTCAGCTTCAGTAATACCAACGGTATCAAACAAGTTGTTTACGTTTAATGCTAACGATAACGCGTCAGTTAGCTGGTATGACGCAAATGCATTAACCTGAGTGTAACCGTCAAATTCTAAGTCGTTATTATCCTGTGCGTAGGTGTCGGTAGTACCAATTAAATTGACACCAACAGAGCCTTTATCAAAGTTATAACGACCCATTAGCGAGTAAATAAAATCAGCCTGACGACGAGGTGTGTTACCCACTACATCTGGGTTAAGTGCATCTTTAACAATCTCGGCGTCTGTCCAGGTCACGTTACCGCGAAAATCAAAGTCACCCACATAGTAAGCTCCTTCTAGCTCAATCCCTTTTGCCTCATATTTACGGTCAAAAAAGTTTTGGCTAGTGGCTTCAAAGTTTTGCTCTTCAGTTTCTGAGTAAAACCCTGTTGCAAATAATGACAAGCTGTCATAGCGATATTTAACACCCATCTCATACTGATCCACTTCGTCGACAGAATCTTCATCTGCCACCGAGCCATCGGCACGCACTTTACCAAATAGTAAGCGGTCAGCATTGGCACGACCACCATGACTGATGCGAGCAAATGCTGCTAAATCGTCAGAAATTTGGTAGTTTGCACCTAATGAATATGAAGCATAACCCCAGTCGTAATTCACTAGTTGTGGGTTAGCATTATCTATCGACGACACGCTCAATTCTGGCTGAGAAATGGTACCGTCACGGTTCATATCAACTTGAGATTGCACGTTACCGGCATAGTAACCACTGGCATCACCTGAGTCATAACGCACGCTACCGTCTAATGATAAATCGCCAATCTTAGTCGACGCCGCGATGTACGGTGCTTTAATGGTGTAGTCAGAATCGTAATTACGTTGGCAGCAGTTACCCCAATATGGCACGCCATAAGCGTATAAACCGTTATCAGAATACGACGTACCGTCTGCAGCAACCACATCAAGAAGCGCAGCATTATCGCCCTTCACTTCCATTAAGTATGAGTTCCACATCCACGTCATATTGATGTTTTGAGTGGCGGTATAAAAACCAAATGTCACGTTTGAGTCGTCAAACGTTTTGGTTAACTTTATGTCATTTACAATCGAACCAAAGTCGTTCATGGTCACGTCAAAGCTATGAATTCGCATCGCTAAGTCGCTTTGAAAAACCTCACCAGCATTAGCACCGTTGGCATAAAGTAATTGTGAACCAGCGCCACCAATACTGTCTGCTATGCTTGAGCTACTGCCCACCTCAGCAGGGATCAACGACATAAAGTTGCCGCTAACATCAGACACACGGAAACGGTTTTCAACAACCCAATCGTCACCTAAATCAAATGACGCCTCTAACCCCACAGAGTTAACAATTGGATTCATACCATCGCGCATATCACCACGGCTAATATTGCCATCTGCATCTAAACGTAAAGTCGATAACATGTTAGCAGAATGGACAGTGTCAGATTTTGAATCAAAACCCGCAATTGAGCTGCCGTCTGAATACATAGGCATAGGTAAATAACCAATGCTCTTATCGTTTAAATGCTTTAAGTACAAACGCACATAACCATTGTCAAACTCTTTTGTAATATTGGCTTTAACTTGGCCACCTTTGTTGGCTGTGTAGCCTGCTTCGCGAGGGCCATCGCCGGTTCTTACAAAACCACCGATATGGAAACGCATTGAATCATTGATATAAGAACCAAATTCAAAGTCAGTGCGTAAAGTATCGTAATCTAGCCCAACTGTGGTAGAGACACTACCTGCTTCATTAGTACCGGTTTTGCTGATGACGTTGATAATACCGCCAGGCGCATTACTGGCCGCAGTTGATGCTGAACCGCCACGGATTGATTCGATAGTTTGTGTTGTCGAATCAATACGTAAAAATATATCGGCGTTACCAAAGGCAATATCGCCAAACTGTAAAATAGGTAAGCCATCTTCTTGAATTTGTAAAAACTTAGCCCCACCAGAGGCAACGGGTAGACCACGAACCGCAATGTTTGCATTGCCTTCACCACCGGTAGACTCAACTTTCATTCCCGGAATAATCCGAAACGCTTCAGCTGACGAGCGTGGCGAGCTAATCGCCAAATCGTCTGGTGATACGCTACTCACTGACACACTAGAGTCCATTACGCGAGTACCGCGCGCAACCCCAGTAACGGTAATACGTTCAAGGCCAATGGCATCTTTTTGCGAGTCGGTTGTTTCTGCGTCAGCTGCCCATAGGCTTGAGCTAACCATCATTGCAAGCGTACTAAGTACAAACTTTTTCGATGTGCTGTTTATCATTTTTATGTCCCCACATAAAGTGTATTGATGCTGTTGAATATCCCCATAACAGCATCGTTATTATTTTTCATCTCAATCGAGTTAAGCTTATCGAGGCCAACTTAGTGAAATATGTTCTGAGTTAATCTATTCACTTAATTCAGCTAAATCAGTTGTGTAGCGTGTAGGCTTAAATCCCATGTTTAAGACCAACGACAACCCGTTTTCAACTCAAGTCAAAGCTTAAATAAAAAACCAACTTAATCGATTAAGTTACAAGTTAGCAACTAATGAAATAATTGCAAGTACAATTTATACTCAAAACACACTAAAATTTAACAAAAATTACTTAAGCAAATGTTTACTAAGTAAATATAATTTTATCAAAGTGATCAATTATTCAACATTGGCTGTGAGTAAGTGCCCTGATGGATCGCGTAGCAGGTTATAAGCCGCCATAAAACATAATAAAAAGGCAAAACCTGTCGCTAGGTAAAAACCATATTTAACATGGCCAAACATATCACCTACAAATCCCATCAATAGCGGCCCTAACGCCGCCGATAACGCAGTAAAAAACAAAATAACGCCAGCAACAGAGCCGTGCTGTTCAACAGGGAAGCAACTTATGCCCTTAGAGTTTAGCGTTGGGTATATCATCGACATAAATAAGCCCGACAATGGCAATAATATGACTGCGGCAGATATGCCATACAACATAGCACCTAAGTAACATAGGCTAATCGCTAAGCTGAACCAAAACATCACTTGCTGCCAACTAAACCGATTCAGTATCCAGCCGCCCAAAAAGCGCCCAATTGCACGTAAGGTAAAAAAAATGGTGAGTGCATAAGTGGCAACCAAGACTAAATTCCCCTCGTAATTTAGCAGGAGTGTCGGCATCCATACGTAAATGGCCACTTCAGTTGCAACATACAGTCCTATGGCTAACGAATACCCTAATGCATAGGGGTTTTTCATCATCCTAAAGGTGCTGGCTAGGTTAATTTCTTGGGTCGATGTTCGCTTAATCTGTGGGTATGGCGCTCGGTATGCTAACCAGCACAATACTAAGCAAAAGACCCCAGCACCAAAGTAAAGGTACTTCCACGACACACCTGTAACAAGTAAGTAACTCACAATGGCAGGACCAACCATTGCCCCCACACCAAAGAAGCCTTCAACGGTATTCATGGTACTTGAGTGCTGTTTTGAACTCGCCGAAATATCGCCAATCAGCCCCAGCGCCCCTGTTTTAAATACACCAATAGCAATCCCCACTAAGGCGAGTAAAAACAGGAAGTAGTAAAACGACTCACCCAATGCAAACATAAAGCTCGCAGCGGCAAACAATAACAATCCGATTAAGATTGTGGTTTTACGACCTAGCTTATCGGCTAAAAAACCTAAAAATAGTCCACTCAATGCAATAAATAACATTGGCATGTAATGAAAAGCGCTTGCTTGTGACATTGATAAATCAAACGTTGTAATTAATTCTGGGATAATCACCCCAACTGCATCAGAGGTCATTGCAAACATAAAAAACATCAAATATGTCAGCATTCTAATCCGTGCATTACCGCTATTTTCATTTGTATTCAAATGACTAACCATACCATCCACCTTCTTTTTATATGCTTTTCTTTGTGGTTTATGAGTCGATTTTTACGCTCACATTCGTCTTCTCCCACAGAAAACGAACTCAATTTTTAAACAAAGCCCTTGAATAATGTTTCATCTTGGTTAAATATACAACTTAATCGATTAAGTTTTTTTTAGAAATCTATTTTAAGAGTCGCCAAAATGAAAAATAATGTTCAGCTGATCACATACGTAGATCGTATAGCTCACTCAGATTTAAAAGGACTCAAACAGGTTCTAGACACAGAACTGCATGATCTTTTTGGTGGCGTACATCTATTGCCTTTTTACTACCCTATAGATGGTAGCGATGCCGGATTTGACCCAATCGATCACGGCAAAGTGGATGAACGCTTAGGTGATTGGAACGACGTAAAACAAATTGGCCAGCACTATGACATTATGGCTGACTTAATCGTTAACCATATGTCTGCCGAATCGACAGAGTTTCAAGATGTGCTTGCCAAGGGTAAACAATCTCCATATTGGGATCTGTTTTTAACCAAAGAAAGCGTATTCCCAAATGGGCTAAGTGCAGAAGATCAGGCCAAAATCTATCGCCCTCGCCCAGGTAGCTGCTTTACCACTTACACATTAGCCGACGGAACTGAAGTCGAGTTTTGGACGACTTTCACGTCAAATCAAATCGACATTAATGTTCACACCGCAGCCGGACAAGCTCATCTAAATAACGTACTGAATCGCTTTCACGACAGTAAAGTCGACCTCATCAGACTTGACGCTGCGGGCTATGCAATAAAAAAACCGGGCACTAGCTGCTTTATGATTGATGAATCTTTTGCCTTTGTAGATGAATTAGCAAAAAAAGCCAACAGCCTCGGCATGACCACATTGGCAGAAATTCACTCGCACTACATGACACAAATCGACATCGCTAAGCGGGTTGATATGGTGTACGACTTTGCACTGCCGCCATTAATTTTACACAGTTTGTTTAGCAAGGATGCGAGCGCCTTAACTCACTGGTTATCAATCGCTCCTCGCAACTGCGTTACCGTGCTAGATACTCACGATGGCATTGGTATTATCGATGCAGGGCCTGTTGGCAATAAAGCTGGTTTATTAACGCCAGCCGAAATTGACAACCTTGTTAATCAAATTCACCGCAACAGTAAAGGTGAAAGCTTACAGGCAACTGGCGCTGCAGCAAGCAACGTAGACCTTTACCAAGTAAATTGTACTTATTACGATGCCCTTGCTCAAAATGATGTAGATTACTTAATTGCACGCAGTATTCAGTTTTTTGCTCCAGGCATACCGCAGGTGTATTACACAGGTTTACTGGCCGAAACCAACGCAATGGAATTACTCAACAAGACTCAAGTAGGTCGCGATATTAACCGCCCTTATTTGCATGTGAGTGATATTCAAACATCTATGCAAAAACCTGTGGTCAAAGCATTATGCGAACTGATTAAGCTTCGCAATACTCAACAGGCATTTAATGGTGAGTTTAGTATGAGCTATGACAACCAGCAGTTACATCTAACCTGGAAAAATGGCGATGACACTGCAAATTTAATCGTTGATTTTGCAATTAAAGATGCTCAAATAAGTGTCACCAATAAACAGCAATCTCAACGTATCGTACTTACTGAGTTACTTGCCAAACACAAGCTGTAACCATACGGGTTAATAACAATAAGGCGCCGATAATAGGCGCCTTATTGTTGCTTGAAATTCAGCTGAAATACCGCATTAACACTTTCTAACAACTGCCACCTCGCGACAACTCATAACCTAGCACTTCAGCATGATGGGCATCTGCAATAAACATCTCTGCCGCTTTACGGCCTTTTTGTTCAGAATGTTGATATACCGTCGTCAATGCCGGCAGCATTCGTGCAGCCTCATCAATACCATCAAAGCCGACAACTCGAATATCCTCAGGGATTCTTAATCCTTGTTGAAGGGCTTCGCGCATCAAACTCAGTGCAATGAGGTCACTCATGCACAAAAATACATTAGGACGAGGCACGCTATTTAACGCCTCTTTAGCTGCAATACTCGCAAGGTCTGAGTTACTTTCAGGGATGTTCCAAATACGATCATCACCTAACGTGACCCCCGTATCACTGATGGCATCTAAGTACCCTTGCAGGCGTTGATGCGCAACAGATGTGTCGATTTCCATCGAGTGAATATCATACACACGACAGGTTAAATGGGTGTCTAGCAAGCGTAACCCAAGAATGGCAACATGGTCATTTGGCGACTTAATTGCCAGTTTTGCAACCTCATAGGCACCGGCTTTGTTATCAATACTCACAGATGCGCTTCGGTGAATATTAAAGTCGACAGTAACCACTTTTTTACGAATTTTTTTTAACTGTTCGGCCAGTAAACGATTTCGTGGGCGACCATAGCATATAAAACCATCAACAAAATCATTGATGCTATTCACACTCTCAGCACTGCCTGAAAACAACAATAAATTGAGTTTATGCTGCTCGAAAACGGCCGCGACGCCTTTCATAAATCGACTTGCAACAGGATCTGACACCATGTATTCAATACTGTCTGACAGCACCAATGCTACCGTATCAAATTTACCGCGTCTTAAAGACTGTGCAGCTTTATTTGGGCCAAAATAACCGAGTACGTTACACGCTTCTAAAATTTCTTTACGGCGCTTTTCCGACAGCTGGTCTGGGCGATTAAACGCATTAGACACAGTCGCATTCGATACGCCTAATTCTTTAGCGATACTTTTTAAGGTCCAATGTTTAGGGTCTGACATGTGGGTCCGTTTAATGCGTTACCGCGCTCTGTGAGCAGTAGATAACATGAATATACCGATGCCCGACATTGAAAACAATCTAGGCAAAGTCACAAAGGGGATAAAACGTGCCCAAATAAAACGCAGGGCACGAAAATAGGCAAATATTAACGATTAATCTTGTAGATTATGTTGCTTCGCGTAATCAACTAAACTGGCCAGCGACATATTTTGCTGTTCTGTTGGTTTGGTTAAACGTTTCGCAAACCAATAACGGGGTTTCCAGTACACATTATTTAAACTAGAAATTTTCACGCCTTTTTTGGTAGATGCATGTAAAAACTTATCCTGGCCCATGTAAATTCCTACATGACGGGTTGTTCTACCGGTTTTAAAAAACACCAAATCACCGATATCAAGCTGATGCCTTGGAACATCTTTACCTAAAGTGCGCTGTGCATTAACCGAGCGTGGTAATTTTTCACCCACAATATCAAGGTAAGCTAAATAGACAAAACCCGAGCAATCAATGCCATTACGGCTCAAACCACCTAAGCGATACGGTGTGCCTTTCCATTGATCATGAAAACTGAGTAAGTTTGACTCACTCCACTTAGGCGGCTCTGGCTTAAGCATTGGTGGCACCACCACAGGTTTAGGTGCAACCACCACAGGCGGATTAGACGCACATGCAGACAGCAACACCATTAATACGACACTATATAATCCTTTAGCCAATTCGACCCACTCCAAGACCCGAAAAAAATCACCGAAATATAAAGACCTTTAGATAAATACACAATCAAAATACGTCATAAGCCACTGAGTAATGCTATAAAGCTTAATTTAGCGGGTGATCAGTTGCATGCATTGCACAATGGCGCGTTTTGCTGCGGTTTTATCTGCTTTAATTTGACAGCGTAGCATAGTCCCTTGCCAATTTGACCAAAAAATCTTCGACAACACGCTCGCGCTCAATTTTGTTTTAATAAACCCTTGCTGCTGCCCTTGCTCAATAAGCGCATTAAACTGACTCAACCACTGGTCAAAAAGGCGATTCAGTGTCTGGTGCAAAATCACCATTTGCGGATTCACTTCAACCATCAAGTTGCCCATTAAGCAGCCACGGGGCTGATTGTCGCTAAATAAAAAGTCAATCAGTTGATGGTAGCCACTCAATACCGCTGTAACGTTAGTTTTAAAGTTTGCCTGTGGCTCCATGGCAATCGGCGCGATACGTTGGTCAAAATAGTATTGTGCGACTTCGGCGGCAAAGGCTTCTTTACTGGCAAAATAATGATAAAACGAGCCTTTAGGAATACCCACTTCATCCAATATCAGTTTAATCCCCACGGCGCTGTATCCGTGTAAAGCAAATAGCTTTTCACCGACGGCGCAAATCGACTGTTTACTGCTGGTATTTTTGTTCATAAGCTCTCCCTGTTGGCCGTTACGATAACCAAAAATAGACCAGTCGTCTATTTGTTTCCAGTTTATTGATACCATTGGAGCTCGCTGCAAGTATAAGTGCGATAAAGGCTGCAAAACTGGTGAGGCCAGCGCAAAAGGAAACTAACTTAACCTGAGCTCGGGATAATAAATGCCTTTCAAACAGTCCTTTGCCCTGCTCACTGCGTTGAATCGACTTACAATAGGCTAGCTATTGACGCGTCAATTCGCCTTGTTAGCAGAACAAATGACAAGCTTGAAAGTGAGAATGGGTAACATGTTGATTTTAAATAGTATAAGTTCATCCCTTATCCCGAGCTCAGGTTAACTTAATAACAAGCTAAGTAAACAGCAGTTGGGTAAACAGCAGTTAGATAAAAAAGTCAGCCCATTAGTAACAACTAGACATCCACAACAGGCAATTCACAGCAAGTGACAAACTGAGCCGCGGGAAGAATATTAGCGGGTGTTTTGCTTAATAGACTCATCGAGCCGTTGTTGGGTGTCTGCACGCTGTTGACGACGTTCATCATCGATATGCTGATTAACCAATTGCTCACATTGTTTTTGTTGGTCATATTGGCGTAAAGGATCGGTGGCTTTATCTGTTTGAGCCTGGCATAACACGCTACTGCATCCGCTTAACAACACACTCACTGACACAACTAAAACGGGAAAATACCTCGATGATACCGCCAAATCATCGCGGCTTATGTCGTTATCATGCATACCAGAATCATGCATACCAGACTCCCCAATAAAAAGTGACCCATAAAAAAACCAGCCCGAAGGCTGGTTAATAATAAGCTAATCAATCACGATTACCCAGTAATGTGTAACTCATCGACAACCTTTTTAACGTCGTCGGTATTTTTAGCAATGGTTAGGGCTAAATCGCGCTCAGCGTCACTTGATACCGTACCTTCTAGGGTCACGACGCCATTTTCAACATCAACATCAATTTCGGTACCCGAGATATCAGTTGAAAATAATAAGCGGGTTTTCACCACTGTCGCCACTTTTGAGTCGGTTAACGTATCGGCGAATGTTTCGCTGTCATGATCTTTCTCATGATGCTTCGTCATCACCGTTAATTCGTTATTAACCTCGTTAACGCCGTCAACACTTTTGACTAATTCTGCAGCCAGCGCTTTATCAACACTGCTATTTACTTTACCGGTTAAGGTTACGTTACCGTCTGTTACGTCGGTATTAATATCAAAAGAGTTAAGGTTAGTGTTTAACAATAACGTGGTTTCAGCTTTACCATCAATCCATGCATCTTTTGCATCATCCTGCCAATCTTGTGCTGCGTTTGCACTGAATGCCATTGAACCAAGAACGATGCTTGTTAATACTGATAATGTGGTCTTTTTCATAAAAATACTCTCCATTGTTAGTGTTAATGCTGTTTTACATATTAGGTAATGCGCCAATCATGCCAACTTTATAACCACCTGTTTTAAAATGACTTATTAAAATACCCACTTAAAACCCATTGGTGATTACAGCTTAACGTCGGACTTTTTTACCGGCCTAATGTAAATGTTTCACTGTGATTAGCCCTGCTTATTAAGCGATAAGTTTTTCATGCTGTCGCAACTGATTTGCAACGATGCAATACCCTCGGCTAGTTGGCGGGTCACAAGCTGGCTAGATGCACGCTTAGCGGCAAGTTTGAGCCTGCTTAGCACGTATTGCTCAGCGGTAATCAGCACCTTAATGGCTTTAGCAACTCGCTTTTGCCCTATGGCTTTTTCTGCTTCGGCATAATAGGGGCTCAGCGACGGTCTTAATGTCTCAATACGCTCAATTGTTTGCGGATATCGCGGTTCAACCTGTTTAAACAGTGCTGCTAGACGGCTTAAAATCGTTTTTCTAACCTCTGCCATATGACTAAAAATACGTTTGATATTATAGTCGTCAGCCCCTTTTGTAGCCTGGCTATAAAATTGTTGTCCTGCCTGGCATAAATCAATCGCTTCATTTAATAACCATAAGTCGCTGCCATCGTAAGTGACTTCATGTGATCGCTTTATATTCAAGGCTCTATCTCCTTATCATCAACTAACAGAATTTGTTAGCCTGCTTGATGACTTGCTAATGAATGTAATATTGAGTCATTATGATGGCTTGCATAATTCATACACATTGACAAAATTTAATTAAACTGTTGATTTTAAATTGTTATGCTAATCGTTCATTCTCGGGACAAACGCCGAACAGGAAAAAATTACCGCCTTTGATTGTCAAACTTACACCGTTGACTGACATTGAGTATTAATAGACAGGGAGTAATATCGGCATGGGTCGTCCAGTACTGTTTTACCATTTGCGCCAACCGCAAACACAATCTCAGCTCTTACAGGTGCCTGGGTGCCAACATTTCAATAAAATCGCCAGTAGCGTCGATCAACCTTGGCTGGCTCAACTTGAAGACAACGCCGTCGATGTGGCCATTATCGAACTCGCCAATCTAAGCCAACAAGATTATGTTGATATTGCCAACAGTGAGTTGATGGCAGATATCGAATTTATCTTTTTAAGCGAAGGCAAACCCAACCCTAATCTCGATAAGCTGATGGCCACAGGCGCGGGTTATCATTTTCGCCAGCCTTACGATATGACGCTGATTGACGACACCCTACAAGATTTTGCCCAAGACTTAGTGGTCAACTCAGGCAAAAGAAATCAGCCATTTTCAAGCGAGCTAGATCAATATGGTTTATTAGTGGGATCATCGCGCGCCATGCACAAGCTATACAGAACCGTCCGTAAAGTGGCCGTGACAGACAGCAACGTATTAATTATTGGTGAGAGCGGCGCCGGTAAAGAGTTGGTCGCAAATACAATTCACTTAGCCAGCGACAGAGTAAACGAGCCTTTTATTGCCATCAACTGCGGCGCATTAAGCCCAGAATTAGTCGACAGCGAGTTGTTTGGGCATGTTAAAGGGGCATTTACAGGGGCACACCGAGAGCACGCTGGCGTGTTTGAACAAGCTGAAGGTGGAACTCTGTTTTTAGACGAAGTAACCGAAATGCCACTTGAGCATCAAGTTAAATTATTAAGGGTGCTCGAAAATAACGAGTATCGACAAGTCGGTAGCCCACAGGTAAAAAAAGCCAATGTGCGTATTGTGGCGGCCACCAACCGCGATCCTTCAATGGCGATTGAAAATGGTCATTTTCGTGAAGATTTATACTTTCGTTTAGCCCACTTCCCAATCCGCGTACCGCCATTACGTGACAGAGGCAATGACATTAGCGGCTTAGCTCAGCACTTTTTGGCATATCGTAACTCGGCAGAAAAGCTCAGCAAAACCTTTAGCGACGATGCCTTGGCGCTTATTCAACAACAAAAGTGGCCAGGCAATGTGCGAGAGTTAAAGCATGCTATCGAACGCGCTTATATTCTCGCCGACAATGTGATTGATGTAAGCCATATCAATATTAGCTCGCTAGAACCATCGAGCGACCAAACAGAAGACGATGTACAAATCCCCACCGGCATGCGCTTAGATGAACTTGAAAAAGTCGCCATTTATCAGGCTCTGGAACAATCCGACGGCAATAAAAATGACACAGCCAAGCAGCTCGGCATTAGTGTCAAAACCTTGTACAACAAATTGAGTAAATACGAAGATCAAACCAGTTCAGAAGATTAAGAAACTCATCATCCCAGCAGTGATTTTGAGCCGGGATCCAGCTTGTCTTATCTTCGATTTTTATGGCCTGCGGCCACCAACGTCGTGGCGCTTCGCCCACACCAGACCAAGAGGAAACCAACGGCTGTTCCCTCTTGGAACTCCCAGCCGCCACATCAAAATTATCTGAAAAGCGATAATTTCGCGACGTGGTCAAATCCATCTTTTAACTTCTTTTGAGTGTTCTTCGGCCTTATTCGAAAATGCGGCCCAAAGCTGGATAATTTTCCGTCGCAATTTTTTCGCTGCTGTTGTTTGGTTAAAAAGCGAAAATGTTGCCGGAACGGCACAGGTGATCCAAGAGGGGATTGCTGTTGATCCCCTTTTGGCCCGTGCAGGGTGGAACCTTGCGATCTTGATTCAAACGGAGTTTGAAAATTGGTGTGGCCGTAGGCCATAAAATGAAGATTACCTCTGTGGAATCATCACAGACAACGACTTGGGTTTCACCTCAATACGCATATCATCAGCCTCAAACAACTCGCCATCAATCACATACTGGCACTGCTTATCCGTTGTTAAATAGACTTTTTTGGCCTGCTGATGATGAATCGCACTGTTTGCAGCGTTTTGATCTCGGCCGCCTGTTAAGCCTGCAATCAATAACTCGGTCATGCTCAGTAATGGCGGTGAAGATGAGTCACTTGCGTCAATCCAGGTGATATCAAGTAAGCCATCATTAATAATCGGCTCACCATTACCCTGGGCTAACACACTGGTAAATGGCGCGGCATTGGCAACCACTAAACTGGTGGTATCAACCGTGTGGGTTTCACCATCATCTAATTGCATGCAAATCGACAACGATTGATTTTCATCGATGGCTTCCCATAACCCAGTTAAATACGCTAACTGACCCATGTCATTTTTGGTGTCACGATCGGCTTTTTGGATCATTTTATGCTCAAACCCCAACCCCACCAGTAGCAACATAATGGTGTCGTTACACATTGCGGTATCAATACGTTGATGGTGGCCTTCAATTAAAATATCTAACGCCTGCGACACAGGGATTAACTTACTCGTCACACCAAATAAGGTATGACTTAACGCATTAGTTGTGCCCATGGGGATAATGCCTAAATAAATATCGCTGCCAACCAACACCGAGGCAACCTCGTTAACCGTGCCGTCGCCGCCGCAGGCAATAATGATGTCGGCACCTTGCGCTTTAGCTTGCTCGGCCAACTGCACCGCAGACTTATCTTTGGCGGTATATAACACTTTAAGCTGAAAATACCGCGATAAGGTTTGTTTAATATGATCGGCTTCATCACTCCATTTACCGCCACCCGATACCGGATTCACAATTAACCAGGCTTGCTTATGGATAGTAATTTGCTGTTGTTGATACATGGTTTCAACGCCCGTTAACTGCCATTTATTTAACCTAGCAGTTTGACGAATATCATTAATGCTTTTAAGCACATCGCTAAACTGGCGCTGTTTATCGCGGCACACTAAATAAGCGGCCAACATAAGCACCGAGCGACCTCGACCTAAGGCACAATGCACTACCACATTATTACCTTTGCGCACCTGATTATGTAGCCAGTTTACCGCCTGATTAACTTGCGCCACAGTGGGTACGCTATGATCTAATACTGGAATATTTAAATACTCGATATTCTCATCGACTAAGGTCCATTCAAGTGCATCAAACTCAGCGGTAACATCTAAAATAGCCCCGATTTTTTCACGCTTAAGTTGTTCAACGTCATTTGGAAACAAGCGACACGCTAAATACAATTGTTTATCGATTTGTTGAATAGCAGGCACTTTATCGTGCTTTCTTGCCCACGCGTTATACGCTTGACAGCCCATTAAAAACGGCACAAAACTCCAGCTAATATACCAAGGGATACTGCCATCCTGACTTTTACGAAAAACCCCTGCGCTATTAAACCAGTAAGCTGAGCTTACTAAACCTAATGACAATGCCACCCAGCCAAACGCCACTTGTAGCACGACATTGGGTATGGCTATGCACAAACACAACGCGATAAAAGCCCCAAGGGTGTAATAATATTTAATGTGGATTTGGGTCGGCATAATTGGTCCTCCTGAAGTTAAATAACCAAAGCGGCACTCATGCCAAGTGCATGAGTGCCGTAATATCATTAACAGTCAGGGTCTTCTGCTTTCATGCCTTCTTTAACATCTTCACAGGCATCCTCAACGGCATTACCCGCATCTTGAATCATCTCATCGACGTTCTCACCTACATTTTCGGCTTTGTTATCTGAACATGCAGACAAGCCTGCTGTAAGTAGAACCATTAAACTTGCCATTGTGATTAATTTTAATAATTTCATAATTCATCTCCTGATGATGGTAAAAAGCTCATTACGGTTAACGTGCCAATTAGCGTGACATACGCTTAATGAATCAATGTGCCGTGATTATTTTTTAGATTAATTTATCGAGGTGACTTACCACGCAATGCATTCGACACCAGTGAAATCAGCAACAACACAATAAAGATAAAGAAAATAATTTTAGCGATCCCCGCTGCTGCCCCTGCAATACCGGTAAATCCAAATAAACCTGCAATAACGGCTATCACTAAAAACATTAATGTCCAGCCCAACATAATAACCTCCTTGGTTTACGGTTTGTCTTCAATGTACTGAATATAAATAGACGGTATCCGTACATGCTTTGTTTGGGTGTGTCTGTGTTTTGTGTACTTGTCATCAAATGTAATTAACCTGAGTTCGGGATAATAAACGCCTTTCAAACAGTCCTTTGCCCTGTTAACTGCGTTGAATCGACTTGCAATAGGCTAGCTATTGACGCGTCAATTCGCCTTGTTAGCAGAACAAATGACAAGCTTGAAAGTGATAAAAGGTAACATGTTGATTTTAAATAGCATAAGTTCATCCCTTATCCCAAACTCAGGTTATATTAACTAAAGCCAGCATCGTGCCAACTTTAAAAAATTACTTTAATCTATTGATATTGTTAAAATAAAAACTTTTTCAGTTAAAACCAAAACCATAAAGCCAATGCGACATAAGAAATTTTTACCGACTATTCGGTAAGAGTTTCAGGCGCAAAGCCTAAGGTAAAAAAAAGGGCTGCCAACAATGACAACCCTTTTAATGATTAAGCTTTACGATTTTCTGCAGCTTTATTTTGGCAATTTAATGGATATCACCGCCGCTATTGTCACAAATGCGCTTGAAATCCATAAACATGCCTCAAGGCCATATTGCTGATATACCCACCCCGATAGCACAGTACCAATTAAGCGCCCCATGGCATTGGCCATGTAGTAAAAGCCAACATCGAGTGACACACCATCATTGCCAGCATAACTCACAATAAGGTAACTGTGCAGCGATGAGTTAATCGCAAATACCGCACCAAATAACAATAAACCGGCAATTAATGATTGCTGGATATAAAAGTCAAAATGCAGTGCTAATGCAATCACAGCAGGAATGAGTAACAAGTACCCAGCCCACATAAACGCGGCCTGTCCGCTAGGAACTTTGCCTTGTTTTTTACCGGTAAAATACGGCGCAAATGATTGCACAATACCATAGCCAATTACCCAGCTGGCCATAAAGCCGCCTACCCACCAATGGTCCCACTGAAACGTGACCGCTAAAAACACTGGCAATGCCACCACAAACCACACGTCGCGAGCACCAAACAAAAACATTCGCGCCGCCGACAACATGTTAATCGCCGGGCTTTTAGAGAACATGTCAGTAAATTTAGGCTTGTTTTTAGCTTTACCTAAATCGGCCTTTAAGCTGAGCAAACTCATGAGCCACACAATAGTCAACATGACCGCCATTGCGATCACGGCGCCGCGAAACTCAAGTAGCGTGAGCAATAAGCCACCTAAAAAGAAACCAACCCCTTTTAAGGCATTTTTAGACCCAGTAAGAATCGACACCCACTGATACAACTTACCCTGAGCATCACTTGGCACCAGCATTTTAATGGCGCTTTTGGCGCTCATTTTATTAAGATCTTTGGCAATACCAGACAAGGCTTGCGCCGCCATCACATACACTACCGTCAGCATCTCTGCTGGCACGGTTAACATGGCAAGGGCGACAATTTGCAGCCCAAGGCCAATATTCATGGTGTTATTTAGCCCCAGCCTGGCACCTAACCAGCCGCCAACGAGGTTGGTCACCACACCAAAGATTTCGTAAAACAAAAACAGCATGGCAATGTTAAGCGGGCTGTAACCAAGCTGATGAAAGTACAACACCACCAGCATACGCAGTGCGCCGTCGGTTAAGGTAAACGCCCAATAATTACCGGTAATAATCAGGTATTGTTTAATTTGTGGCGGCAATGCGCTCAGTGATAACAGCCCCATGCTGGGTTATTCCTTATCTGCTAAGCCAACTTTGCGGGCAAGCTCTGCGGTACGGTTCGCGTATCCCCATTCATTGTCGTACCACACGTATAGCTTCACCTGGGTGTCGTTAACCACCATGGTCGACAAAGCATCAATAATACTTGAACGCGGATCGGTTTTATAATCTACCGACACCAGCGGACGCTCTTCGTAGCCCATAATGCCTTTTAGTTCCGTGTCTGCGGCTTGCTTAAGCAGTTGATTCACTTCTTCTACTGTGGTGCCGCGAGCCACTTCAAATACGCAATCGGTAATTGAAGCATTGGCTAACGGTACACGAATAGCATGACCATTTAGCTTACCTTTAAGCTCAGGAAAAATATGAGTAATCGCGGTAGCAGAACCCGTTGTGGTGGGAATTAAACTAATGCCGCAAGCACGTGCGCGGCGTAAATCTTTGTGCGGTGCATCTAAAATGGTTTGAGTGTTAGTGATGTCGTGGATTGTGGTCATCGAACCATGTTTAATGCCGATTTTTTCGTGGATCACTTTGACCACTGGCGCTAAACAGTTGGTGGTACAAGACGCTGCAGTCACAATCGGGTGAATCGCTTTATCATAGAGATAGTCGTTCACGCCCATCACAATATTGAGCACGCCCTCTTCTTTTACGGGTGCGGTGACCACAACACGCTTAACACCTTGATCTAAATATGCTTGCAACAAAGCCTTGGTTTTAATTTTGCCCGACGCTTCAATCACCACATCGCAGTGTGACCAATCGGTATCTTGAGTGGCTTTGTTTTGAGTACATGGAATAGCTTTGCCATTAATCACAATCGCATCGCCTTGGTGTGTCGCCTCGTGATGCCAACGGCCATGGACTGAGTCGAAAGTCATTAAGTGGGCTAACGTAGGTGCGTCGCCAGCAGGATCGTTAATGTGAACAATTTCTACGTCGTCCCAATCGAACGCTGCGCGCATTGATAAACGCCCCATGCGGCCAAAGCCGTTAATACCTATTTTAATCGTCATAATATTGTCCTAAATAATGTTGTGTTGTTTATGCAAGCTAATTGGCCTGCTTTAATCAACAAGATCACACAGTAAAGCCATCAAAATATTCACGCTGTACAGGGTGCGCTAATGCTTTAGGTCGCAATGCTTGCACCGCACTGACAACCTTGTCCTTTGGCCAGCCTAAGCTGGCTAAAATGAGTCCAATTACCAGCCCTGTGCGCCCAGATCCGCCCTTGCAATGCACTGCA
Source organism: Shewanella metallivivens (assembly GCF_028750675.1). GTDB lineage: Bacteria > Pseudomonadota > Gammaproteobacteria > Enterobacterales > Shewanellaceae > Shewanella > Shewanella metallivivens. The sequence goes on along the minus strand of NZ_JAQQPZ010000013.1, from coordinate 849,386 downwards.
ATTGTGCCCTGACGATTAAGTACAGCTAAAATTTGTGCCTTATTGGCTAACCAGCTGGCTTCAAATTCAGCCCCTGGTGCGGCGTCATCTAAAATAGGCAATTGCACCCAAGTGATGTGTTGACTCGCGCACTGCGCGGCCATATCACTCACATCATTACGTGCCATTTCGTCGTCAAACATCAGGGTCAGTAACATTTGCGTACCAGCCGCTTTTAATGTGCTTAACGACTCGGCTAATCCTTGCTCTTTGGTGCCTGGGCACGGGGTAAAAATTAATTTAGCGCCATGTTCATTGAGCGGGTCTAATGGCAAACTATCAAACGGGTGTGGCGACATGATTAACTCCCAAATCTTATATTGAAATACGGCACTATCTAACGGCAAAAACTCACTTTGTCGGGTCGGTTTTTCATGCTGTTGAGACGGTCAAGGTGCGGTAAAATGAATGTAATGTTGTTTTCTGTTGTTTGTGCAATAACCGACTTAATCCACAACGGCAAGGCGGAATTAATGCGGTAAAACACCCATTGGCCATGCTTTCTATCACTGAGAATATTGGCTTTTCTCAGTAAGGCTAAATTACGCGACACCTTAGGTTGGCTTTCTTCATCAAGCGCTTGCATTAACTCACACACACATAGCTCACCATGGTAATGAGTAAGCATTAAGGTTTTTAGGCGGATATCGTCGGTTAAGCATTTATAAAATGCGATGGGATCGACATCTGTTAATGCTTCTTCGGCGAGCCGCTCCTCTTCAGCGGTTACTTCTAAGGCTGCAGGGGCTGACACCTTATTTTCCACCAGCAAAAACATCGATAAGCGATTGTTTAACTCGGTTAAGGTGCTAGAGAAAGGATGATGACCTTTACGGGTTTTAGGATCAGGGAAATCCCAGGCCAGCTGCTTGCCGGCACCAGGAAAACTTCGGCATTCTGTATTGGCTTTATCGCAAAGCGTAATCACGTAGTCAAACTGTTGCCCATCAAACGTTTGTACATGTTTAGAGACTAAGTGACTCGTGTCTACACCAAAATTTTGGATTGCTTCAAGAGCCCTGGCGTCAACGGGCTCCGGTTCAGTGCCTGCACTAAAAACATCAAATTGCTCGGCGGCTTTACTTCTTAATAATGCTTCAGCCATTTGTGAGCGAGCAGAATTCCCTGTGCATAAAAACAAGACGCTTTTCTTTTTCATAGATATCGGACTCGACTGAATGTGTAAAAACATTGTATATACGTTTTTTTACATATACAAGGTAAGGGCAATAAAAAAGCCTATTAAAGATGACAAATAGGTTTTATACCAACGCTAGTGTTTGTCTCGCTAACTCAAGGGTAATCAACATAATAAAGACTTGCCGTTTTTCCAATTAACCTTACAAGGCAAGCCTAGCTAAAAATTAGCGCACAAATTCTGCCTTCAACATTTAATGGACGCATCTCGGTAGTCATTAAGCAAAAACCAACTATTTACTTTGAAAGCCAAATAATATAAAGTCCAAATAACTTGACAATCAAACAAAATAATTATGACCAACTTTGCCGATCAATATGCCCATCAGCATAACTTCACCTCTGTGAATGCACAAAACGAACGCCGCACATGGTATGTACTCGTTATTACCATTATTACTATGGTTATCGAAGTCACTGCCGGTACGATTTATGGTTCTATGGCATTACTTGCCGATGGTTGGCATATGGGTACTCATGCTGCCGCATTTTGTATCACGTTATTTACTTATCACTATGCGAGAAAACACGCCAATAGTGATAGGTTTTCATTTGGTGTAGGTAAGGTTGGCGTACTCGGCGGATACACTAGTGCGATTGGATTGGGCATTGTCGCGCTCATTATGTTGGTTGAGTCAATACATCGGCTACTGTCGCCAGTTGATATCCAATTTAACCAGTCCATTATGGTCGCGGTTATCGGTTTAGTGGTTAACGTGGCGAGCATGTTTATTCTTGGTCATGAACATCACCACCATGGTCACGAGCATCACGACCACCATCATCATGATCACGACCACCACGAGGATGACGACCATACTCATGCTCATAGTCATGATCATCATGGACATAGCGACCATAATCTCAAAGCAGCCTATTTTCACGTACTCGCTGACGCGCTCACCTCAGTGTTAGCCATTGGTGCGCTTTTAGTGGGTAAGTATCTTGGTTGGTATTGGTTAGATCCAGTAATGGGGATAGTGGGTGCTGTGGTTATCACGAAATGGGCTTTAGGTTTAATGAAGCAAACGAGCCCAATTTTATTAGATGAAAGCATCGACAAACATTATCAAGCAGACATTATTAACACACTTGAAAACGAGCAAACTAAAGTGACCGATATTCACATTTGGAGAATAAGTGCAGATCACTATTCGGCCGCCATCGCTATTTGCACCACAAGCGACACTAATGCTGAAACATTTAAACAATCACTGAGTAAGTTTGGTAAGCTAAACCACTTAACAATCGAAGTGAATTACGCCTGAGGCTCTTATGCATTCTTTGAATAACCTAATCATCGAATTTTACGACAAACTATCTTCTTGGGAGCAGTCTGTCGTAAAAGATACCGGTTACTCATTAGCACAGGTCCATACCATTGAAGTATTGGGCTCGCACGGCCCAATGCGAATGAAAGAGTTAGCAGATAGATTGGGCATTACTACCGGCACATTAACGGTGCAGGTAGAAAAGTTAGTGCAATTTGGTCTTATCGCCCGCACTCCGCATGAAGTCGACCGCCGTTCAATATTGGTCGAATTAACCAGTGAAGGTACTGCGCTGCACAAGCACCATAACCGCATGCATTTACAACTAACTGAAGACATCACCCGTCATTTAGACCCAGAGTCGATTAAAGTGCTCACCCAAAGCTTTGAAAAAATGAACCGCGAGTTTTAAAATAGGGCTCGCTGAGTTAAATGGTCAGCGAGTATCATTTCATTAAACTGCCAACCCGGCGGCAACACCAGATGCCCAGGCCCACTGAAAATTAAACCCACCTAACCAACCACTTACGTCCATTACCTCACCAACAAAATATAATCCAGGGACGTTGTTGGCTTCCATGGTTTTCGATGACAACTCATTAGTGTCAACACCGCCTAAGGTCACTTCTGCGGTACGATAACCTTCGGTGCCATTCATAATAATTGACCAGTCATTTAAGCTTTGGGCGAGTTGTTCACGCTCTCCGTGGCCAAGTTGATTTAAGGCTTTATCTAATTGCGCTTCATCAAATAAGGCTTCGACTAGACGTTTTGGTAACCAATGGCTAAGGGTGTTGCGTAAGCTTTGTTTAGGGTGGTTTTTAAGCGCGAGTTCGATTTTTTCTAACGCGTCTTCGCCTGGCAATAAATTAATTGAAATCGCTTCGCCTGCTTGCCAATAGTTTGAAATTTGCAGTACTGCTGGGCCAGATAAACCACGATGGGTAAACAATAGTGCTTCGCTAAACTGGGTGCCATCTTTTGCGGTGATCGTTGCTGGCACAGCGATACCCGATAATGCTTCAAAACGCGCTTTTTGCTCAGCATGCCAAGTAAAAGGCACTAGCCCTGCACTGGTCGGTAATACTGTTAAGCCAAATTGTTCGGCAAGCTTATACCCATATGGCGTAGCGCCGAGTTTAGGCATAGATAATCCGCCTGTGGCAACCACTAAAGACTGGCAGCTTAGTTCGCCATTACTGGTCGTTAACAAAAAGCCGTTGTCGACTTTATTGACCGATAAAATTTCTGTACGCAGCTTAATCTTAACGCCAGCCCATTCGCACTCGGTCATTAACATGGTGACGATATCTTTGGCGGAGTCATTACAAAATAGCTGACCATGATCGCGCTCGTGGTATTCAATACCATGGCGTTCAACCAACTCAATAAAATCACTTGAGCGGTAACGCGCTAATGCCGATTTTACAAAGTGTGGATTGCCACAAATAAACTGATGCGGCTCAACCTTTTGATTGGTGAAGTTACAGCGCCCACCGCCACTGATCAAAATTTTGCGACCAGCCTGTTTGGCATTGTCGAGCACCAACACATCACGACCGCGATAACCCGCAGTGGCAGCACACATTAATCCTGCCGCGCCTGCGCCGATGATGATTACGTCATGATGTTTCACGCTTTACTCCACACAATTTGAATTGATGATTTACGTTGCGCATAAATGCAAAAAAGGATGCTATTTTAGCATCCTTTTTATTATGTATTCACAGTTTACTTAGCCGTTGTGACACACTATTTTTTGAGTGTCTCTGACTTTTTATCTCGACTCAGTAACTCTTTTGCCGCTTCAACAGGTGCTTTGCCCTGGTACAACACTTGATAGATTTGCTCTGTGATGGGCATTTCTACCCCGAGGCGTTTAGCTAAAGTAAACACTTCTTTGGTGTTACGGTAACCTTCAACCACTTGGCCAATTTCATCTTGTGCGGTCATCACATCTTTACCTTGGCCTAGGGCCAAACCAAAGCGGCGATTACGCGATTGGTTGTCGGTACATGTTAGTACCAAATCACCTAAACCAGCCATACCAATAAAGGTTGACGCATCAGCACCTAGCGCTTCACCTAAACGGCTTAACTCAACGAGTCCACGGGTAATTAATGCTGTACGCGCATTGGCACCAAAACCGATACCGTCTGACATGCCCGCACCAATGGCGATAACGTTTTTAACCGCGCCGCCTAACTGTAAACCAGTAAAGTCGTCGTTGGCATAAACGCGTAATCGTTTGGGGCTGTGGAGTAACTCGACTAGGTCGTGAGTAAACTGAGGGCATGTGCCTGCTACCGAAATGGCAGTAGGTAAACCTGCGGCTAATTCTTTAGCAAAAGTCGGTCCAGACAATACCGCTAATGGGTATTGCTCACCCAACTGCTCACGAGCAACATCTTGTAAAAGGCGGCCAGTTTCAGGCTCTAGCCCTTTGGTTGCCCATACAATGCGTGCATCTTTGCGCAATAACGGTTTAGCTTGTTTGAGTACATCACCAAACACATGACTTGGCACTACCACTAAAATATTTTTACTGGCGGCGAGTGCTTTACCTAAATCTGGTTCAATTGCTAAACAATCCGGAAACGGAATACCCGGTAAAAACCGTTCGTTGCAACGATGATCAGCTAACACTTGCATGCTTTTAGGATCATGTCCCCAAAGCAACGTCTTATGACCGTTGCTCGCCAAAGAAATAGCAAGGGCGGTGCCATAAGACCCCGCCCCTAATACCGTAATTTCGGCAGTGTTACTCATAAACTATGCTGTTGCTTCTTCAGTTGCAGCAGCTTGACGCTGTTGAACGTACTGAGCAAATAGTGCGTCAAAATTGACTGGTGCTAGGTTTAGTTGTGGGAACGTACCACGACCCACTAAGTTGCCCACTAATTCACGTGCGTATGGGAACAATACGTTAGGGCAGTATGCACCTAAAGAATGAGCTAGTTGTGGTTCAGTTAAACCAGAGATAGAAAAGATACCCGCTTGTTGAACTTCACATAAGAATGCTGTTTCTTCGCCATTTTTAGCGGTAACAGTAAGAGATAAAATCACTTCGAACGTGTCGTCAGTCAGTTTGTTGCTACGAGTGTCTAAGTCTAGCTTTACTTCTGGGTTCCATTCTTTTTGGAAAACAGCTGGGCTATTTGGCGTTTCAAAAGACAAATCCTTTGTATAAATACGCTGAATATTGAACTGTGGTGCTTGTGCTTCGTTGTTTGCGACTTCAGCCATAATTTCCTACCTATATGTGTTATTTAGCTTTTCTTTGCAGCTAATTGTGTTGGGCTTTCGCAACTAATAATCAATCGATTGACCTATCGTTAGTGCTATCCCGTAAAGTTGATTTTGCTAAAATATTCAACAAAATCTTGTTGATAAACAGTGTTAGCGCATTCCCAATTCGTTAACACTGTGTATATTTAGTCGCGTGATTAACGCTTACTTTTAACTACGGGTAAATTTGCACCCTGCCATTCGCCCATGCCACCTTTAAGGTTAGACACGTTTTCAAAACCTTGTTTAATAAGGAGTTGAGCTGCTTGTGACGATGTCATACCTGAGTTACATACAAGTATAATGGGGCTAGATTTAAATTTTTCAAGGCTTGATACTTGATTATTTTTAATTTCAGACAAGGTCACATTTAATGCATCTACAATGTGCCCTTTCTTAAATTCTTCTTTTCCGCGTACATCAACCACTTTGGCATCTTGCTTGTTAACCATTAAGGTTAATTCTTGATGGCTGACATTTTTTACTTTAGATGTACCCGACTTAATAACGCTAACAACAAGCGCTACAAACAAACCGACCCACGCTAAACTTAACATTGGGTTAGCTTTAAAAAATTCCATGTACTCTTGCATAATTACTGATTTCTCTGACAATGGCTAAGATGAGATGCCACCGAGTATATCGTTTTGCTAGGCAGTTTTCATTAGTGAAACGCCTAAATAACGCGTTTATTCGTGACTCGCACCGCTTTAATGAATGCTTTAGTTATATCTTCAAAGCTATATGCCTTTTGCACGCTATCGATAAGTAGTAATATTCATACAATTGAAATTTTATAACACTTCTATTTTTAACTTAAAAGGTACTTGCAAATGACTCAGAAACGTCCTTTAGCATTACTTATCCTCGATGGCTGGGGTTACCGTGAAGATCCGCAAGACAATGCGGTTTTTCATGCAAACACTCCAGTGTTAGATAAGCTAAATGCACAATATCCTCACAGCTTAATTTCTGGCTCTGGTATTGATGTGGGTTTACCAGACGGCCAAATGGGTAACTCTGAAGTTGGCCATATTAATATCGGTTCTGGCCGAATTGTGTATCAAGAACTGACTCGCATTAGCAAAGCCATTGCCGATCATGAATTTGAAAAAAACCAAGCGCTTTGTGATGCTGTAGACAATGCTATTGCGGCTAATGGTGCGGTTCACATCATGGGGCTATTGTCTCCTGGTGGCGTACACAGTCACGAAGAGCACATTGAGGCAATGTGCCGTATGGCCGTTGAACGTGGTGCAACTAAAGTGTACTTACACGCATTTTTAGATGGCCGTGACACGCCTCCGCGCAGCGCTAAAAATAGCTTAGTGCATTTTGACGAACTGTTTGCATCATTAGGCCATGGTCGTACAGCATCAATTATTGGTCGTTACTTTGCAATGGACCGTGATAACCGCTGGGATCGTGTATCACAAGCCTATGAATTAATCACAGAAGGTAAAGGCAAGTTTAGCTACAGCGGTGCACCTGAAGCCTTAGAAGCTGCTTATGCTCGTGATGAAAACGATGAGTTTGTTGCTGCATCGACTATTACTGATGATCAAGGTCAAGTCGCAGAATTAAACGACAACGATGCACTCATTTTTATGAATTTCCGTGCCGACCGTGCTCGCCAAATTACCCGTTGTTTCGTGAACCCCGATTTTGACGGTTTTGTTCGTAATAAAACCCCAAAAGTCGATTTTGTGATGCTAACTGAATACGCAGGTGACATAAACGCAGCAGTAGCTTACCCGTCTGAAGACTTAGTGAACACCCTTGGTGAAACGTTGCAAAACCAGGGTAAAACTCAGTTACGTATTTCAGAAACTGAAAAATATGCTCATGTGACATTTTTCTTTAATGGCGGCAAAGAAGAGCCATTTGAAGGCGAAGATCGTATTTTAATCCAGTCGCCTAAAGTGGCTACATACGACTTACAACCAGAAATGAGCTCAACAGAACTTACAGATAAACTCGTTGCCGCAATTGAGTCAAGCAAATACGATGTGATTATTTGTAACTACCCTAATGGCGATATGGTTGGCCACACGGGTAATTTTGATGCCGCGGTTAAAGCCTGTGAGGCCGTCGATGCCTGTATTGGCCGAGTGGTTGAGGCATTAGCGAAAGTAGACGGTGAGTGCTTAATTACCGCCGACCATGGTAATGCTGAACAAATGACGGACTCATCAACAGGTCAAGCTCATACGGCACATACGAGCGAGTTAGTACCGTTTATTTATGTAGGCCGTGACGCCACAATAAAAGATGGTGGACGCTTGAGCGATATCGCGCCAACTATGTTAACCTTGATGGGCCAAAGCATCCCGGAAGAAATGAGCGGACGCTGTATTATTGACCTTAAAGAGTAAACATTAACTCGTGATGACTCGTTTATTTGTTAAAGCCAGCATAATTGCTGGCTTTCTAATCCTTTCATTTATGGTAAACAGTGCTGATTTGGCTTCTCGTCAATCGGCATTAAAATCTATTCAAGCGCAAATAAACCAACAGCAAAACTCACTTAAAGATACCGCTAAACAGCGTGAAAAACTGATTAACTTATTAAAAAGTGACGAACAAGCCATTGCCAAAGCAGCTCAAAAAGTCAATCAGTCTCAAGCCTCACTCGCTGCGATCAATACTAAATTACGCGAATTGGACAAACAACAAGCCGAACTCGCTAGCCTCAAAAGTAGTCAGCAGGAAACCTTATCAGAACAGCTATCCAGTGCTTACCTTGCCGGCAATCATGACTACACCAAAATGATGCTTAATCAGCAAAACCCGGCAACCGTTGAGCGCATGCTGGCGTATTACCAATTTTTAAATGACGCCCGTATTAAAGCGATTAAACAGCTAAAACAAACCAGCATTGACTTAGATAAAGTGAAGCAACAACAAGTCACCTCACAACAAAAGCTCAATGCATTAGTGCTCGAACAAAAAAAGCAGGCGCAGCTGTTATCTAAAGAACAAGATCAACGTAAACAAACCCTCACACAATTACAGCGCACCTTGTCAAGCAAAGGCGCTGAGCTCGAACAGCTACAAATTGAAGAAGCTAGTTTAAAGCGTATTATTCAGCAAGCCATGGTAACTGCTCAAGCCAATCCAACAATGGACGGTTTAGCCAATTTGCGCGGTAAGTTAAAGTGGCCAACAAAAGGCCGTATGAGTAAACGATTTGGCAGCAGCCGTTCAGGACAAATCGTCTGGAAAGGCAGCGTATTAGCCGCGCCAGAAGGGCAAAACATTCATGCTGTGGCATCAGGTAAAGTCATTTATGCTGACTGGCTTCGTGGCTTTGGTATGGTATTGGTGATCGATCATGGTAAAGGTTATATGAGCCTATATGGCCACGCACAAACCTTATTAAAACAGCCTGGGGATATGGTCAAAAGTGGTGACTCGATTGCTTTGGTAGGTAGCTCTGGTGGGCAAAGCGAACCCGGACTGTACTTTGAAATCCGTAACAAAGGCAAAGCGGTCGACCCTGCCTATTATTGTCGTTAGTGGTATTATTCGTGACTTCTGAGCCCAAATAGCACTGTATCAAGTCCATTAAGTATGCCTATAATCGGTTTGTTAGCATGATATAAACAACACACAATAACTCATAAAAAGATAAGCTAAACTGTGCGAATTCTATTAATTTTTTTCATTTACTTATGCGGTTTGTTACCCGCAAACGCCGCCAAGCTAGCCATTATCATCGACGATATTGGTTATAGACTCACTGACGAAGCAGCATTAACATTGCCTGCAAATATCACCTTGTCAGTACTCCCTCATACTCCGCTCGGCCAAAAACTGGCGAATGATGGCCACCAAAAAGGCCACGAAATCATGTTGCATCTGCCCATGCAAGCATTGAACGGTAAAGCCTTAGGTCCTGGCGGATTAACCAATGAAATGAGCGAAACGCAAATAAAGCAACAATTACAAGCAGCCTTCAATAGTATCCCTTTCGCCAAAGGAGCTAATAACCATATGGGAAGCCTATTAACCCAAATGGACGACCCGATGCTTTGGGTCATGCAAAGTTTAAAGCAACAACAATTATTTTTTGTCGACAGTGTGACAACCAAATATACCAAGGCAAGCGATACCGCCAATCAATTGGGTGTTCCATTGTTAAGAAGAAATGTATTTTTAGATAATGACGTTAGCCAGCGTGGGTTAGAAAAACAATTTAACCTGATAATAGAGCGAACTAAACAGCAAGGTAAGTTAGTTGCTATTGCTCATCCTTATCCTGAAACGATTCGATTCTTACGTACAAATTTGGCTCGTTTAGAAGCCAATGGCATTGTGCTAGTTCAAACATCACAATTGTTTGATGACATCAATATTGCCACCACAAGTCAGGCTAATCCAACTGCAACACTGAAATAGATAAATCTGGTAAAGATGCTAATAGGTCGTCTTTGTTGGCCACGATATCAGCTAAAGTATATTGATCTAATACAGCCAAATACGCCGAAACAGCCTGCGCTAAAACCCCTCTCAGTTTACAAATAGGGGTAAAACGGCAATATGGCGATTCACAATCAATGGGGGCGAGTGAATGCTCTAAGTCACGCACCAGCTGGCCTAAGTTGAGCTCACTGGCAGTTTTTGCCAGTTTAAATCCACCACTTTTACCCCGAATAGTGTGTAAATAACCTAATCGACCCAATTGATGAACAATTTTAGCCACATGGTTAGATGACAAGTCGAATACACTCGTTACCTCAGCAATGCGAAACAAGTTTTCGCGCTCAGGTTGCACAGCAAGGTACATTAAAATACGTATACCAAAGTCTGTATATCGAGTCAGTTGCATAATCTAAAGTATCCAAAGTAAATAATTGCTACAGATTAACATGTTGAAGACTCTAAATCAGTGATCAACCATAAAGCTTGCTCATTTGTCGTACCGCAGACATCAATATTGGCAGCAAATTCAGCGCACACATCTGGTCGTTCAGGCTGACCGAAAATCTTACATAAATTGTCGTCATTTAATTGAATACAACGTACCCCAGCAGGTTTGCCACTTGGCATCCCTGGAATGGGACTCGTAATTGAGGGGGCAATGCAGCACGCACCACAACCTAAACGGCAATTCATAATTATTCCTACTGATTATAACTACAGATTATTTTAAAAAACAACGTCATATAAACATGATTAATGACATTATTCGTACAGTATTAATTGAAACAACAAACCACCTAAGGCAAGTTAGCGGTAATGTTTTTTCACAACGACTATAGCGGCGTATATTAGATCACATTTTCAGTTTTCAAGCATTAAACCGACAACTATCAAAGTGGTACAGTAGACCCACTACAAAATAAGGAAATTACCAATGAAACGTCCAGTTATCCTCGATTGCGATCCGGGCCATGATGATGCAATCTCACTCATTTTAGCATTAAGCTCAGACAAACTTGATGTCCTTGCTGTAACAACCAGTGCGGGTAACCAAACTCCTGATAAAACCTTAAATAATGCGTTACGCGTACTCACCTTACTAGGCCGACATGATATACCCGTGGCTGCCGGAGCACCTAAACCTTTGGCTCGCGATTTAATTATTGCAGATAACGTCCACGGTGAGTCTGGCCTTGATGGCCCTAAGTTACCCGACCCAGCATTTGCACCAGTCGATCAAACAGCCATTGAATTAATGGCACAAAAAGTAAAAAGCAGCCCACAACCTGTGACACTTGTCCCCACAGGTCCTTTAACCAATATTGCGCTGTTTTTAGCAACACATCCTGAGTTACATCATAATATTGATAGCATCGTACTAATGGGGGGAGCCGCTGGAGTCGGCAATTGGACCCCTGCGGCTGAATTTAATATTTTTGTCGATCCAGAAGCGGCTGACATGGTGTTTAAATCAGGCATTCCAATCGTAATGTGTGGGCTTGACGTTACCCATGAAGCCCAAATCATGGATAAAGATATCGAGCGTATAAGAGCCATTAGTAACCCTGTTGCTCAATGTGTTGCCGAGTTGCTCGATTTCTTTATGATTTATCATCGAGATCCTAAATGGGGATTTACCGGAGCGCCACTGCATGACCCATGCACTATTGCCTGGCTGTTAAACCCATCGTTATTTACCACCGTCGATTGTTGGGTTGGCATTGAAACCAAAGGCGAACATACTCAAGGCATGACGGTTGTAGACCGTTATCAATTAACTGGAAAGCCGCATAATACCAAAGTCCTGTTTACTATAAACCGTGAAGGGTTTGTCGACTTTATAGTAGAGCGCCTAAACGATTACTAACCCAAGAATGGTATGTCAATTTACATATCTACATGATAAAAAAGGATAAGCATGAGCTCTTTATTGGTAGTCGGTAGCGCTAATGCCGATCATGTTCTGACTTTTGATAAACTTCCGCAAGCCGGTGAAACCCTAATGTGCCAACAGTATCACCTTGAACTTGGCGGTAAGGGAGCAAATCAAGCTGTCGCAGCTTCACGCTTACGTAACACACAACAAACCATTAGTTTTATAACAGCACTCGGTGATGACGGTAACGCATCAATGATGCGTAACGCTTGGACTGCAGATGGAATCGATCTTGAGGGATGCTACCAAATAGCAAATCAAAGCACTGGTACAGCGATGATTTTTGTTAATCAGCAAGGTGAAAATAGCATTGGAGTTGTTCCCGGCGCCAATGCCTACCTATCTGCAGAACACTTTCAACAACAGCAAGCTAAATTTGAACAAGCAAGTTATATGTTAATTCAGCTAGAAACATCATTAGAAAGTGTTCAAGCGGCATTACAACTCGCAAGACAACATCAATGCATCAACATACTAAACCCTGCACCCGCAGCGGTATTGAGTAAAGAAATACTCAGTTTAGTCGACATTATCACACCCAATGAAACAGAAGCATTGGCATTAACAGGAGTTGAGGTCAGCGATCAATTAAGTGCCTCAAAAGCAGCCGCTTATTTTCATCAACAAGGCATCAACAAGGTTGTTATAACCCTAGGAAGTAAAGGCGCCTATCTCAGTGATCAAGGTAAAGGGCAAATAATACCTGCACCGAGAGTCAACACTATAGATACTGTCGCGGCGGGAGATACATTTAACGGTGCATTAATGGTGGCATTAGATGAAGGTAAAAGTATTCAAGAGGCGGTCATTTTTGCAAATAAAGCCTCATCGATTGCGGTTACCCGTCATGGAGCACAAAGCAGTATTCCATACCGAGAGCAGCTAAATAATTAATATCTAGTTCTGTGCAACAAAGCACCTCGACTAGATGAAAAAGCATTTTGTCATAATGATAAGCCAGCCCGCGACAGCTCAACGGCATCATCTATATAGAGCAGAAAACTACACATCCACAATATTCAATTTTTCAATTTTTCAATTCGGTAAATTTCACATACAAAAAAGCCTCGTCATTAGACGAGGCTTCGATGTAATTGGCGGAGCGGACGGGACTCGAACCCGCGACCCCCGGCGTGACAGGCCGGTATTCTAACCAACTGAACTACCGCTCCTTTAGCAAGTTGCTTACGCAGGATGCTAAATGCTTTTTAAGTCGCTAGTGTGTCAGCACTAGGAGACTTGCTCTTTCGAGCATCTCTTGACGAGATAATTAGGCGTCTGGAAATGACCTACTCTCACATGGGGAGACCCCACACTACCATCGGCGATACTGTGTTTCACTTCTGAGTTCGGAATGGGATCAGGTGGTACCACAGCTCTATGGTTTCCAGACAAAAAATTGTTTATTTAACGCACCAATTCTTCATTAGGCATTAAATAATAATTCGGAAAGCTGATTGTTTGAGTTTCTCTACACTRYTTAAGCGCTYYATTCTAATACTAAGTATCAGTAAAACCCATCTGGGTTGTATGGTTAAGCCTCACGAGTCATTAGTACATGTTAGCTCAACGCCTCACAACGCTTACACACCATGCCTATCAACGTCCTAGTCTCGAACGGCTCTTTAGAGGTCTTAAAGACCTAGGGATGACTCATCTTAGGGCTCGCTTCCCGCTTAGATGCTTTCAGCGGTTATCGATTCCGAACGTAGCTACCGGGCAATGCTATTGGCATAACAACCCGAACACCAGCGGTTCGTCCACTCCGGTCCTCTCGTACTAGGAGCAGCTCCCTTCAATCATCCAACGCCCACGGCAGATAGGGACCGAACTGTCTCACGACGTTCTGAACCCAGCTCGCGTACCACTTTAAATGGCGAACAGCCATACCCTTGGGACCGACTTCAGCCCCAGGATGTGATGAGCCGACATCGAGGTGCCAAACACCGCCGTCGATATGAACTCTTGGGCGGTATCAGCCTGTTATCCCCGGAGTACCTTTTATCCGTTGAGCGATGGCCCTTCCATTCAGAACCACCGGATCACTATGACCTACTTTCGTACCTGCTCGACGTGTATGTCTCGCAGTTAAGCTGGCTTATGCCATTGCACTAACCGTACGATGTCCGACCGTACTTAGCCAACCTTCGTGCTCCTCCGTTACTCTTTGGGAGGAGACCGCCCCAGTCAAACTACCCACCAGGCACTGTCCTCAACCCCGATTAGGGGTCAGAGTTAGAACATCAAAACTACAAGGGTGGTATTTCAAGGACGACTCCACACAAACTAGCGTTCATGCTTCAAAGTCTCCCACCTATCCTACACATGTAGGTTCAATGTTCAGTGCCAAGCTATAGTAAAGGTTCACGGGGTCTTTCCGTCTAGCCGCGGGTATACGGCATCTTCACCGCAATTTCAACTTCACTGAGTCTCGGCTGGAGACAGCGTGGCCATCATTACGCCATTCGTGCAGGTCGGAACTTACCCGACAAGGAATTTCGCTACCTTAGGACCGTTATAGTTACGGCCGCCGTTTACCGGGGCTTCGATCATGAGCTTCTCTTGCGATAACCCAATCAATTAACCTTCCGGCACCGGGCAGGCGTCACACCGTATACGTCATCTTGCGATTTTGCACAGTGCTGTGTTTTTGATAAACAGTTGCAGCCACCTGGTATCTGCGACTCCCAGCAGCTTAGAGAGCAAGTCTCATCACCGCCAAGAGCGTACCTTCTCCCGAAGTTACGGTACCATTTTGCCTAGTTCCTTCAGCCGAGTTCTCTCAAGCGCCTTGGTATTCTCTACCCGACCACCTGTGTCGGTTTGGGGTACGATTCCTACTAACCTGAAGCTTAGAAGATTTTCCTGGAAGCATGGCATCAACTACTTCATCACCTTAGTGACTCGTCATCAGCTCTCGGCCTTAAGATTTCCCGGATTTGCCTAAGAAATCAGCCTACCACCTTAAACGCGGACTACCAACGCCGCGCTAGCCTAGCCTTCTCCGTCTCTCCATCGCAGTTAGCAGAAGTACAGAAATATTAATCTGTTTCCCATCGATTACGCCTTTCGGCCTCACCTTAGGGGTCGACTCACCCTGCCCCGATTAACGTTGGACAGGAACCCTTGGTCTTTCGGCGAGGGAGTTTTTCACTCCCTTTATCGTTACTCATGTCAGCATTCGCACTTCTGATACGTCCAGTGTGGGTTACCCCTTCACCTTCAACCGCTTACAGAACGCTCCTCTACCGCGCACACCTAATGGCATGCACCCGTAGCTTCGGTGGTATGTTTAGCCCCGTTACATCTTCCGCGCAGGCCGACTCGACTAGTGAGCTATTACGCTTTCTTTAAATGATGGCTGCTTCTAAGCCAACATCCTAGCTGTCTAAGCCTTCCCACATCGTTTCCCACTTAACATACACTTTGGGACCTTAGCTGACGGTCTGGGTTGTTTCCCTTTTGACGACGGACGTTAGCACCCGCCGTCTGTCTCCCGTATAGCACTCATTGGTATTCGGAGTTTGCAAAGGGTTGGTAAGTCGGGATGACCCCCTAGCCTTAACAGTGCTCTACCCCCAATGGTGTTCGTACGAGGCGCTACCTAAATAGCTTTCGAGGAGAACCAGATATCTCCCGGTTTGATTGGCCTTTCACCCCCAGCCACAAGTCATCCGCTCATTTTTCAACATAAGTCGGTTCGGTCCTCCAGTTGATGTTACTCAACCTTCAACCTGCCCATGGCTAGATCACCGGGTTTCGGGTCTACACCTTGCAACTAAACGCGCAGTTAACACTCGGTTTCCCTACGGCTCCGCTATTCGCTTAACCTCGCTACAAAATGTAAGTCGCTGACCCATTATACAAAAGGTACGCAGTCACGGTCTCAAGAACCGCTCCCACTGCTTGTACGTATACGGTTTCAGGTTCTATTTCACTCCCCTCACAGGGGTTCTTTTCGCCTTTCCCTCACGGTACTGGTTCACTATCGGTCAGTCAGGAGTATTTAGCCTTGGAGGATGGTCCCCCCATATTCAAACAGGATGTCACGTGTCCCGCCTTACTCGTTTTCATCAATGGTTAGTTTTCGTGTACGGGGCTATCACCCTGTGCCGCTGTGCTTTCCAACACATTCCACTAACACCCCACTGACTTAAGGGCTAATCCCCGTTCGCTCGCCGCTACTAGGGGAATCTCGGTTGATTTCTTTTCCTCCGGGTACTTAGATGTTTCAGTTCCCCGGGTTTGCCTCTACACACTATGTATTCATGTGCAGATACTCACTTATGTGAGTGGGTTTCCCCATTCGGACATCGTTAGCTCAAATGCTTGTTACTAGCTCGCCAACGCTTTTCGCAAGTTACTACGTCCTTCATCGCCTCTGACTGCCAAGGCATCCACCGTATACGCTTAGTCACTTAACCATACAACCCAAATGGGTCTTTCTTACGCTTGTTACTCATCTTATTATGCGGCGTGTTCAGTTTCACTCTTCAATCATGTAGCGCTGCTACACTCATTCGTCGTTCAACTTCAAGCCTTGCCTAATAAGCGATTAACTGCGCTCACCCTTTGCCTAAACAAAAGATAAGAAAAACTTGAGTTGCATTGCAACTAGCTGGTTTTTACTTTGATAATTCATGCACTTTCGCACACGAAATCGCCTTAGTTTTTAGAATATTCAAGACACTTAAACAGTGTTTTGAGAACTCAATGTTTGATACGTCACCTAAAATAAAGTGCCGCATCAAACGATTTGTAATTAATCACATGACAGACTCATGCAATTAAATACTATCAGCTTTCCAAATTGTTAAAGAACWACACTTAACCGGCTCGCGGTGTGTTTTCGCTCTACTTCCGAAGAAGTTAACAAGCAATCTGTGTGAACACTCAAGCACATGGATGTGCTGTGTGCAATAAACGCACGGATGCAGTTTATTGCCTACCAAGTATTGAGTTAGTCGTATAGGTAAGGAGGTGATCCAGCCCCAGGTTCCCCTAGGGCTACCTTGTTACGACTTCACCCCAGTCATGAACCACAAAGTGGTGAGCGTTCTCCCGAAGGTTAAACTACCCACTTCTTTTGCAGCCCACTCCCATGGTGTGACGGGCGGTGTGTACAAGGCCCGGGAACGTATTCACCGTAGCATTCTGATCTACGATTACTAGCGATTCCGACTTCATGGAGTCGAGTTGCAGACTCCAATCCGGACTACGACGAGCTTTGTGAGATTAGCTCCACCTCGCGGCTTTGCAACCCTCTGTACTCGCCATTGTAGCACGTGTGTAGCCCTACTCGTAAGGGCCATGATGACTTGACGTCGTCCCCACCTTCCTCCGGTTTATCACCGGCAGTCTCCCTAGAGTTCCCACCATTACGTGCTGGCAAATAAGGATAGGGGTTGCGCTCGTTGCGGGACTTAACCCAACATTTCACAACACGAGCTGACGACAGCCATGCAGCACCTGTCTCACAGTTCCCGAAGGCACAATCGCATCTCTGCAATCTTCTGTGGATGTCAAGAGTAGGTAAGGTTCTTCGCGTTGCATCGAATTAAACCACATGCTCCACCGCTTGTGCGGGCCCCCGTCAATTCATTTGAGTTTTAACCTTGCGGCCGTACTCCCCAGGCGGTCTACTTAATGCGTTAGCTTGAGAGCCCAGTGCTCAAGGCACCAAACTCCGAGTAGACATCGTTTACGGCGTGGACTACCAGGGTATCTAATCCTGTTTGCTCCCCACGCTTTCGTGCATGAGCGTCAGTCTTTGTCCAGGGGGCCGCCTTCGCCACCGGTATTCCTCCAGATCTCTACGCATTTCACCGCTACACCTGGAATTCTACCCCCCTCTACAAGACTCTAGTTCGCCAGTTCCAAATGCAATTCCCAGGTTGAGCCCGGGGATTTCACATCTGGCTTAACAAACCGCCTGCGCACGCTTTACGCCCAGTAATTCCGATTAACGCTCGGACCCTCCGTATTACCGCGGCTGCTGGCACGGAGTTAGCCGGTCCTTCTTCTGTAGGTAACGTCACAGATATTACGTATTAAGTAATACCCTTTCCTCCCTACTGAAAGTGCTTTACAACCCGAAGGCCTTCTTCACACACGCGGCATGGCTGCATCAGGCTTTCGCCCATTGTGCAATATTCCCCACTGCTGCCTCCCGTAGGAGTCTGGGCCGTGTCTCAGTCCCAGTGTGGCTGATCATCCTCTCAGAACAGCTAGGGATCGTCGCCTTGGTGAGCCATTACCTCACCAACTAGCTAATCCCACCTAGGTTCATCCAATCGCGAAAGGCCCGAAGGTCCCCTCCTTTCCCCCGTAGGGCGTATGCGGTATTAGCAGTCGTTTCCAACTGTTATCCCCCTCGACTGGGCAGATCCCTAGGCATTACTCACCCGTCCGCCGCTCGTCACCTCAGGAGCAAGCTCCCTTGTGTTACCGCTCGACTTGCATGTGTTAGGCCTGCCGCCAGCGTTCAATCTGAGCCATGATCAAACTCTTCAATTAAAGTTTTTTTGTTCGACTACGTCGAACGGCTCAATGAATTCTGATTGCTTATTTCACCAAGGTGAAACAAGTCTTTTGTACATATTGCTATGAACACTCATCGTTGCATTGAGTTTAAATTTTTTGATTGCCTACATTCCGAAGAACAAGAAGACAATTTCGAATAACTCAATACCTGTGAATGTCCACACAGATTTCTTGTTTAGATTGTTAAAGAGCGTTGATGCCGTGTTTCGTGCATCGCCTTGGACGCTAGGTCGTCGGCTTGGGCTGCGTATTCTACGCTTTCCCATCTTCGCGTCAAGTGTTTTTTCAAACTTTCTTTTCGCGCTGAATTCTTCATAAAGAAGTCTTCATACTGACGCTTCATTGGCGTGAGCCGCTTGCCGTGTCAGTGGTTGCGCATTATAGGGAGCTAAAAATATTGTGCAAGCGTAAAAATAAGAAATATTGCAAAAAGATGACTGAGAGGTGTTTTTTCAATCGAAAAGAACAAAAAAGGGACTATTCGTCCCTTTTTTGGCTATTTATCTTGATTCTAGCCACCAAAAAATCGAGTTTCTTGTTTTATCTCTACTGGATTGCCATCAATCTCTGCAGTGATTTTAATGTCTATCTTGGTAATAGTTCTTTTAAGTTCAATTGGGTCTACTGCAATACTCACTGGTAACGTTAAAACCTCACCAGCTTCAATGGAGACATGTTGTGGTCCTATCCATTGTGCATTGGTCAACCCTTCGACACTTAATTCATATTCCTGGGGTTGCTCTGTTTTATTTAGGATTTTTAATGTAAATGTATTCTCTGTATTACCTTGGTTGTTTTCTCTAAATAATGAATTACGATCGCGGATAACATCCATTCTGACAGGTGCAATGGTGGCACTAGCATAAATGAATAACATCACCATTATTGTTAAAACCACTCCATAACCAATCAGCTTTGGACGTAAGACTTTTTGCTGTACACCTTCGAGCTTATTTTCGGTGGTATAACTAATTAAGCCTTTGTCATATCCCATACGCTCCATGGTGTTATCGCATGCATCAATACATGCACCACAGTTAATACATTCATATTGTAAACCGTTACGAATATCGATCCCTGTTGGGCATACCTGCACACATAAGTCACAATCTATGCAGTCACCTAATCCCATTTCTTTTGGATCTTGCTTTCGAGTACGAGGACCACGAGTTTCACCTCGCGCTGAGTCGTAGCCAACTATATAGGTATTCTTGTCGAACATTGCAGCCTGGAAACGCGCATAAGGACACATGTGAATACACATGATTTCTCGCATCCACCCAGCATTGCCGTATGTAGCTATTGTAAAGAAGATAATCCAAAAATAAATTCCACCACTTGCATTGAGTGTAATGAAATCGATGTAGAGTTCTCTACTTGGTACAAAATAAGAAACGAATGTAGTGGCTGTTAATAACGATACGACTATCCACGAAGTATGCTTTGCAGTTTTGCGCCACAACTTGTCGAAACTCCATGGCATTTGATCTAACTTTATGCGTTTATTACGCGCACCTTCAAATTTTTCTTCAAACCATATAAAGATAAAAGTCCATACTGTTTGAGGGCAGGTATAGCCACACCAAACTCTGCCGAGGTAAGTTGTGACAAAAAACAAGCCAAATGCCGCAATCATGAATAATGCTGCAAGTAAGGTAAGATCTTGTGGCCAAATAGTTAAACCGAAAACATGGAATTTTTGTTGGGACAGATCAAACCAAACAGCTTGACGATCTCCCCAAGGTAACCAAGGGAGTAATAAGAAGAAAGACATTGCCACCCAGCCCATTTGGCGACGTAATTTACTCCATAAACCATCAATAGCACGAACGTAAATACGGTTGCGCGGATTGAAACGGTCTGCTTTACTGGCATCAGGTTGATGGATTTTGATACGTTGATGTTTTGAGAAATCCTTGGGGTTAGATTCTTTCGTCATTTTACAGCCTTACTGCTTTAATATTGAACGATAACTAGCTTATTATATAGGTAATAACACATTATTGGATAAAAAGATGAGAGGTTGGATAGGTTTAGCCATAGTCGCTGGTGTTGTTTATTATTTCGCGACCGAAACTGACAAGCTTGATAAGCCAATTAATGACATAAAAAGTATGTTTACTAAGGCTGACAAAAAGCTTGATTCTATGACAGGTACCAAAATCATTAAAATAGACAAGCATATACCACAAGTTAAATCAGAGATCCGAGAACGGCTATCAACACTTGAGCTCCGTGAGTTAGATGGGGTGTTTGCCAGTAATGAGTCTATTACTGAGTTTAAAGATCAATATTGCCATAGCAGTGCACGTCACCCGGTGTTTACCAAAGAAAACTTGCAATTTATTTGCGATAAAATTTGATATCTGAGTTAGTTAACGGTTTTATGCTAACAGATTGACCTAAGTAACAAATAAGCCTAGCCTTTATGTAAAATTTACAATAGGGGTTAGGTTTTTTTATGACGCAATCACACACAGAATCGGTATCAGACATCTTTGACCCAGCCTTATGGGATGTTGTCGATGGGTTCAATTTCACTGACATCACTTATCATCGAGCCAAATCGCAAGGTACAGTCCGTATTGCGATAAATCGACCTGATTGTTTAAATTCATTTCGCCCAAAAACGGTAGACGAACTGTTTATTGCCTTAGACCATGCCAGACAATGGTCTGATGTAGGTTGCGTGCTATTAACCGGAAACGGCCCTTCAGCAAAAGGTCAGCATTCATTTTGTGCCGGTGGTGATCAACGTATCCGTGGTAAAGATGGCTACAAATACGAAGGTGCTGAAGCAGGCCACCCCGATGTCGCCCGTATGGGACGCCTGCATATTTTAGAAGTACAAAGGATGATCCGCTTTATGCCTAAAGTGGTGATTGCGGTTGTGCCCGGCTGGGCTGTGGGTGGTGGCCACAGTTTACATGTGGTGTGTGATTTAACCTTAGCGTCTAAAGAACATGCGGTATTTAAGCAAACTGACCCTGATGTTGGCAGTTTTGACTCTGGATACGGCAGTGCTTACCTAGCAAAAATGATAGGCCAAAAGCGCGCCCGCGAAATCTTCTTCCTTGGCTTTAATTACACCGCCGAAGAAGCCTTTAATATGGGTATGGTTAACCGCGCAATTCCACATGCTGAACTCGAAACAGAGGCATTAGCTTGGGCCAAAGAGATTAATTCAAAATCGCCTACCGCAATGCGGATGCTTAAATATGGCTTTAATATGACTGACGATGGTTTAGTCGGTCAGCAGCTGTTTGCGGGAGAAGCCACTCGTTTAGCTTATGCAAGCGAAGAAGCTCGGGAAGGGCGAGATGCGTTTTTAGAAAAACGTGATCAGGACTTCTCACGTTTTCCTTGGCACTACTAAGACTTAACTTATCAACAAAGCAGGCGTCTAGAGTACTGCTACCCCATCTATAAATAAGGGCCCTTTTTAAGGGTCTTTATTATTTTGAGATTAGAAATCAAAACCTAATCGAAATTACCATTTAAAACAATCGAACCGACCCTCTTTACATGATAATGATAACTGTTATCATTTAATTAAATCAACAGGGGGAACCATCATGAAAAAGACTATTAGCTTTGCTATTTTACACTTCAGTGTCGCATTTACGATTACCTATTTATTAACGGGTAGCATTGTTATCGGTGGTGCAATTGCCTTATTAGAACCTGCTGTGAATACCGTAGTGTTTTATTTCCATGACAAAGTATGGAAAAACATTGAGTCTAAACAAGCTCATTCAATAGAGATATCAGCCAAATCGGCTCAACTTGCTAGCTAGTCACATCATGGTTAACTGATAACCATGATGTGGCTGACCACGACAGATCTAAGTGCTTAACGTTTTTAAACTCTTGGTAGTTTAATCTATATCAATGACAGCTTATCGACTTGAGTAACTGCACAAACGTTATCCAAGATATCAATACTGCAATCTATGCTCGAACATAGATTAATTGCGTATGGGGCATTATTATATTTTAGAGTGAACATTTCATACTGAAGTGAAGTTATCGAAACAGCCCTTTTAGCGATACTCCCCATTGTTCCACAACATAACCCAACTTTTATAACGTTAATAGCAAGTATTGATTAAGTGTTCTCTTATATTTTAAAGAAGCCATGAAGACTGCCGATACATATTGCTATAAAAACATCTACACTTGACCATCAACTGAACATAAAATCTCACTCGTCAGGTCTTATCCCTTATCTTCCTAAAAACCTAAGGTACTCCCTATGCTTGAAGCGTTTAACACCATAAAATCTCGTATTTTGTTAGGTTATGCTGCCACGGTAATGATGACGTTAATAGCAGCAGGCTTACTCAGTAGCAGCAATCAAACCGTAAAACATGAAGTGGCCGGTTTTGTGGATGGCACATTACCCGCGCTAAAAAACATTACTAAGGTTCAAAGCCATGCCAAAGAGCTAGTGTTAATTGGGTATTCACTTTACGGCACAACGATTAACGTAAGTGAGTTTAGTGAACAAAAAAGCCTGCTTAGCGAGAACCTCAACCAACAATATCAGCAACTCAACAACATCATATCCACGCCGCAAATATCACAAATTGACGCCTTGTATGCGGCTTTATCTGCCCTTGAATCAACGATGAACCAACAATCTGTTGACTGGGATAAAGCTCGTGAACAACTGAGCTTATTAAATAACAGTGCTAATGAGTTAAAAGATAAACTCGATGGTCTAGCGCAAGATATTTCAATGCAAGCCAGCCAAAACGCCATCAACATCCAAACTGAACTCGGTGATAATACGTTACTAATTTACGTACTGGTTGGGATTATGGTGTTAGTCGCCATTGGTGCTTATTTAGCGGCACAAAAACAAATAGCTAACCCGATCCAACAACTCTCAAACGACCTAACTAGAATTGCTCAAAACCGCAATCTAAAAGCGCAGCTATCTGATGAGTGCATTATTGAAATTAGTAATGTGGCCACCAGCGTTAATGGCTTAATCAAGGTGTTCCGCTTAGGCATGAACGACGTACATGACGCTATCGCCAGTATCAGCCAAACAGTGGCACAGTTGAGCCATACAACAGGAACATCTTCTGCATCTGTAGATGAACTACAACATTCTATTGTGAGCTTAGTCGAAGTGATGTCGCAACTAGAACAGCACATGGAGCAAAGTGTCGAGCACTCTCAAAGTGCATCGAATTCTGCTCAACAAGGTGCACAAAGCATGGCTGCTGGGCAGCAAGAAGTACAACACACCGCCAATAGTATTGACGAATTAGCGGATGATATTGAAACCACCGCCAGCATGTTACTGACTTTGCAAAACTCAGGTAAACAAGTGTCAAATGTAGTAAAAACCATTGCTGAAATTGCATCACAAACTAATCTGTTGGCATTAAATGCAGCCATTGAAGCGGCTCGCGCAGGAGAGTCAGGTAGAGGGTTTGCGGTAGTCGCCGATGAAATTAGAACATTAGCGATACGCACGCACCAATCAACAGTAGAAATTAACACCATGCTGGCCAATATTGTCGACTCAATTCAATCAGCCGTTGGCAATATGTCATCAAATCAACAAAAGGCTCAAGAGTCAGTAGAGCTTGCTAAACAGTTGGTATTAACGTTAGAGCAAAGCAGACAAACCATTTTATCACTGGCAACCATCAGCCAAGAGGCCGCCACGCTAGCACAGGCCTCGCAGCAACAAGCTAATACGGTTAAACGTAAAGTGCTAGACTTCAGGTTATTGGGTGAAACAGTATCAGAGGGGAATGAACAAATTAGTGAGGCCGGCAGTAAGCTGAGCAATCTGGCCAACAAGCTCAGTGATACTGTTGATCAGTTTGAACGCTAAGCACTCCATTCATAGCTTATCTCGACGGTTTTTGTTTTAACCTAATCCAAAAACCGCTTAACGAGACCATTAACAATACTTGCAGAGCCATATTGTCTAATGACCAAACAAGCGCTCGCTAAACACGAATTAAGTTTAGGTTAAACATAGTGACCAGAGTTGGTATTATTGATTTTAAACAAATTAGAGTAAACTGACTCAAACGAACTGATTGCCAAATAATTCGTTTTTAAAAGCAACCGATTACCGATACGCCTTACTTCAACGTGGATAGTTATATGACCTCAGAACTGAATGAAAAACGCAAAATTGTGTCATCTAAGCATTTAGCCAATAGCGAGGCTTGGCCATTATCTGAAGTCGAGTTGGGATTAACGGTTTTTTATAACGCATTTACCAAATGGATCGTTCGCTGTGCCGCCGCTGCGGGTTGTCATGACCTTAGCCCTGTGGATGTACTGACCTTGCATAACATTCACAATAGAGACAACATTCAGCGCCGTATCGATATTTGCTTTATGTTAAACATTGAAGACACACATACCGTTAATTACTCGTTAAAAAAATTGGTTAAATTATCGCTAATCACAGGCACCAAACGCGGTAAAGAAATGTATTACGCCACAACAGAGCAAGGTAATGCATTGTGTGAAGAATACAGACTAATTAGAGAAGAATGCTTGATTTCGTCTATGTCTGGATTAAAGCAAAATGCCGAGGAGTTGTCGCAAATGGCTTCTGTTTTACGTTCGTTATCCGGTATTTACGACCAAGCCGCACGAGCCGCAGCAACCCTTTAGCATTAAGAAAAATGAGGTAAACCTTACCTCATTTTCCTTTTTATTAAGACGTGAAAAGTGAAAACCCCATTGAATGGGCCACCATCCTAACCCCTAAAAAGGTAGTAAAAATCACCACACATACCCCAAGAGTATTAGACAACCACCCATTAGTATGTTGCCCTAATAGTTTTTTATGATTAATCGCAAACAATAAAAAGCTGGCCACAATAGGTAATAACAACCCATTGGCAAATTGAGCCAATACAATAATCTCGATAGGGTTTATGCCCGTCAAAGCTAAACATGCGCCAATCAACAGAATGCTTAAACTGATCCCTCTAAATACTTTAGACTCAGTGCCTTTCTCAATTCGCAAAATTTCAGAAATAGCATAACTGGTTGCCAACGGCGCCGTTATCACACTGCTTAAGCCCGCAGCAAACATGCCCATTCCCAACAAATATTTAGAATACACCCCAAATAGCGGCTCAAACTGTTTGGCCATATCAGCGGCCCCATTTGCCGCTAATCCATGCGCAAACATACTGGCCGCAGCAGTAGATACAATAAGCAATGCGATAACACCACCCAAGCCAATAGAGATAACGCTATCAACTCTTGCCTCACCAAGTTGTGCTGCATTTTTCCAATGACTTTTGGCTGCCGATGCATGTAAAAATAAGTTATAAGGCACCACTGTGGTACCGATTAACGCGATAACCGTTAGCAGATTAGCCGTTGTGATACTTGGACTTAATAAGCCATTGACTATGCTTAGTAAATCGGGCTTAACCACAAAGAATGTGACCACAAATGAAACGCCCATCAACAGCACAAGAAATATCAATATTCGTTCGATTTGCTTATAGCTGCCACGCCACAAAATAAGCGCGCCGATGACGCTGAGTATCAGGATAGACAATTGATAGATACTGCCACTTTCGCCAACAATGGCTTGAATGCCAAGTGCCGCGCCCGCTAAATTACCTCCTTCATACGCTGCATTACCAATGTAAAGCGCCACCATAATCAGTAAAAACAGCGGCCATTTAAAAATAGAGTGTTGCAACGCGTCCCACAGCACTTCACCCAGTCCTTTTTGAGTAATCACACCGAGTCGCGCAGACATCTCTTGTAAAATAATGGTCGCTACTGTCGCAAAACCTAACGCCCAAAGCAGTGAATAACCAAACTTTGCCCCTGCTAATGTGCAGGCGGTAATCGTACCCGGGCCAATAAACGCGGCAGTAACCACTACCCCAGGACCGATTTTTTTTAACTTCGCAAACATGGCACATCCCTTTTATTAAGCGTTAATTGCAAATACCAATAAGCTTTACCGCTTACCAAAACCGCCACCTGTAGGAGAAATCACATTCACAGCATCACCGCAATGTACTTCAGCCTGTCCGCAACCACCAAGCTCAACAATCGAGCCATCTTTGCGGGTTACCCAATTTCGGCCTAGTTGACCGTCTTCACCACCTAATACACCAACAGGCGGAGTGACTCGGTGATCAGATAAAATCGAACACACCATGGTGTCGTTAAATCGAATTTTGCGATAAATACCATCGCCAGCATCCCATTTCCCTTTTCCACCTGAGCCGCGACGAATTGAAAACTCATCTAACACCACTGGGTAGCGTTGCTCCATAATTTCTGGGTCGGTCATGCGCGTATTGGTCATGTGTGTGTGCACAGCAGCGGTACCATTAAACCCGTTACCTGCAGGGCTACCCGAACAAATTGTCTCGTAATATTGATATTTGGCGTTACCAAATGTGAGGTTGTTCATGGTGCCCTGACTCGTACCAAGTGCACCTAAGGCGGCAAACAACGCATTGGTCACCGCTTGGCTGGTTTCAACATTGCCCGCGACCACAGCGGCAGGAAACTCTGGGTTTAACATAGAGCCACTAGGCACAATCACATTTAGCGGCTTCATGCAGCCTGCATTTAACGGAATATCATCGTTAACTAAACAACGGAACACATACAATACCGCCGCATGAGTAATCGCTTGTGGAGCATTAAAATTTGACGGTTGTTGACTGCTTGTACCGCTAAAATCAATGGTGGCACTACGGTTATTTTTATCAACGGTGATTGCAACTTGGATCACTGCACCCGAATCAATCTTATAGGTAAATTGACCGCCTTTAAGTGACGTAATGGCCTGCCTTACGGCTTCTTCGGCGCTGTCTTGAATATAGCCCATGTAGGCATGTACAGACTCGATGCCATTGGTATCCACCAGCTTCAATAACTCATTAACCCCAGTGTTGTTAGCCGCAATTTGCGCCATTAAGTCGGCAATATTTTGTTCGATATTACGCGCAGGGTATGGGCCTTCACTGAGTTTTTGCTGAATGACATCATGTAAAAACACGCCTTGGTCTACCAGTTTTATTGAATCGAGCACGATGCCTTCTTCATAAATGGTTTTAGCCAGTGACGACATCGACCCTGGCGCTATACCACCAATGTCTTCATGGTGGGCACGACTGGCCACATAAAACAGCACTTGTTTATTGTCTGCATCAAATACTGGCGTAATCACGGTAATATCGGGTAAATGCGAGCCGCCATTGTAAGGATTGTTTTGTACAAACACGTCACCAGGGTTAATGGTTTGCCCGCTGTTAATAATCACCTTAACGCTGGAGTCCATTGAACCTAAATGCACTGGCACATGAGGGGCATTTGCCACCAGGCTGCCGGTTTTATCAAAAATAGCGCACGAAAAATCAAGCCGTTCTTTTATGTTGACCGATTGAGCCGTATTTTGCAGCACAAAACCCATTTGTTGGGCAATCGACATAAACAGATTATTGTAAATCTCTAATGTGACAGGATCTGACTTAACCGCTAATGCAGCCCCTGTTTGGGCCTGATTAATGTGGCTTAAAATAATATGCCCATACTGGGTCACTTCAGCCTGCCAATCTTGCTCCACAATAATGGTGCCTGTTGGCTCAATAATAATGGCAGGTCCAGTAATCAGATGGCCGTAACTGAGTTGAGCGCTGTTATACACCGGAGTTTGATGCCACGCCCCTTTTGAATACATGGGTTTTAACGCAATATGCTCAGGGCTAGCGGTGGTTTTATGACTCGCTTTTGCCTCAGCGATGCCCTCGCCGCCGCCAGAAGATAATACCCCCGCCATTTCAACAATAATGGCTTTATCCAACATAATAAAACCGTATTGGCGTTTGTGGTTATGCTCAAACTCTTCACGCATTAATTCATGGTCGGCGCACAACACTTTAAGGCTAGTGTCAGTGCCTTTGTACCTTAGCTGTGCCCAAGCGGTATGGGTCGTTTCATCAGCAGCTAAGCCTTGCTCAATTAATTCGCTAACATTCGCCGCGGTAAGCTCGTCAATACTGTCTTGTAATTCAGCCATCATCGTCGCACTTAATACTTGCTCTAAGACGATTTGACGCTCAACACTGATATCGGCTAACCCCATGCCATAAGCCGACAGCACCCCAGAAAAGGGATGCAAAAACACCTTATCCATGCCGAGCCGCTCGGCTACCAAGCAGGCATGTTGCCCACCTGCACCACCAAAACAATTTAAAACGTACTGCGCAAGATTATAACCACGGGCAACCGAAATTTTCTTAATCGCCTGTGCCATGTGTTCAATGGTTATGTCTAAAAAGCCTTGGGCGACTTGTTCGGCGCTGCGTCCGTCGGCGACCTCATTGGCAATGTCGACAAAGGCATCAAATGCGGCTTGTTGATCTAAGGCTTGATCTTGATTAGGGCCAAAAATATGCGGGAAAAAATCAGGTTGAACCTTACCTAAACAGACATTAATGTCAGTAACGGCAAGCAAACCGCCACGGCGATAACACTTAGGCCCGGGATTAGCGCCCGCCGAATCTGGGCCAACGCGAAAACGACTGCCATCAAAAGACAACACCGAACCACCACCCGCGGCAACCGTATGGATAAACATCATAGGCACGCGCATGCGCACACCTGCAACCTCGGTTTCGTATACCTTTTCGTATTCGCCAGCGTAGTGCGACACATCGGTTGACGTGCCGCCCATGTCAAAGCCAATCATTTTAGTAAACCCAGCAAGCTTTGCCGTGTGTACTGCGCCCACTATGCCACCAGCAGGGCCTGACAATATCGCATCTCGGCCTCTAAATTTACTTGCATCAGTAAGTCCACCAGACGATTGCATAAACAACAATTTACCCTGTTCGTTGTCATTGCTAATTGCCGACTCTATTCGGTCAACGTACTTTCTTAAAATAGGCGTTAAATAAGCATCAACGACGGTGGTTTCACCACGGGGGACAATTTTTGTCAGTGGGCTGACATCGTGGCTAGTCGATATTTGGGTAAACCCAATCTCTTTTGCTATAAGCGCAAGAGTTTGTTCATGTTCAGGAAAACGATAAGCATGCATCAACACAATCGCAATTGAGCGATAGCCTTTATCATAAGCCTGCTTAAATGCCTGGCGGGCTTGGGTGTCATCAAGGGGAGTTTCAACATCACCATTGGCAAGAACACGTTCAGTTATTTCAATAACATCACAGTATAACAGCGGTGACTTGGTAATATTTAACGCAAAAATGTTGGGGCGAGCTTGATGGCCAATCTCAAGTATGTCACCAAGCCCTGCAGTAATGGCTAACACAGTAGACTCGCCTTTTTTCTCAAGCAACGCATTAGTGGCAACTGTGGTGCCCATTTTGACCACTTTCACTTGCTCCGCAGGGATAGGGTCATGCTTATCTATGCCTAAAAACTCGCGGATACCTTGCAGTGCAGCATCTGCGTATGCTTCAGGGTTTTCAGATAACAGCTTTTTAGTATGCAGCGTGCCTGCAGGATCTTTAGCAACAATATCGGTAAAAGTACCACCTCGGTCTATCCAAAACTGCCACCGTCCTTGTGATGGTGATATCAAATTATTGTTACTCATAACACTCCCAAATGGCATGACATCCATAACGACTTATAAACAGAACTGACTAAAAAATAACACCACAATGACAAATCATCAACGTTATGTTGTTATCATATTGACATGTAATACCAGTTGTGTGAAATTCAAGCACCTACCTCAAACTTGAAAGAACTAAAAATGTTAAAAAAATTATTCTTTTTAAGCCTAATCAGTTTAAGCACTAGCACTCTAGCAGCCGATCTTACTGTTGAAGAATTACGCATTGAAAAAATGCAAGCCGCGCACCCAGCCGTCACTAATGTGTTTAGCAACGAGACCAAAGCATTTCAGTTGGCCTTACAAAAAGCCGCCTCTTTTGATGCCGCATCAGCGCTAGTGACAGAGTATTCACATCAACTTTGGCAACGGGCCAAAAAGCAACTGCGCAATGCCCCAAAAATGGATGACAGACCGCTTTATTGGACTCGGCTTGCATCAAGCAAAGTGATTAGAAGCGTACAACCTGTATTTGAAATAACCTCCGGCCAACGCCAGGCACTGCTGGAGATATTAGAACAAGGTTCAAGAGGCCAACACGATCTGCTGTACACGCAAGAGACCCATAAAAAAATTCTCCTTACGGGTTTTGACCCCTTTTTACTTGATAAAAATATCAACCAAAGCAACCCATCAGGCATTGCTGCTATCGCACTTGACGGACAAATTATTGAACTCAATGGCATCACAGCAGAAATTAATACCGTGATAGTGCCCGTTAGATATGCCGACTTTGATCAAGGATTAATCGAATCAATCCTAGCGCCATACTATGCTCTTAATAATGTCGACATGATTGTGACTGTGAGTATGGGTCGAGAGCACTTTGATTTAGAACGTTTTCCAGGAAAAAGACGTAGCGTTACCGCACCAGACAATCTCAACGTGATTGCTGGTGGCACTGAAACAAAGCCTATTATTTCAAAACTTAACGATAGGCCGTTGCCCGGTGATGAATTTGTTGAATTTAGCCTGCCAGTTAAGCAAATGCAGCAAGCAAAAGGCCCTTATAACGTCATCGACAATCATCAAGTGACCAGCCTTAACAAGCAAACACATAAACCAAACTCACTCGCTGAACTAGACAAAGAAATAGCCGTTAATGGCTCTGGTGGGGGATACTTGTCCAATGAAATATCTTACCGCAGTATTCGTTTACGAAATCAACTTAACTCAACCATTCCTACAGGGCATATTCATACCCCACGTATACAGCAGTACGAGCCCGAAATCGAAAAACAAATTGTTGAGCAAATACAGTCTATGTTGGCACACTCATTAAGCGCGCTATAAAGAAAGGATGTGTATTGCTGTAAGCGTTATCGCCTAAACAAATAACGCTTACAAACTCACTTTTTAACACCCGGTGAGAGCAGGTATTGGCTTACCGGTTAATCGTGTTAATTTATCTTGGCGGTTTTTGTTTTAACCAAATCCAAAAGCCGCTTAATGAAACCATTAACAATGCTAGGGCAAACAAGTCCCAGAGCCATATTGTTAAATGACCAAACAGGCGCCCGCTATGTAAATCAAGCATCACCCGTTGCCAGCTCAAATTGGCACTGCGGGCCAAATTAATTATCGCCCCATCAGTCTCACGACTTGCACTCACCCAAGAATGAAACCCAACAGGTAATGTGGCATGTTGCCAGTCAATCAACTGCTCATCGGCTTGGTACACACCGCTTTTTGTATTAAGCCAAACTCGATCATCCACAACCGCAAGCCCAAGCAAATCAGACGGCAGCCCTGTACTGCGATTTTGTGTTTCTTGTAACTGGCCTTGCTTATCAAACAAATATAATTGCTGCGGGTCTATCGCGATGATCATATTACTGGTGCGAGCCGCGCTTATCAGAGTGTCGGCAGCTTCTAACATCATTTGTTGGTTTTGCCACAATAGGTTGTCGGTAATGTATAAAGCTGAAGGGGAAACACCAAACTGAGCGACATGCTTAGGTGCTGCAATGCCGTAATAATCCAACAACCATGCCTGGGTTACACCGGTTTTATCTAACCCAAAATCGTCGCTGTGATTAATGGCCACACCCGTTAAGGTTAACACTAAAATAAATAACGCACTCGCCAAGCCCAAGCGACGATGCCAAGGCCGGAGTATGCGTAAAAATTGAATTCGTAGACTGTTTCTAGAGGGTTTTGTCACACTAACCTGCTTAACATGGTTTATTGATTGATATGGGCATCAAGCAACAGTGCAATACGCGAAAGTTTGGTTAGCGCTCGGACCGACAACGTCGCACCAGTAATACCGTCAATGTGTTTATCAAGCTGATGTTGTTCAGTTAACTTAGCGGCTTTAAATTGATCGGTGAAAAAATCATGACGAACTTCATCACCACGGCTTTCTCGATATACCAACACTTTAGTTTGCGCAATTTGCTGATTTTTTACATGGATACCTACGGTGATCGGCGACTCTTTACCTATCTCATCCATAATCCACACCGTTTCATGGTTATGTTGCCAGTATCGCACACGCATTTTATTAAAGCGATGCGCCAAAATAGCCTCTACCGCGTGTTTTAAATTATCATCTAGCCATAATACCTTAGCTTCACCGCTATTGCCGTTAAATGCCTGACTGATAAACGCATCATTTGACTGATACTGAGTCGCTGCCAGCGCGCGATGCGTTGACAAACACCCTAGACATAACAATATAAAAAACACTAACGCTGAACGAAACATTGGTACATACCATCCGTAAACAATCATAAAAATAAGGGTGCCGACAATATACTATTACTGTTGACACCCATTTTAACGATAATCGACATTTAACGAATCAATGTCGTTAACCTTTATCGGTATTAGAACTGGTAACCAACACCTAGGTTAAAGCCGTCTGAATCTGCTGCGCCTGTGATTCTTTCAAAGTCAGCTTTAAACACTACGTTTTCGTGTAGCCAGTAGTTCACACCTAGGTTAGTTTGCTTTTTCTTTGTTTCTGCATTGTCACCAGCATTGTTATCCCACTCGTTGTAACGAGCAAATACCCCAAACTGCTCGTTAATACGGTAAGATGGTTCAATGTAGAAACCATTTTGCTTGTCGCGACCTAATGCTTCAGCTTCTTTACCATCAATATCCCACTGTGCATATAACGCTTTAACGGTAAAGTCTTCAATGCTGTAAATAGCATGTGCCGTTAACAAGGTTGCAGAGGCTGTATCAACCGCAGCTTCACCTTGAGTTAAGTCAGATTGATATTGAACAGTAGCAGCAAGCTCTAAACCAGGTACGGCAGTGTACTTAACACGGCCGGTGTAGGCTAAATCTTCACCTTTGGCTTCAGATACTTTTTGACGACCATTACGGATTTTGTAACCCGAACTTTGGTCTAAATACAAACCTGAGGTCACTGCTGTGTCAAAGGCTAAACCAGGAGCCGCTTTAACATTTAGCGTTAAACCGCCTTCCCACCATGTTGCTGGAATAATATCTTTCTCAACGGGGTTACGCTCTACACCATAAAAAGTATCTGGTTCGTGAGTTTCGTTAATGATACCCACTGGCATTAAAAATAGACCCGCTTTACCGGTAAGCATCTCATTAAAATCATGTTCGATATAAGCTTGCTCTAACTCAACTTCACCCTTTTTACCTTCACCAGCAAGTGAGTGTTCAACTTCTAGTTCAGAGAAAAAACGGGTTGTGCTATTAAATTCATGGCCAACAAATAATACAAAACGGTGGAAATCGAATTCTTTTTTATCTTTACCCGTTTTGTTATCGGTAATGTTGTTGTAATGCAATTCACCGTAACCACCAATGGTAGTGGCAGATTTACTAGATGCTGTTGATTCAACAACATCAGCAGTTGTCTCTACGCGTTTTTCAGTTTGCTCAAGACGCTTCTCAAGATCTTTTAATACTTTTTGTTGTTGCTCAATGATTTGGCGTAATTCGGTTGTGTCGTCAGATGCCGTAGCGTATTGGCTAGAAAACAGGCTTAATAAAGTCGCCGCAATTAACGTTTTTTTCATTTTTTATCCTGATAGGTCAATGTGAATAATATCGTAAAGTTATGTAAACGAGTGTAAAGGTGTGCGGATTATACACACTGATCATGTTAATACAAATTATTATCATTAAGCTTCGTAGTGACGCAGATCACGTAATCAAAACAATTAACACCTTGCTGCAACAACTCAACCGCAATTCAAATGCTCAACTCGCAGCCAAAAATAAATTGCCTTAACCGCCCTAACAACAAACCGAATAATTGAGGTTAATTTAATTATTTGTCAGGTTTTTACAGGCAAAACACGCTATGATCAGCACACATTGCATACGCTAATTTCATCAATATAAAATGCCCGTTCACAATGGCAAAGATGAGTAGCATTGCGAAAACGTTATTCACTTTTTATCGACATTAGGCAACACCATGGCTATCAGAATTAAACTTAAACCCGGTCGTGAACGCTCACTCGATCGTCGTCACCCTTGGGTCTTTTCCAACGGCATTCACAACGTCAATGGCGGCAAACCTCAAGCCGGAGATACCGTTGATGTTGTGGCTCACGATGGACGCTGGTTAGGTCGTGGTGCTTGGTCACCCGAGTCGCAAATTCAAGTCAGAATATGGACCTTCGATAAACAAGAAGAAATTGACAGCGACTTTTTTGCAAGACGCATTAAACGTGCCCAAGCCGGGCGCGATGAACTGATTATTGAACAAGGGCTTACCGGATACCGTTTAGTTGCCGCCGAGTCAGACGGGTTACCCGGTATCACCATTGACCGCTATGCAAATGTACTAGTATGCCAACTACTCAGCACTGGCGCCGAAAAGTGGCGTGACACCATTGTGGAACAACTTGTACTGCAATACCCTGATTGCGCCGTATACGAACGCTCCGACGTCGACTCTCGTAAAAAAGAAGGTTTAACGCCAGTTGTCGGTTTACTGTACGGTCAATTGCCTCCTATGCCTGTCATCATCGAAGAAAACGGCATAAAAATCGCGGTCGATGTGGTTAAAGGCCATAAAACCGGGTTTTATTTAGACCAACGTGACAACCGCGCAATGGCGGCTCGTTTCGTTAAAGGTAAATCGGTCCTCAACTGTTTTTGTTACACAGGCACGTTTGGTTTATACGCCGCTAAAGCGGGCGCAGCCAGTATTGAAAACGTCGATGTGTCAGGTTTAGCACTGCAAACGGCGCGTGACAATATGGCCATAAATCATCTTAATGATGACCATGTACATTACAACGAAGCCGACGTATTTAAGCTACTGCGCCAATACCGAGATGAAGGAAAAACCTTTGATGTCATCGTGCTTGACCCGCCTAAGTTTGCTGATAATAAATCACAGTTAGATGGCGCATGTCGTGGTTATAAAGACATTAATATGATTGCCATGCAGCTACTTAACCCTGGTGGAATATTACTCACCTTCTCATGTTCAGGCTTAATGCAGTCAGATCTATTCCAAAAAGTAGTCGCTGACGCCGCATTAGATGCCAAGCGTGAGGTGCAATTTGTGGAGCGTATGCATCAAGCAAGTGACCACCCTATTAGCAGTGCATTCCCTGAAGGTTATTATCTTAAAGGTCTGGTTGCCAGGGTTTGGTAAGAAAACCTAATTACTTTAAAGTCAATGACATTAACAATTAAAACATTTACCCCCTCTAGCTTAATAGGCTTATGGTGTGCTTTAGTGTTAATGTCGAAAAAGCGTAAATATAGGTGTTTTTAACGTGCTTGAACAATCAAATAATAATTTAAAGGCAGTAAATGAGATGCGCTATTTATTTTATGTAACATTGTCATACTCCTTTAGCGTACTTCGGCCGCTTGAAATTGCGATTAAAAAGCGTGGTAGCAAAGTGGCTTGGTTTATACCAAAAGGAAGTGAGGCTGAAAAGTTTCTCTTATCTAGTGATGATCGTTTAGTTGACGTTAACCAAGTCAAAAAATTTGATCCACATGCAACGTTAGCACCTGGAAACTTTATTCCAGATTTTTTCCCGGGGATAAAAGTGCAAGTTTTTCATGGCTTCGATTCTGGCAAAAAAGGTAAATTCAATATACGAGGCTTTTTTGACTTGTATTGCACACAAGGTCCCAATATTACCCAAGGTTTTAGCTCAATCAATGATGGGACTTGTGAGATAGTGGAAACCGGCTGGTCAAAACTAGATCCATTATTTTCATTACACCGAGATACTGAAAAATATCAGTCTGAAAAACCGGTGATCTTGTATGCCCCCACATTCTCGCCCAGCTTAACCAGTACGTTCGCCTTACATCCATTTATTAAGCATCTCGCTGAAACTAAAGATTGGCAATGGATTGTAAAATTACACCCCAAAGCCACCGCTGAAGAAGTGACAATGTTTAAAGCTTTATCAAGCAATAACTTACGCTTTGTTGAAACCGGGGATATTATACCGCTGCTACAAGCTGCCGATATTATTCTATCAGACACTTCTTCGATATTGACTGAGTTTGCTTTACAAGAGAAAGTTGTTGTCGCACTAAATAATCGACGTCCTGAAGAGTGGATGGTTAATTTTCAACAACCATCACAACTAGAACAGGTGTTAGACACCGCTTTACAACCAAACGCTAGTTTGTTGCATAAGATAAAGGCGCATTGTGATTCAATTCATCCTTACAAAGATGGCCTGTCGAGTGAGCGGGTATTAGATGCTATTGATAAATTGGTTGCTTCAGGAACATCTCACCTTAAAGCAAAACCTTTAAACTTAATTCGTCGGATAAAAATACGAAAGAAATTAAAGTATTATCGTTGGAGTTAGCACTCATAAGATTGAAAACTCCTATGAGGTTTAATGAGATTATCGCCCTTACAGATAACACGACAAGGGCGTTAAATCACAAAAATTTCTATCGATTATTTGATTTTACTTAGTACGTCTCGCAGTATAGAGCTTGAGGTATGAGTCGTATAAGAAAAATACATAATCTCTACGCCTAACTTTGCAAAATCTTTTTCAATTTCAATCCATTTGTCAGTACCTTTCCAATCATCACCAACAAACATTTTGTCAAATTTTAGGTTATTCCAAGCTTCTAGTTTGTCATAGCTCATTTGTGGTACAACTTCATCGACAAACTTTATTGCTTCTACAATTTCCAAGCGTTCTTGGAATGGAATAACCGGCTTTTTATTTTTTGCCGACATAGATAATTCGTCACTTGTCACCCCAACAATGAGGTAATCGCATTCAAGCTTGGCGCGCTTTAACACATTGAGATGACCAATATGGAACAAATCAAACACACCTGTGGTATAGCCAATTTTTTTCATATAAAACCCAATTAACAAATGGATATCAAACCCGTTGTCCACATTATGCCATGATGTTTGCTATGACAGGAATCACTTATCAACTCATCCCCTATTCAAATAAAATAAATGTTAAGTAGCATCAACGACAAGCTTGATACATTAGACTTATGTGACGGCTCTGGTTAACAACAGTATCAATCATGTTCCCAAACAGTTTCGATTATGTTTTTTATAAATAGGTTATTAAGGGTGATTTAATAAGAATGGATTTGGTAAGCGCAGCCAAGCTGCCATTTTCCAGTAACGATATTGATATACCCCAACCACAATAATCGCTAGCATTGCTGCAATAAAAGGGGTTGTATTCGCTACCATAAAAGCCATACCAAGCGCAGCACCAAAGCATAACCTCACAGCAGCCAGTTTTTCGGTCGAGATTATTTTTTTAGCTTCAAGTAAGCCCTCATCCGTTGAGTCGATTGATTTAAGCAAACTAAATCTGTTTTAAATCTGCAGTCAACACTCACACAAGACAGCCATTTAATGGGTTAGTGAGATGTAAAAAAGCGACTACTCAAGGAGTCAGTCGCTTGTTATCGAGCTTTAGCAGTTAAAGACTCACAATTTTTTGGTGCTTAACTAAAAGAATAAATTATTCATAGTATGTTGTTGTTTGTAATAATATCTCACTAAAATCAAAGATTTGATCGATAGTCTCTATCGGATGCCGAGTTTCATTTTTATCGACATCGAACAACCCAAGATATTTTTGTTTGGCATTAAAGTGCAAACGACATAATGGTTTACGGTTATTATCATCTAATAAAACCCCAAAATAACTCTGAGTATCTCTTGCAATAATTCTCGTTGCATCTACTTTTTGTCTTAAGATAGCTTTAACGATATTAAAACCTTCAACTTCATCATTAGTGGTAATAATTTTAGGTTTATCATCATCTTGCGTATTGATAGTTTCTTCATCTACTTTTGAAACCTGCTCACTTCCTATTGCTGATTTCAACCTGTCATTAATACTATCACTTAGAAATTGTCTTAATGCTTTTTTAGTTATTTCAGTAAACTGTTGCTTAACTTTAGGTGTAAGTACACCATCATATGCTCTTGCAGCGAAAAATTTAATAAACTCTTCTTCTGGTTCTTTAAATTGCTCATTTAACAATTTTTTTATTTGATTTAAATATTTAAGTTCACCAGCGGCACTCACGATAGACTCAACATCAAATGAAGATTTAGTGAGTTTCTTAAGCTCAGGAACCAAATGCTCATCAATATTTAATAAATCTAAGATTAAAAATGGTTTTTCATCCATCTTATTAGGGGCATCAAGATCGGTAAAAAATTGGTATTCTGTGCCGTTTGTTAAAATGGCCAAACGAGAGTTTGTAACCGAAAAATACCTAAAAAGTTGTCCTGCATGTTTAATGGATAGCTTTTCACCATATTTTTTGCATTCGATAAGAATTTGTACCTCGCCATCCTTAACTAATGCATAGTCTACTTTCTCGCCTTTTTTTGTGGCTATATCGGCAGTAAACTCAGGGATTACCTCGTTGGGATTAAAAACATCATAACCTAATACTGTATGCAAAAATGGCATGATCAACGCATTTTTAGTGGCTTCTTCAGTTTGCAAACTGGCTGCTATTTCAGGAATCCTTTTTGATAAAACATCTATTCGTTCAATAAAATCCATCTCATCGACCTCGTGTTAATGATTAATGTCACTCCAATTTCAAGTTAGCAGATAAAAACCAAATACCATAATATTTTTTGAGCATTTTTTAGACAACAAAAAAGGCTCCCATAAGAAGCCTTTTTTAATCAAATCATAACCTTACTCAACCGTGACGCTTTTTGCGAGGTTACGCGGTTGGTCTACATCAGTACCTTTAATCAATGCCACGTGGTATGACAATAACTGTAATGGAATGGTGTAAATCAGTGGCGCCATAAACTCATCACAATGTGGTACCTGGATGACTTTCATAGTATCGTCTGATTCAAACTCAGCATCGACATCAGCAAATACATACATTAAACCGCCACGAGCGCGCACTTCTTCAACGTTTGATTTTAGCTTTTCAAGCAGTTCGTTGTTTGGTGCAACCACAATCACAGGCATATCAGCATCAATCAGTGCTAATGGGCCGTGTTTTAATTCACCTGATGCATAAGCTTCGGCATGAATATACGAAATTTCTTTAAGCTTTAATGCACCTTCCATTGCAATAGGGTACTGGTCGCCACGGCCTAAGAATAACGCATGTTGTTTATCAGCAAAGTCTTCTGCTAATTCAATAATAGCCTCATTTAGCCCCAGAGCTTGCTCAACTTTAGCAGGTATTGATAGTAAGCTTTGGGTAATCGCCGCCTCCATTTCGCTAGACATGCCATTGTAACGACCAATTGCCGTTGTTAGCATTAATAAACCGACAAGCTGCACGGTAAAAGCTTTGGTTGAAGCGACGCCAATTTCAGCACCAGCTTTCATCATATAAGCCATGTCAGATTCACGCACTAATGACGAACCCGCCGAGTTACAAATAGTAAGTGTAGCTTTGTAACCCATCTCTTTTGCTAAGCGCATTGCCGCTAATGTGTCGGCAGTTTCACCTGATTGTGAAATAGTCACTAATAAGCTATTTGGGAATAGGTGTGACTT
This sequence comes from Shewanella metallivivens, assembly GCF_028750675.1. Lineage (GTDB taxonomy): Bacteria > Pseudomonadota > Gammaproteobacteria > Enterobacterales > Shewanellaceae > Shewanella > Shewanella metallivivens. The sequence continues at coordinate 809,099 of NZ_JAQQPZ010000013.1, read as the reverse complement.
GCGATAGCGGAACTCCGATGCAATTTCAACATTACACGATACACCAGCCCAGTCTTCTAACCAGTAACGCGCAGCCATGCCGGCATGATAACTGGTACCACAGGCAATAATTTGTACGTGTTTGATGTTTTTTAAAAACTCAGCGGCATTTTCACCAAAAGCTGAATCTAAGACTTTACCGCCGGCAATACGCCCCTCTAAAGTATGAGTGATGGCTGTTGGCTGCTCATAAATCTCTTTGAGCATGTAATGACGGTATTCACCTTTATCACCCGCGTCATGGGTCACTTCAGACTCTTTAATTTCGCGCTTAACTGGGCTTCCTGTTACGTCAAAAATATTGACTTCACGACGTGTTACTTCGGCTACATCACCTTCTTCTAAAAAGGCAAAAGAACGGGTAACGGGTAGTAAGGCTAATTGGTCAGAAGCAACAAAGTTTTCACCAAGACCAAAGCCAATCACTAATGGGCTACCACTGCGAGCCACAACCATACGTTCACTGTCACGGCGGTCGATAACAACAGTACCGTAAGCACCTTCAAGCTGTTTAACTGTTGCTTGAACTGCAGCCAATAAATTACCTGCGGCTTTAAGCTCGTGATGCACAAGGTGACAAATGACTTCGGTGTCGGTGTCAGATGAAAACACATAACCTAAACCTTTGAGCATTTCTCGGAGTTTGTTGTGGTTTTCAATGATACCGTTGTGTACAACTGCAATATCGCCCTCTGATAAATGTGGATGAGCATTACGTTCGCTTGGTTCTCCGTGTGTCGCCCAGCGTGTGTGAGCAATACCGGTACCACCAGCAAGTGGCGCTGCATCTAGGGCTGAAGATAATTCTTGTACTTTACCTAAACGGCGAGTGCGGCTTAATTCACCTTGATTAATCACTGCAACGCCTGCTGAATCATAGCCACGATATTCAAGACGACGAAGGCCTTCTACTAAAATTTCTGCAACATCTCTTTGCGCAACAGCGCCTACGATTCCGCACATACTATTTTCCTTTGAGATATAAATTTAGTTAGCATACGGCGCAAGTATCACCTTAACACCGTGTGCTGAAATGGTTTCTACGGCTTGTGAGCTAATGTTGTCGTCGGTAACCAATACATTTACGACATCCCAAGACAGTTCAAGGTTTGGGATCCTTCGACCTATTTTTGTCGACTCTAATAACACCACAACCTCGCGCGACATTTCGGCCATCACTTTACTCAGGCCAGTTAGCTCATTAAATGTGGTGGTTCCACGGTCCAAATCTAGGCCGTCAGCACCAATAAATAATTGGTCGAAGTTATATGAACGCAATACTTGTTCTGCCACTTGGCCTTGAAAAGACTCTGAATGTGGATCCCATGTACCACCGGTCATCAATAATGTGGGTTCATTTTCAAGTTCGTGTATGGCATTGGCTAATTGCAACGAATTAGTCATCACCACGAGGCCACGCTTATTGTTAAGCTGTTGCACAATGCCTGATGTGGTGCTGCCACTGTCAATAATGATTCGGTTATGATCACGAATAAGCTCCGCCGCTTTTGCAGCAATAGCCTGCTTATTTAGTGACAATGTTTCGTTGGCTAGTTGTGTCATTTCCTGCGGTAGTTGTATTGCACCACCATAGCGTCGTAATAGTAAGCCATGGGTTTCAAGCATGGCTAAATCTTTGCGGATCGTGACTTCTGATGTAGCGAACAAACTAGCCAATTCATCAACACTGACTTCACCTTGTTCATTAACCAATTTAATGATCGAATGGCGGCGTTGTTGGGTATTACGCTTGGTCATTTTATTAAAAAGCCTTTCGAAATGTTTCGTTTCGAAAGTTATTTTAGCAACAAATGAAACTTTATCTAGTTTTTAATCGCAAAAGTTGAWATATATGTACAAAAAAACCTCTGTGATAAACAGAGGTTTTAAAGGTTAATGCTCATCTAAGTAGACAAACTTACTTTTTAATTGGACGTTGCCAGTCTGAAATATGGCGCTGTTTGACTCGAGTGATAACGAGTTCATTAGCTGCGACATCTTTAGTGATAGTAGATCCAGCACCTAAGGTTGCATTTTTGCCAATAGTTACTGGCGCAACTAATTGCGTGTCACTGCCAACAAACACACCGTCTTCAATGGTGGTAATAAACTTGTTAGCACCGTCGTAGTTACAGGTAATGGTTCCAGCGCCAATATTGACCCCTGACCCAATAACAGCATCGCCGAGATAAGCTAAATGGCCGGCTTTAGAGCCCACACCTAATACTGATTTTTTGATTTCAACAAAATTACCAATATGAGCGTCTTGTTTTAATTCAGCCCCTGGACGTAAACGGGCAAAAGGTCCTGCACTTGCTGCTTGGCCAAGCTTTGCGCCTTCTACAATAGTGTATGGCTTAATTTCTGCGTTATCGGCTACTTCGCAGTTAATCAGAATAGCACCTGCGCCAATCGTAACATTATTTCCTAATACCACTTTACCTTGGAATATAACATTAACGTCAATCATCACATCCATACCCACGCTCACTTCACCGCGAATATCAATACGAGCAGGATCACGTAAATTAGCACCTTCTAACATGAGTTTTTCAGCGGCGCGCGCTTGGTATGCTCGCTCTAACTGGGCTAATTGTACACGGTTATTGGCGCCTTCAACTTCAACGGTTGACTGGGGTTGTGATGTCGTTATCGCGACACCATCAGCATGTGCCATGGCAATAATGTCGGTTAAATAGTATTCGCCTTGAGCATTGTTGTTTGATAACCGATTTAACCATGCTTTTAATTGCTTACCGGGAACCGCCATAATACCGGTGTTAACCTCGGTAATTTTTAACTGCTCCGCATTAGCATCTTTTTGCTCTACAATCCCCACTACTTTACCAAACTCTCTTACGATACGGCCGTAACCGGTTGGGTTAGCAAGATTAACCGTTAAAATGGCAAGGCCATCTTTTTCACGTGCGGCGAGCAAGTTTTCGAGTGTAGATTGTTGAATAAGCGGTACATCACCGTAAAGGATCAATACGATATCGTCGTCGTTAATGTTAGGATTGGCCTGTGCTACAGCATGGCCAGTGCCTAGCTGATCAGCTTGCAATACCCAATTTAATGTTTGTTCACCTAATGCCGCCTGTAGTTTTTCAGCGCCATAACCATACACTAATTGAATAGCGTCTGAACCTAATGAGCTTGCAGTATCAATAACATGTTGAACCATGCTTTTATGGGCGATGGGATGCAATACTTTAGGCAAATCTGAGCGCATGCGAGTTCCTTTACCTGCGGCTAAGATCACTACATTTAACGACATGGTTGATTCCTTTAAAGTACACTTTATTCAAATTGGCGCTATTTTAGCTTAATCACGTTACAAATGAAAAAAATCGCGATTGTTATACCAATCCGCATTAGAATTTGCTCTTTTAGCGAAAGTTATCAGTGAGGTAGTCGAGGCAGTCTTTTGAGGGCATAGTGCACTACGTTAAGAAAGGCTAACAAAGAATACCACGCTGATAAATTCGCCCTTCGGGGCTGTGTCACAAACCCCATTACGGCTTCAAATGACTTTGATGTAAATGACTATACCTGCAGTCATTTTCATTGTACTGGGGCCTAGTGACGCAGCCTAAAATAGATCACATTCTAATAAGGATTGGTATTAGTTAATGATAAATAAAAAAGGCGACTCATAATGAGTCGCCTTTTATTGCGTCAAATAATCAGATTATCTGGTGATATTTTTCTTGATGGTTTCAACTACTTTCAATTGAGCCAAAGACTTGGCCAATTCAATAGCAGCAGCTTCGTAATTGAAGTCAGCGCCAGCATTAGCAATAGCATGCTCTGCACGTTCCTTCGCTTCTAAAGCGGCTTTTTCATCAATATCATCGGCACGTAATGCTACATCAGCAAGTACTGAGATTGCAGTAGGTTGTACTTCCAGTAAACCACCAGAAAGGTACAACACTTCTTCGCTACCATCTTGCTTGATAAAGCGCGCCATACCAGGCTTGATTTTTGTTAGTAGAGCAACATGGTTAGGCATAATACCTAACTCACCTTCAGCGCCGTTCACTTCAAAAAAGCTCACTTCACCGTGGTAGATGCTGTCTTCTGCACTAACAATATCAAGTTGGACTGTTTTGGCTGCCATCAAGTTCTCCTTAAAGAACTAAGCTTTACGGCCTAGTTATTTCTTTTTGTTCGCTTTTTCGATAGCTTCATCGATTGAGCCAACCATGTAGAACGCTTGCTCTGGAATGTGATCGAATTCACCGTCCAAGATACCCTTAAAGCCACGGATAGTGTCTTTTAGAGAAACGTACTTACCTGGAGAACCAGTAAACACTTCTGCTACGAAGAAAGGCTGAGATAAGAAACGCTCAATCTTACGTGCTCTGAATACCATGGTTTTGTCATCATCTGACAATTCATCCATACCCAAAATAGCAATAATGTCTTTCAGCTCTTTATAACGCTGTAATACAGTTTGTACACCGTTTGCAACATCATAATGCTCTTGACCAACAACCTGTGGATCTAACTGACGTGAAGTCGAATCCAACGGGTCAACGGCTGGGTAAATACCCAATGAAGCAATTTGACGAGACAATACAACAGTCGCATCTAAGTGAGCGAAGGTTGTTGCTGGTGACGGATCGGTTAAATCGTCCGCAGGTACATATACTGCTTGTACAGAGGTAATCGAACCAGTCTTAGTTGAAGTGATACGTTCTTGAAGAACACCCATCTCTTCAGCTAGTGTTGGCTGATAACCTACCGCAGAAGGCATACGACCTAATAGTGCAGATACTTCAGTACCAGCAAGGGTATAACGGTAAATGTTGTCAACGAACAACAATACGTCACGACCTTCGTCACGGAATTTTTCAGCGATACTCAGGCCAGTTAACGCTACGCGTAAACGGTTTCCTGGAGGCTCGTTCATCTGACCATAAACCATGGCTACTTTGTCTAATACGCCTGAATCTTCCATCTCGTAGTAGAAGTCGTTACCCTCACGAGTACGCTCACCAACACCAGCGAAAACAGAAAGACCTGAGTGAGCTTTAGCGATGTTGTTAATCAGTTCCATCATGTTAACTGTTTTACCAACACCAGCACCACCAAACAGACCTACTTTACCACCTTTAGCGAATGGACAAACAAGGTCGATAACCTTGATACCCGTCTCTAAAAGCTCAGTCGCATTTGATTGATCTTCATATGAAGGAGCTGCACGGTGAATTTCATAACGCTCTTCTTCACCAATTGGACCCGCTTCATCAATCGGCTCACCTAATACGTTCATGATACGGCCAAGGGTCTTAACCCCTACCGGAACAGAAATCGGTGAACCTGAGTTTGCTACCTCTAGACCACGACGCAGACCATCAGAAGAACCCATAGCGATGGTACGTACTACACCACCACCTAGCTGCTGCTGAACTTCCAGCACCAAACCATTACAGGCGCCTTCACCTGTGATCTTCAGAGCGTCATATACCCGAGGTACAGAATCTTGTGGAAACTCGACGTCCACAACCGCGCCAATTACTTGGACAACAGTACCTGTGCTCATGATTAATCCTCTAAACTTGAATTCGTTACCTAACCTAAACCGCTGCAGCGCCCGAAACAATTTCCGACAGTTCTTGCGTAATCGCAGCCTGACGGGCTTTGTTATAGACTAATTGCAGATCATCGATCATTTCGCCAGCGTTGTCTGTTGCCGCCTTCATCGCTACCATACGGGCAGCCTGTTCAGAGGCAAGGTTTTCAACAACACCTTGATACACTTGTGACTCTACATAACGAGTTAACAGTATATCCAAAATTTCTTTTGGATCTGGCTCGTAAATATAATCCCAAGGGTAACTCGCTACTTCTTCATCTGACTTAGGTAAAGGTAGCAGCTGTTCGATCACAGGAGTCTGGGCCATTGTATTAACAAATTTATTAAACACAATGTACAGACGATCCAGTTTACCTTCGTTGTAAGCTTTTAACATGACACGAACGGTGCCAATCAAGTCAGCAAGTTTTGGCGAATCGCCTAAACCTGATGCATGGGCAGTTACATTACCACCAAAGCTTTTGAAAAATTGAACTGAACGAGCACCTACTGGACAAAAGTCCACTTCAGCACCTTGTTCTTTCCATTTCTTCACGTCTGACACAACCTTTTTGAACAGGTTGACGTTCAAACCACCACAAAGGCCACGGTCGGTTGCTACAACAATGTAACCAACCCGCTTGGCATCTCTCACCTCTAAATAGGGGTGTTTATACTCGAGAGTACCTTGCGCTACGTGACCGATCACCTTACGCATATTTTCTGCATATGGACGGCTTGCTGCCATGCGTTCTTGCGCTTTGCGCATTTTGCTGGCTGCAACCATTTCCATAGCTGAAGTGATCTTCTGAGTGTTTTTAACACTCGCGATCTTGGTTTTAATCTCTTTAGCGCCGGCCATCTCTACTCTCCAATCTGGGACCTGAGGTGCCTAATGACACCTCTTGTTCATTATTACCAGGTTTGGGTTTCAATGAACTTGTCCATGCCTGCCTTCAACTCACCTTCGATATCAGCGTTATAATCGCCAGTAGCGTTGATGGTTTTGATTAGGTCAGCATGTTGACTGTTCATGTATGAAAGCAGAGCGGCTTCGAAGCGACCGATTTCATTTAAAGCAACACCTTTAAGGTAGCCTTTTTCAGCTGCGAAAATAGACACAGCTTGGGCCGCAACGCTCATAGGAGCATATTGCTTTTGCTTCATTAATTCGGTTACACGCTCACCATGCTCAAGTTGAGCACGTGTTGCATCATCTAAATCAGATGCAAACTGTGAGAACGCTGCAAGCTCTCGATACTGTGCAAGTGCAGTACGAATACCGCCAGACAGTTTCTTGATGATCTTAGTCTGCGCTGCACCACCAACACGAGAAACAGAAATACCTGGGTTAACCGCTGGACGTAAGCCCGAGTTAAACAAGTCAGTCTCAAGGAAGATCTGACCATCTGTAATAGAAATTACGTTGGTCGGTACGAACGCTGATACGTCACCAGCTTGGGTTTCAATAATAGGTAACGCGGTTAACGAACCGGTTTGACCTGTTACTGCACCGTTTGTGAACTTTTCTACATAGTTCACGTTTACGCGTGATGCACGCTCTAATAAACGCGAGTGTAGATAGAATACGTCACCTGGGTATGCTTCACGTCCTGGTGGACGCTTCAATAGCAATGAAATTTGACGGTAAGCAACTGCTTGCTTAGACAAATCATCATATACGATTAAAGAATCTTCACCGCGGTCACGGAAGTATTCACCCATTGAACAACCAGAATATGGTGCTAAGAATTGCAGTGCTGCAGCTTCAGAAGCTGATGCAACAACAACGATAGTGTTAGCTAGTGCGCCATGTTCTTCAAGTTTACGTACTACGTTAGCGATGGTAGAAGCTTTCTGACCAACAGCAACGTAGACACACTTAATACCTGAATCTTTCTGGTTGATAATTGCATCGATAGCCATCGCTGTTTTACCAGTCTGACGGTCACCAATGATCAATTCACGTTGACCACGACCGATTGGGATCATGGCATCAACGGCTTTATAACCAGTTTGGATTGGTTGATCTACTGATTTACGCTCAATAACACCAGGGGCAATCACTTCAACAGGTGAGAAACCATCGTTATCGATAGGTCCTTTACCGTCGATTGGCTCACCAAGGGTGTTAACAACACGACCAAGTAGTCCACGACCCACAGGTACTTCAAGAATACGACCAGTGGTTCTTACTTTTGCACCTTCTGCTAAATTAGCATAAGGGCCCATTACTACGGCGCCTACAGAATCACGTTCTAAGTTCAACGCGATTGCAAAACGGCCACCAGGCAGTTCGATCATTTCACCTTGCATTACATCGGCAAGGCCGTTAATGCGAATGATGCCGTCACTTACTGCAACGATAGTACCTTCGTTGCGAGCTTCACTAACGACGTCGAACTGCTCGATCCGCTGCTTAATCAGATCGCTGATTTCAGTGGAATTCAGTTGCATGCTCAAACTCCCAATTACGACTGCAGCTTATCAGACAAGCGCGATAACTTACCGCTTACCGAGCCATCAATGACTAGGTCGCCTGATTTAATAATCACACCGCCAATAAGCGATGCGTCGATGCTGCAATTCAGCTTAACTTTGCGTGCGAGACGTTTCTCTAGAGAAACACTAATTTGCTGCTGTTGCTCAGAGCTTAGCTCAGTAGCAGAAACCACACTGGCTTCAACTTCTTTTGCCCACTCATTACGGTATTCAGCAAAAAGTAGCGATACTGTTGGCAGTATCCCTAAACGACCGTTTTCAGCCATTACCTTTATCAGGTTCTGACCTTGCTCGTTGACTTGTTCACCGCAAACGTTAATAAACAGTGAGGCAAGCTGAGTACTCGCTAGAGTACCGTTAAGCAGTGGTTTCATTGATTCATTTTCACTTACCAATGAGGCGAAAGCTAACATTTCTGTCCAGCTATCTACTGCTTTGTGTTCAACAGCAAAATCAAAAGCTGCCTTTGCGTAAGGGCGAGCGATGGTGGTTAATTCAGCCATAACTCAACTCCTTATCAAATTTCAGCAACAAGTTTATTAACAATGTCACTGTGGGCGGCTGGGTCAATCGAACGTTCAAGAATCTTCTCTGCGCCGATAACGGCTAGAGTAGCAACTTGCTTACGCAAGTCATCTTTCACGCGATTACGTTCGTTTTCAATTTCTGCATTACCTTGAGCGATAATTTTAGCTCGCTCAACTTGTGCTTCAGCTTTAGCTTCTTCAACGATTTGAGCTTTACGCTTGTTAGCTTGCTCAATGATCTCGTTGGCAGTTACTTTTGCTTCTTTTAGTTGCTCAGTAGCTTTAATTTGCGCTAACTCTAGATCTTTTGCTGCACGGCCGGCATCTGCCAGACCATCAGCAATTTTCTTCTGGCGTTCTTCGATGGCATTCATCAACGGAGGCCATACAAACTTCATGCAAAACCACACGAAGAGAATAAAGGCAACCGTCTGACCGAATAGGGTAGCGTTGAAATTCACAACAGCCTCCTAGTTAGATTAAAGACAGAAGCGTTAATTAAAGCATTGCACCCAATGGGTTAGTAAATAGCATAAATAGCGCAATACCTACACCAATCATAGTTACGGCATCAAGTAGACCCGCTACGATGAACATTTTAACTTGTAACATAGGCGCCATTTCTGGCTGACGAGCTGCACCTTCCAAAAACTTTCCACCTAAAAGGCCGAAACCGATAGCTGTTCCTAATGCACCCATACCAATAAGTAGAGCAACAGCAATAGCCGTCATTCCTAATACAGTTTCCATATCTATCTCCAATATTCTAAATCGTTGTTATTAATGATTTAGGTCAAAAAAATTTTCGGTTACCCTTAGTGATCTTCATGCGCCATGCTTAAATAAACAATGGTCAACATCATGAAAATAAATGCTTGTAAAGTAATAACTAAAATATGGAAAATTAACCAACCTAGTTGTAATCCTACACCTAGAGCAGATAACGCCACGTTAGAACCATACATCAATGCAATAAGGATAAAAATCAACTCACCAGCATACAAGTTACCAAATAGTCGTAGAGCCAATGAAATAGGCTTTGCCACTAAGGTTACTGTTTCTAATAATAAGTTGACGGGTATCATTGCCCAATGGTTAAAAGGCTGAAATGTTAGTTCTTTAACAAAACCTGAAACACCTTTGACTTTAATGCTGTAGTAAATAATCAGCACAAACACACCAATAGCTAAGCTAAAAGTGATGTTTACGTCAGTAGTCGGAACTACTTTGAGGTATGGCACGCCTGCTAAACTTGCTGCCCATGGCAACCAATCTACAGGGATCATATCCATGAAGTTCATCATGAAAATCCACACAAAAATAGTCAGAGCTAAAGGCGCAATAACAGGATTGCGGCCGTGAAAGGTTTCTTTCACACTGCTATCAACAAACTCAACAATCATCTCGACAAAACATTGAAATTTGCCAGGAACGCCTGTTGTCGCTTTTTTGCCAGCACTGTAAAACAGCCATAAGAACAACACACCAAGCCCAACCGAAAAGAGCAACGAATCAATGTGCCATGTCCAAAACCCTTCACCAACACTTAAGTTGGTAAGGTGATGTTGGATATAGCCCTGCGGTGTTAACGCTTCACCAGTTGCAGCCATGATTCATCCCACTTAACTTTGCTTGAAATATAAAGGTGCTATCCAGTGCACAACTAACGCTAACGAATAACAAGTAAAAAGCGGCATAAATCCGACTTCCATGTTGATAAACACCAACGTAAACAATGCAATGGTCAACAGCATCTTTACCGCTTCCCCCCAGTAAAAGCTTTTAATCACTTTTGCTGCTGAGCTTGCCCCACTATGTGAGAAAGCTAGGGTTGCGAATACAAAATTAGGAAGTACAGCGATAATCGCGCCTGCTAATGCAGACTGACCATACTGCGCTCCCCACATTACGAAAAATAGTATTGAAATAATACTCGCAACAATCGCTTGTACCAGCACTAATTTATAGGCTGCTAACCTACCACGACGCGCTAAAACATTACCCAACTTCATATCTCCGCATTAATGCCTTTCGCGGTCCTAATGTTAAATTTAATAGATTAAACTAGCCTTAAGATACAAAAAGCCTGCAAAGTATACCTTTTCGCGCTTTGTTTGCAACTTTGATGATAGGAAAACAACGATTTAATGAGTGAATTAGCGCTAAATATACAAAAGTAAAAATTAGCGCTATGTCACAAAATTACTACATAAAATGGTTTAGTCGGCTTTTTAGCGGATTTTACTTAAAATACCGTCTAATTCAGCGAGATTTTGGTAGTTTATTACAATTTTTCCTTTGCCTTTAGTACCATGGTTGATGGCAACTTTGGCACCGAGCCTTTCAATTAACTCTTGTTCTAAACGGCTAACATCATGATCTTTAGCTGGTGTTTCGGCAACTTTAGCCGGATTTAGGGCTTTATTAACTAATCGTTCAGTTTCTCGAACAGTCATTTCCTTTGAGGCAACTAATCGAGCCAAATTAGTTTGTTCATCGCCTTCAATAGCCAATAAAGCACGGGCGTGCCCCATGTCAATGTCACCATATTCTAACAAACGTTTAACAGGCTCATTGAGGCTATTTAAACGTAATAGGTTTGACACACTAACACGAGATTTACCTACCGCATCGGCGACTTGTTGATGTGTTAACTCAAACTCTTCTAACAAACGTTGTAATGCTATTGCCTCTTCCATTGCATTGAGATCTTCGCGCTGAATATTTTCAATTAATGCAATAGCGACAGCGGCTTCATCTGCCACCTGCTTAACAATACAAGGAACTTTATCAAGTTTAGCAAGTTGCGCAGCTCGCCAACGACGCTCACCGGCGATGATTTCATAATTATCATCAACAACCCTACGTACAACAATAGGTTGAATAACTCCTTGCGAGCGAATTGATTCAGCCAGTTCTTCTAGTGCTTCAGGCGACATATCTTTACGCGGTTGGTATTTACCCGGCTGGAGTTTGTCGAGATCAAGATGAATAAGATCGCCTGCAGTGGCTAATGGTAGAGTTTCTTCAGATTGCTCAGTTTTACGAGTCGCCGCATTACTATGGCTTAATAAGGCATCCAGGCCTTTACCTAAACCGCGTTTTTTTAACGTCATTTTTATATATCCTACGCTTGTTTGGGTTGTGTCTGCTGCTCTGCACGACGAATAATTTCACCTGCTAGGGCTAAATAAGCTTTAGCACCTGCACTTGATTTATCGTAATACATGGCAGGCGCACCAAAACTAGGTGCTTCCGCTAAACGAATATTTCTTGGAATGACAGTGCGATAAACCTTATCTCCAAAATGTTGCTTTAGTTGATCAGATACATCATTTGATAGGCGATTGCGTGGGTCGTACATAGTACGCAATATACCTTCAATGGTTAATGTTGGATTGACCATTGCACCTAACTTAGTAATGGTATCGATTAACGCTGTTAGCCCTTCTAATGCATAGTATTCACACTGCATTGGTACTAAAACAGAATCTGCAGCAGACATGGCATTAACAGTTAACATATTTAATGAGGGTGGGCAGTCGATAAAGATATAGTCGTAGTCATCTCTTATAGGCGCAAGTGCGTTACGTAAGCGGATCTCGCGAGCAAAAAACTCCATCAGCTTAATTTCTGCAGCAGTCACATCGCCATTACCGGCGATCAGATCAAATTTACCCACGGTATTTTTAATCACAATATCTGCAAAAGGCTTTTCTTCTACGAGTAATTCGTAGGCGGTACTGTCAACATCATATTTGTCGACCCCACTGCCCATGGTGGCATTGCCTTGAGGATCTAAGTCGATCAACAACACTTTACGCTTTGTGGCGGCAAGTGATGCGGCTAAGTTTACGCAAGTAGTTGTTTTTCCTACGCCACCTTTTTGGTTGGCTACGGCAATAATTTTACCCACTATGTCATCCTGTCTTTAAATTATTGATGTCCGGTTCGATTAATTAGCGAAAGAAATGCACTTTATTGCTTAGTAATTTTTAATAAATGTCGCTGTTCATCTAGCTTTGGTACATGCAATACAATGGTATCAACCAGCGAAAATCCTGGCGGCATTTGCTGTAATTCTTGTTCACTTAATTGGCCTTTTAAGGCGTAATAAATACCGTTTTCTTTTGGTAAATGATGGCACCAGCTCAGCATGTCTTGTATCGAAGCAAACGCTCGGCTTAATACGCCATCAAATTTATCTTCAGGTTGATAAGCCTCAACCCGGCTTTCTACAGAGGTTATATTATTAATTTTTAGCTCAAACTGAACCTGTTTCTGAAAACGGATCCGTTTGCCTAAGCTGTCTAATAATACAAATTCTTTGTCTGGGTTCATAATGGCTAACGGGATCCCCGGTAAACCAGGTCCTGTACCCACATCGATAAAGCGTTGTCCATCAAGATAAGGAGAAACTGCCAAACTGTCCATAATATGACGAATTAACATTTGCTCAGGATCGCGAACCGAGGTGAGGTTATAGGCTTTATTCCATTTAGCGAGCATTTCAACAAAACCGATTAGTTGCTTTTGTTGTAATTCAGTGGCCGATATTTTCATTTCAGCTAAATAGGTTTGAAGTTGCGCAGATAACACAGAAAGCCTCGTAAATTGCATGAACAGACGGCAGTTATTATGAAGCCGTAAAAGCACTAAGGGAAGCCTTATGGCTTCCCTTGTGTTATTGAGTCGAAAAAATATCTGTAATTATGCGCTTTTTCTCAATAAACCACGTTTTTTTAAGTGGACTAGCAAGATTGAGATCGCTGCAGGGGTAATTCCTGATATGCGTGATGCTTGTCCTACCGTTTCAGGTTTATGGTTATTTAGCTTAGCAATCACTTCATTTGATAAGCCGGGAACTTCTTTGTAATCTAGATCAAGTGGTAATAATGAGCTCTCATGACGAATAGCTTTATCAATTTCATCTTGTTGACGTTGGATATATCCTGAGTATTTAACTTGAATTTGTACTTGCTCTGCAGCTTGTGGATCGTCAAGTCCAGGACCAAATCCCTCTAACCGCATTAATTTACTGTAATCCATTTCAGGGCGACGCAGCAAATCTTCAAATGACGCTTCACGCGAGATGGGTGTATTTAATTGAGGGTTTAATACGTCTAATAACGGTGAATTAGGGTGTACCCATTGGCTACGTAAACGCTGTAATTCCAGTTCGATCGATTCTTTTTTCTTACTGAATAACTCCCAACGATTATCGTCAACCAAACCAAGCTCACGGCCTTTTTCGGTTAAGCGTAGATCAGCGTTGTCTTCACGTAGTAATAAACGATACTCGGCACGGCTAGTGAACATGCGGTAGGGTTCTTTAGTACCAAGGGTTGATAGATCATCAACTAATACCCCAAGGTAAGCTTCATCGCGGCGTGGACACCAAGTCTCTTTACCTTGTACCTGTAAAGATGCATTCATACCCGCTAATAACCCTTGAGCACCGGCTTCTTCGTAACCTGTAGTGCCGTTAATTTGGCCAGCAAAGAATAAACCTTCAATGGTTTTGGTTTCTAATGAATTTTTAAGATCGCGTGGATCAAAATAATCGTATTCGATAGCGTAACCAGGACGAACGATTTCAGCGTTTTCCATGCCTTTGATCGAACGGACTAAATTAAGTTGTACATCAAAAGGTAAGCTTGTAGAAATACCATTAGGATAGATCTCATTCGTGCTTAACCCTTCAGGTTCAATAAAGATCTGATGCGATGACTTATCAGCAAAGCGGTGGATCTTATCTTCAATCGATGGGCAGTAACGAGGGCCAATACCTTCGATAACACCTGAATACATTGGACTTCTGTCTAAGCCACCACGAATAATGTCGTGAGTTTTTTCATTGGTGTGAGTAATAAAACATGAAATTTGTTTTGGATGCTGGCTGACATCGCCAATAAATGACATTACCGGTAATGGCGAATCACCTTTTTGCTCAGTCATTTGTGAAAAATCAATGGTATTGGCATCAATACGTGGTGGTGTACCTGTTTTTAAACGGCCTACACGGATAGGTAATTCACGTAAACGATTTGCTAATGCAATTGCTGGTGGATCGCCTGCACGGCCACCGCTGTAGTTTTGTAAACCAATATGAATTTTACCGCTTAGAAATGTGCCTGTGGTTAAGACCACTGCAGGTGCTTCAAATGCGAGCCCCATTTGAGTGACAACACCAATAACTTTATTATTTTCAACAACTAAGTCATCAACCGCTTGTTGAAAAATACGTAAGTTAACTTGATTTTGTAAAATATGCTGAATTTTTTGACGATATAACGCACGGTCTGCTTGGGCACGAGTTGCACGAACAGCTGGGCCTTTACTTGAATTTAATGTTCTAAATTGAATCCCGGCAAAATCTGTTGCCGTTGCCATGGCTCCGCCTAATGCGTCGATCTCTTTAACCAAATGCCCTTTACCAATACCACCAATGGCGGGATTACAAGACATTTGACCTAGTGTGTCGATGTTATGGGTTAACAATAATGTTTTTGATCCCATTCTTGCTGCTGCGAGGGCTGCCTCAGTTCCGGCATGACCACCACCAACGACAATTACATCAAACCGTTCATGAAAATGCATTATGCGACCTTTGATTGCTTAGAAAGTTAAATTCAATTTGAAACGTGATTCAAGCTGCGCATTTTAGCACTTGCTTGTCAGAACGTGAATGATCATTTTTCATAGAATGATCAAGATGGGTTTGCTTAATAGATCTTAAGATCTTTATATAGATCTTTTTATTATGTTTACTATTAGGATCGGTATTTTCTGTTAATAACTCTATTTTACCTTTAAAATCAAGATTTAACAGCTTATTAAACCTGTGATCTGATCGCGATCAAACTCAATATAAGGTGGGGATAGATCGGGTACTTATCCACAAGGGGGATCTTTAAGCAGATCTGGTTGTGAGTAGTACAGAGTTATGATCGCTAAAAATAATAGCTTATCCACAAAGTTGTTATTTAAAATAGTAATTTGTGGATAAGTCAAATCTAAATTGTGAGTTGATCTTAGTTTATACAAAATAAGATCGCATATTATGGCTACTTAATTTTATCCTGCCATTGCGATAGCCACGCCAGAGCGGGTTCTTCAGGCACGGGATCTTGTTGGACATCAATTTGGATCTTATCCACAATTGGAGTTGATCCACATTGTAAAAGTAGATCGATTATTTTTTTGGGCCCTTGGCAAAATGTGTCGTAGCTCGAATCACCAATGGCGCATAATGCATGTTGAACCGATGTTAGATCCGGCATATTGAGTATTAATTGTTTATAAAAAGGCACTATGTTGTCGGGTAGATCGCCCGCGCCATGGGTTGAGCTAACGATGATCCACACTGAAAAGTCGCTTAATTGATTCCATTGTGGGTCAATAAATACCTCTGTTTGGTGGTTTAATTGGGTCAATTGCTCTGCCATTTCATCGGCGACATATTCTGAGCTGCCCAATGTGGTACCCACTAATAATGCTATTTTTGCCATTTTTACTCCGAATTGTTGCTTAAACTGCTTGTTTAACAGCCAGTTTTAATGTGCTTTACGGTTATTTTACTCGCTCAATTGTGCTACATGTTGGCTTATTTACACTTTTTACGCCTAAATAACCTGTTTATTTGGCCGTTTTATACTTTGTAGCGATAAAAAAACGAGCCCTAAAGGCTCGTTTTGAGTGAGTGTTAACATCTGATTAGTGTTAGTTGATCTTTAAATATTTTGCATGAAATCGCAGGTGTTCTTCAATAAAGGTCGCAATAAAGTAGTAGCTATGGTCATATCCAGACTGCATTCGTAACTCGAGAGGATAACCCTTTTGTTGGGCGACTTTTTCTAATGCGTGAGGTTTTAATTGCTCATCTAAAAAGTTGTCATTGCTACCTTGATCCACCAGCGCAGGCACAAATTGTTGGCTATTTTGCATTAATTCACAGCTATCATATTGTTGCCATTGCTGTTGATCATCGCCCAAATAACCACGGAATGCTTTAATTCCCCAAGGGCAATCCATTGGATTACAAATTGGGCTAAAGGCTGACACACTAGCAAATAGGTTTGGATTTTTTAATGCAATTGTTAAGGCGCCATGGCCGCCCATTGAGTGGCCACTAATGCTACGTTGGTTAGTTACCGGAAAATGCGCTTCAATGATTGCTGGTAACTCTGACACCACATAATCATACATTTTATAATGCTGATCAAAAGGTGGTTTAGTCGCATTGAGGTAAAACCCTGCGCCTAAACCAAAATCATAAGCACCGTCTTTGTCGTCGGCAACGCCATCACCACGTGGGCTGGTGTCTGGTGCAACAATCGCTATACCTAGTTCAGCGGCAATGCGCTGTGCACCGGCTTTTTGCATAAAGTTTTCGTCAGTGCAGGTAAGCCCTGATAACCAATACAATACGGGCACATTTTGTTGTTCAGCTTGTGGCGGTAAGTAAATAGCAAATCGCATCGTGCAATTTAATGCTGTTGAAAAATGAGTATATTGTTTATGCCAGCCACCAAATGCTTTGGTGTTGCTGATATTTTCAATGGTCATGGTGGGTCCTCATAAAATAAATGCAGCTAATTAAAAATTAACTGCATTGTTTTTCTATTTAAGATCAGCTTATTTATTAAAGTGAATAACGCTACGAATACTTTCGCCTTTATGCATTAAATCAAATGCATCGTTAATCCCTTCAAGGCCCATTGTGTGAGTAATAAAGTGGTCTAATTTAAACTCACCAGCTAAGTATTGCTCAACAATACCGGGTAATTCACTGCGCCCTTTTACGCCACCAAATGCGCTACCACGCCATACTCGTCCGGTCACTAATTGGAATGGACGGGTTGAAATTTCTTGGCCGGCACCAGCAACACCAATAATCACTGATTCGCCCCAACCTTTGTGGCAGCATTCTAACGCACTGCGCATCACATTAACGTTACCAATACATTCAAATGAGAAATCGACGCCGCCATCGGTCATTTCAACAATCACATCTTGGATTGGTTTATCAAACTCTTTAGGGTTTATGCAGTCTGTAGCACCTAACTTTTTGGCCAGTTCAAACTTAGATTCGTTTATATCAACACCAATAATTCGGCTAGCACCCGCCATGGTTGCGCCAATAATGGCTGATAAACCAATGCCGCCTAGGCCAAATATTGCTACGGTATCACCTTTTTGTACTTTTGCTGTTTTTAGTACTGCGCCCATACCTGTTGTTACGCCGCAACCGAGTAAACACACTTCTTCAAGTGGTGCTGTTGGATTGACTTTAGCTAATGAAATTTCTGGTAATACTGTGTATTCAGAAAAAGTTGAGCAGCCCATATAGTGAAAAATAGGCTCGCCATCTTTAAAGAAGCGTGTCGTGCCATCTGGCATTAAGCCTTTACCTTGTGTGGCACGCACCGCGCTGCAAAGGTTGGTTTTGCC
Source organism: Shewanella metallivivens (assembly GCF_028750675.1). GTDB lineage: Bacteria > Pseudomonadota > Gammaproteobacteria > Enterobacterales > Shewanellaceae > Shewanella > Shewanella metallivivens. Next base: position 790,997 of record NZ_JAQQPZ010000013.1, on the reverse strand, counting down.
AGATGTACAGAATTTACATTCACCACATTCAGCGGTGTACAGTGGAATAACATGGTCGCCTACTTTTACGCTGGTGACACCTTCGCCAACCATATGAACAATCCCGCCGCCTTCATGGCCTAGAATTGCTGGGAATACGCCTTCAGGATCATCGCCCGACAAGGTAAATGCATCTGTATGGCATACACCTGACGCCACGATACGCACCATGACTTCACCGGCTTTTGGGTACATAACATCGACTTCTTCAACCGATAATGGCTGACCGGGTCCCCAAGCAATGGCGGCTTTTGATTTAATAAATTGTGCTGACATAAATAGCTTCCTTAAACGTAAACACCATGAAATATGGATGATCAACATCACTACAGTGTAGTGTATTTATCCATTGTATTTGTTTATCATCAAATGATAATCAGCTAGTTTTGTAAATTACTTTTACGAGAATGTAATAATGATGCAGTGGGAAGGGATTTTTGAGTTTGTTGCAGTGGCCGAAACTGACAGTTTTACTGCCGCAGGTAAGCGTTTAAGTATTTCTACGGCACAAGTGAGTCGCCAAGTAAGCCAACTTGAAAACCGTCTAAACACTAAATTGTTTTATCGTACGACACGCAAAGTATCGTTAACAGAAGAGGGCTCGGTTTATTATCAGCATTGCCGCCAGGTATTAGACAGTCTTGATGAAGCAGAACGGGCAATTTCGAGCTTAAAAGATAAACCTCAAGGTTTAATACGCATGACCGCACCGGTAACCTACGGTGAAAAGTTTGTTATGCCGATTGTTATCGATTTTATGCAGCAGTACCGTGATATTGAAGTGGTGTGCGAATTAACCAACCGTCAGCTTGATCTTGTTGAAGGTGGTTTTGATTTAGCCATTAGGCTAGGGCGGTTAACTAATTCGTCAATGATGGCTAAGCACTTAACTAATCGCAGCCAATATGTGTGTGCTGCACCAAGTTATATTGCTCAATTTGGTACGCCTTATACTTTGTCTGAACTCAGTCAGCATAATTGTTTAATCGGTAGCCAATCGCATTGGAACTTTATTGATCAAGGTAAAGCTAAAGCCGTTAAAGTCAGTGGTTCGTTGAGTTGTAGCAGTGGGTTAAGCTTATTATCTGCCGCAATAAGTGGTTTAGGTATTGTGCAATTACCCGGTTACTACGTTAACGATGCAATTGAAGCTGGGCAATTAGTGGTGTTACTCGCGCCATATCAACAACCCAAAGAAGGGATTTGGGCGTTATATCCGCATAACCGTCATTTGTCACCTAAAGTGCGTTTGTTAGTGGATAAGTTATCACAAGAGCTTTAGCTTATTGGTGCGCCATTGTTTGGTAGTAGCGGTTTATTTGTGCTTTGGGCAAGCTCGATATCTTATTGATGATATCAAGCGTGATAAGGTGGTTTGGCAGTTGTTGTTGCAGTACGTCAAGTTGATGCAACCAAAGGTGGCTGGTCATGGTGGCGTCGGCTAAGGCGCGGTGAAACACACCATCGTTTGGTAGCTGATGATAATTCACTAAGGTTCCAAGTTGATGATTAGGTGCATCTTGGCTTATGCGGCGAGATAGCAGTAATGAACAGGAAAATTGGCCAGTGTAGTGCAGCTTATTATGCTTAAATTCGGCATCTAAGAATTTTTTATCAAAGCTGGCGTTGTGTGCTACTAAATTAAAGCCATCAATAAACTTGGCAAATTGCGCCATTACTTCTTTAGATGATGGCGCATGTTTAAGCATATTGTTACTAATACCTGTGTATTGTTCAATAAAGCTATTAACTCGCTTACCTGGGTTTATGAGTTCTTGAAAGGTGTCCACTATTTGGCCATCAACCAGTTTTACCGCACCTATTTCAATGGCTCTGTCACCATTGTCGGGTGATAAACCTGTGGTTTCAAAGTCGAGTACCACAACTTGATTGGCCAATGTCATGTGTTTTTTCCTTTGTTTACCAATACACTATTTACCAATACAGAAGGAGCTAAAGATTTTACCGAGCAAGTCATCTGACGTGAATTTACCGGTAATTTCTGATAGCGCCATTTGGCACATGCGTAACTCTTCAGCCAGTAGTTCTCCGGCAAGATACACTTCAAGTTGTTCTTTACCCAGTTGTAGGTGGCTTGCGGCTAACTCTAATGCTTCTAAGTGACGACGGCGGGCAATAAAGCCGCCTTCTAAATTACTTTGATAGCCCATAAGTGTTTTAAGGTGCTGTTTTAACTCTTCAACCCCAAGGCCGGTTTTGGCAGATATACGGTAAACATCGTATCCTTGCTCTTGTGATATTTCGAGTGTTTCACCGGTTAAATCTGCTTTGTTACGCACAACGGTAACACCTAATCTTGAAGGTAAACGGTCAATAAAATCAGGCCATATGTCATGTGGGTCAACCGCATCAGTGGTGGTGCCATCAACCATAAACAACACTCTATCTGCGCTGGCTATTTCTGCCCACGCGCGCTCAATACCAATTTGCTCAACGGTATCTGTGGTGTCGCGTAATCCTGCGGTGTCGATAATATGCAGTGGCATGCCATCAAGGTGAATATGCTCTCGTAGTACGTCACGGGTGGTGCCGGCTATTTCAGTCACAATGGCTGACTCTTTACCTGCAAGGGCATTAAGTAAACTTGATTTGCCGGCATTTGGTCGCCCCGCAATGACGACTTTCATGCCTTCACGTATAATTGAACCTTGCTTGGCACTGGCTTGAACAGTAGTGAGTTTGTCGATAATTCGATATAAGGCACTGGCAATTTTACCGTCTGATAAAAAGTCGACTTCTTCATCTGGAAAATCAATCGCAGCTTCTACATATAAACGCAGGTTAGTGACTTGCTCAACCAGTTCATGTACCTCTTTTGAAAACTCACCTTGTAGTGATTGCAATGCACTTTTAGCGGCTTGTTCACTGGTGGCATCAATTAAATCGGCAATGGCTTCTGCTTGAGTTAAATCGAGTTTGTCATTCATAAACGCTTGTTCACTAAACTCGCCAGGTTTAGCTATACGGATACCATCAATCTCTAACACGCGTTTAATTAGCATGTCGAGTACGATCTGGCCACCGTGACCTTGCAGCTCTAATACATCTTCGCCAGTAAACGAATTTGGACCTTTAAAAAATAGCGCTATACCCTGGTCAATAACGTGACCATCGTGGCTATTAAAATCACAATATTCGGCGTAACGGGTTTTAGGTACATGACCAATAATGGCGTTGGCTACATTGGCAGCGAGATCGCCAGATACACGAATAATACCCACTCCACCACGCCCTGGTGCTGTGGCTTGCGCTACGATAGTGTCTGTTGTCACGGTTAATACCTGCTAAATCATTAAAGGAAAAGGCGGCCTATTAAGCCGCCTTTTTTATTCATTTAACTTTTGAATAAGTTAACTGTCGAGCTTGGGCTTATTTTAAGCCTTTTTTCTCAAGACCGGCATAAATAATCTTTTGCTGAGTAATTGCGACTAAGTTACCGACTAACCAGTAAAGTACTAGACCTGCTGGGAACCATAAGAAGAATACGGTAAAGATTACGGGCATCCATTGCATCATCTTAACTTGCATTGGGTCCATGGTTGGTGCCATTGGCTGCATTTTCTGCATCAAGAACATCGATACACCCATTAGCAATGGTAATACATAGTACGGATCTTGTACTGACAAGTCATCAATCCATAACATGAATGGTGCATGACGCAGTTCATAGCTTTCGAGTAATACCCAGTATAATGCGATGAAGATTGGCATCTGTAACAAAATAGGTAAGCAGCCACCCATTGGGTTTACTTTCTCTTTTTTGTACAGTTCCATCATGGCCTGACCCATCTTTTGACGGTCATCACCAAAGCGTTCTTTCATCTCAGCTAATTTTGGCTGTAAATTACGCATTTTAGCCATTGAGCTGTATTGTGCTTTGGTTAATGGATATAACAAACCACGTACGGTTAAGGTGATTAAAATAATCGCCATACCCCAGTTACCCACAAATGATTGATAGAACATCAATAACCAGTGAATAGGTATTGCTAACCACCATAAGAAACCGTAATCAACCACTAGGTTTAAGGTTTCAGAAATAGCAGAAAGCGCTTTTTGGTTTTTAGGGCCGACATAAAATTGTGAGCTAATTTTTTGTGTTGTGCCAGGAGCAATATCATATACCGCACCACGGAAACCGATGTTAGCTAAACCACCAGCACTCACACTTGAGAAAATAGTGTTTGAATCAGTAGCCGGTGGAATCCAAGCTGATACGAAGTAGTGTTGTAACATTGCAGCCCAACCACCTAGTGTTGCTTTACCTAGGTTTTTGTCAGCCATGTCTTCAAAGTCATACTTTTCGTAGCGAGTATCTTGCGTTGAGAATGCCGCACCACGGTAGGTTGGCATCATCATGCTGCTTTCAGACTCTTTGATGGTTTGTTTTATTTGACCATACATTTGTACTTGTAATGCAGTATCTGAAGTGTTGCTAATGCTGTAATCAACACCAACATCATATTGACCACGGGTAAACGTAAAGGTTTTTACGTAAGTGACACCGTTGTCTGCAGTAAAGGTTAAAGGCACAGATAATGTGTCTTGACCGTCTGCTAATGTGTAAGAGCTTTTTTGCGCGGTAAAGGCGGCTCGACCTTTAGCACTGCTATCAATGCCGTCGCGACCGATTAAACCGCTTTGTGCAATATAAGTGTGGTCATTGGTTTGTTCAAGAATGACAAAAGGATCGTCTTTATCAATCTCAACTTTGTGCGCAACTAATGCTGCATAAACGATGTCACCACCTACTGGGCTGATTTTAATATCAAGCTGATCAGTGCTAATGGTAATTAAGTTTTTGGTTGCAGGCATATCCACTGGCATACCAGTCGAATCTGCTTCAGGAACGTCTGCGCCGTTGATAGTCGCAGCGTTTGTTTGGGTAACGGTTTGTTGTGCTACCGGTTGTGGTGCCTTATCTGTTTGCCATTGTTGCCACATTAAAAAGCTGACAAACAACAAACCGATTAGCAATATATTGCGTTGAGATTCCATAGCCTATTTATTACACCTGTCATTTTTAGGGGGGACGGGATCACTACCGCCGGGATGTAAAGGGTGACATTTTAATATGCGTTTGATTGCAAACCAACTACCTTTCACTGTTCCGTGCGTTTTTATTGCTTCAATCGCATAATAAGAACAAGTTGGATCGAACCGACACTTCGGTCCCAGTAAAGGGCTTATAAAAATTTGATAACCACGGATAACCGTGGTTGCTAGCCATTGTAACGGCGACTGAGTTTTCGCCATAGCTTTTCTATCAATTTGTGTAGTTCTGCATTTTCCATTTCCATCACGCCATTTCTGACTAATACCACGATATCAATGTTAGGGATGTCGTGTTGATGTAAACGAAAACTATCTCTTATCACGCGTTTAATGCGATTACGTTGGTTAGCACGTTTTACAAAACGTTTAGCCACAGTTAACCCTAAACGAGGATGTTGCTCAGAATTAGGAATAGCGAGCAGAGTTATTTCAGCAGAGGATGCTTTGATTGGATTGGAGAATACAGATTTAAATTGCGCGGGAGTTAACAAGCGTAACTCCCGCGTAAAGGTATAGCTAGTCACCTGGTTATCTACTTATTAAGCAGATAAACGAGCGCGACCTTTCGCACGACGACGTGCAAGCACCTTACGGCCGCCTACAGTGGCCATACGAGCGCGGAAGCCGTGAGAACGCTTGCGCTTCAGGTTGCTAGGTTGAAAAGTACGTTTACTCATGATGGCAATCCGTCTTTGTTAGTGAATTTACCTTATCTCCAACATTAGAGGTAAGGGCAAAAAAGAGGCCGAATTGTAATCACTTTAATTACTATCGTCAATAACGAAAGTGGTTATATGATGAATTTCTGCCAATCTTTCTTTGATGATGAAAGCTTATAAGTACCAGAAGATGTGGATAAGTCTGTGTACAGACACTATATCTTGTGGATCTTTGTTTGTTTTCATAGATCAAAGGTTGCGTATTATAGATCAATGTGGATCGGTTAATAAAGCTGGATTTGCATCAAATTTACAATAAATGGATCGATTTTGATCTTTCATGATCTCAGATATCCACATAGAATGATCTCGCTGGGGATAAATCTGTTTTTAAGGATAGCGATCATTGTGATCTCCCTATAGAATACACCTCCTTTGACTAAAGATATTTGGGGATAAATAAGTGGCGGTTTCACTTTGGCAACAATGTATCGGCAGACTGCAAGATGAGTTATCAGCCCAGCAGTTCAGTATGTGGATCCGTCCGTTACAAGCTGAAATGGATGGTGATACTCTGGTTTTGTATGCGCCAAATCGTTTTGTACTCGATTGGGTACGCGATAAATACATTAATATCATTAATCAATTTTTCACTGAACAAATGGGCAGTGATGCACCTAAGTTGCGTTTTGATATTGGTAGCCGTCCGTCAGCACGTCCTGTCGCTCCAGCCCCGGTCGCCGCTAAGCCTGTGAGTAGTCAAATGCGTGCTCAAGTTGGCACAACGTCATTTAATACCCAGGCTGAACCGATTGTTAATGCGAATCACCGCAGTAACATCAATCCCACTTATCAGTTTGATAACTTCGTTGAAGGTAAATCAAACCAATTAGGTAAAGCGGCAGCATTACAAGTATCTGAAAACCCAGGTGGTGCGTATAACCCATTATTTTTATATGGCGGCACTGGTTTAGGTAAAACTCACTTATTGCATGCTGTTGGTAATGGGATTATTAAAAATAATCCCAATGCTAAAGTGGTGTATATGCATTCTGAGCGTTTTGTACAGGACATGGTCAAAGCCTTACAAAATAACGCCATTGAAGAATTTAAACGTTATTACCGCAGTGTCGATGCCCTGTTTATTGACGATATTCAATTTTTTGCCAACAAAGATCGTTCTCAAGAAGAGTTTTTTCATACCTTCAATGCGCTACTAGAAGGTAATCACCAAATTATTTTAACTTCAGACCGTTATCCTAAAGAGATCGACGGGGTAGAAGATCGCTTAAAATCTCGCTTTGGTTGGGGGTTAACAGTTGCCATTGAGCCACCTGAATTAGAAACCCGCGTAGCGATTTTAATGCGTAAAGCACAAGAGAGTGGCATTAACCTGCCTGATGAAGTGGCTTTCTTTATTGCTAAGCGTTTACGTTCAAACGTACGCGAGCTTGAAGGCGCATTAAACCGCGTTATAGCTAACGCTAACTTTACTGGCCGACCAATTACCATTGATTTTGTTCGTGAAGCGTTACGTGATCTCTTGGCACTACAAGAAAAATTAGTCACTATAGACAATATTCAGAAGACCGTTGCTGAATATTACAAAATAAAAATGGCAGATATGCTGTCTAAACGTCGTTCACGCAGTGTGGCAAGACCGCGACAAGTGGCGATGGCGCTATCTAAAGAACTCACTAACCAAAGTTTGCCTGAAATTGGCGATGCTTTCGGTGGTCGTGACCATACGACGGTATTACATGCTTGTCGTAAAATTGCGCAATTGCGTGAAGAAAGTCATGACATTAAAGAAGATTACGCTAACTTGATTAGAACTTTGTCTTCTTAATTCAGGGAATGTAGAACGATGAAATTTTCAATTGATAGGGACGCCCTATTAAAGCCGCTGCAACTCGTGTGTGGCGCGGTAGAACGTAGACATAACTTGCCCATTCTTGCTAATTTATTAGTCGAGGTTAGTGAAGACTCACTTAAGCTGACAGGTACGGATTTAGAGGTTGAGTTTGTTGGTCAAGCCGCTATACACGGTGATATCAATATTGGTCGTACTACCGTGCCTGCTAAAAAACTGCTCGACATAGTTAAGTCTCTTCCTGAACAAAGCGAATTAAAAGTAGAACAACAAGATGGCAAATGGTTGTTACGCTCGGGCCGTAGCCGTTTTTCATTAGCCACATTGCCTGCTGAAGATTATCCCAATGTTGAAGCATTCCAGGCTGATATTGAATTTAGCTTAAAGCAGGGCGTATTAAAGTCGATTATTGACTCTACTCAGTTTTCAATGGCTAATCAGGATGTGCGCTATTATCTCAATGGTTTATTATTTGAAACTGAAGGTAATGTATTACGTGCTATTGCTACCGACGGCCACCGTTTGGCTTTAAGCCATCGTACTGTTGATATATCTTTGCCTGAAAAACAAGTGATTGTGCCACGTAAAGGGGTCGTTGAAATGGCACGTTTGCTTGAAAGCGACGACCAAGACATTACCATTGCGATTGGCGACAACGCGATTCGCGCGATTACCAGTTCTGCTGTATTTACCAGTAAGTTGGTTGATGGCCGTTTTCCTGATTATCGTCGGGTGTTACCAAAAGGTGGCAACAAGGTGGTTATTGCTAGCCGTAATCAATTAAAACAAGCGTTAACCCGTGCTTCGATTTTATCTAACGAAAAATTCCGCGGTGTACGCATTCAACTTGAACCGGGTTTATTAAAGATTACCGCGAATAACCCTGAGCAAGAAGAAGCCGAAGAAATCATCGATGTTGATTATGATTCAGATAAGCTCGAAATTGGTTTTAACGTGAGTTATCTATTAGATGTACTGAATAACCTCGCCAGTGATGATGTGCGTATCACCCTGATTGATGGCAACTCAAGTGCATTAATAGAGAACCACAAAGAAGAAGATTCTATGTATGTGGTGATGCCAATGCGTTTGTAATACGTTATAGGGTATAAACTATATGAAAGGTGCTGTTAAGCACCTTCTTTGTCTCTACTGCTTTATTTGGCTATCACAATAGGTGTTCATGAGTTTATCGCGTATTACCATAGGGTCATTTCGAAATATCAGTTCAGCATCGCTTAACCCAAGCGATGGATTAAACTTGATTTACGGCCAAAATGGCAGCGGTAAAACCAGTATTTTAGAAGCGATTTATTTTTTAGGGATGGGACGTTCGTTTCGCAGCCACTTATCACAACGAGTGATTAATAATGATGACGACAAACTCACTCTGTTCGCCAACCTTATTCAAGATGAAAACGACTGCAAAATTGGTCTAAGACGGCATCGAAACGGCGAAATTGAAGTCAAAATTAATGGCGAAAAAGTCAAGCGCTTGTCTACATTAGCTGAAACTTTACCGATTCAAGTTATTACCCCCGAAAGTTTTTCTTTATTGTTTGAAGGCCCAAAAGCCCGCAGACAGTTTATTGATTGGGGGGCATTTCATTCTGACCCCCATTTTTATCAAGCTTGGGTGAACGTACGTAAGGTCTTAAAGCAGCGTAATCAATTGCTTAGGAACCATTCGCCGTACAGTCAAATACAATTTTGGGATAAAGAGCTGGTACGGTATGCTGAACAGGTTACCGACATACGAAATCGATATGTAGACTCGTTAAATGAGCTACTTAAGGGTATAATAGAGCGGTTTTTACCTCAGGTTGATATTAAGGTTTCTTTTACCCGAGGATGGGACAGCAAAACGGATTTTTCGCAGTTACTTGAAAACCAATACTCGCGCGATGTCGCCGCGGGTAACACGGGCAGTGGTCCTCATAAAGCAGACTTACGTTTGCGAGTAGGGAACTTACCTGTACAAGATGCATTGTCCCGTGGACAATTAAAATTATTAGTCTGTGCACTGCGTATTGCACAGGGAAAGTTGCTCAAACAACAACTGAATAAAAACAGTATTTATTTAGTAGACGATTTACCGTCAGAGTTGGATGCACAGCATAGGCAGCTATTGCTTCAGCAGTTAACCGAAACCGGTGCACAAATTTTTGTCACTGCAATTGATCCGCTAGCAATAGTCGATTCGTTATCTCGCCCCCCCGACAGGATGTTTCATGTGGAACAGGGGCTGGTAACGGTTATTGAATAACAACGAGAGAGAAATATGTCAGAGAATAGTTACGATTCTTCGAGTATCAAGGTATTAAAAGGCCTTGATGCAGTCCGTAAGAGACCTGGTATGTACATTGGTGATACTGATGACGGCACAGGCCTTCATCACATGGTATTCGAAGTGGTCGATAACTCTATCGATGAAGCTTTAGCCGGCCATTGTAGCGATATCACCATTACTATTCACTCAGACGGTTCTGTTTCTGTAAAAGATGACGGTCGTGGTATTCCTGTCTCTATTCATGAAGAAGAAGGTGTATCTGCAGCTGAAGTTATTATGACGGTATTGCATGCTGGCGGTAAGTTTGATGATAACTCGTATAAAGTCTCGGGTGGTCTTCACGGTGTGGGTGTGTCGGTTGTTAACGCCTTATCTGAAAAACTGCAATTAACCATTCGTCGTGCGGGTAAAATTTATGAGCAATTTTACACTCACGGTGTACCAAATGAACCGATTAAAGAAATTGGCGATGCTGTTAAAACCGGTACAGAAATTCGTTTTTGGCCTAGTAGTCAAACCTTTACTGATGTTGAGTTTCACTTCGATATATTAGCCAAGCGTGTACGTGAGTTATCTTTCTTAAACTCTGGTGTTGGTATTCGTTTAGTTGATGAACGTGAAAACAAAGACGAGTTCTTTAAATACGAAGGTGGTATTAGCGCATTTGTAGACTACTTAAACCGTAATAAAACTCCAGTAAACAAAGATGTATTCCACTTCTCGCAAGAGCGCGAAGACGGTATTACTGTTGAAGTTGCAATGCAGTGGAACGATGGTTACCAAGAAAGCATTTTCTGTTTTACCAACAACATCCCACAGCGCGATGGTGGTACTCACTTAGCGGGTTTCCGTGGTGCGTTAACGCGTAACTTAAACACTTACATGGAACGTGAAGGATTTAATAAAAAAGGTAAAACCAGCGCAACAGGTGATGACGCTCGTGAAGGCTTAACTGCGGTTATTTCTGTTAAAGTACCCGATCCTAAGTTTAGCTCACAGACAAAAGATAAATTAGTCTCTAGCGAAGTGAAAAGTGCTGTAGAACAAACCATGGGTGAGAAGTTAAACGATTACCTATTAGAAAACCCTGCCGATGCAAAATTAATCGTCGGTAAAATTGTTGATGCTGCTCGAGCTCGTGAAGCTGCCCGTAAAGCGCGTGAAATGACTCGTCGTAAAGGCGCATTAGATTTAGGTGGTTTGCCAGGCAAGCTGGCTGACTGCCAAGAGAAAGACCCTGGTCTTTCTGAAATATACATAGTGGAAGGGGACTCTGCTGGCGGATCTGCCAAGCAGGGGCGTAACCGTAAAAACCAAGCGATTCTTCCACTTAAAGGTAAAATCTTAAACGTTGAAAAAGCGCGTTTTGACAAGATGTTATCGTCACAAGAAGTGGCCACCTTAATTACCGCATTAGGTTGTGGTATTGGTCGCGACGAATATAATCCGGATAAAACCCGTTACCACAACATCGTTATCATGACCGATGCTGACGTCGACGGCTCGCACATTCGTACTCTGCTGTTGACCTTCTTCTTCCGTCAAATGCCTGAATTGATTGAGCGTGGTTATGTGTATATTGCGCAACCACCTTTGTATAAAGTTAAAAAAGGTAAGCAAGAACAATACCTTAAAGATGAACTGGCGTTAACTGAATACCTAACCACACAAGCGTTAGATGGCACGCATGTTTATCCAAGCCAAGGTGCATTAGGTATGAGCGGAGAGCCGCTTGAACGTTTGGTAAATCAATACCGTGAAGTTGAGAAAATCATTACTCGTTTAGAAAAACGTTTCCCGATGAACTTAACCGATCGCATGTTGTACCATCCAGAAGTAACGCTTGAGATGCTAAGCGACGAAGCTAAAATGACTGCCTGGTGTAAAGCCTTTATTGATGATTTAGTTGAGCGCGAAAGCAGCGGTATTATTTTCTCTGCTAACGTGATTTTAGATCCTGAACGTAAAGTGTACACTCCAAGTGTGACAATTCGTAAGCATGGTATTGATACCAACTTCTTATTTGGTTACGACTTCTTTACTTCAGCCGATTATCAACGTATCGCTAAGTTAGGCGCTGCACTTGACGGCATGATTGAAGAAGGTGGTTATGTTCAACGTGGCGAGCGCGTTAAAGAAGTTGAAAGCTTCTTAGAAGCATTAGAATGGACCATGAGCGAAGCAAAACGTGGTTTATACATTCAGCGTTATAAAGGATTGGGTGAAATGAACCCTGAACAATTGTGGGAAACGACAATGGATCCTGAATCTCGCCGTATGTTACGCGTTACCATTGAAGATGCGGTTGCTGCAGATCAATTATTTACCTGCTTAATGGGCGATCAAGTTGAGCCTCGTCGTGAGTTTATTGAAACTAATGCGTTAAATGTGGCTAACTTAGACGTGTAGGTCGCATTATTAAAATAAATGGGTGCCTTATGGCGCCCATTTTTGTTTTTATTGCTATGATTAAGCCATTGGTCCTAATCTAATTTTTATAGGGTTATCTATTGTGGTGACAAGTTTTTTTAAGAAGCTGTTTAATATTCGTGACCGCAATGAACAAGTCAAATTTACTGGCCGCACAGCGGTAGAGAAGCGCCAGCAAGCCTCATCTACAACCGTTAAACCTATTATCGAAGTCAGCCCTAAACAGGCTGTCGAGTCGCAATTAGATTTATCATCCTTGTTTTACAGTTTTTTGTTTGCCAGTACCCAAACCGATACGACAGGAATTGCTAATAGTCTAGAACGGCGTGTCATGCAAGATATAGAATTGGCGTTAAGCTCGCCTCAAGCTATTGCTGAAAATGTATTAAAGCTCCCTAGTAAAATACTCGAATTAGACAAAAAGCTGGCCGATGATAATATTGAGACCAGAGAACTTATTCAACTCATTGAACAAGATCCATTATTGTGTGTTGAAGTGCTTAAGCTGTGTAACTCAGTGGCTTTTAAGCGCTCAGAAAACGATGTGACGAGTATTCAGCAAGCATTAGTACAAGTTGGTCGGCAACAATTAAGGTATTTTATCACCAGCTGTTTAGCGCGCGAAATGATAGACATTAAACCAATATATTTTCGGCGTTTTGGTGCTGAGATATGGCGGCATTCAATGCAAGTGGCTTTTTTAGCCAGCGAGCTTGCCAATACAGATCAACGAGATAGCGCTTTTTTACTGGGGTTACTTCATGACGTCGGCAAAATTGCGATTTTTAAGATGCTGGTGGATGCATTCTATCAAGCTGAGCCAGGTGAACAACCTAGCTCTACCTTGTTTAAACAGGTCATGACCACAAAATCATTAACCCTAAGTGCATTATTAGCACGTTACTGGCGTTTACCTGAGCACTTTGAAGCACCGTTAACGTTATTGGCGAACACTAACATTAAGCCTGATGACGAAATGACATTAATCATCTGGAAGGCCAATATTATTAGTGAGTGTTCTATGCTACAGCAAGTGGATAGATTGCCACAGCCAGAACTTGTTGTGCTGTTGGCTCAGGTGGGTATAACTGAACAAGATTTTGCTGAGTTACATAAAAAATTGCTCGAGTTTTAAGTTGTTCATCGAGTATCTGCAATAAAAAAGCGCCTTTCGGCGCTTTTTTGTTGCAGAAATTTCACCTTATTGGAGTAGTGAAATATCCGCGACATGTAAAAACTGCTCACGAAGATTCGTTAATAACGCAAGGCGGTTATTTTTTAATGCTTCATCGTCAGCCATTACCATTACATCTTCAAAGAACAAATCCACGCTTTCACGTAAATCGGCCAATAATGTTAATGCTTGCTGGTAATCCGCATTGGCAAATAACGGTGCCAACTGGGGTTGTAACTGCGCGAGTTTATCAGCTAACGCTTTTTCAGCGGTTTCAGTCAATAGTGCTTGGTTGATGTTTGCAGGCAGTTCGCTTTCAACTTTGGCCAAGATATTAGAAACACGCTTATTGGCCGCTGCTAGTGCTGTAGAGGCCTCTAATCCGCGGAAATGTGAAACTGCTTTAACGCGACTGTCAAAATCAGCAGGACGAGTTGGGCGACGAGCCAATACTGCTAAAATCACATCAACTTGAATGCCTTTGTCTTGATACCAGCTACGGAAACGCGCCATTAAAAACTCAAGAACGTCTTCGGCAGTACTTGCATTGCTAACATTCTCACCGTGTAACGCTTGTGCTTTAGCAATTAAGTCGACTAAATCCAGTGGTAAGTTGTTTTCAACAATAATACGTAAAACACCAATAGCAGCACGGCGAAGTGCGAAAGGATCTGCAGCACCTTTAGGGGCTTGGCCAATACCAAAGATTCCCACTAAGGTATCTAGCTTTTCAGCCAATGCAACCGCGCATGACACGCTTGCCGTTGGTACTGTGTCGCCAGAAAACTTGGGTTTGTATTGCTCTTCTAAAGCAATAGCAACTGCATCTGTCTCACCGTCTAGGCGAGCATAATGCATTCCCATGGTGCCTTGGGTGTCAGTAAATTCCATCACCATGTTGGTCATTAAGTCTGTTTTAGACAATAGGCCGGCGCGGCTTGCATCTGCACTGTTGGTGTTAACACCTTGGCTATTAAGCTCGGTAGCAATAAACCCTGCTAATTCAGAAATACGTTCAACTCGTGCTTTTAAGGTACCAAGTTGTTTTTGAAACACCACGGTTTCTAGGCTAGTTAAACGCGACTCTAGGGTGTGTTTTTTATCTGTATTAAAGAAGAACTCAGCATCGGCTAGGCGAGGACGAACGACCTTTTCGTTACCTGCAATAATCTGTTGTGGATCTTTAGATTCTATATTGGTGACAAAGATAAAGTTAGGTAATAACTTGCCAGTGTTATCAAATACTGGGAAGTATTTCTGATCGCCTTTCATGGTGTAAACCAGTGCTTCAGACGGTACGGCTAAAAACTTTTCTTCAAAGTGAGCGGTTAACACAATTGGCCATTCAACCAATGAGGCCACTTCTTCAAGCAAGTCTTCTTGTATATCGGCTACGCCACCAATCTTAGCCGCTGCTGTTTCAGAGTCCGCTTTGATTATTGATTTACGCAAATGGTAGTCAGCCAGTACTTTACCTTGCTCTTTTAGTGCTGTTAAGTAGTTGTCGGCATGGTCTAGCTCAAACGAGGCTTGGCCCATAAAGCGATGACCACGAATAACCCTATCTGATTTAATGCCGAGTAATTCACCTTCAACTAACTCGCTGCCTAGTAACATGGTTACCGTATGTACAGGCCGAATAAATTGGGTTTTATTACTGCCCCAGCGCATTGGCTTGGGGATAGGCAGTTTATCAAGTGCACGTTGTGCCATGTCTGTAATCAGGCTTTTTGTGTCTACACCAACAATTTTTGCCTGATGAACTAGCCATTCACCTTTGTCGGTGACTAAGCGTTCAGCTTGGTCTACTGTAATACCGTTACCACGCGCCCAACCTTGTGCCGCTTTTGTTGGATTGCCGTCAGCATCAAATGCAGAGCTCACTGCTGGACCACGTTTTTCAACGACTTTGTCTGCTTGCGCTTGAGCTAAGCCAATAATGTTAATGGCTAATCGGCGAGGGGCCGCATACCAAAGAGCAGAGTCAAAAGGTAAGTCTGCTTTGGTTAATTCATCGGTAAAGTTTGCTAAAAAAGATTCGGCCAAGTTGCGTAGTGACTTTGGCGGTAACTCTTCGGTACCCACCTCAATGAGTAAGTTTTCAAATTTCATTGGTGACCTCTACTTACACAATGGGAAGCCAAGTGCTTCACGTGCTTGATAATAAGATTCTGCTACACCTTTGGCCATGGTACGTACGCGCAAAATATAACGCTGACGTTCAGTGACTGAAATAGCATGGCGAGCATCAAGTAAGTTGAAAGCGTGCGACGCTTTCATGACTTGCTCGTAAGCGGGTAATGGTAGAGGTTTTTCTAGCGATAATAAGTGCTGGCACATTTTTTCGCATTCGTCGAACAGGGTAAACATAAAGTCTACATCGGCATGTTCGAAGTTATATGTCGATTGCTCGACTTCATTTTGATGGAATATGTCACCATAGGTCACTCGTCCAAGTGGGCCATCGGTCCAAACAAGGTCGTAAACACTGTCGACTTCTTGAATGTACATAGCTAAACGCTCAAGGCCATAAGTAATTTCACCGGTGACAGGGCTACACTCAATACCACCCACTTGTTGGAAGTAGGTAAACTGGGTTACTTCCATACCGTTAAGCCATACTTCCCAGCCTAAACCCCAAGCACCTAATGTTGGAGATTCCCAGTTATCTTCCACAAAGCGAATATCGTGTACTTTAGTATCGATACCTAGTGCTTCAAGTGAGCCCAGATAAAGCTCTTGAATGTTATCTGGTGATGGTTTTAGTACTACTTGGAATTGGTAGTAATGTTGTAAGCGGTTTGGGTTTTCACCGTAGCGGCCATCGGTAGGACGGCGAGACGGTTGCACGTATGCGCTACTCATTGGCTCTGGGCCTAATGAGCGTAAGAACGTCTGTGGGTGGAAAGTCCCTGCGCCAACTTCCATATCCAGAGGTTGGACAATTGCGCAACCTTGCTGCGCCCAATATTCCTGAAGGGTTAGGATGAAACCCTGAAATGTCTTTACGTCGTGTTTCGTCGTCATGTCTACTGCTATCAGGCTATTAATAGAAAATGGTAATGATTATACCTTGTAGAGCAAGGCAGATGTAGGTTATTTTTTAACGTATGAATAAAAACGTTAATGGAACCATACCATGCAAGTTAACCGATGTGGCTGGGTAAGTGAAGATCCTTTATATCAAGATTATCACGATAAGGTTTGGGGCAGGCCTGAATACGATGCCAAGCAGTTGTTTGCCAAGCTATGTTTAGATGGTCAGCAAGCCGGTTTGTCGTGGATTACCATTTTAAAAAAGCAGCAAAACTATGAGCAACTGTTTGCTGGTTTTGAGCCTAGTTTGATTGCTGAGTTTGATCAAGACAGTGTTGAAGCATTAATGCTAGAGCCTGGGATTGTGCGTAACCGGTTAAAAATAAACTCGATCATCAAAAATGCAAAAGCGTATCTGGCATTTGTTGAACAGGGGAATGATTTTTCGGCTTTTTTATGGAGCTTTGTCGGTGGTGCTCCGAAGGTGAATCAGTTTACATCATTAAGCCAGGTGCCGGCACAAACCCCGGAATCTGAGGCGATGTCTAAGGCGTTAAAAAAACTTGGTTTTAACTTTGTTGGTCCCACAATTTGTTATGCCTTTATGCAAGCGGTCGGAATGGTAAACGATCATACAACAGACTGTCATTGTCACGGCCAGTATTAGTTTATTATGCCAATTAAAAAGGGTGTTCCACGTGGAACACCCTTTTTTGTGCAGAGATTAACCGTTATGTTTTTTCAAAGAAAAATGGCTTACGTTTATGTTTATCACCATTAAGTTGATTCATTGTTTCTGAATCAAATAACTTACCGTTAATCATGGTGTATGTCACTTTGTCGGTACTGCGGATATCGGCTAATGGATTACCATCTATCACGATTAAATCGGCAAGCTTACCTACTTTAATCGATCCTAATTGATGGTCCATGCCAAAGGTGGTTGCTGGATTTATGGTTGCCGTTTTCAGTACGTCCATATTACTCATGCCGCCTTGTGCAAACATCCACATTTCCCAATGGGCCGCTAAACCTTCACGCTGACCATGAGCACCAATATTTACCTTCACACCTAAATCATTAAGCTCGTTTGCAACTCTGGCAACATTAAAATGGTTATAGTGTTCATCTGGTGCGGTGGTTCTGCGCATTGAGCGTGCGTCTAAAATGTCATGTGGTACGTACATGCTTAAACGTGGATGAGCCCAGACATCGGTT
This sequence comes from Shewanella metallivivens, assembly GCF_028750675.1. GTDB lineage: Bacteria > Pseudomonadota > Gammaproteobacteria > Enterobacterales > Shewanellaceae > Shewanella > Shewanella metallivivens. Next base: position 773,202 of record NZ_JAQQPZ010000013.1, on the reverse strand, counting down.
TTGTCGTACCAGTAATGTTCACCCGATATGCCCCCATAAGACACAACCAGTGTTGGCGTGTAGTTAACTTTGGTTTGGCTCCAAAATTGCTTAATGTCACTGTAAATAGATGCCACAGGTAATGAGTGTTCTAAGGTGGTGTGTCCATCAGCCGCCATTGACAAGTTGTGCTGTAATAAACTGCCACCCTCAGGTACTACCATCATTTCAAGTTCACGTGCAGCGGCAATAATTTGCTGACGTTGATCTCGACGAGGTTGGTTGTAACTTTTAACACTGAATGCGCCGACTTTTTTAAGACGCTCTAGGTGAAACTTTGCATCGTCTAACGAATCAACATGTGAGGTATAACCGGGTAGGTTTGCGCCATACAATATGGTTCCGGTGGAGAAAATACGTGGGCCAACAATTTTGCCCGCTTTTTGTTGCTCAGACGCGGCAAAAATTTCGGTAGTATCATTTGATGGATCATGAATAGAAGTAACCCCAAGTGATAAGCCTGAATATAAAGCCCAGTTTTGCTGCGGGATAATTTCATCGTCTGCTTGACCGCCATGGGCATGTGCATCAAATAAACCTGGCATAATGGTTTTGCCACTAATATCGATTACCTGGGCATTTTCAGGAATTGCGGTATTTGAGTCTCCAACACTGACAATCTTGTTGTCTTTTACGATAACGATACCATTATCAATCACCTGGTCGTTTTCCATGGTAATAACTTTACCGCCGGTAAACGCCACTGTTCCACGTGGAACATCAGCTTTATCTTTAAACCCTATTGGCGTTATTTGAGGATCAACTTTTGTGTCAGATTTCGTATATTGAGTGTCTACATCGGCTTGATATAGCTCAGGGCCTAATGTCCAGTACAGTTGATTATTTTTACCGTTCCAGCTAATACTTTCTCCCGCACGAGCACTTAACTGAGTGATAGGTAAGTTTGTCGCTTTAGGTCCAATGGCGATGGTTTCGCCGTGCTTAGCAAACGGAGTGACATATACTCTAAAGCGTTCTGCGAATGCGAGATGCTCCCCATTAGGTGATAAACGAAACTCTGTTGCGTGGTCGCTAGTGTAGTGGGTACGCTTTTCAAAACCATTCATGCCGATTGAAGCAAACTCAGGCGTTTTACCAAAATCCATAAAGTACACACGGTCCGAATCTGCACCAAATTGTGGTTGGTGACCGCTGGCGGTTAGCTTGGTACTTTTTTTACCTTTGATATCGACTTTGTATAAACCCGGCTCTTGTGACCAGGTGCGTGGTGTCATATAACCGCCACGTGCTTTACGATAAACAATATAGTCGCCATTAGGAGTGAAGGTTGGCTCAACGTATTTACCAGGCTCACTAGTTAATACTCTGGCTTTACCGCCTCGCGCACTGATCACACTCACGGTACCTTGTTGTTGGTCATTCCAGGTTGTAAATACAATGTCTTTACCGTCGCGTGACCACTGCGGAAATAGTTCATTAATATCATCATCTAAGCGAGTAAGGCGTTTATGTTTACCGTTTTTGATATCGCGGATCCAAATTTTACCTAAGGCTTCAAATACTACTTTTTCACCGTCAGGTGACACTTGTGCCATACGCAACATTTTTACATCAAAGTCATCCTGGTCAAGGTTTTGTGTAAAGCGAACAGCAGGTTGAATGTCGCGTTGCGTTTTGATGCTAAAGGGAATGTCTGTAATTTGCTTACTGTTAACATCAAGTTGATTAATTTTGCCTTTGGCCCAAAATATAATGTGCTTGTTGTCTTTGGTCCACGACATGGTTGGGTACACACCATGAATTGCCCATGTTTCTTGCATATCCCGATCAAGTTTGTCATAGAGTTTTGTTTCTTCACCAGACTTTAAATCAAGTGAATACAGTGTTGACTGAAAACCGTCGCGTTTAATGTAAGCTAGGGTTTTACCATCTGGACTTGGCGTTGGGCGGATTGCACCACCGGTACCTTCGATCAATACTTCGATATCGCCAGTTTGGGTGTCATAACGCTTAATTTTATAAATGCCTTTTACAGAGTCTTTTGAGTAGTGAAAGGTTTTACCTGGCGTTGCGTCCTGGCTAAAGTAAATGTAGCGGCCGTCTGGTGAGTAGGCCGGCTCACCTAAATCCTTTTGTTCGTTTGGACGCTCGGTTAATTTAACACCTTCACCACCAGCCACGTGATACATCCAAACTTCGCCAGCACCTAAGCTGCGTGTGCCAGTAAAATGTTTACGTGCCACTAGGTACTGCGAATCTGGGCTCCAAGCTGGGCTATTCAGTAATCTAAAGGTTTCTTTAGTGACAGGGTGTGGATTTGAGCCATCTGCGTTCATAACCCAAATATTATCGCCACCATCTTCATCACTTGTGAAGGCAATGTATTTTCCATCAGGGCTGTAAACAGGCTGCATTTGCCAGGCTATACCCTGTGCTAATGGTTTGGCTTCGCCGCCCGAGATTGGCATTTGATAAATATCACCTAGTAGGTCAAATACGATATGTTTACCGTCTGGCGATACGTTAACATTCATCCATGTGCCTTCAGTCACATTGATGTCAATTTTAGTTAATGGTGCTTTTTCTGGCGCATTGACTTGCCATTTGGCTTTTTCGTCTTCGGCAAAAGCAATATTAGAAAGCCCGAGCGAAAGGGCAATGGCTGTATAAAGTGGGGTTAATTTTTGCGTTAACATAACGTAGATTATCCGTTGTTGTTTTACTTCTGTGGATTTAATCAAGCTCAATACCCGTCTATTTCTATGATGGACAATAGAATTAGACCATTCGTATATGGCTTTATTGCGAGTGTTGTTTTTAGAATGATCCTTTATCGCATAATTCGTCGATGAGGTGTACAACAAATCTGTTTCAATTGATGACAGATATTAACAAAGATGCCTATTTGTGATTAATAGGCATTAAGTTATGGCAGGTAAATTTGTGCGAAAAGTGTCAATAACTTTGATGAACGCGTATTACTAGTCGATGGTGATTATGTCATTGGGTTGAATTAATCCAGCTTGAATCACTTTACATGTCACACCACCACGCCAGTCTGGTGTTAATGCTTGTTCTAGTCTTGTGTGAGCCATTTCCATTTTTTTACATGGATCGGTCTCTCCTGTGATTTCAAGTTTTAACTCTGTACCAATTGAAATCGTTTTACCCACATCATCAGCACTAAATTCATAACCATCAATTAATAGATTTGCTCTTCGAGTTAACCAATCTAAATCAGCATTAACGTGTTGACAGGTTTTTTGCCATTGTTGTTTTGACATGACGGTCACTTGGCGTTTTCCTGGACGACCAAAAATATCGTTTTCCACTCCGCGCTCTACTGTCACATTGGCACAAAATGTCGGTTTCATTACGCCGCGTTTTGCTGTTTTGTAGGCGATGGCTTCCAATGTGATGGCCATGATCTAAAGTCCTTTTTTGAGTAGGTATTGATAGGGCGTTTTGCTGGTATCACTGGCAACTAGAGTATGATCCATGAATTCACAAAAACTTGGAATATCTCGAGTGGTGGCCGGATCATCTGCAATGATTAATAAGGTTTCACCTTCAGCCATTTTGCGAACGGTTTTACGGATCATCATTACAGGTTCTGGGCAGCGTAAACCAAGTGCATCGAGTTGGTGCTGTGCTTGAGTGTAAATATCGGTCATTGAATACAATCTTTATAAGCGGATCTCATTAGCGCTAATGTTACTCTTGTCATGTAAACTTTCCAAGTTTGGTGCGCCAGTAATGCGATTTTGTTATTTTTATTCATTTTTTAATTTTTATAAAACATGTTTCACGTGGAACATTAGCCAAAGCAGAAAAATTTAAAAATAAAAAAAACGAGCCCAATTGGCTCGTTTTCGTGTTTATTTGTCAACTGAGTTTGGCTCAGTTGACAATAAAGTGGTTTTTATACACGTTCAAATACTGTCGCGATACCTTGGCCTAAACCAATACACATAGTAGCAAGACCAAGCGTTGCATCTTTTTCTTCCATTAAGTTGATTAGCGTCGTTGAGATACGTGCGCCAGAACAACCAAGTGGATGACCTAGTGCAATTGCGCCACCGTTAAGGTTAATCTTTTCATCGACAACATCTTGCAAGCCAAGATCTTTAACACAAGGTAATGACTGTGCGGCAAATGCTTCGTTTAATTCGATAAGGTCTAAATCAGCAACCGACAATCCCGCGCGTGCTAATGCTTTCTTGGTTGCTGGTACAGGACCATAACCCATAATTGCCGCATCACAACCGGCAACCGCCATTGAACGAATACGTGCACGAATGGTTAAGCCTAAAGCTCGAGCTTTAGATTCTTCCATCACTAACATTGCAGAAGCACCGTCTGATAACGCAGATGATGTACCTGCGGTAACAGTACCGTTTGCTGGGTCAAATGCAGGACGTAAGCCAGCTAAAGATTCTAATGATGTTTCAGGACGAATAACTTCATCTGTCATCACCTTAATTAATGCGCCATTTGCATCGTGGCCTTCGATACCCCAAATCTCTTTAGCAAAGCGACCTTCGATGGTTGCTGCATGGGCTCGTTGATGAGAACGAACAGCAAATGCATCTTGTTGCTCACGAGTAATACCGTGCATTTTACCTAACATTTCAGCGGTTAACCCCATCATGCCAGATGCTTTAGCTACGCGATTTGCAAGGCCTGGATGAAAGTCTACGCCGTGGTTCATTGGTACATGACCCATGTGCTCAACACCACCAATAATGAAGGTGTCGCCTTGACCAGTCATAATGGCGCGAGCCGCTTGATGTAATGCGTCCATAGACGAACCACATAAACGGTTTACCGTTACAGCGCCAGCCGTTTTAGGGATGCCTGCTAATAATGATGCGTTACGGGCAATGTTAAAACCTTGCTCTAGTGTTTGTTGTACACACCCCCAAATAACATCTTCAATGTCGTTTGGGTCTAGTTGCGGATTACGCACTAGCAGTGCTTTCATTAGTTCTGCAGACAATGTTTCTGCACGTACATTTCTAAATACCCCAGCCTTAGAACGGCCCATTGGGGTACGAATGCAGTCTACGATAACAGCTTGTTTCATGATTTAATTCCTTTCCCACTGATTAGGCTTGGTAGTAACTACCGTTGTTGGCTGCAAGTTCACGCATTGCATCGGTGACTTGATATAAGCCGCCAAGGTGTGCGTATTTGTCTGCTAGGGCAACAAAGTTTGCTACGCCCATGGTGTCTAGATAACGGAATACACCGCCACGGAATGGAGGGAAACCAATACCGTAAACTAGACCCATATCGCCTTCAGCAGGTGATGCAATAATGCCTTCTTCTAAACAACGAACCGTTTCGATGATCATCGGGATCATACAACGAGCGATGATTTCATCTGACTCAAATGTTTTTAATTCACCGAACTCAGCACGTAACAATTCATAGCTTGTTGGATCAATGTCTTTTTTCGGTTTACCACGACGGTCAACTGAGTAAGCATAGAAGCCTTTCGTGTTCTTTTGCCCTAGACGCTTGTTTTCAAACATAATATCGATAGCATCTTTGCCGTTTTTACCCATGCGATCTGGGAAACCTTCAGCCATGACAGCCTGAGCGTGATGGCCGGTGTCTAAGCCCACAACGTCAAGTAAGTAAGCAGGGCCCATTGGCCAACCGAATTGTTTTTCCATGACTTTATCAACGGCAGCAAAGTCTGCGCCTTCAGCTAGTAAACCGCTGAAACCGGCAAAGTATGGGAACAACACGCGGTTAACAAAAAAGCCTGGGCAGTCGTTTACCACGATTGGAGTTTTACCCATTTTGCTTGCGTAAGCTACAACCGAAGCAATGGTTTCGTCTGAGCTGTGCTCTCCACGGATAACTTCAACTAATGGCATTTTATGCACTGGGTTAAAGAAATGCATACCGCAGAAACGTTCTGGTTTTTTGAGGCTTTTAGCTAATAAGTTAATTGAGATCGTTGAGGTGTTTGAGGCAATAATCGCATCATCTGCAACTTGACCTTCAACTTCTGCCAATACCGTCGCTTTCACTTTTGGATGTTCAACAACTGCTTCAACAACAATGTCGCTACCTTTAATCGCTGCATAATCCAACGAAGGAGTGATGTTGTTTAATACTTTCGCCATTTTTTCTGGCGTAGAACGACCGCGAGCAACTTGTGTAGATAAAATTTTTGCTGCTTCGTTCAAGCCTAAATCTAATGCAGGCTGGGCGATGTCTTTCATGACAATTGGCGTGCCTTTACTGGCGCTTTGGTAAGCGATACCTCCACCCATAATGCCAGCACCCAATACCGCCGCTTGATTTACATCTTTGGCAAGCTTGCTGGCTTTTTTGGCTTTCCCTTTGACAAATTGGTCGTTTAAGAAAATACCAATTAATGCTTGAGCGACATCTGTTTTCGCAAGTTTGATAAACGCTTGTGCTTCTACTTTAAGTGCGCCATCACGGTCTAATCCCGCAGCTTGTTCAACAACATTCACAGCCGCCATTGGCGCTGGATAATGTTTGCCTGCCACAGAGAACACCATGCCTTTAGCTGTAGCAAAAGACATCATGGCCTCTAGTTTTGGTAACTGTAACGCTGATTGTTTTTTAGTGCGACGAGCTTGCCAATCTATGTTGCCATTGAGTGCATCGTGCAACATTTGCAGTGCGGCAGTTTCTAAATATTCTGGTGCAACCACGGCGTCAATTGCGCCGACTTTTAACGCATCTTCTGGACGTTGATCTTTTGCGGTGGTAATCCACTCCAGGGCATTATCTGCGCCAATAACACGTGGTAAACGCACTGTGCCACCAAAGCCAGGGATAATACCTAACTTGGTTTCTGGCAAACCAATACGTGCATTGGTGTCTGCAACACGTAAATCGGTGGCTAAAATGGTTTCGCAACCACCGCCTAATGCAAAACCATTGACCGCAGAAGCGGTTGGGAATGGCAAGTCTTCAAGCTTATTGAATACAGCGTTAGCCTGCTCAACCCATGCAAGTAACGTAGCATCATCTTGCTGGAATAGACTCAAAAATTCAGTAATATCAGCGCCAACAATAAAAGTGCTTTTTGCTGATGTCAGCAATAACGCTTTAATATTGGTGTTTTGCTTTATGCTGTCTAATGCAGCATCTAATGAGGCTAGAGTTTCTCTGTCGAACTTGTTTACCGAACCAGGTGCGTTAAAGCACAGTTTGGCAATATTATCTTCAAGTATCTCAACCTGAATGGTAGGGCTTTGGTAGATCATTGCTTGCTTCCTTATTGCTTAAAAGCGACTTCCACATCTTATTTACTGTGCAGTTATCAAGCTCAATTCACAGCAGTTTAGGCCATCTATTGACCAATTGATTGTCAGTGTGCGACTAAATGAGAAAAATTACAACACCCAATTTAAACGGCCGTTTAATTTTTTATCATCTAGCGATGAGTTTTTGAGTTTGTGATAGACTTATTGAGTTAAAACTCATCAAAGGGATATTCTATGGATCAGTTAGCCCATCTATATCATGCGCATATTACCGAGCTTAATCGTCGTGTTGCTGAAATTTGCCAGCGTGAAAACCTTACCGGTATTGTGATTCACTCAGGGCAACCTCATAGACAATTTTTAGATGACTTAAATTATCCCTTTAAAGTAAATCCACAATTTAAAGCTTGGTTACCTATTTTAGATACTCCCAATTGCTGGGTGATAGCGAATGGCCAAGATAAACCCACTTTAGTGTTTTATCGTCCAGTTGATTTTTGGCATAAAGTGAATGATGTACCGCAAGCGTTTTGGACTGAGCATTTTAATATTCAGTTATTAACCAAGCCTGAGCGCATTGCTGATTACTTACCTAAAAATGTGACCACATGGGCATATATCGGTGAGCACTTAGATGTGGCTGATGTGTTAGGTTTTACTGCCCGTAACCCTGATGCCGTGATGAATTATTTACACTATCATCGCGCAGATAAAACGGAGTATGAACTTGAATGTTTGCGCCGTGCCAACCAAATCGCGATTAAAGGTCATTTAGCCGCTAAAAATGCGTTTTATAACGGGGCAAGTGAGTTCGACATTCAGCAGTGTTATTTATTGGAAATTGGCCAGGGTGAAAATGACGTCCCCTATGGCAATATCGTGGCTTTAAATCAAAATTCGGCGATTTTACATTACACTGCACTTGAGCATACTAAGCCTGAACAAAGGTTATCTTTTTTGATTGATGCTGGTGCTCATTTTCATGGCTACGCCGCTGATATTACCCGTACTTATGCTTTTGAGAAAAATCTTTTTTATCAGCTAATTGTCGCGCTTAACAAAGTACAACTCAGCATTGTTGAACAAATGAAACCCGGCGTTAAATATGTTGATTTACATATAGCTACTCATGAGAAAATTGGGCAAATACTTGTTGATTTTGAACTTGCAAGCGGCACTGTTGAGCAATTAGTTGCACAAGGTATTACCAGTGCATTTTTCCCTCATGGGCTAGGACATATGTTAGGCTTGCAAGTGCATGATATGGGTGGTTATGCTCATGATGAACGAGGCACACACATTGCCGCACCAGATGCGCACCCTTTTTTACGCTGTACTCGTGTATTAGCCACTAATCAGGTGCTGACTGTTGAACCAGGTATTTATATTATTGATACCTTACTCGAACAACTATCACCCTCAGCAAAGCAAATGATTAATTGGAAAACGGTTGATGAGCTGCGTCCGTTTGGTGGGATCAGGATAGAAGATAACGTAATCGTGCATCAAAACCGAGTCGAAAACATGACAAGAGAGTTTGGTTTAGTTGATTGAGTCATATTTAATACCTCAAGCTAACGTGTTGATAGAGGAAGAGATAAAGCATAGCCGCTTTATCTCTTTGTTGTTTCATTGCCCAAATCAACAACAAATGAAGTTAGCACTTACTGACATAAAGCTGCAATATCCAGGTGCAAGCCATTATTGTTATGCTTTTGTGGCTGGTAGCCCTGAAAATACCATTAATATGGGGGCCAGCGATGATGGCGAGCCGTCGGGCAGTGCCGGTAAACCAATGTTAGCGTGTTTGCAGGGGGCTAATATTGGTGAGCTTGGTGCAATTGTTGTGCGTTATTTTGGTGGTACTAAGTTGGGCGTTGGTGGCTTAGTTCGCGCTTATACCTCAGGGATTAAGCAAGGATTGCCTCAAGTGCAAACACAAATAAAGCATATTCGTTACCCAGCGAGTTTGGTGTGTCATTATGCACAATTAACCGATGTAGAGTATATGGTTAATCAACATGATGGTGTGGTTATTAATAAAGTGTTTACTGATAAGGTTGAAATTCATTTTGAATTGGCCAAATCATACCATCAAGATTTTAATCAAGCTTTAGCGACCCTGACTCAGGGCCAGTTACAAGTAAAGTTTACTGTTTGAGCAATGGCGAACTTATGCCAGAATGTCATTCAATTGTTAACATGGTCGCAGTACAACCTAAACAGAATCCTTAATGCAATATAAAACAATTATTAGAATCACCGGTTTGCTGATGGGATTATTTTCAATCACCATGTTACCGTCGGCATTAGTGGCTATCTTGTATAAAGATGGTGGTGGCACCGCGTTTATCCAGGCCTTTTTTGTCAGTATCTTTCTAGGCTTTCTATTGTGGTATCCCAATCGCCATCAAAAAGGTGACCTCCGTACTCGCGAGGGATTCTTAATTGTGGTGTTATTTTGGACGGTACTTGGGTCGATTGGTGCACTGCCATTTATTTTCTCCAACGAGCCTAATCTCAGTTGGACAGATAGTTTTTTTGAGTCCTTTTCAGCGTTAACCACCACCGGGGCAACCGTTATTGTTGGCCTAGATGATCTCCCTAAATCGGTATTGTTTTATCGTCATTTACTACAGTGGATGGGCGGTATGGGGATCATTGTGCTTGCTGTGGCTATTTTACCGCTGTTAGGTATTGGTGGTATGCAACTCTATAAAGCTGAAGTGCCTGGGCCAGTAAAAGACACCAAAGTCACCCCCCGTATTGCCGAAACCGCTAAAGCCCTGTGGTACATCTATTTTATGCTGACTACCTTGTGTGCGTTAGCGTTTTACTTTGCTGGTATGGACCTTTTTGATGCTATTTGTCATTCATTTTCAACGATTGCTATTGGTGGGTTTTCGACCCATGATGCCAGTTTAGGCTATTTTGATAGCCCATTAATCAATGTGATTTGTGCCGTTTTTTTACTGATTGCGGCAGTGAATTTTAGTCTGCATTTTGCCGCATTTAGTTGGCGTGGCATTAACTTTAAAATCTATTTTAAAGATGCCGAATTTAAAGTGCTTATCGCTGTACAACTTGTGTTGACTGCGATTTGTTTTATTACTTTGTATCAGTCTGGTATTTACGACTCAGCGGAACAAACCCTCGATTATGCGTTCTTCCAAGTGGTGTCTATTTCGACCACCGCCGGCTTTGGTACTGAGAGCTTTCACTCTTGGCCGTTGTTTTTACCTATTTTGTTAATATTCTCAAGTTTTATTGGCGGCTGTGCGGGGTCTACTGGCGGCGGCATGAAAGTGATCCGCTTAATTTTATTAGTATTGCAAGGCTCACGTGAGTTGAAACGTTTAGTTCATCCTAAGGCGATGTATTCTATCCGAATTGGCGGTAATGCATTACCTGATCGGATTATTGATGCGGTTTGGGGATTCTTTTCTGCCTATGCGCTGGTGTTTGTAGTGTGTATGGTGATTTTAATGGCAATGGAAATGGATGCAATTACGGCATTTAGTGCGACTGCGGCGAGTATTAACAACTTAGGCCCAGGTTTAGGAGATGTTGCATCAAGCTATGCTAACGTGACAGACGGCGCTAAGTGGGTATTGATTGTTGCGATGCTATTTGGTCGTCTAGAAGTGTTTACACTATTAGTATTGTTTACGCCTACATTTTGGAAGAATTAATGTTAAAAACGGCAATCTTATATTCAACTGTTGATGGGCAAACGTTGGCAATTTGTCAGCGAATTGAACAAGTGCTTCGCGAAAGTGGTGAGCAAGTGACTGTCATTAACTTAGCTGATGTGAAGGCTGAGCAGCTAGCTGCAGTCGATAAAGTAGTGATTGGTGCCAGTATCCGTTATGGCAAACATCGGCCAGAATTATTTAAGTTTGCAGTGCAGCATCAAGCATTGCTCGACACTAAGTTGAACAGCTTTTTTACGGTGAACGTTGTTGCGAGAAAACCGCTAAAAAACACGCCTGAAACAAATCCTTACATGCAGAAATTTTTGACCTTATCGGTTTGGAAACCTCAATTGCTTGAAGTTTTTGCTGGTAAAATTGATTATCCACGTTACCGTTTTTTCGACAAGTTCATGATTCGTTTTATTATGTGGATGACCAAAGGACCAACAGATACCAGTGGTACTTTTGAGTTTACCGATTGGGATAACGTTGTAGGCTTTGCCAAGAAAATTGCGGCGCAAAAGCGTTAACAAAATGCCTTTTTGAGATTAGGCGCAATAACGGCGATGTAAAATGGAGATGACTTCAGTCACTTGTTCATTTTTAAGCGTGTAATACACCACTTGTGAGCTTTTACGCGTATTCACTAAGTCTTGCGTGCGCAGTACTGCTAAATGTTGTGACAATGCCGACTGACTTAACGGAACGGTTTCATTTAGCTCTGTTACACTGTGTTCTTTTTCTAGCAGTAAGCATAAAATCATCAGTCGATACGGATTCGCTATTGCCTTTAGCCATTGTGCGGCTGTTTCAGCATTATTAAGCATGGTGACGACATCGATATCTTGCTTCATGAGTGTTCCTACCTAGTGAACTTGAGTTAGCTTAACACTAACTTGCTATTTGGTATTATCATACTTCTGCACTTCGAAGATCTCAATTTTAACTATTAAATATATGAGCTATTTCTAATTTGTGATCATTGCTCAGGTTTAAAAAGGACTTTTTATGCCAAACTGAGGCAAATAACGCAGTAATGAGACATAACATGGCGCACATATTAGTACTTTATTATTCTCGTGGAGGACACACGGCTCAAATTAGTCGTGCTATTGCTGAGCAAATTATCGCTAATGGTGATCAATGTGACGTAATAAATATCCATGATACTAAACAAAAACCGATTGAATGGGATAAATATCAAGCCGTTGCTTTGGGTGCCTGTGTTTTGTATGGTTCATACCATAAGTCGGTTTTTGAGTTTGTCAGCCAACATCAGCAAGCGTTATCGAATATTCCAAATAGCTTTTTTTGTGTCAATGTGGTGGCGCGTAATCCAGAAAAACGTATCCCAGAAAACAATAAATATTTACAGAAGTTTTTAACCTTGTCGGCTTGGAAACCTCAAGATGTTAAGATTATTGCAGGTAAAGTGGATTATCCATCTTGGCCTTGGTACGACAGCTTAATGATTAGATTGATCATGAAGATGACTGATGGACCTACGGATCCTACCGCCATTATTGACTACACCGATTGGCAAGATGTAAAAGCTTATGGTAATCATATTGCCAGTTTAGCTAACGTTGAATTGAGCTAAAAATGCCAAAATTTAGGATGTAATAATACTGCTATAGTCAGGATTTCTAAACGACCTAATAACATTCCAATTGCTAGGGCCCATTTGGCAATATCGGGTAAGGGGGCAAAGTTACCCGCAGGGCCAATAATAGGCCCAAGCCCTGGGCCTACGTTTGTTACTGCAGTGATTGCACCGGTAATGCTGGTCATTGGGTCTAAGCCAGTTAACACTAAAATAATCGATAAGCCTAAAATCACCACAAACATCAGCATAAAAAAAGCCACAATTGAACGGACAATGTCATCAGTTACACGATGGCCATTGTATTTTTCTTTAAACACGCCATTAGGGTGAAATTGTTGTTTTATTTGCTGACGCATAATTGAAAAGGCAATTTGGAAACGAAAGATTTTTATTCCACCAGAAGTTGAACCAGAACAACTACCGACAAACATTAAAAACAAAAATGCCACGCTGGCGACCGTCCCCCAAGCTTGATAATCAGTTAACCCGTAACCTGTTGTGGTGATAACGGATATCACGTTAAAACTTGATAATCTTAGTGCATCAATGAAATCCATATGCTGATGTCGCCACAACCAAAACGCTAATGAACAAGACACTAACACCACAAACAGTAAAAAGCCTTTTACTTGTTGGTCATTCCATAATCGTACACTGCGTTGTTGAATTGACTGAACAAACATGATTAACGGTAATCCGCCGGCTAACATAAACACAATACTTACCCAATGAGCTTCATGTGAAAAGGCGGCCATTGAGTTATCTGACGTTGAGTAGCCACCGGTTGATAACGTGGTCATGGCGTGGCTAATGGCTTCAAACCAGTGCATTCCAGCGAGGTGATAGGCTAGGGAACATAGCAACGTAAGCACTAAGTAGACCTGAAATAAGTGTTTGGCCATGTGCTGGGTACGCGGCATGGTTTTGTCGCTCCAGTCGGATGATTCTGTTCTAAATAGCCGCATACCACCGACGTTAAGAAATGGTAATACTGCTACTGCCATCACAATAAAGCCTATGCCGCCTAACCACTGCAACAGGGATCTCCATACTAAAATACTGTGATCCATGGCGTCTAAGCCGCTGAGTACGGTAGAGCCTGTAGTGGTGATACCTGACATGGTTTCAAAAAATGCATCTGTATAGTTGATGCCGTGATACAAGGTGAAAGGCAATGCTGCAAAAAGACTGACAATAAACCACGTCACGCTGGTGAGCATGAACATGTCTCTAATGTTGAGGTTAAATTGGCGATGACGACCATTTTGCAGACAAATAATGGCGATAAAACCAGTAAATAAGCCTGATATCATAAAATCGCCAATGGTCTCTTCGCCATAAAATAGCGCGAATGCCATTGGCACCAACATAAATCCTGTGAGTATCGAGAGAAAAATACCCAGAATAAAGATAAGCTGTTTTATGTTAAACATAAAAACCTAAAAGAAAAATGCACTCGGTTGGAATAGTTTTTCTACATCACCAATAAACTTTTTATTCACTAAGAATAGAATCACATGGTCGCCTTGCTCGATAACGGTTTTATCATGGCCCATCAAGACCTCGTCGTTACGAACTATTGCACCAATGGTGGTTCCTGGTGGTAGCTTTATTTCACCAATTTGCTTACCGACCACTTTTGAGGTGCTCGAGTCACCATGAGCGATAGCTTCTATGGCTTCAGCTGCACCGCGACGCAATGAATAAACATTACAAATATCGCCTTGGCGAATGTGAGTCAGTAGCGCTGAGATTGTGGCTTGCTGTGGTGAAATAGCGATATCGATATTGGCTTCTTGTACAATGTCGACGTAAGCTTCACGCTGAATGAGCACCATCACTTTTTTGGCCCCCATACGTTTTGCGAGTAATGCCGACATAATGTTTGCTTCGTCATCGTTGGTGACGGCAATAAACACATCAGTTTGATCTATGTGTTCTTCAATCAGCAATTCTTGGTCTGATGCGTCACCACAAAAAACTGTTGTTTTCTCTAGCTTTTCAGATAGTTGCTCGGCACGTTCTTGTCGGTGTTCAATTAATTTCACCGAGTGATTACGTTGCAGCTTTTGTGCTAAACCAAAACCGATATTACCGCCCCCTGCAATCATAATATTGCGGTACGAGTTATCGAGCTTTTGCATTTCACTCATTACCGCGCGAATATGGCGACTGTCGGCAACAAAAAACACTTCATCATCGGCTTCAATAATGGTGGTACCGCGCGGCATAATCGGCCGACCTTGTCTAAAAATCGCCGCGACACGGGTATCAATATTGGGCATGTGCTCACGTAATGTGGCTAAAGCGTTACCAACTAAAGGCCCACCATAATAGGCTTTTACTGCGACTAGGCTTAACTTACCTTTTGCGAATTCAAGCACCTGCAATGCACCCGGGTATTCAACTAGCCTTTGTATGTAAGTGGTTACTAACTGTTCTGGGGCAATAAGCTCATCGATAATAAAACCACCTCGCGGTTTCGCGTCACTGGCTTTAATCTCACTGTTGATAAACAGCTTATCTTGTAAATCTAGGTAGGCTTCGGAGCGGATACGAGCAATTTTTGTCGGTGTACCAAACAAGCTATAAGCTATTTGGCAAGCCGACATATTACATTCATCACTGTTTGTCACGGCAATGAGCATGTCGGCATCTTCGGCACCCGCTTCTTTTAATACACTTGGATGCGCGCCATGGCCTACAACAACACGTAAATCAAACTTATCTTGCAGTAGTCTTAGCCTTGCTCTGTCGCTATCGACTAAGGTGATGTCATTATTCTCACCGACTAAGTTCTCAGCTAATGTGCCGCCAACTTGGCCCGCCCCTAAAATAATAATCTTCATGGCTTTGGGTACATCCTTAAATTGCTTTAACTAGACGCGCGTAATAAAAACCATCCATATTGTCCTGGCCGGGTAAAATCTGCCAACCAATGTCTTCGGGATTTGACTGTTGTGCGATTGGCACTAACTTAGCGTCTGCTGTGCGGGCTAAAAATTGCTCAACTTGTTGGCTATTTTCTTGCGGCAAAATAGAGCAGGTTGCATACAATAATGTGCCACCTGGTTTTAGCCATTGCCAGCAGTGATCAAAAATTTGTCGTTGTAAATTGGCTAACTCTTCAATGTCGTTGTTTTTACGTAGCCATTTGATATCTGGGTGACGACGAATCACTCCGGTTGCTGAGCATGGCGCATCCAGTAAAATGCGGTCAAATTGTTGCCCTTGCCACCATGAGTCAATATTGGCAGCGTCGCCGTGAATAACTTGCGCTTTTAAATGCAGTCTGTCTAGATTTTGTTGTACTCGTGCAAGTCGTTTTTCATCAAAATCGACCGCAACAAGATTAATACTTGGGGCGAGTTCGATTAAATGACAACTTTTACCACCCGGTGCGGCGCAAGCATCTAACACTAGCTCATTTGCTGCTGGAGCCAGTAAAGTGGCAGCCCATTGTGCAGCGCCATCTTGTACCGACGCCGCACCTTGCATAAACTCCGGCAAGTTGGCGACATCTTTAGGGCTGTCGAGCAATATAGAATCTGGACTAGGACCCGCTTCGGCACCAATGTCTTGCGCTGTTAATGCGCTTAAATATTCTTCACGCGATTGCGATAAACGATTGTTGCGTAGCCACATTGGTGGGCGCTGGTGGCTTTGTTCAATGATGGCTTGCCAGTTGTCTGGATAGGCTTGTTGTAAGCGTTTAATAAACCAGGCAGGAGTGTTAAAACGTAAGGTGTCTGAATCCGTGTTAAGCGCGGATTCTTGGCGTTGAATATTGCGTAACACGCCATTTATTACCTTTACGAGCCCGTCAAATCGCAGTTGCCGACAGGCTTCTGCTGTTTCTGAAATGGCGGCATGTGCAGGAATGCGGGTGAAGTAAAGCTGATAACAACCCACTATCAATAACTGATGTAAAATGCGTTGTTTGCCTTTAAATGGTTTTGCAAGGCAATCACTTACACATTTGTCTAATTGTGGTAATTGTCGCATGACTCCATAGCAGAGTTCTGCTAACAAGGCTTTGTCTTTACCGTTTTGTAAGTGTTGCTGTTGATCGGGTAGCGCAACCGATAACGAGATGCCTTTTTCAAGTACTTCATAAATCGCTTTAGCTGCAAGTGCACGCACATTCATGCTAGTTAGCCTCTTGGTTTAAACACACACCAGCAGTAAACCAATCACTACGAGCATTTAAGATATCAGCCACATTTAATGGCTTTTTGTTAGGTAGTTGCATGGTTTCAATGATTAATGAACCGTCAGCCGTTGCAACTTCAATACCTTGTTTAGTGGCTGAAATCACTGTGCCCGGGGCTTGCGAGCATGTTTGGGCATTGTAGGTAGCTTGCCATATTTTAATGACGCTTTGTTGATGTTCAAAGTAGCTAACAGGCCAAGGGTTAAAGGCGCGGATCTCTTGCCACAATTGTTTAGCACTTTTGTGCCAATCAATACGGGCTTCTTCTTTGGAGAGCTTTTCTGCGTAGTTTGCTAAGGCTTCATCTTGTTTCTGTGCTTTAAGGCTACCATCACTTAAGCCTGTAAGAGCTTCAACTAAGGCTTGAGGACCTTGCTCTGCAAGTTTTTCATATAGGCTTGCTGACGTGTCGCTTGCTTCTATAGGTAAGTGTGTTTTTAGCAGCATATCGCCTGTATCAAGGCCGACATCCATTTGCATTATGGTGACGCCTGTTTCTGTGTCTCCCGCCCATAAGGCGCGCTGGATAGGTGCAGCGCCACGCCAGCGAGGTAATATAGAACCGTGAACGTTAATACAGCCTAATCTTGGTGTATCAAGTACTATCTTTGGTAAAATCAGCCCGTAAGCGACCACTACCATAATGTCGGCATTGAGGTTGGCTAATTCTGCTTGGGCGTCTTCGTTGCGTAATGATGCCGGCTGAAAGACGTTGATGTTATGCTGTTGCGCTAATGCTTTAACTGGGCTGGCGGTCAGTTTTTTCCCTCGGCCAGCCGGTCTATCCGGTTGGGTGTAAACGGCAATCACATCATGTTCAGAGTTTATTAGCGCCTGCAAGTGTCTGGCGGCAAAATCCGGAGTACCGGCAAAGATAATTTTTAACGGTTTCAAATTTGTTCCTACTGGTTACTTGGCGGCTAGACGTGCTTCTTTTTCAAGCTTTGTTTTTATACGCTGACGTTTAAGTGGTGACAAGTAATCCACAAATAGCTTACCTTTTAAGTGATCCATTTCATGTTGGATACAAATTGCAAACAATTCGTCGGCTTCAACGGTAAATTCTTCACCGTGACGATCAAGTGCTTTTAATGTAACAAATTCAGCACGGTCTACTTTGGCATAAATACCGGGGACAGATAAACAGCCTTCTTCGTTAGCAAAGTCACCGCTGCTTTTTACAATTTGTGGATTAATAAAGATCGTTGGACGTTCAACGTCATCTTGTAGGTCCATGACGATAAGCTGTTTATGGAAATCGACTTGGGTTGCAGCAAGACCAATGCCTTTTTCTTCGTACATTGTTTCTAGCATGTTATCTATTTGGGTTTGTAATTCTGGCCCAAAATCAGTTACAGGTTCAGCAATGGTGCGTAAACGCTCATCTGGAAATCGTAAAACATTTAATAATGGCATATATAAACTCTTAACAAGTCTGTCAAATTTCAGCCAGTTAGCTATACTGGCTGTTGCGAATAGGGTAATTTTAATCCTTACCGCCTATCAATAACAGTAAAAAGCTCTAATAAAGAGCTAAACAACATGGACCACACCATGAAACGCTTACTTTTACTTGCTTTTTTATCATTAAATATTTTTGGAGTTAGTGCTGATACATTAACTTTGAAAGCTGGGCATCCTGATACGTATGTCGTTAAAAAAGGCGATACGTTGTGGGATATCTCTGGATATTTTTTAAATGATCCATGGCGTTGGCCTAAGTTGTGGGGTGTTAACCCACAAATAGCTAACCCTCATCTTATTTATCCTGGCGATAGGCTGACCTTGGTGTTTATCGATGGGCAACCGCGCTTAGTGGTAAAACAGCATATAAAGAAAAGCCCTGAAGGAAGAGTGGCCTCAAAAAATGGTCCTATTCCAGCAGTGGATTTAGCACTTATTCAACCTTATTTAACTCAAAACCGAGTCGTCGACCCGGCCTGGTTTGCCAGTTTGCCAATGGTGATGAGTGGCGAAAGTCCATCGCTGCACCATGTGGTGAGTGACATTATTTATGTTAACGCTCCGCTTGAGGTTGGCTTAAAAGTGGCCATGTATGAAACCGGGCGTGAGTTTTTTGCTTCAGACAGAGAAGGCATGTTAGGCCAGGAGATGATTTTAGCCTCTAGCGGCCGGGTGATTGAGTCTGGGCCAATATCAAAAGTAGAGTTACTAAGTAGCTTACGTGAAACCAAAGGAGGCTTTAAAGTTGCTCCGGTTGAGGATGAAGCCTTAATGTCTGCTTATTTTATCCCAAAAGCGGCGGAACTTACGGTTCCTACATCAATTTTAGCCATTAACGGAAAAATCCGTGAGGCAGGTAAACTTGATGTTGTATACATTGATCGCGGTAGTGAAGATGGTGTTGAAACGGGTCATGTATTTTCGATGTTTCGTGATGGCGAAATCATTACCTATGATAATGAAGGTTTGCCTGTACGCGCGTTGGATCGCTCATCATATGACAAAGTATTAGCGCACTTTGCTGAAGAGACCTCACATAAGATGCCTGATATTTTTCATGGTAACTTATTAGTGTTTAAAGTCTTTGATAAAACAAGTTTAGGTTTGATTATGTTTAACGAAATCCCTGTTCGCACTGGCGACAAACTCGCTAAGCCTGAGCCGTTGACCTTAAAGGGTGATTAATTTCAGATAAACTGGTCGACTGGCTAGTTGTTTGTGCAGTATCTGGGTTAGGGCCTGCTCGGATTCAACAATTATTAACTCAAATGGACATTGAAGAACTTCGTCAACGTCTAGAATTTGAACCTCAAGGCTTGCCGTTATCGGCAAGCCTGTTAGCAAAATGCCAAATCGATTTTGATAAAGTTGATTTGGCATTGGCATGGCAAGAGTCGCAACCTCACCATTATATTTTAACCCCTTCCGATCCACTCTATCCTCCTTTACTACAACAAATTAGTGATGCTCCTTTAGTGTTATTTGTTAAAGGTCTCATTACGCCTTTGGTGATGCCTAGCATTGCCATTGTGGGGAGCCGAAATGCATCACGTGGTGGGTTAGATATGGCTGCTGAGCTTGCTTATAATTTGGCAAGTCAAGGATTTGCAGTTACCAGTGGCATGGCAACTGGGATTGATGGGGCTGCCCATAAAGCGACATTGGCAGCTAAAGGTTCAACTATGGCTGTATTAGGCACCGGTGTTGAACGTATATACCCTAAACGGCATCAACAGTTGTATCACGACATTATTCATTCTGGCTGTGTAATCAGTGAGTATTGGCCTGAAATAGGCCCGTTTGCGGGTAACTTTCCTAAACGTAATCGTATTGTAAGTGGTTTGAGTTTAGGTACTGTTGTGGTTGAGGCGAGTCGTAAAAGCGGCTCGCTAATTAGTGCCCGGCTAGCAATGGAGCAAAACCGTGAAGTGTTTGCTGTTCCGGGCTCGGTACTCGGTGGTTACAGTCAGGGATGCCATGATTTAATTAAAAATGGCGCAAAACTTATAGAGTCTGCTGCCGATATCATTGAAGAGTTGGGCAGTTTATCGGATTATCACCTTGAACAATTGCATCAGCGGCACCATATACAGGATAATGACATTTGTGATTTGCCATTTCCTTCGCTGTTAGCTAGTGTAGGATATGAAACCACTGCAATTGATGCCGTGGTTGAGGATAGTGGGAAGCCAATAGATCTGGTGTTAGTACAAATGCTTGAACTTGAATTACAAGGGTGGGTTGCAGCTGTGCCCGGTGGTTACGTCAGACTAAAGAGGAGTTAGCCATGTTTGATATCCTCATGTATTTATTTGAAAATTATGTTCATAGTGAAATTGAACTATTAGTGGATGAAGATGAGCTCACCAAAGAGTTAACTCGAGCGGGTTTTCATCAAGTCGATATTATAAAAGCGCTTTCTTGGTTAGAGCACTTAGCTGATTTGCAGGAAAGCGATAAACCGTATTTGTGCAATCATGCGCAACATTCATTCCGTATTTACACCAAAGCGGAGATGGCAAAGTTAGATGTTGAGTGTCGTGGATTTTTATTGTTCTTAGAGCAAATTCAAGTGCTCAGTGTTGAAACCCGTGAAATGGTGATTGACCGGGTAATGGAGTTAGATGAGCCAACGTTGGTGTTAGAAGATCTCAAGTGGGTAGTATTAATGGTACTATTCAATGTGCCAGGAAATGAGTCAGCCTACGAGCAAATGGAAGATTTAATCTTCGAGCAACCAGAAGGGCGCTTGCACTCATAACAGAAAGGGGGCTTAGCCTCCTTTTTTAGGTCTATAGAAAATTACTCATAGAGAGCACCATGTCGAAAATTGATCAACAGCTGTTTACTGTCCACGAGCATGCATTGGAGAAAGAGTTTGAACTTTGTCCTGTTTGTGGTTCTGAGCTGTCGGTTAAGCACAGTAAACATGGCAGTTTTGTCGGCTGTAATAATTATCCAACTTGCGACTATACACGGCCTTTAGTGCAGCATGAATCAATTGAAACACAAGTGATTAGTGGTTCTCACTGCCCACAATGTGGTCATGAATTAGCGGTAAAGTCTGGACGGTTTGGTATCTTTATTGGCTGTACCAATTATCCTGAGTGTACTCATATTGAAAAGCATGATCACAGCAGTGACGTTGAGCCTATTACTTGTCCTCTATGCAGTAAAGGTCATTTAGAATCTCGAACGAGTCGTTATGGAAAAACTTTTTTTGCTTGTAGTGCCTACCCTAAATGCAAGTTTATCGTAAACTATCCTCCTTATAATGAGTCGTGTCCTGAATGTGGCTTTGGGATTTTAGTTGAACGAAAAGGCGCAGCAGGTAGCCGTCTTGAGTGTCCGCAAAAATCCTGTAAATATAAGCGAGCTTTATAGTTCGTTGTCATTATCCAATAATCTAATGAAAGGAAATCCAATGTTGCAACTGCAGCCATCGGCTGTCGCTACCCTTATTGAGCAAGGTGGCGTAATCGCTTATCCAACAGAAGCTGTATTTGGCTTAGGTTGTGATCCTGACAATGACAGCGCAATTGAGAAGTTGTTGGCAGTAAAGCAACGCCCTTGGCAAAAAGGGTTAATCTTGGTTGCCAGTTCATTTGAACAACTATTACCTTACATTGATATTAGTCATCTTACAGAGTCGCAGTTGCAGTTTGCGCAATCTAAATGGCCTGGGCCGTTTACGTTTGTGATGCCAATTAAACCGCATGTATCTCAATTACTCTGTGGTCAGTTCGATTCTATCGCGGTAAGAGTGTCTGCCCATCCGGTAGTACGCGAATTATGCGATACCCTTAATAAACCATTAGTATCGACTAGTGCCAATTTAGCGGGTGAGCCCCCTGTGGTCGATGCACAATATATCATCACCGATTTTAGCGATAAAATTGATGCATTAATTTTAGGTCAACTTGGTGAGCAGCGTCAGCCATCAACGATTATTGATGCACGCAGCGGTCAAATTCTTCGAAATGGAAGTTAATAATATGTCCAATATTCAATCTCAGGTGCCGGATGCACAACAAGTTAAGTCGTTTTTGTTGGGCTTGCAGCAAAATATTTGTCAACGTTTAGAACAACTCGATGGTAAAGCGAGCTTCAAAGCTGACTCATGGGAGCGTGAAGAAGGGGGTGGTGGTACGAGCCGTGTGATGACTCAAGGTAAAGTCTTTGAACAAGCCGGGGTTAACTTTTCTCATGTGATGGGGGCTGCAATGCCTGCATCGGCTACCGCACACCGTCCAGAGTTGGCTGGCCGTAGTTTTGAGGCCATGGGGGTGTCGTTAGTAATCCATCCTAATAACCCTTTTATTCCAACAACTCATGCCAATGTGCGCTTTTTTATTGCCCGTAAAGAAGGTGCAGACCCTGTGTGGTGGTTCGGTGGTGGGTTTGACTTAACACCTTATTATCCATTTAAAGAAGATGTGGTTAGCTGGCATCAAACGGCAAAAGATATCTGTGATCCATTTGGTGAGGATGTTTATCCTAAATACAAAAAATGGTGTGATGAATACTTCTTTTTGCCGCACCGTAATGAAACACGTGGTGTTGGTGGGTTATTTTTTGATGATTTAAATCAGCCAGGTTTTGAGCGTAGCTTTGCGTTTATGCAAGCTGTGGGTAATGGCTTTATTGAAGCTTATGCACCAATTGTTGAGCGTAATAAAGAATTAGAATATAACGACGATGAGCGCCAATTCCAATTGTACCGCCGTGGTCGTTATGTGGAGTTTAACTTGGTTTATGATCGTGGCACTTTATTTGGCTTACAAACCGGTGGCCGCACAGAATCAATTCTCATGTCGATGCCGCCATTAGTGCGTTGGGAGTATGCCTTTACGCCAGAAGAAGGCTCAGCAGAAGCAGAACTATACGACGTTTACTTAAAGCCTCAAGACTGGTTGGCGCAAGCTTAAGCATTGCTCGACTATATTGCGCTGGTCGTTAGCGGTTGCGCATATTGTCAGCTAAGGTCGAAATAGCCTGAATAATCACTTGTTGATGTTCAGGTTTTTTTATATTGTTTTCAATGGCCGCTCGCATGCAAATTAACCATTGATCACGCATTGATTCGTTAATCGCAAAAGGCATATGCCTAGCTCTAAGCGCAGGATGACCATGTTTCTGTTGGTATAACTGCGGTCCACCAAGCCAACCACTTAAAAACTCATATAACTTTTGTTCAGATTCTGTAATCGGAGAGTGATGAATCGCTAACAGGTTTTGCGTTTCAGGCCGAGTTTGCATTTGCTGATAAAAATCATGGGCTATTGCGCGGATGACTGTATCGCCACCAATAATATCGTAGGCGTTAGATTGCGTGGTATCTCTGTCATCGTTAACTTGTGGTTTAGCGAATATTTTACGTAACCAGTTCATCGTTTTGTATGGTTAAGAATGTTACAGCCATTATACCCAACCAACCTGAATATGCTTGATTTCAGCAAGAATTTACACGTGTTTAGTTAAGGCATTGATTACGGGTAATGGTTATTCCCTTTCCAAAATCAGCTAAATCCACAAAAGCCGCAGTATAAACGCGTGTAAAACTTGCCCTTTGGGCTTTTACCGTGTTTCTCTGATATTAAAATCAAGAACGTTGTTGCGTTAATTTATAAGGTAACTACATTACCGCATTCACGTGCCTAGTATTGAAAGCACGGTGAAGTTTTGAAACATGCATCTTTAAGTTGATAGGTATGTATCTAAATCATCGCCGTATAGAATGATTTTTGTATTAACGTTTTGATACTAATTATTTAACGATTACGCTGTATTTCAACAGGTAACTTGGTTAGATTGGTCGCAAAATAAGAAAGGAGATCCCAATGGCCAAACAAATGTCAGCTCTGGTTGCGGTGGTGTTATCTGCTGCAATTGTAGGTTGTAATCCTGCAGAACAACAAGAGCCACACGTGACCATCAATGCTAATCCATACCCTAGCACCTATCAGGTATTACCTAATTCAACGACATTACTTAGAAATGCCATTGTATTAACTGGTACCGGTGAGCGTCTTGACGATACTGATGTATTAATTAAAGACGGCAAGATAAGTGCTATAGGCCAGCAACTCGTTGCTGACGGTGCGGTGGTTGTTGATGCTACAGGAAAGTGGATTACTCCAGGTATTATCGATGTGCATTCACATTTAGGTGTATACCCAAGTCCTAATGCGGAATCTCATAATGACGGTAATGAAATGACTAATCCCGTGACCGCTGAGGTTTGGGCTGAACACAGCGTATGGCCGCAAGATCCTGGCTTTAATCGTGCACGTGAAGGTGGTATTACGACGTTACAAATTTTGCCAGGCTCAGCCAATTTAATTGGTGGCCGTGGGGTAACATTAAAAAATGTCCCAGCGGCAACAATGCAAGCGATGAAATTCCCCGAAGCGCCTTACGGATTAAAGATGGCCTGCGGTGAAAACCCTAAAAATCTTTATGGCAGCCGTAAAGAATTACCCATGACTCGTATGGGTAACATGGCTGGCTACCGTACCGCATTTATCCAGGCCACTGAATACAAGCGTGCGTGGGATAAATACGAAGCAGACTACGCCGCAGGTAAAAATCCTGTTGCGCCGGAGCGCGACTTAATGAAAGACACCCTTAAAGGTGTGCTCGAAGGTGATATTCTGATTCATAACCACTGCTATAAAGCCGAAGAAATGGCAATGATGATAGACTTAGGCAAAGAGTTTGGTTATCACGCAGGGACATTTCACCACGCTGTAGAAGCTTACAAAATTGCAGATTTATTGGCTGAAAATGGCAACTGTGCAGCTATGTGGCCGGATTGGTGGGGCTTTAAGCTAGAAGCTTACGACATGGTGCTAGAAAATGTGGCCATGGTTGACGCGGTTAAAAAGTCATGTGCCATTGTGCATTCTGACTCAGGTGTCACCATTCAACGTTTAAATCAAGAAACCGCCAAAATTATGCATGCTGCAAATGACAATGGTTTTGAGTTAACAGAGCAACATGTCATTGGTTGGATTACCTCAAATGCCGCTAAATCATTAGGAATAAGTGATAAAACGGGGTCGCTTGAAACCGGTAAAAATGCAGACGTGGTGATATGGAATACCAATCCGTTTAGCGTTTATGCACAAGCAGAAAAAGTGTTTATTGATGGCGCCAAAGTGTATGACCGCCAAGACCCAGCCTACCAGGCGCAAAGTGACTTTATGTTAGGTCAACAATAAGGAGCAAGACAATGACATTATTTACTCAATCAGCGCTTGCTTTGAGCTTATTTATTAGCTTGGCACTTGGTGCGAATGTGGCTCAAGCGGAAAGCCTAGCGATTATCAATGCCACAGTGCATACCGCAACCGAACAGGGCGTGTTAAACAATGCTACCGTGGTGATCGAAAACGGTATTATTGCTGCCATTAATCCCGACAACCCTAAGAGCGACAGTGTTATTGATGCCAAAGGGGCAACGTTAACGCCAGGCTTTATTGCCGCAATGAATGACATGGGCTTGGTTGAAGTTGGCGCGGTAGCAACCTCTCGCGATGCAAGAGATAAAGAAGCCGATATCAGCTTTGACCCTAGCCTTGCGTTTAATCCTCTAGCGAGCACTATCCCGTTTGCACGCAAAGGCGGGATCACTCGTAATATTGTGACTTCAGGTGGAGGAGAAAGCATTTTTGCGGGTCAAACATTTGTCGTCGATTTAAGCGGGGGATTTGATAGTGTTATTGCTAATAAAACCGGCTTATATGTTGAGTTAGGTGCAACCGATGAAGGTTCGCGCGCCATGGGGATGCAACAACTTATACATCAACTTGAAGATACCCAAAAAGCGCTTTCTAAAGCCAAAAAGTCCGACAAGTCTGATAAAGAAGATAGTGACGAGCCTAGTCGAGAAAATAGCATCATTTCGGCAGTATTAGCCGGTGATATCCCGTTGATTGTAGAGGTAGACCGTGCAAGTGACATTATCCATTTAATTAGGCTAAAACAAGATTTTGAGTTGGACTTAGTTATTGTTAATGGTGCAGATGCCGTATTAGTTTCAGAGCCATTAGCACAAGCCAATATTCCGGTTGTTATTGACGCAATGCGTAACCTTCCAGAGAGTTTTGATTCGTTACATAATTCGCTTGAAAATGCCGGCAAGCTGGCAAAAGCAGGGGTTAAAGTAGCTATTGCCTTGCCAGGTGACAGCCATAGCGTTTATGCATTGCGTTATAGTGCGGGTAATGCAGTTGCCAATGGCATGGATTACAACGATGCGTTAGCAGCATTGACGGCTAACATCGCAGATATTTTTCATCTAGACAGTGGCCGTATTGCTGTGGGCAAAGCTGCTGATCTAGTATTATGGAGTGGCGACCCATTTGAGTTTAGTACCCACATTGAAAGAATGTGGATAGCGGGTAAAGAACAATCTTTGCAAAGTCGCCAGGATGAATTACGAGACCGCTATTTGAAAAAAACCGATATGCCAGCCGCGTATCGTTAGATTGACTTAATACCAATGAAGAGAGTTTTTGATGACCGACAAGTATGCTGTATTTGGTAATCCCATTGCCCAAAGTAAGTCACCATTGATTCATAGCGAATTTGCTAAACAAACTCAGCAAGATATTAGCTATGAAGCAATTTTGGCACCGGTAGATCAATTCTCTACTTCATTAACTGAGTTTTTTGCCAATGGTGGTAAAGGCGCCAATGTCACCGCACCTTTTAAAGAGCAAGCCTTTGCCATGTGCGATGAATTAAGCGAAATGGCTAAATTGGCTGGAGCCGTCAATACATTGTTTAACTTACCCAATGGTAGAATTGGCGGCGACAATACCGACGGTGTGGGGTTGGTTAACGATTTAGAAATGCTGTTTGGTCCTTTAAAAGGTAAACGAGTGTTGCTGGTGGGGGCCGGAGGTGCTGCGAGAGGTTGTATTTTACCTATACTGCAACACAATGTAGCACAATTGGTTATTTGTAATCGCACCCACGAAAAAGCAATAGAACTACAAAAGCTATTCAATGAATATGGTAATTTTTTTGCCAAACCGATCGATGAGCTGATTTCTCCGTTTGATTTAGTTATCAACTCTACATCTGCTGGTTTATCTGGCCAGCTTATTTCATTGCCCAATATCATTGTTGATGAAACGACCGACTGTTATGACATGACTTACAGCCCGCAAACCACAGTGTTTAATCAGTGGGCTCAGTCTTTACATGCGCGCAGAACAGCAGATGGTTTAGGCATGTTAGTGGGCCAAGCTGCGGCAAGCTTCAGTTTATGGCGTGGTGTTACTCCAGATAAAGGTCCTGTGATGCGAAAATTGCGTGAACAATTGACAAAAAAGGTTGCAAAGCAATGAATCAAAACGTGATTTTTGGTGACCAGCTATTTGTCGAGGCTGATAATGTTAGGTTTATTGCTCAACGACAAGGCGTCAATATTAACTGTTTCGTTAGCTTTTCGACGATTTCAGCGTTATGTCAGTCACAAGCGGTGAGCGAGCACAATGCTGCTTGCATGTTTGAGCAATGTCGTTTCGACCTAGAAGATCAAGCTGAAGCATTGATAAACCAAGAAGCATTTACCGATATTGGTGATATTAAGCTTTAAGTCCATATATAGTCGTTATGCCAATTCCATTAATTATCTGGTCATTCAGCGGGAGTTCTGTGTTTTCTTGGCAACTGCTCCTGCGTTGCTCTACCTCCTGCATCCGTGCAGTCGTACCTCAAAATGCTATTAAGCAGCATAGCCGGCACAGAAACCCGCCTTGCAGGAGACTCTCAGGCCGTTCATTTCTTTGTTGAGTTGCCTTATTAAAAGGGAATAACCATTATTTCAGCAATGCGCCTCAAACTGACCAATCTGAGTGACTCTGATTGGTCACATAATTAATGGATTTGGTATTATATTAAATTGCAGTTAACTTAAAGCGCCTTGACTTTTTAAGCGTTTTTGCTGGTACATATTGTTATCTGCTTGCTTAAAAGACTTGCTCCAATCTTGCTGGTATTGCGCAATACCGTAACTGAAGTAAATGGCCGGAGTTAATTGGCTTAACTCTTTTTGGATTTGGGTAATTTGTGTTTCTAAGATTTCAAGCGGGCCATGGCATAAAGCAATAAACTCATCTCCTCCATATCGAGCAACTAAAAAGGCAGGGTGCCAAATGGATTTGAGTGATTGGGCGAATGCTTTTAAAGCATCATCTCCTGCTTGGTGCCCATACAGATCATTTAACGGTTTTAAATTGTCCATATCTAAGATGACAATATAACTTGCCTGCGATATATCGTGCTGCCATTGTAAAACTGACTCATCAAACTTCTTACGGTTATACAATCCTGTTAAGCCATCATAGTTAGCCATTAGCTCAATTTTTTTCGACTTTTGATAAAGTGAAATCGCATTAGCCGCCTCATAGGTGAGGATGTCAACTAAGCTAATATCGTATTCACCAAAAGCTTCCATCATGCTGCTATCTAGGTTCATCATTCCATAAAGTTCTCCATCAATACGAATGGGGCTAGATAAAGTTGAACAAATAGGTTTAGACGAGGCATTGAGTAAAATAAATTGGTCATCATCCGTGAGTGTACTTTGTGAATTGATGTTGCGCATGTTATTGATGATAACGGTTCTATCTAAGCGTCCTTTAGTTAATCTATAAAGAAAGGTTTCTTCTAAGGTAAAATTAATCTGGCTAAGCTTATCTATATCAAGCCCGACGACCGAGCCAAATTGTAATCTATCTGTGTTGTTATCAATTAAGATAATGCTGCCCATTTCTGCATCATCAACAGCTGTAACCGCTTTAAGCAATAACGCGTCGATAAAATCTTGTTCAGAATCATATTGACTGGATACCTTAACTAACTCATAAGTGGTTTCATTGATACGTAAAATTTGCTCTATGTGTCGCCACAGACGCTGTATATTTTGTTTATGTATAAAATGGCTAATGACATAACTAATCGCGTAACCACCGCCAAATAACCCCAAATATTGGTAGGCTTGCCGATTATCGAAACTAATAAATAAAATGATGCTGATCAGTACTAAAGGGGTTATCAGTTGCAAAATATGCTGCTTTACACCAGTTTGAGTAAGCTGTTGGGTATTTAGCTGGTTTTTTATCTGCACAACATCATCCTTGTTAACCGAAGCTGACATGACATTAAGACTTAAGCATCATAAATATCAACTTCTGCAAATTTAGCACTCACTTTAAACTCGATAAAAAATTGCGGAAGGGTTAAACGCCCAACTTGTCATCTATTATTATTGATCTAAACAGAGAAACTAATGATAGACGACAACAATGTTTATAACAGAAACAAAATGGACTCACTAGTGTTGTAGCCCATTTTGTAAAGCGAATTAACTCGATTGCTGTAAATCAACCAAGTACTCATTTTTTAAGCGGACATAATTATCAGCCGATTGAGGTAAAAAAGCGCGTTCAGCGTCCGTTAGTGGCCTAGCTTGTTTACAAGGGCTGCCCACATATAAAAAGCCACTCTGCAACACTTTGTTTGGTGGTACCAAAGAACCCGCGCCAACAATGACATCATCTTCTACTATTGCACCATCAAGTAAGATAGCGCCCATGCCAATCAAGACCCGGTTCCCAATATGGCAACCATGAAGCATAGCTTTATGGCCAATCGTCACATCGTCGCCAATAATCAAAGGATGGCCATCTGGGTTGGCAGATGATTTACGGGTGACATGTAATATACTGCCATCTTGAACATTACTACGCTTACCAATACGGATCTTATTAACATCTCCACGGGCCGCAACCAAAGGCCACACGCTCGCGTCATGATCCAATTTTATGTCACCGACAAGTACAGCTGATTCATCAACATAGACGTTATCAGCTAAACTCGGGTGTATCCCTTGGTAAGTTCTTACATTAGTAGACATAACAATCCTTATATATTCATGGTTTGTGACAGTATAATGCTTAAAAACTAGCTGGTCAGGCTAAATTATCCGCAAACAAGTCGAAAACAACAAATAACCTTAAAAAAGGGGTTGCACTAAATCTTATGGTGCCTATAATGCGCATCCACTGACACGGCAGACAGCGAAAGCAGTCACCAGGTTAAGTTGAATTAAGTGCTTCAAAACACTCGATTCAACAGCGAAAAGAAAGTTTGAAAAAACACTTGACGCGAAGATGGGAAAGCGTAAAATACGCAGCCCAAGCCGACGACCTAGCGTCCAAGGCGATGCACGAAACACGGCATCAACGCTCTTTAACAATCTAAACAAGAAATCTGTGTGGACATTCACAGGTATTGAGTTATTCGAAATTGTCTTCTTGTTCTTCGGAATGTAGGCAATCAAAAAATTTAACTCAATGATGAGAATGTTCATAGTTATATGACACTGCAGCAATGTAGTGAATAATTCGTGAGCTCTTTGAGCGAAGCGAATTATGACAGTAGAATTCATTGAGCCGTTCGACGTAGTCGAACAACAAAACTTTAATTGAAGAGTTTGATCATGGCTCAGATTGAACGCTGGCGGCAGGCCTAACACATGCAAGTCGAGCGGCAGCACAAGGGAGYTTRCTCCTGAGGTGGCGAGCGGCGGACGGGTGAGTAATGCCTAGGGATCTGCCCAGTCGAGGGGGATAACAGTTGGAAACGACTGCTAATACCGCATACGCCCTACGGGGGRAAGGAGGGGACCTTCGGGCCTTCCGCGATTGGATGAACCTAGGTGGGATTAGCTAGTTGGTGAGGTAATGGCTCACCAAGGCGACGATCCCTAGCTGTTCTGAGAGGATGATCAGCCACACTGGGACTGAGACACGGCCCAGACTCCTACGGGAGGCAGCAGTGGGGAATATTGCACAATGGGCGAAAGCCTGATGCAGCCATGCCGCGTGTGTGAAGAAGGCCTTCGGGTTGTAAAGCACTTTCAGTAGGGAGGAAAGGGTATTACTTAATACGTAATACCTGTGACGTTACCTACAGAAGAAGGACCGGCTAACTCCGTGCCAGCAGCCGCGGTAATACGGAGGGTCCGAGCGTTAATCGGAATTACTGGGCGTAAAGCGTGCGCAGGCGGTTTGTTAAGCCAGATGTGAAATCCCCGGGCTCAACCTGGGAATTGCATTTGGAACTGGCGAACTAGAGTCTTGTAGAGGGGGGTAGAATTCCAGGTGTAGCGGTGAAATGCGTAGAGATCTGGAGGAATACCGGTGGCGAAGGCGGCCCCCTGGACAAAGACTGACGCTCATGCACGAAAGCGTGGGGAGCAAACAGGATTAGATACCCTGGTAGTCCACGCCGTAAACGATGTCTACTCGGAGTTTGGTGCCTTGAGCACTGGGCTCTCAAGCTAACGCATTAAGTAGACCGCCTGGGGAGTACGGCCGCAAGGTTAAAACTCAAATGAATTGACGGGGGCCCGCACAAGCGGTGGAGCATGTGGTTTAATTCGATGCAACGCGAAGAACCTTACCTACTCTTGACATCCACAGAAGATTGCAGAGATGCGATTGTGCCTTCGGGAACTGTGAGACAGGTGCTGCATGGCTGTCGTCAGCTCGTGTTGTGAAATGTTGGGTTAAGTCCCGCAACGAGCGCAACCCCTATCCTTATTTGCCAGCACGTAATGGTGGGAACTCTAGGGAGACTGCCGGTGATAAACCGGAGGAAGGTGGGGACGACGTCAAGTCATCATGGCCCTTACGAGTAGGGCTACACACGTGCTACAATGGCGAGTACAGAGGGTTGCAAAGCCGCGAGGTGGAGCTAATCTCACAAAGCTCGTCGTAGTCCGGATTGGAGTCTGCAACTCGACTCCATGAAGTCGGAATCGCTAGTAATCGTGAATCAGAATGTCACGGTGAATACGTTCCCGGGCCTTGTACACACCGCCCGTCACACCATGGGAGTGGGCTGCAAAAGAAGTGGGTAGTTTAACCTTCGGGAGAACGCTCACCACTTTGTGGTTCATGACTGGGGTGAAGTCGTAACAAGGTAGCCCTAGGGGAACCTGGGGCTGGATCACCTCCTTACCTATACGACTAACTCAATACTTGGTAGGCAATAAACTGCATCCGTGCGTTTATTGCACACAGCACATCCATGTGCTTGAGTGTTCACACAGATTGCTTGTTAACTTCTTCGGAAGTAGAGCGAAAACACACCGCAAGCCGGTTAAGTGTTGTTCTTTAACAATTTGGAAAGCTGATAGTATTTAATTGCATGAGTCTGTCATGTGATTAATTACAAATCGTTCGATACGAAAGTATTGAACATTGAGTTCTCAAAACACTGTTTAAGTGTCTTGAATATTCTAAAAACTAAGGCGATTTCGTGTGCGAAAGTGCATGAATTATCAAAGTAAAAACCAGCTAGTTGCAATGCAACTCAAGTTTTTCTTATCTTTTGTTTAGGCAAAGGGTGAGCGCAGTTAATCGCTTATTAGGCAAGGCTTGAAGTTGAACGACGAATGAGTGTAGCAGCGCTACATGATTGAAGAGTGAAACTGAACACGCCGCATAATAAGATGAGTAACAAGCGTAAGAAAGACCCATTTGGGTTGTATGGTTAAGTGACTAAGCGTATACGGTGGATGCCTTGGCAGTCAGAGGCGATGAAGGACGTAGTAACTTGCGAAAAGCGTTGGCGAGCTAGTAACAAGCATTTGAGCTAACGATGTCCGAATGGGGAAACCCACTCACATAAGTGAGTATCTGCACATGAATACATAGTGTGCAGAGGCAAACCCGGGGAACTGAAACATCTAAGTACCCGGAGGAAAAGAAATCAACCGAGATTCCCCTAGTAGCGGCGAGCGAACGGGGATTAGCCCTTAAGTCAGTGGGGTGTTAGTGGAATGTGTTGGAAAGCACAGCGGCACAGGGTGATAGCCCCGTACACGAAAACTAACCATTGATGAAAACGAGTAAGGCGGGACACGTGACATCCTGTTTGAATATGGGGGGACCATCCTCCAAGGCTAAATACTCCTGACTGACCGATAGTGAACCAGTACCGTGAGGGAAAGGCGAAAAGAACCCCTGTGAGGGGAGTGAAATAGAACCTGAAACCGTATACGTACAAGCAGTGGGAGCGGTTCTTGAGACCGTGACTGCGTACCTTTTGTATAATGGGTCAGCGACTTACATTTTGTAGCGAGGTTAAGCGAATAGCGGAGCCGTAGGGAAACCGAGTGTTAACTGCGCGTTTAGTTGCAAGGTGTAGACCCGAAACCCGGTGATCTAGCCATGGGCAGGTTGAAGGTTGAGTAACATCAACTGGAGGACCGAACCGACTTATGTTGAAAAATGAGCGGATGACTTGTGGCTGGGGGTGAAAGGCCAATCAAACCGGGAGATATCTGGTTCTCCTCGAAAGCTATTTAGGTAGCGCCTCGTACGAACACCATTGGGGGTAGAGCACTGTTAAGGCTAGGGGGTCATCCCGACTTACCAACCCTTTGCAAACTCCGAATACCAATGAGTGCTATACGGGAGACAGACGGCGGGTGCTAACGTCCGTCGTCAAAAGGGAAACAACCCAGACCGTCAGCTAAGGTCCCAAAGTGTATGTTAAGTGGGAAACGATGTGGGAAGGCTTAGACAGCTAGGATGTTGGCTTAGAAGCAGCCATCATTTAAAGAAAGCGTAATAGCTCACTAGTCGAGTCGGCCTGCGCGGAAGATGTAACGGGGCTAAACATACCACCGAAGCTACGGGTGCATGCCATTAGGTGTGCGCGGTAGAGGAGCGTTCTGTAAGCGGTTGAAGGTGAAGGGGTAACCCACACTGGACGTATCAGAAGTGCGAATGCTGACATGAGTAACGATAAAGGGAGTGAAAAACTCCCTCGCCGAAAGACCAAGGGTTCCTGTCCAACGTTAATCGGGGCAGGGTGAGTCGACCCCTAAGGTGAGGCCGAAAGGCGTAATCGATGGGAAACAGATTAATATTTCTGTACTTCTGCTAACTGCGATGGAGAGACGGAGAAGGCTAGGCTAGCGCGGCGTTGGTAGTCCGCGTTTAAGGTGGTAGGCTGATTTCTTAGGCAAATCCGGGAAATCTTAAGGCCGAGAGCTGATGACGAGTCACTAAGGTGATGAAGTAGTTGATGCCATGCTTCCAGGAAAATCTTCTAAGCTTCAGGTTAGTAGGAATCGTACCCCAAACCGACACAGGTGGTCGGGTAGAGAATACCAAGGCGCTTGAGAGAACTCGGCTGAAGGAACTAGGCAAAATGGTACCGTAACTTCGGGAGAAGGTACGCTCTTGGCGGTGATGAGACTTGCTCTCTAAGCTGCTGGGAGTCGCAGATACCAGGTGGCTGCAACTGTTTATCAAAAACACAGCACTGTGCAAAATCGCAAGATGACGTATACGGTGTGACGCCTGCCCGGTGCCGGAAGGTTAATTGATTGGGTTATCGCAAGAGAAGCTCATGATCGAAGCCCCGGTAAACGGCGGCCGTAACTATAACGGTCCTAAGGTAGCGAAATTCCTTGTCGGGTAAGTTCCGACCTGCACGAATGGCGTAATGATGGCCACGCTGTCTCCAGCCGAGACTCAGTGAAGTTGAAATTGCGGTGAAGATGCCGTATACCCGCGGCTAGACGGAAAGACCCCGTGAACCTTTACTATAGCTTGGCACTGAACATTGAACCTACATGTGTAGGATAGGTGGGAGACTTTGAAGCATGAACGCTAGTTTGTGTGGAGTCGTCCTTGAAATACCACCCTTGTAGTTTTGATGTTCTAACTCTGACCCCTAATCGGGGTTGAGGACAGTGCCTGGTGGGTAGTTTGACTGGGGCGGTCTCCTCCCAAAGAGTAACGGAGGAGCACGAAGGTTGGCTAAGTACGGTCGGACATCGTACGGTTAGTGCAATGGCATAAGCCAGCTTAACTGCGAGACATACACGTCGAGCAGGTACGAAAGTAGGTCATAGTGATCCGGTGGTTCTGAATGGAAGGGCCATCGCTCAACGGATAAAAGGTACTCCGGGGATAACAGGCTGATACCGCCCAAGAGTTCATATCGACGGCGGTGTTTGGCACCTCGATGTCGGCTCATCACATCCTGGGGCTGAAGTCGGTCCCAAGGGTATGGCTGTTCGCCATTTAAAGTGGTACGCGAGCTGGGTTCAGAACGTCGTGAGACAGTTCGGTCCCTATCTGCCGTGGGCGTTGGATGATTGAAGGGAGCTGCTCCTAGTACGAGAGGACCGGAGTGGACGAACCGCTGGTGTTCGGGTTGTTATGCCAATAGCATTGCCCGGTAGCTACGTTCGGAATCGATAACCGCTGAAAGCATCTAAGCGGGAAGCGAGCCCTAAGATGAGTCATCCCTAGGTCTTTTAGACCTCTAAAGAGCCGTTCGAGACTAGGACGTTGATAGGCATGGTGTGTAAGCGTTGTGAGGCGTTGAGCTAACATGTACTAATGACTCGTGAGGCTTAACCATACAACCCAGATGGGTTTTACTGATACTTAGTATTAGAATGAAGCACTTAAGCAGTGCAGAGAAACTCAAACAATCAGCTTTTCGAATTATTATTTAATGCCTAATGAAGAATTAGTGCGTTAAATAAAGGAGCATTTTATCAAATACATCCGTGTATTTGACCCTAACGGGCCGCACTAAAGTGCGTTAAAAATTTGTTCCGTACAATTTTTTGTCTGGAAACCATAGAGCTGTGGTACCACCTGATCCCATTCCGAACTCAGAAGTGAAACACAGTATCGCCGATGGTAGTGTGGGGTCTCCCCATGTGAGAGTAGGTCATTTCCAGACGCCTAATATACGAAAAAATCCCCAGCACAGCGTGTTGGGGATTTTTTCGTTTATCTGCCTGTAAATGACCACTCGAACATGGGATATAGAGAGTACATGCGTAGCATGCTGCCATACCATGTGATAGGCCAAAATTGTCCCAACAATTTAAGGCACTTCCCACATCCTTGTGGGTCGTAGGGTGAGTTTTTTGTGTTTATAAAGCGGCGCTTTATGCAAATTAACGAACGTGAAGAGCTTGCTCGTAGCTGGCCATGACAGACGCCTAATATACGACAACCTAAATTGTTCCAGACAATTTATGGCACTTCCTATATCCATATAAGCCGCGTGAAAGAACTAAACTCGATGTCGGTCGATAAAAGCTCCATCCAATATCGACACTTCCGCCATCCATGGCGGTCGCCCGCCGCTAAGCGGATTTCCCCGCTACAAAGGCCGATATTTATCCAGCAATAACGGCATTTCCGCCATCCCGGCGGTCACCACTTTTCCGCGAAAAGTGTTTGCTTAATACTTTGTATTCAAAACGCATTCACTTTTCCCCATGTGAGAGTCGTTTTGTTAAAGACGCTATAAAACTGCTGCAAACGTTTGCATTCAATATCAACTTTTCAATTCTAATTGGCTTTAACTGTTGTTTTATTATTATGGCTATATTTTAACTATATTTATCTGCTAGATTTAACCTTCTAATGACCTGGTCTATACACTTCAGTTTGAGCGATTAATTGATGCTGAATTGTGTTGGTATCTGCACAACAATATTTGGTGTAAAAGCCTTTATTATTAAACAGTTTTATCCTGTTTATGTGGTTGTGTTCTACAACTATTCCTTTACATATTGCTAAGATTACCGCTAGCATATATTTATCTTATTTATTGGGTGGGTTTATTTTGCCTCGGTTGCCGAAACTGTCCTTGTCTGTGCTTGTTCCTGCATGTTTTTTTATCCTTTACCTCGGTTTGGTATGCGGGGAGTATTTCTATGAGCACGCAGAATTAAAAGATCAGCTAGCGTTAAGACAATCAGAGCAAATTCAAAAAGATCTTTTCCGTATGAGTCATGTGATTGAGTCTTCTGTTATGACTCAAGATTTTGAACGTATAGAGCAAGAGGTAGCATTAGTATCGACTGATCAGAATATGATGGCTTATGTTATTTTAGATTCAGCTAGCGATATCAAATTTGCGAACCATATTATTTGGCGTGGTAGTAATGCCGTCAATGTGCTTGAAGGTTATTCAGCCGATAAGCATCGTGCTTCCATCGGTAGTAATAAACCTTATGTTACTGTCAATTTTGAACGTTTATCGATTCAAGCTTATTATCCACTCAATTCAAATTCACGTTTTAGTTATTCTAATACGGTTGAACTTATTTACCTTGAGTATGATATCGCCAATCTATTATCAGAAGCTTCAGAGAGTTTGTTTAAGCGCTTTATAGAAATATGGGGTTTAGGTGCAATCGTATTAACCTTGTTTGGTATTCTCTTACATTATGCGTTTATTCGACCATTAACCCAATTAAGTCGAGCGGCTAAAAACATTGATAAGCCCGATTTCAATACGAATATTATTTGCGTTACGCGTGAGATGACAACCCTACGGGATTATTTAAATTTAGTGAAAGGTCGTCTTTATCGCAGTCAAAAGCGACTTAATGATGCAGAGCAACGCTGGTTGTTTGCTGTAGAGGGCGCGCGTAACGGTATTTGGGATTGGGCTATTGCCACTGGTGATGTGTTTGTTTCTGATCGTTGGAAAGAAATTTTAGGCTATCAACATTATGAGCTTGATAATGACTATTCTGTTTGGGAATCTCGTTTACATCGTGACGATAAGTCTCAGGTATTAAATACATTACAGAATTACATTAATAATCAACATGATGAATATGAAAGTGTGCATCGTTTACGCCATAAAGATGGCCGTTATATATGGGTACTCGACCGAGGTAAAATTGTTGAGTGGGATGAGTTAGGCAGACCGTT
Organism: Shewanella metallivivens; assembly: GCF_028750675.1. Classification (GTDB taxonomy): domain Bacteria; phylum Pseudomonadota; class Gammaproteobacteria; order Enterobacterales; family Shewanellaceae; genus Shewanella; species Shewanella metallivivens. The sequence goes on along the minus strand of NZ_JAQQPZ010000013.1, from coordinate 735,169 downwards.
ACGGATTATCGGCACGATTACCGATGTTTCTGGTGACGTGAAAAGTCAGCGTATTTCGGTGGATAAACCTAACCATAATGGCTTAACAGATTTAATCAATCGGGAGGTGCTTGCTGATCAACTTTATGACTTACAAGTGCTCAGTCGAAAATCCGGCCAGTTCTCAGCACTACTAATGATTAATTTAGATAACTTTAAGCTCATTAATGACGCCCTGGGTCGACAGTTAGGTGACCGTTTGTTGATGCAAATTGCAGCCCGATTATCAGGCAGCTTTTCAAATGCGGGAACCGTGGCACGTCTTGGGGCCGATGAGTTTGTTATTTTGGCTAAAAATTTTGGTCATGATATTGATCAAGCAAATAAACGTGCATTAGCACTCGCAAGTGAGGTTAGACAGCTCATTGGTCGTGGGTTTACGATTTCCGAACAAAATTTATCCATAACAGCAAGAATTGGTTTAGTGGTTTTTGATGGTATTGAGTCGCTAGAACCACAAGTATTATTGTCACGAGCTGATAGTGCTTTAGAGCAAGCGAAGGACAGCCGCTCAAATGGTTGTGCTATATATCAACCAGATCTAGACCAACAACATGTACAGCCGATAAAGCTGCAAAGTGAGCTTAAACTTGCAATTCATAATAAACAAATGTCATTGGTTTATCAGCCTGTTGTTGATCATGCAGGACAATTAAATAGTGTCGAAGTATTGATGCGCTGGTATCATCCTCAATTTGGTTATATTAGTCCGCGTAAATTCATTGCTGCTGCAGAAGTGACTGACTATATTTTTGAAATTGAGCTTTGGGCGCTCGATCAAGTACTGTTATTAATTAACTCTTTGTTGCAAACCAATGCAAATGTGCCTGTGATGTCACTCAATATTTCTTCAAGGCATTTTCATCAGGATCATTTTGCTCATGTGGTGATGAGCAGAATATCAGCGGCTCATATCTCACCTAAATTGCTGCAGTTTGAATTAGCAGAAGACATTTTCAAAGTTAATGCTGATGTTGCAAAAAATAAGATTATAGAACTACAAGATTATGGTATTAACATTGCTATGGACGATTTTGGCGGTGGTTCTTGTGGTGTGCATCAATTGCAAGGGATTTCATTTTCGCAGGTTAAGTTGGCAGCAGTGTATCTTGAAGAAATAGAATATAACCCTGAAACATTTAATATTGTTAACGCTGTAGTTGAGTTCGCCAATAAGTTGAATTTACCCGTTGTCGCTAAGCAAATTGAAAATAAAAAACAACTTAACTTATTAACCCACGCCAAATGTACAGGGTTCCAAGGTTATATTATTAGCCGTCCTCTTGATCAAGATGACATTACACAGTTGATCAAAACACAGCTATCTTTGAGTGTTGCGCCATAAAGTCCATTGAATAAGATAATGCGATATTGCGCATTTTATCCGTCTCTATAAACACTTCATGGAATGCTCCTTCAATAACGACTTTATGGCATTTGTTACTGAGCGAGCGATTTTGTGCTTCATTGCAAACAATGCTGTCTTTTTCTGCCTGTAAAATCAAAATCGGAGTTTGACTGTCTTTTGCATAATCTATGCTTTGTATGGCAGCGTCTAAGGCTTCAAGTAACCAATGATTGGTCGGCGACCCTAATTGAGCCTTTGGTGTGGAATTAAATAAATTTCGATAGTGCTGGTAGCGCTGTGGGCTGTGAGTGAGTTGATTTCGGTTAAAATTAACGGCTTGATAAGCACCTCCGCCCAATACAAAACGGCTGTTTACCTTACCATTAACTATGTGGCTGTTATCAAATTTAGTGGCTAACCAACGTACTAACGACTCAGAAAAAGGCAGATTAATGCCGAACATCGGTGCTGAAAACACGGCCGCTGTAAATGTTGAGGGGTGCAAGCGTATATAGTGGCTTGCTATGGTGCTTCCCATTGAATGAGCTAACATAAATAGCTCTATATGCTTAAAAGGCCTGACAATTTCATCAATAAACTGGCTGAGGTCTTGAGTATAATCGCTAAAATTATCGACATACCCCATATGAGGGTTATGTGTCAGCCTGTCAGATAACCCTTGCCCTCGATGATCTAATGCATAAATGCTAAAACCCTGCTGATATAAATCAAACATTAACTCTTTATATTTAATATATGATTCTACACGACCATTGCTAATGACTATTGCTTTTTGGTTTTCAGGGTGTTGTATATGAGCATAGGCGATATTAATTCCGTCTGGTGTCTTAAAGTGACTTTGTTTAACCCCTAGCCAAAAATCGCGCTGTGCGCTGGTATCTAACTTGAGTTCAGACGAAAATTTCATGTAATGCATCATGTATAAGCCAGCTGGTTAATATGTTTAGGTGTTTATCGGAGCGCACTATGGCAGTTAACTTTTGGCATTGGTTGTTAATATAGCCTGTTGCTGCAAGATAAACTGATCAATCATTTGTTCTAATACTGACATTGGAATTGACCCATTTTCAAGTACCGCATCATGAAAAGCACTGAGATTAAAATCCGCACCTAATTCTGCCTCTGCTTTTGCACGCAAACGTTTAATGGTGAGCTCGCCTATTTTGTAAGACAGCGCTTGTCCTGGCCATGAAATATAACGGTCAATCTCTGTGGTGACATTATGCATTGATAGCGCAGTATTACTGGCCATAAAATCAATTGCTTGTTGGCGGGTCCAACCTTTCGCATGCATCCCTGTATCGACAACTAGGCGCGCGGCTCGCCACATTTCGTAAGTTAAACGACCAAAGTTACTGTATGGATCTTGGTAAAATCCAGCTTCAAGTCCGAGGTATTCTGAATATAGACCCCAACCTTCGCCAAATGCTGAAATATAGCTATAGCGTCTAAAGTTAGGTAAATCAGCTAGCTCCTTATTTAATGAGATTTGTAGGTGATGTCCTGGTACCGCTTCGTGCAATGTGAGTGCTTCAAGCTCATATAAAGGCCTTTTATCTAACGCATATGTATTGACCCAATAATAACCTGGCTCGTCATCGCGGTTTGAGCCAGAGTAACGCCCTGTTGTGTATTTTGGTGCTATTTCAGCAGGTACGGGGGCAATACCATAAGGTGTCCGTGGTAATTTACCAAAATATTTAGGCAGCATAGCATCGGCTTTTTTGGCAATAAAGGCGGCTTCCTTGAGTAACTCATCAGCCGACTTAGGATAAAACTGAGGATCGGTACGTAAAAAATGTAAAAAGTCCGCAAAGTTGCCGTCAAACTTTACCTGCTGAATAATTGCTTCCATTTCTGCGCGTATTCTTGCCACTTCCTCAAGCCCTAGTTGATGGACTTGCTCGGCACTCATGTCAATAGTCGTGTAGTAACTCACTCTATTTTGATAAAATGCTGGGCCATCAGGTAGTGCTGAAGCGGCAATTTCAGGGCGTGCATTTGGTATGTACTGCTCAGTCATAAAATCATAAAACTGTTGATATAGTGGCAGCACTGTATTTGAAACCAACTCAAGACCTTGTTGGGTAAGTGCGGTTTTCTGTGCAGCGTTGAAATGGTCTGGGTATTCAGTGAATGGCTTAAAGAAGCCACTCTTTTGCGGTTCAACAATAAAAGCACTAATACTGTCTTCAAAGCCTTTTAAGGTGACTTTTGCAGGCGTTATTCCGCTGGCAAGGCCTTGCTTAAGCCAGAATGTTTGTTGCTCAAAATAACGTGGCATGCCTTCTAACTTGGCAATATATTGCTGGTAATCTTCAATATTGTTAAAAGGTGATTTTGCGATGGAGGCAATATAGGCATGAAAGCCACTTTCCGCAGTGATCGGCAGATAATGGTCATGAAAATGGTACAGGTCGACATCATTTTGCAGTTGAGCTTGGAGCATATCGGCGTTGATAACACTAGCACGAGATAACTCACTACGGTTTAGCGCTGCGAGTTGTTTGAGCAAAGCTTTTGTTTGCTGATTTTTTTGTGTTAATGATTCAGGGGATAAGTCAGAGAGTTTACTGGCGGCAACTTTGTCGCCTAAACTGGCTGCAAGCTCTGGAGAATAGGCTAAAGTGAGCGCCCAGCTGTTATCAATTAAGGTCTGTAATTTTTGTTCGGCATTGGCTTGTGTCGCAGGAGCGTCCGCGGAAGCTTGTTGTGTCGCGTTAAATTGACAACCAGATAAACTGAATATAAAAAGTGCAGGTAAAAGCAGCTGGCGCATCGAAAGTCCTTTCATGTAGCAAAGTGTTGGCTTCTTTTATTCAGAGTATGCCCGATTTCACCCTAAAAACACATCGCAAATACAGTTTAAGGAGTGTTGTGACAGAATTCAGAAATAAACAATCGTCATCAGAAAATATGTAAATACATGTTAAACTGAACACTATTCTCTGACCGACAAAATCAAACCAATGGCAGGGTAAGTTTATAGGGGTTAATTATGATAGATACAACCATTCCGCTGGTTGATTTGCATCGTCACTTAGACGGTAATGTTAGCGTAAAAACCATTTGGGAATTAGGCCATCAACATGGCATTCAGCTACCTGCTAATTCATTAGAAGAGCTTGCACCTTTTGTGCAAATTCAGGGTAAAGAAAACAATCTGGTCGATTTTTTAAAGAAGCTAGATTGGATGGTTGCTGTATTGGCTGATTTAGATGCTGTTAAGCGTGTTGCCTATGAAAACGTAGCCGATGCGGCAGCTCAAGGGTTAGATTATGCAGAACTGCGCTTTAGTCCTTACTATATGGCGATGAATCATAATTTACCCATTGAAGGTGTGGTTGAAGCGGTTATTGATGGTGTGCGTGCTGGCGTTAAAGAGCATGACGTTCAAATTAACCTTATTGGTATTATGTCGCGTTCTTTTGGCCAAGAAAAATGCCGTTTAGAGTTAGAAGGCATTTTAGCGCACCGTGACAGCATTGTTGCCATGGATCTCGCCGGTGATGAGCTAGGTTTCCCTGGCGATTTATTTACCGAACATTTTAAACGTGTCCGTGATGCCGGATTACAAATCACTGCGCACGCGGGTGAGGCTGCGGGTGCAGAAAGTATGTGGCAAGCCATTAACGTTTTAGGTGCTAGCCGTATTGGCCATGGTGTTAATGCCATTCACGACCCTAAGTTAATGGAATACTTAGCCAAGCACCGTATTGGTATTGAGTCGTGCCCAACCAGTAATTTACATACCTCAACTGTCGCAAACTATGAAGTACATCCGCTGCGTAAATTTTTAGACGCTGGGGTGTTAATTGGTTTGAATACAGATGATCCTGGCGTGAGTGCAATTGATATTGCTCACGAGTATCGTGTGGTTAAATCAGAAATGGGCTTTAGTGATAGCCAATTAGCAACATTACAACGCAATGGCGTTGAGATGGCCTTTTTGTCCGACAGTGATCGTAAAGCATTGTACGCCAAAAAAGCTAAATAGTTTTTTGAATGTTGTCAGCTTTTGAGTTTAACCTTATAAAGTACATAACAAAATAGCCAGCAAATGCTGGCTATTTTTATGTTCAGGTATTCATTCGGTCTGAATTAAATCACCCGTGAGAACTGCTGTTGACGAGCTTTTTGACGATAATAGACATCAAAGCACATACAGATGTTACGGATAAGTAGACGACCGGTCGCGCTGACGGTAAGTTTACGGTCAGTGATATCGACAAGCTTATCGTTAATAAAGGTCTGTAATAACTTTAAGTCTTCAGCAAAATAGCTTTCAAATTGAATATCAAATGCAGCCTCAATTTTGGCCATGTCTAAGTCAAAATGACAAATGATTTGCTTAATGACTGCACGACGGATCTCATCATCACGGTTTAAGCTACAGCCTTTCCAAAGCGCATGTCCATTAGCATCAATTGATTCGTAATATGGGCGAATGTCTTTTTGGTTTTGTGCATAACAATCACCAATTTGACTGATTGATGACACCCCTAAGCCTAACAAGTCACATTCTTCTTGGGTGGTGTAACCTTGGAAGTTACGGTGTAGTTTGCCGGCATTTTGTAATTTGGCTAATTCATCGTTTGGTTTAGCAAAGTGGTCCATACCAATAAACTGATAACCAGCACCTGTTAACGACTCAATAGTTTGATGTAACATATCGAGTTTTTGTTGTGGTGATGGCATATCAACATCTTTAATTTTACGTTGTGCCGCAAAACGAGATGGCAAATGTGCATAGTTAAATACCGATAGACGATCTGGCGATAATTCAATAATGCGTGCGATTGTTTGAGCAAAGGTTTCAGGTGTTTGCAGCGGTAGGCCGTAAATAAGGTCTACGTTTGTCGATACAAATCCCAATGCTTTTGCTTTAGCAATTAAGTCGAAAATAAATTGTTCGTCTTGTTCGCGATTTACCGCTACTTGAACATCTTTATTAAAGTCTTGCACACCAATCGAAACCCGATTAAAACCGGCTTCTTTTAATGTGTCTAACATACTCAGTTCAATCTCACGTGGATCGACTTCAATTGAGTATTCACCCACTTCAGCAAAGTTAAAGTGTGCTTTAATTAATGCGGTTAATTTAAGAATTTGCTCAGGGCTTAAAAAGGTTGGTGTGCCGCCGCCCCAATGCATTTGGGTTACGGTGTAATTTTTAAATAGCGGCGCTCGCTTAATAATTTCAGCGGCTAAATACTCAATATATTGGTCTGCTTTGTGGGCATGGCGGGTAATAATTTTATTACAGCCACAGTAGTAACAAAGCTTGGCGCAAAAAGGAATATGCACGTACAACGACAGTTTGTCGGTTTTGCTATTTTTAATCGATGTCAGTAAATCTTGCTCAGTAAAGGCATCATCGAATTCTAACGCGGTCGGATAAGAAGTATAACGGGGACCGCTGTAATTGTACTTTTCGATCATCGACTGATCCCAACTAATCTGAGTGGGCTGCTTCAAGGCGTGTCCTCCGGGAGTAAATTAGCAACACGCGAAGTATGCAATGTTCGTAAACAAATTAACTTGATCTAGGTTGTAAAAATGAATGTTGCTTGTTTAAACTCATGCAGTTTAGTGCTCGCTGATATGAGATTTTGTTGATTATGAGGTGTGTATCACAGTCTGGTGTCGTGAAATGTTGAAGTTAATCCAGTGTAAACAGCTGTGAACCGAGGTTTTGTGCTTTACCGTCATAACGTGTTTCGCAAAAGGTCATATTGCCACTTCGGTGTTTGAGCACAATACTGGTTGAGCGGGTGCCATATTCTTCGTGTTGAATAAAAATGGATGATAATCTACGTTCCCACTCTACGCTCAGTCCTGTTTGTGGTAAATCCACATCTGCTGGTTGAGAGGTGTCGAGCATTAGCGTACGCAAGGCTTCGACCTCGGGTTGATCTGTTTGGGTGATGTAGCTTTGTAGTGCTTGTTGTCCTTTAGCCATTTTGGGCCATATATCGTCTAACGCACCATTACTGACCGCATGAAATCCTGGTGACAACAATGTTGTTTGCAAGGTTTTACTGTTAAAGCAATACAGTTTTTGCTGTTGCTGAAAAACTAAATTGAAAGGGTTGTAGTTGATGGCATGTTCGCTTAGCCATTGTGGAGTGATCTCTGTTGTGCATAAGGCATTAACGACCAATTCGCCACGACTTCGCACACCGTCTTGTTGTGCAATTTCTCTTATATTGGTTAACCCAGCAAATTGGCCAAGTTCATTTACTCCAAGCCAAGTACCGCCGGCGAGCTTGTCTTGTCCTGCATAGATGGTTGGTATGGTTGGCCAGCGATATGCCGGTTCTGTTGCTCTATGATGAAATTCATCACGATTGGCACAAACAATCAGTGGGTAATCTGGGTGCGCATCAATAGCAACAAACAAAATACACATGGGGCTACTCGTTAAAGGACGGTAACCCCATCATAACCATAAATGTTATTTACGGGTTATTTATGTTGATGATTGTGCTCTGAGTTATGAGCTTTAGCATGTGAATGATGGTGGCCATGGTCATGAGCTTTTGTATGGTCATGTGGTGCCGATTTTATATTAATCATCAAGCGACTTAAAAACTGTCGAGGCCCAAGGCGTAATAAACTTGCACCAAACAATAGTGTGATTGCCACTAGGCCAATCATGTTAACCGTATCGGGAAGGATTAAGGTGGTTGTGGAGCTTAATGCCACTTGGTCTGCGACCATTAACCCTGCTAACAAAATAACGCCTAACATCAAGCCTTGCTTCCAATTCATTAATTTTAGCTGACCAATACTGAGTACTGGTGCGGCTAATAAAGTAAAGGCAACGGCTATCTGGCTCCAACCGCTGTACGCTAAAGCGAGTGCTAAAATAACTGTGCCAAGGTTACAAAAGCGCATGGGTAAAAAAACCAGCAGTAAAATGAATACTTGTAGCGCTGGGTTTTCTAATGGTACGGATGGGTGACCAATTAAATTAGCTAGTACTAAACTTAATATTATCCAAGGCGCGCTGCGGTCAACCAATTGGCCAAAACCAAAACGCAACGCTGAGTTAGGCTGCGAAGGGTGTGGGTCGGTAATCTCTACTTGAGTGACCGTCATCAGCACGCCTATCGCCAACAAGCCAAACAGTTGATACACCGCAAACCAAGGACCTAATAGGAGTAAGGTCACCAAAAGAGCCTCAGGCCCAGCCAAACGTTGTAACCAGCGCAGTGCTAGTGATTGATGAGATGGCCGTAAACCCAGAGCGAATCGAGTTGTCGCAATAACGTAGCTGGCTAATAAAACGGGCGAGATGGTTAATAACCAACTAAGAAACTGTTCAGGGCCATGATTATGGTGTGCATGCTCGTGGCCACCCGTATCCATTAATAACAATAGTGCGAGTAACCCTAAACCCAATAAACTGCCAATCCCCGCCTGATACTGATATTTTCCTAGCTTGTCTTCTTGTTGGTGACCATGGGGTTGGTGTAATACCACATGTAAAATAGAACCAGTTACAAACGCTTGTAAGTAAACAGTGTTTTCTAGACTTAACTGAGTAAGCAGTTGCTCGCCAGCAAAGTAACCGACAGCGGTGAGCAGCATCATTGCGGCTAATACAATACTGGCCCAGCGAGTACCGACTTGGGGTTTTAGTAGCCACCAAATGGCTACGCCGACAGGCAAGCGGTGCATTATCACGCCCAAGGCAAGCAGGGTTGAGTTACCTTCTTGTTGCGCAAGTACCATTGCGCCACCGTCAGTCATGGTATGCAATAGTAGTCCACCAATACCAAGGGTTAAGGTAATATTGTGGGTAATGTTGGAATAGCGATGAAACAGTTTTTCGCTGGCTGTTGGGCCCCAAACACCGAGTAACACAAAAAACAGAGTGATAAACCCGCCGTGTTGAAGTAGCTCAGGCAAAATATGGATGAGCACTAGCCCGCCTAGCGAGACGAATATAAACCCGTCTAAGCCTTTTTGTAATCCACTTCCCGATGAAAAATAACGGTAAAAAAGTGGCCCAAATAATAATGCGATACAGCTAGCGATGAGATAGAGCATGTTATCCAGAGTTCAATCGAAAAAAAACGATGTAGTATAACATTTTTCGGCTGTGTTGTAGCGTGTGAATTGCTCAAGCTGAAAAATTTACTTAGTCGCTATGACCTCAAGCCCAAGGTAAATTTAAATATTTAACATACTTTGTTCAAGGGGGGATGCGAATAAAAATATGATTTACAGCATTGATCAGGTTTAATCGTTAAACGTTAGCATCGATTAGCACAATGATTTTAGTATACAATATCGCCATTGTTTTACTAATTAAAAGATTGTTGTCCATGGATATTTTTTCTGCTGCTGTGATGTTGTTTTTAATTATGGATCCACTCGGTAACTTGCCTGTTTTTGCATCCATATTGCGTCATATTGATCCTAAAAAGCGTCGCAGAGTGTTAATCCGTGAATTGTTGTTTGCGTTAATTATCATGCTGTCATTTTTATATGCTGGCGAAGCGATTTTAAACTTCCTTAATTTACGTTCTGAATCAGTCAGTATTGCTGGCGGTATTATTTTGTTTTTAATCGCGATTAAGATGATTTTCCCATCACCCGGTGGTGTGGCGGGACTTGCTGCAGGTGAGGAACCATTTATTGTGCCAATGGCCATTCCGTTGATGGCTGGCCCGTCCATTTTGGCCGCGTTGATTTTATTAGCGCATACCGATAGTAGCCGAATGATGGATTGGACCATTGCTTTGGTCTCTGCGTGGGCATTAAGTGCTTTTATTTTAATGTTTTACAAATTATTTACCCGTTTGTTAGGCGAAAAAGGCCTAACCGCCGTTGAGCGGTTAATGGGGATGGTGTTGGTGATGATATCGGTACAAATGCTACTTGATGGTATTGCTAACTATTTAAATACGACAGCGAGTTAAGATAAGTCTGATTTATATTAAACAGCTGACTCTGATGAGTTAGCTGTTTTTTTATCGTTTTTTGATAATTTTTAATCGAACAGCCATAAATACATTAAACAATGTCTAAGTTTAATTGTAAGTCTATCGTTGCAGCTGTTAATGTCATGTAATTCTAGGTTGGGGTGATATATGAAACATATTTTGATTATGTTGGGGCTGCTGAGTTTGAGTTTACAGGGGTGCCATCATCAAGTTACTGATGCGCAAACCGACAAACACACCGAAATTGTGGTCACCAAACCCATCCTTAAGGATTGCGGGCCTAGCGCCATGCCGCCAATACGAGATCGCAGCAAGCTAATAGAAAACTTGCGCGCCAAAGGAATAATTACTGACGATATGGATCAAGCGCAAATAGACAAAACGGTTGCCGACTATATCGCTAAGCGTCAAAAAGCATTTGAAAAATGCCACAAACCTACACCAAATACAGGTAAGTCGTAATGAGTAAGTTCACTAAATATCAAGGGTTAGCTGTTTCCAGTTTGTTGCTTGCATGCAGCAGTATGGCCGCGATAGCTGCGCCACAAACGGGCACGCCAACCGATGGTGCCATCATCAATGAACAGCAAGTACTGTATTGGTTAATTAAACGCGGTGAATTAGCGGTAGATGCCAGCGATGCAGAAAAACAAGCCGCCGTAGAAGCATTTGTGAATCGTGGCAGAGATGCCACATTTAAACCTGCAGCCATTGAGCTCAAAGCGGAACAAGCACGTCTTAATCAGGCATCACAGTCGAGTAGTCGTAGTAAAACGGCTCAATATGTGGCCTCAAATAACAACGTACTGGCTGACCAAGATATTACCAAAATAGTTAAAGTGTTGGCCGTGCTGGTGGATTTTCCTGATTTACCTTATAACGCCAATCAACTAGAGCCTGGTGATACTGCAATGTATTACAACAGTTACCCAGCATCGCATTATCAACAATTGTTGTTTTCAGAGACAGGCTTTACTGGACCCAACAATGAAACATTACAGTCGGCCTATCAGTATTTTCAAGCCGTATCGGGTGAGAGCTTCTTTTTTACCGGTGATGTAAAAGGTTGGGTTACAGCAGACAACAACGCGGCATATTATGGTGCCAATAATGCTGATGAAGATGATCAGGCAGTGCCTGAGCTGGTCAAAGAAGCGGTTGTTAAAGCGGTTGCCGACATGACCGATGACGAATTAGCAACTTATGATGTTGAAGACCCATATGATTTAGATGGCGACGGTGATTACGATGAACCAGATGGCATTATTGACCATGTGATGTTATTCCACTCAAGTATTGGTGAAGAAGCGGGTGGTGGCGTATTGGCCGATGATGCTATTTGGTCGCATCGCTATTATGTTGATTCCAGCACTACAGGTTATGCCATACCTGGCCGTGGCGGCCTTAAAGTGTTTGGTTATACCGTGCAGCCTATAGACGCAGCGGCTGGCGTGTGTACCCATGAGTTTGGCCATGATTTAGGTTTACCCGATGAGTATGACCTGACTTACAGTGGTGATGGTTCACCCGTAGGCGCCTGGTCGTTAATGTCTGGCGGCAGTTGGACGGGGAGCATTGCAGGGTCCCAACCAAGTGGCTTTAGCCCATATGCGAGATCATACCTTCAGCAAAAATATAAAGGCAAATGGGTTAACGAGCAAAATATTGCACTAGCGGATTTAACCAGCAGTGGGACGGCCGTACAGCTAAACCATGCGGTCAATGCCGATGCCGTAAACCAGCTATCGATTGCTTTGCCCGCTGAGGATATCGAGTTTACAGCCCCTTTCAGTGGTGAATATCAGTATTATTCTGGTCAAGGCAACATGGTAAATAATGCGATGTCATTTGATGTTACCTTGCCTCTAGATACGCCATTAGCACTAACATTTAAAGCACATTGGAATATCGAAGTTGATTATGACTATGTGCAAGTGATGGTCGACAGCGTGGCCATTGCGGGTAACTACACCACAACAAATAATACTATTTACCCTAGTGTTAAAAACTTTATATCTGGCCAGTCGAGTGATATCAGCACTGCAACAGGTACAGAGTCTTGGGTTGACCTTAATTTTGACCTTAGTGCTTACGCTGGACGCACCGTTCAAATCAGCATGGTGTATAAAACCGATGAAGCTGTAGGCGACTATGGTATGGCGATTGATGATATTCAATTAACCAATCAAGGTAACGCATTTTATGTTGATGGCGCTGAGGCTAGCGGCGTTGCAACGTTATCCGGCTTTAGTCGCATTGATGATAATCGTCCTGGTAAAGCAAGACGTTATATTGTTCAGCTTCGTAGTCATCAAGGTGTTGATAGTGGGTTGTTTTATGAAAAATATGAGCCGGGCGTATTGTTATGGTTAGAGAACTTTAATCAGGATGACAATAACGTTTCAGAGCACCCAGGAGAAAGTTTAATCGGCGTGATTGACGCCGATCAGAATCTTATTGGTACTCGAACTACCGACGTACAAATTCGTGACGCGACCTTTAGCTTGTATGCTCAAAGCAGCTACTCTGGTGATACATCTTTAGGTGCAGAGTCATTATTTGATGACAGCCGAGATTACAGTGCACCACTTAAACCACAAGCTGGCATGATATTACCTGAGTTAGGGTTAACCATGCAGGTCACTGAGCAAGCTACTGACAGCAGTACTGCCACAGTTGAATTTGCTTTAGCTGACAGCAGTGTATTACCCGCGGAGACACTTACTGCAGATATTATCGCTCAAGTAAATGGTGCCGACGTGAGTTTTACTGTTGAGGTGACAGGTGGCAGCGACTACACCTATGCTTGGTCTTTTGGTGATAATGCCACTAGCACCGATGCTGCTCCCACTTATACTTATGCTCAATCAGGTGATTATGCCGTGAGCGTGGTAGTAAAAGACAGTGCGGGTAACACGGTCACCGCCACAGAAAGTGTTCGAGTGGTCATTGTGCCTATCGCCGCATTTACGTTAACTCAAACTGATGCCAGTGTCAGTATGACAAACCGTTCAACCGAAGGCTTTGGCGGGCTCACTTACCTTTGGGATTTTGGTGATGGAAGTGCCTCAAGCACAGTACAAAACCCGAGCTACACTTACACCCAGAGTGGCACTTATGTGGTGACATTAGTCGCAACAGACTCACTAGGCAATGAGTCAACGGTTAGCCAAAATGTGACCATAACGCTTGCTAGTTCGCCTACCACCACAACACCAACAGAGACCACATCAACAGACAGTGGTGGCGGTAGTTTAGGTTGGTTAAGTATGATGCTACTTGCACTTGCTGGTGTGTATCGTAAGCGGACTCAAACTGTGTAATACCAATCCGCATTAGAATTTACTCTTTTAGCGAAAGTTATCGGTGAGGTATTCGAGGCAGCCTTTTGAGGGCATAGTGCACTATGTTAAGAAAGGCTAACAATGAATACCACGCTGATAAATTCGCCCTTCGGGGGGGGGCGTCACAAACCCCATTACGGCTTCAAATGACTTTGATGTAGAATGACTACACCTGCAGTCATTTTCATTGTACTGGGTCTAGTGACGCAACCTAAAATAGATCACATTCTAATAAGGGCTGGTATAAATATTAGATTATCGACAGGACCAATAAAAAGCCCATTACGTTACCGAATGGGCTTTTTTATTGCTGTGTGATTTAATGTTGATTGATGTACTCAACTGCTGCGGGTAAAAAAATCTCACTAACGATCAGTTGTGAATCGAGTAAATTAAAATAGCGTCTTCGCCCCCATAATCTTGATGTAACGTGTTGTTCAAGACTCGTTGCTAACGCAGCTAATCGGCCACAGGTTTCAAACTGAGCCACTTCGATATCGCCAGGAGTAATATCCGGGCTGGTAAATAATACCTCGCCCAGCGGGCGGGTACCTAAACCCTGAAAATGATGGCTTTGAGTGTGTAAAATATTTTGTGGGATCAATGTACGAGCAAACACCCAAGGCGTGCCATCTAGGCATAATAGTACTTCACGGATCCAAACGGGTTCATTATGGCTTGGAAACTCATGTTCAAGAGGTGAAAGCAAGTGCTCCCCAAGTACTTTGACTTCAAATTGGTGACAATGGCTTTTAAGGCGTTGGGTTAAACTGCCGGGCGCTAATAACCAGTCTTTGAGTTGGTTATCGGGCAAGGAATCGATTTTTTGTGGCGAAAACCAATGAATTGATTCACCATATGGAAAGCTAACACTGGTCACGTTCATCTAAAACTCGTTACAATATACCTCAACGGCAATAGTCTATCATGTCGTGAATCACCAAACACGCCTCAAGGTGTGTACAACATGGCCGATTTAATTAACGTTACATCTTTAGGAGTGTCTCTTATTATGAAAAAATGGTTTTTTACGTTAGTTATTTGGTGCTGTGTTTCATTAAACGTCAACGCAGCAGATGAAGGCGTTGAAGATTACGCATATTATGGCTTTGAACCTGATATCGTGACTAATTATATTTCTAACCGTAAAAAATTAGGTTTTGTTAAAATTAGCGTCGAGCTAATGGTAAAAGACCCTAATGATCTCGTTAGTTTAGAACACCACGATCCGCTTTTACGTTCGGCAATCGTTGAAATTCTGGGTAACCAGTCTGAAGATAAGGTGAAATCGCTATCAGGACGTGAAGAAATTCGCCGTGAATGCTATGAAACCGTTAACCGGTTAATGGAGCAAGAAGTGGGCCGTGCAATCGTGGTTAATTTATTGTTCACCAAATACTTATACGATTAATGACCTACCCCAAATCTCGTGTTGGTCGAGCTAAGCAACCTACAGGTAAACGCTCGCCAACGGCACAGAAAAAAGCGCCACAGAAAAAAGCCATAATCAAAACGTTACACCCTCGTAATGTTCACCAGCATGGTTATGATTTTGACAAGTTAGTTAGTGTAATGCCGTCATTAGCGACTTTTGTGCGGCTCAATCCTTATGGTAACCCATCAATCGACTTTGCCGATCCTCAAGCTGTGAAGGCGTTAAATGCGGCGTTGTTGCTCAGTGAGTACAAGATTAATGCCTGGGATATTCCGTCAGGATATTTATGCCCACCGGTACCTGGGCGTGTCGATTATTTACACTATATTGCCGACTTATTAGCATTGAAAGGTCAGATTAAACGAGGGGCAGGGATACGGGCATTAGATATTGGTACTGGTGCCAATGGTATATATCCATTGTTGGGAATTACCGCCTATGGTTGGCAATTTGTTGCTTCAGATATTGATCCCGTATCGATTGATAACGTGGCTTATATTGCCAAACAAAACCCTGATATTGCGGCAAACTTACAACTTAGGTTGCAACCCAACCCTCAGGCTATTTTTAGTGGCATTATTGCTAAAAATGAACGTTTTGATGTGACTATGTGTAACCCGCCTTTTCATCGCTCTTTAGCCGAAGCCTCAGCAGGCACTTTGCGTAAGGTGACGAATCTCGCTAAAAGCCAACAACAGAAACATGGTAAAACGTCTGCCAATTTAACGGCAGCACAAACTCATCCTAAGTTGAATTTTGGTGGGCAAAAAGCTGAACTGTGGTGCGATGGTGGCGAGAAACAATTTTTAGCAAATATGATCAACCAAAGTAAAGCATTTGGCAGCCAAGTACTGTGGTTTACTTCGTTAGTATCGAAATCAGACAATCTCAAGCCGTGTTATCAGTTGCTTAAGCAAATACATGCTGTTGAGGTGAAAACCATTGAAATGGCCCAAGGCAATAAAGTGACTCGTATTTTGGCTTGGAGTTTTATCCCCACGCAATTACATCTGCAGTGGGGACAATTACGAGGTTAACTTGAGGTGTTATGTGTTATTTTTTAGCACATCAAACTCAATGGTTTCACTGCCATGGTAAATTAAAAAGTGACGCCCTTTGGCGCGTGCTATCAAGGTAATGCCTAGCTGCATTGCTAAGTCTAAGCCCATTTGGGTGACACCACTGCGAGACAATAATACCGGTATTCCCATCTTGGCGACTTTAATCACCATTTCTGAGGTCAGTCGGCCTGTTGTATAAAATATTTTATCATTGCCTGTTTGCTGTTCTAACCACATATCACCGGCTAAGGTATCTACTGCATTATGGCGGCCAACATCCTCAACAAAAGCTAAAATTTTATCGTCTTGGCAGATACCACAGCCATGTACCGCACCTGCATTTTTGTATGTTTCGTTATACGCGTTAATATTATTGAGTAGCGCATAAATTGTTGACTGTTTCAATGCCGGTGTCGGCAACACAATATCGTCTAAACCTTGTAAAAAACCACCATAAACCGTACCTTGGCCGCAACCCGATGTAACTGTTTTTTCAGACAATTTTTGCTCAATATCATCAGAGGCTTCTTGGGTAATTACCGCAGCAGAATTCACCTCCCAGTCAACTATAACAGACTCTAATAAGCTTAAATCGCTAATAAATCCTTGGTTTTTAAGATAACCAATAGTCAATGACTCGGGCTTGGCTCCTAGGGTCATTAAGGTCACGATGGGGCGCCAATTTAAATACACGGTTAATGGGCGTTCACAGGCGACAAACTTATCGACAATTTCACCTTGATCATCAACGGCTTTTACTGCAAGTGTTAATGGAACTTGAGTCGCTGTTTTGACAAATTTAACAGGCTTGCGAGTTGCAGATTTTGCCGAAGCAGATTGGGTCATAGGTAAGCCTCTTGAGGTATTGAGGGTATTGGCACAAATAAATGGTTTCATCGTTTGTTTAGCATAGCAATAATTATTCCCTAAACTGAAAACATCTTACTTAAGCGTGATCTGGCGCAAATCTTCAACAAATCAATACTTTTAACGTGTATTAATGTCCCAGTTAACATTGCAGGGTGGACATAATGTCCTATTGTTAATGGGTAAATTGGGATCCAGTTCAAAGTTAATTTTGATTTTTAGTTGGCACTATTTTTGCTGCAATTAAGAATAGCAGTTCAATTATCCGTGGCTACTTCAGCACGTCATTAAGTCAGAGGTCAGCATCAATATGCAACATACCGATAAGATATGGCCGATGTATGTGTCACTCAAAAAAGTGCAAGTACAAACTGGGCGCTGGTCATCAGTGCGCTGGGAGCTTGAACACATGGTGCCAACAACGCAACCCAAACCAGAAAATGCGGTATTAATTCCGCTTGAGTTATACAAAGATCAACGTGGTAGCTACCGCATTAATCTTGATATGGAAAACCCAACGTTATTCATCGTGTGCGATGAGCTAAGCGATGGCACTTGGGTTCCTGCGATGATTTCGGCCGACCAGCACGTGAGTGCCGGTTGTCTAGAGTCAGACACGCCAGTGCTAAACGTAGCCATGCCAGGCGCAGTCGCCTGTTGGATTGAAGCCTTTATTACCCGCCATGGCGAAGTGGAAATCAGCGCCCATCGTCGCAAGCATGTTAATCGTCGTAAAAATGAAGGCCCGAGTGCAGATCATTTAGGAAACATGCGATGAGCAACCCAGACGGATTATTAAGTCGTTGGGAGTTACGTCGCCAACGAGTCGCAGAAGAAGCTGAGCAGCTTGAGCAAGAAGCTGCTCATGTTGATGAGACTGATGACGTTATTGCTCTTGATAATGCGAGTCAAACAAACGATGTTGAAGAAGCATTAACTGATGCTAACGAAGAAAACGAGCCGTTGCCTGATCCAAATACCATTGAAGTGGGTGGCAGCTTTGCCCGTTTCATGGCTAAAAATGTTGATCCAACCGCGAAGGCGGCAGCATTACGCGCTTTATGGAAACAACCACAATATGGGCATATTGATGGATTACTAGAATACGCTTTAGATTATTCTAATCAGCCGGTGTTATCTGCTGATGTATCAGCCGAGTTAGCCAACAAAGTATTTCGTTATGTTATTGACAAAACTGATGATGCTGAAGATGAACAGCTAGCAGAAGTCGAAGGCAACATTGAAGCCCCGCTTGAGGCTGAAATGGCCGAAACGGTAAATAACACAGATGTTATCGATGGTGATGAATCGTTAAGTTTATCTCAACAATCGACAGAGCCACTTATGGCTAGTCATGCACAAGTTCAGGATGATGACCTTATTGTGTCAGCTTTTGCCAGTGATGAGGCTAAAGGCTAACAGACCTCCGCATACCTATATGATATTGATAAGGTAATGGGCGGTCAGTCGTTTGAATGAGTTTAGTGAAACAAGCGTTAATAACAGTAATGAGCCACTGTCATTAACCAAGTATGAAAACCGATATTAGGAACGCAATGAGCATAATTAAAAACCAGCCTATGCTGAAACAAGCTCGGCAGCAGGTGATGGCGAATACGCAGATCCTACAAAATCTGATCCCGCCAACAGTCAGTTATACGACTCAAGGCAACGTATTAGTCATTGGCCCAGAAGATCTTGCCCGTTTAGCCGCGGACAAATTGTCCACTATGAACAACTGTGTCATTTTGGCAAATGAAGCCATTACCAGCCAAGATGAAGCACACCTTGAAGCGGTAATGAATGCCGCAACTGACATTGAAAGCTACTATAATAAATTAATCAGTATTAAAGGCTTTTTAGGCCAGTTTCAGGTTAAAGTTGAAGGTGACAACGGCGTAAGCGATCTCAGTGTGGTGGCTATTCGTCAAGCCCACTTTGATATCGTACTCGACTTAAGCCATAGCCCAAGCATTAACTTAGAGATGTTACCACCTGGCTACTTTTATGTTGGTCAAGACCAAGCGCTTCTTGCTGACGCGCTTGAGCAAATCCCTGATTTAGTCGGGGAGTTTGATAAGCCAAGATACGTCAAAGTTAATCATGATATTTGTGCTCATAACAAGCATGGTTTAAATGGTTGTAATCGTTGTTTAAATTTTTGTCCTGCGGATGCGATTAGCAGCGTGGCACAAAAAATTGAAATCGACCCATACCTTTGCCATGGCGCAGGCAGTTGCAGCAATGCATGCCCAACTGGGGCATTAAGTTACGACTTACCGTCACCAAAATCATTACATTCTTACCTTGAAAAGCTCGTCAGTCGTTACCGTTTACAAGCGCAAACAGCCCCCGTGGTGTTATTTCATGACAATGAAGCTGGTGCGCAGTTTATTACAGACGAGTTAAGCGGTGATGTGTTACCCATCGCAATGGAAGAGATTACCGTTGCCAGTATTGACCATTGGATGACCGCGTTAGCCTATGGTGCGCGTGAGATCCTTATCTTAAATACTGACTTAACCGCACCGACGTTAACCCAAATGTTAAACGGTGAGTTAGCGTTAGCAAATCGCATTTTAGATGAAATGGGCCAACCACAGCGTATACGCCTCATTAGCCCAGACGACCTTGCTGATTTATACCCATCATTGGCAATCAGTTTAGCGTGGCCCGTCATTATGCCTATGACAGTAAACCAGGCAGATGTTCAGTCTGCTAGCAATGCCAAGCGCAGTTTATTGTTTCAAGCTATTGATCATCTAAACAGTCAAGCTGCAGCCGTTGATAACGTGCTCTCTATTGCCAATATTCCATACGGCGTTGTGAGCATTAACAGCGACAAATGTACGTTATGTATGTCATGTGTTGCAACTTGCCCAACCCAAGCACTAAAAGATGGCGGTGATACGCCAGCACTTAAGTTTACTGAACAAGACTGTGTGCAATGTGGTTTATGTGAAGCCGCTTGCCCTGAAAAAGTCATTAGTTTAGTGGCACAAATTAACTTTAATCCACAACAGCGCCAACAAGTTCAAATACTAAAACAAGAACCACCGTTTGAATGTATACGATGCGGTAGCGAGTTTGCCACCCAATCAATGGTGCACAAAATGATAGAAATGGTCGGCGCGCACAGTGCATTTAGCGCCAATATAGAGCGTTTGAAAATGTGTGGCGACTGCCGTGTAAAAGACATGTTTGAAGACATCCTTGACGATCCAGAAAAGCAATTGCGATAAGAGATCTGCTATGACAGAAACAGTGAGAGAAATAAGCGAGAACGACCAATTAAGAGCTGATATTTATCAGTTGTTGGCGGCGTTAATGCGTCGCCAACCGAGTGCCGAATTATTGCAGTTTTTAGCTGATTTAGACATAGACGTCGAAGAAGGCAACGCCATGAGCGATGCTTGGGTAGCATTGAAGCAAGCAGCACAAAAAAGTGATACCGATACACTAGAAGATGAATATTTTGCCATCTTCTTAGGGGTCGGCAGCGGTGAAATTATGCCTTACGGCAGTTGGTTTATGACAGGTTCATTAATGGACAAACCCCTAGCCGCATTACGCAGTGACTTAATGCAACTCGGATTTGAACGCGAAGAAAACGTTAAAGAACCAGAAGATCATGTCGCCGCACTATGCGAAGTGATGGGCTGCCTCATTTTAGAGGCGCCAGGTTATCGCCAATTAGCGTTTTATCAACGCCATATTGGTAGCTGGATTATTCGCTTTTGCGACCATTTAGCTAAAACACCTAGTGCTAAGTTTTACGTTGCGGTTGCGCAACTGGCTAACGCCTTTTTTACGGCCGAAGCTAACGAATTTGAACAGCTAAGTTTAAATATTCCGGTGAATTGTCCAGGTAGTGCTGACTTAGATCCCGTAGAAGAACAAGCTGTGCAAATTAACTAAACCGGATGATGGCCTACCCGGCCACATCTTTTTATCAATAAAGGAGACATTATGAAGAAGCAAGCTTCCGACATGGGTCGTCGCCAAATGCTAAAAGCATTAGCGCTCGGCAGTGCGGCAGGTGCTGTTGCAAGTGTGAGTGCGCCTGCACTTGCTCAGGTGACTAAACCTTCTACCGAAGAGCCTAAGGGCAATAACTATCGCGAAACAGAGCATATTCGTAACTACTATGCTTCGTTAAGCAAATAACAAAGGAGAGTGTGTGATGCGATTAACCCGCAAATCAGACACAGTCGCGACTAAAACAACGTCCGGCTTAGGTCTTAACCGACGTCAATTCCTCAAGTCTGCCAGTTTGGCGACAGGTGGTATTGCCGCAGCGTCAATGCTTGGTGCAGGTATGATGCGTAAAGCAGAGGCTAAAGATGTGCCTCATAACGCACCTACAGAAGTGAAAAGAACCATTTGTTCTCACTGTTCTGTTGGTTGTGGTATTTATGCTGAAGTACAAAATGGGGTGTGGACAGGTCAAGAGCCAGCGTTCGACCACCCATTTAACCAAGGTGGACACTGTGCTAAAGGTGCTGCATTACGTGAGCATGGCCACGGTGAAAAACGCTTAAAATACCCAATGAAGTTAGAAGGTGGGAAATGGAAGCGTCTATCATGGGATCAAGCCATCAATGAAGTAGGCGACAAAATGGAGTCGATTCGTCAAGAGTCTGGTCCTGATTCAGTGTACTTTATGGGTAGTGCTAAATTTTCAAACGAACAAGCTTATATGTATCGCAAATTAGCGGCAATGTGGGGCACTAACAATGTCGATCACTCTGCACGTATTTGTCACTCTACCACGGTAGCCGGTGTTGCAAACACTTGGGGCTACGGTGCGCAAACTAACTCGTTTAACGACATCCGCAACTCAAAATGCATGATGTTTATTGGTTCTAACCCATGTGAAGCTCATCCAGTAGCGATGCAGCACATTTTAATTGGTAAAGAACGCGGCGCTAAAATTATCGTGGTTGACCCACGCTTTACCCGTACAGCGGCTAAGTCTGATGAATATGTTCATATTCGTCCAGGTACTGACATTCCCTTTATTTACGGCCTGTTATGGCATATTTTCGAAAACGGCTGGCAAGATGATTCGTTCATTTCTCAACGTGTATACGGCATGGAACGTATCCAAGAAGAAGTGAAAAAATACACGCCAGAAGAAGTCGAAAATATTGCTGGTGTACCTAAAGCGCAAATGTATCGCGTTGCCAAAATGATGGCTGAAACTAAGCCTGGCACTATCGTATGGTGCATGGGTGGTACTCAGCATCACATCGGTAACGCTAACACTCGTGCTTACTGTATTTTACAGTTAGCCCTTGGCAACATGGGTATTGAAGGCGGCGGAACAAACATTTTCCGTGGTCACGATAACGTGCAGGGTGCAACAGACTTTGGTTTGTTATTTGATAACTTACCAGGTTACTACGGTTTAACGTCTGGCGCATGGGACCATTGGTCAAATGTATGGGATCTAGAACCAAGCTGGGTTAAAGATCGTTTTGACCAAGGTGAATACCTAGGTCAATCACCACAAACCTCTGCAGGTATTCCTTGTTCGCGCTGGCACGATGGTGTGTTAGAAGACAAAGCCAAGATTGCCCAAAAAGACAACATTCGTTTAGGGTTCTTCTGGGGTCAGTCTGTTAACACCGAAACCCGTGGCCGGGAAGTACGTGAAGCACTTAACAAGATGGACACTATTGTGGTTGTTGATCCATTCCCAACCATGGCAGGTGTGATGCACGAACGCCAAGATGGAGTGTATTTACTTCCTGCGGCAACTCAGTTTGAAACTTATGGCTCAGTGTCTGCGTCTAACCGTTCACTTCAGTGGCGCTCACAAGTGATTGAGCCATTATTTGAGTCGCTACCAGACCACGTTATTATGTATAAATTGGCTAAAAAATGGGGTGTTGCAGAGCAATTCTGTAAGCACATTAAAGTCAATGGTGACGAGCCATTAGTGGAAGATATCACCCGAGAATTTAACACAGGTATGTGGACTATTGGTTACACTGGCCAAAGCCCAGAGCGTTTGAAAATGCACCAAGAAAACTGGGGCACCTTCGACGTTGACTCACTAGAAGCACCCGGCGGCCCAGCTAAAGGCGAAACCTATGGTTTACCTTGGCCTTGTTGGGGCACACCAGAGCAGAAACACCCTGGTACACAAATTTTGTATCGTACCGGCCGTGAAGTGAAAGACGGTGGTGGTAACTTCCGTGCGCGTTATGGTGTTGAACACGAAGGAAATAACATTCTTGCAGAAGGCTCGTTCTCGAAAGGGTCTGAAATTCAAGACGGTTATCCAGAGTTTACTGCCGACATGCTTAAACAGCTTGGCTGGTGGGACGACCTAACGGCTGAAGAGAAAGTCAAAGCAGAAGGTAAAAACTGGAAAACTGATATCTCTGGTGGTATTCAGCGTGTGGCAATTAAGCATGGTTGTATTCCTTACGGTAACGCTAAAGCGCGTTGTATTGTATGGAACTTCCCTGATGACATTCCATTACACCGCGAGCCGCTATACACGCCTCGTCGTGACTTAGTGGCCAAGTACCCAACTTATGAAGACCGTATGGTAGCGCGTCTACCCACACTTTATAAGTCAATTCAAGACAAGGATTTTGCTACCGACTTCCCACTTGCAGTCACAACCGGTCGTTTGGTTGAGTACGAAGGTGGTGGTGAAGAAACCCGTTCTAACCCATGGCTTGCAGAACTTCAGCAAGAAATGTTTATCGAGATCAACCCAGCTGATGCTGCAGATCGCGGTTTACGTGATGGCGATGACGTGTTTGTTCACAGTCCAGAAGGGGCAAAAATTACCGTTAAGGCAATGGTGACACCACGTGTTATTGCTGGCGAATGTTTTATGCCGTACCACTTTGCGGGTGTATTTGAAGGCAAGAGCCTAGAGAAAAACTACCCAGAAGGCACAGTACCTTACATTATTGGTGAATCAGCCAACACTGTAATGACCTATGGTTATGACGTTGTGACTCAGATGCAAGAGACTAAGTCTAGCTTGTGTCAGATCAGCAAAGCCTAACAACACTTGATGAGGAGATAAGCCATTATGGCAGTCATGAAATTTCTGTGTGACACCAAACGCTGCATCGAGTGTAACGGTTGCGTCACAGCTTGTAAAAACGAAAACGACTCTGCTTTAGAGTGGGGTATTCAACGTCGCCGCGTGGTGACAATTAACGATGGTGAACCAGGAGAAGCATCAATATCCGTTGCTTGTATGCACTGTACCGACGCGCCTTGTATGGCCGTATGTCCTGCAGACTGTTTCTACCGTACCGAAGACGGCATTGTGTTACACAACAAAGATACCTGTATCGGTTGTGGATACTGCTTCTATGCGTGTCCGTTTGGTGCACCGCAGTTCCCTAAAAAGACTGCATTTGGTAGCCGCGGCAAAATGGATAAATGTACATTCTGTGCGGGCGGCCCTGAAGAAGATCATTCAGATGCAGAGCGCCAAAAATACGGTGCAAACCGTATTGCAGAAGGAAAATTACCAATGTGTGCCGAGTTGTGTTCAACCAAGGCGTTACTTGCGGGCGATGCAGGCATAGTGTCTGACATTTACCGTCAACGTATGGCTACACGCGGTAATCCAAATGTGATTTGGGGCTACAATCCTAAAACAGGTGAAATGATCTAACCAGAGCATAGGCTGCGATTAAGTTCGCAGCCATTTAAGGAGTGACAATGTTAACTTTAACGTTAAACAAATCACTGCGCAGGATGTTTGCTCTGTTGGTTCTGTGTATGGGATTGGGCTTGGTCACATCACCGGTATATGCCGCTGATGAGCAATCTAGCCAGCAACAAGCAACGTCCAAAACCAGCGATGCAGATCTCTGGCGCGCAGTTAAAGCCGGCGAACCGGGATACAGTACAGATAAAGGCTTAGAAGCCGATGTGCTTATCAATGTCGCAGGTAATGAAGGAAAGGCCTTACGAAATACCTACCTAAAACCTGCAATCGGCTTAGCTGTGATAGGGGTTTTTGGTGCCTTTTTAGTGTTTTACTTAGTGAATGGTCCATCTAAACTAAGTAAAGGCTTTTCAGGAAAAATGGTACTTCGTTGGAGCAAAAGCGACCTGTGGTTACATTGGATTATGGCGATATCTTGCCTAACGCTAATGGTAACGGGTATCGTCATTATGCTCGGACGGCATTTTCTTGCACCTTATGTGGGTGAGGGAATATGGGCCGGTATCATTGCATTTAGTAAGTTTACTCACGACTGGTCGGGGCCTATTTTTATGGTCTCTTGGTTGTTGTGTATTATTAAATGGATGCCATTACAAACCTTTAAAATGTATGACTTAAAATGGTTTTTAGTGGTGGGTGGCTACATTAACTTTGGCCCGTTTAAAGGTAAACATCCTGACAGTGGATTTGCCAATGCGGGTGAAAAAATGTGGTTTTGGACCTTAGCTATTTTTGGTCTAAGCATCAGTGCTACAGGTGTCATGTTAGTGTTCCCTACACTTGATTTACCAAGAGAGTTGTCGTTGCTTGCCTTGTTAGTGCATGGTGTCAGCGCAGCAATCTTAATCGCGTTTACGATTGTGCACATTTGGATGGCAACCGTACTCAGCGAAGGTGGTATGGAGTGTATGGTATCTGGTTATTGTGACGAAAATTGGGCTTCGCAGCATCACAATGTGTGGTACGACGAAATCAAAGCCGATGGCACGTTAAAATACAAAGAGTAACCCTATAACATAAGTGTTAACACGCTTGTTTATGGTAGAGATAAAACACCTTGATACTCATTGAGCCCCCTCCCTAGCAAGCCGCATCAGCGGTATGCTTAAGGTGACCAAACCAACAGGAGAAAGCTCAATGAGATTTTATAATAACTCACATCCATACTACTGTGGTATCGATTTACATGCACGTTTACTTTACGTCTGTATCATTGATTCTAAAGGGGAAGTTGTAGCCCATAAAAAGATAGGTGCCAGTAAAGATGACTTACTGCTCATTTTGGAACCTTATATCGGCAATGTGATTGTCGGGGTTGAGTGCATGCATTGTTGGTATTGGGTGTCAGACTGGTGTGCTGAACTGGGGATTGATTTTATCTTAGGTCATGCGCTTTATATGAAGGCCATTCACGGTGGTAAAACCAAAAATGATAAAGTCGATTCCTTTAAAATTGCCACACTACTGCGTGGTGGTAACTTCCCCATAGCTTATGATTACCCCAGTGAAATGCGCGCAGCTCGTGATCTACTGCGCCGAAGAATGAAGATTGTCCGTCACGGGGCTATGCTCAAAGGCCATGTGGTTAACACCAACAGCCAATACAATTTACCTGCCACTGAACTTAATCTTAAAANCATCTCTGCAAGACAAAAGCTTCGCGAGCAATATCAAGACCCTATCGTCCAACGCAACATTGATTTAGACATGGCACTACTTGATTGTTATGCAAAGGAACTCGCACAGGTTGAATGGTTCATTGAAAAACAGGCCAAAAACCATAATCCCGTCTATTTAGAATTACTGAAAACAGTACCAGGTATTGGCAAGATTTTGTCACTAACAATCCTCTATGAAATCGGTGATATCAGTCGATTTGAGTCAGTACAAAAGTTTGCTTCATACTCTCGATTGGTCAAATGCAAAGCAGAATCAGCTGGTAAAACCTATGGCACAAATGGCAATAAAATCGGTAATGCTCATTTGAAATGGGCATTCTCAGAAGCAGCGGTGCTTTACCTACGTGGTAATGACAAAGCACGTAACTACCTTAATCGATTACAAAAACGAATGAGTAAAGCAAAGGCGTTATCTGCACTGGCACATAAGCTTGGTCGCTGCGTCTATTTCATGCTGAAGAACAAAACGGTGTTTGATGAACAACGATTCTTAAAAGGATAAGTCGCGCAATAAGGTGAGCTGAACGTCTAACTAGATACTCTTAAAAAGAGAAGCGAGCATGACCGTGAATGTTGTGGCTAATGAAGCAATGACTTCTCACCATCATCACTATGCCAAATGCTATTTAAGCTACATCGCCTTGATTAGACACCTTATTGGCGCGCATTAATGAATACAATCAACAAAGTCGTTTACACCCTAAATGAGCCTGAAACTAACTGTGCAAAAAGCACCTCTGACTTGAATAGTGCCATCTTAGGGTTAACCGATAAATGTCTAGTGCCCCTGACATTTCAACGGATTGAAAAGCGTCAGGCAGCGATAAGATCGCACTAAGAGAGCCTCTATATGTGTTTGCTGTAAACGATGATTTGACAGCTAAATGACAGACGAAGTAGATGAATTTGTTGATTGATTCTTATTTGACTGCAAAAGCAGTCAAATAAGTTAGGCTCGCCTATTGACTGGAGGAAGGCTCATATGTGTTAGGTAACTGACAAGGTGTTTTTTATTGGTATTTTTTGTTTTGGCTGACTGCGGTATGGTGAGTTCAATTGTTTGATAAATATGATCCGAATATTGCTATAACCTATTGTGAAAATGCTTGATTAGCCGGCATAAGCAATAGTTTTGCTGAATCATTAATGATTAAAAGGAGGCAGTAATGATAACCCCCAAAAATGATACAACACCCGTTGATGACAATATTGATGATAGTGTTGCTTATGACTTGTCACAACGAGGTCGTCAGATTGATGATCCTTTAGAGGCTGTTAAGGCTATGCGTTTAGGCCAATTATCTGTTTGCCGCCTCAAAACTGAGCAAGAAATGCATGCTATGGTTAGTAAAGCAACAAGTAACAAAGCTTCCAGTCATCACCTGAAAACGGATGACTCAGTTTGCTCACTCACTTGATTTTATAAACACCTAAAAGTAATTGTCTTTTTCCACGTTATTGCCACACCAATAAGGGGGGTAGTTGAACATTTCAGCATCGCATCACAAAGAACTTGCGATTGCCAAATCGCTATTAGAAAACCCTGGGTTAGCTGTAAAAATAAGCCACTTTATTGGTACACCAATTGAAAAGGGGTTGGC
>NZ_JAQQPZ010000013.1:0-707091 GCF_028750675.1 Shewanella metallivivens | reverse complement strand
TAACTGGAATAAAAATATCTCCAAAGTCACTGAAAAATCGTTAATGAAAGCCTCTGAAGCCGCTATCTTTACAATGAAAGATGTTCCCGGTGAAGCGTCATCTAATCGCTGGCACAAATTCGGTGCTGCAGTGAGTGGTGGTGTAGGTGGTTTTTTTGGTTTGACAGCCATTGCCGTTGAACTGCCCGTTTCCACATCTATTATGTTGCGCTCTATTGCTGATATTGCCCGCAGTGAAGGCGAATTTATTACCTCCCTCGACACTAAAATGGCTTGTTTAGAAGTGTTTGCCTTAGGCGGTGCGAGTGATGTAGACGACAGCAGTGAGTCAGGTTATTTTGCGGTGAGAGCGGCGTTAGCAAAATCGGTGTCGGAGGCGGCTGAATTTATGGTGACGAAAGGGATAACCGACGAAGCAGCTCCGCTTTTGGTTAAGCTCATCAGCAATATTTCTGAAAAATTTGGCGTTCAAGTCACCCAAAAAGCGGCGGCTCAAGCTTTACCTGCTATTGGCGCTGCGGGTGGCGCAATCATCAATACTGTGTTTATTGATCACTTTCAAGACATGGCCAGAGGCCATTTTATTGTACGAAAGTTAGAACGACTTTATGGGGAGGATACTGTCAGAAATGCCTATAACTTATTGCCTAGGAATGTGAATTAACCTAGTTGTTACTTTGTGGCAGGTTGTCACTACTCACGTTTTTAAACATTCATGACTTTACTGCTCAATGGAAGGGAGGGGGTATTTGCAATGTGGGCTGATAGCTCGGCGTGTTATGCAATGTAATGAATGAAAAAATCGATGTTGTGTTAATGCGAAATGGCTGGCATGGTAAGTTTTTGTTTTTTGTCATTTCTTTCAGTGAGACAGGTATGAAGTATGTTTATCTAATAGTGTTGAGCTTTTTTACAGCATTAGCGCCAGCATTCGCGGCAGAGCCCGTTAAATACAACAAAGAGTTAGATGGTTTTGATTATCCTTTTGATGTTAAAACGTTTAATTTTAATTCGCAAAAAACCGATTTAGCCATGCGCTATATGGACATTGGCGACAAAGATGCCAAAAAAGTGATGGTGTTATTGCACGGCAAAAACTTCTCGGGATATTACTGGGAACAAGTCGCCAATGACCTGCTTAAAAACGGTTATCGAGTGATTATTCCTGACCAGATTGGTTTTGGTAAATCCACTAAACCCGACTTTTATCAATACAGTTTCGGCCAACTGGCGCTTAATACAAAATTGTTGTTAGATAGCTTACAGATTAAGCAATTTGAGCTCGTTGGTCATTCAATGGGCGGTATGTTAGCGACAACCTTTGCGGTTAATTACCCAAGTGCGGTCAGTAAACTGATTTTGATTAATCCTATTGGCTTAGAAGATTACAGTCAGTATGTGCAATTTAAAGACGTAAATTTTTTCTACAAAAATGAACTAGGTAAAACCTTAGATAAAGCGCGTAATTACCAAAAAGCTAACTATTATGATGGCAAATGGTCTAGTGAGTATGAAAAATTATTAGTGCCATTACAAGGAACCTTAGCTGGCGATGATTGGCCTATCGTTGCTTGGAATAATGCCCTCACTTATGGGCCTATTTTCTCGGAAAACATCGTCGACAGGTTTTCGCAAATAACCAGTGAAACAGTATTAATTATCGGTACCCGAGACCAAACCGGCCCAGGTCGGGGGTGGTTAAAAGACGGGGTAACAAGAAAATTAGGCGAGTATAAAAAATTGGGCGTTAATGCACATCAGTTAATTAAAGGCTCAACCTTAATCGAACTTGAAGGTTTAGGCCATATGCCGCAAATAGAAGACTACCCAGTATTTATTAAGGCATTTCATCAAGCTATAGCTGAATAATGGGACGCTACACTATCTTGTTTTGATTGCGTTGTGTCGCATAAATTGGCGTAATTTAGCAATATTATTATCACACCTTGAGGATGCCCCTCGAGGTGTTTTTTATTCTCTCCCACTTCAAAAATTAACATCTCCAAAGCGCATTTATCCTGCTGAACATGCTTAATTAAGCCAAGGTAATTAAGTGTTTAATTTTTAAACAGCTATATGTGTGATCTCAAAGACATTTCTGGCTTTTTAAGCTAATAAAAACCCCCTTCCTTAATATAGATCAATTTACGACATCACTATCACTCTTAGTATCACCTCGAAATTTTAAACACTGTGCTTAAGCTAGGTGTTCCGTTCGCACTTTTTAACAAAATGACAGTATTGGCAACATGTTAAAAAGTGCTTCCTTTTCGATGGAGATTACATGAGTAAGCAACAACCTGATCTGAATCGCAGATCTTTGCTGAAAGCTATCACTATTGGTAGTACAGCAGGCGTCGCTATTGCCGCGACAGGCATTAAGGTTGCCAACGCAACAGAGCAAAGTGCAAGCACTTCTCATATTAAAGGCTATCAAGAAACAGCCCACATTCGCAGTTATTACGATAGCTTACGCGGCTAGTTTAGGAGAATTTAGCGATGAAATTAACGCGCAAATCAGATACGGCTCCTACCAATAATGCTTCTAATAAGCTTGGTATTAATCGTCGTCAGTTTATGAAACAAATGGGTGTTGCAACAGGCGGTATTGCTGCAGCGTCAATGATGGGTACTGGTATGATCCGTCGCGCTGAAGCGAAAGATGTACCTCATAATGCACCAACCGAAATCAAACGGACTATTTGTAGTGCGTGTGCTGTAGGTTGTGGTTTATACGCTGAAGTACAAAATGGAGTATGGACTGGCCAAGAGCCTGCATTTGACCATCCATTCAACGCTGGCGGCCACTGT
This sequence comes from Shewanella metallivivens, assembly GCF_028750675.1. Lineage (GTDB taxonomy): Bacteria > Pseudomonadota > Gammaproteobacteria > Enterobacterales > Shewanellaceae > Shewanella > Shewanella metallivivens. Next base: position 704,280 of record NZ_JAQQPZ010000013.1, on the reverse strand, counting down.
GCCAAAGGTGCAGCATTACGTGAGCATGGTCACGGTGAAAAACGCCTTAAATACCCAATGAAATTAGTGGGTGGGAAGTGGAAGAAAATCTCTTGGGATCAAGCTTTTAATGAAGTTGGCGACAAGATGATGGATATCCGTAAAGAGTCAGGTCCTGATTCTGTTTACTTTATGGGTAGCGCTAAGTTTTCTAACGAAGGCTGCTACATGTATCGTAAACTTGCCGCGGTGTGGGGCACCAACAATGTCGACCATTCAGCGCGTATTTGTCACTCTACCACGGTAGCCGGTGTTGCAAACACTTGGGGCTACGGTGCGCAAACTAACTCTTTTAATGATATTCAGAATGCACATGCAATCTTCTTTATCGGTGCGAACCCTGCAGAGGCGCATCCGGTTGCAATGCAACATATCTTAATCGCTAAAGAAAAAAACAACGCTAAATTAGTTGTTGTTGACCCGCGTTTCTCACGCACAGCTGCACACGCTGATTTACATTGCGGTCTTCGTCCTGGTACTGATATTCCATTTATTTACGGGATGTTATGGCATATTTTTGAAAACGGTTGGGAAGATAAGAGCTTTATTGACCAACGTGTTTTTGCCATGGACTCTATTCGCGAAGAAGTGAAGAAGTTCCCACCTAAAGAAGTGGCACACATTACCGGTTGTAGCGAAGAAGAAGTCTACCAAGCGGCTAAAATTATGGCCGAAAACCGTCCAGGTACCGTTATCTGGTGTATGGGTGGTACTCAGCATCACGTGGGTAATGCAAACACTCGTGCCTACTGTATTTTACAGCTTGCACTAGGCAACATGGGTATTCAAGGCGGCGGTACTAACATCTTCCGTGGTCACGATAACGTGCAAGGTGCAACAGACTTAGGTCTGTTATTTGATACCTTACCAGGTTATTACGGTTTAACTTCAGGTGCTTGGGAACATTGGAGCAACGTTTGGAGTTTAGATTTAGATTGGGTTAAATCACGTTTTGACCAAAATGAATACTTAGGCCGTGTGCCTATGAATACGCCTGGTATTCCATGTTCTCGCTGGCACGATGGTGTGTTAGAAACGCCAGAAAAACTTGCTCAAAAAGACCGTGTTCGTATGGGATTCTTCTGGGGTCAGTCAGTTAACACTGAAACTCGTCAGTCTGATGTACGTGATGCACTAGACAAAATGGAAACCGTCGTTGTTGTGGATCCATTCCCAACCATGGCGGGGGTAATGCATCGTCGCCAAGATGGTGTGTACTTGTTACCTGCCGCGACTCAGTTTGAAACGGAAGGTTCTGTGTCAAACTCAGGCCGTAGTCAGCAATGGCGTGAAAAAGTTATCGAGCCATTATTTGAGTCGAAAACAGACCTTGAAATCATGTACCGCTTATCGCAAAAGCTGGGCATCGATAAAGAATACACTAAGCGTATCGCCAAAGATGCTAACGATCTGTTAGTGATTGAAGACATTACTCGCGAAATTAACCGCGGTATGTGGACTATTGGTATGTCAGGCCAAAGCCCAGAGCGTCTTAAGCAGCATACTCAAAACTGGGGCTTGTTTAGCAATAAGACTCTAGAAGCGCTTGGCGGCGAAGTGAAAGGTGAAACCTATGGTCTACCTTGGCCATGTTGGGGCACACCAGAGCAGAAACACCCTGGCACTCAAATTTTGTACAACACAAATAAACATGTATTACAGGGCGGTGGTAACTTCCGTGCACGTTATGGTGTTGAATACGAGGGTAAAAACTTACTTGCTGAAGGCAGTTTCTCTGTTGGTTCTGAAATTGAAGACGGTTACCCAGAGTTTACCGCAGACATGCTTAAACAGCTTGGCTGGTGGGATGATTTGACTGCAGAAGAAAAGCAACATGCAGACGGTCACAACTGGAAAACTGATATTTCAGGTGGTATCCAGCGCGTGGCAATGAAGCATGGTTGTATTCCTTATGGTAACGCTAAAGCGCGTTGTATTGTTTGGAACTTCCCTGACCAAGTACCTGTTCACCGTGAGCCGCTTTATACACCGCGTCGCGATCTTGTGGCTAAGTATCCTACTTACAATGATATGCAAGTTCACCGTTTACCGACCTTGTATAAATCAATTCAAGAACATGACAGCTCAGTTAAATATCCACTAACACTGACTTCGGGTCGTTTAGTTGAATATGAAGGTGGCGGTGAAGAGTCACGCTCTAATCCTTGGCTTGCAGAGCTTCAACAACAAATGTTTGTTGAAATTAACCCAGCAGACGCTGCCGACCGTGGCCTGCGTGATGGCGATACAGTATGGCTTGAAGGTGCTGAAGGTGGCCGAATTAAGATTAAAGCTATGGTGACTCCACGCGTTAAGCCAGGTGTCACTTGGATGCCATACCACTTTGCTGGTGTGATGCACGGCGAGAGTTTGGCAGATAACTATCCAGAAGGCACAGTGCCTTACGTTATCGGTGAATCGGCTAACACTGCATTGACTTATGGTTATGATCCTGTGACTCAAATGCAGGAAACCAAAGCGTCACTTTGTCAGATTGTAAAAGCGTAATTGCAGCTAAGCTAGGAGAATTGCCAATATGGCTACAATGAAATTTTTATGTGATACCAAGCGCTGCATTGAATGTAATGGCTGTGTCACTGCATGTAAAAACGAAAACGACTCTGCTTTAGAGTGGGGTATTCAACGTCGCCGCGTGGTGACACTTAAAGACGGTGAACCCGGTGAAGCTTCAATCTCAGTTGCCTGTATGCACTGTACTGATGCACCTTGTATGGCGGTATGCCCAACCGATTGTTTCTATCGTACCGAAGACGGCATAGTGCTACACAACAAAGATACCTGTATCGGTTGTGGCTACTGTTTCTATGCGTGTCCTTTTGGTGCACCTCAGTTCCCACAAAAGTCGACTTTCGGCGGCCGTGGCAAAATGGACAAATGTACTTTCTGTGCTGGCGGCCCTGAAGAAGATCATTCTGAAGCAGAGCGCCTCAAATACGGTTCTAACCGTATTGCTGAAGGTAAGTTGCCAATGTGTGCTGAGTTATGTGCAACTAAATCGTTGCTTGCGGGTGATGCCGGTGTGGTATCAAATATCTACCGTGAGCGTGTTGCTTCTCGTGGTTCTAACAAGGCAATTTGGGGTTAATTCTCCGTTGTTAAGTTAGTCTCCAAGTGTTGCTAGGTATTCAAGAGATTGAGCACCTAGCAACTCAAAAGGATGTAACATGAAAAATATACTAATCGCGTTATCTGTGGCGCTGAATTTACTTTTTTGTGGTTTTGCAATGGCAAATACCGCAGAAGAGCCGAGTTCAGCCAACGAGCTAATGTGGACTCAAGTAAAAGACGGTGCTCAAGGCGTTACCACGTCTAAAGGTCAGGCTCATAACCAGCTCATTAATACCTACGACATGCGTGTGTTTCAGCTACGTAGTGACTTATTAGCACCAGCCATTATGGCTGCGTTGTTTGGCATGATTATCGTGTTTGTGTTGTTTATTAAAGTAAACGGCATTTCAAAATTACACGGTGGTTTTTCTGGCAAAATGGTTCACCGCTGGTCAAAGTTTGATGTCAGTATTCACTGGCTGGGGGCGATTCCTTGCTTGTTGCTGATTTTAACTGGGTTAACGCTGTTAGCGGGTCGTTTCTTTTTCCATCCATATTTGAGTGAAGGCTTATGGGCTGGATTAATTAATGCCGCCAAGTTAGTGCATGATTACATGGCCATTCCATTTATGTTCGGTTGGCTACTCATGACCGTACTGTGGGCTAAAAATCAAATGCCAAAAATGTACGACATCAAGTGGATGCTCTATGTTGGTGGTTATATTAATTTTGGTCCATTTAAAGGTAAGCACCCTGATGCAGGTTTTGCTAACGCCGGTGAAAAATTATGGTTTTGGACCTTTGCATTGTTCGGGTTAGTCATTTGTGCCTCAGGCATGTTGTTACTGTTCCCAAATGTATTTGAACCAAGCCGTACTCTAAGCTTAATCGCTTTAGTACTTCACTCGGTGAGCGCCATTATTATTACCGCGTTTTCTATCGTGCATATCTTTATGGCGACAGTCATGTCTGAAGGTGGTATGGAGTGTATGGTATCTGGCTACTGTGACGAAAACTGGGCAACTCAACATCACAACTTGTGGTTTGATGAGATCAAACAAAATGGCACTTTAACTTACAAAAAGTAAATTAATGGCGTGTCATCTGCTAAACACCTTATTGGGCAACTGATAAGGTGTTTTTTTCTGCCTCAAAAAGAGGCTTATTGATTAATCATGGCTTAATGCATTATCTTGAGCCGCTAAATATCGCAAAAATGGTTAACTTTCCTGATAAGCGATATTTTTAAGGGAGAAGTAAGCATATGGATTATGTTCATTTAGCGTATCTGCATTTAGCCACAGTGGTGCCTGCTTTTTTGATTGGCACCTATTTACTGCTCGTCAAAAAAGGGACACCTAAACACAAAGCATTAGGTAAAGTTTATATGCTGTTGATGTTGTTTACTGCCACAGTGTCATTGTTTATGCCTGCGCAATTAGGCCCGCTATTTTTTAATCATTTTGGCTATATTCATTTGTTAAGTTTACTGACATTGTATGCGGTACCTGCGGGGTATTTTTATATTAAAAAAGGTCATGTTAATGGCCATAAACGCAGCATGATTGTGTTGTATTGCGGTGGGTTAATTGTTGCGGGCACATTTGCGGTTATGCCGGGTCGGTTATTATATCGTTGGGTAGTGGGATAAAGAGAGGGCATTATGACTTACCAGTTTGTTGAAGGTACGGTAGACGATATTGTCGCGGTACTTGCAGTTGTACCTGAGTTTGGCAATAGCATCACGGCAACCACAATAGCCGAGCGTCTTGCGGGTAAAAGATCGTTAATTTTAGTGGCTAAGTACGATTCAACGCCCATTGGTTTTAAAGTGGGCTATGCGCTCAATCATGATGAGTTTTACAGTTGGCTTGGCGGTGTTGCGCCACAGCACAGAGAAATGAAAGTCGCTTCTCAATTACGTCAGTTGCAAGAGTCTTGGGCGATGAGGCATGGATTTAAAGCGATTAGGGTTAAGTCCATGAATCAGTTTCCAAACATGTTACATATGCTTATTACCAGTGGTTATCATATCTGTGGTTATGATAATAATGGTTCAACAACGAACAGCAAAATCACCTTTATAAAAAACATCGCACAGACATAATATTAATCGCGTAATGGTATGACTTCTGTGGATGTTGATATTTAATACTGCTCGGTTTTCACTTGCTCATGTAGAATGCCGTTATTGTTTTGTTAATGCTTGGATTTTTCTATGAAAATCAATCGTGTACTTCTTACTGCTGTCGGTAGTGTGTTGTTGGCAATGGTGACGATTCAATCGGGTGCATCTTTGGCTAAACAGCTTTTCCCTATTATTGGCCCAGAAGGCACCACGGCTTTGCGTTTAGGTTTTGCCGCAGCCGTTTTGTGGTTAGTGTTCCGCCCTTGGCGAGCACTGCCTCAGGGCCGAGAGTGGCAAAGCATTATTATTTATGGTTTGTGCCTGGGTGGGATGAATATCTTATTCTATCTCTCAATCGAACGTATTCCCCTTGGGATTGCCGTTGCACTAGAATTTACCGGCCCTCTTGCAGTAGCCTTATTTAGCTCAAAGCGCAAAAGTGATTTGTTTTGGGTGGCCTGCGCCATAGCGGGAATTTTATTACTCATGCCAAGTTTGTCGAGCGCTCAAGGGCTTGATATCGCAGGGGCATTGATGGCACTTGGCGCCGGAGCTTGTTGGGCTGGGTATATTTTATTTGGCACTCGTACTGGCAAGCAAGCATCGGGCGGCATAACGGTGGCCTTTGGTATGACGGTAGCGGCGATCGTTTTAGTCCCCGTTGGTGTTGTTACCCAAGGGGTAGCGTTAATTAGCTGGGAAGTATTACCACTTGGATTGTTGGTGGCTGTATTATCAAGTGCTTTACCCTATTCATTAGAAATGGTGGCGCTGCGTAATATGCCGACTCAAGCGTTTAGTGTCCTCATGAGTTTAGAGCCTGCTATCGCAGCCTTGGCTGGTTTTGTTATTTTGAGTGAACAATTATCTTTATTACAGTGGCTGGCAATTGGTTTAGTGATTATTGCGTCAATAGGCAGTAGTTTTACCCCTAAAAAAGCGGTTGAGATGGGTGTGTAGATTTCTATGCGCGAGAATGTATTTTGTCATTTTTCTCCAATAAAAAGAGTCAGTGAGGGGGCTCACTGACTATACATAACCATTTCTCAATGTAAGTTTATCGTTGCTTTAATGGTTTTATTTCTGCTCTTTTCATTTCTCTTGGGATCGGCTTACCGGGTGTATTAGGCTTGACAGGCTTTAAGTGTTTTTTACTCGACGGTACACAGAAAAGCTCTCGTTGATCATTGACTATCTGATCAGGAGCAAATTGGTTATTGATTTCAAGATTGTGGTTTCTCACTTTGTTTTGCTTGATTAAGTCATAACAAACCATATGACGCTTTTCATTTCGCATTTTATACATCTTGTCGTTGTGGATCTTGCTTGAAGGGTTACATAACAATACTGGCTTACCCAAAACGGCACGCGTTTTACCAAACTGATCCTCAATCATGATGGTTTCTTCACGAAGAGCATCTCCTTTCTGCACACCATAACATTGGAAGTGTTCTCCAGGCATATGGACAGCAACTTGTGCCGAGTCAACGATATCCCCACAGGCAGCGGTGAATACAGAATAGGTTTTTGGGGCTAAATGACTTGTCGACCAAGCCCAGCGGAAATTATTCGCATTCACATTACTGGCGAGAGGGAAGTTCATTGTTCCCCAGGGTGAGGTGCCTCCCGCGACAGAGCCTGGCAATAGATAAGGTGGTTGACCATTAGACAAGGTATCTGCAATTAAGGTATTAATTTGGCTCGCATTAGGTCCGCCTGTTTGTGCCCAACCGGACGATGGCGTCGTTGATTGGTGCGCTTTAAAATGCCCTGAGCCGGTATAAATCGTGCTATCGCCTTTAAAAATAGCTGCCATGCCTTGTGAAACCTTACCATCCCCCCATGCAATAACACTGACTGAACAGGTTTCTAGTGATTGTGCTGAGTTGTCGATATCAAATTTGAATGATTCGATTTTTTGCCAATTACTGCCATTGACCCCACGGTAAACCACCGTAGGTGTACTACCATTACCTGGTGAATGTACCACAATGAAATCGTTATCTGCTGTGACGTTAGCGGTTATTGGGGTTGCACAAACCATCGTTGATGCACTCATTAGACACATACTGATTAATGTTTTTTTGAATATACTCATCCTGACCTTCCTTATTCTGGTTAGTAAAATGTTGAAGCATGCTTAATGACTTAAGCTGATTCAAAACTAACAGTTAAGGAAAAAAAGTCAGTAAAGTTAGAGGGTTAAAAAGGGGGTGTTTTGTGTTTTACCCAAATTTACCCTAGTATTTAGTGGACTATAAAAATGGAAATGCATAGCGTCTAAGTTGATGCATTCATTCTAAAAAGGATATTTTATGAAATACATATTGCCCTTAGTCACTCTGCTTAGTTGTGCTGGTAGCGCATCTGCGCACCAACTTACATTTAATGAACTCACGCCTGTCAGTGCTGCGATTAAAACCGAAATCACTTTTGAACTGAGCGAGATGGATATGATTAAACAGTATCATTACCGTGCTCAGTACTTTGATATTGAAAAATGGATGATGAGTAAACAGCTGACATTACATAATGATCATGTTGCAGCGTCACAATCGATGAACACTCGACAGATGCAGCAACCAGAAACTGAAATAGATGAATTAGGTGGGTTTCATGGTGTGATAGACCCATTCACCAAGCTACAAGACAATAATGTTATTTCACCCGATCTTAATAGCGTAACTAATCGAATCAATATTGCAGGGCTTGTGGCTGTGTCGATGTGTAATGCTTATGCTTCGATTAATATCAAAGATCAAAATAATAATCTAATGCCTAAGTTTATTGCACCTAATAGCTTTTTAGTGGGGATAAATCCAGCGACAGCACAACAAAGTGATTATCGATTGGCCGAAGGATTAACGTTTAGTTGTGTGTATAAAAATGTACTTAAGCCAGTAGTTAGAGACAGTGTTCGCGAGATTAAACTGCAGCAACCATTACTCAAAAAAGGTGGGTAAGCCGCAAAATTAATCGATTACGTTGCGCCTAAAGACTCGCTCTTGATCACTTGCATAATTCGGTCAAGGTGCGAGGTCAGTAATGTTCTATCATCGTTAGACAAATTGCACTCAGATAAGATGAAGTGACATGTTTTAACCACATTACGCCAACGTGGATTATCAGGTAATTTTTTTACGTGTAGGTATTTATCTAAAGAGCGTGTTCTTAGACGACCAGAGTCGATAGATATCGTCCAAATTTGGCTTCTGTCGGCTAATTCTACTTTATTAGTTTTAGTGCTTTTTTCCCAAATATTAATGCAATCAAGCATGGTCGTGACCAGCAATTCTGCAAACGAGGCTGTTAATTCGCTTGGTGATTGTGGTGAGGTGTCTGGTTGTTGTTCGTTCTCTTCCTGATCTGCTGAGTCATCATTAGACAATAAAAATAACTGCTGCTTATGTGACTCAATAATGGTCATTAAATGCTGTTGAGCTTTACGTTTTCGATAAATATAAAAACTCACCACAAAACCGATAAGCAAACTAATACTAGTGATTCCCAAAATTAAGTTAAGTAGTTTATCAATTTCTTGGCTTTTCTGTTGATTGATGATTTGCTCTTCAGCTAATGCTCTTTGTACGCGTTCATTCTCAATATCACTTTGGATTACTTTAATGTTTTCATTGTATTTTTTCTCAAGTAAAGCTTCATGTAATACTTGATAACGTTTTAAATACACTAAGGATTCATAAGGGCGTCCATTGTCATAATAGAGCTCACTTGCATATTGATAGATACTCATTTTCTGTAATGAGTCTTGCTTGGCGTCGCTATAATCCATAGCGCTTTCAATCAATGTAATTGCTTGTGTGACATCTTTTTGATGATTGGCTATTTGTGCTTTTAAATAGTAAATAACATCATGGAATGAGTGATCTTGACGAGGTAAATACATGGATAAACTCTCTGCAACAGCTTGAGCTGGAACAAATTCATTTGCATTGATATGGATTGTGGCCAAATTGATTAAAGCCGAAAGTTTATCGTTACCTGTTAAATTGTCGTTATAAGCCGATATCACCTTATCACTATAAAAGTGCTTTTTATTGAACTCGTTGTTTATATTGTATATCTCCGCAAGGTTTCCGTAGAGATGCGACATATAACTAATGGCATCTATATCAGCATTGCCACTTGTGTAGCGTAAATAGTGCTCAAGAGACAATTCAAAATAGCGTTGAGACTCGGTATATTTTTCGAGCTTTTTATAAATAAGCCCCAGGTTATTCAAGGTAATCGCGGTATAAAAATCATTGCCTATCGCTTCTTTTATGGCCAAACTTTTTTGGTAATAGCTTAAGGCCTTAGCATAGTGGTTTAAATACTGTTCTGTTAATGCTAAGTCGTTGTAGCTTTTGGCTAGCCAAAGATCTGATTGTGCTGTTTGCGCAATATTGAATGCGTTTTCGAATAGGTCTCTGGCTTCTACATAGTCTTTTTTATAGAGTTTTTCTGCTGCACTTTTGCGAAACCAAAGGTATTGGATTTCGGCATTTTGTTTAAATCCGGCGCTATTCTTTACGCTGATGAGTTGTTGTTCAGCAGCCGCAGCATTGCCTAACTCAAGGTAAAGATCGTATAACGTCAATTGTAATTTAGCGGCAGTGATCGGATGGTTTTCTTTGTCTAATGCCGTGAACTGTTGGTGACAAAAACTGAGGCTCGTTTTGGGAGAGACTTGTTTTATACGAGTTTTACATTGCTCAAGTACAACGTTAGCGTCACTATTTATCTCTTTCGTTACCGTAACGTTTGCAGCGGCACTAAGGCAGTAAATACACAGTAAAAACATAGATAAAGAAGTTGTTGAAAATCCCTTCACGTTATCACCAATTCAATACCTAATTTTTGAGGGCCGTAGCGCCGTGAGATTCGAGTTAATCATTTAACATATTGACAACATAAACCGATAGTGAATGTAAATACAAGTAATAGTCTTGATTGATTGTTTGAGGTACAAAATAACGGCATCAGCCTATTTACACTTTTTGGGGGCGTTTAATGTGAAATATGAAATTGATTCGATAACAGCAAAGTAAAGCTGTGTGATGACATAGATAGATTAAATCGGGTGAGTTAATTTATGGATATTGATAAGCATTCGAAAGCTGATTTTGTAGTGATTAATCTTTATACTGCTCGCCTGTTTTTCTGGGTAGAAAGTAAAATGAAAAGTTGGTTATTATTAAGTGTGGCGATTTTAACGGAAGTGGTGGCGACATCTGCGCTTAAAGCCAGTGATGGGTTTACTAAAATTGTGCCTTCAGTTTTGGTTATTGTTGGCTATGTGTTGTCTTTTTACTTTCTTTCTCTTGCGTTAAAAGGGATCCCGGTCGGCGTCGCTTATGCTACATGGGCAGGCCTGGGGATTGTATTAATCACCCTGATTGCGTGGGTGTTGTACGGTCAAAAATTAGATTTAGGCGCACTAGTGGGCATGGGATTTATTCTGATTGGTGTGGTAATCATGAATTTATTTTCAAATGTGACGCCGCATTAGTCTTTTAAAGAATAACAACAAAAAGGGCTTAACAATGCATGCCATTGTTAAGCCCTTTTTAGTTTTGAACAACTCGAAGCGAACTTAATGTCGTTTCGATTAAATGCTGACTACCACGCCATATCTAAAATTTGACGGCTGGTGGCTAAATCAACTTTACCGCTTTCTGATAATGCTGTCATGCCGTGAGCTTCTAACGCGTCAACAACTTGTGATAGTTGCTCTTGCGTTACACCATGGTCGCGTAAACGCACTGGTAAACCCACTTGCTTGAAGAAAGCTTCGGTTTTATCGATAGCCTGATCTACACGGCTTGCTTCGTCACCTTCTGTAATATCCCAAACGCGTGTAGCGTATTGGACTAATTTAGCGTGTTTTTGTTCTTTAAGCACGCGCCATAGTGATGGCAATATCACGGCGAGCGTTTGTGCATGGTCAATATCAAACAGTGCTGTTAACTCGTGGCCAATCATGTGAGTCGACCAATCTAACGGTACACCTGTGCCAATCATGCCATTTAGGGCCGATGTTGCACTCCACATTAAGTTTGCACGGGCATCGTAGTTGGTAGGCTCTTCAACGGTGATAGGACCCACTTCTATTAGAGTACGTAAAATACCTTCTGCCATGCGGTCTTGTACACGAGCATCAACAGGGTAAGTGGCATATTGTTCAAGTACATGCACAAATGCATCAACCACACCGTTAGCAACCTGAATTTTTGGCAAGCTGAAGGTTAATTCTGGATCTAACATGGCAAATGTTGGGTAAGCACATGGGTGGTTTACTGGGAACTTACCGCCTTGATAGCTTACGACTGCAAAGGCGTTCATTTCAGAGCCCGTAGCCGGCAGGGTAGCAATCACACCGAGTGGAATCACTTTGTCATCAGCCACTGGCACAGGGTTAAACCCGTGCTGTAGCAAGCTGGCAGTGTCGCCTTCAAACTGAGTGGCGAGTGCGATAAATTTGGTGCCGTCCATGACTGAACCACCACCCACAGCTAATAGAAAGTCGATTTTTTCATTGCGAGCCACTTCTACTGCTTTTAGAAGAGTGTCGTATTTGGGGTTGGCTTCAATACCACCAAATTCAAATACAGTACGATCACCCAAAGCGGCTTTGACTTTATCAAGCGTGCCGAAACGTTTTACGCTACCACCACCGTAAGTGATTAAGACTCTGGCATTGGCTGGTATAAGTTGATCTAACTCTGCGATACGGTCTTTGCCGAAAACAACATGAGTAGGGTTACGATAATTAAAATTAAGCATAATTGACGCCTTTTGGTTTAGCGATAAAACAATAAGTATGTTGCTGTTTAGCCATGAGCTTAAGCATCAGGTTTTAAGGATGGTGTAAACAACAACCAGAAATCATGTGTCTATAATAGTCTTCTTAGTCAAAATAAACAGACACAGAACTATTGTGATTATGCTCATTCCTACTTTTTTTGTTCAAATAAGAGGTTTATTTGATAAATACCATACCTTTTTCTACTTTTTTGATAAGATCGATCTCAACTTGGCAGCGGTGCAGTTAATTTTATCAAGGCGGTAGCATGAGTGAGATAGCAAATTTAATGGCACAATTGGCGCCAAAGGAAGGAATTAATGATACTCATTTAGCCGGGGTGCGAGTGTTTCGTGGCTCACAATATGCTTCTCGAGGTCCATTGTGCTACTCGCAAGGTGTATTGATCGTTGGCCAGGGTAAAAAGCGTGTTTATATTGAGGATCAAACCTTCGATTATGACCGCCAACATTCTTTAGTGATGACGGTACCGCTGCCGGTTGAATGCGAAACCTTTGCCAGTATTGAAGAGCCAGTATTAGTGTTGATGGTTGATATTAACTTAGTGCAGTTAAATTACATCGTTAGGTTAATGGACGAGCACCATCAGATCCCAAAAGATTTAAATGAGTCGCGCCAAAGTGGTTTTTTTATTGCCAACAGCACTGAAGACATGGATTGCAGTGTTATTCGCTTATTACAGGCTTTGCAGTCGCCGTTAGAGGCTAAAGTGATGGGCGAGGCGTTAGTACTCGAACTGTTATATCGCTTATTAGATGCGCCAAATTCCGCGCCGCTATATGCTTTGTCGTTAACCCACACTCGTTTATCTCGGGTTGAAAAAGCCTTGAGTTATATCCATAAGCATTACGGCGAGTCGGTTGAGGTGGATACGTTAGCGAGTTTGGTTAACATGAGCCCGTCAGCATTTCATCGTTGTTTTAAAGAGGTTACAACGTCTTCGCCGATTCAATATTTAAAGAAAATCCGCTTAAATAAAGCCAGAGAGTTATTGCAATTACAACGGCTGAAAGTGAAAGAGGTATCTACCCAGGTGGGCTATGAAAGTACCGCACAATTTAGCCGTGAATTTAAACGCTACTTTGATCAAAGCCCGGGTGAGTTTGCTCGGTTATAATACGCGTTTACATTGGGTTATTTCATTGGTTAAGAGTTTAATATGTCTGCAATTGCACCAACACAAATAACTTTTTTTGAGTTTTTAACGCCATTAGTGGCGTCGGGCCAAAAGACGATTACCATCCGTGATTTTAGCGAAAGTCATTACCAACCAGGTACTCAAGTTGAGGTCTACACCCTTGAAAGCCATACTAAGGTTTGTGACATTGTTATTTTGGCCGTTGAGCCATTAGCCTTTGACGACATCAATGAATTGCATGCCGACCAAGAAGGCTTACCTTTAGATGAGCTTAAACACCTTATCCAACAGGTTTACCCTGACCAACAACGTCTATTTATGATCTCTTTTGCGCTTGTTGACTCGAAAGTTAGTTCGAATTAATTGCCTATCAATCAGTGACCTCAAGTGCCATACCTCGTTTTAGACACGGTTGGCAACAGCAGTACCTAAAACATGATCTGCTTAACAAATGATCTTCTTTAACCATGTTAGTTTGCATATCTATTAGTTACTTCACATTTTAGCTACCGCTAAAGTGATAGTTTTGCTTTCTGCGTGTGGCATATTTGTATATTGACACTTTGCTATCAATGGTTTTGCTCTCAGGGCTTCATTCAATTAGGATTTTCTATGTCTTCAATCATTCAATCAGCCAGCCAAGAGTTGATTAAACCTTACCAAGCCAATATTACCGTGCCTAACTGGATGATAAGTTCGATGGAACGGGTTATGCAGTATTATGTCGACAAAAATCTGCGTCTTGACACGATTTCAACGGATCGCATGCCTAAGCCTGTTGAAGGCAAAAAGTACATGTTGTACGCCCACATTCCCTTTTGTCATACCTTGTGCTCGTTTTGTACTTTTCACCGTTTTTTATTCCGTGAAGACAAGGCGCGTGAGTACTTTATTGCACTACGCAAAGAAATGCAGATGGCGAAAGACTTAGGTTATGAATTTGAGTCAATGTACATTGGTGGCGGCACTACCACGGTATTAGAAGATGAATTAGCTCGTACCATTGAACACGCAAAAACATTATTCCCGGGCATTAAAGAGGTGTCTTGTGAGTCAGATCCACAGCATTTAGCCAGCCCTGAGTTTAAACAACTTAAAGGTTTGGTCGACAGAATGTCGATTGGGGTGCAAAGCTTTGATGACGGTATTTTAAAAATGACCGACCGTTTAGATAAGTTTGGTTCTGGACAAGAAACTTTTGACCGCATTATGGCGGCAAAAGAGTTATTCCCGATTATCAACGTTGATTTAATTTTTGGTTTTAGAGGTCAAACCGACGAGATTATCCAATCAGATCTCGACATGGCATCTAAGCTGGACCCGCGCCAAATTACTACTTATCCGTTAATGATTACTCACCAAACTCGTAAAAGCGTTAAAGGCCAACTCGCTGCTCCTCATGGTGAAATGGTTAACCAGTATCGCCAGATTTTGAATAGCTTAACGGGTCAGTATAACCAACTTTCTGCTTGGGCATTTGGTAAAACCGATAATGAAGGTTTTGATGAGTACGTAATTGATTATGATGAGTACCTAGGTGTGGGGTCGGGTTCATTTAGTTTTTTAAATGATACTTTGTATGTAAATACCTTTTCACTGAAAAAATACCAGCAACGCATTGCGCAGGGTCGCATGGCGGTTGAGCAACAGAAAAAATACCAATTAAAAGAAGTCATGCAATATCGTTTCTTACTGGGTATGTTCTCTGGACGTTTATCTCGTCAGTATTTCCGCGATAACTTTAATGTCAATTTAGACACTGCCTTATTTAAAGAAATGGCGTCAATGAAAGCCATGGGCGCGATAAAAAATGATCCGGTTAACCCTGATGAATTGATTGTGACCGACAACGGAAAAATGTTGGGCCTCTTAATGATGAAAGAGTTTTACTCTGGTATGGACAATGTGCGAGCCCAGCTGCGTCAACCGCTTGCTGAGACTGATATGTAATTATGTCGATAGCCGTGTGATCTACGCCGATTTTGTTATACTCAACACTCTTTCGTCGGGGTTATTCTAGGTATCGCTATGGCCAACATTTTACTGCTCGCTAATATCAATTGTGACCGAATTTTACGGTTAGACAAACCATTGCAAACTGGCGGGCGGTTTCATTATCAAGATGGTGGTTTACGTTTAGGCGGTGGTGGTGCAAATACCGGCTTAGGGTTGGTGTGGGCTAAACATAATGTGTCGTTAGTTAGCGAAGTGGGCAGTGACGACATTGGAGATTGGATTTTAGCGAAAGCAAGCACCCTTGGATTAGATTGTCGTTTAGTTCATCGTTTTAGCGGTAACACTTGTGAGATGCTGTTGGTGATGACTCCTGATGGCGAGCGCACCATTATTCGACCGCAGCGGCCGATATTCGAGTTATCTCATGCTCCCAATTGGCAACAATGGGACGCGTTTTATATCAATTCATCTGCAAATGGTGCTGATATATGGGCGCAAGATGCTATCGACAGTAATCCTCGTTGCAAAGTAATTGCTCAATTGGCTAAAGATCAGCGCAAGCGTCCTTGTCATGTGTTGATTGCCTCGATTACCGATATGCAAGGACGTTGCAATCAAGCGCCGTGGTCGTTTGCTCAATCTATTGCTGGTGATGCATTACAGTATTTTATTGTTACCGATGGTGATAAAGGTGCGATAGCCTACAGCGCTGAAGGCGAACAACATGTTCCCGCGGTGATGGCTGAGGTTGTTGATACCACGGGTGCGGGCGATGCGTATGCAGCGGGTGTTATCCATGGACTATGCCAAAATATGCCTATTTTTGAAGCAATGCATCAGGGGGCGTTATGGGCCTCATTTGCTGTTGCAACCCCGAGCTCTATCCCTGGAGAAGCGCTTAAAAAGCATCTAACATCAAGTTAATTAAAATCTTTGCAGCTGTCATTTTTATGTCATCTTTGAGCATTATTCTGTGCCGGTCTAATCAACTTATACTCATATTTAAGCGTAAATACGTCTATGTAATGGGTATTTTGCGGTATTAACTCCCATATTTTTTATTGCCTTACTATTCCCCTGTAAGGCTTTTTTTTGCCTGAAATTTGAGTATATTGATTCTACAAGATATGTGGGGAAAGCAGGATGAATAAAACGTGGGTTAATCGTATTTCGGGGTTGTATCTAGGCGACCAAGTGCAAATGCACAATGGTGTTGCCAGTGGTATTAACCAAAAGCATGCCGCAACACAACTGACGGTGCAGTTTGATAGCGTGGTGGGCAATAGTGAGGCTGATCCTAAGCATCATGGCGGTTTAGATCGAGTATTGCATCATTTTCCCCGCGAACATTATGGCCAATACCGCCGCTGGGACTTAATGTCTAGCTTTAAAGATGCGCCATCAATGGGTGAAAATATCAGCACTGTCGGTGTGAATGAAGCCCTCGTCAATATTGGTGATATTGTTCAAATTGGCGATGTCACTTTGCAAGTTACCCAACCACGCTCACCTTGTTTTAAGCTCAATGTACAATTTGACCAACCCAAATTTGCCCTCGCGATGCAAGAAAGCCGCATGTGTGGTTGGTTTTATCGGGTATTGTCTGAAGGGGTTATTCGCCCAAGCGATAGCATTTGTTTAATTGAGCGTAAAACTGACATTAGTATTGCTAAGGCGATGCAAATTTACTTTTTACCTGAGTTTGATGCCGAGCAGTATCAAATTTTACTTGCTTGTGAAGGTTTAGCACAAAGCTGGGTCGAATCATTGCAACGCCGCTTGGCACAACAAAGTATTGAAGACTGGGCAATGCGTTTGTATGGTAAAGCCAGTTAATTAAATACCGCTAAATAATAACGAATACACAATAACAGCATGATAAGGAACATCGAATGTCTGAACCGACAGGTGAAGTAAGTAAGCAAGCAAAAGACATGGGCTTATTGATCCACGCCGCCAGTTTTGCTGGGTATACTTTTCCATTTGGTAGCGTATTAGGTCCGTTGATTGTGTGGTTGATGAAGCGTGACGAGTATGAGTTTGCTAATCAGTGTGGTAAAAATTGCCTTAACTTCAAATTGAGTTTAATGATTTATGCGATGATTTCGGCAGTTTTGATTTTGGTGGGCGTTGGCGTGTTACTGCTAGCTGCGTTAGCATTATTAGATATTATTTGTACTATTATCGCGATAGTCAAAGCCAGTGACGGTATCGCTTATCAATATCCGCTGTCGATTAAGTTTCTGAAATAACACCTTAAGATGATAAAAATAATGCCACTCAATGAGTGGCATTATTTTATTTACCAGTTGTAGAGTGTTTGCTAGTTGCAAACACTCGAGTGGGATTACACCTTAAAGCGAGCCACCAACACATCTAATCGGCTTGCAAGTTGGTTCAAGGCTTTACTTGCTTCAGCAGCAGCTTGTGCGGTGTCAGATGTGCGTTGAGTGATATCGTTAATCTCAGTCACGTTACGGTTAATATCTTCCACCACAGTCGATTGCTCTTCTGTTGCGGCTGCGACTTGGATATTCATATCGCTAATTTGAGCTATACGTTCACTAATGCCACTGAGTGATTGGCTGGCTTCATCTACCGCGGTTACCCCTTCTTTTGAGCGACTACTCGATTGTGCCATGGCGCTCACCGCACGGCTGGCTTCTGATTGCAGCTTATCAATCATGGTTTGCACTTCATTGGTTGATGCTGCAGTACGTGAGGCAAGGTTACGAACCTCGTCTGCAACAACAGCGAAGCCTCGACCGGCTTCTCCGGCGCGGGCAGCTTCAATGGCAGCGTTGAGTGCCAGCAAGTTGGTTTGCTCTGAAATCGCGCGGATAACATCTAAAATACTGCCAATTGATTTAGTGTGAGTCGCCAGTGACTCAATCACTTCACCCACTTGAGCAACATCTTTAGACAGTTGATTAATGGTTGAGCGAGCGCGTGTGACCACTTTTTGGCCATCAACGGATTCGGTATCAGCATCGCGAGCGGTTACTGCAGCTTGGGCGGCATTAGCAGCAATTTCGTTAACGGTGGCGCCCATTTCATTAATGGCCGCAACAACCATCATGGTGCGGTCTTTTTGTAAATGACTGTCGTCTAAGGTTTGGTGTGCTTGATTAGACACATCCACTGCAGATAGACCAAGTTGTTGGCTAGTGTCTGCTACTTCAACAACGGTTTCTTGGATTTTGCTAATAAAGCTATTGAATCCGCGCGCTAATTGCGCGATTTCATCTTCGCCATTTACTGGGAGTCGTTGACGTAAATCACCTTCGCCTTCACCGATGTTTCTGAACATTTCAGCAACTTGTGCAATAGGGCGGCTTACTGAGCCAGCAACTGAAATGGCAATCACAATGAATACCACTGCAATCAATACTGTCCATAGCAGGATTTGGTAAGCGGACTCTTCAAGTAAGGCAAACACTTCTGCTTCAGGGACTTGAGCAACAAGATACCAATCCATAGACTTAATGTAGCTACTGGCGATTAACATGTCTTCGCCGTTAACATTGGCTTTAACGAGGTTGAAATCATTTTTGTTGAGTAAGCCGTTAGTATTAGCATTAGGGTATAAATTAGCTAACGTTGCCTTACCGACTTTTTGCGTATCTTGATGTAATTGAACTTTACCACTAGCATCAATAAGATACACAAAACCGGTATCTTCGATTTTAAATGACGACAGTAAATTCACCATATCATCTAGCGACTTGGCTAGGCTAACCATCCCTCGGCCATTAGGTTGCTGGTGGCTAATGAACAGTTTTACCTCACCGGTCGCTTCAGTGTAAACGCTTAACATGCGCTCTTTTTTACTCGCACGATAGTCAAAAAACCATGCGTCTTGCTGTTGGTTTAATATGCGTAAAAATCCATCTTGGGTGTAGTAAGCGCCAGTGTCGCGATCGGCATAAGAGGCTTGCACTAAATCGAATTGATTTTGCATGTCTTTGAGCTGAGCTATCACTAAAGTTTCTTGGCTTTCAGGGCGGCCTTCTTCAAGCCATGCTCCTAACATTCGGCTATTCGCGAGCTGTTCAGCAGCATTAATTAAGCTACTTATTTGTAGGTCGATGTCATTGCGAATTTGCAGGACTAAACTGGGCATTTCTGATTCAAGCATGCGTTGTTCAACCACTTGTTTGGCACTGCGCTGACTCAGTATTCCGACTAACATGGTTGAAAGCAGCACGGCAAAAGCTACCGTGAGCAGGATTTTTTGTTTAATGGTAAGGGTGTTAAATGTATTCATCTACAACGGCCTCAAAAAGTATCTCTTTGTTATATCGGACACAATGGCAATAAATTGATAAGAATTTTGTATTAATCAATAATGACAAAACGGTTAATGGTGTAGGTCTTTGTGATGTTATGGGGCTAATGATAGTCGAAAAAATGAAAAAAACGCACCTATTTTTAAGTGCGTTTTTTTGACAGTAGCCAATAAATTAACAATGGGTGAACAACGAGTTAATTGCTAATAAAGGTAACTTGTGGTTTACATGTTTGGATAGTTTGGTCCACCGCCGCCCTCAGGGGTGACCCAGGTGATATTCTGGCTTGGATCTTTAATGTCACAGGTTTTACAGTGAATACAGTTTTGGCCATTAATAACAAACTTTTTCTCGCCAGCATCTTCCACAACTTCATACACGCCTGCAGGGCAATAACGTTGCGCAGGTTCGTCAAATTTGACTAAGTTGACCGAAATCGGAATGCTTTGGTCTTTTAAGTGTAAATGGCAACGTTGACCTTCCTCATGGTAGGTGTTGGACAAATACACTGACGATAACTTGTCAAAACTGAGCTTGCCATCTGGTTTTGGGTAATCAATTTTGCTGTACTCGCTGGCCAATCCCATTGAAGCATAATCAGGCGTAGTATCGCGGAAGGTCACAGGGAATTTACCACCAAACCAGTTTTGGTCTATGAAGTTAAATGCACCACCCATTAAAGTGCCAAATTTATGCAGCGCAGGGCCAAAGTTACGTGATTGGTGCAATTCGTCATAAAGCCAGCTTTCTTCAAAACGTTGCTGGAAGCAGTCTAGATCTTTACCACCGTCTAATCCGGCTATTAACCCTTCACCTAGCGTTGTTGCAGCAATTATCCCGCTTTTTATTGCGGTGTGAGTACCTTTAATTTTGGCAAAGTTAAGAGTGCCTGCATTACAGCCAATGATTAACCCGCCTGGAAAACTCATTTTAGGTAATGAATTTAAACCGCCTTTAGCGATGGCTCTGGCACCATAAGTTAGGCGCTCACCACCGGTCAATGTTTGGGCAATGACCGGGTGCGTTTTATAGCGTTGAAATTCGTCAAATGGGCTTAAGTGTGGGTTTTTATAGTTTAAGTCAATAATTAATCCCACAGCGACTTGGTTGTCTTCCATGTGATATAAAAAGCCACCGCCAGACGAACCATTTACCAATGGCCAACCACCAGTGTGAACCACTTTACCTTGTTGGTGTTGCTCAGCAGGGATCTTCCAAATTTCTTTGAATCCTAAACCATAATGTTGCGGGGTTTTGCCATTATCTAAGTGGTATTTCTGAATAAGTTGCTTACCAAGATGCCCTCGGCAGCCTTCTGAAAATACAGTATATTTAGCGTGTAATTCCATGCCAGGCATATAGCTGTCTTTAGGCTGGCCATCTTCACCTACGCCCATATCACCGATGAGAATACCTTTCACACTGTTATCTTCATTAAACAGCAGTTCGCTGGCGGCGAAGCCTGGAAAAATCTCAACCCCCATGGCTTCGGCACGGTTGGCTAACCAACGGGCAAGGTTGCCCACGCTGATAATGTAGTTGCCTTCATTGTGCATGGTTTTAGGCACTAAACTGTTTGGCATTAAGCGTGATTTTGACTCAGAGTTGAGTAAATAAATTTCGTCGTGACTGACTTTGGTGTTGAGGGGGATATCAGAGTCACGCCAGTCGTTGAATAGTTCGTCTAGTACATCGGGTTGAAATACCGCGCCAGACAATATGTGGGCGCCCACTTCAGAGCCTTTTTCGACCACACATACTGTGATTTCTTTATCGGCATCTTTTGATATCTGCATTAAACGACAAGCCGTTGCTAAACCTGCTGGGCCTGCACCGACAATTACAACGTCGAACTCCATTGACTCGCGTTCCATGTTCTCACCTTTAAAAGTTTCCCGTTAACGTGCGGGTTTATTGTTTTTTTATCACGATAGTTAAACGATCGTTTATCCTTTTACTCACCTTACCGCAAAATTTGCTTTTGTCACAGGGGAAAACGCAATCTTATCAGCGTGAGTCGAGTCACAAATAGTTAACGATCTTGTCATTTTGAATAAGATATTCATCTAAAGGGGTATTTGTAAACCCGCAAATAGGCCTATAATTAGATCTGACGGTTCTCCGAGCTTTTTGCCCTACGTCAATGATATGGGCATTTTGCCGTGGTAATTTTGCCACCGGGGTGAGTAAAGAAATGCACTTACCTCCCACACTTGGAAAGGTTAACATGTCCCAGTTACAAGACAATTTTGGACGAAAATTTCATTATTTACGGATGTCAGTCACTGACGTTTGTAATTTCAAATGCAGCTATTGCCTGCCCGATGGTTATCGCCCTGATGGCAAACCTAGTTTTTTAACGCTTAACGAAATTGAAAATCTCGTTGCAGGTTTTGCTGCTGTGGGTACACAAAAAATTCGTATCACAGGTGGCGAGCCGACCCTTCGCAAAGACTTTACTGATATCGTGCGCATCGTTGCAGATAACCCTAATGTTAATACCGTAGCCATGACCACTAATGGTTATCGTTTACAGCAACATGCACAAGAATGGTATGACGCAGGTTTGCGACGTATTAACGTCTCAGTAGACAGTTTAGACCCCAAAATGTTTTACCAAATTACCGGTGAAAATAAATTCGACCAAGTGATGCGTGGTATTGATGCCGCACTTGAGGCGGGATTTGAACGAGTCAAAATTAATGCGGTGTTATTGAAAGGGTTAAACGACAAAGATTTACCGCGTTTTTTACATTGGATTAAACACACCCCTATTGATTTGCGCTTCATTGAACTGATGGAGACAGGACTTGGTCGTGAATATTTCAATGCCCATCATTTAGCCGGTATCGACATTAAAAAACAGCTTGAGCAAGAAGGCTGGTTATACGATCTACCGAGTGCCGATGATGGCCCTGCACAAAACTTCAGTCACAGTGACTATCAAGGCCGTATCGGTTTAATTATGCCGTACGCCAAAAACTTTTGCGCTAGTTGTAATCGTTTAAGAGTCTCTGCCAAAGGTAAATTGCACTTATGCTTATTTACTGAAAATGGCGTTGATTTACGAGATTTACTGCAAGATTCATCGCAACGTGATGAATTAATCACTCGCTTGCATGGCCAATTAGAGCAAAAGAAAGAAACTCACTTTCTGCATCAAGGCATTACTGGTGTGACTAAGCATCTCGCCTCTATTGGTGGTTAGCCGCCAGCTGGCTTAGCTCAAATATAAGTGCCGCTAACCTACAAATTCTATTTGATAAGGTATTCATAACATGAGTAATCGTTTCACCCACATTAATGCCGATGGCAATGCTCATATGGTTGATGTCACTGAAAAAGCTGTGACTGAACGCGAAGCCAGAGCTGAAGCGTATATCGACATGGCCGCTGACACATTATCGATGATAATGAGCGGTAGCCACCATAAAGGTGATGTGTTTGCTACAGCCCGTATTGCCGGTATTCAAGCCGCTAAAAAGACCTCAGACCTTATTCCGTTATGTCATCCTTTAATGTTAACCAAAGTGGAAGTCGAGCTTGAGGCTCAGCCTGAGCATAACCGTGTGCGTATCACTAGCCTGTGTAAATTGTCAGGTAAAACCGGTGTTGAAATGGAAGCATTAACCGCGACGTCTGTGGCTGCGTTAACCATTTATGATATGTGTAAAGCCGTGCAAAAAGACATGGTTATCTCGCAGGTGAGATTGCTTGAGAAACGCGGCGGGAAATCTGGCCACTTTACTGCTTAACATTGGCTAGTTAATTTATTGTCATCAAATTTATGTATTGAGAGACCACTATGATCCAAGTATTATTTTTTGCGCAAGTCCGCGAGTTACTCGGTACTGCGAAAGTGGAGCACAGTAGCGCCAATATTCGTACCGCAGAAGAGTTACGTGCTGCATTGGCTGCAACCGATGATAAATGGGCTAAAGTGCTCACTTCAGATAAGCTACTTGTTGCAGTTAATCAAACGATAAGTCAATGGGACACTCAGATAAAGGCTGGTGACGAAGTTGCCTTTTTCCCTCCTGTAACAGGAGGTTAAGTATGACAACATTGACTACTGTTCGAGTGCAAACCCAGGATTTTAGTGTTGCCGACGAATATGCATTATTGGCCAATGATAACCAAGACGGTGCGGTGGTTAATTTTATTGGTAAAGTGCGCGATTTTAATGATGGCAGTGCTGTGACTGATTTAACGCTAGAGCATTACCCTGGTATGACTGAGTCGGTATTAGATCAAATTTGCCAACAAGCACGCGAGCGCTGGCCATTAAACAAGGTGACGATTATTCACCGTGTCGGCACGATGGCGCTAGGTGAGCAGATTGTGTTTATCGGCGTAACCAGTGCCCATCGTAAGGCTGCCTTTGCTGCATGTGAGTTTTTAATCGATTTTTTAAAGACCAAAGCACCATTTTGGAAGCTCGAAGCCAACGATACTGGCAGCAAATGGGTCGAAGCCCGTGATAGTGATGAGCAAGCGGCTAAAATGTGGCAAAAATAATCTAACCAATATTCTGCCGTTGTTTGCTCAACCAATAAGGTCAGTGATTAATGTTTTTTTCTCGGTTATCTATTTTTACGCAAGGCGAGCGTTTCAATAAACAATATCGTGCGATTATCGCGACATTAATGCTTGTTTTTTTTGGGGTTACCTTGCCTAATCATTTGGTGCAGGCTGCCGAAGTGCCAGCCATAGCTGCCGCGGCAAACATTAAGTTTGCGCTCGATGATATCGCTATGAATTTCAAACAACAAACCGGGTTAGCAGTTCGTATCAGTTATGGCTCATCTGGCAATTTTGTTACTCAAATTCAACACGGTGCCCCATTTGAAATGATGCTCAGTGCCGATGAGTTTTATATTGAGCAGTTGCATAAGGCAGGTTACACCCAAGATGCTGGGGTTATTTATGCTATCGGTCGATTAGCGCTTGCTGCGCCAAAGCAATCTGAGTTAATTCTTGACTCTGAGTTAGTCGGGTTAGGGCAATTTATTACCGACGGCAAGCTTAAGCGCTTTGCGATAGCCAATCCCGATCATGCTCCCTACGGTGAACGTGCCCGAGAGGTGCTAAAATCCAAAGGGTTATGGGATGCTGTGCAACCTAAGCTGATCCTGGGGGAAAACGCATCACAAGCCGCCCAATTTACCATCAGTGGTTCGACTCAAGGTGGCATCGTACCCTTGTCATTGGTACTTGCGCCGCAATTTACTCAGCTAGCTAACCATGTGGTTATTCCTGATCATTTATACGAACCGCTTAATCAACGTATGGCATTAATGCCAAATGCCTCTGAAACCGCTATGCGTTTTTATCAATACATGCAAAGCCCACAAGCGCAAAAAGTATTAAGTGAGTTTGGCTTTAACTTACCGCAAGTAACAGAGACGCTAGACTAATGGATTGGCAAGCGCTGTTGCTGTCAGTCAAACTCAGTAGCTTTACTGTGTTGTTGTTAATTCCGTTGGCGATCTTCTTAGGCCGGGGCTTAGCTTATTATCAATTTCACGGTAAATCATGGTTAGAAGCATTAATTTTAGTGCCCTTAGTTTTACCGCCAACTGTGATTGGTTATTACTTGTTGGTGGGATTAGGCAATCAAAGCTTCATTGGTGGCCTTGCTGAGCAGCTATTTGGTCAACAACTGGTGTTTAATTTCTCTGGACTCGTGATTGCTTCCATTATCGTCAATATTCCCTTTGCTGTGCAGCCCATACAGCGCGCTTATGAAACCATTCCAATTGATATTCGTGACGCCGCTGCTTGCTGTGGTATGAGCCGTATGCGGATTTTCCTTAAAGTCGAGTTACCTATGGTATGGCCAGGTGTATTGACTGCACTAGTGCTGTGCTTCTCTCATGTATTAGGTGAATTTGGAGTGGTATTGATGCTCGGTGGCAATATCGCTGGCGAAACCAAAACGATTTCAATCGCCATTTATGACAGCGTACAAGCCTTCGACTTTGACTCCGCAGGCATGATGTCATTGGTGTTGTTACTATTTGCTGTGAGTGCTCTGGCATTAACGACCAGTCTGTCGCGGCGTTTAGGAGGCCATAATGCCACACAGCGCTGATCTCGTTTGTCATATTGGCCAGACGTTACCCATTCCATTGGCCGCTAACTTTACTTGCAAAGCCGGTGAAGTGTTAGCGGTAGTGGGGCCTTCTGGCGGTGGTAAAACGACGTTGTTAAGAATGATTGCTGGGCTGACAATTCCTAAGCAAGGCCATATTCAATGTGGTGACGTTTTATGGTTTGACTCTTCAACGCAAGTGTCACTAACACCCCAGCAACGTCATATTGGCTATATGCCACAACATTTTGGTCTATTTCCGCACTTGTCGGCTTTAGACAATGTGATAGCAGGGCTCGACCATGTGCCAAAATCAGAACGTAAGCAGCGTGCTTTAGACTGGCTTGAACGTGTTAATTTACATGGTTTGCCTAACCGTTTGCCTGCGCAACTCTCTGGGGGACAGCGTCAACGTGTTGCATTAGCACGAGCATTGGCTCGCGAGCCTGCCATTTTATTACTCGACGAGCCTTTTTCGGCGGTTGACCGTGAAACCCGCGAGCGCTTGTACATTGAGCTCGCACGATTAAAGCAACAACTGTCAATTCCAGTGGTTATGGTGACTCACGACATTCATGAGGCATTATTACTCGCTGATAAAATGATGCTAATAAGCCAAGGGAAAATGCTCCAGCAAGGTCAACCTTTTGAAGTGCTGTCACACCCTTATGATGAAGCTGTGGCTCGTCAAATGGGCTTGCGTAATATTTTTGATGGTGAAGTCGTCGAGCAAGACATTGAACGTAACATGACTTGGTTTAAGCTCGGCGAAGAACTCATTATCAGCGACAGTGCCCCGCCTCTCGCAAAGGGGCAAGCGATCCGTTGGGTTATCCCCAACCAGGGGATTCGTTTTAATGCCATCAGCAGTGGCCGTTTATGTAAAAGCATCAATAAACTGGATGTCATGATTGAGTCAGTATTGGTTATGGGGGAATCGTCACGCGTTATAGCATCTGTTATCGGTATTGGTTCAGTGCTTAATGCTGATGTCCCAACTCACTTAGTCGAAAAGTTAGCATTACAAACCGGAATGCAAACCACCATAGCGTTAAAGTCTGAGCAAATTCATATCTTAAATACCCCTTAATTCAAGCTGAATAAGCTAGAAGGCCTTGTTTTATGGTATTTATGATCAATTATTAATCTTAGATTTCTTGGGACTTTGGCCGCTCTTAGGTAGAGTAGTGCTGTAATAAAATTTTCAATCATATAGAGGCTAGTGATGGTTCGGTTGCTATTAGCAATATGCTTTCTTCCTTGTGCCGTGATGGCAACGCCGTCGATGCACACTTTATTGATCAATGGTGAGTTTCTAAAGCCCATTGTGGTGATGAAGCAGTTAGAACAACAAGACAAAGGCACTATTTGTGACTTTGACGTTGATGTGGAAGAAGGATTACTGGTGTACAGAATTTCTATGGTCAACGTAGAAGCGCGTGAAATCAGTAAATACCAATACCGAGCGTTAGATGGTGTTCTGTTAAACGAAAAATCATCTGCTTATAGTTCTGACGATATCGGCTCTGTGAATGCAGCCAAAATGCTGCAAGCTAAGCACATGACATTTTCTGCGCTGGTCGCTTTAGCGATTGAAGATCAACAAGGATACTTAACGCAAGCGGAATTGGACCACGACTTATCTATTAGTTATCTAGAACTAAAATTACTCAATCAAGATAGTAAAAATACCATTGCTTTCGACATTGAAACTCTGCGTCCACTTCCACTGCTCAAATGGGATTAAAGACTCTATGACTAAGCGTATTTTATTGGTTGAAGATGATGCCACGACGTTAAAATATGTGGCCGACGGATTTACGGCTCAAAAGTACCAAGTAGACAGTGCTACAGATGGACAAGAAGGTTTAACATTAGCCAAGCACAATCAGTACGACTTACTCATTTTAGACCGTATGTTACCTAAGCTTGATGGTCTGACGTTATTGTCCGCATTACGCACCAGCGGTAACAAAACACCGGTACTCATTTTATCTGCATTAAGCCATGTGGATGAGCGGGTAAAAGGCTTGCGTGCCGGCGGTGATGACTACATGACCAAGCCGTTTGCATTTGCTGAGTTATTGGTGCGTGCAGAGAAACTCGTCCAACGTAACATTATCGAGCCAGCGGCCACTGATATCGAAGTTGGCGGCCTAAAAATGGAGCTGCTCACGCGTAAAGTGACCCTCGATGACAACGAGTTAATGCTGCAACCTAAAGAGTTTCAGTTGCTCAAATACCTTATGGAACATCCTAATCAAGTGATCAGCCGTACACTGTTATTTGAAGCCGTGTGGGATTATCACTTTGACCCTCGCACCAATGTAATTGATGTGCATATTGCCAAACTGCGTCGTAAGTTTGAAGAGCTTGGACACGGTGAGTTAATTGAAACAGTAAGGGGTGCGGGTTATCGCCTCTGCAAAGGCCATTAAGCCTTACCAAAGTAGTGCGTGGCGCATCACGCTTATCTTCTCGACGTTAGTGACCATCTTGATTGTGATGTTGGTGTTAAGCCTTTATCGACAGTTAGTCATTGAACAGCAAAACCAAGTGGATAAGCACCTCGCCGCCGAAATGCAGCGATATCAGCAGTTAGCCTTAACCGTGAATCGCCGCAGCTTTGCGGCGCAAATTCGCGCAGCCGATCCTAAAACAGCATTAATTGCTTGGCGTAATAGTGTCGACATGGTTGGGGCATTAACTTTTTTGCCTGAAAATATGCCGCAGCTTCCCGAAACCAAAGACTTTCCTATTTTTACCGGTGGCCCTGATAAATTACATATTTTGACCGGCGGGCTAGTGATGACTCGTTATGGCCCGGTATTAATTGCTACTCGAACCGACCATTTAGCCACCCTTATTGAAAAATTTATCAATGCAGCATTTTGGGCGGTAGCCTTCACGTTAGGTTTAACATTAGCGTTAGGCTATATTTTCTCTAAAGCTATTCTTAGACGACTGGTCGAATACAATCGTTTGAGTGAGCAAATTGAGGCTGGACATTACGAAACCCGCTTGCCTGTGAGCGACAGCCAAGATGAGTTTGATATGTTAGCGCGGCAATTTAATTTAGTATTAGATACTCTAGAGCAAAACTTACGTGCAGTACGGGGCGTGACAGATAATATTGCGCACGATCTTCGTACGCCGCTATCGCATTTGCGAATTGGTATTGAACAGCTCGCAGACAAACCAACGAACGAACTGGCCGATGCCAGCGCAGAGTTACTTGAAGAGTTAGACCATTGCTTAGGTACCTTTGATGCAATGTTGTCATTAACTCGAATAGAAGAAGGCCAACAAACACTCGATTTGCAGCCAGTGAGTTTACAACAAATATGCCAAGACTTATTTGAAATGGCTGAAGTGATTGCTGAATCTCGCGACCAAGTGTTAGACATTTCACTGGAAAATGACGTGCAGATTAATGGTGATAAATACTTGTTATTTCAAGCGCTATTCAATCTAGTCGATAATGCGATTAAGTATTCACCCGTCGGCGCATCCATCTGTATTAAACAGTGTGGCAAACATATCCAAATTAGTGATAATGGCCCTGGGATTGTTGATGAAGATAAAGAGCGGGTATTTGACCGTCTTGTCCGTTTAGACCCAAGCCGTCACTACAAAGGGACAGGGTTAGGTTTATCGATGGTAAAAGCGATTCTGTCGCGTCATAAAGCCACTATTTCATTACACGACAATAACCCTGGGTTGTTAGTTAATATTCATTTTAAATAGTCAGCGGCTTCGTCTCTGGCTTTCATTGAGTTGGATCCATCCATGTATCAACTGCTGAGTGAGCAAGCTGACTTTATTGTGATCAATAAAGATCCTAATGTGCATTTTCATAGCCAAGATGGCGCTGCAGGGGTTATCGCTCAAGCAGAAGCGGATCTGGGGTATAAGTTGTATCCGGTTCATCGCCTAGACACACCCACTTCTGGCTTACTTATTGTGGCCAGAACCTCACAAGCGGCCAATGTATTTACGCAAATGTTCACGGCTCATCAGGTACAAAAATACTACTTAGCCATCGCGTTAGGTAAGCCCAAAAAGAAACAAGGTTGGATAGTCGGAGACATGGCCAAATCTCGCCGAAGCATGTACAAGTTGCTTCGCACTACAGAAAACCCTGCAATGACACAGTTTTTTTGTGCCAGTGTCTGTGAGGGTAAGCGAGGCTATTTACTCAAACCATTAAGTGGCAAAACCCATCAATTGCGCGTTGCACTCGCGAGCATTGGCGTGCCTATTTTAGGCGATACGCTTTACGGCAAAGATGACAGTGATCGCTGTTACTTGCATGCGTATTGTTTGCACTTTGACTATTTAGGCCAACAATATGCATTTGAACAATTACCGCTTAAAGGTGAGCATTTTGTTGATGAGTCGTTTGTTCAATTAGTTAACGCGCATTGGGTTAAGCCCGAGCTATTACCCTGGCCAAGCAAACGTTAACTTACTGCGAGATCCTTATTAATGATATTAATGGCTTGGCTCCACGCTATCAGATGGTGCTGATTGCTTGGTACTAATCGTGTTACGGCCATTGTTTTTGGCGATATACATAGCATCATCAGCTAATTGCAATAATTGCTCTACACTGAGATGCGGTTTACTGGTGACATAACCGATACTCAATGACACCGAGACAGTGTTTTTTTGCCACAAAATAGAGCTGTTATTAATTTTAGTTTGAATCTTTTGCGCTACAACAAGTGCATCTTTATCTGACGTTAATGGCAAAATAATTAAAAACTCTTCACCACCATAACGACAAATAAAATCAATCTTGCGTAACGATTGTTGCAACACTTTTGCAGTATTTTTGATGATAAGGTCGCCAGCCAAATGGCCATAGGTATCATTAATTTGTTTAAAGTGGTCTAGGTCGAGCACGAGGATGCTATAGGCTAATCCATTACGTTGCCATAGGGCGTCAACTTCTTCTAATTTTTTCAGTAATGCATGGCGATTCCACAGTCCTGTCAGTTGGTCTTTATTGGCCAAACTCGCTACTTTAAAGACTAAGCGAGTTAATGCATTGCCATACAAAACGAGGTTACTTATCAGCAACAAAATGATGTAACTCCACATCACCAAAGGGGAGTTTAATTTATCTCCCGCAGATAAATTAGCTAACTTTTCAGGGTAAATAAATAGAGCAAGAGCGCGAATTAAAAATAACGATGCCATCAAAAAAAACGGTACGTTTATCAGTGCGGCATAGTAGATAGAGAGATGCTTTCTGGCTGCTTTAACGTTATCTATTCCCGTTAAAGAGAGCAATACTGCAGCGGTGATGCTCATTAAAATCACTAAATAGACAGCGTAACTAAGTGACGGTGGCACCAATAGCATCAATAGGCCACACGTTGCCAGAGCGACTAAGTCGAAGAGATAAGACACGGGCTGTTTAAATAAGTATTGGCAACCCCATCGCATGAAGGCAAATCCTAGCAAAATAGTCATATCGGCACAGAACCAATATAAATAGTTAACTTCTGTGGTGCGTTGGGTATAGAGCAAAATGCCTATGATGGTCAGTAAGTTGGCAAAAGCAAAGCGCCAACTTGCTTTGGGGGCAATACGAAATACGCCAGCATAGATGGCCCAGGCAATGGTACAGCTAGCGCCAATTAAGAAAAAAAACTGCACAAAAATAATACTTTGGTTATGTTCCATATGACCTATGCGTATTTAAACACGTATTGTGGATAGACTACTATCGTTTTGGACAATAGATATTTTGTGAACTAGATAACAAAATGTTAGGGTAAATTCACATCATAAACAAATGATGTCAGTTACTATTTTTATAATTGCAATTATTGAATTAAGCAAACAATTAAGGATGATAAATGGACACAAATAAGTTATTACTGGTAATTATCGCAATCTTGCTACCCCCGCTGGCCGTGTTTTTGAAAAAAGGCTTAGGTAAAGATCTATTGATCAATGTGTTATTGTGTTTTTTCTTTTTTATTCCCGGTTTAATCCATGCGCTTTGGGTTGTGCTACAAGAAGATCTATAACCCTCTCAGATTGATGATGGTTCAGCAAGGTGAGTAACCGCAATCACTCAATCCCATTAGAGGTTATACGGCTTAAACGTTATAATAGCCGCTTATCGAGTCGATGATGTGGTTAACATGAACCGTAAAAAGAAAATTAATCAAACCCTTAAGGCAAAAGCCAAAAAAGCCAATGCCAAACTGCATAGCAGCAATAAACCGGCTTACGTGTCAAAAGCTGAACGTGAAAGGTTAGCACAACAAGCATTGTTTTGTGGCGACATGAATCAGAGCCCTACAGAGCAGCAGAGGGACGACACCTAGCTAGCGCTTTGTCGTCCTCTCACTGCGCTAGGCATTCGTTAGCTTTTGGGCAGGGGATTACCGCAGACTTTACATTGAGGCTGTTTAGGCAGTTTCAGCGCTCTAAACTCCATTGTCATGGCATCAACCATTAACAGTTTTCCTGCCAATGGTTGTCCTAGTTTGCAGATAACCTTAATGGCTTCAGTGGCTTGAATACAACCAATCATTCCGACAACTGGCGCTAAAATGCCAGACTCAACACAGGTTAATTGCTGCTCACCAAATAGCGCGCTAAAGC
Source organism: Shewanella metallivivens (assembly GCF_028750675.1). Classification (GTDB taxonomy): domain Bacteria; phylum Pseudomonadota; class Gammaproteobacteria; order Enterobacterales; family Shewanellaceae; genus Shewanella; species Shewanella metallivivens. The sequence continues at coordinate 672,117 of NZ_JAQQPZ010000013.1, read as the reverse complement.
ATTGATAACAAGGTGTATCAACTTGGTAATCAAATACTGTGACGGTGCCTTCCATCCGAATTGCTGCCGCAGAAACCAATGGTACTTTATGGCTAAAACAACTTTTATTTAGCTGTTCGCGCACAGAGACATTGTCTGTGCAGTCGAGCACTAAACTATGCTGGCTAACGAGCTGATCGATTTCATCGTCGTCTAGTAATTTATTAATCGCGTTGATGCTAATTAACGGATTAAGTTGAGCTAATGTTTGTTTGGCAGAATCAACTTTTGCCTGACCAACATTGGCATCAAAGTGAAGCACTTGGCGTTGCAGATTAGACAGCTCAACACGGTCAAAGTCGACAATCGTCATTTCGCCAACACCGGCAACTGCCAGGTATTGGCTTGCTGCACAGCCCAACCCGCCAGCACCAATAATTAATACTTTTGCTAATTTGAGCTTTTCCTGACCGTCGATATCCATGGCTTTAATTGAGATTTGACGGCTATAGCGGAGCATTTCATTGTCGCTTAAAATTTCTTGGTCTTCAGACTGCATAATTCTCCTAGCACAGCACGCTGTTGAAAGGCTCTACGGTTACAGTATTGCCTTTGGCTAAGTCGCCTTGGAATTGATCTAAAATCACAAAGCAGTTAGCTAAGCTCATCGACGTTAACATGCCTGAACCTTGCCCCCCGGTGATAGACACTTCGAGTTCGCCAGAGGCATTACGGCTTAAAATGCCACGTTGATATTCTACTCGTCCAGGATGTTTGCGGATATCGGTTTGCAGTGTCGCTTGGCACAATAATGGTGCCTTAGGTGTAATACCCTGCATTTTGTTTAAAATGGGCAACACTAATTTATAAAATGTCACCATTGAAGACACAGGGTTACCTGGTAAACCACAAAATATAGCCTTACCTATTTTACCGAAAGCAAACGGTTTGCCTGGTTTAATGGCGAGTTTCCAAAAGGTGATTTTGCCTTCTTCAGATAATATTTGTTTAGTATAGTCGGCTTCGCCTACTGATACACCACCAGACGTCAATACCATATCCGCTTTGCTGGCCGCTTCTTTAAAGGCGCCGCGTATAGCTTCTTTATCATCGGCAATGACGCCTAAATCAATCCATTCGACGTGACTTTTGCTCAATAAGCCTTGAATCGAATAACGGTTTGAATCATAAATTTGTCCTGGCGAAAGTTCACTGCCAACAGGGCGTAATTCGTCACCTGTTGAGAAAAATGCCACTTTTAATTTACGAGAAACCCGTACTTGGCTAATGCCTATGGTGGCTAATACCCCCATTTCTGCTGCGCGAATCGTGACACCACGGTGTAACACTTTGGTACCTGCCTTGAGCTCTTCGCCGCGACCACGCACATTGGCGCCGAGTTTATGCGGATGTGCAATCGTGATGCTGTCGCCGTCAGTTTGGGTCTCTTCTTGCATTTGTACTGTGTCATATCCGGCAGGAACAGGGGCTCCGGTCATAATGCGGATACAACTATTAGGTTGCACTTTTCCTTTAAAAGGGTGACCTGCAAAAGAGCTTCCGATAAGTGTGAGCGTGGTTTTATCTTGTGAGAGATCTAAATCGACAAAACGGAATGCATAACCGTCCATTGCTGAGTTATCAAACGGCGGTAAGTCGATGCTTGATGCTAAATCTTCTGCTAAAACGCGGTCTATGGCATTATTTAATGTCACTAACTCGGTATCTTGGGTTGCATCAACTTGTGCTAGTAATTGCTCAATGGCTTGGTCTGGATGCATTAGCTTGGGTTGCGCGCAAGGGTCTTGATCTTTGAGCATTGTAACTTCCTTAATGAATACCTAAACCTAAAATAAATTGATGTTAGCTTAACTCGCTAGTATGCCATGATGGTAAAAAGTTTTATGATCATAAAAAAGGTTTTTATCGTTTATGTCACAAACTAAATCAGTCAACGAATGGTATTTATACATTATTCGCTGTGCTAACTCGCATTTATACACGGGTGTCACGACAGATGTCACTCGGCGCTTTGCTGAGCACCAAAGTGGTGGACCTAAAGCGGCTAAGTTTTTAAAAGGCAAAGGCCCGCTAACACTAATGTATCAAGAATCACTCGTTGACCGGAGCTCGGCACTTAAGCGTGAAATAGCAGTTAAAAAGATGTCTCGATTACAAAAATTGCAATTGATAGATCAATTTACTGTTGAATAAAGCGCTGATAGCCATTACACCTCGCATCAACGATGCTATTAGCGCTTCATCCTGCATAGAACAGGTGCACAAGCTATGCTTTGCACCATGGTGTCTGTTATGTTTTTGTTGTGTGGCTTACTTTGCCGCGCGCAATACTGGATACACAAGATACTGATTATCAAAATAAGGACTACGCTGATAAAACCATCTCAATCTGGCTTTGCTGTCATTGGCAAAGACTGGGTCGGCTAGCGCCTGCTCAAATTCACGTTGTAATGCTGGATTTTCAGCTAACATTTTGGCCGCTAGAGGTTCAACTGCATAGTCTTCGATGTATTCAGTTCGAGTAAAAATAGTGTTGAAAAACCCCCAATAAAATAATGAGTCTTCAGCCTGTGGCTCAAGTAATAAAATGGCTAAATCGCCCAGAGGCTGATCGGTTGCAATACGGATTGTGCCAGTAGGCAATAAAGTGGTGACTTTATGACTACTGGTGTTAGCGCTAACCGTTTGGTGCCCTTCATAATCTGCGCTTGAAAATGTCGGGTCGCTAAATCGGTATTGTTGGGCAACAATAGCGGTGGGCTTAGTTAATTTACTCATACGAATGCCATGCAAAGACAAGCGTTCAATGACTTTTGTCCATTGAGGTGGAATGTAATAAGCAACAGGGCGCGACACCACTATATCCGCTTTGGTGTTAGCCATCACAGGAATATTGGCATACAACTTAGGCTCACCTGTCCAACGCACTACATCTGCACCGCTAATCGGACTCGTTTCAATACGATAATCAATTCCTTTAAAGTCTCGACCTTGTGGCAATAATTCACTTTGCCAAGTAAGGGTTAGTTTGCTTGGATTACGGTATTTATCTTCGTAAATGGATGATTTTAATTTGGTGCTATTTTGAGCTACCGTTTTCAGTGTTTGTTCTAGCATCACATAAGTGCCTAGTACTCTTTGCTTATAAGGTTTTAGGCTGTGATTTTCGATTAAAATTGTTGGCAAGTGGCGAGCATCACCATAACCATTAGAAAAGCGTGGGCTAGGGTTCCATAACGACACACCTTTTCTCATGTCAGCATTGTCTATCGCAAACACTAACGGGCCAGGAATATGACCTTGCTCAGTCAAGGCGGCTTCTATTGCAGGGCGATAAATCGTTTCTAACCAACTAAAGCTGCTTGGGCTGTAACCTTGCTTTACGTTATAACCAAAAGTGACATCATATTGGTAGTCAATACCATCGGTAACGTGTACATCAATATAGAGATCAGGTTGCCAAATATTGATGGCGCGGATCAGGTGTTGCATCTCTAGCGCATCGGCTTTGGCATAATCGCGATTTAAGTTGAGGTTATTTGCCGTGGTACGCCAGCCCATATTAATTGGGCCACGCTGATTTACGCGATTGTATTCGCTACTTCGCTCATGGGCGTCAACGCTTAATATGGGTATAAACAAAAAGTTAACGTTTTCAAGTAATGCTCTTTTGTTACCGTGGCTAATGTCTCTTAGCAACATCATCCCTGCATCTTTACCGTCGATTTCACCTGAGTGGATCCCCGCTTGTACTAGTACCGTTGCTTTGTCATTGCTGGATAATGTCGCAGCCGTTTCGGCGCCTTCACTAGAGGCGACTACCATCCAAATATCGCGTCCTTGAGGGCTTTTTCCTAGGCTAACTTTGTGCAATAAGTCGCTACTGTCGACTAATTTATCTAACCATGTCATGGTGTCGTTATAGTTTGGGGTGGAGAGGTAACCTTGTTGTTCAAAAGGCGTTGCCCAGGGGTGGTCTGCTGACATGAGTAGGGTTTCGCTCGCCCCCGACCATGGCTGGATTGGCGGTAATATGCTGTCGTTAATAAAAGTATTTGCTGGCGCGGTGTAGGTGAGCTGTGTGGGTTGTGCGTCTTGTTCTATCGTAGCACTAGCCGTGGCACAAAATAGCAAAGGGCTGACCCATAAACTAGCAAGCAAAAAACGGTGCATGAAGACCTCAGGTGATAATGTAGAGGGCAAAATTGATATGACATCATAGCATTACCTCTGAAGTAATATGAGGCCACAAAATAAAAAATCCCAACTAGAATGAATTGGGATTTTTGTTATTTATATTCTGCTTAGCCGGGTGGCATTTTATACTTTAGGACCAGCCTGCTTAATTGCATCAGAGACCTGATATTTAGCAAAATTTTCGCTGAACTCTTGGGCTAATTGTTGTGCATACTTGTTGTATTCAGTTGCATTATTCCACGTATTAACAGGGTTGAGTAACTTGCTATCTACACCTGTTACCGCAACTGGTACGTTTAGATTGAGTTTATCAATGTGGACGGTTTCAACATCTTTGAGCTCACCGCTGACAATGGCGTCGACAATGGCGCGAGTGGTTGGAATATCAAAACGTTTACCTACGCCATGTGGACCGCCGGTCCACCCAGTATTAACCAAGTAAACTTGGCTACCAAACGACTCAATACGTTGCATAAGTAACTCTGCGTACACACCCGCTGGACGAGGGAAGAATGGCGCACCAAAACAAGTCGAGAAAGTTGACTGAATAGCGGAGGTTGAGCCCATTTCCGTAGAACCTACTTTTGCAGTGTAACCCGATAAGAAATGATAAGCTGCTTGCTCTTTGCTCAGTACTGACACTGGCGGTAGTACACCGGACACATCGCATGTTAAAAACACAACGGCGTGCGGTTCTGCACCGCGATTTTCTTCTTTACGTTGGGCAATATGCTCAAGTGGGTAAGCAGCGCGGCTGTTTTCAGTTAAGCTGGTGTCGTTAAAGTCTGGAACACGTTGCTCATCAAGCACCACGTTCTCTAATACGGTACCAAACCGAATAGCATCCCAAATTACCGGTTCATTTTTTTGGCTTAGGTCGATGCATTTGGCGTAGCAACCGCCTTCAATATTAAATACTCCACCGGGTGCCCAACCGTGTTCATCATCACCAATGAGCAAACGCTTAGGATCTGCCGATAGGGTTGTTTTGCCTGTTCCCGATAAGCCAAAAAATAACGTGGTATCGCCATCGTGCCCAACGTTTGCTGAGCAATGCATTGGTAATACCCCTTTGGCTGGGAGTAAAAAGTTTTGCACAGAGAACATCGACTTTTTCATTTCACCAGCGTATTTCAAGCCTGCAAGCAGCACTTTACGTTCGGCGAAGTTAAGAATCACTGCGGCATCTGAATTCGTACCATCACGTTCAGGATCGCACACAAACCCTGGCGCATTAATAATTTGCCATGTGTCTTTGTTGTTGCGGTTAAACACCGTTGGAATGATAAACAGGTTGCGGGCGAAAATTTGATGCCATGCATATTCTGTGGTGACACGAACTGGGATGTAATGCTCATCATCGGCACCGACTTCGAGTTCAGACATAAACAATTCTTTGTCTGCTAGGTAAGTTTCAACACGGCTCCATAACGCATCAAATTTACCAGCATCAAATGGGCGGTTTACTTTGCCCCATTCGACATCAGCCTCAGTGCTCGGATCCTTTACAATAAAGCGGTCGTTAGGGGAACGACCTGTTCTTTCGCCCGTTTTTGCCACTAATGCACCATTGGCGGTGAGCTGACCTTCTCCACGAAGAAGCGCTATTTCAACAAGCTGTGCTGTCGTAGGGTTAAGGTTAACGCGGTGTGTTAAATCCGCCATAGTGTTGATCTCCATGTCTTTTAGGTCTGTATTCGCTTTTAGTCGCTACTAATATCTTGGCATTAGCTCGATTATTGTTATTGCTCGGTTGCTGTAAGCTAACGATGGTGATTGTAACTGATGTTTAGGTATTGGTAACGAACAGTTTGGTAATTTTTTTGAAAGTTTTTAATGTTTAGTACTTTTGTTTACACTTTTTAGACATAAAAAAAGCGCTTTCGCGCTTTTTTATGTAATTGGTTACGTTGTGGCGATCTTTTTGAGTTTATTGCTTTGCGTCACTACTGTGGCTACCAGCATATAGCGCTGCAACGTCAATAGCATCAAAGGTATATACCTGGTTGCAGTATTCACAACCCATATCAATCTTGTCATCTTCTGCTAAAATTGCTTCAATTTCAGCTTGAGAAAGCGTTTTAATTGCGGCGGCGCTGCGATCACGTGAACAGGTACATTTAAACGTCACATCAACTGGGTCAAATAAACGCACTTCTTCTTGATGATATAGGCGATGCAGTACTTCTGGTGCTTCGAGCGTAAATAGCTCTTCTGCTTTAATTGTGGCGGTTAAGGTTGATAAGTGTTCAAAGTCATCATTTTGCTCAGACTTGGTGGGTAACACTTGTAATAACATACCCGCAGCTTGTTTGCCGTTAGCAAACAATTGAATTTGGGTTGGTAACTGCTCAGATTGATTAAAGTATTCTTCTAAGCAGGCAGCTAAGTTTACGTGATCTAATGAAACGATACCTTGGTAACGTTCGCCCTCATCAGGGGTAAGAGTAATCACCATATAACCTTTACCAAGCATTTCCTGCAAACTCGCATCGTCGGCTATCTCACCTTTCCAGCGCGATACACCGCGTAATACTTGCTCGTTATTACCATTAATGACGGCAAGTGATACTGGACCGTCACCCTGCAATTGCACACTAATATCACCGGTAAACTTAATGGTTGCAGTTAATAGTGATGTTGCTGCCATTAATTCGCCTAACAAATGCTGTAATGCTACTGGATAGTCGTGGGCAGAAAGGACTTCTTGGTAGCTGTTTTCAAGTTGTACGATTTCACCGCGAACATCGGCGTTGTCGAATAGATAGCGGTGTAAAATATCGTTGTTCATCTTTACTCTCTTAACTCTATTATGCGCTTAAAAGTCTTTAAAGCGCATAAGCTGTCGTCGTTGTTTTTTATCCGGTTTATGATCAGGTGCCGGATTATTTAAAATATTAAGCCGCCGAGCTTCAGCGTTAATGATACGTTTGCTAATGCTTTCGGGGGTTTCTTCATACAAGGTTTGCGCGATACTTGCGCCCTGTCGATGGCCTGATAACACCTTAATGATAACTTCTTTATCATCATTACCTTGGCGTAGACGAATTTTTGCACCGACTTCCGCATTCTTACTGGATTTAGTCCTTTGACCGTTGTAATGTACTTTACCGCCGTTAATCATATCTTTTGCGATGGCGCGAGTTTTATAAAATCGAGCCGCCCATAGCCACTTATCTAACCGAATAATGCTTTTTTCGGACTGAATTTGATTCAAATGGCCTCCAAAACAGGGATGATTTCACAGACTGAGTAACTTAACTGCCATACAATACAAGTATTATTGCATTTTGGGGTTAAATTGAGCCTCATTTGTGGGCGCAAACTTAGCATATTTGGTGTAGATTCGCCAATCGATATGCTCTAGGGTTGTTGCTTTATTCTCTGTGGGTTAGCATGGCAAATAGGTATAACATTTTAAACATTAAAACAGAGACCTGTACCAAGACGTATAGAGGGTCCCAAAAAATATGGATTTATTAGATAAACTGATCAACAAGGCTGCATCTGTGCCGCATAAACCGATAAGTGGCGTGGTATTTTGGCTGGGATTGATCATTGTGTTGCTGCTTGCGGCACAAATTACATGGAAGTTAATGCCTGTGTCTTCGCCATCAGCGATTTGGCAACCTTCCCCTATTTCTGCTAGCACTGCAAAGCGTATCGAGCTTTCTGGTGTGCGTAACCTATTACTGTTTGGTCGTGTTGAAGATAATGCCAACATGCCTAAGGCTGAAGTGGTCGAGCAGATCACCGATGCCCCGAAAACCAACCTTTCAATTCAATTGACTGGTGTTGTTGCTTCTACTGCAGAAGAGCAAGGCTTGGCGGTTATTGAGTCTAGTGGTCAGCAAGAAACCTATAGCTTAGGCGACAAAATTAAAGGTACGTCAGCATCGTTAAAAGAAGTGTATGCCGATAGAATTATCATCACCAATGGTGGCCGCTATGAAACCTTGATGCTTGATGGACTTAAATACAGTGCAGAAAGCCAAGCAAATGAGCAGCTACAACAAGCCAAAGTCGATAAAAGGGTGACTCGAGTCGATCGTCGTGAAAATGAACGTTTTTCTGAGGATCTGTCTAATTCTCGCGATGAGTTATTGGCGGATCCAAGTAAGATTACTGATTATCTAGCAATTTCACCTGTTCGCGATGGTGAGGAGCTATCTGGTTACCGTTTAAATCCTGGTAAGGATGCTGCGTTGTTTAAGCAAGCGGGCTTTCAACCCAACGATTTAGCAAAATCAATCAATGGGTATGATCTGACCGATATGGGTCAGGCTTTAGAAGTGATGGCGCAATTGCCTGAGCTCACCGAAATGGCTGTCATGGTAGAGCGTGAAGGGCAGTTGGTCGAAATCATGTTTAGTTTGCCAGAATAATTTGGCGTTAGAGGATTGAGTAAAATGAATAACAAAGGGATCCGACATAAGATTATTGCTGGAATGTTAGTCGGCGCTGCGATGATGGCCGCGCCAATGGCTTGGTCGGAGCAATATGCTGCTAATTTCAAAGGCACAGACATTCAAGAGTTTATTAATATTGTCGGTAAAAACCTCAATAAAACCATCATCGTTGACCCTACCGTACGTGGCAAAATTAACGTACGCAGTTACGATTTGTTAAATGATGATCAATATTACCAGTTCTTTTTAAACGTCTTACAAGTCTATGGTTATGCTGTCGTTGAGATGGAAAACCACGTGATTAAAGTCATTAAAGACAAAGATGCGAAAACATCAGCTATTCGTGTGGCCGATGACAAGATGCCTGGTTTAGGTGATGAAATGGTCACCCGCGTGGTGCCATTGTATAACTCTGAAGCCAAGCAACTTGCTCCGTTATTACGTCAGCTAAACGACAATGCTGGCGGTGGTAATGTGGTCAACTATGACCAAGCCAACGTGCTAATGATTTCAGGCCGCGCTGCTGTGGTAAACAAGTTGGTTGAAATTGTACGCCGCGTAGATAAGCAAGGTGACACGGCTGTTGAAGTGGTATCACTTAACTTTGCCTCAGCGGGTGAAATTGTGCGTATTGTTGAAGCACTGTATCGTTCAAGCGCCAATCAAGCTCAATTACCGGGTCAAACTCCAAAAGTGGTTGCCGATGAGCGCACCAATGCCGTTATCGTCAGTGGTGATGAAAAAAGTCGTGAGCGAGTCATTGAGCTTATTCAGCGCCTTGATGCCGAGCAAGCGAATACGGGTAACACAAAGGTGCGTTATTTGCGTTATGCCAAAGCAGAAGATTTAGTTGAAGTACTGACAGGTTTTGCACAAAACCTACAAGAAGGTAAAGACGGTAGCACATCGGCTCAAGGCGCAAGTAGTAAACGCCGTAGTGACATTAATATTATGGCTCACCCAGACACCAACTCGTTGGTGATCAGTGCAGAGCCCGATCAGTTACGTACCATTGAAAGTGTCATTAATCAGTTAGATATTCGCCGCGCACAAGTATTGATTGAGGCGATTATTGTTGAGATTTCTGAGGGTGATGACATTGGTTTTGGCGTACAAATGGGGAGTGCTAGTGGTGGTTTAACGCAATTTAGTAACATTGGCACCACCATTACAGACGTTGGCGCGGGTGTATTAGCCGCTCAAGAAGAAGAAGGCACCACGGTTACTGTAACTAACTCTGATGGTGGCTCTACCACAACAACAAACCCAACATCAGATGGTGACTACACATTACTTTCTGATGCGTTAAGTAGTGTAAGTGGTATGGCATGGGGCGTGACGACGGGTGATTTTGCTGCATTGATTCAAGCGGTATCAAGCGACACCAAATCCAATATTTTAGCTACGCCATCAATTACTACCTTAGATAACCAAGAAGCCTCATTTATTGTCGGTGATGAAGTGCCTATTCTTACCGGTTCAACGTCGAGCTCAAGTAATGATAACCCGTTCCAAACCGTTGAGCGTAAAGAGGTTGGTGTTAAGTTAAAAGTGGTGCCACAAATTAACGAAGGCTCATCGGTTAAGATGACCATTGAACAAGAAGTTTCAGGTGTGAATGGTAATACGGGTGTCGATATCAGTTTCTCGACACGTCGTTTGACTACGACCGTGATGGCCGATTCTGGTCAGGTTGTGGTATTAGGTGGTTTGATTAGTGAAGAAGTGCAAGAGAGCGTGCAAAAAGTGCCTATTTTGGGTGACATTCCATATTTAGGCTGGTTATTTAAATCATCTTCGAGCTCTACGACCAAGAAAAACCTAATGATTTTCATTAAGCCAACCATCATACGAGATGGCATTACAATGGAAGGGATCGCAGGGCGTAAATATAACTACTTCAGAGCGTTACAACTTGAACAACAGGAGCGTGGTGTTAACTTAATGCCGAACACTGATATTCCGGTGCTTGAAGAATGGAATCAAGAAGCTTACTTGCCAGATGAAGTCAATGAAATGCTAGAGCGTTATAACAATCGTCAAGGGTTAGGTACTGAACTGCGAGATTCTGATCCTGCGTTACGCATTATTGATGAAAGTCTGCAAAAGGAAAAGGCTGAAGAGAATGAGTGATAGCGCAGTGACAGAGCCATTAGCCCAAGTATCTAGTGAAGTCGCCATGGAAGCGGTCGAAGGCGATGAGGTTTTTCACTCGAACAGCAAAGAGCGTCTGCCATTTGCGTTTTCACATCGTTTTCAATTGGTGTTAGCCAAAGAGAATGAGCAACTGTGTCTGTTTTATACTGACAAGACGCCGCTCAATGCAATGCTTGAAGTGCGCCGCTATGCGGGGGTTGATTTAGCGGTCATTAAGCTAGATGTCGCTAAGTTTGAAGCTAAATTAACTCAAGCCTATCAAGCTAACTCTTCAGAGGCTCAGCAGCTAATGGAAGACATTGGTAACGAAATGGACTTGTTTACCCTAGCTGAAGAGCTACCGCAAACTGAAGACCTGCTTGAAGGTGATGACGATGCACCGATCATTAAATTGATCAATGCGTTGTTGTCAGAAGCGATTAAAGAAGAAGCGTCTGATATTCACGTTGAAACTTACGAAAAACAGCTTGTAGTGCGTTTTCGTATCGACGGTGTATTAAAAGAAGTCTTAAAGCCAAATCGTAAGTTATCATCATTATTGGTGTCACGTATTAAGGTGATGGCGCGTTTAGATATTGCAGAAAAACGTCTGCCTCAAGATGGACGTATTTCATTACGTATTGCTGGCCGTGCAGTTGATGTGCGTGTGTCGACCATGCCATCGAGTCATGGTGAACGTGTCGTCATGCGTCTATTAGATAAAAACACTGGCAACTTAGACTTGCAACAACTAGGCATGACCCACAATATTCGCGAGCAGTTTGACGAATTAATTCGTAAACCTCACGGCATTATTTTGGTTACTGGCCCAACCGGTTCCGGTAAAAGTACCACTTTGTATGCGGGCTTAACCGAGATTAATTCCAAAGACACCAATATTTTAACGGTAGAGGATCCCATCGAGTATGAGTTAGATGGTATCGGTCAAACCCAAGTTAATACCAAGGTCGACATGACTTTTGCCCGTGGTTTACGGGCTATTTTACGTCAAGACCCTGATGTGGTGATGATTGGTGAAATTCGTGACCTTGAAACTGCCCAAATTGCAGTGCAAGCCTCATTAACGGGTCACTTGGTTATTTCAACGTTACATACCAACACGGCATCTGGTGCTATTACCCGTTTACAAGATATGGGTGTTGAACCGTTCTTGGTGTCATCGAGCTTACTTGGGGTATTAGCCCAGCGCCTTATTCGTACCCTTTGCCCTCATTGTAAAGAGGCTCACGAGCCTGACGAGCGTGAACGTGAATTATTAGGTGTTACTGCTAACGACACGCGTGTTATTTACCGTGCAAAAGGATGTAAAGCTTGTGGCCATAATGGCTACCGTGGCCGAACGGGTATTCATGAGTTATTGATAGTTGATGATAATGTGCGTGAGCTTATTCATGGTGGCCGTGGCGAACTAGCCATCGAAAAATACGTGCGTAAATCTGTGCCGAGCATTAGACATGACGGTATGAGTAAAGTCTTGACGGGTGTCACTACTCTTGAAGAAGTACTACGTGTGACGCGCGAGGAATAATCAATGGCAGCGTTTGAATACAAAGCCCTTGATAATAAAGGCAAACAAGTAAAAGGTGTGATAGAAGCCGACACTGCACGTCATGCTCGTAGTCAGCTGCGTGAGCAACGCTTAATGCCCCTTGAATTACAGCCTGTTAATGAAAAAGAAGCCCGCACACAACGCGGCGGATTTAGCTTTAGCAATGTGTTCAAAAAACGGATTTCGGTTGCAGAGTTGGCGTTAATTACCCGCCAAATTGCCACGTTGGTTGCCGCAGGCTTACCGATTGAGGAGGCATTAAAAGCGGTTGGCCAACAGTCAGAAAAAGCCCGTTTAGGCAATATGATTATGGCTGTACGTTCGCGTGTTGTCGAAGGGTACAGTCTAGCCGACTCTATGGCTGAATTTCCTCATGTGTTTGATGACTTATATCGTGCAATGGTCGCATCTGGCGAAAAGTCGGGCCATTTAGAAGTGGTGCTCAATCGTCTTGCAGACTATACCGAACGTCGTCAACAGCTTAAATCTAAGCTCACCCAAGCCATGATTTATCCTATAGTGCTTACCGTGGTTGCCATCGGTGTTATCGCTGTATTACTTGCTGCTGTAGTGCCTAAAGTTGTGGGTCAGTTTGAACATATGGGCCAAGAGCTTCCTGGTACCACCCAATTTTTGATCCTAGCGTCAGACTTTGTCCAACACTGGGGCTTATTCGTTGTGTTGATAATGTTTGGCGGCTTGATTTTGTTTCAGCGTATGCTCACCAATCCAATCATGCGAATGAAATACGACACAACGTTACTCAATATGCCCGTTATCGGTAAAGTGAGTAAGGGCCTCAATACCGCCCGTTTTGCCCGTACCTTAAGTATTTTGTCAGCAAGTTCTGTGCCTCTGCTTGATGGTATGCGTATCGCCAGTGAAGTATTACAAAACGTTAAAGTGCGAGCTGCAGTCGATGATGCCACTGCGCGGGTACGTGAGGGAACCAGTTTGGGTGCCGCGTTGACTAATACTAAGTTATTCCCAGCAATGATGTTGTACATGATAGCCTCAGGTGAAAAAAGCGGTCAGTTAGAAAACATGCTCGAACGCGCGGCTGACAACCAAGACCGCGAGTTTGAGTCTAACGTCAATATTGCACTTGGGGTGTTTGAACCAATGCTGGTGGTCAGTATGGCTTCGGTTGTATTATTTATTGTGATGGCAATCTTACAGCCCATTTTAGAGTTAAATAATTTAATCAGTGGCTAAGCAATAAAGCAAAGCCGATAAGTTCAAGATTTAAGTCATTTTTAGAAGGAAGTCTTTAATGCAACAACACAACAAACAACGCGGTTTCACCTTGCTTGAAGTCATGGTGGTGATTGTTATTCTTGGTATTTTAGCGTCAATGGTTGTGCCTAACTTGATGGGCAACAAAGACAAAGCAGACCAACAAAAGGCGGTTTCAGACATTGTTGCGCTCGAAAATGCCTTAGACATGTATAAGCTAGACAATAGTATTTACCCAACAACGGAGCAAGGGCTTGACGCGTTAGTGACTAAGCCTAGCTCATCGCCAGAGCCGCGTAATTTCCGTGATGGCGGTTATGTTAAACGTTTACCGCAAGATCCATGGCGTAATGACTATTACCTATTAAGCCCAGGTGAGAACGGTAAAATTGATATTTTTAGTGCCGGTCCAGACGGACAAGCAGGCTCTGAAGATGACATTGGCAGCTGGAACTTACAAGATTTCCAATAATATGCTTTTTCGTCGTCATGCTGGATTTACCTTATTAGAGGTATTACTCGTCGCATTGTTAATGGGATTGGTGGCATCGGCTGTCACCATTTCTATGAGCGCGGCAGGACCTGAGCAGGCTCTCAACAAGCAAGCGCAGCGATTTATATCAGCGACCGAAATGGTACTGGATGAAAGTGTGCTCAGTGGTCAGTTTATCGGTATTGTGATTGACGAAGACCAATATCAATTTGTGTTTTATCGAGAAGGTAAATGGGTGGCGGTTGAGCAAGACCGTTTACTGGCAACTCAAAAAATGGATCCCGGGGTCGTTCTTGATGTTGTGATAGATGGCATGCCATTGGTGCAAGAAGATGAGCAAGACGAGTCTTGGTTTGATGAGCCATTTATTGACGAAGAAAGCGACGACGATAAAAAAAAGCATCCTGAACCACAAATTTTGCTTTTTCCTAGCGGCGAAATGACACCATTTGAACTTAATTTTACTACTGTTACTGACGAACTAAAACGGGTCAATGTATTGGTGGTCGGTGATGCATTAGGGCGGCTGACATTAGGGCGAGTCGATGAGTAAACCTATTTTGCGTCAGCCAAAGGGAGCATTAACTAACAGTCTCGGCATGACCTTACTTGAGGTCATTGTCGCCTTAGCGGTGTTTTCAATCGCGGCCGTTTCAGTGACCAAAAGTTTAAGCGAACAAATGGCTAACATGCCCATTTTAGAAGAGCGCACATTGGCACAATGGGTTGCCAGTAACCAAATGGTTGAAGTGCGATTAACCGATGCATTTCCCGATATAGGAAAAAAAGAAGGTCAGGTTGAACTTGCAGGGCGTGAATGGTTTTGGCGCCGAGAAGTGGTAAAAACCACCGATGAAAAATTTAGAATGATCAAAGTGAGTGTCAGTGACGATAACCGCTATCAACGTATTGTGGCTCAGGTAAGCAGTTATGTGCACAACAAAGACTAATTACAGGGGCTTCACCTTACTTGAAATGCTCATCGCGATTGCGATTTTTGCCATGTTGGGCCTAGCGGCCAACTCAGTCTTGTCGACAGTAATGAAAAACGATGAAGTCACCAAAGAGTTTTCTGTGCGGCTTAAAGCATTACAGCAAGGCTTTGGTGCATTAGAAAGAGATTTGGGCCAAATGGTGGCTCGCACCCCAAGATCGTTCGAAGGCGACCGTGGCAGTCAATTTTTTCAAGCGGGTGATAATATTCTCGACTCTGATACCCAGGCGTTAATGTTTTATCGCCTTGGCTGGTTAAACCCTGATGGTATGTTACCTAGAGGCAGCGTGCAATCAGTTGCCTATGTGGTGCAAGCGGGGCGGTTAGAGCGTTGGTATTTCCCGTATCCTGAACCTGTTGTTGGTGCTGAACCGTTAAAAAGCTTAGTGATTGACCATGTGTTATCGGTTGAGTATTCGTTTTATATTGACGACAACTGGCAAACCAAAGTTGATGGCACAGTAATGCCTAAAGGTATTGCCATGGAAATTGAAATTGAAGGCTTAGGTAAAATCCAGCGGCGCTTTTTATTGCCTAAAGGTGCACCAGCAGAAACATCCGACGATGATTCAAAAGAAGATTCAGATGATTCAGATGATGAGGAGTCAACCTAATGGGTGGGCAAAAGCAGCGCGGAGTTGCCCTCATTGTGGTCATGCTGATTGTGGCTATGGTCGTTGTTATTGCGACAAACATTACTAGTCGTAACCAACTTTCGATGCGGCGTACACTGAATATGGCGCAATATGACCAAGCATATTGGTATGCCATGTCTGCTGAAGAATTGGCAATCAAAGTGCTTAAACAAGATTTTGAAGACGCCGAAGGCACTGTGCATTTACAACAATATTGGGCACTGGCTAATGTGGTTTTTCCAGCTGAATACGGTGAAATTGTTGGTGAAATAGACGACATGCGCGCCTGCTTTAATGTAAATGCAGTGGGCGAGCCCTCAACTGAAACTGAAAATAATCAGCCTAAAATGACATTGGCTGCAAGGCAGTTTCAGGCATTACTGATCAGTTTAGGCGTTGATGAATTTGGCGCTGAACAATTAACACAAACATTAAAAGACTATATTGACACCGACTCTGTCTCGAGTGCATATGGGGCAGAAGATGCAGAATATGAGTCTCGTAATGTGCCCTATCGTGCGGCAAATACTTTGATGCAACATCGCAGCGAATTAAGAGCGGTCCTGGGCTTTAATCAAAATGTATATTTAAATATTTTAGATTATGTATGTGCAATACCGGGCGACAGCCGGCAGATATTGAATGTCAATACGGTTAAAGTAGAGCAAGCCGCATTGCTTGCAGGCATGTTAGAAAACCAAATATCGATAAGCGAAGCTGAAAACATTATTAACGAACGTCCTGCAGATGGTTACGGTACGATTGAAGAATTTTGGGAGAGCTCGTCGCTCAGCAGCATTGAAGCTGAGGACGATCTTAAGTCCAGTTTTGTGGTCGACAGCGAGTATTTTTTATTGCACGCTGGCGCTAAAGTAGACAATGCAATATTTCGAATGGACAGCGTACTAAAGCGCAATGGTAACAACTTAGAAGTGCTCACCCGTCAGTACGGTGGCCAACAATAATAACAAGTTCATTGCGTGTAAAGACGTATTGAGAGTGGTGGAGAATAACAGTGTCTGAACGGCTATTTATCCGGTTAGGAAAAACATCAGAACACCCATGTTCATGGCTAGTATGGTCCGAACAAGAGCAAGAAATTATCGCCTCGGGTGAGCTAGCTGATGCAGCAAGTCTCAGCACGCTTGCTGAGCGAGCAGGTAATCGTCCTGTTGATGTGCTGGTACCTGCTGCTAGCATGACATTGACTCAAATTACTTTACCCGAAAAAGGTCAGCGTCAAGCATTAAAGGCATTACCTTACATGCTCGAAGAGGCCCTCGCAACAGATGTCGATAACATGCACTTTGTTATAGGCCCGCGTGAAGGTGAACAGCTAAATGTTGCTGCCGTTGCCCATGAGCAAATGCAAGCATGGCTTGCTTGGCTGCAAGAAGCTGGCTTAAAAGTAAAACGCATTGTGCCTGACTGCTTGGCATTACCATTAGAACAATGCCGCTGGGCTGCAATGAGTTTAGGCAACGAATATTTAATTAGAACATCTGAAGGCAGTGGCATTAGTTTACCTAAAGCTTGGTCGACATTTGCATTACCGCAACTGGTCAATAATGCAACGGCATTAAACGACAATCAAACGATTAATGTTGCCAGCTACAGCGACGATATCGCAATCGAAGGGGTGGAGGTTGATAATAAACCCCTCGACTTGCCTATGATGGTCTTGGCTAAAGGTATTTTAAATGCGCCAATTAACCTATTAAGCGGTATTTATAAGCCCAAGAGCGAATACAGTAAGCACCTAATAGTGTGGAAAAATGCCGCCATTATCGTGGTAGTTGCAATTGTGTTGGCACTCATCAATAAAGGGTTAGCGATTCACCAACTCAACAATGACACTGATGCATTACGGGCACAAAGTGAAGAGATTTTTAAACAAGCCGTGCCGGGCGTAAACCGTATTGTTAATGTTCGCTCGCAAATGGACAGTGAATTACGCCGTATGCAAGGTCAAGGTGGTGGCGCCGCATTTTTTGAAATGCTCGACGGGCTTAAACCTGCATTCAATAAAGTACCAGATTTAAAACCTAACAGCTTACGTTTTGAAGGTAACCGTGAAGAATTGCGTATGCAAATTACCGCGCAAAATTATGCTCAGGTGGACCAGTTTAAAGAAATTGTCGCCAAAGATTTTCAGTTAGAAGGTGGGGCAATGAATAGCACGGATGAAAACGTCACCAGCACCTTAACCTTGAGGACCAAATAATATGGAAAACTTACGTATTTGGTGGCAAGGTTTAGCGATGCGAGAACAACAGCTGGTTGGCTTTTGTGCCGCTATTTTGGTTGTCGGCTTGGTGTATTGGGGCGTATGGACACCGATTTCGAATGCACAAATTGAGGCTGAACGCAGCCACAGTGCAGCACAACAAACTTTGAATTATGTAAAACAAACAGCGAATAAATTAGCCGGTTTAAAACAGGCGGGCGCGAAAGCCAGTGCCCGTGGTAGTTTAAGCTCTATCGTCAACCAAACGGCAGGCCAATACCAGTTAGAAATTACCCGTATGCAACCTCAAGGTGACACTATTCAAATATGGATGGACGATGTCCCATTTGATGTATTATTGGGTTATCTGCATGAATTGGTTGAGCAAAAAGGCTTAACGTTAGACAGCGTAGATTTAGCCGAATCAGATGTAACTGGCTTTGTAAAAGTCAGACGTATTCAGCTTTCACAGTAAGGATTTTTTGTGAGTTTATTTTTTAAAATACTGTTTGGTGTTGTGGTTTATATCATTTTTATGATTGCCTATGTGCCAGCTAACTGGTTAGTTAGCATTGCGCCGTTACCTAACAATGTCTTGATCGGTGGTGCTGAGGGTACCTTATGGCAAGGTAAAGCAGCATTAGTGAGCGTCGATAAGCGCCAAGTTGAACATGTTACCTGGCAATTAAGCCCTTGGGGCTTGTTTTTGGGGCAAGCAAACATTGATTTTAGCATTGGTAATCGTGCGACACCGGTGAGCGGTAAAGGGAGTGTAACCTGGTCGCTAGCAGGTGTAAGTGGTAAAAATATCCGTCTTGATGTCCCTGACAGTTTTTTATTAGCAGGTGCTAGATTACCTTTCAAAACTCAAATTAATGGTGACGTGAGTTTAATGGTTGAGGTGTTAGAGCAGGGTAAACCTTGGTGTGAACAGCTTAAAGGCAAGTTATTTTTAAATAGTACAGATGTTAAAAATCAATTTGGTGTCTATCCGCTAGGTAATATTGCATTGGGGTTAAGTTGTCTTGACGGCCAATTGCAACTTGCTACAGATGAAACATTAAATGCATTAGGGTTAACTGGTACCGCTATTTTAGGTGAAGGTAACTTAGTTAAAGTCAGTGCCAAAATCAAACCTACCGACGCACAACCACAAGATTTACGTAAGTCATTGCAATTTTTGGGACGCCAAGATAGCCAAGGCTATTACCCCATCAATTACCAAGACATAGTGCCTGGACTGTAAGTTTTAAATCATAGAAAGCGCGTTGATAGCAATATCAACGCGCTTTTTGTTTTAGCGGTTTAAAGCGAATGCAATAAGTCACTCACCGCAGGAAATTGATTAAATACCGTGTGAGGCTTTTGGCTGTCAGGGTTATTTATGCCTAGCTGATAACCCACGCCAGCTCTTTTTGACGCTGCTAAAATCACCTCGCTGTCGTCAATAAACAAACACCGTGCAGGGTCGAGTTTAAATTTATTAAACGCATAGCACCAAAAATTTGGGTGTTCTTTAGGGTAGCCACTTTCATGGCTCGACAATAGTTCGTCTAAGCCTTCTGCTAAATTAGTATGACGGAGTTTTAACGCCAAGCTGTGAGGGTGAGCGTTAGTGAATAAAATACGTTGCTTACTTGCCCTCGCAAGTGCCTGTAAAAATGGCATGCTGTCGTGGCGTATTTTGATTCTGTCTACCGCAGTATGATGTAAGGCCAAAATATCTAAGCCTAAATGTTGTTGCCAATAATCTAAGCAATACCAGTCTAATGTGCCAACCACATTCTGGTATGCCTGAGCCACTAAATCATTAGCATCATCTAAACTAATCTGCCTTAGCAAGCTTAATTGCTGTGGTACTATTTGTAGCCAAAAGTGGTTATCAAAGTGCAAATCTAATAGGGTGCCATCCATATCAAGAAGCACAGTGTCTATCTTATGCCAAGGAAACATGTAAATTCCGGTTGTAGAATATACGTAGAATAGTAAGATTGTATCTTGTCTTTATTAATTCGTCACATGGGGCTGCAATGACACAGCGGCATGAAAAGCCGGAAATCCTGCACACTGAGATCGTTGCCAAAAGCCGACTGTTTCAAATTGAGCAGGTTCATCTGAAGTTTTCAAATGGCGTGGAGCGCCAATATGAAAGAATGAAAGGTGGTAGCAGAGGTGCTGTTATGATTGTACCTATCCACGAAGGTAAACTGTTACTCGCCAGTGAATATGCCGCGGGCACCGATAATTACGAGTTAGGTTTTCCTAAAGGGTTGATCGATCCTGGTGAAACCGCCATTGAAGCCGCCAACCGCGAGCTACAAGAAGAGATTGGCTTTGGTAGCCATAAGTTGACACTGTTAAAAGAGTTGTCACTTGCCCCAGGCTATTTTTCGAGCAAAATGCAGATCTTTGTGGCTGAGCAACTTTATCCAAGTCGGTTAGAGGGGGATGAACCTGAGCCAATCGATGTCATTCCATGGCCATTAACCGATTGCCAAGCCCTGCTTGATAATGTCGATTTTTCAGAGTCCCGTAGCGTAAGCGCATTATTTTTGACCCAACAATACTTAGCGTCAACAGAGCTGACAAAATAAGCGCTTGCAGTGACATCATTGGCTATATTTTATTGGTGTACACACAAATTTAGGCAAACAACCGCGACATAAAGGAACTCATAGTTCCCCCTTATAAGGTCACCCTTATCGAAATCAGCGATTGGAGTAGTAATGAAGCCAGAAGATTTAATTGAGCAAGTTATTGATATAGCGACAGAAGCCGGTATAAAAATTCGTGAGATTTACCTCGAGGGGAGCTTTAAACGAGAAGTGAAATCTGACAACACACCTGTCACATCGGCAGACTTGGCCGCCAACGATATTATTTGTAGTCAGCTTGCGGCGTTAACCCCCGACATTCCTATTTTAAGTGAAGAAGCCGCCGACATTCCGTTAAGCGTCCGCGAAACCTGGAAGCGTTATTGGCTTGTTGACCCGCTTGACGGTACTGGTGAGTTTATTGCGGGGAGTGGTGATTTTTCTGTCATTATTGCGCTGGTTGAACACAATCGTCCGATAATGGGTATTGTGTATGTACCGATGACTCAAGTGTGTTATTACGCTATTGCGGGGCTTGGGGCATATAAACGTGCTGGTAAAAATGAATTGCGTATCATTAGCAAACAATTACCAAATGGCGAAACAGGCAATATACGCTTAGCAGTAAGTCGCCGGCAAGATCCACAATCCGTATTAAAACTCATGAATAAACCTAATCATTGCGAGTTGGTAGTGATGGGTGGTGCGGCCTTAAAAAGTTGTTTAGTTGCTGAAGGTCGTGCTGATTGTTATGTTCGTTTAGGCCCTACGGGGGAGTGGGATACCGGCGCTGCACAGATTATTATTGAAGAAGCAGGCGGTGCGTTAATTGATATAAACTTACAACCATTAACGTATAACGAGCGTGAAAGCTTGGAAAACCCTAATTTTATCGTTGTAGGTAGCCCCAATTTACCGTGGGATGTCTTACTTACAACCTAAGAGGATAGCTTGGTAAATATATTTTTATAGCATATTGCTTTTATATTGACGTGTGAATATTGTATCTCAATTGTTAATAATCTGTGCTATTGAGAGTAAATCACATGAGACACAAAGGAATGTATACCGCTTCAACTTCGATGTTATTCATCCTCGGGGTGATTGGATTGACTGGTTGTGGAGGCGGTAGTGATGATACCTCTCCCGACACTGGTGGAAGCCCTGATGGGCGCTTAACTGGCGATATTGTTTATTACGCCGCAGCGTGTGATGTCAGCCAACCTGCAGTGGGAACTGACATTATTGTACACCGTAAAGATGGCAGTATTTTAAGCCAATCAAAAGTACCTTCAACAGGTAAGTTTGATATTGCTTGGCCATCTGATGCTTATCACTTTTCATATGCACAACAAATCAATGGCGAGTTATTCGTTTACAGTAGGCTCAATGTTGTGGCGGGTGATATTGGCATTGTGGGTGAGCGTAATAGTAATCTTGACTCTGCGTGCTCTTGCAGTGACTTTAATTTTTCATTGAGTGATATTCACTCCGCTTACAATGGCTATACCGTTTACCTTGATGGCGACAACAAGACGACACGTGCTAACGTTTGTAAACAAGATGGTCAATTCCCTCCAGTTAATTTAGTCCTTACTCCCAGTCATGATGATGGGCTAACATCCTATGCGGCACAAATCGATGTTAACAATTATGCTGCCAATCGCACTATATATGTTGAACCCTCTATATTCGAAAACGCCGCTAATGAAAGTGTTTTACTCGATGCTGTTTTAAGTAGTGCCAACAGTAATATTGAATACCCAGATTTTAGAACATTTTCAGAAACAGATTATGGCCGAGTAAACTGGATTCCATGGGTGATGTCGCCGCATGTTTTCCCTGGGTTATTTGCTAATAACTTCATTACTTCATCTCATTTTGATCACTTAGGAGGCGATGATTACGGCGAGGTATATTATTACACCAGTCGGCGTCATCGCGTAACCGATCCAGGTGATACTCAAGTAGTGCAGTTACAACAAAACCAGCAAAAAATGCTGCAAAGTACAGACGCCATTTTATCTAGCTTTAGTGAAGACGGTGCCAGTAACTATGATCTTACGGGTATTGGTACAGGTAAAACCTTACTTCAGGTTGATTTTGGTCAAAACGGCATTGCGCACTGGACAATTGAAGCGCCATTAAAAGGGACGTTCCCAGACTTGGATTTACCGACAAATTTACAAACGCCGTTTGAGCAAATTACCCAGGCGAATTTATCGGTAATGATTTATGGTTACTTTAGTCACTCGTCGAGCCAATATAACCAATTCCGCACAAAAGTAGCAGAACTACAACGCGCTGATTTGAAAACACGGTCAGACTTTTATGATAACTACGTTATTGAGCAAATTTCAGTAGATATTAATTAAGCCCACAAACAAACGCCCTTAAAAAAGGGCGTTATTTTTTTAGGCTGTTTTACGAGCGTCTAACCATTGATGAATGGCTCGCCTGTCACCTTGAAATATCACCCGATCACGTTTCTTTTCTAATTGAAACCGATACATAGGATCATAGTAAACCTCAAGCAACACACTAATCCACTCTAGATGTTTACTCACATCATTTTGATTCAACTGCTGTAATAACGCATCGTCTACCAATTGTTGCAGCTCACTATGCAGCTTACCGCCTAAGCGTTTACGTATCCCAGTAAGACTCTGACTGAGGTAGTCGCTAAATGTTGCAAAACCAGCTTGTTCACCAAATTTAACTACATAGTCAGCCAACTTTTCGGTGACATAGTCGTTAAGTAAACGAGGCAGGCGAATGTCTCTGGGTTCATCGAGTAATACAATATCAGCTTGTTGCATCGCTTGATAAAAAGCGTGTGGCAAAGCAGAGCGGCCAATCAGATAGCTTTCATCTTCAAGCAGCAAATGGCGATGTTGCAGCTGTTGATGTTGGAGTAATGAAACCGCAAGGTTATTTTCAAAGTTGATTTGCGTTGGCTGCGGGTCAATATTCTTGCCAAAACTCGATCCTTTATGGTTTGCGATACCTTCTAAATCAATCGATTCATCGCGCTGATGAATCAACTCTGTTTTACCGCTGCCGGTAATGCCACTTAATATCAGCATATTGGTTTGTTTTGGTGCATTGTCGACAGTACTGATTAAAAAGCTGCGCATTGCCTTATAGCCGCCTTGGATAAAAGGCACATTAAGGCCTGCATCTTTTATCCATTGCTGGGATAGTTTTGAGCGCAAGCCGCCTCTAAAACAATATAAATAGCTTTCAGGGTGCTGTGACAATTGAGCCTGCCAGGCTTCTATTCGCGCTTGCTTTATGTTCCCAGTGACTAATTTGTGGCCTAATGCGATGGCGGCATCTTGACCATGCTGCTTATAACAGGTGCCGACTTTAGCGCGCTCATCATCTTGCATTAATGGCAAATTAACCGAATGTGGAAAAGCACCCTTAATGAACTCGACTGGTGCTCGCACATCAATTAATGGTCTGTTTTCAAGTAATAACCGGCCATATTCAGAGCTGGGGATAATGTCATTCATTGAATGAGCTCGATGAGAGTATTATGGCCAGCATTTACCTGCGTTAACTCGACCATTGAACCAATACATATAGCTTCGATATTATTTTTCGCCAGCAATGCTTGTAGCTCAGTTTCGCTTTCTGCGTTTACAGCTACTAATAAGCCTCCGCTGGTTTGTGGGTCGCACAAAATAGCTTTTTGTTCTTCGGTGAGTGCCGGTAAGTGTTCACCATAACTATCAAAATTACGATGGGTGCCGCCAGGTACACAACCTTGTGCTAAGTAATCAGCGACCTTTGGCAGTAAAGGTACGTTATTTAATGCGAGTTTAGCTGTTAATTTGGCGCCCAGACACACTTCAATTAAATGACCTGCCAAACCAAATCCTGTGACATCGGTTAACGCATTCACACCCTGAATTTTAGCGATTTCAGTGCCGATAATATTAAGCTGGCACATGGCCTGCGGGGCAATGTGACTGTCCTCGTCACGTAATTTTTTTTGCTTTTGTGCCGTGGTTAAAATTCCAATGCCAATTGGTTTTGTGAGGTACAAGCGATCGCCAGCTTTTGCTGTGTTATTTTGCTTAAGTAATTCAAGTGGGATTTGACCTGTAACGGCCAAACCAAAAATCGGTTCTGGAGCATCAATACTGTGGCCACCGGCAAGCATTATACCTGCATCGGCACAAGCTTGGCGGCCACCATCAACCACTTGCTGCGCGACTTCTGGCGATAATACATTGACTGGCCAACCTAAAATTGCAATGGCCATAATGGGCGTACCACCCATGGCGTAGATATCACTAATTGCATTGGTTGCTGCAATACGACCAAAAGTGAAAGGGTCATCAACGATAGGCATAAAAAAGTCAGTAGTACTAATAATGCCTGTTTGTTCATTGAGCTTGTATACCGCTGCATCATCACGGGTTTGGTTACCGACGAGTAAATTAGGATCAGTAAAAACGGGGAGCTGTGAGGCAAGAATGGTACTTAATACTTTAGGTGAAATTTTACAGCCACAACCAGCACCATGACTGTATTCGGTTAATTTTACTGTTTGCTCAGACATAATAGGGTGATCTTTAGACGGCGTATTGAGCAGCAATTATAATCACTATTAGGCAGAATATCTTGTGTTTTAGTCATTTATAAAATTCAGTCATTGTTTTGTGTTTGCTAAAACATATTATTATGAACGTTGTTTTTTTATTTTGTTTACTGTTAACTTATCTCTCATCAAGACAACTGATGTTAGGTAACTACCGTGGCAAGACGTAAAGAGCACACTCATGAGCAAATTAAACATATGGCAATCGAAGCCGTGGTAATGCATTTGCAACATGACAACCTTCATTCTTTGAGTTTGCGAAAAGTGGCTAACCAAATCGGCTATGTGCCGAGTACCTTAATCAATATTTTTGGCAGTTATCAATATTTATTACTGGCGGTATCAGAACAGACTTTAGTTAATCTAGCTGCGGCGTTGCAAGGGTTAACGCTGCAGGCTCCGATAATTAATATTCAAAATATGGCGCTGGCTTATAGTGATTTTGCTCTACAACATAAAAGCTGTTTTCGGTTAGTGTTTGAATTAACGATGCCAGATGATCAGCCTTTGCCGCAAAACCACACCACTATTGTTAAATCATTATTTGCTTTAGTGGAGTCACAATTACGCAGATACTTTACAGACATTAATGAACCACAAGCAGAATTGATGAGCCGAGTGCTTTGGGGCGGTATTCATGGGTTAACGACTTTAGCCTTAGATGAAAAGCTATTTGCAACGCACAATGACTTACAGACTATGCTGTGCAGTCATGTACAAGGATATATTGCTGGTATAAGCAAAACAGGGAGTTTGCATGATATTAACTAAACGCTTTTTACCTTATTTTGTGACCCTATGTTTAGGGGCGCTAAATGATAACTTTTACAAAAATGTCTTGTTATTACTGGTGACCTACAGTCAGCTTAATGCATTACCTATCGACGTTAACTTGTTTGTCAATTTAGCCGCTGGTGTGTTCATTTTGCCGTTTTTCTTGTTTTCAGCTCATGCGGGTATCGTGGCTGATAACATGAACAAAGCAAAATTGATCCGCCGTTTAAAGCTTTTAGAGCTGATTATCATGTCCACAGCTGCAGTCGCGATAATTAGCCAGAGTTATATGGTGATGTTGTTTCTGTTGTTTTTAACCGGTAGCCAGTCTGCTTATTTTGGTCCAGTAAAATATTCATTATTACCTCAAGCATTGAGCGAGGCTGAATTAGTTAAAGGTAATGCCTTAGTTGAAATGGGTACCTTTCTGTCGATTCTTATTGGCACATTAAGTGCGGGCTTAGTGGTAGCGAATGAAAATGGTTTAACCTGGGCTGCCATGATTGTGTCGGTTCTTGCTGTGTCGGGCTATCTTGCCAGCCGAGCAATTCCTTCTTTGCCAGCACAAGGTGAGCTCAACCCGAATAAATTTTCATTATTTTCTGGCACCTTACGTTGTATTAATAAGGCTCGTGAAACGAAGTCGATTTGGATGGCAATTTTAGCCATCAGTTGGTTTTGGTTCTTAGGTGCCACTTACCTGACCCAGTTTCCTCATTTTGCCAAGTTGCATTTGCATGCTGATGCCACTGTGGTGTCTCTATTATTGGCGTTGTTTTCAGTGGGCATTGCCGTCGGCTCTTTTGTGTGTGAACGTTTTTCATTTGGCCATGTAGAGCTAGGGATCCTGCCATTTGGAGTGTTAGGTTTAAGTTTGTTTAGCTTTGATATGATTGCCGCAATACCCGTGCAGGTTGTTGAGCCTGGTTTTGTGTATAGCTTTAAGTCTTTTATTAGCAATGCTCAGCATTATCGAGTCATGGTAGACCTGTTTTTGGTTGGGTTGAGTGGTGGGGTATTTATTGTGCCCTTGTATGCGTTTATTCAAACCCGAGCAGAAAAACAAGAGTGCGCCCAAGCCATTGCGGCTAATAATATTATTAATGCGTTGTTTATGGTGGGCTCTGCAATACTCTCAATTGTATTACTCGGTGTATTAAATTGGACTATTCCTGAGTTATTTATGCTGATAGGCATAATGAATTTAGTGGTATTGTTATATGTTTACTCACAGGTACCTGAGTTCACTCAACGGTTTATCAGTTATTTGCTCAGCCACGTGATGTATCGAGTTAATGTGAATGGCAGACAACATATTCCAGCTCAAGGTGCAGGGATTATAGTGAGTAACCATGTGAGCTATGTTGATGCATTAATCATTATGGGAGCTTCAACGCGGCCGATTCGGTTTGTGATGGATAAATCGATTAGCGAAATCCCGATATTAAAGTACTTGTTTAAGCATGCTGGGGTTATTCCTATTTGCTCACCTAAAAAGTGTGAAGTCACTTACCAAAATGCATTTGAGCAGATACATAAGGCGCTAGCCAATGATGAACTGGTGTGTATATTCCCTGAAGGTCGGTTAACGCCAGACGGTGAAATTGGTGAATTTAGACCTGGAATAGAGAAGATATTACAGCGTGATCCGGTACCAGTAATACCGCTTGCACTCAAGGGATTATGGGGGTCGTACTTTAGTCACAAAGATGGTCATGCATTGACAACCAAACCGACTCGTTTTTGGTCTAAAGTGAAAGTGAATATCACCGAGGCCGTAGCGGGAGAGACAACTAACCGCATGGCATTGCAACAGCAAGTGACGCAACAATTCGATATTAACCTGTAGATAAAAAAGGCCATCTTGATTAATTGAAGATGGCTTTTTTAGTGTGACTTAACTTACTGGACGTAAGCTGCAGTTAAGCTTTTCCATTGACGCTGTCTTTCTAAAAATTGGCTGCGTAAATGTTGAACTTGCTGCTTAAGGTTATGGTCGGCTAACTGCTTGCGTTTAGCTTCAATTAAGCTCTTTTTTGCTTGATAGTATTCAAGCAAATGTTGTTTCATTAAGTCGTATTCAGCTTGAAACTTCTCAATAATTTCATCGCAGTTAGGTAAATGAGCCACTTGATTCTGTGCGTGTAAAAGTTGCATCTGTAAACGCGCACTTTCGATACGTTCTTGCGGCACTTTACGTAAGTTACTGGCTAAGCCAACCCAGCTCATCACTTTGATTAACCATTTGGTTGGATCGTAATCCCACCACTTAATGCCATTACGATAATCGTTTTCAAAAATATGGTGAAAATTGTGATAGCCCTCGCCATATGTTAATAAGGCTAAAAAAGCATTATCGCGAGCAGTGTTTTTATCTGTGTACGGCTGTTTACCCCAAATATGGGCTAAAGAGTTAATAAAGAAGGTGCAGTGATGGACTACGACTAAGCGTAATAAACCAGCCATTAACACCATCGACAGTATGTCACCGTTTAACCAACCTAAAAATGCAGGTAAACCAATGTTCATTAAAATGACTAACGCTAAGTAGTGTTTATGTTGCCACATAACGATACGATCGTTTTGTAAGTCGCGTACGTTATTGTAATCGCTGTAACGACTGGCCTGATATTCACGCAGCATCCAACCTATGTGGCTATACCAAAAGCCCATTTTGGCTGAGTACGGATCTTTATCATTATTATCAACATGTTTGTGGTGTATACGGTGATCGCTGCACCAATGTAAAGCGCTGTTTTGTAGTGCTAATGCGCCTCCTAATGCGTATAAAAAACGAACCGCAGGGTGAGCCTTATAGGCTTTATGAGACCATAATCTATGGTAGCCAGCGGTAATCGATAAACCACTAGCGTAAGCGAAAACAACAAATGCAATCCATTCAATGCCGTCAAAGCCATGGGTGAAGCCACGCCAAGGGATTAGTACCACAGCGCCAATTAAGGTAATGGCAAATAGCAGGGTATTAAGCCAAATGATTGGAGGTTTTTTCATTTAATAAGATTCCAATAATAGGTTATAGCAAGTTGAGCGTACATTTGTACGCTAATTTAACTTAGTCGATAGGGACGGGTCAAGTTTAACAGGGCTGTGTTTCTGTTTTAAAAACGGTATTATCTATTGATAAATATTGACTGAATGGACTAGTAAATGGGTGT
Organism: Shewanella metallivivens; assembly: GCF_028750675.1. GTDB lineage: Bacteria > Pseudomonadota > Gammaproteobacteria > Enterobacterales > Shewanellaceae > Shewanella > Shewanella metallivivens. Next base: position 643,064 of record NZ_JAQQPZ010000013.1, on the reverse strand, counting down.
TAGAGCACAACAAAAGGAAAAAACGCGTCGTGCATTAGTGGATGCAGCTTTTAATCAATTAAGTGCAGAACGCAGTTTTTCAAGTTTAAGTTTGCGTGAAGTTGCACGCGAAGCAGGTATTGCTCCCACTTCTTTTTATCGTCATTTTAAAGATATGAACGAACTTGGATTAACCATGGTTGATGAAGGTGGTTTAACCTTGCGGCAAATGATGCGCAAAGGTCGTCAACGCGCAGAAGCAGGTGGCAGTGTCATCCGTATTTCAGTTGATACCTTTATTGAAGTATTAGAATCTAATCCAAACGTATTTCGTATTTTATTGCATGAACGTTCAGGAACGTCGGCTGCTTTTAGAGCAGCCGTTGAGCGTGAGATTGAACATTTTATTTCAGAATTGGCGCATTACACTGAAGCGCAAGCTAACCGCACGCCAGATCTTGCGCGAGCACAAGCTGAAGCATTAGTGATTTTAGTGTTTAATGCCGGAGCATCGGCGTTAGATTTAAAACGCAGTGAACGTAAAGCATTGGCTGATCAGCTTGTATTGCAGTTGCGCATGGTGGCAACGGGTGCAGAAGCATTACAACAAAAAATGGAAAATCGTTCCTAAGGTTTTTGATATTACTAATATAACAAGGGTGCAATAAATGCACCCTTGTTGTATCTAGCGAATCGCGGTGAGTTACTTTCGTACTAACAACACCCCGGACTCCATATGGTCGGTATATGGGAATTGGTCAAATAATGCAAAGCGGCTAATTTCATGGGTTTCGCTTAGCGTCAGCAAGTTGTCTTTTAAGGTTTCAGGATTACACGAAATATATAAAATTCGCTCATAGCCCTGTACTAACTTTAAGGTCTCTGGGTCAATACCTGCACGTGGTGGGTCAACAAAAATGGTATTGCAATCATAACTGTCTAAATCAATTCCTTCTAAGCGTCGATATTGACGTTTTTTGGCCATCGCATCGCTAAAGTCTTCAGCCGACATACGAATAATTTGAACGTTATTGACCTTGTTAATATCAATATTGTATTGAGCGGCATCAACAGACGGTTTAGCTAATTCAGTGGCCAGTACACGGTTGAAATTTTGTGCAAGGGCAATCGAGAAATTGCCATTGCCACAATACAATTCAAGCAGATCACCTTGGCTTTGCTGAGTTACATCAATCGCCCATTCGAGCATTTTTACGGATACTTTAGCGTTTGGTTGAGTAAAGCTGTTTTCGATTTGCTTGTAGTGTAACGTTTGTTGATTGACGGTTAACGACTCGACCACAAAATCTTTGTCTAAGTCGATTTTCTGTTTGCGAGCTCGGCCAATAATATTGACATTAAACTGTGTCGCCAGCTTGGATTTTAATTGAATAGCTTGCTCGCGCCATTCATCATCAAGTTGGCGATGATAAAGCAACGACACTAAGATTTCACCACTTAACGTTGATAAAAAATCTATCTGAAATAGCTTGTGACGTAATGCTGGATTAGGCTTTAATTCTTCTATAATTGCCGCCATCATTTGATTAATCAGTAACCCTGCTGGTAAATATTGGTCACAACGCACTTTTGCATTCAGTGCTTTATCAAACATGTAGTAATATAGGTCATCGCCTTCATGCCACATTCTAAATTCGGCACGCATACGATAATGCATAGGTTCTGAAGCAAAGATCTCTAGCGCTGGTGGATTGAAATCGGCAAAGGCCTGTTCAAGCTTGATGCGCTTTTGTTGTAATTGTGCACCGTAGTTTTTAGGATCCATTGCAGCTAAATTCATATCGTCCACCTAATGCTGTAAAAAAGGGCGCAAATATTATACTAAATGACGCTGATGTCTAGTATTACGCGCCTCATGATAAAATAACATCACCATTAATATTGAGCAGATTTATCGTTGGAGCCCATATTGTCTGGACCTATATTAGTATTTGATTCTGGCATCGGCGGACTGTCGGTCATGAGTGAAATTAGAAAGCAACTACCTCAGCATGACTATTGCTATTTGTTTGATAATGCCCGTTTGCCATATGGTAACCTGTCAGAGCAAGAACTGATCAGTGGTTGTGTTGCATTGATAATCCAACAAGCCATTCGTTTAAATGCCAGTATAGTGGTCGTGGCATGCAATACCGCAAGTACACTCGTATTGCCTCAACTACGCCAGTTACTTTCTATTCCAATTGTTGGTGTTGTCCCAGCAATCAAACCCGCAGCAATGTTATCGCAAAAGAAACACATTGGCTTGTTGGCAACACCAGGAACCGTAAAGCGAGATTACACTCAAGAGCTTATCAAGCAATTTGCTGGAGATTGCCAAGTAGAATTATTTGGAACATCCGAATTAGTGCTACTAGCCGAAAAATATGTGGCACGACAAGCTATCGACAAAAATCAGTTAAAAGTTATCCTTGAGCCGATTATTGAATCCGATATAGATGTATTGGTATTAGGTTGTACACACTTTCCGATGATTGCAACTGAGATCAGTGATTGCATAGGACCAGGAGTTGCATTACTAGATTCGGGTGAGGCAATAGCGAAGCGGGTCAGGTTTTTGCTTTCTAAAGAGCATTGCGGCAGTAAGCAATTACAAACATGCTATACAGCAGAAATTAGTGAAGGACTTAAAGAAGCATTAGTCGATTATGGTTTTAGTGATTTTTCGCTGGTAACCATAACCGACTAATAATATAGCTAGTTCACTTATTACGAATTCTGGCTATTATCAGAGTCAGATTCTTGTGATTTAGCTTCTCTTACTTTCAAAGTACGTTCTTGGAAGCTGTAGTCATTAAGTTTGGTCATTGCCTTTTGAGCGCCAGTTTCAGACATTTCAACAAAACCAAATCCTTTACGACGACCCGTCTTGCGGTCACGCACTAAACGTACCGAGTTCACTGGGCCATACTCACCAAATAAAGCTTTCACTTCACCTTCATGTACACGGTAAGGCAGGTTACCAACATATAGTGTCATAGTTGGACCAACATAAGGCTCATCAGCAGACTTTGCTGAGTTTGTTGGCACAAAGGTAAAAATCAACGTTGCCACAACTACACCAGCAATAAACGCTACAGAAGAAGATGCACCGCCAAACTGAGAAAAAACAAAAGCGCCAAGAAGCGCCGCAATCAAAACAATCACGAATGATTTCTGCATAAAATAATCTCTAATGAATATAAAAATGATAAATAACTGTTAAAAACCGTTACATAGTAATTAAATTTTGCCAGATAAACCAGACTGCTGTTGAAAAATTGAGCTTAAACTTAACTTAAATATTAGAAATGACCATTTTGTGATCTCGCCAAAGGTGTTTCTTTAAGCAAAAAACTCAAAAAAGAAACGAACTGAACAAAAGTTCAACGTTCGAAACTATTATTGATTAAAAGCGCTTGCACTAAATCTTATGGTGCCTATAATGCGCATCCACTGACACGGCAGACAGCGAAAGCAGAAACCGGTGAGTGTTATCAAGCTACTGAGGTAGCGAAGATAACGGCAAAAAGAAGTTTGAAAAAACACTTGACGCCATAAAGGGAATGCGTAAAATACGCAGCCCTGACCTACTGAAACNNGGNNTCAACGCTCTTTAACAATNTWAWCAAGWAATCTGTGTGGACATTCACAGGTATTGAGTTATTCGAAATTGTCTTCTTGTTCTTCGGAATGTAGGCAATCAAAAAATTTAACTCAATGATGAGAATGTTCATAGTTATATGACACTGCAGCAATGTAGTGAATAATTCGTGAGCTCTTTGAGCGAAGCGAATTATAACAGTAGAATTCATTGAGCCGTTCGACGTAGTCGAACAAAAAAACTTTAATTGAAGAGTTTGATCATGGCTCAGATTGAACGCTGGCGGCAGGCCTAACACATGCAAGTCGAGCGGTAACACAAGGGAGCTTGCTCCTGAGGTGACGAGCGGCGGACGGGTGAGTAATGCCTAGGGATCTGCCCAGTCGAGGGGGATAACAGTTGGAAACGACTGCTAATACCGCATACGCCCTACGGGGGAAAGGAGGGGACCTTCGGGCCTTTCGCGATTGGATGAACCTAGGTGGGATTAGCTAGTTGGTGAGGTAATGGCTCACCAAGGCGACGATCCCTAGCTGTTCTGAGAGGATGATCAGCCACACTGGGACTGAGACACGGCCCAGACTCCTACGGGAGGCAGCAGTGGGGAATATTGCACAATGGGCGAAAGCCTGATGCAGCCATGCCGCGTGTGTGAAGAAGGCCTTCGGGTTGTAAAGCACTTTCAGTAGGGAGGAAAGGGTATTGCTTAATACGYAATATCTGTGACGTTACCTACAGAAGAAGGACCGGCTAACTCCGTGCCAGCAGCCGCGGTAATACGGAGGGTCCGAGCGTTAATCGGAATTACTGGGCGTAAAGCGTGCGCAGGCGGTTTGTTAAGCCAGATGTGAAATCCCCGGGCTCAACCTGGGAATTGCATTTGGAACTGGCGAACTAGAGTCTTGTAGAGGGGGGTAGAATTCCAGGTGTAGCGGTGAAATGCGTAGAGATCTGGAGGAATACCGGTGGCGAAGGCGGCCCCCTGGACAAAGACTGACGCTCATGCACGAAAGCGTGGGGAGCAAACAGGATTAGATACCCTGGTAGTCCACGCCGTAAACGATGTCTACTCGGAGTTTGGTGCCTTGAGCACTGGGCTCTCAAGCTAACGCATTAAGTAGACCGCCTGGGGAGTACGGCCGCAAGGTTAAAACTCAAATGAATTGACGGGGGCCCGCACAAGCGGTGGAGCATGTGGTTTAATTCGATGCAACGCGAAGAACCTTACCTACTCTTGACATCCACAGAAGATTGCAGAGATGCGATTGTGCCTTCGGGAACTGTGAGACAGGTGCTGCATGGCTGTCGTCAGCTCGTGTTGTGAAATGTTGGGTTAAGTCCCGCAACGAGCGCAACCCCTATCCTTATTTGCCAGCACGTAATGGTGGGAACTCTAGGGAGACTGCCGGTGATAAACCGGAGGAAGGTGGGGACGACGTCAAGTCATCATGGCCCTTACGAGTAGGGCTACACACGTGCTACAATGGCGAGTACAGAGGGTTGCAAAGCCGCGAGGTGGAGCTAATCTCACAAAGCTCGTCGTAGTCCGGATTGGAGTCTGCAACTCGACTCCATGAAGTCGGAATCGCTAGTAATCGTAGATCAGAATGCTACGGTGAATACGTTCCCGGGCCTTGTACACACCGCCCGTCACACCATGGGAGTGGGCTGCAAAAGAAGTGGGTAGTTTAACCTTCGGGAGAACGCTCACCACTTTGTGGTTCATGACTGGGGTGAAGTCGTAACAAGGTAGCCCTAGGGGAACCTGGGGCTGGATCACCTCCTTACCTATACGACTAACTCAATACCTAAAATGCAGCAATGCATGTGAGTGTTCACACAGATTACTTGATAGAAAGAAAGAGAAAGATATCGAAAGGTATTTTTTGCGGATTTTGATTGTTAATCAAGGCGCTTGAGGAATGAGGAAGGATGTGTAGTTCGCTACATAACGACCGAATGACGAAAGCAACGCTGAGTAACGATTAAAAGACCAAAAAGAATGGGTCTGTAGCTCAGCTGGTTAGAGCGCACCCCTGATAAGGGTGAGGTCGGTGGTTCAAGTCCACTCTGACCCACCAAATCTTCTTTAACTCTGCGTTAATTTATCCCTCGTTTAGCAAGCTAAACGTCGGCATAAATAGCCTTGATTTAAATCGATTTGGCTTCGCCAATCTTAGTGATTGGATACCGGATATCAATCTCAACTGCATGTAAATGGGGCTATAGCTCAGCTGGGAGAGCGCCTGCCTTGCACGCAGGAGGTCTGCGGTTCGATCCCGCATAGCTCCACCATTTACTTGTTGGTTCAATTGGTTTGGTCAATACGCTATAAAAAGCGGTTCGATCCCACTCACATTGCTCCACCATGACATGCATTGGTTAGAGATGCCAAAGATAAACAAAATTTATCTTTGGCTTTTTTAAGCCCGCTCTTTAACAATTTGGAAAGCTGATAGTATTTAATTGCATGAGTCTGTCATGTGATTAATTACAAATCGTTTGATGCGNCACTTTATTTTAGGTGACGTATCAAACATTGAGTTCTCAAAACACTGTTTAAGTGTCTTGAATATTCTAAAAACTAAGGCGATTTCGTGTGCGAAAGTGCATGAATTATCAAAGTAAAAACCAGCTAGTTGCAATGCAACTCAAGTTTTTCTTATCTTTTGTTTAGGCAAAGGGTGAGCGCAGTTAATCGCTTATTAGGCAAGGCTTGAAGTTGAACGACGAATGAGTGTAGCAGCGCTACATGATTGAAGAGTGAAACTGAACACGCCGCATAATAAGATGAGTAACAAGCGTAAGAAAGACCCATTTGGGTTGTATGGTTAAGTGACTAAGCGTATACGGTGGATGCCTTGGCAGTCAGAGGCGATGAAGGACGTAGTAACTTGCGAAAAGCGTTGGCGAGCTAGTAACAAGCATTTGAGCTAACGATGTCCGAATGGGGAAACCCACTCACATAAGTGAGTATCTGTACATGAATACATAGTGTGCAGAGGCAAACCCGGGGAACTGAAACATCTAAGTACCCGGAGGAAAAGAAATCAACCGAGATTCCCCTAGTAGCGGCGAGCGAACGGGGATTAGCCCTTAAGTCAGTGGGGTGTTAGTGGAATGTGTTGGAAAGCACAGCGGCACAGGGTGATAGCCCCGTACACGAAAACTAACCATTGATGAAAACGAGTAAGGCGGGACACGTGACATCCTGTTTGAATATGGGGGGACCATCCTCCAAGGCTAAATACTCCTGACTGACCGATAGTGAACCAGTACCGTGAGGGAAAGGCGAAAAGAACCCCTGTGAGGGGAGTGAAATAGAACCTGAAACCGTATACGTACAAGCAGTGGGAGCGGTTCTTGAGACCGTGACTGCGTACCTTTTGTATAATGGGTCAGCGACTTACATTTTGTAGCGAGGTTAAGCGAATAGCGGAGCCGTAGGGAAACCGAGTGTTAACTGCGCGTTTAGTTGCAAGGTGTAGACCCGAAACCCGGTGATCTAGCCATGGGCAGGTTGAAGGTTGAGTAACATCAACTGGAGGACCGAACCGACTTATGTTGAAAAATGAGCGGATGACTTGTGGCTGGGGGTGAAAGGCCAATCAAACCGGGAGATATCTGGTTCTCCTCGAAAGCTATTTAGGTAGCGCCTCGTACGAACACCATTGGGGGTAGAGCACTGTTAAGGCTAGGGGGTCATCCCGACTTACCAACCCTTTGCAAACTCCGAATACCAATGAGTGCTATACGGGAGACAGACGGCGGGTGCTAACGTCCGTCGTCAAAAGGGAAACAACCCAGACCGTCAGCTAAGGTCCCAAAGTGTATGTTAAGTGGGAAACGATGTGGGAAGGCTTAGACAGCTAGGATGTTGGCTTAGAAGCAGCCATCATTTAAAGAAAGCGTAATAGCTCACTAGTCGAGTCGGCCTGCGCGGAAGATGTAACGGGGCTAAACATACCACCGAAGCTACGGGTGCATTTCATTAGAGATGCGCGGTAGAGGAGCGTTCTGTAAGCGGTTGAAGGTGAAGGGGTAACCCACACTGGACGTATCAGAAGTGCGAATGCTGACATGAGTAACGATAAAGGGAGTGAAAAACTCCCTCGCCGAAAGACCAAGGGTTCCTGTCCAACGTTAATCGGGGCAGGGTGAGTCGACCCCTAAGGTGAGGCCGAAAGGCGTAATCGATGGGAAACAGATTAATATTTCTGTACTTCTGCTAACTGCGATGGAGAGACGGAGAAGGCTAGGCTAGCGCGGCGTTGGTAGTCCGCGTTTAAGGTGGTAGGCTGATTTCTTAGGCAAATCCGGGAAATCTTAAGGCCGAGAGCTGATGACGAGTCACTAAGGTGATGAAGTAGTTAATGCCATGCTTCCAGGAAAATCTTCTAAGCTTCAGGTTAGTAGGAATCGTACCCCAAACCGACACAGGTGGTCGGGTAGAGAATACCAAGGCGCTTGAGAGAACTCGGCTGAAGGAACTAGGCAAAATGGTACCGTAACTTCGGGAGAAGGTACGCTCTTGGCGGTGATGAGACTTGCTCTCTAAGCTGCTGGGAGTCGCAGATACCAGGTGGCTGCAACTGTTTATCAAAAACACAGCACTGTGCAAAATCGCAAGATGACGTATACGGTGTGACGCCTGCCCGGTGCCGGAAGGTTAATTGATTGGGTTATCGCAAGAGAAGCTCATGATCGAAGCCCCGGTAAACGGCGGCCGTAACTATAACGGTCCTAAGGTAGCGAAATTCCTTGTCGGGTAAGTTCCGACCTGCACGAATGGCGTAATGATGGCCACGCTGTCTCCAGCCGAGACTCAGTGAAGTTGAAATTGCGGTGAAGATGCCGTATACCCGCGGCTAGACGGAAAGACCCCGTGAACCTTTACTATAGCTTGGCACTGAACATTGAACCTACATGTGTAGGATAGGTGGGAGACTTTGAAGCATGAACGCTAGTTTGTGTGGAGTCGTCCTTGAAATACCACCCTTGTAGTTTTGATGTTCTAACTCTGACCCCTAATCGGGGTTGAGGACAGTGCCTGGTGGGTAGTTTGACTGGGGCGGTCTCCTCCCAAAGAGTAACGGAGGAGCACGAAGGTTGGCTAAGTACGGTCGGACATCGTACGGTTAGTGCAATGGCATAAGCCAGCTTAACTGCGAGACATACACGTCGAGCAGGTACGAAAGTAGGTCATAGTGATCCGGTGGTTCTGAATGGAAGGGCCATCGCTCAACGGATAAAAGGTACTCCGGGGATAACAGGCTGATACCGCCCAAGAGTTCATATCGACGGCGGTGTTTGGCACCTCGATGTCGGCTCATCACATCCTGGGGCTGAAGTCGGTCCCAAGGGTATGGCTGTTCGCCATTTAAAGTGGTACGCGAGCTGGGTTCAGAACGTCGTGAGACAGTTCGGTCCCTATCTGCCGTGGGCGTTGGATGATTGAAGGGAGCTGCTCCTAGTACGAGAGGACCGGAGTGGACGAACCGCTGGTGTTCGGGTTGTTATGCCAATAGCATTGCCCGGTAGCTACGTTCGGAATCGATAACCGCTGAAAGCATCTAAGCGGGAAGCGAGCCCTAAGATGAGTCATCCCTAGGTCTTTAAGACCTCTAAAGAGCCGTTCGAGACTAGGACGTTGATAGGCATGGTGTGTAAGCGTTGTGAGGCGTTGAGCTAACATGTACTAATGACTCGTGAGGCTTAACCATACAACCCAGATGGGTTTTACTGATACTTAGTATTAGAATGAAGCGCTTAAGCAGTGCAGAGAAACTCAAACAATCAGCTTTCCGAATTAACTAAATTTTGGTTATTAAGACGCAGGAAATTGTTAGGCTAACAAAGCCGTGACGAGCGAAGCGCGGAGTGTAGTTTACTACATGAGCACTAGAGCGAGGAAACAATGCCGTTAGACGGACAGTTAACCAGTATTTAGACAAAATTTGTCTGGAAACCATAGAGCTGTGGTACCACCTGATCCCATTCCGAACTCAGAAGTGAAACACAGTATCGCCGATGGTAGTGTGGGGTCTCCCCATGTGAGAGTAGGTCATTTCCAGACGCCTAATAAAACAATGAGGCCACCCTAATCGGGTGGCCTTTTTGTTTTGCGATAAAATACTTCTCGAATATTAACCATAAAATAGGTAATCGTGACTTATTAACTTTGGCTGGAACAGCCAGCGGCTCTTGCTCTCGTGAAGGTAAGTAATTTTTCCGCTGTAAGTAAAGCTTCAAATCACAATAAACACGGTACACGCGTTTATGGTTCCATTTATGCCCTAGGAGCCGTAATCGTTTAAATATTTTCCAAAACCATAAGCCCTATGCTTCTCAGCAATATCTGATATGGCCTCAATGATGTCATTATCATCGACACGTTTACGTTGGTAACAAAATGTGCAACGACTGATCCGTAATGCATCACAAGCCAACACAACTCCTAGGCCAAACTCATGAATGGCATAGTGGGCTAACACCTTCCGCTCAGCTGGCTTTATAGCTTTTTTTCAACAATATCTTTGAGTGCAATGTTTTGTAAGCTGACATCAGCAAACATCTTTTTAAGTTTGGCGTTCTCGGCTTCTCATTCCCGCATACGGGTTAAATCAGAGGCTTGCATACCACCATATTTAGATTTCCATTAGTAATAGGTATTTTGACCGACATTATGTTTGCGGCATAACTCTGGCACGTGAGTGCGCTAGACTCGTCTTCTTTGAGGATGTTGATAATTTGGCTTTCAGTAAAACATGTCTTTTTCATGTAATTTTCCATTTGGTTTAGTGTAAATGGAAAACTCTATTTAAAACATTCTGATTTTTAACGAGGGTTACAATATCAAGATGCCCAATATAGAAAAGTGAATGACTAATATTTTAATGACCATAAAATTGATAACGTCACCTCATGGAGCTGATTCTCTATAGTTTCGATTACTTTGGGCCGTTAAGCGTGACGCCTTTTCATTTATAATAATTATTCTACGAGTAAACAATGGGAATATAGCAAGTTAATGTACAATATCATCACTGTTTAGAAACGTAATCATCCTATGTCTATTTCACTAAAGCCGTTCAATACTTTTGGTCTGCAGCAGAATTGTTTATCTCTTATTAATGTAGACACAAAAAGTGATCTCATTTCGACTTGCGATAAACTTTATAAAGGCGATTTTCCCTTATTAATCTTGGGCGGCGGAAGTAACCTTATTTTCACTGAAAACTATCAAGGTTCTGTCGTCAAAGTATCGACAAAAGGGATAGAAATCACTAGTGATGACACACATTATTATCTAACGGTTCAGGCAGGCGAGAATTGGCATCAGCTTGTTGAATTTTGTTTAGCAAGAAAGATTTATGGTTTAGAAAATATGGCGCTGATTCCAGGTACGGTTGGAGCTGCTCCAATTCAAAATATTGGTGCTTATGGGGTCGAATTCAATCTTTTTTGCCATCAGGTTGAGTTTTGGCGGTTAGACACAGAACAATTGATAACATATAGCAACGAACAGTGCGAATTTGATTATCGTGAGTCAGTGTTTAAACAACGTTTAAAAAACTTAGCTGTGATAACTCAAGTGACATTGAAATTAGCTAAACACTGGGTACCTGTTATCAACTATGGACCATTACAGCACTTTGATCTTGCCACAGTGACAGCTAGGGATATATTTGAATGTGTTTGTCATGTTCGGCAGGCCAAATTACCCGATCCTACCATGTTAGGCAACGTTGGCAGTTTCTTTAAGAATCCTGTGATACCTGTTGAACATTACAATTCTTTGAAAGCATCATTTTCAAATTTGATTGCCTATGAGCAAGCTGACGGACAATTCAAGTTAGCCGCCGGTTGGCTTATTGACCAAGCTGGATTGAAAGGTGTTAAGGTAGGTGGTGCTGCAGTGCATCAAGATCAAGCTTTAGTACTGGTAAATCTTGGTAATGCAAATGGCAGTGACGTCTGCCAATTAGCGCGTAAAATCATTAATGCCGTTTATGATAAATTTTCGGTGGTTTTACATCCTGAACCTAGAGTTATTGGTTCTCAAGGGGAGATAGATATTAAATGAACGATCATTGGTTACGAAAACGCCAAATTCTCAATTGTTTAACTCATCAATATTTTGTCTCTGGAGAGGTGATAGCAAAGCAATTGTCACTTACTCGAGCTGCGATTAATCAACACATCGACGGCTTGAAAGATTACGGTATTGAAATTTATAGTGTTAAGGGTAAAGGGTACAAATTAGCCAATCCAATTTCATTAATTATTGAGAGTCAACTGGTTAATGCCATAGACAATCGCTGTTTTTATTTTGATGACACAAATAGTACCAATGCATTTATGTTAGGGCATGCCGCTGAACTTAAATCTGGAGATATTTGCGTAGCAGAGTATCAGTCTGCTGGTCGCGGACGGAGAGGTCGAAAGTGGATTTCACCCTACGGGCATCATATTTATGCATCGTTGTTTTGGCGTTTTAATCAGGATATTACTAAGGCAAGTGGTTTTAGTTTGGTTGTAGGTTGCGCAATAGTCGAAGTGTTAAAAGATTTTGGTGTGGAAGGGTTAGGTTTGAAATGGCCAAATGACATTTATTTAGATCATAAAAAATTAGCGGGAATTTTGATCGAGGTAAGCCAAACAACTTCACAATATACTGACTTAGTCATCGGATTCGGTATCAATATGAGTATGTCAGCTGAGCAAGGTGAACTCATAGATCAGCCATGGAGTGACTTATCAACTATGGCTCGTATGCCTGATAAAACAGCATTGTTAATTAAGCTGCATGCGCAACTTAAGCGTGATTTACAGTTATTTGAAAAGCATGGTTTATCTGAATTTGCAACGCGTTGGAATGCGCATGATTTATTCATTAATCGTGAAGTGACACTTACGATGTCACCTAATGCTGTCACAGGTATTTGTCGGGGTATCGATAGTCAAGGAGCTATTTTGTTGGAGACCGAGCAAGGTATTAGTGCATTTGTGGGCGGCGAAATCAGTTTGCGGGCAGCACAGTAAAGTTAATCTTCAAAAATCAATTTATACCGATTGTGCAAAATATTTACTTACGTAACAACACCTTGTCCATTAGATGGTTTGGGCCTTTTTGTAAGATTAAATGGGCTCTTTCACGTGTTGGTTGAATATTAAGATTTAAATTAGGTCCATTAATGGTATCCCAAATGTTTGCGGCAATTGCATTAGCTTCATCATCTGTTAATGATGAATAATGATGGAAGAAAGACTCTGGTTCGCTAAATGCGCCTTCTCTAAACTGCAAGAAACGTTGTTTATACCATTGTTTTAATAGTGATTCGTCAGCATCGACATAGATAGAAAAATCGACAAAATCAGAAACAAAAGGTCTTCTTGTATCAATAGGTGTGTCTAAGCCTGTTTGGAGTACGTTTAGGCCTTCAAGGATCAAAATATCTGGTTGTCGAATGGCTTGATGTTCGTCATGACGTCTGTCATAGGTAACATGTGAATATAACGGTGCTAATACTTCTTTGTTACCTGCTTTTACCGCTGAGATAAACTCAACCAACATTTTCATGTCGTAACTTTCAGGAAATCCTTTACGTTGTAATAACCCTTTTCGCTTCAGGTCTGCTAATGGGTATAAAAATCCATCAGTAGTGACAAGATCGACCTTAGGGTGCTCAGGCCAGCGTTGTAATAGGGTTTGTAGGATACGTGCTGTGGTACTTTTCCCCACAGCGACACTGCCGGCTATACTGATAATATAGGGGCTTGGGGTCGTTTGTTGTTCTAAAAACTTATCAAGAACAAGGCCTCGTTGTTGTTTAGAGCCTACAAACAGGTTGAGCAAGCGACTGAGAGGAAGGTAAATGTCGGTCACTTCATCGAGCGACAGTTTTTCATTCATGCCTCGTAAGTTTTCGAGTTCAGTTTGACTCAATGTGAGAGGCACTGATTTACGAAGTTCAGCCCAATGCTCGCGCTGAAAAGCAAAGTAAAGTGCATCTTGTATTGAGTTAATTGAAGTCATAACCATTCCTCTAGGTTGGTCAGGCACATTACACTATCGAATAATGACCGACAATACTTTGATATTGATTTGTGGTCATGCGTAATATAATCGATTATAAATTGTGCTTTTTTCATAAAACGAGACCAAAAAAGCGTCATTTGAAACTTTTTTTAAGTTTTTTAGCATTTATCTATTGCACTCCTGAGCACATTTACCTAATATCCGAACCCGAAATGACACGCCGGCATAGCTCAGTTGGTAGAGCAACTGACTTGTAATCAGTAGGTCCCGAGTTCGACTCTTGGTGCCGGCACCATTTTACTGGAGGGGTTCCCGAGTGGCCAAAGGGATCAGACTGTAAATCTGACGGCTCAGCCTTCGAAGGTTCGAATCCTTCTCCCTCCACCATTTTTTCTAGGTAGTTAGGTAGCCTATGTTAGGTTGCGCGGATGTCGTATAATGGTATTACTCCAGCCTTCCAAGCTGATAACGCGGGTTCGATTCCCGCCATCCGCTCCAAAATTTGATTGCTGATATGGCTCAGTTGGTAGAGCGCACCCTTGGTAAGGGTGAGGTCGGCAGTTCGAATCTGCCTATCAGCACCAGCCTGTCATTATTCTAACGCCTAAACGATAATTGATTCGATGTCATATATATGCATCGGATTTTTACTATATCTGTGTTTTCATCACCAAACTATTGGATTGAGGCAATACCATGGCAAAAGCTAAATTTGAACGTAATAAGCCCCACGTAAACGTAGGCACCATCGGTCACGTTGACCATGGTAAAACAACTCTTACTGCAGCTATCTCTGCAGTATTGTCTAAGACTTATGGTGGTGAAGCTCGTAACTTCGCTCAAATCGATAACGCTCCAGAAGAGCGTGAGCGCGGTATTACCATTAATACTTCTCACATCGAATATGACACACCTTCACGTCACTACGCACACGTAGACTGTCCAGGTCACGCGGATTATGTTAAAAACATGATCACGGGTGCTGCACAGATGGACGGCGCAATCCTAGTAGTAGCAGCGACAGATGGCCCAATGCCACAAACTCGTGAGCACATCCTACTTTCACGTCAGGTAGGTGTACCTTTCATCATCGTATTCATGAACAAGTGTGACATGGTAGATGACGAAGAGTTACTAGAATTAGTAGAAATGGAAGTTCGTGAACTTCTATCAGAATACGACTTCCCTGGTGATGATTTACCAGTAATCCAAGGTTCTGCATTAAAAGCGTTAGAAGGCGATGCAGCATGGGAAGGTAAAATTATCGAGCTTGCAGAAGCACTAGACTCTTACATTCCAGAGCCAGAGCGTGACATCGATAAGCCATTCCTACTACCAATCGAAGACGTATTCTCGATTTCAGGTCGTGGTACAGTGGTAACAGGTCGTGTTGAGCGTGGTATCATCCGTGTATCTGACGAAGTAGAAATCGTTGGTGTTCATGCGACTACTAAGACAACTTGTACTGGTGTTGAAATGTTCCGTAAACTGCTTGACGAAGGTCGTGCAGGTGAGAACTGTGGTGTGTTATTACGTGGTACTAAGCGTGATGACGTAGAACGTGGTCAAGTACTAGCTAAGCCTGGTTCAATCACGCCTCACACAACGTTCGAATCAGAAGTATACGTGTTATCAAAAGAAGAAGGCGGACGTCACACTCCATTCTTCAAAGGTTACCGTCCACAGTTCTACTTCCGTACAACAGACGTAACTGGTACTATCGAGCTTCCAGAAGGCGTGGAAATGGTAATGCCTGGTGATAACATCAAGATGGTTGTTACACTAATCTACCCAATCGCGATGGACGACGGTTTACGTTTCGCTATCCGTGAAGGTGGCCGTACAGTTGGTGCTGGTGTTGTAGCTAAAATCATCGCGTAATAGCGACTTTAGTGAACACTGAAAAAGGAAGCTTCGGCTTCCTTTTTTGTTTTTAGATAAAAAAAACAGATTAATTGGTTTTTTTATCTAATTTGTCGCGCTAACTTTACCTGTATTGTTGCGAACAAAGCTGAATAAGAATACAATCTATGGCCGATTTTTGACCCTGTGCTTATGCATTTTCTGGGAAAGCTCGGAAATGCGGATTTGGTAAATATGCTGTTTACCAAGCTAAGCTCAGGTCGTAGTGAGTAACGGAATTAACCGATGACAACAAATACTGAAAACCAGAGTAATTCTTTGGATATCGTTAAGTGGAGCGTAGCAGCATTGCTCATCGCTGCCGCTGTTATAGGCAATCAATTTTATGCAGATGCTAGTGTTGTGGCACGTGTTGCTGGGGTAATTATTGCCTTTGCTATTGCAGGTGGTATTGCATTGCAAACTATCAAAGGTAAGCAAGCATTATCATTTGCTCGCGAAGCACACATTGAAGTGCGTAAAGTGGTATGGCCAACTCGCCAAGAGGCGCTAAACACTACATTTATTGTACTTGCAGCAACAGCTGTAGTGGCACTGATCCTTTGGGGATTAGATGCTGTATTGTTACGAGTAGTCAATTTAATTACTGGCGTATAGGCATCTAAAAATGACTGAAGCTACAGAAGCGAAAAAAAGATGGTATGTAATTCAAGCCTTTTCGGGTTATGAAGGTCGTGTGCTTAAAACACTGCTTGAACATATCAAAATGCATAACATGGAACACTACTTTGGTGAGATTTTAGTTCCTACTGAAGAAGTGGTAGAAATGCGTGCGGGTCAGCGTCGTAAAAGCGAACGTAAATTTTTCCCTGGCTATGTACTCGTTCAGATGGAAATGAACGATGAAAGCTGGCACTTAGTAAAGAGCATTCCACGTGTAATGGGCTTTATTGGTGGAACATCTGATCGTCCAGCGCCGATTTCTGACAAAGAAGCTAATGCTATTCTTCAGCGTCTACAAGATACCGTTGAGTCTCCAACTCATCGCGTGATGTATGAACCAGGTGAAGTAGTTCGCGTATGTGATGGCCCATTTGCTGACTTTAACGGCACTATCGAAGAAGTTGATTACGATAAAAACCGTGTTAAGGTTTCGGTAATGATCTTCGGCCGTTCAACACCAGTTGAGTTAGACTTTAATCAGGTTGAAAAAAGCTGATTAAAATAACTACAAAATAAATATTGTTTGCGGGTGCGTATTTTACTATAATTCGCACCCGTTGTTTTGAGGGGAGCAAATTGGCATGTCGCCGAGATGCGTTTGAACCCAAATAGAGGAAATGTCGACATGGCAAAGAAAATTGAAGCTTATATTAAGCTACAAGTAGCAGCCGGTGCTGCAAACCCGTCTCCACCAGTTGGTCCTGCTTTAGGTCAAAAAGGTGTGAACATCATGGAATTCTGTAAAGCATTCAACGCTCGTACTGAAAAGTTCGAGAAAGGCATGCCAATTCCTGTTGTTATCACTGTATATAACGACCGTTCTTTCACTTTTGAAACTAAGACTCCACCTGCGTCTTTCCTACTGCTTAAAGCAGCTGGTTTGAAATCAGGTTCTGGCCGTCCTAACACTCAAAAAGTAGGAACTATCAAGCGTAGCGCAGTTCAGGAAATCGCTGAAACTAAAGCCGCTGATATGACTGGTGCTGATATTGAAGCGATGATTCGCTCAATTGAAGGTACTGCACGTTCAATGGGTTTGGTAGTAGAGGACTAATATAATGGCAAAGCTAACTAAGCGCGCTCGCGTAATCCGCGAAAAAGTTGATGCAACTAAACAGTACGACATCAACGAAGCAGTAGCACTTTTAAAAGAACTAGCAACTGCTAAGTTCGTAGAAAGTGTTGACGTAGCTGTTAACCTTGGTATCGATCCTCGTAAATCAGACCAAAACGTGCGTGGTGCTACTGTACTTCCACACGGTACTGGTCGTGACGTTCGTGTTGCTGTATTCACTCAAGGTGCAAACGCTGAAGCTGCTAAAGCTGCTGGCGCAGAACTAGTGGGTATGGAAGATTTAGCTGAACAAGTTAAAGCTGGCGAAATGAACTTCGACGTAGTTATCGCATCACCAGACGCAATGCGCGTTGTTGGTATGTTAGGTCAAATCCTAGGCCCACGTGGTTTAATGCCTAACCCTAAAACTGGCACTGTAACACCTAACGTTGCAGAAGCAGTTAAAAATGCTAAAGCTGGTCAGGTTCGTTACCGCAACGACAAAAACGGTATTATCCACACTACTATCGGTAAAGTGGATTTCACCGCTGAACAGTTGAAAGACAATTTAGAAGCGTTAGTGTCTGCACTGAAAAAGGCTAAGCCTGCAGTTGCAAAAGGCGTTTACGTGAAAAAAGTAAGCATCTCTACCACTATGGGTGCAGGTGTTTCTGTTGACCAAGCTAGCTTGGAAGACATTAAGTAATTTTACAAAATGTGCGGATTAGTCTATAATGCGCGCACTTTGTGGGTTGAAGCTGTTTTTAGCCAATAATTATCCAATTACTGGCCAATAATTAGCTTCCGTCCAAGACCGCAGGCGTCAATCGTAAGGTTAACTTAATTTCCTGCGTAGACGGTGTCAGGCCCCAGCTAAATTTTTTTACTGGAATATCTGCACCGTAAGTAACTAGGTACATGTTGTGCTTAGTTTGGTAAATTCTAGGGGGATCCCTAGGTAGAATCCAGGAGTAAAGCCAATGGCATTAAGACTCGAAGACAAAAAGGCAATTGTTGCTGAAGTCAACGAAGCTGCCAAAGGTGCACTTTCTGCAGTAGCCGCTGATTCTCGCGGTGTAACTGTAGGTGCTATGACTGTTTTGCGTAAAACAGCTCGCGCTAATGGCGTTTATGTACGTGTAGTACGTAACACTTTAGCTCGTCGTGCTGTTCAAGGTACTGCTTTTGAGTGCCTAGCCGAAACATTCACTGGCCCAACTTTACTTGCTTTCTCTACTGAGCACCCAGGTGCTGCAGCGCGTCTTTTAAAAGATTTCGCTAAAGAGCAAGCTAAGTTTGAAGTTAAAGGTGCAGCTTTCGAAGGGGAATTTATCCCTGCAGCTGATATTGATCGTTTAGCGAAACTACCAACATACGAAGAAGCACTAGCTCAGTTAATGATGACTATGAAAGAAGCATCTGCTGGCAAGTTCGTTCGTACATTGGCCGCCCTTCGCGATCAAAAACAAGACGCCGCTTAATTTTAAGTCGGCCGCTTAATCAAATTGAATTCAGAACAATAGGAAATATTTCTAATGTCTATCACTAAAGACCAAATTTTAGAAGCTTTTGCAGCTATGTCTGTAATGGAAGTTGTTGAACTAATCGAAGCAATGGAAGAGAAGTTCGGCGTATCTGCTGCAGCTGCTGCTGTTGCTGTTGGCGGTGACGCTGGCGCTGCTGCTGAAGAGCAAACAGAATTCGACGTAATTCTTACTTCTCACGGCGACAACAAAGTAGCTGTTATTAAAGCTCTACGTGGCGCTACAGGTCTAGGCCTGAAAGAAGCTAAGACTATGGCTGAATCTTCGCCAATCGCTGTTAAAGAAGCGGTAAGCAAAGAAGAAGCTGAAGCTCTTAAAGCTGATCTAGAAGCAGCTGGTGCAGCTGTTGAAATCAAGTAAGCTATAACTTACTTGCTCACCCAAGCAATTGGGTGAAGGCTGGCGGTTTTTTAACCGTCGGCCTTTTTTGCGCTTTATGCGCAGGCGATTTTTATTCACCGTTTGTCGCCAGTTTTAGCAGTCCCTAGCAGAGATTACTGGTTAGGTTCTTGCCATCAACGGTGATGGGCAAACGTGCTGATTTAATTATATTATTTCAGTCTTGGTCACATCTCGTAAGCAGAGGAAACCCATGGTTTACTCCTATTCTGAAAAGAAGCGTATTCGCAAAGACTTTGGTAAGCGTCCAAAAGTTTTGGATATCCCTTATTTATTGTCTATCCAGTTAGACTCTTTTAAGAAGTTCACCGATCAAGACCCTACGGGTGAGCGCGGCTTAGAAGCTGCATTCCGTAGCGTTTTTCCTATCAAGAGCTTTTCTGGCTATTCTGAGCTGCAATATGTCAGCTACAAGCTAGGTGAGCCAGTTTTTGATGTGAAAGAATGTCAGATCCGCGGTGTTACTTATTCAGCACCACTTCGCGTTAAATTACGCATGGTGTTGTTTGACCGTGAAGCTGCTGCTGGCACTGTTAAAGACATTAAAGAGCAAGAAGTCTATATGGGTGATATCCCATTGATGACTGATAACGGCACTTTCGTTATTAATGGTACTGAGCGCGTTATCGTATCTCAGTTACACCGCTCTCCAGGTGTGTTCTTTGATCATGACCGTGGTAAAACCCACTCTTCAGGTAAGGTGCTGTATAACGCACGTATTATTCCTTACCGTGGTTCATGGCTTGATTTTGAATTCGATCCTAAAGATGCGTTATTTGTGCGTATTGACCGTCGTCGTAAATTACCGGCAACGATTATTTTACGTGCACTTGAATACTCTACTCAGGACATCTTAGATTTATTCTTTGAGCGTATTGAGTTTAAGATCAAGAAAGATTCACTTGTTATGGCACTTGTGCCTGACCGTTTACGTGGCGAAACGGCAAGTTATGACATTAAAGATGCTGAAGGCACTTTATTGGTTGAAGCTGGCCGTCGTATTACTGCGCGTCATATTAAACAACTTGAAAAAACCAACACCACTGAGCTCGAAGTGCCAGTTGATTACATTGTTGGTAAGTATGCTGCACAAGACTATATCGATGAAGATACAGGTGAAGTATTAGTTACTGCAAACAGCGAAATTACCTTAGAAGATTTAGCTAAGTTATCGCTTGCTGGTATTAAGAACATTGATACATTATTTATCAATGATCTTGATCATGGTGCTTATATTGCTGACACATTACGCATTGACTCTACAACTAACCGCCTAGAAGCTTTAGTTGAGATTTACCGTATGATGCGTCCTGGCGAGCCACCAACCAAAGATGCAGCAGAAGGTTTATTCCAAAACCTATTCTTCAGTGAAGAACGTTATGACTTATCTAAAGTAGGTCGTATGAAGTTTAACCGTCGTCTTGAGATTGCTGAAGACGAAGGTAACGGTGTGTTGTCTAAAGAAGACATCGTATCGGTAATGAAGAAAATTATCGAAATCCGTAACGGCTACGATGAAGTCGACGATATTGACCACTTAGGTAACCGTCGTATTCGTAGCGTAGGTGAAATGGCTGAAAACCAATTCCGTGTTGGTTTAGTTCGTGTAGAGCGCGCTGTTCGTGAACGTCTATCACTAGGCGATTTAAACGAGCTTATGCCACAGGACTTAATTAACGCTAAGCCAATTTCTGCGGCAGTGAAAGAATTCTTTGGTTCTTCACAGTTGTCACAGTTTATGGATCAAAACAACCCGCTATCAGAAGTCACGCACAAGCGTCGTATTTCTGCACTTGGCCCAGGTGGTTTGACTCGTGAACGTGCTGGCTTCGAAGTCCGTGACGTACATCCAACTCACTACGGTCGTTTATGTCCAATTGAGACCCCTGAAGGTCCAAACATTGGTCTAATCAACTCGCTAGCAAGTTTTGCTCGCACTAACTCTTATGGTTTCTTAGAAACACCTTACCGCAAAGTGGTTGATGGTGTGATTACTGATGAAGTTGAATATTTATCAGCAATCGAAGAAGGCCGTTATGTTATTGCACAGGCAAACATTGAAGTTGATGCTGACGGTCGTATGGTTGAAGAACAGATCGCGTGTCGTCATAAAGGTGAATCTACCTTTATGCGTGCTGCTGATGTTCAATATATGGACGTATCACCACAACAGATTATTTCTGTTGCGGCATCACTTATTCCATTCTTAGAACACGATGATGCTAACCGCGCATTGATGGGTGCAAACATGCAACGTCAAGCCGTTCCTACTTTACGTGCTGATAAGCCGTTAGTGGGTACAGGTATTGAGCGTACGCTTGCTGTTGACTCTGGTGTGGTTGTTGCTGCGAAACGTGGTGGTGTTGTTGACTACGTTGACGCTAGCCGTATCGTTGTTAAAGTTAATGAAGATGAGCTACGCCCAGGCGAAGCCGGTATCGACATTTATAACTTAACGAAATATACCCGTTCAAACCAAAACACCTGTATTAACCAACGTCCTTGTTGTTTCGTTGGTGAGCCAGTGGTTCGTGGTGACGTATTAGCCGATGGTCCATCTACCGATTTAGGTGATTTGGCTCTTGGTCAAAACATGCGTATCGCGTTCATGCCTTGGAACGGTTATAACTTCGAAGATTCGATCTTAATTTCTGAGCGCGTTGCGCAAGAAGATCGTTTCACTACTATCCATATCCAAGAGCTTTCTTGTATTGCTCGTGATACGAAATTGGGTAGCGAAGAAATCACAGCTGATATTCCAAACGTAGGTGAGTCTGCTCTATCTAAATTAGATGAATCAGGTATCGTTTACATTGGTGCAGAAGTGAAGGGTGGCGACATTCTAGTGGGTAAAGTGACACCTAAAGGTGAAACACAGTTAACCCCAGAAGAGAAACTACTCCGTGCTATTTTTGGTGAGAAAGCTTCTGACGTTAAGGACAGCTCATTACGTGTACCTAACTCAGTGAAAGGCACCATCATCGACGTTCAGGTATTTACCCGTGACGGCGTTGAAAAAGACAAGCGCGCGCTTGAAATCGAAGAAATGCATGTTCGCCAAGCTCGTAAAGACCTAGGTGAAGAGTTCAAAATCCTTGAAGAAGGTGTATTGAGCCGTGCACGTAACTTGTTACTGTCTGTAGGTTATTCTGAAGCTAAATTAGCCGAAATCCCACGTAAAGACGTGTTAATTCAAGTTATCGACGATGAAGCAAAACAAACTGAATTAGAACAGTTAGCTGAACAGCACGAAGAGCTAAAAGCTGACTTTGACAAGAAGTTTGAAGTCAAGCGTCGTAAGATCACCCAAGGTGATGATTTGGCACCAGGTGTACTGAAAATTGTTAAGGTTTACTTAGCCGTTAAACGTACCATCCAACCAGGTGACAAAATGGCGGGTCGTCATGGTAACAAAGGTGTTATCTCGAAGATCTGTCCAATCGAAGACATGCCATACGATGAAGAAGGTAACCCTGTAGACATCGTACTTAACCCATTGGGCGTACCATCGCGTATGAACATCGGTCAGGTACTTGAAGTTCACATGGGTGCTGCAGCCAAAGGCATTGGTAACAAGATTACCGCTATGCTTGAAGAGCAGCGTGAAATTGCCGAACTTCGTAACTACATCAAGCAAGTTTACGAGTTAGGTGACGACGTGCTACAGCGTGTTGACATTGATTCGTTTAGCGATGATGAGATCGTGCGTCTGGCTACTCACCTTAAAGGTGGTGTGCCGATTGCTACACCAGCATTCGACGGTGCTAAAGAGAAAGAGATCAAGCAAATGCTTGCTCTTGCAGGCTTACCTGAGTCAGGCCAATTAACATTATGTGATGGCCGTACCGGTAACGAATTTGAGCGTAAAGTAACTGTTGGTTACATGTATATGCTCAAACTGAACCATTTAGTTGATGACAAGATGCACGCCCGTTCTACCGGTTCGTACAGCTTAGTGACTCAACAACCATTGGGCGGTAAAGCTCAATTTGGTGGTCAGCGTTTCGGTGAGATGGAAGTGTGGGCACTTGAAGCATACGGTGCCGCTTATACTCTACAAGAAATGCTAACAGTTAAGTCAGATGACGTTAACGGCCGTACTCAGATGTATAAAAACATCGTCGACGGTAACCATCAGATGCAACCAGGCATGCCTGAGTCTTTCAACGTGTTGTTGAAGGAAATCCGTTCACTTGGTATTAATATCGAGTTGGACCAAGAGTAAGCATCGCACTTAAGCAATGTTTGGTAACCAAGGGTGCTTTGCATCAGCAAAGCACCTGGTTTAACTCCTTCAGGAGAGAAACGTGAAAGACTTATTAAAGTTTCTTAAACAGCAAAGTAAGACTGAAGAATTCAACGGAATTAAAATTGGTTTGGCCTCGCCAGATCTCATCCGTTCTTGGTCTTTTGGTGAAGTAAAGAAGCCAGAAACCATTAACTACCGTACATTCAAGCCTGAGCGTGAAGGTTTGTTCTGTGCGCGTATCTTTGGTCCGGTTAAAGATTACGAATGTTTGTGTGGTAAATACAAACGCCTTAAGCACCGTGGTGTGATTTGTGAAAAGTGTGGCGTAGAAGTTACCCAGACTAAAGTGCGTCGTGAGCGCATGGGTCACATTGAATTGGCTAGCCCAGTTGCCCACATTTGGTTCTTAAAATCACTTCCGTCACGTATCGGCTTAATGCTTGATATGACGTTACGTGATATCGAACGCGTACTGTACTTTGAATCATTTGTTGTGATCGAGCCTGGCATGACCACGCTTGAGCGCGGCCAAATGCTAACCGAAGAAACGTATCTTGATGCGTTAGAAGAATACGGTGACGAGTTTGAAGCTAAGATGGGTGCCGAAGCAGTGTTAGAATTGCTACGTGCTATCAACTTAGAAGAACAGATCGAACAAATGCGCGAAGAGTTGCCATCTATCAACTCTGAAACCCGTCGTAAAAAGGTGACAAAACGCCTTAAACTGATGGAAGCATTCTTCACATCTGGCAACAAGCCAGAGTGGATGATCTTAAAAGTATTACCGGTTCTGCCACCTGATCTACGTCCATTAGTGCCGTTAGATGGCGGTCGTTTCGCGACTTCAGATCTTAACGATCTTTACCGTCGTGTGATTAACCGTAACAACCGTTTGAAGCGTCTGTTAGATTTAGCTGCGCCTGACATTATCGTACGTAACGAAAAGCGTATGTTACAAGAGTCAGTTGATGCGCTATTAGATAACGGTCGTCGCGGTCGTGCTATTACCGGTTCTAACAAGCGTCCGCTTAAATCTCTTGCAGATATGATCAAGGGTAAGCAAGGTCGTTTCCGTCAAAACTTACTTGGTAAGCGTGTTGACTATTCAGGCCGTTCGGTAATTACCGTAGGTCCTACTTTACGTCTGCATCAGTGTGGTCTTCCTAAGAAGATGGCACTTGAGCTATTCAAACCATTTATTTATGGCAAGTTAGAAGGTCGTGGTTTAGCCACTACCATCAAAGCGGCTAAGAAAATGGTTGAACGCGAACAGGCTGAAGTATGGGATGTATTAGACGAAGTCATTCGTGAACATCCTGTGATGCTTAACCGTGCACCAACACTTCACAGACTGGGTATTCAAGCATTTGAACCTGTTCTGATTGAAGGTAAAGCAATTCAATTGCACCCGTTAGTTTGTGCGGCATATAACGCCGACTTCGACGGTGACCAAATGGCGGTTCACGTACCATTAACGCTTGAAGCTCAGTTAGAAGCTCGTGCGCTAATGATGTCAACCAACAACATTTTGTCACCAGCTAACGGTGAGCCTGTAATTACACCGTCTCAAGACGTGGTATTAGGTTTGTACTACACTAGCCGTGAATGTATTAATGGTCGCGGTGAAGGTATGGCTTTCTCTTCAGTTGCTGAAGTGGAAAAAGCCTACGCTACCGGTGCAGCAGAACTACATGCTCGCGTTAAAGTGCGTATTACTGAAACATCAATTGCAGCAGACGGTGAAAGAACTAAAGCCACTCGTATCGTTGATACTACAGTCGGCCGTGCTCTTTTATCATTGATCCTGCCAGAAGGCTTATCATATGATTTGGTTAACCAAAACATGGGTAAGAAGCAGATCTCTAAGCTATTGAACACCTGTTACCGTCAACTAGGCCTTAAAGATACTGTTATCTTTGCTGACCAATTGATGTATACCGGCTTCCGTTTTGCAACCATCTCTGGTGCCTCTGTAGGTATCGACGATATGGTTATTCCAGCTGAGAAATACACACTAGTTGCCGATGCTGAAGCTGAAGTACTTGAAATTCAAGAACAGTTCCAGTCAGGTCTAGTAACCGCTGGTGAGCGTTACAACAAAGTTATCGATATCTGGGCAAGTGCCAACGAAAAAGTTTCTAAAGCGATGATGGAAAACCTGTCAACTGAGACAGTGGTTAACCGTGATGGCGTTGAAGAAAAACAAGCCTCGTTTAACAGCATCTATATGATGGCTGACTCAGGTGCTCGTGGTAGTGCGGCTCAGATCCGTCAGTTAGCGGGTATGCGTGGTCTGATGGCAAAACCTGATGGTTCTATCATCGAAACCCCAATTGTGGCTAACTTCCGTGAAGGTCTAAACGTACTACAGTACTTTATTTCTACTCACGGTGCGCGTAAAGGTCTTGCCGATACCGCATTGAAGACAGCTAACTCGGGTTACCTAACTCGTCGTTTAGTAGACGTAGCACAAGACTTAGTTGTTATTGAAGACGACTGTGGTGTTGAGCATGGTCTAACAATGAAGCCGCTTATTGAAGGTGGTGATGTTGTTGAGCCACTACGCGAACGTGTTCTAGGTCGTGTTGTTGCTGTTGACGTATTGAAGCCTGGTACTGAAGAAGTGCTTGCACCACGTAACACACTGCTTGATGAAGCATGGTGTGACACGTTAGAAGAGAACAGTATCGATGAAGTGATTGTACGTTCTGTAATTACCTGTGAAACAGACTTTGGTGTGTGTGCTGCGTGTTACGGCCGTGATTTGGCTCGTGGTCATATTATTAACCACGGTGAAGCCATTGGTGTTGTTGCAGCACAGTCAATCGGTGAACCTGGTACACAGTTAACCATGCGTACGTTCCACATCGGTGGTGCGGCATCACGAGCTTCTGCAGAAAACAACGTTCAAGTTAAGAACGCGGGTTCTCTGAAGTTACACAATGCTAAGCATGTTTCTAATATCGACGGTAAGCTCGTTATCGTGTCTCGTTCTTCTGAGTTAGCCATCATCGATGAGCTAGGTCGTGAAAAAGAGCGTTATAAAGTGCCTTACGGTACCGTTTTAGAGAAATTGGAAGACAGTGAAGTGGCGCCAGGCGAAATTATCGCTAACTGGGATCCACATACTCACCCAATTATTTCTGAAGTAGCGGGTAGTGTTAAGTTTGTTGACATGATCGATGGCGTAACCATGACACGTCAAACTGACGAGTTAACAGGTTTGTCTTCAGTTGTTGTACTTGAAATTGGTGCGCGTACTTCAGCAGGTAAAGAATTACGTCCAGCCATTCGTCTCGTTGACGCTGATGGTAATGACTTAATGATCCCTGGCACTGAAGTTCCAGCTCAATACTTCTTACCAGGTAACGCGATTGTATCGAAAGACGATAACGCTAAAATCAACGTTGGTGACGCTTTAGCACGTATTCCACAAGAATCGTCTAAAACGCGCGATATCACCGGTGGTTTACCACGTGTTGCTGACTTATTCGAAGCGCGTAAACCAAAAGAGCCAGCAATTCTTGCTGAAATCTCTGGTACGATCTCGTTCGGTAAAGAGACCAAAGGTAAGCGTCGTCTAGTGATTACACCAGCTGATGGTGGCGAACACTATGAAGAGATGATCCCTAAATGGCGTAACTTAAACGTGTTCGAAGGTGAAAAAGTCGAACGTGGTGAAGTTATTGCTGACGGTCCAGAAGCTGCACATGACATTCTGCGCCTTCGTGGTATCCACAACGTAGCAAACTACATTGTGAACGAAGTACAGGACGTTTACCGTCTACAGGGTGTAAAAATCAACGACAAGCACATCGAAGTTATCATTCGTCAAATGCTACGTAAGTGTTTAATCACTACGGCAGGTGACAGTGAGTTCTTAGAAGGTGAACAAGTTGAAGTCTCTCGCGTGAAGATTGCTAACCGCGAACTTGAAGCGCAAGGTAAGGCTCCAGCAACGTTTGAGCGTGAATTACTTGGTATTACTAAAGCCTCTTTAGCTACTGAGTCGTTTATCTCTGCTGCATCGTTCCAGGAAACGACGCGCGTACTGACTGAAGCAGCTGTTGGCGGTAAGAGCGATCAATTACGTGGCCTGAAAGAAAACGTCATCGTAGGTCGTCTAATTCCTGCAGGTACCGGTTATGCTTATCATAAGAGCCGTAATGAAGAACGTGCGAAAGCAAGCTCATCAAAAGGCACTGAAGAGGTATCAACTGTCACCGCAAGTGAAGCTGAACAGAACCTAGCAGATCTACTAAATCTGGCTGGTAGCCAAGATTAAGTTAGTATTTTGTTAAAAAAAGGCGCCAAAGGCGCCTTTTTTATTGGAATTTGCATCAAAAGTTGGCTATTTCTTGACAGGCAGCCATTACCTTTCTAAAATTCCGCGTCCCACCATTGTGGGATATAGATTTTTCACACCTAATTGTTGAGTTTTAATCAACTGTCGGAGCTATACATGGCAACTGTTAACCAGTTGGTACGTAAGCCACGCGCGCCAAAAGTCGAAAAGACTAATGTGCCTGCGTTGAACGCGTGCCCACAAAAACGTGGTGTTTGTACTCGTGTGTACACTACAACACCTAAAAAACCTAACTCTGCACTACGTAAAGTAGCTCGTGTGCGCTTAACTAACGGTTTCGAAGTGACTTCGTACATCGGCGGTGAAGGCCATAACTTGCAAGAACACAGTGTAATCCTAATCCGTGGTGGTCGTGTTAAAGACTTACCAGGTGTGCGTTACCACACTGTTCGTGGCGCATTAGACTGTGCTGGCGTGACTACACGTCGCCAAGGCCGTTCTAAGTACGGTGCTAAGCGTCCTAAGTCTTAACGTATCCCGTTTAAGTAAGGCCAAGCTAGTATTTATTTGACATTCCAGTTTTGGAAATACCTGAAGCATACGGAGAATTGATATGCCAAGACGTCGCGTTGTAGGACAACGTAAAATCCTACCAGATCCAAAGTTTCACAGTGAGTTGTTGGCTAAGTTCATCAACGTCATTATGCAGGACGGCAAAAAGTCGACTGCTGAAAAAATTATCTACAAGGCGTTAGATGTTGTCGCTGAAAAGAAAAGCGAAAACCATTTAACTATCCTTGAAGCAGCTCTTGATAACGTTCGCCCTTCAGTCGAGGTTAAATCTCGTCGTGTTGGTGGTTCAACGTATCAAGTACCATGTGAAGTTCGTCCAGTGCGTCGTAACGCACTAGCGATGCGCTGGTTAGTTGAAGCTGCTCGCAAGCGTGGTGAAAAATCTATGGCTCTACGTCTAGCAGGTGAAATGCTAGATGCATCTGAAAACAAAGGTACTGCTGTTAAGAAGCGTGAAGACGTGCATCGCATGGCTGAAGCTAACAAGGCCTTTGCTCATTACCGTTGGTAATATGATGGAGCGGGCTTTTGCCCGCTCCATATTGTTGATATTGCTAAAACCAAAAGTTTTAGTTGAGAGGGTATAAATAGTGGCTCGTACAACCCCAATTGAGCAGTATCGTAATATCGGTATTGTTGCTCATGTGGATGCAGGTAAAACTACGACAACAGAACGTGTTCTGTTCTATACCGGTATGTCTCACAAAATCGGTGAGGTGCATGATGGCGCCGCCACGACCGACTGGATGGTACAGGAACAAGAGCGTGGTATTACTATTACGTCTGCTGCTGTAACGACCTTTTGGCGAGGTATGGATGCTCAATTCACTGAACACCGTATTAATATCATCGATACCCCAGGTCACGTAGACTTCACTATTGAAGTTGAGCGTTCATTACGCGTACTTGATGGGGCCGTAGTTGTATTCTGTGGCTCATCGGGCGTTGAACCGCAATCTGAAACTGTTTGGCGTCAAGCTGACAAGTACCACGTTCCACGTATGGTATTCGTTAACAAGATGGACCGCGCAGGTGCAGATTTTGACCGAGTAATAAATCAAATTCGTAACCGCCTTGGTGCAACTTGTGTGCCGATCCAATTAAACATTGGTGCAGAAGAGAACTTCAAGGGTGTTATTGATTTAATTAAGATGAAAGCCATTAACTGGTCTGAGGAAGATCAGGGAATGACATTCACTTATGAAGACATTCCTGCAGATCTCGCAGCAAAAGCTGCCGATATGCATGAGTATCTCGTGGAAGCAGCCGCTGAAGCCTCAGATGAACTGATGAACAAATACCTTGAAGAAGGTGAGTTGTCAGAACAAGAGATTAAAACAGCACTGCGTCAGCGCACAATTAATAATGAGATCGTGCTTGCTACCTGTGGTTCTGCATTTAAGAACAAAGGTGTGCAGGCGGTTCTTGATGCGGTTATTGACTTCCTTCCAGCGCCTAGTGAAGTACCTGCAATTAAAGGTATTGACGAAGACGAAAATGAAGTTGAACGCCCATCGGATGATAATGCACCATTTGCTGCATTAGCATTTAAAATTGCGACTGATCCATTTGTTGGAACACTTACCTTTATCCGAGTTTATTCCGGCGTACTTGAGACAGGCGCGGGCGTTTACAATTCTGTTAAACAGAAACGTGAACGTATTGGTCGAATGGTGCAAATGCACGCAAACGACCGTACCGAGCTAAAAGAAGTTCGTGCAGGTGATATCGCTGCGGCTATAGGTCTAAAAGATGTTACAACCGGTGATACTCTTTGCGATAATAATCACAAAGTGATTCTTGAGCGCATGGAGTTCCCAGAACCCGTGATTACCATTGCCGTTGAGCCTCGTTCGAAAGCAGATCAGGATAAAATGGGTATCGCGCTGCAAAAGTTAGCAGCTGAAGATCCATCTTTCCGAGTTGAAACTAACGAAGAGTCAGCTCAAACACTGATATCAGGAATGGGTGAGCTACACTTAGATATTATCGTCGATCGTATGCGTCGCGAATTCAGTGTAGAGTGTAACGTAGGTAAACCTCAGGTTGCCTATCGTGAAACAATTCGTTCTAAAGTTGAAGTGGAAGGTAAGTTCGTACGTCAATCTGGCGGACGTGGTCAGTTTGGCCATGTATGGCTAAGACTCGAACCACTTGAAGAAGGTGCGGGCTACGAATTTGTCAATGAAGTCGTAGGTGGTGTTATTCCTCGCGAATACATCCCAGCCGTTGACAAAGGTATTCAAGAGCAGATGAAAAACGGCGTACTAGCTGGCTATCCTGTTCTTGATGTGAAGGTCACATTGTTTGACGGTTCATATCATGATGTGGACTCGAACGAAATGGCGTTCAAAATTGCAGGTTCAATGGGCTTCAAACAGGGTGCGCTAGACGCAAACCCTGCGTTGCTCGAACCTTGTATGAAAGTAGAAGTGACTACACCTGAAGATTATATGGGCGACGTTGTTGGTGATTTAAACCGCCGTCGTGGCATAATTGAAGGTATGGACGATGGCATCGCAGGTGTTAAACTTGTTCATGCGGTAGTACCTCTATCTGAAATGTTTGGTTATGCGACTGATTTGCGCTCTGCATCTCAGGGTCGTGCTTCTTACTCTATGGAGTTTTACAAGTACGCAGATGCACCGCAAAACATTGCAAAAGCGATTATAGAATCTCGTAACTAATATCGGTTACGGCATCAATGTTATATTGCTCGAATTAAACGAGCACTTCTGAAAAGAAAGGAATTTATCGTGGCAAAAGCTAAATTTGAACGTAATAAGCCTCACGTAAACGTAGGCACCATCGGTCACGTTGACCATGGTAAAACAACTCTTACTGCAGCTATCTCTGCAGTATTGTCTAAGACTTATGGTGGTGAAGCTCGTAACTTCGCTCAAATCGATAACGCTCCAGAAGAGCGTGAGCGCGGTATTACCATTAATACTTCTCACATCGAATATGACACACCTTCACGTCACTACGCACACGTAGACTGTCCAGGTCACGCGGATTATGTTAAAAACATGATCACGGGTGCTGCACAGATGGACGGCGCAATCCTAGTAGTAGCAGCGACAGATGGCCCAATGCCACAAACTCGTGAGCACATCCTACTTTCACGTCAGGTAGGTGTACCTTTCATCATCGTATTCATGAACAAGTGTGACATGGTAGATGACGAAGAGTTACTAGAATTAGTAGAAATGGAAGTTCGTGAACTTCTATCAGAATACGACTTCCCWGGTGATGATTTACCAGTAATCCAAGGTTCTGCATTAAAAGCGTTAGAAGGCGATGCAGCATGGGAAGGTAAAATTATCGAGCTTGCAGAAGCACTAGACTCTTACATTCCAGAGCCAGAGCGTGACATCGATAAGCCATTCCTACTACCAATCGAAGACGTATTCTCGATTTCAGGTCGTGGTACAGTGGTAACAGGTCGTGTTGAGCGTGGTATCATTCGTGTATCTGACGAAGTAGAAATCGTTGGTGTTCATGCGACTACTAAGACAACTTGTACTGGTGTTGAAATGTTCCGTAAACTGCTTGACGAAGGTCGTGCAGGTGAGAACTGTGGTGTGTTATTACGTGGTACTAAGCGTGATGACGTAGAACGTGGTCAAGTACTAGCTAAGCCTGGTTCAATCACGCCTCACACAACGTTCGAATCAGAAGTATACGTGTTATCAAAAGAAGAAGGCGGACGTCACACTCCATTCTTCAAAGGTTACCGTCCACAGTTCTACTTCCGTACAACAGACGTAACTGGTACTATCGAGCTTCCAGAAGGCGTGGAAATGGTAATGCCTGGTGATAACATCAAGATGGTTGTTACACTAATCTACCCAATCGCGATGGACGACGGTTTACGTTTCGCTATCCGTGAAGGTGGCCGTACAGTTGGTGCTGGTGTTGTAGCTAAAATCATCGCGTAATAGCGACTTTAGTGAACACTGAAAAAGGAAGCTTCGGCTTCCTTTTTTGTTTTTAGAAAAAACATCACAATCTAGTGGCATAAATACATAATTTGTGTAAAATGCGCGGCAATTGATTGTGAACAGACTTTCTGAAGACTATTTACACAATGGGCTTGATCTCCAATAAAAGATCTGTATAATTGCCCACTCGCTGACATGTGCAGCGTTAAATATAATGTTAAACCAATAGGGTTTTTCATTTTCATAGCGACTCCGATTGGGAGTCGAACGGTTAAATCATCTCGCTCTGCTTTTCTAATAAAGAAAAAGCTAGAGGGTGATTTTTTATGTGTCCATTTTAGGAGCTCTGGTCAATGCAGAACCAAAGAATCCGTATCCGCTTGAAAGGCTTTGATCATCGTTTGATTGATCAGTCTACAGCGGAAATCGTTGAAACTGCTAAGCGTACAGGCGCGCAGGTACGTGGTCCAATTCCACTACCAACACGCAAAGAGCGTTATACCGTTTTGATCTCTCCGCACGTTAATAAAGATGCTCGTGACCAGTATGAAATCCGTACTCACAAGCGTTTAGTTGACATCGTAGAGCCAACAGAAAAGACTGTAGACGCATTAATGCGTTTAGATCTTGCGGCTGGTGTCGACGTTCAGATTAGCTTAGGTTAATTGAGATCCTTAGAAGAGGTTTGAGAGATGGCTATCGGTCTTATTGGTCGTAAAGTGGGTATGACTCGCATCTTCACTGAAGATGGTATGTCAATCCCTGTAACAGTGATTGAAGTCGCTGGCAACCGCGTAACTCAAGTGAAAACTTTAGAAACTGACGGTTACCGTGCACTTCAAGTGACTACTGGTACCAAAAAAGCCAATCGCATCACTAAAGCAGAAGCAGGTCATTTTGCCAAGGGCGGCGTAGAAGCCGGTCGTGGTTTATGGGAATTGCGTTTAGCAGATGGTGAAGGCGAAGGCATTGAAGTTGGTGCTGAGCTTAATGTTGATATTTTCGCTGAAGTAGCGAAAGTAGATGTTACTGGTCAATCAAAAGGTAAGGGCTTCCAAGGCGGTATTAAGCGTTGGAACTTCCGTACTCAAGATATGACTCACGGTAACTCATTGGCGCACCGCGCGAACGGTTCTATCGGTCAGAACCAAACGCCTGGTCGTGTATTCAAAGGCAAAAAAATGTCAGGTCATATGGGTGCTGAGCAAGTAACTACTCAAAATCTACACGTTGTACGTGTTGATGCAGAGCGTAACTTGTTATTAGTACGCGGCGCAGTTCCAGGCGCTACCAATGGTGATCTAATCATTAAGCCTGCAGTTAAAGCTTAGGTCTGAGGAGATAGTAATGGAATTGGTATTGAAAGACGCGCAAAGCGCTCTTGAAGTTTCCGAAACTACC
Organism: Shewanella metallivivens; assembly: GCF_028750675.1. Taxonomy (GTDB): domain Bacteria; phylum Pseudomonadota; class Gammaproteobacteria; order Enterobacterales; family Shewanellaceae; genus Shewanella; species Shewanella metallivivens. Next base: position 609,383 of record NZ_JAQQPZ010000013.1, on the reverse strand, counting down.
TTCGGCCGTGACTTTAACGAGGCACTGGTTCATCAGGTAGTTGTAGCTTACGCTGCAAACGCACGTCAGGGCACTCGTGCTCAAAAGACACGTGCGGAAGTAACTGGCTCTGGTAAAAAGCCATGGCGCCAAAAAGGCACTGGCCGCGCTCGTGCCGGTAGTGTTAAAGGCCCAATCTGGCGTGGCGGTGGCGTAACATTCGCTGCTAAAACACAAGATCACAGCCAAAAAGTTAACAAGAAGATGTACCGTGGTGCTCTTAAGAGCATTCTTTCTGAATTGGTACGTCAAGAACGTTTAGTAGTTGTTGAATCATTTAGCGTTGAAGCCCCTAAAACTAAAGAGTTGAAAGCTAAGTTAGCAGCAATGAACCTAGAAGACGTTCTAATTGTTACTGCTGAAGTTGATGAGAATTTATTCTTAGCAGCTCGCAACTTATACAAAGTTGACGTACGTGACGTAGCGGGTCTTGACCCAGTTAGTCTAATTGCGTTTAACACTGTTCTTGTTACTGCTGATGCAGTGAAGCAAATCGAGGAGATGCTAGCATGATCCGCGAAGAACGTTTGCTAAAAGTGATTCTAGCTCCACACATCTCTGAAAAGAGCACTGTAGTTGCTGAGAAGAACAACACTGTAGTTTTCCGCGTAGCAATCGATGCGACTAAAGCAGAGATCAAAGCTGCAGTAGCGAAGCTATTTGAAGTTGAAGTAGATTCAGTTCGCACTCTAGTTAACAAAGGCAAAACTAAGCGTACCGGTGGCCGTGTTGGTCGTCGTAGCGATTGGAAAAAAGCTTATGTTACTTTAGCTGCTGGTGCTGACATCGATTTCGTCGGCGGCGCTGAGTAAGCAAAGGAGAATTATCATGGCAGTTATTAAGTGTAAGCCAACCTCTCCAGGTCGTCGCCACGTAGTTAAAGTGGTGAATACGGACCTGCATAAGGGTAAACCTTTTGCTGGCCTGTTGGCGAAAAAATCTAAAAGTGGTGGCCGTAACAATACTGGCCGTATCACAGTACGCCACGTTGGTGGTGGACATAAGCAGCACTATCGTCTAATCGACTTTAAACGCGATAAAGATGGTATCCCTGCGAAAGTTGAACGTCTTGAATACGATCCAAACCGTACAGCGCACATCGCGTTAGTACTGTATGCAGATGGTGAGCGTCGTTATATTCTTGCTGCTAAAGGCATGAAAGCTGGCGATGCAATCAAATCTGGCTTAGATGCAGACATCAAGACTGGTAACGCAATGCCGTTACGCAACATTCCTGTAGGTAGTGTTGTACATGCTGTTGAGATGAAGCCTGGTAAAGGCGCTCAGATCGCACGTTCAGCTGGTGCTTATGTACAAGTTGTTGCTCGTGATGGTGCTTATGCAACTCTACGTCTTCGCTCTGGCGAAATGCGTAAAGTTCCAGTAGATTGCCGCGCGACATTTGGTGAAGTTGGTAATGCCGAGCATATGCTACGCCAGTTAGGTAAAGCAGGTGCTAAGCGCTGGAGAGGCATTCGCCCTACAGTACGTGGTGTTGCAATGAACCCAGTAGACCATCCACATGGTGGTGGTGAAGGCCGTACTTCTGGTGGACGTCATCCAGTGAGTCCATGGGGTGTGCCGACTAAGGGTTATAAAACTCGTAGCAACAAGCGCACTGACAAGTACATCGTACGTCGTCGTAATAAATAGTAAGAGGATTCGCCATGCCACGTTCTCTCAAGAAAGGTCCCTTCATTGACCTGCACTTGCTGAAGAAGGTAGAGAAAGCGATGGAAGCGGGAGACAAAAAGCCAATTAAGACTTGGTCTCGTCGCTCAATGATCATCCCTAACATGATTGGGTTGACCATCGCTGTCCATAATGGTCGTCAGCACGTACCTGTGTTCGTAACTGACGAAATGATCGGTCACAAGCTTGGTGAATTTTCACCAACTCGCACTTATCGCGGCCATGCTGCAGATAAGAAAGCGAAGAAGCGTTAATACGGGAGGAATAAGATGGAAGTTTTAGCTAAACATCGTTTTGCTCGTACGTCTGCGCAGAAGGCCCGTCTAGTTGCTGATCAAATTCGTGGATTGCCTGTTTCTAAGGCACTCGAAATCTTGACCTTCAGCCCAAAGAAAGCCGCCGTACTAGTTAAAAAAGTACTTGACTCAGCTATCGCAAACGCCGAACACAACGAAGGTGCTGACATCGATGAGCTTAAAGTTGGAGCCGTCTTCGTAGATGAAGGCCCAACAATGAAGCGAATCATGCCACGTGCTAAAGGCCGCGCTGATCGTATCATGAAGCGTACCAGCCACATTACTGTGGTTGTATCAGATCGCTAGGAGAAGAGAGCAATGGGACAGAAAGTACATCCTAATGGTATCCGTCTGGGTATCACGAAGCCTTGGATCTCTACCTGGTACGCAGATAAGTCAGATTATGCAAAAAATCTGAACAGCGACTGGGAAGTGCGTCAATATTTAACTGAAAAGTTAAAAGCCGCATCAGTATCTAAGATTGTTATTGAACGCCCAGCGAAGAGCATCCGCGTTACTATTCACACTGCCCGTCCAGGTGTTGTGATTGGTAAGAAAGGTGAAGACGTTGAAGTATTACGTGCATATGTGTCTAAAATCACAGGCACTACTGCTCAAATCAACATCGCTGAAATCCGTAAGCCTGAATTAGACGCTAAGCTCGTTGCTGACTCTATTGCTCAGCAGTTAGAGCGTCGTGTTATGTTCCGTCGTGCTATGAAGCGCGCGGTACAGAATGCAATGCGCATTGGTGCTCAAGGTATCAAAGTTGAAGTGAGCGGCCGTTTAGGCGGTGCTGAAATCGCACGTTCTGAATGGTATCGTGAAGGTCGTGTACCTTTGCATACTCTACGTGCTGATATCGACTATTCAACTGCTGAAAGTCACACGCAATATGGTGTGATCGGTATTAAAGTTTGGATCTTCAAAGGCGAAGTTCTAGACGGTTTAGTACCAGCGATTGAAGAGCCGAAGCAGCAACCTAAGCGTAAGCCTCGTGGTAAATAGGAGAAACTTTAATGCTGCAACCTAAACGTATGAAGTTTCGCAAGATGTTCAAGGGCCGCAACCGCGGTCTAGCGAACGGTACTGAAGTTAGCTTTGGTACTTTCGGTTTGAAAGCAGTAGGCCGTGGCCGTTTAACTGCTCGTCAAATTGAATCTGCACGTCGTGCCATGACACGTCATATTAAACGTCAAGGACAAATTTGGATTCGAGTTTTCCCTGACAAGCCAATTACCTCTAAGCCTCTTGAAGTGCGTATGGGTAAAGGTAAAGGTAACGTTGAATACTGGGTATGTCAGATTCAACCTGGTAAGGTTCTTTATGAGATGAATGGTGTACCTGAAGCGTTGGCTCGTGAAGCCTTTGCTCTAGCTGCTGCCAAGCTTCCTTTAAAGACTACCTTCGTAACTAAGACGGTGATGTAATGAAAGCGAGCGAACTAAGAGAAAAAAGCGTTGAGGAACTGAACGCTGAACTACTTGGTCTGCTGCGTGAGCAGTTTAACCTGCGTATGCAACACGCTACTGGTCAGTTGACTCAAACGAATCAATTGAAACTAGTGCGTCGTAACATTGCACGTGTTAAGACCATTATTACTTCTAAGGCAGGTGCGTAATGTCTGATAAAATCCGTACTTTGCAAGGTAAAGTTATTAGCAACAAAATGGAAAAATCTATTACTGTTGCTATTGAACGCCAAGTGAAACACCCAATTTATGGGAAGTACATTAAGCGTACAACTAAGATCCATGCACATGACGAAACTAATCAGTGTAATGAAGGTGACATCGTGACTATTAGTCAGTGTCGTCCTTTATCTAAGACTAAGTCTTGGACCCTTGCTGAAGTAGTAACAAAAGCCTAATATTCATTAGGATAACGTAAACGGCTCCAGTATTTGGGGCCGTTTGTTTTTTTTGCTATGCATTCGCAAAATGTGGTGTTATACTTGCGCGCCATTTTTGAGTAAATTATTGCTTAAATTTGGTTCAAATATACTCCCATAGTGGGATTGTGTAGTAACGATAGCGGAGCACTTGAAATGATCCAAATGCAATCGACTCTAGACGTCGCATGTAACAGCGGCGCACGCAGAGTTCAGTGTATTAAGGTCTTGGGTGGCTCTCATCGTCGTTATGCCGGTATCGGCGACATCATCAAAGTTTCTGTTAAAGAAGCAATTCCTCGCGCTAAAGCGAAGAAAGGTGATGTATATAACGCGGTGGTAGTCCGTACTAAGAAAGGCGTACGTCGTCCAGACGGTTCTGTCATTCGCTTCGATCGGAATGCAGCGGTATTGCTTAACGCAAACCTTGCACCGATTGGTACTCGTATCTTTGGCCCAGTGACACGTGAATTGCGTAATGATAAATTCATGAAAATTGTCTCGCTGGCACCAGAAGTACTGTAAGGAGCTTCAAATGGCAGCTAAAATCCGTCGCGAAGACGAAGTAGTAGTATTAGCAGGTAAAGACAAGGGTAAACGCGGTAAGGTTTCTCAAGTTCTACCTACTGGTAAATTAATTGTTGAAGGCATCAATCTAGTTAAAAAGCACCAGAAGCCAAACCCACAATTGGGCGTGACTGGCGGCGTTATCGAGAAAGAAGCACCGATTCAAGCATCAAACGTTGCGATCTTTAACCAAGCCACAGGCAAGGCAGATCGTGTTGGTTTCCGATTTGAAGACGGCCAAAAAGTCCGTTTCTTTAAATCGAACAGCGAACTCGTTAAGTAATTTGGAGTAAACGATGGCGAAACTGCATGATAAATATCAAGAGACTGTAGTCGCTGAACTAGCTAAAAAGTTCGGTTATAGCAGTGTCATGCAAGTCCCTCGGATTGAAAAAATCACCCTAAACATGGGTGTTGGCGAAGCTGTTGCAGATAAGAAAGTTATGGAGCATGCGCTTCGTGACATGACTGCAATCGCTGGTCAAAAACCAGTTGTAACTGTAGCTCGTAAATCAGTTGCTGGTTTTAAAATCCGTGAAGGCTACCCTATTGGCTGTAAAGTGACCCTACGCGGTGAGCGTATGTGGGAATTTTTAGAGCGTCTAGTTGACATTGCAATTCCACGTATTCGTGACTTCCGTGGCTTAAGCGCTAAAGCGTTTGACGGCCGTGGTAACTACGCAATGGGTGTGAAAGAGCAGATCATCTTCCCAGAAATCGATTACGATAAAATCGATAAGATTCGTGGTATGGATATTGTTATCACTACTACTGCGAAGAATGACGAAGAAGGTCGTGCTTTGTTGACCGCTTTTAACTTCCCATTTAAGAAATAAGGGTAGCATAATGGCTAAAACATCTATGAAAGCACGTGAAGCAAAACGTGCACAGCTCGTAGCTAAGTATGCTGAAAAGCGTCTAGCACTTAAGGCTATCATCAGCAACCCAGAGACTTCTGAAGAAGATCGTTGGGATGCTGTACTTAAGTTGCAAGCACTACCACGTGATTCAAGCGCATCGCGTCAACGCAATCGCTGTAATCAAACTGGTCGCCCACATGGCGTTTTACGTAAATTCGGCTTAAGCCGTATTAAATTACGTGAAGCAACTATGCGCGGTGAAGTTCCTGGTCTGCGTAAGGCCAGCTGGTAAGCACTTGTCACGGAGTAAGCTAATATGAGCATGCAAGATCCTATTGCGGATATGTTAACCCGTATTCGTAACGGCCAAGCTGCTAACCACGTATCTGTAAAGATGCCTTCAGCTAAGTTAAAAGTAGCAATCGCGAAATTACTTAAAGATGAAGGTTTCATTACTGACTACGCCGTAGCAGATGAAGCTAAGCCTGAATTAGAAATTACATTAAAGTATTTCCAAGGCAAACCAGTCGTTGAGACTATCCAGCGCGTAAGCCGTCCTGGTCTTCGTATTTACAAAGGTAAAGACGAATTACCAAAGGTTATGGGCGGTCTGGGTATCGCAATTGTGTCCACTTCTAAAGGCTTGATGACTGATCGTGCCGCCCGCCAAGTTGGCACGGGTGGTGAGGTTATCTGCTACGTAGCGTAAGGAGTTAGTAATGTCTCGTGTTGCAAAGGCACCAGTCACTATCCCTGCTGGCGTAGAGGTGACTAAAAACGAACAGACTTTAACCGTCAAAGGCGGTAAAGGAAGTCTGACTCGAGTAATCAACAATGCGGTTAATGTTGTTATTGAAGATGCACAAATTAAGTTCCTACCTGTTGAAGGCGTTGTTGACGCTTGGGCACAGGCTGGTACTGCACGTGCATTAGTAAACAACATGGTGTTTGGTGTTTCTCAAGGTTTTGTGAAAAAACTTAAATTAGTTGGTGTAGGTTACCGTGCAAAGATTGCTGGTAGTGACTTAGACTTAACTTTAGGTTTCTCACATCCGTTAGTACACAAACTACCCGCAGGCGTTACTGCCGAATGTCCTAGCCAAACTGAAATCGTCCTAACCGGCGTTGATAAGCAGTTAGTAGGTCAGACAGCAGCCAACATTCGTGGTTACCGTCCACCAGAGCCTTACAAAGGCAAAGGTGTTCGCTATGACGATGAAGTTGTACGCCGTAAAGAGGCTAAGAAGAAGTAGGTAACGCGATATGGATAAGAAAACATCTCGCTTACGTCGCGCGTTGCGTGCACGTAAGAAGATCCAAGAGCTAGGCGTGAATCGTCTGGTTGTACATCGTACACCGCGTCACATTTATGCTCAGGTGATCAGTCCTGAAGCTCAGGTGTTAGCTGCTGCATCAACTGTTGAAAAAGCAGTTAAAGAGCAACTAAAGAGTACCGGTAACGTAGATGCGGCTAAAGCAGTAGGTAAAGCTGTTGCTGAGCGTGCGATCGAAAAGGGCGTAGCAATTGTTGCGTTCGACCGTTCTGGTTTCAAGTATCACGGACGTGTAGCTGCATTAGCAGACGCCGCTCGTGAAGCTGGCCTGAAGTTCTAAGGGGTTATAAAATGGCTAAATTAGAAGCTCAGCAAAAAGACGATCTGCAAGAAAAATTGATTGCAGTTAATCGTGTTTCTAAAGTAGTTAAGGGCGGTCGTATCTTTAGCTTCACAGCACTAACAGTAGTGGGTGATGGTAACGGTAAGATCGGCTATGGCTATGGTAAAGCGCGTGAAGTTCCAGCTGCTATTCAAAAAGCAATGGAAAAAGCCCGTCGTAATATGGTAACCGTGGAGTTGAATGCAGGTACTTTGCATCACCCAGTTAAAGGTCGCCATACTGGTTCAAAAGTTTATATGCAACCAGCATCAGAGGGTACCGGTATTATTGCCGGTGGCGCAATGCGTGCCGTATTAGAAGTTGCAGGCGTGCATAACGTTCTGTCAAAAGCATACGGTTCTACTAACCCGATCAACATCGTTCGCGCAACTGTCGATGCGTTGGTGCACATGAAGTCACCAGCTCAAATCGCAGCAAAACGTGGCCTGAATGTTGATGAAATTCGGGGGTAATGCACCATGGCTACTAAAACTTTAAAAGTAACACAGACTAAAAGCAGCATCGGTCGTTTACCAAAACACCGTGCAACCCTAACCGGTTTAGGTCTGCGTCGTATTGGTCACACTGTAGAAGTTGAAGATACTCCTTCTGTACGTGGCATGATCAATAAGGTGTACTACATGGTTTCGGTGGAGGAATAAGATAATGCGTCTAAATACTCTATCTCCAGCAGCAGGTTCTAAATCTGCTCCTAAGCGTGTAGGCCGTGGTATTGGTTCAGGTTTAGGTAAAACAGCGGGTCGTGGCCATAAAGGTCAGAAGTCTCGTTCAGGCGGCGGCGTTCGCGTCGGCTTCGAAGGTGGTCAAATGCCACTTAAGATCCGTCTACCTAAGTTTGGTTTTACCTCGCGTCGCGCTTTGGTAACAGCTGAAGTTCGTGTACTCGAACTAGCAAAAGTTAACGGTGATGTTGTCGATTTGAATGCACTGAAAGATGCGAACGTTATTACTCGCAACATCCAGTTTGCGAAAATCGTTCTTTCAGGTACCATTGACCGCCCAGTGACTGTAAAAGGTCTGAAGGTAACCAAAGGTGCTCGTGCAGCTATTGAAGCTGCCGGTGGCAAGATCGAGGAATAATACGTCGATGGCAAAACCAGGACTTGATTTAAAAAGCGCGAAAGGCGGTTTATCTGAACTGAAAACTCGTCTCCTGTTCGTGATTGGTGCAATTATCGTCTTTAGAGCCGGTTCGTTTGTGCCAATTCCTGGTATTGACGCAGCTGTATTGGCAGAACTATTTGCCCAGCAAAAAGATACCATCCTTGGCATGTTTAACATGTTCTCGGGTGGTGCTTTAGAGCGTGCTTCTATCTTTGCATTAGGTATCATGCCGTACATTTCGGCTTCGATTATCATGCAATTATTGACTGTTGTGCATCCTGCACTTGCTGAATTGAAAAAAGAAGGCGAGTCAGGGCGTAAAAAAATAAGTCAATATACTAGATACGGTACACTTGTGTTGGGTACATTGCAGTCTATCGGTATCGCAACAGGTTTACCAAATCTCATGCCTGGTCTTGTGGCCAATCCTGGGTTTGGATTTTACTTTGTTGCTGTTGTTAGCTTAGTGACAGGAACGATGTTCCTTATGTGGCTAGGTGAACAAATTACCGAACGTGGTATAGGTAATGGTATCTCGATATTAATTTTCGCAGGTATTGTTGCTGGTTTACCATCGGCCATCGGCTCTACAGCCGAGCAGGCGCGTCAAGGTGACATGAATGTATTGGTACTACTGTTGCTCGCGGTTATTGTATTTGCCGTAACATATTTAGTGGTATTTGTGGAACGTGGTCAACGTCGTATCGTCGTTAACTACGCTAAGCGTCAGCAAGGCCGTAAGGTTTTTGCAGCGCAAAGCACCCACTTACCATTAAAAGTGAACATGGCAGGTGTGATTCCACCAATTTTTGCATCCAGCATTATTTTGTTCCCAGGCACACTGGCTCAGTGGTTTGGTCAAAATGAGTCTATGTCATGGTTAAGCGATTTCGCCTTAGCTGTGTCACCAGGACAACCGCTGTATTCATTATTGTACGCGACAGCAATCATCTTTTTCTGTTTCTTCTACACTGCGTTGGTTTTCAATCCACGCGAAACAGCAGATAACTTGAAAAAGAGTGGTGCATTCATTCCTGGGATCCGTCCCGGAGAACAGACTTCGCGTTACATAGATAAAGTAATGACACGTTTAACCTTAGCGGGTGCGTTATACATTACCTTTATCTGCTTAATTCCGGAGTTCATGTTAATTGCGTGGAAAGTACAGTTCTATTTTGGCGGTACTTCACTACTAATTATTGTAGTCGTAATCATGGACTTCATGGCTCAGGTTCAGACCCATATGATGTCTCATCAGTATGAGTCTGTGATGAAGAAAGCTAATCTTGTGAACAAAGCGAATTTAGATCGCTTTGGTAAATAAGATTACTTTGACGGAGTGATGAAATGAAAGTTCGAGCTTCCGTGAAGAAGATCTGCCGTAATTGCAAGATCGTCAAGCGTAGTGGCGTTGTGCGCGTTATCTGTGTTGAACCAAAACACAAACAGCGTCAAGGCTAGAAAGAAGTTTGGTCAGCTCAATAATGGGCTGACCAAAAATATTGTTTGCAAATCTGTCGTCTGTCGAGTATCCTTTCGGGCTTTTCGCAGATGGCCTTTAACTTTAAGGAGTGCATAGTGGCCCGTATCGCTGGCATTAACATTCCTGATCAAAAGCATACAGTCATTGCATTGACTGCAATCTTTGGTATTGGTCGTACACGCGCTAGAGCAATCTGCGCATCTACGTCAATTGCTGAAGACGCTAAGATCAAGGAATTGAGCGAAGCTCAAATAGATATCCTACGCGAAGAAGTCGCCAAATACACCGTAGAAGGTGACTTGCGTCGTGAGATTTCAATGAACATCAAGCGTCTTATGGACCTTGGCTGTTATCGTGGTCTCCGCCATCGTCGTAGCCTGCCTCTTCGTGGGCAACGTACTAAGACCAATGCGCGTACGCGTAAAGGTCCACGTAAACCAATTAGAAAGTAACGGGAAGGTAAACCAAAATGGCTAAAGTTCCGTCACGTTCTCCGCGTAAGCGCGTACGTAAACAGGTTGCAGATGGCATGGCTCATATCCATGCGTCTTTCAACAACACAATTGTCACCATTACAGATCGTCAAGGTAATGCGTTGTCATGGGCTACCTCAGGTGGTTCTGGTTTCCGTGGTTCACGTAAATCAACACCATTCGCTGCACAGGTTGCTGCTGAGCGTGCAGGTATTGCTGCTCAAGACTACGGTGTTAAAAACCTTGAAGTTTTCGTGAAGGGTCCTGGTCCAGGTCGTGAGTCAGCCATTCGTGCGCTGAACGCTGTTGGTTATAAAATTACCAACATTACCGATGTGACGCCTATCCCTCATAATGGCTGTCGTCCACCTAAAAAACGTCGTGTATAACGCTGCGTATATAGGATAGTTGGAGAAAGATCATGGCAAGATACTTGGGTCCTAAGCTCAAGCTCAGCCGCAGAGAAGGTACAGACCTTTTCCTAAAAAGCGGTGTGAGAGCAATCGATTCGAAGTGTAAGCTTGAAGCTGCACCAGGTCAACATGGCGCTCGTAAGCCACGTTTATCTGAGTACGGTTTACAATTACGCGAGAAACAAAAAGTTCGTCGTATTTACGGTGTTTTAGAAAAACAATTCCGTAACTACTACAAAGAAGCTGCACGTCTAAAAGGTAATACCGGTGAAAACCTATTACAACTTTTAGAAATCCGCCTAGATAACGTTGTTTATCGTATGGGTTTCGGTGCAACACGTGCAGAATCACGTCAGCTAGTAAGCCATAAATCAGTTATGGTTAACGGTCGTGTTGTTAACATTCCGTCATTCAAAGTGTCTGCGAATGATGTTGTAAGCATCCGTGAAAAGTCACGCACTCAAGCTCGTATTAAAGCGGCTTTAGAAGTGGCTGGTCAACGCGAAAAGCCTACATGGGTAGAAGTCGACAGTGCGAAAATGGAAGGTGCTTTTAAGCGTATTCCAGAACGTAGCGATTTGTCTGCGGATATTAACGAACAGCTGATCGTCGAGCTTTACTCTAAGTAAAGCTAACAAACAAGAGAGGACACAATGCAGGGTTCTGTTACAGAATTTCTTAAACCGCGTCTCGTTGATATTGAGCAGGTTAATTCAACTCGCGCCAAAGTTACACTAGAGCCACTCGAACGTGGTTTTGGCCATACCTTAGGTAACGCGTTGCGTCGCATCCTATTGTCGTCTATGCCAGGCTGTGCAGTTACTGAAGTCGAAATTGACGGCGTACTGCATGAGTACAGCAGTAAGGAAGGCGTACAAGAAGATATCCTTGAGATATTGCTAAATCTTAAGGGATTAGCAGTGACAATCGAGGGTAAAGACGAGGCTTTGCTTACATTAAGCAAGTCCGGCACAGGCCCTGTTACAGCAGCAGATATCACGCATGATGGTGATGTTACCATTATGAATCCTGATCATGTTATCTGTCACTTGACTGGTAATAATGATATCAGCATGCGTATCCGCGTTGAGCGTGGTCGTGGTTATGTGCCTGCTTCGGCTCGTGCACAAACCGAAGACGATGATCGCCCAATTGGTCGCTTGTTGGTTGATGCTTCTTTTTCACCTGTTGCCCGCATTGCATATAATGTTGAAGCCGCTCGTGTAGAACAGCGTACTGACTTAGATAAACTTGTGATTGATATGACCACTAACGGTACTATTGATCCTGAGGAAGCAATTCGTCGCTCTGCAACCATTTTAGCCGAACAGCTAGATGCGTTTGTTGAACTACGAGATGTTACTGAGCAGGCTGTCGTAGAAGAGAAACCGGAATTCGATCCGATTTTGCTGCGTCCTGTCGACGATTTAGAGCTAACTGTACGTTCGGCTAACTGTTTAAAAGCCGAAGCGATTCATTACATCGGAGATCTGGTACAACGCACTGAAGTTGAGTTGCTTAAGACCCCTAACTTAGGTAAGAAATCTCTTACTGAAATTAAGGATGTTTTAGCGTCTCGCGGACTGTCGTTAGGTATGCGTCTTGAAAACTGGCCTCCAGCTAGTTTAGCAGACGACCTATAAGTCTCAGGTTAGTACAGATTTAGGTTATAAGGATTAGGTCATGCGCCATCGTAAGAGTGGTCGTCAACTAAACCGCAACAGCAGTCATCGTCAAGCTATGTTCCGTAACATGGCATGTTCAATAGTTCGTCATGAAATTATCAAGACAACTGTTGTTAAAGCGAAAGAACTGCGTCGCGTAGTTGAACCTCTAATAACACTTGCTAAAGTTGACAGCGTTGCAAATCGCCGCTTAGCTTTCGCTCGTACTCGCGACGCTGAAGTCGTAGGTAAGTTATTTACTGAATTGGGTCCACGCTTCCAGGAACGTCCTGGTGGTTACACCCGTATTCTTAAGTGTGGTTTACGTACCGGTGATAAAGCCCCAATGGCTTTCATCGAGTTAGTAGGTCGCCCTGAAGCTGCTGAAGCTGTTGAAGTTGAAGCTGCTGAGTAATTTTTAATTACTCAATTAAAAACCGAGCTTAGGCTCGGTTTTTTTATGTCTTTTTTCGTTGTATCAACAAGCTATTACATGTGGCTATTTGTGATTGATTAATGTTTTGTCTAAGATTAACTCAGTGGTTGTAATGCGTATCCAATTAGCATAATTAAAGGTTGCGTTTGCTTTAGTTAACGGTTGAAGGATGCCGTTATGGTTACGACTTCTCATCTTCGCACTATGACGTTCAATCCTCTTCTGACTCGTCCACGCGTTTCTTTAAATGACTTCATGCTTTGTTAAACCTATTAAAATGTTAAACACGGTTTATCCTTTCCATACAAATTAACGCATTGCCACCTTCAATAGAGTGCTTATGCTGTCGTTATTCCCCTGCAGCATCTAGTTGTCGCCCTTATATATGCATTGTTGATGGCCAGTATAATCATGTTCTTAAATATGTTTTGTTATTTCAAGACCCAAGACCCCACTCAGCCAATCTGAATTGATTATTATATAGTCGTTAGTTAAATTGTCGTTCCTGCTAAAGCATGAATATTTTATACCCACTTATATAGGGGCAATAATTTACACAGATTAACCAATACCAGTATCAAGCTGTTTTTTAAGCAGTGTGTGGCCTAATGAGTTGTAAGTCTGATAGCTTATACAGTCTGACTTTCTATTTAAGTATTGGCAATGCTGCTTACCTTGCTTGTGGAATCATTGAATTGAACATCATTTTATGTCGTTACTAACGATATGCTTGGCCTCAAAACCTATGTGCTTCAACGCCATACAGAAACACTATAGATCACTTTTTATTGACCTTCATGCAACTTGTATAGCGGCGTGATGTTGTAGTTTTTGTATGGGTCAACCTGTAGGGGCGGTTGTTTATGAGATTCAGCAATTGCTTAGAAGCGTTATAAGATTACTTAGAGCGGTTAATTTTGTGCCATATGCAATATCAATGTGACTTATTTGATTATTGTTGATTAATTAATACCGCGTATAGAGTTTAGCGGTCTAGAATAGGCATATAAAAATGCCAATCAATTGATTGGCATTTTATGTTATCAATTCTTTAAATAAGCTTTAATTCAGATGCTTAATACTGGTAGCCTTCAGATGGCTTTTGCTCTGGATAATCTAGTTTTTCATGTTTTTGACCCATCGCTTCAGCTACTTCAGGTGGCATATAGTTTTCATCATGCTTTGCTAATACTTCTGTAGCTTCCAATTTGCCTGACTCAACTAATACGCCCTGCGCTACGATGCCTTGCCCTTCGCGAAATAGATCGGGTAATAAATCATCAAAAGTCACCATTACCTCACCGCCAGCAGAATCGTGAACCGCAAATTCAACATGGAGGCTGTTGGGGTCGCGTTTCATTGAGCCCATCGTTACCATACCGCCCACACGTATGCGTTGTCCGACTTCGGGTTTTACACCTGTATCCGCTTTACCATGTACAATTTCGTATGGTGTATAGAATAAGTTTAAGTTTGAATTAAGTGCATACAGTAATAGTGACGCAACTGCTGCTACACCCGCAATTAGTGCGACTGCTAATGTTAGTCTCTTTTTACGTCTTGGATTCACGATTTTGTACCTCTATTTTCTTTAAGGCGTTGTTCACGCGTCATCTTTTTAGCTATTTCAATAAGTACTTTGCGTTTCTTTCTAACACTTAGAGTAATTAAAGTGGCTAAACAACCAAAGGTTACACCATAGGATAACCACACATAAAATCCGTAGCCACCCATATTGATAAATTCAGCAAACGATTCAAATTGCATTATTTTGCCTCCTCAGCTTTTGCGAGTTCTCTTACCCATGGGCGCATGCCATTACGCGCCAATATCTCTGCACGATAGCGGATTAAAGTGATGGCACCTATCATCATGCCAAAGCCGAAAATATTAATCAGTAATGGATAAAGCATATCTGTAGACATGGTTGATTTTTCGGTGATTTTGATTGTAGAAGGTTGATGTAAGCTACTCCACCAATCTACCGAATACTTGATAATCGGAATATTTATGACACCAACAATGGCCAAAATGCCTGCGGCTCTCGCGGCCAATACTTTGTCTTCAAATGAGGCGTATAGAGAAATAACACCTAAATATAAAAACAGCAATACAAGTTCAGATGTTAAGCGTGCATCCCATACCCACCATGTTCCCCACATAGGTTTACCCCATGCAGCACCAGTGAGTAATGCAATAAAGGTAATGACAGCTCCAATAGGGGCAATTGCAGCAGCGGCCCAGTCAGCAGATTTAATTTGCCACACTAAACCAATAAATGAAGCGACTGCCATGCCCATATAGGCTGCCATAGACATAGATGCTGCAGGTACATGAATAAAGATAATGCGATAACTGTCACCTTGTTGGTAATCTGTTGGAGCAAATAACAATCCCCAAATACTGCCGGTACCAACAAGTAATATTGCTAATATAGAAAACCATGGCAATAAAGTGCCTGATAATTTATATGCCCGTTCAGGGTCTGCGTAAGAATGTAGCCATTTCCACATTAGTTTGTACTCACACGTAGGGAGGCGCCAATAGCAAAAGGTGCCAAGATTAAAGAACCGACCAACATTGCCGCTAGTATTGCAAGTTGACCATCATAAGCTAAATTCAAACCAGCAGCGTCAATTGCGCTGGTTGCAAAAATCAAAACCGGTATATACAAAGGCAAAATCAGTAAGCTGAGTAGCACGCCGCCTTTCCTTAATCCTACTGTTAATGCGACCCCAATCGCGCCCAATAGAGATAAAACAGGTGTGCCCAAAGCCAGTGTAGCCATTAGCGCACCATAACTATTGCTGTCTAAATGTAACAATACCGCTAACAACGGGGCGACTAAAATAAGCGGTACGCCAGTTAAAATCCAATGGGCTAAAACTTTTGCTAAAACCAATAAAGATAAAGGTTGCGGACTTAATAGCATTTGTTCGAGAGTGCCGTCACTAAAATCCGCTTTAAATAATCGCTCAAGTGACAGCATTGAGGCCAATAGGGCCGCGACCCAAATAATCCCTGGTGCAACTCTTGTAAGCACTTGTGGCTCGGGTCCTATTCCCAAAGGGAACAAAGTTACAACTAATATAAAAAACAATAATGGGTTGAAAATATCACCACGATGACGAATCGCAATTCTTAAATCTCGTTGCAAAAGCGTCATGAATGCTGCGGTGTAGCTTATTCCTCGTTTCATTCAAATACCTTATACAAAGCGATAGTCAAGAGTGACTTTTCGTAAAATATCGTTATTGATGATGCTCATATCCTGGTGTGTCGTTAAGATCACGCAACCACCAGATTGAGCATGTGCTATAAATAAGTGCTCCAACTCTTCTACACCTTTTTTATCAATAGCAGTAAATGGTTCATCTAAAATCCATATCTTACAATCAGTATGCTGTAATCTTGCTAGTGCGGTTCGTCGATGTTGGCCAGCAGATAAATGTCCCGCGAGAGCTTCTTCAAATCCAGTTAAGTTAACTTTGGCCAATAACTTCGTTGTATCAAAGTCATCATAGCCACTTATTCTTAAATTGAAGTTAAGATTTTCTTCGGCAGTCAGTTCACTTTTTACTCCAGCAAGGTGTCCAAAATAGAGTAAGTCGTGGTTAAATTCATCACGACAACGAGTGATATTTTCGCCGAGGTACTCGACCTCTCCCGCATATGGGCGAGACAGACCGGCAATGATGCGTAGTAAGCTGGTTTTACCTGCGCCATTGGGACCTTCAATTTGAACGATATCACCAGCATTAATATTAAAGCTGAGCTCATCAAATAGAATACGCTCTTCGCGGATGCAGGTTAACTCATTGGCACTTAATAGTACTTGTGATGGGGTTGTTATGGTCACTTATCCCTCTTGTTCTACGCGTGAGGATGAATACGAAAAAGATATTAACACAAACGGATTTATCGGTTTAGCTTTGTCACTGACTAAGTGCTAGCAATTTGATATGGTTCCAAAAAACTTAAAATTGTTTGAACTTTTTTAATGATTACTAATATATTACCTGAACTGAACAAATTGTCTTGATTTAGAGACTAAGCTGAGATAGTTATCACAAAAAGATGAGTTTTTTTGCTATTTGTAGTAACCTACTCGTGCTAAAAAGAGTCTGCCTTCTAAATCAAAGGGCAGCGTTAAGCTTTGTATATTTGCAATTAGGAACGTTGAACATGAAAAAATTGTTAGCAATGACTGCAGTAGCTGCATTAACTTTGTCTGCGAATGTGTTTGCTCAAGAAGGTGAAGCTATTTACAATAAAGCGTGTCAAGTTTGTCACAGCATGGGAGTGGCCGGTGCGCCTAAAGTTCATGATGCTGCCGCTTGGGAACCACGTCTAGCTAAAGGTTTAGATACCTTAGTTGGTTCAGTTAAGTCTGGTTTAAATGCAATGCCACCAGGTGGTATGTGTACAGACTGTACTGACGAAGATTACAAAAACGCTATCGAGTTTATGTCTAAGTAATTTTTCGACTAAACCAAAAACCGGCTTAATAGCCGGTTTTTTTATGCGAGTTTGTTTCTGATTTATACATTACCATACACGTCGAATTTTTCTCTATGTATGGCAATGGTAGGTTAGTGCTTATTGTACTAAGGTATCTAACGTTAGCTTGGCGTTGCCACCAACCGCAATAGCGTCAATACTGCCTTTCAGATCACCCGTTTGTGGTTTTACACTGCCGTTTTTAGATAGAACCGCAATTACTTCCACTTCTTTTACTGAGCTAAGTTTCATATCGCCGCCCATTGAAGTGCTGTCATCTAAAGTAATCGTTGCTGGTAGGTTTGCAGCGTTAATTTTTGTTGCAGCTAACGGCACTTTGGGTCCTTGAGTTGCACGAGCAAAGATAAATACGATATCCGTGTCGCTGACTTTGTCGGCAAGTTCATTTGATATGGACACTTCAATGGCAAGTGTGTTGGCATTGGCTGTCGCCATACCTTTATGGTTAGCATCATTCGGCATTGTATTAGTGTTGTCACCCATGCGCATTTTAGCTGATTCAATCGCATTCATTAATGCGGTACGG
Organism: Shewanella metallivivens; assembly: GCF_028750675.1. Classification (GTDB taxonomy): domain Bacteria; phylum Pseudomonadota; class Gammaproteobacteria; order Enterobacterales; family Shewanellaceae; genus Shewanella; species Shewanella metallivivens. The sequence continues at coordinate 591,742 of NZ_JAQQPZ010000013.1, read as the reverse complement.
TCAACATCATTGCGGTCACTGTCTAAAATCATTTGCCAAGCATCAATGGCTTTAGTGTAATCTGCAGTAAAAAATGCATCCATACCGACTAATAACAACGTTGAAGGATCTTGTGGATCTAACGAAAGCGACTGGTCAATAATCGCTTGAATTTCAGGAGTGATTTGTTGGCCTGCTTTATAATAAAGCGCTGTTGCTTTTGGGCCGAGTAATTCAGCATGCGTGCCCACTAATTCCATTACCTTATCGAAGGCTGCAGCTGCTTGGTCGTATTTATTTGCAGACACGTATGCATGGCCTAAGCTAAACCAAGCTTGGCTATTGTCTGGTTCGGCCTGGACTTGAGCTTCCATCATTTGCACACGCTGTGACATGATTTGTGCAGGGTCCATACCTTGATGCGGATTATTTGCTTGTGGCGGATTGGCAATTTCATTATACGCGCCCAGTTGCTGGTAGAAGTAACCTGAAATGGCTAATAAGCAAATTGTCATAAATGCAGGCCACAATGCGCTTTTAGGCTTAATCGCTGCATCTAGTGAGTCATCACCTTCTTGTTTCATATCTTGCAGAAGGTTGATTTCTAATTCTTTCTTGAGTGCATCAAACTCGGCTTGATCGAGTAACTCATCTTGTAACTCTTTTTCGAGTATTGCTAACCGCTCACCAAAAAGCTCGAGGTTAGTTTGTTTACGAACGCCAGCTTCTTCTGCTTTTAATAGCTGTTGTTGGCGAAAGTGAGGGACCCAAATCATGATTAGGCCGATGAGTACGACAAGCGCAATAAAAATCCAAAATGTGGTCATTGTTTAAATATTCACTTTTAGGTTAACAGAAGAAGCGGTGTTTACCGCAGTGCTTGAAACGTTGATTATACGGAAAGATTATTAATTGAATAGTAATATAAGGAAGATATGAATCTAAATCCTGAGAGTTGCGTACTGGTTCACAGATTGAATGGGTTTGTTAAATAGTATGAAACTTTATATTCCTACTTGTGTCAGATGCCGAACCTAGGTAATCATTTTGATGTATTAGATGTTCATAATGAGACTAGCGACCCAGTTTTGTACGAAAAGGGCAGACAGATGTAATAGCAAGTTCTAAAATGCGTTAAAATTCGTTTAAGCTAATGTGCGTATATTAGTTTCAATGCATTGATTGATCGTGCCGTGGTTTGTTTGTTTCAGATCCGCTTAATTATTTAGACTAAGGAATACCCATGATTCCAGAACTTGGACATTTCTCGCTAATTCTCGGTTTGGCTTTTGCCTTACTGTTAGCTAGCGTGCCTTTATTTGGTTCCGCACGTAAAGACCAGTATCTTGTTCGTTATGCTTGGCCACTGACATACGGAATGTTTTTTTTCATCAGTCTATCTGTTATTACCTTAGGCTACAGCTTTGCTACCGATGACTTCTCCGTCGCATACGTAGCGCATCACTCAAACTCGCAACTGCCAATTTTCTTCAAAATTGCAGCTGTTTGGGGTGGCCATGAAGGGTCATTATTGTTTTGGGTATTTGCACTCTCTGTGTGGGCAATGTCAGTGGCAATATTTAGTAAAGGCTTAGAAGAAGTCTTTACCGCAAGGGTGTTATCCGTTCTTGCGATGATTGTTGTTGGCTTTACCTTATTCATGATTTTAACTTCTAGCCCATTCGAACGGTTATTTCCGGTACCAATGGAAGGGCGAGATTTAAATCCAATGTTGCAAGATGTCGGGCTTATCTTCCACCCTCCAATGTTGTATTTGGGCTATGTAGGCTTTTCTGTTTGTTTTGCCTTTGCGATTGCTGCGTTAATGAGTGGCAGACTTGACTCTGCATGGGCACGCTGGAGTCGCCCATGGACACTTGCTGCTTGGATTTTCTTAACCGGTGGTATTTCACTGGGTTCTTGGTGGGCATATTACGAATTAGGCTGGGGCGGCTGGTGGTTCTGGGACCCAGTTGAAAACGCATCATTTATGCCATGGTTAGTGGGCACTGCATTATTACATTCACTGATTGTGACCGAAAAGCGCGGCGCATTCCGTAACTGGACCGTATTGCTTTCAATCTTTGCATTTTCATTAAGTCTGCTAGGTACCTTTATTGTTCGTTCTGGGGTACTAACATCAGTGCATTCATTTGCTGCCGATCCAAGTCGTGGTTTGTTTATCTTACTATTGCTAGGTCTTGCGGTCGGTGGGTCGTTAACGCTGTTTGCCTTCCGTGCCAGTGAAATGAGTAGCCCTGCGCGTTTTGAGCTCAAATCAAAAGAAACCATGCTGCTTATCTGTAACGTGTTACTAACCGTTGCTGCAGGTACAGTGTTATTAGGCACATTATATCCATTGCTAATCGATGCGTTAGGTATGGGTAAAATATCAGTTGGACCTCCATATTTTAATGCTGTATTCGTTCCTATTGTCCTTGTGTTATTCGGCTTTATGGGTATTGGTCCAATCATTCGCTGGAAAAAATCTAAAGCGGGTGAGATTAAACGTCAGTTATTAGTACCAGCAATTATTTCATTAGTCATAGGTGCAATAGTGCCGTTTGTTGCAGGTGGCGAGTTCAATGCTTGGGTTATGGCAGGTGTCACTGCAACCGCTTGGATTATGTTATCAACACTTCGTGCTGGCTATAATATTGTAAGCCGAAAAGAAGGTGGTATTAGCCTGAGCAGAATGGGACGTAGTCAATTAGGTATGATGATTGCTCACTTTGGTATTGCTGTGTCAGTACTGGGTGGCACTATGGTATCTAATTACTCAATCGAGAAGAGTGTGCGTATGGGGCCTGGTATCTCACAAGAGTTAGCGGGTTATACCTTTAAGTATTTAGAAACCAAAAACGTAGTGGGTCCTAATTATACTGCTCAACAAGGTCAGATAGAAATTTACAAAGATGATGAGTTCATCACTTTATTAAAACCTGATCGCAGACAATATAATGTGCGCACCATGGACATGACCGAAGCGGGTATCGATTGGGGTTTATTTCGTGACTTATATGTCACGATGGGTGATCCAATTAGCTTAACTGAGTTTGCTGTTCGTCTTAACTACAAGCCGTTCGTTCGTTGGTTATGGTTTGGATCAATCTTTATGATGATTGGTGGTTTCCTTGCTGCATCAGATAAACGTTACCGTGTAAAACAGGTGGCTAAGCAGCAAGCAGCAGAAAAAGCAAAATTAGCGACAGCTTAATCACTCGGAGACACTATGAAGAAGTTTGTACTGTTTATACCTTTAGTTATTTTCTTGGGTATGGGCGTGTTCTTATATAAAGGATTATTTTTAAACCCTAAAGTGCTCGACTCTGCATTAGAAGGAAAGCCTTTACCGGCTTTCCAACTCGAGCGTTTAGAAGTGGCGACTGATGTACTGTCTGAGAAAGATCTCAGCGGTAAAGTCTCAATGCTTAACTTTTGGGCGACATGGTGTCCGGCATGTAAATATGAACATCCGTATTTGCTGATGCTATCTAAGCGTAATCTGTTACCTATATATGGCATCAATTACCGAGATGAACGTGCATTAGCGATAAAAGAACTTCGCAACCAAGGCGACCCATATACACTCAACATATTCGATAAAGATGGCCGTTTAGGGCTAGACCTTGGTGTATATGGCGCTCCTGAAACTTTTATTGTTGATCACAATGGTATTATCCGTTACCGATATGCAGGTCCTATCGACCAAACGGTGTGGTCACAAACATTGTTTCCTATGATCCAACAATTGCAAACTGAAGCTAAAGCTGACGGAGCATCTTAATGAACATGATAGCTAAATGGGTAATCTGCTTAGCCTTTGCACTTTTTGCAGTATCGGTTATGGCAACTCCAGTAGATACCTACGAATTTAAATCAGTTGAAAATCAAGAGCGGGCATTGTCACTCGCGCATCAATTACGTTGCCCGCAGTGCCAAAACCAAAACTTAGTCGATTCAAATTCACCTGTAGCGCAAGATTTACGTCTTGAAGTCTACAAGATGGTTGATAACGGTAAGTCAGAGCAAGAAATTATCGACTTTATGACAAGCCGCTACGGTGACTTTGTATTGTATAAGCCTAAGCTTGACCCAAAAACCTACATTTTGTGGTTAGGACCCTTTGGGTTATTAATATTCGGATTATTTATCGGATATATCTTTGTGCGTAAACAGCGTATCCAACCGACAGAAGCCGGATCGCTAACAGCAGAGCAACAAGCTGAATTAGACGCATTGCTTAATAAGAACAAGGCTAAGTAAATAACTGTTTGGAGTAACAATGAAAAAGTGGCTAGCAATATTGCTATCAAATTTACTGCTATTAAGCGTAGCAACTATGGTGAGTGCATATCCTGGTATGCAAGCACAAAGCAAGCAAGCCACTCAATCAACACTCGAAAGGATAAGTGTTTTACCGCAACCTTTTCCAATAGCCTTAGTAGACTTTACTGACGCAAGTGGACAACAGGTAAATTTTGAACGCTATAAAGGTAAGGTTGTTGTCATTAACCTATGGGCAACGTGGTGTCCACCTTGTGTAAGAGAGCTCCCTGCGCTTCATCGTTTAAATCAAGCGTTAGATTCAGAACAATATGTCTTATTACCAATATCGATAGACGCAGACGCAGACAAAATAGTGAAGCCATTTTTAGCAGACTTAGGCTTATCTGCATTTGATTCATACTTTGACCCGCAACAACAACTGCGTGACGTATTTCCACTCGACACAATTCCTGCGACATTTATTTTAAATGAACAAGGTGAGCTAGTGGCCTATGTACGTTCATACATAGACTGGGATGACGAAAATGCGATTTCGTTTTTAGCGCAGTTCAGTAAAAGCAGCAAAAAAGCACAATAAATCAGCACAAAGTAGATAAAAACCTCTAAAAGGATCGTTTTTGGTGAAAAGATCGCCAAGCGATCCTTTTTTATTAAAAAAGGGGTTGCACTAAATCTTATGGTGCCTATAATGCGCATCCACTGACACGGCAGACAGCGAAAGCAGTCACCAGGTTAGGTTGAATTAAGTGCTTCAAAACACTCGATTCAACGGCGAAAAGAAAGTTTGAAAAAACACTTGACGCGAAGATGGGAAAGCGTAGAATACGCAGCCCAAGCCGACGACCTAGCGTCCAAGGCGATGCACGAAACACGGCATCAACGCTCTTTAACAATCTAAACAAGAAATCTGTGTGGACATTCACAGGTATTGAGTTATTCGAAATTGTCTTCTTGTTCTTCGGAATGTAGGCAATCAAAAAATTTAAACTCAATGCAACGATGAGTGTTCATAGCAATATGTACAAAAGACTTGTTTCACCTTGGTGAAATAAGCAATCAGAATTCATTGAGCCGTTCGACGTAGTCGAACAAAAAAACTTTAATTGAAGAGTTTGATCATGGCTCAGATTGAACGCTGGCGGCAGGCCTAACACATGCAAGTCGAGCGGTAACACAAGGGAGCTTGCTCCTGAGGTGACGAGCGGCGGACGGGTGAGTAATGCCTAGGGATCTGCCCAGTCGAGGGGGATAACAGTTGGAAACGACTGCTAATACCGCATACGCCCTACGGGGGAAAGGAGGGGACCTTCGGGCCTTTCGCGATTGGATGAACCTAGGTGGGATTAGCTAGTTGGTGAGGTAATGGCTCACCAAGGCGACGATCCCTAGCTGTTCTGAGAGGATGATCAGCCACACTGGGACTGAGACACGGCCCAGACTCCTACGGGAGGCAGCAGTGGGGAATATTGCACAATGGGCGAAAGCCTGATGCAGCCATGCCGCGTGTGTGAAGAAGGCCTTCGGGTTGTAAAGCACTTTCAGTAGGGAGGAAAGGGTATTGCTTAATACGYAATATCTGTGACGTTACCTACAGAAGAAGGACCGGCTAACTCCGTGCCAGCAGCCGCGGTAATACGGAGGGTCCGAGCGTTAATCGGAATTACTGGGCGTAAAGCGTGCGCAGGCGGTTTGTTAAGCCAGATGTGAAATCCCCGGGCTCAACCTGGGAATTGCATTTGGAACTGGCGAACTAGAGTCTTGTAGAGGGGGGTAGAATTCCAGGTGTAGCGGTGAAATGCGTAGAGATCTGGAGGAATACCGGTGGCGAAGGCGGCCCCCTGGACAAAGACTGACGCTCATGCACGAAAGCGTGGGGAGCAAACAGGATTAGATACCCTGGTAGTCCACGCCGTAAACGATGTCTACTCGGAGTTTGGTGCCTTGAGCACTGGGCTCTCAAGCTAACGCATTAAGTAGACCGCCTGGGGAGTACGGCCGCAAGGTTAAAACTCAAATGAATTGACGGGGGCCCGCACAAGCGGTGGAGCATGTGGTTTAATTCGATGCAACGCGAAGAACCTTACCTACTCTTGACATCCACAGAAGATTGCAGAGATGCGATTGTGCCTTCGGGAACTGTGAGACAGGTGCTGCATGGCTGTCGTCAGCTCGTGTTGTGAAATGTTGGGTTAAGTCCCGCAACGAGCGCAACCCCTATCCTTATTTGCCAGCACGTAATGGTGGGAACTCTAGGGAGACTGCCGGTGATAAACCGGAGGAAGGTGGGGACGACGTCAAGTCATCATGGCCCTTACGAGTAGGGCTACACACGTGCTACAATGGCGAGTACAGAGGGTTGCAAAGCCGCGAGGTGGAGCTAATCTCACAAAGCTCGTCGTAGTCCGGATTGGAGTCTGCAACTCGACTCCATGAAGTCGGAATCGCTAGTAATCGTAGATCAGAATGCTACGGTGAATACGTTCCCGGGCCTTGTACACACCGCCCGTCACACCATGGGAGTGGGCTGCAAAAGAAGTGGGTAGTTTAACCTTCGGGAGAACGCTCACCACTTTGTGGTTCATGACTGGGGTGAAGTCGTAACAAGGTAGCCCTAGGGGAACCTGGGGCTGGATCACCTCCTTACCTATACGACTAACTCAATACTTGGTAGGCAATAAACTGCATCCGTGCGTTTATTGCACACAGCACATCCATGTGCTTGAGTGTTCACACAGATTGCTTGTTAACTTCTTCGGAAGTAGAGCGAAAACACACCGCGAGCCGGTTAAGTGTWGTTCTTTAACAATTTGGAAAGCTGATAGTATTTAATTGCATGAGTCTGTCATGTGATTAATTACAAATCGTTTGATGCGGCACTTTATTTTAGGTGACGTATCAAACATTGAGTTCTCAAAACACTGTTTAAGTGTCTTGAATATTCTAAAAACTAAGGCGATTTCGTGTGCGAAAGTGCATGAATTATCAAAGTAAAAACCAGCTAGTTGCAATGCAACTCAAGTTTTTCTTATCTTTTGTTTAGGCAAAGGGTGAGCGCAGTTAATCGCTTATTAGGCAAGGCTTGAAGTTGAACGACGAATGAGTGTAGCAGCGCTACATGATTGAAGAGTGAAACTGAACACGCCGCATAATAAGATGAGTAACAAGCGTAAGAAAGACCCATTTGGGTTGTATGGTTAAGTGACTAAGCGTATACGGTGGATGCCTTGGCAGTCAGAGGCGATGAAGGACGTAGTAACTTGCGAAAAGCGTTGGCGAGCTAGTAACAAGCATTTGAGCTAACGATGTCCGAATGGGGAAACCCACTCACATAAGTGAGTATCTGCACATGAATACATAGTGTGTAGAGGCAAACCCGGGGAACTGAAACATCTAAGTACCCGGAGGAAAAGAAATCAACCGAGATTCCCCTAGTAGCGGCGAGCGAACGGGGATTAGCCCTTAAGTCAGTGGGGTGTTAGTGGAATGTGTTGGAAAGCACAGCGGCACAGGGTGATAGCCCCGTACACGAAAACTAACCATTGATGAAAACGAGTAAGGCGGGACACGTGACATCCTGTTTGAATATGGGGGGACCATCCTCCAAGGCTAAATACTCCTGACTGACCGATAGTGAACCAGTACCGTGAGGGAAAGGCGAAAAGAACCCCTGTGAGGGGAGTGAAATAGAACCTGAAACCGTATACGTACAAGCAGTGGGAGCGGTTCTTGAGACCGTGACTGCGTACCTTTTGTATAATGGGTCAGCGACTTACATTTTGTAGCGAGGTTAAGCGAATAGCGGAGCCGTAGGGAAACCGAGTGTTAACTGCGCGTTTAGTTGCAAGGTGTAGACCCGAAACCCGGTGATCTAGCCATGGGCAGGTTGAAGGTTGAGTAACATCAACTGGAGGACCGAACCGACTTATGTTGAAAAATGAGCGGATGACTTGTGGCTGGGGGTGAAAGGCCAATCAAACCGGGAGATATCTGGTTCTCCTCGAAAGCTATTTAGGTAGCGCCTCGTACGAACACCATTGGGGGTAGAGCACTGTTAAGGCTAGGGGGTCATCCCGACTTACCAACCCTTTGCAAACTCCGAATACCAATGAGTGCTATACGGGAGACAGACGGCGGGTGCTAACGTCCGTCGTCAAAAGGGAAACAACCCAGACCGTCAGCTAAGGTCCCAAAGTGTATGTTAAGTGGGAAACGATGTGGGAAGGCTTAGACAGCTAGGATGTTGGCTTAGAAGCAGCCATCATTTAAAGAAAGCGTAATAGCTCACTAGTCGAGTCGGCCTGCGCGGAAGATGTAACGGGGCTAAACATACCACCGAAGCTACGGGTGCATGCCATTAGGTGTGCGCGGTAGAGGAGCGTTCTGTAAGCGGTTGAAGGTGAAGGGGTAACCCACACTGGACGTATCAGAAGTGCGAATGCTGACATGAGTAACGATAAAGGGAGTGAAAAACTCCCTCGCCGAAAGACCAAGGGTTCCTGTCCAACGTTAATCGGGGCAGGGTGAGTCGACCCCTAAGGTGAGGCCGAAAGGCGTAATCGATGGGAAACAGATTAATATTTCTGTACTTCTGCTAACTGCGATGGAGAGACGGAGAAGGCTAGGCTAGCGCGGCGTTGGTAGTCCGCGTTTAAGGTGGTAGGCTGATTTCTTAGGCAAATCCGGGAAATCTTAAGGCCGAGAGCTGATGACGAGTCACTAAGGTGATGAAGTAGTTRATGCCATGCTTCCAGGAAAATCTTCTAAGCTTCAGGTTAGTAGGAATCGTACCCCAAACCGACACAGGTGGTCGGGTAGAGAATACCAAGGCGCTTGAGAGAACTCGGCTGAAGGAACTAGGCAAAATGGTACCGTAACTTCGGGAGAAGGTACGCTCTTGGCGGTGATGAGACTTGCTCTCTAAGCTGCTGGGAGTCGCAGATACCAGGTGGCTGCAACTGTTTATCAAAAACACAGCACTGTGCAAAATCGCAAGATGACGTATACGGTGTGACGCCTGCCCGGTGCCGGAAGGTTAATTGATTGGGTTATCGCAAGAGAAGCTCATGATCGAAGCCCCGGTAAACGGCGGCCGTAACTATAACGGTCCTAAGGTAGCGAAATTCCTTGTCGGGTAAGTTCCGACCTGCACGAATGGCGTAATGATGGCCACGCTGTCTCCAGCCGAGACTCAGTGAAGTTGAAATTGCGGTGAAGATGCCGTATACCCGCGGCTAGACGGAAAGACCCCGTGAACCTTTACTATAGCTTGGCACTGAACATTGAACCTACATGTGTAGGATAGGTGGGAGACTTTGAAGCATGAACGCTAGTTTGTGTGGAGTCGTCCTTGAAATACCACCCTTGTAGTTTTGATGTTCTAACTCTGACCCCTAATCGGGGTTGAGGACAGTGCCTGGTGGGTAGTTTGACTGGGGCGGTCTCCTCCCAAAGAGTAACGGAGGAGCACGAAGGTTGGCTAAGTACGGTCGGACATCGTACGGTTAGTGCAATGGCATAAGCCAGCTTAACTGCGAGACATACACGTCGAGCAGGTACGAAAGTAGGTCATAGTGATCCGGTGGTTCTGAATGGAAGGGCCATCGCTCAACGGATAAAAGGTACTCCGGGGATAACAGGCTGATACCGCCCAAGAGTTCATATCGACGGCGGTGTTTGGCACCTCGATGTCGGCTCATCACATCCTGGGGCTGAAGTCGGTCCCAAGGGTATGGCTGTTCGCCATTTAAAGTGGTACGCGAGCTGGGTTCAGAACGTCGTGAGACAGTTCGGTCCCTATCTGCCGTGGGCGTTGGATGATTGAAGGGAGCTGCTCCTAGTACGAGAGGACCGGAGTGGACGAACCGCTGGTGTTCGGGTTGTTATGCCAATAGCATTGCCCGGTAGCTACGTTCGGAATCGATAACCGCTGAAAGCATCTAAGCGGGAAGCGAGCCCTAAGATGAGTCATCCCTAGGTCTTTAAGACCTCTAAAGAGCCGTTCGAGACTAGGACGTTGATAGGCATGGTGTGTAAGCGTTGTGAGGCGTTGAGCTAACATGTACTAATGACTCGTGAGGCTTAACCATACAACCCAGATGGGTTTTACTGATACTTAGTATTAGAATAGAGCGCTTAAATAGTGTAGAGAAACTCAAACAATCAGCTTTCCGAATTATTATTTAATGCCTAATGAAGAATTGGTGCGTTAAATAAACAATTTTTTGTCTGGAAACCATAGAGCTGTGGTACCACCTGATCCCATTCCGAACTCAGAAGTGAAACACAGTATCGCCGATGGTAGTGTGGGGTCTCCCCATGTGAGAGTAGGTCATTTCCAGACGCCTAATTATCTCGTCAAGAGATGCTCGAAAGAGCAAGTCTCCTAGTGCTGACACACTAGCGACTTAAAAGCATTTAGCATCCTGCGTAAGCAACTTGCTAAAGGAGCGGTAGTTCAGTTGGTTAGAATACCGGCCTGTCACGCCGGGGGTCGCGGGTTCGAGTCCCGTCCGCTCCGCCAATTACATCGAGGCCTCGTCTAATGACGAGGCTTTTTTGTATCTGAAATTCACAAGATTGGAAAATTGCATATTGCGGATGTGTAGTTTTTGCTCAATAAGTCACAATAAAATTGATGATGCCGTTGAACTGTCACGCCAATTACATCGAAGCCTCGTCTAATGACGAGGCTTTTTTGTATTTGAAGTTTAAAAGTAATATATGAAGCTGAATGTGTGTTTTGAAAATATTTTAAAAGATGGCACATTTATGTTGGATTGTTGTAATCCATTCATTTAATTAAGCGTTAATTTTAAACTAAATCGATCTATTTTCTTGCCATTCTCATATTGCTCCCCTAAGTTAAGTGCCAATTGCATGGGATAAGGGTTAACAATGAAGTTAGAAATGATTTGTACAGGCGAAGAAGTATTATCAGGTCAGATTATCGATACCAATGCTGCGTGGGTTGCTAATACATTGATGGAAATCGGTATTGAGATGCAACATCGGGTAACTGTGGGTGATCGTCTTGAAGATCTTATTGCAGTGTTTCAAGAGCGCAGTAAGCATGCAGATGTGATTATTGTTAATGGTGGTTTGGGGCCTACCAGTGATGATATGTCTGCATTAGCTATGGCGAAGGCTAAAGGCGAAGAGTTAGTTGAAAATACCCAGTGGCGTGAACATTTAGAAGAATGGTTTACCCGTAATCGACGCTTTATGGCTAAAAGTAATTTAAAACAAGCATTGTTGCCAGAATCTGCAGTGATGGTGGATAACCCTGTTGGAACTGCCTGTGGGTTTAGAGTTAAGCTCAATAATGCATGGTTGTTTTTTACACCTGGTGTGCCATTTGAATTAAAGCGCATGATTACAGAACAGTTTATTCCCTTTATTACCGAAGAGTTTGGCGTTCAACAGAAGTCAGCGTTAGAAAAGTTGTTAACGATAGGCCATGGGGAATCATCTCTTGCAGACACGTTATCTGAATTAGCCTTACCTGAAGGGATTGAGTTAGGCTATCGCTCGTCAATGCCACACATCGAAATTAAAGTTTTCGCTCGCGGCGATAAAGCAATACGCCAGTTACCAGATGTCACTAAACAGGTAAAAGCATTGCTCGGTACGGCAGTTGTTGCAGAAAATCGACCAACATTAGCAGCAGAAATTCATCATCGTTTGTATCAGTCTGGTTTGAGTTTAAGTGTCGCAGAGTCATGTACAGGCGGCATGATAACCAGTCAGTTAATCGACTTTCCTGGCAGTTCATCATACTTACACCATGGCCTTGTGACATACAGTAATGAGTCGAAAGTGAAAGTGTTAGGGGTAAACCCGCAGATCCTTGATGATCATGGTGCAGTGTCTATTGCCACCGTTGAAGCAATGGCTCAAGGTGCGCGTGATATTCTAGGAAGTGACTTTGCCTTGGCAACCAGTGGTATTGCAGGCCCTGATGGTGGATCTGATGAAAAGCCCGTAGGAACTGTCGCAATTGCGCTTGCAACCAAACATGGTATTTACAGTCAAATGGTTAAATTACCAAGACGCTCACGCCAACTTGTACGAAGCTTAAGCACAGCCATTGCATATGACATGCTACGCCGTGCTTTACTTGAAGAAGCTGTCATTGTTGATTACCCAGCAGTAGAGCGCTTCGCAAAATAGCTTTCATGGATATCACCGTCTATTCTATGTTTGCCAGTATTTCTAGCTGGCAAACATAAATGTTAACTATGCTGTTAAGCTTTGTGGTTGCAATTTATTCTTTGCTTTTTGATAAAAGTACGCCACCGTCAGCAAAATCACACCAATCACAATAAAGGCGACAATCTTTTGGACTAATTCGAAAGAGGCCATGTCGATAACAATCACTTTCATGCATGCTAGTGCAAAGAGTAGTGCGGCGAGTCTAACCAAATTAGTTTGTAATGCTCGTAAGCTGATAAACATCACCACGCTTGCGTGAACAACCAATAATATGGCGCTCATTGTCGCAGCTATACTGATATCTAATTGATAACACCACAACATATAGCTTATTGTTAACAGTCCATGCCAAGCCCAATGCAATATAGTGGTTGGGAGAATTTTTTTGTGGATTCGAATCGCTAATCTAGCCGTCATTAAGTACCGCGCTAATAAAATAAGTACCCCCAACTCAGCCATATTCACGAGTAAATTGTCTATGCTCAACGACAACGACATTTCGCTATGCAGTATGATGGGTAACAACGCACAGGCAAAAATAGCAAAATAAGCGAGGCTATAACTCGGAGCGAGTGCATCCTTTAACCTTCGCCCTAAAGTATTATGTCGCTCGGTAATTAACGTAAAGTAACCACACATAATTAAGGCCGTTATTGCCCATGATGGATAAAAAATATTGGTTAAGGTTTGGCTAATGACAGCAATAACCAGCCCTAGATAATACGGGCTGATATGCCAATGTAATCTGGTTATTTGTTGCCATTCAGTCGGTAATTGTGAAAAGCGCAAGGTAATAAACCCTAGCAACAATAGCCCAATAGCCAACGCCATAAGCCCTTGCCATAGCTCTGCGAGACACATTGCGGCAGTAATTAATATGGCTAACACCGTGAGGATTTGTGCTTCATAACGTAAAACCTTATGCCGAACAAAATAGGCAATCGCCAAACTGCCAATGCAGCTTAACCATAAGTAAATCGCAATATATTCGGGCCAGCTACGCATGACTTTAGGCAATAACAACAGCGGAAGTGTTATATAGCAGGCCAACTGAACATAGTAGGCAAGGCGTATCAATTTAGCGTTGGAATCGTACTTTTTGTACCAGTAGTAGGCCAGCAATAAGCCAACAAACAATTCAATTCGGGCAAGTTTGGCGTTCAATGCTTGGTCTGCAAAGCTAAGGCTGTTGGCATCTAGTATGGCAAAGATTACTAAGCCTAATAATGGTAATTGCCATAGCCAAGCCAGTATCTCACTAAACCGCAAAGTGTATTTTGCACTTATATAAAGCAGTAATAGGCTAATCAAAGGTAGGGTGTTTAACCAATACTCATCAGAGACAAAATAGCAGATGACCACGATAGTCACAGAGTAAAGCACGCCAAGCAACTCGCGAATAAAGTGTACAGCTAGGCGATCAATTTTCATTAAATCAGTTTGATACTGACTAATAAGCTTTTGAGCCATATAGGTCAATGTACAAGTGAGTAACATCGATAAGCTTAGTAATGCCTGATAACTTAATATACTTTGCTGTGGGTAATGTGATTGTGTCAGTATATCGACTAGGTTAATAAAGCTGCTAACAATACCTAACATTAATAGTACATAAGCTTCAGCTCTAATTGGGCTAAATCGATGTTTACAACCTATCCACAGTAACAATAATCCCTCTAACAGTAGCACGAGCCCCATCAGTTTAGCACTGAGTAAAAACAGTGCTGCAAAGCCGGCAAAGCTACCTGCAAAAGCAAGTGCTAGAGCACTGATGTCTTTGTCGCGTTTTAAGGCCCAATACAATAACGAACATAAAAGCGCATTTACCGCAAATAACTCACCAGCAAAACGGCTCCACTCTGTCAGTGTGTAAAGGATAAATATCATGAGTGCGACAGGCACCGCGAGTAAACGTGGTGTCAGTGACGACTTAATGACAAATAATAAGCTGGCAATACTGTAGAGATAAAATAACCCGTTAATCGCGACTAATGTCAGGGCTATTTGCCAGTCAACTGAATCAAATGGTAATGGAATAAACACACTAAGCACTTGAATACAGGCAATATGCAGTAGAGCGGTCACTTCAACTAAAATTGGCCAAGCTAACTTATGGCTTTGTACCATAGAACAAATGCCAATAAGTAATAAGTAAGGCAAATAGAGTAATGGAGCTTGCCCGCCATCGAGCAACATTAATGGCGCCAACGATCCGCCTAATAAGGCGATAATTGCAACCACTTTTGTGTCGAGTCTAAATGACAAACCATAACCGAGTAAGGTATTAAGCAGTAATAAGCCAAAGCAAGCAGTGTCGGGAATAATGGTAAAATAAGGCCCAAGAAAATACAGACACAAATAGTTAAGAATCAGCCCGAGTCCTACCAATCCTGAACCAAAATCTTCCATTCCAGCGCGTTTATGTCGAATAAAAATACCGCCAGCAATAATACTGTTAGCTACACCAAGCCCAAATAAGGCTTTAGCTAATTCAGAAAACCAGTTGTTGATTGAATATTGTAATAAGTAGCCAAAGCCTAGGGTAAGAGTGATGATCCCTGCTACGGTCATCAAAAATACAGGGCCTAATCCTTTTGCTTGGTAGTGTTGATAGAATTGCTTTGCTTGATCGGTTAACCCAGAAAGAGGTGCTAATGCGGCAGAGCTAAATTCGGTAATAGCCTCTGCCAATTGGGTCACCATGGCGCTAAGGGCACTTTGTCTTGCCGGTCCTCGAGTGGGTGTTGATTGGGTCGAATCAGTAGCATGGTTGCCCCAAGCCGACGATGCATAATGCGATTTTTGTTGTTCGCTGTGGGCTGAATCGGAAAGTTGGCTGTGTAGTGGTTGCTGCAGAATGTTATTTGATAAATCGTGTTGTATATGCGGTAACACTTCATCATGGAGATTACTCAGTTCGTCACTATTACCATGGTTGCCAATATTGGCATCAGCTTGATACTGGGCTTGCACTTGATGCGTCAATGCATCCAATTGTTGACCAAATTTAGCAAGTTGCTGCGCCACATCAGCTTGTTGTGCTTGTTGCTGAGAGGTAAGTTCTGCTAATTGTGCTTTTAATTTAGCGACGTCATCCATTAACGGCATCATTTATCCCATGATTACTAAGAATTCCAATCGTGCCAGATGATTGTACGTGGTTCTGAATGATTAGGAAATGTTCAGTTATCTGACACTGGGGATAAACAAGGCGAGTGCACTCCATTGCACTCTGGTGTATCGATATGAAATGAGGACTACTTTTGCGGTACGGTTGTTACTACGTCATAGAGATCAATTTGATGTTGCTTCATACCATTAGGATCGGTATCAAGGGGCACTTGCAACAAACTTATCTTATTACTGACTTGAACCACTTTTAAGAGAGTCGGTTCGGTGGGTGGCATCAAGGTAGAAAGCACTGTGTGGTTTAAGGCAATACTATTAAGTTTGATATATTGAAATACATCGCCTTTATTTACGCCGTGTAAGGTACCAATATTAATCGTAATATATTGATCATCCTTATTGATTACCGTTGCTTTAGTGGCTTCGCAGCTTAAGGTTTCATTAATGTCTTTTGCTGCGTTAAACAGTGTATCAATAATGGTTTTGCCATAATCACTGCGCCAAAATAAGCTATTGGCTAAATCAACGCGACTAAAAGAGTCAAAGCTCCAGTCCCCCTCGCCGTGGTATTCATTCTCAACTAAAATGCTGTCACTGATCCTGTCGTACATAAACACTTTTATCGTAAAGTTTCGCTTCGGAGTTGTTGATTTACTTATGAGCCCTGATTTAGTTTCATTAAACAAGCCGATGTCACGGATGTAACCAAAGACTAGGTATTGGCTCTGATATTGGCCATTTAATGAGTGAGAAATACTTTTCACTGCTTTTAAATCGACGGTATCCATGTCTATTTCGGGCCTAAAGACCATTTCTGGGATCAGTTCTTCGACAAATACGTTAGGCTGGTTTATTAGCTCATTTTTAAAGCGAGAAACAACATGAAAAGGCAGGCTAAATACATCCCCTGTAGTAGCTTGTGCTGGGGTTAGTAGCGGAAATTGAGCAACAATAAGCTGTTTAAGGTAGCGATCTTTAGTGCAATTTAGGCTCGATTTTAGATTCACTTTGACATTAATAGTTAAGATGTCGTTTTTAAGTGACTCATTAAGGATTTTTATTTCACTGATTTGATGCTCGGACTGAATGCTGCTTGAGCTTTGGTTTAAAATACCATCGGTAACGGTGGACTCGATTTTGACAAAGCTATTGGCCTGCAATGAAGCATTTTCTATTGCTTGTTTAATGACTTTTTTACGGACATCATTGTAATCATCGTCATTTACAGCCATCGATGCCTGACCAACATACCATTGAGCCTGTGCCATTAATGGCATGAATAATAGCCCGAAAACAAATAACAGCTTGATCATTAGTTAGCCGAAAATATTGAGTAATTTACTGATAAGTGAAGGATCTTGGTTGTCTTGCTGATCGCCTTTAGCGCTGACCTCAATGATAGCATTGCCCACCATGTTTGAGTCAATAGAATGATCGGCAGCGACATCGGTTACTCTTATTTCGCCAGAAAATCTAACGTATTCGTCACCTTTATTGAGCTTAAGCCACTTTTCACCCGCCACAATCAAATTGCCATTGGGGAGCTTTTCTCTTACCGACACCGTAATTGTGCCAGATAAATAGTTATTTTGATTACTTTCTGCAGAACTATCAAAGCTTTTTTCTTGGCTGTAGTCGGCATCTAGGTTGTCGCTATTAATATTGATGCTACCGGCAGTAATCGATGGCGACAAAGTAAATTCGTTGGTGTTATCTCGTTGGTAGCTGATCGACTTTTTAGAGGTCATTTCTTCATTAAGTTTAATCATTATCATGTCACCGACTTCATAACGATTATTGTTTTGATATATACTATAGATATTATTAGGGTTAAATATTGAACCAGTAACTTGCGGCGCCTGTTGAATATTGTTATTTCTAACAGGGCGATAACGAGGGTCGCCTTGAATAATCTCTTCACTGTCTTCAACAACACTAATAGTCGTATTTTCTTTTGTTGGGCTTTTTATTTCTGCAACTTCTGTAGTTGAACAAGCAGATAGAAATGTTAAAAACACTAAGGTAAATGACAATGATTTATTCATTTTTATTATCCGCAAAGTTATCGACTGTTTAATTTTAACGACAATATTATGTTATTTTCTACGCGAAAAGTGCTTTCTTCTTGATGTTTACCTCCTTTTACCTGCGTTTACCGATCTTTACTTATGTTTACTTTGTATTGATTTATTATGTATTTGTATCTATATGTTCTTTCTGGTTATTAATTTATTTTTTGTGTTTTTTTGTACAAATTTTTTATTTATCGAGACATTGGTCACGTTTAATGTTTTCGACGAGGTGTCAATGTTCAGTCTTTTTAAATAAGTTTGGGTTTTACGTTTTATGATAATTTGAAATTAACATTTCACGTTGAGGTTAACGTTTTTACAATACAGTGTAAGTTAATTTATTGTAAATTTTTAATGTGTAACATAAGAGCTTTATCTTTTTTATATTGTTATTAGTTGAAATGTTAAAAAGTAATGAGTTCTTAGGTTTTTACAGAGAGTTGTTGCCTTTAATTGAGACTGTAAGATACATGGCGAAATTTATTTGCCTCGATTAACACGTTTTTATTACGAACGATATTTAACCAATAAATATCAACAGCCCTTAGCCTTGATTAGGAAATCACTTTGTCCTTAATAAATTCGTTAAATACTGCCGCCACCGCAGCTACAACAGCCGCAAGTACCGCTGCAAGTGCTGTGAAGACCATTACCGATCAGCAAGATGCTATTGCAGAAAACGGCCTTGGTCAAAGCACCTTTGGCGCATTGCTTAGCTCATTGTCGTCGGGTTCTGAGGCTATTGATTCATCATTAACTAACCTGTCAAATATTGAAGTGCTTTCTGTTGAAAACCTTCAAGATCAACTGTTGCAGCAAACTGGCTTAGGGAATGCAAATTTATTCTCCTTAGCCGTATCAGATGACTTAGTTTCACAAATGCAGCAAGAGTTATTATCTTCGTTACAAACTAGCATGATTAACAGTACTGCAGTGACTAGCGCAGTGTCTTCGGCCGTTTCTTCAGCATCGACCGCCATTCAAGCCAATAATCCTTTGCAATCAACTGTGGGCATTACACATGAAGAGTTAGCCATTACCAATGAAAACGCGAGCACTTTTGATGATATGTACTCGTTTTCATTTGGTGAAGACGGCTTAAATGGTAATGACTTGTTTGACTCGATTAACATATTAAACCATATCCCTGTTTTGTCTGATATTTACCAATTATCTACAAATACTGAAATTAGTCCTGTATCCAAATTGTTAGGTGGCATGTTGTACTCTGGTTATATTGGCGCCGGCGCGGCAGCCCTTGAGTTGGGTATGGATTATTTCACCGGTTATACAACCAAAGATTTAGTCGCCGATACGGGATTGTTGTCGTCTGATACTGACGACAATACTGATACACAATAACCCAAACATCACATGGCCGACGGCTGGTGGTGCCATTTTTAATTTGCGTGTTCATAGAGCGATTTTATACATGAGAACATTACTCATCATTGGCTGCATACTGCTTAGTGGTTGTAGCTTATTTCAAAGTGGTTTTAACCAATATCGTCCTAGCGTTTATCCAGTGCTTACTGCGGTAGGATATGCCCCGATAGACCGTCAACCGGCTGAGCGCCGAAGTGAGCAATTATTAATGGCGATGGAGTCGTCTAAAATTTTGGCTTACCGTGAGCTGACAGAGCAGGTATATGGTTTGCAGTTAAACTCAAGCACTGCGGTGCATGATTGGGCAATGAGTAATAGCGACACTAAAATATTAGTCTCTGGCTTAATTAAAGGAGCTAGAGTCGTGAAAACTTATCCGGTTGATGGGTTTTACGTTACTGAGTTAGAACTTGATTATAAGTTAGTGTGGGATTTGTATGAGCAATCTGAAAACCCACAACAAAATAGTATTTTGGTGATAGAGCCAGCACAGAACTTTTAGTCGCATTGTTTTGTGTCGATCAATCAATTGCCACATAAAAAAGCACCTCGAAAGGTGCTTTTTTAAAACTAAAAATTAAAGCGTTAAAACTTAACCACCAACTTTCCTTGCTGTACCGCGATTTCTTTGGTCATTTTGGCCATTAATGCTTGATTACTGTCGCGAGTGTCTAAGGTGTACACTGGCTGGGTTTCAAGGTAATTACGCAAAAATCCCATTAATTGTGGTGTTGCTTGGCTGATGTAACGTTCAATATCGGCTGGCTCAGACTCGACTTTGACTAAGTCTAACTGGCGAAGATAAATACTTTTCGTTTCACTGTCGTACCAAGGTACAGCCTCAAACGTGGTTTTCAATTTTGCATTGATCGGCATCAGTGGGTTGTTAACGGTTATCATGGTGGCTGCGGTTACGGCCATGGTATTAGGCTTATTGCCTAGCACCACCTGCATGTCATTGAGCTTAAGTGACACACCAATTAACTTATTACCCTGTTTGACTTCAAAATGCATGTCGCTGTTAAGGTATTGCTCTATTTCAGACTCGGTAATACTGTACTGACTGGCACAGCCAGTCAGTAGTAAAAGCAAACCAAGTCCAAGGCTTTTTGCCAAGGTTATCATCCAGTGTTTCTCATTCCTGCAGCAACGCCAGCAATGGTCAGCATAAGTGCTAGCTGAACAGATGCAGACGGTTCAACCTCTTTACGGGTACGAGCTAATAGTTCGGTTTGTAAAAAGTTGAGTGGGTCAATGTACGGGTTACGCAGTTTAACAGATTCGCGGTTCCAAGGAGTGTGCGCCATTAACTCTGTTGCTTGAGTGAGCGATAAAACAGCATCAATACCAAGCTGTAGGCGTTGACGAAGTTTTTCACCTAAATGATGTAATTCAGGTTTTACTAAGCACGACTCATAGTATTTGGCGAGATTAGGTTCCGCTTTGGTGTACACCATTTCGAGCATGGAGATACGGGTTTCAAAGAAGGGCCACTGTGCTTCCATTTCGCGTAGTAAATCAAGCTCACCGCGATCAGCCGCATCTTGTAATGCTTCACCGGCACCTAACCATGCGGGTAGCATTAAACGGTTTTGCGACCAGGCAAAAATCCATGGAATAGCACGTAAGCTTTCAATGCCTCCATCAACTTTACGTTTAGCCGGGCGACTGCCTAATGGCAGTTTACCTAGCTCCACCTCAGGTGTTGCCGCACGGAAGTAAGGTACAAAATCGGGCTCTTCGCGCACTATGCCACGGTAATGTTGTACCGACTCTTCAGCAATGCGTTGCATGCAATCGCGCCAGGCTTTTTTAGGCTCAGGTGGTGGTAACAATGTTGCTTCCATCACGGCAGAGGTGTATAGCGCTAAGCTTTGTACCGCCACTTTGGGTAAACCAAATTTAAAGCGGATCATTTCGCCTTGCTCTGTAACACGAATACGACCATCTACTGAACCTGGTGGTTGCGATAAAATCGCTTTATGTGCTGGTCCGCCGCCACGGCCAATAGAACCGCCGCGACCGTGGAATAGCATCAATTTCACTTCGGCTTTTTTACACACCGCGACTAACTGTTCTTGAGCACGATACTGCGCCCAAGCGGCAGCCATTACGCCGGCATCTTTTGCTGAGTCAGAGTAGCCAATCATCACCTCTTGCATGCCTTTGGTGTAACCACGGTACCAATCAATATTCAGTAACGCGGTCATACAAGCCGCTGCACCTTCAAGGTCAGCTAAGGTTTCAAATAAAGGCACTACGCGCATTGGGTTAGTGCAGCCAGCCTCTTTAAGTAACAACAATACAGTAAGCACATCAGAAGGCTTACTGGCCATTGAAATGACGTACGAGCCTAATGCATTAGCGGGTTGTTTTGCGACTAAGTTACAGGTTCTGATGACTTCTGCTACGTCGTCTGTTGGCTGCCAGTTTGTAGGAATTAACGGACGTTTACCGGTGAGCTCACGTAATAAGAATGCTTGTTTTTCGTTTTCATCCCAGTGGTTGTAATCACCTAAACCTAAGTAACGTGTTAGTTCGGCAATCACGTCACTGTGACGGGTTGCATCTTGACGAATATCAAGGCGCAACATGTGAATACCAAAGCAGGCTAGACGACGTAAAATATCTAATAATAAGCCGTTAGCAATTAACTTCATACCGCAATCGCTTAAGCTTTGATAAAGCAGCTCTAATGGTTTTAGTAAGTCGTCTTTATGCCAAATTAACTCGCTGGTGTCGGTATCTGGGTGTTTACCTTCAAGGCGTGCATTGAGGTAGTCAATGGTATTGCGCAATTGACAACGTAACTTGCGCAGCACGTCACGGTAAGGTTCTTTGCTGTTGTCTGTTAATGCTGATAACTCTTCATTAGCCTGTTCCATCGAGAGCTCGCCAAGTAGAGCAACAATGTCTTTTAGGTACAATCTGGCTGCAGCGTGACGATTACGGTCTAGCACTTCTTGCGTCACAGTTGAGGTCACAAACGGGTTACCGTCGCGGTCACCGCCCATCCAGCTTGAAAAGCGTATCGGAGAGACATCAATCGGTAATTGCTGACCGGTTTTTTGCTCGACTTGATCGTTCAACTGGCGCAAAAAGTCAGGTATGGCTTGCCATAAAGAGGCTTCAATTGTGCTTAAGCCCCAACGTGCTTCATCAACCGGAGTTGGGCGTTCATTACGGATTTCGTTGGTATGCCAAATTTGGGCAATTAACTGGCGCAGGCGCAAGGTGTTTTGTTTGCGTTCACGCTCAGAGAGTTGATTGTTTTCTTGCTCGGTTAAGCAATCCACCACTGCCGCGTACTTTTGGATTAGCGTGCGGCGAGAAATCTCAGTTGGATGCGCGGTGAGCACGAGATCAATATTTAAGTTTTTTAAGCCTTCAATAACGTCTTTTTTATCGAAGTCACTATCAAGCATGCGCCCAAGTAATTGTTCAACTGGGTCTGGCACGCACACGAGTTCGTCGCAATTGCGGCTTATGGTGTGAAATTGTTCTGCGATATTGGCTAAATTTAAAAATTGGTTGAAAGCTTTTGCAAAAGGCACCAGCTCTTCGTCTGGTAATGCGGTTAGTAATGCCAACATTTGTTCGCGTGAGGCTTCATCACCTTGGCGAGATTTTTTCGCTAAAATACGAATTTGTTCTACTTTTTCTAAAAATGCATCACCTAAATGGTTTTGCATTGTTTCGCCCAATATCTGGCCTAAATGCCCCACATTTGATCGAAGTGACGCATACATATCTGCCGTTTGCTCTGTCATACCTACTCCCGAAAAAAAGAACGATTTTGCCAATATCTCTAACATCACAATACCCAGCGTAGTAAAATCGGTCAATACGCTGGCATGTTGTTTTGTAATTTTATTTCGTAAAAATGTTACAATTCACGTTAACATTTAACGTATTTTGACGGTTACTTAATGCAAGCGTGGTAAATCATTTTTTTGATTAACTCAACCGTAGGCGTTAAGTATTCTAAGCCAATAAACTCATCTGGCTGGTGGGCTTGGTTAATACTCCCTGGCCCTAGCACTAATGTTTGGCAACCAAGCTTGTTAATGTACGGTGCTTCAGTAGAGTAGTTAACCACTTCTGCCTCATTGCCCGACAATTCTGCGACCAGCTTAGTCCAAGGGTTATCCGCTTTTCCGGCAAATGATTCTGCGCCTGGGTACAATGTGCTGACACTAATACTGCCAGGGTATTCTTTACTGATGTCAGATAAGTAGTTCAATACCATTAATTCAAGTTCAGCTAATTCCATACCGGGTAATGGACGAATATCTATATGTAAATCACAGCAACCACAAATCCGGTTGGCCGCATCGCCACCATGAATATGGCCGAAGTTCATTGTAGGGTAAGGCACAGTGAAGGCATCTTCGCGGTAGTTTTCACTTAAATGCTGTTTAAGCTTCATTAGTTGGCTAATCACTTTATGCATGACTTCAATGGCATTTAAGCCGCGAGCAGGGTCAGACGAGTGGCCACTGCGACCAATCACTCGGATACCTTGAGCTAAATGCCCCTTATGCATATAGACAGGTTTTAAGCTGGTGGGTTCACCAATCACTGCATAATCAGGCGCGACAGCTTTAGAGTCTGCAAATGCTTTGGCACCGCTCATGGTGGTTTCTTCATCTGCGCTGGCAAAAATAGTCAGTGGACGTTTAAATTGATCAAACGGCATGTCTTTTAATGCTTCAAGCACTAATGCAAAAAAACCTTTCATGTCGCACGTGCCTAGACCATACCAACGATTGTCTTTTTCAATCATTTCAAAAGGGCTTTGACTCCAGCGGCCTTCGTCAAAAGGAACCGTATCGGTATGCCCTGCGAGTAATAAACCGCCGCTGCCCTGACCAATACGAGCAATTAAATTTTGCTTATTGCGCGAATCTTCAACCGTTGGGGTTTCACAGTCAAAACCAAGCTCGCTAAACCAATTTTGCAACAAGTTGATAACTGCATGGTTACTCATATCGTCTTCAGCGTCGAGTGCGCTAACAGATGGCGCTGCAATCAGCTGTGTAAAACAACTTTTTAGATCAGGTAATGTGCTCATAGACTATCCTAAAAAATTATATGTGAAATACTTATTCACATATATTGCATAATTAATATTGTGTGTTAGTCTAGCAAACAGCATTAACCGACACCATTAATTGAACGTTACAAATGAAAATAAATATGTGCTTTTTGACTGCTAAATCCACTATACCAATTATCAACGCTAACTTCCTGCGACGATAGACCTTTATTAGGCGTCTCCTGCCTAAATGGGCTATGCTAAAAACTCTCGATAACTATCAATTAAGAAAAATCAAACTTATGAAAAGCATCGCAATTATTGGCGCTAGTGGATACACAGGTGCACAAATTACTTCGTTGATTAATGCCGACAGCAACCTTTCGGTTCAAGGCTTATATGTGTCGGAAAACAGTTTAGACAAAGGCCGTAAATTAGCCGACTTATACCCTACATACAGTCATATGGCTTATACGCTTTCTCCACTGACAGATGAAGCCAAACAACAAATCGTCGACCAAGCCGATGGCGTAGTACTGGCGACTGAGCATTCAGTCAGCTTAGAGTTAGCGGCATGGTTTTACAAAAAAGGCTTAGCGGTATTTGACCTTAGTGGTGCATATCGCTTTGCTGACGTTGCGCAATATCCTAAGTGGTATGGTTTTGAACACACTTATCCAGAAGTATTAGCCGAAGCCGTATACGGTTTAGCTGAATGGAATAGTGACAAAATTAAACAAACCAGAATGATCGCCGTAGCAGGTTGCTACCCAACAGCGTCACTAACGGCGTTAAAACCGCTTAAACCTTTTTTAACTGAAATGTACCCAGTGATTAATGCGGTCAGTGGCGTTACAGGTGCAGGGCGTAAAGCACAATTACACACTAATTTTTGCGAAGTCAGCTTAACGCCATACGGTGTATTAGGCCACAGGCACCAACCTGAAATTGCCACTCACTTAGGTCAAGAAGTGATTTTTACGCCACATTTAGGCAACTTTAAACGCGGTATTTTGGCCACTATCACAGTACAGCTAAAGCCGGGAACGACCGAAGCCGACATTGAAAAAGCGTACAGTGTGTATGACTGCTCACCTATCGTGACAGTGAAGCACAACATGTTCCCTAAAGTTGATGATGTGGTGCATACACCGAATTGTCATCTAGGTTGGAAGTTTGATGCCAATAGCGGTTACTTAGTGGTTGCCAGTGCGATTGATAATTTAATGAAAGGTGCTGCTAGCCAGGGCTTACAGTGCATCAAAATCCATTTCGGTGTGTAATCAAATCACATGAGTCAAGGAACAACAATAATGGCTACAAAAACTGTATTAGTGCTTAAAGTCGGCGGTGCATTACTGCAATGTGAAATGGGAATGGCACGTTTAATGACCGCAGCTGCAGAAATGATCGCAGCGGGTCAGCAAGTGTTGTTAGTTCATGGTGGTGGTTGTTTAGTTGATGAACAATTAACAGCTAACGGCAAAGAAACCATTAAGCTAGATGGTTTACGCGTCACGCCAGAAGACCAAATTCCTATTATTGTCGGTGCGCTTGCCGGTACCTCAAACAAGATTTTACAAGCCGCAGCAGCAAAAGCGGGCATTGTAAGCGTAGGCATGAGCCTAGGCGACGGTAATATGGTTAGCGCCAAAATTAAAGATGAACGTTTAGGTTTGGTGGGCGAAGTTGAACCTAAAGATGCCACTTACCTTAACTTCATTTTAAGCCAGGGTTGGATGCCGATTTGCAGCTCAATTGCGATTTCGAGCCAAGGGCAAATGCTAAACGTTAACGCCGACCAGGCCGCTACAGCACTGGCTAAGTTAGTTAACGGTACCTTAGTGCTATTGTCTGACGTTTCTGGTGTACTCGATGGCAAAGGTCAACTGATTAACAGCTTAAACAAAAGCGAAATAGAATACTTAGTTGCCCAAGGGGTGATTGAAAAAGGCATGAAAGTGAAAGTTGAAGCCGCATTAGAAGTTGCTCAATGGATGGGTAAGCCTGTACAGGTTGCTTCTTGGCGCGACGCTGAACAATTAAAAACATTAGTAAAAGGTGGGTCTGTCGGGACTCAAATACAACCTTAAATGGAGTAGTAGTATATGCAGCACCTATTGTCGATTAAAGAATTAACTCAAACTCAGCTGTTAGCCATCATTGAGCTGGCTAAAAAAATTAAAAGTAACCCTGCTGAGTACCGTCGTGCCTTAGATGGTAAAAGTGTGGTGATGTTATTTGAAAAACCATCACTACGCACCCGAGTCAGCTTTGACATTGGCATTAATAAATTAGGTGGCCACTGCTTATACTTGGACCAACAAAATGGTGCATTGGGCAAGCGTGAAACCGTTGCTGACTTTGCTACTAATATTTCTTGCTGGGCTGATGCAATTGTTGCTAGAACGTTTTCGCATACAACGATTGAACAACTTGCAGAACATGGTAGCGTCCCGGTCATCAATGCATTGTCTGATCTGTATCATCCTTGCCAAGCGCTAGCGGACTTTTTAACACTGTCAGAGCAGTTTGATGATGTAAGCAAAGCAAAACTGGCTTATGTTGGTGATGGTAATAATGTCACCCATTCGCTAATTTACGGCGCGGCTATTCTAGGCTTAACCATGACCGTTATTTGCCCAGAAGGTGCGTTCCCTGACGCACTTATCGTGACTGAAGCGCAAGCGTTGGCGCAAAAAAATGGCGGAAAGCTCATCTTAAGTGCTGACATTAATGCCATTGAAGGCCATGATGCTATTTATACCGACACTTGGATTTCAATGGGTGATGATACGCCGCTGTCTGACATTAAAGCGCGTTTTGCACCTTACCAAGTCAACGGTGAGTTAATGGCAAAAGCCGGTGCAAAATACTTTATGCATTGTTTGCCTGCACACCGAGGTGTAGAAGTCACCGATGAGGTAATGGACGGCGAAGGTTCATTGATTTTACACCAAGCGGAAAACCGCATGCATGCACAAAATGCAGTGTTGGTAACCTTATTAAGTGAGTCACAAGATTAAGTCATAATGCCAAAGGCGTTATGGCGTTTAAATAAACATAAATGATTGATTGTAGGAATTGAACATGTCTAATGCAGTGAAAAAATCCGGCGTTAAAAAAGTGGTACTCGCGTACTCAGGTGGTTTAGATACTTCAGCCATTATCCCATGGTTAAAAGAAACCTACGATAATTGTGAAATTGTCGCATTCTGTGCCGACGTAGGTCAAGGCGAAGAAGAACTTGTTGGCTTAACTGAAAAAGCATTAGCCTCAGGCGCTTCTGAGTGTCATATCGTTGACCTTAAAGAAGAATTTGTTGCCGATTACATTTACCCAACTATCGCGACAGGCGCAATTTATGAAGGGACTTACCTATTAGGTACGTCTATGGCGCGTCCAATTATTGCTAAAGCGCAAGTTGAAGTGGCCCGTAAAGTGGGTGCAGATGCGGTGTGTCATGGTTGTACCGGTAAAGGTAACGACCAGGTGCGTTTTGAAGGTTGTTTTGCTGCCCTTGCTCCAGATTTAAAAGTGATTGCACCTTGGCGTGAATGGGAAATGCGTAGCCGTGAAGATCTGCTTGCATACCTTGCTGAGCGTAATATTAAAACCAGCGCATCAGCGACTAAAATTTACAGCCGTGATGCTAACGCATGGCACATTTCGCACGAAGGCGGCGAGTTAGAAGATCCATGGAACGAGCCATCAAAAGGCGTATGGACATTAACCGTTGCACCAGAAGATGCGCCAAATGAGCCTGAATATGTTTCACTTGCCATTAAAAATGGTCGTGTGACTCATGTAAATGACGAAGCTTTATCGCCTTATGCTGCACTGATGAAGCTAAACGACATCGCTGGTAAGCACGGTGTAGGCCGTATCGACATTACCGAAAACCGTTTAGTGGGTATGAAATCTCGTGGTTGTTACGAAACACCAGGCGGCACCGTAATGTTTGCAGGCTTACGTGCCATTGAAGAATTGGTACTAGACAAAACCAGTCGTACCTGGCGCGAGCAAATTGCTGGCCAAATGTCGCACTTAGTATACGACGGCCGTTGGTTTACCCCGTTATGTAAATCACTTATCGCAGCGTCAGAATCATTAGCTGAGTCAGTTAACGGTGATGTGGTTATTAAGCTTTACAAAGGCCAAGCAACGGCCGTTAAAAAGCGTTCACCAAACAGCTTATACTCAGAGTCTTTCGCAACCTTTGGCGAAGATGACGTGTACGATCAAAAGCATGCTGAAGGCTTTATCCGTTTGTACTCTTTAGCAAGCCGTATTCGTGCGTTAAACACCAAATAAGCTTTACGCCAATACAATTAAGGCGCTGCAAAGCGCCTTTCTTATAATGACTTTTGCGTAATCTAAAGAGCCATTACAAGAAAGAAATAGTTAACCTGAGCTCTGGATAAGAGAATAGGTGACTTAACACCAATATTATTGAACACCCAGTTCTTAAAACAGTTTTCAACACAGAGGATACCGACATGGCGTTATGGGGCGGAAGATTTCAGGGCGAAACCAGTGCACTTTTCAAGTTATTTAATGACTCACTGCCAGTGGATTATCGCTTATTTGAACAAGACGTTGTCGGCTCAATCGCATGGGCAGACGCCATTGCCAGTGTAGGGGTTATTACAGCCCAAGAATGCACCGATTTAAAAGCTGCCTTAAACGAATTACTCCTTGAAGTGGGTAATGATCCGCAAGCCATTATCAGTAATGGCGCAGAAGACATTCACAGCTTTGTTGAACAAAAGCTGATTGCAAAAGTGGGCGATTTAGGTAAAAAACTCCACACTGGCCGTTCACGTAACGACCAGGTCGCGACCGATTTAAAACTGTGGTGCAAAAAAGAAGGTGCGGCATTACTTGAGCGTTTAGGGACGTTGCATGCCGAATTAATCGCATTAGCAGAGCGCGAAGTTGACGCAGTGATGCCGGGTTACACCCACTTACAACGTGCACAACCCGTAACATTTGGCCACTGGGCATTAGCCTATGTTGAAATGTACGAGCGTGACATTAGCCGCTTACAAGATGCACTTAACCGTGCCGACTCATGTCCGCTAGGTTCTGGTGCATTAGCCGGTACAGCTTACCCCATTGATCGTCACGCATTGGCAGCGGCATTAAATTTTGCTCACCCAACGTTAAACAGCCTCGACAGCGTGTCAGACCGTGACCACGTGGTTGAGTTATGCAGCGCAGCATCAATCAGCATGATGCATTTAAGCCGTATGGCCGAAGACTTAATCTTCTTTAACTCTGGTGAAGCTAACTTTATCTCACTAGCCGACGAAGTCACCTCTGGCTCATCGTTAATGCCGCAAAAGAAAAACCCAGATGCCTTAGAGCTTATCCGTGGTAAAACCGGCCGTGTTTATGGCAGTTTAATGGGCATTTTAACCACCATGAAAGCCTTGCCATTGGCGTACAACAAAGACATGCAAGAAGACAAAGAAGGCTTGTTTGACGTGGTCGACAGCTGGGCCATTTGTTTAGACATGGCAGCCTTAGTATTGTCGGGCCTTAAAGTGAATCGCCCACAAGCATTAGTTGCCGCTCAGCAAGGCTATGCAAATGCGACAGAACTTGCCGACTACCTTGTTGCTAAAGGCATGCCGTTCCGTGAAGCGCACCATGTTGTGGGTGAGGTTGTGGTATTTGCCATTAGTCAGCAAAAGCCGATTGAAGACTTAACCATTGCAGAGTTACAAAAGTTTGCCAAAGTGATCAGCAATGATGTGTATCCAAACCTCACCATTGAAGCTTGCTTAGAAAAACGTGACGTATTAGGTGGCACTGCCGTTAACCAAGTTCACGCTGCCATCGCTGCTAAAAAAGCGTAATTTTTTAGCGAGTCAGTTTTGAAAGGCCCTGTTGCTAAACCCAACAGGGCTTTTTGCGTGATCTAGGTGTCAGTTTTATAGCGTCAAACAATGCAAGCTTGAATAGTCAGCTATGCTGCAGTCAAGTTACCCCATTTTTTATCAATTTGGCCATTGAGCCATTTTATTCGCCGTTTAAGAGCATAAATGGCTTTTCTTTGGAGATATCGTTGTGAGAGAAGTTGCATTTCGTTGGATCGATAAATATTTAGTTAACGTCAAACTGCAGGAGAATTTTTTCGCGTTATTCTTCACCGCCTTATTAGCGATCGTGGTCATCAGCGCCAGCCTGATAGATGTGATGTCATCACAACATTCTACAGAAGCCCAAAATCAGGTCGATGTGGTGGCAAAGCTTGCTGCTTCTGCGCAAATCCCTTCTAGCGAATTAGCCACAGTACTGCAAAATACCAACCTGAGCATTGGCCAATACAGCGACATTTCGGCCACCGTTGTAGGCCAAGGTTACAGTATTAGTTATTTGAGTTCGCAAAGCTTGCTCGCTGGTTTAGGCTTTGGGCATATTATTGCAATAGCAGCTAGCTTGATATTGATGATTATGTGCTCGTACTACATTAAAACCTTTATTGGCGGTGGCTTGTTTCATATCTACGAAGCTTTACGCAAATTAGCTGAGGGGGATTTGGCATCGCGTATTGGCTATGCACCGTCTCGTAACGAATTTAACTTGATAGCCCGCACTGTTGACAGGGTGTCAGAGCGTGAGCATTTATTGGTTAAAACCACCCAAGAGGCGGTGGCATTAATCCAACAAATTAGTGCACAACTGCGGGTTCGCAGTGATGAAAATACTCAACTCGCCAGTGAGCAACAAGAGCGTATAGATTCGCTTGCCAGTGCAACCGAAGAGATGGCCGTGTCTATTCGTGAAGTGGCCAGCCATGCTCAAGAATCTTCAACCGAGATATCACATGCCACTCAAAAAAGTACCCAAGGACAAAGCCAGATCCAAAAAACCTTGGTTGAGATTAATCAGCTCGCTGTAGAAGTCCGCGAAGCCTCGGCAGCTGTATCGGAGCTAGATAACAGCGCGACTCAAATTGGTGAAGTGATTTCAACCATTAATGCTATTTCGGACCAAACTAACTTACTTGCACTTAATGCGGCAATTGAAGCTGCCAGAGCGGGAGAGCAAGGTCGTGGTTTTTCTGTCGTTGCCGATGAGGTAAGAACACTCGCGGGCCGAACTCAAGCCGCCACAGTAGAAATTCAAAAAATTATTGAAACCCTGCAAACGAATAGCCGAGGCGTGATGAGCGTAATGGCCAAAACGGTGACAGAAGCAGAATCAAGCCAACAGCTCATGATCAGCGCTAGCCAGAACATTGGTGAAATAGCGGAGCAAAACCAGCATATATCAGACCGAAGCTTAGAAATTGCCGCCGCAGCTGAACAACAAGGTGGTGTCGCTGACAATATTGCTAATGATGTCGATTCAGTTAGAGGCAGCTCTATTCAAGTGATGGCATTGGTGACAACAACCGCTGAAGAAGTAGAGCGCTTAAGTAAACAAGCGGATGTGTTAGAGGGACTCATGAAAGATTTGATTATTTAACCTATGCATCGGGCCACTAAGAGGGCCATGAGATATAAGCCGACAATATTTGTATTTGTCGGCTTTTTTATTACTCGGTTAATTTTAATACTAATCTCACTCTGATGTGGTCAAGTAAATCAGTACACAAACAAGCGTTGCGTATTAAGCAGTATAGAAGGCACATAACCCCGCCTCAAACTGAACAGTCTGAGTGACTCTGATAGGCCGTATAATTAGTGAAAATGGTATAAGTTGTTTTTTACAATCAACCTTTATCTTCAGTGTGTTAGGTAAATTATACAGACAAAATGTGATGTGATATTTGGATATATGATTAGATTAAAATGTTATAGGTGCCAATGGGTTTTATTGATGAATACTTGTGCAATTTTTTGGCATTCTGATATCGTTCGCGAAATAGAGCATAGGGTTGTGTACCAAGATATGGTGCTGCAATAACCGCTCTGGAACTTGCATATTAACGCTGTATTTTTAGGTAGCCTATTATGGTTAGCTTACTGAGTCGCCACACTTTGGTCTCATCTTTATCTGTAAAAAAAGGCCTAACATTTTTGCTGTTAGCCATTACCGTAGGGGTTTGTTTTCACCTTGCCGCGCAACAAGACAATACCCCACTCGTCGATCCAGTTTCTCCTAGTGCGATAAAGCTTAAAACCGAGGTTCAGCCTGCGGTTATACCACCTGTTAGCCAAGAACAAACGAGCAAAGCCCGGTTTGCCAAAACGGCTCGCTTTGCGCCAGATACCGTGGTTAACATTGCCCGTCGTTTAGCACAAAAAACCTATGTGGCATTAAAAGACCCATTACCCCCAACATTAGCTAACATTTCTTATGATGAATATCGCGATATTCGTTTTAAGCCAGAAGCATCCATTTGGAAAGCCGAAGGTTTACCATACCAAATGCAGTTGTTTCATCGAGGATTTTATTTTCAAGACTTGATTGAAATCGCCTTAGTAGAAGGCAAGCAAGCGACTCATTTAGCTTATAATCCCGACTACTTTAGTGCAGGTAATGTGCTCCGCCAACGTTTACCCACAGAAGACATTGGTTATTCAGGATTACGGATCCATTACCCGTTAAACACTCCTGCTTATTTCGATGAGCTTATGGTGTTTCAAGGTGCCAGTTATTTCCGTGCGCTGGGAAAAGGCAACGCTTATGGCTTATCAGCAAGAGGTTTAGCGCTAAATACCGCAGAGCCAGAAGGCGAAGAGTTTCCAATATTTAGGGCATTTTGGGTCGAGCGCCCAAATAGCGACAGCAATCTGATTGTTGTACATGCTTTATTAGACAGCCCTAGCGTGGTGGGTGCCTATCGATTTTCAGTTAGGCCTGGCGACGATACTCATATTGATGTTGAAGCGACATTATTTCCACGGGTGGATTTAATTAAAGTGGGATTAGCGCCAAGCACAAGTATGTTTTTACATTCGATGAATGGGCGCCAAAACACCGATGACTTTAGACCTGAAGTGCATGATTCTGATGCGTTATTGATGCTAAATGGTCGAGGTGAGCGCTTATGGCGTCCGCTTGCCAATCCTAAACAATTGCAAGTCAGTGCCTTTATCGATAACTCACCACAAGGCTTTGGCTTAATTCAGCGTGAACACAGTTTTGATGCCTATCAAGATCTCGAGGCGCAATACGAGCGTCGCCCAAGTTTATGGGTCGAACCCGTTGGCAATTGGGGCGCTGGCGAGGTGGTGTTAATCGAAATTCCTACCGATTCTGAAATCCATGACAATATCGTGAGTTACTGGAAACCCAAACAGGCTATTGCCGCTGGCACTGAGTTTCATTTTACTTATCGACTAATTTGGGGCGGCGAGCCCAAGCTTGATGACGGCACTGTGATTGTCGCGCGCACTGCCAGTGGCCGTGCCGATATCGCCAAAGCAACACCACGGCGTTTGTTTGTGATTGACTACCAAGTAAAAGAAGGCAATAACGATGAAATTCCGCTCGCTAGCGTGCAAAGTTCAGCTGGCAGCGTCACTCATGTGGTGGTATCTCGTCAGCCTAAAACAAACGGTTATCGCTTAACCTTTGAAATGGATCCGCAAGATGCGCAATTGATTGAACTACGTGCGGAACTTAAGTTTACTGGCCCACGTGAAGTCGAAACTTGGCTTTATCGCTGGACGCTTTAAGCATGAATACGATGCAATCTGAGTTTGATATGAACTCAAGTGAACCTACTTTGGTCGGTGGCGCAGCCATGCCAATAGAGCGACCAAGTCCGATGGAGCCGCAAAGTTTGCGCGCGCTGCCAGCAGGCATGCCACGTAAAAGTATTATCGCCAATGGGGTTAAGTCAGACGGATTACGCCGTCTGTTAGTGGTTGGCAGCGCATTAATCATGTCGATAATGGCGATTTACGAGATGACATCGGTATTTAATGTTGGCGGAGTAACACCACTTGAATACATTGTATTGGTGTTGTTTGCGGTTAACTTTTGCTGGATAGCATTGGCATTTAGTGGCGGTATTGCCGGCTTTATGATGCTCCTCAAAAAGCCGACAACAGATACCACCCACAGCATCAAACTGCATAGCCGCACCGCGATATTAATGCCAACTTACAACGAAGCACCCGATCGCGTTTTTGCTGCCGTAGAAGTGATGGCCATGGCGTTAGCTGCATCGGGTGACGCCCATGCCTTTGACTGGTTTATATTAAGCGATACCACCGATCCTGACATCGCGTTGGCTGAAGAGCAGGCGTTTTTGATTTTACGCCATAAAGTCAGTAACGATGCCCGAGTGTACTACCGCCGTCGGCGTAAAAACGATGCCCGTAAAGCAGGTAATGTCGCCGACTTTTGCAAGCGCTGGGGGGCTCAATACGACCATTTGTTGGTGTTAGACGCAGACAGCTTAATGGAAACGCATACGATTGTGAGCCTTGCGCAGCGAATGCAAGCCGACCCTGACGCTGGGCTTATTCAAACCATTCCATATTTAATTAACGGCAATACCTTAATGGCGCGGTTACAGCAATTTGCAGCGCGAATTTATGGTCCGGTAATTGGTACAGGTTTGTCTTGGTGGACCCACAAAGAGGGTAACTTTTGGGGCCACAATGCCATTATCCGCACCCAAGCTTTTATGAGCGCTGCAGGGTTACCGCATTTAACCGGTAAACCGCCTTTTGGTGGCCATATTATGAGCCACGACTTTGTCGAAGCGGCGTTGATAAGGCGTGCTGGTTGGAGCGTGGTCATTGCGGCAGACCTGCCAGGCTCTTATGAAGAATGCCCACCGTCTATTGTTGATTTAGCAGTGCGCGATCGTCGTTGGTGTCAGGGTAATTTACAACACACTCGAATATTGTTGAGTAAAGGGTTGCATTGGGTCAGTCGGCTGCATTTACTCACAGGGATCATGGCGTATTTGTCATCACCGTTTTGGCTCATGCTGATTTTGTCGGGCTTAATGCTGGCATTACAAGCACACTTTATTCGCCCAGAATACTTTACCGATCAGTTCTCGCTGTTTCCTACCTGGCCAGTAATGGACTCAGACCGGGCCTTACGGTTGTTTTATATCACCATGGGCATATTGTTTGGTCCTAAAATGCTTGGGATCATATTGTTATTAAAAAATAGCATCATGAGCAAACAGTTGGGTGGCAGAGGCAAAGCCATGATTAGCGTAATAGTTGAAGTGATATTGTCGGCACTGATTGCGCCAATTATGATGCTGATCCACTGCGGTGCAGTCATGTCTATTTTAGCCGGCCGTGACAGTGGTTGGTCACCACAACGCCGTGACGATGGCAGCTTGCCATGGTTAACCCTCATTTACCGTCATCGTTGGCACATGCTCATTGGTGCGTTATTAGGGTACGCTGCGGTACTTGATTCGCTGACATTATTGGCGTGGATGAGCCCAGCGTTAATTGGTTTATGGCTTGCTGTACCGCTTTCTGCCATGACAGGTTCAGAGCGCTTTGGTTTATGGGTAAAAGGCTTAGGTATTTTGGCCACGCCAGAAGAAGTTTGCGCGCCGCAACTTAGTGTAGACTCACAAGCGCGTCGTGCTGAGTATGTGCAAGCCATCGCTGAGCCGTGGACTTTATCGACATTGCTACAAGACCCTGCATTAATGGCGTTACATTTAGCCATTATTGACAAAAAGCCGCATCGTTTGCCTGGTTCAGCAGTTGAATCACTCGAAGCCATCACCCGAGTTAAAGTGCAAGAAGCACAGTGCCAGCACAATATTGTAAAGCTGTTTACCCGTCAAGAATTGGCGTATTTACTGGGTAACCCTTTATTGCTAAAACAGTTACAAAAACTGCCACAACTTGCCGACCCCGAAGGGTTTGTGTCCTTCTGTTAGGTGGCGAAGCTGTGCAAAAGCCCTGCCGGTTTATATCGACAGGGCTTTTGTGTTTAAGGAGTTTGACCGTAATTAGGCTTGGGGTGATGAACACCCAAGGTAATCATTCAGTGTTGCATTAAACAACGCGGCCTTTATGTCAGCTGATAAGTCTGTATTTTGAGGAACACCGTTTTTAGGTAAATGCTGCAACATATATTCTGGCGTATAGTTTGGTGCGTTCATCGCTTTAACCCATTCACACGTTTGTTGTTTTTGTTCTGAGGCAAGATACTCTGCTAGTTTCTGTTCAAAGTTTTGTTGCTCAAGTGCTGATAAGGTCCAAATAGAATCTTTTTTTATCAAATCGACGACAGCGTGTGACGGCTTGTGCGTAACACGTAAAGAATCAAAATAGGCATAAGCACCCGCTAAAAAGTAACCGTTGATTGCTGAGTTGTAATCTTGAGATTTTATACACGCGGCAACCGAATGTAATAGCACTACAGGTGTCGTTTGATTTGTCAGTTGCTCTTTGGCTAAGCAGCTAATATCGCCTGTCGGTTTAGCATAATCAGGGATGACGACCGCGACTTCAGGTTCTACTGGCGACGGCGTGCATGCCGGAATAAGTCTTTCATCTAATACTCTAATTTCCCAGTCATCTTTATTACCTGGGCCGTGTTGTGCGGTGACTACATACCGCATGCATTCTTTAGCAACCAGCGGATAAACCAATGTTGATGTGGCCTTTCTGCTGCGCAATGGGCCAGTGGTACTTAAATGGATGGTGTGATATCCCGGCTTAATATTTTTGGTGAGCTTGCCTGATTGAAATGCACCATCAATAGCGACAATTTCAACATTGTAATTGTTAGCATCAGAGACTTTACTCTGGCTGCCATCAATCATTGCGTATGGGGTGGATTTACATCCCGCTAAAATCAAACAGCTGATTATTAAAGGTAATTTCATTTTATTTTTGCTTTTTTAGAAAAAGTAAACACATCAACACTTATTTGCATGCCTTAAGCATTGGATAAATGGAGCATTGGTATAAATGAACGTATTACGGAAGGAGATAACACTAGGTGTTATAAAGCTGAACAGCAAAGCGGTAAGACTCGCTTTAAGGATCAAAGCACTTTCCATAGCACTCATTATTTGACTAATGTAAATTTTTTGTTTCGTTTTAGTCAAGGTAATTATTGGTTTATATAAGGATCTCAGTAAGCTAAATCAACTTATATCAATTTGCATTAATAAGTGACCACTCTCGCTGAGTCATCACTTATTAACGCATAATGGTATTACCATTCACCTCGCTTTACCTGTAAGGGTTTATGTTTATCGAGTTTCAAAATAGATGTTTATCTGAACGATATAGATTGTGAGCTCGATATTTATCAGCCATAATTTTGCTTCGTATTACATCAAGGACATGCAATAAGACCTTTATGTCTTCAGAGCATTCATCATCGATCAATCACCCTTGTTCGCGCAGCCGCGACAGGCTGTCGTGGCTTAGGTGCACGTTGCGTCGTAGCCAGCAAGAGGCGGTAGCATCGTCTACCATGACCGCCACCAGTGATAACTTTTTTAATGCTTATGCGATTTTTTTGGGCGCCAGTTTAGGCCAAATGGGGTGGGTCACTGGGTTACCGCAACTGTTCGGCGCCCTTGCTCAGTTATTGTCGGTGTGGCTAGCGAGCCACTTTAGTCGGCGGCAATTTATTGTAGTCTGTGCCACGCTGCAAGCCGGTGTGGTATTGGCAATGGGCGCGCTGGCGGCGTTTCAGCCTGACAATGCCGTATGGGTATTTATTGGCTTAGCGGTGCTATATCAAGGATTTATTAACTTAATTCAGCCGCATTGGCGCGCCTGGATGGGCATGATTGTTCCTCAGCGTCGTCGTGGCGCTTTTTTTGCGTCTCGTACTCGCTTAACCATGATGGCATCGCTGAGTGTGTTTTTTGTCGGCGGCGGCATATTAACCTTAACCGACTCAATGCACATGGCCTGGTTAGGCTTTAGCTTACTGTTTTCGATTGCCGCCATGGGCCGCTTTGCCTCAGCCTGGTTACTGTTGCAAATGCACGACCCCGAACCGACAGCAGCTAAAACCCCAGGGGTATTTAGCCAAACATTGTATAACTTTCAGCAAGCGTGGAAAGACAACACCTTTCGTCATTACAGTCTATTTGTTGCGGGTATGCAGTGCATGGTGGCCATATCGGCACCGTTTTTTGCGGTATACATGCTAGAAGACTTGCACTTTACTTACTTTGAGTTTGTATTATCGAGCGTCGCCTCCATTTTGACTCAATTTATGACCTTGCGCTTTTGGGGCCGCTTTAGCGACCTGTACGGTAATCGATTAGTGATGATAATTACCAGCTGCCTCATTCCGAGTTTGCCGTTATTGTGGCTTTTTTCAGACAGTTTTATCTATATTTTAGCGATTCAGGCTTTTTCTGGTTTAGCTTGGAGCGGCTTTACCTTAAGCACGGCCAACTACCTTTATGACATCCGCCCATTTCGCAGTGACTTTGCTACCTATGCGGCGTTGCAGGCGGCATTAAGTGCCGGTTTTGTGTTTGTAGGTGCCATGCTGGGAGGTGTGATTGCCTCTTATGCCGCAGAGTTTTTAGTTTGGACAGGGTTAAATGCCTGGTTAAGCAACCCAATATTTTTGGTGTTTACAATATCGACCATCATGCGCATGCTGGTGGCATTGTGGTTTATACCTCGCTCGGTAGAACCCAAAGCACGCCCACGGCCTGAGCTGCTCACCCTTATCTTCCGCATCCGTGGTTTTAATGCTATTTCGGGGGTCAGCCTAGACTGGCTTACCGTGGCCAAGAAAAAGCGCGCTAACGATAAAGAAAAACACAGCGATAAGTAACGCTTTTAATCAAGGCGGTAATCAAAAAATTTACGTTTATCTGGCCCAGAGGCATTGGCACTGATTTTATTGGGGTGTTTATACTCATCCCAACTGGCCACATTACGGCCCATATTTAACTGCGGAAAGTTTAACTGCGGAAAGCTTAGCTGTGGAAAGTTTAATTGCCCAAAGCTTGACGATTGGCACTCCTCGCTAGGCTGCTGCAAGGGCATGTTTAATAAATGCGGTAAATCGATAAACTGCAACAGCGTAGCAAGGCTACCATCGACACTGATATCAATAGAGATAAAATTGTCACGGCCTGCAAAGTAGCTCAATACTTGCTGCTGGTGGCGCTGATAACAAGCCGTTAAATGCGCGCTATCAAACACGTCATCCACCTGCCATATATCAAAACAATGATTAAAACTGCGTTTCATCACCGGATGAAAGCGGCCCTTATCTTTATCTAAATGTATTAGCATTCTGCCCAGTAACATTTGCATTGACGGCAGCCATTTATCTAACTGTCTGTCTAAATAAACAAACTTAGCGTTGGGAAATAACTTATCTAATTGCTGATAATCGCTAAAACAAGGCGCGTCAGACACCGCATCGGCCAACATAAACGCCTGCTTAGTAAACGCCTGATGAGCTACCGTTAAGCCCTGTTCAAGCAAGGCCACGCTTACACTGGTAGTGCCGGTACATGGTTTAGGAGGAGTTATTTATGTACATATATGCTATGAGTATTGATTTTAAGGGCTTCTACAATACATATGGTCCAATAACAACATGTATTATATTGGAGCGTTTATTAATAACATGAATTTTAATGTGTAATCAGTAGTCCTTCACTGCTAAAAGATTGCTTCGTGTTTAAGTTAACTTACGTGAATAAAGTAATGATAAAAATTTGTTCCAGTCACTGTAATATTCTTCAATAATGAGCTAGCTAATGATGATCGTTAGCTGCAATCCGATATGATGTGATTAAGTTGGCTTACTCAAGCTCGATATACCAGAAATCTCTATAAGAGAAACTGTTGCACTTACTTCAGCTCAGATTAATGGACAGTATTTATTTTGATAAAGTAACAAAATCAAGTTTTTGAAACGGAATGATGATACGTTAAGAGCTTGTATGCGAGTATTTAACTTTAATTTTAACTTTAAAATTTTATAGGCTCTCGTACATTCTTAAATAACAGGTTTAATATTCAGCGGATAAAACACCGCCATCAGCCTTGATAAGAGTTAAATATGCATTGATTTTTTTATGAGTAATGTTAAAGTGAGAATGTATTTAAATTGGGGTTAGTATGATTAAATTAGTATCGACATTTTTAATTTTTGCATGGGTTGTGTTTCAACCTATGGCAAATATTGTCGATGCTCACCCGCTAAAAGCTTATGCTGAGATTTTATCAAGTACACCAATCGATCATAATGCATCAGTTATCAAAACACCTCCAGTTCATGATTTATCTACTACTGATATTCCTTCTTCAAATGAAATATTTCACTGCCACCACCACAGTAGTCATTGCCATATCTATTTGTTAAGTGTCTATGAGGCTGAAACTGATATCCTCACGAAATACGCTCCATACGACTCATATCTATTTTCTGTTCCCGAAACTCCTTTTTCAACTTCAATCCGTCCTCCGATCGCCTAATTTTTATTTTAAGTCAATTTTTGCAAGCGATAGAGTTTGCGCATTTTTATATCTTAAATAATTAGGTATTACAATATGTTAATGTTAAATCGTCCTCCAAAACTAGTTTTGGAGCTCTTGAGTCGTATTTATAATATACGGATCATTTCGTGTGTTTTCCTTGTGGCATTCTCCTTTACAATCAGCGCAGCAAGAGCATCATCTGCAGATCAAGCTATATCGCTGTCAACAGCAATGCAGCGTTCACTATCACAAAATCCTTCACTTAAATTTTTTCCATATCGAATTGATGCTCTGAAAGGGCAAATGGAAACGGCTAAATTATCACCAGCTTATGAATTAGGCTTTGATACTGACAATATTGGTGGAACTGGAAATTACAACGGGATAAGTGGGGCTGAGTTCACTATAGCTTTATCCTCAGTTTTTGAAATGGATAACAAGCGTTTAGCTAGAATTGGGACTGTATCTTCTGAATTGTCATTATTAGAAGCAAGCAGGCAGGTTGAGTCACTGGCTTTACTTGGTGATGTTACTCGTCGTTATGTTGATGTACTTGCTGCACAAGAACAAGTTGTTCTTGCACAGGAGGCTACTCAACTAAGCATTGATACTTTGGATATTGTAAAAAAACGCGCTGCTGCAGGTGCTACACCCGATGCAGAAGTTAAACGGGCATTAGCAGCCTTAGAGCAAGCCAGGCTATCATTATTTGCCGAACAGCAACGCTTATCTTACTTAAAAGTTTCGTTATCGAGTTTGTGGGGATCATCCTCACCTGACTTTGAGAATGTTGAAGGGAATTTATTTCAGTTTGGTGAAGATATCTCATTTGAACAATTGTTTGAAAGAGTCAAACTTAACCCTGCAATAGAGATTTTTGCATCAGAAGCTCGTTTAAAAAATGCTGAAATACGTGTTGCTAAAACACAGTCAAAATCTGACATTAGTTGGTCTGTGGGGGTTCGTCGAACTCAAGATACAAACGATACAGCACTCGTAGCTGGCTTCAGTATGCCTTTATTTTCTGGCTCTAGGAATCAAGGTGCTATTTCAACAGCCATTGCAGAAAAAAATCAAGTATTTGTAAAACGTGATGTCATGTTATTGGATATGCATAATCAGTTATTTCGAGCTTTTTACAATAGAAAACAAGCTATTTTAGTCGTTAATTCATTGCGTTCCACCATCATCCCTTCTTTAGAGCAAGCACTGATTGAAACTCAAGATGCATATCAGCGCGGAAGGTACGGTTATCTGGATTATGTGAGCTCTCGTCAGGAGTTGTTAAGTGCAAGACGTACATTAATTGAAGCTGCAGCATCAGCATTAACTTATGGTGCAGAAATTGAACAATTGACATCAGAGCCTTTAGCTAGCTCGCAATATAACGAGAACATCAAATTATCAGGAATATCTCAATGAAATTAATTTCTAGTTTTACAAAAGTTCTATTCTTAACCAGCTTCTTATTTTTTACAGGGTCTATTTTTGCAGAGTCTGGTCATGGAGATGAATCAGAACATGAAGAGGAAGGGCATATAGAATTATCTAACGAGCAAATACAGCATGCCGGAATAGTGGTTAGCACCGTTGGTGCCAATGTTATTCGTGATGTGTTACCTGTTTATGGCTTGGTTGCTACTAATGCTGAAAGTTTGCAAGTGGTTAATGCCAGATTTGATGGTGTGGTACGTGATGTAAAGAAGAGCATCGGTGATCCGGTCCGTAAAGGTGAAACATTGTTAATTGTTGAAGCAAATGAAAGCTTGAAAAACTATCCAATAACTTCTGAAATTAATGGATATATCACACAGCGAAATATAAATGTTGGAGAGAAAACAAATGAAACTCCTTTACTGGTGATTCAAGATTTTTCTACTGTTTGGGTAGAATTAAGCATATTTCCGAAGGATCTTCCTTTGGTCAAATTAAATCAGACGGTTAACATACAAGGTACTGATTTAAAGAATATTTCAGAAGGTAAAATTATTTATATTTCACCATTTGGACAAGTGCAAAGTCAAGCCACTAAAGCTCGTGTTCTAATTGAAAACAGCAACAACATTTGGAAGCCGGGCTTATTTGTTAATGCCAACATTACACTTGATGAAATAAATGCGCCAGTTTCTATACGTAATGAAGCAATACAAGTTATTGAAAATAAAAATGTAGTTTTTGTCAAAGGTGAATCTGGGTTTGAACCACGCGAAGTGAGCCTTGGTCGAACAGATGGTCAATATAGTGAAGTTCTAACGGGTTTGTCGGTTGGTGAAATGTATGTGAGTAACAATAGCTTTGTTTTGAAGTCTGAGTTGGGGAAAGAGGATGCTGAACATGGGCATTAAATTTTTTATGCGTCTTCGTTTACCTTTATACCTTATTTATGTTTTTAAATTTAGACATAATCGGTTGTGTGCTTCAAATAGGAGTTTTAAATGATTGATAAACTCATTCAATTTTCCATAACCCGCCGGTGGTTGGTTATGTTTTTTGTTTTGCTAACGGGTGCACTAGGCGTTTGGAATTATCAACATCTTCCTATTGATGCTGTACCTGATATTACCAATGTTCAAGTTCAAATTAACACAGAAGCACCTGGGTATTCACCACTAGAAGTTGAGCAGCGAGTCACCTATTTGGTTGAAATGTCAATTGCAGGATTACCTTATGTTGAGAGTACTAGATCGCTATCTCGTTATGCACTCTCACAAGTGACTGTTGTGTTTGAGAAAGGAACTGATATTTATTTTGCTCGAAATCTTATTAACGAACGTTTGCAACAAGCTAAAAGTGAGATGCCGTCAGGTATTGAGCCCGTAATGGGACCTGTTGCAACTGGATTAGGTGAAATCTTTCACTATTCAGTTCATGCAGCGCCAGGGGCTTTGCAAGCAGATGGAAAACCTTACGACGCAACAGCTTTGCGTACATTGCAAGATTGGGTTATTCGTCCTCAATTGCGTTTGGTTGAGGGGGTTACTGAAGTAAATACAATCGGAGGGTATGAAAAGGAGTTTCATATTACACCAGAACCTTCAAAGCTATTGGCTTACCAAATAAGTTTTGATGATTTAGTCGCTGCGTTGCAGAAAAATAATTCGAATGTAGGTGCTGGGTATATAGAGAAAAATGGTGAACAATATTTGATCCGTGCTCCAGGTCAGGTTACTGATATTTCATCGATTAAGCAGATCATTGTTGCTCGTAGGGATGGAATTCCTATTACCGTAGGTGATGTTGCAGAGATTGGGTTTGGTAAACAGCTTAGGACTGGCGCTGCAACTCGCGATGGCGATGAAACTGTGTTGGGCACAGCTGTTATGTTGCTTGGCGGAAATAGCAGAACTGTTTCTCAGGCAGTATCAGCAAAATTGCTTGAGATTAATAAAACTCTTCCAGAAGGTGTGATTGCTGAACCTGTTTACGATCGTACTGTATTGGTAGATAAGACGATTGCAACAGTTCAGACCAATTTAGCTGAAGGTGCTGTGTTGGTCATTGTCGTTCTTCTAGTTATGCTGGGTAATGTTAGGGCTGCTTTATTAACTGCCATGGTGATCCCTTTATCGATGTTGATGTTGATGACTGGCATGGTAGAAACCAAAGTAAGCGCAAATCTCATGAGTCTAGGTGCACTTGATTTTGGGTTAATTGTTGACGGTGCTGTAATCATAGTTGAGAACTGTATTTTAAGGCTGGCAGGAAGACAGCATCACCTGGGGCGAATATTGACATTGGATGAACGTTTTCAGACCGTCTTTACGGCTACCCGTGAAGTGTTTACTCCAAGTCTGATAAGT
Organism: Shewanella metallivivens; assembly: GCF_028750675.1. GTDB lineage: Bacteria > Pseudomonadota > Gammaproteobacteria > Enterobacterales > Shewanellaceae > Shewanella > Shewanella metallivivens. The sequence goes on along the minus strand of NZ_JAQQPZ010000013.1, from coordinate 547,455 downwards.
GTTTTAGTTGTTATTATGGTCAATTTGCCAATTTTGGCGCTGACAGGTGTCGAAGGTAAAATGTTTACTCCAATGGCAATGGCCGTAATCATGGCTCTATTGTCTGCACTTGTATTGTCTCTCACTTTTGTTCCTGCGGCAGTCGCTTTGTTTATGACAGGCCATATAGAAGAAAAAGACAATTTTATCGTCAGTCAATCTAAACGATTATATCTGCCAATTTTATCGATTGTGTTGAGATTCCGAGTACTTGTAATTTCAATAGCATTGATATTTGTGATTTTAGTCGGATTTGTTGGAACAAAAATGGGAACCGAGTTTGTTCCTAATCTTGATGAGGGCGATATTGCGATCCAAGCACTTCGAATTCCAGGGACAAGTTTAACTCAATCATTGGATATGCAATTTCAGTTGGAGAAGGCAATTCTAGAGATTCCGGAGGTTAAAACATATTTCTCTAGAGTTGGTACTGCAGAGGTTGCGAGTGATCCTATGGGGCCAAATATATCTGATGGTTATGTGATGCTTAAGGATCATAGCGAGTGGCCAAATCCTGAAAAGACTAAGGCTCAACTTTTAGAAGAAATAAGTGAAAAACTAGCCTTATTACCAGGTAATGCTTTCGAAATAAGCCAACCTATCCAACTTCGGTTTAACGAATTGATTTCAGGTGTCAGATCTGACCTAGGTATAAAAATTTTTGGAGATGATTTATCTAAATTACTGAGTTCAGGTGCTGAAATAGCAAAGGTGTTAAGTAGCATTGAAGGGGCTGAAGGCGTAAAAGTAGAACAAGTTTCTGGATTACCCATCTTGTCAATTGATGCTGACAGAGCAGCTATGTACCGTTTGGGCTTAAACGTCTCGGATGTCCAAGATGTAGTTGCTGCTGCAACGGGAGGTGAGAGTGCAGGCTTGATTTTTGATGGTGATCAACGTTTATCAATCGTTGTAAGGGTTGACGAGAGGGTTCGAGTAAATTTAGAAGCGTTAGATCGTTTACCTATTCCGTTACCTGAAGGTGGTTATGTACCATTAAGAGAAGTAGCTAAACTTACTTTAGCACCTGGCCCTAACCAGATTTCACGTGAAAATGGAAAGCGTAGATTGGTCGTTAGCGCGAACGTTCGTGGTAGAGATCTAGGTGGATTTGTTGCAGAAGTACAAAGTAAGGTTGCTGAGCAAGTAAAATTATCTCCAGGGTATTGGTTAGAATATGGTGGTACTTTTGAGCAATTACAATCTGCCTCTGATCGTTTAACTATACTTGTACCTATAACATTGATAATGATATTTGCTCTTCTAATGATGACATTTGGTTCCGCAAAAGACGCAGCTTTAGTCTTTAGTGGGGTACCACTAGCCCTTACTGGAGGTGTCATAGCTTTATGGTTGCGTGATATCCCTCTATCTATTACAGCTGGTGTAGGCTTTATTACTTTGTGCGGAGTTTCTGTTTTGACGGGGGTTATGATGGTATCTGCATTTAGAGATGAGCTGGATCGTGGAAGTTCTGTCGAGCAAGCTATTCAAACTGGTGCAATGTTGCGATTAAGACCAATTATGATGGTTGCACTTGTTGCAGCATTAGGATTTTTACCAATGGCGCTTAATACTAGTACTGGTGCAGAAGTCCAGAGACCACTAGCAACAGTCGTTATTGGTGGGATCATTTCATCAACGTTCCTTACTTTATTAGTATTACCTGGCTTGTACAGACTTACTTGGCGAAAGACGAAAATCAGCCAAAATAGTAATTAAATTTTAAGTATGGAGAAGGGATTGCGGTGTTCGAGTTGTCCGTAATCCCTTTAAGTATAATTTCAAATTGACAGGTAAAAATATGAAAAAAATTAATGCATTAATTCACCATGTAAGGTCTGCAGATGTTATACAAGCATTACAAGATGCTGGCTTCGGAAATATATCAATATTTGATGTCAAAGGAACATTGAAAGCTCTTCAGGAAAGTGAGTTAGTATATTCTTCTGAAGCAGGTGTAACTATTTCCGAAGCTCAGCTGTCTCTAATATGTGAAGATGAACAAGTAGATGAAGTTATATCAATTATTAGAAAAATAGGTAAAATTGGAACGGAAATTTCTGGGTGGGTTTACGTTAGTCCAATTGAAAAAATTCTTCCAATTGGTGGCTTTTAGATGCTAAGTTTAAAATAATAAGGCATATTTATGAGGTATTTATTTTCTTTTATAGTTATCGTTATTTCTTTTAATTGTAATTATTCTTTTGCACATCCAGATAGAATGAAAAGTATGATCCATAAAAGACACTCTCATTTGAATGAAGAAAAGATAACAAACATTGTCATTAAAAAAATACATAAAATGATACTCGAAGATTTTGGTTATGATGCTGGTAAGCTAAAGTTTTCATGGGGAACCATTAAGAATGAAGATGTGAATATTATAAGTGTTAATGATGGAGTTTATGTTGTGAGTGCTACGAATTCTCACGATAATAAGACATTGTATTTTAGAGTAGATAAATATGGCGATGTTATAGCTGTAACTGAGCATAACCTTTTTTAATAAGGGCTATTTGCATTCTAGGATTGGATTCAACCCTAGAATGCAATTGTTACATAGCTCAAACTAACCATCGTTTGATTGGAATAGCTGTGAATTAGCACTAATAAATAACCTGTATATGTAGTGGCACAGTTACAAAATTAACTATGCTATGTGGTTTTTTAGATGTTTACCTCACATTACGCCATTAGAACGAATTTTTTTCACATTTATATTTATTAAATGACGTAGCGCATAACGAAAAAGAACCTTTTTAATCCCTGTAAGGTTACTACCGTGTTTTGAGTAAAAATCATCTGGCTGCTCATATATACCAAAGTCATCTGCAATGCCGTCACTTTGTATATAAGTATCTTTGCCTATCCAGTCCACATCGGGTCTTGCAAGACATTTAGTTGCAATACCAAAGCCTGAAAAGCACTTGCTTGGCTCAACAAAACGACTCTGAATTTGTTTAAGATAAGGCTTATCGATGATGTAACCTTCCAAGTTAATCCAACGTTCATTGTAAAAAACCTCAACCCAACTATGAAGAATACGTTTTGGTGCAAAGAAGAATATATAGTTCGGGATTGCACCACGTTGTAATTGGTTGTAAATAGTAAAACCATGCAAGCGTGCAGAAATACCAACAGCGCGTAACAACGCAATCAACAAAGTACCTTTAGTATTACACTGTCCATAACCATCACTAAATACTTGGCTTGCAGGTATTCGGTCATCTGCGTTATAGCCAAAACAAATTTCATCTCGTACATAGTTATAAATTTCGCCAATGGCATCATATTGCGATAAATCTCGCCACTGTCGTTGTTCAATCAAACTTTGAATTTGCGGATGGTTAAAATCCAACATTGGGGTATGTTTTAATAAATTTTTTGATAATTTAGTCACATTTACTCCCCTCTACACTGAATGCAGCCAAAGAAAGTCCAACTAAAAAAAAGATGGGGTGTAAAATCAGACCATGAAAAATCGATATATCAGCAATGATGCCGTGTATTAAGCTTGCCAATACGATTATCAATGCAACGATGATTAAAATAGATCTGCTTAGTTTGAGTTTCATGAGAAATTCCTATTCAATGAGTTTGTACTAGAATAACCAACCACTCAACAGAAAACTTGAATAAACTAGCTAACTTTTTTGAAAAGAGTATGAGCTTGCCTTATTGTCATACCGAAGTTATTTCGAAATGTTCGACTTAAATGAGCACTATCTGAAAAACCAGCCAGATGAGCAGCATCTGTAGCAGAGTTACCATTAATTAACGCTTGAATAGCACAGATCATTCTTCGCCATAATAAATATGGTCGCCACGCAATACCTAACTCTATACTAAATAAATGAAGAAAACGACTTTCAGATAAAGCTAATTGGTTAGCGACTTCAGAAGCTCGCCAATTAGTAGGTTTGATACAATCGCCATATAGACACTGATCTAATTCAATTAACAATTGTTGAATGCGTCTATCTTCCACTGTGCTTTTATTAACAACTAAGAACTGTTTTGTAAGTTTTAATTCGTCAAATACAGGTGTTAAAAATTCAATAAAATCGTCTGTTTGAGACGGTTTATTAACTGATTCTGAAAAAGTTGTTCTAAATGACTTAAATGGTTGACCCATTAATTTAGTAACCAACTCCCGTCCCAAATTACTTTTCGGTTCAATAAGTAACACCCAACCTTCAACCATTTCCAGTTGATGATCAACTTTTGAATCGATTACCGTTACACCTGTTATCTTTCTTCCATTCAAATTACAACGCGAATCACTGAAGGGCCATATCACTTGTATTGCATGATGCATATGAGCGTCAGCATCTATGCTAGAGCCATATATTGTGACAACACCAGGGTTAATCCAAACGGTAGGTTTAATAATTAAATACTCCTTTGCCCATTCTACGTTTTACTAAAGCAGCTTTCTTTATTGCATAACATCATAACAGTTATTTCCATAAGCATTGTTAACACTATTCTCTCGGTGGCCCTGAGTTCTGTGCTCTCTGCAATATCCCTTGGGTATATCTAAATAGTACTGAGCACATATCCCGCCCAGGTCTGCATCTCACCAGTGTTATGTCAAGTAAGGATTCATTGAATAGTTTAATAGACCTAGGATTGTGACTTACATCATGGAATTTGATTCTAAAATTTGCTAACGTAGTCCACATGATTAAATTGAGTATAATAGCATGATTAAGATTTTGCTAAATTTAGCAGTTATATTGACATTAATAACACAGTTATTAGTGCCAAGTAATGCTATGTCTAGCGATATGTCTGAATCAAGTATGCAATCTAACTCTATGTCACATTCAGTTATGATGGACAATGATTGTGATGACGATAACTGTTGTGCCGAAGATTCAAGCCACTGTATTAGCCATTGCCATGTAGTCGCTAATGCATTTGTTTTGTTATCGGGCTCAAATTTAATTAACAATCTATTCACAAGTTCTAAAGTTGACTCGACTTTATGGATATCAACTCCGGCTTCGCTTGGAAGTCAAAATCCCCCTCCAATTGCTTAATTCTTTATTTTAATTAATCACTTACTATTAATTTATAAAGATTTTTGTTGCTCGTTTACTTATGAGCATCATAAAGCTTCTGGAGTTTCTTATGAAAAAATTTATCGCAATTACACTTTTATCTTTAGCTAGCACAGTTTCAATGGCTGCTACTATTACATTACCTGATTATCTTATTTTTACTTCCGTTGATGGCCAGTCTGTGGCAAATAAGGGACAGATTGACATTGAACCTGGTCAGCATTTGCTTGAACTTAAGTTTTATGATGTTTACTCAACGGGAGCAGATGACACTAATTTTGTAAAATCTGATGCATTATATTGGAGTTTGAATTTAACTAAGAACGAAGATATTCAGGTTAGAGCTAAGGATATTTTCACTACAAAATCTGCTCGCAAATTTATCGACTCCCCTCAGATCACAATAGACACGGCTAGCTTAAAAGGCGAATCAGTTAAGCTGGTTAACCATGCAGAGTTAATGTCTATCATTATGAAACAACACAGTAAAATGATGAATCATTAATTGGATTAATAGGGCGCTATCATAGCGCCCTATCAATACCTAATATACTTCTTGAGCTGTGTGTTACACACAGAGTTATAGTTGAACTATCGTAGTTATTTATGATGGTTTGGAGGTTGTATGAAAGTGGCTCAACTCGCTAATAAATTGGGTGTATCCGCTGATACTGTGCGTTTTTATACTCGAATTGGATTACTCAATCCAAGCAAATCTCCCAATAATGGTTATAAAACATTCAACCATAAAGATATGGTGAGGATGCAATTTATTTTGAGTGCTCGAAATTTAGGATTTTCTGTCGAAGATATTAAAGTTATTTTTTCTAAGACTGATCTTGGGGATAGTGCATGTCAACTTGTACGCGAATTAATTAAAGTAAAGCTGCTTGAAACTGAGCAACAGTTCAACGAAATGGTGCAATTAAGAAGTAAGCTTTCTAAGGCGATACAAGATTGGTCTCAAATGCCTGACAACATACCCACAGGAAACATGATTTGCCATTTAATAGAGAATACAAATCAAGAGGATATAGTTTCAGAAGAATTAGGAGTTCCCCATTATGTTGATAAAGCTTCAATGGAGATTAAGTGATGACTAAAACAGGCCATACTACAATACAACTCAATATCCTCGGCGCAGGTTGCGCGAGTTGTGTTGGCAAAATTGAAAAAACGATTAACAGCGTGCAAGGCGTTGATTCGGCCGAAATGAACTTTGCCGACAGAACAGTACTTGTTTCGGGTAACGCATCTGCCGAGTTGATTATAAAAGCAGTAGAAAGCGCTGGTTATAATGCCACTCAAATACAGGCTGAGTCGGCAGAAGATGCCATGAACGAGAAAGAACAGGCTGATTTACAACATTATAAAAGTTTATTACGCCATACCATTATCGCCTTGTCCGTCGGTATCCCGTTGATGATTTATGGACTTTTTATTGGCGAAATGACGGTATCAACCCTATTAGAGCAAACTGTGTGGGGACTGGTCGGTGTGGTGACTCTGGCAATTATGCTTATATCAGGTAGGCATTTTTATATCGGCGCTTGGAAATCATTTTTAAACCATAATGCCAATATGGACACCCTCATTGCCTTAGGTACCGGTACTGCTTGGGTTTACTCGATGTTGATTGTTTCATTTCCACAATTGTTCCCCGAGATGGCAAGACATGTTTACTTTGAAGCGACCGCAATGATTATTGGTTTAATTAATCTTGGTTTAGCACTAGAAGTTAAAGCGCGCGGTAAAACCTCTGAAGCGATTAAGCGTCTCATTGGTTTGCAAGCTAAAACTGCTCGGGTTATCCGTGATGGGAAAGACCTCGACATCGATATTGCTCATGTATTACTTAATGATCATGTAAAAGTTCGCCCTGGCGAAAAAATTCCAGTCGATGGGGTGGTTTTTGAAGGTAACAGCACCATTGATGAATCAATGTTGACCGGTGAGCCAATGCCTGTTGAAAAAGTGATAGGTGACGATGTGGTCACTGGCACCTTGAATAAATCAGGCTCAATCATATTTAAAGCCACTCGTATAGGTAAGGATACCGCACTGGCTCGCATTATTAGTATGGTCAAACGGGCGCAAAACTCTAAGCCGCCGATTGGGCGTTTAGCAGATGTCATAGCCACTTACTTTGTACCCGCTATTATGATCATCGCTATAGTCAGTGCCATGGTGTGGTTTAATTTTGGCCCTGAGCCGTCAAGTGTATTTGCCATCGTGTCTGCAACAACAATATTAATTATTGCTTGTCCTTGTGCGCTAGGTCTCGCAACGCCAATGTCAGTGATGGTTGGCGTTGGTAAGGCCGCTGAATCGGGGGTGCTTATTCGTAACGGTGAAGCATTGCAAACCGCGTCTAAAATAACCGCCATGATATTAGATAAAACCGGCACCATTACTGAAGGTAAACCGCAAGTTACAGATATTATTTTGGTTAATGCCGACAGTGAAGAGCAGGTACTTGCCTTGTCTGCTGGAATCGAAAGTCACTCCGAACATCCACTCGCGCAAGCTATTGTAGAAAGTGCGAATGATAGAGGTATAGAAGCCATTGACACTGAGCACTTCAATGCCATTTCAGGTAAAGGTGTAGAAGCTGAAGTGGATGGCCAGACATTACTATTTGGTAATTTAAAACTGATGTTAGACAAACACATTGATATTGGCCTTCACGAAGCTAAGGCTCAAGTGTTAGCTGAAAATGCAAAAACACCAATGTATTTAGCGCTTGCAGGGCAATTACTGGCCATTATTGCGGTATCAGATCCGATAAAGCCTGATTCAATTGAAGCGATTGCGAGACTGAAACTCAATGGCATCAAAGTGATTATGTTAACCGGGGACAATAAAGCGACCGCAGCAGCAGTGGCTAAAAAAGTTGGTATTGATGATTTTTTCGCAGAAGTCATGCCAGAAGATAAAGCCAATAAAGTAGCTGAACTTCAGCAACAAAATGAAGTGGTTGGCATGACTGGCGATGGGATTAATGACGCCCCCGCATTAGCGTTAGCCGATGTTGGCTTTGCTATTGGAACAGGCACTGATGTGGCGATAGAAAGCGCTGATGTGACCTTAATGCGCGGATCACTTCATGGCTTAGCCGATGCGATAGCCATTAGTAAAGCAACGCTGCGCAACATTAAACAAAACTTGTTTGGCGCGTTTATATACAACGTCGCGGGTATTCCCTTAGCAGCAGGTGTGCTTTTTCCTGTTTTTGGTATTTTGCTAAATCCAGTGATTGCTGGCGCTGCGATGGCCTTTTCATCACTTACCGTAGTGAGTAACGCTAACCGTTTACGTTTGTTTAAAGCCAAGGAACACTAGGAGACATAATATGTTAATTAATTTACTGTGTATCGCATTAATCGGTTTTATCATTTGGTGGTTTTGGCTATATAAACCGGCAAACGATTCTAGTGTTGACGCTAGTACATTGATACTGGTTAAAGACGGTGTGTATACGCCAGCACGAATTAAAATTTCGGCTAATAGACCAACAGAGATAACCTTTTTACGCCAAGATAAATCCGGATGTTCAGCCACTGTCTTGCTACCCTACTTGGAGATTAGCCAAGATTTAGCGCTGGATAAAACGACGACGATAGCCTTACCGGCACTGGAAAAAGGTGAGTATCCATTTCATTGCCAGATGCAAATGTATAAGGGTGTATTGATTGTTGAGTAAACACTAGATATCTATGCGTACTTTTCAATATTTTGGTATCAGTGATGAATATAATAGCAGTATTAAAATGAGCATTTTTAACTTTGCCATCAATATCTTGATTCTAACCTAAGCTGTTTACGGTCTAGGTTAGAAAATTGACCGTTTTTTATTAATTACTTTTTACCTAAATCATCAGAAAAATGATGAGTTAATGATTAAGAGAGATATTATGTGTGATTTTGAACATAGACCGGGCGTTAAAGAAGCGACTTTAGTTGTCAGAAACCTAAGATTAACTGGAGTAGATAATCAAAATTTAGAAGCATTAAAGACTGAGATAGACAAACTGTTTGGCATAGACGAAGTGATTTATAATGACAAATCGGGATCTATTTATCTAACCTATGATGCCAGCCATATCAATTTAGAAGGTATTGAAGCGGTTATCAGAAAGCATGGTGCTAATATTCATAACGATTGGTGGACTCATGTGAAGGAAAGTTACTACCAATTTGTGGATAAAAACATCAAAGATAATGCAAATCATCAACCACATAGTTGCCACAAACCCCCACCAGGATCCAAGATAAGCTAAGACAATTAGATGTTAATTTTTATCGTTACTGACTATCTTTTAGTTAGAGCTTTTGAAGTGTGATCTATGTCAAGTATCAGTGGTTTAAAGTGAAAAAACACTACAGTTAACTAGGATTATTTAGGCAAGTAGAGTTAAAATTAACACAATTAATAATGTTGGAGTCTGTCTTGAATCGTATGAGAATTATCACAGTGATGCTTATCTTGATGACATTTGTCAGTCAAGCTTTTGCGTCTGTGATTTTGCCATGCCCCTCTGATATGAATTCAATGTTAAGTAAATCAAATCCAGTGAATACCGCTGCGACTAACGCTTGCCATCACCAATTAACATCAGATGTTGATGCCGTTAAAACATCTACCGCTGACATTCCTGATTGTTGTGATAATCAATGTGATTGTCCGATAGGTACTTGCTTTTCAATTGCCCTTGAAATGAAAATGGTCCAATCAGTAACCATCTCAAGTTTGAGTAGTTTTATATCTGGTTTGACTCAAAATACAACTCCGCAATATAACTCTTCTTTATATCGTCCTCCAATATTTTCTTGTTAGATAGGAAAGGCTTGATCAATTTTTGATCGTCTTCCTGTTCATTTATCTTTTTTAAAATAAATTAACAAGATATTACCTTTTTTCGAATTCAATTCGAGCATTGGTAACTAATTTGGAGGCTTTATGTCTTTAATTTACAAGAAATTGGGTGAAATTTACACTCAATATATTCTAATCGTAGTGATGTCCTTTATTGGTATTAGCGCTGCGGTATATGCGGCAGAACCAGTACAGACATTATCACTGGAAGAAGCCGTTTATCTCTCTCAGTCGAACGATCCCTGGTTAGTCAGTAATCAATTTCAACAAGATGCTATTAAATCTGAAAGCATAGCGGCAGGAACCTTACCAGATCCAAAAATCAGTGTTGGTTTAGCGAATTTGTCCATAAACACTTTTGATTTTGGACAAGAAGCAATGACTCAATTGAAAATTGGTGTCACTCAAATGTTTCCGCGAGGGGATAGCTTAAGTTTACGCCAACAGCAACTTGAGTTAACGGCGGAGCAATACCCATTTTTAAGACAAGATAGACGAGCTAAGTTAAGTGTCACCACCGCTCAAATTTGGTTTGATATATATAAAACGCAAGAGAGTATTGCACTGATTGAGCGTAATCGGAACTTATTCGAACAATTATCTGATGTCGCAAAAGCAGGATATTCATCTGCTCTTGGTAAATCTAATCAGCAGGACATCATTCGTGCTCAGTTAGAGGTGACCCGTCTCGAAGATAAGCTGACCGTCTTAGCTCAGGAAGAAAATATGCTTAAGCAGAAATTATCTGAATGGGTTGGTAAGGCATTCGTTGGTGAGTATAGAAGAGAGTATGAACAAGACTATGAGTTGTCATTTTCGACGTTTACCGTCCCAAATACACTTCCTCAAATTAAGCTAATTAATTCTAATTTATATCTAGATGAGGAAAAAAGCCCAAATTATCAACAATCTTTATATGAAGCATTTTCTGACCATCCACTTCTATTAGCTTTGGAACAAAGAATTGAATCAAGCCGGAAAGGTGTAGAGTTAACAAAGCAATTATATAAGCCTGAATGGGGGCTAAACGCTGGATATAGTTATCGAGGCGATGATCCTATGGGTAATTCTCGCGATGATTTGTTGTCAATAGGTGTGAGTTTTGATTTACCAATATTTACTTCTTCAAAGCAAGATAAGCAAGTTCAAGCCGCTATTTCTCAGTCAGAGTCAATTAAAACAGAAAAGTGGTTACTGCTTCGAAACATGATGGCGTCATACGGTACTGCGAAAGCGCAATTTCTTAAATTGGAACAACGTCAGAAGCTCTATAACGATTTTTTATTACCTCAAATGCAAGATCAAGCAGATGCGTCACTAACGGCTTACACGAATGATAAGGGAGATTTCGCTGAAGTCGTTCGCTCCCTCATTGCTCAATTGAATACTCAATTAGATGCTTTGGCTATTAACGTTGATTTACAGAAACTTAAAGTTCAATTGAACTATTTTTTTACCCCCAATGTGGGTCCAGTTAGCATCTCACATAAATCTTATGTTGATGGAGAAGTAAAATGAACAACAATTTAAAAATGATCAGCATATTAGTTATCGGTATTCTTACTGGTATTAGTGCATCAATCTTATATACACCGAAGAATGAAATAGCTTCAGAGGACAGCGCAAAAGCTAAGCCATCATATTGGGTCGCACCTATGAATCCTAATTATCGTAGTGATAAACCAGGGAAATCACCAATGGGTATGGATCTTATACCTGTATACGAAGATGGCACCGATTCGACAGATTTTGGACCTGGTGCCGTTAAAATATCACCTGCAGTGATTAATAAACTTGGTATGCGGACATCCGTAGCAACGTTTGGCACACTACAAACAAGCATTAAAACAGTTGGATATGTTCAATATGATCAAGATCAACTTATTCATATTAATCCAAGAGTCGAAGGATGGATTGAAGAACTTTATGTAAAAGCTTCAGGTGATCCGGTTATTAAAGGGCAACCTATATATTCGATTTATTCTCCTGCTTTAGTTAATGCACAAGAAGAAATGTTATTAGCTTTAAATCGAAATGATCAGCGTTTGATTACAGCTTCTGAAGCTCGGTTGAAAGCATTATTAATACCAAGCGAGGAGATTAAAGCGCTACGAAAAAATAGAATAGTCAAACAAAATATTACGTTTTATGCTGATCAAAGTGGTGTTATTGATAATTTGAATGTAAGGGAGGGCTCGTTTGTAAAACCGGGTATGACAATGTTTTCAATTGGTTCATTAACACAAGTATGGGTTGAAGCTGAAGTTTTTGAACGTCAAGCAAACATGGTTAAAGTTGGGCAAGAAGTTGAAATGAAATTAGATTATTTACCTGGTCAATCTTGGCAAGGAAAAGTCGATTATGTCTACCCCGCATTAGATAGTAAAACAAGAACGCTAAAAGTGAGATTGCGCTTCGATAATACCAATGCTGCATTAAAACCGAATATGTTTGCACAAGTGTCGATAAAAACACGAAGTGATGAGGATGTATTACTGCTACCAAGGGAAGCAGTGATTAGAACAGGAAACTCAGACCGAGTAGTACTTGCCCTCGGTGAAGGTAAATATAAATCTGTAGCAGTAACGTTAGGACGATTCGATGATGATAAAATTCAAATAAAATCAGGCCTGTATGACGGAGATGTTGTTGTCTCGTCAGCACAATTCCTATTGGATTCTGAATCAAATAAAACCTCTGACCTTAAACGTATGAGAGCACCTGACGATGAGCAAGAAAATATTCAAGCCATCACTCCAGAAACTGCTTGGGTAGAAGCAAAAGTAAATAGCTTAATGGCTGCACATCGAATGATTAATGTGGACCATCAAGCTGTCAGTGAATGGGAATGGCCACAAATGACCATGGACTTTACTGTTGATGACAGTGTGGATTTCTCTGTATTTACCGTTGGTGCTGTGCTTCATATTGAATTAGAAAAAACATCAGACGGCTTGGTCAAAGTGGTAAATATACACAATCCCAAAGCTACTGATGATGTATCTAATACAACACATCAAGCAGATCATTCAGGAATGGAGATGGGAGAATAACCATGATTGAATCAATAATACGATGGTCTGTAGCAAACAGATTTTTTGTTTTGCTCGCCAGTGCAATTCTCGTCGGCGCGGGTTTATTTTCACTTAAAAATACCCCTATTGATGCTTTGCCTGATTTATCTGATGTTCAGGTAATTATTAAAACAAGTTATCCAGGTCAAGCCCCACAAGTAGTTGAAGATCAAGTCACTTACCCTTTAACTACGGCTATGCTGTCTGTGCCTGGTGCGGTAACGGTCAGGGGATTCTCTTTTTTTGGTGATTCATATGTCTATGTCATCTTTGATGAAGAAACCGATTTATATTGGGCTCGTAGTCGTGTGTTGGAATATCTTAGCCAAGTCGTTTCAACGTTACCTGATAATGCAAAGCCTCAATTAGGACCTGACGCAACAGGTGTGGGCTGGGTATATTTATATGCACTCGTAGATAGAACCGGTAAACACGATATTAGTGAGTTACGCAGTCTACAGGACTGGTTTTTAAAGTATGAATTACAAACTGTCCCAGGGGTTTCTGAAGTGAGCGCTCTAGGGGGGATGGTTAAACAGTATCAGATTAAGGTTGACCCTGATAAGTTGCGTGCCTTTGGTATACCTTTAAATGCTATTCAAATGGCGATTAACCGTGGAAATCAAGAAATTGGTGCCTCTGTTGTCGAACTCTCAGAAGCTGAATATATGGTTCGTGCTACAGGATATCTTGAGAATAAAGAGGATATCGGCAATATCCCATTAGGCGTGAACAATAATGGCACCCCATTACTGCTAAAAGATGTTGCGGATATCGGGACTGGACCGCAAATGCGCCGAGGCGTCGTTGATCTAAACGGTGAAGGTGAGACGGTCGGTGGCATTATTGTGATGCGATTTGGTGAAAATGCCCAAAAGACAATTGATGGCGTTAAAGCTAAATTAGAGACATTAAAAAAGGGCCTTCCTGAGGGCGTGGAAGTTGTGACGGTTTATGACCGCAGTGGCTTAATTGAGAGAGCTGTATCAAACTTAGGGTTTAAACTGCTAGAGGAATTTTTAGTTGTTGCTTTAGTTTGTATGGTTTTTTTGGCGCATGTAAGATCATCACTTGTGGCGATTGTTAGCCTTCCAGTTGGTATTTTAACGGCATTTATTATTATGCACTTGCAGGGTTTGAATGCCAATATCATGTCTTTAGGCGGTATTGCAATTGCAATTGGTGCCATGGTCGATGGCGCCATTGTCATGATTGAAAATATGCATAAACATATGGAACGAACGCCATTGACGCCAGAAAACCGTTGGCAGGTTGTAGCTCGGTCTGCCAGCGAAGTTGGCCCTGCTTTATTTTTTAGTTTACTGATTATTACTGTTAGTTTTTTACCGGTATTTACCCTAGAAGCACAGGAGGGAAGGATGTTTTCACCGCTTGCGTTTACTAAAACGTACGCAATGGCTGTGTCATCAGCGTTAGCTATAACATTAGTTCCAGTGCTAATGGGTTACTTTATTCGCGGAAAAGTACTTCCTGAGCACAAAAACCCGGTTAATCGACTTTTAACAGCAGTATATGTGCCTGTGTTGAGAAAAGTACTGGCGTTTCCGAAGATAACGCTGTTATTTGCATTATTTGTGTTGTTGATTGGTGTGTGGCCACTAAATAAAATTGGTAGTGAATTTATGCCTCCATTAGATGAAGGTGATTTAATGTACATGCCGACAACTTACCCTGGTATTTCTATTGGTAAAGCACGCCAATTAGTGCAACAAATGGATAAGTTAATTTACACTGTGCCCGAAGTTAAAACTGTATTTGGTAAGGTTGGTCGAGCAGACTCCGCAACGGATCCTGCACCTCTGACAATGGTGGAGACGTTTATTCAACTTAAGCCCAAAAGCGAGTGGAGAGAAGGCCTGACTACAGAGAGTTTAAAACAAGAACTAGACTCATTAGTTAAGTTACCAGGTGTGACTAACGCATGGGTAATGCCAATTAAAACCCGAATAGATATGTTGGCGACAGGGATCAAAACACCTGTAGGCATTAAAATTGCTGGACCTAATCTCAAGGAAATTGAAAAAATTGGTAAACAGTTAGAAGAAATCCTTAAAGATGTTAAGGGGACTTCGTCAGTTTATGCTGAAAGAGTTGCAGGCGGACGTTATATTAAAGTTGATATCCAGCGTGAGAATGCTGCTCGATATGGTTTGAATATAGCGGATGTTCAACAGGTTGTGGCCACAGCGATTGGTGGTATGAGTATTTCACAAACCGTTGAAGGGTTAGAGCGATACCCCATTAACCTACGCTATCCTCAGGATTATCGCAATTCACCTGAAGCATTAGCCTTATTGCCTATAGTGACTCCGCAAGGTTTGAGAATTTCTTTGGGTGACGTTGCGGACGTTATTATTGAAAATGGACCTCCGGGTATCAAAAGTGAAAATGCTCGCCTTAATGGTTGGGCTTACATTGATATTGAGGATGTTGATATTGGTAGTTATGTTGATATAGCACAAAAAGTTGTGGATGATAAATTGATATTACCTGCCGGTTACTCTATTACTTGGGCTGGTCAATATGAGTATATGGAAAGAGCTAAAGCAAAGCTTACTTACGTAGTACCATTTACTTTATTTATTATCATTATTTTATTGTTCATGAATTTCCGCAATGTTGTTGAAGTTGGAATTATTGTGGGGACATTGCCTTTTGCCATGGTGGGCAGTATTTGGTTAATGTATTTACAAGGTTTCAATTTTTCAGTTGCAGTAGGAGTCGGTTTTATTGCATTGGCGGGTGTCGCTGTCGAAATCGGCGTCATTATGCTTGTTTATTTAAACCAAGCCTATAGAGAAGCGATTGATCATAGTTCACAGCAGCTAGAAAAATTTGATGAACTAAAGTTGACTCAATCTGTTATTCAAGGTGCAGGTATGCGCGTACGTCCTGTAATGATGACGGCAGCAGCAATCATAGCTGGATTATTGCCTATCCTTTATGGTACTGGAACCGGTTCCGAGGTGATGAGTAGGATTGCTGCACCAATGGTCGGCGGAATGGTTAGTGCAATCATACTGACACTATTAATTGTCCCCGTTGTATTCTTTTTATGGCGTCGTACTAAATTGATACATGAGGAATGATAATATTTAGTTGATTAGGATAACGATGCAGATAAAAATTTGCATCGTTATTTTATATTAGATTGATTTTTATCATATTTTTTTATTTTAAAATGTTATTTTTATTTTCATTAAATTATGTTTTTCAAATAAATTTTCATTGCTAAATGCAGTATTTTTCACTACTATTATTTGATAATCATTGGAGATATATTTTGCGTAGAATCCACTTAATCATGATGTTTGTTTTACTGACGTTTGTCGGTCAAACTTTTGCGTCTGTGATTATGCCTGGTACTATGCCAATGAATTCAATGACGACTTCAAATATGCCTGCTGAAAATGGCAAAGCATGTCATGACGCTAGTATGCAAATGAACATGAACATGAACATGAACATGGATATGAGTGATGATGCGGATGATAGTTGCTGCGCCCAAGCGTGCCATTGTCCTGTCGGATCATGTTTATCAGTCGCTTTAACGATGGCGATGCCAACGCTTAAATCAGAAGTCAGCTTAGTTAATGCTGCAACAATGTTTACCTCAGCACTAATGCCTCAGTATCGTTCTTCTTTATACCGTCCTCCAATATTTGCCTAACATAGGCACAGTTACGCCTTTTTTTTTGCTAGCTGTCCTAGCCAATCATGTAGTTTCAATTTTTTAACCTTTTGGTTAATAAACTGACATTAAACCGCGTTGTTTAATGTGACGAAATTTGATTTGGAGGCAATATTATGTCTGCTCTATATCGCAATTCTATTAGTTTTTTTCGTGTCATAGGTACTATTTTTATTCTGCAAACTATGGGAGGGATATTAATTGCCCGTGCAGCAGAGCCCGGCACTACGGAGCCATTACTCACCGTTTATAAAGATGCTAATTGCGGCTGTTGTGAGAAATGGCTAACGCATATTAGTGAGCGTGGATTTAGTGTTAGTGCCCACAATATTAACAACCTTTATGAGTTTAAACAGTCAAAGGGCATTCCTGCTTCAATGCAATCTTGCCATACCGCAGTGTCATCTCAAGGTTATGTGTTTGAAGGACATGTCCCTGCAAAATTCATTAGTCGTTTTTTAGCCACCCCTCCTAAAGATGCTATCGGCTTAACCGTACCCGCTATGCCAGTGGGCAGCCCTGGCATGGAGTACCAAGATAAATTTATGCCATATCAAGTCTTACTGTTGAAAAAAGATGGCAGTAGTGAAGTTTACGCCCAAGTGAACTCTCTTGAGGAGTCTGTGCAATGAATTCGCAATACATGATAAAACCGATGATTCAAACGCCAGACAGTGACCCCAACCACAGCCGACGCCGGTTTGTATTTGGTGCATCCGCCATGTTGGCATTGATGTCGATCCCTTACCCTAAAAATGCCATTGCCAATGCGTTAAGCCAATCGTTGAGCCAGCTCTCTGGCAAAGTGTTTGACTTATCAATTGACTATAAAATGGTTAACTTTACCGGAAAATCTGCTCGGGCCACTGTGGTCAACCAACTACTGCCCGCGCCGTTATTACGTTGGAAAGAAGGTGAAACTGTCACTTTAAGAGTAAAAAATAATCTCGACCATGATAGTTCTATTCACTGGCACGGTATTATTTTACCCACTGAAATGGACGGTGTGCCTGGCTTTAGCTTTGATGGTATTAAACCAGGTGAAACATTTGAGTATCAATTTACCGTCCAGCAAAGTGGCACATATTGGTATCACAGTCATTCAGGCTATCAAGAACAAACCGGTTTATTCGGCGCTATTGTGATTGATCCTGCGACCCCCGATCCGGTCATATATGATCGTGACTATGTGATCATGCTGTCTGATTGGTCTGACGAAGCCCCTGAAAACATTTATGCCAAATTAAAGAAACAAGCCGATTACTATAATTACCGTGAGCGTACGGTAATGGATTTTTTCTCTGACGTAGATAAAAATGGCTTAGCCAATACGTGGAACGCTCGTTCGATGTGGAATAACGCGCGCATGAGTGACAGAGACATATCTGATGTGACGGGTTCAACTTACACCTATTTAATGAATGGCAATCCTCCGCAACAGGGCTGGCAAGGGTTGTTTGAACTAGGTGATAAAGTGCGCTTACGCTTTATAAATAGTTCTGCGATGACCATATTTGATGTGCGTATACCGGGTCTTAAAATGACTGTTGTTGCCAGTGATGGTCAGAACATTCAACCGGTGTCTGTGGATGAATTTCGAATAGGTGTTGCTGAAACCTATGATGTGGTTATTGAGCCAGAGGTTGATAATGCCTATTGTATTTTTGCTCAGAGTATCGACCGCACCGGTTTTACGGTAGGTAACCTTACCTCAGATCCCAGTTTACATTCTCCTATTCCCCCAATGGATCCAAGGCCTGTCCTTGGCCACAGTGATATGGGTATGGACATGAGTGACATGGATATGTCAGGCATGGACCACAGCAAGATGGCTATGGGCGGCGGCGATATGTCAGGCATGGACCACAGCAAGATGGCTATGGGCGGCGGCGATATGTCAGGCATGGACCACAGCAAGATGGCTATGGGCGGCGGCAATATGTCAGGCATGGACCACAGCAAGATGGCTRTGGGCGGCGGTGATATGTCAAGCATGGATCACAGCAAGATGGCTATGGGCGGCGGTGATATGTCAGGCATGGATCACAGCAAGATGGCTATGGGTGGCGGTGATATGTCAGGGATGGAACACAGCAAAATGGCAATGGACGCTGCGAAAGCGACAGTCTCAGGACTAGGGCTTGCAGGCTTTGGCAGTAACAATGAAATTAAACACATTGACACCGAGTTCGGCCCACAAGTGGATATGCGTGCCGATGCCCCAAAAAGTGGCTTACACGACCCCGGGATTGGATTGCGTGACCATCAACAGCAATTTAACCGCAAAGTATTAACTTATGGCGACATTAAAGGCTTACATCCTACCTACGACACACGCCAACCTAGCCGCGAAATTCAACTGCATTTAACCGGCAATATGAACCGCTATATGTGGTCTGTGAATGGGGTGAAATTTATGGACGCCGCGCCATTAGAGTTTGAATACGGAGAAAGACTGCGGATCACCTTAGTGAACGACACGATGATGACTCACCCTATGCATTTGCATGGTATGTGGAGTGAGTTAGAGACAGGCGACCCTGATTTTATTCCCCGTAAGCACACTGTATTAGTTCAGCCGGGTTCTAAGATCAGTTACTTAGTCACCGCCGATGCAAAAGGGCAATGGGCATATCATTGCCACTTGTTATTCCACATGCCAGGCATGTTCAGAAAAGTCGTGGTGAAATAAGGGGAATACAGATGAATAAAACGAATTTAATGGCCTTGGGACTGTTGAGTCTGAGCGCCACATTGACTAGCTCAGCTGTGTTTGCCGGCGGTAATGATGACCCTCTATTAACAAAAGTCATGCTGGATCAATTTGAAAAAGGCGTGGATCCGCAAGATCCCACCCAGTTTAGTGCACAAGCCTGGTTAGGTTACGATTTGAATAAGTTGTGGCTTAAAACTGAAGGTGAATATTCAAATAGTGATAAGCAAGATCTTGAAATTCAGGCTCTTTACAGTAAGCCCATCGCACCATACTGGGATGTACAATTCGGTATTAAAACCGATATCAAACCGACGCCGACTCGTAATTGGGCTGTGATTGGGGTTCAAGGGTTAGCGCCATATTTCTTTGATATTGACGCGGCCTTATTTATAGGTGACCAAGGCCGTACGGCTATGCGCTTGAGTGCGGAATATGAACTCTTAATCACTCAAAAGTTGATACTCACACCTGAAGTAGAAGTTAATTTATTTGGTAAGGACGATGCTGAACTTGGAATAGGCTCTGGCTTATCTGACGTCAGTGCAGGGCTGCGATTGAGATACGAGATTGTTAGAGAGTTCGCACCCTATATCGGTGTGGATTGGCGTCAGAAACTCGGTAATACCGCCGAATACAGCCGAAATGAAGGGGAAGATACACAAGAAACCCAGTTTGTTATTGGTTTTAGAGCGTGGTTCTAAGACCTCGTTCGTACACTGAGTTATAAGCTTGGTGCCAATATGTTAGCTCAGCCAATATTTAATCATTTATGTAAACCGTTTTCGATCGTTAAAAACAATATAAAAGGAAATATCATGAAATTATTTAACAACGTTTTAGTCGTAACAAGTCTATTCTTGAGTGCTTCAGCATTTGCTCATGTCGGACTGAGCAGTTCTATGCCCGCTAACGGTGCCATGCTAAGTCAAGCCCCAACAACGCTTGAACTGACCTTTACGGCTCCGGTACGTTTGGTCAAATTAACAATGCAAGATGAGAAGCAGCAAAGCGTACCGTTAACATTACCTTCAAGTGCGGCCAGTCAAGCTGAATTTTCATTCGCCCTACCAGCATTAAACGCAGCTAATTACACAGTTAACTGGATGATCATGGGTGACGACGGTCATAAGATGAAAGGCAACATGAGCTTTATGCTACATAACTCTGGTATGAACACTCGCAGTGCAACGCCTATGACAATGGAGCATGAGACTAGCGAGCACACTGCACATCAATAAGTGGATGAGTAAACATGATATTAACCGTGTTTGACATATCGGTGTTGATATCTAAATGGGTTATTTATCTTAGTGTTGCCGCCGTTATTGGCGGCACATTGATGCAATATCTCATTAAGGGCCAACCGAACCTAGGCATTAGCGTTACAAAATATACCGGCCTAGGTGCTGTTTTGGGGTTGATTGCCGTTAGTATCAATTATTTTGCGCAAATAGGGGCTTTTGCTGAAAACGGCTTGATGGGAATGTTCGATGCGCAGATGCATGCTTTTCTGTGGCCAACCCAGGTAGGGCAAACTGTGCTTTGGCGCTTAATCGGTTTTGGGTTAATGCTAGTGGCTAGTGGTTTACTGTTACATAAGAACCGCTATCTCAAAACGTTTTCTGCGGTATTAGCCATTATCAGCAGTCTGTTAATTGCTGTCACGTTTACTCTTATTGGCCATAGCACTGAACTGGGATTGCTTGCTCAAGGCTTGATATTGATACACGTTTTGATCATTGGCAGTTGGATAGGCGCTTTTTATCCATTATGGAAATTATGTAGCACCGATGACAACATCGTCATAAAGAATGTCATGGATACATTTGGTCGTTTAGGCATAGTGATTGTCATTCTAGTGTTGCTTTCAGGCATGGGAATGGTGTGGATGTTGTTTGATAGCCCCACTGAATTATTCAGTTCCGATTATGGTATCGCGGTCACCATCAAGCTCTGTTTGGTGGCTATCATTTTGCTTATAGCAGCATGGCATAAATTGGTTTTAGTACCGAAATTAACGATTGCGCCTCCATCATTTGCAAAACAAAAACTACAAAAATCGATTGGATTAGAAGCATTAATAGCAGTACTGATATTAGCGACAACAGCGGTACTTTCGAGCGTGCTTGGTCCTATGAGTCTTGGATAATCACTATAAATTGACAGAGAGATAAAAATGAAAAATAGACCTTTAACAATACTCATAACCACCGGGATATTACTGATGTCCGCAGGACAAAGCTCATTGAGTTTTGCCCATGGTGATGAAACTCACCCTATAGAACAAAAAGCGTTTATCGGTGTTGATTCCGCCGCGGGCAATGTCGTCAAACAATTTCATGCTGCATTACAAACGGGCAATGAGGTTATTGTTAGGCAGTTATTAGCAGCCAATGTTCAAATTTATGAAGGTGGAAAAGTAGAGCGTTCACTTACAGATTATGCCAATCATCATATGCTTGCGGATATGGCCTACTTAAAAGGGTTAACCATAACGCCAAAAGAACACCAAATAACGATTACGGGTGACGTTGCCATTTCAACGTCAATAAGTCACGCCCAAGGTGAATATAAGGGTAAAAGTATTGACTCGATGGCCATGGAAACGCTTGTGTTAATTAAACAAGTGGATGGTAGTTGGAAAATAACCCACGTGCACTGGTCGTAACTAATAACAATTTCATCAACCAGATAAAGGATTATCTTGAGTTCCTTTGTAGGTGCTCCCAAGAAAACCACAAAGACTCAGGTCATGTTAATGCATGATATTTTATGGAAAAGGATTTCCATTTTTTATATAAAAAAGACCGGAATAATTCCAGTCCTTTTACAAGCCATATTTAAATATTAACTTTAAATAAGTTTCATAGTTGTAATGCAAGTTCTATCGTTATTGAAAGTAGACAATACTTCTCTCGCCACTCTTTTGCTTCCGTCTTTTGGTTCATAGTAAATATTAAATGCTAAATTGCTATCTTTTGGAACCCAAAAGTCTATAAATCCATCACTTTGTGTCGTCATTTTTTTGTCTATTAATGTTTCACCTGTGTCAGTATCAATCATGACAACTTTCATTGTTTGATTTTTTATCTCACCGGTACAACCTGTTAAAACATGATTGGTACATGGGTGAGAACTATTAATGTAAGGAGCTATTGAAAGAAAGAATTGATCTTTTGGTATAGCTACAGAACTACTTTTTCCATCTGCGAAAGTTGCAACTATTTTGTTGGGTAGAACTTTTATCATTATCCCATCATTATTTTTGTATAGTGTATGAGCTGTCGTGACAGCACTTTTGTAATCTAACTTTTTGAATGATTCAGAATCTATCGTTGTAGCATATGATTGACTTGAAAATGCAACTATAAGTGCTAATAGAATGTGTTTTTTAATCATGGTCTGAGTTTTCCTATATAGTGTATAAAATATTTTTATTTAAACGTGCCTCGCTTATTTTTATTGTAACGTTTGTGGTTTTATATATATTGATCTAATTAACATTATTGATATCGGCCTGATATTTTTGGTTGTTTGTTTTTTTTGTTTTTTAAATATATGCTTTAACGCTCTATTCTCCTAGGTTTTTAACTCAGGTTTTAAACTTGCGTCTTTTTTAATTTTTCTACCTAAGTTTTTAACTTGGGTTTTAAACCTATGTCTTATTTTAAATTAATATTTATGTCGGTTTGATATTTTTTGTTGTGAAATAGATCACTGTTAAAAATGTTCTAGTTTGTATTATCGATTGGGTTTGTAATTTATTTGTTTATCTTTGGTTTTAGTTTTACTTAATATGGTTTCTTATTTGTAACTTAACGTTAATAAGGTTTGTATGTTTAAATATAATAAATATGTTTTGGTGCTATTAGCAATGAGTAATAATGCATTCTCTAATGGTGATATTGAAAGTTTTTCTGAATGGATACACAATGGTAATGTTGGAGGTACAGCGAAATCGTACTATTTCGAACAAGATTTTGACGATTCAAATGCAGAGAATAGCTCGATTTGGGTGAATGGTGGTAATGTTACTTTTAATACATCAGAGTTTAATGGGTTTAAATTGGGAGGAGAAGTACAGGGATCATACGTTAGTAACATCAATGATGATGATGATAGAACTGCGGGCAGTATAAACGCACAAGGTCTTGTATTATCGGAAGCTTTTTTGAGGTATCAGTTTGGTGATACGGTGTTTTCTGGAGGTAGGCAACACTTTTCATCACCCTTGATCGCTAACTCAGGTTCAAGATTAATAAAAGAGTCTTTTGAAATGTATCAGGTATCTTCAAGTCATTTTGAGGATACTGATATTTCGATTGGTTATGTGACTAAATATCAGACTCGAACAGATAAATCATTTTATGTTGATAATGAATTTGTTGATTTTGATTATAATGGTTCTGGTTCCCCTGGCGACTTTTATAAAATAGGCAATGATGGCGTCTTTTTCGCACAAGTTAATAAACGGATAGCTAAAAAAGTTAAAATTAACTCACAGTACGCAAATGTAATAAATGAAGTCCAAGCTCTCTATGCGGATGTAGAATATACATTGCCAACTAACTTTAACAGTTATATTGCGTTGCAGTACTACAAAACTAAGTGGGATAAAAATGAACTAGTTGATAATGATCTTTTGGGCTTTAAAGTAGGTTTTAGCCAGGGGGGAGTAGATTTTTTCGCTGGTTATACATTAGCTGGAGGAAATGAAGGAGAAAATAGAGTTTTTAGAGGCATAGGTCAAGGAGCTTATTATCAGTTTACTGCAACTACTAAAACTGCGGGTGTTGCTGCATTTGAAGCGGGCACAAATTCGTATCAACTGGGGTTAGGTTCTACTATCTCTAATGTTAAAGGTAAATTATTTTATACATCTTTTGACAATCCCATAGTTGGAAAAGATTTAAATGAATGGACGGTTAACCTTGCATATCAATTGGATGGTAAACTCGAAAATTTCGGTATATCAATTGATTTTTCAATATTGGATTATGAAAACAATCAAAAAGACGCTACAGATTTAAGAACGAAATTCACTTACAGCTTTTAAAGATTGTAAATGCTTTTGACAAATGTTAATTCCCTAATAATTATATTGTAATTGTAAATTCAGGTCGTGTTAATGTGCTTGGGTTTACAATTTTACATGAAAAATACGTCTAGATGATTAAAGTTGAAAAACTTGTTATTTGATAATTTATCAATATCTACGTTTACAAAAAAATTCATCTTGAATGTATTTTAGAACCAGGGGGTACAAACATAAGGGTGTTTTATGATTTTTTTAGATCACTAACAGTAGTGGCTAAAAAATATCAGCTGCTACTTTATAAGACAGCTTTAGAGAAATAGCTAAATATAATGTGACCAAGTTCGCTAATTACTACTTTCATACACGTAGTGTTCTCTATAATCTTTAAGGTAAATATCATTGTTCCTCAAATAAGTCCCGTAGTTATGGACAATGTAATTTGAGAACAGTGTTTGATTTTGATTATTTGAAGCTTTGATGTCGGTTCTAATATTTTGCATGCCAGATCGCCTATTAATACTGATGTACATTAGAAAGCGTGTTTGAAGATGAATCAAAAATAAACTCAAAAACGGTATTGAAAGTGCATTTATTTATCGTAGTTTTTTTTCCAATGATGGGATTAAAGAGTACTCATATCGGACGATTACTTGTTAGCGCAATAAATGTGCAATTCTCAAAAGATTACAGCCATACATAAATATTTACCTCCATCTTCCTAATTTAAAAGCATGCAAAGCCATCCCTCATCATTAAAAGTATTGAGACCCTCTTGATTCTGTAATTTATTCAAGGTATTTTGATTATGTAACAAAACCAAGGTGGAGTTTACATGTCTGAAGAAAAAGCTGAGCACAAGGTAAAACATGGCGGATTTCGAACTGGTGCAGGTCGAAAAACTAAATACGAAAAAACAGTCGTGATGCGGGTTCCTGAAAAATACAAAGACGCTATAAAAAGTTTAATTAAACATTTAGATGATTGTGAAATGATAGATAAAAACTACTCAGGAGTGAAGTCCGAACCTATTTTTATTCGATCTCTTCAGGACAAACCACAAAAAATAACTTTTATTGTTAATCCAGTTTCAAAATCTTGATTAAGTAACGATATCAAGTTGTATAATGATAAATAATCTAGATTGAAGTAAGTAAAGTTACTTCAACTCTCCTAACCCTAACCCTAGGCCTATGGTTTCTTGTTTGAAGCGACCGAATATATTCATCACTTGGTCATATGAAGTTGATAAAAAATCTTCATCGAACAAGCTATCAATGTTTTCATTGAAATCATTTAGTTTAATTTCATTACCGGACAAATCAATACTTGGCCCTTTCAACGAAATTGTTTTGTTTTGACTAATAGTCTCATCGCCGACGAGCAGTGATTGCATTGTTTCAAATTTTACAACATCAGCCTCAACAGGCACGTCATGTCTAACTCTATAAGCATACTCTAGTAACTTGGGTTCCGCTGGCATATAAAGAATTGCTTCTTGATTAGTAGTGTCTGTAACTCTAAGAATTCGTCCTAGTGTTTGCCTAAAATACATTTCAGTTTTTATGTTTGAGAGATAACAACACACTTGTAGGCGAGGGATATTAGTTCCCTCACTAATCATTCCAACAGAAATAATCCACTTGGATTCTGAATGTCTGAATCGCTGAATAATGGCTGTCGGGTCATTTTCCTTATAGGTAGCTACAACCGCTTCTTCTTCAAGCCATTTTTTTACAAATGTTGAAATTCTATTGGCCTGTTCTATCGATGACGCTACGATTAAGCCAGCGGCATTAGAGTTTTCAAGTCTTATAAAATCTAGCTTTTTACTAGCCGAAGTGATGATATGTTTTATTACATCCTCATTTTCGATTACGTCCTGGTATGCAACTTGGGAGTTAGACAGTAGGTCATCAAAGCTTTCGAAAACGACGGTTTCATTACTTTCTATTACTGAAATATGATTGTTATCAATAGCGATTATCTGAGGTACGCGACAAACACCGTCTAAAATGGCCTCATGAAGCCCATAGACGTAATCACATGAGATTTCACCATCTGGTGAGGCGTAGCTAGCAAAAACGATAGGGGCCGTATCTGAGCGCCAAGGCGTGCCGGTTAATGCCATGGTGAATCGAGCTTTGTTCTGAATGTTCAGAATTATATGCTCTCCCCATGAATTCGCATTATCGACAGTAGATCCTGCACAATGATGGATTTCATCGAAAATAACGAATACTCGATATTTTTCAAATAGCTCCCAAAAAGCACCATCTAAGTACTGCAAATGTTGATAAGTATAAGCTCTGCCCTTTGAACCAATTAGCCCGTCAAAACGTTCATTCGATCTTAATTGTAAGCACTCAGCAAAATCCATGGAAACTATCGAAGATGGGGAAAAACAAAAGATTAAATCAACAAGGTCATTCTTCAATAGATGGTTTGATAAAACAGAGGCCATCAGAGTCTTTCCTGAGCCAGGCGTCGCTAAAACCAAGAAATGAGACTGTCCATTAAGGTATTGTTTTAATGACGAATCTATACATGCATTTTGCCAACGTCTAAGTCTCATATATTTCTCTGTTCGATGATCGCTTCAATGGCCCTGATTTTCCCCAACAATTTAGTGCTATTTTCCCTCGCTAAATTGTACTTGGGTTGTAACTCTTCAGCTAAATCAGGCAGCTCTAAGTATATCTCTTTATATGCCTCTGATTCACCTAAGCTCAATAATAGTTCTGATTTATAGTAGTTTAGTTTTGCGCTCAATTTCTTATGTTTATCAATGCCTTCAATATCAGAAATAGGTAATAAAGCCATAGGCTTAACAGGAAGGTTTGTGGCATCAAAATGAACTGTTTTTTTGAATCTAGTCTGTCCCTTTTGCTTTTGTATATTCCTCTCTAACCAGCCTTTTTTTACTAACTTCATTAATTCTGCATAAATCATTCTTCTGATCTCTGCGCTATCCAAAGAGGGATCTTTTTTTAATGCAAAATATGCAGAGCGGACATCACTTGTTGTGAACTTATCAAAGTTTTCTGCTTTAATGATTTGAGCTACGAATGGGTCTAACATCAAAAACAGATCCTAATAATTTATCTCGAATGGGTATTATAGGGCGTGGTGGCTTGTACCTCAATATGAAAATCTAATCATTTTACCTGGAGTGTTGATAGGTGAGTGATTTAGTAATTGAATTTGGCGAGAAATTAAGATACCTAAGAGTTAATGCTGGCTATTCTCAAGAGGCATTTGCAGCATATGTCGGTATTGAAAGAGGTAATTACGGGAAAATGGAAAGAGGTTGCGTCAACATCAAACTGGAAACTCTATACAAAATCGTTAATGCACTTGACTGTGAGTTTGATGAAATTCTACCAGCCAGACTCAAATATAAAGTACAACTAGATTAGTGCTAATGCTTAAAGTGAGCCTCATTAATTTATACCTATAGCAGCAGTGATAATTAGTAGTAAACTTATAAGATTATTAACTAAGGTTATGATGGAGCTGATATGTGTTTATTTAACTCGGAAATGGACATTTCTGCGTTACAAAGAGCGAACAAAGTTAGGTTTTCAGATAACTTCTAGTCTCCCAATTACCTACAACTCGTCTAATAACTGATCACCAAAATCAATTTCTACACTTTCAACTAAACTTTCAGCACTTCTACGCATACTTGCTGTGAGCGGCACTAATTTGTCGGGGTGTTGTTGCATGTCATTTTCAAGAATAGATAAAAAACCTTCCAATTCAGCGGTATTAGGTATTGCATCAAACAATCCTTCGATTGTCTTTAAAGCGGCACGATATTCATCATCAGAACTCAGAGATATCTCATCGTGACCAGTAATAATTTCATTTCCGACAGAAGGAGAATCAAGCCATGCAGTTAAATCATCAGGAACTGGTGCCGTTGCGTCACATTTTAAAAGCAATATATTGAGTTTAGTATTCTTCATCATCAATTCCTCTCTTTGAATCGTCACTATTAGAGTAGCAACTCCCGACTCTGTGGTATTACTAAAATTTGATCGACTGATTTGTGCTTAGTTTCTTATTGCTAAGCTATCCTGTCACACTTTTGGACAAAAACGTTTTAGCGCTTAACCATAGATAGTTTATTGTATTTTTTTTGATTAAACAAAGAGGGGTATAGTTAGGCTGCTTTTGGTCGGCTTTTAACAAATTTATATAGCCATTATTATCGTCAATGAGTGAAGCATACGACTCATGAATTAATATATGATTATGCTTGGTTGGATGGACCTTTATTGACATTGAGACCGACTTAAAGGGGCTTGGATTTGTAGGTGCTCCCCTTACTCTCGGTCCACGTTTAGAAAAGTTAAAATTTAATATATTATCTTCAGATGGCGATGCCGTTCCATCACTTGTAGATCCCAGCCCCAAATTTAACACCCTTGGTGCGATAGCAGTATAACCTTCACTCTGAAGACTAATTTCAAGAAAAACATCGTTATTATTTATATTAGAATTTAGGGTACAGTCAACTCCTTCTGTCGCTAAATACTCCCCTTCATAATTATGATTACCCCACAATAATGACAAACCTAAGACTGACAAACCTAAGACTGTAACTGAGATTACCTTTTTCATTGAAAACACCTCGACCTGAAAATCGTATAGAATTTGTACAGTGCGCATGCGCACTTATTGGGATTAACACGCATGTGAATTTGCCACGTAAAAGAAGACTAAATACGAATTATTATTCAATATACTTACAATAACTTACTTCAAATACCCCAAATATACCAGCCGACTACATGTGCATGGGAATTCTGCTTGAAAGCTTAAACATCATTGGCTTTATTTTTGGGTACTATTACTCAATATTTGATTTTGCATAATTAGGAGGGAAACAAACTTTGGGGAAATGAGTCACCACCCTAAACCGTTTATGGACATTTCTGAGTTACGAATGCCATCAGTGTATGCCTTGTTCGCATAACATGTGAAGTAATGGTGATTCAATACGGCTAATATTTATCGGCCGCTACAAAAATTGATTGTTACTAGAGCGAATTTATCACTTATAATTGCACTATAATGGCTTCCTTATTTGCAAATTGATAGATTTCTAATTCCATGAAATTAAATTGATAACACCATTCCCCATATATTTAAAAGTGATTGTCACTATTCCACCTGAGTTATTCATATTTAATAAAGACTCACACAACGCTGTATCTTCACACTCAAATGATTGACTTAAAAAAAAGTACTCACCATCATTCATATGAATTGTTGAGTCAAGAAGTTCAACATTATCAATGACGTACTCCACACCCAATTCATCTTCAACCGATGAGTTGATACTAACCAATGAATACTGTTTACTTGAAGCGTCCGCAGAAGGTGAGCCATCCTCATTGACTTCGACTGTAAGCTCATAAGTATACCCCCACATATAAGTAAAGCCTTCAATTTCGTCATAAAAGAGCTTGCCATCAGCCACAACGCAAAGCATTTGATTTACACCTGTGCACGGTTGCATATAAGAAGCTATGGAGGTTGACTGTTCATATGATGAAGCGTCTTTTTCGTCTGAATTGTTACAAGCTGACGCGAACATAAGGCAAACAACAAACAAAAATTTAGATTGCATAACACTAATCCTTTAGTTTTATTGGATATGAATAAACATAATTATAAAATTTTATATTAGCAACAAAATAAAAACAGTAAATAGATTCAGATCATATCTTGGTAACAAAATTTTTACATATGTTACTGTCTTTATTTCTAATTAAATTTCTGAATAAAAACCAATTTCGGATTTTTATTGATTGTAAATAGGATCGAAGGAATGAAATTATTTAACTATTTAATCTTATCTTCATGCATTACACTGTCACTAAACTCACACTCGAAAACGTATGATATATTGGTAGAAGGCGCCGATGAAAATAATGTGTTGGTTCACAAAACTCTAACAGTTGAGAGATCAAAAGGTGAATATATTTTTGAAGGAGATATCATTGTCACTGAGCATATTGAAACTCTAAACACTCCAACTCCTTATTCCGTTATCATTAGCGGTAGTCAATATAGATGGGATTTGGGTGTAATTCCTTATACCATTTCAACAAATTATAGCACCAGTCAAATAAATTCAATTCTTCAGGCGATGAGTGATATAGAAGATGTTTCAGGTGTTATTTTTGTCGAACGCTCGAATCAAGCGGACTATATCTCTATATACAAGGGCTCAGGTTGCAGCTCTCAAGTAGGGAAGCGAGGTGGCTCTCAAAATGTTAGTTTAGCAGATGGTTGCTTTAGCGGCGGAACACCTACACATGAACTCCTACATGCTGCAGGCTTTTGGCATGAACAATCACGGGAAGATCGTGATTCATATATTACAATTAATTGGGAGAATATTATATCCGGGAAAGAGCACAATTTTGAACAACATATTTCTGATGGGGAAGATGTTGGCCCCTACGACTATAATTCTATAATGCACTATCACTCGACCGCTTTTAGCTCTAATGGTCAAGCAACTATTTCGAGAAATGACGGTATGTCTTCTCTAGGTGGTTCTGTTATGACTTCGACAGACATTTCTACTCTTCGAGAAATGTACGGTTATCTTCAAGAAGTTGATTTAAACGTAAATTACCATTATTGCTACGGCGAAAACTCTCTCAATTGGGCATCATATAATGATGATGCTGATTATTATGAGATTCAGATAAATTCAGGGTATGCGTTTTCAAACTTCGCAACAACTACAAATAAAGCATATCAAGTAAGTGTTAATCAAAATACAGAGTTCAGAGTTCGAGCTTGCAATAATGAGGGGCAATGCTCGAAGTACTCTAACAGCGTTACAGCCAAATATGCATCAGTTTGTATGTGATTTAAATAGTTGAAAATTGGCTGAATTTTAAGTGAAGACTAAACATTCTGGGCTTTCTGGCTTGGTAGCTTAACTAAAATTCAGCCTATCTAACTGCATCGATTCAACATCAAGTAATATTTCTATAGCATAGTCAATTGGAAAGTTAACTTGAATCAGGATTAAATATTTTGTTATCCATTCTTGCTGTTGAGACTGTATCCATAGATAGACAAGCCACTGTATTATTTAAATCGTCACAGAAATAGTAAACACTTTGGTGCATTATCTGGAGTGGACCTAGTTCAATGGACACTCTGTAGCATTACTAAAATTAGGCCAACAGGCCAGTATCAAGCAAATCTAATCTAGGCATGCGAAACAAGCTTTGGGGCACGAACGTGTCAGCTTCATTCCTCTGACACGTATATGGACAAAAGTTTGTTAGAACTGAGGCTCTAAAAGTAACTACTGGGATTAGAAAATGTATGGTAATCAAATAAAGTTTATACTGACCCAAAATGCAATAAAGCGGTTCAAATGGACGG
Organism: Shewanella metallivivens; assembly: GCF_028750675.1. GTDB lineage: Bacteria > Pseudomonadota > Gammaproteobacteria > Enterobacterales > Shewanellaceae > Shewanella > Shewanella metallivivens. The sequence continues at coordinate 515,509 of NZ_JAQQPZ010000013.1, read as the reverse complement.
TTCATGAGTAACGAAATAAGCAAATATCAGTGAAAAATAGAGATTTCAGGCAACAGTATCCCACCCCATGCAGTTTCAGCGGCCTAAGCAGTCATTGATGCACTTAGATGTTGAATTCGAGATTTAAGTCAGCCCGCTTTTAAGTGCTGGCAACAACTGGCGAAGTGTCGTCGGCGTTTTTCTAGATGCTCACAATAGTGGGTAAGTTCTTGAAGTGTGCCGACTGGGCCGTGAAATAGCTTACCGAACTCGGTGGTGAGTTTGAGCCAGTTATCTTGAGGGATATTCAATCTTGTGAGTAACTTAGCGCTATATGTGCTAATAGCGCCACGCTTATCGTTGCGAATAATGCGTCCCGTATCATCAACCAATCCAAGATAATCTTGCAGCGAAAATGCGATGCCCTTGGGTTGGTCTTTACGATCATTACCAATGAAAGGCAGTAGGCTCTGTGGTTGCTCACCTTTCAGCGCAGCCCTAATTCGTAGTTGAATACTGGTATGGTCTGATTGCTCTGGCGTGTCTGCCATATTTGCCCGAATGGGATTGAGGTCGACATAAGCCATGCAGGCTAATACTGCCGCCTCATCGAGCAGTGCTTGCGATTTAAAACGTCCCTCCCAGAAGCGGCCAGTGCAGTTATCTTCTTGATTTGCTTGCCTTGCTATCGGTTCGTTCAATGCCCGCATGAACCAAGAAATATCGCTTAATCGGCTGCGATATAAAGCAACTGTGTGACTAAGCTGCAACTGTTCATAATCTTCAAGCGTTTCACCATGAGCAAACTTTTGGCTTGTATCAGTACCCTTAAATAACTGATGCCAATGACTTATTACCTCGGCATCAGACCAACTGTTGGCTTGATATATGTCGATACTGAGCACAACATGCAGATGATTACTCATCACTGCATAGGCCGCAACATCAATAGCGAAAACCTCCGCAAATTTAAGCAGCTGAGCATCTACCCAAGCACGTCTGTGGTCGTAGTTTTTACCAGAAAACTTGTCATCGCCGCAGAGAAAAGCACGGCGAATAACGCGACTACAACAATGGTAACAGGGGGTGTCTTCTAGGCTAATTTGGCTTCTACGAGGGCGCGGCATCATAACCTCCTTGTTAATGTCTGTTCAGATTTTAAGCTTAGTTTAAAATCTGGAGACTCTCCAGTAACATGGATGGCACCTTATTCTTTTGCTCAGTCCAACCAGTGCTAGCCCGAATAGGCCAAGGATAAGGTAAACCTAATCCGCATAGGTGTTTTACAATTAAAGGCGCAATGGTACGGATTTCATTAGGGGCGCAGTGCTTACTGTTAAGCCCGTATATATGGCAGTACAACCGCTTCTAGCGGTAAATGAGCACATTAAAAGCAACGATAAGTGTGAAGTAATAAAATAGAAAACTAAGGCCAAAAAGCTTTGGGTGAGCAGATTATTGCCTTGACTCACCGGGAGCGTCCATATATGTCTTATTTATTAACCCTTTTTATTTCAAGTAATTTTCAGTTAACAAAGAAAAAAGATATGAGGAATAAAAGTATTAAGAATATCCTTATTCTCTTAAATAAAGTCATTTTTTTATATTCTTCAGTCTTGATTAACCCACTATATTTGTTGCCAGACTTAATTGCTGACTTGACATCTTCAAGCGTTATTTTGTTATCCTGAAGCGCTAATCTAGCATGAATCTGAGATGCGAAAATACCTTCTAAAAATATCAAAAACAAAAAGGTGAGCACACAAATTATTGTAAAAATCAAAAGAATCCCCGCCCAATAAGCCATGTATGATTCACAAAACCATAGGCAGCATAACCGACATTTAAACCGGTGCCAATGTCAGCCCCAGCACCGTCACCAGTAAATGTAAAATCACCCTTACCAGCAAACATGCCCATACCACCTACTGTGCCACTGAAACCTTCCAATGTAGATAAATCTCCCTGCCATGTCCCGATCGAGTAACTCATGCCGCCACCAAGGCCAGCAAAACCTCCACCAGAGAGGGTGAAAAAAGTACCTAACTCGTAGTACTTTGAAAAAGCCAACGAAACGGTAGACTCCACCCCTACACCAAGCGCTCCACCCGTCAAAGAAGCATCAAATTTTACATTAAGTCCTTTGCGCAACTTACTAGCGATAAAGTCGCCAGCACTTTCAAGTTTTTCAGAAGCATAGTCATACAAATCGGAAGACATGTCTTTCATTGATAATAGCGCTTTTTTCCCAGCATCCACGACTCTGCTTCTAACTGATTGGTGATGAGCTTCATCATTAAACATCCGAGAAAAAGCTCCTGTAAGTGCGCCATTTGCGAATTTCCCACCAGTTAATTTTGAAATTGTCCCACCAACAGTCGCTGCTGCTACAATTCTTCCAATGCTAAACCTAGCAGAACTAATGCCATTGATACTCTTCTCAAACCCTTGTGTTACACCAGCAGCTAAGAAGCCATGACCAAACTTACCTCCTTGCAGTATGCTAGTTATTCCACCGACCATAGCGTGAGCTGCTATCTTTCCTACAGTTGCAGCGGTAGTTAACTCTCCTCCACTGAAGCAAGATTGACAATTTGCTTGCGAAAATGCTTCACCAACCTGATAAAAAGCCATCGCGGTAAACGCTCCCCTCAATGCACCTGTAAATACGTTACCACCATTAGCAGCAGCTCCTGCGGCACCTGAGGCAGCACCAACAAGGGCATATCCTGCTTGCCCGCATTGCACATTACCACCACAAATATAAGTGCCAATTGCAGCAACTATAATCCCAACATAAGGTCGTATTTTTTTCCACGTTTTACTCCACCAACTATACCCACTCGGATCGGTTAACGTCAGCGGGTTATTTCTCACATAAGCATAACGATTGTAACTTTGTGAATCCGTAGGCGCTTGGATCAGCGGATCAGCCTGCAAGAATCGCCCCAAGGTTGGATCGTAGATGCGGCCGCCCATATGAATAATATCTAAATCTTTGATGTGCTTATGGCCTGTATATCCTCTGTCTGTCGGTTCGCTAGTCGTAAAACTAGCAAACGAACTGTGGAGAAACACAGCGGTACGTTTACCCCAAGGGTCGTAAATCGCTTGCGATACCACTGCGCCACTGGCATTGGTTGTGGCGATGACTGAGCCTTGATGGTCTTTGTGTAGATAAAAAGTATCACTTGAACCATTGCTTCGTTGGGTATAGACAATATCGCCAACATAAAACTTATGCTCGGTTAATGTACCTGCGCCACCCGTACGATATACCTTTTCATAATTGCCTAAATAGGTTGTCTGATAAGTCACATTTTTGCCATTTTCGACATACGTATCAGATTTATAAATAAGCTCACGTTCAGGCCCATATTTCATGGTAGAACTACTGCCAGCTTTCGTGATTAATGTTGGCTTGTCGTAACTGCCATAATTAAAGGTACGAGTACCATCTGTTTTACTATTGCCGTTGGCATCATAGAAAAACTTATACAATTGCGCTCCAGAGGCTGATTTGACCTCATTAAGCTGGTGCGGTTTAGTTGCATAGTAGGTGTAATTGCCCACACCCGTTTTAAATTTAATATTACCCCAGTCATCATAATTATAATCTTGATACGTTTTAAAATTAGCAGGCAAGATAGCACTGCCAGTGGCAATACTAATCGTGCGGTCTTCTAAACGGTTTGTCAGGTAGTCATAGCCATAGGTTTCTGTAAAGTCGGTAATGCCTCCAGGAATTGAACCAAATTTAGTCCAGCGACTGGTTACGTTGCCGATATCATCATGCACGACATCAGTGTAAGCAAGCTGAGCACTACCCTTTTTAACGTCAATACTTGATAACCAGCCAGTGTCATCTTCAAACATCGCTGTGGTAGTCACATTGTTACCGTAAGTGACTTCGTCGACTTGGTTTCGCGCGGTCATTGAGTCAACACGTTTTAATAATGCCCCTGTCACATTATTTCTCACCTCAGTAAGATACCCTGTTGTGGTTGAGTAGTGATTCTTAACTGAAAACGCCGCAGTGCCTGTAGGGTAAGTGGTAATACTTGGACGACTGTAACTATCGTAAGTTTGACTTTGCGTGAACGTATTACCCTCTATTAAGGTTGTTGTGGTTTTAACTAAGCCATCTGGATAATAAGTAAAGCTATTTTTATACGTTGGATTGCCAGTAGCACACGTTGCAACTGCTGCATCAAATTTTTCGACTGAAAGCAGTCTGCCTTTATCGGTCGCTGTACCATAATTCCAACAAAGCGTGCCTTCTGATGGCTCATAGCTTTTTATTTTGCGTCCAAGTAAGTCATATGAAAAAGTGAAGGTATGGCCTCTAGCGGTCTCCTGGGTCATTAACTCACCAAAAGCATTATAGGTGTACTTCCATAGGCCTTTTGACGGGTCATTGGTGGAGAGTTTCCTGCCCCAGTCATCATAAGTCACGGTGACAATGTAATTACTGCCTTCTCCGGTTGTGTCTGTAGTCACAACATTGCCTTGAGCATCATAAGTAAAAGACACTGTATTACCGATTGCATCTTCAGTATAAGCCGTTTCACCAAAACCATTTTGATATACGCTTGTCGTTATACCGACTTCATTAGTGGTTCGACTTTCAAAGCCAAATAACTCATTTGTGACTGTTGTGCCATTGGGCTTTGTAACAGTATAAGGTCGATTTAATTCATCGTATTCAAATAGTGTAAAACCAGTTGAGTTTGGCTCATACACCATTTTTTCTCGGCCTTGCTCATCGTACTCTTTGATGACCTTGTTCCAGCCACCGCTAAAGCTTGTGGTTTGCGCGATAACCTCGCGCCCCCATTTATCAAAATACACTTCCTGGGTGGGATTTCCGGTTACCGTTGTTCTAACGTAATAATAGGCATTACTAGAGCAGCTACTGCAAAAAGCTTGAGTAACGGTTGTTGTTTTTGCGTCAGGATGGTCAATGGTTTTTAGTCGGCCTAAATCATCAAAATATTCTATTTTTGCGACATTATTGGCATCGGTAGTTTTTATTGAAGTGATGACACCTGTTACAGAGTCTGCATCAACATTGTTATACTTAAAACTGGTTCTAAACCCCATCGCATCATCTGTGTAACTCAGGTAACGCCCTTTAGCACCATAATTGCTACTCGTACTGCGAGTAATATTTGTGCCTGTTGCTGTGCTATAACCCGTTACTGCTTCAGAGGTTTTATTTCCCCAGGCATCATACCCATAAGTAGTTGTGAGTTTAGTGGCTGCTTGATTAGGTGATAATGTGCTCGATTTCAACATCAAATTTGAATAGTAATCAAATGTGGTTTCTCGGACATGTGTTTTAGGGTCGCCTGTTCGTGTTTTTGTGACAACAGAAGAAGCTAAACGGCCATATCGTTCCCAGTCACCTGAACCATAGGTATTAACATTGTTGGTAGTGAGTACGTCATTAGAGTATTCATCAGAAATTTCAATGTTACTTTCAAGTAAGTTACCCCAGTCATCATATTGATTGGTCGTGAGCGTTACGCTTGACAGTGTGCTACTCAGATTACTGTCTAGTATGTAACTTTCTTCTTCTGAAGATGCAATATAAGGTGAAATACCACCATTAGCGGTTTGGATGACGTCTAGCGTGTTACTCGCCCTTGAAAGCATCTGAGTATCAAGCATTTGAATGGTTTCAATAGGCATGCCTGCATGGGCAAACGTTAATTCACCATGCTCTTGACTGTATTTGGTTTCGGTCACAACATTGGTTTGGTTATCGATGGTTTTTAACATCTGAAAGCCTAATGAACCACGGCCCTTTTTATGGATAAGAAAACCACCGTATTGATAGTTGACCGATACTTTGCCATCAACACCAATATTGCTTTGTGTTTCTACTTTACTGACGAGTTGCATACCTGAGTGAGGTGAGAACGTATCTGTTGTTGTGTCTGCATCTGAGAAATTGGTCACATACACGGATGAGTCTGTCATCGGTTTGTAGGTCACCGTTGTCGCAACACCAAAGCCATTGGTAATGGTATTGATGGCGAACTCTTTAATCCCTTTACGGTTATAGTATTTTTTCCAACTGCTGCCTGTTGAAGTCAGTAGGTTTAATTTACCATCGCCATCCGTATCACCAAAACGAACCGTAGCATTGGCGTCAAAATCCATAAAGCCACGGTTCTCAAATGAAATCCATTCACCCGAATTTGTGGGGCGAGAGAAGAAAATAGCCCAATTAGACGTGGAAGTTGCATGTAACACGTCCGCGCGGCCGTCATTGTTTAAATCAACAAATTGGTCAAGGTATTTTTTAGTACTCGATGTAGCTAACCCCGCGTCTCTAGACGCTAAGAATTCAATACCGTTAGAGAGTCGATACCACCATTTATCGCCACTGACAAATAACAAATCACTCAAGCCGTCACCATTTAAATCGGCTATACGGAAGGTGTCTTCATAGTTACCAAGGGTCTGCTGTAAGGTTAAGACCGGATTTGCCATGGTGCCTGATGCAACAAAAAGCATATGTTTTGTTGAAGTACTGCTGGTCCAAGTGCCAGCCCAATCTCTTTGACATTCATCTCTAGTGCGAATAGAAGCATTTAATACACCACGAACATAACAACCGGATGTTGTCGACGTCACTTTCATCACAAGGTCTGAGCGGCCATCACCATTAACATCAACGGCACTGGCAGATTTCATATCAGCAGTTTGAGATTGCACTCCCATATTTAACTCAGCCGATGCAACGGTATCCGTAAAGGTATAGAGGGTTTTATTCGCAGTAAAAGTACCATTGCCATTGTTTACATGAGCCTTAATCGTATTGCCCGTTCGAAAAACAATGTCTTCATTGCCATCACCATTGACATCCATAACTTGCGCACCGTTCTCAAGCCCGGTGGCGACGACATTAAGGTTGGTTAACGTGTATTCAGAGGTTATAATTTTAGTAACACATTGCTCCCACTTAGCACATGCCTCAACACTTTCGCTAGCCTGAAATGATAATGCATGCCAATTTGCTGTTGCAGAGTTGGCAACAAGTAAATCCCTTACACCATCACCGTTATAATCAATATTAAGTGCATATTCCTTTTTTGATGTACCAATCGATGTCATCGTTTTGGTGGAAGTAAAGTAAGGGCCGAGCTTCACAGCCCACGAACTACCACTGACGTAAACAATATCTTGATACCCATCACCATTGACGTCAAAAACTTGAGAAGTACTAACGTTGGCAGATCCACTCGCAACAGAGGTGGGATTCTCAAATGGCTTAAAATCAGTTGATGTGGGTACATCATGACAAAAGTCAGGCCCAGCAGGCTCTGACTTACACAGATATTGCATGCTACTGCTAGATAGATTGGGGCGTTGCCAACCAAACGTTGTTTTGGGTAAGCAATTACCAAAGTCAGTATCATTATCGGGACATTCTTGAACGGATGTTAATAAGGTGCGCTCTTCTATAAAATTACTGTTCTCATAGTTCAAAAAGTAAGAGCGGTAGTTGCTACCGTCAACCGATGAGTCAATACGCTTTAGTATTTTGTTATGCTTTGCAATAGCCCCCGCTTGATAACCTAAAAAACCCTTACCGTAGTCTTCGTAAACAAATTTAACTTTATTGAAAGCAGTACTGTCGCCCAATTTTGCTGAGTACTGAATGCTATCAATGTAAAATGTCCCATTCGTTTTACTGTTGTTGTAATTAAACAGAATATAGTTATCTTTAATATCTTTGATGACTTTAACAGCCCATGTTTTTGCCATTCCAGTCTTATTGCTTGGCTCAACAAATGCGTCCGCTTGATTTGTACTGACAAGACCCGTTAAACCGGGATTACCATAATAATAAGTTTCACCGGCTTTCGTTTTGACTTCAAAATAACTAGGCCCATTAGCTTGGCTACCGCCCATAGCAGTAACAATTGAGAAGTCATCAATTTCTTTAATGTAAGTTGAATAAGGTGCACCGTAGGTACCCGCAAGCAATATCAATCGTTGACCATCAAGACAAAACCTATCACTACTGGTAAAATTTACACCTGTAATCGCATTGTCATTAATTGGCGTTTGTGGGCAGCGAGAAACGGCTGAAATACCGCCAACACTCCAACCAATACCTACAGGGCCATCTTGAAGGTTATTACTTGAATAGTTTAACGACACTTGCGGCGTTACGCCTGCTCGACCTTCAGGTATGTTAATGGGTACTGAGTATGTGGCGGCACCACTCTCATCAACCCTAAACTCACCTGAAGACAACCCTACAACTTCGGCCTTCGAAGATGCACTTACTCCAAGAATAATGAGCATTATTGGAAGCAATAATTTATGGCGAGACATGAGGCATCCTTACTTTCACGTAATAATAAAGGTTGATAATTGGAATTTAAAAGGGGGTAAGGGCTACATCGATACGTTCAATGCACTCTTGTAGCTCAAAGACAAATACAGCACTGCCTGGACCGTGTTCAACATCTTTCCTTGTTAGCTCATAAGACCGACCTGAGTTAACAGCGGAAACAATTAACTGACCAACGTTCGATTCGACTAAATCATACTCAACAGAAATGGCAACTTCACCGGAATAAGGGCAGCCGTCATAACTGGTGTTGTTTAATACATCGAAAGATACAGATTGATTAGCTGCAATAGCAGGTAATCCTACAAAATAAAAAAACACCAAACCTATGTTCAATCTTCTTAATGTAGGGCAAAACATCCTTTTGTGCATATATTGAAATCCATTTGCAAGCTAAAGTTGCTGATTCTAGAATTTGAAGAAAATATGCCCAATTTTACATTCTGTCAACATAATAAAATCAACGTTTCAAAATTATTTTTTAACCACTAATCGAAGATAAAATCAAAGCGTTATCGATGATCGAGTTCTAGGTGAGTCACCATTAAATTTGTCGTTTTGCTATTGGTTATAATTAAATTTAATCGCCACATGCTCATGCTTTCTCTAAGTAGTGTTGTCTTGATACCTAGGTAAAACTGAGGGATCATCAAATTGATTATTATTCACTTCACTAGGCCTAATTGTTACTCATAACCGATTAGGGTTATTGAAGTATTTCAGCTAATTCAATGCTGCCGTCTCTAGTTGGCTTTTGGTGGTGGCTATCCAGCCACCCAATCCTGGATTGCCATAATAGTAAGTCTCTCCCGCCTTAGTGACGACTTCAAAATACTGAGGGCCATTCACTTGGCTGCCGCCTTTAGCCGTGATTTGCGAGAAATCATCGATCGCTTTTACATAGGTCGATTCTGGCGCACCATAAGTGATTAAAATTGGGATGCCGAATAAAATGCAGATTAGATAGATGAATTTTGCATGAGAAAATATAGGTCAAATGTAATCACTATTACGAACTTGAAATATCAGTTCTAACGAGGAATGGGGCACGAACGTGTCAGCTTCATTCCTCTGACACGTATATGGACATAAACAAATTAACAAAGGCGGAGCATTAGATTAAAGATGACGCCATATAACTAAACAGTGTAAAAAAATCAAACTCTAAAATCGGCTATCAGAAGAGATAACATAGCAAGTGTTAGTAAGTTCGTTACCGAATTACAGTACATGCACGTTTGAGCGCCAACGTCCCGTGTTCCATAATACCTTAACAGCTCTCCTAAGTGGTTAGCATTAGCCTTACGTGATATAAGGCAGGCTAGCACAACTATAATCACCACAATGATTAAGTCTGAGAACCGAGTTATGTATAAGAAGGTGCAAGGTCAGAAACCATTAATAATGGTGATACTTATATAGTAAATGTGAGAGCTATCCACTTTGTATATCATACAGTATAGTTAGTACGATAGCCCCCGTTGCGATCGACAATGTTAATTGGAACAAGCTAGAAAACTAGCATCATAGGTTCAGACAACTAAAAAGTTAAGCTTACTTATGATAACAATTTTAATCCCGTACTTTCTTAACAATAACTTGCGCGAAACACCCCTTTAAAACTATGATTCATCGTTCCTAACCAATTAACTCCCGAAATAACTATATTATCAATCCCAAAGCTCCTCATATCCTTTAATGAATAATCATAACCTTTGAGATTGACTATATTTAAATTGTGCAAAATAGTCATACCGATTGGCACCTGTGATAAACCACAAATTGAAATGCGGTGTTCAACTCCAATTTTTTCAAAAAATTCAACTTCTTGGCTTCGCCACTTGTTTGCAAACTCATCCCCAGAGTTTACTAGAGAACTTATACCTTCCTGAAAAGAGCTCCCATGCCACAACAATAGTGAATGCTCTTGAAGAATTTTTTTATTTCCAGCAGTGAATATATAATTTGCACATGAAGAAGCACACAGAGCACCTATCTTAACATCCAAATTGTTAGCGATAATCCAATTGCCTAATTCCATACTAGCAAAAACATCCCCGCCTTCGCTATTTATTTCTAACATCCCAATATTGTCGTTTGAATTAAATAATTTAAACAAGACTTCATTCTTACCCTGAGTAATTTCACCCTCATAAAACAAGATGTTGACAGAGGTATAAACTTCTGACTCTAATGCTTTTTCAAAATGCGGCTTCTGTGAAACGCATGAGCAAAGAACAAAAACAAAGCCCAACAAAAAAAACCTACTTAATATAAATGATTTTCTTTTCAAAGCTAATCTCCTTAAAATGCTCTAAAATTAAATCTCTACCAGCGATAACATCACAATGAAACCAAGGTGTTCTATCAATAAAAACAGGAATTTTTTTAAATGTATGAGTCCTGCCTCCGATGCTTATATCAAACGAATCAAGCATCTTCCCTCTAATATTATAATTCCCTTTAGAGTTACTTGACTGTACAGCTTGTGTTTTTAATTCAATAAGTTTGTTAAAGTGTTTACGGTAAAACTTAAAGTTTACCGATGACTTAGATGAGCCAGTGTCCAAGCAAACATTTACTTCTGAATCATCATAACCTGTTTTTGAGAGAAAGAATATTGTATCGAAGTCAAAATATAACTTTAATTCATTCCCAAGCACTCTAGCTGTTCCCGATGATTTTTCAGGTTTAAAAATTATGCGTTCATATAAAGAAAGATGTATAAGCCCTAATATGTCTTTAGGGTAATTAAGATATGGAAAATTATCATCATCGCAAACCACAAAGGTTTCATGGCTGTTGAGTAAATAATTAACTTTCGAGGTTGATATAGCATTGATGCACTTTTTTTTCCTAGTATCAAATATACTACCTGTGTCAACTGCAAACTTCCCTAGCGTTAACTCACCTTTGTTGTTAACGCTTAAGTGAGCTTCAGAAATTTTATGAAATTCCAGGTTTTTTACATAGCTAGTGAGCCCGTTAAAAGCTTGTATATCAAAACCAAGTCTAACCAACTCTTCTTTATACTTAAGAGTTTCAATTAGCGATTGATATGCCTTGGCATATTTCCCCATCCATATGAATGATGATGAAGTTATTTTATGGCAGTAATAAAGTGCCACAACATTGGTCTTATCATCACAAATAGAACATGATTTCACTTGAGCCTCTACGGCTTCAAAATCTCCTCGAGATAGTCTCTGATAAGACTGATATAGACAGCTCTGAGCAACATCAGGTTCAGGGTTTTGCTCTCCAAGCATCAGACTATTTAAAACTCTTTGCTCATAAGTTAAATCGCTACCACTAGCAAAAGAGTAGAACGAGGAGACTACCGCAAAAACAAAAAACAGACACGATTTCATAATCCCTCAAGACTAGAGAACAAGCTTCTTATATTTATGCCAGAAAGAGGCTATAGCTTTAAATAGCTCCCTTGCCATCGATTAGGCTCGCTGAGCAAGTTGAGAACATGCTTAACTTGCTCAGCAGAGTTCAATAAACTCGAGCTATGCCTCTTATAATCGACTAAAAGTAGATTTATGGCTCTTCATAACAAATGGAGCCTTCACAGTAAGCCTCACCCTTGTAGTAAGTTGACGCTGAAGCTTTTGAAATATTATTTTCTACAGCGGCAACAGTTATTACTCCGGACGATTGCTTTTCTAAATCAAATTTCACATCTGTATAATCAGCAACATCAACAAAATTATATGCCCAATTTTTCACAGAACTAGGATCTGAAAAATAATAGTCATCATTCAATCTGTGAACAGAAAAACTTTTCGCGCCAATTTGAGCGCCGCCTTGATACACTAAAACCTGAACCTCATCATTTTTAACACTAACAGTTGAGCCATTAACGCGTAAAGAAAAATCACTAAAATCAGTAGATGACCAGTCTTCAAATGTATAGCCCATAGTCTCTGCCAGCATATTTACTGAAGGCCTAAGAAAGTTCATAGCTTGCTGATACCATACCCCTTGTATCTTACAGCTAGCTGATGGCCCATTCCCCCCCCCCACTAATTTGACAAGACCAAGAACCAGTTGTTGCACAACCAGCAAGAGCCAATGAAAATAAGCTGATAGATAATAACTTTGTTTTAATCATAATTCCCTCTTGATTTACTTTAAACTTCCACTTAAAAATTCAGCTAGCATACCGTAGCAAAAAAAATAACTTTGTCAACCAGGCTTTCTTCACTTCAAATAAAATTACTAGGGTTAAATTTGATGAAAAACAATAGTATTCAATGATTTTATCAATACCTAGCACCGACATTTTTCATCTGCAAGCCAGGATGTAAGTAATTAGACTTATTTTTTCACCCGCAATATGAAAAAGTGAATTCATTAGGCTTTTTAGGTATAAATAGTTAGCCATACACCACAGTCTGAAAAATAGCGTGTAACTAGAGGTTATCCATTGGCAACGTTAAAACTTGTCAATGTAATCTTTTGCATAGCTAATTTATACTTCTAAAAGTGATTCAATAGTTTTCATCAATAACCTCCTCTAAGATCTCAGTAATAACAGAGATGCAAAATAGATGTAAACTTCTATTTAAACTTTCTAGTTTCAATTTTATGTAACTATGACGATTGGACGTGATAAGACCCCGATCTTATACACACTTAATAATTATATAATTGACCAAACTATGAGGTGTTCAGATGAGTGTTAAACATTACCCAGAATAATTTAAAATCCAGGCTGTTGAGCAAGTAACAAAGTATGGCCATCCATTAAGCTCCACTGCTGAGCGCTTAGGTGTCAGCTACAGATCGCTTTGTGATTGGGTAAAAAAGTACGATAAGCCTGAGAAGCTACGAAAACAAGAAACAGACCAAGCTGAAGAAAGCAGATCTAACGCGTGTCACCATGGAAAGAGAGTAACCGTCTAGCGAACCACACCTCGCATCGTTAATCTGCCTATTTGAAAATACCTGCTCAATGATAAATTCGGAGTAGGTGATGAAAACATACAGAACAGCGGCACAGTGGTTAGCGCTACTTCAGCAGCGCAGTAATTTTAAAGGCACTAATATTGAATTCTGCCAACACCATAATATCGCTATTACCACTTATTACAAACAGCGCGCCCTACTGGTTAAGCAGTCAAATCCAAACCTACCGCAGCAAACACTTAATGCCACTTCATCACGCTTTATTCAGTTAAAACAAACCACCACTGAAGTCTGCGCGCAAACTCATCAAAATGTGGTGCAGTTTGATATTTATACAGGCCAGTTAATGTTTCCAGCCAATTTAGCAACGAACGATATCGTTGCCATTATTAAAGGGCTAACGGCATGAAGATGTTTGTTGATGTGCCCACCGTTTATTTATGTGCCGATGTGGTCGATTTTCGTAAATCGATTAATGGATTAGCCGCCTTAGTGGAAGCAGAGCTTGAACTACCGGTGCTCAGTGGTGCGCTATTTGTGTTTTGTAATAAAGGCCGTGATAAACTCAAACTGCTGTACTGGGATAACACTGGCTTTGCCCTGTGGTATAAGCGATTAGATAAACATAAGTTCAAATGGCCTAAACTCATGTCACCCATCATGACATTAACCGAGCAACAATTACACTGGTTATTGTCGGGTTATGATGTGATTGGTCACAGCAAAATTGATGTCGCAGGTAAGCAAGTGCTTTAATTATTCAAAAGAGTTGGCGATCGATTGATGATCATCAAAAGACGTTCAGTTGGCACTGGAAAGCCTTTTGTTATGCCTTAAAATAGGCGTTATGAAAAATGAACTCGCCCTTAAACAGCGTATTGCTGAACTTGAAAAACTGTTAGCGCAGAAGGATGCACAAATCGCAGCCTTGGAAGAGCGCTGGCGTCTGGCCCAACAAAAACAATTCGGCAAAAGTGCTGAAGGCTTTGTAGGGCAAGGCGAGTTATTCAATGAAGTGGAAGAGATTATTGAAGCCGCTGAGGCTGAGCAACAATCCATTAGCTATACCCGTAAAAAGCCGGTGCGTAAGCCACTGCCAAAAGACTTACCCCGTGAGCAGGTTATTCACGATATCGAAGATAAAACCTGTCATTGTTGTGGCGGTGAATTACATAAAATGGGTGAAGACAAGTCAGAAAAGCTTGAGTTTATTCCCGCTCAAATCAAAGTGATTGAGCATATTCGTCCTAAATACGCTTGCCGTCACTGTGATAAATCCTCGACTCATACACCGATAACGCAAGCCTCAATGCCTGCCATGCCTATCAACAAAGGCATTGCAACGAGCAGTTTGCTCAGTCAGCTTATCACCAGTAAATACCAATATGGGTTACCGCTTTATCGCCAGGAAGCGATGTTCAAGCAATACGGTATTGAGCTCAGTCGCCAAACCATGAGCAGCTGGATAGACAAATCCGCCACACTCTTCGCGCCACTCGTTGAGCGGCTTAAAGCCGAACTGCTAAAGCAGCCCACGTTGTTTGCCGATGAAACGCCATTAAAAGTGGTGAAATCAGATAAAGTGAACAGCTACATGTGGGTGTATTGCTCAGGTAGGGATTCACCAGACCCGAATAATCCTATCCCTAATATCGTGCTTTACGACTTCCACAATAGTCGCGCTGCCGCGTACGTGGTCAATTACCTTGATGGATATCAAGGGTATTTACATGTGGATGGTTATCAAGCTTATGAAAAAACACAGGCAACCTTAACTGGCTGTTGGGCGCATGCTCGTCGTAAATTTATCGACGCGAAAAAGCTACAAGGGAAAAATAAAACCGGCAAAGCCGATGTGGTATTGAGCCTTATCCAAAAACTGTACGCTGTTGAGTCACGTGTTAAAGATAAATGTGCGGCTGATAAATACACGACAAGACAACAAGTCAGTGTGCCAATACTGGACAAGCTCAAAGCATGGCTTGAGCAAAACCAACCGAATTTAGTAGGTAATACCAAACTGATAGAGGCGGCTAATTACCTGGCTAATCAATGGCACAAACTCATTTGTTATGTTGATGATGGCAGACTGAGTATTGATAATAATCGTGCAGAGCGAGCGGTAAAACCATTTGTGATAGGCCGCAAAAATTGGTTATTTAGCCACACGGCAAATGGGGCTCATGCTAGTGCAACACTTTACAGCATTGTGGAAACCGCAAAGGTAAATGGCTTAGTGCCATTTGATTACATCATGGCTTGCCTTAATGAGCTGTGCCAGACAGCACCTAATATCGACAGCCTGTTACCATGGAATGTTAAAAAGTAGGTGTAGATGCCCAGACGCTTACGAAACATTAACTGGCCTGTGCGGATATCAAACTGCACCACATTTTGATGAGTTTGCGCGCAGACTTCAGTGGTGGTTTGTTTTAACTGAATAAAGCGTGATGAAGTGGCATTAAGTGTTTGCTGCGGTAGGTTTGGATTTGACTGCTTAACCAGTAGGGCCCGCTGTTTGTAATAAGTGGTAATAGCGATATTATGGTGTTGGCAGAATTCAATATTAGTGCCTTTAAAATTACTGCGCTGCTGAAGTAGCGCTAACCACTGTGCCGCTGTTCTGTATGTTTTCATCATCTGCTCCGAATTTATCATTGAGCAGGTATTTTCAAATAGTCAGATTAACGATGCGAGGTGTGGTTCGCTAGACGGTTACTTTTAAGATGGAGTTTATCTTGTCTCATTTTTCCATTGACCGATTATTACCTTTCCCCGTTACACCTTGTTAACTCATTTTGGGGCATTAATGCGTTAGTGCAAAGGATCTAAAAATGGGTAGTGGGATTAGTAAATGTATGGGTATCAAATAAAGTTTACACTGCCCCCAAATATCTACCATCGCTGCCGTAGACAAAGCCTGTGACTGTCCCGTTTATGTTACTGGAGCTGCTAGGGCCGCAGCCCGTGATGGTTAATGGCTTGTCCATGGGTCGTAGGTCATGGTCTAGGAATGTTTACCCTGACCCCACTAAATTTTTGATATGAGCATCCAGCTTTAATACCTTTAAATCCTATTGGAAAACATACCCAATCATCGTTATAGCCATAAAACTATAAGGTCCATTATCCTGAATCGCGATTGGTACTAAAGAGTTGGATAAGTCATTGTATTAAGATTACAAAAGAAGCACAATTCTAACATAATTTGATTGTTATCACGGAACGAAAATGAGTGAATTTATCTACCAAGGAAGTAGCCATATCTCTGAAAAAGACTTTAAAAGTCATTTAGGCTCTTTATGCCAATTAGAAAACATAGGAGTCCTTCTTGGCGCTGGTGCATCAGTAGGGTGTGGCGGCATGACAATGAAAGATGTATGGCTTGATGCAATAGATAGTACGCCTAATCTACCCACTGAATTACTTGTTTTTAAACTCATAACTCAAGAAAATGTTAATAATCAAGATGTAAATGTGGAGCAACTTTTAGATCAAGTAACTCAATATTTATCGGTATACAAAAAAACATCACCATTAAACACCGAGACAGATTTTGAGTCCCAACCAGTAGGCAAGCTTCAGAAAATCTTACTTTGCTTATATCAATCAGTAACCAAAGCTGCACTACTGGTAGGGCAAGAAGCCTTCGGAGATGAAGGCCTAGGATCACAAGATAAATTCAAATATCACCGAGAGTTACTTGAAAAACTAATTTCGAATCGCCAACCTGGTCAAGCGGCTCCGATGCTATTTACCACCAACTATGATCTTTCTTTAGAGTGGGCAGCTGAAGAAATAGGCATTCAACTTGTTAATGGTTTCTCAGGACTTCACACAAGAACTTTTCAGCCCCAAAATTTTGATTTGAGCTTTAGAAACGTCAATGCTAAAGGTGAGGCTAGATTTGGGCACTATCATGCCTATTTGCATAAATTACATGGTTCACTATCATGGATTCAAGAGCATGACCGCGATATTAAGGAGATTCCTTCTGCTCTAGCGAAAAGCCGTTATATAGATCCATTGTTAAGTGGTGAATCTGTATATGATAAGCAATTCTTAATTTATCCTGGTGCTAATAAGTATCACCATACAATCGGCTTTGTATATGGTGAGATGTTTCGTCGTTTTAGTGAGTTCCTCTCAAAGCCTCAAACAGCTATTTTTGTAAACGGATATGGGTTCGGCGATTACCACATTAATAGGATAATTCTTGGAGCTCTGCTCAACCCTTCACTTCATATTGTTATTTTCTATCCTGAACTCGATACTATATCGACGACCCTGAATTTGAACGAAGCTCAAAAATGTATCAAAAAACTTAAATCTTTGTCATTAAATCAAATCACAATTGTAGGCGGAG
Organism: Shewanella metallivivens; assembly: GCF_028750675.1. Taxonomy (GTDB): domain Bacteria; phylum Pseudomonadota; class Gammaproteobacteria; order Enterobacterales; family Shewanellaceae; genus Shewanella; species Shewanella metallivivens. The sequence goes on along the minus strand of NZ_JAQQPZ010000013.1, from coordinate 497,873 downwards.
ATGCAAAAGCTTACTTCGACTCATTTGTTAAATACATTCCAAAACCAGTATTATTTCCCAGAGATACTTCCACACAAGAGCTTATCTCCGCTATAAATGATTTAGTTCAAAGTGGTAATCAGATATGAGCATAGAAACCGTCGATTCTATTGGGTATGTGGTTGCGCTTGAAGGTACAAAAATTCGCGTTAACTTACTTGAGGGTCACAAAGGTCAATTAGCATCTCACCGACGAGGGGTAAGCTCGGTCTCTCAACCTGGCGATTTAATTGGATTAGATGCTGGCACTAACCTTGTTATTGCTAGAGTCACTGATATGGCATTTGTTGATCCCGACAAGGCTCATTCATCTAATGTGGGCACAATGAATGTAACAGATACCCCTCTAAGGCAACTCATTGCATATTCTGTTGGCTATGTATTTCAGGAGGGTGACACTCGAAAATTTATTTCAGAGAACTGGAAATTACCAACATTAGGTGCAAAAGCTATTCCCCTTTCGAGCGACTATCTAGAAACTATCTATGGCGTAAATGAAGATGAAAAAGGCTCAACAATTGAACTAGGGAGAGACTCAAGAACTAAAACGACGAGTATCAATGCTGGCCTCAACTCTCTACTTTCAAGACATTTGGCTGTTCTTGGTAGTACAGGTTATGGGAAATCAAATTTTAATGCACTGTTATCACAAAGAATACGTGAAAAATTCACAAAATCCAGAATCGTTATTTTCGATATAAATGGTGAATATACTGATGCATTTATTGGTCAAAAACGAGTCAAAGAGACCATATTAGGTAGTATCTCACCTCCTTCAACTAATTCGGCTGGATTTGCACCAGTAGCGCCACCTCCTATTTTTGATGGTAAATACCCTGTCTATCATCAAATACCTTATCAAGCATTTGGCTATGCAGGCTTAATAAAATTATTAAGACCAAGCGATAAAACACAATTACCAGCTCTACGCAATGCATTGAAGTCACTTCATATGGTTTGTACGTGTCAGAACGGATTGATATGGACCGCTGAAACAATACCACCTTCGACAACTGCAAATTGGTTCGAGTTAGTTGATGACTGTCGACAAGATGGACAAGATCACTTAAGTCAGTGGTTGAAAAAGTTGAGAAGCAATGCACTTGGACATTTCCCAACTTGGCCTCCTTTTAAAGCGCTAGCAAACCTTGTTGCTGAGTTCGGATGTCAAGCATTCACACCTCAAGGCGCAAGCAAAAGAGATGCTTTTAGTTATGGTAATGTATTGCCATTAGTTAAGATTATCCAGCAACTCGTAGATGACCCTAGATTCAACAATGTAGTTAACTTATCTGGAGGACAAGCAATTACGAACCCAGCGACTATGTGGAATAAAGAAGTTGAAAATGAAGTTGATTATATTTTTGGTAAAAAATCTGGGGAGCCACAAGATTGGGATGTTCATATCATTAACTTAAAAAACATAGCAGATGATCATGCCCCAATGATTTTAGGTTCACTTTTAGAAATGTACTCTGATGTATTATTTAAAAGAGGCCAAGATCAGAATTATCCAACCATGCTTCTTTTAGAGGAAGCCCATCACTACCTTAGAGATCCCTTCGCAGAAGAAGGAACTCAGCTTAAAGCATACGAAAGGCTTGCAAAAGAAGGGCGTAAATTTAATTGTTCTTTACTTGTTAGCACTCAACGCCCATCAGAGCTCTCTTCGACAGTGCTGGCCATGTGTTCAAATTGGATCTCTCTGCGCTTAACTAATGAGCGAGACATCAATGCATTAAGACATGCGATAGAAAATGGCAATGAGTATACTCTCAGCGAAATATCTGGTTTACCCAGAGGTGACGCTATCGGTTTCGGCTCGACATTCAATATTCCTGTTAGGTTTACGATTGATAAAGCGGAGCCTAGCCCTAAGTCTTCAGATGCTGCATTTGCTTCTATATGGTCGACATAAATTATTTTGATATATCAATTGGGATCCATTTGTTTTAGCACCTCATAAGCCTGCTTAAGCTCACTAACCTGAGAACCAAATATCTCAGCATAAGCTTTGGCCGCGACATCTGGCATATAGCCCTCAAATGGATCGCTTTCGTTATAGCTTTCCAAAGCGGTGAAATATAATTTTTGGGTTTCTAACAAGTTAATCAATTTATCGAGCAACATATAGCGCCAAAGAGCCTCATCTAACGATGCACTTTCCCCAATTGTTACTTCCATATTTCTCCAAACCTCAATGTAAACATAACGTTTGATTAGTGTGCGCGTTTATCTCATTAGAACAGTGAAAGCGCGTATAGTTAACTATATGTATTGCAGAGAACTTATCAGCTTTCCATCAAATACACCAACTGGAAAAACGTGCAAGCTAATGAGTTTAAAAACACTCAAAACCCATTAGGCTTTAATACGACTATATACCTATCCAGTTTCTAACAATCCAATAAAGAGCTAAAAGCAGGGTTAATAGATGAGACTTTGTAGGGTAACTCATTCGTCAGTTTGCGATTGTTCAAAGGTGTTCTAACAAGCTTTGGGGCAACAAAAGCGTGTTAGATTCTCAACTCTAATTTTTGGATATCGCATTAAAATTTCTATGGGTAACCTTTTGCTAAAAACGCAATAAAATAGCTGGCAAAAAACAAGTAAAAGCCAGCTGTTATTTTCCGTTTGAGCAACTTGATACCTATTCTTCCTCGTAACTTTCATCTATTTCTCGTGCAATACTTTCGAAGCTTTTGTGATTTTCTTGTAGGTAGTACAAGTAAATTCTGGCGTCATGCTCAGAAAAATCCTTAGTATTTGAGTTGGTCAAATAATCTTTTACTCGCTCAATGCCATGAAAATATTCATCAAGGTCGTACTTAGTATAATCAGTAAGCTCGTTTCTTTCTTGCAGTGCACCTTGAAACTCATTATATGTTTTTTTAATCGACTCAAGCATTTTAAAACCAAAGGAGACATTTGAGCTCGAAGGCGAGTAAATAGCTTGTCCTACTTTCTCAAACATATATCTCATTGTTGAGTCAAGGATGTCTACTAGCGGTTTTTCCATAAATTTAGCCTTATGCTTTTCGTCAATTTCTCGAAGCCTTTCATTAATTGATAGATATGCTGTATTGATGCCCATCAGCTGTGTTTCTGCAATTTCCGAAAAATCTACGTCGATGAATTCACTTTTACCCTCATCGTAGAAACGAGCAAGGGTGAAACCACCTTTGCTCATAGAAATACGAGATATGTGATTAAAGTACGTTGTTTTCTTTACGTGATTCTTTGTTGGGTGACCTATTGAGGCATTTCTAACTGCTCTAATACCTTTTAATTCTTCTGACAGTTTATATGGTACATCAAATGCTTCTGATAAATGATTCATTGCATCTTGCTGTATAAATAACGCTTGTAGTAGCCCGTATGTATAGATATACGATAATCCAGTTTCATCAGGATATTCCGATTTAAAGTAGCTTTGCAATGCCAAGCCAGTGTCACCAAGGGTATCTAATGAACTACATATTTGATTCCAGTTATCTAACTCTGAAATCAAAACCTTCTGATATCTATGAGTATTTATATGATCACGTACCTGTTTTTCGATATCGAAGAATATGGTAAGACTTTCTTCAATTTTGCTCATCTATCGCAAATCCTTTCAATAGGTATAGTGCCTTAAAAATTGGCGAAAATTGTGGGCTAAACTTGAGCGTAGCGAAAATAGACTGCGGTTTTTAGTCTAATTAATCAAATTGTTATAAACCTTTGATTAATGACTTCCAATCTACGTATTTACCTATGTTTTTGAGGTTTGAATCGTCAATATGACGACCTTTTAACTCATTACGACAATCATCGACGTATGAGCAAATCGTTTGGTAGATTTCTGCGTTTGTTGCCTCTTTGTAAAACGAATTCTCAGGAGCTAATTTATGAGTTACATATTTGAACTGCTTAGTTCTCGATTTAACAAACCGTTTTTTATCATCTTGCCAATATTCGCCTCTAATTTGTGAACCTAAAATATGTAGTTTAATAAAACCTATTATCTCATTATATTCCCAAGCTCCACCATAATTTTCATGTATTGCATTTTTATAATTACTTAAATAATCTGGATTATCTTCACAATACTTCCTTTTAAATTCAGCATCCGAACCACCAAAGATCCTATTTTCAGTAAATATACTTCTCTGTTCGTAATATATTTCACGTTTAATTCTATAAACAGGTATTGTCATTAAATCAATTTGATACATTCAGACTCTCAGTTACGAATTAGGTGTATAACGCTTTGCTCACCGGAAAAGTAGGAGCGCATGCGAGTAATTTTCCGAGTGCAGCAACTTGATACTTATGAGCCCTCTCCCTAGCAAGCCGCATCAGTAGTATGCTTAAGGTGACTAAACAACAGGAGAAAGCTCAATGAAATTTTATAATAACTCACATCCATACTACTGTGGTATTGATTTACATGCACGTTTAATTTCGTCTGTATCATTGATTCTAAAGGGGAAGTTGTAGGCCATAAAAAATAGGTGCCTGTAAAGATGACTTACTGCTCATTTTGGAACCGCTGTAACGTTCGTATGGATAAGCCAATTTCTTCACAGGCCCTCTCTTTTCTTGCGCCTGAGGTAACAGCTTCATCAATCAAGGATGCGTAATGCTGCCTATCTGTGAGTGAGGTTAACTGTCCTCGTCTTCCCCCCAGTAGGCATTTAACTTTTTTTTCAGTACCAATGATGCTGCGGTTTCAGCAAGCGCTGCATCTTTACGCTTTAGTTCTCTTTCTAGCTCTTTAATCCGCTTATGATCGGCCTTTCGCTCTTGGGCTAATTGCTTACGCACCTGAGCTTGCGTTTGATCAACCGCAATACAGCTTTGCTTCCACTCTTTAACTTGTTCAGGGTAAAGCCCTTTTTCACGGCAATACTGACTTAATTCAATTTCGCTCAATGCTGCCGTTTCTAAAACAACTGAAAACGTTTGCTCTGGTGACCAATCATCAGAACGATTACTACCTGCCAAACCCGCACCTGCTTTTAAATACTTATTTTGCCAAGAATACAAAGTCGATAAGTTGATATTCTCGCTTTGCGAATTGACTTAATGATAAGCCACTTTCAAGGAGCTTTCTAACGGCGTTTGGCATCCAATTTGCGGTCAAAACTGCTTCTTGCCTGCTAGTTTTTATAAGTTTACTTCTTGATTCAAGCCGAAAGAACGATTTCAAAAAATTGTGTGAAGCATGATTATCTGCTCATCATTAATCTATCAACTTTTAACTTTAATATTTTAACCTCTTGCTCGAGGTCATCCCTTTCTGCTTGATAGAAAGCAATACTTTGTAAAGCTTTGTCACGCTGCCTTGTCATATCCTTTAGTTGATTTCGTAAGTACCTATTGTCATCTCTTAAAGATCTGTGCTTATTCGTTTCGAGAAATTTATTATGGCTATACCCCTCTTTAATCAGTTTATTATGTGTCTCAATGGCTTCTCGAATGTGCGCATTCCAAGGGCTATTTAGCGCCATATTACTTTTTAGACCGGCACCACTCCATATTTCCTTATACGTCCATGTAACCTCAGGCTTAGCTTTATGCAGTAGCTCTACCTGTTGCCATAAAGCTTTAGTATTATTATGTTTTGTTTCTTCTCTGTTCTTAAGTAGGCCGTTGTGATTACCACGTGACAAAGATTTAGACATTAATGACCTCAGCTTTATCTAGCTGTTCAATCAGCTTGTTAATTTCAATGTTCCTAGAGTTTAAATAGGATGTCTTAGGCAAACTTGATTTAAAAAATGTTAACAATCTCTCATTTTCACGTTTACGCCACAATAGGGTTCTGCGCATACCATCCGCTGATATTACTGAATTATTACAATCAGCGGGCCTGCAAGCCGTTTTATCACCACCACAAAGAGCCTTTTGTGGTCTATACATACATAGACCATCATCCGTTTGCTCAATAAGAGCTTTATTAGGAAGACTTTGCAGAAAAATTTCACGTTCAGCCTTAGTCATCCCTTTAAACTCTTTTCTAAGTTGCTTTACCTCATCGGCACCGCCACCAATTATAGGTATTTGATTCGAATAAAGTTCTGCATATAGTTCTTCAGAAAGTATAAATTTTTCTTGTTGTAACTCAATATAAATGTTTGGGTCACCGTATATTTTAGTCATTTCGGGGTCATAGTGTTTGAGTTGATCTTGGATGGCTTTGATTCCCAAGCCTTGTCGAGTCATAATTCTAGCGAATTTTTTCCTAAACTGGTGGCTTGCTATGTACCAGACCTCATTATTATATGTAATGTTATTGTGATTGAGGTATTGACGTAACATAGTATTCATACTCATATTCGATACTTGATATGGACTTCGATTAGCCTTTTGAACAAATAAATAGTCCTTATTTGAGGTGTAACGGTTACTCAAGCCTAGTTTTAATTTATCCATTATTTGTTTAATAAAAGGCAATGTTTGCCATTTATACTTTGTCGGTTCTGCTTCTAGTTTCGTTGTTTGTGAAATAACAAAACTAATAACCTGTTCGTATCCATTGTGGTTCAAAGTTTCAGATTTGAAATTGTGTTCATTCCTGATACGCAAAATCTCATGGATTCTCATGCCGGTAAACAATGCAATGAGAATGTAACCAGCTGACATCAATCTGTTTTGAAAAGAATTTATTTCATGATGGTTTGTAAACCCGAAATCGGAATATGGAAATGTTTTTTTAACAATGGGTTCGTAGTATGCGGTACCGTCATCTCTGTATTTCTTTTTGTATTTTCTAATAGATATAAATTTTTCTCTTGCTAGGTTCACTTCATGTAATATTTTGTAAGTTTCAATATCTCTGATAGCAGCATGATAGAGTTTTTTGGCTACAGAATCAGGCATTTCAGATGTAGTTCTTTCTTGTCGACCAATTACCTTATTTGCATTAATTCTAGCCCATTCAGATTCAGACATACCTTCTAGCAAGTGAACCGTCAAACCGTCTCTCATCTTGTGAGATTGCTTTTGTAAATGGCCAAACCCACGAACTCGACTCAATAAAGTTCTGTTTGTTATTTCAAGGCCATTTTTATGAGTTTCATTCAGAATTTCACTTTGAATACATGAGGCATCAAATTCAGTAATATCTGATAATTTTAAAATTTTATTATCATACATATATGAAAGTATACGTTTTAACCCATGAGTGAGTAATTTTGTCAATGTTGATGTTTTGGGGTTGGAGGGGAGGGGGTTAAAGATTAATTGCTCTATAAAATCCTTTGCAACAGCAAGATATTGTTCATTATGTTGACTACATACGTTTGTTCCATCGTTAAATACTAACTTTTCAAAATTAAATGTCACATCACATTTTTTTAATTTTGGGTTCTCGTAACTAAAGTCCCACTTATTATCAGAATATTTAGAGTGTTTTGAAATCTGCTTATTTTTTATCTCTGGTGCTGCATTTCTCTCTTGATTCGATATGTTTATCATGGGCTTAACCTATATTTTTAATCGACCATTCAGGAACAGGGTTGTGGATTGCATCGTTGCGAATCATTTCAACAATAGATTTATCATATTTAGGGAGTATATATGTATCCCACATATACTGTTTCTCCTGAGTAGCTAAATTAAATTCATCTTGTTTAATTTCACCTAATGCTAAAAGGGTTTGGTGATAGTTTAAATAACTGAAATATTTTTTTATATCAAGCTGTGTAATAACAAGATTTTGACAACCAAGACAAGTCTCTGTCGCTGAGCTACAATATACTCCTACAGATTGATTCTTTTGAGGCGAGTTTAAAGGATCTTTACAATGATTTAATAGATTCTCTTGAGGTTTATCTATTTCAGCTGGTAATCGAGAGAATGGGTCATCATTATCGCCTTCCAATCCAAGTAACATAGCTTCTAGATGGAGTCCTCTTCGAGCCTTAAATATGGGGTCGTTAAGCTTTCTCAAGTAATCTGATGTAGTTTTTAACCTAGTATGCGCTAAGAGTGCTTGTAAGTATGTTAAATCCTCTGTACGAAGGTATTCTTGCCAAGCCATTGTAGGTCGAAATAAACTTGCTTGTAACGTAATGGGCTTGCTATCACTGGGGCGTTTTAGGTTAAGCTGCACTCCAAAATCGTAAATAGCTTGCTGAAATCTTTTTACTGTTATTACTCTGGGAACTTGATCAGAGCTAGCATTACTAATCCATAACGCTTGTTGTCCTTTAGGTCTATACGATTCAGTGATTTTTATTACTCGTTGAATTATTCTAATCGGCCAACTATCACTTCCTTTTATTAATGGGATTGTTTTATCCTTTTTGTTGGAACGGTACTTCTCCCACCGAATAAACATTCTATTAGAATCCAGAGGGTCTACTTCAAGGCAGTCTAATGTAAGTCTAGAGATAGTGCTTGGATTTAATCCAGTTCGAATAAGTAACATTAGGTAATAAGGGACTAAATCTGATGCAGAGACCCAAAGCTTAAGGTTGTTCTCATTATAGAATGCGGTTAACCAACCTGGTTGTCGGTGTCTGAAACCATGATAAAACAATGGGTACTTTTTAAGGGTATCGGCATCACTTAAAACCTGACATTGCATAATATTTTCCCAGTACCAAACCAGGTAATCAGTCTTTTGCCAAGGTGAATTATACTTAATTGGAGACGGTTTTCCTGCAAAATTATTTATGTAATAGTCAGTATCACTGACACTTTTATAGAATTTTTTTAGTGCTTTGGCGTAATAAGTTGTTCCATTAGATATCCCTTTCAAAAAAGATTGACCTCTAGGTATTTTATAGAGACTTTCGATATTTAATTTTTCACAGTGCAGTTCATTTACCCAAAACCAAATACAATAATCTTTGCTTGCCCATACGGAACGCTTTTTTTTATTTGTGATAACGGGTGCAACATCAGTAATAGGAGGTTCCTTTCCTAGCCATTGTGGTTTATATGTTGATTCAAGACGCTTCGATGTGATAACTAGTGATTGTTGTACAGCTGTTGATATTTCCCTTATTTCTTCCATATCGTATCCTTCATTACTTGAAGATAACCCACTACTTTTGGGGAACATATTTTCCGGAATTATAAATGTTGGAGAAATCGATTTATGCTTTTGCCATTGTTTAAAAATACTGCTTATAGAACGAAACAGACTTCCTGCTGTAGAGTATTTTAGGCCGGATTCGTTCTTTAGCCAAAGGCAAAAATTTATGAGGACCGTGCCATCGAGATCCGAAGGAGATGTAATATCATGCAAGGAGGCAAATTGGAGGAACTTTTGAAATTTCTCTATAACAGATATGCGTGTGAAATGCCCTTGAGAGTGTCTATTTTTGTACATAGCCCATGAAAAAAGGCTGATAATTTTTTTAGAGCCCAATTCGCACTTATTGTTAAGATTATAGGTATGTGGGTGACCAGTGTTTTTGCACTTTATGGTAAATTTTAAATCACGATATGCTCGAGCTTCATCAGCAGTGATTTTAGTAATTTGTACGTACTTAATTGTCACTAATAGAATCCTCTGTCACTATATCAATTTGACGTTGAAAAGCATTATATGAGCCAGAATAAGCTATTAAGGTGGCTATATGCACGTAGTATGTTCTAGTTGTTTCTTCACTTGCATGGCCAAGTAGTTTACTAAGACCAGTTAGGTCGTGGTTAAGTAAATAATGATATGTCCCAAAAGTGTGTCTTAGAAGATGCGGGTGAGCTTTAACTCCAATGTGCTTACTGGTTTTTCTAAATAGTTTTTGAACCCAGTTAATGCTCAATGGTTGTCCATCTATGGTGATAAATAATGTAAGGCAATCTTTCGGATCTATGTGTGCAATAGCATCGATTTTTTTCTCTCTGTCTATGTCTACATACTCCCAAATTTGGTAAAGTAAATCATTAGGTATTAATATCACTCTTGCCTTTCCGCCTTTTCCAATAACTCTAGCTGGCGTAAATTTTCCTCGACTATTCACTTCTGGTAGATCACGAAGAGGAAAGTTACAGGCTTCAGATATTCTTAATCCTGTCTGGAGCATAAATGATGTCAACAATACATTTCTTTTTTTCACTAGCGCATTTCTTTTTCCTGAGATCTTTCCGACTGAAGAGACAAATCTTAAAGCATCCTCTAATAGCATGAACTTAATAGGTTCTGAAACAGCTTGAGAGTGATGCCCTTTAGATTGATATCGCTGACTCAAAGATAGTTTTAAACTTTGTATTTCCTGTGGATTAAGGTAAGGGGACAACCCCTTTTCATATGACCAAATAAGATAGCGGTAAGCACCAGCTACTCTAGAGTTAATTGTATTCCAAGAAAGTCTTTCTCCATTATTTTTTGTGTATTCACATAATGCATCAATGTAAAAGTCGAATGTATCGTCTGTTATTGAACCAATGTTATTCAATGATGAATTAGCCCAAAGCAGAAATTCTTTAAGATGCTCAGCGTTTGTTTGTAAGCTCTTGGGCTTATTTTTTAAAGCTAATTGTCTCAGATACTGATTTACTTCGACACATGGTGAAGTGTCATTATTGAACATCTGTGGAATGTCACCCTTCAATCTTGCCAATTTTGAACGTTTTGACGTTGTGAAATTACAGTACACAATATTCATTTTATAATCTCTTTTTTACCATGTGTATCAGTAGACTAGCCAAAGACATACTGATTTTAACTGAATTAGATATAGTAGCTAATTTTCCATTGTGTTACTTAATTCACCTCAATTGTATAGCATAGAAATCTTTATAAGTTAAATAAATGTAGTTTTTATATGGTCATTACTACAAGTTAGATGGAGTAAGGAATTGTAAAATTTAAACGTATATGTACATCAAGTGTAGGTACTACTAACGCGGCAAACCGATAATAAATACTTTATTATCCTGCTTACTCGTCATAGTGGGTTTGGGCATATCGGCTTGTGCTGATGTCGATAGTTCAGTCTGCTTGGATATCATTAATTACAGTCGCATTGAGTGATAAAAATTGAAGGTTATTGAATCAGTAAATGATTATACCGAAATGCCAGCCAAGGTGTTATCGAGCTTGCTAGTAGGAGCTATGAGGTAATTAACCATGTTATTCGCCTCATACGGTGAGGCGAATAAATTGCTATTTTTACAAATTGATTGCCGTCCCTCCTTTAAGAGCAAAACAATCGTGCTGGGCAACAAAGGGAATAACTTGTAGTAACAGTTGGACCTGTCGATAGTAATGGCTTTTTCTATCCATCTTGGTTACATCTCCTTGGGTATAGTGATTTGCCAAGTTGGCTCTAGTTTGCCGTTTTGTGCGATAAGTCGCTTGCCTGTTCCTAGGTCATATTGTTCAGGTGTCAGATACTTAAACCAGGCATGTTGTTGTCTATTTGCCAGCCAAAGAAATAGCCGTTTAATTTTGATGCTGCAGCAGGCTTTAAGTAAGACATCCAATTTACGTGGTGAAAGGTTGCTCAACCCCTGCATAATTTGATCCGCGTGTTCAAAGCTAGTGTGTTGGGGCACTGTGGTTAAGAGCTCAAGAATCGCTTTTTCTGGACAAGAATAAAAAAGCGGAGGGAGTGATTCTCTCCACGTGTTTTGTCGTAGATATTGACTATTGTGCATCAGTGTTTCTGGCCATATACGTTTTGTGCCATGCCATTCAAACTCTGCTGAAATATCGATTCTGTCCAGCCAACGAGGTAATGCGGAATGAGCATAAAGCTGTATTTTAGGTTTATCGCCGATAGATACATAATGCCCTAACCCCTCAAGCTCTAACGCTGTTAAGCCGCCCACATGAATAGGACTATCTGACATACGTTGTACAGAAGCAACAAGACCTTTCCAGGAGAGATTTGCCTCCAGTCTTACATAAACCCCAGCAGTGAGGGGAATTAAAGTTCGGCTACGTACAGCATTGTCCAGAAAGTGCAGGCTGAGCCCTTGTGCTTCAAGCCATGGTTTTGTGGCTACCATATCCAAAGGCAGTGCATTCTGTAGTTGTGTTCTGGCTTTAGTATTCAGCATGTTCGACTATCGCATCTGGTTTGATTAGGTTTAAATATACGTTGATTATTGACGTGTTTTGTTCATTATTCAAACTTTATTATCTATAAAAGTTTAAGATTTGTCATTTTCACGTTAATCATTGCCGTAAAAATTTAGTTTTTCAAACTGAGTTTTTTACTTTTCAACGTTTGTTTAGAGCCAGCAAGATGTGGTGATACAGATAAATCAGTCAGCTTAGATGCCATTAACTTGCTATCGCTTCGGGGGTTGTTGAGTCGGTAAATGATGATACCGAAATAGCTGTTTAACGTGTTATTGAGGTGACTGGTACTGTTGTGAGGCGAATAAATTGCTATTTGCCTCATATGGTGAGTCGAATAGGTTATTGTTTGCATCACAACAGTATTTAAGTCAGCTAAACAGAGGTTAATATGTGGATTTGGCAACAACAAGAATGGCCTGATTTTGTATGGGACCATACCCGTATTAATCCTTTATTACGTCAAATTCAATTTAATCAAGGTTTGTTACTGGGTAAGGTAGGCACTGAATCTGTTAGTCAATTGACACTCGATACTATGATCGCCAACATAGTTCATTCAAGTGCGATAGAAGGCGAAACGCTCAACGCATTGTCTGTACGTTCATCTTTGGCCAATAAACTTGGGGTGATCGAAGAAAACCCTTATCCCACTACTGCACAAACCGATGGTTTAGCTGATATCACCTTAGATGCGCTACAAAACTGGCAACAGCCACTTAGCCTAACGCGTATTTTAGATTGGCATGCTCTGTTGTTTCCGAGTAACCAAGCCGTGTTTAATCCTGTTATTGCCGGTAAGTTACGCGGCGATGAACCTATGCAGGTGGTATCGGGGCGTTTAGACAAACCGACAGTCCATTTTGAAGCGCCTCCTCGAGGTACGCTAGACCAAAGTTTAACGCAGTTTATTGAGTGGTTTAATCAATCACGAAAACAGGCTGACCTTGATCCGCTAGTACGAGCAGCCATCACTCATTTGTGGTTTGTCACCTTGCATCCGCTTGATGATGGTAATGGACGTATCACCCGTTTGCTCACCGATTTAGCACTAGCGCAAGCTGAACATCGTTCGATTGATTTTTATGCTATGCCAGTTAGCATACTTGAGCGACGTAAAGCTTATTACGCGATATTAGAGTCTACCCAGCAAGGTGGCTTAGATATCACACCGTGGTTGCTGTGGTTTTTAGACACCTTAAATGACGCTATTCAACACACGCTCAATATCATTGAGCAAACTACTGCTAAAACCCAGTTTTGGCGTCGAGTTGATCAACACTTACTCACTCCAGCGTTAACCACAGAACAAGTGAAAGTGCTGAATAGGTTACTCGATGGTGACTTTAGTGATGGAATAAGCAGTAGCCAATATCAAAAAGTCGCTAACGTCAGCCGCGCCACTGCCACCCGACATTTGGCTCAACTTGTGGATCAACAGTGTTTGGTCAAGACTGGCGCGGGTGGTAGAAGCACAAGGTATGTGTTGGCACTTACTATTAATGATGAATGAGTATTGCTAGTTTTTTAACATACGATTATGAGTCTACAAAACACTAACTACTAAGTTGATGTTTTGTAGGCTTAGCTTTATTGAATTGTATATTAACCAATTGTTAGCAAATTGGACTGTAAGTAAGTTCGTTGTTGTTTTAGCTAGTCATCTGTTTTTGTCATTTCAATGACGGGATTTAGCAGTTTAGCTACAGCTCTAAACACAGGCACAACAACAGAATTACCGAATTGTTTATATGAACTAGCATTAGCACAAACGATTTTAAAATCATGATCCTTTTCTGTTCGGTCAAATTTAGGTTTTTCAAACCCCATCAATCTAGCGCATTCCCTTGGGGTGAGGCTTCTAGGTGTTTTATATAAAGGATCAAACTCGGCGGTATAGCGGCCAAAAATTTCATCGTAAGCCTTTTCCCCTTGCTTTATCAATTCCTTGCATTGTTGCGATTGATCTATTTCATTTAGCGATTTTAGAGCGTGGTCAATTGCAAATTTTTCTCTTTCTTGGTTTTTGAAAATACCGTGTTGTTTTTTTTCTTCTAAGTATTCATTTTCTAGGCCTTGGTGATTTACTAGTATTTCTGAACCATCTTTGTAATATCGGGCAGAAAGAGTCCTAGTTGTAACCTGTTCATCTCTTGGATCCACAAGACCAAAACCGAAGCCATTACCTTTGGTTTTGTGTTTTAAAGCATAATGATAGAGATAATTCCACAGGTTTGGAGTTAACGTGTACCTATTAACCTCTGCTTCTGTTAGGTCGGACAATATTTCACTAAGAGTATAACGACTTTCTGGTTTTTCTATTTGAGACAAGGATAGGTTCTTTAAATCAGGATATTTTTGAATAAGATCATTCCTGATTCCAACTAGAACGACACGCTCACGATGCTGTGGTGTGAAATGAATGCCATCAATAATAGTCGGTTCAACTTTTCTTTTTCTCACATTTACAATCGCATCTTCAATATCTTTGCCTGCATTACTTATATCAAGCAACCAGTATCCTAATTTGTCTAATGCTCTGATAATTGTTGCGAATGTATTACCTTTATCGTGACTTTTAAGATTTTTTACATTCTCAAGAACAAAGAATTTTGGTTTTCTTGCTTCAATTATTTTTTCAACATCAAAAAACAAAGTTCCTTGTGTATCACATTCAAAGCCATGTGCTCTACCTAATGATATTTTTTTCGATACGCCGGCAATAGAAAAAGGCTGGCAAGGAAAACCGGCTAAAAGAACATCATGATGAGGCACATGCTGGCGAATGTTGTTTGTTTTTTCTATTTCAGAGAGTGATGTGTTCTTACTTTGTGTAACTTCAGTTATATCCATAAATGAAGTGTTTTTATGCGGGTTTTCCTCAACTTCATCAATAAAGTATGGCAGGTCGAGTTTGTCAACATAGTAGTTTGCCAAATAAGTCTTTCTTGCTTTTCTATCCAATTCGCTTGTGAAAACGCATTTACCACCAATATCTTCGAAACCTTTTCTAATACCTCCAATACCTGCAAATAAGTCGATAAATTCAAATGAAGCATTATCCCAGTGCTGAGGCTTAGGTGGGAGAAGTTTACTTTCTATGTATTGTCTAGTTTTTGCGTCGAGGTTAATACTTACAGAATCATATTTCTTCGACCATTTGTTTAAATTCTCGCGACTGACATGAATACCAATTTCATTTAACTTGATAGCTAAATTTTTTTGATCATAAATTTCAATTAGTAACTTAAAGAGTAGACGAGTAGCCAATTCATCATCTTTGTGAAAATGCTCGTTCAGTTCGTCGCCTAGAGTAACAATATCTTTAACCATGATCATTCTAAAAAGGGTGAATTTGATGCGATATTAACACACAATTTTCCCATACTGCTCAATTGTTGGTAAGTATCGACTTTAAAAGCTGACTAATAGGAAGTTGTATTGTAGATTATCGTTTTATGGAAATTGGTACGATGGAGCAATAAAAAATGGAATTTTCTAGTTGGTTATCAAGCCTTTCTGGGGGTGATTGTTCACTTTACATAAAGCGCTTATCAGCTAATGATACTGGAGCTAGTGGCGGACACCAAGTTGGTGTTTATGTACCAAAGGTCGTAATGGATGAGCTTTTCCCATCACTAAATGTAATAGATGTTAAAAACCCTAGTTTATATTTAAAAGCCATAACTAAGTCACATAAGTTTGATGATAAACAAGTGAGGGCAATCTATTACAATAATTACTTTTTCGGTAAAACTAGAAATGAAAAACGTATCACTGGGTGGGGTGGGCGTCATTCTCCGCTTCAAAATCCTGATAATACGGGGGCACTAGCTATTTTTGCATTTGAGAGAGTTAATTATCGTGATAGTACATCGGTGCAAGTTTGGGTTTGTACAGATATCAAACAAGAAAGCTTTCTAGAATCGCAAATTGGAGAAGTCATACCAGGCGAGTGCCTTTTCGGACCGTCAAATGATTTATTGAATGGTTTTAAGTCTTTAAATATAAAAAAGAAAGACTTGTATGATATACCTTCTGCTTGGAAAATTGCTTTTCCATCTGGTGAGGAGTTAATAAAGCATCTTTCTGACGTATATAGATTTAAAGCTACAGAGCCTGATGATCTCCTTATTGAGCGAAGAGATGTTGAATATAGTGCTTTTAAAAAAATAGAAGAATTTCATGTGCTTGATAGAGTTAGAGATGGATTTGATTCTGTTGATGAATTTATTTCTTTAGCTAATTCAGTAAGTAACCGGCGTAAATCACGTTCAGGTAAATCTTTAGAATTGCATCTCGAAAATATTTTTATTGAAAATGGAGTTACTGATTTTACTTCGCAATGTGTAACAGAAGCTAATAAAAAACCAGACTTCATTTTTCCATCTTGTTCTTCTTACCATAATAAGCAATTTCCAAGAGATAAGCTAAGGATGCTTGCTGTAAAAACAACTTGTAAAGATCGGTGGAGACAGATACTTAATGAAGCTGATGACATAAGGATTAAGCACTTATTCACATTGCAAGAAGGGGTTTCTGTTAATCAATATTCTGAGATGAAACAAGCAGGAGTCAGATTAGTAGTACCGAGATCTTTACATCGGTGTTACCCAGCTTCAATTAGACCTGAAATTTTATCACTTATAGATTTTATAGTGGAAATAAAAGGTATTCCTTAAGCTAAGAATTTACGAGTTTTTTTGCATCATTTATTGAAAAAACCACTCCAGAATCTAATTCTGCACCTTCTTTCGAAACCGACCAGACAAAGCCGCCTCGGTATTGGTCGGGATTAGGCTCAATGTAAATATCAAAGCCATTAATAGTCTCTTCGATCACTTGTATATATGAATCATCAAACATAATGCTACCTCCAATTAATTTATGTGTATTGTCGGTGCAATAGGCTTGGGAGTCTACGGACTATGAGTCACATTAGCCGCTGAAACATACAATGAGATAACCCTAATTTGTATTATCTGATTGATTAAGATGAGCTTGCAAGAGCCAACCATATCGGCATAGGCAACTGTTGAAAACAGGATGTTTTCGTCAAGCCCCCATGGATGGGTTTACGGCGTGTTGCATAGGGTGATGTGGTGGGCGAGTTTACTGTGAAGATAGTAGATTAAGATGAGCGATAAGATGTTCGCTTGTTTCGCAATCAAAAATGATAATTGCGTCAGAACCTGCATAGATTTCGGGTGCTTCATCCGTTCCCTCGTTCGTTGCGGACTCAATAGTGTACCGTGCACCATTTTCTTCACGGTCATCGGCCATTTCATGATCAACCCACAATATCCTGTATTGTTCGCCTTGTTTAAAATAGAAACTGACACAAGTGTCGTTACCGTAGCTGTTATCGATTAAAAAGGGGTAATCATTAGGGTTAAATCCTAAATTAAACTGGGTTCCAAAAGCTTGTAAATATGGCTGCATAATGAAATCTCGCTCGTTTCAGAGGTTAGTTTATTATAGTCTAAACTTAGTTTTTTGCAGGTTTGCAGCTAATTTTTAAGTGAAAAGAGAGTTTTGCTACTTTTGGGCTTTAAGACGAACCTCAAATAACCCTGCTGATAACCAAGTCACCCATCTTGGCGCTTTAGGCCTTTCATAACGCTTAAAAACAACAATGGCAGCCACGTTGACTGCCATTGTTGATTGTTACTGCTCTACACGACCGATATTAGTTAATCGCCATCGATAAAAAGTAACCCACAAATGTTGCGGTGATGACGCCGATAAAGCCTGGAATGATAAAGCTGTGATTGAGCACATACTTACCAATGCGAGTGGTACCGGTTCTGTCAAAACTAATAGCGGCTAAATCACTTGGGTAGAATGGGAAAAAGAAGTAGGCATAACATGCAGGTAATACACCAATTAATACTGGTGCTGGGATGCCTAACGAAAACCCGAGAGGCAACATAATGGTTAATACCGCCGCCTGACTTTTTAAGAAGATTGATGACACAAACATCGCGATGGCAAATGTCCATGGGTACACACTCACAATGTCGCTTACCGCGCTGACTAAATAACTTTTGTGGTGCTCAATAATGGTGTCACTCATCCATGCAATACCAAAAATAATGATTACCGCAGTCATACCAGCGCTAAACACATTGCTGGTGGCAATCTTTTTAGGTGAGATATTGGTCGCCAGTAATATGATGCCACCAACAGATAGCATCATAAACTGAATGGCGACTGACATTTTCACGCCTGCGGGCAGTATTTGCTTGCTGAACATCGCCACAATAATTACCGCAAGAATACCCAGTAAAAATACCATTAAGCCTTTTTTCGCAGTTGATTGTGCCTGTGGGGTTTCGGCATCGTCATCTTGTGGGTCAATTAACGACTCACGAAATTCTTTATCAACTAAGCGTGCTTGAAACTCTTCATCTTTATCTAAATCTTTGCCGCGTTTTAAGCTCCAGGTACACGCCACAAGTAAACCAGCCAACGTGGCAGGAATGGTCACCATAAGCACGTCGATTAAGCTGATATCAAGATTGTTATCAACCGCCGTTGCCAATACTACCGCAGCAGCTGCGGCAATTGGGCTGGCGGTAATACCCATTTGCGACGCCACCGTTGCCATGGCTAATGGGCGCTCTGGGCGAATGCCTTTTTTGTACGATACATCGTAAATAACCGGCAGTAATGGGTAAACCGAATGGCCTGTACCAACCAATACGGTTAAAGAATAAGTACATAAAGGGCCTAAAAACACGATATGTTCTGGATGTTTACGCAGTATTTTTTCAGCAAATTTAACTAACAGATTTAACCCGCCAGTGGCCTCAAGTGTTGCAGAAGCCGCCACGACCGCAAGAATAATTAACATGACGCTGATAGGCGGTGAACCAGGCGCGATACCAAACACAAACGCCAACACCGATACGCCTAAACCACCGAGTAAACCAAACGCGATACCGCCATGGCGGATACCAACAAATATGACCGCTAATAACAGCAGCATGTGTATATAAAACATCGTGTATTCCCCATGTAGGTTGTAATTTTTTTTGACCTTCTGAAGGTATCTCACAACGAGTTTGCGGTTAGTGACTTATTTCAAGCTATTGAATTAGCAAGTTGAAAAATGTTTAAAACGTGAACAAGGTTACATACTCAATGCAACGCAGATCTTGTCAGGCAGGGGAAAGGTGTTTTGAAACATTCAGGGTTAATTATTGGCAGGCGCTGAGCAACATCTTACCTATGGTTTTGTCGTTACACGCAATAAGTCGCCAATGCTGGCAGTTATTGAACTTGCTGTAATGATCAATGGCATCGATAAGCGCGGGTACAAAAGCGTCTGTGCTTAATGCTTCTGCACTAAATGCATCTGCCTCAAAATGGAGTTGTTGCAGTAACAAACATTGGTTTTTACGGTCGGCTTTTACATCCACCCGGCCAACAAAGCGATCGCGCCATAAAATAGGCAGAGCATAATAACCGTATTGGCGTTTAGCCTCAGGCACATAAACTTCGATTTGATAATCAAACCCAAACCATTGTTTAAGCTTTTGCCGCTGAATCACTAAATTATCAAACGGATTTAGTAACCAGACTTTATTGGGTATGGTGCTGGGGAGGGTGAGTTTGGGCAGATAAAAATAAACTTGTTTGGAGTTTGGCTCGGTAAAACGGGCAATGTCGCCTTGCTCGCACAGTTGTGCCAATGTTTGCGTTAAAATAGGTTTAAGGCCTTTACGCAGGTACTGAATCTGCTGCAAATTGCCAAAGCCATGCGCCACCAAATAACGAGTAATTAAATGCTGAGCAAACTCGCTGTCGCAGGGCACTGTGGTATCTATATGGTTTGGTAAAACGCGCTCGGTTAAGTCATACACCTTTTGAAACTTGTCACGTTTAGCCACCATTAACTCGCCTTGCATAAAGAGTTGCTCAAGCGCTTTTTTGGCGGGTTTCCAATCCCACCAGGTGCCATTTTTATTGTCGGCGTCGTGCTTAAATTGGCTAGCTTTTAATGGGCCTTCTGCTGTGATGCGAGCTTTTACTTCGCGCATCACTTTGTGTTCTGGCTCAAACCAATGTTTGTCGCCTTGTTGCAGTTGTTGCTTGCGATATAAGCTAAATCGATAGTCTTCAATGGGCAGGTATGCCGCCGCATGGGACCAATATTCAAAAATGGTGTTATCACTCATCGCCTCATCTAACATACTGGTGGCGTAGTGTGGCAACCGGCTATGCAGTACATGATGATGCGCGCGTTCAACCACATTAATAGAGTCTATTTGCACATAACTTAATTGCTGCAATAGCGCTGGTAATGACCCTAAAGGCTGCAACAAACCTTGCTGCTGCATACTGAGCTGTAACCATTGTGCGGCTGAGTAAGGGTTGGTCATCAAACGCCCTTGTGGAGTGTGGTAAGCGAGTTACGCAGTGATAGGCCATGCTCACCGAGTTTGATACGAGTGTGCGTCTCGCATAAGATATTCAGAATTAGATAAAAAAGCCAGAATGAAACCCTCAATAATTAAGCCCAACAACCGTTGGGCTTAATGTGTTTATGCGTGAGCGTTAAGCCTACTCAACGTTTTGGATCTGCTCGCGCATTTGCTCAATCAATACTTTTAACTCAACCGCGGCTGAGGTGATTTCTGCGCTGATTGATTTTGAGGCTAGGGTGTTTGATTCGCGGTTAAACTCTTGCATCATAAAGTCTAAACGGCGGCCTTCGCTGCCGCCTTTTTTCAGGATGCGACGGGCTTCGGTTACGTGGGCTTCAAGACGATCCATTTCTTCGGCGACATCTTGCTTTTGCGCCAGCAAGACCATTTCTTGCTCAATACGTGCAGGGTCAAGTTCACCGGCAATATCTGCCAAACGGTTGGTGAGTTTGTCGCGTTGGTATTGCATGACGGTTGGCATGTGCTCGCGCACAATGTTTACTTGCTCCATTACGCCGTCTAAACGGGTTAGTAGCATGTCTTTAATGGCTTCACCTTCACGGCCGCGCGCTTCGATAAACTGATCGATTGCCCTGTCAAAGGCTGTCATTAGCTCGGCGCCAATGGCGTCCATGTCTTGCTCGGCTGAGGCGAGCACGCCAGGCCAGCGTAATACATCTGTTAAGCTTAATTCGCCTTGCCCGGCTTCTTGCTTTAACCAGTTTGCTGCGCTTAATAATTGCTTGGCTAACGCTTGGTTTAGCTGTAATTCATTACTGCTATTGTCGGCGAGTTCATAACGAAGGTTCACTTCAACTTTACCGCGATTTAAGCGTTTACGTAGGCGATCGCGTAAGACAGGTTCAAAGCTGCGAAACTGCTCAGGTAAGCGCAAGTAGGTTTCTAGGTAGCGCTGGTTGACTGAACGAATTTCCCATGAGGCAGTGCCCCATTGTGCTTTGTGCTCAATACGAGCATAGGCTGTCATGCTTTGGATCATGAAGTGTCCTGTTATGTTATTACGCAAATGTGGGTTGATTATAGCCGCTTTAGGCCTCTGGATTAAAGGATTAGTGCGCAGATTTGTGCTGTATCTTGGCCGATATCAAGCATATGGAGATTAAAATACCTGGGGGTATATGCTAGTGATAACGATTAGGGTGGGTTTGTCGTGGCATCTGGCGGCGCGAACCTCTATAATATGCGCTCAAATCTGATATGAATTCGACTACAGGACTTTTCATGCGCCCAAGTAACCGTACACCAGCTCAAACTCGCCCTATTACTATTACGCGTTCTTTTACTGCACATGCTGAAGGCTCTGTTTTAGTTGAGTTTGGCGACACAAAAGTATTATGTACTGCCAGCTTTACTGAAGGTGTACCACGTTTTCTTAAAGGCCAAGGTCAAGGCTGGGTAACGGCTGAATACGGTATGTTACCGCGTTCAACCCACAGCCGTATGGACCGTGAAGCTGCTCGTGGTAAGCAGTCTGGTCGTACTCAAGAAATTCAACGTTTAATTGGTCGCTCGTTACGTGCTGCAGTGGATATGAAGCTGTTAGGTGAAAATACGATTGTTATCGATTGTGACGTGATTCAAGCCGATGGCGGTACACGTACTGCGGCGATTACTGGTGCTTGCGTGGCGTTAGTGGATGCCCTGAACTGGGCCCGTGGTAAAGGCATTATTAAAGCCAACCCACTTAAGTTTTTAATTGCTGCTGTGAGTGTGGGTATTTACAAAGGCGAAGCAATCAGTGATTTAGAATACCTTGAAGACAGCGCAGCTGAAACTGACATGAACGTTGTGATGACTGAGACCGGCAAGATTATTGAAATTCAAGGTACTGCAGAAGGTGAGCCATTCAGCCATGAAGAATTGATTGAACTACTTGGTCTGGCTAAAAACAGTATTCGCGAAATTGTCGATGTGCAAAAAGCCGCATTAAGTTAATATGCTGTTGAAAATGAGGACCGATTACGGTCCTTTTTTTTAATCTAAATTTTGATTATAGAGGAACGCACGTGAAAGCCTATCAACGCGAATTTATTGAGTTTGCTTTAGCCCGTCAAGTATTACGTTTTGGTGAGTTTACCCTTAAATCTGGCCGTACGAGCCCGTACTTTTTTAATGCTGGATTATTTAATACGGGTAAAGACTTAGCGCGTTTAGGCCGCTTTTACGCCGCAGCGTTAATGGATTCTGGCATTGAGTTCGACTTGTTGTTTGGCCCAGCTTATAAAGGCATTCCGATTGCCACCACTACAGCGGTTGCCTTGTGCGATCATCACGATGTGGATATTCCTTACTGCTTTAACCGCAAAGAGGCTAAAACCCACGGCGAAGGCGGCAATTTAGTCGGCAGCGAGCTTAAAGGTAAAGTGATGCTGGTGGACGATGTGATCACTGCGGGTACGGCTATCCGTGAGTCGATGGACATTATTAATGCCCACAATGCTCAACTTGCAGGCGTATTGATTGCGCTTGATCGTCAAGAAAAAGGCAAGGGTGAGCTGTCTGCGATTCAAGAAGTTGAGCGCGATTTTGGCTGTCAGATTGTGTCGATTATTAAGCTGGCCGATTTAATCAGTTACTTGTCTGAAAAGCCGGGCATGGAAGCTGAGCTTGCTAGCGTCAGGGCTTACCGTGAGCAATATGGTATTTAACTTGAGTAAGGATCAGGTTAAATAGTCCTTTGTCTTTCTCACGGCGTTGAATGAACTTCCACTTGGCTAGGTTTAAACTGATGCGCTGAAGCTGGGAAACTAAAAAAGCTGCATAATAGTCATATTGATGCAGCTTTTTATTGCTCTTTTTAGCGTAATACGAGCACGTTATTTCACTTGGTGTAAAAACTCAGCACGGGTAGCCGGATTTGATTTAAAAATACCGCCAAGCGCTGTGGTGGTGGTTGAACTGGTTGAGTCCATTACCCCACGAGATTTAACGCAGTAATGTACCGCATCCATTTTTACGGCAACATCTTTTGTTTCAAGCAAAGTTTGCAACGCCACTAACACTTGTTGGGTTAAACGCTCTTGTACTTGCGGACGTTGTGAAAAGAAGCGCACGATGCGGTTAATTTTAGATAAGCCAATAATTTTAGTGCGCGGTAAATAAGCCACAGTCGCAAAGCCGTCGATGGTCACTAAATGATGTTCGCAAGTGCTGGTTAAGCTAATGTCTTGTACGCGCACCATTTCATCCACGCCCATTTTATTTTCAATGACGGTGATTTTGGGAAAGTTTTCGTAATCAAGCCCAGAGAAGATCTCGTCGACATACATTTTTGCGATACGGCGCGGCGTGTCAGCCAAGCTGTCGTCGGTTAGGTCGAGTGACATTAAGGTCAAAATTTCACGCATATGGTGTTCAATTTTAACTTTACGTTGTTCAGGCGTGGAAGTTTTTGGCAACATTGGGGTTTCTAGCCCACGATCTTTTAGTGCTGCTTGTACTTTAATTGCGGCTTCACTGAGTGCCATATATCCTCCAACGACTCGATATCACTGTTTTTTATGAGTGTACGCTAAAACGTGCTTAGCTGCTGCTAAGGGACGAGGAGAATAGCGCGATTTGCTGTAAATTAATACTGCGACCAATAAAAAGCCGACCCTTTTAGTCAAGTATCGGCTTTTGTTGATTAAACGGTTAGGTAATTGTTACTTAACGTTTAAGTTTTCTTTGATAAACTTAAGCATGATTTCATAATATTTAGCGCGGTTTTCGGCGTTAAAGAAACCATGGCCTTCTTTTCTCCAAATTTCTTTTTGGAAAGGGTAGTTAGCTTGCTCTAGCGCTTTTGCCATTGCTTCATATTGCTCGATAGGTGCGCGCTCATCTTCTTCACCATGAATTAATAGCACTTTGGCTTTTAACTTATTGACGTTGTGAGTCGGTGACATTGCACGTAGTTGTTGAATATCAGTGCCTAACACTTCTTCTAAGTATGCTCCGCCACTATATGATTCAGGTACATCACCTGTTTTATACATTTGCTCTAAATCATAAACACCGGCAACACCCACAGCACATTTAAACATATCTGGTGCTAGCATTGGGCTCATGAGCGCTGAGTAGCCGCCAAAGCTGCCACCTGAAATACACACTCTGTCTTTGTCGGCATAACCTTGGTCAATAACATATTGAGTAGCATCAATTATGTCATATTGAATTTTGCTGCCCCAAGATAAATAGCCAGACTCTTCAAATGCTTTACCGTATCCACCAGAACCACGGAAGTTAACTTGCAGTACTGCAATACCATTTTGTGCTAACAGTTGGTTTTCTGAGTTAAACACCCATAAGTCGCGCGGGCCATGTGGGCCACCGTGAGGATTAACCACAAGCGGCATATTTTTATGCTCTTTCATGCCGACGGGTAGTGTTAAATAACCATGAATGGTCACGCCGTCACGGTTAGTAAAGCTAATTGGGCGTACTTCTGACATGTCGCTAGGGTCTAGCTTTGCGTTTTCAGCAAATAAGAATTTGAGTTTAAGCTTTTTACGGTCAAATAAGTAATAGTCACCTGAGTTTCTATCATTCATCGCCATCACAATAAGCGTGTTACCATCGACGGTTTCACTCACAATACGAATGCGATGATCTGGAATTGCATCCATTAACTGTCGCAGGGCTTTGGCTTTATCGCTTTGAGTGTCGACAAAGCGATACTCAGGGTAACCGTTTTCAAATTCAACCGCGTAAAGGGCATTGGTTTGGTCACTGACCCATGTCATCAATGGATCGACAACGTCATGCTGGATAATTTTTTTATGTTTAGCTGTGGCGAGTTCAACTTCATAAATTGCGCGAGTTGCACCTTCACCATTTGCTAAAGCGTAAATTGATTTATTGTCTTCAGTGAACGAAAGCGGGTAGAAATTGGTGAGTCCGCCTCTAATTTTATCTGCATCAACCCATTCACCATCTTCATAGTAGAAGAGTTGTTCATTGTTTTTCTTATCATTGGCGAAACTAAAGCGTACATTTTTGTTGTTATCAACAAGAAAGCCCGCATTAGCAACAGGTGATGTAGTTAGGCGTTTGCGCTTACCTGAGTAGACGTCGACGCGATAAACTTCTGTATATGCATAATTTTGCTTATTCCAAGGATAAGCCATAACTAGGATATCGTCTTCATTATCCTTTAAAGTATCGAGTACGAATGCACTCGCTTGAATACCGCCATTACTTTTTATTTTAGTACTTGCTGATGTATCACTGTTATAACCAAACAAGTATTTTGATTTACTGCCATCATAATTGACAGCCAATAACTCACCATAATAGTCTGATGCTTCGCGTTGAGCGTGTTTATAGAGTTTTTGTAATACAACCCGCTCGTCATTAACCCAATAGTAGCCACCGACTTCTTCATCGCCACTGAATTTTACCGCATAAGTCGGCTTCATTGATTCAAGATTTAAAATCAATAATGTGCGCTTTTCATCTTCAATAAGGATCACACCGAGGTGTTTACCATCGGGTGAAATTTTTACGCCAGAAAACTCAGAATCAGCACTAAAATCTTTAATTGATGGAGAGGCAAAGGTGTGGGTAGTGAATAAAATAAACAAACAGCAAGTGAGGTATAAAATGCGCAGCATGAATACAGTCCGTGTAATAAATGTTAAAAATGTAACGGCATTGTATTTTATCTGAGTTTTTGGAGCAAGGTATATGGGGTAATTATGCAATTAGATTAAACAGATTTTGGCAGGCAAACTAGAGCTACATACACATTGCATATAGCCCTAATGTTGGTTAGCTTCTCAACAATTGCTGTTGAATAAAGGTCCATTGCTCATCAAAATGTTGAGTGGGCTTTTGTTTAAACTCACTGCGGACAAACTGTGAAATTCTGCCTTCGGCAAACGCTAATAACAAGTTAGCGAGTATGGCTTCATCGAGGTTAAAACCGACGCCTTCACGTAAGGTTTTTTCGCGCAGAATTTGTTTGATTTGAGTTTCTATTTTGGCAAACAATACGTCTATTCTGCTGCGTAAACGTTCGTTTTCACCTAATAGGGCATCGCCGTTTAATACCCGTGAAATACCTGGGTTGCGTTCAGAAAATACCAACAATAGCTGTAATACTAATTGGCAACGGGTCATGGTGTCTTTTTCTTCGTCCATGATGATGTTTAAGCGTGACAGAATCGCATCTTCAATAAATTCGATTAAGCCTTCAAACATCCGGGCTTTGCTCGGGAAATGACGATATAGCGCGGCTTCTGACACACCCACTTCAGCGGCGAGCTTGGCGGTTGTGATCCGTTGGCCTGGGCTGGTCTCAAGCATTTGCGCTAAGCATTGTAAAATATGCTCACGACGGTTTATTTTTGGGCTTTCGGCCATTATGTGTTCCTTGGCTCAGTGACTACTTGAAAAGGTTACTTGGTACCTGAGTGACCAAATCCGCCTTCTCCACGATCTGAGCTATTAAACTCATCCACTAGGGTAAATTCTGCTTGCACAACAGGGACAAACATTAATTGGGCTAAACGATCGCCAATGTCGAGTGTGAATGGTTTATCACTTCTGTTCCAACATGACACCATGAGTTGTCCTTGGTAATCAGAGTCGATTAAACCGACCAAATTACCCAGGACAATGCCATTTTTATGGCCCATACCTGAGCGCGGTAAAATGACCGCTGCCAGGCTTGGGTCGGCCACGTGAATGGCGATGCCCGTTGGAATTAACACTGTTTGACCCGGTTCGATAACCATTGCCGTGTCGGTCATTGCGCGTAAATCCATACCTGCGCTACCGGGAGTAGCATAAGCTGGCAGCGGAAATTCACTGCCAATACGCGAGTCGAGAATTTTTAGTTCAATGGGTGTTTTCATGATTTTTTAGTTGTTGTTCTATCAATGTAAGTAATTGGCGTGCCAGTGTCAGTTTGTCTGTTGCGGGCAGTTGTTGGCTACCGTCTTGCCAAAATACTTGTAGTGCATTGCTATCGGCATTAAAGCCTAAGCCTTGAATAGAGACATCGTTAGCGGCAATCATATCCAGCTTTTTACGCTGTAGTTTACCACGAGCGTATTGCTCTACATCGTTCGTTTCAGCAGCAAAACCGACGGTAAAAGGCCGTGTTGTGTGCTGAGCTACCGTGGCTAAGATATCAGGATTACGCACCAGCGCAAGCTGCATTTTTTCTGCTGATTTTTTGATTTTTTGATCGGCGACATCGGCAATTCGATAATCCGCTACTGCAGCACAACCAATGAAAATATTATGCTGCTCAACCTGTTGCATTACGGCGTCGAGCATTTGCTGTGCAGATTCAACATCAATACGCTTAACACCAGCTGGTGTGGCAAGGTTGACTGGTCCCGAAACCAGTGTCACTTCTGCGCCCATTTCTGCTGCGGCTTGTGCAAGGGCAAAGCCCATTTTGCCTGAGCTATGGTTGGATATATAACGAACTGGGTCAATTGCTTCGCGGGTTGGCCCTGCTGTGAGTAACAATTTATGCCCTTGTAAAGACTTTGGCCCAAAAAATTGCACTAATTGCTCAGCTATGGTGACGGGCTCTTGCATACGGCCTGGGCCGACTTCACCACAGGCTTGATGACCAGATGCAGGTTGCCAGATTAATAAGCCTTTACGGGCTAGATTTGCCATGTTTTCTTGGGTAGCGACGTTTTGATACATCTGTTGATTCATGGCTGGGCATACAATGATTGGCGCGCTAGTGGCTAAACATGTGGTAGTGAGTAGCTCGTCTGCCATGCCGGCATTGATGCGTGCCATTAAGTTTGCGGTAGCAGGAGCAAGTAACACTACATCTGCCCAGCGTGCAAGCTCAATATGTCCCATTGCGGCTTCTGCTGCTGGGTCGAGTAAATCAGAAGCCACGGGATGGCCTGAAAGCGCCTGAATGGTTAATGGCGTAATAAACTCCATGGCGCTTTGGGTCATGATGACACGCACATCTGCGCCACGTTCTTTTAAGCGGCGAATTAAATCGGCGCTTTTGTATGCGGCAATACCGCCGCCAATTCCGAGTAGTACTTTTTTATTTGTCAGCATGTTGTGCATTATCCGCCTCAAATCTCATTGCGGCTAACAATATCACAAACCTATGACAAGTTGCGTGGATCCAATCTCAAAAATATCAACCATACTGTGTAACTCATTTAAGAGCGTGTTTTTTAAAACACAATAACTCAATATTGACGTGGTGGTAGCGAATTGATGGAACGGGATTCGTCGGTGTTATAACGTCTCGCGGTTAACAAGGAGTTTGCATGGGGATTAAAGATTGGCCTCAAGGAGAAGGGCCACGTGAAAAACTATTGCTTAATGGTGCAGGGCAATTATCTGATGCGGAACTATTAGCGGTTATTTTGCGAAATGGCCTAGCGGGTCAAAATGCGGTGGATTTAGCCCGCAACATGATAAATCAGTTTGGCGGTTTACGCAGTTTGTTAAGTGCTTCTAAGAGCCAGGTGTGCCAATTAGCTGGGGTTGGGCCGGTAAAATATGCTCAATTACAGGCTGCGGCCGAAATTTCTAAGCGAATTGCGCATGAAAATCTACAAAGAGGGCAAATTTTGACAAATCCTGATTTAACTCGGGACTATTTAATGAGACAATTAGCAGACCGATCCTATGAAGTGTTCGCCTTACTATTGTTGGATACCCAACATAGAGTCATTCAATTTGTAGAATTATTTCGTGGCACCATCGATTCAGCTTCTGTTTATCCTCGCGAGGTTATTAGCCTTGTTTTGGAGAAAAAAGCAGCGGCGGTGATAGTGTGTCACAATCACCCGTCTGGCATTGCTGAGCCAAGTCAGGCTGATCGGCGAATAACTGAGCGAATAAAAAATGCATTGGCAACCATAGATGTTTCTTTGTTAGATCATATGGTTGTAGGTGATCAGGAGATAGTCTCCTTTGCTGAGCGAGGATGGATTGTGTAAACACTGCTTGATCTTATATGGTCAATCGTGTATAAAATGCGCCCTCTTTGTGCCTCGGGCGACGGCCATACGAGGCACATTAATGCTCGAGCGTTAAAAATTTGTTTTGGAGAAGATTGACATGTCAAGAGTATGCCAAGTAACTGGCAAGAAGCCAATGGTTGGTAACAACCGTTCGCACGCAAAAAACGCGACTCGTCGTCGTTTTTTACCTAACCTACAAAACCACCGTTTTTGGTTAGAAGAAGAAAAGCGTTTCGTACAATTACGTGTATCTACTAAAGGTATCCGTATTATCGACAAGAAAGGTATCGAAGTAGTTGTTGCTGAACTTCGTGCCCGTGGCGAGAAGGTATAATAGAAAATGGCTAAATCTAAAGGTAATCGTGAGAAGATCAAATTAGTATCTAGTGCTAAAACTGGTCACTTCTACACTACTGAAAAGAACAAGCGTAACATGCCTGAGAAAATGGAAATCAAGAAATTTGATCCAGTTATTCGTCAGCACGTTATCTACAAAGAAGCTAAAATCAAGTAATTGATTTTTGAATCTTAAAAAAGCCCCTTAATTGGGGCTTTTTTTATGCCTGCGAAAAATTAACCTATACTGGTACTCATTCTCGAGTGCTTATGATGTAGCCATAACACTGCATTTGAGTATGAGACAATTTACGTCGTTTTACGTAAAGTTGCATTGACGTTAACATTTAACTAACTTTTTGGCTGTAATGAATTTTTCACACAAAAATGACAAAATACTTTTTGTTAAAAGTGAAATAAAATGCTTTAAAAGTGAATTAAAATGCAATACCATCGTGTATTCGTACAATATGTTCGCTTGCAAGGTGAGTACACTCGCAAGCTTTTTAATACTTACCAACACCGAGGTGAATTTGCCCGTGAGAACCACTGAACTGGTTGATGGATTTCGTCATTCTGCTCCTTATGTTAATGCGCATAGAGGTAAAACGTTTGTTGTCATGTTAGGTGGCGAAGCATTAGCGCATTCGCAATTTCGCGGCATTTTAAATGATGTTGCCTTGCTGCATTCACTTGGGATTGAAGTGGTTTTAGTTTACGGCGCAAGGCCGCAAATTGACGCAGGATTAAAAGCTGCTGGTATTGAACCTGTTTACCACAATGGCATCCGTATTACTGATGAAGAAAGCCTGAAAATTATTAAACAGGTTGCTGGTGCAACACAGTTTGATATTACTGCGAGATTGTCGATGAGTTTGGGGAATACCCCAATGCAAAATGCGCAAATCAACGTGGTGAGTGGCAACTTTGTTATTGCTCAGCCATTAGGTGTCGACGACGGTGTTGATTTTTGTTTGAGCGGCAAGGTGCGTCGTATCGATGCGCAAGGCTTACGTCGCCAGCTAGACAATAATGGTATTGTGTTAATGGGCCCTATTGCAGCGTCTGTTACGGGTGAGAGTTTTAACTTAACCGCTGAAGAAGTGGCGACACAAGTGGCGATTAAGCTCAAGGCAGACAAAATTATTGGTTTTAGTGACACTAACGGCCTTATCGACAGTAATGGTGAGGTGATTGCTGAGCTAATGCCTGATGATATCGAAGAAATGCTTAAAACCATGTCTGAGGATGATCATACTTCAGTGGGCAAAATGGCGTTCTTAAAGGCCAGTGTTGAGGCTTGTCGCCGTGGTGTACCTCGTTGTCATTTAGTGAGTTATTTAGATGATGGCGCATTACTTCAAGAGTTGTTCTCTCGTGAAGGGATTGGTACTCAAATTGTGACTCAAAGCGCCGAGCGTTTGCGACGTGCCACGATTGGTGATATTGGCGGTATATTAAACTTAATTCGCCCATTGGAAGAACAGGGTATTTTAGTGCGTCGCTCTCGTGAGCAGCTCGAAATGGAAATAGAACAGTTTATGTTGGTCGAGCGCGATAACTTAGTGATTGGTTGCGCGGCGCTGTATCCGTTTGAAGAAGACAATGCCGGTGAGTTTGCGTGTTTAGTGGTGCATCCTGATTATCGTGATGCTGACCGTGGCAGTATTTTATTGAATAATATTATTGGCCAAGCCCGAGTGCGCGGTTATTCACGTTTGTTTGCATTAACGACACGCAGCATTCATTGGTTTTTAGAGCATGGCTTTAATATTGTTGACGTTGAAGAGTTACCTAACAAGAAAAAACAGCTATATAACTATCAGCGCCGCTCAAAAATTCTTGCCCTAGACTTATAAATTCATTGTGTTCAAAATGCCGGTTATTCCGGCATTTTTTATGTCAAAAAACACACTCTTAGAAAGAGGTTATATGAATGCTATCGAGCTGGCTCCTCTTGATTCAGGAGCCATATACAGTTTTATTGCACTGTTGTTAGGGTTACTTGGTTTAACGGTATTTATTTTTTTCAAACCCATTCCCAGTAACGCTAAGTATTTAACGTTGGGGATAATGTTACCTTTAATGGGCTTATTTGTATTTACGTTTTATCAGTCGTTTAGTAGTACAATTTCGTGGGATGACAAACAGTTGCAGGTTAATATTCCACTGTATTCAAATACCATTGAGATTAATCAAGTGCACTTTGCACAAGCTCGCGTCGTCAACCTGCTTAAAGAGCCTGAATACGCGGCCAAGTGGCGCACAAATGGTTTGGGTATGCCAGGATATTCTTTGGGATGGTTTTCATTAAATAATGGCGATAAAGCCTTATTGTCGGTAACGAAGCCTGCTCAGGTGATTATGTTACCCATTAGCCAAGATAAAATGATTATGGTTAGTGTCATCGATGCAGATAAAGCGCTAGTAACGTTGCATGCCAGCGCTTTAGCATCAAAGCCTATTGATTAAGCCTTTGCGGCGGCTTTTTTCGTGGCAACATGTTGACGCTGGCGTTGCAGTACCATGTCGCTAATAAATATCACCAGTGCTCCCCAGATAAAGCAAAAGGTAATGCCTTTCTCTATGTCGAAAGGCTCATCAAACAATTTGACCGCTAAGATAAACATGATACTCGGGCCAATGTATTGAAAGAACCCCAAAATCGAAAATGGAATTCTGACTGCGGACCCCGCAAAACATAAAAGGGGAATGGTGGTAACAATGCCCGCGGCCACTAAGAGTAAATTGAGATTGAGGTCATTGGTTAGCATGCTAACAGGTGAACTGTCTATCGTTATCAATAAGTAGCCGAGTGCAACGGGTAATAAAATGGCGGTTTCGACCAATAAGCCAGATTTAGCATCAATATTCACTTTTTTACGCAATAAGCCATAAAAACCAAAGCTTGCCGCAAGAGCCAAAGACACCAGCGGAATTGAACCAAACGAGATCAACTGTACCAGTACCCCCACGCTCGCTAACGTGACTGCAAGCCATTGTAATTTGCGTAAGCGTTCGCCTAAAAATACCATTCCTAACAGTACGTTAAACAATGGGTTAATAAAATAACCTAAACTGGCATCAAGCATGTGGTCGTTATTGACTGCCCAGATAAAAATAAGCCAGTTTGCTGCGATTAATATCGATGTCGTTAGCAAAATGAGCAGTTGTTTGGGTTGTTTGAGAATGAGGCGTAAGCGGCTGAATCCACCTATAAATTGCATCAAAATTATCATAAAAAGGAATGACCATATAACACGGTGCATTAAAATGTCAGTGGCGGGGACATGATGTAATAATTTGAAATATAAAGGGGCGACACCCCAAATGGTGTAAGCGCAAATCGCGAGGAAAACCCCTTTACGATATTCTAAATCCGGCATAATGAATCAACAATGGCAACAACGAAAGAGGGGCGATTGTAGGTCGCCCCCATTGATGATACAAGTTATTAAGCAATTTGTTTTATTGGTGAACTGTCACTTTAACGTGGCAAAAGGACTACCACTGCCGAGTTAGCCCACCATGTAAGTACCTGTACCAAAAGCAATATGAGTGCCTAACTCATTGTGCAATTCCATCTTGCAAACCGAGACTCGATTGCCTGCTCTGATAACCGTACCAGTACCGGTAAATGTTTCACCACGGCCTGGACGTAAAAAATCAACCCGCATGTCAATGGTGCCTAAGGTCGTTAAGCGCTGTTGCAACTCTTCCATTGACCAATCATCACGGCTGGCGACCAAGCCTGCAAAGGCTGTCAGACCGCCAACGACATCGAGTAACGTTGCAGTAACGCCACCATGAAGGATGTTTTGATGGATGTTACCAATCAGTTCAGGTTTCATTTTAATCACGACTTCAACCCCATTGATGTCGTAATGTTTAATGTCTAACCCGAGTAAGTTATGGAATGGAACATGTTGATCAAAAATATCAGCCACTTGTTTTAAGGCTTGATCTTGAATAGATGAAGTCATGCGCTATCCTTGTCTTGTTTATTATTTTTGTATTTATTTTCAGCGTGCATAGAGTATTTAATCTAACGCTAAAGTGCGCAATACTCAATCATCATCGGCTAGCAAGGTTGGACATTTGCACTTTGTTTCAAGACATCTGTGCCCGAGTGCTTTAAAATGACCGTCCGTTAAATGACATCATAGTGTGAATGGATATTCTGACTTCAACGCCAACATCTACCGCAGACAGCCTAACAGCAGAGCAGGACGTATTAGCGACCAGCTTGCAGCAGGTCTTTGGATATCGCGCCTTTCGTCAAGGACAGCGAGAGGTCATTGAACACAGTTTACAAGGCCAAGACACCTTAGTGATTATGCCTACTGGTGGTGGTAAGAGTATGTGCTACCAATTGCCTGCTCTCGTCTTGCCTGGGGTTACGGTTGTTGTTTCACCATTGATATCGTTGATGAAAGATCAAGTCGACAGTTTGTTACAAAGTGGCGTGGCGGCGGCTTATCTCAATTCATCACTGCCGCGTGAACAAAGCGCTGATGTATTGCGTAAATTGCATGCCGGTGATATTAAGCTGTTGTATGTCTCGCCTGAGCGATTGTTAAGGCCTGATTTTATTGAGCGCTTGCAGTCAATCGATATTGCCATGTTTGCCGTAGATGAAGCTCATTGCATTAGTCAGTGGGGACATGATTTTAGACCAGAATATGCTGCATTAGGCCAGTTGAAAGAGTATTTTCCGTATATTCCATTAATGGCGTTAACCGCGACCGCAGATCATGCAACTCGCGTGAGTATTTGTGAGCGGCTGAATATTACACCATATACTTTATTATCGAGCTTTGATCGGCCTAATATTCGTTATACGGTGGCCGAGAAGTTAAATGCGGCCAATCAATTGCGTCAGTTTGTTACTGTGCAAAATGGTGCCAGTGGTATTGTATATTGCAGTAGTCGTCGCCGGGTTGATGAAGTGGCAGAGCGGCTACGCTTGCAGGGTTTTAATGCGCAAGCCTACCATGCCGGAATGAGCCAAGAAGAACGCGCTGATGTGCAAGACAGATTTTTAAAAGATCAGGTTGATATTGTCGTAGCCACAGTAGCTTTTGGTATGGGGATTAATAAATCTAACGTCCGTTTTGTGGTGCATTATGATATCCCTAAAAGTATTGAAGCCTATTATCAAGAAACAGGTCGTGCGGGCCGAGATGGCTTAGATGCTGAAGCTTATATGTTATTTGACCCTGCTGACATTGGCCGAGTAAGACACTTGATTGAGCAGTCAGAGCCTGGGCCGCAACAACAAGTTGAGTTTCACAAATTACATACCATGGCCGCTTTTGCTGAGGCGCAAACTTGTCGTCGCCAAGTATTACTGCATTATTTTGATGAGGTGGCATCAGAGCCTTGTGGAAACTGCGATATTTGTTTGGACCCACCAAAACGCTATGACGGTACTGAAGATGCACAAAAAGTGTTGTCGTGCATTTATCGCTTACAACAGCGGTTTGGTATTCATCAAGTGATTGATGTACTCAGAGGCTCTAAAGCTGCAAATGTGGTTGATAGAGGCCATGACAAACTAACGACTTGGGGGATTGGTGCTGATAAATCGACAGAGTATTGGTTGAGTGTCATTCGTCAGTTAATCCATTTGGGTTTAGTTAGCCAAGATATTACCCGCGGTTCATCGATTAAGTTAAATCCGGCGGCAAGGCCAGTATTAAAAGCCGAATTATCGTTAATGTTGGCAGAGCCGCGCATTCAGTTAATTGATGTAAAACGTAAAACTAATCCTCGGGCACCACAACAATATGATAGAAAACTGTTTGCTCGCTTAAAGTTGTTACGCCGCGAATTAGCAGAGCAGCATGATATCCCACCTTACTTGGTCTTTAACGATGCGACTTTGGCAGAAATGTCTGCCATGCTCCCAACCAGCCCAGGTGAAATGCTTGCGGTTAACGGTGTCGGCCAAATAAAACTTGACCGTTTTGGCGGTGAGTTTTTAGATGAGATCAGCGATTACCTGACAAAAGGCTAGGGTTATGTCTAGCCGGTTTCTTGTCGAAAATGTTGTTGAACAGGGTTTACTGGTTTTCTTGTGGCTTCATTTTACTTAATTGATTTAATACTGCCTTTTTCATTAGCCCTTCAAATGTATCTAGCTGCTGTAAGCTCGCGACTCCAATACTGGATTTCATGTCTGATGGCCATTGGTTTAATACCGTTTCAATTTGATGTACTACACGAGTCGCACCAATGGCTGAGGTGTGCGGTAAGATAATGATGAGTTCATCAAGATTATGGCGAAAGAGTTGGTCTTGCTCTCTTAACGTTAGCTGAAGTTGCTGCAATAAATTGGGTACATCGACTTGGCGAATATGGTTGATATTAATTAATAACAGGCTTAATTGGTAATGGCCTTGTTTAGCATTATTAAGCATGGCATTAATGATCTGTGATTGGCTTTGTTCTTTTGATTCGTCATTAGCGTACAGAGGCTTTCTTCTTAAAAAAAGCACCAAACCGACAGACAGTAAGAGGATAATCAGTGCGGCAATAGACAGGCTTTGATTTATATTATTGGTCGTTGGTTTTTCATTTACGCTTGGTTCATTTTGAGTCGATAACCTTGCTTTATATTGCATAAAATGGGCATTATTTAATTTATTATTGGCTTGTTTAGCAGCATTATAGCGTTGTATTTGATAATGGTATGCTGACTCAAATTGTTGTTTATCGGCATAGTATTCGCTGACGATTTGATTAAACTCTTCAAGATCTGAATACTGCTTAAGCTCCGCTGCCTGCGCAATAATCTCATTGAGTAGTGTTAATGCTTGATTGTCTTTTTGCTGGGCTATATAGACTTGAGCTAATGT
The DNA here is from genome assembly GCF_028750675.1 of Shewanella metallivivens. Lineage (GTDB taxonomy): Bacteria > Pseudomonadota > Gammaproteobacteria > Enterobacterales > Shewanellaceae > Shewanella > Shewanella metallivivens. Next base: position 461,209 of record NZ_JAQQPZ010000013.1, on the reverse strand, counting down.
GCGCTTTATACGCATCACGTAAATAGGTTCTTGATATTTATTGAATAACTCTATGCTTTGTAATGCTTGTTGCTGTGCAATGTCGTGATTACCAACGTATAGGTTAATGATTGCAAGTAGCGCATTACCAACTGCAAAATCTCTTTCTGCTGTATTTTTGTTATGCTCCGCTTCAGCTTTTTCAAGATAGAAAAGTACATCCTTTGAGTTTTTTAATACAATATTTATGCGTGCTAAATTGATAGAAAATGCGAAATTAAGCTTTCCGAAAGTTGAAGGGTCTGTTGCTGCGATCTCTGCAAAATGAAGTGCTTCTTCAAAATCACCCATTGAAAAAAAGACATTAGATATTTCGGCCTGTAGATACGATTTTGGTAATAAATACCATGGCTGAAATTGCTGTTTCGCTTGATCATAAATATCAAGCGCTATGCGCAAGTCTTCAATTGATTGATTGTAGTTTTCGAGGTTAGTGTTTTGCCGACTGCGTACATATAAACTACCAATAATCGCTTGTTTTTCTGAATAACGTTTAGCCAAGCGTAAAGATTCTTCTGTGAGCAGCTGTTCTTGTAAAGTATTGCCAAGACTCTGATAGGCTGTAGCGCCACATTGCATAAAATAAGGGCGAGCTACATCGTACTTTAACTCTCTGGCAGTCTGTTCGCCTTGAGTCGATAAGGTGATTGCTTGTTCAAAATGGCCAAACTCTAATAAATTGAAACAGCGTAATAAACGTAAACGAAGGGTTTGTACATCAGATAATGGCTGCTCTACACTTTGTTGCTCAAGCCCTTCAATCAGTATTTTTGCTTGCTCCGAACGTTGAGTATTGATGTCGTGAATCACATCTAATTGTTCATTTACGCTAAGTTGTTGAGTGTTGATTACAACGTCTTCTGCTGTTAAAAATGATTGTGTTACTTGAGCTGTAGCAGGCGATGCCAGAGAAACAATCAATAATCCTAAAACAAAGCCAAAAATCAGGCTTAATTTATTCTCACTCGTGTTTCTCGATCGTGTCATCGTTAATATCTACTCATATTGGGTTGTTGGCAGTATACGATTTTTTAAAATATGATACATAAATATATAATTGATGCAGCGACTTATGTGCGCGAATTTTGATCTAGCTCATCGGTTTAATCTTCTCGATGCCAGATTTTTTGTTGTCTATTTAGCGAGTGTGTTCAGTGACAACAGCTGTCATGAGGTACTAGTACATCGTAATCTTTCTCAAGTTAATCAATTTAAGGTTGACAGTGGAGGCTGGTCGCGTTAAATATTACTCATAGAGAAAATTTATACAGAATATCTATTTACTAAAAGTGAATATTAAAGCCATGAATACACAATTATCTTTACTCGGACTCCTTCTCCTCTCTGGCATAATCTGCGCGGAGTCCTTTGTGTTACATGCAAAATAAATCATTAAGCATACACAAACCCCGCGCTAATAGTCGCGGGGTTTTTTGTTTATAGCCCTTTTGAAACGAGCCGGTTGTGATATTTGCAGTTAGGTGAAATACATACAAGATGGTCGATGGAGAAATTCGATGTCCAATAGAGTCTTAATTTTTGATACAACATTGCGTGATGGTGAGCAAGCACTTGCTGCCAGCTTAACCGTTAAAGAAAAGCTACAAATCGCGCTGGCTCTTGAGCGTTTGGGCGTTGATGTGATGGAAGTGGGCTTTCCGGTGTCGTCTCCTGGCGATTTCCACTCCGTTCAGACCATTGCTAAAACCATTAAAAACAGTCGCGTGTGTGCTTTATCTCGTGCGTTAGAAAAAGACATTGATGCCGCTGCGCAAGCTTTGTCTGTGGCTGAGCAATTCCGTATTCATACCTTTATTTCAACATCAACTATTCATGTTGAAAGCAAATTAAAGCGCACATTTGATGATGTGTTAGATATGGCAGTGGGTGCAGTTAAATACGCAAGACGTTTTACCGATGACGTTGAGTTTTCGTGCGAAGATGCTGGACGTACCCCAATTGATAATTTGTGCCGTATGGTTGAGGCGGCAATTAAAGCCGGTGCTCGCACCATTAACATCCCTGACACTGTTGGTTACACGGTGCCTAGTGAGTTTGGCGGTATTATTCAAACGTTATTCAATCGCGTTCCCAATATTGACCAGGCTGTGATTTCAGTGCATTGCCATGACGATTTAGGGTTGTCTGTGGCTAACTCTATTGCTGCTGTTGAAATGGGAGCTCGCCAAATTGAATGCACCATTAATGGTATAGGCGAACGTGCAGGTAACTGCTCATTAGAAGAAATCGCAATGATTTTAGCAACGCGTAAAGGGTTGTTAGATTTGGACACCGGCATTAATGCCAAAGAAATTCACCGTACATCATCGTTAGTGAGTCAGCTTTGCAATATGCCTATTCAAGCAAATAAAGCGATTGTCGGCACAAATGCATTTTCGCATTCGTCAGGTATTCACCAAGACGGTATGTTAAAAGCCAAAAACACTTACGAGATCATGACCCCAGAAAGCATTGGTCTTAACCGTAATAACCTAAACATGACTTCACGCTCTGGTCGTCATGTTATCAAACATCGTATGGAAGAAATGGGCTATCAGCCTGGCGATTACGATATGGACAGTTTATATGAGCAATTTTTAACACTTGCTGACAAAAAAGGGCAAGTGTTTGATTATGACCTTGAAGCGTTAGTGTATATGGAGTCACAAGCGCAAGATGACGATCAATACAAATTACAACATTTAATGGTGCATTCAGATTCTACAGAAGGTGTGGCAACAGCTACTGTGCGCATTGCGGTTGATGGCAAAGACTTTACTGAAGCAGCAACGGGCAATGGTCCTGTTGATGCCGCTTATAATGCTATTGCGCGCGCCACTCAGCGCCAAATTAATATTACCAATTACAAGCTTGGTGCTAAAGGCGAAGGTCAAAATGCGCTAGGTCAGGTTGATATTACTGCAAAATACAATGAACAAATGTTCCATGGTGTCGGTTTAGCAACCGACGTCGTAGAGGCCTCTGCTCAAGCGTTAGTGCATGTGATGAATTTAGTGTATCGCGCAGATAAAGTGGCTGATTTTAAACAACAGATCCATAAAGAAAGGGAGTTAGGTGGCGTATGAGTTATCAAATAGCAGTTTTGTCGGGTGATGGTATTGGTCCTGAGGTGATGGCAGAGGCGCGTAAAGTGCTTAATGCTGTTGAAACACGCTTTGGGCTAGACATTAACTACAGCGAATATGATGTTGGCGGTATTGCCATTGATAACCATGGTTGTCCATTACCTGAGTCTACATTAAAAGGCTGTGAAGCAGCCGATGCCATTTTATTTGGTAGTGTTGGCGGCCCTAAATGGGAGCATTTACCTCCAAATGATCAACCTGAGCGCGGAGCTTTGTTGCCATTACGTGGTCACTTTGAGCTATTTTGTAATTTACGCCCAGCAAAATTACATGACGGCTTAGAACATATGTCACCACTACGTAGCGACATATCAGCACGCGGGTTTGATGTGTTGTGTGTGCGTGAGTTAACCGGCGGTATTTACTTTGGCAAGCCCAAAGGGCGTCAAGGTGAAGGTGATAGCGAAGAAGCGTTTGATACCATGCGCTATAGTCGCCGTGAGATCAGCCGTATTGCGCGTATTGCTTTTGAAGCTGCACGTGGCCGTAAAAACAAAGTCACCTCGGTAGACAAAGCCAACGTGTTGGCGTGTTCAGTACTATGGCGCCAAGTGGTGGAAGAGGTCGCTAAAGACTTTCCTGATGTTACCTTAGAGCACATTTATATTGATAACGCGACCATGCAGCTATTACGTCGTCCAGACGAGTTTGACGTGATGTTATGTTCAAATTTATTTGGTGATATTTTGTCAGATGAAATTGCCATGTTAACGGGCTCAATGGGGCTATTATCATCGGCAAGTATGAACAGCACCGGGTTGGGATTATTTGAACCTGCTGGTGGCAGTGCGCCTGATATTGCTGGGCAAGGTATTGCTAACCCGGTCGCACAAATTTTATCTGCAGCATTAATGTTACGCCACAGCTTAAAGCAAGAAGAGGCAGCAAGTGCCATTGAGCGTGCAGTCACTAAAGCATTATCTAGTGGCTATTTAACCGGTGAATTATTAGCAGCAGATAAGCGTAGCGAAGCAAAAACGACAGCACAAATGGGCGATTTTATCGCTCAAGCAATTCAGGAAGGTGTGTAATGGCCCAGGTAACAGGTAAAACTTTATACGAAAAAGTGTGGGATGCGCATATTGTTGCAAGCCCAGAAGGCGAGGCGCCGATAGTATATGTTGACCGTCATTTAGTGCATGAAGTGACATCACCACAAGCCTTTAGTGGGCTAAAAGTGGCTGGTCGTCAATTACGTGCGCCGCAAAAAACCTTTGCCACCATGGATCATAACACCTCGACTCGTAGCGCAAGTTTAGATGCACTAAGCCCAATGGCGCGTACGCAAGTTGAAACCTTAGCGCAAAACTGTAAAGAGTTTGGCGTACGCTTATACGATATTCACCACCCAAACCAGGGTATTGTCCATGTAATGGGGCCCGAGTTAGGTATTACCTTACCCGGTACTGTGATTGTATGTGGTGACTCGCATACCGCGACTCATGGCGCATTTGGTGCATTGGCATTTGGTATTGGCACATCAGAAGTAGAGCACGTGCTTGCCACTCAAACTCTGCGTCAGCTTAAAGCTAAAACCATGAAGGTTGAAGTGCGTGGTCAGGTCACTGACGGCGTGACTGCAAAAGATATTGTACTGGCGATTATCGGCAAGCTTGGTATGGATGGTGGTACCGGTTACGTGGTTGAGTTTTGTGGCCAAGCCATTGAAGCGTTAAGCATGGAAGGCCGTATGACCTTATGCAATATGGCCATTGAAATGGGTGCCAAAGCCGGTATGGTGGCACCTGACCAAACGACCTTTGATTACCTAAAAGGCCGTGAGTTTGCGCCAAAAGATGACGTTTGGGAACAAGCGGTTGCTGCGTGGTCACAGCTTAAAACCGATGCAGATGCTGTGTTTGATGCCGAAGTGGTATTAGATGCTAAAGACATTGCTCCGCAATTAACCTGGGGGACAAACCCTGGTCAAGTTGTGGCGATTGACGGTGTGGTACCTAATCCTGAACAAGAATCTAATTTGATAAATCAATCTAGCATGATTAAAGCATTAGATTACATTGGTTTAACGCCAGGTACCAAAATGACAGACATCAGCATTAATAAAGTGTTTATAGGTTCTTGCACTAACTCCCGTATTGAAGATTTACGCTCTGCGGCAGTGCATGCCAAAAACCGCAAGGTGGCTGATGGTGTTGTGGCTATCGTTGTACCGGGGTCTGGCCAGGTAAAACTTCAAGCAGAAGCGGAAGGCTTAGATAAAATCTTTATCGATGCAGGTTTTGAATGGCGTTTACCGGGTTGTTCAATGTGTTTGGCGATGAATGATGACCGTTTAGAAGCGGGCGATCGCTGCGCATCAACCAGTAATCGTAACTTCGAAGGGCGTCAAGGTCGCGGTAGTCGCACGCATTTAGTGAGCCCTGCCATGGCTGCCGCTGCTGCCATTGCCGGTCACTTTGTTGATATTCGCAAACCTTACTAAACCGAGATAGGAGAAACACATGCAAGCATTTACTGCCCATACCGGTTTAGCGGTAGCCATCGACAGTGCCAATGTCGACACGGATCAAATTATTCCGAAGCAATTTTTATCTAAAGTAACCCGTGATGGCTTTGGGGTGCATTTATTCCATGACTGGCGTTATTTAGATGATGCTGGCGATAAGCCTAATCCTGAGTTTGCGCTAAATAAACCGCGCTACAAAGGGGCGTCGATTTTATTAGCCCAAGAAAATTTTGGCTGTGGTTCATCACGTGAACATGCACCTTGGGCGTTGGCTGACTTTGGTTTACGCGTGATTATTGCCCCAACATTTGCTGATATTTTTTATGGAAACTCCATTAATAATGGTCTGTTACCTGTTAAGTTACCTGCACAGCAAGTACAGCAATTAATGGATGAAGTCGCTGCAACTGAAGGCGCGCAAATTACCGTGGATTTACAAGCTTTAACGGTAACCTCACCTTCTGGTGAAGTGTTTAATTTTAGCCTAGTTGATTCAGCAAGGCATAAGCTATTAAACGGACTTGATGCGATTGGCTTAACCTTGTCATTTGAACAAGATATTAGTGATTATGAAACTCAAATACCGCAATGGTACGCATAACCATTAGCCCGTATTTAGCTCTCAATGGGTAAATAGCGGTTAGATGGATTGTGTATAAAACCTCTTTTTGCTAGCAAAAAGAGGTTTTTTTTATTTTTATTTGTAAATTAATTAATGTAACAAAATTGCTAAATGATTGATTTTAAATCGAGAACAACGAGGTTACTTGTTATATACAAGCTAACTGGTGTTTCATTTGATGGTGGCTAAGGTAATGTTTTTTAAACTGAAAGTGACATATTGACCCGTTAGTGCAAAGGTTGAGCGTACAGTCATGTTTTTTTTCATCAAAATTTGAACATGTAAATTACAAATGTTGCACTGGATCACAGTTTCAAACTGCACATTTCAAAGGTCATATTGAGTTCCCACCTAGTTGCAAAGCCGTTTTGGATCAGTACACTTATGCGCTCATTTAAGTCGAGCTTTTGCTCTATTGAAGCCGATTTAAGCGGGATGAATCTACAGCACAGAGAATGATAATGAAAAAAACAGTGTTAACATTGGCCATTAGTGCCATTGTCTTTGGGGCAACAACTCAAGTCAACGCAGCAGGTTTTCAACTTGCCGAATCTTCAGCTACCGGTTTAGGTCGTGCATTTGCGGGTGAAGCCGCCATAGCAGATAACGCTTCAACTCAAGCGCGTAACCCGGCAATGCTATCTTACCTCGAAGGCCGTCAGCTTTCTGCTGGTGGGATTTATGTTATGCCTGATATTGATGTACTGGGCGACGTTAGCATTGAATCTTCATTACTGGGCTCAGATGCTATTGTCATTGACGCTAACGCGATTGATGTAGCAGACGATGCTCTGGTACCGAACTTTTATTACTCTAATCAATTAAACGATCAATGGACCTGGGGTCTTGCCGTTAACTCAAACTATGGTTTAGCGACTGAGATAGATTCAACCAGCGCCGCGGCTATTTTTGGTAATCACACCTCTATCACCACAGTGGAGTTTAATCCAAACATTGCTTATCGTATCGACGATGAATTTACTGTGGGAGCGGGCCTGCGTATTGTCTATGGTGAAGGTGAAATTAGCGCGACAACACCATCTTGGATTGATGCGATTAAAGCCAACCCGAATGTACCTGAAAGCATTGCAGAGCAGTTACCTGCAGCTGGTACAGAGCTAAAGTCGATGGAAGGTGATGACATTAGTTACGGCTGGAAAGCGGGTGCAAGTTGGCAGATTAATAAAAATCACCGTATTGGTTTAGCTTACCACAGCGGTGTTGAGTTAGAGCTTGATGGTAGTGCCGCTGGTGTGGTCTATGACGGTGGTCAAGATGTGGAAATTGATGGTTACTTGCCGATTGAACTCCCTGCTTTTGCTGAACTTGCTTCTTATCATCAATTGACCGATAACTGGGCGATGCACGGTAGTGTAAACTGGACAGAATGGAGCGTGTTTGATCAGCTTGTGGCATACTTTCCTGGTGATGTAAAACCAACTGGCGATCTTGAGTCAGATGTTGTCAAAGAAGAGAACTTTAAAGACAACTGGCGCTATTCGATTGGTAGCACATACACTGTGAATGATCAGTGGACATTACGTGCCGGTGTTGCACTTGATAAAACTGCAGTAGACGACGAGCATCGCACAACGACCATTCCAGACTCTGACCGTTTATGGTTTAGCATGGGTACCGGCTACCAAGTCACTAAAAACCTGAATGTTGACCTTGCTGTGACTTATATCCGCATGCACGGTGATGCACCAATCACTGAAACTCAGGAACTATTAAGTTTGGCTTCTGTTGGATTTAATGGTGAAGCGACAGGTCATGTATGGTTAACAGGTTTGCAAGTTAGTTATAAAATGTAATTAGCCTGCTGTTTACAGCTGTTGATTTTATATAAGCCTCGCATTTGCGGGGCTTTTGCTATTTTGGGCGTTGAATAAGCAAAGTCATCGTTATTTTTGTTAAGATCTAACGCTTGCATGCCGCTGCATTAAATGTCGATGTAGCATGCCATACTGAGCCAGTTAAGCAGAAAATCTTATAAAATAATGATGAAAAAATGATACAGGAAATCCGATGGTTGATAAAAAATTCATTGTCGCATTAGATCAAGGTACAACGAGTTCTCGGGCGATTGTGTTTGATCACCAAGTCAATATTGTTGCCGTTGCTCAACGAGAGTTTACTCAACATTACCCTCAAGCGGGCTGGGTAGAGCATGATCCTATGGAAATCTGGTCATCGCAAAGCTCAGTGTTGGTCGAGGTGTTAACGCGTGCAGGTATTGGTCGCCAAGATGTCGCAGCCATTGGCATTACTAACCAACGTGAAACGACCATTGTTTGGAGCAAGCGTACCGGTAAACCAATATATAATGCGATAGTGTGGCAATGTCGTCGAAGTCAGAGTATTTGCCAGCAACTTAAAGCCCAAGGGGCTGAAGACATGGTACGCCAAAAAACCGGTCTTGTATTAGATCCGTATTTTTCAGCATCTAAAATTAAATGGATTTTAGACAATGTTGACGGTGCACGTGAACTTGCCCAAGCGGGTGATTTGTTATTTGGTACTGTAGACACCTGGTTAGTTTGGAAGCTCACTCAAGGTGAAGTGCATGTCACTGAACCAACTAATGCATCTCGCACTATGTTATTCAATATTCATACTCAAAAGTGGGATCTAGAATTACTGGAGTTATTTGATATTCCCCTCGCTATGCTGCCAGAGGTTAAGCCGTCGTGCGCCATATACGGTTATACCGAACTGACAGGCAACCATGTGCCTGTCGCTGGTATGGCTGGCGACCAACAATCGGCACTCTTTGGTCAGTTATGTATCGAGCCAGGTATGGCCAAAAATACTTATGGTACTGGGTGTTTCTTATTAATGAATACCGGAGAAACAGCGGTTGAGTCGACTCATGGGTTGCTCACGACAGTCGCTATTGGTGCAGATGCTAAAGTCAATTATGCCATAGAAGGTTCGGTCTTTATGGGCGGGGCTGTTATTCAATGGTTGCGTGACGAATTAGGCTTAATTACAGATGCGTGTGACACCCAATATTTTGCCGAAAAAGTTGATGATACCAATGGTGTGTATTTAGTGCCCGCGTTTGTTGGTTTAGGAGCACCATATTGGGATGCCGACGCTCGTGGAGCGATTATTGGGCTGACTCGTGGTGCCAATCGGAATCATATTATTCGTGCCGCTTTGGAAGCGATTGCGTATCAATCTCGTGATGTGCTTGATGCTATGAGTAAAGATTCGGATGTGCCATTAACCGAAATTCGAGTCGACGGTGGTGCAGTCGCAAATGATTTTTTAATGCAGTTTCAAGCCGATATTACTGGGGCGAAAGTCATTCGCCCAACAGTGACAGAAACCACCGCCATGGGCGCGGCATTTTTAGCTGGTTTAGCCGTGGGGGTGTGGCGGTCTACAGACGAGTTAAAATCGATGTTATCGACAGAGCGCGTATTTACAGCAAATATGCCGCATGAACATAGAGCTAAGATTTACGCTGGCTGGAAACAGGCGGTATTACAAGTGAGTCCTAACAGCGAGTCACAGTCACAGTCACAGTCATAGATATTATACCCATCGGCATTAAATACGTGGCCACTCAGAATGCGTCCTGTCGTTTTTGATTAAGGCGTCGCTATGTAGACATGATTGTTCACTTTCAAATAGTGATGGTATTACACTTCGATATCAATGTGCTGACTTGCGGTTTCTCCACGAGTAGAAAATCGCTCGTCAGTATTCATTCTTCTTAAGCGGTTGCCGGTACTTTTTTTGCCATCAACGGTGCGTAATGTTAAACGGCGCTCTTTACGTACCAATGCTTTTTTGGTTGTAACAGGTTTGCGGGCAATATGCGGGGGCAGTTGCGACTGTGGTGTTTCATGACTGTCGGCGTTTATGGCACTGGTCTTATTTACCTGCTCGACAACTCTGCGATGTTCACTGACGGCGCGTACAGGTCTAGCAAGCATGGCATAAATGCTATCAATACTCATGTCGCGCCCTCCTGTGCAGATAAAAAGATTAGGTATATACCATTAACTATACTTGTTATCGGCACCTCGCGGTTAAAATTTAATCATAATTCATCTTGGCGTAATTTAAGATAGTCCATCAGGTTCTTACTCATTGGGTTTGGTTTGTCGCAGTTTCTTGGTTGATTTGTAACGACGTTGACGATAATCCATTTACGCTTAGGTTAACACCACTCTTCAACATGTTATTTACCGCTTTAGATGCTCCAATGACTATGAAAAATCTTGAAATATCAGTAAACCCTAATGTTGGCATTAAGAATAATTAACTGTGATTGCGAGCTGAATTGATAAAATGCCTGCCCTTGATATTGAGAGAGGCAGATACGATTAACGTCTGGGCAGTGTTGCTGTAATTAAGCCGGTAAATCATTTATCGACGTTAATGCTCTAGCGTTGACTACGTCGTACAAGAAGGTCATTGAGTATAAAGCGTTGCTATTGCAATCAAATAAGAATGTTTTTTTAACCGCTTTTCTCGATCAAGATCGACAATTTGTGAGTTTTAATGCGGAGAAGTCCCTTGCTAACAGGCTCATAATTCAATCTAAAGGTGGAGTATTTAGATAATTAACACACTTTAATTAAAATAACCGCGGTTATTTTCGCTGATAAAATGAGCGTTATGTCTCTGGTTTAACTCATTTACCCTGATTTTAAGCTGTTTTTTACAGACGGCTTTGTCATTCTTCCTGCTTGAGATCAATTTGCTGCTAACCCGCTTGGCGTCTGGATTTAATATATCTGTCCATCCCTTGACAACACTTGCCTTGAGTCCCTAAACTTAGCATTTGTGGGAAAAAGTGGATCATTGTGGATCAAATGCTAACAAAAAGGGTGTAATAAAGTGTTTCGAGGTGCCAGTGCTATTAACATGGACGCTAAAGGACGGATCGCAATTCCTGCGAGATACCGTGACGCGTTGCGTGTGGAGCATGCCGGTACAGTGATTATTACCGTAGACATAAATGCCGCCTGTTTGCTGATTTACCCATTGCACGAATGGGAGCAAATTGAAGCAAAACTCAGGTTACTTTCTGATACAGATCCGCTTGAACGTTCCTTTAAACGAAAATTACTGGGTCACGCACAAGATTGTGAACTAGACAGCCACGGACGCATTGTGATCCCGCCGGCTTTGCGAAGTTTTGCCAGCTTAGAAAAGAAAACCATGCTGGTGGGCTTACTGAATAAATTTGAACTGTGGGAAGAGTCTGCTTGGCAGCAACAAATGGATGATGGCAACGAGCTTATCCATAGCCAAGATTTAGCCAGCAATGAACGTCTGGCACATTTTTCACTGTAGCGACCAATAAGGTTAACAAAACCAATGAGCCAAGAGTTTGCCCATTTATCTGTATTACTGAATGAGACTGTAGAGGGTCTCAATATCCAAAGTGATGGCATCTATATTGATGGCACATTTGGCCGTGGTGGACATTCTCGTCATGTATTAAGTCATTTAGGGGCTAATGGTCGATTGATTGCCATTGATCGCGATCCACAAGCCATTGAAGCCGCTAAACAGTTTGCCGATGATTCACGCTTTCAAATTGTGCACGGTGGTTTTGGACAGTTAGCACAGTATGTTGAAGAGCTAGGGCTTACAGGCAAAATCAACGGTGTGTTACTCGATTTAGGAGTGTCGTCACCACAGTTAGACGATGCCGAACGTGGTTTTAGCTTTTTACGTGACGGCCCGTTAGACATGCGTATGGACAATAGCCAAGGTCAAACTGCAGCGCAGTGGATTGCTCGCGCTGAAATAGAAGATATGGCATGGGTATTTAAAACCTATGGCGAAGAAAAAAATGCGCGACATATTGCCCGCTGTATTGCGGCCGATCGCGAAAAAACACCGTTTTTACGTACCAAAGATTTAGCGGATTTAATTGCGCGTATTACCAAAAACAAAGAGCGTAATAAGCACCCGGCGACTCGAGTGTTTCAGGCTATTCGAATTTATATTAATAGCGAATTAGAGCAGATTGACCAAGCACTAGAAGGCGCGTTAACGGTACTCGCTCCACAAGGACGCTTGTCAGTTATTAGCTTTCATTCATTAGAAGATCGTATGGTGAAACGTTTTATTCGTCGCCATAGCCAAGGTGAGAGTGTACCGCATGGGTTGCCCATCACAGAAGCTGAGATCAATAAAAGCCGTAAGTTAAAAGCGATTGGTAAGGCAATGAAGCCTTCTGATGTTGAATTAGAACAAAATCCACGTGCCCGCAGCTCGGTGTTACGAGTTGCTGAGCGCTTAGATTATTAAAGACCGAGGATAATGTGAGCCAATCACCATTAAGTTTACCTCGTATTGTGTTGCTCGACCTCTGGCATCATAAATGGATTGTGCTGCTAGGTTTGTTTGTTGTCGCCAATGGCATTGTGGTGGTTTACACCAGCCATGTGACACGGCAGTTGACCTCTCAATGGGATCAATTACTGCAAGAGCAGGACAGGTTAGACATTGAATGGCGCAACTTATTATTAGAAGAACAATCGCAGTCAGAACACAGTCGTGTGACGCGAATGGCAACAAAAGAACTTAATATGGCTCGACCGCTTCCTAAAGAGGAAGTCATTATTCGAGTTCAGTGAGCATAGGGACTATGGCTAGACAAGCAAAACGAAAACTGAATCACGAACTTATACCATGGCGTTTATACGTTGTGGTTGGCTTCGTTTTGTTATTATTTTGCAGCTTAATTGCTCGCGCAGCCTATATTCAAATTATTGAGCCTGACAAACTGCGTCACGAAAGCGATATGCGCACCTTACGCACCACCAGTAATCAGGTGCAGCGTGGTTTAATTACCGACCGTAACGGCGACATGCTCGCGGTGAGTGTGCCAGTTCGTGCGGTGTGGGCCGACCCTAAACATGCATTTGATCAAGATGCATTTAAAGATATGCGTCGTTGGCAAGCGCTTGCTGATGTTTTACAAGAGCCTGTAGATGAGCTTGTTCGTAAAGTAAAAGGTAACCCTAAAAAGCGTTTTGTGTATTTAAAGCGTCAAGTGACTCCTGCCGTAGCAGATTATATTGAGCAGCTTAAAATTGGCGGCATTTACCTTAAATCTGAATCTCGCCGTTACTATCCCGCGGGTGAAATTGCTGCTCAACTTATTGGTATTACTAATATTGATGACGTGGGGATTGAAGGTATCGAAAATACCTACAACACTTGGCTTACGGGCACACCCTCAAAACAAAAAGTACGTAAGTCACGCGACGGCAGTGTCGTAGAGCGTTTAGATATGGTGCAAGAAGGCGAAAGCTCAAATGACCTAGTGCTAAGTATCGATCAACGTATTCAGCAGTTAGCATACCGTGAACTCAAACGTGCGACTGAAATGTATCAAGCAACATCAGGTTCAGTCGTGGTGATAGACGTCAACACGGGTGAAGTCTTAGCAATGGCGAATACGCCATCTTATAATCCAAATTCTCGCGACAACTTGCAGACTCATCGCATGCGTAATCGTGCATTAACCGACACTTTTGAACCAGGCTCTACTGTAAAACCGTTTGTGGTTGCTGCGGCATTAGAAGCTGGCACGGTGAAATCCAATGAGTTAATTCAAACCTCGCCAGGTTGGATGCGAATTGGTGGTCGCCAGGTGCGTGACTCTAATAATTATGGCGACATGTCGCTGGCAAAAATTCTCGTTAAATCAAGTAACGTAGGTATCAGCAAGTTGGCGTTATCTATGCCAGTTCAGCAATTGTTAGGTACTTATCAGTCAATGGGATTAGGTAACTATTCTGGCATCAATTTAACCGGTGAAAGCGCGGGGTTAATTCATGACCGTAACCGTTGGTCTGACTTTGAACGCGCCACTTTATCATTTGGTTATGGTTTTACGGCCACGCCACTGCAAATTGCGCGTATGTACGCCACGCTCGGCAGCGGTGGCATATTATACCCAGTGTCGATTTTAAAACTGAAACAAGCCCCTAAAGGCGAACAAGTGATTTCCACACAAGTTGCCAAAGATGTAATGCAAATGTTAGTAGGCGTTACTGAAACGGGTGGCACTGCCAGAAAGGCCCATATTGACGGTTATCCCGTAGCGGGTAAAACCGGTACCAGTCGTAAGGCTGTAGCCGGTGGGTATGGTGATGATTATGTCGGATTGTTTGCCGGTGTTGCGCCGGTTCATAATCCCCGTTTAGCGATTTCGGTGGTGATTAACGAACCTAAAGGCGACAAGTATTACGGCGGTGACGTTGCGGGTCCTGCATTTGCCAAAATTATGTCTGGGGCATTGCAAATGCTGAATGTAGAGCCAATTTCAGAGCGAGAGGCTATCCATTTAGCCACTGCGCAAGGAGCGCAGCATGATGTTATTAAATGATCTTCTAGCGCCCTGGTTTCATTACGCTGGGGCAGAGTCGATAAACGATTTAACCCTTGATAGCCGCAGTGTTAGCAAGGGCGATTTATTTGTAGCGCTACCGGGCCATAAAGTGGATGGTCGCCAGTATATTGCGCAAGCCATTGACGCGGGCGCGACAGCAATATTAATTCATACCGATAACCCTGAGCAGCATGGTGTTGTTGATGTTCAGCAATACTCAGTGCCCTTGGTGTATTTTTTCCAACTCGGACGCCAGTTATCTGCCGTTGCAGCACAGTTTTTCTCAACTCATACTCACTCACTGGCATTAATTGGTATTACTGGCACAAATGGTAAAACCTCGGTCAGTCAGATTATCGCGCAAATTGTACATTTACTTGGGCACCAAGCTGCCGTTATGGGCACCTTAGGTAACGGTGTTTGGGGGGAATTGGTCGACAGTGGTAATACGACAGCCGATGCTATCACGGTGATGCGCCAGCTCGCGTCATTCAATGCCCAAGGGGTCGATGTGTGTGCCATGGAGGTATCGAGCCATGGCTTAGTACAAGGTCGAGTCGAAGCCGCACCATTTTCGACGGCAATATTTACTAATTTGAGCCGTGATCATCTTGATTACCATGGTGACATGGACGCCTACGCGGCAGCAAAGAAACGCTTGTTTCATTTTCCGACTTTAAAACATGGTCTGATCAACATCGACGATGCAACCGGTGCGAAATGGTTTGCTGAGTTAGCGTGTCACCCAATTAAATCGTTCAGTACTCAAGGCGATACCAGTGCCCATTTTCATTGTACCGATGTGCAATATCACGATGCAGGAGTGCGTGCTACTTTGCATTATCCGGCAATCAATGGGCAAACCTGTTTATCTACAAAAATCGAATCCCCCTTGCTTGGTGCGTTTAATTTGTCAAATTTAGTGGCTGCCATCGCTGCACTGTATCTACAAGGCGTTGCAATGGACACCATATTAACAGTAGTGCCACAGCTCGTGCCTGTTGCAGGGCGAATGGAGCGCTTTTCTGCACCAAACAAAGCCACGCTCGTGGTTGATTATGCTCATACACCAGATGCTATTGAGCAAGCGCTAAAAGCATTGCGAGTGCATTGCAAAGGAACCTTATGGTGCGTATTTGGTTGCGGCGGTGATCGCGATAAAGGTAAGCGTCCATTAATGGCACAGGCTGCGGAGGCGTTTGCAGACAAGGTGATGATCACTAGCGACAATGCGCGTAGCGAAGATCCACAGACCATTATCGATGATATTTTACAAGGCATTAGTCAGCCTGCAAATGTGCTGACCCATGTTGACCGTATTGAAGCCATTACTGAAGTTGCCACATTAGCCAAACCAGATGACATTGTTTTACTTGCCGGCAAAGGTCATGAAACCTATCAAGAAGTCGCAGGCAAACGTATCGATTATGATGAACGTGCTTTAGCACTTGCTTTGTCTAAGGACGCATTATGATTAGCTTATCGCTTGCTCAACTCGCTGAGCACTTACAAGGTCAGTTGCACGGTAACGACCAAGCTATTTCAGCAGTGAGTACCGATAGCCGTAAAATAGACATAAAGTGCTTATTTGTTGCGTTAAAAGGTGAGCGCTTTGATGGCCATGATTTTGCTAAAACGGCGGTTGATAATGGCGCGGTGGCCTTACTTGTCGATCATGTTTTACCTTTTGATGTTGCGCAAATTGTGGTGACAAATACTCAAAAAGCTATGGGCAACATTGGCGTGCTTGTGCGTCAAAATGTTCAGCCCATTAGTGTCGCCTTGACGGGATCAAACGGTAAAACCAGCGTGAAAGAAATGGTTGCCACCATTTTATCGCAACAACACAAGGTGTTATTTACTGCCGGTAACTTTAATAATGAAATTGGCGTACCGTTAACCTTATTACGGTTAACTCAAGGTGATGAATACGGCGTGTTTGAACTCGGTGCCAACCACCGTGGTGAAATCGATTACACCTCATCATTAGTGCAACCAAAAGTGGCGCTAGTGAATAATATTGGCAGTGCTCATCTTGAGGGCTTTGGCTCGTTAGATGGCGTTGCGCAAGCAAAATCAGAAATTTTTAATCATTTAGCCACAGACGGCACCGCAATTATTAATGCAGATGATCAATATGCTGAGTTTATGTTGCAACGCTCAAAAGGGCACAAGCAATTACGTTTTTCCCGCCAAATAGACACCGCTGCAGAAGTAAAGGCGAGCGCGATTGAAGCGGATGCGAATGGCTGTTGTCGATTTACCTTAACGTATGGCGCCCAACAAACTGAAGTGCAATTACCGCTTGCCGGCTTGCATCAAGTGAGTAATGCATTAGCGGCAGCATCGATATGTATTGCGTTAAATATCCCGCTTAATGTTATTGCTCAAGGTTTTGCGTTACTCCAACCTGTTAAAGGGCGAATGCAACCGTATGAGCTTGGACGGATACTGTTAATTGACGACAGTTACAATGCAAATCCCACTTCTGTTAGTGCGGCGATCAATTGGTTGCAACAACGTGATGATTATCGTTGTTTAGTGCTGGGAGATTTAGGGGAATTAGGCGACAATGCTGCCCCTTTGCACGCCAGCGTTGGATTGCAGGCGAAAAATGCAGCAATTGAATCATTATTTTGTTGCGGCCGGCTCTCGGCCCATACCAGCGAGGCATTTGGTAGCGAGCATTTTTCAGCACAAGACACATTAATTATGGCATTACAACAACACCTAAAAGAGGTTGAAGGTAAGGTCACTATTTTAGTTAAAGGTTCTCGCAGCGCCGCTATGGAGCGAGTTGTCGACAGTTTATTGAATGCCTTTGGGCGTGGGGAGTTAGTGTAGATGCTGGTTTATCTAGCCGAGTATTTAACCCAGTTTTATAGCGGGTTTAACGTTTTTTCGTATGTAACGTTCCGGGCTATTTTGGGCTTGTTAACTGCATTAGTGTTTAGTTTGTGGTGGGGCCCGATTTTAATTAAGCGTCTACAAATGCTCCAAATTGGTCAGGTTGTGCGTGATGACGGTCCAGAATCACATTTTAGTAAGCGTGGCACGCCGACAATGGGTGGCATTTTAATCCTAGCAGGTATTTTTATCAGTGTGCTGCTGTGGGGGGATTTGGCTAATCGTTATGTGTTGGTAACCTTATTTGTTTTAGGCAGTTTTGGCGCGATTGGCTTTATTGATGACTACCGCAAAGTGGTTAAAAAAGACTCTAAAGGGCTCATTGCTCGTTGGAAATATGCGTTGCAATCTATTGCTGCAATTGTTGTCGCGGTGTTTTTATACAGCTCTTCAACCATGGGCGGAGAGACTCAGTTGGTGGTGCCATTCTTTAAAGATGTCATGCCGCAACTGGGCTTTATGTTTATTTTACTGGCTTATTTCACCATTGTCGGAGCCAGTAATGCGGTGAATTTAACTGATGGTTTAGATGGTTTGGCGATTATGCCGACCGTGATGGTGGCTGCGGCGTTTGCATTAATTGCTTATTTGTCTGGCCATGCTCAATTTGCCAGTTATTTACATTTACCCCATTTACCGTTAGCGGGTGAACTGGTGATTGTGTGTACTGCAATGGTCGGTGCTGGTTTGGGCTTTTTATGGTTTAACACTTACCCTGCACAAGTGTTTATGGGCGATGTAGGCTCATTGGCATTAGGGGCAGCATTGGGTGTTATTGCTATTTTAGTTCGCCAAGAGATTTTGCTCGTCATTATGGGTGGCGTATTTGTGATGGAAACCGTGTCAGTGATCTTACAGGTAGGTTCATACAAGTTACGTGGGCAGCGTATTTTCCGTATGGCGCCAATTCACCACCATTATGAGTTAAAAGGATGGCCAGAACCGCGCGTTATTGTTCGTTTTTGGATTATCTCATTGTTTTTAGTGTTATTGGGTCTTGCGACGCTAAAACTACGCTAAGCAATTATTAAGGTAGATATTATGCATACTCGTTACACGCACATCGTTTTAGGCTTGGGAGCTACTGGGCTTTCAGTCGTGCGTTTTTTAGCAACTAAAGGCATTAAACCTTTGGTGATGGACAGCCGTCGCAATCCTCCGGGAGCAGAAACGCTGGCCCAAGAGTTTGCTGATATTGAATTAATTGCCGGTGGATTTGATTGCCGTTATTTAGTGCAAGCGAGCCAAATTATTATTAGTCCAGGTGTGCCGATTGATACACCAGAAGTGCGCGCAGCACTAGACATGGGGATTGAGGTCATTGGCGATGTGGAGTTATTTGCCCGTGAAATTGCCGATCGCAAACCTTGTGTTGTTGGTATTACTGGGTCAAACGGTAAATCGACGGTGACCACACTGGTTTACGAAATGCTCCAAAAAGCCGGTTTGTCAGTCGCTATTGGTGGCAATATCGGTACGCCGGCATTAGATTTGCTCGAGCAAAATGCAGATTTTTATGTGCTTGAGTTGTCGAGTTTCCAACTTGAAACCACACATTCATTAAATTGTATTGCAGCAACCTGTCTAAACATTAGTGAAGACCACATGGACCGCTACAGCGATTTAAACTCATACCGTGAAGCCAAATTACGTTTGTATCCACAAAGTCGCTTTGTGATGTACAACCTTGATGACGAGTTAACGTATCCGCTGGAACCGATGAACCAAAATCACTTTTGTTTAGGCGTTCCAGAAGGTGATGCATGGGGCTTAAGTGACGGTAAGATTTTCCACGGTGACAGTGAAATCGTTAATTTAAATGAAGTGACACTCATTGGTAGCCATAACCACGCTAACTTACTTGCGGCAATGGCGCTAGCCTATGCCTGTGGCGTTGATAAAGAGTCGATGGTTGAAGTGGCTACCCATTTTGTGGGGTTAAGCCATCGTTGTGAGCTTATAGGTGTAAAGCAAGGCGTGTCTTATATCAATGACTCTAAAGCGACCAATGTCGGCGCAACGGTTGCTGCGCTTGAAGGGCTAAGTTCACACCTTGGTGATTTGTATTTAATTGCAGGCGGCGATGGTAAAGGCAGTGATTTTAGCCCGCTTACTGAGCCTTTGGCCAACATTACGCAGTTGATCACTCTAGGTCGTGATGGCCCTAAAATTGCCAAATTAAAAGCGGACTCTATTCAGGTCACTAGCATGGCAGAAGCTGTGGCAAAAGCGGCAGAGCTTGCGTCGTCGGGAGATATTGTATTGTTGTCCCCTGCCTGCGCCAGTTTAGACATGTACAAAAACTTTATGGCTCGTGGTGACGACTTTAGACAATGCGTGGAGTTGTTAGCCGATGGCGAGTAATGAGCAGCAACTGAGCTTGTTTAAGCAAGGCATAAATTGGGCTTTACCGTCATTGTTGTCTGATGACAGCGCCCCAGGAATGCAGCTGTATGATCGTAGTTTTTTAGTCGCTATTGTTGGATTGATGTGTTTTGGGTTTGTGATGGTGATGTCGGCGTCAATGCCTGAGGCCACCAAACTAACCGGCGATCCGTTTCATTTTATGTATCGCCATATATTTTACTTAGTCGGCTGTATTGTTATTGCATTTGTGGTGCTGAAGTTTGATGTCAGTTACTGGGAAAAAAACAGCGGTATGTTAATGCTTGGGGTATTGGTTTTACTGATTGCCGTGCTGTTCATTGGCACCTCGGTCAATGGAGCAAAGCGTTGGTTGTCCATCGGACCGGTACGTATCCAAGTAGCCGAAATGGCTAAGTTTGTATTTATTGTATACATGGCGGGATATTTGGTTCGCCGCCATGGTGAATTACGTGAAAACCGTAAAGGTTTTATTAAACCCATTTGTGTATACGGTTTGTTTGCATTACTGATTTTGTTGCAGCCAGACTTGGGTACCGTGGTGGTGTTGTTTGTGTGTACGGTCAGTTTATTGTTTTTGGCTGGTGCTAGAATCATCGACTTTATGGCACTCATCCTGCTAGGGGTGGTGACGTTTATACTACTGGTGTTGTTTGAACCTTACCGTATGCGACGCGTCACTTCGTTTATGGACCCATGGGAAGATCCATTTGGAAGTGGCTACCAGTTAACGCAATCATTAATGGCATACGGCCGCGGTGATTGGTTTGGCCAAGGACTCGGTAACAGTATTCAGAAGTTAGCGTATTTACCCGAGGCACACACCGACTTTATTTTTGCGGTTATCGGTGAAGAGCTCGGTTTTGTTGGCATCATTATGGTGTTACTTGCATTGTTTTTTGTCGCTATTCGGGCCATTAGGCTAGGCAATTTATGTTTAAAGATGCAACGACCATTTGAAAGTTATGTCGCATACGGAGTGGGTATTTGGGTGTGTTTCCAAACCGTGGTTAATGTGGGAGCCAGTATTGGGATGTTGCCTACTAAAGGCCTTACGTTACCGTTTATTAGTTACGGTGGCAGTAGTTTATGGGTGATGACCGCAGCAGTAATGCTACTGGTTCGAATTGATTACGAACGCCGACTGAGTCTGGTGCAGGCTGTGCAAGGGAGAACAAGTTAATGAATAGCAATGTAAGTCGTTCTCCACGCATTTTAGTGATGGCAGGCGGTACGGGTGGGCATGTATTTCCTGCTTTGGCAGTGGCAAAGCATTTAGCTGAAAAAGGCTGGCAGGTACGTTGGTTGGGTACTGCCGATCGGATGGAGGCGCGTTTAGTGCCTCAACATGGCTTTGATATTGAATTTATCGATATTAAAGGCGTTCGCGGTAATGGATTAATCCGTAAATTAGCGGCGCCGTTTAAAATCATACGTTCGATTATTCAAGCCAAAGCAGTGATTAATGATTTTAAGCCCAATGTTATTTTAGGCATGGGCGGCTTTGCCAGCGGCCCAGGTGGCGTAGCGGGTAAGTTGTCTGGAGTACCAGTGGTGTTGCATGAGCAGAATGCCATCCCTGGAATGACCAATAAATTGTTGTCTAAAATCGCCAAAAAGGTGTTGTGTGCATTTCCGAATACCTTTGGCAGTGAAGTCGCTAATGTGGAAGTGGTGGGTAATCCTATTCGCCAAGAGCTTATCGTATTAGGCGAACAAACTAAAACTGCACAAGTCGATGCGTTAAGAATTTTAGTTGTAGGCGGTAGTTTAGGTGCCAAAGTGCTTAATGATGTGATGCCAGCGGTTGTTGCACAGTTAAGCAAGCAGCATTCGATTACTGTGTGGCATCAGGTGGGTAAAAACAATCACGCCGCTGTAAAAGCCAGTTATCAGCAGTTAGGCCAGTTAGACACAGTTAATGTGGCTGAGTTTATTGATGACATGGAGGCGGCTTACCGCTGGACTGATGTGGTGGTTTGTCGTTCTGGAGCGTTAACCGTGTCTGAACTGGCAGCGGTTGGGCTTCCAAGTATTTTGGTGCCATACCCGCATGCCGTTGATGACCACCAAACCGTCAATGCGTCGGTATTAGTTGATGCTGGTGCTGGCTTTTTATTACCACAAACGATTTTAAATGCAGATAACTTAGCAGAGAAATTACAGTTGTTTGCTGAACATAGAGAAGAACTCGCCCAAATGGGCCGTAAAGCCAGAGGCGTTGCAGTGTTAGATGCCACTCAACGAGTAGCAGATATTTGCGCCTTAGTAGCAACAAAGGGTTGAAATGACAAAGACAGAAAGATACGCACAGCTTCGTAGCATGATCCCAGAAATGAGACGGATCAAGCGCATTCACTTTGTTGGCATAGGTGGTGCCGGCATGGGTGGTATTGCCGAAGTATTAGTTAATGAAGGCTATCAAATTAGTGGTTCTGACATTGCTGTCAACAGTGTAACAGAACGTCTGCAGCGTTTAGGCGCCAAGATTATTATAGGTCATCAGGCCCAGAGCGTTGAAAATGTTGATGTTGTGGTGGTGTCTACTGCGATCAACCCGCAAAACCCTGAGATTATAGCCGCCAAAGAATTACGCATTCCCATTGTTCGCCGGGCTGAAATGTTGGCAGAACTGATGCGTTATCGTCATGGTGTGGCGATTGCTGGTACTCACGGTAAAACCACCACCACCAGTTTAATTGCCAGTGTGTATGGTCAAGCAGAGCGCGACCCGACATTTGTTATCGGTGGGCTGTTAAACAGCGCTGGCACCAATGCGCGTTTGGGCACTAGCCGTTATTTGATTGCCGAGGCGGACGAAAGCGATGCTAGCTTTTTGCATTTGCAAC
The DNA here is from genome assembly GCF_028750675.1 of Shewanella metallivivens. Taxonomy (GTDB): domain Bacteria; phylum Pseudomonadota; class Gammaproteobacteria; order Enterobacterales; family Shewanellaceae; genus Shewanella; species Shewanella metallivivens. Next base: position 438,420 of record NZ_JAQQPZ010000013.1, on the reverse strand, counting down.
CCATGGTCAGTGTGATCACCAATATTGAAGCCGACCATATGGATACTTACGGTGGTGATTTTGAAAAGTTAAAAACGACCTTTGTCGATTTTTTACATAATTTGCCGTTTTATGGTGTCGCTGTGATGTGCATCGACGACGAGGTGATCCGTGAGATCATGCCGCGTATTGGTCGCCAAGTCGTGACCTATGGTTTTAGTGACGATGCCGATGTACAGGCGATTAATTTTGCTCAAAACGGACATCAGTCAAGTTTTACGGTTAAACGCCATGCTAAAGAAGATTTAGACATTGTGCTTAATTTACCCGGGCAGCATAACGTACTTAATGCGTTAGCAGCAATTGCTGTAGCCAGCGAAGACGATATTGACGATGAGGCAATTGTACAAGCATTAGCTGAGTTTGAAGGCATTGGCCGTCGCTTCCAGCATTTAGGTGAGTTTGCCACCCCTAACGGTAATGTCATGTTGGTCGACGATTATGGTCATCACCCAAGTGAAGTGTTAGCAACGATTAAAGCTGCACGTGCAGGTTGGCCAGATAAGCGCTTAGTCATGGCTTACCAGCCGCATCGTTACAGTCGTACCCGTGATTTATATGAAGACTTTGTCGATGTGTTATCGCAAGTCGATTGCTTACTGCTACTTGATGTTTACGCAGCGGGTGAAGCTGCAATTCCTGGCGCCGATGGGCGGGCATTATGTCGCTCAATTCGCTTACGCGGTCAGATAGATCCTATTTTTGTGGCTAGTCCTGATCAACTTGCTGCCGTGTTACCAGATGTATTGCAACAAGGGGATTTATTTTTAACCCAAGGCGCAGGCAATATTGGGGCATTGTCGAAAGAGTTAGCTATCAGCGAGCTAGGTTTTAAAGTGCAACAAGAAGAACAAGGAAATGATTGATTTATCGTCAATTATTGCGTTTAAAAATCGAGCTTTAATCCTCAAGGATTGGTCGATATAATGGCCGATCTTTTGGGGCAACCCCCGGAACAACGTCAGAGGCGGAACTAAGGTGTCGTGGAGCGATAAAGGGCGCCAACTAAAACATAATCTAGCCCGTGTAAATTGGTATTTTTGCACTGGCGTACTGTTTTTGTTGAGTGTGCTCGGCACAGTAGCTTGGGGTGGTGTACAACTTCATAACCTGCTCAATGACGCAGATGCCTTACCTATTGAGGCGGTCGCACTGAAAGGTGAGCGTGTTTACACCACCGATGACGAGATTAAAAATGCGCTGCAATCGTTAATGCAAAACAGCTTTTTTAGCGCAGATGTTGTTGATGTACAAAAAGCATTAGAGGCATTGCCGTGGGTTTATCATGCTTCTGTAAGGCGCGAATGGCCGGCTAAGTTCAAGGTAACACTGCAAGAACAACAAGCCGTAGCACATTGGAATAATACGGCTTGGTTAAATGTAAATGGTGAAGTATTTGAAGCGCTTGCCCATGCAGAGCATGCAACTTTGCCTATGTTATCTGGCCCAGAAGGCACAGAGCAAGAAGTGTTAACCAGTTTTCAACAGTTAAATGATTTGCTCACAATTAATGGTTTTACCTTGGTCAATTTACGATTAAGTCCGCGTCACGCTTGGCATGCTGTTTTAGCTAACGGGATAGAGATTGAACTAGGGCGAGAAGATAAAATGTCACGGATACAAAGATTTATTAATGTGTATCCTACTTTGAAGCAAAGTAATAAACCAGTTGCAACCGTTGATTTACGATACGATACCGGGTTTGCAGTAGGCTGGGATGATCCAAAACAGAGAGCCGACAATAAATGACCAAGAATCAGGAAAGAAACCTCATCGTGGGGCTAGATATAGGGACATCCAAGGTCGCAGTGATCATTGGTGAAGTATTACCTGATGGTGAGATTAGTGTCATTGGTTTAGGTAACCATCCCTCACGCGGAATGGACAAAGGCGGTGTTAACGATCTTGACTCGATTGTACGCAGTGTACAGCGCGCATTAGACCAAGCTGAGTTAATGGCAGATTGCCAAGTATCGTCAGTGTACTTAAGTATTTCAGGTAAACACATTGCTTGCCAAAACGAAAATGGCATGGTGTCGATTAATGACGAAGAAGTGACACAAGAAGACGTCGACAATGTTATCCACACTGCACGTTCGGTAAAAATACCAACAGAACGTCGTATTTTACATGTGTTACCGCAAGAGTATTCAATTGACGTGCAAGATGGCATTAAAAGCCCAATCGGTATGTCAGGTATGCGCATGGAAGCCAAAGCGCACATCGTGACCTGTGCAAACGACATGGCAAAGAACATCACCAAAAGTGTTGAACGTTGTGGTTTAAAAGTCGACGACTTAGTGTTTTCTGGTATTGCGTCGGCCGACTCTGTCTTGACCAACGACGAAAAAGATTTAGGGGTATGTATCGTCGATATTGGTGGTGGAACAACCGATATTGCTGTATACACCAACGGCGCACTTCGTCACTGTGCGGTTATCCCAGTAGCGGGTAATCAAGTCACCAGCGACATCGCCAAAATATTCAGAACACCGTTAACACATGCTGAGCAAATTAAAGTGCAATTTGCCAGCGCAAGAAGTTCAACGGTGAGCCGCGAAGACAGCATTGAAGTTCCGTCAGTGGGCGGTCGTCCTTCGCGTAGTATGTCCAGGCATACATTGGCTGAAGTTGTAGAGCCAAGATACCAAGAATTGTTTGAGCTTGTGCTCAAGCAGCTGCAAGACAGTGGGTTAGAAGATCAAATTGCAGCAGGCATAGTACTCACCGGAGGCACGTCCTCAATATCAGGTGCAGTTGACATTGCCGAGGCAACATTTGGTATGCCAGTTCGTGTGGCATCACCATTGCCTGTAAAAGGGTTATACGAATATGTGGATCAACCTATTTACTCAACAGGAATAGGCTTGCTTCATTATGGCGCAAGGCGAGTTATCGAACGTCAGTTTGAGCGACCTGAGCGTCAAGGGGTTACCAGCTTTTTGAATCGGGTAAAAAGTTGGTTTAAGGGTGAATTTTAATAACGCAGACATACGGAGATCAGACAATGTTTGAGATCATGGACACTCATTCAGACGAAGCGGTGATTAAGGTCATCGGCGTCGGTGGTGGTGGCGGAAACGCCGTCGAACATATGGTAAAACACAGCATCGAAGGTGTTGAATTTATCGTCACAAATACAGATGCCCAAGCATTACGTAAATCAAGCGCGGGTTCAACAATCCAGCTTGGTCGTGATGTAACCAAAGGTCTTGGGGCTGGCGCAAACCCTGATGTGGGGCGCCAGGCTGCTGAAGAAGATCGTGAAAACATTCGCGCAGCGATTAAAGGATCTGACATGATCTTTATCGCAGCCGGTATGGGTGGTGGTACCGGTACTGGTGCTGCACCTGTCGTTGCAGAAATTGCACGCGAAGAAGGTATCTTAACTGTTGCTGTTGTGACCAAACCGTTCCCATTTGAAGGCAAAAAGCGTATGGCATACGCTGAGCTAGGGATTGCAGAGTTAGCTAAGCATGTGGATTCGTTAATTACTATCCCCAATGAAAAGCTGCTAAAAGTACTTGGCCGTGGCACATCATTACTTGATGCATTTGCTGCTGCTAACAACGTACTTCTTGGTGCGGTTCAAGGTATTGCTGAGCTTATTACTCGTCCAGGCTTAATTAACGTCGATTTCGCCGACGTTAAAACGGTAATGTCAGAAATGGGCAATGCCATGATGGGTACCGGTGTGGCAACAGGTGACGACCGTGCAGAAGAAGCTGCAGAAGCAGCGGTTGCCAGTCCATTACTTGAAGATATTGATTTAGCTGGTGCGCGCGGCGTGTTAGTTAACATCACCGCCGGTATGGACATCAGTATCGAAGAGCTTGAAACCGTGGGTAACCATGTTAAAGCTTATGCGTCAGACAACGCGACAGTGGTTGTTGGTGCGGTCATCGATCCTGAAATGAGCGAAGAGTTACGCGTAACAGTGGTTGCTACAGGTATTGGCGCAGAGAAAAAGCCAGACATTCAATTGGTTTCTAAGCCAGTTGCGCGTCCAGAGCCTGTTGCCATTGAGCCTCGCCCAGAGCCAGTTGAAGAGGTTGCTCCTCAAACTAGCTATACAGCGGCACCAAAAGGCAATGCGGTTCCACAGCCACAACCTACTCAACGCCCAGATGCTGACTATCTTGATATTCCAGCATTCTTGCGTAAGCAGGCTGACTAAAACTCGGATAAAACGTGATGTTTTCGCGTGATTAATGAGTACGCTGTTGTGAAAAAGATTATTTTGTAGGTCGGTTCACGATTTTGCTACTGAGTGAGTGATTTTTTTGTGAAAATCCAAACTTATGATAGCATGTCATACCAGATCTGCATGATAGTCTCAGGCTATTTTTGCAACTATTTGTTTAATATTGATATTTACGGGTTACTGAATGATTTTTCAAAGAACTGTTCAAAAAATGGTGAAGAGCACTGGTGTCGGATTGCATTCTGGCAACAAAGTGACTCTATGCATTATGCCCGCACCAGTAAATACAGGGATTGTACTTAAACGTACCGATCTTAGCCCCGCTGTGTCGATTCCAGCCAAGGCGGATATGGTGCGTGAAACAACCATGTGTACAGCCTTAGTCAACGATGCTGGTATTAGAATTTCAACGATTGAGCATTTGTTTGCAGCACTTGCCGGCTTAGGTATCGATAATGCTATTATCGAAGTCGATGCACCAGAAATCCCGATTATGGATGGCAGTGCAAGCCCGTTTGTGTTCTTACTGCAAAGTGCAGGGATCAAAGAACAAACGGCACCGAAAAAATACCTTAAAATCACTAAGCCTGTGCGTGTTGAAGATGGCGATAAATGGGCAGAGCTAACGCCTTTTAAAGGTTTTAGAGTTAATTTTAAAATTGACTTTGCTCACCCTGAAATTGCCCGCAGTCAACAACACATGATTATGGATTTTTCGACTTCAGCGTTTGTAAAAGACATTAGTCGTGCCAGAACATTTGGTTTTATGCGTGATATTGAATACCTACGTGCAAATAACCTTGCATTAGGTGGCAGCATGGAAAATGCCGTTGTACTTGACGAATATCGTGTATTAAACCCTGATGGTCTGCGTTATGAAGACGAATTCGTTAAGCATAAAATTCTCGACGCATTTGGTGACTTGTACGTTGCAGGTCATGCGATTGTGGGCGAGTTTACGGCATTCAAAACCGGTCATGCACTTAACAATCAACTTGTTAGAGCGTTACTTGCCCAGCAAGATGCATGGGAACTAGTCAGCTTTGATAAAGAGGCTGATGTTCCCGTCAGCTTCATGGTTCCGGGTGCGCTGGCGCACGCTTAACCGTTAAGATTGCCTATTACGGCTGGCTAATGCAGCCAGCCGTTTTAGTTTTTCACCTAGCGTACCATCGACATGCTCCGCTAATGCTTCAATATGTTGTGCCGCAGTTGAACTGATTGCATTTTGATTAGTTGTGGGTTTTGGTCTCGCTAAGGCAAGTCTAGGATTGACTTTTACCTCAATAGCGGTAAGCATCGGAAGCGTGTCAACTTGAAGCTGTAGTAATAGCTTCTGCTTTTGGAAATTAATTCTCGCGGCCCATGCCGCTGAAGTGGTTTCAATTACAAGAACACCCTGGCGGAGATTAGCAACTTTAAGCTGCTCAGCCACAGGACCAGTTAATGTCTGTTTTACATATTGATTCAGACTATTTAATAGTTCTGCTTTCTCGGCAAGTTCAGGCAGTCGCCCTGACACATGAACTAAATTGCTGAGATCTTGAGGGGGCTTTTTCATATGATAATAAGATGGCTGAATTAGGCTATGAGTGTAACAGTTTTTATCCAAGGTCGAAATGGTGTAACACGTTGGCAACCCAGCAAGCGTTGGTTACTCTTACCTATTATTCTAATGGCTACAGGCACAGGAATATATCAATACAACACAGAGCGATTTGCCAGCCAACAGGCTAAAGTTGACGAAAATAAACAATTACGTGAACAGCAAAAGCAGCAAGTGTTAAAACTCAAAAATGCCACCGAAACCCAGTTAGCAACTCTTGTTGCTCACGTGGCGAAAATGCAAGCCAAAATTACCCGACTTGAAGCCCTAGGCCAACAAGTAGCACAAAACAACCTTCTTGATGATCAATTCGACTTCTCTGCAGAAGTGGGCATTGGTGGGTTAAGTGAAATGGGTAATGGCGTCGAATTAAGTCAGCTTATGGACGAAATGAATAAGCTGGCATTCAGAATTGATAATAATAATGTTCAGCTAACACTACTTGAAACAGTGTCATCTAATCTCCATATAGATGAAGAGCGTTATATATCAGGGCGACCAATCGACAAAGGTTGGTTATCTTCGCCCTATGGTTTACGAAATGACCCTTTTAATGGCCGTCGAACAATGCACAAAGGTATTGATTTTGCCGGTAAAGAAGGGGCAGATGTTATTGCGACTGCAGCAGGCGTAGTAACATGGTCAGGAAGCATGTTTGGATATGGTGAGTTAGTCGAAATTGATCATGGAAATGGTCTTCGTACTCGTTATGGTCATAATAAATCTCTGTCAGTAAACGTAGGTGACGTCGTTGCCAAAGGCGATAAAATTGCCAGTATGGGAAGCACAGGCCGTTCAACCGGCCCCCATGTGCATTACGAAGTGTTGCGCGGTAAACAGCAAGTCGATCCACAAAAGTACGTCTACCGCAAAGCAAGTTAATAATATTAACGGTTAATGCGCTCAAATGAGCCAAACCTACAACAGATAAGTGATTAAGATGTTAGGCAAACTACTGACAAAAGTATTCGGAAGTCGCAACGACCGTACCCTGAAAAGTCTCGGAAAAATTGTAAACCAAATTAATGCATTAGAAGCTGATTATGAAAAGTTATCTAATGACGAATTGAAAGCCAAAACCGATGAGTTTCGTAAGCGTCTTGACGGCGGTGAAACGCTTGATGACATCATGGCAGAAGCCTTTGCTGTCGTTCGTGAAGCATCAAAGCGTGTATTTGAAATGCGCCACTTTGACGTACAGTTACTCGGCGGTATGGTATTAGACAGTAACCGCATTGCTGAAATGAGAACCGGTGAAGGTAAAACGTTAACCGCAACATTGCCAGCATACCTTAACGGATTAACTGGTAAGGGTGTACACATCATTACCGTCAATGACTACTTAGCGCGTCGTGATGCTGAAAACAACCGCCCATTATTTGAGTTCTTAGGTCTAACGGTTGGTATCAACGTAGCCGGCCTTGGCCAGTTTGAAAAGAAAGAAGCTTATAATTCAGATATTACTTACGGTACTAACAACGAATTTGGCTTCGATTATCTTCGCGATAACATGGCTTTTTCACCGCAAGAACGTGTGCAGCGCCCACTGCACTACGCACTGATTGATGAAGTCGATTCAATTTTAATCGACGAAGCGCGTACACCATTAATTATTTCTGGCGCGGCTGAAGATAGTTCTGAGCTCTACACTAAAATTAACCTGTTAATCCCAAGCCTAATTCGCCAAGATAAAGAAGACACTGAAGATGAAATTGGTGATGGCGACTACAGCATCGATGAAAAAGGCAAGCAAGTTCATTTAACTGAGCGTGGTCAAGAAAAAGTCGAATTACTGCTAATCGAAAAAGGCATGCTTGCCGAAGGTGATTCACTGTATTCAGCAACTAACATTTCGTTACTTCACCATGTTAATGCGGCATTACGTGCGCACACTTTATTTGAAAAAGATGTCGACTATATTGTACAAGACGATGAAGTCATCATCGTTGATGAACATACAGGCCGTACCATGCCTGGTCGTCGATGGTCTGAAGGATTACACCAAGCTGTTGAAGCTAAAGAAGGTGTTAAAATCCAAAATGAAAACCAAACACTCGCCTCTATTACCTTCCAGAACTACTTCCGTCAGTATGAAAAGCTGGCTGGTATGACTGGTACAGCGGATACAGAAGCATTCGAATTTCAGCACATCTACGGTTTAGATACTGTAGTGGTACCAACAAACCGCCCGATGGTTCGTAATGACATGGCTGATTTGGTCTATCTAACGGCGCCAGAAAAATACGCTGCAATCATTAAAGACATCGAAGGCTGTCGAGAGCGCGGTCAGCCAGTTCTTGTTGGTACTGTATCTATTGAACAATCCGAGCTTTTAGCCAGCTTACTTAAAAAAGCAAAAATACCTCATAGCGTATTGAATGCTAAGTTCCACGAAAAAGAAGCTGAAATTGTTGCCCAAGCAGGTCGGATTGGCGCTGTGACTATTGCAACAAACATGGCTGGTCGTGGTACAGACATCGTTTTAGGTGGTAACTGGAAGGTAGAAATCGAAAACCTTGTAAATCCAACTGACGAACAAATTGCCAAAATTCGCAGTGACTGGAAAATTCAGCATGATAAAGTTCTCGAAGCCGGCGGTTTACACATCTTAGGTACAGAGCGTCACGAATCTCGCCGTATCGATAATCAGTTACGTGGTCGAGCTGGTCGTCAAGGTGATGCAGGTTCATCACGATTCTACTTATCTATGGAAGATAGCTTAATGCGTATCTTCGCATCAGACCGTGTATCGGGCATGATGAAAAAGCTGGGTATGGAAGAAGGTGAAGCGATTGAACACCCATGGGTATCGCGCGCTATCGAAAATGCTCAACGTAAAGTAGAAGCACGTAACTTCGATATTCGTAAACAACTTTTAGAATATGACGACGTGGCAAATGATCAACGTCAAGTCGTCTACGCTCAACGCAACGAACTAATGGACGCAGAAAGCATCGAAGATACCATTAAAAACATTGAACAAGATGTTATCGCTGGTGTTATCGATCAATATATTCCACCACAATCATTAGAAGAGTTGTGGGATGTTCCAGGTTTAGAGCAACGTTTATCAAATGAGTTTAATCTTAAACTCACCATCCAAGAATGGTTAGATAAAGAAGAAGACCTTCACGAAGAAACATTGCGCGAGCGTATTGTTGATACCTGGACCCAAGCTTACCAAGCTAAAGAGCAAATGGTTGGCGCACAAGTGCTACGCCAATTTGAGAAAGCTGTCATGCTTCAAACGCTTGACGGCCTATGGAAAGAGCATCTCGCGGCGATGGATCATTTACGCCAAGGTATCCACCTCCGTGGTTACGCGCAAAAGAATCCAAAGCAAGAGTATAAGCGTGAGTCATTTGAATTATTCCAACAAATGTTGGAGACATTAAAAAATGATGTCATTAGCGTATTGTCTAAAGTGCAAGTGCAAGCCCAATCAGATGTCGACGAGATGGAACAGCGCCGTCGTGAAGAAGAAGCTAAAATTCAACATGCTTATCAACATGCAGCCGCTGAATCACTCACTGGTGGTTCAGAAGAGCCAGTACCAGAAGCACCAAAAACAGTTGTTCGTGATGGTGAAAAAATTGGCCGTAATGATCCATGCCCATGTGGTTCCGGTCTAAAGTACAAACAGTGTCACGGTAAGCTCAGTTAATTTATCGAATTCATTGTGAATAAAGGCAGCGTGTATACGCTGCCTTTATTGTTTGTATAGGATACAAAATATCAACAAAATAAAGCCGTTGTGGATAACTTTGGGGGTAAATGGTGAGTATCGTGTAGTTAAGTAACCAAACGCATAAAAGATCGTAAAAAGATCATTTTTTTGCACAAAAGCGCTTGCACTAAATCTTATGGTGCCTATAATGCGCATCCACTGACACGGCAGACAGCGAAAGCAGAAACCGGTGAGTGTTATCAAGCTACTGAGGTAGCGAAGATAACGGCAAAAAGAAGTTTGAAAAAACACTTGACGCCATAAAGGGAATGCGTAAAATACGCAGCCCTGACCTACTGAAACGGTCAACGCTCTTTAACAATTTATCAAGTAATCTGTGTGGACATTCACAGGTATTGAGTTATTCGAAATTGTCTTCTTGTTCTTCGGAATGTAGGCAATCAAAAAATTTAACTCAATGATGAGAATGTTCATAGTTATATGACACTGCAGCAATGTAGTGAATAATTCGTGAGCTCTTTGAGCGAAGCGAATTATAACAGTAGAATTCATTGAGCCGTTCGACGTAGTCGAACAAAAAAACTTTAATTGAAGAGTTTGATCATGGCTCAGATTGAACGCTGGCGGCAGGCCTAACACATGCAAGTCGAGCGGTAACACAAGGGAGCTTGCTCCTGAGGTGACGAGCGGCGGACGGGTGAGTAATGCCTAGGGATCTGCCCAGTCGAGGGGGATAACAGTTGGAAACGACTGCTAATACCGCATACGCCCTACGGGGGAAAGGAGGGGACCTTCGGGCCTTTCGCGATTGGATGAACCTAGGTGGGATTAGCTAGTTGGTGAGGTAATGGCTCACCAAGGCGACGATCCCTAGCTGTTCTGAGAGGATGATCAGCCACACTGGGACTGAGACACGGCCCAGACTCCTACGGGAGGCAGCAGTGGGGAATATTGCACAATGGGCGAAAGCCTGATGCAGCCATGCCGCGTGTGTGAAGAAGGCCTTCGGGTTGTAAAGCACTTTCAGTAGGGAGGAAAGGGTATTGCTTAATACGTAATATCTGTGACGTTACCTACAGAAGAAGGACCGGCTAACTCCGTGCCAGCAGCCGCGGTAATACGGAGGGTCCGAGCGTTAATCGGAATTACTGGGCGTAAAGCGTGCGCAGGCGGTTTGTTAAGCCAGATGTGAAATCCCCGGGCTCAACCTGGGAATTGCATTTGGAACTGGCGAACTAGAGTCTTGTAGAGGGGGGTAGAATTCCAGGTGTAGCGGTGAAATGCGTAGAGATCTGGAGGAATACCGGTGGCGAAGGCGGCCCCCTGGACAAAGACTGACGCTCATGCACGAAAGCGTGGGGAGCAAACAGGATTAGATACCCTGGTAGTCCACGCCGTAAACGATGTCTACTCGGAGTTTGGTGCCTTGAGCACTGGGCTCTCAAGCTAACGCATTAAGTAGACCGCCTGGGGAGTACGGCCGCAAGGTTAAAACTCAAATGAATTGACGGGGGCCCGCACAAGCGGTGGAGCATGTGGTTTAATTCGATGCAACGCGAAGAACCTTACCTACTCTTGACATCCACAGAAGATTGCAGAGATGCGATTGTGCCTTCGGGAACTGTGAGACAGGTGCTGCATGGCTGTCGTCAGCTCGTGTTGTGAAATGTTGGGTTAAGTCCCGCAACGAGCGCAACCCCTATCCTTATTTGCCAGCACGTAATGGTGGGAACTCTAGGGAGACTGCCGGTGATAAACCGGAGGAAGGTGGGGACGACGTCAAGTCATCATGGCCCTTACGAGTAGGGCTACACACGTGCTACAATGGCGAGTACAGAGGGTTGCAAAGCCGCGAGGTGGAGCTAATCTCACAAAGCTCGTCGTAGTCCGGATTGGAGTCTGCAACTCGACTCCATGAAGTCGGAATCGCTAGTAATCGTAGATCAGAATGCTACGGTGAATACGTTCCCGGGCCTTGTACACACCGCCCGTCACACCATGGGAGTGGGCTGCAAAAGAAGTGGGTAGTTTAACCTTCGGGAGAACGCTCACCACTTTGTGGTTCATGACTGGGGTGAAGTCGTAACAAGGTAGCCCTAGGGGAACCTGGGGCTGGATCACCTCCTTACCTATACGACTAACTCAATACCTAAAATGCAGCAATGCATGTGAGTGTTCACACAGATTACTTGATAGAAAGAAAGAGAAAGATATCGAAAGGTATTTTTTGCGGATTTTGATTGTTAATCAAGGCGCTTGAGGAATGAGGAAGGATGTGTAGTTCGCTACATAACGACCGAATGACGAAAGCAACGCTGAGTAACGATTAAAAGACCAAAAAGAATGGGTCTGTAGCTCAGCTGGTTAGAGCGCACCCCTGATAAGGGTGAGGTCGGTGGTTCAAGTCCACTCTGACCCACCAAATCTTCTTTAACTCTGCGTTAATTTATCCCTCGTTTAGCAAGCTAAACGTCGGCATAAATAGCCTTGATTTAAATCGATTTGGCTTCGCCAATCTTAGTGATTGGATACCGGATATCAATCTCAACTGCATGTAAATGGGGCTATAGCTCAGCTGGGAGAGCGCCTGCCTTGCACGCAGGAGGTCTGCGGTTCGATCCCGCATAGCTCCACCATTTACTTGTTGGTTCAATTGGTTTGGTCAATACGCTATAAAAAGCGGTTCGATCCCACTCACATTGCTCCACCATGACATGCATTGGTTAGAGATGCCAAAGATAAACAAAATTTATCTTTGGCTTTTTTAAGCCCGCTCTTTAACAATTTGGAAAGCTGATAGTATTTAATTGCATGAGTCTGTCATGTGATTAATTACAAATCGTTTGATGCGNCACTTTATTTTAGGTGACGTATCAAACATTGAGTTCTCAAAACACTGTTTAAGTGTCTTGAATATTCTAAAAACTAAGGCGATTTCGTGTGCGAAAGTGCATGAATTATCAAAGTAAAAACCAGCTAGTTGCAATGCAACTCAAGTTTTTCTTATCTTTTGTTTAGGCAAAGGGTGAGCGCAATTAATCGCTTATTAGGCAAGGCTTGAAGTTGAACGACGAATGAGTGTAGCAGCGCTACATGATTGAAGAGTGAAACTGAACACGCCGCATAATAAGATGAGTAACAAGCGTAAGAAAGACCCATTTGGGTTGTATGGTTAAGTGACTAAGCGTATACGGTGGATGCCTTGGCAGTCAGAGGCGATGAAGGACGTAGTAACTTGCGAAAAGCGTTGGCGAGCTAGTAACAAGCATTTGAGCTAACGATGTCCGAATGGGGAAACCCACTCACATAAGTGAGTATCTGTACATGAATACATAGTGTGCAGAGGCAAACCCGGGGAACTGAAACATCTAAGTACCCGGAGGAAAAGAAATCAACCGAGATTCCCCTAGTAGCGGCGAGCGAACGGGGATTAGCCCTTAAGTCAGTGGGGTGTTAGTGGAATGTGTTGGAAAGCACAGCGGCACAGGGTGATAGCCCCGTACACGAAAACTAACCATTGATGAAAACGAGTAAGGCGGGACACGTGACATCCTGTTTGAATATGGGGGGACCATCCTCCAAGGCTAAATACTCCTGACTGACCGATAGTGAACCAGTACCGTGAGGGAAAGGCGAAAAGAACCCCTGTGAGGGGAGTGAAATAGAACCTGAAACCGTATACGTACAAGCAGTGGGAGCGGTTCTTGAGACCGTGACTGCGTACCTTTTGTATAATGGGTCAGCGACTTACATTTTGTAGCGAGGTTAAGCGAATAGCGGAGCCGTAGGGAAACCGAGTGTTAACTGCGCGTTTAGTTGCAAGGTGTAGACCCGAAACCCGGTGATCTAGCCATGGGCAGGTTGAAGGTTGAGTAACATCAACTGGAGGACCGAACCGACTTATGTTGAAAAATGAGCGGATGACTTGTGGCTGGGGTGAAAGGCCAATCAAACCGGGAGATATCTGGTTCTCCTCGAAAGCTATTTAGGTAGCGCCTCGTACGAACACCATTGGGGGTAGAGCACTGTTAAGGCTAGGGGGTCATCCCGACTTACCAACCCTTTGCAAACTCCGAATACCAATGAGTGCTATACGGGAGACAGACGGCGGGTGCTAACGTCCGTCGTCAAAAGGGAAACAACCCAGACCGTCAGCTAAGGTCCCAAAGTGTATGTTAAGTGGGAAACGATGTGGGAAGGCTTAGACAGCTAGGATGTTGGCTTAGAAGCAGCCATCATTTAAAGAAAGCGTAATAGCTCACTAGTCGAGTCGGCCTGCGCGGAAGATGTAACGGGGCTAAACATACCACCGAAGCTACGGGTGCATTTCATTAGAGATGCGCGGTAGAGGAGCGTTCTGTAAGCGGTTGAAGGTGAAGGGGTAACCCACACTGGACGTATCAGAAGTGCGAATGCTGACATGAGTAACGATAAAGGGAGTGAAAAACTCCCTCGCCGAAAGACCAAGGGTTCCTGTCCAACGTTAATCGGGGCAGGGTGAGTCGACCCCTAAGGTGAGGCCGAAAGGCGTAATCGATGGGAAACAGATTAATATTTCTGTACTTCTGCTAACTGCGATGGAGAGACGGAGAAGGCTAGGCTAGCGCGGCGTTGGTAGTCCGCGTTTAAGGTGGTAGGCTGATTTCTTAGGCAAATCCGGGAAATCTTAAGGCCGAGAGCTGATGACGAGTCACTAAGGTGATGAAGTAGTTAATGCCATGCTTCCAGGAAAATCTTCTAAGCTTCAGGTTAGTAGGAATCGTACCCCAAACCGACACAGGTGGTCGGGTAGAGAATACCAAGGCGCTTGAGAGAACTCGGCTGAAGGAACTAGGCAAAATGGTACCGTAACTTCGGGAGAAGGTACGCTCTTGGCGGTGATGAGACTTGCTCTCTAAGCTGCTGGGAGTCGCAGATACCAGGTGGCTGCAACTGTTTATCAAAAACACAGCACTGTGCAAAATCGCAAGATGACGTATACGGTGTGACGCCTGCCCGGTGCCGGAAGGTTAATTGATTGGGTTATCGCAAGAGAAGCTCATGATCGAAGCCCCGGTAAACGGCGGCCGTAACTATAACGGTCCTAAGGTAGCGAAATTCCTTGTCGGGTAAGTTCCGACCTGCACGAATGGCGTAATGATGGCCACGCTGTCTCCAGCCGAGACTCAGTGAAGTTGAAATTGCGGTGAAGATGCCGTATACCCGCGGCTAGACGGAAAGACCCCGTGAACCTTTACTATAGCTTGGCACTGAACATTGAACCTACATGTGTAGGATAGGTGGGAGACTTTGAAGCATGAACGCTAGTTTGTGTGGAGTCGTCCTTGAAATACCACCCTTGTAGTTTTGATGTTCTAACTCTGACCCCTAATCGGGGTTGAGGACAGTGCCTGGTGGGTAGTTTGACTGGGGCGGTCTCCTCCCAAAGAGTAACGGAGGAGCACGAAGGTTGGCTAAGTACGGTCGGACATCGTACGGTTAGTGCAATGGCATAAGCCAGCTTAACTGCGAGACATACACGTCGAGCAGGTACGAAAGTAGGTCATAGTGATCCGGTGGTTCTGAATGGAAGGGCCATCGCTCAACGGATAAAAGGTACTCCGGGGATAACAGGCTGATACCGCCCAAGAGTTCATATCGACGGCGGTGTTTGGCACCTCGATGTCGGCTCATCACATCCTGGGGCTGAAGTCGGTCCCAAGGGTATGGCTGTTCGCCATTTAAAGTGGTACGCGAGCTGGGTTCAGAACGTCGTGAGACAGTTCGGTCCCTATCTGCCGTGGGCGTTGGATGATTGAAGGGAGCTGCTCCTAGTACGAGAGGACCGGAGTGGACGAACCGCTGGTGTTCGGGTTGTTATGCCAATAGCATTGCCCGGTAGCTACGTTCGGAATCGATAACCGCTGAAAGCATCTAAGCGGGAAGCGAGCCCTAAGATGAGTCATCCCTAGGTCTTTAAGACCTCTAAAGAGCCGTTCGAGACTAGGACGTTGATAGGCATGGTGTGTAAGCGTTGTGAGGCGTTGAGCTAACATGTACTAATGACTCGTGAGGCTTAACCATACAACCCAGATGGGTTTTACTGATACTTAGTATTAGAATAGAGCGCTTAAATAGTGTAGAGAAACTCAAACAATCAGCTTTCCGAATTATTATTTAATGCCTAATGAAGAATTGGTGCGTTAAATAAACAATTTTTTGTCTGGAAACCATAGAGCTGTGGTACCACCTGATCCCATTCCGAACTCAGAAGTGAAACACAGTATCGCCGATGGTAGTGTGGGGTCTCCCCATGTGAGAGTAGGTCATTTCCAGACGCCTAATAAGCTCAATATGTACAGAGTTTGCTGATATGGCTCAGTCGGTAGAGCGCATCCTTGGTAAGGATGAGGTCCCCAGTTCGATTCTGGGTATCAGCACCATGAATTATCTAGTGAATTGCCCTAGAACAAAAACTTGTCTGGAAACCATAGAGCTGTGGTACCACCTGATCCCATTCCGAACTCAGAAGTGAAACACAGTATCGCCGATGGTAGTGTGGGGTCTCCCCATGTGAGAGTAGGTCATTTCCAGATGCCTAAATATACGAAAAAAGCCCTAGCAGAAAACGCTAGGGCTTTTTTCGTTTATTTGCCTGGAAATGACCACTCGAACGCAACCGTCGTAACCGTCGTAACCGTCTAGCGAACCACACCTCGCATCGTTAATCTGACTATTTGAAAATACCTGCTCAACGATAAATTTGGAGCAGGTGATGAAAACATACAGAACAGCGGCACAGTGGTTAGAGCTACTTCAGAAGCGCAGTAATTTTAAAGGTACTAATATTGAATTCTGCCAACACCATAATGTCGCTATTACCACTTATTATAAACAGCGCGCCCTACTTGTTAAGCTGTCAAACCCAAACTTACCGCAGCAATCACTTAATGCCGCTTCATCACGTTTTATTCAGGTAAATAAAACTACCACTGAATTCTGCGCGCAAACTCATCCAAATGTGCTTCAGTTTGATATCCGCACAGGCCAGTTAATGTTTCCTGCCAATTTAGCAACGACCGATATCGTTTCCATCATTAAAGGGCTAACGGCATGAAGATGTTTGTTGATGTGCCCACCGTTTATTTATGTGCCGATGTGGTCGATTTTCGTAAATCGATTAATGGACTAGCCGCCTTAGTGGAAGCTGAACTTGAACTACCTGTACTCAGTGGCGCACTATTTGTGTTTTGTAATAAAGGCCATGACAAACTCAAACTGCTGTACTGGGATAACACTGGCTTTGCCCTGTGACCGTCATGGATGGCGAGAAGTAGAATAACGCAGGAGCAGTTGTCGAGTATAAGCGATTAGATAAACATAAGTTCAAATGGCCCAAACTTATGTCACCCATGTAACCCTCCCTTAAAAATCAGAATATTTTAAATTGAGTTTTCTATTTACACTAAGCCAAATGGAGAATCACATCAAAAAGACACGTTTTACTGAAAGCCAAATGAAAAACGCTATTTTCAAAATCACCCATTAATACAGTAATAGTCTTTTCTTCGCTAAGCAATTGTTAGTATCGCTCGTTCATGTCGTTTTGCTAGTGCAGTTGAGTAGTTATGCAAGTTCCTAATGACTCATATTATATGCCTCAGAATATAGAGGCAGATAAACTTATTACGTCCCTTTGTGGATAAAGTTGTGGGTAACGTGTTTCTAAATTGGTGTTAACTAGAGTATAAAAATTAAATGAGAAATTACTTAAAAAAGGGGTTGCACTAAATCTTATGGTGCCTATAATGCGCATCCACTGACACGGCAGACAGCGAAAGCAGTCACCAGGTTAAGTTGAATTAAGTGCTTCAAAACACTCGATTCAACAGCGAAAAGAAAGTTTGAAAAAACACTTGACGCGAAGATGGGAAAGCGTAAAATACGCAGCCCAAGCCGACGACCTAGCGTCCAAGGCGATGCACGAAACACGGCATCAACGCTCTTTAACAATCTAAACAAGAAATCTGTGTGGACATTCACAGGTATTGAGTTATTCGAAATTGTCTTCTTGTTCTTCGGAATGTAGGCAATCAAAAAATTTAACTCAATGATGAGAATGTTCATAGTTATATGACACTGCAGCAATGTAGTGAATAATTCGTGAGCTCTTTGAGCGAAGCGAATTATGACAGTAGAATTCATTGAGCCGTTCGACGTAGTCGAACAAAAAAACTTTAATTGAAGAGTTTGATCATGGCTCAGATTGAACGCTGGCGGCAGGCCTAACACATGCAAGTCGAGCGGTAACACAAGGGAGCTTGCTCCTGAGGTGACGAGCGGCGGACGGGTGAGTAATGCCTAGGGATCTGCCCAGTCGAGGGGGATAACAGTTGGAAACGACTGCTAATACCGCATACGCCCTACGGGGGAAAGGAGGGGACCTTCGGGCCTTTCGCGATTGGATGAACCTAGGTGGGATTAGCTAGTTGGTGAGGTAATGGCTCACCAAGGCGACGATCCCTAGCTGTTCTGAGAGGATGATCAGCCACACTGGGACTGAGACACGGCCCAGACTCCTACGGGAGGCAGCAGTGGGGAATATTGCACAATGGGCGAAAGCCTGATGCAGCCATGCCGCGTGTGTGAAGAAGGCCTTCGGGTTGTAAAGCACTTTCAGTAGGGAGGAAAGGGTATTGCTTAATACGYAATATCTGTGACGTTACCTACAGAAGAAGGACCGGCTAACTCCGTGCCAGCAGCCGCGGTAATACGGAGGGTCCGAGCGTTAATCGGAATTACTGGGCGTAAAGCGTGCGCAGGCGGTTTGTTAAGCCAGATGTGAAATCCCCGGGCTCAACCTGGGAATTGCATTTGGAACTGGCGAACTAGAGTCTTGTAGAGGGGGGTAGAATTCCAGGTGTAGCGGTGAAATGCGTAGAGATCTGGAGGAATACCGGTGGCGAAGGCGGCCCCCTGGACAAAGACTGACGCTCATGCACGAAAGCGTGGGGAGCAAACAGGATTAGATACCCTGGTAGTCCACGCCGTAAACGATGTCTACTCGGAGTTTGGTGCCTTGAGCACTGGGCTCTCAAGCTAACGCATTAAGTAGACCGCCTGGGGAGTACGGCCGCAAGGTTAAAACTCAAATGAATTGACGGGGGCCCGCACAAGCGGTGGAGCATGTGGTTTAATTCGATGCAACGCGAAGAACCTTACCTACTCTTGACATCCACAGAAGATTGCAGAGATGCGATTGTGCCTTCGGGAACTGTGAGACAGGTGCTGCATGGCTGTCGTCAGCTCGTGTTGTGAAATGTTGGGTTAAGTCCCGCAACGAGCGCAACCCCTATCCTTATTTGCCAGCACGTAATGGTGGGAACTCTAGGGAGACTGCCGGTGATAAACCGGAGGAAGGTGGGGACGACGTCAAGTCATCATGGCCCTTACGAGTAGGGCTACACACGTGCTACAATGGCGAGTACAGAGGGTTGCAAAGCCGCGAGGTGGAGCTAATCTCACAAAGCTCGTCGTAGTCCGGATTGGAGTCTGCAACTCGACTCCATGAAGTCGGAATCGCTAGTAATCGTAGATCAGAATGCTACGGTGAATACGTTCCCGGGCCTTGTACACACCGCCCGTCACACCATGGGAGTGGGCTGCAAAAGAAGTGGGTAGTTTAACCTTCGGGAGAACGCTCACCACTTTGTGGTTCATGACTGGGGTGAAGTCGTAACAAGGTAGCCCTAGGGGAACCTGGGGCTGGATCACCTCCTTACCTATACGACTAACTCAATACTTGGTAGGCAATAAACTGCATCCGTGCGTTTATTGCACACAGCACATCCATGTGCTTGAGTGTTCACACAGATTGCTTGTTAACTTCTTCGGAAGTAGAGCGAAAACACACCGCAAGCCGGTTAAGTGTTGTTATTTAACAATTTGGAAAGCTGATAGTATTTAATTGCATGAGTCTGTCATGTAATTAATTACAAATCGTTTGATGCGGCACTTTATTTTAGGTGACGTATCAAACATTGAGTTCTCAAAACACTGTTTAAGTGTCTTGAATATTCTAAAAACTAAGGCGATTTCGTGTGCGAAAGTGCATGAATTATCAAAGTAAAAACCAGCTAGTTGCAATGCAACTCAAGTTTTTCTTATCTTTTGTTTAGGCAAAGGGTGAGCGCAGTTAATCGCTTATTAGGCAAGGCTTGAAGTTGAACGACGAATGAGTGTAGCAGCGCTACATGATTGAAGAGTGAAACTGAACACGCCGCATAATAAGATGAGTAACAAGCGTAAGAAAGACCCATTTGGGTTGTATGGTTAAGTGACTAAGCGTATACGGTGGATGCCTTGGCAGTCAGAGGCGATGAAGGACGTAGTAACTTGCGAAAAGCGTTGGCGAGCTAGTAACAAGCATTTGAGCTAACGATGTCCGAATGGGGAAACCCACTCACATAAGTGAGTATCTGCACATGAATACATAGTGTGTAGAGGCAAACCCGGGGAACTGAAACATCTAAGTACCCGGAGGAAAAGAAATCAACCGAGATTCCCCTAGTAGCGGCGAGCGAACGGGGATTAGCCCTTAAGTCAGTGGGGTGTTAGTGGAATGTGTTGGAAAGCACAGCGGCACAGGGTGATAGCCCCGTACACGAAAACTAACCATTGATGAAAACGAGTAAGGCGGGACACGTGACATCCTGTTTGAATATGGGGGGACCATCCTCCAAGGCTAAATACTCCTGACTGACCGATAGTGAACCAGTACCGTGAGGGAAAGGCGAAAAGAACCCCTGTGAGGGGAGTGAAATAGAACCTGAAACCGTATACGTACAAGCAGTGGGAGCGGTTCTTGAGACCGTGACTGCGTACCTTTTGTATAATGGGTCAGCGACTTACATTTTGTAGCGAGGTTAAGCGAATAGCGGAGCCGTAGGGAAACCGAGTGTTAACTGCGCGTTTAGTTGCAAGGTGTAGACCCGAAACCCGGTGATCTAGCCATGGGCAGGTTGAAGGTTGAGTAACATCAACTGGAGGACCGAACCGACTTATGTTGAAAAATGAGCGGATGACTTGTGGCTGGGGGTGAAAGGCCAATCAAACCGGGAGATATCTGGTTCTCCTCGAAAGCTATTTAGGTAGCGCCTCGTACGAACACCATTGGGGGTAGAGCACTGTTAAGGCTAGGGGGTCATCCCGACTTACCAACCCTTTGCAAACTCCGAATACCAATGAGTGCTATACGGGAGACAGACGGCGGGTGCTAACGTCCGTCGTCAAAAGGGAAACAACCCAGACCGTCAGCTAAGGTCCCAAAGTGTATGTTAAGTGGGAAACGATGTGGGAAGGCTTAGACAGCTAGGATGTTGGCTTAGAAGCAGCCATCATTTAAAGAAAGCGTAATAGCTCACTAGTCGAGTCGGCCTGCGCGGAAGATGTAACGGGGCTAAACATACCACCGAAGCTACGGGTGCATGCCATTAGGTGTGCGCGGTAGAGGAGCGTTCTGTAAGCGGTTGAAGGTGAAGGGGTAACCCACACTGGACGTATCAGAAGTGCGAATGCTGACATGAGTAACGATAAAGGGAGTGAAAAACTCCCTCGCCGAAAGACCAAGGGTTCCTGTCCAACGTTAATCGGGGCAGGGTGAGTCGACCCCTAAGGTGAGGCCGAAAGGCGTAATCGATGGGAAACAGATTAATATTTCTGTACTTCTGCTAACTGCGATGGAGAGACGGAGAAGGCTAGGCTAGCGCGGCGTTGGTAGTCCGCGTTTAAGGTGGTAGGCTGATTTCTTAGGCAAATCCGGGAAATCTTAAGGCCGAGAGCTGATGACGAGTCACTAAGGTGATGAAGTAGTTAATGCCATGCTTCCAGGAAAATCTTCTAAGCTTCAGGTTAGTAGGAATCGTACCCCAAACCGACACAGGTGGTCGGGTAGAGAATACCAAGGCGCTTGAGAGAACTCGGCTGAAGGAACTAGGCAAAATGGTACCGTAACTTCGGGAGAAGGTACGCTCTTGGCGGTGATGAGACTTGCTCTCTAAGCTGCTGGGAGTCGCAGATACCAGGTGGCTGCAACTGTTTATCAAAAACACAGCACTGTGCAAAATCGCAAGATGACGTATACGGTGTGACGCCTGCCCGGTGCCGGAAGGTTAATTGATTGGGTTATCGCAAGAGAAGCTCATGATCGAAGCCCCGGTAAACGGCGGCCGTAACTATAACGGTCCTAAGGTAGCGAAATTCCTTGTCGGGTAAGTTCCGACCTGCACGAATGGCGTAATGATGGCCACGCTGTCTCCAGCCGAGACTCAGTGAAGTTGAAATTGCGGTGAAGATGCCGTATACCCGCGGCTAGACGGAAAGACCCCGTGAACCTTTACTATAGCTTGGCACTGAACATTGAACCTACATGTGTAGGATAGGTGGGAGACTTTGAAGCATGAACGCTAGTTTGTGTGGAGTCGTCCTTGAAATACCACCCTTGTAGTTTTGATGTTCTAACTCTGACCCCTAATCGGGGTTGAGGACAGTGCCTGGTGGGTAGTTTGACTGGGGCGGTCTCCTCCCAAAGAGTAACGGAGGAGCACGAAGGTTGGCTAAGTACGGTCGGACATCGTACGGTTAGTGCAATGGCATAAGCCAGCTTAACTGCGAGACATACACGTCGAGCAGGTACGAAAGTAGGTCATAGTGATCCGGTGGTTCTGAATGGAAGGGCCATCGCTCAACGGATAAAAGGTACTCCGGGGATAACAGGCTGATACCGCCCAAGAGTTCATATCGACGGCGGTGTTTGGCACCTCGATGTCGGCTCATCACATCCTGGGGCTGAAGTCGGTCCCAAGGGTATGGCTGTTCGCCATTTAAAGTGGTACGCGAGCTGGGTTCAGAACGTCGTGAGACAGTTCGGTCCCTATCTGCCGTGGGCGTTGGATGATTGAAGGGAGCTGCTCCTAGTACGAGAGGACCGGAGTGGACGAACCGCTGGTGTTCGGGTTGTTATGCCAATAGCATTGCCCGGTAGCTACGTTCGGAATCGATAACCGCTGAAAGCATCTAAGCGGGAAGCGAGCCCTAAGATGAGTCATCCCTAGGTCTTTAAGACCTCTAAAGAGCCGTTCGAGACTAGGACGTTGATAGGCATGGTGTGTAAGCGTTGTGAGGCGTTGAGCTAACATGTACTAATGACTCGTGAGGCTTAACCATACAACCCAGATGGGTTTTACTGATACTTAGTATTAGAATAGAGCGCTTAAATAGTGTAGAGAAACTCAAACAATCAGCTTTCCGAATTATTATTTAATGCCTAATGAAGAATTGGTGCGTTAAATAAACAATTTTTTGTCTGGAAACCATAGAGCTGTGGTACCACCTGATCCCATTCCGAACTCAGAAGTGAAACACAGTATCGCCGATGGTAGTGTGGGGTCTCCCCATGTGAGAGTAGGTCATTTCCAGACGCCTAATATACGAAAAAATCCCCAGCACAGCGTGTTGGGGATTTTTTCGTTTAGCTGCCTGTAAATGACCACTCGAACATGGGATATAGAGAGTACATGCGTAGCATGCTGCCATACCATGTGATAGGCCAAAATTGTCCCAACAATTTAAGGCACTTCCCACATCTTTGTGGGTCGTAGGGTGAGTTTTTTGTGTTTATAAAGCTGCGCTTTTTGCAAGTTAACGAACACTAAGGACTTGTCCGCAGCTGGCCATGACAGACGCCTAATACACGACAAAGCCCTAGCAGAGAATGCTAGGGCTTTGTCGTATATTCGCTTACCTAAATTGTTCCAGACAATTTATGGCATCCCTGGAGGTCAACGCTCTGATTTTCTACTAAATCAGTAGACATTTTTTATTCAAAAGCCATCTAAATCGATGGCTTGTTAGTTTATAAATCTAAATTGTATAACTTTTCTAGAATGGGTTTATTCGCTTCAGGAAACTCATACTCGCTTAGCGATTGTACTTCTACCCATTTAACTTGTTGGCCTTCCATACCAGTAGCATTACCACTGAAATCTGTAACGAGGTGAATATCGAGTCTGACGTGCTTGTCTGGATAGTCGTGGCTGATGTCCATAAACTCAGTTGTACTGCTTACCTCTAAGTTAACTTCTTCTTTAAGCTCACGAATTAATGCATCGCTGACTGATTCATTGGCTTCTACTTTACCACCTGGAAACTCCCATTTACCGCCTTGATGGAGATGTGCGTGACGTTTTGCAAGCAGGATTTGTTTTTGGGTATTTATCACGATGCCAACGGCGACATGTATTCTCTTTGACATAAAAGCTCTTGTTATTGTTTAAAGAAGTCTTCTTCATCATAGCCAATATCATCGATCATATCTGGGTCGATATTGTCTTTCACAGGAATGCTGTGTTTTTCACTTGCCCAATCGCCAAGATCGATAAGTTTGCAGCGTTCACTACAAAACGGCTTAAATAAAGATGTGGTGTTCCACTCAACTGATGTACTGCAAATAGGACATTTAACGGTTAACGGCATAGTGTTATCTGCTTCTCCACTGCCTAATCATCAGTGATGACTAGTGGTGTTATTAATTGATCATGGTTTAATGGTAAAGCGTTTAACCACAGGTTGCTAGTGAGAACTCAATAGTTTCGTGGGTATGGCGGTGTAAACTGAAATCAACAAAGTGGATAGCGTATCTATTTTTGTGGCCACTTATCGTTGGATAGCAGTTATAACTGGGATCAATTTTAACGCGGATTAATGATAAAGGTTGTGGTGAATCACCTTGATAAAAGCCTGCTTGAGCGCTTATGTGAGTAAACTCAGCAGTATTACGATATATGTTCAACAAGAGTGTGATAGGCGCTAGAATCGGCTTAAATTGCTCTAGCCAGTACTGAATATCTTTTTTTCTTTGTGGCCAGTCTTTTCCTAACCAAAAATGCAGCTGTGGTAAGTCAAAATTACAGTAGGCACCTGTCATGTTAAAACGCTGTCGTAAAGCCGTAATAAATTTATCTTGTTTGAGTTTGTAGCCAATTCTTTCGGGTTTCTGTAATGGTGTTTTTAGTGAGTTGAGTTGTTGGATAAGTTGATTAACTTGTTCGCTATCGGCTTGTTGTAAATAACATATGCTTCGAAGTTGTTGCACCTGTCGGTCTATATCTTTCAATAGTTCGGTGCGGTAATCACAACGTTCGGTCAGTTCTACAAGTGAAAATAAAGGGAAAAAGCATTGATGTTGTTGATCTTGAGTGACATTATTTTGTAACTGTTGTGCTAAATTTTCTAAGCGTAAATAGCTGCGGACTTTTTCATTTAAGGGTTGTTCGTAAATTAAATCAGTCATTGGGTTTAATCGTCAACTCAGCAGCTTGTTGTAAAAATAGTTGATGCAGACGAGCAACTTGACTGCGCAACAGGTTAATGTCTCCTTGATTATCGATGATGTGTTCGGCTTTATCTAAGCGTTGCTGTCTGCTCATTTGGCTCGCAAGTATATGTTCAACTTGCTGTCTGCTAACGCCATCACGTTGCATCGTCCTTGATATTTGCAATTCTGGTGAAATATCTACCACCAAAGTTGTAGTTACTAAACTATCTAAATGATTCTCAAATAGCAAGGGCACAATCATAATCACATATTTAGATGTTGATGCTTGCACTTGCTCTAACATCTTTTGGCGGATCATTGGGTGTAGTAAGTTGTTGAGCCATAACCGCTGTGTTTCGTTATTAAACACTTGGTTACGTAGAGCCGCTCTATCTAGTTGACCATCGGCAAGTAATATTTCATCACCAAAGTGTGCAACAATGGCTGTAAGCCCTGTAGAGCCTATTGCAACGACTTCTCTGGCAATTACATCAGCATCAACTAGCTCAATACCGAACTCTGCAAACAGATTCGCCACGGTGGTTTTACCACTGGCAATTCCGCCAGTAAGACCAACAACAAACTTTTGACTTATCATAAGGTGCTTAGATACCAATTAAGAATATCTTGTCCCCAGACGAGCGCTATCCAACCTGCTGCGGCTATGTAGGGGCCAAACGGGATTGGATTGCCCTTATTCAGCTTTTTAGTGATGATCATTAAGATGCCGACAACAGCGCCTACAAGAGATGATAGTAATATAATGAGTGGCAACATTTGCCAACCGAGCCAGGCACCAAAAACGGCTAATAACTTAAAGTCGCCATAACCCATCCCTTCTTTGCCAGTAACAAGTTTGAATAACCAAAAGACTGACCATAAACTCAAATAACCAGCAGCTGCGCCAATAATGGCATCTTGTGGGCTGGTATAAATACCTTTAAGGTTTATCACTAAACCTAGCCATAATATCGGCAAGGTGAGTTGATCGGGTAAGAGCATTTCATCTAAATCGATACCGGTGAGTGCTACGAGCACAAACGTTAATATACTGGCATAGACAAATTGCCATGTTGGCCCCAAATGCCAGGCAAGAGTGGCAATCAATATACCGGTTAATAATTCAATAATTGGATAGCGTGCAGAAATGGCGGTTTTGCAGTTTGCGCATTTACCTTTTAATGATAACCAACCCAGAATAGGTAAGTTATGCCAAGGTTTAATGTTGCTGTTACACTTTGGGCAGGCAGAACCCGGCACAACTAAGTTGTACTTTGTTGGGAACTCATCAATGGGTTTATTTAAACGTTCATTACCCACTTGCTTAACAATATCTGGGTGATATTCATTTAGGTAAAAGTTACATTCACTTTGCCATTCACGTTTCATCATCACAGGTAAGCGATGAATCACTACATTGAGAAAGCTGCCAATGGTGGCAGCAAAAATAAAGCTAATAATCACAAACACCCAAGGATACAGGTGCATTGTTGTCACAAAAGTAGAGATAAATTCAGTCATTTTATTCTTATTATTCTAGTCCTAACCACTAGCCACCAACAACATTACCCATTTGGAAAATAGGTAAATACATACCAACAATTAAGCCACCGACCACGGTACCAATGACCACCATCATAATCGGTTCAATCAAACTTGATAAGCCATCAATAGCATCGTCAACTTCCATTTCATAAATATTGGATACCTTATTAAGCATTTCATCTAGGCCGCCAGACTCCTCACCAATCATCACCATTTGAATCAGCATGTCTGGGAATAAGCCTGTGGTGCGCATGGCCACATTCATTTGCATGCCAGACATGACTTCTTGTCGTACTTTAAGTAGTGCTGTTTTATACACATAGTTACCAGAAGCACCTGCCGCCGACTCTAAGCCATCAATTAATGGTACACCTGCCGCAAATGTAGTGGCTAAAGTCCGAGCAAATCGAGCCATAGCAGCCTTATGTAAAATCTCACCTACAATGGGGATTTTTAGAACTAATTTATCAATTGAATCTCTGAATGACTGGGAGTTTCTATGTGTTCGCACAAATAAGAAAACTCCAGCAATGATTCCTATAGCAAAAAAATACCAAGAATCCTGTAACCAACGTGAAATATTGATTAGGAGCTGTGTAAAAGCGGGGAGTTCCGCCCCAAATCCCTTGAAAATTTCTTCAAATTGAGGCACCACAAAAAGTAATAATAATGCAGTAACAGCAATGGCTACAATAACAACTGCAGCTGGATAAAACATAGCTTTCTTAATTTTAGATTTTAACTGTTCCGCTTTCTCACGGTATATAGCAATTCGATCAAATACTGCATCTAGTGAACCAGAATGTTCCCCTGCAGCAACTAAATCAACATAGAGGTCATCAAAGTAGCGTCTATGTGGTCTTAAGGAGTCAGATAAAGGAATACCAGATTGTACATCCGATAATATTGTTGCAAGTAGCTCCCGTACTTTGGCTTTTTCATGACCGCGCCCCAATAATTCAATCGTCGTCACTAATGGAACCCCTGCAGAGAGCATGGTGGCTATTTGGCGAGTGATCATTGCAATGTCCATTGCAGTGATCTTTTTTTCCGATTTAAATAATGGGGCAGACTTTTTACGCACGCCTTTAGGTGTTACACCTTGAGCTTTTAGTACACTGCGGATTTCAGCAATGCTTGAACCACGCAACTCACCCGAAGTCCTTGCACCATCACGGTTTACTCCTTTCCACTCAAAAGTAAACACTTTGGGTTGGTGTTTTTGGGTTTGCTTTTTAGTTTTAGGCTTTCTTTTTGCTGTTGCAGTGGCCATAGAGCCAAGTCCTTTTATTATCGAGCTCTCACTTAAAAAATGCAGTTAAGAGCATTGCTGCAAATAGGAATGAATTTAACCAGTTAACTTACTCACTGTAGACTATTTAAAAGCTGGTGACACGGTTTATTTCTGCAATACTGGTGACGCCATGGATGACTTTTAACAAACCTGATTGGCGTAAATCGCGCATGCCCTGTTGCTTTGCTTGTTTGGCTATTTGCAGTGAATTACCACCTTCCATAATGGTGCGGGCAATTTCATCACTCATTTTCATTACTTCATAAATACCGACACGGCCTTTATAGCCGCCAGAGCATTGATCACAGCCTACGGGCTTGAATACGCTGAAACCATTGTCAATGTCACTTTGCTGAAAGCCTAAACGTTGTAATTCTGTTTGCGGGATATCTTCTGCTTGTTTACATGCAGGACATAAGCGTCTAGCAAGACGCTGGGCAATAATTAAGTTGACTGAGCTAGCAATGTTATAACCGGGCACGCCCATGTTAATTAAACGGGTTAAAGTTTCGGCCGCGGAATTTGTGTGCAGTGTCGATAGCACTAGGTGACCTGTTTGTGCCGCCTTAATGGCAATTTCAGCGGTTTCAAGGTCACGGATTTCACCCACCATCACCACATCGGGATCTTGGCGTAAAAATGAGCGTAAGGCCGAGGCGAAGGTTAAGCCGGCTTTTAAATTAATGTGAACCTGGTTAACGCCTTCTAGGTTAATCTCGACCGGATCTTCGGCGGTGGAGATATTGCGCTCTTCAGTATTAAGGATATTAAGCCCAGTATATAGGGATACGGTTTTACCTGAACCTGTTGGGCCTGTGACTAAAATCATCCCTTGAGGCTTGGCGAGCATCTCTTCGTATAATAAGCGTTGATCATCTTCATAACCGAGCTTTTCAATACCAAGCTGCGCAGAAGATGAATCCAAAATACGCATTACAATTTTTTCGCCCCAAATTGTGGGCAGAGTACTGACACGGAAATCAATTGATTTGGTGCGCGACAGCTTCATTTTAATGCGGCCATCTTGCGGCACGCGGCGCTCGGCAATGTCCAGTTTCGACATGACTTTTAAACGAGCTGAAATACGCCCGGATAAATTGACTGGTGGCTCGGAGACTTCATGCAAAATACCGTCAATACGAAAACGAATGCGGTAGCGTTTCTCATAGGGCTCAAAATGTAAATCTGAGGCGCCTTTGCGAATGGCATCGGTGAGGATTTTATTGATGTAGATAACAATTGGCGCATCGTCGCTGCTATCAGTTGATGGTTCATCATCGCGAGAGGTGTCTGTAACTTCTATACCTGCTAACGCATCTTCATCTATACCCTCTAACCCTAAACCACTGATGTCTTCTTCTAAAATTTTCTCTAGGGCTTTTGTTAGTTTATCGTCTTCTACTAAAATTGCTTCAGCATGCAAACCTAAACTAAATTGAAAGTCTTCCAGTGCGGTAATATTGGTAGGGTCAGAGGTAGCGATATAGAGGCGATTACCACGCTTAAATAGTGGCAAACATTTATGTTTACTTATTAATTTTTTATTAAGTAGCTCATCAGAAATGTTTAAAATATCAAATTCATGTAAATCTAATAAAGGTGTACCATATTCTTCATAGCAGAGTTCTGCAATTTCACGCGCTGATAATAATTTACTCGAAACAATTGAGCTAACCAGCGAAGTCTTATTTTTTCTGGATGTAGAAATTAACGCCGTGATTTGCTCCTCTGTTAGGAGTTGTTTGCGAATAAATAAAGTTGATAAACCTAAATTTAGAGCAGTATTAGACATGTTTTTTAGTTACCAATAAAAAGGGTAAATGCTTACGAGTATTTACCCTTTATTTGTGAATTGAGCAACTTAATTGTTAAGTATAATTATTAAGGTGCTACTAAGTTTGCACCTTTGTAACATAGTGCTAGATCACCTGTTTGAGCATTTGCGCCAGCACTCATTGTGAAAGCTACGCCACCAGTTGCATCATAATCTGCTTTTAGCACACACTTAGGCTCAGTCCAAGTTAGGGCAAATGCTGTATTCTCTGACGGATCGGATACCGTACCAAATTTAGAGTTTTTACTCGCTTCAGTGCCAATACCAGTACAACCGATACCTGTAGTAATGCAAGTTTGAACTTTAGTTGAGAAAGAGGTAACCCCCTTCATTGCCGCGCCACCTTGTGCAGATGTCACATAATCTTTATAAGCAGGCAGTGCGATTGCTGCAAGAATACCGATGATCGCGACTACGATCATTAATTCAATAAGAGTAAAACCCTTAGCGTTTTTGATTTGGTTGATACCTTTCATTTTTCTCTCCGTAAAATTAGGCTGGGGGGTAGTATCAATCCTCGATGGCTGCTGCTTAAGCTAGTGTTAAATCTAGGCATAAGTTAGTAGCTGGCATTCCATTTGCCGAAAACCTTAAAGCACAATTGTGTGGTACTGGATGTGAGTTCCGCGCACCACGTTTTTAGTTTTTGCGTACATTATAGCGTTCACCTGTTAATGAACGACCCATACATAGCGGGTATATCATAATCATGTTAGCGCATATTATGTTAGCAGATATTTTCTGACTGACATTTCGGCTGAGCAGTAACACGAGGGCAAACACGCTGTCGTTAGCAAGTTATTGGCGACATTTGACTTACACAGCAACCCAAATGTTAATAAAATGATAATTTATCAGTGTAGGTTTGTCATCGAGCGATTACTGTACATGGCCGAAAGGCCAACTCGCCTACGATAAACGTTAGTATAATTTGTTACAAAATGGAATAGCCTTATTGTACAAATATAAAATAAATGTCTAAAAATGCTCTAATTTCACATTTTCAGGACATTATACGATAAAAATAATTTGACGGTCGACTAGCACAAATCATTTTTTTGACAAAATGATAACAATGTTAGTTTGTTGACGGTTTTTAATGGCGTTTGTTATGTCTGAATGGAATGCTATGTAAGATAGTTTGGTGCGTGACAAGTGACAAGTGACAAGTGACAAGTGACAAGTGACAAGTGACAAGTGACAAGTGACAAGTGACAAGTGACAAGTGACAAGTGACAAGTGACAAGTGACAAGTGACAAGTGACAAGTGACAAGTGACAAGTGACAAGTGAGTCGCATGGGTGCGAGTCAGCTTATGGCGGCCTCGCACCCAATGGTTTAATGGTTAGGCTTTTAAGCGTAGTGACAAGTCGAGCGCTTTAACATGTTTGGTGAGTGCACCAACAGAAATATAGTCAACGCCGGTTTGGGCAAATGTGGCTAGGGTGTCAAGGGTCACGTTACCTGACACTTCGAGTTTAGCGCCTTTGCCTTGATCTTTATAACGGTTATTGAGACTCACCGCATCGACCATCATGGTCACGTCGAAATTATCGAGCATGATAATGTCAGCCCCACCGTCGAGCGCTTGAGTGAGCTCGTCTAATGATTCGACCTCTACTTCAACAGGCTTACTGTTATCTAATACACGGGCTGCACTAATGGCTTGTGAAATGCCGCCGCAGGCCATGATGTGGTTTTCTTTAATCAGAAAGGCATCGAATAACCCAATACGATGGTTTTTACCGCCGCCACAAGTTACCGCATATTTTTGCGCGGTACGTAAACCAGGAATGGTTTTGCGGGTGTCGAGTAAGCGGGTATGAGTGCCAGACAGTTTATCGACATAGTGTTTTGTGAGGCTAGCCACGCCAGACAAGGTTTGAATGAAGTTCATGGCAGTGCGTTCGCCAGTTAAAATGGCGCGAGCAGGGCCTGATAACTCACACAATACTTGATTAGGCACAACTAAGTCGCCGTCGTCTACATGCCAATGCAAGACAACTTCGCCGCCGAGTTGGTTAAACACTTGCTCGGCCCAAGCTTTACCACAAAATACGCCATCTTCGCGGGTGATTAAGCTGCCTGAAACGTGTTTATCAGCAGGAATGAGTTGTGCAGTAATGTCTGCCGTGAGCATGTCTTCGATGCTGTTATGAGTACTGTAGCCTAAGTCTTCGTTGAGTGCTGTTTTTACGGCGTGGCGGATGTCATTTTCTAACATAAGCAAAGTCCTTGCTAAAGAGCGTGATAGGGTAAAACGACTCGCGATAAATAGCGTGGTCAATTACCAAAAAGCATTTGTACAAGATTACCATATTTAAACGAGGGACTGACACTCACTAATGAGCAATTTTTAACATTGGTATTCAGGTTTATAACTGTTAAATTTACCGTATTGATATTGAGTAAAGGTTGTTATGGCTATTGGATTATTAGTTGATGGTTGGTTGAGTGGCGCGCGTCAGTGTATTTCGCCTCATTTTAATCAACGGCCAGGTGGCGAGGTCAGTTTGTTGGTTATCCACAATATTAGTTTGCCTGCAGGTTGCTTTGGTTTACCGCACATCGATGGGTTGTTTCAGGGCTGCTTAGATATTGAAGCTGATGACAGTTTTGCCGAGTTAGCGGGGTTACAGGTATCGGCACATTTTTTAATTCGCCGCGATGGCGAAGTGGTGCAGTACGTCAGCTGTGATGATCGGGCTTGGCATGCGGGCGTATCAAGCTTTAACTCACGTACTGGGTGTAATGATTTTGCCATTGGCATTGAAATGGAAGGCACCGACACCAGTGGTTATACCGATGCGCAATATCAACAATTAACACTGTTAACTTTGGCGTTAATGGCGCACTATCCTATGATTAAGTTACCCAATATTGTGGGACATTGTGATATTGCTCCTGGACGCAAAACCGATCCTGGTGACAGCTTTGATTGGGCGCGCTATAAACAAGCTATTGTCGCTGCAACCGCTTGATACAGTTATCACCGACTGTTGAACATTTTTAAGATATAGCACAGGTAAAAAGGATATTTATGGCGTTATTTTCATTATTGGTCGCGATTTTAGTTGAGCGCTTAAAATTATTGCCCAGTAGCTGGCAGTTTGATCATTTGATGCAACGTTACCATAAACAATTTTGGGACGATGAATCATTAGGGTCTGAGTTTGGTGTAACGATGGCGTTAGTTTTGCCAGCATTAGTGGTGTTTGTGATTAGCCATTTATTGCACGGTATTTTCTTTGATTTGCTTAGTTTGCTGTTTTGGTTATTGATATCGATAGTGTGCTTTAGCCATCAAAGCTTGCGAGTGCTGTTTAAACAATATATTCAGGCTGCTTGTCGTGGCGATGTGCAGGCTTGCTACCGTTATGCGGGGCAACTTGATTGTGCTGAATGCCTTGATGTTGTTGATGAACAAGATTTAGGCCAAAAGGTCGGCCAAACAGTGGCGTGGATTAATTACCGTTATTATGGTGCTGTGGCGTTATTTTTGATTTTTTTTGGGCCAGTAGGCGCCGTATTATATTGTAGTGTGCGTTTTTACAGCGATTTTAATATTAAGCACAACAAAGACATGCCGTTAGTTAATGATTTACAGATGTTGCTCGATTGGTTGCCTAGCCGCTTATTTAGCTTTGGGTATGTATTAAGTGGCCAATTTAGTAGTGGATTAGGTGCATGGCGCCAATATGCCTTAAGGTTAAAGTGTGATGCTAAAATTATTGTCACCGAAACCGCTGTTGCTGCTGAATCATTGCCTGAAGCTGGCAATGCGCCGATTAGTTTACAGTCTACTTTAGCGTTGCTGGCATTAAGTAAACGTAACTTTGTTTTGTTATTAACGTTAGTGTCACTATTAACTATTTTTGGATTTGTCAGCTAACCTTGTTAGTCCTGTTAACTGATAAAAAATTTGTGGCAGATAAACAGAGGATATACACGTTAAGATTGGTTAGACTAATTAACAATGGCATTAAATGGTCTGACCCCTTTTATACAAATATCAGTTATGCTCGGGGATTGAGCGTTTTAAACAAACTTTTATGACATTGTCAATAAGCTGACAACTAGACATGGCCTGTATGATTTGATAAAGTGCGCTCTCTCATATTAATTGGTAAGACCAATTGACAATTGCTTGTTTAGGGAGCAGGGCGCCAGATGGCTTATAGTAAGATTAACCAGCCAAAAATATCCGATGTGATCATGGAGCAGTTAGAGCGCATGATCCTTGAAGGTAGTTTACAGCCGGGTCAGAAACTGCCTCCCGAGCGTGAACTTGCCGTGCAATTTGAAGTGTCTCGTCCTTCATTGCGCGAAGCTATTCAAAAATTAGAAGCAAAAGGGTTGCTCATGCGTCGTCAAGGCGGTGGCACCTACGTCAAAGAACAACTCTGGCAAAGTCTTGCCGATCCCATCGTTGAATTAATGCATAACGACTCTGAAAGCCAGTACGACTTACTGGAGTTTCGTCACGCCACAGAAGGCATGATGGCGTATTTTGCTGCGCTGCGCGGCACAGATGCGGATATGAAAAATATCAACAAACGAATTGTAGAAGTTGAGTCGGCAACCAATATTGACACTAAGGCCGATGCCATTGTGCGTTTTTATCGTGCAGTTGCAGAAGCGTCACACAATGTTGCCATGCTTCATCTAGTATTAAGTTTAACCCCTGTGCTGCATAAAAATGTAGCGCAAAATTTGGAACTTTTGAGCAGACGCGAAGAAACTTCCGCTACGGCAAATGATCACAGAAGAGCCTTACTCGCTGCGATTGTGCGCCGGGACCCAGACGCTGCACGTGAAGCTTCGAATGAGCACTTAAGCTACATCGAAGAAGTCATGTTGTCAGTAAGAGAAGAAGACAGTCGGTTGCAACGTAGTTTGCGCCGTTTAAAGAGCGGCGTGTAACTGAGTTGTTGTGTCAACAAGCAACAACGAATGCCGAAATATAACTCCGTATATAAAGAAGGACTGCGAGATGTCTGAAGATATGCTTCAAGATTTAGACCCATCAGAAACCCAAGAGTGGGTTGATGCTCTGCAAGCTGTGTTAGAGCAAGAGGGGCCTGAACGTGCACACTTTTTACTCGAAAAACTTATCGACAAAGCACGTCGTAACGGTACTCACTTACCGTACAATGCGACGACTGCGTATTTAAATACCATCCCTGCTGGCCAAGAGCCCAATATGCCTGGCAACCAAGAAATGGAGCGTCGTATACGCGCCATTATTCGTTGGAACGCATTAGCCATGGTATTACGTGGTTCTAAGAAAGATTTAGAGCTTGGTGGTCATATTTCAAGTTTTGCGTCTAGTGCGACGATTTATGATGTGTGTTTTAACCACTTTTTCCGTGCTCCTAATGAACAAGACGGTGGCGATTTAGTGTATTTCCAAGGTCATATTGCCCCTGGTATTTATGCTCGTTCATTCCTTGAAGGCCGCATTACTGAAGAGCAAATGGCTAACTTCCGCCAAGAAGTAGACGGAAAAGGCTTGTCTTCGTACCCGCACCCTAAGTTAATGCCTAGCTACTGGCAGTTCCCTACGGTATCGATGGGTCTTGGTCCTATTCAAGCAATTTACCAAGCACGTTACTTAAAGTATTTAACTGACCGTGGCTTAAAAGATTGCTCTAAGCAAACTGTTTACTGTTTCTTGGGTGACGGTGAGTGTGATGAGCCAGAAGCATTAGGTGCCATTGGTTTAGCTGCGCGCGAAGAATTAGATAACTTAGTGTTTATCGTTAACTGTAACTTGCAGCGTCTTGATGGCCCTGTACGTGGTAACGGCAAAATTATCCAAGAACTTGAAGGCGAATTCCGCGGCGCAGGCTGGGAAGTGGTTAAAGTGATTTGGGGTCGTTACTGGGATCCATTATTGGCCCGTGACACCAGCGGTAAGTTACTGCAGTTAATGGAAGAAACCGTAGATGGTGAATACCAAAACTGTAAAGCCAAAGGTGGCGCTTGGACTCGTGAGCACTTCTTTGGTAAGTACCCAGAAACCGCAGAAATGGTTGCTAACATGTCTGATGATGACATTTGGCGCTTAAACCGTGGTGGCCATGACCCAGTTAAGATTTATGCTGCGCTTGAACATGCACAAAAAACCAAAGGTCGTCCTACGGTTATTTTAGCTAAAACCGTTAAAGGTTATGGCCTTGGTGATGCTGGCGAAGGTAAAAACATCGCTCATAACGTTAAGAAAATGGACATCGGTGCCATTCGTTACTTCCGTGACCGCTTCAATATTCCGATCCCTGATGACAAGTTAGACGACATGCCTTTCTATCATCCAGGCCCAGACTCTGAAGAAGTGAAATACTTAAAGAGTCGTCGTGAAGCGTTATTAGGTTACTTACCACAACGTCGTGAGAAGTTTACCGAAGATCTTGACGTGCCATCATTAAAGATTTTTGATTCGATTTTAAAAGGCTCTAACGGCCGTGAAATCTCCTCAACCATGGCGTTTGTTCGCGTATTAACTGCATTGTTAAAAGACAAAGGCATTGGCAAGCGTATCGTGCCAATTATTCCTGACGAAGCGCGTACTTTTGGTATGGAAGGTTTATTCCGTCAAGTGGGTATTTATGCTCATGAAGGCCAAAAATATGTACCACAAGATTCAGATCAAGTGGCGTACTACCGTGAAGATAAAACCGGTCAGGTTTTACAAGAAGGTATTAACGAATTAGGTGCAATGTCGTCTTGGGTTTCAGCTGCAACCAGCTACTCAGTAAACGACATGCCAACGATTCCGTTTTATATCTACTACTCTATGTTCGGTTTCCAACGTATTGGTGACATGGCATGGGCTGCTGGCGACATGCGCGCACGTGGATTCTTGGTAGGTGGTACTTCAGGGCGTACAACATTGAACGGTGAAGGTTTACAGCATCAAGACGGTCACAGCCATATTTTGGCTAACACCATCCCTAACTGTATCTCTTACGATCCTACATACGGTTATGAAATCGCTGTGGTTGTACAAGATGGTATCCGTCGTATGTACGGCGAAAACCAAGAAGATGTTTTCTACTACTTAACCACCATGAACGAAAACTACGTTCAACCAGAAATGCCAGCCGGTGCTGAAGACGGTATCGTAAAAGGTATTTACAAGCTGGAATCTGTTGCCGGTAGTGGTAAAGGTAAAGTACAGCTAATGGGTTGTGGCACCATTTTAGAAGAAGTGCGTAAAGCGGCTCAAGCATTAGCGAAAGACTTTGGTGTGAGTTCAGATGTATTCAGCGTAACCAGCTTTAACGAGTTAACTCGTGACGGCCAAGCTGCGGAGCGTTGGAACATGCTGCACCCAAGTGAACAGCCTAAGCAAGCCTATATTAGCCAAGTATTATCTGCTGATGCTCCAGCCATTGTCGCCACTGACTACATGAAGATATACGGCGAGCAATTACGTGCTTACGTACCAACAGATTATAAAGTACTGGGTACTGATGGTTTTGGTCGTAGTGACAGCCGTGCAAACTTACGTCATCACTTTGAAGTTGACGCCAAGTTTATTGTTGTTGCAGCACTGAAGTCACTTGTTGAGCGTAATGAAATGCCTGTTGATGTGTTAATTAAAACCATCGCTGAATACGGCATTGACGCTGACAAGATCAACCCACAGTTCGCGTAAGGGGATACAAAATGGCTGATTTAAAGGAAGTTTTGGTTCCTAATATCGACACTGACGCTGTACAAGTTATTGAGATTTGTGCCGCAGTGGGTGATTTTCTTGAAAAAGAAGCATCAATCATTACCGTTGAAAGCGATAAAGCGACCATGGACATTCCAGCGCCTTTTGCTGGTACGTTAGCAGAACTGAAAATCGCAGTAGGCGATACAGTGTCTGAAGGAACGTTAATTGCAATGATGAGTGCAGCTGATGCTGCACCAGCAAAAGCAGAAGCGGCTCCAGCACCTAAAGCTGAAGCACCAGTGGCACAAGCTGCTGCACCTGCACCGGTAGCCCCTGTTGCTGCGCCTGCTGGTGGCTCTGAAGTTATCGAAGTGAAAGTGCCTGATATTGGCGGTGATACTGATGTTTCTATCATTGAAGTATTAGTGGCAGTTGGCGATAGCATTGATGTGGATACTGGGTTAATTACCCTTGAAACAGACAAAGCAACCATGGACGTACCATCACCTAAAGCCGGTGTGGTTAAAGAAGTTAAAGTGGCCTTGGGTGACAAAGTTTCTGAAGGTTCATTGGTGATTTTATTAGAAGTGGCTGGGTCAGCAGCTGCTGCACCGCAAACTCAAGCCGCTCCAGCTGAGCAAGCCGCTCCTGCAGCAAGCACTACTCAGGTACAAGAAGTTCACGTACCCGATATTGGTGATGCCGCCGATGTGGATATCATTGAAGTATTAGTGTCAGTGGGTGATGAAATCACTTTAGATCAAGGTTTAATTACCCTTGAAACTGACAAAGCAACCATGGAAGTACCTGCGCCGTTTGCTGGGAAACTTGTGTCGCTGACTGTTAAAGTGGGCGATAAAGTGTCTCAAGGTAGCTTAATTGCCACCATTGAAACCACAAGCTCAGCACCTGTGGCACAAGCTGCACCTGCACAAGCGCCTGCGCCAACAGCTCCTGCAGCGCCAGCACCAATGGCTACAAGCCGTCCGCCTGTGCCGCATCACCCAAGTGCTGCAGCGCCAACGTCTACAGGTGCTGTGCATGCATCACCGGCAGTACGTCGTTTAGCGCGTGAGTTTGGTGTCGATTTAACTAAGGTTACAGGTAGTGGTCGTAAAGGTCGTATTTTAAAAGAAGACGTGCAAGCGTTTGTTAAGTACGAGTTGTCACGCCCTAAAGCTTCTGCAGCAACCAGCGTTGCTGGTGGTGCGGGTGGCTTAAATGTAATTGCTGCGCCTAAAGTTGATTTCAGTAAGTTTGGTGAAGTGGAAGAAGTACCATTAAGCCGTATCCAGAAAATTTCTGGTCCTAACTTACACCGCAACTGGGTGACCATTCCACATGTAACCCAGTTTGATGAAGCAGACATTACTGAGTTGGAAGCATTCCGTAAGCAACAGAATGATTTAGCTGCGAAGAAAAAAGCAGACTATAAAATCACTCCGCTTGTGTTCATGATGAAAGCCGTAGCGAAAACATTGGCAGATTTCCCAGTGTTTAACTCTAGCTTAAGCCATGACGGTGAATCACTTATCCAGAAGAAGTACTTCCACATTGGTGTTGCGGTTGATACACCAAACGGATTGGTTGTTCCGGTTGTGCGTGACGTTGATAAGAAAGGCATTGTTGAGTTGTCTCGTGAGCTTACTGACATTTCTATCCGTGCGCGTGATGGCAAGCTTAAGTCTGCAGACATGCAAGGCAGCTGTTTTACTATTTCAAGTTTAGGTGGTATTGGCGGTACGGCGTTTACGCCGATTGTTAACTACCCAGACGTGGCAATTTTGGGTGTGTCTAAATCTGAAATTAAGCCAAAGTGGAACGGTAAAGAATTTGAACCTAAATTAATGCTACCACTGTCGCTTTCATACGACCATCGTGTGATTGATGGTGCCATGGCCGCACGCTTTAGTGTGACCTTGTCAGCTATCTTATCTGACATCCGTACCATGATTTTGTAAAACAAATAGGGCCGCTCATATCGAGTGGCCTTTTTTATGTTGATGATTATCACCAATGTTTGATTGTGATTGTCATCAAACAAAGGGTAAAATGCTGGCAGCTATCACAATCTGGCCACATGGATTGTTGAATCGGTTTTGTCCGCCAACATATGCAAAAGAATAGAGGAAAACATGAGTAACGAAATTAACACTCAGGTAGTTGTATTAGGATCTGGCCCTGCAGGCTATTCAGCAGCATTCCGTGCCGCTGATTTAGGTTTAGATACCATTATCGTTGAACGTTTTAGCACCTTAGGTGGTGTATGTTTGAACGTAGGTTGTATCCCATCTAAAGCATTACTACACATTGCTAAAGTGATTGAAGAAGCTAAAGCAGCTGCGAGTCACGGTGTGGTATTTGGTGAGCCAACAATCGATTTAGAAAAGTTACGTGGATTTAAAGAGAAAGTGGTTGGTCAGTTAACTGGCGGGTTAGGCGGAATGTCTAAAATGCGTAAAGTTAATGTGGTTAATGGCTTTGGTAAGTTTACAGGCCCTAACACGCTTGAAGTGACCGCTGCTGATGGCACTGTGACTGTGGTTAAGTTTGAACAAGCTATTATTGCCGCTGGTTCACGTCCTATCCAATTACCATTTATTCCGCATGAAGATCCACGTATTTGGGATTCGACTGACGCACTAGAATTGAAAGAAGTGCCTGGTAAGTTATTGGTGATGGGCGGTGGTATCATTGGCTTAGAAATGGGTACTGTGTACTCGTCGCTAGGCAGTGAAATTGACGTGGTTGAAATGTTTGACCAAGTTATTCCAGCTGCTGATAAAGATATCGTTCGTGTGTTCACTAAACAAATCAAGAAGAAGTTTAACCTAATCCTTGAAACTAAAGTGACTGCAGTAGAAGCCAAAGAAGATGGCATCTACGTCTCAATGGAAGGCAAGAGCGCTCCAGCAGAACCAGTACGTTACGATGCAGTATTAGTCGCGATTGGTCGTACACCAAACGGCAAGCTTATTGCGGCTGAAAAAGCAGGTGTTAATGTTGATGAACGTGGCTTTATCAATGTCGATAAGCAATTACGCACTAACGTGCCACACATCTTTGCTATCGGTGATATCGTTGGTCAGCCAATGTTGGCTCACAAAGGCGTGCATGAAGGCCACGTTGCAGCAGAAGTGATTGCCGGTATGAAGCACTATTTCGATCCTAAAGTGATTCCTTCAATTGCTTATACTGACCCAGAAGTAGCGTGGGTTGGTTTAACCGAGAAAGAAGCAAAAGAGCAAGGTATTGCTTACGAAACTGCGACTTTCCCATGGGCTGCAAGCGGCCGTGCAATCGCATCAGATTGTAGCGAAGGTATGACCAAGTTAATTTTCGACAAAGACACTCACCGCGTGA
The DNA here is from genome assembly GCF_028750675.1 of Shewanella metallivivens. Taxonomy (GTDB): domain Bacteria; phylum Pseudomonadota; class Gammaproteobacteria; order Enterobacterales; family Shewanellaceae; genus Shewanella; species Shewanella metallivivens. The sequence continues at coordinate 397,832 of NZ_JAQQPZ010000013.1, read as the reverse complement.
TTGGTGGTGCAATTGTTGGCGTTAACGGTGGTGAGTTATTAGGTGAAATTGGCCTCGCGATTGAAATGGGTTGTGATGCAGAAGATTTAGCATTAACCATTCACGCTCACCCAACCTTACATGAGTCAGTAGGTTTAGCTGCTGAGTTATACGAAGGTTCAATTACTGATTTACCTAACCCTAAAGCGGTTAAGAAAAAAAAGTAATATCGCGTTATAATTAACGATTAAAGCACTCCACAAATGGGGTGCTTTTTTTTGGAGTTTTTTTGGGGATCTAGTCTAGGCTTAATCTCATTACCTGTTTGGGTCGCGGCCAAGGTAGGCTAGGAAGGAAAGTGAAATAGATGCTAACAAAAAATGTTCTGATTTTAATTTAACGTTAATACATAACAAATAGTGCTATCTATCGAGGTGTAACTCAATGAATATTATGACTTACCTAAATACCGTACTTCTGACGATATAAAGAGAGTGTTTTTACTGTACTGTCAAAGGCATAGTTTGAGTTGAATACCTTAAATAAACATGTGACTTTGCTAAGGTAATAATGTTAAAACAATAAAATATATATAAAAATATGATGTAACTTAATTGTTGGCACTCATGGTGTTTATCTCAATATTTTTTGAGTAGGTTGGGTGTTATTTAGGGTATTTACCTATGAGTGTTATTAGAGGAATTGACTGAATTTATGAGCAGAACGGTGTTATTAAGCCTAAGTTATTGGATATTTTTTCTCTTCGCCGTTACGCCCGTTTATGGAGCTGATATTGTTCAGCGGGTTTTCAACGCTAAAGATGGTTTAGCTAATGCAAGAATTCAAGATATCAGCTTTGACCGTTATGGTTATGTGTGGCTAGCGACTCAAGAGGGCTTATACCGGGTTAGCAACAGCAAAGTAAGGCGTATTGACAAGGTGGGTTTTGATTCGGTATTGGACGATGAACTGATTACCTCAGTGATGAACTCCGGCCCTGATCATTTATTAATTGGCACCCAATCTTCACTCTATCTATACAGCATTCTCGACAATCAATTTAGTTTGCTACTGAAACCTGAAGGCGATGATATTACCAATATTAATAATAGCATTCGGGTCGTAGCCTATCAGCGTCAATTAGATAATCAATTGCTGCTGTTGGGCGATTCAGGCAAGGTTTATTATTTTGACGATGACACCAAGTCATTAAGACTTTCATTAAAGTATCAATTAAGCCCCGACTTAAACTGGACAAATGTGTTGCAGTTACAAGATGGCAGATACCTATTCTCTACCCGAGATGAACTGCAAATTCACCAAACTGACGGTAGCGTTATTGGTCATTTTCCTTGGACGAATAAAAAGGGTTCAATCAGAAAAATATTTCAAGATACGCAGCAACGCATTTGGCTACTTACATCAAAAGGATTATACCGAGTTAATCCTGAGTCGTTGACTGTTCAAGTTGTTCCCGAGATACCTTATTACGTTGATCAAATGGCTGAAGACCTTAATGGTGATTTATGGATATCAAGCCGGAGCGGGTTACTGTTTTGGGAGCAAAGAAGTAACACATTTACATTGTACCCAGATGAATTAAAGCAACGGGCTAACATTGATTATATTCATGATATTGCAGTAGATACCGATGGGCTTTTATGGGTGGCAGGTTCGGGTGATGGCTTGGCTGTTATTGCCGGTACGCCATCATTTTTACTTGAGAGCTATTCTAAAAAATCGTTTTATAAGCTCAAAAATGAAATGACATGGTCTATCTATGTCGAAGGCGAAAAAATATGGCTTGGTACTGATGGTAGCTTATCCGCCATTGACCGTACAACTGATGAAGCATCGGTAACCATTATTCCCCCAGGATTAAAGATCAGCGACAGTATTTATTCACTTGGGTCGTTAAATGAAGATCATATCGTTTTAGGCACAACTACAGGCCTATACGTTGTTAATAAGACCACTAACGAAAGCAGTAATTTTGCGTCTTGGAGTGGCGGTAAAGAATCCTTAAGTGATAGAGTTATTTATAATATTTATCGAGATAAGCTGAACCCTGAACGACTGTGGTTTGGCACGAATAAAGGGTTATATTATTGGCAAGATGGTAATGACGACTTGGTGCTCGAGCCGTTATCTGATGGCCAGCAAACGTTAACAAATACTTCGTATCGTGATTTTTTACGCGAAAATGAAGACAGACTGTGGATTACCGGGGCTAAGATTTTTGGCTATGTCGATTCTACTGGTGAGTACCATTCTAAATTAAATCTCTTTAACGATTTTGCCATTACACCCATGGTTAATTCGATATTGCAAGTCGCGCCAGATATCCTCTGGCTAGGGACAACACAGCAAGGCATTATTGAACTCAATACACAAACCAATGCGATTAAATCACTTGATCAGCAATGGAAAATTGATTGTAAGGTGGTGTACTTTTTAAATGATAGCGCCACCGACCATATTATTGGTTGTGCAAGTTCACTGATTAAGATTAACAAGCTCAACGGCAAAGTCAGTTCATTTAGTCATAAAGATGGTTTTATATCGGATGAATTCAATGAAGCCGCTGAGTTTTATGACCCTAAAAAAGGCTTTTTTATTGGCACCCCAGATGGGGCGATGCTTATTGATTTAGATAAATTAGTTCCTCGCACGGTCAGTGATAAAGTCATACTCGAATCGGTATCGGTTTATTACGACGACAGTACTGCCGTGTACTTAATTCCCAGCCAATTACCCCAAGTTGACCCCGGTGCCAGCCTAATTAGTTTTCATATTGCTTTATTAGATTATTTAGATGACAGCCCAATGACGTTGCAATATCGACTGGCGAAAGAGGGGGATGATCCTGGGAATTATTTGCTGCTGCAAGGGCAGTCTCAAATCAATATTACGGGCTTGAGTGCAGGAGATTATATTTTAGAGCTCTTGTACAAACGCAACGGCGTGTGGTCCAGCGAACCGTTTCAATATCCATTTAGCGTAAAACAATATTGGTGGAAGTCGCAACAGTTTAAAGGTGCATTGAGTTTTTCATTATTGCTGATTGGCGGGATTCTATTACTGTATAGGCAACAGCAAATTAATCGCTTTAAACACATTAACTCAGCGCTACAAAAAAGTGATGAGCGGTTGCATCAAGCACTTAAAGGCAGTGATTCTGACTTGTGGGAGTGGCATGACAGCAGCCAACTGTTGTCGCTAGATAATAGGGGCGGAGTGCTTGGGACTGAGCCTGCTTTTACCTTAGCTATTGCAGACTTACCTTTGCATCCAGCCGATATGGAGCGATTTAATAAAACATGGCGTGAGTTTCACTCTTGTCAAACGGATGTATTGGACATTGAGTATCGTTATTTGCACCCACAAGATTGTAGATGGCATTGGTTGCGGATCCATGGTCGCGCCATTGAGGTCGATCAAGAGCTAGGTAAAGTCCTTCATGCGGCGGGAATGTATACCGATATTAGCCAAAAGCGTGCACTTGAAAGTGAAGTTAACTTGCTTGCTCAAGCATTTGAAAACACGTCAGAAGGGATGTTGATTTTAAATGCCAATAAAGACATTAAAATTAGCAATGCTGCTGCAAATTTGATTTTAGCGTCGCACAAAGGAGATTTAGCTGGTAAGCCTTTTATTGAATTAGTTGCCGAATCGACTGACCCCTTCGACATGGATGATGTGTTTGATAAAGAGCGCTTTTGGACTGGCGAGTGTGAGTTTTATTGCATTGATGGTAGCCGCTGCCCGGTATGGATGAACGTGTCTACCATGATCAATGATAGCGCTGAGTCACTGTATTATGTTGTGGTTTTTTCTGACATTACCGAGCGTAAGCACAGTGAACAACACCTTAAACGTTTAGCTAACAATGATACCCTAACGGGGCTTGCGAATCGGTCGATGTTTTCGCGTCGTTTAGGTCAAGTTATTGAAACCGCAAAACAACATGATGAAACTCTCGCGTTGTTGTTTTTAGATTTAGACCGTTTTAAGCATGTCAATGACTCATATGGCCATGGCATGGGAGATGCCCTGCTGGTCGAAGCGGCCAGCAGGTTACAAGCTTGTTTGTCTGATGAGCACCTATTATGCCGTTTTGGTGGCGATGAGTTTGTTATTTTGCTGCGCGATGCAAAAGATATCGACACTATCAATCACATTGCTAAGCAACTGCTCAATCAAATAGAAATGCCGTTTAAGCTGTATGGTAGAGAGTTTTTTATTTCTACCAGTATTGGTATTAGTATTTGGTCTGGTGATGACCAAACCCCTGAAACCTTAATAAAAAATGCAGACTTAGCCATGTATCACGCAAAAGAAGAAGGCCGGGGTAATTTTCAATATTACTCAGCCGAGCGTAATGCTGAAGCGCTATATCACTTACGTTTAGAAGCCGACTTACACAAAGCCATTGCTGGCAATGAATTTGAGATTTATTACCAACCGCAAGTTAACGTTGAGAAAAACCGCTTAGCTGGTGTAGAAGCATTGATCCGCTGGCATCACCCATCAGATGGTTTGGTACGCCCTGATGTGTTTATTGGGATTGCAGAATCGTGCGGATTAATCGTCGAAATCGATCGCTGGGTATTGACCCAAGCCTGTATAGATGGTGCTCGATGGTGTAAAGAATATCAGCAAGATTTGTTGGTGTCGGTCAATGTTTCTACCATGCATTTTAGGCAACCTGATTTTATCGATTTTATCACCGCAACCTTACATAAAACGGGGATGCCAGCGAAGTGTTTATCTATTGAAATCACCGAAGGCGTATTGATGCGAGAAATCGATATTGCCACTCAACATTTATTAGCATTAAAACAATTGGGTGTTGATGTGGCTATTGATGATTTTGGCACGGGTTATTCGTCATTGGCTTATTTGCGTACATTTAAAGTCAATACCCTTAAAATTGACCGTTCTTTCTTAATTCATCTCGACCAAAACCAGGCTGACCAAGCTATTGTGAGCAGTATCATCGAGCTTGCTCGAAATTTATCTTTAGAGGTGATAGCTGAAGGGGTTGAAACTCCAGAGCAACTGGCCCAAGTCGTTAAACGTGGTTGCCATATTATTCAGGGGTATTACTTTGCGAAACCTATGCCCAAAGCCGAACTTGAACAGCACATGAAACAGTACCTATAGGCATTGACGAAATTAGCGATATCAAGCACAAATATTGATGAGTCGGCTGGAGTCAATTAGTTTGGGTATGGATCAAACCTTGGTAGAATGCGTTGTTTTTATTTAATTGCGGAATGATTTATGCGAACAATTTTGTGCCTTAACCCACTAAGCTGGTTTTTGTTAAGCTGCTTTTGCTTTAGCGTGGTGTTACAACCCACAATGGCGGCTTCCAAAATCGCGAAAGAAAGGCCAACTATTGGCCTTGTGCTCAGTGGTGGTGGCGCAAAAGGAACCGCACATATTGGGGTCTTAAAAGTTCTCGAAAAAAACCGAATTCCTGTCGACTATGTTGCTGGCACCAGTATTGGCGCTTACGTAGCAGGCATGTACGCGCTCGGTTATAACGCGGATCAAATCGAAAAAATCATGCTTAGTGGTGAATGGACTAAAGGCTATTCGGACACTATTCCGCGTGAAAGTTTAAGTTACCGTGATAAACAACAGCGTGACCAATTTAATATTCCACTGACCGTTGGTTATAACGACAACAGCTTGACCTCTCCAAGTGGGTTGTTACGTGGGCAAAGTATGTCGTTATTGCTTAGACATTCCACAGATCTGGTTGAGCAATTTGGCGACTTTGATGATCTGGCTATTCCATATCGAGCGGTCGCCACCGACTTAGCAACCAGTGAGGCTGTTGTATTGTCCAGTGGCAGTGTGGTGCAAGCGATGCAAGCATCGGCAACGGTACCTGGCGCGCTTCAACCAGCGATTATTGACGGTCGTTTATTGGTTGATGGCGGCATCGCAAATAATATGCCTGTTGATGTGGTTAAAGCCATGGGGGCCGATATTGTTATCGCAGTGGATATTGGTTCCCCCTTAGTGGGGCAAGACCGTCTTGACAGCACTGTAGCCGTGCTTGAACAGTTGTCAACTATTTTGACTCAAGCCAGCACCGCTCGACAAAAGACGTTACTGACAGAGCGCGACATTCTTATTCGCCCCGCCATTGATGTACTCAGTACCACGGATTTTTCGATTATGCCGTTGGCACTCAAGTTAGGCGAAGATGCCGCGAATATTCAATTAGCAAAACTCAAGTCATTATCGATAAATGAGTCTGCTTATTTGGCTTACCAAGCTGAAAAAGCACAACAAAGTCAGCAATGGAATGACCCGCTTAAAAAGCCCATCTATAAAATTGCTTTTGACAATCAATCTAAGGTGAGCGAAAAGCTATTACGTGAGCGTCTGGATATCAAAAAAGGCGATGTGCTCACTAAAGAAGACTTAGCCGATGCCATTAACCGTGTTTATGCATTAAATAAATTTGAGCGCGTTGATGCTGAATTTGAAGACGCAGCACAAGGGCGTATTTTAACCGTTACCACTAAAGCTAAGTCGTGGGGGCCTAATTATTTTCAAGCAGGTTTTAACTGGGAAGATGACTTTAGTTTAGACTCAGCCATTACACTCGGTTTAGCGTTTACCATGACCGACCTCACCTCAAAAGGTGGCGAGTGGCGTAATGAAATTGAATTAGGCTACCGAAAACTGATCGCAACTGAGTTTTATCAACCATTAGATCGAGACCAAACTTTTTACAGTTTGTCGCGTTTACAGTACCAAATGTTAAATTGGGATGTTCTTGATCAAGAGAGCAGTTATTTGTTGCTTGAAAATAACGTCGCGCAGCTTGAGTTGGGATTAGGCTACAACTTTAACTCTGATGGCATCATGGAACTTGGTTTTATTGGTGAAAATGGTCATGTAAAAAGTGAGGTGAATACACAGGATTCAATTAGTTATCACTCAACAGGCGCTTATTTTAAAATCAGCTACGATACCCTAAACAGTATTAGCTTTCCAACTGACGGGAATCGATTCACCTTTGTCAGTTATTTAAGAGATGAATCTTACAGTGGTGAAGCAAGCAACAGCACCACATTTAGTGACGACCTCGCATGGCAATTTGAAGCCGACTGGAAAGGGGCATTAAAGCTGGGCAATCATGCAATTGTGGGGAAAGTGGAGTTTGCTACCACTGAAAATGACGGTAATTTTACCTTACACGTAGCAGAGTTAGGCGGATTTTTAAACTTATCGGGTTACCGTAAAGATACGCTTGTGGGAGCGCATAAAATATTCAGTGCAGTGATTTACCAATATGACCTAGGCCGTGATGTACTCATTACCGATTTACCTTTGTATTTAGGCGTGAGTTTAGAAGGTGGCAATGCGTGGTTCGAGCGCAGTGAAATGGATGTAGATGACTTAATTTACGCGAGCAGTTTATATTTGGGTACTGATACGGACTGGGGGCCTGCGGCACTTGGTGTAGGGGTAACAGACCGCGGAGACACCGCATTTTATCTGTTTTTAGGTAAGAATTTTTAAGTTCTTTATCGCGATAAAAGATAACAACGGCAGCCGAGGCTGCCGATTTCGAATATCCCAGCTAGACACTAAGCCGAAGAGATTAAGTCGTAGAGATTATGCGCAGACGGTTTGCAGTAAATCAGGCAGCTGGCTTGCATCGGCAAGTTGGTGGTGGGCTATGATCCATTTGGCTTGGTTAATGGTATGAGGTGCGGGGATCGCCACGGCTTGCATAGTGGCAGCGCGGGCAGCAATTAAGCCATTAAACGAGTCTTCAATAGCGATACATTGGCTTGGCGCAACGCCTAATGCGCTAGCACAATTTAAATAGACTTCAGGATGCGGTTTACCAAAAGCTAAATTTTCAGCAGACTCGAGCGCCTCAAAATAATGGCCAATATTGAGTTTATCGAGTACGGCATTAATGATCTTTGTCGATGATGATGTTGCCAAACCAATTTTAAGACCCCGTTGTCTACAGGCTTCTAGTGAGTCAATCACTCCCTTCATCGGCTTGCCATGAGTATTGATCTGAGCAATCACTTCATCGACAATTTTATTCGCGGTAGCGGTATTATCATAATTTGGCCAAGGAAAGCGCTGATACCAATAACTTACAACATGGTCAATACGCAGCCCGGTAGTTTGCTCTACCTCTTCAAGAGTTAAATTAAGCCCAAAGCTATTTAGCACCGTTTGCTCAGCTAACTGCCAAGCGGGTTCAGAGTCGATTAAAATTCCATCCATATCAAAAATAACCGCTTTTATTTGGGTCGACACTGCATTGGCTCCTTAAATAACACCGTTTAGGCTGCCAATTATCGTGATCTTGTGGTTTAGATACAACTCATACTCAAGTTTTTAAAAAATATTTCATCTCAAAAGTCGATCTTTAGTTGCGCAGAAGTTTAATCGGCGGGTTATGTTTAAGCTTATGTATTTAAATGTTTTTTAGCCTGTTTCAAACTATTGTCTAATTTTAATTTATTCATGGAGCGATTAAATTGATTATTAGCTAGATAAATCGAGTTGATTTCATGCCTCTAACAGTGTGAGCTGATTCATACTTTTATAAAGCTGTAGTATACTGAATGTCGGATTTCAAGCCCGAACCTGTGGAATTATCAGCGTAACAATACGTGCGCTGAGTTTCGCCGTTAGGCGTCAAACAAAGAGGAATGTTGCCGTGCTAGAAGCATATCGTAAACACGTCGCAGAACGTGCTGCAGAGGGTGTTGTCCCTAAGCCATTAGATGCACAACAAGTGGCTGAATTAGTAAAATTAGTCGAGACTCCACCTGCGGGTGAAGAGGCTGTTGTCCTCGACTTATTAGAAAACCGTATCCCACCAGGTGTTGATGAAGCTGCCTATGTGAAAGCGGCATTCTTAGACGCAGTGGCAAAAGGCACTGTAAAATCACCTATCTTATCAGCTGAACGTGCGGTTGAATTATTAGGTACTATGCAAGGCGGTTACAACATTGAGCCGTTAATTGCGCAATTAGACACCCCTGCATTAGCGCCACTGGCGGTTAAAGCATTATCAAACACATTATTAATGTTTGATGCATACCACGATGTGGTCGAAAAAATGCAAGCTGGTAATGAGTCTGCTAAACAAGTGGTTGAGTCATGGGCAAATGCAGACTGGTTCTTAAACCGTCCAAAACTTGCAGACAAAGTGACCTTGACTGTATTTAAAGTGGCGGGTGAAACCAACACTGATGACCTGTCTCCAGCACCAGATGCATGGTCTCGTCCAGATATCCCATTACATGCATTAGCCATGTTAAAAAATGCCCGTGACGGTATCGTACCTGATGTGTCTGGCGAAGTCGGTCCAATCAAAGAAATCGAAGCCCTAAAAGAAAAAGGTCATCCACTTGTTTATGTTGGTGACGTTGTGGGTACCGGTTCATCACGTAAATCAGCCACTAACTCAGTATTGTGGTTCATGGGTGATGATATCCCTTACGTACCGAACAAGCGTGCTGGCGGTTTCTGTTTAGGTAACAAAATTGCCCCGATTTTCTTCAACACTATGGAAGATGCGGGCGCATTACCGATTGAGCTTAACGTTGACAAAATGGACATGGGCGATGTTATCGACATTTATCCATATGAAGGCGTTGTTAAGCGTGGCGGTACTGACGAAGTTATCTCTACGTTCGAACTTAAAACTGACGTATTGTTAGACGAGGTTCGTGCTGGTGGTCGTATTCCATTGATCATTGGTCGTGGCTTAACTGACCGCGCACGTGAAACGTTAGGTTTACCAGCATCTGACGTATTTGTACGTCCACAAGATGTTGTTGTGACTAACAAGGGCTTTACCCTTGCACAGAAAATGGTTGGTAAAGCATGTGGCGTGAAAGGTATTCGTCCTGGCCAATATTGCGAACCTAAAATGACCTCTGTGGGCTCGCAAGACACTACCGGCCCAATGACACGTGATGAGTTAAAAGACTTAGCTTGTTTAGGCTTTAGTGCCGACTTAACCATGCAGTCATTCTGTCACACCGCGGCTTATCCAAAGCCAGTTGACGTTGATACGCACCACACATTACCAGACTTCATTATGAACCGTGGTGGTGTTGCATTGCGTCCAGGTGATGGTGTTATTCACTCTTGGTTAAACCGTATGCTACTGCCTGATACTGTTGGTACTGGTGGTGACTCACATACTCGTTTTCCAATTGGTATTTCATTCCCAGCAGGTTCTGGCCTAGTGGCCTTTGCTGCAGCAACCGGTGTGATGCCTCTTGATATGCCAGAATCTGTTTTAGTGCGCTTTAAAGGTAAAATGCAACCAGGTATCACGCTACGTGACCTAGTGCATGCTATTCCATTGAAAGCGATTGAAATGGGTCTGCTAACGGTTGAGAAAAAAGGCAAAATCAATGCTTTTTCTGGCCGTGTATTAGAAATCGAAGGTCTTGAACAGCTGAAAGTTGAACAAGCATTCGAGCTGTCTGATGCTTCTGCTGAGCGAAGTGCTGCTGGTTGTACTATTAAGTTAGACAAAGAGCCAATCATTGAATACCTAAACTCTAACATCGTGATGTTAAAGTGGATGATCAGTGAAGGTTATGGCGATCGTCGTACCATTGAACGTCGTATTACCGCAATGCAAGAGTGGATTGCTAACCCAGAGTTGATGGAAGCTGATAAAGATGCAGAATATGCTGAAATTATCGAAATCGACTTAAATGACATTAAAGAGCCAATCCTTTGTGCACCAAACGACCCTGATGATGCAGTATTATTATCAAGCGTTGCACAAACTAAGATTGACGAAGTGTTCGTGGGTTCTTGTATGACTAACATTGGTCACTTCCGTGCTACCGGTAAGATGTTAGACAAGTTTGCTAAAACACTGCCAACGCGTTTATGGATTGCGCCTCCAACTAAGATGGACCGCGACCAGTTAACGGAAGAAGGTTACTACTCTATCTTCGGTCGTGTAGGTGCTCGCATCGAGATCCCTGGTTGTTCTCTGTGTATGGGTAACCAAGCGCGTGTTGCAGAAGGTTCAACGGTTGTTTCAACCTCTACTCGTAACTTCCCTAACCGTTTAGGTACTGGTGCAAACGTTTACTTAGCATCAGCCGAGTTGGCAGCAGTAGCAGCATTGTTAGGTCGTTTACCTTCAGTTGAAGAGTATCAAGAATACGCTAAAGAGTTAGATGCAACAGCAGCTGATACTTACCGTTACTTGAACTTCGATCAAATCGACTCTTACACTAAAAAAGCCGATAGCGTGATTTTCCAATCTGCTGTTTAAGCTTAGCTAGTTAATTGTTGAATTAAAAATGCCAGCAGAAATGCTGGCATTTTTGTTTGGGTTTCGAGGCGAGGGTTTGATGATCGAATTACTCGTTACGCTTTAAGTAAATCAAAACCATTTTTTTGCACTAGATGTAGCAGTTTTAAAGCGGGCCCTTCTGGATGGCGTTTGCCTTGTTCCCATTTTTGGACACTCGATACCGAGACATTAAGACCTCTAGCAAATACGGGTTGGCTAAGTCTATTGGTGACTCGGATATGTTTGATTTCAGCAGCAGATAATTCGTTCACTTCAGGCAAGCATAGTTCATCAAGCTCACGCATGGTGGCTGTTTTCATTACCCCTGCATCATGTAAGCCTTGTGCTGTGTTATGAAGTGATTTTAATAATCTACTCATCTCGTATTACCTCAAATAGTGCTTTGTGTTTCAATGCTTTTGCTAATTGCTTATTATCGTAAGCGAGTAATTCTTTAGCCATAATCTTTAATGCAGTCTTTTCTTTCGCAGAAATATTTGCTTTTTCATTCTTGGAAAAGCCAAACATAAAAAACGATTTATCATCAACTTTAAAGGCAATAATGGTTCTAAAACCCCCACTTTTACCTTGGTCAGTACGAGCAATACGTTTTTTAATAACATTGCCACCGAGTTTGGCATCTATTAGCCCATTTTCAATCTCTTGAACCGCAGTCAATAAGGCCGAATCATCTACACTTTCATCTTTAGCCCAAGATGTAAAATCAGGTGTTTTGAATATTCTGCCCACTTAACACCCTTTAAGTATATCACTGAGTCATACAGTTTATGTTAACATTTGAGTGTTTTCTAAGCAAGAATCGGGTGGCGTTAAGAATAAGCTAAGGTTTTTATTGGTTATAAGGTATGTCCAACGGCAAGCAATGGATACAAATTAATACAAGTAAATGCCAGCAAAATAGCTGGCACTTATATTAACGTCATTTAACGTTTTCGAATGATGACAACATCTTTTTTATGGACGTTATCAACGTTGATTATGTTATATGCCGTTGATTTTACGACGATCGCTTTTTGGGGCACGACTTTATTTACAGGGGGCAGTATGTGTCCATGGTGAAAAAATGGAGCGCAACCACTTAAGCTAACCAAGGTTATTATGACTAATAATGCTTTAACTTTTGATGCAGGTCTGTGGGTTAACTGTTTCATAAAAACCTCATTATGATTGAACCATAACACCTAGATTAATCGTTTGAGTGTCAACCGCTGACCATGATGTGTAAAGTTTCGCAAAGCGTTAACGCGACTCATACTACGAATATTTAATATTCATATCAATTAATGGCTCGCGTGAACCTTTTTCTGCCCGCAATCTGGCCAAATATTGCTGCCATAACTCAGCTTGATTACTGCATAAGTTGTATAGCACCTGCCAAGAATACAAACCGGTATCGTGACCATCATCAAAGACAATTTTCACCGCATAATGGCCTACTGGCTCAATCGCAGTAATGTTTACGGCTTTCTTATGGGTGACTAAAATGGGGTTGCCATGACGTTGTACTTCAGCCGACGGGGAGAATACTCGCAGCATTTCACAGCTGATATTGTAGGTTTGGCCGTTATCAAATGTGACTTCTAATAACTTAGATTGACGCTTAAGTTTAATGCCGCTTACTGTTGGCGTTGATTGAGTCATGGAGGTACCTATAAAAAAAGGATTAACGCTAAATCGCAGAATATCATCATACGCGATTTTGCTGTTAATCCTATTGTTGTTACGCCTATTTGTGACGTTCAATGGCTATCATCTTGTGTATCGATACAAGCCGAATTTAAGTTTAAATCTTATAAAATAAAGCGACTTAAATCTTCATCTTGTACCAACGTATCAAGGTGGTCATTAACGTATTGCGCATCAATGACAAACGTTGAACCTGATTTTTCAGAGGCATCGTAAGAAATTTCTTCCATCAGTTTTTCCATCACAGTATGTAAACGACGCGCCCCAATGTTCTCAGTACGCTCGTTAACTTGCCATGCGGCTTCTGCAATGCGCTCAATGCCTGACTCTGCAAATTCTATCGTGACGCCTTCGGTTGCCATTAATGCGATGTACTGTTCAGTTAACGATGCATGTGGCTCAGTCAGAATTCGCTTAAAGTCGCTGGCGGTGAGGGCGTCTAATTCAACACGAATAGGTAAACGACCTTGAAGCTCAGGGATTAAGTCCGATGGTTTTGACATCTGGAATGCGCCCGAGGCAATAAATAAGATATGATCGGTTTTAACCATGCCGTGCTTAGTGGTTACAGTGCAGCCTTCAACTAACGGCAATAAATCACGTTGTACACCTTCACGAGATACATCTGGGCCAGAGCTTTCACCGCGCTTACAGATTTTGTCTATTTCGTCTAAAAATACAATGCCATTTTGCTCAACAAGTTCGATGGCTTGCTCTTTAAGATCTTCTTGATTAACCAGTTTCGCAGCTTCATCTTCAACTAACTGCTTGTAAGCATCTTTAATTTTAAGCTTTTTGCGTTTTGAGGTGCTTTGACCAAGATTTTGGAATAACCCTTGTAGCTGGTTGGTCATTTCTTCCATACCTGGAGGCGACATGATTTCAACACCAATTTGTGGCGCAGCAACATCGATTTCAATTTCTTTGTCGTCTAGTTGACCTTCACGCAATTTTTTACGGAAAATTTGACGGGTGTTTGAATCGTCTTTTGGCTCTGTGTCCCAATCATCTTTGGGTTTAGGTAATAACGCATCTAAAATACGTTCTTCGGCCATTTCCTCTGCGCGGTGACGGCACTTTTTCATTTGCTGCTCGCGGGTCATTTTCACCGCTGAGTCAGTTAAGTCGCGAATGATTTGCTCTACTTCTTTACCGACATAACCTACTTCAGTAAATTTTGTGGCTTCCACTTTAATAAATGGTGCGTTAGCTAATTTGGCTAAACGACGGGCGATTTCGGTTTTACCGACACCGGTAGGGCCAATCATTAGAATGTTTTTTGGGGTGACTTCGTGACGCAATGCTGGCTCAAGCTGCATACGGCGCCAGCGATTACGCAGGGCGACGGCGACTGAGCGTTTGGCATTTTTTTGGCCGATAATATGCGAGTCTAGTTCGTGAACAATCTCGCGTGGAGTCATTTCAGACATAACTGTTCCTTTATTAACGCTCGAATTAGTAGTCTAACTTTTCGATAGTTTTGAATTGGTTAGTAAATACGCAAATATCGCCAGCAATGGTCAACGATTTGTCAGCGATTTCTTCAGCGCTGAGTTCGGTATTTTGCAATAGAGCGAGTGCTGAGGCTTGGGCATAGTTACCACCTGAGCCTATGGCCACTAGGTCATATTCTGGCTGCACTACATCGCCGTTACCGGTAATAATGAGTGAGGCTTCTGCGTCAGCAACCACAAGCATGGCTTCGAGTTTGCGCAGCATTCTGTCGGTACGCCAGTCTTTGGCGAGCTCAACAGCTGACTTTAATAAATGGCCTTGATGCATTTCGAGCTTAGCTTCAAAGCGCTCAAAAAGAGTAAATGCATCGGCTGTACCGCCTGCAAAACCAGCTAACACCTTATTATGATACAAGCGACGCACTTTACGCGCATTGCCTTTCATGACGGTATTGCCTAAAGATACTTGGCCATCACCTGCGATGACAACTTGATTATTGCGGCGTACGGATACGATAGTAGTCACGGTAAATCCTCTTTTAATGCATCAACGAATGCAATTGTTGATTCATGATTAAAGTGGATATGGGGTCAAAATGAGAGATATCAAGGACAGCATAAAAAAAGCCCCGTTCAAGTGAACAGGGCTGATAAATCGTTATCGGATTGATAGACTATAAAGCGCTATTGCCATAACCAAATTTGGCAGGTGTTAATGCCTGACTTTTGCATTTTATGGCGGTTGGTTTCAGCTTCGCGTTTGTTCGGGAAAGGGCCTAATACTACGCGGTACCAAATACCGTTAGTGCCTTCGCTGCGACGCACTTGTGCTTCCATCCCTTGAAAAGCAATGCGGGCTTTCATTTCATTTGCCTGTGACTCTTGTCTAAATGAGCCACATTGCATTTGATAAATGCCGCTTGAAACCACACCTGTGGCAGGTAGGTCAATTTCAACTTCTTTGTTTTCTAGCTCTTCAAGATAGGTCCACTCTTCTTGAGGCATGGGCGGCAAAGCGTTGGGATCGGGCTTGGCTGCTTTTTTTGTCGCTGGTGTGGGAGCCGTTTGTGCTTGCGAGGTTTTCTTTTTCGGTTGTTGCACAGGCTCAGTCACTTGAGTATCAGAGCTGCCTTTGATTGACCATAAAAAGTAGCCAAAGCCAGCGACTAGAGCTAAAACAACAATAACAGGCAAATACGGGAAGCTACGCGCCGGCGCTTTTTTACGCTTTGTAGCACGGCTTTTGGTGGCTTTGCTTGCCTTAGGTTTGCGGTTTGCGTAGTCGCGACTCATGGTTACATCCGCTCTAAAGTTTCAATGCCAAGCAAGGATAAGCCCGTTTTTAGCGTATTAGCGGTTAATTGCGATAACAGTAAACGGCTTTGTTTTTGTGCTTCTGTGTCAGCGGCTAATACTGGGCACGCCTCGTAGAAGCTTGAGAATTCACTGGCAAGTTCGTATAAGTAACCGCATAACACATGCGGTAAGCCTTTGTCGGTCATGCGGGTTAAGACTTCACCGAACTGGGCTAACTTGGTGCCTAGGTCTTTTTCTTTTTCGTGTTCAAGGACGATTTTTGCTTGGCTTAAATCGATGTCTTCAGCACGTTTAAAAATACCCGCCACACGGGTGTAAGCATATAACAAGTATGGCGCTGTGTTGCCTTCAAAGCTTAACATTTGCTCAAAACTGAAAATGTAATCGCTAGTGCGGTTTTTCGATAAATCAGCGTATTTAACTGCGCTGATACCGACTACGCGGGCAATTTCAGTGAGTGTGTCTTGGTCCATGTCTGGGTTTTTGCTGCGTACCAGTTCAAGTGCGCGCACGTTAGCTTCATCTAATAAGTCGACTAACTTAACGACACCGCCAGAGCGGGTTTTAAATGGACGACCATCTTCGCCGTTCATAGTGCCAAAGCCGGTGTGCTCTAGCGACATCTCTGGACGAACAAATTTGGCTAACTTGGCAAGGCTAAACACCTGTTGAAAGTGAAGCGCTTGGCGCAAGTCAACAAAGTACATTGCGCGGTCGGCTTTCAGGACGTTTGAGCGGTAGCGCATTGCGGCTAAATCAGAGGTAGCGTACAAGTAACCGCCATCGGCTTTTTGGATAATAACCGGTAAGGGTTCACCTTCTTTGGTGCGAAACTCTTCCTGGAAGACCACTTTGGCGCCATTACTTTCGCTTAATAACCCTTGGGCGTCTAAATCGTTAACCACCTGGGCAAGGTCGGCGTTATAAGCACTTTCGCCGTGCACATCGGCGCGGGTTAAGCTCACCCCTAAACGTTGGTATACGTCATGACAGTGGCTAAGCGAGATGTCGTTAAACTCACGCCACAGTTTATTGCAGTATTCATCGCCCGATTGTAAGGCAACCACTAATTGGCGGGCGCGAGTAGCAAATTCGCTTGACTCGTCAAAACGCACTTTTGCTGCACGGTAAAAGCTTTCTAGGTCAGACAATTCCATTTTGGCTTGCTCGCCATTAGCTGCACGTAACTCTTCCATATAAGCCAATAGCATACCAAATTGTGTGCCCCAGTCGCCTACGTGGTTTTGGCGGATCACGTTATGACCTAAAAACTCAAGCGCACGTACAACACTGTCACCAATAATGGTTGAACGTAAATGGCCTACGTGCATTTCTTTGGCTAAGTTTGGTGATGAATAATCGACAACGATAGTTTGCTTAGCCGGTAAGGTCACGCCTAAGTGGTCATCGTTTAATGCTTGTTGTAGCTGATTCGCTAATGCATTGTCATCAATAAAGAAGTTAATAAATCCTGGGCCTGCGATTTCAACTTTAGCAACATGAGATGACGCCGGTAGGGTGTCGATAATCAATTGGGCTAATTCGCGAGGGTTCTTTTTGGCCACTTTGGTCAACATCATTGCAAGGTTAGTCGCTAAGTCACCATGACTTTTATCTTTAGTGCGATCGACCTGAATGCGCGCTTGAAAATCAGCAGGCACAATGCCTTGCTGTTTAAAAGATTCGAGGGTTTGTTCTAGTAAAGATTCAATATGTGATTTCATGGGCGTTTGCTTGCACTAATTCGTTAAATGAATGACATGACGGAACCGCGTATTTTAGCCGTTTATGGGGTTAAATTGCTATCTGCTTTAGCGGAAATATTGGTTTTTTTATCATAAACCTGAATAACAATCTCAGTGAATGGTATTACAGAGGTTATAAGCAATGATGACGCAGTGGTTGGTATTACATTAAATCTTGTGGGTCGCGATCAATCGTCCAGCGACAGCGTTTACTTTCAGGGAGTCGTTCAATTTGACTCAGCACCTGCTCAAATACCGTTTGTAATTGCTGGCGGTTTTTAGCTTGTAGCATTAATTGGCGTCGATATTTGCCGGCTTTACGGTCTAATGGCGCAGGAATTGGGCCAATCACTTCGAGTTCGTTACTTTGCGGGATAAGTTGGCTTATTTGAGCTAAAAAGGCATCCGCGTCTTGAGCCAAGTGGGCCTCTGCTCGAATTAACACCATGTGCCATGCGGGTGGCAATAGTGCTTGTTGGCGCTCAGTTAGCTGGCTGCGGGCAAATTCGCCGTAACCCCGTTGCAGTAAATCGCGCAAAATAGGGTTGTCACTTTGGTGGGTTTGCAGTAGCACTTTACCGGGTTTGTCAGCGCGACCAGCTCGGCCAGACACTTGGGTGTAGAGCTGGCCAAAGCGCTCAGGCGCACGAAAGTCGGCACTAAATAACGCACCGTCAACATCCAGTAGTCCCACTAACGTCACATCAGGGAAATGATGCCCTTTAGCCAGCATTTGGGTGCCCACTAGAATCTTATATTTACCCATGTATATCCCTTGTAGCTGTTGTTCAAGGGAGCCTTTGCGTCGAGTGGTATCGCGGTCGATGCGCACCACCGGATGCTGTGGGAACAGCTTAACTAGCTCTTGTTCAAGTTGTTCTGTGCCTAAACCGTGCCCCATTAACATGGTGCTACCGCACTGATGGCATTGTTTAGGAATAGCATATTGATTGCCGCAGTGATGGCAGCAAATTTCGTTTAATCCTTGGTGCACGGTAAAAAAGGCATCGCAGCGATCGCATTCATGTAAATGGCCGCATTCGTGGCACAGTAAGGCTGGGGCAAAACCGCGGCGATTTAAAAACAATAATACTTGGTTGCCGGCATCAAGGTGCATGCGCATTTCATTAATTAACGATGCTGACATGCCAGCTTTTAATGGCTGTGAGGTAATATCGATGATGCCTTGCTTTACTTTTTGCGCCACACCAGCTCGTTCACTTAACTCAAGGTGATGATAGCGGCCTGATATCGCATTTTGTAGTGTTTCAAGCGAAGGTGTTGCTGATCCAAGTACCACTTGAATATCTTCTAGATGGCCGCGCATGACGGCAAGATCTCG
This sequence comes from Shewanella metallivivens, assembly GCF_028750675.1. Taxonomy (GTDB): domain Bacteria; phylum Pseudomonadota; class Gammaproteobacteria; order Enterobacterales; family Shewanellaceae; genus Shewanella; species Shewanella metallivivens. The sequence continues at coordinate 378,950 of NZ_JAQQPZ010000013.1, read as the reverse complement.
GGAATGATAGCGCACACCTTCTTGCTGTTTAAAGCTGCTGTCGTGTTCTTCGTCTAAAATGATAAGACCAGGAAACGCCATCGGGGTGAACAGCGCGGAACGAGTGCCAATAATAATCGCTGCTTCGCCCACGCGTGCTTGTCGCCAGGCTTCAAGGCGTTGATTGTCGGTTAGTCCTGAGTGAATCACCGCCACTTTTACTTCAAAGCGGCGTTTAAAGCGATTAATGGTTTGTGGGGTTAAACCGATTTCTGGCACCAAGATAAGTGCCTGTTTACCTTGTTTTAAAATGGTTTCGAGCAAGGTTAAATAGACTTCGGTTTTACCCGAGCCGGTTATACCTTCTAGTAAGGTGCAGTGAAACCCTTGTTGTTGCGTGAGAACAGAAACCGCCACCGCTTGCTGTTTATTAAGCTTGTGTGGTGACTCATTCATTTGCAGCTTGTGACGCCAGCTTAAGTCGTGAGTTATCAGCGCGCTTTTTTGTTCGATCCACTGTTTATCCTGTAATGCCTTAAGCGCGGATTTACTCAATGCTTGGGTGGTAAGCTCATCTTGAGTTAAGGGGTTTTCCAGCAATAACTCAAATAATTTCTTTTGTGCTGGGGCGCGTTTTAACACATTCGGATCTAACTGACGGCCTTGTTCTGTGAGGTGGTATTCTATAGTTGATTGAGGTGAAGCATCGAGGCCTTTTCTTAGCGCCACAGGCAATGCCTGGCTTAGCATTTGCCCTTGGGAGGTAAAATAATATCGTGCGGCCCAAAGTGTCAATTTGTATAGCGACTCGGGCAGTAATGGGGCATCATCTAATACTGCGGTAATCGACTTTATTTGTTGTGGTGCTAGGTCGCAAGAGTCAGTAATGGCGGTAATTAGGCCAACCAGTTGTTGGCGCCCAAAAGGGACTTTTACGCGCAGTCCTATTTGCAATGATGTTTGCTGCTCGTCTTTTACGCGGTAACTAAAGTTTTGGCGTAGTGGGACGGGTAAGGCGACTTCAACAAACACGGGCATAGGACTTCATCATTATTTAATGCTATCTAAGATTGTGGATCAGTTTACCTCTAAGTGTCATCAAAGTGATAGGGCAAGTGTTATGTATAAAAGACTTATTATGCTCTTGTTTGTTGTAAGCGGAATGTGTGTGATTCATGTTTTTGCTCAAGTCAGTCATGTGAGCATTAATAGCCGTCAATTTGATGTGGGCCAACAAGCGTTATTAAAAATGAATTTAGTTGTGCAAAATGATGATGGGGCAGCACTCAACTTTTACACTCGCCAACAAATCGATGGCGAGATGCAACAACAAAAGTTAATGGTTCAACCTATTAATCGATTTTTAGTGCAGCTCAGTGGTCAACAAATTATAACCGATCCCAAAGCCCAGTTAGTGGTCACAATGAATGGCCATGATGGTGTTATTTTATTAGCCGTGCTGGCGTTATTTGATGCGCCGTTGTCATTTAACAGTGCCCAGTTAACAAAAGTGCCAATGCCCTCAGGGTCAGCAGTGATAGTCAATCAATCTGCATCCGTTCGCGTGGGCGTGACGAGCAATAATGTTGAGCAGGCGGATGTCGCCAGCGAATCCCATTTACAATCTCAAATACCAGAGCATTGCCAAATAATAAAAGATAATTCAGATACCTTATGGCGTATTGCTGATCGTTATAAAGGGCAATGGAATACCAGTGTTTATGGGGCGATGTTAGCGATTTTTGAGGCGAATATGTTGGCATTCTCAAAACAGAAAATTCATTTACTGCTTAAAGGTGTCCCATTGCACTGTCCGTCGCCGCAAATATTGGCGCAATACAATAATCAGGCAGTTGATAGAAAAGTGTTTGAAGTTATCCAAGCTAAACATGCCTCCGAATAGAGGTATTCGCAATTTAAGTGTGACAAAGTTAAATAAAGCTTGAGTAATTACTCTGGTATGTCAGTAATTGGTTGCAGCAATGAATGTTAATTTATATAGTTGTTTGCGTTAATAGTGGTTGCCCATAAAAAAATAGAGTAAGTGCAAAATAGTGCAGCAATATTAAATAGATAATTACTAACAATAATAATGAATATATTAAATGGATTTTCAGCGTTAAGACGCTGTTTTAAAGCTTTGCATAAGTGAAGGATGATTGGATGAAAGGCGTAAAGTTGCTAGTCATATTGGCATTATTGGCGGCAGGGCAGGTTTCAGCTGTCGTTGCTGAAGTTAGCCATATAAGTATAGATACTGCAGCTTTTGAACGTGGAAAATTACCTACGTTAACGGTCAATGTAGTAACTGAACATCATGATTTATCTAGATTAACGTTTTACTTGCGTCAAATTTATCAAGATAATATTGTACTAGAAAAATTAGACGTAGAACGCCAAGGTAACGACGTATTTTTACTCAATGGTAAAGAACAACTTCGCGACCCAGACGCCGCGCTAATCGTATCTGAGTATCGCAATGCCAAATGGCAACAATATTCACCGGTTCCGTTATTTAGTCCGGTATTGCATGCCAGTAATCATCATCCCGTCGCGATAAAAAAAATGAAATTGCCGGCAGCATCTACACCAAGCCAAGTCACAATGAGTCGAGTTGTCGATTCTACTCCCGTATTATCCCAAACTCAGGAACTGCTAGAAGGATGTAATATCCTTAAGCAACCCGATGACTCTTTATGGAAAATTGCCGTTAGGTACCGTAAGCAATGGAACTCTAATATTTACGGGGCAATGTTGGCATTGTATCAAGCTAATCCTCAGGCTTTTTCTCAAGGAAAAATTAGCATGTTGCAATTAGACAGCTCATTACGTTGTCCGCCTGCAGATATTTTAGTTAAGTACCAGAATGTTAAAGCTGACAGAGTGACCTTTGATAACTTAGTTGCCAGTCAACAAGGTAAAACCGCAACTGTCGCGCCAGCCTTAACCACTACAGATAACACAAATGCAACCACTAAACGCACACCTCAACCTGAATTGTCAATTGAGGCTCCTGGCAGTGAACTTGATGTACATCCTCAAGTCGCCACGATAGATAAAAACGTGGATACAACGACTGAAAAAGTGGCTGATATTGAGCGAGCTGACTCATCACTATGTGCTATTGATAAGCGGCCTGAAGATAATTTATGGCGCGTTGCTGTGCGTAACCAAAAACAGTTACATACTAATGTTTATGGCACCATGTTGGCGATTTACGATGCTAATCCGCAAGCGTTCTTTAAAAGTAAGATTTATTTGTTAATGGCTGAAAGTCATTTAGTTTGCCCCTCAGAAGCTATCTTGCAGCGGTATCAGGATGCGGAAAAAGATCAGTTAACTTATGAGGCGCTTGAGCAAAAGCAAAGACAGTCTTAAAACAACAATCTTAACAATGCTTAGAAATTCTACTTGTTTGATCTTAGTAGACACTGTATTATCTCGCGCCTAAAACATATTGTTATTAACTGCATGTGGTGTCCAACTTCGGGTTGTGATAGCGACATGGCCTTCAATTTAAGGTACTCCAAATGAAACCTGGTATTCACCCAAATTACGCTGAAATCACTGCAACTTGTACTTGTGGTAACGTTATCAAAGTAAATTCAACTGTAGGTAAAGACTTACACTTGGACGTATGTGGTGCATGTCACCCATTCTACACTGGTACTCAGAAAGTTGTTGACACTGGCGGTCGTATCGACAAGTTCAACAAGCGTTTTGGTATGCTTGGCAAGAAGTAATTGCACTGCAATTAACTTCAAAAAGGCGCCTTTGGCGCCTTTTTTGTTTTTCGCCGCCGTTAATGCTAGCCAGATTGATGTCTGTACAACACCTCAATTGATTTTTTTAATAGTGAAAACTTATTTTTTCACTGTAAACAATTAAAAAAAGCCTCAATGCCCCTTTATTGTTATTTAAGCAAAATAAATAACAAATAATGCTGCGAAAACACGTTATGATCGGTAAATCTTGTTATTTTCCTACATTTTTAACTCTTTGATTTATATATATTCATGTTCGCTTATTTTGATTAACAAAACTTAGCCCCATTTTAAACGCGCTACACATCCTATCACTGAGTTTTTGATTTCTATCGACACTGTAATAGCGTATCGTTACAAAACTTTCGATGACTTAGCATAATCAATGGTATTTGAGGCGCGAGTCACAATTTTATTACATAGCGCATTTCAGGAAATATAAAATGTCGGATATTCGTCAACAAGCACTCGATTATCATGAATTCCCAGTACCAGGTAAAACGGCCGTGTGCCTGACCAAACCTGCCCAATCAAGCCATGACCTAGCACTCGCCTATAGCCCAGGTGTTGCAGAGCCGGTGAGAGAGATCGCTTCTAATCCTGAAAACGCTTATCGCTACACCAATAAAGGTAACACCGTTGCTGTTATTTCTAATGGCACAGCCATTTTAGGCTTAGGGAATTTAGGCCCTTTGGCATCAAAACCCGTTATGGAAGGTAAGTCACTTTTATTTAAACGATTTGCCAATATTGATTCAATTGATATCGAAGTTAAACACCGTACAACTGAAGATTTCATCAATACCGTGGAAGCCATCGCCGACACTTTTGGCGGCATCAATTTAGAAGACATTAAAGCGCCGGAGTGCTTTGAAATTGAGCGTGAATTGATTAAACGCTGTAACATCCCTGTGTTTCATGATGATCAGCATGGCACTGCCATTGTGACCGCAGCGGGTATGATTAATGCGTTAGAGATTCAAGGCAAAAAAATTGAAGATGCGGTATTTGTTTGTTTAGGTGCAGGGGCTGCCGCAATTGCATGTATGAGCATGTTTGTTAAATGTGGAGCCCTGCGTGAAAATGTTTATATGCTCGACAGACAAGGGGTTATTCATACTCGCCGTGAAGATTTAAATGAATACAAAGCACTATTTGCTAATAATACTGACAAACGTACATTGCAAGATGTGATCAAAGACGCTGATGTGTTTTTAGGCTTGTCGGGGGCAGACTTATTAACTGCTGATGATATTGCATTAATGGCACCTAATCCGGTTATTTTTGCTTGTTCAAACCCCGATCCAGAAATCAAACCAGAATTAGCTCATGCTATTCGTCATGATCTGATTATGGGTACAGGACGCAGTGACTATCCCAATCAAGTGAATAACGTATTGTGTTTCCCGTTCATTTTTAGAGGCGCATTAGATGTACGTGCTGAAGTGATTAACGACGAAATGAAGTTAGCAGCGGTATATGCCATTGCCAATTTAGCTAAAGAACCTGTACCTGCAGAGGTATTAGCAGCGTATCCTAAAGTGAGTTCTTTGAGTTTCGGCGCAGAATATGTGTTACCAAAACCAATGGACCCAAGGTTATTGCCAAATGTGGCTCGCGCAGTATCGCAAGCTGCAATTGATTCTGGTGTTGCTAAAATCACCACGTTACCTACGGAATATAAAGTGTAACGTTTGTTGATAAATTGACGCAGAAAAATAAAGGGGCTTAAGCCCCTTTATGTTATCTATATCTAATCAACCTGAAATAGAGCATCTTCAGGTTGAGTGGGTATAAGTGTTATTGGCGATACCGTTATGATTAAGGTGAACATAAGTCATTGGGTTGGGCTTAGAGGTAAACGAGTAGTGAACTTACAGAGCACAATCGTTATACTGATACGGATTGAATTGAGCTAGACCATAATAATAAATCCAGCAGGATAGCGGATAAATGCAACTCACTAAGATCCTTACAAAAAAACTTACCAGCTTTTGGTTACTGTCGTTAGCTGCCGTCGCGTTTGTGTTTCTTCTAAGCGCAGTGATGAGTTTTATCCAGCTCACATATAGCTTTCAACAACAAAAAGTGGCCGAATTAGAAACGATGTTGGTTGCGCATCACAAGCTACATGGTGATAGTCAGCTCGATACTTGGTTGCCTCCTTTATTGTCAGCGTATAATGCCGTCGATTTTACCTTGACTCACGACAAGCAAGTCATATATCAACTTCATCAAGACAATCCAATTCTGCCCGAGAGCAGCTTAACCTTGTATCAACGTCAGTTAGAGCATGGTCTCAGTTTGTCGCTCACCTTGCCTGCCCCCTTTGTTTTATACCATTTAGGTTGGTCAGAGTCAGTTATTTTACTTATCGGTTTTATTGCTATTGGCCTCTTTGTGCGCTTTGGGCATCGTTGGTATTCACGCGAACTCGATGGCATTGAGCAACTTGCTCAACGTAGTAAGTTAATTTTAGAGGGCAATTTAGCCCAAGCCGCGCAGTTACCCACAAACGGCAAGCCTCGTTTGATTAACCGAGCGTTGACTAAGCTCCTTACCGATTTAGACGATGCCCATAAGGAACGCGGTCGCTTAGATCAGTTTATTCGGAAAGACACATTTTTAGATAAACAAACTCAAATTGGTAACGGCATCTTTTTTCAAAATCGCCTAGACGCATTAAGTCATAACCACCAAATGATCGCCCATGGGGTGCTTATGCTGATTGAGTTTGACGATGTTGACTTAGTAGAAGACAAATTGGGTGAGAGCGATTTAACAGCGATGCTAACCTTAACTACTGAAGCCATCACCGCGGTACTGGCACAATACGAAGACAGTATTTTTGCCAGAAGAAGTTACCAACAATTGGTGATTGTGGTGCCTCAGCTCTCGTTGGCAGAGGCTGATCAGTTGGCTCAGCGAGTACTGAAAGCCTGTTTAGCGCTACCATTTTATGGCATCGGTAATCCAGAAAACTTTTTACATCTAGGGAGTGCATTTTTTAAAGCAGGTGATTTGCAGGTGCAATTAATCGATGAGGCTGAAATGGCCCTTCGTGCCGCGCAGTTACAACAGGTAAACAATTGGTTTATGTACGATAAAGGCGCTGTCGATGAAGAGATTGCCAAAGGCTCTGTTCGTTGGCGCAGTTTTTTAGAAAACGCACTCGTCAGCAAACGTTTTTTTACCTTGCAGCAAGCAGTGGTAGACAATGATAACAGCATTTTACATTATGAGGTTTTCAGTCGTGCTCGTGACCATCAAGGTAAAGATGTTCGCGCCACCTTATTTATCCCAATGGCAAATAAGTGCGGCTTAATGCCACAGATAGAACGGCAAATACTCGAACAAGTGTTATTTACCTTAATGCCACAAAACGATGCGACTTATTGTATTAACCTCAGCTTAGATACCTTAGTTAGCCGAGCCTTTGTACGTTGGATACAGTCAACGCTGTTAGAACATCGGCCCCTAGCGGCACGACTTATTTTTGAAGTGTCTGAAGACATTATCGTGAAACATCAAAAAAACACGGCTTTAGTGAAATCTCTCGACATGTTACGAAAAATGGGCGCCAAACTCGCTGTTGATCATGTTGGTCAACATGTTGTCGGCACACATTATATTCAGGAGTTCCACTTCGATTTAGTTAAATTGCATCGCTCAATTGTTCGCCAAGTACACCAACGCTCAGAGAATCAATTGTTTATCCGCAGTTTAATTGGCGGTTTATATCGTGCTGAAGTGAAGGTCATTGCTGAAGGTGTAGAGAGTTTTGAAGAATGGCAAACCTTAAAGATTTTAGGGGTAAGTGCAGCTCAAGGTGAGTATTTAGCACAAATAACTGAGACGGAAGCTTGAAAAATAGCCTATTTACGTTGTTTGGGGTGAATAACCCTTGTTTGCGCTGCAATTGCATTCTATTTTAATGAGGTATGCTATATTGTAATTACTAACAAAATTAAAACATTAGCCGTGTTGTATCAAGAGCCGACTTTTGACAACGCTCCGGCTAAAAAGTCTAAAATTAAAGGGGCAATACTAACAAGTATCTTTATTAATGGTTTTTCGTGACGAAACAGGCTTATTTTTTTCTTCATCTTATATCAAGCCAGAACCTAAATAGTGATCACTTTAGTGTGCATGGGACGCGTAATGAGCAATGGTTTTTTGAGTAAACTGGCCTTTTGGCAATCATCCCAAATTTCAGGAGATGTTGGTGTATTTATTACCAACAACGCATTGTGGGTTTGTTATGACGAAACTGCCGACTCTACTCAAGTCGTTAAACAAATACCCATAATCAAGCATGATTGGAAGCAAGCATTTGAACAGCTTAAAGCCTTGTGTGGTAAAGCTAGAGTGCAACTCGTGCTGTCTTTTGCACATTACCAACTGTTACAAGCCGATAAACCCAGTGTTGAATCATCTGAAATTGCCCAAGCATTAATTTGGGCAGTGAAAGACATGGTGTCAGAGCCTGTCGCCAATATTCATTTAGATTACTTTGAGTCGAGTGTCACCTCTAGCGCTAAGGTCAGCGTTGTTGTTACCAGTCGTGATTTACTGATGCAATTAGTTGCAGCATGCGAAGCGAGCGGGTTAAGTATTGTGGGCATTAGTGTCGAAGAGTTAGTGTTGCGTCATATACTGCCTAATGACAGCATGGCACATATGTTAGTTGCGCATGCACCTCAAGAAGAGCTGTTACTTATGGCGGTTAAAGCGGGAGAGGTGTTAATGCAGCGCCGTGTTCGTGGTTTTAACCAACTGAATAAGGCTACATTCCAAGAATTACAAAACAGTATTGCAGATAACTTAAGCTTAGAGATCCAACGCTCAATGGATTATTTTGAAAGTCAGCTACGTCAGGCTCCAGTGTCTTCAATCACCATTGTCACAGATGGTGACAGTCCTGCGCTAGCTAACTTAGTGGCTGCTAATTTTAACCAAACAGTACACGCAGTAAATCATGATGGAGTTAGCGGTTTATTTGCTCAACTAGCGTTACAAGAAATAGCGCGAGGTGAAGCGTGATAAAAAACAGTATCAATTTATACAGCGCCGACTTATTACCACAAAAGCAGCGATTGACGTTATCACGCTTGATGCAAATGTTAGTATTGTTGGTGATTGTCAGCATTTGTTTTTATGCTTTTGGCTTATGGCAACAAAACGAGTTACAAACGTTACAGCAGCAAGCTAACAATAAAAAAGCCCAATTAAGCGCTGAAAAAGTACAACTAGAAGCTCAAATAGCTGCACGTAAACCGAATACCGCCTTAGCTGACCAAGTCGAATTAGAAGAGCAACGGTTAGCGCTTAAACAGCGCTTAAAAGATGAGCTGAGTCAGCGTAAAAACTTAATTAGCCAAGGTTACTCTCCTTTATTAACGGATTTAGCTGCTGTAGCAGACGCCAATCTGTGGTTAAGTCATATTAGTATTGAACAACAAGATAATGCCCCTCAACGCATTCAATTTGAGGGGGTTGGTCGTACACCGCAAAGTATTCCATTATGGATTGATAAGCTAAAAAATACTGTCACCTTAAAAGGATATGCTTTTTCGGCAATGACCATGAACCGAGGTGATACACAGCCATTAATGTTTAAGCTTACCAGTAAAACAGTGGATAAGGAGCCCTCACAATGAAGCAACAATGGGCAACTTGGTCAGAACGTTTTAACCAACTCAGCCAGCGAGAACGGCTATTAATCTCTCTTGCCAGTATCGTGGTGATTGGGATGTTGCTGTATTTACCATTGGAATCAATTTGGAAACAACAGCAATCGATACAAAACCAATTGAACGCAATACAGCAAGAAAACGACATATCATTGCAACAAATTGATTTGTATCAGCAACGTTTACAGTTAGACCCAGATAAAGATTACCAACAACGCTTACAATTAGTTAGTGAACAAATGTCAGCTATTGATGCTGAATTAGACGCGCAAATGGTTGATATGGTGCCAGCGGATTACATGCCGACAGTGCTCGCTAATTTACTGGGTAATGTGAAAGGTGTGACACTGAAATCTTTTGCTTCTATTGAGCCTACCCCGTTATTAAATATGGGAGAAAATAGCCAAGTAAACTTGTATAGCCATGGTATTAAGCTGGTTTTACAAGGTGATTACTTTGCTATTTTAGATTTTGTCTCTGCGGTTGAAAACATGCCAGACAAATTGTATTGGAAACGTATGGATTACCGGGTTGAGACTCACCCAAAAGCGTTAGTAGAATTAGAACTTTACACACTCAGTGTGAATAAGGACTTTATTAGTGTTGCTAAACAGAATTAACGCTATGGCATTGGCTATTGTTGTAACGAGTCTATTGTTAGTGGCGAGCGTGAATGCACAAACGTTGCGAGACCCAACCTTACCTGGTCAAGGGTATGCCGTTGTTAGTCAGCCCCAAAACATGACTCAACAAAGCTTGGTACTCAATAGTATTGTTAATGGTCAAAATGCTTATGCCGTAATCAACAATAAAATTGTGGCAGTTGGTGATACGGTCAACGATGGATTAACCGTATCTTCAATCGGTCAGGATAATGTAACTTTGTCAGATGGTAGAAAACTTCAGTTGTTTCAGTCGATAACAGAGCGATAGGATAAGAATAAAAATGAAAGTAATTAAATATGTTACCCCTCTGATGTCACTGTGCTTGATTGCTTGCCAAACGACAGATAGACCTGAACCACAAAACGCCAAATCAACATTGTCTGAATCAATTCAACAATCACAATCTAATACCAATACAACGCCACCGCCTGCGATGATGCCAGCGGAAGTTCAACGTGAATTAAATGGTAATAATGTATTGGGAACAACAAAAGCGTTACCTGCAGAGCGCCGCTTTGATGTTTCTGCTAATGATGTTGATGCCAGAGTCTTTTTCCCGAGTCTTGTAAAGGATTCGCCGCTCAGTGTGGCGGTTCACCCGGAGGTTACAGGTACGATTTCATTATCGTTAAAAGCCGTGACTTTGTCTGAAGCGTTACAGGTTGTAGAAGACATTTATGGTTATGAAGTTAGCCGGCAAGGTCGTATCTTAAGAGTGTTCCCATCTGGAATGCGCACAGAAACCATCCCATTAAACTACCTTTATATGCAGCGTGAAGGCTTGTCGTTAACGTCAGTAAACTCTGGTCGTATTTCGGATGATAATGACAACTCAAGCAGCAGTAGTAATAGCAGCAATAGCTCTAGCAGTAGCTCAAGTAGCAGTAATTCAAGTAATAGTGAAAACACCAACGGTACTTTTATCAGTTCAACCACCAAAACGGATTTTTGGGGTGAGCTGCAATCAACATTAGTATCAATCATTGGTGAGACGGGAGGCGGACGTCAAGTGGTGGTGACTCCTCAGGCTGGGTTGGTGACTATTCGGGCTTATCCTAATGAATTACGTCAGGTTCGCAGTTTCTTGAAAACAGCAGAAAGCCATTTACAACGCCAAGTTATACTTGAAGCTAAAATTTTAGAAGTCACATTATCTGATGATTATCAACAAGGTATTCAATGGGAAAGTGTCTTAGGCCATGTGGGTAACACTAATATCGACTTTAGTACCTCATCTGGACAAGGTTTAACTAATACGATTTCATCGATTATTGGCGGAGTGACATCGATAAACGTTGAGGGTACAGATTTTAGTACCATGATTAACTTACTCGATACGCAGGGCGATGTTGATGTATTGTCGAGCCCACGTGTTACTGCATCTAACAATCAAAAAGCCGTCATTAAAGTCGGTACTGACGAGTATTTTGTGACAGATGTGTCGACAACCACAGTGTCTTCTACCACAACGGTTACCACTCCAGATGTCGAGCTGACTCCGTTTTTCTCTGGTATTGCGCTTGATGTAACTCCACAAATTGATGAAAACGGCAATGTGCTTTTACATGTTCATCCGTCGGTGATCGATGTTCAAGAACAAACTAAAACTATTGAAATCAGTGATTCAACGTTAGAGTTGCCTCTCGCGCAAAGTGAAATTCGTGAGTCTGACACCATTATTCGTGCCGCATCGGGTGATGTTGTCGTTATTGGTGGCTTAATGAAGAGTGAAAACATTGAAACCGAATCGAAAGTGCCTTTCTTGGGCGACATTCCATTTTTAGGGCAAGCATTCACGAGTCGTACTAAGTCAAAACAAAAAACAGAATTAATCATTTTACTTAAACCAACCGTGGTTGGCGCAAATACGTGGCGAGATGAGTTAAAGCGTTCACAAGAATTAATTGAGCGTTGGTACCCATCTAATTAATGATGGCCAATAACGGAACTTAATTCATTATGTATTTGCAGCACTTTGGCATGGGACAGTTACCCTTTACGCTGACCCCTAACACAAGCTTCTTTTTTGGGTTAGCTCCCCATGTAGAGGCCTTGCAAGTGTTGCAAACCGCCTTAGAAACTGGCGAAGGTTTTATTAAGGTTACTGGCGAAGTCGGAACGGGTAAAACATTAATCTGTCGCAAGCTACTTAATGATTTACCGGCTCAATACCATTGTGCTTATTTGCCTAATCCCTATTTGTCTCCAAAAGAGTTACGTTTTGCTGTGGCAGGTGAGTTAGGCCTAAATTTACCTAACAAAATCGATCAACAGCAATTAACGCGACTTATCCACGAGCGTTTGTTGGAGCTAAATCATCAAGGGTTTCATGTCTTGTTAGTGCTCGATGAAGCACAAGCGCTACCCGATGACAGCATTGAAGCATTACGGTTATTTACCAATTTAGAAACCGAAAGCCGTAAGTTGTTGCAAGTGGTGTTATTTGGTCAGCAAGAGTTAGATGAACGATTGGCTCAAGCTAAATTTAGGCAGCTACGTCAGCGAATTACCTTTAGCTACCATTTGCGACCATTAAGCTGGGATGAAATCCAAGCCTATATTCAATATCGATTGGTCACAGCCGGTTATCAAGGTCCTCAGTTATTTAGTGTCAGTGACATTAAGTTGTTAGCTAAAGCGGCTAGGGGGATCCCTCGGTTGGTGAACATCTTGGCCCACAAAAGCTTATTGTTGTGTTATGGCGAAGGCGCTAATAAAGTCAAAACAAAGCATTGCCGTGCGGCCATTAGGGATACTGAAGATATAAATTTAACTGAACGGTCAGGTTTTTCACGTTTAAGCACGCTCGTTATTATTTTGTTGTTAGCGCTCATGCTAACGATAGGATTAACGGATGTCAGCGGTGATTGGTTAACACGGATAAGTGAGCATTAATGAGTGTGATAATAAAGATGCTGCGCGATTTAGAGCAGCGCCAACAATCAGGGGCTGACCAACCAGAGCTCGACAAATCAGAGCTTGATAAGACAGAGTCTGATAATGCGCCTTCTCAACGGAAGGGCGAGTTTGTTCGTCCGCAAGTTCAATATTATCCTACCGAAAAATCTCGTGTACCTTTGATTGCTTCAGTGGTGTGCGTACTCTTATTCGTCCCGGCCGTTTGGTATGGGGTGTCAATGTATCAACATACTGCTGCCCCCATGGCTGAATCCCAGTTGACGGCTAACAATGCCGATGAGCCATTAACCATAACCAACGACACAGCAACGCAAATCGCGAGCAACGTTGAGCCGCAAAGCACTGATGCAGAACACAGCAATGACAACGCGTTACTCGCCAACCAACAATCGATTGTGAATGATAATACTGAGCCCAATACGGTTTCACCAGGTGCTGAGAGTGTTGCTGCTGTTAATGTCCCCTCAACAGCAGAGTTAGTGGTGATGAAACCCTCCACTCAGGCCCAAGAGCCAATTGAGCAAACATTCAGTAACGATGAGGTCGAGTTAACGTTAGCAGTAACAAGCCAAGCTATCACAGAAGGTGTTGACCAGGCTGTAGACTTGGTGGAAACCCCAATCGTGATGAAAGATAAACCTTCAGTTCAACCTACTACGCAGGTTAGCGCTCCTGAAAATAGCCCTAAAATAGCGAAAACCTCATCGACTTCAAATGATATGACAGTAAAAGAAGTGGTGATCAGTAAAGCTGACATGGCGCAGATACAATACCGCAAGGCAACCGATGCAGAAAATGCACAACGGTTAGAAGAAGCAGCCAGTTTTTATTTAGAAGCCATTATTTTACAGCCAAGCTTACACAAAGCACGTAAGCAATTGGTGGCGATTTATTACGGACAAAACAACACCACAACAGCCATGCGCTTGTTAGAAAGTGGTATTAGTATGTTTCCGCAAGAGTGGGAGTTTTACGTGATTTTGTCACGGCTTCAAACTGAAACGAACGCCTTTGACAGTGCCCAGACAACTTTAGCGATGATCCCAGATAATTCTAATTGGGCACGTGACAAATGGGTTGTGCAAACGGAATTAGCCCAACGCACACAAGACTTTGTGTTAGCAGAGCAAGCGTATCGTCAATTATTACAAGCCGAATCGACGCAGGCGCGTTGGTGGATGGGACTGGGTTATGCATTAGATTCCCAGCAAAAATATATCGCAGCGGCTCAGGCTTATCGCTCTGCATTAAGCTATGAGGGACTATCAACCTCTGCGATGGACTTTATTGAAAACAGATTAGCTCAGCTAGGAGAACCCAAATGAAACCTAAATTGAAGATGCGCTTAGGTGACCTTCTAGTACAAGAGTTGATTATTAGTGAAACGCAATTACAACAAGCACTGGCAGAACAACGTAATAGTGGTAAAAAACTCGGTCGTACATTAATCGACTTAAAATACATTACTGAAGTTCAATTGCTTAAGTTTTTGTCACAGCAGTTAAATTTACCTTATTTGGATATTAGTCGTCGGCCGATCCCTGCCGAAGTTGTCAATATTTTACCCGAGGTGCAAGCTCGTCGTTATCGGGCCTTAGTGGTAGAAAGCGGCCCAGATCATGTGCTGATTGCTATGAGCGATCCTGCCGATTTACAAGCCATTGATAATTTAGAAATCTTGGTCGCACCTAAGCAATTAATGCTTGCAGTAGCGCCCGAGCAACAACTGTTAGATGCGTTTGATAACTTATACCGCCGCACAGGGCAAATTGCTGAAATCGCCGGTAAGCTTGAAGAGGAATATGCCGCTGATGACATGTTCGATCTTAATGGCTTAACAGAAGGCGACAGTGATAATGAAACTACGGTGGTTAAGTTATTACAGTCTATTTTTGAAGATGCGGTACAAATGCGCGCGTCGGATATCCATATCGAGCCGGGTGAAAAAGTGCTGCGTATTCGCCAACGTATTGATGGCCAACTGCATGAAAACACCCTTGGTGAGGTCAATATTGCCGCTGCTTTGGTATTGCGTCTTAAATTAATGGCAGGTTTAGATATTTCAGAAAAACGTATGCCGCAAGATGGCCGTTTTCATATGGAAATTAAGGGGCATAAAATCGATGTGCGTATGTCGACCATGCCCATTTACCACGGCGAATCAGTGGTAATGCGTTTATTAGATCAAACGACTGGGCTGCGCACTTTGGATGAAACCGGTATGCCACCGCATATTGTGGCGCGGATCCGTAAACAAATTAAGCGCCCTCACGGGATGTTATTGGTGACCGGACCAACGGGTAGCGGTAAAACCACGACGCTGTATGGTATTCTTAGCGAGCTAAACACGCCAGACCGAAAAATTATTACTGTTGAAGACCCTGTGGAATATCAATTACCGCGGATTAACCAAGTGCAGGTTAATCATAAAATTGGTTTGAACTTTTCCAATGTGTTGCGTACCACCTTGCGTCAAGATCCCGATATCATCATGGTGGGGGAGATGCGTGACCAAGAAACGGTTGAAATTGGTTTGCGAGGCGCATTAACTGGTCACTTTGTATTATCAACACTGCATACTAATGACGCGGTAACCAGCGCCTTGAGATTGCTCGATATGGGGGCTGCCAGCTATTTGGTTGCCAGCGCACTTAGGGTGATTATTGCACAGCGATTGGTGCGCCGTGTATGTCAAAACTGCGCCGTGGCATATCAACCTAATGCATCAGAGCGCAGTTGGCTTGAGAGTGTGACCCAAAAAGACATGACGACAGCGACCTTTAAAGTGGGCAGTGGATGTCAAACTTGTAATGGCTCAGGCTATCGTGGGCGAATTGGTATTTTTGAAATATTAGAGCTCGATGAAAACATGATCGACGCTATGCGCACCGGTAATCCACAAGACTTTGCTCGCGCTGCATTGCGCAGTCCAAACTTTGTCCCGTTAGCGCATTCGGCCATGGAGTATTTATTTCAAGGCACCACCACGTTAGAAGAAGTTGCCAAATTAGTTGAAGATGTTAGCGAGTCAGCTGTTGCTTTATCAGTTGATATTACTAGTCAATCAGGTCTTGGGGCATAACGATGCCAACGTATCAATATCGCGGACGTAACGCCCAGGGAAAATCGGTGACCGCTCAAGTGGAGTCAGCCAATGAAAGTGCTGCGGCTGATTTATTATTGTCACGCGGCATTATCCCGTTAGAGCTAAACGAAGTTAAGACTAAACAGTCATTTTCAATGGCATTGTTTCAGAGTCGAGTCTCGTTAGAAGAGTTACAAATTTTTACCCGCCAAATGTACTCTTTAACGCGTTCAGGTATTCCTATTTTACGCGCTATTGCAGGTTTGTCTGAGACCACACATTCACATCGAATGAAGCAGGCATTAGATGATATATCAGAACAATTAACCTCTGGCAGACCTTTATCTTCAGCAATGAACCAGCATCCTGACGTGTTTGATTCGTTGTTTGTGTCGATGATTCACGTGGGTGAAAACACCGGTAAATTGGAAGATGCATTTATTCAGTTGTCACATTATATTGAACGCGAGCAAGAAACCCGCCGCCGTATTAAAGCAGCAATGCGTTACCCTATCTTTGTCCTTATTGCGATCACCATCGCGATGGTGATCCTCAATATTATGGTGATCCCAAAGTTTGCTGATATGTTTTCGCGCTTTGGGGCAGATTTACCTTGGGCCACAAAAATCCTCATCAACACCTCTAATCTGTTTGTTAATTATTGGCCGCACATGCTGGTGGTGTTAATGGGGGTCATTGTCGGGATCCGTTATTGGCACCATACCGACAAAGGCCAAAAGCAATGGGATTTATGGAAGTTACATATTCCTGTGGTGGGATCGATTATTGAGCGTTCTACTTTGTCGCGTTATTGCCGTAGCTTTTCAATGATGCTCAGTGCAGGTGTTCCCATGACTCAAGCATTAAGTTTGGTTGCGGATGCGGTTGATAACGCTTATATGCACGACAAAATTGTGGGGATGCGCCGTGGTATTGAGTCAGGTGAATCGATGCTAAGGGTTTCAAATAGCAGCCATTTGTTTACGCCTTTAGTGTTGCAGATGGTGGCGGTGGGTGAAGAAACCGGCCAAATTGATCAGTTATTGAATGATGCCGCTGACTTTTATGAGGGCGAAGTCGACTACGATTTAAAAAACTTGACCGCCAAATTAGAACCTATTTTAATCGGATTTGTCGCGGTTATCGTATTAATTCTTGCGCTAGGTATCTATTTACCTATGTGGGACATGCTAAAAGTGGTTAAAGGTGGTTAAATTGCAGCGCCTTTGGTTTATTAGGTAACAGTATGTTAAGTCAGCAAAAAGCCGATGATGATTTACTTAAAGTCTATGGCAAGGTGATGGCAATATTAGTGTTAATTATTTTGGTGGGCATCTTGGGTGGCCGCTATATCAATACTGCGCCAAATTTAACCAGCCAAGGCTTGGCTTTTGAACATAATCGGCTTTTAAATGTCTTAGCTATGGTGCGCAGCCAATGGTTAGCCTCAGGAAGACCGAGCAAAATGTTATTGTCTTGGTACGATATGGCACCAAATGTGCAGGCACAAGATAAGCAAGATACTAATGATAAATCGTCAAAAAATGGACGATTGGCAGCTTCAGCGCAAATAGATAATACTGAAGCGGAGTTAGTAGGCACTAATAATTGGATTCAATTGTCATCAAATGGTTGGCCTTTGGTTGAGACCTACGATGAAGACGGTTGTAAGCGTCTATGGCAACAATTGTTGGCAATCGATGTAGATGAATTAGGGTTACATGTGGTTTATCAAGTAAAAGATAAAGTCTGTCGTTTTATTTCTACCAATCAAGCCAGTTTAAGCTACCAGCTACAAACCGGCAGAATAATTTATTTAGCTGCTGAGTAGTAAAAAAGTCTACCCTAGGTGCTAAAATTCTAATAAGCTGCTAATATCTGACGAGTTATGGCAGCACGTTTAGCAGCAAGAGTGGTAGCAAGTATGTTATTTTTGTTGCGAATACATTTAAATGAGTGAGGTATTATGAAAGTTAAACAACAAGGTTTTTCATTAATCGAGTTGGTCATTGTTATTGTGA
Source organism: Shewanella metallivivens (assembly GCF_028750675.1). GTDB lineage: Bacteria > Pseudomonadota > Gammaproteobacteria > Enterobacterales > Shewanellaceae > Shewanella > Shewanella metallivivens. Next base: position 360,823 of record NZ_JAQQPZ010000013.1, on the reverse strand, counting down.
TTTTGGGACTGTTAGCGGCAACCGCTATTCCTCGCTTTTTAAATGTAACTGATGATGCCGAAGACGCAAGCGTAGATGGTGTTGCAGGTGGTTTAGCAACAGCAGTCAGCTTTGTGCGTGCACAGTGGGAAGTCGATGGCCGTCGTAACACGAGCGTGGTTCTCGATGGAACAACCATCTCTTTAGACTCGCGTTTTGGTTTCCCAACGGGCACAACCAATACCAGTGCAACAGCGATGACTACCACTCGATGCCAAGAAGTATTTGACTCGGTATTACAAAATGCACCAAGAAACGTGTTAGTTAATCAAGATGCAAGCGATGTACGTTATATCGTGAGTGTGCAAGGTGGCTCAGGTGGCTCTTCAACCAGTATTGATGGTGTAACCGTAAACAACCTTGATGTGTGTGTATATCATCAAGTCGCCTCATTAGCTTTAGATGACACAAGCGGTGTGGCTACACCAACACCAGATTTAACAACTGCCGGTGCCAAAGGCGTGACATACAACCCAGGTACTGGACAAGTGGTTGCTTTTAGCAACAACTAATTTATTAACCACCCAATCGATTGATCCATTTATCAATGGATAGAGATTTATATTAATAGAGGTATTTTTATATGCAAAAGCAACAAGGTTTTACATTAATCGAATTAGTGGTTGTGATCATTATTCTTGGTATTTTAGCGGTAACTGCAGCGCCTAAGTTTATAAACTTACAGGGTGATGCTCGTGTTTCGGCGTTAAGTGGTATGAAAGCGGCAATTCAAGGTGCGAATACCCTTGTTTATTCGAAAGCGGCTTTAGCGGGTGAAGAAAAAACAGCTAAAAATGATTCTACCCCTCCTTCTGTTGACCTTGGTACAGGCACTGCAGCAGTGACTCAATATGGATATTTACAAGGCCTTCAAGCTGAGCTAGAAAATGCATTAGATGTTACTTTTAATGTAGGCACAAGCGCTACAGATTCTACTGTTGCAACCGACAATGGTGCTGATTGGACAATTTTTGTCAATAGCGGAGTAGCTACCATTTGGCAAGTAGGCGCGCCAGACGCTTGTAAGCTAACGTATACAGAGGCTTCAAGCGCTACAGTGCTACCAACTTATGTAGCAGAAACTGATCCTGACAACTGCTAATATATTAGTAAATTACTAAAACCTGCTTCGGCAGGTTTTTTTTTGAGTTTTTAACAATAAAAATCAACCTTTACGACAACGACTAACAGCGTGAATACACAAATAAGCAGACAATATTGGCTGTTTTTGCCATACTGGATCAGCTAGTATAAGTCTCTGACACTCTTATGGTTTAGTTTGGCCAGTGTCAAAATGTTTAGTGGCGAAATAGAGGGTATCATCTACGTGAGTCAGCAGCGCAAGGTTCAACTTGGCTTTACTCTAGTTGAATTAGTCACCACCATTATCTTGATTGGCATAATTGCCGTGGCGGTGTTACCGCGTCTATTTTCTGCTTCATCCTACAGTGCTTATACCCTGCGTAATGAGTTTATTAGCGAGCTAAGACACGTACAGCTAAAAGCCATTCAAAATACCGATCAATGTTATCAACTCGATGTCAGCGCCAATGGTTATACCTTGCGTTACTTTAATGACCGCATTGGCAACAGTTGCAGCGATGTGTTTCGTGAGGAGCAGCCCCAAAGCTTTAATGCTAATGCTTATATCACCCTAGCCAGTGATGCCAGTCAGGTGTTTTCAATTACGTTTGACAGCCTTGGGCGAATGATTTCCCCTGCGTGTTCTGGCCATTGCTTTAATGCGGTGGCAGATGAAACCTTAGCCATCGCGGTGGAGTCAGAGGGGTATATTTATGCTCAATAAGCTTCAACTTCAGCACACTCTACACACTAAGGGTTTTACCTTAATCGAATTAGTGATTGGCATGATGGTCATTGGTGTTGCAATCGTTATGTTGACCAGCATGCTATTCCCCCAAGCAGATAAAGCGTCGGCTACGTTACAACGAGTTAGATCGGCAGAGCTTGCTCATTCGGTAATGAATGAGATTTGGGGCAAACGTTATGATCAAAACACTAATGCCAATGGCGGTGTACCAGCCTGTAATTCAGGTGCAGGGTTAACATGTTCGACATCAATGGGTAACGACGGTGAAAGCCGGGATGCGTTTAATGATGTTGATGATTACCACGGGCTGAATGAAACCAGCAATATGCTCGACTCAAGCCAAACCTATGCACAGGCTTACTCCGGCTTTAAATTAGCTGTTACGGTGAGTTACCTTGATACCACGCAAGCCGAAAAACTGATTACTGTAGATGTCACTACACCCAGCAATGAAGTGATTACTTACCAAACGGTAAGGAGTAATTACTAATGGCGCGATATTCTCAAGTCAAAGCAGCTGGATTTACCTTAATCGAAATGGTGACTGTGATTTTGATTTTGGGCATTGTGATTGTTGGTGTCAGCAGTTTTGTGATTTTTGGCACCCGTATTTTTGTTGAATCCAGTGCGGTCGATCAGGTGTTGAGTCAGAGCCGCTTTGGAATAGAGCGTATGACCAGAGACATTCGTCGTGCAGTGCCTAACAGTATCCGAGTGCTCACTGCCACAGATGGCAGTTATCAATGTATTGAATTACTGCCAATTGCAGCCAGTACCTCATACCTTGACGCGCCATTTGTACCTGAGACTGCGCGCAATAGCCTTACCGCGATCAAAAGCATTAGGCCGATTAGTGCGGGGCAGTCGACGTTGATTTATCCGTTAACCAATGCTGAGGTGTATAACCCTCAAGGAACAACGGCAAAACGATTTACTGTGCAAAGTGTGGCTGAAGCGAGCGACTTACTAACCATTACCTTAACCCAATCGGTGCGATTTACTGAAGCTTCACCATTAATGCGTTTATATGTTGCCGATAGCCCGTTAAGCTATTGCTTTGTTACCTCTGCGAGTTCGGTTGAATTGCGGCTTTATCAAAACTATGGTTATCAGGCCACTCAACCCACGCCAACAACAATGGGCGCAGGGGTGTTAATGGCCCAAAATGTAGCGAATAACTTAAGTACCAATCCTGCAATTATTTTAACACCGGCGACCTTAGTGACTAACGCCATTGTGCATTTACAGCCACTGTTTGCGGTTAATGGTGAGACGTTTCAATATCAACATCAAGTGCAGGTGATGAATGTTCCCTAAGTATCCGTTAGCTCAACATTCTCAACGCGGCAGCGCATTAATCATCGGTATTTTTGTGATTACGGTGATGTTTGTTATTGCAGCCAGTTTAATCCGCATCGTTGGCGATGCTGATGAGTCGGTGAATATGGAAGTGTGGGGCACTCGGGCATTGTTTAGTGCTAACAGTGGCGCAGATGCCGCTTTAGCACAGCTATTTCCGCTCGATGGCAGTGCTGCAACGTGTAGCGATGTGGCTTCAACTTGGACGCCACCGAGTAACGCGGTGGGATTTCATCGTTGTAGCGTGAGCATTAACTGTAATACTGCCAGTGTCAGTGGTGTGACTCAATATAGAATTAATAGTTTAGCGGTATGCGAAACGGGGGATTGTGCTGGAGACTCGAGTAGTTCAACGTGTTTACGAGTGAGTCGCCAAGTGGAGGTCGAAGCACGTGGGAATTAAAACAAGATTTTCTAAAAATTCAAAATTAATTAATTTTTTAAAAATTTTTACATTTGCTTGTATGTGTTTCATTGTACCAGTATCAGCAGCATTAGCCGATTGGAGTGACACATTTAAAGCCGGCGTAAATAACGTTAATACGACTGGCACGATTTATTTAAATACAGCCACCATTATAAATGCGCCAAGTAACGGTAAATTACCGACAGATAATTATACGCAAGGCGGAGATAGTTCTTTTAATTCATGCATACGTGCTAATGGTACCTCTAGGACGTGTCGAGATGGTGGTACACTGGCTGAATTACCACCTTCACGGATTGATTTTGCCCAATGTCAATCAAGCAGTTCTGTTGATTTGGGTCCTCCTGTTTACGGTAATGAAACGGTCAATGTACCAGAGGGAGAATACAATAATGTATCAGTCGCCAATGGTAGCGATAAAAAGATTATTTTTACGACCGATAATGGTAAATATAAAATAAAAAACCTATCAGCGACTTCAGGTACGATTGAATTTTCTGCCGGTCAGTACTGGATTGAAACAATGGACATTAATAACGGTGTCGATTTGATTTTTCCTGATACAGGAACGGTATCATTCTTTATTAAGAATGATTATCTCCAAAGAAATTTAACCTTAGCAAGTTCACCTGAAAAATTATTATTTTATGTATATGGAAAATTTGAAATTCAAGGCGGTGCCAGTTTAAATGCTTATGTTGTGTCAGAAGATACTGTCACCATAAATGGGTCCGCAAAAATTACAGGTTCAGTGACAGGGCAAGATATTATTTTAAATGGCAGCTCGTCAGTGGCGTTTGCTGATACTGGTAATCTAATTGATGTCGTGCCAGATTGCACAATTGATACACCACAGCCGGAATTCCATATTCAATACGGTAAAGCTACGGCCACTAGCATCACGTTTGACAGTGCTTTTCCTGATGATGTCACCCCGTTAATTTTCTTAATGCCGACCATCGAAGACGATAACAGTGATGGCCCCGCATCAGTATTCCTTGAGAGTGTATCGGCACAAGGTTTCACTTGGTCACAAAACGAGCCTACATCCACTAATAATCGTTATGTTGCGTCCGAGAATATGCCAGAGGTGCATTGGATAGCGGTGACTGCGGGTACATATGATCTAACCGACGACATCACATTAATTGCTGGTTCGGTTGATTATGATCAAGCCATCTTTGGCTCTAGCGATCCTTATACACCAGTGACTTTGCCCTCAACTCAAAACGTGGTGTTAAACCAAATACAAACGCAAAATAATAAGTGTTGGTTTACCAGTACATCAGAGACCACGAGTTCTGGGATTCAACTTGGGATAGATACGTCTGAAGTTTACGATAGAAATAATGAACAATGCCTGCCGGGAGGTTTAAATAATAGCCAAATTGCAAATGAAACCATTGGCTATTTATCGTTAACCTCGGCAAGCGGTACCATGATATTGAATGGTGTTGAAACAAATTATCATTTTGGCCAAGCGCAAACGTTTACCGCCAGTGGCACCAAAGATATTGAATATCAATGCGGAATCACCACAACGTTAGAAGGCTTTACTGACACCCCCACATTAGTTGCAGGTAAGAATAGTCGCTTAGGTGGTGATGGCGGCTGGCTCCGCCGTTGTAAGCTCACTAACGACACGGTAAGTATGGTCGTTGATGAAGATACTTATAAAGATAATGATCGTAAACATCGTTGGGAAAATTACAGCTTTGTTGCTTTTGAAAATGTTGAGCCGGTATTCCAATGTTTTACGGATAATTTTGACCGCACAGACCTTGGTGATGATTGGGTTGTTTCCAATAGTCGAGGCAACTTTACGCCATCCATTGTGAGTAATCGCTTACAAGTGACTCAAGCGGTAACAAATCAAGCCACGTCATCTACTTTCCAACGGCTATTTCCTGCAACCGACAATTTCGTCACCATAGAATTTGATCATTATGCTTATAACGGTAGCGGTGCCGATGGTATTGCTTTTGTGTTGTCAGATAGCACTATTACCCCTCAAGCAGGCGCTTATGGCGGGCCGTTAGGTTATGGTGCTCGCTCAAATCAAGATGGTTTTGCAGGTGGCTGGTTAGGTTTTGGTATTGACGAATACGGTAACTTTTCTAGAGAAGGTGGCTCGGGTGGCCCTGGGCGTCGTCAACAGTCTGTTGCCATTAGAGGCTCAGGCTCTGGTACTTCTGGTTATCCTTATTTACGTGGTACCTGCAGCAATGGTACGACTAATACGAGTGGCAGTTGTTTATCGCCAACCGTTGATGACAATAATACCTCTCCTGCCCACCGTTATCGTATTACCGTCGATTCGCAAGTTGCCAGTCAATCGCTAGTAAAAGTTGAGCGTGATACTGGTGATGGCTATGTTGAAATTATTTCTGAATTTGATGCCGCCTCTTACGCAAGCCAAGCTGCTTTACCTGAGAATTTTTTATTGTCATTGACAGGCTCTACTGGCGGGGCAACGAATATTCATGAAATTGACAATGTTGAAATATGTGCATTAAATTCAAGCCCCATCGGTGTGCAAATTGATCACTTTGAGTATTCGTATTCAGGGACAGGGTTAACCTGTACTCCTAAAACGTTATCCATTAAAGCTTGTGCTAATGCAGAGTGTACAGAGACGGTTAATGACAGTGTTACCGCAACGCTAACGCCAGCAAGTGTGGCTAATGGCGGATGGATTGGTGGTAATGTTGTGACATTCTCTGGCGGGGAAAAAGCAGATTTACAATTAAGGCATAACACGGTTGGCACGGTAACATTGGGTGTTTCAGGCTCAACGCCAAGTACCAAAGCATTTAGTGAGACGCTTTGCCGTATTAATGGTAGCTCAGCAACGGCTGCAAACTGTGATTTAGTCTTTGCCGACAGCGGCTTTATTTTTGATGTGCCAGACAAGCTAGCAAACAAACCTACGGGTAATATTTCAATCAGTGCGGTTAAAACTTCAGATGAAACCTTAGAATGTGTACCAACATTTGCAGACACAACTAAAAGCGTTAGCTTTTGGAGTACTTATCTGGCGCCTACATCGCCGGTCAATGGCCAATCTGTTACTGTTAACGACACGACCGTGGGTAAGCAAAGCTCGGCGGCCACATCAATAGCGTTAGATTTTGATGCCACTGGCACGGCAAATATTGATGTTAACTACCCCGATGCAGGCAATATGCAACTCGATGCTCAATATACCGGAACTGGCGATGAAGCCGGGTTGGTGATGCTGGGTTCAGACTCATTTGTGAGCTTTCCTGTTGGGTTATGTATCACACCTAAAGACAGCGTTGCAGAGTGCTCTGCAGGTAATAGCAGTTGTGATGTATACAAAAAAGCCGGCGAGTCGTTTGATTTAAATATTCAAGGTAAAGCTTGGGAGTCTGACTCCGATACTGATTATTGCGATAACATCAATACGCCCAATTATGCCCAGGATGACATTGTTTTAGGGCATCAATTGGTGGCGCCATCAGGCGGTATATTAGGCGATGTTGGTACTACAAAATACAATCATGTTGCGCAAACGACCAACAGCAATACGGTGACTCAATCGGTGACCGAAGTGGGTGTATTTACATTTACCGCCAATCCTCCAAGTCCATATTTAGGATCCAGTTTTTACGATATACCGCTTGCTGAATCAGCCAATATCGGCCGCTTTGTGCCGGCCAGTTTTGCGGTTACTAGCTCCAGTGTGTTGCCAAGCTGTGGTGTTTTTACCTATATGGATCAACCCTTTGATTTAACGCTGACCTTAACTGCTTACAATACTGCTGACAATATTACCCAAAACTATCAGGGTACTTTTGCTAAAGCGACAGCCAGTTTAGTTGGAGAAAATCTTAATGATGGCGTTGATTTAAGTAGCCGCTTAAGTGCTCTACCTATTGATGCGAGTTCGTGGAGTTTAGGTGAAGCAAGTGTGGGCATAACGTATCAAGCGGGTTTGAGCCGTACCCTTGCGCCGGGCGTCGATGGGCCTTTTGGTCAATTAGATATTGGTGTGCAGGTTGATGATAACGACACCGCTATTTCATTTATTCACGCACCTGACATGCGCGCAGATAGTAGTGATATTTGTGCCGACAGCAGCTCTTGCAATGCAAAACAGATATCGACACAAGATTTTCGTCATGGCCGAATTGTTATGGACAATACCTTTGGCCCCGAAACCGAAATATTACGCATGCCAACGTATGCACAATATTGGAATGGAACAGGGTGGATAACCAACATTAATGACAGTTGCAGCCAAGTTGTCGATCCACTTGATGGCACTGAAGCCTATGATCCTGTATTGGCGTCAAACCAAACGGTCATTCGCAGTGATGGCGGCACTACGGTGAGTGGTGGTCAACTCACTTTATTATGGCAAAACACAGGTTCTGATGCATATCGTGGTCAAGTGACAGCACCATTGCAAGTCGACGATTGGCTCAAGTGGTATTGGAATTGGGACGATACAAGTCCAAGTGTATTGTATCCCCCAAGAGCGAGCGCTTTTTTCGGTCGCTACCGAGGCCATGATCGGATCATTTACTGGCGTGAGGTCGGGCAATAAACCGCATAATAAAGCGTCAGTTTTGCGCTTTTTAGGATTAAATTTGTCCGTTTCGTGTTTTTTTACAGGCTTTTGTAAAAAAAAACGCCAGATTAGCAATTGTTAACCTGTTCGGTCTTGTAGAATAGGGGTGTCATTGATAAAGTTAGCTGATTTTTCTTTCTTCTGACTCCACAGAATACAGGCCTGATACATGTTCAAAAAGCTGCGCGGCATTTTTTCTAACGACCTATCGATCGATTTAGGTACGGCAAATACACTTATTTATGTTCGCGATGAAGGCATCGTGTTGAACGAACCCTCAGTGGTTGCCATTCGCGGCGAACGCAATAGTAATGGGCCAAAGTCCGTTGCTGCAGTCGGTACAGATGCAAAACAAATGCTGGGCCGAACGCCAGGTAATATTCAAGCTATTCGTCCAATGAAAGACGGTGTTATTGCCGATTTTTATGTGACAGAAAAAATGCTTCAGCACTTTATTAAACAAGTGCACAACAACAGCTTCTTCCGCCCAAGCCCTCGTGTGCTTGTGTGTGTGCCAGTAGGTGCAACACAAGTTGAACGTCGTGCTATTCGCGAATCGGCCATGGGTGCTGGTGCCCGTGAAGTTTACCTCATTGAAGAGCCAATGGCGGCGGCAATTGGTGCGGGTTTACCAGTGTCTGAAGCGACAGGTTCTATGGTGGTTGACATTGGTGGTGGTACTACCGAAGTGGCAATCATTTCGTTAAATGGCGTTGTGTATTCTTCTTCTGTGCGTATTGGCGGTGACAAGTTTGACGATGCCATTATCAACTATGTACGTCGTAATTACGGTAGCTTAATTGGTGAAGCCACCGCAGAACGAATTAAACACACTATCGGTACCGCTTATCCAGGCGAAGAAGTGCTCGAAATCGAAGTGCGTGGTCGTAACCTTGCTGAAGGTGTGCCAAGAAGCTTCACGCTAAACAGCAACGAAATTTTAGAAGCACTGCAAGAGCCTTTATCGGGTATTGTGAGTGCTGTGATGGTGGCATTAGAGCAATCTCCACCAGAATTAGCATCAGATATCTCTGAGCGTGGCATGGTATTAACGGGCGGTGGTGCATTATTGCGCGACTTAGACCGTTTACTTATGCAAGAAACTGGTATTCCAGTGATGGTTGCTGACGACCCGCTGACCTGCGTGGCTCGTGGTGGTGGTAAAGCGCTTGAAATGATTGACATGCACGGTGGTGATTTGTTCTCAGAAGAGAATTAATGATTAACTGCAATGCGGCTTTATTACTCAGCAAATGCGCCAATAAAGCCGCGCACAATTTATGAAACCAATTTTCGTTCGTGGCGTCTCTAATCAATTTAGACTGACACTGGCAATTTTATTGTCGGTGGCTTTGCTTGTCGCTAATGATCGCCTCGATCCCATCCGCCAATCACTCTCTTCTGTATTAAGCCCTCTACAGTATTTAGCTAATGTCCCCGGTGTCATATTAGACTGGTCAGCTGAAGCATTTGCCACACGTAATATGCTTGAGGTGCAAAACAAAGAGCTGCTTCGTCAACAATTGGTAATGTCAGAGCGTTTACAGCGCTTTGAGCATGTGCGCCAAGAAAATGAACGTCTACGCGCATTACTCGGCTCTCCTGTGCATATGGATTCCCGTAAAGTGGTGGCAGAAGTCATGGAGGTTGCTAGCGATCCATTTCGTCAATTTGTGGTGCTAAACCATGGCTCGCAAACCGGTGTTTATGTTGGTCAACCGGTGGTTGATGCCCAGGGCGTTGTTGGTCAAGTCATCGAGGTGAGCGAGTTTACTAGCCGTGTGTTGATGGTCTCAGACAGCACCCATGGCATTCCGGTGCGAGTGACGCGTAATGATGTACGGGCAATTGCTAATGGTACAGGTGATATTGATCAAATAGAGCTTCGCCATGTGGCAAAAAGCACCGACATTATTGCCGGTGATTTATTAGTGACCTCTGGTTTGGGTAATCGCTTTCCTGAAGGCTACCCAGTGGCCCGGGTAATAAGCGTATCTCGTGATGACGGTCAAAGCTACGCGGTGATAAACGCTCAGCCATTAGCGGCATTGGACCGTATTCGTTATGTGTTATTGATTTGGCCTGATGAAACAAAACCCTTCACATTACCTGCTGATTTAGTCGGTGTACCGGCCGAAACATCAGGTAATGGCGCGCCACAATCTCAAGCTATACAAGGTAATACCACACCCGCGACCACGGGTGCTGATAACCCAACCACACAAAATGTGAATCAAGCAGTGACTCCGCCCGCGACTCAGTCAAATAGCAATGAGGTGAGCCAATGAGTGCACACATCGCCAATGGCCGCTTAGTGGTATGGCTGACACTTTTTATCGGAATGATGTTCCAAATCATGCCATTACCGACTATGGTCGAGGCATGGCGCCCAGATTGGCTGTTAATGGTGTTGGTGTATTGGGCCATGGCATTACCCCATCGCTACAGTATTTTAACTGCGTGGATATTGGGTGTGTTGCTTGATGTGTTACTTGGTGCGACCCTCGGTATTCGCTCATTAGCGTTGTCGCTGGTGATTTATATTGTCGTATTATTATGTCAACGCTTGCGCAACTATCCGCGCTGGCAACAGTCATTAGTGATAGCGGGATTGATTTGTATCTATCACGCATTGATATTTTGGGTTCAATTTGTGGTGGTGGGAGCAACACCGTTTGATTTCTCCATGTTTTTACCGGCCATTTCGAGCTTATTTATTTGGTGGTGGGTATTTTGGATTTTACGCAATATGCGCCGTCGATATAAAGTACGTTAATTAGGTTTACTTCCCGACTTAATAACCTTAAATAGAGTGAATACACATGACGTGGGTACTGGCTTCAACCTCGCCAAGAAGAAAAGAACTACTGGCACAAGCCGGCTTTAGTTATACCGGGTTTAACTTCGAACTTGTTGCGCCTGATATCGATGAAACCCCGCAAACAGATGAGCAAGCTGCAGATTATGTGTGTCGTTTGGCCGTCGAAAAAGCCCAAGCAGGTTTACGGCTAAGCCAACAATTTAGCCATGCAAAAGTGTTAGGTTCAGATACCATAGTGGTACTCAATGGCGTGATATTGGGCAAACCTGTAAATGCCGAGGATGCCAAGCGCATGCTGTCATTACTCTCAGGGCAAACTCATGAAGTGATGACCGCGGTTGCACTCACTGATGGCAAGCAAACATTGACGCGTTTTTGCATCACGCAAGTCAGCTTTTGTGAGTTATCAGCCGCCGACATTGATGCTTATATTGCTTCTGGTGAACCCATGGACAAAGCCGGTGCTTATGGTATTCAAGCATTGGGTGGCAGTTTTGTTAAGTCTATTGCTGGCAGTTATTCTGCAGTGGTGGGCTTACCGTTAGTTGAAACACGAGAATTATTAGCCTGCATGATGCAGCACAATTAACTTTTGCTTTAATCGGTTTTCATACGGTGGCTTCAGTGCTGTCAACATTACGATTGGAGCATGACCTGAATAACAGGCGGCCTAGAACGGTATGAATATAAAAGCACAGCGTAAAAAAGGCACTGAGTTACTGATTAATGTCACACCAACCGAAGCGCGTGTAGCATTAGTTGAGCATGGTGTTTTGCAAGAAGTTCACATTGAACGCCGCATGAAGCGTGGTTTGGTGGGTAATATTTATAAAGGTAAAATCAGCCGTGTACTGCCAGGTATGCAAGCCGCCTTTGTGGATATTGGTTTAGACAAAGCCGCTTTTTTACATGCTTCCGATATTGTCCCCCATACCGAATGCGTTGCCGATGTTGAAAAAGGCAATTTCGTCGTGCGCGACATTGCCGAACTCGTGCGTCAAGGCCAGGACATTATGGTGCAAGTGGTTAAAGATCCTCTTGGCACCAAAGGTGCACGCCTCACCACTGACATAACTTTGCCATCGCGTTATTTAGTCTTCATGCCGGGCTCAAGCCATGTTGGGGTATCACAACGTATTGAGCTTGAAGAAGAGCGTCAACGCCTTAAAAACATCACCTTGCCCTATGTTGATGATGATGGCGGGTTTATTATCCGCACCGCAGCAGAAAATATTGGTGAAGAGGAGCTTGCGCAAGACGCGGCTTTTTTACGCCGAGTGTGGGCTAAAGTCAGTGAACGCCGTAAACGCAAAGGCGCCACACTCTTGTATCAAGACCTTGCCTTACCCGTGCGGATTATTCGTGATTTTGTGGGCACTGAACTTGACCATATTCAAGTTGATTCTCGCAGGACATATGCCGAGCTACAACAGTTCGCCCAAGAATTTATGCCTGAGATTGCGGACAAAATTGAGCACTACGCTGGCCCAGCCCCCATTTTTGAATTGTACGATGTCGAAAACGAAGTGCAGCGCGCTTTAGGGCGTAAAGTTGAGCTTAAATCGGGTGGTTATTTAATTATTGATCAAACGGAAGCGATGACAACCGTGGACATTAATACCGGCGCCTTTGTTGGCCATCGCAATTTAGAAGAGACCATCTTTAATACCAATCTTGAAGCAACTCAAGCGATTGCCCGCCAACTGCGTTTACGTAACCTCGGCGGTATTATCATTATTGACTTTATCGATATGCTCAACAATGAACATAAGACGCGAGTACTAGAGAGTTTAACTGCTGCACTGGCACTTGATCGCGTGAAAACTAGCGTGAGTGGATTTTCGGGGCTAGGTTTAGTCGAAATGACCCGCAAACGTACCCGTGAAAGTCTTGAGCATGTGGTGTGTGGTGAATGTCCGTCATGCCAAGGCACTGGTACCATGAAAACCATTGAAACCGTGTCATATGAAATCTTTCGTGAGATTATTCGCTTAAACCGAGCTTATAAAGCCGATGAGTTTTTACTGTATTGTTCACCCGCGGTTTACATGAGTCTTAGTGGTGACGAATCGCATTTATTAGCCGAGCTCGAAGTGTATATTGGCAAGCGTATTCGACTACAAAACGAACCTTTATACATTCAAAGCAAATATGATGTGGTGATGATGTAGTGTCAACAACTAGGGCAGCGACTTTCAACAGGATCTGTTGGCAAATATTGGCGATTACGCTGGTGCTTTTTGCACTGGCAGTTAGCCTTATTCGTGGGTTATTGCCTCATGTACCAGAAGTGCGCACAGAGCTGGTGAGTTATCTTTACAGTGAATACAAACTGCAAGTAGAAGTTGAAGCCTTAAGCGCCGAATGGCAAGCGTTTGGCCCCGCGCTGAGCATTAAAAATGTCACTTTGCCGCCACAAGAGTCATTACCCATAACGGTTATCAGCAAAAATGTTCATATTAAACTCGACTTTTGGCAATCGCTGTTTACCCTCAGTCCACAAGTCGAAACCGTGGTATTTGACGGGATAAGTGTTGCGTTAAATCTTGATCAAATCGCCGACAATAACAACAGTGATAATAGCCAAACTAAAGCCAATTTAGATTGGCTCTATGGCTTGCTGTTAGAGCAATTGGAACACTTTTCGATCACTGATGCGTCATTACAATTAATCAGCAGTGAACATGATTATCGACCTATTTTTGTGGATATGCTTGAATGGCAAAACACGCCAGACCGTCATCAGGCACAAGGTATGATCCATGTTGATCAGCTTGAGTCTCAACATGAACAATTAAGGTTACAAATCGATCTTAGTGGCGATGGCTATCAGCCCGACACCGTCACCGGACAATTGTATGTGTCGGCTGAATCATTAGATCTCGGTGAATGGGCCTCTCGACAACATATTACCCCTAAAAACACCAATAACATTGCGATGCAAGGTGTCATAAATCTTGATGCGTGGATGACCTTCGCTGATCGAAAAATACGGGATGGCTTATTAGTCTTTAAGCCGAGCTGGCTAGAGTGGGGAGATACGGTTAATCAGCAAAAAATTGCGATTGACTCAGGGGTGTTGCAATGGACACCTGAGCAGGGTGGCTGGAAAATAGAAAGTCACGATTTAAGCTTATCAACTAATGAGCAAGCCTGGCCGCAATTAAAGCTGGCTTTTGGCGCTCGTAATGGCGATTTGTTTGGTTATATCAATCAAATCATTCCACCATTACTTAAACCTATGTTACCGCTGATCCCTGATTTAGGCCTAGAGCAAGTTGATACCTGGCAACAGCTTAATCCTCAGGGCGCCATAGGCCCCATTAGGTTATACAAACAAGCGCAGAAACCGTTAATCGCCACCGCAGATATTCAGCAGTTGCAATGGCAACCTTATGCGAGCATTCCAGGGTTAAACCCCATAGATTTACAATTAACTTGGGCTAATAATCAACTCGATTTTACCTTGCCGCCGCAAGTTTATCAGTTTGATTTTGGTGATAGTGCAAATCAACCGTTAGCCTTGCAAAGCGAAGTCATTCAAGGGCGTTTAGATGTTGAACACAATCGGCTAACCATTGCTAATATCAATTTAATCAATGCTGATATTGCGTTACAGGCTGGGATAAACCTAGACTTTAGCCCTTCAAAACACCTTGCATTAGCGGCAGATGTGAGCGTGCATGATGTCTCGCGTGTTGAACGCTATTTGTCTTTAATGGCCATGAGTCCTAAGCTGGTGGCGTACCTCGACAGTGGTTTACAGGCAGGCAAAATTGATCAGGCTCAGGTCGTTTGGCACGGTGCGCTAAGTGATTTTCCATATCATGATAGCAGCGGTGTATTTCAAGCTGAATTTACCCTTCAACAAGGTCATTTTAAGTTTCAACCTAATTGGCCTGCGGTCAGCGAATTAACGTTATCTGCACTGTTTGAAAATGACTTAATGGACCTGCATATTGATCACGGCATGTTAGGCGATGTTGTCGTTGATGGCGCCCGAGTCTCTATCCCTCAGTTGGGTAAAGAATCATTATTAAAAGTTGAGGCCGAAATAACGGCAGATGCCCAAGCCGCCACCAAAGTGATTAACAACTCATCGTTAAAAGACTCGGTAGGCGCCACCTTAAATGTTGTGCAAATAAAACAGCCAATCGGGGTCGATTTAGATTTAGCTATTCCGCTTTACAAAGACGGTAAACAGCTGATTAAAGGCCAAGTGAATTTAAATAACAACCCGATTTATATTGCATCTCCAGGCTTACAATTAAACAAAGTGACCGGCCAGGTGAGTTTTGTTAATCAGTTAATTGAAGCAAAAGGTATGAGTGCAAAGCTGTTTGAGCAACCGTTAACTTTTAATGTTAAAACGGGTAAGCAAAACCAAAACTTTGCCTTGAATATCGATATGAGCGGCCGTTGGGATCTCGACACCTTGCCAAGCAAACTCAATAACCCTATGAGTAGCACATATAACGGTAAGTTAGATTGGGATGGGGCATTAACGATGATATTTGATCCCAGTGGTTACAGTTTACAAATGTCGGCCTCTTCAGACTTGCTCGGCGTAGCCCTCGATTTGCCTAGCCCATATACCAAATCAGCCGTTGAACCTAAAAAACTCCGTGCAGATTTAATTGGCGACAATAAGCAATCATCGTTAAGTATCAAGCTTGGTCAAGATGTTGAGTTTTGGGGGGGCTTTAATCCGGAAAGTGGTGGCCACTTGGCGTTTTACGATGTGATGATTGGGCGTCATTTTAAATTAGGCGATAAACTCAAAAAACAAAACGGCCACTTACATTTAGATCTCCCTAAAGTCGAACTGGAGCAATGGTTACCCATCATTAAAGGTTTTAGCTCAACGGCCGCGCCAGACGTTATTGCCTCGTCGGTGCGTGACCGCATATTAACCGACAATGAAGTGCCAACGATGGTCACTCAAGAGACCGTAGCGGTTAACCCTGCACCATCACCCACCTTATTTCCGCCATTGGTGGGTATTCATGCCAACGTTGCCCAATTAACGGCCTTGGGGCAATCGTTTGATCAGTTACAGTTTGATGCCGAACCAACAGAATATGTATGGCGCTTTAATGCGCTGTCAGAGCAATTTGATGGCCAAATTGATTTTTACTCAAATTGGCGAGATCAAGGGATTAAAGTGGTCGCCAAAAAACTGCGTATTTCTCCGCCGCCACAAACCGTATTGCACGGTGAACCTTCATCGACGCAAAGTCACTTAATCTCGCAATTGCCAACGTTAGCCATTGATGTTGACGAGTTCAGCATTTATGACTTGTCACTTGGGCACTTGGTTTTACAAGGCGTTCCTTCTGAACAGGGGTATCAATTTCAAACTTTATCACTGACCAAGCCAACCTTGTCTATGCAAGCAAATGGATTGTGGTCAATAAAAGATGGTATCGACAATACCGAGTTTGATGTGAACGTGCAGGCCGACAATTTTGAAGATCTATCGGCTACATTAGGGATTAATCCCGGTATTAAAAATGCACCGTTAGATCTTAATGGCCAATTATCATGGCATGCTGCGCCATACTTATTTTCGCTCGATACCTTAAATGGCCAAATTCAGTTTAGTTTGGGTAAAGGCCATTTATCGGAAATCAGCGACAAAGGTGCCAGGGTATTTTCGTTATTTAGTTTAGATTCGTTACTGCGTAAGTTGTCATTGGATTTTTCAGACGTGTTTGGCCAAGGGCTGTATTTCAACACCTTTACAGGTAATTTAAACATAGATAATGGTGTGGTTAAAACCACCGACACCGAAATGGATGCCATAGCCGGTAATATGAAGGTAAGAGGCTTTACTGATTTAACAACCCAAAGTCTTAATTACGATATTCGTTTTGTGCCGCAATTGGCCTCCAGTGTGCCTACCGTGGTCTTACTGAGCACCAGTGCATGGACTTTAGGCTTGGGCGCCTTTGCGTTAACCAAAGTGTTAGAGCCTGTGATTGAAGTGATTTCAGAAATTCGTTTTCGAGTCACTGGCACCATGGATAATCCACAACTTGAAGAGTTAGAACGTAAGAGTAAAGAAATCGAAATTCCCAAAGCTATTTTACCGCAACCCGATGAAACCGGTCCCGATGGGGTTGAGGATATACCAGCTAAAGCGAAGGGGGCTGAACAACAAAGTCCGGCATCTGAAACACAACCTACAGCCGAAGCGTCAACTATTGACGCCCCTACACCAATAACCAAGGTCGTGACGCTACAAGGAGCACAATATGCAAATCAGCTTATTACAATGCCAGAGCAGCCGCGATGTTCAAGCCAACTTAGCGTTTATCGACTCGCAGCTTAAATTATTACCGCGCGACATTGATGAGCCACAACTCGTGGTACTGCCTGAATGCTGCTTGTTGTTTGGCGGCCATGAAAGTCAGCAGCTGCAATATGCCGGTAGCGAGCATCAAAGCGAGCTTAAAACGGCTTTAGGTAATCTGGCCAAACAATATCAAGTGTACTTAATTGCTGGCACCATACCGATGCGTGCCAATGATGGTAGAGTATTCAGTCGCTGTTATTTTTTTGATGATCATGGCGTCACCCTAGGTCATTACGATAAACTGCATTTATTCGATGTCGATGTTGCCGATGGCACTAAAACCTACCGTGAAAGTGATACATTTCATCCAGGTGATCACTTATGTGTGGTTGATACACCCTTTGGTAAAGTGGGTCTGGCCATTTGTTACGATATTCGCTTTGGTGATTTATTTCGCGCATTGCGTCTTGCGGGCGCTGATTACATCGCACTGCCGTCGGCCTTTACCAAAGTGACCGGAGAGGCGCATTGGCAAGTGTTATTGCAGGCAAGAGCCATTGAAACTCAATGTTATTTATTGGGTGCCGGCCAATGGGGACAACATAATCAAGGCAGTCGTGAAACATGGGGCCACAGCATGATAGTTGACCCATGGGGCAGAGTGATTGCCGAGCGCGCTACAGAGTGCGGTTGGGCACAAGCCAAGGTTGAGCTTAGTGAGCTACAACGTATACGTCAGCAAATGCCGATAATTAGCCATAACCGTTTCATTGCGCCGCAATTAACCCCTGTTTAGGTAGGCGCTAAATACCTTATTCGCGCTACGTGTTAGCTATTAATAAAAGAGAATTTGAATGCCATTTTTAACCCAAGTAGAGCAAAGCTTATTACAAGATGGATTAACCTTAGATGGGCTACAAGGTTACTTAACTACGATTCATCAACATAATATTGATTTTTCAGATCTGTATTTTCAAGGTTGTCGTCATGAGTCGTGGGTATTAGAAGATGGCATTGTCAAAGAAGGCAGTTTTCATATTGAACGTGGTGTTGGTGTGCGTGCCATTAACGGCGAAAAAACCGGTTTTGCTTATGCCGATGAAATTACCCCCGCTGCATTAGATGCTGCTGCGAGAGCCGCGCGTGGTATTGCCAGTGCGGGCGAGCAACACAAGGTCCAAGCGTTTAAGCGTCAAACGGCCCATAAACTGTATGACAGTGCCGACCCGATAGCCGCAATGGACGAAGTAAAAAAAATCGATTTGCTTAAACAAGCTGATGCCTATATTCGTAGCTTAGACAGCCGTATCATCCAGGTTGTGGTGAGCTTATCAGGCGTGCATGAAGAGATATTAATTGCCGCAAGCGACGGGACGCTAGCCGCAGACATTCGTCCACTCGTGCGGTTTAACTGTAGCGTCATTTTAGAAGACAACGGCAAGCGTGAACGCGGCAGTGCTGGTGGTGGTGGTCGTCATGACTACAGTGTATTTTTAGCCACTGATGACGCCGGCTTACCACTCAGTTTTGAATTTGCCCGTGAAGCGGTGCGCCAGGCTCAAGTTAACGTAAATGCCATTGATGCACCAGCGGGAGAAATGCCCGTGGTACTAGGCAGTGGTTGGCCTGGTGTATTATTGCATGAAGCCGTTGGTCATGGGTTAGAAGGTGATTTTAACCGTAAAGGCAGCAGTGCATTTAGCGGCAAAATTGGCCAGCAAGTGGCGTCAACATTAGTCACGGTAGTAGACGACGGCACAATAGAAAATCGTCGTGGCTCGTTAAGCATTGATGATGAGGGCGTGCCTAGCCAAAAGACCACCTTAATTGAAGCGGGTATTTTAAAAGGTTATATGCAAGATAAACTCAATGCACGCTTAATGGGCCAAGCCCCTACCGGTAATGGTCGCCGCGAATCATACGCTCATTTGCCTATGCCGCGCATGACCAATACCTATATGAACGCGGGCGAATCGGACCCTGCCGACATCATTAAGTCTGTTAAAAAAGGCATTTATGCGCCTAATTTTGGTGGCGGACAAGTCGATATTACTTCGGGTAAATTTGTATTCTCAGCTTCAGAAGCTTACTTAATTGAAAACGGTGAAGTCACTCAAGCGATTAAAGGTGCCACGTTAATTGGTAACGGTCCAGAAGCCATGGGATTAATCTCGATGGTAGGTAATGATTTAGCCCTAGATAAAGGCGTTGGCGTGTGTGGTAAAGATGGTCAAAGCGTGCCAGTGGGTGTGGGTCAACCCACATTAAAAATTGACCGTTTGACCGTAGGTGGCACAGCTTAACTCAAGGCAGTGAATGAGCTTAATGTTGGGTGTTAAGCTCATTAAAACGTGTTTATACCCAAACAACGTGAATATGCTCTGAAACACGTATCTTCAAGTTGATTGGGTATTTATTGAAGAAATGGGTGCAACCTCTTACCAACCTGTGCAATAGATCGCAACGATTAGCGTATAAACAATATAGATGCAGGGTATAATCTATCCAGGAAATAGAGCAACAGTTCTAGAGGTGATAGTGATTTTAATCAGTCTTATTGGTCAATGCTTTAAATGCTCTGCACGTATTGTTGCTGGTGTTGCGCTAGGGATTAGTGCAATATTTGTTATGGGTTTTGCTTACGCAGAACCTTTTTCGTTTCCACAAGCGTGGCAACAATTACAGCAGGTGAGCGATCATCTACAAGCTAAAAATCAACACGTTAACCGTGCTAAAGCCGAAGAGCATGCCGGCGATGCGTTAAACTACCCGTCACTCAATATTGCTGGTAGCTATACTCGTCTCGAAAAACCGCTCGAACTGGATTTACAAGATTTAAATCCACTTGCCTCCCTTGATGCCAGTTCATTACCCAGTGCGATCACTGAAGTATTAGCCACTATCCCTAGCTCAATGTATGTCACACCATTTACCGAGCAAGATGTATTTCGTGCAAGTTTGCAGGCCATGTGGCCAATCTACACTGGTGGACGAATTACTGCTGCGCAAGGTATTCATGCAGCACAAGTTTCTGAAACAGAACAAGAGTTAGCCCTTGCCAGTCGAGAGTTATTTTTGCAATTAGTTGACCGTTATTATGCGGTGTCGGTGACGCAGACCTTAGCCGATACCCAAAAGCAGCTCGTTGACTCATTAAGCTTACATGTTTCTCATGCTGAAAAGCTTGAACAACAAGGCCAAATAGCTAAAGTTGAACGCCTAAATGCTCAAGTGGCCCTTGAGAATGCCAAAGTGGACTGGGGTAAAGCTAAGCGCCAGTATGAAATGGCCGAAATTGCCCTTGCGCGGATGCTGCATGTGCCTACGGTTAGTCCCAATACCCCATTATTTGTGCTCAAGCAACAACCGTCTTTATCGCGCTTAAGTCAGTTAACCTTAACCCAACACCCTGCACTAAAACTGCTTGAAGCAAAAGAAACTCAAGCCAATGGTTTGGTTGATTTAGAAAAAGGCGGCTATTTTCCAACCGTGTATTTATACGGTAATTACACCTTGTATGAAGACGACAGTTTATTTGCCCAAATGGAACCCGACTGGATGGTGGGTGTGGGGGTGAGTATTCCGTTAATAAGCCGTGATGGTCGCAGTGGTAAAGTCTTGGCGGCCAAAAGTGCGTTATTACAAGCGCGATATACCAAGGCACAAACGAAACAAGATTTAAGCTTACTGATAGATCAAAGTTATCGTCAAATGCTGCAAGCTCAAGAAGAAGTTGAAGCATTGAATACCTCACTTGAGCTGGCATCTGAAAACCTGCGTTTACGCGAGTTAGCATTTAACCAGGGTTTATCCACCTCCATTGATCGCGTCGATGCCGAACTGAATTTAACCGCGGTTAAAACCAAACAATTAGGGGCCAAATATCGTTACATGCAAGCGTATGCCAAAGTGATGGCGGTAAGCGGTCAAGTCGACGAATTTATTAATCAAATTCAAATTCAGGGAGCTTCACATGCGAACTAACAAGGTTATCGCAGTATTCGCATTGCTGCTGTTATTGTTATTACTGGGCTATGGCGTCATGTTGGCGTTTACGCCTAAGCCAACTGTGTTGCAGGGGCAAATTGAAGCGCGAGAATATAATATCTCTTCTAAAGTCCCTGGCCGTGTTGAGCAAGTCCTCGTACGTAAAGGTGACCGCGTAGCACAAGGCGATATTTTATTTTCTATTAACAGCCCTGAGTTAGATGCCAAATTAATGCAAGCCCAAGGTGGGTTAGATGCTGCCACCGCCCAACAACAGCAAGCCAATAATGGTGCGAGACAACAAGAAGTGACCGCTGCCCAAGAGCAATGGCGCAAAGCAAAAGCAGCAACAGAACTCAGCGCTAGTACCTATCAACGAGTTGAAAACTTGTTTGAAGAAGGGGTTGTCGCACGGCAAAAACGCGATGAAGCCTACACCCAATGGCAAGCCGCTAAATATACCGAACAAGCCGCCTATGCCATGTATCAAATGGCACAAGAGGGGGCTCGCAGTGAAACCAAAGCTGCAGCCGCAGGGCAAACTCGCATGGCTGAAGGGGCAGTAAAAGAAGTGAATGCCATTTTAGTCGACAGCCAAATGCGCTCACCCAAAGATGCTGAAGTCAGTGACGTATTACTGCAAGCGGGCGAACTCGCTCCTAGCGGTTTTCCTGTGGTGAGTATTATCGATATGGCCGATGCCTGGGCGGTAATGCAGGTGCGCGAAGATCAATTGAGCCAATTTAAACAAGGGCAAAGCATAACCTTAGAGATTCCAGCATTACAACAACAGGTCGAGTTTGAAGTGTCGCACATCAGTGTGATGGGTAACTTTGCCACATGGCGCTCTACCGAAAGCGGTCACGATTTTGACATGCGCACCTTTGAAGTTGAGTTGACCCCCAAACAACCCATTACCGACTTACGCGTGGGGATGTCGGTATTGTTTCGTGTCGACACGTTTACACAATAAGCCAGAGTACAAGGCTTAATGATGACAGAGTTATTTAAGCGAGAACTCAACGCCCTGTGGCACTCGCCATGGCAGTTGGCCCTGATAAGCTATATTCCACTCATTGGCGTACTGGCATTATGGTGGCTGTTCAGCGCAGGGTTACCACGGCAACTCCCTGTGGCGGTTGTTGATATCGACAATAGTCAAATAAGCCGCATGTTAACTCGCCAATTGGCCGCTAACGCTGTTATTGCGCCACAATCTTATGCCAATGAAGCCCAAGCAATAGAGGCAATGCGCCAAACCCAGGTGTATGCCATGGTGGTGTTGCCTTATCAGCTGAGAAAAGATCTACTGACGGCTAAGCAGCCCACCATTGATATTCGCTATAACAGTCAGTTTTTGCTAGTGGGTAAATTACTGTCGAGCCAGTTACAGTTGAGCTTAGCTGAGGGGCTGACCCAAATAGGTCAGCAGCGCTTGCTACTTAATGGCGCTAAAAAAGCCACCGTCGATGTGAGCCTGACCCCCATTACCAATCAAACCACCGCATTATTTAATCGCAATAACAATTATGTGGGCTTTTTAGTGCCGCCCATTCTGATTGCGTTGTGGCAAATATTATCGATGTTGGTGTTCGTTAATAGTCTTAATCAAGAGCTGATCCTGCACCAAAACCGTTATTATTTGCCTAAACAAATCTGGGCGCTAATCGCGACTAAAATACTGTTTTATAGCCCTATCATGTTACTGCATGGCGGGTTTATTTTATTGTGGTTATATCATTACTTAGGGTTACCCGCCGCAGGTACGTTGGTTGATTTAGTGTTAGCGCAGTTCGCAATGCTACTCGCGTTATGGTTAATAGTATTAGTGATATTTACAGCACTGCGTGACAGCGCGCGTAGTGTGAGTTTTTGTACCGCATTATTCGCCCCTGCATTTGCATTTATGGGGATTACTTTTCCTGTGAATGACATGCCTTTACTCGCACAGTGGTGGCGCTTAGTGATGCCGTCGAGTCATTACATAGACTCTCACGTGAGCGTGATTAGCTATGGGGTCGAGCTGCCTCATGTGTTGGGGCAAATCAGTGGTTATTGGGGTTTTTTATTGTTGTTGCCTGTCATTGTGTTTTTCGGCAACAAAGCCAAAGATATCCCACGGACAGCGCTGACCTCAAGCAGCCTTAATCAAGAGGTGAGCAAATGAACTTCTGGCAGTTGATGCTTGCTGAGTTGAAGGCTATTTTTGCTGACAAAGCGATTGTGGTGACCCTGTTTGGTGGCGTGTTGTTTTACTCAGTATTGTATCCGTTACCTTATTTACACCAAGTGCCTACCGAACAAAAAGTGGTCGTGGTTGATCACGATAACTCATCGCTTAGTCGTTTAGTGACTCGCCATGCCGATGCCAGTGCCAAAATTAATATTTTAGCCAACCTAGGCAGTATTGATGAAGCTGAAACCTGGATTAACCAAGGTAAAGCTCATGGTTTATTGGTTATCCCGGCCAATTTTAGGCGTGATTTGTTGTTAGGCAAAGGTGCAACCTTAAGTTATGGTGGCGATGCCAGTTACTTTTTAATTTATTCTGCAGTGGCAGAAGGGCTCGTGGCTGCGGGTCTTGATGCCAGTAAACAAGTGCAACTTATTGGTTTGCTCGCTCGAGGACAAAATCCACAATTAGCTGAGCAAAGTGTTAACTCAATTAATATCAACTCGGTACCAGCATTTAACCCGAGTTTGGGTTACACCCCCTATGTCATCCCCGGGCTCTTTTTACTTATTTTGCATCAAACGTTATTAATAGGCACTGGGATTTTAGGTGCTGGCCAATGGCGTAGGCCTGGGTATTGGCAACATGCGACCCCCAGCGTATTGGTATTTGTGCGTTTAAGTGTTTTTTTACTCATTTATAGTGTGTTTAGCTGCTTTTATCTGGGGTACTGCTTTTATTGGTATCAGGTCAGTGTAGTGGCAACCATCATGGAAGTCGGTTTATTTATGCTGCCATTTTTATTAGCCACAGGTGCATTAGGGATCGTGATGAGTAGTTTATTTGCTCGGCGCGACTTACCCACCCAGGTGTACTTACTGATGTCGATGCCAGTGTTATTTGTGTCGGGGTTTGTATGGCCTATCGCCTTAATCCCAGAACCTTTGGTGATGATATCGCAGGTTATTCCTGCGGTGCCCGCCATTATGGGGATGCTAGAACTCAATCAACTCGGGGCTGGTTGGTTAGCTGTTATGCCTAAATGGTTGCAGCTTTGGGGATTATTTGCGGTGTTTGCGTGTATCGCAATCATGAGGGTAGCCGCGAGACAAAAACAGGCTAAAGCGATGTTAAGTTAAACTCGCGATCACATTCAACATAGTTAAGTGTTGCCGAAGTAAAAAGACAGGCATCGCAATGATTGGCCTGTCTATCGCGTCTCACTCAGTTAGATTTGGCAGTCTTTTTACTAAAGAAACCACAGCCAACCTTTATGGTTGTTTGGTTACGCTGCAATTATAAGATGCCAGTTTTTGCCGTGTTTAATGCGGCTTCTAAACGTTCAAGGTTATGTTTGTAGATACTGCTGTTATCGACTTTAGCAGCGCGCTTAAAATCAGCAAGTGCACCTAAGTTGTCGTGGTTCATTAACTTCATTATGCCACGGTTGTTATAAGCGTAAGCACGAACAGACATCGATGGAACAGCCACTAAAGAGCGCGCACTTTTTACTGCTGCACTGCATGCTTTTTGTGCTTTTTCCATGTCAGACATTTGTACGTAACCGGCGCATAAATTCACATTGCGTGAATAGTCGTCCACGGTGTATTTGCTTGCAGCTAAAGTTGCGGTTAAGCCTTCTTCTACATGGCCGGTTTGCAATGCGTCTACGCCTGGCACATCTTCAACAAGTACCATTTTATATGCATTGCTACTGATTTGTTGGCCTTGGTTGTCGGCCATAACGCTTGCTGATGCGGTCAGTAATAATGTGGCACTGATTAGGCCTGTAATGATGTTCTTGTTCATGATGTTGCTCCTCTAAAAATATCTGTAGCGCCGCGCTACAGTTGAACTTTAGTGAAAAGGCATACAGGCGACAAACGATAAAAAACGCATTAATGGATTAAAAAAATTCAACTATACATAAAGAGGTAGTTACAGAGTGATTCACTCTGTTTTATACAAGAAAATGAGGTTAGCTTTTTTGTCGCGGGTTAGCGCTGCACAGATGTTAGCGAGTGGCTTCGTTATGAAAGCTTTTAAGGATCCAATCAATAAGTAGCTGTACTTCAGGGCGCTGCTGTTCATTAGTGTGGCGTACAAGGTAATAGCGGTCGTGACTGAACAGAGGGTGGCGAAATAGCGGAATAAGGGTTTTATTGTCAAACCAGGCTTGGCTGATGGGCAAGGGGATTAATGCTACGCCTAGCCCTTGTTCTGCGGCGCGGGCAACGCTGAACATGCTGTCTAACTGTATGATTTGTTTCGGTTGAAAACCATCAAACCCGACACTTTCTGCCCACTGATGCCAGGCATATGGTCTGGCTTTATGTAATATTAACGGCACTTTAGTTAACGCTTTAAATCCTTGTGATGCTAACTCACTGTGAAGTTGTGGGTTGCATGCTGGTATATAGGTGATGGGGAATAAATCATATATGTCGTCAGTGGTTTGTTGTTTACCTGACAACATAATCGAGACGTCGGTATGCTTTATAGCATCGGTGCGCGATTTTATGGTTTCAAGCTTGAGATTAATATTGGGATATTTAGATGACCAGCCAATCAGTTTAGGCATAAACAGCTCGCTGGCAAAAAACTCGGGCATAGAAATGCTCACTTCGAGCATGCGATCTGATTGGTTAAACTCGCTGACAGTATTAACCAATTGTTGCATTACTGGCTCGATAGCTTGGTAAAAACGCACACCTACTTCTGTTAGGGCAATTGAACGAGTTTGACGAATAAATAATTGTTGATTAAGGGTTTCCTCTAGCTGCTTAATTTGGTGGCTAACCGCAGACGGCGTAAGGTACAGCTTTTTCGCTGTTTCTTTAAAGCTTAAGCATTCAGCAGCAACACAAAAACAACGTAGGCCGCGCATAGAGGTATGTAAAGGGATCATTTATTTCTCAACAACAAAGCTATTTGCATCATTCTTACGGATAATATAGGTTCACAATATATATAGGTTCACAATATACATAGGTGCATAAATAACATAATTGCATCAGTATTATGAAATATATATGAATAACAATTGTGCATGAGTGGTTATCTATGGTGCAGGTTACAAGGTGACTAATAACAAGGTTTCCACTCACTTAATGATATTCAGATGACTTCACTCAGGTTACTTTGTAACAATAACCGCGATAAAATAACGTATAAAAATATCATTGCAGCAAAGATCAGACCATACTATAAAATCATTAAAAAACATAACCTTGTTATATAAGTTATGCGTGAGTTGAATCCTATTAGTGCTTTATTGAAAACCATGCGCACCACAGGGGTGCAATTTTTCCAAAGCAAAGTAAGCAGGGCTAGCGCTTAATGGGGTTACCGATTAGAAATAAAGTGTTTCTTTCTGCTCGCCATCAATAAAGATGTCGCACTTGTCAGCCGTGCTGTTTTTTGTTGATTGAACAATACTTGCCACAACCCCAAATGCACCACCTTGATCACCTAAAACAGAACCAAAATAGCAATCGCCTTTAACGGCCATTCCATTGAATTTGGCGTTAAGGTGTTGCGTTGGTGTCATTGGCGGAAATCGCCCTTGCATGATTGAGTCGCCATTGGCGATAAGTTGCAGTTTGTTTTTTTCTTTGTCGTAAATCCCGCCAAAGATAATCGTTTGGTCATTGACTACAACTGTCTTATTTTGTGCCACGATGGGTGGCTTTGCTGCACAGGCGCTGAGTAGCAAGCCTGCTGTTAAAGTAGAAAGTACATAAAGTTTGCGCATTATTGTTCCTTAGTATGCGTCGAGAAACGTTTACCTGTTTCTCGTATAAATAAACTAGCCCTGTTTATCATTGGGTGACGCAGATAATAGATAGAAATACAGTAAAAGTTTTACGGTATTCTCGCCGTCATTGTAACAACTTATCAACAAATTCCAATCACAAAAAAGCCTGCGTATTTAGCAGGCTTCTGTTTATGATAAAGATGGTGAGTTACAACAAGGTGACAAAAAAGCTCAGTTCAGTCACGACACCTTTTGGCGTTGTGGCTGTTAAAGTCACTAGGCTAGTACCCGAGTTGTCGTCATTGGTTATCATAAATGATGTTGAGGTGCCACCGGCAGAGTTACGGTCGGGTACCGTGTATCCAGAAAACGTTAATTCACCTTCACTGCTGCTCACCGATAAAGTTGTGCCAGAGGGTAATATTTGGTCAGCACTGTCGCTGAGTACCACAGTAAATATCGAAGAGCCACCATTGGCGATGTCTTGAATGTCAGTATCAAAATCATTAATCACTGAACCATTTTGGCTTACCGTAAAGCTGGCTGTTGAGCCTGACATGGTTAACACCAAGGCTTTACGGATATAGGTTGTTGTTGCCGTGCTGTCGCATAAGCTACCTTGGCATTGTGGGCCGTTGAATACGCCGTCAGCTCCTTGATAGGTGCTGCTTGATTTTGTGTTAAAGTACGGCTCACCTGAATCGCGTTCGCCTGACTCATCGTCATCTCTAAAGGCATCTGGTAAATCAACAAAGCCATTATCTTGATAGGTTTCTACGTCCATACCGTTACCGCTACAGGCGACAGACGTTGTGCCAATTAAACAGCCATTAACTGCACTACCATCTTCATCATCAAACACGTTGTTGCCATTGGTATCGAAAAAGGTTTCATGGCCAAGCGCATAAGCCAAAATGGTAATACGATGATCAGTTACCCGTGGTGATGCCGATGTCCAGGTCACGGTACAGCTCCCGCTTACGATGCTACATGACGGCTCAATTTGGCCACCTTCAGTTGTAAAGTTAACCGTAGTATCGTCTGGCGCTGGGTTACCAAAGCTGTCTGATGCATACACTGTAATCGTGACATCTTCGCCATTGTAATCGCCCGCTTCTGGGTTAGAGGTTGACGCAGAAATACTAAAACCCAATTGTTGTGGCAGTCCGGTATTCACTGTGAGTTGTTCTGATTGGCTTGTAATAGTGTCGCCGGTGTCAGCATCGGTTGTCGATGCCATTACGCGAACAGGGGTCGGAATAGTGCCAGCTTGCACTCTAACACTCACAAGTCCTTCTGAATTAGTGATGCTGCTATCAGTCGTGTCGCCATTAGAAAATTGTAAGCCACCCACTGTGGTATCAAGGCTAAATTCAACCTCTTGTTGGGCAGCAGGTTGGCCATTAGCGCTGCTTACCAAGAACGTCACCAAAGATGACTCTGTTGTATCTGTGCCTCCAGAACCTTTGATACGGATTTGAGTTGGGTCTGCAGACACAAAGCTAATATTTGATAATGTTTGGCGTGCTAATGTGAAAGGTAAGCTCGCGCTTAAACTGGTGTCATTAACGGTTGCGCTGGCGACAATGGTGTCAGTGCTTTCACTGTTGCCACTGCAACTGGTGTCTGAAAACGTCGAGCTGGCTGAGCCTGCGACAGTGGTCACCGGTGTGTCTAAGGTTGCATTGTCGTTCGTGGTGCAGTCTGAACTAAAGCTAATACTGATTGGGCTTTGTAAGCGGGTAATCGTACCGTCTATTGCTTCTGTCACTAGGGTGGCTGTAACGCCAAATGAGCCGCCAGCGCTAATGGTATAACTACCCTCTGTATCTGCTGTTAAGGTTGTCGCTAATAGATTTTCAATAAATTCACCGCTGTCATCGTAAGAGCCCATCATCACTGTGCCATCAGTTGTGACATCGGTCGATGCAAGCACTTCATAGGCACTGGTCGCGGTTAATGTCGTGTCTTCATATTCTGCAGTGGCGGTAAGCTGGCTAGCCCCTAATTCTGAATCGGTGGGCGTAAAGCTTAATGTTGCGATACCTGCGTCTGTGGTGAGCGCGGTCGCAGGCGATAACGTCGCGCTGCCGGCATTAAAGGTCACAATTTGATTGGCAATACCTTGATTACTGCTGTCGGTAAGCTGTGCGTTGAGTTGTACGGTGTCGCCAACATTAAAACGGGTAATGACTCCGCTACTGTCACTGATTGATACGGTAAAATTTAGCGCTTCAGCGGGGGCGGTGGTGCTGTACTCTTTAAATTGGTAATTACGGCTGTCACTGACACTGTCGTCGTCATCTGAAGTGTAGGTTGCCGTTAAGGTACCGGCTTCTGTGCTGGTGGAAGTGATAAAGGTAGTCGCTATGCCGCTAGTATCGGTTAACACCGATGCATTACTTAATGTGGCATTGCTGCTGGTAAATTCGATAAGCGCCCCACTGACGTTAGCATTACCTAATGTCAGTTTGGCTACAGCGCACACGCTATCGTTAAGGTCAAAGATTAAACTGTCGGTACTGGCATCGCATTGGCCGTTGACTACATCCTGGTAGCTCACCGACAGGCTATAACTGTCATCTGATGTATCTGAGTCAGTACCATCTGCGGCACCGTTACAACCCGTAAATAACAATATTGAAGCAATAGATAAAAAAAGTGCACGTATCGTTGTTTCAAGCTGCATTAGCCACATCCTTATTTCGATTAATCAGACTATTTTTGAGTATAGGGTTTACTCTTTTATCTCAGAACGTAAGTATTTAAACAATTCTTTAGACGACTTTGATTCTGGGCCTTTGGCTAACTCTTTATTAGCTTGGCGGATCAATTGACGTAACTTTTGACGTTCTAACTGCGGGTGCTGATCTAATAGGCTTTGAACTTCATCGTCACCATTAGTCAATAAGCGCTCGCGCATCTTTTCAAAGATTTGCAACTGAGCGGCCTCATTATTGTTCTTATTCAAGACTTTATCTAGTGCTGCTTGAATAGGTTCGTGATCAAAGCCACGCATTAGTTTACCGATGTATTGCAAATGACGGCGGTATGCTTCGGTTTTTTGCTTAATGAGCTTAGATTTTAAGATAGCATCGTAGAGAAACTCATCTAAATCCATTTTATCTAATTGGGTTTTACTAAGCGCAACCAAGCGCATGCCAAGTGCTTGAGCCTCTTCGCTTTCTTTTTTAAATTCTGTTCTGCTGACGTAATCGTCATCGTTATCATAGGGCTGCTGAAAGTGTTCAGAATCGCCAACAATCTTCATAGTGTTTAACCTCAAGTCAATATAGGCTAATGATAGCATTTATTTGGCATTGAATATGCAGATTTTATTCAAGAGAAGCGCTTGGTTATCAATCGGCTTTTTTATTTGATATGCTAGCGACAATTAGACTAATCAAAGAGTAAATTTGTGGCTTCTCATCCTTCTTCAGCGCCTAGCGCCAGTGAAACAACACCAAGAATTGATTCTGAATTATCAGCACTAAAAGACGCCGTTGCCGTTGCATTAGAGTACGCTAAACAATTAGGCACAACTGCCGCTGAAGTGGCTATTAGTAAACAGCAAGGTTTGTCGGTGTCGACGCGTGAAAAAGAAGTCGAAACTGTCGAGTTTAATAAAGATGGTGCATTAGGTATTACCATTTTTCGCGACGGTCGCAAAGGTAACTCTTCTACTTCAGATTTAAGCCCTGAAGCCATCCGTGAAGCAGTAAGAGCGGCTGATGGTATTGCTAAATACACCTCAGAAGATCCTTTTAGTGGTTTGGCTGATGCTGCATTAATGGCACAAGATATTCGTGATTTACAGCTGTATCATCCACAAGACATTGATGCAGAAGAATTAGCGCAATTGGCTATTCGTGCAGAAGCAGCCAGTTTGTCAGTTGATAGCCGTATTCGTAATTCAGACGGTGCGTCAGCCAATGCGCACACCGCCGCAAAAGTTTATGGTAATAGCCATGGTTTTTTAAACGGTTATTGCAGCTCGCGCTATAGCTTAAGTTGTGTGGTCATTGGCGAAGAGTCAGATGGCAACATGCAGCGCGATTATGATTATACCGTTGCGCGTAAATACCAGGACTTATTGTCGCCAGAGTCTGTTGGTCAGCAGGCTGCTAATAAAACGTTAAGCCGTTTAGATGCACGTAAAATTGCCACGGCAAAAATGCCCGTCTTGTTTGCACCTGAAATCGCCACAGGCTTAATGGGTCATTTAATTGGTGCAATTAGCGGCAGCAGTATTTATCGTAAGTCGAGTTTTTTACTTGATGCCTTAGGCACCCAAGTGTTTCCTGAATGGTTTAATATTGAAGAACAACCACATTTATTAGGGGCCTTAGCTAGTGCTAATTACGACAGCGAAGGTGTTGCAACACAAGCGCGCCGTATTATCGACAATGGCCAACTCGCGACGTATCTTTTAACCAGTTATTCTGCCCGCAAACTCGGCATGACCAATACGGGCCATGCTGGTGGTATTTATAACTGGACATTAAGCCACACTAATCAAACTTTTGATGACCTAGTCAAAGCAATGAACACGGGTTTGATAGTGACTGAAGTGATGGGCCAAGGGGTGAATGGTGTTACTGGAGATTACTCGCGTGGCGCAGCGGGTTTTTATGTTGAAAACGGTGAAGTACTTTACCCCGTCGAAGAAATTACTATCGCAGGTAACTTAAAAGATATGTTTAAAGGGATTCAAGGTATAGGTAAAGATCGTGACTTACGCTCATCAATTCGTACTGGTGGTATTTTGCTGAGTGAAATGAAGATCGCCGGTAACTAGGGCCTGTTGGTCTTTGCTGGTTAAATTTTGTTCGAGTTAAAAACGTGTTAATCGAGGCGAATGGATTGATGCCTAGTCATCTAAGCAACTCTTTATTCGCAAAGAGTCATTCAACAAAGCGTAAAACGTTTTTAGCCGAACCCTTCGGGCAGCGTTTGTTGGCCATTTTACGGCGTTATCGACTTTTTATGTAGAATAACTACACCTCTAAGTCTCTGCCGCGCACTTGTATATGAGTAATGGCCAACAATTCGCTGCAAAAACAACCTTGACAGATCAACAGGCACTAGTTTATTACAAATTTACATGGTGAATGCGGAGTCCGCTTAACGCGCTTAGTCTGTTTTTTGCTCGATAGTACGATTTAAAACCTCTTGTCGACTGATAAGAGGTTTTTTTATAACCAATTTAAGCCCACTTGACGATTTATATACCAACTTTACGTATCTTGACAGTCGTTTACGCATACAAAGAGTCATAATACTGCAAATGTAGCTAAGTGGTTAATGGAGCAATTATGTTTAACAAGAAATTAGGCCGATTGATATTGATATCAACGGTTGGAGCTGTACTGTTTGGTTGTGGTTCTGACAGTTCAGATAGCAGTAGCAGTGATGTTGCTTATGTACAGTATTACAATGCCTCACCTAACAGTACCTCGACATCGTTAGTGCTTGATGACTATTCGTATACAGCAATTGACTTTGCGGATGCTATGCCACGTTATGGTTACAGCACTGGTAGTGCTGATTTAGAAATTTACGGTCAGGATGAAGATGGCGAAACCGTTACCATTTACAGCGATACTGTGGATATGGAAAACGACGATAACCACTTGTTTGTGCTTTATGGTGATTATCTTGACCCACAATTACTGGACATTAATTATAACCGTGAAGATATGGACGAACTTAATGCGGATGATGATTATGAATACAGCAAAATGCAGGTGCTTATTGCCAACGTAGCTACTGATGAAGGCACATTTGATGCGTATATTTCTCTTGATACTCAAGACTTTGATGAAGCGGTAATGTTAGGCAGTGTGGGTTATGGTACTTACAGTGACTCAATGATCCTAGACACCGAAGATTATATTGTTTATTTAACAGAAGCAGGTACTACTGATGTAGTTTACACCACTGGTAGCATGGATTTCTCCACGGAAACCGTTTACAAATTGGTTATTCGTAATAGCTTTGGTGCTGGTGATCTTAAAGTGAATATCGACAGTGTAGACTCAACGACTACAGTCGATAATTATCCAGCGTTGGAATCAACTGCAGATTACCGAGTATTTAATGGCCTTGAAACTCAAAACATCGATGTGACGATTTCGAGCCAACAAGAAACTCAATACCTGTATGATATTGCTGCATTTTCGGTATCTGACTATCAGTCAACGTCGTTTAATGATTACGGTATTACCGCAAAAGATGCTACAACCAAAACACAGCTATTTAATAACTTGCTCGTGACGTTTGAACAAGATGATGTGAAATCATTGCTTGTATATCAAAACGAAGACGGTTCAGTAGAAGGGATGGAAATTACTCAGGACCTTCGCCCACGTGCATATGAATATAAAGTTGATGTCGTTAACTTGTCTTATGACTACGATGATCTGAGTGTGTATTTTGTGCGTGATTCAGAAACCATTGAAACTGCAGAATATACCTTGACTGATTTAGACTTCGTTGAAGAGCAGAGTACAACATTACCTGAAGATTTTTACGAAATTAATATCGTGTATGAAGCTGATAATGGTACTAAAACATTGATTTATCAGTCTGAAACATTAGATATTAGTGGCGACAGCAACTTTACTTTTGTACTGACACCAGACAGTTCAAGTGCACTAGGGCATAGATTAACCATGCTAGAATAGTTCGTTGAAATAATGAGTTAGCAAAGCAAAAAGCCGATATCACTTCAGATATCGGCTTTTTAATTTGAGTTTCAGTTGCAGGTTATGCGTTAAGCAAAGCGATTAATCTTCGACTTTAACGCCCCACACATCGTGCTCGTCGGCATGTATAATTTGCACCCAAACTTGATCGCCTGGTTGTACGTCAAACTCGTCGGTTAAATACACTTTGCCGTCAATTTCTGGCGCGTCCATGTATGAGCGACCCACAGCACCTTCGGTGTTCACTTCATCAATTAAGATTAAATACTCTTGGCCAATGCGCGCTTGCAGCTTGTCGGCACTGATCTGTGCTTGTACCGCCATAAAGCGTTGTAGGCGATCTTCCATCACATCTTCTGGTACATGGTCTGGTAAATCGTTGGCTTTAGCGCCTTCCACCGGCGAGTATTTAAAGCAACCGACGCGGTCTAATTGTGCTTCTTCTAAAAAGTCTAATAGCTCTTCAAATTCTTCTTCGGTTTCACCCGGGAAGCCCACAATAAAGGTTGAGCGGATCACTAATTCTGGGCAAATCTCGCGCCATTTAGCGATGCGTTCTAATACTTTGTCTGAGCTACCAGGGCGTTTCATCAATTTAAGAATACGCTTATTGGCATGCTGAAACGGAATATCTAAATAGGGCAGAATTTTACCTTCAGCCATTAATGGAATAATGTCATCCACATGCGGATAAGGATACACATAGTGCAGGCGCACCCATACGCCTTGTTTGGCCAATTCTTCACAAAGCTGCTGCATATGGGTTTTAACGGGCATACCATCCCAAAATGCGGTTTTATGCTTTACATCCACACCATAAGCTGAGGTGTCTTGCGAAATAATTAATAGCTCTTTTACGCCTGCGTTTACTAAACGTTGCGCTTCACCTAATACATCGCCAATAGGGCGAGAGTCTAAATCACCGCGCATTGACGGAATAATGCAGAAAGTACAACGGTGGTTACAACCTTCAGATATTTTTAAATAAGCGTAATGCTTCGGTGTGAGTTTTACACCGTGATCAGGCACTAGATCCATGAGTGGATTATGTTTAGGCTTTTCAACATGCAGGTGAACTTGTTTTAATACTTCATCATAGGCGTGAGGGCCTGTTACGCCTAACACGTTAGGGTGAAGTTCGACAATTTCATCTTTCTTAACGCCTAAACAGCCAGTGACTAACACTTTGCCGTTGGCTGCTAATGCTTCGCCAATGGTTTCTAACGACTCTTGCACCGCGCTATCAATAAAGCCACAGGTGTTCACAATAACCAAATCGGCGTCATCATAGCTGTTGGTAACGTCATAGCCTTCGGTACGTAATTGAGTGAGAATCCGTTCTGAGTCGACTAAGTTTTTTGGACAGCCCAGTGATACAAAGCCAATTCGATTACCAGTGCTAGGGCGACTTGTGCTGTTGGCTTCAAGGGTTTTAACTGGAATGTCGAGCGTGGTAGTTTGTTTGGGTGTAAAGGTTTCAACTGTCATAAGATCTCACACATAGAGTTTGCGATTAACGTAGGTGATAAAAATTGCGCGGATTATACCTGAAAGTGGTAAAAGGTATAGATCCAATGTGGTCGAAAAGTATACTGTACAAACTTGGCATCAGGCTAATAAAAAACGACGTGGTATCGGTGGATATCACGTCGTTTTATGTTGAGTTAATGAATGACTAGCTGTTCTCTTTAGTTAGTGCGGTAACGGCTTAAAATCTTCCCTAAGTTAGCAGAGGCTTTGGACAGATCTTTCACACCATGTGCTGATTGCTGTGACAACCCGCGGATGACATTCGATTTTTGACGGATTTCAGTCAGTTCTTTAGCAATATCATTCGCTACAGCGCTTTGCTCTTCAGAAGAAGTCGAAATCTGGAAGCTCATGTCCATAATTGAACGAGATGATTCAGCAATCGCATCAATGTCAGTACCAATGTTACTGATTAAGTCGCTACTGGTTTGTGCTTGTTTAACAGTGTCTTGAGTAATACTGTCGATGTTAAGTGTTTCGTTTTGCAGTAACTCAATCATGTTATGAATTTCAACTGTTGCTGCTTGAGTACGGCCCGCTAGGGTTCTTACTTCGTCTGCAACCACGGCAAATCCACGGCCCATTTCACCGGCACGCGCGGCTTCAATTGCCGCATTAAGCGCCAGTAAGTTAGTTTGATCTGAAATAGCATTAATGGTCGTAATCACATCATTAATGTTAGTGGCATTGACCTTCAAGGTGTTAACTGAGTTTGACGTTTGCTCTATGTATTTAGACAGCTGCTCAATTTCGTTAATAGCACGTTTTGCTCTGTCATAGCTTTGGCGAGTGTATTCGGAGTCTTGCTCAACACGTTCGGTAGAGTTACGGGCAATGTTAGAGACTTCTGCGGCAGAGGCGGTCATCTCTTCCATTGCAGTCGCAACAGAATCTAAAGAGGCATACTGTAAGTCAATTTGTTCAGCGCTTTGTTCTGCATCGCGGGCAAAAGAGTCTGATGTTGCATGCAAGGTATCGGTATTGGTTTTAACCGCAATAACCAGCTCACTTAAGGTGTCCATGGCTTTGTCTAATGCACAACCAATCGTACCAAACTCGTCGCGCCCAGGATGAAAGCCTAAACGTGAGGTTAAATCGCCTTTAGCAATTTTCTCAGTGGTATCCCATAACACCCATAACGCGCCACCAATAAAGGTGGCGTTCCAATAAATAACTAAAGCAAAGGGTAATATCCATAAAAACGACAGTAACATTGAGTTCATTGCCGCTTGTTTCGCATCAGACTCTTGGGCATATACCGATTCGCTAAGGGAATAATATTGGCCAGCAGAAGCGTATACCGCAGTGACGGTGTCTTTTGAGCGATTACTGGTTTGAGCGCGACTAGAAACTTGTAACCCAAGGCTTGCAGCTTGTTCAAGTTGGCCGGTTGAATCGAGCGCCTGCACCATACCAGCAGCTTTTTGCTCTAAAACCTGTAACGATTGTTGTTCAATTTGATCAATTTTACTGACATAGCTGCCGATGGATACGCTGGATAATACGATTAAAAATAGCGCGAAAATTGTCCAAAACTTGTCGTTAATCGACATTTTTATGAAGAGTTTATCAATATTTCTGAAATCAACTTGTTTCATAGCGAGGGTACCTAAACCGGTAAATACAATAGATGCAAATAGTAGATTAGCTAGCAGTATTTTGATACTAAAATACTGCGCAAACTACAATTCTTATGATCAAAACAACACACTATCTAAATATATATCGACAATAAAACAAATAGCTTAAGAGATTTATTATTTTTTAACCCCGTAATACGAATATGACGTTAATGGTTTGTATTAAGTGGGTCTTTTATACATCTGCATATTGTAACAACACCATTACAACTGGCTGGTAATGGAGTTAACTATGGCTTGCCTTTTTTAATTATCTTCAACTTTATTTATCGTTTCAAGGTAAACGATAGTATTAATTACAATATAAAACAGCATGTTGTAATACTCTCTTTTTATTTTTTATAAAAGTGTTACAAGGGTTGTCATATTGTTTTGAAATACCATGATGCATTGTTTTTAGTTTAGCCTCTGTTTTTAAATGAGAATTTGATCACACTTTGAACTTTATTCTGCCTGAAAAACTATTTTGTTTTTGAAATCAATTAGATAGTTATTTTTTCTGGTCGTTTTTTGTGATCAATGTTCTTTTTTATGTCACAAAACTTTGGGACAATCGCGCCGCATATTACAAAAAAATAGCATTTCTATTACAAAATATGGGGTTAAAAAATGAAAGGACTGACTAAACTTACAGCGGTTTCACTCGCAGTGGCCGCAGCATTGCCAATGATGGCAAATGCAGATGTGTTAATTAGTGAATATGTTGAAGGGAGTTCCAATAACAAAGCGATTGAATTGTATAACAACGGTGACACAGTCGTTGATTTAGCTGGGTACAAATTAGTGCGTTATAAAGACGGCGACACCGCGGCTTTAGATATGGTTGATTTGACTGATTCAATCGCGGCTAAAAGTGTCAAAGTGATTTTGCACCCTAGTGCGGCTATCACCTTACCGGCCGGTACAGACTCAATGACTGGTAATTTGTATTTTAATGGCGGCGATGCTGTTGGCCTATTAAAAGACGATGTATTAGTTGATGTGATTGGCGATATTCCTACACCAAGCGGCTGGGGGCTTGATACCACTTTTCAGCGTAATTTAGAAGATTTAACTGCCAGCACAACTTATGATGCGGCCCAATGGGTTACACTTGAAAAAGACACTTTTAGTGGTTTAGGCACACTTGACGCGGCTGAGGCTCCAGAGCCAAGTACTTTTACTTGTAACGGCGCCACGCTAACGAACATTTATGATATTCAAGGAGCAGGTGATTCTAGTCCATTAGTTGCCAGTGGCAGTTTTGAGTCGGCTAACGAAGTCACCGTAAAAGGCATTGTGAGCGCCAGAAGTGACAGTTTATATAAAGGCTTCTTTATTCAAGATGCTCAAGGTGATGGTTCTCCTTATACCTCTGACGGTATTTTTGTTTACCTAAATGAAGCCGCACCAGACACGATTCAGCCCGGTACTGAAGTGTGTGTACAAGGTAAAGTCAAAGAATATTACGGCTCAACGCAGATAGACATTAAAGACGAGCAAAAATTTGAAGTGGGCGTTGTGGGCGATGCGCCTGCCGCTGTTGAATTCTATGTTGCAGATGGTGAAACACTTGCGCAAGCATTAGAGCGCGTCGAAGGCATGAAAGTGAAGCTCGATGCAGGCAGTGACATGAAAGTCACTCGCACCTTTAGTTTTGATTACTCTAGTTACCGTAACAATATGGTGTTGTCGCACAAAGCGCCATTAATGAAACCGACTCAAGTATTTGAGCCAAACTCAGCAGAAGCTGTGGCATTAAATGATGCCAATATGGTTAACCAACTCTTTGTTGAATCTGATTACAAAGCGAACGATGGCGAAGTGCCTTACTTCCCTGATTTTAACGCTGAAACAGGTTATATCCGCGTCGGTGACCAGTTAACTAACCTTGAAGGTGTGATTGGCTACAGCTATAGCTCATACCGTCTTTTAGCGACGAACACTATCTCCGCGGGCGATTTTATCCGTGTTGATGATCGTACCAATGCGCCAACAGTGGCAAACATGGGCGACATTCGTGTAGCCAGCTTTAACGTACTTAACTTCTTTAATGACGCAGTGGGTGGCGATGCTAACCCATCAAACAGCAACCGCGGCGCGTTAGCAGAAGATGAAATGGTCTTGCAACGCACCAAAATTGTGAATGCACTTGTAGCCATGAATGCTGATGTTGTGGGTTTAATGGAGATTGCCAACAATGGCTTTGGTGAGTTAAGTGCGATTCAAAATTTAGTTGATGCGCTAAATGCTGAGCTGACAGATGAGCAAGCATATCGCTTTGTTGAAATCGAAGATGTTGATAAATATGACGGTAAATATATTGGCAGCGACGCGATTACGGTAGGCATGTTATATCGTCCTGCAAGTATTAGCTTAGACGGTGCAGCGCAAGTCATTGCGACCCCCGAGCAACATGCTGCAGAAGGTGCACAAACGCGTGAACAAAATGGCGTGGTTGAATCGAGTCCTAGTTATGACAAATACCAACGTCACAGCCTAGTACAAAGCTTTAGCATTAATGATGAAAAACTGACGATTGTGGTGAATCACCTTAAGTCGAAAGGGTCTGGTTGTATTGAAGATTGGGCTGAGTTTAACGAAAATTCAGAACCGGCTGATTTACAAGGTAAGTGTAATGCATTCCGTGTATCGGCGGCCAAAGTACTAGGTGAGTCACTTAACGATGTAGACGGTGATGTGTTGGTGATTGGCGATTTAAATGCCTATGGTAAAGAAGATCCTGTTGCGGTTTTGACCGACTATGATGCCTCAACAACAGACCATGTTATTCGCACTGCGTCTTGGACCACATTAGACGGTAAAGTGTATGAGCGTTCAGGCAGTGTGATTGAAAAAGGCTATGGTTTAATTAACTTAAATACTCAAATGCACGGTGCCGATACTTACTCATACAGCTATAACGGCGAGTTAGGTAATTTAGACCATGCATTAGGCAATGCGAGTTTAGCGGCAAAAGTGGTGGGTATTGATGACTGGCACATTAACTCGGTTGAATCTAACCTGTTTGAGTATGGCAGCAAGTACACAGGTGATTTGGTCAAGTCTGAAAATGCCTTCTCTGCATCAGACCATGACCCAGTGATTATTGCACTGAGTTACCCAGCACCTGTGGTCACCCCTGAACCTGTTGACCCAGTCGAGCCAGAGAAAAGCAGTGACGGTGGTAGCTTAGGCTATTTGGCATTAATGTTATTAGGTGCATTAGGCTTACGCCGTCGTAGCTAGTACCAATCAGCACAAAAACGTGATCATGCTTACTGGTTWAYATCGYTTATCAYTTCGTTAGAAATGTTGAAGGTAGAACAACTACCTCGCTGCAATTTCTGCCTTGTGCTAAGCGATTTTTCCTACGCWATCTCTGATCACTTATTTATCCTGATTGGTATAATAATATTGAGTCGCTAACGTGCTCTTAACATAAAAAAGGATGACCACAGTGTCATCCTTTTTTGTTTCATCTGGGGCTTACATTTTCCAGGTTAGTGTCGCACTATAATTGGCCGGTGCGCCGTAATAACCTTGGGCCCAGTACAAGCTATTGATGTACTTTTCATCGCCAACGTTATTCGCATTTAGCGCTAAACCTAAGTTGTCGGTAATTTGATATTTAGCCATTAAATCAATAACCGCATAGGCGTCTTGCTTAGTGACAATCTCTGCGCCTGCATTGTCATAACCTTCTGCGACAACCCCTTGGCTTCGCGAGATATCATCTTGCCACCGCATGTTCATCCCGATAGAGAGCCCTTCGATTGTTTCAACGTCATAGGTTGCGGCAAATTTTAATAACTTGCTGGGGGTGTATGCCGCTACCGTATCGTCACCTTTAATGTCAAAGTCGGTGTAACCTATACTGGCATTTAACCCAGGGTATACCTCTCCGGTCACTTCAAACTCAAAACCTGTGCTGCTAATTCCGTCTGTACCATAGTAAGTTTGCATGTCGATGGGTAAGCCGGCTGTTTCGGGATCAAGTACTGCAATATTGGTTTGCTCTACGTCAAAGTAAGCCAAGCTGGCAATTAAGCGACCGTTAAACAGCTCACTTTTAACACCCACTTCACGGCTTTCCCCGGTAATGGGGTCAAGAAACACGCCTACACTGTCGACTTCAG
Organism: Shewanella metallivivens; assembly: GCF_028750675.1. Taxonomy (GTDB): domain Bacteria; phylum Pseudomonadota; class Gammaproteobacteria; order Enterobacterales; family Shewanellaceae; genus Shewanella; species Shewanella metallivivens. The sequence continues at coordinate 319,539 of NZ_JAQQPZ010000013.1, read as the reverse complement.
TTTGGGCGACAAAGTTTTCGGTATAGCTGGCATAAGCCACCAGTTCTGGAGTAAAGCTATAAACGGCACCTAAATACGGGATAAATTTGTCATAATCAGCTTGTTGGTCAACTTCGTATGACTCACCTTCGGCTTGCCAATCGTTGTAACGACCACCAACAATCACGTGTAAATCATCCACAATACTAAAGCGACCGGTAAAATAGGCTGCTTGTTGTTCGCGGGTGACATCGCTGCCGCGTAAACCGTCATTAAAGGTGGGTTTGGGTGTGTTGCCGTCCCAAGTGTTGAGATCTGGCATTTCGGGGAAGCCATAGCCAGTGGTGTAATCATAAAGTGAGCTGTCGGTGTAGCTCATTTTTGAGTAGTTAACTCCTGCAACAAGCTGATGCTCACGGCCAAAGAGACTAAAATTACCATCAATATAAATATCGACTAAATCGCTTTGGTCATCTAAATCATACTCACTGCCATAGCCGGTTAAACCTAATTCGGTATTCTTGTCTGGCGTGCCGAAAACATAAAATAGCTCAGTGTCTTCATCGGTTGTTTTATGTGAATAAGTGGCACGTAAACGCCAATCATCGTTAAAGTGATGGCTCAGTTCTAGCACCGTATTATTTTTAATCACTTGCCAGTTTGACCAGTCGGCAGAGGTGTTGGTTGAACTGTCGTAATTGGTGGCGCTGCCGTCAGTGTAGAACAACGGCAACGCGCCCCAATTATTACCGGTAGCATCGTTATTGATATAACTGTGGCTCAGCGACACACTGGTGTCGTCAGTTAAGTTGGCTTCTAAAAAAACATAAAAGACATTTTTATCTGTTTCGTAGAGGTCTAAATACGAATCTTTACTTTGAGTTACCGCAACGGCCCTGGCGGCAAAGGTGTCATTGAGTCTGACTGAACCATCGGCTTCGATACGGGTGTTATTAAAGCTACCGTAAGTGCCACTGACACTGAGTTGATTATCTGCCGTAGGGCGCTTACGAATAAAGTTGATGGTGGCCGATGGATTACCCACACCGGTCATTAAACCATTAGCACCACGGATAACTTCAATGCGATCGTAAATTGCGGTGTCTTCATCTGCGTGGTTATTGCCTGAGGTCAGCGGTAAACCAATGCCATCTATTTGGAAGTTAGTAATATCAAAACCGCGGGCGGTATAGTAAGTACGATCGGTTTCAATGCGTTCAACATTTACCCCAGTGGCTGAGTCGAGTGCGGCATTGATGTCGTGTAATTGAAAGTCTTGCATTTGCGCGTCGGTGATAACCGAAACGGATTGTGGAATATCAATAATGGCGAGGTCTAAACGTGATGCACCACTGACTGAGTGGGCGTTGTAACCCGCAATATAACTGCCAGTCACTTCAATTTTTTCAATGTTATCGGTATTTGCAGTGTCATTGTTGGTATCGAGGGGCTCGTCGGCAGCAATGGCGTGTTGCGATAGACTAATAGCGCAAATAATAGCTAGGCTAATTTTGTTTAGTTTCATGGTGTTATCATCTTCAACGGCTATGAACTAGTCCTTGTTCTGTTATAAGTAATTATGTTTAGCCAAGATAATATATCAGAAGGTAATGAAAATCATTATCATTTACACTTTGTCGGTTTTGTAAAGAATAACTTCTTTGAAAGGGAGACTAGAATGTCTTGTTAACAAAAACGGCGCTCAAAGGCGCCGTTGTTTATGGAAAACACGAGTGATTAATCGATTAAATCATACTGCTCGCGCAGCACCTTGATGATGTCAGCTTTCGGGTTAGTAGGCAGTGCAATGCTGTTACCTGTGACTTTTTCAGCTACGCCAGTGTAGGTACGCGACACGTTCATCATGGCTTCTAGTGGCAGGTCATTATCACGTGCAAGGGCTTCACGTTCTGGCATTCTGTCTTTATTTAATAAAATGTCGGCATCGTCAAAATGGTTTAATAAAAACTGGCGGAAACCTTCTTTTGAGTTTTCAACAATTTTACCGTCGCGGTAAGCTGGGCCATCCCAAATACGTGATGAGTCTGGCGTGCCGACTTCGTCCATGTAAATCAGTTTTGATTGGCCGTTTTTGTCATTCACATAGCCAAATTCAAATTTGGTGTCGACAAATACCTGGTCAAGTTTAGCCAGTGCGTCAGAAATCACTTTAAAGCCTTGTTTGAGCAAAGTTTCATATAAGTCAATATCTTGTGGTTTTTCAAAGCCGAATGACTGATAGTTGGCTTCAATGTCGCTGCGGCTAATATTGACGTCATCTTGTGCTGGCACGCCTGGAATACCGGTTAAAATGCCTTTGGTTGATGGGGTAATGAGTAATTCTGGTAATTTTTGGTCTTTACTTAAGCCTTCTGGCAAGGTAATGCCACAAAAAACACGTTCGCCTTTTGAATAAGCGCGCCACATTGAACCGGTAATGTATTGGCGACAAATCGCTTCCACTTTAATTGGGCGGGCTTTTTGTACTATCCATACAAAAGGGTGTGGTATATCTAAAATGTGGCTGTCTGCTAAGCCATTTTGGGCAAATAAACTAAACCAATGGTTAGAAATTGCATTGAGCGCCGCGCCTTTACCAGGAATGCCTTGTAAATTGCCTTCGCCATGAAAAATACAATCAAAAGCAGAAATACGATCGCTGATCACCATAATGGCCAGTGGTGTATCTTCTGGGACATCATATCCTTTATCACGGATTAGGCGACTGCTATCGGCATCGGTTAACCAGTAAACGCTGCGTACTTTGCCACTGTGGACAGGCTTGTCGGTTCGGATAGGTAAATCATTGTTCACAGCAAGAACGGAATCAGCAAGACTCATGCGAGTGTTCCTTAGGTAGTAGGGCACATAGGTTTTTTATGGTCGCCATTTTACCTGCATTAGCTGGATTTGCCACGCGAAAAGGAGGTACTGAAATAGGCTTTTTTGTTATGCGAACAATTAAAGGTGTTAGAAGCTCATCTCGGTAAAGACTTTGTATTGGCTATCGGGCAAAATCTATCTCCTTAATTGTGTGTGAGTAAATATCAGTGACAGCAGAACAACAAAGTGCCAATAACCGTTTAGGGCTGATATTTGTCTCTATTGCGGTGTTTTTCTGGGGCATCTTACCGATAGCGCTCAAATTATCTGGCAGTTTTATTACCCCGGTGACGTTAACTTGGTTTCGTTTTTTGATGGCGCTTGTGGTGACTTTGCTTATCCAGTGGAAAGTCGGCGCACTGCGGCAGTTTGTTGGGCTTCCCCGTGCTATATGGTTAAAACTGATATTAGCCGGTGTGTTGTTGATGTGTAATTACGTGTCGTTTGTGTACTCATTGAGTTACTTAGCCCCAGGTACTGCGCAGCTTAATTTTCAAACTGCGCCCTTCTTTTTAGCTTTTGGTGGGGTGTTGTTTTTTAAAGAACGCTTTAACGCCTTTCAGCTCAGCTGTTTTGCCACACTCGCATTGGGCATGTTGATGTTTTTCCATCCGCAACTCGATATGGATCAAGCTCGTGATGAGCAAGTGCTTATCGGCATTATGATTGTGCAGTTTTCAGTGATGTCGTGGACCAGTTATGCATTATTACAAAAGTCGGTGAGCCAACGGTTATCGCCCAGTAATGTGCTGTTGTTTATTTATGGTTTAGGCATTTTGGCTATGGCACCCTTTAGCGATTTTAGTCAATTTGACGCCATGACATTACCCCAATGGTGGATAGTGTTATTTTGCGGTGCAAATACGTTAATTGCCTATGGCTGCTTTGGTCAGGCAATGCACTATTGGCCAACCGCACAAGTGAGTGCAATGCTGTCGTTAACGCCGGTGTTGAGTTTTACCGTGACCGAACTGGTGGTCAGCTTAGGCTGGTGGAGCGGAGTATTTAGCAGTGCCAATATTGATATGTTGTCATTAATGGGCATTGTATTGATTGTCAGTGCAGTATTTGCCGTGCAAATAGTCCCTATGTATCAAAAGCGCAAACAGGCTAAAGCATTCAGGACGGTATTGTAGTATTTGTTCAGTATTGGTTAGCAAGATAATAGAGTGTGAAGAAGAATGCGCTAAAAAGCACGCCGCCAATGATAATAATCCATAACAAGGTTTTATCTTGTTTAGCTGATTTTGTAGCATCAAGTAATGGCGAGCCAAATATTTGTGCAACGACGACTAAAAAATCCATTTAGATTACCTATCGGGTTAATTCATTCGAGAATGATAATATTACCTACATTCTTGCAGTAACCAAATTAATTGGTGTTAATTGGTTTTATCATTTTCAGCCTATAAAAAATTGCTTTAACTAAAAACTGAAAACAAAAATGGAGCCCAGAGGCTCCATTTTTTGTGTCATTCAAATGAATGATTAGCCATTATCACGTGGCTTACGTGGACGACGCTCTGCACCTGCAGGACGGTCACCGCGTGGACGATCACCACGAGGACGGTCACTGCGAGGCTTACGTGGCGCACCACGGCCAGAGTCAACAAACACTTCATCACCGGCTTCGCGAATGTTAAGTGGACGGCCACACACGCGTACTTTTTTAAGATGAGACAGAATGTCTTTTGGCATGCCATCTGGTAAATCAACGGTAGTCACTTGGTCGAATAATTGGATTTGACCAATGAAACGGCTGTCGATGTTTGCTTCGTTAGCGATAGCACCAACAATGTTACCTACACCAACACCATTTTCGCGACCCACATCGATAACATAACGGTTCATCTTCACGTCTGGGTTATCTTTTAGGGTGTCTGCACTACCAAAGCTTGTTGGCGCGGGACGGTTACCGCGCTCACGACGAGGACGATCACCACCGCGATCACCACGTTCACTACGGTCATCACGTGAATCACGTTGACGCTCAGTAATCGTCGGTAATTGTAACGGACGCTCTTGTTGTACTTGTTGTAATAATGCAGCCGCTAATAAGTCGGTATCAACTTCAAGCTGTTGGCATAACTCAGCGACAGCATTTTTCATGAAATCTAAGTCGCCGTTTAAGGTTTCTTGGATTTGTTCGCCTAAACGAGATAAACGACGCTCTGCAACAGTCTCAGGGCTAGGCACTTTCATTGGCGAAATGCGGCTGTTAGTTGCACGTTCGATAGTGCGTAACATACGCATTTCACGGTTAGTAACAAACAAAATAGCCATACCTTTACGGCCAGCGCGACCTGTACGACCGATACGGTGTACATAGGCTTCTGAGTCGTAAGGAATATCGTAGTTTACAACATGGCCAATACGCTCAACGTCTAAACCACGTGCGGCAACGTCAGTTGCAATCAAAATGTCTAATTTGCCGCGTTTAAGTTGTTCAACAGCGCGCTCACGTGCTTGTTGGTTCATGTCACCGTGTAGTGGTGATGATGCGTAACCGCGAGCTTCTAATTTTTCTGCTAATTCAACACAGCTGTTACGTGTACGTACGAAAATGATAATACCTTCAGTATTTTCAACTTCTAATACGCGTACTAACGCTTCAAGTTTGTTGTGTTGTGATACTTGTACAAAACGTTGGTCAATTGACTCAACTGTCGTGTGGCTAGCAGCAATGCTGATGTTAACTGGGTTGTTCAAATGCTTGTTAGCTACGCGCTTGATTTGCTCAGGCATAGTGGCAGAGAACAACGCAAGCTGGCTGTTAGCTGGCTTATGTTCTAGTACCCATTCGATATCATCGATGAAGCCCATTTTTAGCATTTCATCAGCTTCATCAAGCACTAACGCTTTTAATGTGTCTAATTTTAGTGTGCCACGACGCATGTGATCCATTACACGACCAGGTGTACCAACAATCACTTGTGGGCCACGCTTAAGGGCGTTTAACTGTTGTTGCATGCTTTGGCCGCCGTAAATAGGCAGTACGTGGAAACCTTTCATGTGTTTTGCATAGCTACCAAAAGCTTCTGCAACCTGAACGGCTAATTCACGAGTTGGAGCCAACACTAAAATCTGTGGAGCATTGATTTTCATGTCGATTTTATTTAGTAAAGGCAGGGCGAACGCACCTGTTTTACCGGTACCGGTTTGCGCCTGACCGATAATATCTTTACCTGCCATAAGCGGGTCGATACTCGCAGACTGGATTGGAGTTGGTTTTTCGTAACCTAACTCGTCAAGTGAACGCAACAAATACTCAGACAGGCCGAGTTCGCGGAAAGTTCTTTCATTGGATGACATTGGGTTGTAGCCTTGTGGATGCGCACGAAGTTCGGAAGCTCGTGCTAAAGTTTCACAGACAGAAAATCAACCCCGTGTCGATTTCCCGCGCCGATAAGGGGGCATATTATAGCAGCAAGTATGCGATTTGACCACGTAAAAACTGAAAATAAACATTAATTTGGCCATTAATCGTTAAGATTGGCCTGATTCTTGATTTATAGCGCTCACTAATTGATTGAAAAAAGAACACTTGTTGTAATTGAGCAACACTTTTATGGTGACTCGGTCAGTTTATCAATCAGCAGCAGCTGGTACACGGTTTCGGCCACTGCCACGATAAAGTCAATGTCGAGGGTGTCAATAGTGTCATGTTCGGTGTGGTATTGTTGATGTGGCGGCACACCAAAATACACCCATTTATACCCTGCCTTGTGAAACGGATAATGATCAGATGCCCTTAACCAATCGGTTTTTTGTAAGCGCCCGCTTAGTAAACTACTGCGATGAGTACGAATACATAATTGTGTTTGCCGCATCAGTTGCACCTTAATGGTGTCAAACTGAGCGATATTCTTTTCGCCTTCCATATAAATCGCACGGCGCCGATTGGGGTGGCCAATCATGTCAAGATTAACGCTTAGCTCAACTTCTATATTTGGATCTTGTTGCAATAATTTCACTAAGGCATAACTGCCAAATAATCCGGGTTCTTCAGCATCGGTGGCGACTAGCATTAAATTAACATCCTCTAAGTGAGTCTGTTTTTGCCAGCGTTTGGCAATGGCCAGCATACCCGCTACGCCAGAGGCGTTATCGTCGGCGCCAGGAAACACCGTGCTACCTTTTTGGCCAAGATGATCGTAATGGGCGGTAATGATCCGCCAGCGTCGAGAAGGGATTTTTGCAGGTATGGTCGCAACTAAATTAACCCCTGTAATCGTTGAAAATTGATGGTCGAAGTTAAAGGGGATGGCAAATTCTGTTTGCCAGGGTTTAAGACCAAGCTGATTAAAGCGCGTAATAATATATTCTTGTGTCGCTTGCGAACCAAGTGTTGCGGTTTTGCGCCCTTGAAACGCGACAGAAGTCAGTATGCTGATATCTTGTTGTATTTGCTCAGTTGCGTTAGGCCAAGTGGTGGTAAATGTAGAAGAGCATTCAGGTAAGCGGGCACTGCAACCACTGTTTAAGCAGAGCAGTAAAAGCATCCCAACCACCTGATAACGAGTAAGAAGCGTGGGCATATCGGCACTCCTAACGTTACGGGTGGATGGGAAACCTATATAAAGGCTACTTTTTATTTTTTGCTTTTTTGCTACGTTGCTGATGAAGCGCCAGCATTGGCTTTAAGAATCGTGCAGTATGCGATTCTGGGTGCTCGGCAACGTCTTCTGGGCTACCGGCTGTTAAAATCATGCCGCCGCCTGAGCCGCCTTCTGGGCCTAAGTCTACAATCCAGTCTGCGGTTTTAATCACATCTAAATTGTGTTCAATCACCACAACAGTATTGCCATGGGACTTTAAGCGATGCAATACATCTAACAATAGCTGAATGTCTGCAAAGTGCAGGCCGGTGGTTGGTTCATCTAAAATGTACAAGGTTTTACCCGTGTCGCGTTTAGACAATTCTTTTGCCAGTTTAACTCGCTGCGCTTCACCGCCAGATAGGGTAGTTGCACTTTGGCCCAGGCGAATATACGACAGGCCGACATCCATTAGCGTTTGCAGTTTGCGTGCAATTGATGGGATGGCATCAAAGTAGCTGCGCGCATCTTCAACGGTCATTTGCAGCACTTCGTGAATGTTTTTGCCTTTGTATTTCACTTCCAAGGTTTCGCGGTTATAGCGCTTACCTTTACATGAGTCGCAAGGCACATACACGTCTGGTAAAAAGTGCATCTCAACTTTAATTAAGCCATCGCCTTGGCAAGCCTCACAGCGTCCGCCTTTAACGTTAAATGAGAAGCGGCCCACTTGATAACCTCGGGTACGCGACTCTTGTGTGCCGGCAAACAACTCACGTATTGGGGTAAATATACCCGTGTAAGTTGCTGGGTTTGAGCGCGGCGTGCGGCCAATCGGGCTTTGGTCGATGTCGACAACCTTGTCGCATTGTTCCATGCCTTTAATGCTTTTATAAGGAGCAGGTTCGTCGACCGTGGCACCATTTAGCATGCGATGGGCAATTTTAAAGAAGGTGTCGTTAATTAGGGTCGATTTACCTGAGCCAGACACACCTGTAATGCAGGTGAACAGGCCAATTGGAATGGTGAGATCGACATCCTTGAGGTTGTTACCCGATGCGCCAAATAGTTCAATGACTTTTTTAGGGTCCATTGGCGTGCGCTCGTCGCTGATGTGAATTTGCTTTTTGCCAGAAATATACTGGCCAGTGATCGACTCTTCACAGTTAAGAATATCGTCTAAGGTGCCGTCGCAAATCACTTCGCCACCGTGTACACCAGCACCAGGGCCAATGTCGATAACATGATCGGCAAGGCGAATGGCGTCTTCGTCGTGCTCAACCACAATCACGGTATTGCCTAAGTCACGCAGATGAATAAGCGTTTGTAATAAACGTTCGTTGTCGCGTTGATGCAAACCAATAGAAGGTTCATCAAGCACGTACATTACGCCGACTAGGCCTGCGCCAATTTGGCTGGCTAACCGGATCCGCTGTGCTTCACCGCCCGACAAGGTTTCGGCCGAGCGCGATAAGCTTAAATAATTCAACCCCACGTTAACCAAAAAGCCTAAACGTTCGCTGATTTCTTTTAAGATTTTTTCGGCAATTTTGGCGCGTTGGCCTTCAAAAGCGACAGTATCAAAGTACGCTTTGGCTTCGCCAATTGACCAGGTGATTAATTGCGGCAAGTTTAATTCACCAATAAACACGTTGCGTGCTTCTTCACGTAGGCGTGAACCACCACAACTTTTACATGGCTGCATATTGATGAACTTAGACAGTTCGTCGCGCACCGAATTACTCTCGGTTTCGCGGTAACGGCGGTCCATGTTATTTAAAATGCCTTCAAACGGATGGTTACGCACCACCACGTCACCGCGGTCATTAATGTACTTAAAAGCAATGTTTTGTTTGCCTGAGCCGTACAAGACTATCTTTTTGACTTTATCGCTGAGTTCGGCAAAGGGTTTTTCGACATCAAATTTGTAATGCTCTGCCAATGAGCTGAGCATTTGGAAATAGTAAAAATTGCGTCTGTCCCAACCGCGTACCGCCCCACCGGCTAATGATAATTCATCGTTGGTGATCACCCGCTCTGGGTCAAAAAATTGTTGTACGCCTAAACCGTCACAGGTTTGGCAAGCACCCGCTGGGTTGTTAAACGAGAAAATGCGCGGCTCAAGTTCGGCCATGGAATAGCCACAATGCGGACAAGCAAAGTTAGCCGAAAATACTAATTCTTCGGTTGTTGAATCGTCCATGCTGGCGATTTTGGCAATACCGCCAGACAACTCTAATGCGGTTTCAAATGATTCAGCTAAACGCTGTTTAATGTCGTCACGCACTTTAAAGCGGTCTACAACTACTTCAATAGTGTGTTTAACATGTAAATCTAATGTTGGAGGGTCGGTTAAGTCGCACACTTCGCCGTCAATACGGGCGCGGATGTAACCTTGAGCCGATAAACTTTCGAGCAGTTTAACGTGCTCACCTTTACGATCGTTTACCACCGGCGCCAGTAACATTTGGCGGCTGTCTTGTGGCATTGCTAATACTTTATCGACCATCTGGCTAACGGTTTGTGCCGACAAAGGTAAGTTATGTGTTGGGCAGCGTGGCTCACCGACTCGGGCAAATAACAGGCGTAGATAGTCGTAAATCTCGGTAATGGTACCCACGGTTGAGCGTGGGTTGTGCGACGTTGATTTTTGCTCAATCGAAATGGCTGGACTTAAGCCTTCAATATGATCGACATCGGGTTTTTCCATCAGGCTTAAAAATTGGCGAGCATAAGCCGATAAGGATTCGACATAGCGACGTTGACCTTCTGCATACAGAGTATCGAAGGCTAAAGATGATTTCCCTGAACCAGATAATCCTGTAATAACAATAAGTTTGTCACGTGGAATTGTTAGATTGATGTTTTTCAGATTGTGGGTGCGGGCACCGCGTATTTCAATTTTATCCATCTATCTCGCTCTATGACTGGTGTAAACAAAACGATGATCAGTATCGCATAGATATTGATGCACTTCAGATCAATTTTGTTATCAATGTTGTGTATACGCCCGCAATCGTCAATAAGTTTAGTAAATGATGAACTAAATGAAGCATAGGTCGCAATCTACGATTTCCTTTTGAGCAAATTTATTGCGCTGTGATAATATGCGCAGCTAATCGTTTTACTGAATCATTTTCAAAGGGCAATTGCATGGCCGGTAATGGACTGTCAGGTATAGAGAAAAAAGTCGCTTTTTCGTTAGCCAGTGTGTTTGGTTTACGAATGATGGGGCTGTTTATGATCATGCCTGTCTTCGCGTTGTATGGTCAGCACCTTGAAGGCTTTTCACCGTTATGGGTGGGTATTGCTATTGGTGCTTACGGACTGACTCAAGCAGTATTGCAAATTCCAATGGGGATTTTGTCAGATAAGTATGGCCGTAAGCCGATTATTTTGGCGGGCTTAGTATTATTTGCTATTGGCAGTTTAATTGCCGCTTCATCGGATCATATTTATGGCGTTGTATTTGGCCGTGCGGTACAAGGTATGGGCGCCATTGCTGCTGCCGTATTAGCATTAGCTGCCGACTTAACTCGTGATGAACAACGCACCAAAGTCATGGCCGTCATTGGTATGTGCATTGGATTTTCGTTTGCGTTGTCGCTGCTTGTAGGCCCGATTGTGGCACAATATTTAGGGTTAACAGGGTTATTTTTAATGACCGCGGTGCTCGCGGTATTGGGTATGTTAATTGTGCAGTTTTTTGTACCAAACCCCATTAGCCAAGCCCCAAAAGGCGACACAGTTGCTACCCCAACTAAATTAAAGCGCATGTTGTTAGACCCGCAGCTATTTCGTTTAGATGCGGGTATTTTCATTTTGCATTTAGTGTTAACTGCGGTGTTTGTGGCTTTACCGCTAGATTTGGTGGATGCCGGTTTAGTCAAAGAAAAGCACTGGATGTTGTACTTCCCGGCTTTTGTAGGCGCATTCTTTTTAATGGTGCCGTTAATTATTATTGGGGTGAAGCGTAACAATACCAAAACCATGTTCCAGCTATCGCTGTTGATCATGATGTTGTCATTAGCAACCATGGGCATTTTTGCCGACAATATTTGGATGTTAAGCGCTGCGGTTGTGTTGTTTTTTACTGGTTTTAATTACCTTGAAGCGTCGTTGCCAAGCTTAATTGCTAAGTTTTGCCCTGTGGGTGAAAAAGGCTCTGCAATGGGAGTGTATTCAACCAGCCAATTTTTAGGTGCATTTTGTGGCGGTATGCTTGGCGGTGGTGCATATCAGTTAGTGGGTGCATCTGGTGTGTTTTTTGTGGCACTTGCACTGATGTTTGTGTGGTTACTGCTAACCTTTGGCATGCAAAAACCTGTGTTATTAAAAAGCTATACCCTTGAAGCCAATATAAAAGATAAAAATGATGCCCAAGTGATGGCCACAGAGTTATCGCAATTGGCTGGCGTGGTTGAAGCCATTGTGGTGCTTGAAGAGAAGGTCGCTTATTTAAAGGCCGATGATAAATTCAATTTAAGCGAAGCCCGAGCTGTGTTAGGCTCTGTACAATAGATCGTGTAGATCATTTCGTTTAGAATTCAGATACAGTAAACAGATAAAAATCTCAGGAGATTTCGATGGCTAGTCGTGGTGTAAATAAAGTGATTTTGGTCGGTAACTTAGGTAAAGACCCTGAGGTTCGTTACATGCCAAACGGCAACGCCGTAGCCAATTTTACAATAGCGACAAGTGAGTCGTGGAAAGACCAACAGGGTCAAGTGCAAGAGCGTACAGAGTGGCACAACATTGTAATGTACCGTCGCCTTGCTGAAATTGCTGGCGAGTATTTAAAGAAAGGCTCTAAGGTTTATCTAGAAGGTAAATTACAGACCAGCAAGTGGCAGGACCAAGCTACCGGTCAAGACCGTTACAAAACCGAAATCAACGCGATGGAAATGCAAATGCTAGACAGTCGCAACTCGGGTGATAATGCAGGTGGCCAATATAACCAAAACGCCAACCAAAACGCTTATAACTCAAACCAAGGTCAGCCAGCTCGTCAAGCACCAGGCGCAGCGCCTCAGCAACGTGCACCTCAGTACAACAACCAGGCTGCTCCTGCTGGTAATACCAATACTTACCAGGGTCAGCCTAATGCGGGTCAACAAGGTGGTTATCAACAACCTGCACCAACCCCAGCACAGCAAGCTCCTGCTTATGCGCCTAAGCCTGCCGCGGCTCCACAAGGTAACTTCCAACCGCAAAATGCACCAGCTCAACGCCCAGCGCCACAGCCTGCACAAAACTTCACTCCAGATTTGGATGAAGGTTGGGATGACGATATTCCGTTCTGACGAATACATAAATAATAAATGTTGATTAAAGCTGAGAAAGGTCTGTTTATACAGGCTTTTTTTGTTTTTATTATTAAAATGTGTTGACAAAAATTCATCTAGGAATTATACATAAATATATGTAGATAATAGGTGCGTCATATGTCGAAAATTAGAGATCTTATTTTTAGTAATGGTGAGCGTTATCCAATCCTGATTGAAGAGGGGGGAATGCCTAACTATTGGGTAACTTTGTACGTTACTGAAAAGTTAAGAACGACGCATACTCAATCTGCAATTTCAAACTCTCTTGCCCACTTGGTTCATTTACAATTGTGGGAAAGTATTAATAATCGAGATCTAGTAGCTGAATTTCATCAAGGCAAGTTGTTAACGGATGAAGATATCTATTCAATACGTGATCACTGCATTTTAGATACAAGAAGCTTAAAAAAGTGGCTTAAGTCATCAGAAAAAAATGTTGTTAAGTTTGCTTCTGCTTCAACGGCAAGCGTTACACCAATTCAAAGAGTTTCTAATAATCATGCAGCAAACCGATTAACTCAGATTGCTGCCTTTCTATGCTTTACTGCTCGAACCATTCTTAAAACTCAGCTGATCGAAGAAAAAGTTTCAAATGATATTGAAGCTATGAGTAAATCATTACTAGCCAATAAACCCAAAGGTAGTAAAGGGAAGGGGCTCGCTGCTAATCCAAACACAAAAGCACCGCCACCAAAAGCGTTTGAAAGGATATTAAGTATTACAAGAGAATCTTCACCAGATAATCCATTTAAAGGTGAAGATGTTAAATTCCGTAATGCAATAATTTTTGAAGTCATGGAAGCAACCGGGATGCGAGCTGGTGAAATACTAGCATTGCAGATTCGAGATATAGATTTCCAAAAAGGGACTATATCAGTTGTTCGCAGACATGATGCGATTGAAGATCCACGTAAGAAACAACCTGTAGCAAAAACAAATGAGCGCGTAATTCCGGTAAATAAAGTCATAACAAATAGGCTACGTGAATACATAATGGATAAGCGATCCAACATACCATCAGCTAGAAAACATCCTTATTTGTTTGTAACACACAAATATGGTGAACATCATGGTAAACCAATTTCCAACAGCACTTTTGTCAACCGAGTGTTAAAGCCTGCAATAGCTATTTATCCCGAACTACTTGAAGATATTACAAGGCATGGTTTTCGTCACAATTTTAATTACAAGCTCTCAAAAAAAATTGATGCTGTTAACAAGGCTGCTAAAGAAAATCCTGATATTCAACCAATTAATGAAAAAAAGGAAATTCAAATCCGTAAGGAGTTAAATGGTTGGAGTTCCGATAAAACGGCTGAAACATACAACTTGAGGCATATTAGAGAGGAAGCCGACAGAGTTATGAAAGAAGATATGGATCATTGGGCTAAGCGAGCAAAGAAGGATAAGTAGTATGCAATTAAAACACAGTGCCAGCTTAGGAAGCTTGCACACCACTAAAAGTGGCTACCCATTTTATTTCTTCGATTCTGAGTGGAGGCTAGATGGCTCAACAGTGATTAACTTCAACCAATTAGCCGATATAGATAAAGATACAGCATTGGGTTTTAGAAGGACCGTGTGTCGATATGCGGAAGAGTTATCAGCTAAGCACACATATAACATGGTTTACTATTTTTCTGCTTATTTCAGATTTACTGGAACTAGAACAGTAACTCTGGTTAGTCTAGTCAACTACCGTGCTTCTTTAAATGACGCTAACGAATACAAGTTAGGGGCACTTAAAGGTTTCTTGCTTGCTTGGTACGAGTGGGGCTTCAAAGGTATTACCAGTGAGGTTGCAGATTACTTAGAAGAACTTATATTAAAAGGCAATCCCAAAGGCAATGCTGTTAAGGGGGCTTGTCCATACTCTGGCCCTTTGACTCACAACGAGCTTGGCGCGTTAATAGACTGGGCCTCTAATGCATTCACGCAAAGCTTGTTAAATTTAAAAGAGTACAGTTGCTTTATGTCATTAGCTTTGACAGGACGAAGATACGTACAAATTCGCGCATTGCGTTCAGTTGATTTGGTCGTTCGGGAAGATGAAAACGGCAATGATTATGTTATTAACTGTCCCAGAGCTAAACAGCATGATACAGAATTCCGTGGGCAATTTACTCCATTACCAATTAATGAAGATCTGTATCTTCTTCTCCATAATCAGCGTAACAAATCAATTCAATATGTAGAGTCCCAATTAGGTAGAACACTACCATCGACATTGCGTGAGCAGATTCCAATATTTTTGGAGGAACCTAGAGTCGATGAGTTAACTGGTCTTGAGGCATTAAAGTCAATACTGACTAAAACTCCTGATTATTTACATATGACTACTAAATTAGCTCAAGAAATATTACGTGGGGTATCGGTTAAAAATACAGCCTACTCTGAGCGAACAGGTGATTACATTAACTTTACAGCCTCTCGTTTTAGATATACCAAAGCGACAAATTTGGCACGAAGAGGCATAAGAGGGGTATCTTTAGCTGCTGCGCTCGATCAATCAGATACACAGCAAGTTGGCATTTACTGCGAAAATACAGAAGAAACGGCTAAGCAAATTGATGAAATCATGGCTCCAATGCTGGCTACACTCGCTCAAGCTTTTGCTGGAAAGCTCATTGCATCAGAGCGTGATGCTGTTAGAGCAAATGATCCTAATAGTCGAGTTAAAAATGGCAAGTCTGATAATGTTGGTAACTGCGGAACTTATGCTTTTTGTGCCTCTGGATATCGAGCTTGTTATACCTGTTCTAGTTTTCAACCATGGTTAGAGGCACCTCACGAAGAAGTGCTTAATGAAATCCTTGCGGAAAGAAAAAAACAGCAAGAACTTAGCGTCTCAAAAAACGTTATCCAATCTACAGATCGACTTTTATTGGCAGTCCAACAAGTTATTATAATGTGCAAGCAGGCTTCATCTGAGGGGGATTTGTAAATGGCTGATATTATTCATTTTCAACCAAAAAATGAGATAGCTGCACAGAAAAATTTAGAAAATTTTATTGAGCACTGTAGAGATAATCTAACTCTCTATGAAGATCAAGGTGGCTGGCAAAATAATAATTGGCAACATAAACAAAAAAACCGTTATATTGCCATGACTTTCTCAAAGTATAGAGAAAAGTCTAACCCTGCCAACTTTGATCCGTTAAACGAGCCTTATTTATCTTTCGCTAAAGCCTATATTCGATACAACCAGAGTATAAAAGCCGTATCAAGTGTAACGAATAAAATGGTGGCACTTCGGATGTTACATGATGCCTTAAGTGAGGTTCATGGTGTTACCAATGTCCTACAAACTGATGGCTTAGTTATTGGTGAATTAGAAGCATTAATTAAGAAACGAGTTACCAACAAAGACCGAAGAAATAAAGTAGGTTATCAAGTTGAAATATTGCTCAACTTTATCAGAGATAAGCGATTTGTTCCCGCTCTTCAATCATGGAAAAACCCGTGGCCTAAGGTTGCTGCAAAAGCTGAGCGAACCGATAAGGAATCTCGTAAATGGCAAGATACTCGTTGCCCAAGTATGCATCAGATGCTTGCACTTGCCGATTGTTTTGCAAATGCAGAAACCGTAGAGGATAAGTATTGGTCTAGTGTTATTACTTTATTGATGTTTGCACCTGGTAGAGCGGGTGAGCTGACAGGGCTAACAGTTGACTGTTTGCACCGAGGCGAAAATGGAGCACTTGGTGTGAGATGGTATGGCGAAAAAGGCTTTGGTTTCACTGTTAAATGGGTACCAAAAGTATTAGAGGAAACAGTAATTGAAGCCCATAAAATTTTGATTGAAATAGGAAAGCCTGCAAGAGAAGCTGCAAAGTTTTCTTACGATAATCCGGATGTTTTTATGCGACATAATCGCTGTTGTACTTCACATTATTTCGGGGAGAACACACCATTAAATGCTTATCAATTTGCACATGCCATGAGTTTTAGTGACGATACAATATCGAGAATGGAGAACAAAACGATTAATTTTAGCAATGCGTCAGCTTGGCACATTGTTGGCGCGCACGAAAGCAAGTGGGTGCAATCATTACTAGCAAATGGTGAGCCGACATATAGAGATCTAGCGGGATTTGTAGCTTCAGAGTATCAAAACAGTGATTGGCCTAATCTTACATCCATCAAGCGTCCTATTTGGGAATCTTTAGTCATAATACGTGATCGTGAATTTCACAAAGAATTTAAAGTCAGAGAATTTTCATGGCGGCTGCCAAGTGTAAATGAATTAAATGCTCAATTAGCCGTCAGGGATAAACTTAAAAATCCACCAGAAACCTTGTTTCAACGTATGGGTTATAAGGATGAAGATGGTTCAGATATTCGTCTAACGTCTCACCAAATTCGAGTTTGGTTATCAACTAATGCCGAACGGGGAGGAATGGATGCATGGCAGCTTGCCAGATGGGCTGGTCGGGCTCGAATCAATGATAATCGCCACTATGATTTACGTACAAAGGATGAACGTGAACAGCAAGCGAGGAGTATTGTTGAGTTTAATGAAAGGCCTACAGCATTAGAGGCCATAAAGTTGAATTTGCCAGTCAGTTACAAAGACTTAGGTGTAAATCGAATCGGTATAGCAGATGTGACAGAATATGGAATGTGTGTTCATGATTATGCCATGTCCCCTTGCACAAAAGGTGGTGAGTGTATGACATGTAAAGAGCATGCTTGCATTAAGGGTATGCCTGAAACACTTGAACGAATTATTAGGCTTGAAAAGCATGTGGAGTCTCAATTCATCAAGGCTACAGAAGATAAATCTGACAGTGTTTTTGGTGCTGACATATGGGTTTCACATTTGGGCTGGAAGCTAGCACATATTCGTACACAACGTGAGCGACTTGAATCAGAAGATACACCAGAAGGTGCAATCTTATGGATCCCGCCTGAGCATGATCCAAGCCCAGTAAAACGAGCGCTAGAACAAAAAGATTTTGACATAAAGGTTAGCAGTCAAGATCTTGTTGAAGAGTCAACGGTAGCAATGTTGTTGGGGATCGAAAATGCCTAAAAAGATAATCACAGAAAAAACACTGCCTGTAGCATTGCATGAACTTGATAAATGGTCAGGAAAGTTAACATGGAATAGTTTTGCGGCACAGCTTGCAAAAGTCCTAGGAGAAGAGAGTGTCAGTCGACATACGCTGCTCTCATATCCTGCTCTAGTAGAAGCCTTTAATAATAGGAAAGATAGCTTAAAGGAGCAGTTAAATAGTACCGAAAAGGATGTCACTCTTGAGTTTGCAAAGGAGCAGATTTCTATTCTTGAAGCTAAAGTTGAACGTCTAGAGAAGCAAAACGAAAGTTTATTAGAGCAATTTGTGCGCTGGCAACATAACGCTTACATGATGCCCAATGTCGATATGAAAGTGCTTAATCAACGATTGGACAAGCCTCTTCCAGAAGTTGATAGACGATGATCAAAGGCAAGAGTGGACAACAAATTGCTCAAGAAAATCTCAAATTAGTACAAGCGTGGATTAATGAACGAAACGCCGCTCGAGATTGGGATGAGTATGAATATAGCGGTAAGGTTAATCGTAGAGTTTTGGCTGAGGAACTTGGCTTTGCTAAGTCAGTATGCACCCAAAATAAAGCCGTCAGAACACTTATTGAAGAAGCTGACGGCTATTGGTTTCGGAAAATTGATGAAGATAAAAAGTCTCATGAAGCCGCACGAGAAAGAGCTGAAAAGCAAACTAATATGGTGTCAATGAGCAATAATGCTCTGACACAGCGAATAGTTGAATTAGAAGCTGAGAATCGACAGCTTCAGCGTGAACTGACCAAATTTAAAAAACAGCAGAACCTGATCCAATCTGGAGCGGCAGGATTCAAGATATGAATGAAGTTATCCATCTACGCCAAATCATTCAAGTCAAAAAACAACGATCAAACTCATACGCAACAGTTGATTTGATCAACGTTGACGGTTCAATAAAAAAACGCGATAAAACAACGGTCGTTAAGTTCCCCGAGCATGCTAAAGATACCGCTACAATAGGCAGCTTGTGGGAGGTATCAGGTAAAGAGCGACTTAATCATTTCGTAGTAAATGACTTTTCGTTGAGTGAATACACAATAGATGCTGCCAATATTAAGTTCCTGAAACCATCAGGTAGGATTTTATCTCGTTGGATAAGCAGTAATATTAAAGGAATTGGCAGTGTCATCGCTAATCGACTAGTAAGAAATAAACAGCTTACTCAGCTAATTATTCAACAAGATAAACAAGCACTGCTAAACATTGCGGGTATGACAGAATCTCGTGTAAGAGATTTATTGGACAACTGGCCTAGCTCGGCTCTTTATAACACGATTAACTGGCTTGAAGAGCAGTGTTTACCTTTAGGGTTCGGTGAGAAGTTAGTCGCAATTTTTGGTGAGTACGCGATAGATAAAGTCAAAGAGCACCCGTTTTTATTAGTAGCAATGGGAGCTTCATTTGATCAGGTCTCAAAATTAGCAAATAAGCTTGGCTTCACCTTGGAAGATGAAGTTGTTGTGGCTGGAATTACTCAGCATGCAGCTATTAATTATGCAAATAAAACAGGTTCCACTGTAATTACTCAAGTAGAGCTGATTAAAGAATACAGCAAGCTAATGAAATCTAATCCACCTGAAAATATTGGTGACATTGCCTGTGAACAAGGATTTTTAATTCAGGTGAGTAGTGGCTACCAGGTTTATGGTAAAGCGTTGATGGAGGCGTCTGTCGCTCAGTTTTTTGTTGATGCACATCAACGAAAAAAGGGCGACGGTTCATTGTTAGCGTCCTGGGAGACTGGCTTATCAAACGATCTAGTGTTTTCTGCATTGGCAGAGTACGAAACCACGTTGGATTTTGAACTAACAGTTGATCAACGAAATGCTATAGTTGGGGCCGTTTTATCACCTATCTGCGGTATATCTGGCGGAGCCGGCACAGGAAAAACGACAATACTTAAAGCTATTTTGGGAGTATATGATCGAGTGTCTGAGGGCTTGCAGTGCTATCAGGTTGCGCTAGCAGGGCGTGCTGCTCAGCGTATGGCGGAAAGTACACAAAGACCTGCCTCAACCATTGCCAAGTTTGTTGGAGAGCATATAGGCGATAACAAGCCCAAGCTACCTGAACAAATATTGCTAATTATTGATGAGTCATCAATGGTTGATTTGTTGTCGATGTATCGTCTAATCGGGATATTGCCCGATGCTACAAGGCTAATTTTTGTGGGTGATACGTCTCAACTACCGCCAGTGGGTAATGGATTAGTATTCCAGGCATTAACAGATACACAAATTCCATTCTTCAATTTGTCCCAAGTAAAACGTCAAAGTGCTGATAGTGGCATACACAGTTTTGCTACTTCAGTTAGAAATCGAGTATTGCAGATCCCTCAGGATACTAAAAATACACTGAGTGAAAGTAGCGATTGCTCTATTGAAAGAAATCCCTCAGTGAGCAGGTTGATAACACTTTGGCGAGAGTCAGGTGGTATTGAACAAAGCATTGTTTTATCACCAGTTAGAAAAGGTGAGTTTGGCGTCGATAATCTAAATATTGAGCTTCAAACATCTGTTGGCCATGCCAGAAAAGCAATCTATTTCCAAGATGCTTCAAGAGGTTGGATCCCTTGGGTTACATCGACAGGAACCAAAATTTTGTTAGGTGATCCAATTCTGGTTATCGCTAATAATTACGATGATGCCGCAGATCTGCGAAATGGTGACTTAGGTATTGTAACTGAAGTGTTTGAGCAACAAGATGAAAATGGTGCAGTCGGCGTTATTGAAGTAAATCACGTATCGATAAACCTCACCGTTGATGTGCTTGCAAAACTTCAGCTAGGTTATGCCATCACTATTCATAAATCACAAGGTTCACAGTGGCCAACGTGCTTTGTCATGCTTCCTCAAGAAGCGGAACGAATGATAGATCAAACTTTACTATATACAGCATCAACCAGACCGAGTGAAAGGCTTGTTTTAATGGGATGCCAGACTGTGGTAGAGCAAGCCATGAGGCGCGGCTCAATAGCACTTAACCGAAAAACATTTTTACGGGAGCGAATCGCATTGGCCATACAATTAGAAAATGAATAGAAACAACAAACCACATTTCAAACAAGAATCGATATCATAAGTGCGATTAACCGCCTTGTTCTTCATTTTGACTAGACAAACTATCAACCAAAAGCATTAGCCAAAACATAAATTAAAACCATAACTTACTAATATTTAATCAATATGATTTTAAACGTTTACCTAAGCTCAATAAGCCTTATATGATAGCGCTTATAAGCAAATAAAAGTGTTAAGCCTCATGGCGTAACACTTAAGTACATTTTTACGTGGCCATATCAACACGCCACGCCAAAGCCCAAGAGAGAATCAATGTTAACTGGCAAAATACGTAATCAAATCGACCAAGTGTGGACCATGTTTTGGACCGGCGGTGTCGCCAATCCTATCTCGGTAATTGAGCAAATCTCTTATCTGTTATTTATTCGCCGTTTAGACGAGCTACAACGTACCGCTGAGCGCCGCGCACAGGCCACTGGCATTCCTATTGCTAACCCCACTTTTGGCCCTGACGAGCAAGCGCTGCGCTGGAACAACTTTAAAGATAAAGATCCTAACGTGATGATGGATATAGTCCAAAATCAGGTGTTTCCTAAAATCAAAGCCCTACACAATGAAGGTAGCTTTGCCGAGCACATGAAAGACGCCATCTTTATGATCCCGTCAGCTAAGTTGCTCGACCAAGTAGTGCAGCTGCTTAGCGCCATCAACATGGACGACAAAGACACCAAAGGCGACTTATACGAATACCTGCTGAGCAAGTTGCAGCAATCGGGTGTAAACGGCCAGTTCCGCACCCCGCGCAATCTAATCCAAATGATGGTTGAGCTAATGCAGCCAAAACTGGGCGACACCATTTGTGATCCATCATCAGGCACCTGCGGCTTTTTAATGGCGGCACTAGAATACGTTGAAAACAACTACAAGCAAGAGGTCAACAAGCCAGAAAACCGTAAACATGTGAACAATGCCATGTTCACCGGTTTCGACTTTGACAAAAGCATGTTGCGGATTGGCGCCATGAACATGCTACTGCACGGCATCGAAAACCCAAGCGTATTGTATCGCGACAGCTTACAAGACCAAGGCGATGCCAATATCAGTGAGGCTTATAACTTAATTTTGGCTAACCCGCCGTTTAAAGGCTCGGTCGATTTTGATATCGTCGCCCCTGACTTACTGCGCGCTTTAGGTAAAAACCCAGCCGCCAAAAAAGCCGCGCCAAAGTACAAAACTGAAATCGATGAAAACGGTAACGAGATACAAGTTGAAGTTAAAGCCAAAGGCCCAACCGAAAAGTCTGAATTATTATTTTTAGCGCTGATTTTACGTATGCTAAAAGTCGGTGGCCGTGCTGCGGTTATCGTGCCAGACGGAGTATTATTCGGCTCGACTAAATCCCACAAAAGCATTCGCGAAAAAATCGTTAACGAGCAAAAGCTCGAAGCGGTTATCTCATTACCATCAGGGGTATTTAAGCCTTATGCCGGTGTCAGCACTGCCATTTTAATCTTCACTAAAACCAACTCTGGCGGCACCGACAAAGTGTGGTTTTATGATATGCAAGCCGATGGTTTCTCGCTTGACGACAAACGTACTCCACTGTTTAAGGATGGAGCTGAACCTACCCACGAGCAAAGTAATATCGCCGATATCATTGCCCGTTACTTAAGCTTAACCAATCCAGACGGTACGCCAAACCTTGCCAGCCCAGAGCACAACCGCAAAACCACCGAACAAAGCTTTATGGTGCCGGTCGCTAACATTACCGACAACGACTGCGATTTAAGCCTGAATCGTTATAAAAAAGTAATTTATGAAGAAGTGCAGTACGACTCGCCAAAAGTGATTTTAGCGCGAATTAAAACCCTGCAAGAGAAGATGACGAAGGGTGTGCAAGAGTTGGAGAAATTGTTGTGAGTTGGCCTTTAGTTAAGCTTCAAGATCTTGTTGATATAAACATCGGCCGGACTCCTTCGCGCGATAACCCCGAGTATTGGGGAGAAGGTGTTTCATGGCTGTCGATTAGAGATATGAATCAAGGCAAGCTCTTATCCAAAACTGCCGAACAGATTACCGAATTTGCTGTGAAAGAAACAAAATGCAAAATAGCTAAAAAGGGCACCGTCTTATTTAGCTTCAAACTAAGCATTGGTAAAGTTGGGTTTGCTGAAATAGACATGTTTCATAATGAAGCTATTGCAGCAATGCCTATCAAGAAAGACGTTGAATTATGTGAAGAGTATTTATATTTTGCATTATTGCAAATGGATTCAGGCAAGAGTACTGATCGTGCTGTTATGGGAGCCACTTTAAATAAAAAGAAAATGGCAGAATTGGAAATCCCACTCCCACCACTAGAAACCCAAAAGCAAATTGCGGCGGTGTTAGAAAAAGCCGACCAACTGCGTAAAGACTGCCGGCAAATGGAGCAAGAGCTAAACAGCCTCGCCCAGTCAGTGTTTATTGAGATGTTTGGTGATCCATTAATTAACCCGAAAGGATGGCGTGTTCGTACTTTAAATGAGTTCTATGCTTCAGCAAAAACAGGGACAAAATGTGGTCCTTTCGGCTCAGCATTAAAAAAAGATGAGTTTGTTGATTCAGGAGTACCTGTATGGAATATGAGTAATATCTCTTTAACTGGAGAGTTTATTGATAGCCCATCACTATGGATTACAGAAAAAAAGTACCAAAATTTAGAAGCTTATAATGTACTACAAGGGGATGTCATAATATCTCGCGCTGGTACTGTTGGGAAAATGGGGGTTGTATTATCTAAATATGATCGTTCTATTATTAGCACAAACCTTATTAGAGTTAGATTTGGGGAAGATCTTTTACCATTATATTTTGTATGTTTAATGACATACTGTAAAACGAGATTGAAGCGTTTAAAGGTTGGGGATGACGGCTCATTCTCCCACATGAATACTGGTATTTTGGATAATTTAGAATTCCCTTATCCACCAATGAATGAACAATTGAAATATATGAAGTTTAGAGAAGAGCTTGATGCCCAAATCAATTGTTTGAAACAGTTAAAGATCGAACAAGAACTAAATTTTAGCTCTCTGATGCAAAAAGCGTTCAACGGCGAACTTAATCTCGATAACGCTAACACTTAATAAGATGTAAAAGGAACTTACATGTCAGATACGGTCCAACCTCCAGCTTCCACTGCCACTCATGGCGCTAGCGCTTTTGGCATTAGCTCTCTTGGCATTAGCAATTTTGACTTTATGGATGTGGCGATTGCAAGCGGAGCAGGCAATGATCTGTATTCTATGCGCTGCGCTGAAATACAGCTGCGGGCTAAAAGCGCTGAAGCCAACATAAAAACCGACCCACGTATTGCCGGCTTTTATGCCCGTAATGCCTTGGAATTAATGGTTGAAACCGTATTTGACATAGATAACTGGCTAAAACGCCCACGCCATGATGCAACTTTAATGTCGCTTATCCATGAGCAAGGTTTTAAGCAAAACTTAAGTAGTAACTTGTTCCCTAAGCTTAAACTGATTATCAAAATCGGTAACGAGGCCGTACACGGCAAAAGCGCACTGCCACAACGTGATGCCTTACAATCGGTAAAAGAGCTGCACCATGTATTGTACTGGTGTGCTCGCACCTATACTCCAGGGCTAGACAGACAGCAATTTACCGTAGCGCCGTTTGATGAAGCATTAATCCCCCACAAGCTTGCCATTGATGCAGGCCTTGTAACTAAGGCGATGAGTAGCATTAAGCGGGTGCAAGATCTCGAAAAACAGCTGGCTGAAAGTGACAGTGTTAAGCGTGATGAGTATCTGCAACAGCTAAGTGAAAACGCTGCGTTAAAAGCGCAAAACCAAGCCCTGCTTGAGCAAATAGCCAAAGCCAAACAAAGTGCAGATATACAACAGGATACCCACGACTATAACGAAGCCGAAACCCGTCATTACTTAATCGATGCCCTGCTTAATGAAGCAGGTTGGCCATTAAACCAAACGCGCGACCGCGAATATCCAGTTAACAGCATGCCAATATCGACCGCTAACCCGAATGGTAATGGGTTTGTGGATTATGTGCTCTGGGGTGATGACGGCACAGCTCTGGCAGTGGTAGAAGCCAAACGTACCAGTCGCCGCCCAGAAGACGGTCAGCAGCAAGCCAAACTGTATGCCGATTGCTTACAAAAGCAGTGTGGCGTGCGCCCAGTGATATTTTACAGCAATGGCTATGAAACTCGTTTGTGGGATGACTATTTTTATCCGCCTCGTAAGGTACAAGGTTTTTATACCAAAGCTGAACTTGAGTTAATGATAAAGCGTCGCAGCGATCGTAAAGCATTTTTTATGACGGGCAATGACACCCCGCTGGTTGAAACTGAAAACCTTGATATCAATAACGACATCACTAACCGTCACTATCAAAAAGCGGCAATTACTCATATTTTGCAGGACTTCGAATTAGAACATCAACGCAAAGCTCTGCTCGTCATGGCAACCGGTACAGGTAAAACGCGTACCGTAATAAGCCTGGTTGATTTGCTGGTTAAAAACGATTGGATTAAAAACATCTTATTTTTAGCCGACCGCAATGCCTTATTAACTCAAGCGAAAAAGAACTTCGTTAGGCTATTACCCCGCGTGAGTTGCGCTATGTTAAGCTCTGGCCAAAGCAAAGACAGCATTGAAAGCCGTTTGTATTTTGCCACTTATCCCACCATGAAAAACCTACTCGACCGTGGCGCAGATGAGCGCCCATTTGGTGTAGGTCATTTTGATTTAATCATTGTCGATGAGGCCCATCGCTCTGTGTATTCAAAGTATCGGCAAATTTTTGAGTATTTTGACGGCTTGTTAGTGGGCTTAACCGCCACCCCAAAAGATGAAGTTGAAAAAGATACCTATAGCATTTTTGACTTGCAAAAAGGCATGCCGACCTACGCCTATGAAGATGAAAAAGCCTACGCCCAAAAATACTTAGTACCTCCAACCAAAATATCGGTTGCGACTAAGTTTTTACGTGATGGGGTTAAATACCAAGAATTGTCGGATGAAGAAAAGCAAGAGTGGGAAGACAAAGCTGAATTGACGGACCGCGAGGAAGTGCTACCGTCTGAAGTGAACAAGTTTTTATTCAACGAAGACACTGCTGAAAAAATGTTTGCTCAATTAATGAGTAAAGACGAACTTGGCGGCATTCATGTTGAAGGTGGCGACGTGATTGGTAAAACCATCATATTTGCCGCCAATGAACCTCATGCTTTATTTTTGCAAGAGATTTTCAATAAAAACTATCCTAAATGGACTGGAAAATTAGCACGAGTTATAACTTACTCAGAAACCTATGCACAAAGCTTAATTGATGAATTTAGCGGTGATGAAAACAACCGCAAAGACTTTGACCCGAAAAACCCAACTTGCCGGATTGCGATTTCTGTAGACATGCTCGATACGGGTATTGACGTGCCAGAAGTAGTTAATTTGGTGTTCTTTAAGGTTATCCGCTCAAGAGTCAAGTTCACACAGATGATTGGCCGCGGCACCCGTTTATGCCTAAACTTATTTGGCCCAGGCTCTGATAAGGAGAATCATAAAACCACCTTTAAAGTGTTCGATTACTGCCAAAATTTTGAGTACTTTGATGCTAATCCAGAAGGTTTACCAGTAGGTATCGCAAAACCAGTTATGCAGCAGGTGTTTGAAAAACGCGTGAAGTTAAGCACTTTGCTAAATGACCGCCTGCAAGATGACAATTATCAAGACAAGCACCCAGAAGACTGTAATTTATTGCGTAGCTTAAACAACTATCAGCTTGATATGTTGCATCACCAAGTCACGGGTATGAACCTAGATAACTTTATTGTTAGGCCAAAACGCCAAGCAGTTGAGCCATTTTTAGAGCGAACTTATTGGGATAATATTGATGATGCCAAGTTTACTGAACTAGAAAGCCATGTGTCTGTACTGCCAACTGAAGCAGAAGCCTTTAATCAGGATGAACAGCCCAATAATTTGTCGAACCGTTTTGACAATATCATCTTAACCATGCAATTGGCCTTGCTAGAAAAAGGTATGGTGCCAGAACCAAGTCGATTAAGAGTAATGGAGTTTGCTCAGCAGCTGGAGGCAAAAACATCTATTCCAGCTGTACAAGCTCAGTTGCAGTTAATCCAAGACATACAAACTCACGAGTTTTGGCAAGATATTCATGTCGTGACACTAGAAGACATGCGTAAACGTTTGCGCAACTTAATGTTCGCCTTAGACAAAGACAAAAAAGAAGTGGTGTACACCAACTTTGAAGATGACGTACAAGGCGTTCATGATGTTACCGCTGTTTATCAAAGCCCAACTATGGACTTAGCCCAATATCGTAAAAAAATTGAGCTGTATATTAAAGACCACCAAGATCAGTTAACCATTCAAAAGCTAAAGCGTAATAAGCCGATCACCCAAGCCGACTTAGATGTACTCGATGGCTTACTGCTGGATGCAAGCGGCATGAGTGACGTAGAGGCTTATCGCCATCAAATATTGCAAGAGAAGCCCTTAGGCGCATTTATTCGCCAATTGGTAGGCCTTGACCTTAATGCCGCTAAAGAAGCCTTCAGCAGCTTTTTAGACGATGGTCTTTACAATGCCGAGCAAATTAACTTTGTTGACCAAGTAATTGATTACCTTGTTCACAATGGCGTACTCGATATGGCCCAAATATTTGAACCGCCATTTACCGATTACCACGGCGAAAGCGCTTACGGCTTTTTTGACGAAGGCAAAGTGGTCGAACTGTTTGGGGTGATACGAAAAGTGAATGCCAATGCTGTGGTTGAAGAAGAGCCAATGACGGCTTGATGGTGGAGCTTTTAAGGTGTTGAATTGTTGTAATAATTTAAAGGAACTAGATAATTTATGAGTGCAATTGTCAATTTAGCATTACTTGAATCATTAAAAGCTCATGATTTCAAAGATGAGATCGATCTCTATATTCCATTTTTAGCCAATACTATCTTAGAGATTGAAGCCTATCCTTTTGATGTACCTTCTCTAGCAAATAAATTTAAAGAGAAGTTTGGATTTAAGCCGCCAGAAGCAGTTGTCAAAGTACTATTAGTGAGAGCCAAAAAAAATAAGCTTGTTAAAATTGAGAATCATTTATACGTACCCATAAGCGAAAATTTAACTCCTTTTCGAGAGCAATACGAAAAAAACAAAGCTCACCTCGAAGATGCATTGGCATCTGTGATTTTTGATTTTATTGAGTTCACTAATTCAACATTCGATAAAATAATTACAGCAGAATATGCCGAGAACATATTACTTACCTTTATTGAAAATAATGTAGCGTCGTTAATTTCTAAACAAGCTGTTTCAAAGAGAAGTTCAAAAAACAATATTAAAAATGAATCTCATTTGGTTGCTAGTTACATCGCTCATCTTTATCAAAAAAACTCAAGAGACTGGGAAGAGGTGCAGACAGTTATCAAAGGTGTTGTATTGGCAAATTATTTATTTTTTGCTGATACGAAAGCGAAAGTTTCAGCTAAGAAAACTTATTATAATATAAGTGTTTATCTTGACACGCCTTTAATTGTTGCGTTGCTTGGCTATAATGGTAATTTGTCAAAAAATGCAATTCAAGAGTTACTACAGCTGCTGCAATCACTTGAAGTTAATGTTTATATTTTCGATAAAACATTAAAAGAAACTGAAGGGTTGTTTGAGGCTTGGAAAAGAGATTTGAAAAGAGGTAGCGCAGATAACTTTAATCCAGCAACGCTTCATCTTTTATTAAGCAGAAATATTGATATCCCGCAACTAGAAACGCAACAGGCCTTACTCGAAAAAAACCTAGCGGGGTTAGGTATCAACGTAAAATATGGATGGAAAATAAATCCAGAGCATCAATGTGATGAAAAAGAACTAGAAAGCCACTTAAAACGAATGCGAGCTGTAAGCTCAACTTCCAAGCAAAGCATTGAACACGATGTCATTTGTATTTCTAGAGTCAATAATTCAAGAGCGGGGGCCGTGACTAAATCGCTTAATGATAAATTTTCAGTGTTTGTAACGCCAAATGCTTCGTTAATTAAGCACGCAAATAGGTTTTTTTCATCTGACATTGATTCTGGTATCCCTATAGTAATTTCAGATACTTGGTTAACAACTATTTTTTGGTTAAAACATCAAAATAATTATAAAGATTTACCGACTCATTCATTAGTATCTCATGCATATGCGACATTGAATAAATCAGATTCTGTATGGGATAGTTTTTTATCTAGATTTAAAAGATTAAACGCAGAAGGAGTGATTGATGACGAAACGGTAGAAATAGTTCGATATCATAAAAGTCTACTTAAAGAAGTCAATGATTGCTCGATTGAGGTCGGCGATGATTTTTCTGATGAAGGTGTATTGGAAATTGTTAAACGTATTGAAGCGCAGAAAGAGGAAGCTAAGAACTTAGCTGTCGCTAGTGCAATTACTCTTGAGCAAGAAAAGCTATTTACGGTAAGTAGTAAATTATCGAAAAGTGACGAAACGGTAATTAAGTTTGAGTATTTTATTGATAAAAGTAGCAGGACACTCTCATTAATATTAACAGCTATACTAGGAATTTTATTAATTTTAGGCTTCTATGGTTCGCTGAAAGGATTAGAGGTTTTTAACGGTGAAACTAATGTTATTCTAGGATTGGCAACGGTTATAATGTTTTCATTGAACATCTTAGGCACATTCTGGGGAATAAATTTAATTATTATTTATAAAAAACTTTCTGAAATACTCAGTAAGTGGTGGAAAAATAAAATATTGAATGAGCAAAATTCTTCAACTCGTTTAGATCCATTTATAGATGAAGAAAAACCTTAGAAATAATACATTTCTTTAACAGGCGGGTTGAAATAATGGAAAATAGATATGATAGATTTATACTAAACAATTTAGTATAAATCTATCATAAAATTGTATATTTTCTAGTATCTTACCTTATTAAGGTACTTGGTTTTTTTTTACATTATTAAGTAACTTGATCTTATCTTCCTCTGTCATCTTTTCAAGCAAGCACAGCAACTTAGCTGTGCTTTCTGATTCACAAAAAAAGTAAGCCACAGGCACACCTAATTCATCGGCCATCGCTTTTAAGGTGGTGTAGTCAGGAGTGTGCTTGCCCTTCTCATAATGATTCATGCGCGCACTCGCCGTACCTGGCTCCATGCCCAATTGAATGCCAAGCTGTTTCTGGCTGATGCCCATAGCCTTTCTTGCTTGCTTAAGCCTAAGCGGTAGTGGATTGATCTGTTTGTCTGACACGAGTTCATTTTTATTATTAATTCCAGATAACTTAGATTGTCTTAGTTTTTTTCCTTAAGGTATACTAAGGAATCCTTAGCTTTTTGTTTGTTGTTGTCAAGTTTTTAGACTAAAACAAAAAAATTAAGCTATTGGAATAAAAAAAACAACAATGGAATGTCACAAAAAAACGCCAGGGATGAACTCTTTACTTATTGAAATTATTATAAATTGGTAGTTAACGTGACGATATCTGTTATCAGTATAAATGAAGTTATCCTCAACATTTTGAAGGATAAAAAATTACAACAAATTAGTGCTGTTGAGCTGAAAAAATTGTTTCTGGATGCTTCTCCTACCTCAAAAAACAAACAAGCGACTCAGTTAGTTCATAGAACACTCAACAAATTGTGTCGGTATCAGTTTTTCGAAAAAGTAGCTGTAGGTAAAAAAGTAATGTTTTCAAAAACAGCACAATTTGATGAAAACCGCCTTAGTGACAGTAAGTCTAAGTCTGAAGTTATTCATCCGAGTGAAGTAAAAACAAGCATGACAAATTCAAATGAACTAAAAGCAACACTTAATCAATACCAGATAGATCTACTTGGGCTGATTGGTGAAGCTGAAGAGTTTAAACGGCTTATTAACGAGTATCCAGAGGCTAAAACGACACTTTACCCTCGGTATATGCAGGCTAAAAACCAAAGTTCAACAATGGTTGGCAAGATCAATGCTATTGAAGTTTTTATAAACAGTTTAGAGGGCTGTTAACATGATAAAGC
This sequence comes from Shewanella metallivivens, assembly GCF_028750675.1. GTDB lineage: Bacteria > Pseudomonadota > Gammaproteobacteria > Enterobacterales > Shewanellaceae > Shewanella > Shewanella metallivivens. The sequence goes on along the minus strand of NZ_JAQQPZ010000013.1, from coordinate 288,661 downwards.
TCAGAGATTGGCAAACGCGATGTGTTAAACATGCTCTTAATATCTATCAATCACAAAATCATTTTTTATGTTTAGCGACACCAGGTGCAGGTAAAACTGTTATGGCCTCTGAGCTTGCGATGAGATTATATGAGCAAAAAAAAATTGATTTTATTTTGTGTTTTTCACCGTCAACAGAAGTAAATGAAAGTATTCGACAGACGTTCTCAAAAAGATTTAAACGTCGATTTAACGGGCTAATTGGCGCTATAGGCGGGGTATATACCTACCAATCAATGCCTTCCTTATCTGATGAGGTCTGGCAATTAATACGCAGTCATAATGTGTTTGTGATAATGGATGAGATACATCATCTTAAAGGCACTGAAGTTGGTAATGCCAATGCTTGGGGAGAAGAAGTGTTGATTAATATTCAAAACCAAGCCACCTACACACTAGCCCTTTCAGGTACGCCATGGCGCTCTGATAATGCCCCTATTGTATTATCGACATTTACTGAACCAGATAACACTATTCATTGTGATTTTATCTACGGCTTAAAGGAGGCAATTGCTGATGGAGTATGCAGAGAACCTAAAATAGTGCTGATTGATAACAATAAAATAAACTTGGAAAGTAACAATCTTCAAGAGTCATTTTCTTCAATTGAGCAATTACTGAGTAAGTCTAAAGTGAGCTTTCAAGGACTCATTACCAACCAAAAGGTAATGGAATATATGCTGGGCGAAAGTGTAAATAAACTAAATGAAATCCGCGAGCATAATCCAAATGCAGGTGGATTAATTATCGCCACATCGATTAAGCACGCAAAGCAGTTGTATCATATTTTAGTCGATAAACTCGAGCAAACTGCGAGTATTGTTACTTCAAAAGTGCAGCGTCCATCCTTAATTATTGATGATTTTCGGCACAGTAAAGTACAGTGGATTGTTAGTGTGGGAATGGTAAGTGAAGGGACGGATATACCTAGACTTCAAGTTTGTTGTCATTTGAGTAGGATAAAGACTGAAATGCATTATCGGCAAGTGTTAGGTCGAATATTAAGAGTGACTGACGATAAAGATCAACAAGCTTGGTTGTTCACACTGGCAGAAAAAAGCCTGACTGAGTTTGCATATCGCATTAATGAGGACTTACCAGAAAAAACAGTTGTGTTTGAAAAATCGATTTCTGATGAGTTAGATTTAACATCTGAAGAGTCATATGACGCAGAGCTAAAAACTGCTTTTGACTTTAACATAGATTTGAATTTAACTCAGGGCAAAAAGCCTATAAATCCATCACAGAATTTATCAGATATTGATGAAGAAAACCTTTATAACTTAACGCTGCTTGGTGGTTTTAAAGAAAAAATAGTGAAGATGTTTGATGCTCATTTGCAGTGTAATTGAGCTAAATTTTTGATAGGAAACTATAAGGGGCGGGGTTATTATCTTGTAATTGCAATCATTAAACCTCCTTTTGAAGGTGATTATTATTCTGTTTGTTCTATTTGTAGCAGAGCGTGGCCTGCCACTGTTGGATATCTGGACTGTAGTTGTCTAAGTGAGCAGCTAGCTCGCTTATGCCCCAAAATGAGTTATTACCTTTAACCAGTGGCATAACTTTTTATAATGATAATCACAGATTGATTTACAAAACAGTGGCTAAAATAAATTAGCCACTTCATCTAATCATTGAACGTCAGTTGTAACAAATAACTTACAAGCTTGATGGTCGTTTTACTTTGTTAGAATATGTTCATTTCTACTTTTAGAATCTACTAAAATTTCTTTAAAAACCCATCCGCCTTGAAGTTGGTTTGCGCCATTGTAACCAGTACCAGCTTCCCAAGTTACAGTAGAATAAATGTAATAATCACCATCTGGAACGTTATAGAATGAAAATCTACCATCACCATCAGCAATAACTTCAACCAAATAGTTATAAATTCTATTATCTACTAATTCTAATTCAACTCCTACGCCATAATTTTGCTTTATTACAGCTTTAACAAATTGTGTAGAATAACTAGAAATAGGGCTCAACATTACCTTATTTCCCGCACAGGTTTTAACATCACCCCCTCTTGTTTTAAGAAAACATTGGCCAGACACATGGTTTTGCCCTGTTCTACTAGCTATTTTAGTATATTCGTCCACTGGCCAATCAACTCTAGGCATCGATGTTGTTTGATAATGACTACGCTGTACAGGAGTACACCCAGCAACAAATAATAAACACACAATAGACAACACAATTTTAGACATCCATTTCACCATTTAAATTATAAATAACTGAAAAGGAATACTACATAACTTTCTATTTTTTGCATAACTTTGAGTTTCTCAATCTTCAGAAATGTGGACGATGTAAATTAATTTATGCCCAATAATGAGTTTGCTACCTAGTCCTATTTGAGGGATTTTCGTTTACGAAACTTTCCGTGATGAAGAAGGAGACTTCCTTGATGACGGAAATGCAGAAAATGTCGACAATAGCCTTTATCTTCTCAGTCCAAATAAGTGTCTATGTCTAATGTTCGGTTTACCGCTTGATATTCGCACAACTGTCCTTCATATTTAGTTAGAGGGACTTCCTCATAAACATTTATGGACAAATGATATGGCTCTTAAACCTGGACCAAAACCAATTGCGGATTCAACAGGGAAACCTGACCAACGTCGACGTGACAATAAAAATACTCCGGGAAATACTCCGGGGCTTAAACCTAGTAAATCCTCCAAGAAATAATGAATACAGGCCAAAGCCATCTTTGGGATGGCTTTTTTATTTTAGGTACAAAATGTACGCTAAGCATACAGAAGATGAACTTTCGCAGATGTATATCGAGGAGTAGTCGCCTTATAATAAGCGAGTCAATTGGGACTGGTTTTCCGCTGGCTCTCCAAACCAGTGCATTATGCGTGCGTTATAGGGCTTACATCGCGACAGCACTACTACTTTGCGTGAATACATAATATATAAAACGAGGGATTATGTTTATTTTAAAGCAAGCGAAGATTAGTAAGTACAAAAGCTACACTACCGAGCAGAAAGTCCAACTTGACGATAGTGTAACCACTCTTGTCGGGAAAAATGAAAGTGGTAAAACTGCGTTCTTGGAAGCCTTGGCCAAACTCAACTACTTTACCAGCGATGAAGACTTCAAGTTTGACGCTGTTCAAGACTATCCTAGAAATGAATTAAAGAAATATCAAAGGTCGGGCGACGACATTGAGCCAATTGTGTGTACTTTTCAACTCGATCGAGAAACAATTGACCAAATCAATACTGATCTCGGTGAAGGTGTACTAATTACCGATTCATTCTCAGTATCAAGTAGATATGGTTCTGGGCTCTCCTGGTACTACATCAACTCAAACGAAGATAAATATATTGAAAATCTTCAAGTGTCACTAGAGTTCAGCGACGAAGTAAAAGCAAAAATTCTTGCACTAGGCACCGTCAAAAAAATTTCTGAGTCAGACCCCGGTGAAGATTCTGAACTTAAATTGGTAATTGACCACATAAAAAACACCATTATTAAAGGAGGCTTTGACTGGGGACTGAAGTTAATTGATGCTTATATTACTAAAAAATATATATACCCAAAACTCCCACGCTTCTGGTATTTTGACGAATACCATGAGTTGCCTTCAAGGATCAGTATTGATGCAATCCGTAGTAACTCAATCAGCGGTGAATTGACTAAGCAGCAGCTCGAAACAGCGAAGGCGCTTTTTGAACTATCGATGATTGACATTGAAGAGCTTTCGGATTCAACCAACTTCGAGTCGTTCATTGCGGAACTCGAAGCTACATCAAATGAAATAACGGACAAAATATTTGAATACTGGTCTACAAATAACAACTTATCAATTGAGTTTAAAATAGATCAGATCAATCAGCCTGCTAATCACCCCCCTAAAAAGATCTTAGATATTCGAGTAAAAAATGAAAGACACAGAATTACGCTACCTCTTAGAAATCGAAGCAAGGGTTTTAACTGGTTTTTTTCATTCATTGTTTGGTTTAGTAAAATTCAAGATGAAAAAGATAAAAATTTCATTTTGCTCTTGGATGAGCCCGGCTTAAATCTGCATGCTTCAGCACAGGCCGATTTGCTGCGCTTTATCAATGATCTTTCTAGTAGCTATCAAATTGTTTACAGTACGCATTCGCCATTTATGGTTGAATCAGATGCGTTACATAGGGTTCGGACTGTTTACGACTCTGATGCTGGCAGTATTATTTCCGATGCAATACAGGAAAAGGATCCTGATACACTATTCCCGCTTCAAGCAGCGCTCGGTTATGACATCGCACAAAATCTATTTGTATCAAAAAATAATCTACTTGTTGAAGGCCCATCTGACCTAAACTATTTGACGTTCATGTCTAACTTGTTGGAAAGTGATGGGCGCGAAGGATTACGGGATGATGTGACGATTGTCCCTGTCGGCGGCTTGGATAAAGTAGTTTCATTTATTTCTTTGCTTCGTGGTTCCAAGCTGAAAATATCTTGCTTGTTAGATTCTTTCAACAATGTGAAGGGAGCTCAAAGGCTTGATGGCCTAATTCAATCGAAGATAATTAAAGATAAACATGTCAGGTTCTTTGATGAATTCGCAGGTGATGACTACGAAAAGGCCGATATAGAAGACCTCTTTGAAAAGTCTGAGTATCTTAAGATATTTGGGGAAGCTTTGCCAGACCACAAAGGTATCTCTGTTGACGATTTGGGCGATAAGAAGCAAACTATTTTACTTCAGTTAAAAGTTGTTCTTGGCGGTAAAGACTTCAATCACTATAAGCCTTCGCAGACCTTACTGAGCATGGGGCCAACTCCAGACTTTTTTTCGAAAGAAACTTTGGGTCGATTTGAGAAGATGTTCATTGAAATCAACAAGCTTTTTTAAGCTGATCGCTATACACGGAATGAGCAGAGTCAGCCCTATAACAAAGTATTTCACAGGACTCGCTCTGCTCGCGGTGAATGTGGCGTTATGCTTTTCTAAAACCAATGGATTGATGATATTTAATGGCTAAAGTCGAATTTAAGTACTCTAAAAATGCAGTAAATAAAGCCGGCACTGCCTTAATTGGTAATGATAGTTCGTTACACGATGAAGCTAAAACTATTCTTGATAATTGGAGAGCTTGCCATGTGGCACCGCTGAATAGTTTTCAGACATCATTAAGGCTAAAATTAAAACAAATAGACCCAGATGCGCTTGTTTCCCAAAGATTAAAGCGGATGCCGTCAATAATTTCGAAGCTGGAGAGAAATCCAGGAATGAATTTAGCGAGAATGCAAGATATTGGCGGTATCCGAGCAGTAGTATCAAACATGCGGGAAGTTAGAGCCCTAGAGAGTTATTATAAAAATGGCACTAGAGTATTTACTATAGTTAAAGGTGGCAAAGACTATATCAATTATCCCAAGGAATCAGGTTATCGTAGCGTGCACCAGATTTTCAAGTGCCGAAATGGTTTCTCAATTGAACTTCAGATAAGAACTCAAATTCAACATTCTTGGGCGACAGCAGTAGAAACAATGGGGACATTTCTAAATCATTCTTTAAAATCAAGCGAAGGTCCAGAAGAGTGGTTGAAGTTTTTTTCATTAGCAAGCTCTGCATTCGCAGTTTTAGAGTCCACACCAAGAATCGATGAATACCAAAAACTAACGGACGAGGAAACATTTAAGTTATTGCTGGAGAAAGAGAAGGAGCTAAATGTTATAAATAAACTATCTGGATTTCGCGTTGTCGCAAAACATATCAGCAATGATAGAAAAAATGGTAAGTATCACCTTATCATTCTCGATTTAGACACAAAAATGGCAAACATTAAAAGCTTCGAGGCAAAGCATGTTCATATAGCAAATGAAAAGTATTCTGAAATGGAGGAAGAAGTTAGAAAGGGGAAAAATATTCAGGTTGTTCTTGTCGCTTCTGAATCTGTATCAGCCCTCAAGAAAGCCTATCCGAGCTATTTTCTCGATTCTCAATATTTCTTTAAGAATTTAGAGGCTGTTAGAAAGAAACTTCTAAAAATTCAGAACCCGAAAGGCAACAAGGCAAGCAAGTAGGACGAGATAAAGCCACAATAGAGCATCATTTATAAAACTGGGAAGTAGTAAATATAGGCTCAAGATTTGGAATAAAGGTTCTGCTACAGCCAAAAATGTCAGAATTGAATTTCCCGAAGGAAATGATGTCGTTATTGATTCGGAAATCTCTGATAAATTACCGATGGAAAGCCTTGAAAGGCATAAGTCCGTTGAGCTTATTGCAGCCGTTCATATGCAGACGAAACGAAAGTATGTTGTTCGGCTAATTTGGAAATTTAGTGTGGAATTTAGAAATTTAGTGGGGTCAGGGTAAACTTTTATGAAAAGTAAATTGAAACACTGGCTTTTCTAAAACGTTTATGTCCAGCAATGGTTTAGGGCATGTAACTTATTTATGCCTCATTCGGTGTTACTTACGTTGGTAACTGCCCAGCTTAAGAATTCCATTTGACCAAATTTTAGTAATGATACAAAGTACCTACCACTGAGTGATGTAACATTACCATTGTTACTTAAATCGACTTTATGTGACACATGGCCAAGAAAGTAAAGAGCTCTGGGGAGTCTGTTTGATTGATCCACCGGACGGCTTATACGGGCTAACAAGATCATATCCATAGCTTCAAAGTTTGGGGAGAAACTCTAAATGTCTGCTTCTAGCCGAATTTAGACTTCGCGAAAATGGTGCTAGTATCGTATCAAGCGCAAGCACTCGGAAAAATTGTCCGGTGTTGCGGGTGTTAGAGGTCAAATATGAACGAACCTAAGCAGAAGAAAAAAAGAGTTGATGGTCAAGTCACAGGATTGGCTGGTGAGTTCTTTGTGGCTGGTGAACTGCTGAAGAGAAATCTTCAAACATCAATTACGTTTGGTAATGCTAAAGCCATAGATATTTTTGCGTACAGTGAAGAATCAGGAATAACATATACAGTACAGGTCAAGTCGTTAAGATCTAAAAATTACTTTCCATTTAAACGGTCGGCTATCGTAGAAAGTCACATGTATGTCTTTGTGATTCTAAATAAACCTGAAGTCGCTGTTGATTATTTTGTGGTTCAAGGCTCATCATTGGCAAATGCAGAAGGCGATCTTGAAAAATATCTCGATGATCCAAAATTTCCAGGTATAAACTGGCGTTCTTTGGAGCCTTACCGAAACAATTGGCAGGTGTTCATATGACTGCCTCTAACAAAGCACAGCAGTCACTCCCGTTGGTCGCTGGGACCATCTGTAGATCCCTGTTGGAGGTGTTATGCCTCAATCATGAGTTGACACATTTGGCGGAACAATTGAAAATGTATGTGGACCTGTCGTCTAATTTGGAAAGGCACCACTCTTTGGGTGGGATCCCGGTTCGATTCCGGGTAGGTAAAGAGCATTTTCAACAAGTGTTTTTTACCTACTTTGGATTGGATAAATGCTAGAACAAGATAGACTTGATGTCTTTGCTGCCCAAACAGAAAACGTTAGAGCTTTGGATCAAGCATGGAAGCACATAAACAAAACCATCAATGCTGCTTACTCTAGCGGCGATAATTCTACAGCCGAAATTCACACCAAACTGCTAGCTCAAGTATACTGTGCATTCGCCGAAGCTGTATTCTCGAAAGTAATCCACACACCTGATGGTCTGACCCTCGATGAAATTTCACAAGTAAAATCTCGAGGAAAGAAAAATATCGTGGATGCTTGGAAAAAGTGTGTTGAGCTATCTCTCAAAAAAGTTCAAGGTAAAAGTAGTGGTCATGTCGCTAACACGCGTCAAAAAATAGAGTCATTGATAGATCATTATATTTCTGATCCAAGCCTTCTGAGAAACAAGATTGCCCACGGTCAGTGGAAAGTCGCACTTAATTCAAATAACACTAAGGTCAACTCAGATTTAACCATAAAGGTTCAGGCAATTTCTGTTGTTGACCTTTACCGGCATAAAGAAGCTTTTCAGAGCCTATTTCGCATTGTTGAAGACATTATCGAGTCTCCTAATAAAGCACACCATAGGGATTATTGGTCTCACATAACTGAGTTTGAAGAGTCTCAGCGCAAGATGGCTAGTTGGTCTATCGAAAAAAAGATTGCCTCATTAAGAGCAAAAAGGGAACGTTTTAAACACACCAAAGCATAACAAGTCAAAGCAGCCAGACGTAGCAGAGCTACACCGCTGTATGAAGAGTTATTTCAATAGAAATTTTTATCCGAAACTGACGAATTAGAGTTAAGGCTTTAACTCGAAAATGTCCAAAAACGGTGTTAAGTGATGAATTATCCTTAAAACAAAAGTCTTTGCCACCAAGTATATAGAAAGCATTCTGATACATAGATTGTCCTAAAAAAATTTTTTGATAAAGACATTTGATTATGTAACGATATCAAGTTGCTTTTACTGAACTCACCGTAAAAGTAACTTGTTGCGGCTTGCCCTGCAACGACCTTGTAAATATAGGTTGAGAAACTACAGGTGAGTAGTGATGATCAACTTTTTCGCATTCATCTATGTGTTGAATTAATGCTTTGATCGCATTTTTATATTGCTCAGGTACTCTCATCACTATCGTTTTTTCATATCGAGTCTTACGGCCAGCACCTTTACGTACACCACCATGCGCCCCTTTATTTTCTTCACTTTTATCTGCCATACTTAGAATCTCTTGATTACGTTACGATATCAAGATAGCTTGATTTCGTTACATAATCAAATAAAACGTTACAAGTTCGTTGCTCCACAAGTAAAAGAGCAATGCATTATTAGATTGTAAAAAATAGACTTGCACCTTGATATTTTACTGCTAATATTACTGTAATTATATACAGCGGTTTTGTTTTATGCGTGTTATACCTATACCAGCCCGTGCGGGCATCACTGGCTTTGAAAGCCCTGCGGCTGAATACTCTCAGTTAGGTATTAGCCTGGATGATTTACTGATTGAGCATCCAAGCTCAACCTTTATAGGCATTGCTCAAGGTGAGTCGATGCAAGACGTCGGCATCTTTGATGGTGATATGATCATTGTTGATCGTCATGAGACGGCTCGAAACGGCGATGTCATCGTTGCCAATTTTAATGGCGAGTTTGTTTGTAAGATTCTAGACACCAAGCGGCGTGTTCTCCTTTCTTCTAATCAGCAATACCTGCCTGTCATAATTCATGAATACGATGATTTTAGTATTGAAGGCGTAGTCACTCGTTCTATTCGTTGCCACCGTCAAAGCCCTCTGTTGTGCGGTAATTAGATGTTTGCTCTAGTTGACGCTAATAGCTTCTATTGCAGTGCAGAACAAGTCTTTCGCCCTGATTGGCGTGGTAAGCCTGTTATTGTGCTAAGTAACAACGATGGGATGATTGTTGCTGCTAATCGTCAAGCTAAAGAAGCTGGCATTGGGAAGTTTCTACCTTACTTTCAAGTTAAAGCTTTATGCGCTCAACGTGGTGTTATTGTCTGCTCCTCAAACTATGAACTCTATGCTGACTTATCTAGCAAAATGATGGACATCATTGGCCGCTTTGCCCCTGAGCAACATGTCTACTCTATTGATGAAAGCTTCCTCTCTTTTAAAAACTGCTATCCCGCTATCAAATGCCTCCTTACTCAAGGCCAGTTAATCCGCCGTGCAGTGTGGAAAGAAGCGCGATTAGCAGTCTGTGTGGGTATTGGTGAAACGCTTACTCTTGCTAAAATCGCCAACCATGCAGCTAAGAAGATTGAGGGCTACAAAGGGGTTTGTTTCATTAGTAATGAGCAAGAGCGTATTGCTATTTTAAAGCAGCTTGCTGTAGGGGATGTTTGGGGCATAGGACGCCGAATAAGTAAGAAACTTGAACTAATGAATATCCGTACAGCGTTTCAACTCGCGTCTATGCCGCCGACTTTGGCAAGAAAGCAATTTAGTATTGAAATAGAACGTACCGTTCGTGAGCTTAACGGCCAAGCCTGTAAAGTATGGGATGAGGTGAGGGCAGATAAAAAGCAGATATTTTCGACTAGAAGCGTAGGTGAGCGGATCACTGATTTTGAGTCGTTACAGCAAGCATTGAGTAAGCATGTTGCTATCGCATCGAGTAAAGCACGTAAGCAAGGCTCAAACTGTAAGACTATGCTGATTTTTGCCAGCAACTCACCTCATGATGAACGGCCAGTAAGCTACAAAGCTATTGTGCATTTCCCATGTCCAACCAACTGCACTATTGAGCTAACCAAAGCGATGAGTGAAGCCGCACCAAAGCTTTTTCGTGAAGGCATACATTATTACAAAATCGGTATAGGGCTTATTGATCTAGCCAACGAAAAACACAACCAATTCGATTTGTTTAACCCTCCTAAAGCTAATCCAGCTTTGATGCATACGCTAGATGACATTAACCAACGTTATGGAAGTGATACGATGTTTCTAGCAGCGCAAGGCATAGAGCATAAGTGGTCAATGCGCCGTGACCTGCTAACTCCGCAATACACAACCAAATGGCTCAGTGTACCCAGCATTAAGTGTTAACTAGGTTTTCGCATTGATTAATGTTTTCACTGTTAGTATCACTCATATGCTTGGTCTGACTAGATAAATCAGGCATTATCTAGTCACTGTTCCTTAGCTTAAAGTTTTCAATGAACCTCCTCAAAATTGGTCTACCACTCTTTCTACTGGCTCTCAGCTCTACAGCCATTGCAGCAGGAAATACATCTAATGACTCATTCAACAAAGCAAAGAAGATGCTCGAGCGGGAGGTCTATCAAGATCACCGCGTAACCATCTACTGTGGTGCTAAATTTGACGCTAAAAAGAACATCGAAGCACCTACAGGTTTTGTAACTTCTAAATACATTAAACGGGCAAAACGGGTTGAGTGGGAACATGTAGTTCCGGCGGAGAACTTTGGCAGAGCCTTCAGTGAGTGGCGTGATGGTCACAAGAGTTGTGTCGATAACAAAGGTAAGTCGTTTAAGGGACGTAAGTGTGCTGAGAAGATGAATACAGAGTATCGATATATGCAAGCCGATATGCACAATCTTTTCCCTGCCATCGGTGCAGTAAACGCACTACGCAGCAACTACAACTTTACTATGCTGCCCTCAGCGGTGTCTGACTTTGGTAGTTGTGATATGCGTATAGATGATCGCAAGGCACAACCACCGATCGCCGCACGTGGCGTTATCGCTCGAACATACATGTATATGGAACAGGCTTATCCTAAATACAAAATGAGTAAACAACAAAGTCAATTAATGCAAGTTTGGGATAAACAAGATCCAGTTTCGAGGTGGGAGTGTAAGCGGTCAAAGCGTATTGGAAATCTTCAGAGTAATGTAAATACAGTGGTCGATAGCCGTTGTAAATCACTTGGTTTGTAGGCATTTAGATGGGCGGCTAGCTCATTTATGCCCCAAAACGATTTTGAGGCATAGTTATAGATGGTTGGCGTCTGCCCAAATTGAATTCATATGTCTTATGAATTGCTACATTCGTTTTGATCGAAAGTTTCACTGTCAACCATTACAACATTGGCAGCTTTTCGTCTTCTCTTAACGTGAGAACCTCATAGCCTGTTCTAGTAACCAATACTGTATGTTCCGATTGAGCTGAGAGTTTTTTGTCTCTCGTGACCACCGTCCAACCATCTTTTTTGGTTTTTATTTTTGCCGTACCCTGATTAACCATTGGTTCGATAGTGAATATCATTCCCTCTTTTAATGTAAGTCCACTGTTTGGCTTACCATAATGAAGCACCTGTGGCTCTTCATGCATTTCACGACCTATTCCATGTCCACAATATTCCCTTACAATACTGTATCCATAGGATTCTGCATGTCGCTGTATTGCATGACCAATATCACCAAATTTTGCGCCAGGTTTTACGTGCTTAATACCTTCCCACATAGCGTTATAAGTTGTTTTTACCAATTGAATAGCAAGTGGTGAGGCTGAAGGCATTACATACATTTTGCTTGAATCTGCAATGAATCCATTTTTCTCCAGTGTAATGTCGAGGTTGATAATATCGCCACTTTTTAAAATCTCTGCCTCTTTAGGCACTCCGTGGCACACAACTTCATTAATCGATGAATTTAATACATATTGATAACCATACTGCCCTTTACTTGCAGGACGAGCATTAAGTTCATTAACAATATACTCTTCAACTTTATTATTGATATCCATCGAAGAGATGCCAGGTTGGACGTATTCGTCGAGCATCTTGAAAACCTGCGCAAGTAACTTCCCTGATTTCCGCATTAATGATATATCTTCCTCTGATTTAATCATTACTTGACTATGCATCACAATGCTCTTCAGTTGTTGAAATGTTTGTGGCGGAAACATTCGCAGACAGCATCAGATTCGCCATGATTTGATTAAATGAAAGTTGAGGATGTAACTCGGCTAACATGCCCATTTTGATCCAAAACTCTGCTTGTGAATTGATTGAACGTGACATGACCGAACTTGCTTTACGAAGTTCTTCATGCAGTTCTTCTGAAATTTTAACAATACCCATCAATATACACTCCATATATAAAACATATACGCAATGTATATTCAAAGGGCTGTAGTGTCAAATTTTATGGAGTCTGTAGGATTAATCTGTACCAATGATATAGGACATTTAATTAAGAAATTTTCTATACCTGTAGTTATTCATAAATAGCTAATTTAGCAAAATAACTAGCAAGGTTTTGTCCAAAAGTGTGTCAGTCAGGATAGCTTACCCCAATTTTAGTCATACTACATAGTAGCTGATGTAACGGTGACGATTCAAAGAGAAGAATTGATAATGAAGAATACTAAACTCAATATATTGCTCTCAAAATGTGACGCAACGGCACCAATACCTGATGACTTTACTGCATGGCTTGATTCTCCTTCGGTGGGGAATGAGATAATTACTGATCACGATGAGACGCCTCTGAGTTCTGATGATGAGTATCGTGCAGCTTTAAAGAAAATTGAAGGATTGTTTGATGCAATACCTAATACCGCTGAAGGTGATGAGCTTGAAAAATGGATTTCATTAGTTGAAACATATGAAAATGAACACTTCCCAATGTAACTCACTGTTGCCCTAATGCTTGTTAGGCCTTATCAGAGTGTTATTTCCCGTTAAGTCGTTAACCAATTTTTTGTATGACGGAAAAGTAGTTAGTAAACCAGCGAACGGCTTCACTACTTGGATTTTAAATGCCTCGGTTTACCTTTTGTTCATAACTTTATTAGATTGTAACTGATGTAAGTGTCTAGTATTCCTAGGCTTTACCACAATTCAAGAAAATGTTAACGTATTGATATCTCATACATCAACAGAAGAATATACTATTTTGGAAAGTTTTTTATCTATTCTTGAAAATGACATGCAACAGCACCCCGACAAACTACTGCCGCTCACAGCAAGTATGCGTAGAAGTGCTGAAAGTTTAATTGAAAGTGTAGAAATTGATTTTGGTGCTCAGTTATTAGACGAAGATGAATAAACTTGCCTAATATTAACCTGATTGTTGGGTTGTAGTGGTTCAGCAAATCTGGCCTACCATTTGTAGGTAATTGGGACACTAGAAGTTATCTGGAAACCAAACTTTGTTCGCTCTTTGTAACGCAGAAATGTCCAAAAATGCGTTTACAAATGATCAATTTTTTTATGGTCGTACAGCTGTTGATGATATATTGGATCATTAGCTTGCTACTGATCTTGTGGTTGAGAAGTCTTTTGGCTATGAATTCTACCAGATTCAAACGTTAACTAAGACTTTTAGTATTGGTATACAATCTGGCAAACTAGATTGGAGTAAAACTTGGCTTTTAGTTGAGTTAGAAATGTTGATTAAAGTCAATTAAAAGCTCTTACAATGCCTTTAATTAACAAAACTTAGTAATTGTGTATATTTATTTTGGATTTTCTTTGTTTAACTCGTTGTATTAAAATGTTTTTATGTCCACTCACTCACCCTGATTGTTATTTATGTGTGCATTACCTTTTTAATTTACAGTAAATCTAATAATGTAGATTGAGCTTGTATAGAAAAGCCTTGACGGTAACGCCAAGGCTTTTTTATTTACTGTATTGTTGTGCTTTCATGTTGAGTGGTTAAGTGCACTCTTTATGGTGTTTTTTAAATTTTGCATAAAGGTTTTAAAGTGCGGCATAAAATCAATAAACAGCGGATGTTTACGGTTTTGCATCATCAGTGGACCTAACAAACGTAAACCAACACTTAATTTAGTGGCCTCTGACTCTGGGAGCCCACTGCCTATTTTAAGGTTCTCGACGAGCTTAAATAGGTCTTCTCGGTCTTGAAATTCAAACTGTAACTGCTGAATACTGTGTTGATTATGATCAAGATGTTCGACAGTAATTCGATATTGATTGTCATTGCTCATTGGAAAATACCTCTGATTAACTTTTTAAAAAACGTTCAATTTTAGGTTTGATTGTTAATGAGGTAATTATCATTAACGTTAAGCCTAATGGCAGTGCAGCAAGCAGTGCCTCTAGCCAGTGGTTAAACAGTGCTGTTTGACTGCTAAAACCAATATTATTAATGGCTGTCGACAGTGCCATTGCCGATTCCATCGTGATGGCCATAAATAACCCGACAATGATGTTGCGCTTTTTTTCGTTGGTATTGGGTAACCATTTTTCAACGATATGGGTTAATAAAGCCATTAGGATAAATCCCGCAGGCATAACCGTGACAGCGGCAAGCAGAAATGACATTAACCAGTCATTAAAGAAGGTGTCGCTATAGCCTAAGTTGATGTATGTCATTAAGCCAATGAGTGAGCCGCCCATAACAGTCATCATTGCAAGTACTACTAAAATTTTATGGATGACAGGAGTTTTCTTTGAGTCAATATTGGGTAGTGGCATAACTTGTTGTGAATGCATTTTGTGTCTCAAATGATTAAAATGGAGATGATTAATGTTGATAAAGTCAACTATATGTCTTTTATGTTGATAATGTCAACCAGTTTGTTGTGCCGTCGGTTAAGTCGAGTGGCTTATGGTTGAGGTGTTTAATATGTTGTTTGAAATTTTATTCACTAAGCGATGGTCTATTTCAATTGAATAAGTTAGCCATTTTTAAAGGAAGAGCGTGATGCAAAAAAATGTTGTTAGTCATATAGCGCTGATGGTTGCATTGGTTGCGTTAATTGCCGCCGGTATGATGGTTTTTGGGTCGTCTATGGGATTATGGAACCCTATAACAGGATTTGTTGCTAGCCGTAAATATCACAATTTACTCGGATATATTGTGGTGGCTGTGGCGTTAATCAGTTTAGTCAGCGGTATTGTGGTTAAGACCGATAGCCCTAAGGCACGAGGTACAGTAAAGTCAGTTGTAGCATTATTACTGGGGATTGCGATGTTGTCGCCCATGTTGAAAGGGATCATTATCGAGCCGGTAAAGTACCCTCCCATCCATGATATTACGACAGACACACAGAATCCTCCGCAATTTGAATTTTTAACCGACAGCCGTATAGGTGCTAAAAATACGTTAGTGTATGGCGGGGCAGACATTGCTACCCAGCAGTTGCAAGCCTATCCATATATTCAACCTATTATGACGGATTTACCAGCCGATTCGGCGTTTGTAAAAGCCCTTGATGTGGCTAAAGCAATGGGCTGGGTGATTGTTGATCAACAACCACAAACTCAGCGCTTTGAAGCGACTGCGAGAACGCCTTTTTTCAATTTTGCCGATGATGTTGTGGTAGTGGTGACGAGTGTGGAGCTGGGCAGCCGTATTGATTTGCGCAGTGTATCGCGTATTGGCCGAGGAGATGCTGGGGTAAATGCAAAGCGTATCAAAGAATTTAGTCAACGCTTTGCTGAATCGCTTTAGCTACATGGTCGTTGTTATTTGATAAAAAAGAGCACTCTGGTGCTCTTTTTTATGGGATAGGGAATGGTTTTAGAAGCCATAAGATGACATTTGTCATCATTGATTGCTGACAAAGTGCACTACTGCTCAATAAAGGTTTTACTGATAATGAATCCATACCAACAAGGAGGCTTTATCATGCAACATAAATCATTGGATCAGCAATTAATTGAATACCGCCAAAACCGTGCATTGGCGATGCCGTTATCTGGCATGATTGTTTGGAGTATTTTATTTGCTTTGAGCTTTATATTACCCGCCTCGCAAATGGTAATGGCTATTTTTATCGGTACGGGCTCAATTGTGTATTTGGCCATGGGGGTATCTAAGCTAACGGGGGAAGGCTTTGGCTTTAAGAAAACCGCTGACCGTAATTGGTTCGACAATGTGTTTCTCGCTGCAGTAGGGATGAGCTTTTTAACCTTCGGGATTAGCATTCCATTTTTTATTGAAAACTATCTTGCACTCCCTTTTGTGTTAGCGATTCAAACAGGGTTGATGTGGCTGGTACATGGCGTGATAGCGGCGCAAAAAATTGCCATAGCGCATGCTATTGTTCGCACCATTGCTTGTGTTGTTGCCTTTCAATTATGGCCAGAATTAAGCTTTCAAATCCAACCGTTAATTGTGGTGTTGTGTTACGGGTTTACTATTCCGGTGATGGAGTCTCATTGGCGCCAGCAACAAAAAATGGAGTTGAGTGTTTGATACCGACTTAGCGAGAGTTTAAAAGGGCTTAAACAAGGCGCATGACTGAATGAATCGTGGTTCTCTTTCGGAGTCATGCAGCGCAGTAAAGAATATTATTGAATAAAAAAAGCCACAGCACTGGGCTGTGGCTCAACTGATACTAGCAAATCAGTTTTAAAATCGAACGACTTAGTTCTTTTTAGAATATTTTGCGGCTTCTTCACCTGCTAAGCGACCAAAGGTGATGATGTCAGAGATGGCATTACCACCTAAGCGGTTAGCACCATGAACACCACCGGTAACTTCACCGGCGCCATATAGGCCAGGGATAACCTGTTTCTTAGCATTCACAACTTCGGCTTTAGTGTCGATCATCACGCCACCCATAGTGTGGTGAACACCAGGAGTCACTTCGATAGCATAGTAATTACCTTCGTTTAGTGCGCGAGGTAGGTTAGGACGCTCAAAATCAGTGTCTTTACCACTGGTGACTAAGCTGTTGTAACGCGCAACGGTTTCAGTCAGTGCTTTGCCGTCAATGCCTTGCATTTCGCCTAGTTTAACGAGGCTATCAGCTGATGGTGCAACACCTAAACCAATATACTTATCAATTTTAGACAGTGATTTACGGACTGAATCATCAAAGATTAAGAACGCTGATTTACCCGTTTGTCCTAAGATGGCTGCAGAGGCTTTGTCACGAGTGGTTATTTCGTTTACAAAACGCTTACCTTCACGGTTAACCAAGATGGCACCATTACCGCGCACTGCTTCAGTCACCATTACACCACCTTTAACAGATAACGTTGGGTGTGCTTGAATATATTGCATGTCTTTCAATGCGCCGCCGGCATTTTCCGCTACATCTAGGCCATCACCTACTGCACCTGGTTGGTTAGTAGAAATAAAGCCTTTTAGTTTAGGATCTAGCGAAGCCACACGATCATTATTTTTAGCAAAACCACCTGTCGCTAATACAACAGCATCGGCTTTAACCCAGTAATAACCTTTGTACATCCCTTTCACTAGGATCCCTTTGACTTTACCGTCATCAGCTTTAAGTATTTCAATACCACGAGTGTTCATGCGTAAGTCGATATTACGTTTTACTGCATTATCGTAAAGCACTTGCACTACGTGAGCACCAACACCGGCACCACCTGTTGGACGATGTGAACGGTTAACTGACGCGCCACCCATACGGCCTACGTCATTTAAATCTGCGCCCATTTGAGTCATCCAATCAACAGAGGCTTTTGAGTGCGAGCTTAAAATTTCAACCAATGCTGGGTCATTTAAATCACGACCACCTGTCATGGTGTCTTTGTACATTAACTCTGGACTATCTTTAATGTCTTTGGCTTTTTGTTGGTCGGTCCAAGCAGCATTCATACCGCCAGCGGCTAACTTAGCATTACCACCAATAACGGGTTCTTTTTCAATTAAAATCACTTTAGCGCCATTGTCATGGGCTGACACTGCTGCTGAGAAACCTGCGCCGCCAGAACCAACAACGACTACATCAACGGTGTCGCGCGGAGCACTTGCAAGCGCCGCTTCGCGCTCTGATTTATCTTTAGCTAACTCAGCAATAGTTGGCTCGTCACGTTGCCATTTTTTAGCATATGGCATGTCAAAATCGAAGCTGTGACATGAGTCACAGTAAACCATCGATTTTTCATGCGCGCTGTGACATGAAGTACACGCTACTTCACCAGGGAAGTGAGAAGCATGAGCATTGTAATGTTCGTGTTTAGTGGTTTCTGCCACTTCTTCTAAGGTACCGTGACAGGATACGCATTGCGCATTTTCATAGGTTAAACTGTCATTTGAAAGTTCACCGTCTGGTGTGTGGCAACTATCACACTCTTGGTTTTGCGTATGAAAATCGGCTAAGTTATCTGCTGCAGTAACGTGACCAATAAGGCCTGCGCTACCCATTAATGTGGCAAGGCAGACTGCTAGTTTCATCTTTTTCATTTGTATCCCCTCTCTATTTTTAAATGGCGTTAAGCCTATTAACCATAGAAGTTCTATTTTTATTTTTTATGGCGGAATTGATCACACCACTTTAAAAATGCAGTTCATTTATGGTTTAAGTGACCTGCGATTTATATTGCTACCAATAAGCTTAGTCACACTGCAAATATCCACAATAAAATCACTAAAAGGGAGCCTAGAAATGCCTGTTCAATCACAAGCGTTTAAAGGAACTATGCAAACATGCATAGCTATAAAGGGGTATATGCGTTTTTGCATAGAGGATAGCGATCAAGATCACATTGAATGTTATGTTGATGAGTGCAGATTAGGTTCTTGTTGGTTTGCCCACTTTGATTAGTCTCACTTTGATTACATAATGATTTACTCATATGCGGAATGCTGCACAGTTTCGCATGGGTTAAATCGGTAACATTAGCGCATGAGATTGATATTGTTTTTTCTTATATTTTTTACCTTGCCAGTGCTGGCGCAAGACAGCATTGTATTTGGTGTGCACTCAAATACGGCTCCTTTAGAGTGGCGCAATAATGGGGTTGATCAAGGCTTTAATGTTGAGCTAATGAAGCGAATTGGCCAGCTAACCAGTACGCGAATTATTGTTCGGCGCAAGAGTTTTCAGCAACTGTTAAACGATGTACATAACCCAAAAAGCGACATTGATGTGATTGCCGTGGTGAGCCCGGTCAATATGGATCGTCAGTTAGCGCAATCGGATCCTATTTATGCCACCCATGCAAAAGCTTATACCTTGCAAGGAAAGGCGCTTATTAATAATTGGGCTGATTTAGTGGGTAAGCGTGTCGCCATAAAAAATGGTGCATTTGTTGATGTATACCTCTCTGACAAACTGCAAAGGTTTGATCGGGTCGATGTTGACCTGTATGAAACAGGTTTTCAGTTACTGATAAAAAACCAAGTTGATGTCGTGATTGCTGAAAGCTTTGTTGCGAGGCGATTATTGCCAATGTATCCATCGGTACGAAGCTCAAGTGATGCATTAATTTATGGCGCGTTTAATTTTGTTGCCAATAACAGTAAATCTGATCTGATGTATCAGATTAATGAGGCGCTAAGGCAGTTAAAGTTATCGGGTGAATACGACCAATTAGTCAATAAATGGTTTGGTACCGGACGCGAAAAAGTGGATTTAACCTCTAGCGAAAGACGGATGTTTGCGCTGGCGATTATTGTGGCAATCATTTCAGGTGCCGGCCTTATTTACACTGGGTTTATTAGCGCGAGTTTACGTCGTAAAACCCACACACTAGATGCCGAATTGATACAACGTAAGCGGATTGAAGCGGAAATATCTGAACTGTCACAGCAGTTTCAATCTGTGCTTGATGGCATCCCTAATGGCGTGACCATCGTCAATCAAGACTTACAACACTTATGGAGTAACGATAACAATATATATTTGTTAGATTCAGACGCGTTTTACTACATAGACAACGATGTATTTGTACTTAAAACAGCCGTGTTAAATGTGTTATCCAGTCAAAAGTCATTTATTGCAGACATGCGTTACCAGCAACAATTTTGGCAGTTACAAATTCACCCCATCGCCCAAGAACAAGTGGTTATTTTACTTGAAGAGTCAACTGAGCAACACAGGTTACGTCAAGCAAACGAAGAGGCCAGTCGCCTTGCTTCACTGGGTGAATTATCTGCGGGGATTGCACATGAAATTAATAACCCGACAGGGCTTATCGTCCATGCCGTCTCGTTATTTAGTGCCGCGATGAAAGACTTATTGCCCGCGGCGACATATTACCAAAATCAAAATCCTTTTTGGCTTATTGCCGGGTTACAACCTGATATTGCCATCAAAGAGCTGCAGCACAGTTGTGGCTCTATTGAAGACGGCGCTAAACGAATCAGCCGAATTGTTAACGATTTAAAGCGCTATGCTATGCCGCATGTTGCTGATGAATATACGCAAGTGTGTCTCAATGATGTGGTGCACGTTGCCCTGCGTTTAACGGCAAATCAAACCAAATTCTATCAAGTTATCACTCAGCTTACAGAGCAACAACTCTGTATTAACGGTGATGCTCAGCAGTTACAGCAGGTGCTGATTAACCTTGTGCAAAACGCGTGTAACGCTTGCACTAAACAGCAAGGTATTATTGAAATTGAAACCAGCATTCAAGACACCACTGCCTTACTCAGCATTACAGATAATGGCTGTGGCATGAATAGTGCCACCCTAAAACGGATAACAGAGCCCTTTTTTACCACAAGGCGTCATGAAGGTGGCACTGGGTTAGGGTTGTCAGTTTGCAGTAAAATAATTAAAGAACATCAAGGTGAAATGCAAATACTGTCGAGTGTGGGTAAAGGTACCCGCATTCGCCTAACGTTTGCCTTAGCAAAAGAGTAAGCAATGAAACTAGCCCGAAATATTTTGTTAATCGACGATGAAGCTGCTTGGTTACGCACTTTAGCGATAACCTTAAATCGGCTTGTACCAGAGGCTGAAATTGATACTTGCATTGACAGTCGCCAAGTACAGAATCGCTTACAAGTAGGTGACTACGCCCTCGTGTTGGTTGATTTGACGATGCCATTTCATTCTGGCGAAGATATTTTAGCCATGGTACGCAGTGACTTTCCCAATACTCGGGTTATTATTGTCACCGGCGTGAATGAAGTCGACACCGCGGTACGCTGCATTAAAAATGGGGCTTATGACTACTTTATCAAAACCGACGATGTCGACGACCTTGCTCGTACCGTGCGCCGAGCGCTTGAGGTTGTTGGGCTTGAACGTAACTACTTATACATAAAAGAGAAGTTTTTAAGTCGTACGCTAGAAAACCCGCAAGCATTTAATAATATTTTAACTTGCGAACCGCAATTATTAGATCAATTTCGCTACCTTGAAGCCGTGTCTGGCAGCCCAGAACCCCTACTTATCATTGGGGCGAGCGGAACAGGTAAAAGTGAATTTGCCAAATCTTGTCATGCACTCTATAGCCCAAATGAACCGCTATTGAGTATTAATCTTGCCGGGATTAGTAGTGAATACTTTGAACAAAAAATGTGTGGCAAGCTTTATCATCATAATAATGGCGAGCTAGAAGCCGTTGCGGGTTTACTGCATCAAGTCGGCAGTGGCGTGCTTTATCTTAATGAGATTGGTGCGTTGCCGCTCGATGCTCAGGTTAAGCTGCTTACCTTATTAGAAACCAAACAATACTATCCTTTAGGCAGCGATACCGCTTACCCAGTAAAATGTAAATTTGTGGTATCTACTCAAGATGATTTACTTAAACTTCACCAAGCGGGTAAGTTTAGAAGTGATCTCTTGTATCGTTTACGCGCCCATAAAATTAAATTACCGCCATTAGTTGAACGGCGCTTAGATATCTCAATGTTGATTAATCATTTTATTGCCTTAGCGGCGACAGAAATGAATTTACCCGCACCACTACAACCTGCAGATTTAGCCACGCAGTTGGCCAGTTATGACTTTCCTGGCAATTTACACGAACTCAAAGGCATGGTGTTTGACGCCGTAAGTAGAAGTGATGGTATCGCCCTCAATACCAGTCCTTTTATGGAAGCGATTAATGAACATAAATCGATGAATGATACCCCACAGAACACGATTATTTTTCCCAAACAACTGCCAACCATTGCCCAAATGAACCAGGCATTAGTCGATGAGGCTATGAGCCGCACTGCAAACAATCAAACCGCGGCAGCGCAAATATTAGGGATCAGTCAAAGTGCCCTGAGTCGACGTTTAAAAGGGCATTAAGGCTTTAACAATAATTTAATTGTATCAATATCATATAAATCTTTTTATATGATTGATTTATATAAGATGGGAGGTGGTTACACTTATATAATAATGATTTCGATATATTTTTTTAAGAGTATTTTTGTCACTTTTATATTGCAGACATTCTTATAAAGATAAATCTCATATAAGTTAGACCTTCTATAGGTAATGCCTATAATTTTTATTGTTTTATTTTTATGTGTAACGGTTGATTATTAATTTCGATCATGTTTTTTGTTCTGAATTTTAACATGTTATTTGATTTACAACCTTGGGCATCCTCTCTGCCTAAAGGACATGGAGACAATTCGTTAAATAGAGCTGTATTGACGCATAAGAGCCCATTTTGTTTTGTCACGAGTCCTTGTTTCTTTAAACTTCCCATCATTAAATCTAACTTGATGACACTAATATGAAGAATATCAGCTATTTCTTCACGTGTAAGTTTGATTTTAATTGTCAGCCAAGGTGATGAGAATTCGGTTTTATAAACAACAAGCATATCAAATAAAAATTTGATTAACTTATCTTCAGGGGATGATGTTAGCAAGAAAATAGCCAGTGCAGTTTGCCTTTCTGTAAAATAATTAGCATCAAACATAAATTGAGTAAATAGCTCTATATCATCTTTTATAAGGTTTTTTATCAATGATTTATCTACAACGATGAGGTCGCTATCTCTTGCAACTTTTATGCTCTTACAGCATGTACAATTGTTTTCTAATAATAAATGATAATCAGTCAACCTTTTAGGCGTTATCACATTAACGAATTTTGGTTTGGTGTAATTGTTTGTTCTTTTTATATAGAACAAAAGCCCTGATTTTAAATATATAAAATTGTTGAGCAAGATACTTTTTGGTACCAGATCTCCTTTTTTTAAGGAGATGCTCTGACCATGTTCTTTAATAAAATTCATTATCTCTGGCTTTACGACTTCGGGGAGAAATATTGTTGATTTACTCTTCATGTCAGAGTTTAAAGACATAACTAACGCCATATAACTTCGCCTTAATGGGTTTGTAAAAATTTGCAATTAGTTACTTTAGAAACCTTATCTGAGTTTAACAAGCAGCATTGCATTGCACTTTGTTTATGTGCGGCATTGGTCACATTTCTATTGGTGTTTGTGGTGTTTGTCAACAAAATTGTTTGTGATTTTCTTTGTTGGCATTTTTGTTAAGTTAATCACAAGTTATTTTTTATTGTTTATATACATATGTAAGTTTTTGTAAAGATAGTTTGTTTTAATTTGTTCTATATTGGGGTGAGGGTAATTAAGTGTGTGAATGTTTCACCATTGATTAAATCAAATCTACAGAACAAAAGAATGTGGTTTATTTTTTACAAATAATGCGTTTATTAATATTAAGCAATTCCTTGCAGGTAATAACATGAAAGCTAAAAAAACAATGTTAAGGAGATATTTAAAATGAGATCTCTGTATCGATTATTCATATTTATTGTAGGTGTCTTTTTCGTAATGCAAAGTGCTCATGCATTACCTTGGGAGGATTTAACTGCAGAGCAACTTGAAACAACACTCATTGAAAAATTTGCACAGGGTAACTACTCACCTAAAGGTGCAGATAGCTGCTTAATGTGTCATAAAAAAAATGACAAAGTAATGGACATTTTTAAAGGTGTTCATGGCAATGTCGCCCACTCAACATCTCCTATGGCTGGCCTGCAATGCGAAGCATGCCATGGTCCAATGGGCCAGCATAACCGTGGTGGCAAAGAGCCGATGATCCAGTTTGGCCAAGGCAGCAAGCTGTCTGCTCAAACTCAAAATACGGTTTGCCAAGGTTGTCATAACGATGCTAAGCAAATGGCGTGGCATAACAGCACACACAACCTTGAAGACATTGCCTGTGCCGACTGCCATGTTGTCCATGCCGCAACCGACCCTGCACTTGAAAAACTCACCGTCAACGACACCTGCACCAACTGTCACACGCGTGAAAAAGCCGACATGAACAAACGCTCTAGTCACCCAATGAAATGGGATCAAATGACCTGTATCGATTGTCATTCGCCACATGGATCAATGACCGAAAGCGCGTTAAACAAACCTTCTATTAATGACACATGTTACAGCTGCCATGCCGAAAAACGTGGTCCAGTCCTTTGGGAGCATGCGCCAGTGACCGAAAACTGCATTACCTGCCATAACCCGCACGGTAGCGTAAACGAAAGCATGCTAACCCATCGTGCACCTCAGCTATGTCAGCAATGTCATGCCGATGACGGCCATGCCAGTCGTGTGGTGCAACAACCGGGCGTGGATGCCTTTGGCGGCGGTAAGAGCTGCCTCAATTGCCATAGCCAAATTCATGGTTCCAACCACCCAGCTGGCAGCACTTTGCAGCGTTAATGAGGAGTCACACAATGAATTTTAAACTCAATATTATTACCGCCTCATTATTGCTCGCGTCTGCGCCAGTACTGTCAGCGAACTTTGCCGTAAGCCAGGCCAATACTACTCAGGTTGACCAGCAAAACTATCAATGTAAGCGCTGTGAAGTAAACTCAGGTTATCGCGGTAACGTCAGTGTGGCAGCAGGCTATATTGAAAGTGATGATGTGCATGCGGCCAATGCATTTGGTACTGACCAAGATGGCTTTGTTGCCACGGCCAATGCTGACGTGCAATACCAAAATAGCGAGGGTTACCAGGCTAAGCTTAAAACTCACCAATTAGGCTACGAAAACAGCTTTGCTCAAATGAGCGCCGGTAAACCGGGGTTATTTACCGTCGACGCCGACTATCAGTTAATCACCACATATCAATCGGGTGATGCGCAAAGCAACTTATATTATGACCAAGGCACTCTTGTTGGCAGCACCCAGCCATATAACTTTGAGCTTTCTCAGCAGCGTGAAAAAATTGCTTTGCAAGCTGAAATGCAACACGACATGTATCAAGGTTATGTGCAGTTCGAAACCGAAGATAAGTCAGGTTACACCAGTAGCAGTGTGATGAACCCAAGCCCTGTTAACACCGGCTTGGTGGTTGACTCAACCACCGATTCATTTACCGCAGGCGCGATATTAAATGGGGCTAACTGGCTTACCGAACTCAGTTATTTTGCAAGCCAGTACGACAATGACAGCCAGGATTTAAGCTTCACTTATTTGGACGATGTCTATGCCGCAGCACCAGACAATGAAGCGCATCAAATCTCACTTTCGGGTCAATACCAATTAGACAGCACCGTGATGTCTGGCCGCTTTATTGTCGGTCGGATGATACAAGATGACGACTTAATCTCAATGAGCGGCAACCCAATACAAAATTGGGATGGTGAAGTTGATACCACAGATGCCACCTTAAAAGTGTCATCAATGTTGAGCAACCGCTTACGTGTGGGGGGGAGCTTCGACTACAGCAACCGCGAAAACAACAGCTCCGTATTTGAATTTCAGCAATACACCTTTAATGACTTAAACGACACCTTTAAAGAAAACATTGCCACTGACATTGAGCGTGCCACGTATAAGCTCAACGCAAAATACCGCATAAGCCAGGACTATCGCCTACAAGCGGGGTACGACCGTGAAGAAATAGACAGAAGCTACAGTGCCCGTGAAGAAACCCACGACGACACGCTATGGGGCAGATTGTCTATTCGTGCGGTAGACAACTTTATTATTGATATTAAAGCAGAACACAGCAATCGTGATGGCTCAGCGTACCAAACTGATGAGCTAACCTCGTCAGAAGAAAACGCCTTAATGCGCAAGTACTACCTAGCCAATAGAACCCGCAATAACCTTGAGTTAAACATTAACCACACTCCGCTCAGCTGGTTAGGCGTCGACATCAGTGCACACTACGCCAAAGATGATTACGACGACACCGTTATAGGCTTAACCGAATCAGAAGATTACGGCGTCAACCTTAACCTTAATGCCACTGTCTCTAAACATATCAACGTATATGGCTTTGCCAGTCAGCAATGGATTAATTCAGCACAAGCGGGCAGCCAAAGTAACAGCGCAGCCGACTGGTATACCGACATTGAAGATGAATTTATCAATATCGGTACCGGTATTCACTACGGTGGATTACTCCAAAACAAGCTGACACTGGGTGCTGACTATTTGTTTAGCAACTCAAACAGCGACACTTATATCACCAGCACCGGCACGTCGCCATACGGTGATTATTACTCCTACAACCACAGCGTCAACATGTACGCAAACTATAACCTGAGTAACGAAATGGCACTCAAACTGACCTATCGCTATGAACGTTATTACGACACTGATGACGCGCAAATGTCGCTTGATGAAACGACAAGCTTTATCACTTTAGGTGAGTTAAATCATAACTATAGCGCCCATCAGGTCATGCTGAATTTCAGCTACCTGCTGTAAACGTTACCCAAAACCAAATTTACATTAGTAAGAGGACATCACAATGGAACGCAGAAGTTTCTTAAAAATGAGTGCTGCTATGGGTTGTGCAGCAACAATCACAGGGTGTGAAGATAGCGCGAAAGATATCAAGGTTGTAGAGCCTGAAGTACCTGAAAGTTCGCTTGAGCAACTTAACTGGTCTGCATGTTTAGTTAACTGTGGTTCTAACTGCCCAATTAAAGTGTTCAGTAAAGATGGGGTCATTAGCCGTATTGAAACTGATCATGAAACAACAGATGAATATGGTGTTAACCACCAAGCAAGAGCATGCCCTCGTGGCCGCTCACTACGTCAAAGAACCTATGCAACAGACCGACTACGTTCGCCAATGAAACGAGTAGGTAAACGAGGTGAAGCAAAATTTGTCCCGATTACTTGGGAGCAAGCTTATTCAGAAATCGGTTCAAAATTATCAGCGATTAAAGAGAATTATGGTCCAGAATCTATTTATATGCATTACGGAACTGGTGCTTATTATGGATTTTCATCGAATACGGCAACTTGGGGCAGATTATTAAATTTAAATGGTGGTTTTTTAGATCATCATTGGGATTACTCATGGGCGGGTGTATACCCTGCATGTATGGCCACTTATGGTGACCAGTGGGATAGTATCGGTGGTAGCTCATTAAGCGAAATTGTTAACTCTGACTTATTTATCGGTTTTGGCTTTAATCCAAATGAAATTCGTATGAGTGGTAGCGGTGAAGGCTATGACTTTGTCAAATCATTAGAAAATAATACAAAAAATATTAAAGTTTGGATGATTGAGCCTCGTTACACCGACTCAATGCGCGGTAATGAAGACGAGTGGCTTGCTATTCGCCCAGGCACAGATGCGGCATTGATTGAGGCGGTTATTTACCAAATGATAAACAGTGGTTGGGTTGATCAAAAAGCCAAATCATTTTTAGATAAATATGCTGTTGGATATGATGAAGCCTCACTGATTAATACCAAAGCATCTGTTGCGTTAAATTCAGATCCATTTATTGCTTCGCATGCTCAATATATTGACCCTACTCAAAACTACCATGATTACATTATGGGTCTGGGTGCATTTGAGTCCGATGGTGCTAAAACACCTACTTGGGCTGCGGGTGTGTGTGGTATTCCTGTCTATAAAATTGAACAGCTAGCCGATGCCATCATGGCTGCAGAAGCACCATATATCTCAGCAGGTGCGGGTATTAGTCGCCATGCCAATGGTGATCAAGCCACTCGTGCAGTTTATACCCTTGCGATTATGACGGGTAAAATTGGTCGCGCAGGGGTTAATAGTGGTGCTATGCCGTCAAGCTATAGTTTTGGTGTCGCAGGAATGCCAACAGGTAGTAACCCTGTCGATGTCACTATTCCCGTTTACACGTGGTCAGATGCTGTAGTACGTGGCGAGCAGTTTACAGGAACCACAGACGGTGTTCGCTTTACAGCCAGTGGCAGCCAAGAGCGAGTTGATAACAACCCAGCAACTTTGGGTACAAACATTAAAGCGATTATCAACTGTGCGGGTAACGCTCTTGTTAATCAACATTCAGACAGTAATGGTACTGCTCAAATTTTAGAAGATGACAGCATGTGTGAACTGATTATCGTCAGTGATTGCTGGATGACGCCATCGGCTAAATTTGCGGATTATTTATTACCAGATAGCACTTGGCTTGAATCCGTTGATTATGCCAACGATTCTTATGCATCAGGTCAAATGGCTTATGCAACATTTATGAGTACGTCACTCAAACCGTTAGGTGAAGCACAATCCATGTACGAGATTTGTGCGGGTATTGCAAATGCGATGGGCAATGGCGCTGAATATACTGAAGGGCTAACAGGGCAACAATGGTGTGAAAAACTGTATCAAGAAACTAAATCAATGAATGCCGATGTTGATATGCCTGACACTTACGAGGAAGCACAAAAGGTGGGGGTTTTCCGTAAATATATGCCGTCATCAGTAGTTGCATTTGAGTCCTTTATTCAAGATCCGGTTGCTAACCCTAGACCTACAATTTCTGGAAAATTCGAAATTTTCTCATTATCACTTGCACGGAAAGCGGCAACTTGGTCTTTGCCTGCAGGAGATAAAATCACTCCATTACCTCAATACGTAGTCACTTGGGATGGTTATCAAGACCAAGACACTATTGATGCAGGCTATCCTTTGCAGTTGTGCGGTTACCACACGAAGGGCAGAACTCACTCTAGCTATCACAATGTCGCATGGCTAAGAGAAGCGGTAGAAGATGCTGTTTGGATGAACCCAAAAGATGCTTCAAGCAGAGGCCTATCTGATGGTGATATGGTGCATGTGTATAACGGTAGAGGAACAATCGAACTGCCTGTAAAACTGACACCAAGAGTGACTCCAGGCGTGTGTTCTTTAGGGCAAGGTGCTTGGTATAAACCTGATGCGAGTGGAAAAGTGGGGCCATCTGGCCATGTTGTTGATATTGGTGGCTGTATTAATACGCTAACAAAATATCATCCTTCCCCTGTATCAAAGGGAAATCCACAACACACTAATCGTGTTCAAGTAGTTAAGGCTTGAGAGGGGTAAATTAAAATGACACAAGAAACTCAATTAGGTTTTTATTTCGATAGCAGTAAATGTACTGGCTGCAAAACATGTCATGTTGCTTGTAAAGATCGCATGGTTGGAAAAACACGCAGTAAGGACGATGTAACCACTCAAGGCGTATCTGCTATGCCTGGTATGTTATGGCGCCGAGTGTATGAATATGGCGGTGGTTCATGGGACCAAAATGCAGATGAGAGTTATGAACAAGACATTTTTGCTTATTATGCTTCTGTAGGCTGTAACCATTGTTCTGAACCAGTATGTGTTAAAGCTTGTCCTACAGGTGCGATGCATAAGCGATCAGAAGATGGATTAGTCTTAGTTGAAGAGTCGTTGTGTATTGGGTGTGAGAGCTGTTCAAGAGCTTGCCCATATGATGCACCTCAAATCGACATAGAGCGTAAGGTCATGACTAAGTGTGATGGTTGCTACGATAGGCTTGCGGAAGGGAAAAAACCAATTTGTGTTGAATCATGTCCTTTACGAGCTTTAGATTTCGACACAATGGAGAACCTTCGCGCTAAATATGGCGATGGAGATGGTCATTTTGCGCCATTACCATCGGAATCGATTACATCGCCTAATTTAATTGTTAAAGCCTCACGAAAAGCGCAACCGGTTGGCTCAAGTGCTGGAAAAATCCTCAACGTCAGAGAGGTATAAAAAGTGGAGGGTGTAATAAAGGTTATTACACCCTATCTTTTGTGATATTTAACAAGCAAATGTGAACGATATGAACATTGAAAAGCTTCAAGATTTACAAGCCATTGCCAATGTATTGCATGCAGTGTTTAGTGTATATCCCGAGTCAGATTTAGTTAATACCTTTAAGATACAAGGCATAGTTGAAAACTGGCCCATCCAAAAGGCAAGCGACACTAGTCCTAATGCTTTAGCGCTTTTACAACGATTTTTAGATCAATGGAGCGATGATGAAGAAGCCATAATCAAGTTAAAACTCGATTATGGCATGTTGTTTTACGGACCAGGCACACCTGTAGCTGCACCTTGGGGATCCGCTTACACAAGCTCGTCTCAGTTACTCAATGACGCGAGCACCATGGATTTAAAGCAGTTTTACGTTTCACACAATATTAATATCGACATGAAAGCGAATGAGCCAGTAGATCATATCGGCTTAATATTGGCGGTATTGTCTTTTTTGTTAAAGAAATTAATAGAAGAACCGCAAAACGCATATTACCAATCAATTATAAAACAACTATTGGAACAACATTTATTACCTTGGGCATATCGTTGCTTAGAGTTAGCTTACTCTCATGCTGAAACGGATTATTTTAAAGCATTTTCTATTTTAACCAGGGAATATTTTTTACATCTCGAAATAGTGTTTGAGCTACAAACAAAACAAATGGCAATTTATCGATAGGTAAATATTGATGACATTTTTAAAAGCATTCGTTCAACAATGGCACAAAGCTGAACTGGGGCATAGTTTATCATTACGTTTACGTGATTCAGAAGATATTATGCAACACTTTAATGGTGCCACAGATATAAACACCGTAACGAATTTAATCGCTGCGCTAGTGTACAGTGATGGTGTACCTACATGGTTAAAAAATGAAGAGAAAAATTTTGAACAGCCATTAAAAAATGAATTGGTTTTTAAGTGTTTAGTCATCAGTTGTCAATTGTTGTTTGTTAAAGCATCACAGAGAGTTAATTTAAATCAAGCCGAAAGGTTAATCCTAACCTTGTCTAATGCTTGGGTTAATCAAGAATATAATGACCCAAGCCACCATGAGTTAAAAAGCCTTATTAAAAATATATATAACCAAGTCTGCGCTATAGACATAGAAAGCAGAAGGATAGTTAAAAACATGAGGTGACTTTTGTTTTTAGTCTATTTTTAAAATATATCCGCTAAAGGTTTGATGTTGTAATAATAGTTATTATGTTATTCGACTCATAAAATCGTTTTTTATAATGGGAGAGTAGAGACTTATGGAATTTTTACGAACGGATGATAAATACTTCGTTAACTTACCTGATTACCAATTCACACCTAATTACCTCTTCGTTAACGACTATGAAGGTGGTCAATTACGTATGCATTATCTTGATGAAGGGAGTAAAGAGGCTCAGCCGTTATTGTTACTTCATGGAGAGCCTTCGTGGAGTTTTTTATATCGTAAAATGATTCCGATTCTTGTGGCTGCGGGACATCGAGTTATCGTTCCAGACCTCGTTGGGTTTGGGCGTTCAGATAAACCCAGTAAACGTTCTGATTATACTTATCAACGTCATGTTGATTGGATGAAGTCATTTGTTGCACAACTCGAATTAAATAACGTGACTCTTGTTTGCCAAGATTGGGGAGGATTAATCGGGCTGCGTTTGGCTACAGAAGATGTTCCACGTTATAGCCGTATTGTTGCGGCAAATACCATGTTGCCCACAGGCGATGAAGAAACAAATCCTGCATTTATGCAATGGTTTAATTATTCGCAAGAAGTTGAAAACTTCCCTACTGGACACATGATCAATGGTGCAACAGTTTCTAATTTATCAGATGACGTTATTGCTGCTTATGATGCTCCATTTCCTGATGAATCATACAAAGCTGGTGCACGAGAGTTTCCTTTACTGGTGCCTATTACACCTGATGATCCAGCGACTCATAAAAACCGAGAAGCTTGGAAAATGTTATCTCAATGGAATAAGCCATTTTTAACCGCCTTTAGTGACTCAGACCCGATCACAGCTGGTGGCGATAAAATGATGCAACAAATCATTCCAGGTGCTCAAGGGCAAAAACATACCATTATCGCTAAAGCTGGTCACTACTTACAAGAAGACCAAGGTGAAGTATTAGCTGAAGTTATCGTTAACTTTATTGCCGATAATCGTTAAACCGTTTACTCATCTTAATACAAATGACGGCCATATGTTCGATAGCGCAGCTTGGCCGTCATTGACTTCAATCAACCTATAGAATTTTTTAAGGATCTATATCTAAAACATATTCAATCATTTTACTATTTCATCTTCCATCACCCACCTTAACCCCTCCTTAACCTGCCTTTCGTTATGCTAGTGCCATTATGGTGTAATACACAGGTTTTGAGGCGCAAATCATGATGGTAAAACTGGCTTTACGTAACGCAATGCTCGCACTGATGGTGTCGACACTTTTGGGCTGCAGCAGTGTCGATTATGCCAATTATAGTGACCAGGCGAGCCAAACTGAGGCCGATCTTAGCCAGCGCTTATTGGCGCAGCTATTGGCAGAATCAAAGCAAAGGGATGCTGCTACAACTTCACCCGTTGCCGTGGCGACATTGACCGACCTCGTTAACGTGCCAGAGTTACAGCAATTTATTACTAGCGCACTAGCAAATAATCCGAGTTTGCAACAAAGCGTTGTGGCGTTAAATATGGCGTATGCCCAGCATGGTATTACCTCTGCAAGTCGTTTGCCCTCGGTTGATGCGGGCTTTAGTGGCTCAGCAACAGAAGACAGTGACGACAGCTACACCACCGACATCACAGTGAGCTGGGAATTAGATTTATGGCAAAAAATTGCCGACAGCAGTCATGCTGCCTTAAAAGATATTGCAAGTTCACAAGCCAGTTTACAAAGTGCCAAAGATTTAGTGGCGGCCAATGTCATGCGCAGTTGGTTAGACATTAGCTTACAGCGGCAATTAGTGGCGATTGAAACACAACGTTTAGCGGTACTTGAAAACAACCAGGCACTGATTATGGCGCGTTATCGTGTGGGTTTAGGCAGTTTAGAAGACCTTGATAACGCCAATACCAGTACGGCGAGCACTCGCGCCACACTGGCGAGTTACCAAGAGCAGCTTGCCCAAAGTCAACGTGACTTAACCCTATTAACCGGACAATGGACCGGTGAAGAGTTAGCCGCCAATATCGCCACGAAATTTCCTGCTGTTATCAATCCAATAAGTGTACTGGGTGAACAAAACCTTGGGCGTCGACCAGACGTTAAGATGGCATTTTATAATATCGAAGCCGAATCATTACGTACCGATGCCGCTTATAAAGCGATGTTACCGTCTATCAGTTTATCTGCCAGCCTAACCGACATGGCAGAGTCGCCAAGTGACGCGCTACTCACAGGGCCACTATGGAGTGTGCTTGGGCAGTTATCTGCGCCGTTATTTCAAGGTGGTTTGTTAAAGTCGCAAGCCGAATTGGCGCGCTTAACCACTGAGCAAAGTTACTGGATTTACCAAGACACCCTATTAACCGCAGTCAACGAAGTTGAAAACAGCGTTGGCCAAGAGTATTCACTGGCTAAACAACAACAATATTTAACCGAGGCACAAATGAGTGCTGAGCGTAGTTTTGTCAGTTACGAAGAAAAGTATCGCCAAGGTTTGGTTGATATTTTTGACCTACTTACCGTGCAGCAGCAAACCTATGATATTGAAGCGCAGCTTGCCACCACCATTTATAACCGTCTTGTTAACCGCATTGATTTAGGCCTGGCATTAGGTCTAGGGGTATCCGCATGAAACTTAACCGTATGAACGTCATTGTTACTGTATTATCTGTGGGCAGCATTTTTGCAGCATTAGGTTATACCGCCTCTAAATTACCGCCTGCGCCTAATCAAAAAGCCCCCGCTGCTGAAGCTCCGGGCAAGCCACTTGAAAAAAGTGCGCCTGCAACGTTATTGCCTCAAGTGGGGGTTGTTACGGTTAATGGTCAAGAGTACCAAGCAGAAGTGATTGGTTTTGGTGAAGCAAAACCGCGCTTTGAGCTCACCTTAAGTGCAGAAGTCAGTGGAAAGGTCATTGAGCTAAATCGTCAATTTGAATCAGGCCAGGTGATCAAAAAAGGCACGGTATTAGGTCAAATCAATGACACCAGTTATCAACAAGCATTAACCCAAGCGCAAACCGATGTTGCCCAGGCAGAACTGGATTTATTAGAAGAGCAACGCGAAGGCGAACAAGCAAAAGCGGAGTGGTTGCGTTCAGGTTTGTCTGGCGAGCCAGCATCACCGCTTGTATTGCGTACCCCACAATTAGCTCAAGCTAAAGCCGCATTAG
Source organism: Shewanella metallivivens (assembly GCF_028750675.1). Classification (GTDB taxonomy): domain Bacteria; phylum Pseudomonadota; class Gammaproteobacteria; order Enterobacterales; family Shewanellaceae; genus Shewanella; species Shewanella metallivivens. Next base: position 254,199 of record NZ_JAQQPZ010000013.1, on the reverse strand, counting down.
ACAATGCAAAGCAAGCACTTAAAAAAGCCCAACAAGATCTGGCTTACACCCAAATTACTGCCCCCTTTGATGCATTGATTATTAGCCGCAATATTCAGCCAGGAAGCTATGTGCAAACCGGCACAGAACTTGGCATCTTGTACAGTGTGGCCGAAGTTGAAATCAATGTACCTTTGTCTGAAATGCAATGGAAAAACTTACCTGCATTTGATAACGCTGAATTAGCCAAAACGCCTTGGAATGTCACGTTACAAAGCACCGATGGCCAATATCAATGGCAAGGCTACATTGAGCGCGTAGAGCAACATTTAACCGAAACCAGCCGTCAACGTTCATTAGTCGTGGTGGTTGATGACCCACTTGCACAGCAAACCGATTTGTATCCAGGCACCTTTGTTAAAACCAAGATTCAAGGCAGGTCGCTAACAAACTTATGGCAATTACCTTCGTCGGCTATTTCACAACAAGGTGACATTTGGTTTGTGGACGAGAATGGCCTATTAGCTAAGTCTGCAGCTAATATTGCATTCGAAAAAGGCGGCTTTGTTTATGTGACACCAATGACTAATAAGCAAGATATGCCAGCCCAAATGCAAGTTGTAAAACGCCCATTAAGTAACTTTAAAGTTGGCACCAAAGTGTTGGCTAAGGAAGAGGTATAGTGATGTCTAATCCTCAATCGACTCACACAGGGGCAATAGCTTGGTTTGCCAGAAACTCAGTAGCATCTAACTTACTGTTAATTGGTATTATTGTTGTAGGTCTGTTCTCGCTTAATAGCTTACGAAAAGAGGCTTTTCCGAGCTTAGAGCCAGATCGTGTCACCGTGTCTGTCACCTATGACAGTGGCGATCCTGTATTAGCAGAAGAAGGCATCGCGATTAAAATTGAAGATGCCTTAGAAACCGTACCAGGGATTAAACGTATTACCTCAACCTCTAATGCCAATGGCAGTAGTGTGATTATTGAGAAAACCAGCTCGTATGATTTAGATACCTTGCTCACCGACATTAAAACCAATGTCGACGCCATTTATAACTTTCCTAGCGAAGCTGAAAATCCGGTTATCGATAAAATGCGCATGCAAGATCATGCGCTGTGGATTGAGATTTATGGTGATACAGACCGCACCACATTGCAGGCATTAGCAGAGCAATTAAAGTCAGATTTATTAAGCCAGGATGCCATTCACGACCTTGAGATTAAAGCCAAAGCTGAGCCAATGATTTCAATTGAAGTCGATGAAGCAAAGCTGCAAGCCTATGGGTTAACCTTAGAGTCTGTTGCTAATGCCGTAAACGCTGAATCTGCGACGTCAATTTCGACCAGCTTGTACAACGACGATAAAACTGTGCGCTTAAAAGTGTCAGATCAGGCGTATCAGCAACAAGACTTTATGGCTCTGCCCATCATTACTAACAGCCAAGGTTCGTTAATTACCTTGGGTGATATTGCCACAGTGAAAGATGATTTTGCTGACGACACATTTGTATTGTCGCGTTATAACAATGTCAGTTCGAGTGCGATTGAGATTGTGATGGATGAAAACGGTGACATCGTTGATATTGTCGATCAAGCAAAGCAAGTGGTTGAAAAATGGAAAAATTCGAACGTCTTACCTGAGAATGTCAGTATTGCCTCATGGTATGACAAAAGTACACTTATTACCGAACGTTTAAGCCTGTTGGTTAAAAATGCCCTAAGCGGTATTGCGTTAGTGTTTATCATTTTGGCGTTATTTTTAAACCTTCGTGTGGCGTTTTGGGTAGCGGCAGGCTTGCCGTTTGTGTTTTTTGGCACCTTGTTTTTCATGACCAACAATTTTGCCGGATTAACCCTGAATGAAATGACCACCTTTGGCTTTATTATGGCGTTGGGGATTGTGGTTGATGACGCAGTAGTGGTCGGTGAGAGTGTCTATAGCACCAGACAAAAATACGGCGACACGATTGATAACACCATTAAAGGCACGTTAAAGGTGGCAACGCCGACTATTTTTGGTGTACTCACCACCGTGGTGGCGTTTGTGGCTTTAGCCAATGTAGAAGGGCGCTTAGGGCAGATTTATGCTCAGTTTGGTACGGTAGTGGCGATTTGTTTAATGTTGTCGCTGGTGGAATCTAAGTTTATTTTACCGTCACATTTAGCCCATATTGATACTAAGAAGCGTGCTAAAAAATCTTGGTTTAACCACATACAGCATGCTGCCGACAGCGGTTTAAAGTGGTCTAGTCGAGTGATTTACCAACCATTAATTGAGTTTGCATTGCGTTTTCGTTATGCCGTGGTGATGGTGTTTATTGCGATGTTTATTTTGGTGGCCGGCATGCCAATTACTGGCAGTGTCAGGGTGGCGTTTTTCCCAGATATTACTGGCGATACAGCGGTTGCTGACTTTTCGATGCAAAATGACGCCAGCTTTGGTCAAACCTATAAAAACTTAACCAGCTTAGAAAGCGCGGCTAAACGAGTAGATGCTCAGCTTTCAGCCCAGTATAGCGATGAGGACTCCGCCACGTACATTAAGAGTTTACATGTACTTGCCAGCAGCAGTGACTCAGGCCAGGTAATGGTTGAGTTAGCGTCAGGTGCGCCTTATGGCCTAAAAGAATTTACCGTAAAATGGACCGAAGCGGTTGGCCAAATGGAAGGGGTTAAAAAGCTAAAAGTGTTAGCTAAAAAAGAAATGCTCGATAATTTTAAAGTAGAGATAAAAGCCAGCGATACTGAGTCAGTGTTTGCTGCTGGGCAAGCGTTAAAAGCGGCTATCGAAACCATGGACGGCGTCAGTGGTATCGATAACAACCTGGATTTAGGTGAACCACAATACCGCTTTGAATTAACCGCTCAAGGCCGCGCACTCGGATTTGATACTGAAACCTTATCTGGGCAAATACTGCAGTCATTTGGTGGCGGCGTGGTACAGCGTTTTCAACGCGGTAAAGACGAAGTAAAAGTGCGCGTACGTTACCCAGATGAAGACCGCCAAACCATTGGTGATGTCAAACTTGCTAATGTTCGTACTAGTGACGGAACCATAGTGCCATTAAGCCATGTAGCCGATATTTTTAACGACTATCAGCCATCAAGTATCACCCGTATCGACAGTCAACGTGCGGTGTATATTAGTGCGGTGTTAGATAAAGATAAGATTGCTTCTAATGAGTTAGTGAGCCAATTACAACAATCGTTAGTGCCGCAACTTGAAGTGCAATACCCAGGCGTGAGCTTTAATTTTGCCGGTGAAGCTGAGCAGCAAGCCGAAACCACAAGCTCAATTGAGTCGATGTTTGTGCTGGCGTTGATTGCCATTTATGCCTTATTAGCCATTCCGCTTAAGTCGTATGTGCAGCCGGTGATCATTATGACCGCGATTCCATTTGGTGTGGTTGGGGCGATTTTAGGCCATTGGTGGAACGACTTAACCATCAGTATTTTATCGTTAAATGGTATATTGGCTTTAAGTGGTGTGGTGGTAAACGACAGTCTATTATTGGTGTCGCGTTTTAATGAATTGCTTAAAGAAGAAGGCTTGTCTGTACACGATGCCATTGTTGAGTCATGTACCGGACGCTTACGTGCAGTACTGCTCACATCGGTGACCACGTTTGCAGGCTTAGCACCATTATTAGGCGAAACCTCATTACAGGCGCAGTTTTTAATTCCTGCAGCGGCTGCTCTTGGGTATGGTATTTTGTTTGCCACAGTGATCACCTTGATTTTGACACCGTCATTGCTGTTGATTCAATGCGAAACAAAAGAGTTTATCGCCAATATCATGAATAAATTGCGCCCTAATCATGATGCGGTAGCGCCAGTATAAAACCAAGGAGCCAGTTCGATGACAGCTGATAAATTACAGTTATTACTGGTTGAAGATGATCTCGATCTCGCCACAGCGGTAATCGAGTATTTAGAACTCGAAGACATCTTGTGCGATCACAGTGCTAATGGGTTAGCTGGGCTGCATTTAATTCAGCAAAACCATTACGACGCGATTATTTTGGATTTAAATTTACCCAAAATGAATGGCCTGCAAGTGTGCGAATCTATTCGCGCAGAGGGCATTGATGTGCCAGTGTTAATGCTCACTGCGCGTGACACCCTAGATGATAAGCTTACCGGTTTTGCCAATGGCACAGACGACTATTTAGTGAAGCCATTTGCTATGGAAGAGCTTATTGTCAGGGTCAAAGTGTTGGCCCGTAGACGCAGTGGCCAGGTGCAACGTCTTACGCTGGCCGACTTAAGCGTTGATGTACAGCAAAAGCAGGCTTTTCGTAATAACGTCGAATTAAAACTGTCGCCGACCGCATTGAAAATTTTAACCGTATTACTGCGTGCCAGCCCCAATCCTGTGTCACGGGAAAAGTTAATGCAAACGGTATGGGGCGATGAGCAACCCGACAGTAACAGCTTAAAAGTGCATATTTTTAATTTACGCAAACAAGTTGATGCAGACCATGACAACAAGCTACTGCACACTGTGAGTGGCTACGGTTTTGCAATAAAGGAATCTGATAAGGCATGAAGATACTCCCGAGCATTCGGTTATATGTGATACTGGCTATGCTGGTGACCGGTATTGGTACCATATTGATTTTGTCAGCGCTGAGTTTGCACTACTTTGTTGCCGGTATGGATTCATCGATGCGGATTGCCATGTACGCTCAAGGCCAGCAACAAAATGTATCAGACGGCAAGCCATATCAGTTTGATGCATTTACTGTTGCTAGTCGTTGGCAAGACTTGCCTGAAACCGTGCGGCAAATCATGCTAACGCCACCCACAGAATTTAATGTGTTAAATAAGACCATTGTGGGCGGTAATCTCATTACTCCGCCTGATGTCGGCTATTTTACCATGAAAGTACAATACGGTACTGAAACACGCTTTGTATCCACCGTATTTGAACGCGAAAAAATCGGCGCGTTTAAACGACAAGGCCCTCCGTATTTTTTAATCATTTTTCTCACTGCAATACTGGGTATTATTGCTTTTGCTGTCGTACTCATTTTGGTGATACGTCGTGTAACGCAGCCAGTAGAGCGACTCAAAAACTGGGCGAAAGGCCTCACCACTCAGCAACTTGAGCTGCCAACGCCAGATTTTCATTACAGCGAGCTTAATACGTTAGCGTCAATCATTAAAACCAGCTTAAGCACAGTGCAAGAGAGCCTAGCTCGCGAGCAGCAGTTTTTAAGTTACGCCAGCCATGAGTTGCGCACGCCTATTGCCGTGGTTCGTACCAATACCGAGCTATTACAAAAAATGATAAGCAAAGGGGTTAGCGCAGACAAACAAGCACAAGTGGTTAGCCGTATTGAGCGTGCGGGCATCACCATGACAGATTTAACTGAAACCTTATTATGGCTGACGCGGCGCGAAGGAAAAAGTTTACCACTGAATGAGGTGCACTTAGGCCCGCTTATCCGTCAACTTGTGCAGGATTTAGATTATTTAACCCATGGTAAAAATATTGAACTTAACATCACGACAGATGAATCTTCACAGCAATTACCCAATACCCTATGTCGTATTATTATGACTAACCTTATTCGTAATGCGCTACAGCATACGCAAGAAGGCTCGGTGACCATTGTGCAGTCGGCAACATCGGTCAGTGTGATTAATCAGTTTGAAGCTCACACCAGCAGCAGCGACGATTTAGGTTTTGGTTTGGGGCTTGAGCTCACTACGCGTTTAATTGCCCAATATGATTGGCCATATCAAAACATTGAAACGAATCGAGGGCGAAAGGTGGCTATCGACTTTACTAGAGCCTGTTGATCTTTGCTGGTTGAATGTTGTTTGAGTTAAAAACGTGTTGATCTCGCAGAACAGCTTCTTGCTAATTGATAGGGCGCAGCCATAGCGATGCCTTGCACCATTTCCATTAATGATGTGACCAGTCTGAGTAGTCACTGATTAATGCTAGTTATCATCACATTATAATGCTAGTTATCATTATAATGTGATGATAATAAAATTATCATCTAGTGGTAACTTAATTTGATTGTACTAGCGGGCAATCGGCCTATAATGAGGGGTATCTTTTATACCGCCTAGGTTATGGGATCGCCTCAATGAAATACCGCACACATTTATTTTCTCTTCGTATCGGGCATGCGCTCCGAGAGTCCTTAAAAGACAATCCTTACAGCATTGCCGTATTTTCTAAAGATTTATTAGCAGGATTAACCGTTGGTATTATTGCCATTCCTCTGGCAATGGCATTGGCTATTGCCATCGGTGTGGCGCCGCAATATGGCTTATACACAGCCATTATCGCTGGGTTTGTGATTCCGCTAACGGGTGGCTCGCGCTATAGCGTATCAGGGCCAACGGCCGCATTTGTGGTCATCCTCTATCCCATCGTGCACCAATATGGCTTGTCTGGGTTACTGCTTGCCAGCATTCTATCTGGCGTGATGCTAATCATCATGGCGTTGTTTCGTTTAGGGCGCTTTATTCAATATATTCCGGAGTCGGTGACGTTAGGCTTTACCGGCGGGATTGCCGTTGTTATTGCTGTGCTGCAAGTAAAAGACTTTTTGGGATTGAATATTGCAGACATGCCAGAAAGCTTTGTGGGTAAAGTGGCCACCTTAATTCAAGAGATACTAGGGTTTTCTGGGCCGACGTTATTGGTGGGCTTAAGCACCTTAGTGGTGTTTGTTTTATGGCCAAAGCTTAAGATAGCGGTGCCTGCGCATTTACCCGCGGTGGTGGTGGGCAGCATCGTGGCGTTAATGTTAAATCTGCAAGGGTTTAATGTGGCGACGATTGGCTCAACATTCAGTTTTACCCTAGCCGATGGTTCAATTGGTGCGGGGATCCCATCAATGCTCCCAGATTTTCAATGGCCCTGGTTGCGCTCACAAGCCGGAGAAGTCCCACTGGTGTTTAGCTGGCAATTAGTCAGTGATTTATTGTCAGCGGCATTTGCCATTGCCATGTTGGGCGCAATTGAGTCGTTATTGTGCGCGGTAGTGTTAGACGGTATGTCAGGTAAAAAGCACAGTGCCAATAGTGAATTACTGGGCCAGGGGATCGGCAATATTATTACACCATTTTTTGGCGGGATCACCGCGACTGCGGCCATTGCCCGCTCGGCGGCAAACTTTAAGTCTGGCGCGATGAGTCCCGTCGCTGCCATGATCCACGCGCTGGTGGTATTGGTGTCTTTGTTGTCTTTAAGTCGTATTTTGGCGTATATCCCCATGGCGGGCATGTCGGCACTGCTTATCATGGTGGCGTGGAACATGAGCGAAGCGCCCAAAATTGTTCATTTAATCAAGAAAGCTCCTGCCAGTGAGGTACTCGTCTTGCTGGTGTGTTTGTTATTAACCATTTTATTCGACATGGTAATAGCGATCAGCGCTGGGATTATTTTAGCCTCGCTGCTATTTATGAAACAAGTAGCCGACATGACGAAAGTGCAAGACATTAGCGAGCAGAAAAAACACATACACGTTGAACTGCCGCCGCGCTGGAAAGTCTTTAAAATTAACGGGCCATTATTTTTTGCTGCCGCAGATGGCGTATTTGGTGAGTTGGTTCATTTAAGTGCTGAGCAAGACGGCGTGGTATTGTATTTCGATGGGGTGTCTATTTTAGACTCGGGCGGCGTTGCGGCATTATACAAATACATTGCCAAATGTAAGCACGATAACACCCGAGTATTGTTGGCTGATTTTCAATTTCAGCCGCTGAAAACCTTAGCAAAAGCCGGCTTTAAGCCCGATGGAGTGCAGTGCGTAACGTATTCAACGTTAGCCGATGCGCTAGATGACATTGTCAGTGAAGAAACGGCTAGTGACGATACCGTTCGCGATGTAAGAGAGAGTTAAATATAACAACGCCATACAGGTTGATTGGGTATATATGGTCAGTATGGCGTTTCAATATGTTGCTATTGTTTTGTGCAAGTTACGCAGTGTTTATTTATCCGCTTTCGCCACTTCAATGTAGTGCCATGAGTCAGCAATGTGCAGCCGTACCGAAGTGACATGCTTATTACGTTCTACATTAATGTGGTTTGTTTGTTCTGACCATAACTCTTGTAGTGTGTTCATTTTAAGGTAAAACCCGTCCATATCTTCTGTTATCGGGGTTTCTTGATACACCCACAAATACTGACCTTCTAGCTCGGTTCCAACATAGGTTAAGGTTAACGGCTGTTGTTGTTGATCTTGCATGGCAAATGTCGACATTGCGTAATAGGCAAAAGCTTCACGTCCAACCGGATCGCCGATCAAATCGGTATTTTTATCGATCACTTGTTGGGCTGCATGTTCTGCATCGTGTAAATAAAAACGATGTTGAATTTCCAGCATGCCGCTGCGCTGATTAAATACAATACTGGTGTAGGCTTCTTTTTGCTGGTGGCCAAAGGCATTACCTGCAAATAGGCTTAAACTCACAATACTGATTAATACTAAGCTGATTAATGGGCGCATCATTTCTTTTTCACTTTAATTTCAGGTTCTTTCAACGCTTCTTTGTTGTCATGCATAATATCGCGGTATTTGTTGCCTTTACGCTCTTCTTCTTTAAAAGCTTCAATACGTGATGGAATAATTTGACGCGGATAATAGTTGTTTTCAATATCGACGTCGGCTGTTTCACCACGGCGGTCAACTACGGCAGAGACCAAGATATTGTCTTTATCGGTCACAATTAGCTTACTGACCTGCGATGGCGAACGACGCCAAATTTCAGCCGGTAATACTAAAGATTCAGTGTTGCCATTCTCGAAGGTCAATTCGAGCAGGATCGGCATCACCAGACCACCAAGATTCGCAAAGTTAAACACGTAGTAGTTTTTATCTTCTTTTAGCGCTCGAGCAAGCACTTGTTGCTCCCATGGGTCGAGTTCTGCGTGTTTTTTGTTGTATTTATTTCGCTCTTTATTCGTGACGCTAAATTGATCATGTTGGTCGTGATAATCAAGGTTGTCGGAGTTCAGTTCAACCCAGGTTTTTTGGCCGCTTTGTTGATTTCGCTCAACAGAATAAGGCATGGGCTTGGCTTGATAGTCTTGACGACGGCGATCAAAATCGATGTCTGGATTGTTGGTATCTAGGCGCAGTTTATAAATGCGATCAAGTGAAATATCCACATGGTCAGTAGTGTAAAACCAACCACGGAAAAACCAATCTAAATCAACCCCAGAGGCTTCTTCCATGGTGCGGAAAAAGTCGCTCGGTGTTGGGCGTTTGTTCATCCAACGGTGACTGTACTCTTGAAAAGCAAAGTCAAATAACTCACGGCCTAATACCACTTCACGCAAAATATTTAATGCTACTGCTGGTTTAATATAAGCATTTGGTCCTAGCTGCAACACACTGTCTGACTGGGTCATAATGGGCACTTGTACGTTTGACTTCATGTATTCAGTCACATCACTTGGCTCACGTCCCCAGGGTAAATTAGGGTCCCATTCGCGTGTGGCTATGCCGTCTAAAAAGCTGTTTATGCCTTCATCCATCCAGGTCCATTGGCGCTCATCTGAGTTTACGATCATCGGGAAGTAATTATGGCCGACTTCGTGGATAACCACGCCGATCAAAAATTGTTTTTCAGACAAGGTATAGGTGCGGCTTTCATCGTCGTGCCAAATGGTGCGCGGGCCATTAAAGCTTATCATTGGGTATTCCATGCCGCCAACAGGACCATTGACACTAATGGCTGCAGGGTATGGGTAGTCGAAGGTAAAACGTGAATAGACTTTTAGGGTATGGATCACTGAGGCGGTTGAATATCGCTGCCATAGCTCACCACCTTCTTTTGGGTAAAACGACATTGCCATTACGTGGGGATTGTTGCTGTCTTTTTGCTGGTAACCTTGTGCGTCCCATATAAACTTACGCGATGATGCCCATGCAAAATCGCGAACATTGTCAGCTTTAAAGTGCCATGTTTTAGTGCCACTTACCACACTTGATTCATTGGCAAGGGCTTCATCTGCCGACACAATAAACACCGGTTTTTTCGCCGTTTTAGCCTTTTCTAAGCGTTCACGTTGTGCAGCTGAAAGTACGCTTTTGCTGTTTTGCAATACGCCGGTTGCGGTGACGATATGGTCGCTCGGTACGGTCATACTGACATCGTAATTACCAAACTCTAGGGTAAATTCACCGCTGCCTAAAAATTCTTTGTTGTGCCACGCTTCGTAGTCAGAATAGCTGGCGACTCTAGGAAACCATTGGGCTAATAAAAAGATATCATTACCCCCTTCACGCTCATCGTCAGGAAAATGTTCATAACCCGAGCGAGCCCCAACGGCATCTTCTTCTAAAATATTGTAACTGTAATTTATATTGAGTGTAGTGGATTGATTGTGAGGTAACGACTTGGGTAAATCGATACGCATTTGAGCGCCGACGATGGTGTATTTTAGTGGTTTTTTGTTTGCATCGGTTACCGCTGCAATCTGGTAGCCTAGATTATTGTCGGCTAAAAAGTGTTGGCGACGCAGATCTTGCAGGCTGATTTTTGCAAATGCACTGTCGCCATAAGTGTTCGCCGCGCTCACACTACCATCAACGCCATTAAAGGTACTGCTACGTTCAGCGATAGAGTCGGATTTGAAACGGTTTTGCTCTAGCTGTAACCATAAATATTTTAGGGTATACGGAGAATTGTTGTGGTAAGTAATGACTTGCTTACCTTCAATGCGGCGCTTTTTTTCATCTAGTGTGACATTGATTTTATAGTCAACTTGCTGCTGCCAATAGTCTTTTCCTGGCTCTCCTGCTGCATTGCGGTAATCATTTGCGGTTGGGAGGCTTTCTTCAAGTTGCCGAAATTTATCTTCAAAATGACCTTTGCTTTGAACAATCTCTGAAGCTGAACTCGTAAAAATGGCAGAGCTGGTAAAGGCCAATAATAGCAGTTGGCAACATACGCGCATAAATATTCCTCTAACACCTGTCAACAGATGTTATTCATCCCAAATGATAATTTATTGTTTTTGTGGGTGTGAGTTTAACCAAGATGGAATGAATATAAAGTGAAATAATGTTACCAAATCTTGCATATTATCAATGGATATTTGGAGATGAATACAGGAGAAATGACATCAATTAAGCGCAGGAAGGAACTTGTGAAGACGTTTATAGCGTGCCTTGTCATAACCAACTTCAGGTAATAATCTGTATTTGTTCATAATACTTTGATATTCGCCATTGTCTTTAAGCAGTTTAATGCCGTTAGCTAACATAACGGCATTTGCCTGATTTTGCTGACTAAATCCTACATATAAGGGTACTGGTTTGCCTATCGTACCTGCATAACGTAATTGTTGACTTAAGTTTAATTGACTCGCGGTGTACTCAATGACATTTTTATTGTCGATGATCACCGAATAACGGCCTTTTACAAGACGAATAATATTCATCGCTAAAGGGTCACTTCCTGAGGCAAAATAACTGTTTGGGTGTGCGTTTAGCCAAGCATCAAGCTCTATACCATAATCGTAACCTGCTACAACAGCTGCCTGCTGGGTGAAATTAAGATCTGATACATAGTTAAACGACTCTTGGCTGTCGACTAAGGTGTAAAAGTCATTACTGTTATAACCAAAAACGACATCCGCACTCACTAATTTATTGGCGGCAATGGCGCTTGGGGTTAACGCTAATACGGCGTCAATATTGTTTCTTTGTAGCTCAACTAAAGCACGTTTATACGGAATAGTTATAAACTCAACTTTTTGGTTTTGGATTTCAAAAGCGCGTTGTGTTAATTCTACAATATAGCCTTTTTGATTTTCGCAAATATAGGGGCACCAAATATCTGATGCAATCCGGACCGGTGTTGCATGGGCGTGAATACTGGCTAACAACAGCATAAGTGATAGGTATTTTTTCACGTATTTTGCTCCATGGTTTAAGCGGTCGGGTATAGTAAAGGTTCAGCTAATATAGGCAAGCTATTTGGGCGTTTAAAGACGTTTATTGTTCGTTTTGTTTAAAAATGTGCTTATTTTGTAAACAAAGATATTGACCAAATTACAGCCTATTTATGCCTATTTACATTTTAGTAACACTTATTCGAGACAATATTTTATGGCAACACATAACAGACAATTTACCCATGTGACTGTTGAGCAATCCGGCGAGCCGACAGTGATGACTATGGCGCAGTCAATCCTTGATTTACCATCACCTGGCCAAGTGACTATTAAAGTGTATGCCGCGGGTGTGAATGGCCCGGATATTAAACAGCGTGTCGGCGCTTATCCGCCGCCAGCAGGGGCAAGCCAAATTATCGGCTTAGAAGTTGCCGGTGAAATTGTTGCTGTAGCCGACGACGTGACACAGTGGCAAGTGGGTGACAAGGTGTGTGCGTTAGTCCCTGGTGGCGGCTATGCCGAGTTAGTTAACACTTACGCAGCCCACTGTTTGCCTATCCCGACGGGTTATAGTTATGTACAAGCCGCAGGGTTACCTGAAACCTTTTTTACGGTATGGGGTAACTTGTTTATTCGCGCTGGGCTTAAAGCGGGAGAGAGCGTGTTAATTCATGGTGGCTCTGGTGGCATCGGCACGACCGCGATTCAAATGGCCAGTCGCCTAGGTGCAACAGTGTTTGCCACTTCTGGTAGTGCTGAAAAATGCCAATATTGTATTGAGCAAGGTGCCAGTGTGGCGATTAACTATAACGAGGAGCAGTTTGTTGAACCCATTTTAGCTGCTACCCAGGGTGTGGGCGTTAATGTGATTATGGATATCGCCGGTGGCGACTTTATTAATGAAAACCTAAAAGCGATAGCTACCGATGGACGCATGGTGTCAGTGGCAATGCAGCGTGGTGCGCAAGCAACTATCGATATTTTCCGTATCATGGCAAAACGCGTGGTGTGGACAGGTTCAACACTGCGCCCACAAAGTGTCGCCAATAAAGCACAAATAGCCCAAGGCTTAGCAGAGTACGTTTGGCCGTTGTTAAACTCAGGCAAAATGAACATTCCAATCGACAGCGTGTTTCCTTTCTCGCAGGTGGTACAAGCGCACCAGTTAATGGAGTCTGGCAAACATAAAGGCAAAATAGTGTTGGATTTAGGCGCTCAGTAAAGATGATCCAATAACACAGTGATACCGATAAAATTTTTTAGATAAAAAACTTGAAGGCTGTTTTATTTAGGCTATTGTCCATTTATTAAAGATCAGTTACCAAGGTGATTAACTTGGTCTATATAGCAGTTCAATAGCCATTTTTTTACTAAGGGTACTGGTCTTGATGTGAAGAAATTTTTCTAAGACTGCAGTTTTTATGCGATTACGCGAAAAATTCATCGTTTTAGGCATTGATTCTCAGAAATATTCTGTTTAAATACCCACGTAAATACAGAACAGATAATCGTGGTGCAGATTGGGTGTTTTATTGTCCAGTACACTGCATCATTTTTAGAATATGTGTTGATTTAAGGGCGTTAGCATATATGTATAACACAGCAAAAAAACTTTGGGTTGGCGAGTTAAGAACATCGAAAGGCAATACTATTGTCTTTTATGATGGCCAATTACCACAAGCGTCACCTGGGCGCGTCTACATGTTCCACACTGTGCGAAACACCATTGTTGAATTTGTAGAAGACATCGTTAAAGTTAATTTACATGAATTAGATGACGAACAAACAAAAGCCGCTATGGCTGAGTTTGGGGATGCTTGGAAAGCTGCTCGTGCTGAGTTTATGTTAAAGCACCAATCACGGATAGATTTGTCAAAAGTGCCAGATACGGCACCACCTCGCAAAGCCAAGCCAGTGGCTGAGCCTGATGAGGTTGCTGATTCAGATGATGATATACCAGATTTTGATGATTCTGATGACGACGATGACGATAATTACGACGAAATGGGTGATAACCTAGACGATTAACCGTGTAAGCAAACTATTGTCATTGATAATAATAGTTTGTTTTACCGTGATTTATCGTGTTATCAAAACGGCATAAAGAATGACGATTCTTTATGCCGTTTGTTTTTGTGCTAAATGTCGTTGCTTGATTATTCTTTATCGAAACTATCCACAATAATTGCGCCCATAGATGCAGGCATCGCAATTAAAATAATGCGCTTTAACGCTAAAATGGGGTCGGTTAGCAACGGCAGCTTATTTAATGCCAATAACACGATGCCTACCACCAATAACGTTAATAAATACGCCACCACCACGCGCAATAAAAACGCCTCTCTACGATTAACAATGTTGCCCTGAAACACGCTCTGATAGGCAAATAAAGTAATAAATGCCAACGATAGCAATACCACTAGAACCAAATTGAGTGTCGGTAGACTTGCAGATAAGCGCCACGCTTCTTCAGAAAATGCAATTGGCACCGACAAGGCAAAAGCGCCGACAGCGATTTGGCCGATATCTTCGGCGTTAAATGTGGGTTTGGGGCGCAAGTTATTCAACATCGAACTGATAGCGAGTCATGTGATGGTACACCTTGTCTGGTGTTACCCATACCTCACTTGCGCCAGGCAGGTTAGGTTGATTAGGCGAGTCTGGCAGCATTTGCGGTTCAATACACACTGCTTGATGGTCAACGAGCACCTGCTGCTTTTTCGCTATGGTGCCTTGTAAAAAGTTAGCCCCGTAGACCTGTACACCAGGTTGATTGGTGTAAACCGTCATGTTGCGGCCGCTATTGGGGCTGGATAAACAGCCAAAGCGTTGTAAGTCTGCCCCTGGGTTATCAAGCACATAGCAGTGATCAAAGCCTTGAGTCGCGGCTAATGCGGCGCGCTGTGTTTGTACCGACATTGGTGTGGCTGTCGCCATATCAAGGTCGCTGCCTTGAGTGGGTGCTATTGCGATCGGTACACCCACATCATTCATGGTGAGGTAACGGGTCGCATCCACTTGCAAGGTATGCTCTGCATTGGTGTTGCTGCGGTTACCGTCTAGGTTAAAGTAGCTGTGTTGAGTTAAGCTTATTGGGCAGGTTTTGTCGGTGCTAGCGAGCATTTCAATGTACAGATTATTACCGGCTAAGCGATAATCTAATTGCACAGTGCAATTGCCTGGAAACCCCATGTCGCCATCAGGACTTTTAAGGGTTAAACGCACACCATCACTTAGGGTGCCTAATTGCCATAACTTGCGGTTAAAGCCCTCTGTACCACCGTGTAGACAGTTAGTTGCTTGATTAACGCTTAGCGAGTAGTCTTGCCCTTTATATGTCATTTTTCCATTAGCAATACGGTTACTGTACCGGCCTGCAATGGCACCTAAATGCACTTGTTGGGTTAAATAGTCTTCAGCGCTATCGCAACCTAAAACAATATTTTTACGTTCACCATTGCGATCGGGTGTCCATAATGATCGAATGATGCCGCCTAGACTTAATACTTCAAGTGCGATGATGCCATTATCTATCCTAACCCGCTCAATCTCGCCACCACGAGGATCTTGCCAAGGTTCCAGCACACTAAAACGTACCATTTACGCCTCTCTAATTGTTATTTCTAGCGGATGCGTCCTGCACCGCCACTGGCTGAACATAAGTGAATTGTTGCTTCAATGCCTGTTTTAGCAAAGAATTGATTTTCAACTAAATTAATCACATCATCGCTTAAGTCATGGCTCACTAATGCAAGGACACAGCCATCACTCATACGTACGCCACCTTGTTCACCTATCAAGGTTGAAATCATGGTGACTAGGGTGTCTATTTCTGGACTAATAATGTCAAAATCATCCCGCATAGACGCTTGCGATTGAGCCATTAACTGGCTAAAACGTGCAATATTGTTTTGTTGTAATGCGCGAGCGGCATTACTGGTGCGTTGATTTTCACTAATGATATGACGTGCTCGGCGGAATTGTTCATCATCTAATAGTGTTTTACTTTGATTTAATTGGCTTAAAGACAGGTCACGCAACGAATCAAGTCCAAGCAATTGAGTGATGTGATTAGCTTGTTTTTTACGTTGTTCAAATTGTTGAGTAAACGCATTCCGGTCTTGTTTGGTATCAATAATAATCATGCTCAGCTCTTCAGGCAGCAACACTGGTTCGCTTTCAAGTTCTAAGCAGTCAATTAATAAGGCATGGTCTGGCTCTGCCATCGCACTGATCATTTGGTCCATCATGCCGCAATCTAAACACATAAATTGGCTTTCACCGCGTTGGGCAAGTTGTGCAATAGCTAATGGTGATAAATGTAACTGGCTGGCGTAACTAATCGCGGTACCAAAGGCAACTTCTAACGCTGCCGATGACGATAACCCCGCACCTAATGGTACATCGCCCACGATGGCCAAATCGAGTCCTTTTGCTTGCAAGCCAGACTGATGCATAGCTGCGGTGACACATTTTAAATAGTGGCTCCAGTCATCGCCGGCAGCAACAGAGCCTTCTTCACCAAAATGCCATTGTTTAATTTGCCCTGGAAAGGCAGTCGTTACCGCACGAAATAAACTATCTTCGCGATGTTTTACAGCAATAACGGTATGGAAATTAATTGCCGCTGGGAGGGCTAAACCTTCGTTATAATCGGTATGTTCACCCATAATATTCACTCGGCCTGGCGCTTGATATAACTCATCAGGCTTGGTGCCGAATGTTTGAACAAATAATTTAGTCGCGCGTTGAGCAGGGTTAGACATACTTCAAAAAATCCAACTAAAGAGTGACAAGAAAAGACAAACTAACATTGTTGAGTTATAGCATGACTTTACGGTGTCTGTAACTGAGATTTTCTTATCTGAACTAGAATTGAAAATACTGTGTCGAAAACAAAACGCCTACATTAATGTGTCGGCGTTTTGTTAATAGCGCTCAGGTTAGTCAATTTATGATGGTCATTTAACGTGGTGTGTTTCAGCGTCATTTTCATCATCAGTTTCAGCCGTATTAACGGTTGTAAACGCTGGCACTAATTCAGGCGGAGACTCAAGCAACTCATTGATTACATGGTCAACAAAACCTGCACCCGCAGCTTCGTACAAGTTGTAAACGGTATGTACGCCAGACTCCCTTAATGACTCAGCATCTTCAGCATATTGTACAATTGCGCTGATTTTCCCTTCATAATTCAATTTGTGGAGCTGTTGCACCGCAAACAAATTACCCACATGATTTGGCATGGCTAATAGCACTAATTCAAGGTTCGGTGCGCGTTCCAGTTTTTCCCAAAAATCGGTATCGCTAGCGTCACCTTGAACAACATTTCTGTCATTGGCACGATGAAAATCAACCAGCTCTTGTTTGTGTTCAATCCCTAAAATTTCACCTGTGTATTTAGCGCGTAACTCATCGTAAGCACCAGAACCAATACGACCCATCCCCAAAATTAAAAAGCGAGGGTTACCAATTCTAATCTGTCTGTCTTCAGGGTGAAGCGGGTGACGCTCAAGCTTGGTGAGTTTTGATTGATAGCGCTGATATATTTTGCTCACACTGTTGTTCAGTGGCGCAGCAAATAAAAAGCTAATACTCAATGCGACGGCAATAATGATTAACCATTCTGGCGGTAACCAACCTTTATACGCCGCAACAGCTGCCACAATGAGGCCAAATTCGCTGTAGTTACCTAGGTTAAACGAGGCCAATAATGATGTCCGTGAGCGCAATTTAAAGCGAGTTAATAAGTAAACGAACATGACGATTTTTATCGGCACTAACGCCACTAAAATGGCTGCCAAACCAATATCAGCGAGTGTCGGTAACCCATTAAGGCCAATCGTTAAGAAAAACGCGACTAAAAATAATTCTTTAAAGTAATAAATCGATTTAGCCAGCTCAGATGATTTTGCATGTCCCGCTAATAAAATACCGATAATTAGTGCGCCTAAATCAGGTTTTAAGCCAACGGTTTCAAATAACCATGCGCCGACAACCAGCGCCATCACTAGGCCAAATAGCACCAACATTTCACCGTGGCCGACACGGTCAAATATTTTGTAAATTAACGGGCGAAGGACTGGCAACAACAACAGGCCAAAGGCCCAAACCGACGGGATATTACCTTTAGAGATAGTTAAAAAGATGACCGCAAAGATATCTTGCATAATTAAGATACCAATAGCGACACGGCCGTAAAGCGACTGCATATCACCGCTATCTTCAAGCACTTTTACCGCAAATACCGTGCTCGAAAAACTCAGGGCGAACGACACTAACATCAGCTGATTAATGCTAAAGCCATCGAGTTGTTCTATGCCTAAAAAGCCAAGGAGCTTGAGTACAGGGACAAAAAAGATAATTGAACCGATTAAATGTAAACTCGACCCTGCCCAGACTTCGGCTTTAAATAAGCTTTTAATATCGAGTTTAAGGCCAATAGAAAACAGCAGCAGTGTGACCCCTAAATCGGCCAGTTGTTGCAAAATGGGTAAGCTAGAGTCTTCAATGCCGAAAGTGAATAATACGAATCCCGCGACAAGATAACCAATGAGTGGCGGTAAGCCGACTCGACTCACCAACATGCCGCACAATAAGGTGACGATAAGAATAGCGGGTTCCATAAAACTCCTTGAAAAGGGATACAAAACCACATTGTATAAGAAAAAGTTTAACTTTCGATGACTTTAATATCAGCAAACATAAAAAAAGCACCTTTAGTAGATAAAGATGCTGATTTAAATAGAAAATATTTTACGTTATTTCAATAACAAGTCTAAATGAGCTGCAAAGTCTTTTGGTCCCATAAAACCGGTTACGCGTAAGTCTTCACGTTGTTCGCCATCTTGATTAAACATTAAGAGTGTTGGTAATCCCAGTACCCCATAATGTTCAAGTAGCTCAATATCAATGTCATCGCTGGCGGTGACGTCGGCTTGCAGTAAAACCATTTGATCCAAACGCTTAGCGACTTCTTTGTCTTTAAAGGTAATCGCTTCAAACTCTTTACATGCAACGCACCAATCGGCGTATAAGTCGAGCATCACGGTTTTACCGCTAATACTGGCTTTATCGAGTTCAACTTCTAAGTCAGCAAGTGACTTAATACGAGTGAAATGATTGGCATCGGTGGTCATTTTGCCTTCAATGTTTGTTTGGCTTATGTTTGGTGTATCGTGACCAAAAGCCGTCATCAGTGCCTGAAAACCATATGAAAAGCTTGCTAATAATGTCAGTAATAACAATACGCCACGAGTGGTTTGTTTCCAGTTAAATTGGCTGAGCTTATTTTGGTGCATTAAGTAACCTGTTAACGCAATACCCCAAACCGACCATAATAAATCAGACACTAGGCCAGGCCAAATGCGGCCGACCATTACAATTGACACCGAAATGAGTAAGAAACCAAACACGGTTTTAATTACATCCATCCAAGCACCTGCACGAGGCAGAATTTTACCACCAGAAGTACCTATAATCAGTAATGGAACACCCATTCCCATACTTAATACATACAGGGCTAGAAAGCCTTGAATTAAGTCACCAGACTGCGCCACATAAATCAATGCGCCAGATAGCGGTGCTGTAGTGCAAGGTGACGCAACTAAACCAGAGATAACGCCCATTAAGAACACGCCAATCAGGTTGCCACCTTTTTGGTTGTTCGACATGTCGTTCATTTTTTCTTGCCATTTTGATGGCAGCTTTAAGTCGTACATGCCAAACATCGACAAGCTTAACAGCACAAACATGACCGCCAAGAAAATCAAAATAGCAGGGTGTTGTAATGCCGCTTGAAACTTAAGCCCGGCAGAGGCCACAACCAACCCTAATAATGAATAGGTAATGGCCATACCTTGTACGTACGCCATTGATAAAGTGAATGCTTTAGCAGTAGACAGTTTTTGCCCTTGGCCAACAATAATGCCCGACAAAATAGGGTACATAGGGAACACACAAGGCGTTAACGCTAAGCCAATCCCTAAACCAAAGAAAATCACTAAGGTCCATATAAGGCTGTCGTTTTGCAGCATTTGGCTTAAGTTATCTTGCTGGGTTATCGGTGCAGAATCCTGGGTTGCAGTTTGCTCATCATCATTAGCGCCAATGACTTTTTTAGCCGTAACCTTACCGTCGTTAGCTTCAACAGCGGCTAATTTGACGTCATTTTTGGTTGGCGGATAGCATAATGTGCCCTCAGCGCAGCCCATAAACGTGACTTGAAATAGTGCATCCGCATCAGCTTGTTTTAACCCCACGGGGATCTCTACAAACGAGTAATAGACTTCTTGGTCGCCAAAATATTCATCGTTATGGTTTTTGCCACGAGGTAAGGTGATATCGCCAATTACAGCGCCGTCGGCAGAAAACTGCAACTTATCGCGATACAAATAATAACCGTCAGCAATCACAAAGCTAATGTTGAGTTGATTACCTTGTTGTTCATAATCAAACGCAAATGCCTCGTTAACCGGCATGAGTTTAGGCTCACTGCTTAAAAAGCTAAATGTATTACTCGAAGAACTCGCACTGTGCGCGGTTGGTGCCAGTAAAATTGATGACATCAATAACAATGATGTAAGGCATAAAGCGACGATTTTTTTCATGATTGTGAGTTGTCTTCTATCCATTGTAGATAAGGGCCAAAACCACCGATAATCGGAATGGCAATGAATTCAGGTACTTCATAAGGATGCAATTTGAGCACAAGTTGTTCAATGGCATCAAACTGAGCGGCCATGCATTTTATTTGCAAAGGGACTTCTTGTGACTGGCATATCGCATTTTCCCAGCGGTAAACCGACTCAACGGTTTGGCCTATTTGCACACAAGCAGCCAGTTGATTCTCAACGAGCGCATCGGCAATTATTTTTGCCGTTTTTGCATCAGGGCAAGTGGTTAAAATCACGAGTTGCTTGGGTTTATACATATATAATCTTAAAGTTTACTTAAGTTAAAGGCGTTATACTAAAAGCGTCATCACATTACGCTTATTTAGCTGAATTTTCACTAAACTGAGCTGATATTCGTGACCTGTCTTGAAAACAGACCCGATAACCCCCATTTAAGTTTCATCGGCAGTATTTTTTAGGGTGCCACTTTATTATTTATACGTCGCTACGTTATTAATTACACGTCGCTAACTGTAACAAAAAGCGACGATTAGAGGCCAATATGTTTTTTATTCTATTGTTAATATTTGTACTTGTCCCGGTTGTGGAGCTCAACGTACTGATTGAAGTGGCCAGCTCTATTGGTTCTTGGACCACGGTCGGCTTGGTGTTATTTACTGCCGTTGTTGGGGTGTCGTTAGTGCGTAGCCAGGGCTTAAGCACGTTAATGACCGTTCAGCAAAAGTTGGCAAGAGGTGAAGCGCCAGGGCAAGAAATTGTTGAAGGTATGATGCTAGCCGCTGCAGGTGTATTGTTACTCATACCTGGGTTTGTTACCGACTTTATAGGCTTAATTTTACTTACTCCTTTTACCCGTGCACCCATTGCGAAGTTTTTGTATAAACGTATGCAACTTCGTGTGGTGACAAACGGTGGCTTTAAAGGCGGTTTTGGCCCAGGGCAAAGCCCATTTGGTCAATCGGGACCTTTTGGTGGGCAAAACCCATTTGATCAAAATGGCAATACTTTCGATGGTGATTTTGAACGTAAAGACGAGCAACCTCGCAGCCATCATATAGAGCAAAACAAAAGTGACGATGACATTATTGACGTTGAGCCACTAGACCCTAAAGACGACAAAAAATAACCCTTATCACAATAAAAACAGCCGGCTAAACCTGATTTAGTCGGCTGTTTTTGTTTCTAATTGCTTATCTTGTTTGGCACCAAGCCAAAATGCAGTGGCAATACTGAGCGCCCAATTGGCAATAAAAAGCCATGTGAGTAGCGATAATTCTGCCGATTGTGAATCCTGCGAGACTTTAGAGACTTCGGTGTAAATGGAGCTTAAATCGTTAGCAACATTGCCAGCCAAAATCTGTTCGGCGATCACTTGTGCACGGCTAATAATATGGTTCATTAGTAATGCAATGCACACCAAGCTGACGCTAATAAATCCCCATCCCAGCCACTTTTTACCGAGCCAAAGTTGGCCGCTTCCAGGGCAAATAATGGCTGACATTAACGCAGCGTAAATGGACTTTTTCATTGTAGATGACTGATGATTTAAGCTTAAAATGTTAAATGATAATAACCCATTCATCGTACAGATAGGCAATGTTTGGCATCAGATTAATCGAAATTAATCTAGGGTATCAATTACCTGTGCTTTAACAACGTGTCATCAATCAATGATGTTATTTGCCGG
Source organism: Shewanella metallivivens (assembly GCF_028750675.1). Classification (GTDB taxonomy): domain Bacteria; phylum Pseudomonadota; class Gammaproteobacteria; order Enterobacterales; family Shewanellaceae; genus Shewanella; species Shewanella metallivivens. The sequence goes on along the minus strand of NZ_JAQQPZ010000013.1, from coordinate 232,016 downwards.
GGGGTTAATAGAGGCGGCGCTGCGAGAGCGGTGGTTATGCTGCTCTGAGGTGTTTGTTGGTTTTTCACTGTAGGGTACCGCGTGCTTAATGTCGCTTGGTTCGCTAATTTTTGTGGCGAGGTAATAACATGCAATACCCATTAACGTATTGGTGATGGGTAGGGCTAATAAAATCCCTTTAACACCACCAACATATGCACCTAATGCAGCAAATGGCAGCATTAACAACATTAATCTGCACAGATTTATCACTAAAGAACTCAATGGTCTGTGGTAGGCATTTAAGCTGGTCGCAAAAATAATCACAATGCCTAAAGGGCCATAAGCTGCGGGCAACACCATCACATAAAAGCTTAACCAATCAATCACTAATGGGTCACTGGTAAATAAATTAGCAATAGCCGTGGCATTAAAATACAACGGAACAAATAACAAAGTTTGAAATACAAACACAAACTGCAAAGACATTAATAACGCTTTTTTAGCTCGCTCGGGTTGGTTTGCCCCTAGGTTTTGCGCAATAAACGGCATCAAGCTTGATGATAGCGCCATCACCACAATCAATAACACCGACTCTAACCGTGTGCCTGCACCAAATGCAGCGACTCCAGTATGATCAACGCGTGCTAGCATGGCCATAATCACCCCATTAGCAATTGGGTTGATGACATTCATTAATGCGGCAGGGCGTGCAATATGCGCCAAAGCTTTCCAATGTAAGATTAAGCGACCAATGTCAACGCTGGCAAATTCAACTAATTTACGTTTAATAATGATCAAATACCCGGCTAATGACATCGCTACAACCCATGAGAGTGTGGTGGCAATAGCTGCGCCTTGAATTTCTAAACGTGGAAATGGCCCTAAACCGAAGATAAGCAGCGGGTCGAGAATTAAATTAACCACCGCGGCGAGCATCATTATTTTAGCTGGTGAACGGGTATCGCCAGTGGCACGCAATCCTTGGTTACCCACCATGAGTAATACCAACGCTGGTGCACCTAAGTACCAGTACCACATATAATCATTAATTAATGGCAGGCTGGCTTCGTTAGCACCAAGTAAACTAAAAATGGGTTCAATAAACACACAGCCGAGTATGGATAAGCCCCAAGTAATCAGCAATGTCATACACAGTGCGTCAAACAAAAACACCTTGGATTCGGGCGCATGGCCACTGCCAATCAATCGCCCAAGATTAGTTGATACGCCAACGCCCAAACCAATGCCAATACTTGAAATTACCAACGTAACCGGAAAGGTAAAACTGACAGCAGCTAACGCTTCGGTACCCAACTTACTGATAAAAAATACATCTACTAGGCTGCCACCCAGAATGGTCATGATTCCAATCAGGTTTGGCAAAGTCATATTAAGCAGCACACGACCAATTGGCCCGCTGAGCAACCCGTGTCTGTCTTTCATCTATTCTCAGGTGGTTGAATGCGTTAAAGGAGGCGAATTCTATCAGTATTAGTAAAGTTTTAATAAAACAGACATAAAAAAAGTGTAGTTTTTTTTTTAATTCCCCTTGGATCTGTGATCAACTACCCCCATATCACATGCATCGAAGGGAAAATCCCTTTTTTGTTAGTCAATAGCCTCGTTTTTTGGGCATCAAATCATTAGGAGAGTTCATAGATGAATATTCGTCCATTACATGACCGCGTTATCGTTAAACGTTTAGAAGTAGAGTCAACTTCAGCGGGCGGCATCGTGCTGACTGGCAGTGCTGCCGAAAAATCAACACGCGGCGAAATTCTTGCTATCGGCAATGGTCGTATTTTAGAAAACGGCACAGTTAAACCACTTGACGTTAAAGTGGGTGACGTTGTGATCTTCAACGAAGGTTATGGCGTTAAAAAAGAAAAAATTGACGGTGAAGAAGTATTGATCCTGTCAGAAGCTGACCTGATGGCAGTAGTAGGCTAAGCCTCACACATCAATTCGATTTCCAATTAATCATTAAATTTAAAGGAACCTCAAAAATGGCAGCTAAAGAAGTCCAATTTGGTAATGACGCACGCGTAAAAATGCTTGCAGGCGTTAACATTTTAGCCAACGCAGTTAAAGTGACATTAGGCCCTAAAGGTCGTAACGTAGTATTAGACAAGAGCTTCGGTGCTCCGCTTATCACTAAAGATGGTGTATCTGTAGCCAAAGAAATCGAACTAGAAGATAAGTTCGAAAACATGGGTGCACAAATGGTGAAAGAAGTTGCTTCTAAAGCCAACGATGCAGCCGGTGACGGTACCACTACTGCAACAGTATTAGCACAAGCAATTGTTGTTGAAGGCCTAAAAGCAGTTGCTGCTGGCATGAACCCAATGGATCTTAAGCGCGGTATCGACAAAGCCGTTATCGCAGCAGTCGCTGAGCTTAAAGCACTATCTCAAGACTGTGCTGACACTAAAGCTATCGCTCAAGTCGGTACTATTTCTGCTAACTCTGACGAGTCAATCGGCGAAATCATTGCAACTGCAATGGAAAGAGTAGGTAAAGAAGGCGTTATCACCGTTGAAGAAGGCCAAGCGCTTGAAAACGAATTAGACGTTGTTGAAGGTATGCAGTTTGACCGTGGTTATTTATCACCATACTTCATCAACAAGCCAGAAACTGGCAGCGTTGAACTAGACAGCCCATTCATTTTGTTAGTCGACAAAAAAGTCTCTAACATCCGTGAATTATTGCCAATCCTTGAAGGTCTAGCGAAAACAGGTAAGCCATTACTTATCGTTGCTGAAGACGTTGAAGGTGAAGCATTAGCAACGCTGGTAGTCAACAACATGCGTGGCATCGTTAAAGTCGCTGCGGTTAAAGCACCTGGTTTTGGCGATCGTCGTAAAGCCATGTTACAAGACGTAGCCATCTTAACTGGCGGTACAGTTATCGCTGAAGAAATCGGTCTAGAGCTTGAAAAAGCAACCCTAGAAGACTTAGGTACCGCTAAGCGCGTTATCATCACTAAAGATAACACGACTATTATCGACGGTAACGGCGACCAAACTCAGATTTCAGCTCGCGTTTCTCAAATCAAGCAACAAGTTGAAGAGTCAACATCTGACTACGACAAAGAAAAGCTACAAGAGCGTATGGCTAAACTAGCTGGCGGTGTTGCAGTCATCAAAGTTGGCGCAGCAACTGAAGTTGAAATGAAAGAGAAAAAAGCCCGCGTAGAAGATGCATTACACGCAACTCGCGCAGCGGTTGAAGAAGGTGTGGTAGCCGGTGGTGGTGTAGCCCTTGTTCGCGTAGCAAGCAAAATTAAAGACGTTGAAGTGATTAACGAAGACCAAAAACACGGTGTGGTGATTGCCCTACGTGCGATGGAAGCGCCTTTACGTCAAATCGCAACTAACGCTGGTCAAGAAGCATCAGTGGTTGCCAACACCGTTAAAAATGGTGAAGGTAACTACGGATACAACGCGGGTAACGACACCTACGGTGACATGTTAGAAATGGGTATCTTAGACCCAACTAAAGTAACTCGTAGCGCACTACAGTTTGCAGCGTCAATTGCAGGCCTAATGATCACCACAGAAGCAATGGTTGCTGAAATTCCACAAGAGTCTGCGCCAGATATGGGCGGAATGGGTGGAATGGGCGGTATGGGCGGCATGGGCATGTAATCTAGCTGGTCTAAATGGGTTATAGCTGCGTTACTTTGCAGCTCGTGTAGAAAAACACTACACGTCGCTACAAAAAGCCTTGCTCTACGCCCATTTATCCTGCGTAAATGCTCAGTTGGTCTCTAGCCTAAAAGCTAAACCAAACTTCTTGTAAAAGAATAAAAAGCCCCGATACCTAACGGTATCGGGGCTTTTTGTTGGCTTTAAATGTTGTGAGAGTTATACCAACGTTTATGGCATACTGGTTTCATGCTATGGATCATTCTAATTATTGTCATTGCGGGCTGCGTATTCTTGCCTGGTTTGTGGGTCAAGCACATCATGAACAAATTTCGGCAGCCTGCTGATCGCTACTGTCAACAAGGTAGCGGTGGTGAACTTGCTCGTCATCTTTTGGATCGTTTTGGCCTGAATGACGTCAAGATTGAAGAGACTCTCGACGGAGATCATTATGATCCCGCCGCTAAGGCAGTTCGTCTAACGTCGGATAACTATTCCGGTCACTCCCTGACTGCTGTAACTGTAGCAGCCCACGAAGTAGGGCATGCTCTACAGGATTCTCGCGGCGAGACTATGTTTATGACGCGACAGAAGCTCGCTAGAGCCGCAATGGTCGGTGAGCGTATTGCTGGCGTGATGATGTTAGCGGCGCCTGTGGTCTTGATGCTCACCCGTATACCGCAGGCTGGCGCGTTGACCATTTTGATCGGCCTACTGTCGATGGGGTTAAGCACTATTGTGCATCTGGTGACCTTGCCGGTGGAGTTTGACGCCAGTTATGGTAAGGCGCTGCCCATACTAAAAGAGGGCAAGTATCTGCATGATGGTGACCTAAAACATGCGGAGAAGATTCTTAAGGCTGCGGCGTTGACCTACGTGGCTGGCTCGCTGGCCAGCTTGCTCAACCTTGGCCGCTGGATAGCGGTGCTGCGTCGCTAATAGGTTTTATCTGAGTGCAGTGAGAGTGCTCTGTGTTTGTCTAGTTAGTTGAAGATAGCTGTTTTCTAACGATATCAGCCCCTACGCTTAATGCATTTAGCTTCCCTCTTGCCACATCACGAGATAAAGGTGACATGCGGTAATTATTACAGGGATAAACAAGTAGTAACAAGTAGGGTCAGATCAAACTTTCTTCCTCATTATTCATCTATACCGACAGAGAAATTAACATCTTCTATTGCTGCTGAATAACCTCATCTAGTTATCCCTCATCACCAAGTCCGATAATACAAAGCTGATATACATGAGTAGATACCAGATAACGTTGTCACTTTAGGAATTTTCGACCTCCAAAACACTTGACCATTACACTTTGAGAGATGAGTTGGTAGCATCGAAACATTGGTACGAACGTTTTTATGGGAGTTGGTCCCATGTTGCCTAAAAAGCAGTTTTTTTGATGTTTGTAGCAAGATTTTACTGTGATCTATATCAACTTAAAAGTGCAAAATTCAACCTAAAAGTGAATCTGGCTCACATTAATCTATGATTGCCCATTTATTAAAATAATCAGTGACTTAAGTCTCAATTATTGCATCTAGTTATAAGATAGACCCAATCGGTTTTAATTATTATTACTCGGCAAAAAGCACATATATGATGGCGGAAATTAAACCACTCACTTTATAAGGCTATTAGCTATGACGAAGTTAACTTCAATTGCGTTAATGATTGCATCCATGTTCTCAATTTCAACCTCATATGCCAGTGAACCGATAGAGGTGATCAAACCTGCTGTCATAACTAATCCCGAAAAAGTTGAATTAGGTAAAATGTTATTTTTTGAGCCTAGGTTATCAATGTCGGGTCATATTTCGTGTAACTCTTGTCATAATTTATCGTTAGGAGGTGTCGATGCACTACCAACCTCTGTTGGGCATAACTGGCAAGAAGGGCCAATTAACTCGCCTACGGTATTAAACGCAGATTACATGCTAGCGCAATTTTGGGATGGCAGAGCTGCAGACTTAAAAGAGCAAGCTGGTGGTCCGATTAATAATCCAAAAGAGATGGGTTATACCCACGAACTTGCTGTCGATACTATCCGATCAATGCCTGCCTATATTGCTCGTTTTAAGGGGGTTTATGGTTCTAACGACATTAATATCGATAGAATTACTGATGCGATAGCCGTGTTTGAAAAAACCTTAGTCACGCCAAATAGTCCATTTGATAAGTATTTGGAAGGCGATCAAAAAGCGATCAGCGCTGAGGCTCTGGCTGGTTACCAATTATTTAAAAGTAAAGGTTGTGTCAGTTGTCATAATGGTCCTGCCGTGGGGGGAACTATGTATATGAAAATGGGATTAGTGAAGCCATTTCATACTAATAATCCCGCAGAAGGTCGTAAAGGCGTTACTGGTAAAGAAGCGGATAAATTTGTATTTAAAGTACCAACATTACGTAATATCGAATTAACTTACCCCTACTTTCATGATGGTAGCGTATGGGGTTTAGAGGAAGCCGTAAATACTATGGCAGATATACAATTAGGTCAAAAAATGAGTTCAGAAGAGATAAGCCAAATGGTTGAGTTTTTGAAAACATTAACGGGTGAGCAACCACAAATTGTATTGCCAGTGCTGCCACCATCAAATAACAACACACCGCGACCAGTACCTTTTACCAAAGGATAATATGTAAACCATCAACGGCTTTGTTATGTTGAATAACAGCTAAAAATAATGGGGCAGAATTAACATTCTGCCCATTTTTATTTTGATATTCACAGCAATAAAATCTGCTTTAATCAATTTGATAATGTAACCATTTACACTTTTGGTTCATTTAACGGCGTAGATATTGAAAATGTGTACCATGTTAGGCTTTATCTAAAGCAAAAGAGCAAACCACTATAAGGTGTAGCAAAGTACACTTTGAGCTAATGTTATGGCACTTTCACTCAATCAAGCACTTAATCAACAATCTTTAGGCTTACTCATTAAAGAAACCAGAAACAACGCGGCACTGACTCAAGATGTGGCGGCGATGCTGTGTGGCGTGACTAAAAAGGTCTTAATCCGTGTTGAGAAAGGCAATGATGTTTATATCTCGACAGTGTTCAAAATTCTTAATGGATTGGGTATTAGTATTGATGCAGCCCAGAATCATAATGCTGAACCTAAAGTTTGGTACTAATCGATAGTCAATAAAAAGCCCCGATACTGAATGCTATCAGGGCTTTTTATTTGGGTATGACTGGTTACTTAACCTGAGTTCGGGATAAGGGATGAACTTATGCTATTTAAAATCAACATGTTACCCTTTCTCACTTTCAAGCTTGTCATTTGTTCTGCTAACAAGGCGAATTGACGCGTCAATAGCTAGCCTATTGCAAGTCGATTCAACGCAGTTAACAGGGCAAAGGACTGTTTGAAAGGCGTTTATTATCCCGATCTCAGGTTACTTACGCGTAATCTTATCCAAATATCCCATGGCGAAGGCCGATAACACAAAGGTGATGTGGATGAGCAAATACCACATGATTTTGTCGTTTTCGATGTTTTCGGCATTCATAAAGACTTTGAGCAAATGAATTGATGAAATGGCGACAATCGATGCGGCCACTTTGTTTTTGAGTGAACCGGCATCCATCTTGCCTAGCCAGCTGAGTTTGTCACTGTTTTCACCGACATCAAGCTGTGACACGAAGTTTTCATAACCTGAAAACATCACCATAATCAGCAGGCCACCCACTAAGGTGATGTCGATGAGTGACAGGGTAATGAGCACTAAATCGACTTCTGCAATGGTAAAAATAATCGGAATGATGTGAAAGATCTCTTGGAAGAACTTTATGCCTAAGGCTAGTAAGACTAAGCTTAATCCCAAATAAATAGGCGCCATGATCCAGCGGGATGCATACATCAATTTTTCAAAAATTTGTTCCATAAAAATAGTAACCCTTCAAATAAATACGCTAAAAATCAATCGAGCCATTTACTGTAAAACAATGTGATAGTGAACTTTAACTGTGCTGACATATTATGGCAAGCTTGGTGATGTTTTATCTAAGATTTAGTGGTAATGAGTCAGTGTGTTTTCAACGTTCTGAACCTGAGTGTTGTGTTGACTATGGAACCCTTCATACTAATACCTAATGAGTAAAAATTTAGCTAAGTACACGTTTATGTTGCGTATCTTATTTGTGGTATAACAGATCTGTAATGTGTGATTAATCATTCATGATTTGCTGTTTATGTATCTTAGCTATTTTAATCTAGTTCTCAGGTTGACCCATTACACTAAAATGATTAGTTATATTTCATCAGCAAAAAGAGGGATTTATCATTATGGATAAAGCGAATTCAAACACGAAGCGAAAAATACCCTGGATTGCCCTCGGTATCATTGCTGCCATAGCGTTGCTGTTTGGCCTACTCGTAACGCAGATGCCCAAGGGCTTTACGTCAGAGCTTGGGCAGATAGGTACAGGTAAACCTGCTGTTGTGTTTGTCTACGATCCTAACCTTGTGTCGAGTATCACCCAAACTGAACAAATGAATGAAGCGCGCGATCATCTTGGTGATAATGTGTTCTTTTTACTTGCCAGAACGGCAACGCCAGAGGGCGAGGCATTTATTGCTAAGCATAATGCCGGATCGACTGAAGTTTTTCTGTTTGATTCTAAAGGTGTACTCATTACAAGAAAGCCCGCGGTGTTAGATGCTAATGAACTGATGCGTTTGGTGCGGTAGGAGCTTGGGGGTGATTACTACCAATGTGGAGTTGACGTAAAGGCCTACATTAGCGATAACTCTGTAGCTTTACCACTCGTTTAAGAGAGTAAACATCGTGGTAAAGCATCTTATTTAGGTCATTTTATTTGAATCCCATTCCATGTATTGGGTATTTTTTGCCTAGCTTAAAAATAATAGATTGGTTATCAGACGACGAACACTCAGCTGGGTATGCATCTGTTATCATACATATCGTTAATTTTTGATTTTTGGCTTCCGTTGCAAAGCGCCATTTGTGGAATGTCTTCAATATTTCATTTTCTTGTTCTAAAGTTATATTTGATTTTACGACTTGCTGCTCATGAGGTCTCATAAAGACTACTTTGCCAATTCTAGATATGTGTGTCGGCTCAGATGAGTTGTACTCTATTTCGATAAAGATACTTTTCTTAGTTTGTGCTGCAATTCTGTCTAAAGTACTTCGGTCATATTCAACAACCGATGATTCATCATTATTTTCCAGATCCCATAATCTAATTGGGTTCCTATAAGCGATCCAACGAACCCCAAGTCCATTTATGTTTTCAAAAATTGCAAGTAACTGTTCGTTTTTTTTAATCATTTTAAAAGAGCCATACTTATTTTTTAACTTAGCGTTACCAACGCCATCTACCCAAGACCAATTCCCTCCTAGGTTTAAATTACCTTGATTATACAAGTCATTAGCTTTGTAATAACTTCCATTTTCATCAAATAAATAAGTGTTTATGGTTTCTTCTGCGGTGTACCAATACCCTTCAATTGAATCTAAAGTTGAAGAATATGGACTTATTTTTAATTTTTCAGCAAAGAAATCAGCATAATATGGCGTAGCATTTTCATACAAATTTATATGTTTTGTGTTTCTATCAAATACTTTTAATTTGACTTCATCCGTATCATAATTTATTCCAGCAAGCCAATAACCTGCATTTTTAATCTCACCAGGATTGACTGGAATCGTGGCATTCATATCACAAAGATTAATTGATAAGTTCACATAAGTTGTTACTTTATCTAAACAATAAACTCCTGGTTCTACAGATTTTAATCCAAAGTTTTTACCATTGAAATTAATTACATAACTTCTGCCACTTTCTATATTTTTCAAATTAATCGATATAATACGGTCCAGATATTTAGTGAGTTTATCTTTGTTATTCATTTTTCGTAAAATGAAACCGATCAATATAGCGCCATCTTGATTAGCAGTTGATAGCTTATTCAGTGTCTTTGAACAGTCATTTTCGGTACCTTTTAAATTAGAGCAAGTGCCTAATTCTTTGTGGTTGGAAGTATTTGAAGCGCAAGCGGAAACTAGCAGCAGTAGAGTCATTAAGTACTTTATTTTCATATGCTTATAACAAATAATATGGACTCAATTTATCCAATTAGCGATGTGCCATATTGAAGGTGTATTTGATTCAATCAAGGAGAGTCCATTTTTCCCCTAATTCAATTCATGTATATAACTTAACCAGAAGGGCTGGAAGAGTAAACTCTTTATCTAAGTAAAGTAGTGGTTTTCATTGTTTAAGCATTTTTTAAACGCTCCAATCCTCATCGCATTGGAGCTTGTTTGTTATCTGAATGGTTAAATTGTATGTGGCGCTAGACTTTAAGACCTATTTACGACTTTCAGTTAAAAAGTGTAACTCGGCTTCAAAAATTGTCTTAAAAATCACTCAGTAGCAACAACCTGATAATTATTGCTTTAACTCAAGTTGATAAAAGCTCGCTTGGGTGTAATCGCCAGCTTGCATGCCGCGCCATTGGCAATCTGAACTGCTTTTGTTGGTATTACATTGGTTATAAACGCCTGCTTTGTAATACATCCAATCATTTTTATAACCGAGATCGACTTTGTGATCTTGGTAATTCCCTTGGGCTAGGTTGACGTCGAAGGTCTTTACTATTGGTTTGTCGCTGTTTGGATTTTTGGTGAATGTCAGCGTCATATTGTCGCCTTCAACATTCACTTCATAAGCGAATATTTCGCCTAATTTAATGCCATTTTTTGGATCGCTAGCCCCTTTACGCAAGTTGTATTTACCGAACACATTGTGACGAATATCTTGACGAAGTTTTTTGCCATTACTGTCGACAGCATCTTGTAATTTTGGCTCCGGGTTTAACTCGTAGCTCCAAGCTAAAGAGCCATATTCATGCTCTGGCAATTTACGATAAACAATTTTAAGTGGTTCGTTATCTGAGCCATGTATTTGACCAATGACCACAGCATATGCGCCATTTTTTTTGTCATTACCACTGGTGCTGACGTGATCTACAGATAAGGTTGCTTTTAATTGCCCGCCAATAGCGCCGTATTCACTGGCACTGGGATGCGACGCCACGACAAAATTGTTTTTAGGCTCATCGTATTTTTCGGCCAGCATCGCGCGTAGTTCGCTACGGGTATTTTTACTGTTTGGTGTTGTTGGGGCTTCATTGGGTGCAACAAAGACGAGGGCGCCAGTTTTGCTGTCGGTATAAAACCATTGCGGATGAGAGTAAGGCGTTTGGGTGTCGCTGAGTTGTTGTTTATCAATTTCTAATGCCTTGCCTGCTTTCTCGGTGGAGAGTTCCGGTAAGGTTATCTTCCATTTTGATAGATCAAAGTTTTGTGCCGGCGCATTCGTTGGGGCAAGATTGAATTGTTTGGCTGTATCAAGTTCAATTGACGCGACTGCCGGGCCGGCAATCATGCTGACGGTTAACAAACTCAGGTAGATTTTCTTCATTAAATTGTCCCTCAAGATATGGCTAAATAATTTAATAGAATACTACAGTAATATTGTATTACAAATGTGTGATCGGGATAGATTTTCTAGTGTTATCTTCAAGTTTACTTTGTTCGCGATGAGATGATGGAAAGCTGATTTTAGTGATTTCTCAAAAGCATGATTTGATATATGATGCGCCACCTTAAATTTGCCTGTGTCGCCGATCCCTTTTTATGTCTACCAATGCCCTTTATACCGATTTGTCCGGTTATTACGATTTAATGTGTTGTGATATTAACTACCAACAGCAAAGCAATAGCGTGGCACGCTTGCATCAGATTTTGGGCAACGAGGGTAAACAACATTTAGATTTAGCGTGTGGCACAGGACCACATGTTAGGCATTTTATTGATTTAGGCTTTCAAAGCAGTGGCCTTGATATTAATCAGCCGATGCTCGATATTGCCATGCGTCGTTGCCCTGAAGCGCAGTTTAGTTTGCAAAATATGACTGAGTTTTATGTTGAAGAGAAGCTCGATTTAATTACCTGTTTTTTGTATTCCATTCATTATTCTCAAGGTGTCGAGGCGCTTAAAGCCTGCATTGCGAGTGTGCATAAGGCATTAAACCCTGGTGGTTTATTTTGTTTTAATTCGGTTGATAAACATCAGATTAATAATAATGCTTTGGTGCGTCACAGTGCTAATTTTGAAGGTAGTCAGTTTGTGTTTGAGTCGGGTTGGCATTACAGCGGTGCAGGTGAGATGCAGGCACTCAATTTGAGCATTGCCAAAACCCAGCTTGATGCGACACAACTATGGCAAGACTCTCATACCATGGTCGCCACAAGCTTTACTGAGCTGCAAGCATTGTTAAGCCCGTATTTTGATGTGCAAATATTTGAACACGATTACGACAGAATCATCCCGTGGGATTTAGCTTCAGGCAATGCCCTGTTTGTGTGTACAAAACGGGAAGTTTAAGGTTAAGGCTTGAGTGGTCGCTTGGGCTGTTGTGCAAATGATCTTTTAGCCATTTGTCTGCACACATGAATGAGTTGGACTTTTGCTATATAGATTGTCTACTAACTTAAATCACGCCAGCCATTATGGTGACTAATGGCTGGTGTCTACACTTCGTTTAATGCTCGGTATCAGTAAACTCGGCTTCAGCCTTTTCTAGTTCTTGTTGTGTTTTAAGCTCAAATTGTTGCTGCTTTTTCAGTTTTGCTTCTTCTGCAAGCGTGGCTTGTCGTTCTTTAAAGCTGTGCTTTTCTGTTTTGGTCAAAAATTTAAACGCTTTCTCGTTAGCAAGAGCGTAGCCGACCACATCTTCGCCTTTTACTCTGCGTTCATCGACACGTTGTGAAAAACGTTGGTTATCGCGCGCTTTGCGCTCTTCGGCATTAAGCTTACTCATGTTGTATCCTCATTTTTATGACTGTTCGGGGTAATTCGTTCAGTCAAATAAATGAGTTGCACATTCATCAAGCTGAGGGCGTATTTTAGCATAAGTTGCTCAACTCACTCATTAGAATGCAGGGATAAACGTGCACACTATTTCATATCTGCCATTTAATCATTAAAGCGTTTCAATGCCGCAGCAATACTGTGGCAAGCCTGTTTGGCACGTTTGCTGAGTGTGGTAATGGAGATAAACCCGTGCATACAATCGTCATAGTGCTCATGGTGGGTGTTAACGCCGGCATCTTTTAAGCGATTAGCATAGGCAATGCCATCATCTCTTAAGGGATCAAACCTAAGAGTTAATAAGTAAGTGCTAGGCGAGCCGCTGATATCGTCAGCCTGAAGTGGGCTGACTAAGGGGAGGGTGATTTCGTCGAGTGAATTGACATAGTGGCCTCTAAAAAAATCCATTAAATCGCGTGTCAGCAATAACTGCTTATTGAAACAACGGTACGACTCGGTGAGCCCTTGTAAATCGACCATAGGATAAATTAAAAACTGAAAATTAGGCTTTGCATTGATTTGCACAGGCAGCGTTGTGTGTAATGACGGCAAGCCAATAATGCAGGCAAAATACGCCCCAGCACTGTCGCCGCCAACACCGATATGATCCGGATTGATGTTGAGCTGTTGATGGTTGTTGTTAATGTAGTTCCAGGCTTCGATAGCATCACAAATCGCGCTAGGGAATTTATGCTCAGGAGCTAAACGATAGCCCACCGAGATGATATTCATGTTGCCGTGCTTAGCCAAAAAACGGCAAAAACGATCATGGGTGTTAATGCTACCAATCACGCAACCGCCACCATGAAAATACACTAAGGTTTTTTTAGGAATGTTGCTGTTGGGGTGGAAGATCCGCAAGTTAATGGTATTTGTGTCGCCAAGACCTGTGCTAATTGGAATCGCTAAATCTGTCACTTTATCCATGGCAATTTTATTCAGCCCAACCAACTTATCCATTGCTGCATAGATAACCCTAAACAAGGCAACGGGTAATTTATATAAAGGCAGTAATGACAACATTTTAGCGGCGCTTAACTGCGACGATTCGAGCTTAGCGGTATGTAATGTTGCGTTGTCAGGTGACGACTGAGGCTTATTGTTGTTCATTTTTATCGCCTTTTTGATGTGTATTGTATCCGCTTAACAGGGGTTATCGGCTTAACCATTTCATCACTAAACGATTAATAAACGCCGGAGATACGTTACTTAATCTGTGTAATATCCCATAAAACACGCTGACGGTTCGATGTGTTTTTGGGCGCCTAACTTGTTTGTCGATGACTGCGACTACATCTTGAGCGGTGATATTCACCCCAAGGCGATGCAGCACTTTGGCGCTGTTTTGTTGTGATGTAAGCATATTGGTTGCCACAAAAGGAGGCATGACGTCGCATACGCTAATACCGTGCTTTTTCCACTCTAGTTCTAACGCTTCGGTCAGGGCTTTTACAGCAAACTTACTGGCGGAATAACTTGCCAGCTCTGGTACGCCGTAATCACTGCTGGCCGATGACATATTAATCACAGTGCTGTTGCCATGGTTTTTTAAATAGGGCCAGGCCGCATGGCATAAGTTCATCACCCCGTTAACATTAATATTAAGGGTGCGCTGATGTTGCTCAATCGAAACAGCTTCAAACGGGCCAATTTCTAGGATGCCAGCGTTATTGAGTAAGATCGCCAAGCAATCATTATGCTCAGCACAAAATTTAGCCATAGCGCGTTGTACTTGTGAAACATCACAGACATCAAGTTGAAACAAGCGTATCCGCGTTCTATCCCATATTTCGGTGGCTTGTGTTAGTTGCACCATATTGATGTCGGCCATGGCAACCCAATAGCCCTTTTTATAAAAGTGTCGAGCGGTGGCTAGACCAATACCTGAAGCCGCGCCGCTAATAAATATGGTGTTGTTATTCATTCACTCGGTAGCCTTACGCAAGTTAATTAAAACGTGGTGGTATTGATATGTTCCATCTGTGGATCTTTCATTTCATCAACCCAACGCTGCCAGGTGTATGGCCATAAAATTGGGTCGCCATCGGCATCTAAATACCAACTTTGGCATCCCCCAACCCAGCTGGTACCTTTTAAGCCCTCTTTGACATAAGCCGTAAAGTCGTCAATGGCTTGTTGTTTGGCTTCAAACTCATCAAATTCACGATCTCGCCATTTATCAATTAATTTGATCACGTAATCTGTTTGTACTTCACTCATGGCGATAACCGAAAAGTTGCCAATGGGAGTATTGGGGCCAAGCATTAAAAAGAAGTTTGGATAATCGCTAAGCAGCATTGAGCGGTAGGCTTTAATTTTATGCGCCCAGGCTTTATCGATATGTACATTATTGCGGCCGACTAAATTCATTGGGCGCATAAAGTTAAATGCATTAAATCCGGTCGATAACACTAACACGTCCAGTTCGTGGTGGTTGCCATCTTTAGTGATAATGCCCGTTTCGGTAATGCGCTCAATGCCTTCGGTGATCAGATGTGCGTTGGGTTTTTGAATGCCTTTATAAAATGTGCTGTTGATAATGACCCGTTTGCAGCCGACTTGATAATGAGGGCGAAGCTTTTCTCGTAAGGCTTTGTCTTTAATGCTTAATCGCAGATTGGCCTTACATAAAAAGCTCAACAGATGCTTTTGAATAAACTGGCCTGTCACGGCTTTGGTAAAAAAGTGTTCTAGAAAGAACTTGCCTGTATTGCGGTGAAATTTAGTGATGATGGGAAAACGCGTCATTAACTTTCTGCTGGTTTTTGAAAAGGTAAAGTCTGGCAGGTGCATAAGCCATTGTGGTGTGCGCTGAAAAACCGAAACCTGAGCACCTGTTTTAATGAGTTCTGGTATTGCTTGCGCCGCAGTAGAGCCCGTACCAATGACCCCTACACGCGTATTGGCTGTTATCTCGACACTATGATCCCATTGCGCGGTATGAAATTTAGCGCCTTTAAAATCGCCTAGTCCAGCAATATTGGGAAATTGCGGATGGTGTAAAATGCCAGTGGCACACACTATAAAATCAGCAATATAAGTTTGTCCTTTGTTTGTTTTAACAGTCCATTTTCCATCGGTATAGTGGGCATCGGTTACCGCTTCATTAAAGCGTATATCACGCGCGACATCGTATTTATTGACCACGTGCTCAAAGTATTGTTTTATCTCTGGCCCGCGGGCAAAAAAACGGCTCCAGTTTGGGTTAGGCTCAAACGAGTAGGTATACATGTGCGCGGGTACATCGCAAGCCGCACCTGGGTAGGTGTTTTCTCGCCAGGTACCGCCAACAGACTCTTTTTTCTCTAGGACAACAATGTCGGTAATGCCTGCTTGGCGCAGTTTAATGGTCATTAAAATGCCTGTCATACCTGCGCCAATAATCACCACCGACGGGTTGCGTTTTGTTTGAGTCATAGGGCCTCAATTATTGTCATTATCACGATTTTTATTATTATTCTGCATGCTTATCTCTCTATATGTGCATGCAAACAGGGTTAATAAATTGTTTCTGTTTATCCAGCATAGGAAATTGCACTTAATTGATCTACGGTTTAAATGGACGTATATTTGTGATTTTAAGACATCGTGATCGTAACGTATGACATTTCGCAGCATTACCAGTGTGCAAATTATTGTGGCCTACGGTATTGAGCAGGGTATTGAAGAGAGCCTGTTACTTAAGGGCTCAGGGCTGACGGGTGCGCAATTAAACGATCACGACCAACTGGTTGAAGATACGCAAGAATTACAGGTGTTAAATAACCTGATGCAGCACACATCGTCAGCCTTTACCGTTGGCGTAGCCTTAGGCAGTCGATACCATTTAACCAGTTATGGCATTATGGGTTACGCTCTTTTAGCCAGCAGCACCGCCAGAAAAGCCATTGAATTGGGCTTACGTTATTTAGATTTAACCTATGTGTTTTCGCAAATCTCCTTAAACCAGCTTAATGATGATACGGCGCTCACGTTTTCATGTGACGTGCCGGGCGAGTTGGGTGAACTGGTGTTGGTAAGAGACATGGTTGGCGCGGCGATAATCCAGCGCGAGGTTTTTGAACATAAAGATTTACCGATAACACTGCAGTTTACTGCATCCCCACCCGCGAATTTATCAATAGCGGATATTGAGCAAACCCTTGGGGTTAATATTCGATTTAATGCTAATTACAATGGCTTTGCTCATTTAGCGCCTCTGCTCGATTTGCCATTAACCAAAGCTAATGAAGCCACAGCCAGACTGTGTGAAGCGCAATGCAGCCAATTATTACAGCAAAAACAAAACTGGAAACCCGTCGCCAAATTGGTAAAAGACACCCTAGTGCATTTAGGTTTAACAGCATCAATGGAAGACATTGCCGCCCATTTAGCCCGAACTACTCGCACTTTGCATCGACAACTTAAGCAGGAACAAACCAGTTGGCGCCAGGTGCGAGACGATGTGCGCGTCGGCATTGCTGAGGCATTATTATTAACGCCAATGCATCTGGATGAAATCGCTGAAAGGCTTGGTTACAGCAATGGGGCTAATTTTAGCCACAGCTTTAAACGCTGCAAACAGATGACTCCAAGCCAGTATCGTAAGCAAGTAACAAAACAGCGATAGCCACCAGTGTAAAATAGGTAAAGGCTAGTGAGAACCTAAAGCCTTAGATCAAGAATAGAACAACTTATACCAAGAGTTTAGAGCAAGCGGCTGTTAAATCTGAATCTGCCTTCTATGAGTTCATTATATAATAATTATTTATTGAACTGCTGTTCGCATGGGATGCCGTCATGATCACCATCCATTTTGGTACCTGGACAGTTACGGTTATAAAAGGTTGCTTCGGCATATGAGCGCATTTGGCTGCAGTGTATTTTACCGGTTTCACATCTAAATTGTGGTTGCAGGTTTTTAGCGCTTGGATTTGGCACTGAAGGTTGCCATTGCATTTGGTCAATATCAGCATTGGTTAACACAGGGACTGCTGTCATTTTTTCATATTGCTTATAGCCGAAAATCCCAACACCAAGCAAGATGATCAACATGAGTAAACGGCCGAGTATTGGGCTGCTGGTGCGATGATTATGATATCTTTCGCTGGGTCTATGTGTGATTCGTGCGGTGTTATTGGTTGATGAGTGTTGACGGTTAGCAATAACAGCAACGCCTTCAATGCTGGCTTTTATGGCTCTGATTTTTCCGTCAGGTTGGTTTTCTCGATGGAATACAATCTCATCGCCAACCTTGGGCTTCCTGGCCATGTGCTTTAACGCAGAGATATGGATAAACACATCTTGATCATTACTGGTTTCAGGTTTAATAAACCCAAAGCCTTTTTCATCGTTCCAACGAACTAATGTGCCTCTTTCCATGGCGATACTGCTCCTAATTATGTTGTTCTGTCAGTAATATAATAACTGTATTGATGAGTTATTTGAATCGGTTATTGTGTTGGATGATGACTGGGATTATTGTGGTTAATACAGGCTAAAAATGTATTTGATTTGGTTGCAATCTAATGTGGTATTGCTAACGCGTTACAGCTTGCACCCCCAATGGAGGGATTTGTCATGCTATACGATCTGACTGTCGTGCAATTCAGCAAGATGCTGAATAATTTAAACCATATTCTTGATAAAGCAGAAGCTTTTGCCGCGCTTAAAAGAGTGGATATGGCAGTGTTGTTGAACTCTCGCTTAGCACCCGATCAATTTAATCTTATTCGCCAGGTGCAAATTGTTTGTGACACAGCCAAAATCGGGGTGGCGCGTTTAACTGGGCATATGGATTCAGTGCCAACGCATGATGATAGTGAAACCACACTAGAGGAGTTACGCCAACGCATTACATCTGTGCTGAACTATCTTGAGGGGTTTAGTGAGGCGGACTTTGGTCATGCTGAAAAGGTACACGTGTCGCAACCGCGTTGGGGAAGTAAGTACCTCACTGGCTATGAATTTGCCATTGAACATGCGATCCCGAATTTCTATTTTCACATCACTACGGCCTACGCAATATTGCGTCATAACGGTGTCGATGTTGGTAAAAAAGACTATTTAGGTACAATGCCTTATAAAGTGCCGTTGATTTAAGTCGAATTTGAGTAAACAAAAGGATAAGCCTTTGCTTATCCTTTTATTTCAACGTGTATAATTATTTTATCAATGCAGAGTGACGTAACTTTGTCAGTAGCGCATTAAGTAATGTCGGTGCGATAGAGGCCAATATCATTCCTGCCATCAATAAGTATTGCGGTGTTGTGTAAGTCTCGCTTAATAATATTGCGCCACAGGCGATACCTGCGATGGGATTAGCGATACTGCCAAAGGTAAAATCGACCACCGACATTCGCTGTAATAACCACACGTACATGCTGTAACCCAGCACGGTATTGAGCAAAAGAATCCAAATAATACCGACAGTATTATCCCAACTAAATTCATTCATCACATTGGTATAGGGTTCTGGTGTCAAAAGTGCTTGCACACCAGAAACAATACTAAGCAGCACCCCGCCAATAATCAGTTGCCAGGTTAAGATGGTCCACCAATGAATCCGTGAGCCAAGCGCTTTGGTAATGGTGCTGCCAACAATAATACAGCTTATGGCGGCAAGCATCGCAATGAGTCCGACTGGATTTAGGGTTATTGAACTTGGGTCAAACAACATCCACGCAAGCATGACTAATACTGCACCACAACAAGCTTGTAAGGCATTAGGACGCTTTTTGTTCATAACCCAATGAAATAGCATCGCAAACACGGGCACAGATATCATACCCACTCCAGATATTGCTGAAGGTAGCGTCAGCGCCATTACAAATATCAAACAGAAAAATACCGCAATATTAATCGCACCAAGCTTAAATAAAATAGGCCAGTCTGCAGATGCTGGGCGACTGGGTTTTATTGCCAATAATATTAATCCCGCAGGCAATGCGCGTAATGCACTGAGCAATAATGGTGGCCAGTCTGCCAATGTATATTGGGTTACAGCGTATGTCGTCCCCCAAAAAAAGGCGGGGATCATGGCAAGTAAAATGTTCATCAATACCTTGGTGTTAATTTATCTTCACGTAAAGATAGTTGACAGTGTGGACTGATAGGTTGTTTTTGTAAAGTCGCTTCTTATCAAGTATCTTAATGTTAAGATTTTTTGTATTGAAAGTAAAAGTGAGAGTGAACATGGAAGATGTCGATAAAGTGGTTGCGCAATGGGCGACAGAAAAGCCCCATTTAGATACCGTGCCTATGGCATTGCTGGGGCGCTTTTTACGTTTACACAAACACCTAGAGGCCGAAATATCGGCTTGTCATAAGCAATTTGGCTTAACCATGGGCGAGTTTGATGTATTAGCCACGTTAAGACGAAATGGAGAGCCATATATCTTAACGCCTTCGATATTACTGTCGTCAATGATGCTCACCTCGGGCGCCATGACCCATCGCTTAGATAAGCTTGAAGCTAAGCAGTTAATTGTACGTACCCATAGCACAGAAGACCGCCGTAGCGTATCAGTAGGGTTAACCAACAAAGGGCTTACAGTGATTGATGCAATGATAGAGCAACATGTATTAGTGCAGCACAAACTCGTTGCCAGTTTATCTACCAGCGAGGTGCCAGCATTAAACCAATTACTTAAAACCTGGCTAACGGCTTTTGAAGGCGAGTGATTCTAGCGTTATAGGTTACTTTGGCTAAAACTAACAATACCTCTTGATATTGTTAGTTTTATTTAATTATTGATATGTTATTTAATAATAAAGCTGAATGTTTTTTATTTCTAGCAATAGATATAATTAGTAATAACATTAATAAGTAGTGGCTCAAACTTCCGCCACCACTTTTTTTATCACTATCAACTTCTACAGGTTCCGTTGGAGTAGTAGAATTTTCTATTATTGTTAATGAAATACTGTATTGTATAACCCCTCCATTGGAATCATCTATACTAATATCAATGTTATGATTCCCGATAATATTTGATTTAATATTCATTACTACTTCCCCCGAAGAACTTGTTATGATAGAGGCGGCTGATGATGAAGTCGTAAATTGGAGTTCGTCGTTATCTATATCATCAAAGTAGCTTGATAAGTATAGTGTTAATGAAGTGTTTTCTACTAAGGTTATATTGCTTATATCACTTTTCACTTGTGGTAAATGGTTTTTGTATATTAAATTAAAGTATAATAACTCCGTAACTATATTTACTTCATCTGTAATAGATATTGTTACAATGTTATCTAATGGTTTGTCATCCTTAAATAATGTACCTGATAACACTCCAGATGAAATTGTAATCTTTGGGGGTAGGTTGATAGGGTTTATTACTACTACTTCATCTTCAACGTTCTCTATATAGTCATATAGATTTATGTTGAATTGTTCGCTAGTATAAATTTCAAAAGTATTAGTTTTTAATTTTGGTGGTATGTTTGTTTTTGACTTGTTATTGATGGTTATATAAGCATTAATTGACTCTTCACCATCTGACACCTCAACATTGATAATGTAACTGCTTTCTGACAATGCATTGTTGGTTAGTGACATTGTACCAAGGCGATCAATTTTAAAATTATCATTATTAGTATTGTCTATAAAAAATAGAGTGTCATTGTCAATGTCATTAAATAAATTATTCAGTTCTATTTTTTCATCAGCAATGTCAACGTCAAACTGTACTTGCTCAGGAGGACTATTAACACCATCGTTTACTTTGAAGATGTAAGAAACTTCATTTTCAAAGTCTCCTGATATGAACTGGTTATAGTCTTTCCCTATTCTTATCCCGCGGTTTTCTATTAAAGAATAAAGGTTTTTTGAAACATTTGAATAGCTAAGAACTATAGTAGAGTTCTTTTCGAAAAATATAGCTTGAATATCGGCAGTAAATTCTTCTAATGTGGTTTCATTATTTTTTATTTTAACAATGTATGTTCGTTCACCTTCTTCACCAAGTATTCTATATTCAGAGCTAAATAGTAATAATTCTTCACTATAGGTTGTGTTCTTTTGGTGAGTATATATATAAATATTATCTTCAGATATATCCGATATATTATTGAAGTATGTTTTACTCTCAACCTCAGTGGTTGAGTTTTTTATGTCATCACTACTTTCAGTAAATGCTGTTGTTTTTATGTTTTTATGTGATTTAGGCTTCTGAACAACTTGAGAAGGTCTATTGTTAATATCATTTATTAGTTGGCTATCAAATTCTGGGGCACATTTTGGGCTATCAAAAATGAATTCATCTTCATAGTACTGACTGGATAACATTAGGTTACCAACTTCCATATTATTTAATAAGCAAGTTGATGTTTTTACACCTCCAATATTAATATGAAATGGTGTTTTATCTATTCTTGTTGAGTACCTATCATCCTTAGTGATAAGTGGAACCTTTTTTGGGGGGTGGTACTTTTGTAAAGCAAGTACTTTGAGATCGTTATCAGTGTCAATTTTTAAATTATGGACTCCAACCTCGTCAAAGCTTAACTTAGTAATGTTATAACCATCATCGCTAATAAGATCCGGATAAACTCCATTATCTACAGATTTATATGATTTATTATTAAACTCATCTATTATAGTCAAAGGTCCATTACTTTTATTACAATTTATATGAATACCTTTTATTATTAGTTCATCACCAATAGCTCTAGCTATCCATCGTTCTGTAGTAGGGTATATACGTTTATGTATATACTGATCTTTACAGTTAAGTAAACCATTTTCGTTACTTCCGTAAATTTGCAATATTTTATTTGATATTGTTCTTTGGTGACTTGGGATAGATAGATCTTCGTTGACTAGTTCACCAGAAGAAATGATTAAATTTCTCACTTCCCAAGGGGCTAAATCATTTATTGAGTTTAAGAGTGATATTGCTCCCGCAACTTGAGCCGCAGCTAACGCAGTTCCTGAAGCATAACGATATCCATCACTTTCTGTGCTTAAATTTGGATCTGAAATTGTTATTTCATCAATATAAGCAGTAGTAGCATGATAAGTATCATTAACAATTCCAGCCGGATAACCTAACCTTAATTTTAGCGTTTTAAGTTTCTCACCAATGTCTTCATGTACTGAAACAATACTACTTATTGATTGCCACTGCTTACTTGGCATAAAAAATGACCCCATTGGTAACCAACTTGAAATTGACTCATCATAATAGTCTAAATTTATCCAACGTTCTGATAAGTTAAGTGTGTAAAATGAGAATAAAATTTCTTTGCCTTGATATTGTTCTAGGTTTATAGGTGGAAGCTCAATAAAGGAATCGATATCTCCAGAATAAACTTCCCAAGAGCTATTTCCTGTATAGTATTTTTCAGTAGATATAGATACATTGTTTAATTGCGATGTTGGTATATCATTTTGATCAAATAAAAAATCAAACTGTTCACTTTTTTCGTGTTTTTTATTAATACTCGCTGTTAATAAATAATTAGCTGGTGCAGTTGTACTAATACTGTTAGCCCCGTACCCATAATAATTACCGTTTGTTCCTCTTCCTGAAATGGTAATTACATTTGGTAATAAATAGGCTCCCGGGAAATCCAAGCCTAGATCCAAGTTTGCCGCAAAAAAATATTGATCAATCTCACCTCTCATTGGTGATATTACTAATATTTCAGCATCATTTAATTTTTCAAATACAGGTTTTACTTTTGCTATTGCATCGTACTGTTCAAATAAGTTTATCCCAAAAGTTAATACAACAGAGGATATCTTTTGTTGTTTTACCTCTTTAAGGTATATGATGTAATCTACACATTTATCAAAGTTTTCTATAGTACCGCCATTTTCATCAGCAAATATACAAGAAGCAACTTTGGCAACATTACTTATCCCAGCTATTCCTGTATAATTATCATACTCTGCAGATATAAGTGAAGCCATTTCTGTACCTAAGCCATAATAGTCAGAAATGTCACCATTTTTTTTAGTGATATTCACACCATGGATATCATCAATATAACCATTTAAATCATCATCTATATTGTTATTTATAATTTCATCAGGATTAACCCACATAGAGCTTTTAATATCTTCGTGATCAAACTTTATTCCTTGACCAATAATGAAGGTAATATTTTCGTCAGTAGCAGTTATTCTTGACTCTAAATAATGATTAAATCCAATGCCAAAGGAACCGCCATTAGGACCTTCACTTCCATTTAAATACCATTGATCCGGATACAAAGGGTCATTCACTAACTCTGACGCTTTTGTTGGGACGAGAAATATAAAAGTTAAACTTAATAAGGTTATAGTGCGAAACAAATCCATTCTAAAACATCCATGTACAGTATTTTAATGTAAAATTATTGTAACCCACTTGTAAGTATTAGTTAAGCTTTTGGTTTGAGAGGCAAGGTTGTTTAGGGCAAATGCGAAAAAACGACCTGTGTCGTAAGACACAGGTCGTTTTTTTTAACTGAAATAAACTATTAGCTTTCGTAACTCTTACTGCTGCAATTGCGCTTTTGCTGCTTCAACTTTCGAGAAATCTAAGCCCAGCTCAACCACGGCTTCTTTGATTAATGCTGGGTTTTGCATCACAAGGGCCATCAACTGTTGCAGCTTTTCTGGTGGAATACCTAATTGGCCAATGGTTGCCATTGCAGCAAATGGATTTTCAGTTAATGCCTGGAAAAGCTCGGTAATTTGAGCGTCAGTGACCTGGTGTTCTTTTAAGATGGCAATAATCGGATTCATTGCATGACCTTGTTTGGTTAAAGTGAGTAGGGCGAGATTTTATCACGTTTTAGGCTGTTGAGGGCAAGCTCTCTAATGCGGGATGTTCTTAGTATTATTCGTTTGGTTATATAATCCGGCGAAGTGGTTTCATTGTTGTGTTCGGTGGCGAATGAACGATGGAATAGTATTACGCTGTCGTGAGTGAACAGTTTAGTGAAGTACAGTTCAGTGAAATGAATTAACGCATAATAAAAAGGCCAGAGCATATGGTTAATATGTTCTGGCCTTATTGTATTAGCTTAAATCAAACACTCAATGTGCTGCTATTGCGTGTCTTCAAGCTTACAACGTACTAGCGATAATGTTGCCGTTTTACCGCTTTGCACATGTTGCAATAGGCAGCTATCACCTTGTTTTAATAACTGAACCGCGTCAGGTATGTCAGTGCTGCGGCCCATGATCAATAACCCGTTGGCATCTTTGTGCGGTGCGCGCTCAATCACTTCCTGGCTGTATTGCGTAAAGGCATTGTCGCTAATCACTACACTACTGGCACCCAACAAGCTTGCTATTGCTTGTTGTAACTCGGCGTGGGTCTGCACACTTGGGTTAGTTAGCGTTGCAGCTTGTGGCAAAGAGGGCTCCTCGCTTGCTGTCGCGACACAACCCGTTATGAGTACCATGCCAATGAGCCCTATGAGTGGTTTACGCATTATTGCTCCATAGCCTGCGGCGTTAAAATACGGTTATTAATCAGCACATTTTGATTGCGGGTGTCTTGTAACATAAAGCCTGGGTCAATAAAGGTGTTTTTGGCGGGTGCACGGGCTATCGCCGTTGCGGTTGCCGGACAGCTATTGTTGTCACGGTAATACAGCGCCGCACTTAACAGTGTTTCATCACTATCACCTAAAGCATGAGTCAGGTCATCGTCTAGCATACAACCTGGCACTTCACTGTCGACAGTTGGGTTCGTTGATGGGACAAACCCATCTGAATACTCACCAAAGCCTTTGTCATTTACTCCTTTAAATTGAATGGTAAAGTAGGTTGTGTCGCAATTGTCAGTAGGGTAAAAACCGTAAGGTTTACCACAGGTGGTATCACCGAGTTGAATGACCTCAATGTCAATACCACGCAGGGCATTCATTAACGCTTCACTGGCAGAGCAAGTGTCTGGTGTAGTTAATACAAAGACTCGATTAAGGTTTAATGTGGGTAATGATACGCCGCCTCTGAGTAATGAAGTGTTAAACCCAAGAGATTCCGAGTAAAACGGCATTGGTGTTAACGTTTGCCCTGTTACTGGGTCAATCGTTGGGTATTTGTCGTTAAAGCTGGTGCGTTCAAATACACGGTTATTGGTCGCCGTGTCGCCAGCTACCATGTACGCTAATTGGCTGGCAATGGCTAATAATCCGCCGCCGTTATAGCGTATATCTATCACTAAATCATCAACTTGCGCATTGCTTAATGTGGTCATTGCATCATATAAACCTTTTTCAGCTGTGGCGATGTGCGAGTTAAATTGTAAATAGCCCACTTTGCCGCTGTCGGTCGTAATGGTTTTGGTATTTTGTACAGGCGTTGATACTACGGTACCGGCAGTTAAGGTGACACTACGGTCGGTTTGGGCATTTAAATCACGCACGACAAACTCGGTTTGCTTACCGCTTTCGCTAGGAAATAAACCGGCATTAAGGGTGTCAATGCTGTCGCTATCATTGGCGGTTGCCACATCAACACCATCTACCGAGACAATGATTGCCCCTCGGCTGACATCGGCATCACTGGCAGGGGTATTGGGTTCATTATAAGCAACGGTGACCTGTCTGCTTACGCCAGTTGACGCTTGGCGTAAGCTTAAGGTCATACCATAACCCACTGAAGCACCTGAGCCGTTGAGTAAGTCCCATTCTTCAGTCGACATCGAAAAGTGGAAGTTATCTTTTAAGTTACCTGTGTCTGATAATTCTTCTGTTTTGAGCAGATCAAAATACTCCGCAACACTGTATGGTGCAGGATCTCGATCGATGATTTCGTCATACCAAAGGTAAGTATCGTTGCTCCATGAGCGTAACCATAATTTTTGAGTCAGAGAGGCTGTGCATTGATTTGCCAGGCTTGAGTAGCTAGCAAATTGCCCCTCAACCCATTGCGGTGCGGTTGAGCCGATATCGATATCATCGCCACCTGAGGAGCCTCCGCCGCCACAAGCTGCGAGTAAAAGGCTGGTGCCAATCATGAATGGTGTAAAGGTACTGCGAGAGAGTAACTGCATTAAAATAATCCTTTATTTATCTCAAACCCATTTGGTTGATTTACATACTTTCGACTTATAACTTTATTACAATTCAATTCGTTTGTAACTCAAGTTTTGCGTAAATGTTAACTAGAATAGAGGGCGATAATCGTGTAGGCGTTAGGTTTTTATTTGCTGTTTAGCCTTAACGCGCATTACCATGAACAAAATAAATCACTAAAGAGCAGGCTATGCGAGCTTCACATATCAATTTAACTGCGTCGTACAAACAACAAACGGGTGCCTCAGCGGTTAAGTTACTACTGATCATTTTGGCGACCATGTTAGTGACTGCGGGCCTGACATTTTTTGTTATTCGTACTTATATTTTCCCCTCGGCAATGACACCGGTGACCTTAAATACCAAAGAGGAACAACAGCTGGATCATAAGCTAACCCAGCTTGGTTGGCAGGTTGACTCGAGCGCTCGCGCACCAAGCAATTCGACCGATGCTAACAATGCGCTTAAGCATCGCAACTCCATCAATGACAACCCCATCAATGACAATGGCGAGCTAACACCTCAAGCTTATCGCGAATACGACGCCGAGCGACAAGTGACCTTTAGTGAAAAAGAAGTGAATGCGATGATTGGCCGCAACCCAGATTTTGCCAAGCGCGTGGCCATTGATTTCTCTAATAACTTAGCCAGTGCGACTATGCTTATCCCTATACCACATGACTTTCCGGTTATGGCAGGTGAAATTTTACGGGTCAATACAGGATTGGATATTCGTTTAGATGCTAATCGTCGCCCTGTTGTGGCACTCGTGGGCGTGAGTTTAATGGGCGTACCGATCCCCAATGCGTGGCTGGGCAATATGAAAAACGTCAACTTGGTGAGTGAGTTCGGCGATAGAGGCTTTTGGAATACCTTTGCCGATGGTGTCGATGATATTCAAATTCGTGATGGAGAGCTGTACATCAAACTGCGTCAATAATACCGATCTTAAATGTCCATGACAGTGGGCCTTAATTGACGATCACTGTCATCTGCGGGGCTTAAATACTACGGTATTTTAGGTGCGATAAAGCACTTTTACTACGTGCCAGCCAAATTTGGTTTTAACCAAATGCGGGGTAATGAGTTCGCCGTTAAAACAGACTTTATCGAACTGCGGTACCATTTGGCCTTTTTTAAACTCCCCCAAATTGCCACCATTTTTAGCGGAAGGACAACTCGAGTGTTTTTTGGCTAATACATCAAACTTAGCCCCTTTGTTGAGCTGCTTAATAATGTCTTCAGCTTGAGTTTGATGTTTTACTAAAATATGTAATGCCGCTGCCGTTTTAGCCATGATGATGCTCGTATTGATGCTTGTATTGATGGTAAAGATACAGAGAAGAAAAATCACCACATCATTATACCTCTTTAGGCGTGATATTTGGCATTATTTTCCCTTACAAAGGCCTGTAACAGTTTGTAGCAGCTTAAGGATTGAACATCTGCTTAATTGATATAAAGTAAGCACACAATAATAAAAATACATGAGCAAACACGAAAAAGGATATTTAAATGCTTAAAAGAATCATAACTTTATGCATAGCGAGTGCAATGACAATGGCAACATCTATTCAAGCAGAAGAAGATAAATTTATTTGGTTAGAAGACGTTGAAGGCGCTAAGCCTATGACATGGGTAAAGCAGCAAAATGAGGTGTCTGCCAGCCACATTAAAAGCTATGAAGGCTTTGACACCTTAGTTGCCAATAGCCTTGATATTCTTAACAACAAGGCTCGGATCCCTTATGCCAGCCGTACAGGCGACTATTTTTACAATTTTTGGAAAGATGAAACCCATACTCGCGGTATTTATCGTCGCACCACACTTGAAGAATATGCAAAAGCAGAGCCTAAATGGGAAACCGTGCTAGACATTGATGCTCTAGGTAAAGCCGAGGGCGTTAATTGGGTATATAAAGGTATGAACTGCCAACACCCACAAAATGAACGCTGCTTAGTGTCGTTATCACGGGGTGGTGCAGATGCTGCTGAAATACGTGAGTTTGACCTCACCACAAAAAGCTTTGTTGATAAAGCGCAAAAGCCATTTATGGTCGATGAAGCAAAATCGATAATGAGTTGGATTGATAAAGATACGGTATTTATCGGCACCGACTTTGGCGACGGTAACAGCATGACTGACTCGGGTTACCCAAGCCTAGTCAAGCTATGGAAACGCGGCACACCGTTATCTGAAGCTAAGACTATCTTTACAGGTGATAAAGCCTCTGTCGCCACTGCGGGCTACGTTATCTTTGATGATAAAACACCACTGAATATTATTACCGAGAGTTTAACTTTTTATACGGCTAAGCATTACGTGTATCAAAACGACAAGCTGGTGGCGTTGCCGTTGCCAGCCGATGCAGACATTAAAGGCTACTTTAAAGGCCAGCTATACATTGAGCTGAAAAGCGAGTTAGTGACCGATAAAGCAACCTTTAAACAAGGTGCTGTGGTGTTTACCCCAGTAGACAAATTAATCGCCCAAAAGCCTGAGTTTAATGAATTTGTATCGCCTACTGCCACGGCCTTTATTTCGCAAATTAACTTCAGTAAAAATGCAGTATTTGTTACCTGGTTAGACGATGTTAAAAGCAAACTTGTGCGCTATACCCAAAACGATAAAGGCCAATGGCAAAGTGACACTGCCCCATTTGACGCCAATGGCACCTTAAGTGTGTTTGATGTTCAGCGCGACAGTGATGAATTTTTTGTTGATTACACCAGTTTTTTAGCACCATCAACCTTGTATCGTGTTAATGGTGCCACGCTAAAAGCCGAAAAAGTGAAAGGCATGCCACAACAGTTTGCTGCTGATAAATTTACAACCAAACAATTTTTTGCTCAGTCTAAAGATGGCACCAAAGTGCCTTATTTTGTGGTCATGGCCAAAGATATTAAGTTAGATGGCAGTAACCCCACGCTATTGTATGCCTATGGTGGTTTTGAAGTATCGCGTTTACCGTCATACTCGGCCACTGTGGGTAAAAACTGGCTCGAACAGGGCGGCGTGTATGTGTTGGCAAACATTCGTGGCGGTGGTGAGTATGGCCCAGCCTGGCATCAGGCGGCGCTAAAAGAGAATCGTCATAAAGCATTTGAAGATTTTGAAGCTATTGCCGAAGACTTAATTGCCCGTCAAATAACCACAAGTCAGCATTTAGGTATTCAAGGCGGCAGCAACGGTGGTTTGTTAATGGGCGCGGCGTTTACTCGTCGTCCAGATTTATACAACGCCGTGGTATGCCAGGTGCCGTTACTCGACATGAAGCGTTATAACAAGCTGTTGGCGGGTGCCAGCTGGATGGGGGAATACGGTAATCCCGACATTGAAAAAGAATGGCAATACATTAAAACCTATTCGCCATATCATAATTTAAAACAAGGTGTTAAATATCCTAAAGTGTTTTTTACTACTTCAACCCGTGACGACCGAGTTCATCCCGCTCATGCTCGTAAAATGGTCGCTAAAATGGAAGATATGGGAATCGACGTATTGTACTACGAAAACATTGAAGGAGGCCATGCCGGTGCAGCTGACAATACCCAAGCCGCAGAGCTTATCTCAATGGTATACGC
Source organism: Shewanella metallivivens (assembly GCF_028750675.1). Lineage (GTDB taxonomy): Bacteria > Pseudomonadota > Gammaproteobacteria > Enterobacterales > Shewanellaceae > Shewanella > Shewanella metallivivens. The sequence continues at coordinate 201,889 of NZ_JAQQPZ010000013.1, read as the reverse complement.
CTATTTAATGCAGCAATTACGTTAGTTGATTGGGTGTATACGTAAAGAGAAAAGGGCTTCATTGAATGAAGCCCTTTTTTGTGGGATTAGTATTCTATTTAAAAAAGAAGCCGCAGCATCGACCCTGCGGCTTGAGGCCATTACCGAGTAAAGGGGGAACTAGCTATAACCCTTACTCGGATGGGGGAAGTCATCATTCATCAGCAGCAATCAGGGTGATTTCATTGCTGGCATTAGAACCATGAATTTGTACTGCCACTTTAAACACTTCAACAGCGCCAGCAGCGGCTTTGCTTTCTAGGTCTAAGTCGGTAGCATTAAAGGTATATTGACCTTCGATATCGGTTTCTTCTAATACGCCTACGCAATTGGCACTGTCTGTTTGGTCACACTGAAAACTTTGAGTGACATGCCAGCGTTTCCATGCTTTTGGCTTGGTTGATGGTGATGCTGGGTCTGGATAACCAAAATACACAATGTCATAATCGCTGGCATTAGTAATGGCTTTACCATCAGCATTGCTTAATGTGAATGTTAATGCCCCAGTTGCTGCGTCAAATGAATCAAGTTGCATTGAGATATCAGTTGCTTCATTAACATCAACGGCTTCACTCACAGGATCGACTACCACAGGTGGCACAACGACAACCGGTGTATCATCGACAATAATATCTTCATCATCGTTGTCACTACCACAACCAAAAATTAGCAAACTACTGGCTAAAATGGCGCTAAGATATTTGATCTTCATGATGCGCTCCTTAATTGAAATGTCCTGTATGACAAGTCGTACATTCCATATCGGTTTTAACGCTAGCTGCAGACCCCATAGTTGAACTTACGCCATGGCAAGACTGACAGGCTTGTGCTTCTGTTGATGGTTTCGCGATGGCTAAAAGTGAAATATCTTCACCGGCATAAGCACGGTTAAGTAACTCAACAATGTAGTAAGCCATGCTGGCAGACAGACGTTTGCAGCGTTCACCTTTTAACGCAAATTCTTTGCCTGACGCCGCTGACCAGTTACTGATAGAAGAGTGGCATAATGGGCTGTTGGCAATTGAAGTTGCACCGACTTCAAGTGATTTTTCGTCTGTTGAACCAATACCAGCAACAAATTCAGCAGAAGACAATGGAAGATCTTCAGTTTCGTAGTAACGGAACGATGCACCAATAATTGAACTGTTTTGGCCGTTTATATCATCAAGGATATTAATTAACATGCCAGCAGCATTTAAGTTACCGCAAAGAGTACCTTGGCCCACAACACCTGCCCAACCATAACCCGCTAATGCGGTAGGGATAGTGGCAAATTTAGAGGCGTCAGCACTGTCAGATGCCGCAAGCATAGTGACAATAGCGTGGAATACCTGGTGCATACAACCACCGCCAGTTTCATAAGCAAGCTTAGCGGTTGCCATGGCGTCTAGTGGTGCGTATTTTAGCTTTTCTCCTAATTCTAAACGGTAATTTCCGTCAGCGTCTGTCGCTGCAAAAGCCGATGTGCCTAATAAAGTCGCCCCAGCAGCGGCAGTGCTTATACCAATAATTTGTGTCAAAGCTTGACGTCTGTTTATGCTCATAATAATCACCCTTTTACTCATCGTTTTTTTATCAATCCCAATCATTAATGTTGGGAGTTTGGTGTTGTTAGTAACGTGTTGTTAGCAAACTATGCTTGGCAACTTGTTGGGAATAACGATAAGCGATGGAGTTATTAATGATGTGATTCAAAGCAGATAAAAATGTTCGATTAAAAATCGCCGTTTTAGGCTTAATGGAACGGGTTAATTACTGACGAATGGGCGCTAAATGGCGCAAATGTGTGATGTAAGTCACTTAATTTATGATATTTATGCTTATTTATTGGCGAGTGCAGCCATTTTAATATTATGAAATCGTGTGATCATCTTCACGCATTTATAAGATTGTAAAATTAAACACTTACTTTTGTTAAGGAATAAAGCGCTTAGATAACAGGATCACAGAATTCATCAGATTTTTTGCATACACTTAAACCGTCGTAATTTGAGTCATATATTGAGGCGGTCAAAAATGCAATTGGGCCATTGTAGGTTCGATATTGGCAAGGGAGATTTGATTAACCAGGACACAGGTGCTGTGTGGCATTTACCTCGAGCAGAGTTGCACGTGCTAAGTTTGCTGGTGGAGTATCAAGGTAAAGTTGTTGCTAAGTCCTTGTTAGAGTCAGGTCACGAAGACAATTCTCATTTAAGCTCTGCTTCAGTAGCGAGAGCTATTTTTACTTTGCGTTCATTTCTTGGGCCGCAATATGAAAGTCTAATTGAAACCGTTAAAGGCCAGGGCTATATGCTTAGGCCTCATCGCGCCCGTAAAGAAACCGCTAATAACTGGCTGAGGCAATGGATACGGCCACAACAAGCAATCCTGATAATAGTATTGGTATCGGTATTGTTAGCGGGCCTTTGGTGGTTTAACCAACAGCGTAATGAAGCCACCCCCGTATTACCATTGAGTGTTGAGACGGTTACCCTTAAATCTGAACAGCAAGTGGATGTGATTTTATACTCACTTTCAAACACCAATAATGAATTGCTCACAGAACAAGCGCAGCAGCTAGTGAAAAGCTTGCAACAGTGTCCTGTTACAATATGGAGCAGAGTGTTTGTATCGTTATCGCATGATAAGCAAGTGCTTAATATTACCCTCAGAGGTGACCATTATGGTCAGTCTCTTATTCGTAATTTAAAAATAAGCGATTTGCGTCAACCCAAGCAATTTGTGACTCCACAGTGGTTAGCACAATTAAACATTTGCAGTACCTCAAATGGTCGTGCCGCGCCATCTAATCAGTTGCAAGGAGGCTAAACATGACAAGAAAAGGGTTATGGATCATCAATATTGTGATTCTTTTGTGCCTGATAGGTTGTGTGGGGATGATATATTCGCTCACCTCCAAACCGACTAATTTTATGTTGAGTTGCAGTTCAGAACTGTTTAATCATGGTGTTGCAGGAGCTGACAGCGATCACTACTTGCTCGTCGATCTTGTCTCTAAAGATGGCTTAGCCCAAATTAATTACCGTTATTATGATTTAGAAGGTAATTCAGCGGGTACCTTAGCAATGACGGGTAAGGTCAATAAGGTTGATACTGAGCGACAAATGTTTGATATTTCGGTCACCACTAAACAAGAATACACTGGCGAAAAAGGTCAAGGAACACCAGAACACTTCGAGTATTTATCTTATATTAGTGGGCTTAATCTTAATCAAAGTGGTATGCATTCATTAAGTGTTCAAGTGCTTGAACGTGATGAAACTAAAGACTATGCAGTAGTCTTATTTCAGCCCAGTAATACAGTGTGCGGTTGTCGTTTAGTACACTGAGATGATAAAAAAGGCCGATGTAATTTATGCATCGGCCTTTTTGTGACTTAAATTTAGCTTATGACAAAGTGATGATTAATGTTGCCAATGCTTATGCGTTAACTGAGTGTAGTGTCACTGGCTCAGCTTCAACCTTTAGTGGCGCAACATCGGCTTTAACTTGAGTTAATTCACCAACAGGTAAAATAGTGCGGCCATATTCAGCGTTAAGCACTTGCGCCATGGCAAAGTAAATTGCACTGGCACCACAAATAATGCCTTCAAAACCCGCAATCGTACCGATTAATTCGTTGCCAGTAAAATCGCGTACAGCAAGTAAGAAAAATAATACGGTTAATGAAGCAAAAACAAATTGCTTAGCGCGTGGGTAGCGTAATGAACCCACAAACATAAAGGCAGTAAATGTGCCCCATAATGTTAAATACCAACCCATAAAGTGTGCCGGGCTTGCTGCTACGCCCATGTTTGGCATTAAAATGAGCCCAACAAGGGTTAACCAAAATAAGCCATATGAGGTAAATGCAGTTGTGCCAAAGGTATCACCACGCATAAAGCACATCATGCCCACGATAACTTGGCCAATACCACCGTAAAAAATCCCCATCGCAAGGATCATCGAATCAATTGGAAAGTAGCCAGCATTGTGGATATTAAGCAGTATGGTGGTCATGCCAAAGCCCATTAGCCCTAACGGAGCTGGATTCGCAAATTTTGTAGACATCGTGTTCCCTTATGGAAAAGTTCAACAACTAAAAGTTAATCGGTACCCCTGCTGGGTAAGGCGCGCATTTTAGAGAAAGCCTACTCGGGTAGCAATAAGCTGTAGTGGGTATTTTAATAAAAATCGAAATTGAATATTTATGCTTTAAAAACAGTATCTTACTTCCTGTTATTTTGTTTTTTTGATTTTGAGCTGAGTGTGCGATTTAATAAATTTATTAAATTCATATAGATACAAATATTAGCCATGAATATGTGACATGGCTCTAGTGGTATACATTGATGTGATCTTTTTCATAAACTTCCGTACTCCTTCCCCTCGTCAGCGAGACTATGCTTAACAGTATGATGAACAATTTGTGACACGAGTGGCATTAAGAGAGTAAATTTGCAGCTGCTTGCAAAATGCGTCATTAGTGTATTTTTTATGTTATTTAATCGCTTTAATGGTAAACACCATGCATTCAAGCTGTTTTATTTTGTCATCAAATTTACCGCCATTTTTAAATATTTCATTATGATTTACGCTTTGTGCTGTATGTATTTTATTCATTTGTGTTCTAGGACACAGACGTACTTTATGGGGCCAGTTAGTCTGGTTTTACGTTGAGTTAAAAATGGAATAAACCTGCGTCATACGGGGATTTTGATCATCGGAGGTTATATGCAACATAAATTTATTACGACAGTATTGGGCACGTTAAAACCTAATTTACTGCAATCATTAGCTCAAGTAAGCCGCGAAATGGGTGCAAGTTGGGAAACCAGCAAAGTCATTAAGCTTGATGGCCAATTTGTGGCAATGATGCGTGTGATGATAGATCGAGATAAAGAAGAAGCATTAAAGCAAACTTTAGAGCAACAATTTGCCGCGCTGACTTTTGTTTATGCGGAGTATGAACAACAAGCCATTCACTTTTCGACAGAGTGCAAACTGACATTAGACTGCAACGACCGCTCAGGGTTGACCCACGATATGAATGCTATTTTGAACGATCTTGAAATTAGCGTTGATCATCAAGAATGCTACCGGGTGCAAGTGACCAGTTTAGGTAAAACAGTTTATAGCGCCAAGTTGACGTTGCGATTACCTGAAAATGTCACCATGGAGTTGTTATTATCGCAGTTAGAATCATTAAGCGATAACGTCAGGATAGACGTTGAAAAATAGACTGTTGTACTAAAATGAGTTAGCCCTAGTACAGGTGAGTTAACTTAGCTAAACACCACTTTATTTCTGCCACTGCTTTTGGCTTTATAAAGGGCGTTGTCGGCAAGGTTAATCGCCTGTTCAATTGAGATGTCTTTTTCACCTAACTCAACCACACCAAAACTCGCCGAGATCTGAATGCGTTGTTCACCAAAGTCTATGGGAGAGTTTTGTATCATGGTGCGTAATCGCTCAGCCACATGCGTGGCGTCCTCGTAACAAGTACGGCCGATTAAAATAACAAACTCTTCTCCTCCCATACGCCCCATTAAATCGTCTTTCTTAATATGTTGTTTAATTAACTCACTGATGCTGACCAAGACCTGATCGCCACCGGCATGGCCAAATTGGTCATTAATGGTTTTAAACTTATCAATGTCCCAATAAATCAAACACACATGTTGGCCTTGATTTTGTAGTTCGAGCATTTTTTGCTTTGCCTGAAGATAAAAACCTCGTCGGTTTAAGCAGTTGGTGAGCGAGTCGGTCATTGCTAGCAGTTTCATTTCTTCGGCTAAATCAGACGCCAGCATATATATAACAAATACTGACATACCAACATAAGCAGCAGGCAGAGCAGTAAAGTTAACAATAGAATACAGTTTGATCAGCTCTGCATCGAAAACGTTGCCCTGAGATAGCGCAATACTTGCCGCAATAAACAGACAGCCAGCAAAAAGAAAATGCATGATCGACGCGCCAATTTCTGCTGGGCGTGGCTGTTTACGGTGCCGAATAATGACGACACTTGTAATCATTAATAGCACGACATCAATGTATAAATACAATGACATTCGTAGTCCCAAATGTGGACTAATAAAGGTAAAAAAGTAGGTTAATGCCATGCCTATAATGCCAAGAACTAATAGGGTTGCAGGATGAATTCGGGTTTGAGTGCGCAAGCAATGGCCCCAAGTACCCAATAAAACAGACAACATCGACACGCTACAACCAATCATCCAATACAAATTGTGCGACAAAAATAAACTTTTAAATAAGGCATTGGCCCAAAGAACGGTTGAGGCCAAAAAAGACAACGAAAACATCAAGGCATATTGTTGTTTTCCCATTGTTTTCCATGTCATGAAAAAGATAATCGACAGCAAAATACTCGAAAAAAATAAGGTAATCAAAATGTACGTAAATGGACTTTCCATAAATACTTCCCTAGCGCCTAGTTTTGTTGCCGTGCACTGTTGGTAATCGCTGTCGGTGCTTCAGTATATTGGCACGATATTTTAAGGGTAGATGGCTGGATGACAGACAATAACAAGGCTGTTTTAATCGATTATTATAAACTGTAGTCGCCAGCAATCACCTTAGCCAATTACCGCAGGCGATTAAGGCGCAACTGCTCAATTACTAATCAGTAATTGTTGGTAAGTTGTTTAATGGCTTGAGTGGTGAGCGCTTCGGTATAAGGGTTTATTTTAACGTGTTCAACACTCCAGCCTTTAACAAACCGCTGAAAATCAGCCCAAGCAACACAATATAAAGGACGCCAGGCTTGCTCAACCGCTTGCGAGCTTATGTGTGGGTTAAATGTGGTTAGCCCTTGTGTTAACGCGGTAAAATAATGTTTGAGGTAATCGTTTATGACGTTTTCTGTTTCATTAAAATTCAATGTACTGCTGAGCAACATGATCACATCTTTCATGCCGCAGCCTTGGCCAACATATTGAAAATCGACCGCTGCAACGCGATTGTCTGCACTGAAACAAAAATTGGCTAATTTAGCATCCCCATGCACTAACGTTTGAAAGGGACATTGCTTTAACGTCAGGTCGATCAGCTTGGCCGCTGCTTTTAAAGGGCTCTCTGTTAAGGCGGCGTATTCGTCTGGTCTAGTGTCAAAATGCCAATAGGTACCTACTGGCCAAAGCCCTTCAGGAGCAACCTGCATGTATTGAGCATGAAAATACCCCAACCAAGTTAAGCAGGCGTTAATCTGGGTTGAGGTGGCCGTTGTTTTGACTTGGGTAAAGCCAATAGTGTGCAAATCTTCAAGTATTAATAACGTTTGCTCAGGGTGTTGCTCTACATATAAACACTGGGGTAAAGGGCTTAATGACTGCAAATGCTTATTGGCATAGTGTTGATACCAATTCACTTCAACAAGATAAGAGTGTAATTTTCGTTGATGCGACAACGGAGTATTCCACCCGCGAGGATGCGATGAAGGTTGCGGTAAATGAATGTATTTAACAATCACAGATGGAAAAGGCATATCACTGACAAAAGCCCGAAATAAGTAACCATAACCACCCCAAAGTGCTTGTATCAATTCAACATGACTTATGTGGCTGGCACCAATAGCCAAGCTTATACGTTGTAAAACCTTGTCTGGAATGTTCAAAGTCGCCCCTTACTTTTACACGAGTCCGCATTATAACAAACTTTAATTATTTGATATAAAACACGCTTTCAAGTTTTGGGGTCATTTCCTGCATTTAACGAATAACGGCAGTTTGGTCCAGCTCTCCATTTATTTCAACAAACCCACACAGTATTTGACATTTATCGATTTAGTCAGAGTTTGATTTGTTGTTAAAGATAAAGCTTGCTGATTGAGGAGGTTCGCCATCTGAGCAACATTATCTGTTTAAGGTTATACACACTACTTTATGTTTCTGAATATTACTTATATAAAAAAATTAAACTTTTTAATATAGGTTGCATCGCAAATGAAATCCGCAAACATGGTGCCAAAACAAAAAACTGCTTTGACGTTTTAATTATTGGTCTAACGTTTGTTTTAAAACACTTTGTTAACATTGTGCTGTTTTAACTTATGAGCTATCGCCTCGGCTTGTGACAATAAAATGACGAATTTAACAGCGTTCAATTGCAAGTTATTGTTTATATTAATCTTGGTGTTTTTGTGGTTAAGGTTGAATAGTCAGTAATTTGACGTTATCCTGTGCGCAAAATGTAACAAATGTTTACATATTGTTACATTTCATTTTCAAGCTTGCCTAATTAACCCAGGAGTAATCATGGCCACTGCAAGGACAACCATTTTCAAACTGAGCACAATTTCAGCTGCATTATTATTGACTGCATGTAGTAATTTATCGCAACCAGCTAATGTATCTGTATATAACGCAGAAGAGTTAGAGCAACGAAACGAGGCCTTGCTAGAAAGAGAAAAAGCCGTCGCAAAACGTGAAGCGCAAGCACAAGATGCATTAACCGTTAAAACCAGCCCAGAAGGTGAGTTATTGCCACCTAATGCATCTCCAGGTGAATGTTATGCACGTGTATGGGTTGAGCCAACTTACCAAAACTACACTGAAACCGTAATGGTGAAAGAAGCCAGTGAAAAGGTTGATATTGTGCCTGCACAATATCAACAAGTTACTGAGACCATTGAGGTACAACCTGCAAGTTACAAAATGGTCGCAGTACCAGCAACTTATGATGTAGTTACTGAACAAAAATTAGTCCGTGCAGCTGGTGAACAGTGGTTAGTCGACTTACGTAAGGGCAGTGCGCCAGCCAGTGCGGAGTTATTAAAAGCCGCCAGCGATCATGGTATTAACCTTAATAATGCTACAGCCGGTATGTGTTTCCATGAACATTATATGCCAGCACGGTACGAGCAAAAGGGCGAGTCAGTATTAGTTGCTGAGGCTTATGAAGTTGTCGAGACTATTCCTGCAGAATTCCGCTGGGTTGAAAAGCGTATATTGGTTAAAGAAGCCAGTACCCGCATGGAGCAAGTACCTGCACAATATGAAACTGTCACCGAAGAGGTGGTCGATGTTCCGGCTCACACCATTTGGAAAAAGGGCGTAGGCCCTATTCAAAAGATTGATGAAGCCACTGGCGAAATCATGTGTTTAGTTGAAGTGCCTGCCACTTATAAAACGCTCACCAAGCGTGTATTGGTATCACCAGCGACCACGCGTACAGTTGATATTCCTGAAGAATACGAAACGGTGCGTGTACAAGAGTTAGTGAGTGAAGCGAAAGAAGTGCGCACTCAAGTACCTGCTAAATATAAAGATGTACAAGTGACCCAAAAAGTCGCTGATGTTGAGTTTGTATGGCATGAAGTGCATAACGACGAGCACCCAAAAGCGACGCGTACCGGTAATAAAATTTGTTTAACTGCTACACCTGCCGAATATGAAACGGTGAGCCGCCGTGTTGTGGTTAGCCCTGCGACGACTCAGCGTGTCGACATTGCAGCTAAGTATGAAACGATGAATGTGACTAAGCTGGTTTCTGAAGCCAAAGAGTTACGCACTGAAATCCCAGCGGAATTTGAAACCGTGTCACTGAGCCGTATTGATAAAGATGGCTTCATGGAATGGCGTCCAATTTTATGTGAAACCAACATGACTCGCTCAACCATTACCGATCTACAGCAGGCATTAGCAACGAAAGGCTATAACCCTGGCAAGATTGATGGCGTCGTCGGTGTTGATACCATTAAAGCGGTAAACGCGTTCCAAAAAGATAATGATTTACCAACTGATAAGTACATCAATATCGAAACAGTAAAAGCATTAGGCATTAGCCTTTAAGATAGCCTTTATTGATTAAAATAGCCCAAGTGGCAGCCTAATGTAGGCGATCACTTGGGCTTTTTGCTGTCTGTATTTTGTGAGTTCAACTGATTTTAAATGGTAGATAAATCGATGTGTTAACGCGATATCTCAGAGTGAAAAATTAATGATATTAGCTATTTACGTTTATGCTGTTTGTAGTATTATGCTCGCGCTTTTTATCAATATCATTAAGGAACAATGATGTACAAAATCTCTCTTCTCGCCACAACCTTGTGCGCTGTTTTAGCTACTCCAGCTTTTGCCAACACTGATACACACTCATCTGTATCAGATAACGGCGGTTTTTATATTGGTGGTGCAATCAATAAAACAGAACTCGGTTCTGGTGATGCCAGTGGATCAGCCGATGCGACGGGTTTTGGGATATATGGTGGCTATCAATTTAACGATTGGTTTGGTTTAGAAAGTAACTTTTTCGCCGCCGATGTCGGTGAAGACGGCTATGATGTTGTTACTGGTGCACTCACCTTTACTCCAACATTTACTGCACGTGTTAATGAGACGTTTTCGGTGTTTGCTAAAGTGGGTATCGCATCAATGGCGGTTGTTGTAGACGGTTATTATGATGACTTCACCGCTTCTGGTATTGGCTTTACCTATGGCGTTGGGATTAATGCAGCGTTGACAGAAAACCTTAACCTACGTGTAAGTTACGATATGAGCAAAGGCGATCTTGATATTGATGAATATGGCTATGTTGATGATATTGATACTGAAATTGAGCAATTAGCATTGGGTTTACATTACCAGTTCTAACAATTTATTCGTGCTGCTTATCAAGAGAATTAAGGCTACTAACGGGTAGCCTTAATTGTTTCGTGCTTATAGCGTAGGGCGATGTAAATCGAAACGCTGTTCGTCTGAAATACCGTAATAAGCCGAGGGGCCACCTGCGCGTAACACAGGTTCTGCTAGTGCAGTTTGGTAAATGCCTTCCGCACTGAGTAAGTGCTTTTCAATGTGTACAGCCACCACTTCACCAAGCACCAACCAGGTATCAATCTTATTGCCACTTGCATCAGTGAGTTGAATGCACTGCGTTAACTTACATTCAAAGTTGACTGGGCTTTCGGCGATCCTATCAGCCGCGACAATATTACCCGCTATTGCTGTTAACCCTGCAAATTCAAACTCGTCTGTTCCACGAGGTAACGGGGCTGAGGTTAAGTTCATTTGCTCGGCTAAAGTGCGAGTCGTTAAGTTCCACACAAACTCGCCAGTTTCAACAATGTTGGCCACACTGTCTTTCCAAGCGGTGCTGGCAAAACCAATGATTGGAGGGTCATAGTTAAAGCAGTTAAAAAAGCTATAAGGCGCTAAGTTTCGCTGCCCCTGGGCATTACGCGACGAAATCCAGCCAATGGGGCGTGGGCCAATAATCGCATTCAGTGGATTATGTGGCAGGCCATGGCCTTGACTAGGTTCATAAAAAAATCGATTTTCAGTGCTCATGACATATCCTTATTACGACGGCATCAATGCGGTCCACAATAAACGTAAACCCACTAGGATCATCAAACTTAGAATGATCTGCTTAAATTGTTTTTCATTAAATTTATCCTGGATCCGCAAACCCAGTTTGACTCCAATCCAAGCAATGGGAGCAAGTATTGCTGACACCGTTAAATTGCCCAGATTGATTTGTCCCAGCATTGAGTATGGGATGAGTTTAACTAGATTTACAACGGCAAAAAACATCACTGCAGTTCCAAGGTATTGAGTTTTTGCTAGGCGCAGCGGGATTAAATAAGCATTGAGTGGAGGGCCTCCAGCATGGGCAACAAAACTAGTAAACCCAGCAAGCGTGCCGCATATTCGGCCTATTAAAGCTGACGGTTTGCGCTGCGACCATTCGCCAAGGGTTAACCCATAAATCCCAAAAACTAACGAAATCCCCCCTAAAATACCGCGTAAATACTGCTCGTTGAGTTTATCAAACAACCAATAAGCCACCACAATACCAACAATGGCAGCAGGCAGTAAAATGAGTAATTGCTGATTACTTTGTTTATTCCACCAGGAGCGGACGCTTAAAAAGTCCATGTAAACCAGTAAGGGTAACATCACCGCAGCAGCTGCAGCTGGGCTGATGGCGAGAGCTAATAATGGAACCGTTAATCCACCTGCGCCGCCAGCAAAGCCAGATTTAGAAATGCCAGTAATGAGTACCGCAGGTATGGCGACTAGCCAAAAGATTGGGTCGGTTAACATTGTTCCCTCTGTAAAATCATTTTTCTCACTAGGCCGCTACGATATCCATTTAGCTATCATAGTGCACTGCGGCAAACAACTTGAGCAAGCATGTTTTGCGAAAATAAAGATAACAATCTGCCAAAGAGTACAGCGAGCAATGATGTATTGGTGTTGATAATACTAACACTCACACCGAGTAGATTGGTGCGAGCGTTAAGTTGTAGTGTATTTTAGCTAGATTTTTAAAGATAAATCATCAAGCTATTTATGCGGGTTTTACACTTAAAACAACCACTGATAAGCAAAGCCAGCTAATATTGCCATTGAGATAATTACACCGACAAAGGCAATTACTAGCTGATTTTTGAAAATGGCTTTAAGCAAAATAACCTCTGTTAAACTGGCACCCGCGCTGCCAATAATCAATGCCATTACCGCACCCAGTCCCATGCCTTTGGCCGCCAATGCGGCGCTTAATGGAATAACGGCTTCTGCGCGTATGTATAACGGAATACCAATCACTGCCGCGACAGGTATTGCCAGTGGGTTATCACTATTAGCATATTTAGCCACTAACTCAGTTGGCATAAAACCATAAATGAGTGAACCAATCGCAATACCGCCAATTAAATACGGTAAGACTTTCTTAAAGTCGCTCCAAGTGCTTAGCCAAATGGTTTTCCATTTATTTTCGGGGGCAGATTTACCACCACATGCTGATTGACATCCTGTTGCTGCAGGGGCTAAGTAGGCTTCTGGCTTGATGTGCTTTTCAAAGCCGAGCTTTTCTAAGCCAAAGCCTGCAATAACCGATACCCCCATGGCGATGACAAAATAAAATAAGGTCACCTTAAGTCCAAAGGTTACGGTAAATAGACCAATAATGATGGGGTTAAGCAAAGGGCTGGCAAACAAAAATACCATCATGGTGCCAAACCCGGCTTTGGCTCTTAATAAACCTTTTAAAAAAGGGATTGTTGAGCAAGAACAAAAGGGGGTTATGGCCCCTAAAAAACCAGCAATAATATAACCTTTTCCGTGTTTGTCGCTCAACATTGCTTGGATTTTATGCGGTGGCACAAAAGTTTGTAGTACCCCAACTAAATAACTAATCAGTAAGAATAACGTGGTTAATTCTACGGTTAAAAACACAAACATATTGAAGGTTTCTTGCAGCATGATAGTGACCTACATAATTAAACTATACTTCTAGAATAGTCGAAATATATAGTTCAATGATAGCGAGAGCAAGTTATTTCTAGTATTATCGAAATATAAGTATTATTAAGGCGTCGTTATGGATATCAATTTTATTGCTAAAGCATTGAAAGAATTAGGTCATCCTACAAGATTGATGATTTATCGTGCGGTTGTGCGCGCGGGTTATCAGGGTATTGCTGTCGGTGGTTTACAGCAAAAACTAGACATCCCTGGCTCAACACTGTCACACCATGTGTCTAGCTTGGTGTCGGCTGGGTTAATCAAACAGCGCCGCGAAGGGAGAACGTTATTTTGTATTGCAGAATATGATACGTTGCAGTCAGTCATTTGTTTTTTACAAGACGAATGTTGTGCAGACGAGCAAATTCCAAGACCCTAATAAAACAGTAATTAAAGGGACAAACATAATGATTTCATTGGATGAATGGCGACAACATGGGCAGATTGAACAACTTAATGGGCAGCAAATTTTTACTCGAACTGGAGGCAATCCCTCTACGCCGCCTCTATTGCTTATTCATGGTTTTCCAAGTGCCAGTTGGGATTGGGAAGGCATGTGGCCACAACTCACCGAGCTATATTATGTTATCACCCTTGATATGCTGGGTTTTGGCTTGTCTGACAAACCTAAAAATAGTGAGTATTTAATCAGCCAACAAGCCGATATTTATCAGGCATTATTAACCAAGTTAGGCGTGAGTGAATATCATATTTTAGCCCATGACTACGGCGATACCGTTGCACAAGAACTACTTGCTAGACAAGTTGATGGTGATAGCAAAATACACATTAACAGCGTGTGTTTATTAAATGGCGGTTTATTTCCAGAAACCCACAAACCGGTATTGATTCAAAAGTTATTGTTATCGCCCATAGGGGCATTTGTGGCAAAAAGGATCACTAAGCCAAAATTTGCCGCCAACTTACAACATATTTTTGGTCCATCAACCCAGCCAACGCCTGAGGTGATTGATACGCTTTGGCAATTGTTAACTCATAATGATGGTATTGCTGTGATGCACAAACTCATCACCTATATGACCCAACGCAAGCAGCACCGCGAACGTTGGGTTGGGGCACTGGTGAACAGCCTTGTACCAGTTAAAGTGATTGCGGGCGCATTAGATCCTATCTCGGGTCAGCATATGATCGATCGCTATTGCCAATTGATCCCCAATGCAAATATCACCACCATGCCGACACTCGGCCATTATCCTCAAGTGGAAGATGCCCAGGGTATCACTATGGCGTATTTGCAGTTTAGAGAGCAGCTAAACTAAAAAGCCTATTAAGATCAATAAAGCTGTCATATTCTATTGATATGATTGTTATTTTTAAATCATTCATTGAGACATCATCATGCGCCTAACAGTGACAATAAGTTTATTGATTAGCGGCTTATTCAGTAGTGGGTTATTGCTTAGCATCAATAGTGCATTGGCTAACCCACAGGTTGAACAAACCCAAAAACCTTATGTTTTGTTGGTGTCTATTGATGGATACCGTCATGATTACAACCAACTACATAAGCCAACATTCTTAACTGAATTTGCGCGCCAAGCCGCTCAGGTGACTCAATTTAAACCGTCTTTTCCTACGGTGACATTTCCTAATCATATCACTTTGGTCACTGGGCTTTATCCTGCCCATCACGGTATTGTTGCCAATCGTTTTTATCATCAGCAATTGCAGCAAACCTACGCAATGAATATCAAGCAGGCGGTTACCGACGGACGCTTTTATCAAGGAGTGCCGTTATGGTCATTGGCGGGCCAACAAGGTATGAAAAGTGCAACGTATTTTTGGCCAGGATCAGAAGCGGAAATTGCCGGTCAGCGTCCAGATTATTGGTTACCCTATAATGACGATGCTCCAAATAATCAGCGGGTTGAACAGGTGTTACAATGGCTTAATTTACCGCAAGATCAGCGTCCTCAATTTGTGACATTATACTTTTCAGATGTTGACAGTGCAGGGCATCTTCATGGGCCTACCTCTAAGCAAACACAACAAGCGGTTAACCAAGTTGATCAGGCTATAGGTCAGCTACTTACTGGCATTAAGGCATTACCGTATTCGGTGAATGTCATCATCACTTCAGACCATGGCATGACCAATGTGGCGCAATTTCCACGAATGTATACCGACAAACTGTTTGAGCAAGCTCCTGCATTAAAAGACAAATTTAGCTTTAATAACGATGCAGCCTTTTCATTAGTCACTGCGATTGGTGATAACAAGCAACAAGATTTAGACGCGTTAGCCTTGTTAGCTAATAATGTGCCTGGCTTGCAGTTTTATCGCCGTAACGATATTCCTGCTAACTTACACTTTAACGATAACCCATTAATAGGTGATGCCATATTAATGAGCAACCAACATTACATTACCAGTACTGATGCGCGCGCAGGAGTAACAGGTAAACATGGCTACGATGCTAATGTTAACAACGACATGAACACAGTGTTATATGCTCAAGGGCCAGCATTTAATCAACAACATATTGACCACGCCGATAATATCCATCTCTATCCACTCATTGCGCATATTTTGGGGTTAACCATTAACGAGCCTATTGATGGTAAATTAACGGTTTTAGCGCCTTTGTTGGCTCAGTAAGCTGAACTTACTCAATCGCAGTAATATTTTATTTGGATTAGTTTCACGGACTGATATTGTAACTAGAACATTTGTTCACAAATCAATGCTAGACACTATAATGCAATGCAGGATAACGTTGATAGCTTATAAATTGCTATCAAACATCACGTTTATCGCCACCATTAATAGGTATCACAAAACATGCAAACAGCCATTGAGTATTACTTTACCTGCCTTTCTCCCTATGCCTATTTAGGTCACCATACATTTACCGCCATTGCGGCTGAGCATCACACCGCCATTGAGTATAAACCGATAAAACTAGGCAAGTTGTTTGCGGTTTTGGGTGTGTTACCGGTAAAGCAACGTCCGCAAGTGAGACAAGATTATCGTTTAATTGAATTAGCGCGTTGGTCTAAAAAGCGCCAATTACCGCTTAATCTTCATCCGGCTTTTTTCCCAGCAGACCCAAGCTTGGCAGACAAATGCACTATTGCGCTCCAACAACTGGGACAAGACCCCGCCGAGTTTGTCGCGCAAATGCTGGCGGCATGTTGGGCAAAAGAGCAAAACATTGCCGATGTGGCATTGATCGGCCAGATCCTCACATCATTGCAACTTGATGCCAACAAGATTATCGCGCAGGCATCATCGGATGAAATTGAAACGATATACGAAGCCAATACTGCGACTGCGATTGAAAAAGGCTTGTTGGGTGTGCCGACCTACGTGTATCAAAGCGAGCCATTTTGGGGCCAAGATAGACTTGAGCTGTTGGCCGACAAACTAGCGTAATAGTGGTCTTACGGTAATAAAAACAAATGGCTATGCTGGCGTTTATTTGGTCGACATAGCCATTAATCATAAATCGCGGAGAAATACGGCATGACAAAGCCAGTTTATTCAGCGCATGACACCATGACTTATCAATGTCGCAGTTTATTACTGTGATAACGCATTAAACTCGGTTCTAATCTGTTCAATTCGCTCACGGTTAACCCCAAAATCAGAGTGGCCAACACGTGAAGCCGATCTTACCTGAATCATGATGTTACCAGGCTCAGCAGATGGAAAGTAAAACTCAACATCGTCAACAAAGCGCATAATCTGTGAGGTAAATTCAACCCGAATATAATCATCTTCTACCACCACAATGTCAGCTCGCTCAGCCGCTTTTAATACATGTAATAGATTCACTTGAGCTTGTTGAGCGGTGCCGCTAAATGCAATGGGGTCAATGTAATGCTCTTCATCTGTAGTTGCTTGCTGGCTATTGACGCAGTTGGGCGAATCTGGGCATGGCGTTAATTTCCCGTCGGTTACCCCTAAGGTGGGTACAGTGCCAGAGCAACCCATTAATAGCACCATAGCAAGTGCCAGTATTGAAGTGTGTTTATACATTTTATTTCCCTTTATGTGTAGAACGTCGTGTGTTTACCATTTTTACTGCGTTATCGACTTTTTATGTAGAATAATGACACCTCAAAGTCTCTGCTGCGCAGTTGTATATATGAGTAATGGCCAACAATTCGCTGCAAAAACAACCTTGAAAGATCAACAAGTCCTAACAATGCGCTATCAATCTGGTGCTGTAAATAGGTTTTTGGGATTACAAGGCTTGCGAGTAAATGAACGCTCGTGGTGCAAGTTGGTTAATTAACGTAAACGTTCAAACATGTGGTAGCACTATAAACATTAAAGGCCTTATTTTTCAATAAGACCTTTAATGTTTACGTAACCGTTTGTTTGTAATAAACCGCTACCTGAAGCTGTATGAGTAAGCCCATGTGGCAATTTATTCAGTGATTAGAACTGGTACTTTACACTGGCACTAAAATTAATCGGCTCACCCGGCATAGTCCATAGCTTATGGTAGGAGTTTTCGAAATATTCCTCATCAAATATGTTATTAACATCAAGCATTACACTGACTCTGCTGGTTATATCAAGTGCTGCTGATAAATTCACTAGTGTGTATGCAGGTAAAATATAATCAGCATCGGTTGTCTCACCTAGGCGGTCGCCAACATAATTAACGGTTGCACCGAAGTAAGCTTCTTTGCCCATAATGTCAGTGTAATGTCGCAACGAAACATGACCAACATGTTCAGCGACGTTGATTAAGCGAGAACCTTTAGGAATAGGTACCCCCCAGTCATTATCAACTAAATCTTTTGCCGTTCTCGCGTCGGTATAGGCATAAGCAATATCAAGGCTAGTATCTGCAGTTAATAACGTCGTCAATTGCAATTCAACACCCTGACTTTCAACCTCGCCTAAGGTTGCTGACAGCCCTGTGTTTGGCTCTGCAGTTAACATATTTGTTTTACTTGCATCATAAAGGGCTAGGCTACCAGAAAATTTATCAGCAACATTTTGCCACTTAACACCCACCTCAAAAGCGTCGGTTTGTTCTGGTTCAAAAGCATTTCTGTCTGAATCTAGGCCCGAGTTTGGTCTAAAACCTTCAGCATAGCTGGTATACACATTGATATTGTCAGCCAGTTCATAAACAAAGCCAAAGCGAGAAGATACCTCCGTTTGGTCTTGATCTTGAGACTCATTGGCAAGTTTATCTAATATATCTTGCTCAAAATAATCAACCCTGAAGCCGACTAAAAACTTGGTCTTATCTGTCAGTTCAATTAAATCTTGTGCATATAAGCCAAGGCCAGTTTGATCTTCAGATGTCACCGTGGTTGGAGAGGTTTCAGGTTGTTCCAACGTGTAGTCAGGATTGTTAGGGTCGATAGCATAAGTAGCGTCACCCGATCCCCACGAGGTTCGCCACACTTTGTAATCAGTATCTAATTGGAAGTGGTAATAATCTAATCCAATCAGTAGATTATTTTTAATACCACCAAGCGCAGCATCACCACTGACTTCAAAACGTGCAGATAAATCCTTGGCCTGATAATCTCGCTCTCTTCTCTGCCTTGATAATAAATTAGGGTCGGTATAAATCAGCTGACGACCAGCAGACAGCTCAGTATCTGAGGACTGACCTTTAAATGATGAGTCTCGATATGCTAGGCCAGCGAGTAAATACCAATGATTATTCAGTTGATGATTTAACAATAATTGATGGCCTAGCGCCTTAACTTCATGTGCACCATCTCGAGGGTCGCCATAAAAATCAGCAGGGTCGACAGAATCAAAGTCATTATCTAACACGTACACGCCACGGTCTAACGCTTTGCTCTGTTCAACAAACTCCATTTCATAGCTTAAACTAGTAACATCAGAAATATTCCACAAAAAAGAAGGGCTTAAATTTAAACTTTCAATGTCAACGTTATCTCTATACGTGTCAGAATCTTCGTAAAAGCCGTTTATACGGTAAGCCACATCATCAGTAAGGCCTTTAGTGTGGTCAAACTCAACTTGTTTTTTATCGTAACTGCCTAACGTTCCCAGAATGTAGCCTTGCTCTTCAAATTGCGGCTTTTTGGTAATGATATTTACTGTGCCGCCCGGTTCACCTTGTCCGTATAATGCAGACCCAGGTCCTTTCATCACTTCAATAGTTTCAATATTAGCCGTGTTTCTATTACCGGTATAACCGCGAGAGTTAAAACCATTAACGAGCGTACCCGTTGGATTATTTTCGTCACCAGAAAAGCCACGCACAGCAAAGCTGTCAAACATACCACCAGAATTATTTTGTCTTACGATGCTGGGTGAAAAATCCAAAGCGTCCATAAAATGAGTAATCCCCTCGTTTTTTATGGTGTCGGCGTTAATTCTATCGACAGCTTGAGGGGTATCAATCAATGGCACATTGCCACGGTAAGGCTGCCATAAACGTTTCACTTCAATACGCTCAATGTCATCTTGAGCGTCTGATGTTTGAGTAATATTATCTTGTGCTAATACGCCATTAGAAATGACTAATAGTGAACATATAAAGTGCTTTTTCACGTGTTTTGCTCATGAGGAATAAAATAAAAATGAAATGTTACAACGTATCAATGTGTGTAGTCAAAGTGGTACTCGTTACAAATTGTGAAAACATACGTGATGAAACGAAGATAATGGTGAGAAGTTAATAGTGAAGCTGAGAAGCTAAATCCTGACACCCATAATAAAAAGTAGTAATAGCGCTGGTGACTGCTCGCCTTTCATTGCTGAATAGCCATTAATTGTGGCCATGTTTATTTTATAATGCTACGACTAGGCTTTCAGTTTTGCTGATGCGTTCAATCTCTGATGATGTTAGATACTCACGCTCACGAACATCTTTATATTTGCGGGTATTGGTAACTTTCGAGTTTTCGGTGTTTAGGGTGTGTATTCTGTAATCTTCTAAGTTGCTGATATTACTCATTCGGCTCTCCATAACTCTCGAGATTATAGTTGAAAACTGGAAAGATTTATACGGTGATGAAGATTGCTAGTAATGCTGAAGTGATTGTGAACACTGATAACTTTACAAGTTTCTTTACAGATTATCGGCTGTTTTGACCATGATTAGCCATGATGATGGCAATGATTCATAAACGTTGGTTTTCTTTACACAGTGATGATGGGTGGGAATTGCTAGTAATGGAACTGTGATGATGAAGTGTAGGCACTTCATCATCACGATTCAGTTACCTACTTTGCACTAAT
This sequence comes from Shewanella metallivivens, assembly GCF_028750675.1. Classification (GTDB taxonomy): domain Bacteria; phylum Pseudomonadota; class Gammaproteobacteria; order Enterobacterales; family Shewanellaceae; genus Shewanella; species Shewanella metallivivens. The sequence goes on along the minus strand of NZ_JAQQPZ010000013.1, from coordinate 181,385 downwards.
AACAACTTTGATTCCTGATGTATCGATTGTGCTCACAATAAATGAGCTCCAAACATCAGCACTGTCAAGTATCGACCTGTTGATTGGTGACTTAATACCTAGCTCTTTATATGTGGGTTCGCTCATAATAAAGCATTCATCACCATCAGATGTTCGAAGCTTGAATAGCCAATTTTTACTGGCGCTAAAATTAACCTCAATAACCTTTGCTCTCATACTAATTCCCGCTCACTCGTTTTACGTTGCTTATATTTGGTACGAAGTGCTGGGTTTTACCACCAATCCAAAAGAATGCCACCCATTTCTTGAACATTCGGCGTCATAGTCGCGGTTATTATCTGAATTAGGGAATAAGCTTTCAATTTATAACAAACCACAACTTAATTTAGGGAGTGAAAAATATAACTAGTTGACAACTTATAATGATACCAATCACCGAAGCAATAAACATAGAAAGGTTAATTATTTTTCCTTTAGATAATTTTACTTTCTCTATATCATCATATATTGAAAATTTTCGAGTCAAAAATAAATCTGCACACCATCCCAATAGTGGGATAAATATAACGACGTAAGCGATATCGGACAAAGCTAGAATCGAAAATAATATAGCTATTGGAGACAAAATAGCGGATAAAGATACGATTAAATCCATTCGTACAAAAAAGATAGTCCCTCGCCCCCAAGATCTTAATTTTTTCGCATAGCTAAGAGCTAAATATAACTTTAATAATTCAATAACGTTCACATCAGAACCCTTAATGACGTGGATACAACGACCATGGATTAATATTGTACGGTAGCACAACCTTGCAATGTACCATCATCAGTCGAACAATAACCACTACAACAAAAATGCCACCCATTTTTTGTACAACGACCATCGAACAAAAATGACTTAAGCGCACAGCCAGCGCTGACAATTTGCCGCGCCTTGTCGTCGTTTTCGGTCTAAATGCTCACAGTATTCAGTTAAGGCAGGTAACGCTCCGACTGCACCTTTAAATAATGCACCAAACTCTGTAGTGATTTTAAGCCAATTCTCTGCGGGGATGTTTAGCCTATTCAGTATGTCCTGACTGCTTGAGCTAATTGCGCCACGCTTATCTTCTCGAATAATCCGACCGGTATCTTCAACCAGTACAATGTAATCTTTTACGCTGAACATGAGTCCGTTAGGCATATTGAGTCTTTCATTTCCCACAAACGGTAATAGCTCGGGTGGTTGCTCACCTTTCATTGCTGAATTTATTCGACGTTGAATACTGGTGTAATCTGAGGTTTCAGGGGTTGTGGCCATCTTGGCTCTGACTGGGTTTAAATCTACATAGGCCATACAGGCTAATACTGCAGCTTCATCGAGTAGTGCTTGAGATTTGAAGCGCCCTTCCCAGAAACGACCAGTGCACTTATCTTCTTTATTGGCCATTCTGGCTATAGGCTCACTGAGTGAGCGCATAAACCAACTGATATCAATTAAGCGTTTACGGTATTCAGTAATGCATTCATTAACCGTTTGAAGTTCAAACTGGTTAAGGTCTTCCTCTTTAAGGTATTTGTGCGTGAGTAACGTRCCYTTRAAGCCYTTGTGCCAYTGMRTRAGCACTTCTTTATCTGACCACTGTTTTGCTTTATCAGCATCAACTTTTAACACCACATGTAAGTGATTACTCATCACGGCATAAGCACAAATGTCGATGGCAAAAATGGTCGCTAACTCAAGAATGCGTGAATCAACCCACTCTCGGCGATGCTCAAAGTTCTCACCTGTGGATTTATCAAAACCGCAAAGAAATGCCTTACGCACCACACGAGAGCAGCAGAACAAAAATGCCACCCATTTCTAGAACAAATAACATAACTCGTTTTCATGGCTTTGGCGAGGGTTACGATTGAAGTGATCAACTCATCAATTTTTATCGATATAGCTAAAATATTATCGTTAAATGAGTGATTTATGTGTCATCTAAGAAATTTAGCACAGCAGAGAACATTGATAGCTATCAAGCATAAGAAGAATTGTAATTTTATTTGGGATGATGACTTACGCGCACAGCCAACGCTGACAATTTGCCGCGCCTTGTCGTCGTTTTCGCTCTAAATGCTCACAATATTCAGTTAATGCTGGTAAGGCACCGACAGCACCTTTAAATAATGCACCAAACTCTGTAGTGATTTTAAGCCAATTCTCTGCGGGGATGTTTAACCTATTCAGTATGTCCTGACTGCTTGAGCTAATGGCGCCACGCTTATCTTCTCGAATAATCCGACCGGTATCTTCAACTAGTACAATGTAATCTTTCACGCTGAACATGAGCCCGTTAGGCATATTGAGTCTTTCATTTCCCACAAACGGTAATAGCTCAGCTGGTTGCTCACCTTTCATTGCTGAATTTATTCGACGTTGAATACTGGTGTAATCTGAGGTTTCAGGGGTTGTGGCCATCTTGGCTCTGACAGGGTTTAAATCGACATAAGCCATACAAGCTAATACTGCTGCTTCATCAAGTAGTGCTTGAGACTTAAAACGACCTTCCCAAAAGCGACCGGTACATTTATCTTCTTTGTTGGCCATTCTGGCGATGGGCTCACTGAGTGAGCGCATAAACCAACTGATATCAATTAAGCGTTTACGGTATTCGGTAATGCATTCATTAACCGTTTGAAGTTCAAACTGGTTAAGGTCTTCCTCTTTAAGGTATTTGTGCGTGAGTAACGTACCTTTAAAGCCCTTATGCCATTGAATGAGCACTTCTTTATCTGACCACTGTTTTGCTTTATCAGCATCAACTTTTAACACCACATGCAGATGGTTACTCATCACGGCATAGGCACAAATATCAATAGCAAAAATGGTCGCTAACTCAAGAATGCGTGAATCGACCCACTCGCGTCGATGCTCAAAGTTCTCACCTGTGGATTTATCAAAACCGCAAAGAAATGCCTTACGCACCACACGAGAGCAGCAGTGATAGTAAGGCGTATCTTCCAGGCTAACGATCGTCTGTCTTGGTCTGGCCATCTTAATTACCGTTTGTGAAAGGGTAAATAAAGCCTAGTTCAGTGTTGAATATTTAGCCAACAGGAATGGGTGGCCATGTTATTTTGTGCTGTTTTAATACTGCAGTTTATTACTGTGGTAACGCGTTAAACTCGGTTCTAATCTGTTCAATTCGCTCACGGTTAACTCCAAAGTCTGAGTGGCCAACACGTGAGGCTGATCTTACCTGAATTATGATTTTACCTGACTCAACAGAAGGAAAGTAAAACTCAACATCGTCAACAAAGCGCATAATCTGCGAAGTAAATTCAACCCGAATATAATTATCTTCCACCACTACAATATCAGCTCGCTCAGCCGTTTTTAATACGTGCAATAGGCTCACTTGAGCTTGTTGAGATGTGCCACTAAATTCAATCGGTTCAATGTAATGCTCTTCATCTGTAGTTGCTTGCTGGCTATTAACGCAGTTAGGCGAATCTGGGCATGGCGTTAATTTCCCTGCGGTGACACCTAAGGTGGGTACAGTGCCAGAGCAGCCCATTAATAGCATCATGCTGAGTGATATTATGGTTATTTTTTTATACATTATCATCGTCCTTTAGTTATTTTTACGGTGGCCGTAACTTAATACTCGAGTGATTTCCCACTTATTGTCTACTTTACGCCAAATCATGACAAAGTCAGCTTCACCTTCGCATTTGTTGGTTTCATTTTGACAAAATACATGTACGCCTTCAGTAATGGCACCAAAATCTTTAATGGGGTGCACACTAAAAGAGCCGTCAACCAATTTGCGGCGGTAATGCCCACAAGCATTGTTTTGAGTATTGGCGATCATGCTAGCGCGGTCCCAGGTGACACCACCGTTGTCATGATAAAACTCAACATCAGCTGCAAAGAAGCTTGCGTGCTTATCTAGCTCTTGCGGTTTTTGGCAATGGTTAAATGAGTCAAACACCGCCGTATCAAGCGCTTTCATCGTCTCTGCCAACTCCATGTCATCAGCAAATGAAGGTATTGAGAAAAAAGCCAATAAAACCAGGTAGATTTTTTTCATCGTTTCAATTCCTAAGGTGTGTGTGTCAGGTCTAGAGGCCCAAGCTACGTATCATGTTAATGAAGCGATAAATCAAACGATAACGTAACATTGAAGCCAAAGAAAGCCTTTAAAAATGATCAATGATGTGATGAATATTTTGACGTTAAGGGGCTAATGTAATAATAAGTTCACTTAAATTTAAACCATGAAAATCATAAATCGGTCCATAGGGTCTAAAATTAAATGCGTTGCGTCTCAATATTGATATAGTAAGTTGGTGATTAGGCTTTAATCGTCACTACCGTAAAATATTGATAGATTGTGAATTGTGAATTGTGAATTGTTAATTTGGTTTTGAGTTATTATTTATTGGTGATAAACGATGTTTATATTAAAGCGAATAACTGACAGTGTTAAAAGTACAGCCTCTTTCTACAATATTTCGCCTTTACAATATGGAGTAAGTATTTACAACATTGAGGCAATAGGATTCGCGCAAAGGAATATTATTCAATTAGTGCTTAATTGTACTTGCAGAACAGTTAAATCAACATGCTTATTTATAGGTAGATATGTAGAGCCTATAATGTTGCTTTTAATGATGTCAATTTTATTGGGTTGTGGAAACACTAATATCAATAACAGTTCAACGTCTACTCCTGTTGTATTATCTAATCATTATTATAATGATTTGTATTCTTGGAATATAAGTGGTGGCTTAGCCCAAACACAATTAGGCAGAGGAATAAACGTTGGCAATTACTTAGAAGCGCCTTATGAGGGGAGTTGGACAGGTGGTAAAGTCCTGGTAGAAGATGATTTTAAAATAATAGCCAAAGCAGGTTTTAAAAACGTAAGAATTCCTATCCGCTGGAGCGCTCATGCTGAGCAAGCCTTTCCTTATACGATAGATTCTGCATTTATGAGTCGTATTAAAGAGGTTGTCGGATGGGCTAATAACGCTGGGCTTAAAGCGATTATCAACGTACACCACTATGACGAATTGATGCGTGCTACAGGCGACGAAAGAGTGTCGCATATTTCACGTTTAGAAGGTATTTGGACACAAATTAATGCGCAGTTTCCACTTGCTAAATATTCGAGATCGGATTTAATTTTTGAACTATTAAACGAACCGAAGGACAGTATTCATTACAATGATTGGAACGACATTGTTGAACGTTTATTGACAGTTATTTGGGGCGATTCCACTATCCCATACACATATAATACTCAACGTATCGTTATGGTAGGTACTGCTTATTGGAATGTACCAGATACCTTACCTAAATTGTCATTGCCACACTACGCAAATAAATATAATACCATTATTACAGTGCACAATTATAAACCCTTTCATTTTACGCACCAAGGAGCTAAATGGGTTAATGGTTCAAACAAATGGATCGGAACGACGTGGCTAGGTACAGAAAGCGAAACCGCACCGTTAATCACGTTATTGGATAATATGACTCGTTGGAACTCGAAAGAGAATCGTGGTTTTGAAATTTATTTGGGTGAGTTTGGCGTCTATTCACGCTATTCGGATGCTAAGCAGCAAAAAGCTTGGACAGCTTTTATTGCACGCGAAGCAGAAAAACGGAACATCAGTTGGGCATATTGGGAATACTCATCGAGTTTTGGTGCATATGATAATAATACTAAGCAATGGCGACCACATTTGATAGAAGCCTTAGTCCCAACGCAATAATATTGACAGACCGAGAACGGGTTGTAATGCCTGATGATACTTTTTCGTATTGTTCTTGAATCTTGAGGAGGGATAGCTTGCTTGTAATAAAGAAGAACCCAAAGCTCTCGAATTAAATATGAAGTTAGTCGTTTAAATTCAGTTTATTGCAGAGTTCAATGCTTAAATTTCTGCAATTGCTGACTAATATTGACTTTATGATTGAAGTGAAAAAGTCAATAATTATGGACCTTTAAAAGTACTAACTTGTGCATTTAAAACTTTAATCATAATGGCGTATAAATGAACCCGCTGTGAGTAATCTCAACTTGTGGCAGACTACAGTATTATTAAAAAAAGTTAGCTTCCTACATTTTCCTGTATGAACAAATTGCTCTTGTACTCACTAATTTATTCTCTCGAAAATCCCTTGGCTCGTAGATATACACATTTGCCCTAGTTATTACCACACTATAGACCCTGCCATCATAAAAAAACGGCTCACCAGATTGATTAGCATAGGACTTGTGACTTGAAATAAAGCTAGAATCAATATTTAAATGCTTTGCATCATAAACATATGAAGAATAAGCTGCGTAGTAACGTGGCGCTTGTAAGCATTTATCCGGATAATCTTCAACTAACACAGATTCTGTATTACCATCATTATTAAAATCTAAACGCGTTATTCGGTAGCGCTTTCCTTTATCTAGCCTGACTGCTTCATCTAAATGCTTTTGATAACTATCACTCATGACCATTCTTGCTTGCACATTAATACGTAAACCTAGCCCCTCTGGTGCAGGTTGTAAATTGGGCAGGCGAAAGCCTTTAAATTGCTCATCTGCTACAAGGCCACATTGTAATGGCTTATCCACATTACGCTCGAGATAAGCCTTAAAGTCTTTACAAAGTTGCAAATTTGGATTCGAGTGGTCCTCATAGACTTCTGCCCAAGAAAATGATGTGTATATACTTGCTGCAATGATGAGCAGAATAGAGTTTTTCATCTATGATGATTCCTTTTGAATTACAGTTGTAAAATAATTAATGTGTAGGTAGGGCGTTTTAGTCATGACTACCTCTCATGTGCTCTTCCACTATTAGGAATGGGTGGCCATGTTATATATAGGAATGTAGAAAACGATGCCACCCATTTTTTGAACAAATAACATAACTCGTTTTCATGGCTTTGGCGAGGGTTACGCTCGATGTGATCAACTAATCAATTTTTATCGATATGGCTAAAATATTATCGTTAAATTAGAAAACGATGCCACCCATTTTTTGAACAAATAACATAACTCGTTTTCATGGCTTTGGCGAGGGTTACGCTCGATGTGATCAACTAATCAATTTTTATCGATATGGCTAAAATATTATCGTTAAATGAGTGATTTATGGTCATCTTGAGAAAACCATGCCACCCATTTTTTGTACAAATAACATAACTCGTTTTCATGGCTTTGGCGAGGGTTACGCTCGATGTGATCAACTAATCAATTTTTATCGATATGGCTAAAATATTATCGTTAAATGAGTGATTTATGGTCATCTAAGAAATTTAGCACATCAGAAAAACTTGATAACCATCAAGTGTTAAAAGAATTGTAATTTGATTGGGGATGATGACTTAAGCGCACAGCCAGCGCTGACAATTTGCAGCGCCTTGTCGTCGTTTTCGCTCTAAATGCTCACAATATTCAGTTAATGCGGGTAATGCCCCAACAGCACCTTTAAATAATGCACCAAATTCAGTGGTGATTTTAAGCCAATTCTCTGCGGGGATATTGAGTCTATTCAGTATGTCCTGGCTGCTTAAGCTAATGGCACCACGCTTATCTTCTCGAATTATCCGACCGGTATCTTCAACTAAGACGATGTAGTCTTTCACGCTGAACATGAGCCCATTAGGCATATTAAGTCGCTCATTACCCACAAACGGTAATAGCTCTGGTGGTTGCTCGCCTTTCATTGCTGAATTGATACGGCGCTGAATACTGGTGTAATCTGAGGTTTCTGGGGTTGCTGCCATTTTAGCGCGGATAGGATTTAAATCGACATAAGCCATACAAGCTAACACTGCGGCTTCATCGAGTAGTGCTTGAGACTTAAACCTACCTTCCCAGAAACGACCAGTGCATTTATCTTCTTTGTTGGCCATTCTGGCGATGGGCTCACTCAAGGAGCGCATAAACCAACTGATATCAATTAAGCGCTTACGGTATTCAGTAATACATTCATTAACCGTTTGACGCTCAAATTGATTGAGGTCTTCCCCTTTTAAAAACTTATGGGTTAACAGTGTACCCTTAAAGCCTTTATGCCACTGCATTAGCACTTCTTTATCTGACCATTGTTTTGCTTTGTCAGCATCGACTTTTAGAACCACATGTAAATGATTACTCATCACGGCATAGGCACAAATATCAATAGCAAAGATGGTCGCCAATTCAAGGATACGTGAATCRACCCACTCACGCCGATGCTCAAARTTYTCACCTGTTGAGTTATCTATTCCACATAGAAATGCCTTACGCACCACACGAGAACAGCAGTGGTAGTAAGGTGTATCTTCTAAACTAACGATTGTCTGTCTTGGTCTAGCCATCTTTAATTACCGTTTGGAAAGGGTAAATAAAGCGTAGTTTAGCGCTCAATATTTAGCCAATAATCTTGGGTGTCTTAATTATTCCACGCCGATGCTCAAAGTTTTCACCTGTTGAGTTATCTATTCCACATAGAAATGCCTTACGCACCACACGAGAACAGCAGTGGTAGTAAGGTGTATCTTCTAAACTAACGATTGTCTGTCTTGGTCTAGCCATCTTTAATTACCGTTTGGAAAGGGTAAATAAAGCGTAGTTTAGCGCTCAATATTTAGCCAATAATCTTGGGTGTCTTAATTATTCTTTAACGACGTTATAAGCGATGTTAACCAGTAAAAATGATCACATTTTTGTGCTGATTATTGATTAGTCTAAATGCGCTTGCTAGCCGGCAGGAGTCAATAGCCTCATCCACTCATCCGTATTCGCTAAAATGAATGTTTTTATCTGGTTATCTGTAAACGTTAACTCAATGGCATCAGTAGAGAGAGGTAAAATCCCAGCACCTTTGGCCATAGATTTTTTAACCTTGATGATGTGAGAGAGTTCAAATGTGTATGGGCCAAGGCCAAGCTGTTTATTGTATGGTTCGAAATTGATATGTGATGTGGTCAGAGTGAGTTTACCATCTGACTTAGCAACCCCAGCTTGTAGTGTTGCTGTAACAGACTTAATTAGATTTTCCATGTCATCCTCCTCAAAGCGCTAAAGCTTGATGTGTTTGCGCTTCTCACAAAGCTTCTGGTTTAACGTAAACCCACATTAAATTCTGACACACCTCACCGAAAACATATACTCTTTTGAGCTGGTCGCACGGCGGATTTCAGTTTTATGCGCATTCCACCACGAGTATGCAAGTGTGCGAATAATAGCTTGGTTATCGGTTGCACTGGTTGCGGTCCAAAACTCGGTGTACGCCCCCTGTGTAATGTAAAATCCGTTCCATTTAACGCCTGCAGGTCTTGCAAAAAACTGCTGCTTATTAACTAGCGATGGTTCGAATTTAGTCAATAGCCCATCAGCTTGAGCCTCTTTTAACTGTAAACCAATATGTTGCTCACCGCCGCGCCAACCGTTTTTGTGCAATTCATTTTCAGGCATGCCTAAGGTGCGCTCTAGGACTTTCCAATCTTCATCGGTGGCAACTCGCCAGCCCGCAGGGCAAAGGTTTCGTTCATCTGACACATCATGCCAGTTGTACAAGCGGCCGTATGTTAATAGGTTTGCCGCATCATCATTTAGCACTGCGCCCGAGCGCACCGCTGAACCATCTTGAAACTGAGTATTGCGAAGGTTTTCAGCAAGCCAAACTTGATCGCCAATACTCACAGTGAGGTACACATTACCTTCTCTGTCTTGAACAGTATTGTCGAGTTTATATAACTCGCTGTTGATACCGCTGGCCGATGCCGCTGTTGATGCCATGACCATGCATGCTCCTATCGATAAGATGAGTTGTTTCATAATGAGTCCCCTGCATTACCTTTAAGCAAACAACTTTAGCGCTCAAATCAGTATCAAACTAGGCGATATACTGTCTAAAACATGCCTATTTGTATCAATGTGCGATTTTAGCTTCTAACTCGAGTAAGGGGGTTGAATGACTCCATTGCTTAGGCGACTTGCCATACATACGCTTAAATTCTCGACTAAATTGCGACGAGCTGACATAACCTACCTTCATAGCAGCTTCACTGACATTCATACCGGTGGCGATTCTCATGGCGGCATTGTTAAGGCGCATCGATTTCATAAATTGAATAGGCGACATTCTGGTGGCTTGTTTAAATTTACGATGAAAAACCGCCCGGCTCATGCCCACTAACGAGGCTAAATTATCTATGGTGACATTTTTATCCAGGTTAACAGATAAATAATCAATAGAGCGCGCAATCTCATTACCCACACCAAACGCCCGTCTGGCTGAAATCCCTGCGTCCCCTTTTAATACGGCGTAGTACAGCTCTCGCAATCGGCTTTCGCCTAGTATTGAGGCATCCGAGGTGCCATCGAGTTGCAATAGTCTCAGTAACGCATCCGCAAAGGCGTCATCCCAGTTTGCAAGAGAAAGCCCTTGTGGCTGTGTGCTGCTTTTAGGTTGTTTAATGGTACCAATGGTATTTTCCATTTCGATAGCAAGCTCTGTCATTACTTTAGTATTCAGTGAGATGTAAACACCCAGTAGTGGCTCATCGACTGAGGCTTCTGGCGTGCCTGCCTCTACGGGCAAAGAAACGGTGCAACACATGTACTGGCTGTTGTCGTAGATATACCTTTCGCCTTCAAGAATCGCCTCTTTTTTGCCATTCAAAATGACGATGATGGTGGGATCATAAACCGCTGGCGAGCATGGAATGGCCTGAGTGACCCTGAACAAACTCACCCCCTTTATACTGGTTTCAATCATACCCTCACCAGTAATGCGTTTTTCGACTAACTGCTTTATTTTTTGTCTCATCACTTTTACCTAAAAACAAAATTGATACAAATAGGCATGTTTTAGACGCTAATACACCTATTTTAAGCCAAAATTGAGAGTTATAGTATATTCAAGATAACGATACTACCGCAAAAAGCAACATGCAAATGAATTAACGGTGATATCGCAGGGCATCACAACACAGGTAACGATTATGACAAATATGCTAACAAAACAATTTGGTAAAAAGGGTTGGACCCCAGAGCGTATTGGCTCACTTAAGGGGAAAACCTATGTGATCACTGGCGCTAACAGCGGCGCAGGCTTTGAGGCATCTCGCATTTTGCTGAGTAAAGGTGCCAAGGTTGTGATGATGAACCGAAACCCTGATAAGTCAGCAACGGCCATTGAGGCGCTAAAATTGTCTCTAGGCCAGCACATTGATGTAAGCTTTATTCAGGTCGATTTAGGTGAGCTAGGCTCGGTGCGCACTGCGGCAAACGCGTTACTTAACTTAACGCCGTCAATCGATGCGCTTATCTGTAATGGCGCCATTGCACAGGTCGCAAAACAACAAATAACCGTTGATGGTTTTGAAAACCAACTCGGGGTCAATCACTTTGGTCACTTTTTGCTTTGCGGGCTGTTGTTTGATCGTATCAATGAGTCAAAGGGTCGCATTGTGATGGTGGGTAGCAACGCTTACAAGATGGGCCTTAAGCGCATTAAATTTGAAGACCTCAACTTTGACAACAAATACACCGCTTGGGACTCATACGCACAAAGTAAACTGGCACAAATGATGTTTGGTTACGAACTACAGCGTCGTATAAAAGCAGCAGACAAAAATGTAGAGGTACAAGTGTGTCACCCAGGCGCTTCTCGCACAAACTTGCTAAAAGATACTGCCAGTACTTTTAACAAGATTTTATGGGCGGTGATGTCTCGGGTTATAGCACAATCTGCAGAAAAAGGCGCATGGCCAGAGGTGATGTGTGCAACAGAGCAAGGGCTGCAATCGGCTGCACTTTATGGCCCAACTAAACGCGCCAATACTGTTGGGCCGGTGGATCAAAATAAACTCGATAGCATCGCACTTAATCAAGACATGGCAGCCAAACTGTGGACGCTATCACTTGAAAAAACATCACTAAACTGGTCGCTTTGATCTAGGGTCATCGAGTGAAAAAAGCGCTACTCTTAAAAAGAAAAACAAAGCCACCCATTATTTGAACAAGTAACATAACTCGTTTTCATAGCTTTGGCGAGGGTTACGAACGATGTGATCAACTTATCAATTTTTATCGATATAGCTAAAATATTATCGTTAAATTAGTAAGTTATAGTCATCTAAGAAATTTAGCACAGCAGAAAAACTTGATAACCATCAAGTGTTAAAAGAATTGTAATTTGATTGGAGATTATGACTTAAGCGCACCGCCAGCGCTGACAATTTGCAGCGCCTTGTCGTCGTTTTTGCTCTAAATGCTCACAATATCGGTTAATGCGGGTAATGCTCCGACGACACCTTTAAATAATGCGCCAAATTCAGTAGTGATTTTAAGCCAATTCTCTGCGGGGATGTGTAGTCTATTAAGTATCTCATGGTTGCTTGAGCTAATGGTTCCACGCTTATCTTCTCGAATCAGTTGAAGTGGATGACCATGTTTTAATTTCGAAGACTTTGTTGAATCTTGAGGAGGGATAGCTTGCTTGTAATAAAGAGGAACCCGTGGGTTCAAAGTCCTATCTTTCGCCCAATAAAAAGGCCCGCTATAAATAGCGGGCCTTTTTATTTTAATGTGGCGGAGGGATAGGGATTTGAACCCTAGAACGGGATAAACCGTTGCCGGTTTTCAAGACCGGTGCATTCGACCACTCTGCCATCCCTCCGAACGCGGTGAATAATAAGGGTATTCTAAAAAATGTAAAGCCTTGATGTGCTCAATGGCACAACAAATGTGCAAAATGACCTTTAAAGAGGCGCGTTTGGACAATATTTACACTTTTAACGCGATTAATTTATTATTAGCTCTGTTGGCGATAGTGAGTCTGTCTCTCTCGATAGCTTGTTGCTAACGAGAGAGACAGTAACTTCAGTAACGATTAGTGCACTAAACCACGACGCTTTAATAATGCGTCAGTAGATGGTTTTTTACCGGCAAAGTCGATATAGCTTTGCATTAGATCCTGGCTGTTACCTTTTGACAATACGGTGTCGCGGTACTTTTGACCGTTCTCTTGGGTTAATCCGCCGTGCGCCATCATGTGTGCAAACGCATCTGCTGCAAATACTTCGGTCCAAAGGTAAGCGTAGTAACCCGCAGAGTAACCGCCGCCGAAGCTGTGGCTAAAGTAGGTGGTTTTATAACGCGGTGCGATTGGGCTGTAGTCTAAACCGTGTTTTGCTAGTGCTTGTTTTTCAAAGGTAGCAACATCGGCAATTTCAGTGCCAGCAGGAATTGAGTGCCATTCCATATCAAGCAATGCAGCCGCTAGGTATTCAACCGTACCAAACCCTTGGTTAAAGGTGTGCGCTTTTAATACTTTAGCCAGTAATTCTGCAGGGATCGGCTCGCCTGTTTGATAGTGTTTAGCGTAGTTTGCTAGCACGGCAGGGTCGATGCTCCAGTCTTCATTAGCTTGTGATGGAAACTCAACAAAATCACGTGCCGTTTTGGTACCAGCTAAGCTTGGGTAGTTAACTTGTGAGTATAAACCGTGAATAGCATGACCAAACTCGTGGAACAATGTACTTACCTCGTCAAACGTTAACAGGGTAGGTTGACCTTCAGCAGGCTTTGGTACGTTAAGCGCGTTGTACACGACTGGCTTAGTATTTTGCAAGAATGATTGGCTAACAAATTCATCCATCCATGCTCCGCCACGCTTGCCTGGGCGTGCGTACATATCTAGATAGAACAAGCCTAGCGAGCTGCCGTCTTTGTTAAAGATTTCATAAGCGGTAACGTCTTTGTGCCATACAGGTAAGTCGTTACGTGACTTGAAGGTGATACCATAAAGTTTTTCCATAGCGAAAAACAGGCCGTCGGTGAGTACGGTGTTCATTTCAAAGTAGGGTTTAACTTGGCTGTCGTCTAGGTCATATTTTGCCGCACGCACTTTTTCGGCATAGTAAGCCCAGTCCCATGCTTCAAGGGTAAAGTCTTTACCGTCTTTAACGATTTCAGCTTGAATATCTGCCGCTTCAATTTTGGCTTTAACTAATGCTTTAGGCGCTAAGTCATCCAAAATGCCATAAACCGCTTCTGGGTTTTGAGCCATTTGGTCGCCTGTAGAATAAGCTGCCCATGTTGGGTAGCCTAATAGTTTGGCTTTTTCAGCACGCAGTTGGGCGATTTTGATATTAAGCGGGCTGTTTGTGTCCATTGCGCGATAAGCTGACGTTTCCCAAAGCTTTTTACGTAGATCGCGATTTTTAAGGCTAGACAGAAGCGGTTGGGTTGTGGTGTTAACTAAGGTAATCATGTAACCGGTTTTGCCTGCTGCTTTTGCTGCTGCGGCTAATGAAGCAATGTCATTGTCTGACAAGCCGTCGAGCATGGCTTTATCTTCAACCACAATCACGTCGTCTTTAAATGACTTTAAAACGTTTTGTGAGAAGCTGGTTTCAAGTTTAGCAAGTTCGCCGTTTAGCTCACGCATTTGGGCTTTGTCTTCTGCTGATAATTCAGCACCTGCGCGCACAAAGCGATCGTAATAAACGTCTACTAAACGTAAATCTTCACCTGTTAATGTGGCTTTGTTTTTGTAAATAGCTTGAATACGAGCAAAAAGCTTTTCATCTAGATAAATGTTGTCCATGTGAGCTGTTAACTTAGGCACAACTTGTTCTTCAACACTAATGAAGTTGTCGTCTGAAATTAAGCCTGTAAGGTTAAAAAACACCCGTTGAGTACGGTCTAATATCGCGCCGGTTTTTTCAAGTGCAACAACGGTGTTGTCGAATGTTGGTGCATCAGCGTTGTTGGTAATGGCTGCGATTTCAGCTTTATGCTCTTTCATACCTTGTTCAAAGGCGGGTAAATAGTCTGCAGCGTTAAATTTGTCGAACTGCGGCGCCATGTATTGTAATGGGCTTGGGACTAACAGCGCGTTTTCGGCGGTTGCAGGTGCTTTGGTCGTTGTTGTAGGTGCTTCTGCTGTGGTTTTGCTTGCCATTGCGGTATCTGCTGTTTGTTCTGAACATGCACTAAGCATCAATGCCGCACTTACGGCAGTGGTAATAAGAGTTTTACGCATTAATATATCCTTGGGCACGGCCCGATTGAAGTGCTTTTATGCCTATTTCAAATGTGGTTATTACCGCAAAATAGTGACCATAAAAACGAAAGTAAATACCCTGATACAATACCAAGCATGTGGCTGTAGGCATAGGGTAATGCGATTAACGAAGAGTAAATTTTGTAACCAAACTTACCAATGGTGATGTTTGTTGGGTTTTAGTGCTGTTTATGATGAATTCTAGTGGCTATTTATGAGTTTTCACGTAGTTTAAAAGATAGAAAAGCTATGATGAGGGCAATAGATGAAAGCTGGTAAGCATGATACACAATTACTCAAGCTCGCGATGGAGATTGGGGTTGGTTACGCACAGAAACGTGGCTTTGATGATTTTGGTAAGGGGATATCACCGAAAGATAAAGTGGAATGTATTTATCGATTATTAGTGCAAGACAAGCTCATTCAACCGCTTGCCGAAGATAAAGACGACGGCCCCAACCGTAAACACAAATTGATACTGTGGATTAGCAAGCAGTTACCTAAAGAACATGAATTATTGAATTAGTGTGACTTGATTTTGATAACAAAGCCCAAGTGAAATGGTATTTTCACTTGGGCTTTTTTAGTTTATATGTTCAAAGATTAAAGATTAAAGATTAAAGATTAAAGCTTGATTTGATTCATCAGAACAACCGCCTTAGCGCGATTCAATTTCAACAATTTTTAAGCTGATTAGCTTTTGCTGCCATTGCTGTTTGTTAATTCCCTCTACCCACAATACTGACGATTGTCGGTGCTGACCTTTACGTAAATAAGTTTCGGGCATGCGAAATATAGCCTCCCACGCTTCTAAGGTTTCGGTTTTAATTAGGCCACCTTGGTCATTAAAAAAGCTGGCTTCAACATTAACCACTGTGACGTGTTCGTCGTTGGTGCTGTCAAAATTAAATATAAGTCCTAATTTATCACCTTTCCATTGCGTGTTTGCAAGGGTGATTGTAATGCCTTCTTTTGCTGTGCTGCCCAGTAATTCTGGCTGCGCCATTGCACTAGCGGTTAAGCGTGTTGTAGCCATTGGTGCTTCAGTTGCCACAACCGCAGGTTTGGCGTTCGTGGTATCGACAGCCATTTTGGCATCAGCAGTGTTCACTGCACTGGTTGTTGGCTCAGCTAGTGCAGTGGAGGCAGCAGTCGCTGTGGGTGTTTGAATGGCCGCAGCAGGTTGCGCCACTGTTTCGGTGATGATGTATTCCCAGGTGAAGTCGTCTTTTAGGCGAACATTAGTGCCGTTTTCTAAGGTGATCACCGCAACATCGGCAGCCATTGCCGCAGGGGCAAGTAATAAAAAGAGGGCTGATGCAATCGCATTAAGTTTGGTTTTCATCTATTCATCCTGATTTAAAAGTCGTTAATGGGGTAATTCTACGTTTTTTTAAGGGTTAACAGGAAAATATTTTAGACCATTAGTAGATGTTGACTTGCTTTGTTTATTCACTTGCTATGCGAGATTTTTACGGTCTATTTAGGATTAAAAAATCCGAGTGCATTAGCAAATGCTTAAGGTGATTTAGCTCATAAAACGCAACATTGGCCCTAAAAACGGGTTTCGATTTACAGAGTAAAGAGTAAACTCATCCTTAACATGTAAAATTTATACATGAATAAATAATATTTGAGGAGTAGAGTTATGTTTTGTGTGCAATGTGAGCAAACCATTAGAACACCAGAAGGCAATGGCTGTAGTTACTCGCAAGGTATGTGCGGCAAGCTAGCGTCGACGTCTGATATTCAAGATCTATTAATTTATATGCTACAAGGCGTGTCGGCTTATGCTGTTAAAGCGCGTGAGTTTGGCATTGTAGACAACGACATTGACACTTTTGTGCCGAAAGCCTTTTTTGCCACATTAACTAACGTAAACTTCGATGATGTGCGGTTAATTGATTATGCCTATCAGGCACAAACATATCGCGACCAATTAAAAGCGGCTTATATTGCAGCTTGTAAAGGCAAGGGCGTTGAGCCTGAAATGGTGAGTGGCCAAGGTGAACTATTACTGGCTACATCTAAACCAGAAATATTAGCTCAAGCACCCGTTGCACTGCTTAACCGCGGTGACGTAAATGAAGACATTTTAGGCTTACGTTTATTATGCCTATATGGCTTAAAAGGCGCAGCGGCGTATATGGAGCATGCTCGCGTATTAGATCAAACTGATGTTGATGTGGCGGCTGAGTTCCATAAAATCATGGCATTTTTAGGCGAAGACTCAGTCGATGCTGACAAGTTGTTTGCTACTGCAATGGAAATTGGCCAATTAAACTACCGCATTATGGCGATGTTAGATTTAGGCGAAACCACCTCTTTTGGCCATCCTGAGCCAACACAAGTGAATACTAAATCTGTTAAAGGTAAAGCGATTTTAGTGTCTGGTCACGACATGAAAGATCTAGAGCTTATTCTTGAGCAAACAGCAGGTAAGGGCATTAATGTCTTTACTCACGGCGAAATGTTACCAGCACTTGCTTATCCCGCCTTTAAGAAATATTCACATTTAGTCGGCAACTATGGCGGCGCTTGGCAAAATCAGCAAAAAGAATTTGCGACTTTCCCTGGTGCTGTAGTAATGACCTCAAACTGTATTATCGACCCTACAGTGGGTGAGTACTCTGACCGTATTTATACACGCAGTATTGTTGGTTGGCCTGGTGTAACTCACGTTGAGGGTGAAGACTTTAGCGAAGTGATTAACAAAGCCCTTGAACTTGAAGGTTTTGCTTATGATGAAATTCCACACATGATCACCATCGGGTTTGCCCGTAA
Organism: Shewanella metallivivens; assembly: GCF_028750675.1. Classification (GTDB taxonomy): domain Bacteria; phylum Pseudomonadota; class Gammaproteobacteria; order Enterobacterales; family Shewanellaceae; genus Shewanella; species Shewanella metallivivens. The sequence continues at coordinate 163,556 of NZ_JAQQPZ010000013.1, read as the reverse complement.
CGCCTTAATGGCAGCAGCGCCAACGGTAGTTGAAAATGTTAAGAATGGTTCTATTAAGCACTTCTTCCTCATTGGTGGTTGTGATGGCGACAAGTTAGAGCGTAATTACTTTACCGATTTAGCTAAATCTGTGCCTGACGATTCAATTATTTTGACCTTAGGCTGCGGTAAGTACAAATTCAATAAATTAGACTTTGGTGACATCAATGGCGTACCACGCCTATTAGATGTGGGCCAATGTAACGATGCTTATTCTGCAATTCAGTTAGCGTTAGCATTAAAAGATATTTTTGAGTGCGACCTTAATGATTTACCACTAAGCCTAGTGTTGTCGTGGTTTGAGCAAAAGGCGATTGTGGTGCTATTAACCTTGTTATCGCTTGGTGTGAAAAACATCCGTACAGGGCCTACTGCGCCAGCATTTTTATCTGAAAATCTAATGAATATTTTAAAGCAACAGTTTGGTTTGCGTGGCACAACCGATGTTGAGTCAGACTTAAAAGCCATGATGAAAGTGGCGTAATTAGCCCTAAAAATCGTGCATTTATGTTAGACGTATTTGCACGATAACGATTACAGGCGATATGAGATTTTCATATCGCGCTCTGTGTTTTTTACTGCGTTAAAGGTGTCAAAATGAGTAGTACTCCCTCAATTGGTTTTTCATTTTCACAAGCGCTTTCTGCCCAAGCGGCAAAAAAGGTGACTCCTGTTATCGAGACCCCTGTTTTCAAGAGTACGCCTACGGTGCAACCGCCTGCATTGACAGGCTCAAAGGCTCTTTTGGCTGCTGAAAACTGGCAAAGAGGTGAGGTGCAACTGCGCTGTATTGAAAAATGGAATGAAACCCATGATGTGGTGAGTTTTCGATTTCAAGGACTTAAACCAGTTAAATTTAATTTCAAACCCGGGCAGTTTATTACCTTTAAACTCGATATTAACGGCGTTAACACTTATCGTAGCTACACTATTTCATCGTCACCTTCGCGGCCTTTTTCATTAATGGTAACCATTAAAAAGATTGCGGGCGGTGTGGTGTCTAATTATTTAACTGAGTCGCTTAATGTGGGCGATGAAGTCACCGTAACAGGGCCTGATGGGGTATTTAATTTAGTCGACATCACTGCTGATAAGTATTTGTTTTTAAGTGCTGGTTGTGGCGTAACACCCATGCATTCTATGTCGCGCTGGTTATGCGATACCACTACAGACAGTGATATTGCCTTTGTGCACAGCGCTAAAAGTGTCAATGATGTGATATTTGCTGATTCAATGGCGTCAATGGCATCACGCAGTCAGCAGTTTACTCTTAATTATGTGCTTGAGTCTGCTGACAACCAGCACCTGCTCACTGACAAACATGCGCAAACCGGTTGTGCAACGGGGCGGTTAACCCTAGAGGCGTTAACTAAATGGGTTCCCGATTATCAGCAACGTACGGTATTTGTGTGTGGCCCAGAACCTTACATGGCCGCCGTAAAATTACTGCTGCAAGCCGCTGAATTTGATATGACACAGTTTCACCAAGAAAGCTTTGGTGACAGTAGCGCAATGGGCATAAAAGCGGCAACCGAGAGTGCAGCATCAACCGAGCAGTTTATGTTGCGCATTGGCGATAAAGACATTGCATTAACGGGCGATCAAACCTTATTAGAAGGTATAGAATCTGCCAAGTTACCGATTATTGCTGCGTGTCGCTCTGGCGTATGTGGCGCATGTAAATGCCAGGTGGTGTCAGGTACGGTAACATCAACCAGCCAAATGACACTCACCGCAGACGAAATCGCCGCCGGTTTTGTGTTGGCCTGTTCAACTAAGCTCACTTCAGATGTAGAGTTGAAAATGTAAGAGTCGTTAGACAGGGTTAACTCATAAAAATCCCTTAATAGTGGCGCTATTGAGGGATTTCTATATAAGTAAACTTAAGGTGATGATGACTTGCAGTGGCTGCTCTGGATTAGCCGTTTTTCGCTGATTTATTAGCCTTGAGTGAAATAACATACCGATTAACGTTACATTCGCCTTCTTGATACTGCGAGTGATAGGTCATCCCAAGCTTAGTGGCAACGTTAATTGAGCCCTGATTAGCGTCAACCACATCGGCATAAACTGTGTCTAAATCCATGTGCTTTTTGGCATAATCAATACAAGCTTGGTTGGCTTCGGTGGCTAGGCCAACTCCCCAATAGTCGGGGTGCAAGCGATAGCCAATATCAACTGCATTAATGCGCGTCTCATTTTTAAAACCGCAAAAACCAATCACGGTATTGGTGTCTTTAACGACGACCGCCCAGCGGCCAAAACCATACAGTTGATATTCCACCAGCCAAATATTGCGGATGATGTTTTCGGCATCGGTTAACGTGGTGCATACGCCAGCATCGCCGGTATATCGATTCACCTCTTTTGGGGTATTAAAGTGCAATACCGCGGGGGCATCGGCAAGGGTAAATTCTCGGATAATGAGCCTTGGTGTTTCGGTAATCACTTTCATTGGCTTCCCTTATTTTTATTATGCATTGGCCAGTGTCGACTCTGGCAATGCGCTACCATCTTTGCATTAAAGTCAATTTGCACCAGATTACAAATTAACGATCCGTACGGGGGCGTGCGATGACACACATTACAATGGATTTATTTAACCTGAGCTCGGAATAAGGGATGAACTTATACCATTTAAAATCAATATGCTACCTATCTCACTTTCAAGCTTATTATTTGTTTTGCTAACAAGGCGAATTGACCCGTCAATAGATAGCCTATTGTCAGTCGATTCAACGCAGTTAGCAGGGCAAAGGACTGTTTGAAAGGCGTTTATTATCCCGAGCTCAGATTATTTAATCAAACAGTGCAATAAACTCAAACGGGGCAGTCACAATAGCGGCTATAATGGCCGTTATTGTTGTGTTTAACCTTGTGGGCATTTTATGATTATTTTTAGCACCAACCTTGGCGACTTTACTGTAGAACTGGACATGGAACGCACGCCAGTGACCTCAAAAAACTTTTTAAAGTATTGCCAGGATGGCTTTTATGAAGGCACGATTTTTCATCGGGTGATTAAAGGTTTTATGGTGCAGGGCGGTGGCTTAACCGCCAAAATGAAAGAAAAACCCACCCGTGCCCCCATTGCTAACGAAGCGAATAAAGGCCTTAAAAATGTGATTGGTACCTTAGCCATGGCGCGAACCGATGCACCGCATTCGGCAACAGGGCAGTTTTTTATTAACGTGGCCAATAATGACTTTTTAGACCATACAGGCACCACTAATGCTGGTTGGGGTTATGCTGTATTTGCCAAAGTGACTGCCGGAATGGACGTGATTCAGCAAATGGAGCGGGTAAAAACCACTACTGTGGCAGGCCATGAAGATGTGCCGCGTGAGCCGATTATAGTTGAGAAAGTCACAATTGTTGACGAGAACTCAGTCGCATAAGTGCTGCACTAATGAGTCATTTGAATGGTACGTAATAAAAAAGGTTCGACAGTGATGTCGAACCTTTTTTTACTAATAATCTAACGCGTGTCGATTAAAGTGAGTAACGAATACCAATAGCGACGCCGTCGTCTTCAGACAGTTCCATTCTAGCTTGTTGGTCTTTGTCGTTGCTAGTGAAGTCACTGTAATCACGGCGAGCTTCTAGATAAACAACCGTTTCAGGGTTAAACACATAGTGTAAACCTACAACCACAAACTGGCGTTTAAATACGTCATCAGGATCTGCATTGTAGTTAGGTTGAATCACATAGTCGTTGCCAGCATCTAGAATGTTATAAGACACGAACGTACGGATATTGTTATCAAACATATACGAGAATAACGACTCAACACCGACGGCCTTATCAATTAAACGGCCAATGTTATCTGTGTCGTGGTTTTCGTTTTTGTTGATGTTTGCCGATGCATAAAAACCGGTTTGATCAAAGTTGCCCCAAGTGGCACTTACACCGTAAATGATATCTTCTGCGGTAGAGGTGTTACCGTTACCAAATGTCACATCAAATTCACCACGGTTAACACCCGCAGCCAGCACTAATTTGTCTGTTGCTTGGTAAGTAACCGAACCACCATAAGTGTAGTTATACTCAACTTTTTGTGCTTCGCTAGCGCCTGAAGTCCATAAGTCTTCACATGCATCTTGAGTGATTTCTTCGAAGTCACAAGTATAAAAAGCGCTGTTTTTCAGCTGTACTTGTACGGCAAAACTTACGTCGCCAAAGCTGTTACGGTACTGCACGGTTTTGTCACCGCGACCCACACCGTTAACAGCACCGTCATCTTTGTTATAAGTGTAAACACCTGCTGTGTTACCGTCCCATACAAAGCCGTAGTTAGTACCATAAACCACGTCATACCAAGCACCCCATTGCTTGCCAATTGTGATGCTACCGTATTCGTCGTGAGACAAACCGGCATAGCCTAAACGGTTATAAAAAAACTCATCTTGAATTGATTCAAAACGGTTGTTGTAAACAATGTCTGTGCTGCCTACAGGGTTTACACCCCATTCTAATTTCGCATAGGCTTTCCAGCCATCTTGTAGCTGGCGAGTAAAGCCAAAATTAATACGTGATGCGCCATTAACGACTTCAGTTTCGCCTTGAGTGTTGATGATACGAGCATCAACAAAACCACCAATTTGAACGGCGTTAACATCGTCTTTAAAAATTTCTGTTGCCGAAACCGAAGGCGCAATCAGAACGCTTGAAATTAATGCAGCAACTAAAGTCTTTTTCATTTTCATCTCTTGTCTTGTTGTTTGAGTCAGCACAGTTTAGTCCATTAACACATCTATCCATTGAGGCGATGGAGAGTAGCAAACACATTAACTTTTCTCAAAGTGAAATATGCTCAAAATAGCGATATTGCTCATAAAATTTAATCATCAATGACTTAGCGCAAAGCTGTGTTAACAAGTGGTTAATGGGTGTGGGCAATTGTTACCCGTCGTCTTGTTATGCAATATATATGATTTTTTATTCGTGTGCAGCCGTGGTCACTTTTTGGATGTTTCTTTGACCTAGATCGCCCTTTTATTTTGAAAATGGCATACGCTTAATTTACGGGGTTTGTTTAAAACGTAAATTGAAAAGGAGTGGCATTATGCAAATGACATTACAATTTTTTGGTGCAACAGAAGAAGTCACTGGTTCGTGCCACTTATTGAATGTAGGTGGCCAGCAAGTGTTACTCGATTGCGGATTAATTCAAGGCGGTAAAGCTGATGAATTACGTAATCATGATCCTTTTCCATTTCAACCGGAGCAGATTCATGCGGTGGTGTTAAGTCATGCTCATATTGATCATTCAGGACGACTTGCCTATTTGGTCAAGCAAGGTTATACCGGCCCCGTTTATACCCAACGTGCTACAGCTCAGTTGTGTAATATCATGTTGCGTGACGCGGCTATGCTGCAAGAGCGTGGTACAGAAAGGACAAATAAAAAGCGTGCTAAACATGATTTAGAAGAGCTTGAACCATTGTTTACAGAAGAAGATGTCGAGCAAGTGTTAACCCAGTTTGTGGTTTTAGATTACGGTCAGCGGGTAAAAGTGGCAGACGAAATAGAAGTCTGTTTATCTGATGCGGGGCATATTTTAGGCTCAGCAGTGGTTGAATTGTGGTTAGGCCAACAGCCTGAACAAAAAAAGCTGGTCTTTAGTGGTGATCTAGGCCGTGCTGGCATGCCTATTTTGGATGATCCAACCTTTATCGACAAAGCCGACTTGGTACTTATGGAAAGCACTTACGGTAATCGTTTGCACCGCAGCTGGCAAGACACTCTAGTTGAGCTTAAATCTATTTTTAAAACGACCATTAGTGAAAGCCGCGGTAATATTTTAATTCCGGCATTTTCAGTCGGCCGAGCGCAAGAGTTACTGTATCTATTTCATCTGTATGCCAAAGAATGGGATTTATCGCGCTGGCGTATCTGCTTAGACAGCCCAATGGCGATTAAAGCCACCGAGGTTTACGTTAATAATTATCCTTTGATGGACGAAGATTTTAAGCGTTTTACGCGCTTGTCTCCCGGCAAACATCCACTACTATCGTGTGCTGAGTTTGTCAGCAGCACAGAGGAGTCGATTGAGCTTAACGACATTCATCAAGGTTTGATTGTGATTGCGGGAAGCGGCATGTGTAATGGTGGACGCATTCGTAACCATTTTGTGCATAATTTATGGCGAAAAGAAGCCGACATTATTATTTGTGGTTTCCAAGCGTTAGGCACACCGGGACGTTTACTGGTTGATGGTGCAGAAGAGCTGACCATTCATGGTCAAAGTGTCAAAGTCGCGGCACGTATTCACACCGTAGGCGGTTTGTCAGCCCATGCAGACCAAGCTGAATTATTGCGATGGTACCACCACTTTGAAGATGCACCTGCCATTATATTGGTACATGGTGAACCTGAAGCGCAACAAGTGTTAATTCAAGCGCTTAATCAAGATAAGGCCACTAAGCCCAAAAGCAGTGCGATTGCTAAGCGAGGAGATTGTTTAGATTTAACCGCTTTGCCTAAGTTTGTTTGGCTTAATGCCGCCAGTGACACATCTGAAACTTAATAGGTTAATTAACTTGAACTCAACTAATGGTGCTTAGCCTGCGGGCTAAGCATCAATTTCATTTTGCAGCTTTTCAATGTCGTCTAAAATCCGCATGAATTTTTGACCAAACTCTGTCACCTCATACTCTACCCTTGGCGGAATTTCGGGATAGTTAATTTTATTCAAAATACCAAATTCAATGTTTTTCTTTAAACACTGATTCAGTACTTTAGTGCTGAGTCCATCAACCGATTTAACCATCTCACCGGGACGATTAATATTATTAGCGAGTAACTGATATACCGTTAACGACCATTTGCAGCCGTAAATCGTTTCGACCATTCTGGCTGACTTTTCGGGTGCAGACTTTCGTGCAAATAATTTTTCTTTTGTATTCATCAATATGTACCTAAAAGTACCTATGGAACTAAATTGTACTTACTATTCAATCGGATAGTTTATCAATAAGCTTATCACACTTACTCGTAAATTAGGTGTGAACAAATGACAACTTTAACCCCAAAAACGGCATTAATTATTGGTGGCAGTAGTGGTATTGGTTTTGAAACCGCTAAGCAATTAATTACTCAAGGTGTCGCTACCATTATCGTGGGTAACAATGCTCAAAAGCTCGACGCAGCGGTTGATCAATTTTCAATACTAGGCAAAGTCAGTGGCGTTCAAGCAAACTTATACAATGCGCAAGATCTGCAACGTGTGGTTGAGATGATTGATGCAATGGAGAGCGGTATCGATCATTTAGTCAATGCGGCAGGTTACTTTAATCCTAAGCCATTTCTAGATCATCAATTGAGTGATTACGACATTTACATGGAGCTTAACAAAGCGATTTTTGTGATTTCGCAAGCTGTCGCCAAAAACATGATTAAGCATGGCGGTGGCAGCATTGTTAATATTGGCTCTATGTGGGCTAAGCAAGCAATTAAAGCCACACCATCAAGTGCGTATTCTATGGCAAAAGCCGGTTTACATGCACTGACTCAGCATATGGCAATGGAATTAGCGGAGCATAATATCCGCGTGAATGCCGTGTCACCAGCGGTAGTGCACACCCCAATTTATGAAGCCTTTATTGAGCCAAAAGATGTTGAAAGCGCATTGGCAGGCTTTAATGGATTCCACCCTATCGGCCGCATTGGTAGTCCTGTTGATGTTGCAAACAGCGTAACGTTTTTATTGTCTTCACAAGCGGGCTGGGTGACAGGCGCAATTTGGGATGTTGATGGCGGCGTAATGGCTGGCCGCAATTAAGTTAAACCTTTAATCGGGTTACAAGTCGATTGATAAGCTCATTGTAGTAATTACTGTAAGCCCTTAAATTATTGATGATTTAAGGGCTTGTGTCTTTTTATTCTGATATAAAGCGATTTACTCTTTTGTTCTCCCATTAGGGCGCGTTAAGCTATACATTCATTTGTTGTGTGTTTTTGCGAGTAGAGTGATGAAGTTAGTTAAAATAGATAAAAGCCAGTACCGTTCGGTTAACAATCAGGTGCAAATAGGTTTAGTGATCACTTTGGCGATTCTGTCGTTGGTGTTTGGTCAGTTAATGATTTATTTTTTTGGCGTTAAGCCGTTACCTGGTGCAGAGTCTACCGGGAATTTTCATCTTAACTTTACCGGTGTCATTTTAGCCTTAATGGTATGCAGCTTATTGATCCGTAACCTGCGTGAAAAACCTAAGTTTTATGAAGTCTATTACGTGTGGCAACTTAAGCAGCTGCAAAACAAAATTTTCCGTAAACTCAAAGCGGTGCAACACGCGGGCAAAGAAAATAATCGTGATGCTTTGGTGATATTGAGTTTTTATTATCAAAGTTTGGCGTTGGTGTATGAGCTAGATAACAACACCTTAACCATGTCTAACGTCAATAATGAACTGGATAAACTACAGCAAGCTATTGAAGCTGCTGGGTTTACAATTGATACCGACGAATTCACCCCCGAGATGCTACAAGCCTTTTAGGCTGATGTTTCATTCCTCAAATAAGGAGCCATGATGTCAATATTGGCAGATATTCCTTTTTCGTTACTTGAACTTGCGCCAATGCGCGAAGACTCGACCATCACCGATACCCTAAAAGGCAGTTTAGCTTATGCTCAATATGCTGAGCGTGTAGGGGTGAATCGGTTTTGGTTAGCCGAACACCACAATATGCCGGGGATTATTTGCTCTGCAACATCGATTTTAATCGGTTATATTGCGGGTGGCACTGAGCGCATTAGAGTGGGCGCGGGTGGCATTATGTTGCCTAATCATGCACCGCTGGTGGTGGCAGAGCAATTTGGCACCCTAGCCAGTTTGTATCCAGGTCGAATTGATTTAGGCCTAGGCCGTGCGCCGGGCAGTGATCCGGTAACCAGCTTAGCGCTTAATCGTGATACCCAGCGGGCGGAGCATTTTCCGAATGAAGTCAGTGAGCTGCAATCATTGCTTGGCCCACGTGAAGCCCGCCAAATAGGGCAAGCTAAAGCGGTAAGAGCTATTCCGGGCGAAAATACCAATGTGCCGATTTGGTTATTAGGCTCAAGTTTATTCAGTGCGCAACTCGCGGCTCAACGTGGTTTGCCGTATGTGTTTGCGGGCCATTTTGCACCACGTTTTTTATCTGAGGCAATTGCGTTATATCGCCGTGAATTTACCCCGTCGGCAGTGCTCGGCAAACCTTATGTGATGGTTGGGCTACCGTTAGTGGCAGCGCCTACCGATGCTGAAGCGCAATACCTTAGCACCACATCAAAACAACGCATTTTAGCGCTTATTCGTGGTCAAGAAATGTGGCTAAAACCGCCTGTCGATAGTATGGATGGGTTGTGGAGTGAGCAAGAAAAAAGCTATGTCGATAGTTTCTTAAGCTTATCTATTTGCGGCGGCCCTGCGACCATTAAGCATCGTTTAGAGGTGTTTGTTGAACAGCTTGGCGTGGATGAGGTGATGTTCACTAACGATTTATACAGCAATGAACATCGTTTACGCGCGTTAGATATTTTAATGAGCATAAAATCGTAGGGCCGCTTTTATAGGGGCTAAGATAGACAACCTTGCCATAGAGGGATATCTGTTGCATATTTGAACAACGAATCAACTACATGGAATGTTGTTAATGCCCTTATCGAGTCATCTGCTATTCAGTTGGCACAATATTATGTTGTGCCTACTGATGGGTTTATTAAGTGCTTGCTCACTGCATCCTGCCAAAAACCAACAATCAACGGCTTTGCCTTCGTTTAATTATTCACTAGTGTCAGCTGAGCAGGTTAATGACGTACCAGCCATTTCGAGCTTAACGTATTTAACCTTATCGCAGCGGGATGAGCTAGCGGCTTTTGTATTGAGGGACAGCATTAAAGCATTACCAAACCGATTAAAAGTAGCTGAATTTATCAATCATAAAATGATGAATTTTAATTACGAAGGGCAAAATCATACCAGTACAGAATCCTGGAAAAACCAGTCTGGTAATTGTATGGCATTGGCACTATTAACCTATTCGGTAGCAAAAGAGCTTAACGTGCATACGGTGTTTCAAGTAGTGCATGCCGCGCCAATATTGACCAATATTACGTCTGATATTTTAGTGACCTCGGATCATGTTCGTACATTTTTGTACGATGAAAAACCTGATGGGCACTTTTTGAGTGGTAGCGTGGCGACGGTGATTGATTATTTCCCAGATCGCTTTGATAGAACGGGCGCAATCGTATCGGAAAAACAATTTTTAGCGATGTTTTATCGTAATTTAGCGGCAGATGCCATGCTTGAGAAACAATATCAACAAGCATTTTTACTGCTGAATAAAGGGTTAACGCTGGCCCCAGATTACGAGGCATTAATCAATATGATGGCCATTACTCACCGTCGTTTAGGCGATGAACACACGGCTGAAAAACTGTATCGCTACGCCTTAGCCAATAATACAAATTCGATTAGTGTATTAAGCAATTATCGTTTGTTGTTGGAATTGCAAAATAGAACCGCGGAAGCACAGAACATTAATCAACATTTGTTAGCAATAGAGTCGAGTAATCCATACAGCTATTACAGTTTGGGCATTGAAGCGCTCGAGTTTAAAGATTATAAAACTACCGTGATATTTTTAGAAAAGTTTATCGACAGTGCGCCGTATTTTCATCCTGCATACTATGCACTTGCCCGTGCTCACGTTGGTTTAGGGCAGCATAAAAAAGCACAAGATATTTTACAACAGGCGATAGCGTTAACTGACATGCCCGCCAGTAAGCGCAACTATTTAGCTAAGCTTAATATGCTTAAAGATAAATAACCTGAGATCGGGATAATAAACGCCTTTCAAACAGTCCTTTGCCCTGCTAACTGCGTTGAATCGACTTGCAATAGGCTAGCTATTGCAAGTCAATTCGCCTTGTTAGCAGAACAAATGACAAGCTTGAAAGTGAGAAGGGTTAACATGTTGATTTTAAATGATATAAGTTCATTCCTTATCCCAAACTCAGGTTAAATAATCTGAACGATAAATAACAACAAAAAACCAAGACAAATGTCTTGGTTTTTTGTTGTCTAATCGTGCCTAATTCATCGTGCTATCACGTTAAATCGCTTGGCCATTTACAGTTAATTTTACATCAATGTTGCCACGTACTGCATTTGAATATGGGCAAACTTGGTGCGCGGTTTTAACCAGCTTTTCTGCTGCTTCCTGGTCTAAATCAAGTTCAACCGCAAGGGCGACTGTTAGTGCAAATCCGCCATTATCGTTAGGGCCAATGCCTACCGTTGCTGTGGTCGGTGCCGCTTTGATAGCCACTTTACCTTGGCTCGCTACGTGCAATATTGCGTTTGAGAAACAGGCAGCATAACCTGCGGCAAATAATTGTTCTGGGTTAGTAAACTCGCCGCTGCCACCCATTTCTTTTGGGTAGCTTAATTGTAAGTCGACTTTTTTGTCGTCGGTAGAAACTTGACCATTACGGCCGGCTAATGCTGTTGCTGAAGTGGTGTATAACGTTGACATAATAAACCTCGTGTAAAAGTAAACTATTCTAAGTTGCGCGTATTTGAGTTGCGCACAATCTAATTGTGTTCACTATAACTAAGCGGAAAATAAAATGCAACTACATTGTGTGCAATTTAATTTCGGCTAGTTTGTTTCGCCTAAAAAGGTGTTGCACCAGCAGTCTTGGTTTGAAAATTATTAAGGCTGCAGGTAAGTCGGGTTTGTCATGCTTTTGTCACTGTATTGTCATTCAACGCTCTCACAATAACCGCTCATTAGACCTCATAGGTCATGCTAACCATGGCCACGCGTTAACGATAAAAATAAGGATATGATATGAAAAGGTTTGTCACTCGTCGTGATTTTTTGGCTATGTCAGCAAAAGGCGTTGGTGCTGTTGTAGTGTCTTACGGACTAATGGGTTGCAATAGTAATGACGACGATGAGGTTATATCTGGTCAGTTTTTACAAGGTATTGCCAGTGGCGATCCTGCAGCTGATGCAGTGATCTTATGGACGCGAGTCACCCCAGATACGCCAGGTGATATAACGGTGTCATGGGAAGTCGCCACCGACAGTAACTTTACTGATTTGGTGACTAATGGACAAACCGTAACCAATGATAGTCGTGACTATACCGTTAAAATTGATGCGGTGGGATTAGTCGCAGGCCAGCAATATTTTTATCGTTTTAAAGCAGGTGAAAACGTATCTGAGATTGGCCAAACCCGCACGTTACCTCAGGGTAGTGTCGATTCAGTTAAGCTTGCGGTGATGTCGTGCGCCAATTTCCCTGCGGGTTATTTTAATGTGTACGAAATGGCCGCTCAGCGAGATGATTTAGATGCTGTGGTGCATTTAGGCGATTACTTGTATGAATATGCTCGTGGTGAATACGCCAGCGAAAATGCAGCCGCATTAGACCGTGAAGTCTTGCCTGAAGGTGAGCTGTTTCTATTAGCCGATTATCGTACACGTTACAGCCAGTACCGTAGTGACAGTAGTTTGCAAAAACTGCATGCTAAAGTCCCCTTTATAACTGTGTGGGATGACCATGAAGTGGCTAACGATACTTGGAAAGAGGGCGCTGAAAATCATAACGACGGTGAAGGTGACTTTGATCAACGTAAAGAGGCAGCGCTACAAGCTTATTTTGAATGGCTACCCATTAGACCTTGGAGTGAAGGGAACCATGAAGAAATCTACAGAAGCTTTAATTACGGTAACTTGGTTGATTTGCACATGCTCGATACTCGCGTACTGGGTCGCGACAAACAATTAGAATACGGCGACTACATTGACGCAACAACGGGCACCTTTGATAGTGATAACTTTTTGGCGGCTGTCACTGACACCAATCGCACGTTATTAGGGCAAACACAGCTATTGTGGTTACAACAAACTTTGTTGCAGTCTACAGCGAAATGGCAGGTATTAGGCCAGCAGGTGCTAATGGGTAAAATGTTAATGCCAGCCGCGATAGCGACTCAACAAATGAGTATTCCTCAATTTGCGGAGCTCGCAGCAATTGCTCAGTTAGCCGCACGTGCTCAGGCTGGTGACACTACGTTAACCACAGAAGAATTGGCGTACTTACAAGCTAATCAAGACCAATTAACACCACAAGTTATCGCATTATTGCAGTTACCTTCAATTCCATACAATCTCGATGCATGGGATGGTTATGCTTATGAACGTGAAGTCATATACGCCACAGCTAAGTCGTTAAATCACAATTTAGTGGTAATCGCGGGCGATACCCATAATGCGTGGGCGAGTGAATTAACAGACACCAATGGCGATACCGTAGGTGTTGAGTTTGCTACTAGCTCCGTATCATCACCAGGGCTTGAGTATTACTTAGGCTTGTCTGATGTTGAGATGCCAGCAACCGAAGCGGCTATTGTGAGTTTGATCAGCGATCTTAAATACGCGAATTTAAAAGATCGTGGTTATTTACTCCTGACCTTTACCGCCGATGAAGTTCGCAGTGACTGGCAATACGTCGATACCATTTTAGACACAACCTTTGCCAGTTTAGATGCGCGTAATTACAGCGCAACAAGTGCGGCGGGTAATCCACAAGTCGTGGCAATGTCGTAAGTTAGTTTTTGGATTAACCAAACAATTCAGCCACCTTTGGTGGCTGAATTGTTTGTCGCAAATGATTGATCTCGAATCGATTAATCTATGCCTAATACGACAATTTTTAGCGGGTGGTTGTCGTCAAATGCCGGGAAATCAGCATGACAGTCTAACCATTGGCTGGAGGTGACTTTACGGCCTTGTTTTTCAACGCAGCGGACTAGGCTGTCGTACCAGGTTTGGCGATCCACTTTGGCGACATTATTACAACACACGATATGACCACCGGCTTTAGTGGCTAATACTGCAGGCTTAAATAACCCCTGGTAATCATTCACTAAATCGACAATGCCAAAGGCGCTTTTGGCAAAACGGGGTGGGTCTAAAAACACTAAGTCAAACTGTGTTGCCCGCAGTTTGGGGTATTTAGGCAGTTTTTGGTTACGGCGTCCGCCAACCGGTAATCCCGCTAATTGACGCAGCGCCGGAAACGCATCGCTTTGCACAAACTCACACACCTCTGTAACCTTATTTAACTCGGCATTTTTTTGCCCAGCGGCTAGCGCAAAAGATGAAAAGTCGACATTCATGACTTTACGCGCGCCGCCCATGGCTGCGGCAATACCAATACCGCAAGTGTACGAAAACAAGTTCAGTACGGTTTTATCCTTGCTGTTATCGCACACATATTCACGACCAATGCGCATGTCTAAAAACAGCAGTGGGTCTTGGCCTTCGTGGCGAAGCTTAGAGGTAAAGTTAATGCCATTTTCACGGATAACTTGTTCTGTTTGGGCATAATCCTGGGCTTCATTGCCGCTGGTGTTAGCGATACGTGAGTGGCTGCCTGAGCGATCGTTGTAAACGATATGAAAGTCAGCATGAGCGGCCAGCACACTTGAAATCCCAGCCAGTTGTTCGTCTGATAATGTCTGGTGAAAGGTTTGGATTAACCATGCGTCGCCATAACGGTCAATGTTTAGGCCGTTTTCACCTTCTACAGTGCCATGAAATACCCGATAACAATCGGTGTTATGTTGCTTGGCGTGCTCAATAAAACTTGCACGTTTGGCTAGCGCTTCGGTTACAACAGCTTGAATAGACATGGACACTCAATAATGGCGGGGCAATTTGCGCGCAGTATAGCAAACTATCACCTTAAATGTGGCAGCGTGATTATCTATAACGCTTCACTTTATTCGGGGAGATATACCCAATCAACTTGAAGCTACGTGTTTCAGAGTTTCACCGTTTTTTCAATACTAGGCGCGTTAATGCGGTAATGTAGGTACCTTATAAATTAGCGCAAACAACGCTCTTGATTTAAAAATCAGGGAAACACGGTGAAACTCCCAAAGGGCAAGTTTTACACGCGTTTATGCTGCGTTATTGATTTTGGAAAGGGAATAACCATTACCCGCAATCAATGCCTTGCCTCAAAGCGTGTAAATTCTTGCTGAAATCGAGCATCTTCAGGTTGATTGGGTATATACCTTAAAGGTTTTGTCGGCAACAATTTTGCCATTAAGCTCAAGGGTCATGCGCCAGTTACCGACTTTGTTATCTGCTGGTGCCCAAATGCAATCACCCAAGTAAAAGCGCCAATCATTTTCCTTAATGAATACAGTGCCATCAAATGGTGGTCTCACATTGCCATTGTCGTCTGGAATATCAGGATGATAAATACAGTAGGTTAATACTTGGTTTTTGGCTTTTTTGATCCGAACAATAAAGCCAAATTCAGTATCAATAATCGCGGGAACGTGAACGGTTGCCTCCAAAAAACGTGGCAAGTCATCGCTCTGGTTGTCCCACTGGCTGAATATGCCGCTATAAATAATGCTGACGTCGGCTTTTAGCTTACTCAAACCTTATCCTTTGTGATGCTCTTTTAGGTACTTAATTGCCGCTTGCAGGGCAAAATCGTAACCTTGTGCGCCTAGACCGCAAATAACCCCTTGGGCTTTGTCTGAAAAATACGAATGATGCCTAAAAGGCTCGCGGGCATGCACATTTGATAAATGCACTTCAATAAACGGAATGGCAACGCCGAGTATTGCGTCACGCAGGGCAACGCTGGTGTGGGTAAATGCAGCAGGATTAATAATAATAAACTGGGCATCAGTTGCATGTATGGCGTCAATCAGCTGGTATTCAGCGTTCGATTGAATGTGCTCTAAGGTGATATCTGCTTGGGTAGCGGCAGCGGTTAACTCGCTCACAATGGTGGCTAAGGTTTGATGGCCATAGTGCCCCGGCTCGCGACGGCCAAGCAAATTTAGATTAGGGCCATTTATCACTAAAATTTTGGCAGTGCTGCTCATGAGACTTCCTGTGGTGTGGGCAATAAAACGTGTGAGTCCATTCTTACTGAAGATGTGCGCGTGGTAAACCTAAAAATGTTCATCTAACGGCTAAAATTCATTAATAGCCGGTTTTATTTTGGCGCATGGCTTTGGTGGCACCACGTTGTTTTTTCGCTTCAATTCGGCGAGTTTGACTGCCTTTGGTGGCTTTGGTCGCAATACGGGCCTTTTGTACAATGCCGACACTTTTTACCAGCTCAATAAATTGTTCTAACGCGGTCTGGCGATTAAAGTCTTGGCTTCGCGATTGTTGGCATTTAATGATGATTTTTCCGCTTTTGGTAATGCGATGATCAGCCTTGGCTAATAACTTTTGTTGATAAAATTCAGGCAAAGATGATGATGCAATATCAAAACTAAGCTGAGCCGCTGTTGATACTTTATTGACATTTTGACCGCCAGCGCCGCTTGAGCGAACAAACTGCCATTCAATTTCGTTGTCTTGCAATATGACTCGTTGAGTTATTTGTATCATTCGGTTGAGGTTGTCCTCTTTAATATGTTTTATCGGTTAATTATACCGTAATTAGGCTTATTTTTCAGCGCTGGGTGTTGAGCAGTCTGAGCGCTGCTTCACACGGAGATTAACTAACGCGCTGATTAATCGTTGAGTGATTACATCAATTGCAGAGTTTTGGTATTATGAGCGCCATTATTGCTTTACACGATAGCATCACCGTATAAAGCCTGTTCTATAGCCTTTAGATAAGGCTGGAGTTAGCGATATGTTGTGTCAAATTCCCGATATTTCCAAGGGTGTCATTAGTTTATTTGTGAGTGGTCGTTTATCTGCGCCAGATTACCGTACCCGTTTACAACCAGCGATTCGTGCCTATCGTAAAGATTGGGACCAGGTGTGTTTGTATATTGAAGCCGACGTGTTGCTCGAAGGCTGGGACTTTGGTTCATTAACCGGCAGTGGTGAGGTACAGTTACCCGCATTCGATGCGCTAGTGTTTGTTGGTGGCCCTGATTGGGTTGGCAATGCAGTACGTTTAATGGGACCATTTATGCAAGGTGAGGTAGCATGGTTTCCGTTATCGCAAAAACAAGATGCTATTGCGTGGATTGCTAAACGTTCAAAGAGTTAATTGTTATGGTTTGTTGGGCTTAAAATGGCCAGCAAACTCCGAAATTTAATAGAAAAGGATAGCTTATTTATGTCTTTATCAAAATTAGTTGCTGCTTCAAGCGCATTATTGTTAACCCTTAGCTTAACCGCGTGTGCACCAGAAGTGGGTAGCGATGCTTGGTGTAAGCAAATGAAAGAAAAAGAAAGCGGCGATTGGACTGCAAATGAAGCTGCTGACTACGCGAAGCACTGCGTATTTAAATAAGCGTTAGTGAGTCTAACCTTAAAAAAGGTAGACGACTTTTATTAAGCCAGTTGGTGTTTCCAACTGGCTTTTTTTGTAGTTAATGATTATTGAGGAGGCTTTTTAGGTTTTACATTTAACTTCAATTTATTGGCTAATGGCTCAATGGCTGCACCTTGAACAATGACCGAAATCAGCACAATAAAAAACACCATGTGGATCATTTCTCGTGAGCCTTCAACCCCTGCCGCGGCGGGTATAAGTGCAAATACAATTGGAGTCGCGCCTTTAAGGCCTATCGCAGACACAAATAGGCGTTTACGCCAATTAGCTTGCCTAAAAGGGAGGTAACACAATTGCACTGCAAGCGGTCTGGCGACCACAATCAGTAACACGGCGGGCAAAAGAGATGCAATAAAGACGGGGGCAAGTTGTTGCGGGAAGATTTGTAACCCTAAAATAATAAACATTAACGACTGCGCTAACCACGATATACCATTAAAGAAATGCTTACTGACCTCAGCGCCCTTTTTTAAATAGTTCCCAATGATGACGCCTGCAATGTACACCGCAATTAACTCGTTACCGCCTAAAATTTCAGTGCTGGAAACGGTAATGGCAAATGTGGCCAAGATAAACACCGGGATAAGCCCAAATTCTGGCAGTTTGATATTGTTTAATGCCCAAACTGACAATTTACCCATAATAAGGCCAATTATTGCGCCAACACCAATTTGCTGGCCCAAACTAGAAAATATTGATATGGCGGTAGGGGTACCGTTTGCACTATTGAGAATAAAGTCGGTTAACATAATCACCATGAGTAGGGCGATGGGGTCGTTGGTGGCCGATTCGAACTCTAAAATGGTGCCGGTACCGTGTTTTAACTTAAGCTTTTTAGACTCTAATATGGAAAACACTGCAGCCGCATCAGTTGAGGACACAACCGCTGCAAATAACATGCAAGTAATGAGGTTAAAATCGAGTAAGGTATTTAAAATAAAGCCGAAAATAATCGTGGTAAGGATAACCCCACCGGTCGATAACATGCCGCCTTCTTTCCAAGCAAAGCGAATGTGTTTTAGTGGTGTATTGAGGCCACCTACAAAAACGATGGTGTTTAACGCGACAGTACCAATAGTAGAGGTTAGTTGAAGATCATCGTAAACAAAGCCAAATTCCCCATTACCAAAAGCTAAGCCAACACCCATAAAAATCAGTAATGATGGTAAGCCAAGTGTTTTCGATGGGTGATGGAGTAAAATGCCGATAGCAATAAGGAGAGATATTCCTAAAATAATAATATCTGCAGGCATATTGGCGCTCCTTTGCTACTAAAATGGTACTTTATGGCTACTTTAACACTAAATGGGCCTAAAACTGGTTTTATGAGCATTTATTAATATTTATTTATACTGATTGGGTACATTGCTGCTCAATTTATTGCTTAAAATATCGTTAGGCTGTGACAATACATTATTACTTATTAAAGCGATTGTTTACCCCTTCACTGAGATAGTGGCTGAAACGCTGATATTTATTATTTTTCTAACATTTTTATTACATTGCTTCAGTGGTAAAATAAACTCATTACTGCATGTAGTGAAATCAATATGGCCATATTAATCAGTTTATGGGGCGTGAGTATCTGTTGTTTCGGGCTGTTTATGTTGTTTAAGCCTGAGGCGTTTTCAAGCGCAATTGTCACTTTTAGCCAGCAACGCTACTTTCATTATTTTGAAATCATTTCGCGATTAGTGATTGGCGCAGTGCTGTTATTAGATGCACCTCATACTCGCTATCCATTGGTGTTTGAGTTTATTGGTAATCTTTTGTTTATAGTGGCTATTTTATTAGTTTTTATGACAGAGAAAACCCACAAGAAATTTGCCGTAAAGGCTGCAAAACAAGGTCTTGCGTGGTTTAGGCCCGCAGGTATTGTTGCATTGTTATTTGGTACATGGACCATTTACATAAGCCTTAATTAGCCCTCATTCCTATTGTGATTCACGTGCACCTAAGAGGTGATTTAATGAAGCGTGTTGTTATTAAATTTAGTTTTTCGTTTCTTTTTTAGCGCTACTGTTAAAAATTTATGCCACTTAAGTTGCTCTCCAACCCGCGATAACATTAGGTTTACATCTTACTGTCATTTTGGTGACACGTTACTGTCATTTTGCCGCAGTCTTTTTGTCATTTTTACTCGCTACCTTGTCATCCAGCCGATTTACTCACACGCTTACATCCGTCTTCGGAGATGACAATGGAACTGAAAAATCTTTTTAAACTAACTGCACTTTCTACTGCCCTTGCTGCGACTTTAGGTCTTGCTGGTTGTGGTGGTGATATCAATATCAACACTGGCAATGAAACCACAACACCGACTACACCGACAACGCCAACCGAGAGCGCTCAAGAATTATCATACAGTGGCTTTGCGACAAAAAGCACGACCACAGTTGATGGTAAAGAGGTTTGGGTATTAAAGGGGACATTAACACCTTCTACTGCGGCTTCAACAATCAGCACCGGTGGCCAAGATGGCGACTTAATTGTGTTGGGTGATGACGTTGTATGGCAATTAGATGGCGCAGTGATTGCTGGTGGCGACAATGAAAATTCTGTTGAGCTATCTATTTTACCAGGCACTAAAATTTTAGGTGGCAGCGATTCTTACCTCGTGATTAGCCGTGGTTCAAAAATCATGGCTGAAGGTACCGCCGCTGAGCCAATTGTGTTTACCTCAGTTGAAGCTGGTTTAGGTGAAGAAGGTGAAGCAGGGCAATGGGGCGGTTTAGTGTTACTGGGTAACGCGCCTGTGAATACTTGCCCCGACTTAACAAACTGTGACGCATCATTCGAAGTCGGTAGCTACAGCTACGGCGGCGATGACACAGAAGATAACTCTGGTTCAATCAAATATGTACGTGTTGAGTTTGGTGGTTTTAAAATCAACGACACCCAAGAAATGAACGGTATTAGTTTTGCTGGTGTGGGTGCAGGCACAGAAGTTGACCATATCCAGATCCACTTAAACAATGACGACGGCGTTGAATTTTGGGGCGGTAACGTGTCAATTTCAAATGTAGTACTGACCGAAAACTTTGACGACTCATTAGATTGGACTAACGGTTGGCAAGGTAGCGCACAGCACGTTTATATTCGTTTAGCTGACAACGGTTCAAACCGTGGTATCGAAGCTGACAGTAACAGCGATGCTGCAGCATCACCTATGTCTCAACCTGCGCTGGCTAACTTTACTATCGAGGTTGCCAATGGTACCAACAGCGGCGGTGACGACGCTGAAGGTATTTTGTTCCGCAAAGGCACGGGCGCTTACGCTTATAACATGTTGGTTAAAGGTGATGTGGACTCGGGCGAATGTTTAGAAGTGAACGACGATGCAACGGTTAATAATGCCAATACTGCCGCGTTAACCATGCAAAACAGCTTAATTGATTGTGTCGAGCCATTTAAAGATGCCAAGGTTGATGCCGAAGCAGGTACTAGCTTAGCGCTAGATGTTGAAGCTTGGTATACAGGCCAAGAAGGTAACCTCGTTGGCGCATCTGACCTCGACGGCTACATGCCTAACTCATCATCCGTTGCGTTAACAGGCGGTAAAGCTGACTTAAGCAACCTTGATGCACGTTTAGATGATGCTGAATACATTGGTGCGTTTGATGGTACAAATGACTGGACTACCGGTTGGACTACGGCCATTCATGACGATGTAGATACCACACCAGCGGAATTACCTGTGATGACTTCTTGTCCGGTAGGTACGACCGCATCTGATGCAGTAACGGGTTTATATAAAGATTCATCAGTGACTCTAATCTGTACGCTTGAAGGCAACGTGTTAAGCAACACCACACTCCTTGCTGGTCAAAACGTGATGTATAAATTAGACGGCGGCGCGGTACTTGTTGGTGAAGATAAAGGCACATCAGCAACCTTAGCGATTCAAGCTGGCGTTAAAATGTTTGCTACCTCAAACAGCTATTTAGCCGTAAGCCGTGGCTCTAAAATTATGGCCCAAGGCAGTGCTGACTACCCAATTATTATGACGTCAGAAGAAGATGTAATTGCCGGTGCAGAAGGTGAACGCGGTCAATGGGGCGGGTTAGTTATCCTAGGTAATGGTTTAGTTAACACCTGCTCTGATGCAAATGCGTGTGATGCTTCGTTTGAGGTCGGCGACTTCCCATATGGCGGTAACGACAATGCCGATAACAGCGGCCAAATCAGCTACGTTGTTGTTAAGTATGCAGGCTTTAAAGTTAACGATACGCAAGAAATGAACGGTATCTCGTTTGCCGCAGTGGGCAGTGGTACGCAAGTTGACCACATTCAAGTGCATGCTAATGGCGATGATGGCGTAGAGTTTTGGGGTGGCGCGGTTAACTTAAAATATGTCTACCTAACTGAAAACTTTGACGATTCATTAGACTGGACTAACGGCTGGACCGGTAAAGCACAGTTTGTCTACATCACTCATGAAGATGGCAATGCAAACCGTGGTATCGAAGCCGACAGCAATAGCTCTGGCGCAGCGGCAACACCGGTGTCAGCACCAAAGCTTGCTAACTTCACGATTTTACCGGGTGTTGATTCGCCCAATGCGAGTGGCGACAACGGCGAAGGTATCTTGCTACGTGTTGGTACTGCAGGTGAGCTTTACAACATACTGGTACAAGGCCGTAAAGGTAGCACCGCTGAAACGGAATCTGGCGAATGTTTAGAGCTTGATGGTTCGGTGTCGAGCCTAGTGGATAACGTGAATGACGGTTCGTTAGTGATGACTCATTCGATCATTGATTGTAACGAGCCATTCAAGACATCTGGTACTACCGACATTGATACAGAAACCTGGTTTATGGGTCAAGAAGGTAACTCAACCTCAGTAGTGAGTATTACCGACGGCATGCCTGCAGCAACGGATACAACGCTACTTGGTACAGGTAAAGACTTAAGCACTGATGACAGCTTCTTCGAATCAACCGACTACATTGGTGCATTCGATGGCCAGACTGACTGGCGTCAAGGTTGGGCTTTTGAGCCACAGTAATCCTCTTGATTAAGTAATCAGTGACCTATTAATAGCCGCTCGCAAGGGCGGCTATCTCTGAACCGCATACAGGATAGTATAAGTATGAAAACCAAGCCGAGTTTTACCGTTAATAAATTAAGCCTTGCCATTATCTCTGTGATTTCTGCGGCGACCTTATTAACTGCTACCCCAGTATACTCGCAAGAACCAGAGCCTACTCGTGACCCAGGTGAAGTGATTCCGATTGAGCCAATTGAAGTGATTTCAGTCACAGGGCGTTTACGTAGCTCTGCGTCAGAAGCCACTGAAGAACGTCGCGAACAAATTGCTGTAGCCGATATTATGGGCTCAGAACAAATTTCAAGAACCGGTGACAGTGACGCCGCCGCAGCGCTTCGTCGTGTGACAGGTTTAACCTTAAAAGATGGCAAATTTATTTATGTACGTGGTTTAGGTGAGCGTTATTCTAGTACCTCACTAAACGGCGCCACAGTACCATCGCCCGATCCAACACGTAATGTTGTTCCGCTTGATATGTTTCCAGCATCGATCATCGAGTCTCTGTCGGTGCAAAAGTCAGCGTCAGCGAATTCGCCTGCCGCATTTGGTGGCGGACATGTGGACATTCGTACTAAATCAATCCCGTCAGATTTCTTTTTTAAAGCCTCTGTAGGCGGGCGTTATAATACTAATGACTCAGACGACAGTTACACCTATAACGGTGGTGGTAATGATTGGACCGGTCAAGATGACGGCACCCGCAGCATGCCGAGCAATATTAATGACACGATTAATCAATATGGCGGCATTAGCCCTATTGATATTTTTAGTGGCTCAAATGGTGCGGTAGATTTTGCTGGTGCGCAGAAAATTAACCGCGAATTATCGTTAGACATGTATCGTGACATGACCGTGTTTACTCAAAGCACAGAGCCTGCGGTGCGCGGTGATGTGGCCATTGGTGACCGTTGGGACATTAGCGACGATATCGTATTTGGTGCCTTGTCTGCAGTGTCTTACAAAAGACAAGCTGAAAACTACACTAAGCGCGAAGTTGAGTTAGATGGCGATAGCAGCCAAATTCAGATTGAAAACCAAAAAGATGTTGTGGGTACAGATTCAATTGTACAAGTGTCGGGCATGCTTAACCTCGGGTTAGAGATTGGTTATAACCACAAAATCGAAACCTTCACCACCTATTTGCAAGACACCTCTGATGATGTGTCGTTAGGTATTGAAGAAACCATCGACACCCTAGCCGAGCCAAACGCGCTGCAAGTGTATAATATCGATTATGAAGAACGTACTTTAATCAGTAATCAAATCAAAGGGCATCACTTTATTGAAGACCTTAATGATGCTGAATTTAGCTGGAAGTTCTCTGATGCACGTTCTGAGCGTTATGCGCCTAATGAAGTCTCATACACATACAACGTAGTATTAGATGATAACCAAGACTTGTTGTCTCGTAACCTTAATACCCAAGATGCGCCCAAATACGTTTATAGCCGCTTAAATGACGACACTCAAAACTACGGTTGGGATTTTACTTACCCCATTCATTTAGACGGTGCTGTGGTCAAGCTCACCACAGGTTATGAATACTTTGAACGCACCCGTGAAAGCTTTGCCACACGCTTAGGCTTAGATGTTGATTTAAGCCCTACCGATGTTAACGGTGACCTTTTAGCCGGTGACTTTGATGAGATTTTCTCAGACAGCAACATCAGCAACGACGTGTTAGATCTTGAGCTTAAAGATGCATCTACCGACACTGAAGATTACATCGCCGCCGAAAAAAATGATGCCGCGTTTGTTAGTATGGACATCGACTTTGACGACGTTTGGCGTGTGTATGCCGGTTTGCGTTATGAAGATTTTCGCCGTGTAACATTGCCAATTGACCCAGATGGTGAGATTTCAGATGAAGGCGGCCGTTACGATTTAGCTGATTATGCCATTGCTGAAGATGGCTGGTTCCCTTCATTATCGATCACCTGGAAACAAACCTACACCACACAATGGCGATTTGGTGCAAGTAAAACCATCGTGCGTCCAGACTTGCGTGAAGTGTCGCCAGTGCGTTTCCAAGACCCTGCAACAGGCTTTGACTTTTTTGGTAATCCAGAGCTAAAAAGCTCAGACATTCTTAACCTCGATTTACGTTGGGAATACTACTCAGATGATGGGAATAACTTCAGTGTAGGTGCATTTTACAAAGATGTTGACGCACCCATTGAGCCTATTCAACGTATTTCAGAAGCCGGGCGCCAGCTTAAGTTTTATAACGCGCAGTCGGGTCATATTTACGGTGTTGAAACTGAGTTTTTACAAGAACTTGAGTTTTTAGGCAGTGATGGCAGCATTTGGGAAGACTTCTTTATTGCGGGTAACTTAACCCTAGGTGATTCAGAAATTGATATCGCGGCCAATGGTGAAATCGATCCAACGAACCAAACACGCCGCATGACGGGGCACTCACAATGGGTGGCTAACTTGCAACTCAGTTACGATTCGTCCGACAGTTATCACAGTGCAACATTGGTGTATAACGTGTTTGGTGAGCGCATTGCTTACGGTGGTCGTGGCGGTTTAGATGATGTATATGAAAAGCCATTTCATAGCCTAGACTTTACCTATACTTTCTTCCCAACAACCAGCACCACGGTGAAGTTAAAAGCCAAGAATATCCTAGGTGAAACCACCGAGTACGAGCAGCAAGACTACCAAGTGTATGCCAAAGACCCTGGTACAGAATACACTTTACAGTTTAGCTATGAGTACTAATGCGTTAACGGTAGTAAAGCGTACTGGTTTTTAGTGGTTTTTACTCATCATTTCAATCACTAAAAACGTGCACGGCCACTTTCTTCGGAACAAAGAAAGTGGCCTTTTTTGTTTATTCTAACACCATACTATTAATGATTGCTCGATACGTTTTAGCAATCTTTTGCAATACATATTTGTTAGAATACTGCTACTTTTTGTCAGTCGCAGCCTGAGTCAGTCATTATTATGTTTAACCGCCTTACTGTATGTTTGTATTTAATCTTAGCGTTATCAACCAGTGCCTGCGCGATGCCCACAGGCATGAGCCAAGCGGGTAGCATTACCGCACCGTCAATTGACGAAGCCAGTGGCCTTGCGGTATCACGGATTAATGATCAAATATTGTGGACACATAATGACAGTGGTGACACCGCAAGGATTTTTGCTATCGATACACAGGGGCAGCAGTTAGCTACAGTCAATATTACCGGTGTAAACAATACCGATTGGGAAGACATCGCCTCGTTTGTTTATCAAGGCGAGTCGTATTTATTGATCGCCGATGTGGGTGATAACCAGGCGAAACGATCGCAGTATCAGTTACATTTGATCAAAGAACCCAATTTAAGCCTACTTAATGGCCAAAAAAATCTGTCTGCCAAACCGGTTTGGAGCATGACATTTACATACCCAGATGGCGCTCACGACTGTGAGTCAGTCGCGGTGGACAGTGTAAAGGGTAAAATACTGTTACTGACTAAACGTGATACACCACCCGTATTGTATGAGCTGCCTTTAATCGCACCAACGCTACAAAGTGGATCAAATAAATCATCTGCTCAAATGATTAAGCAGCAAGCCAAAAGATTAGGCGAAATCGCGCCTTTACCTACCGCTGTACTCGATTATGTCAGTATTTATACTTGGGCAGGCTTTGCTGGCAAACCCACCGCGATGGATATCTCGGCAGATGGGTTATCTGCGGTAATATTAACCTACACCCACGCATTTTATTTTACTCAAACCACACAAGGTGAGTGGTTAAGTTTGTTTTCAACCACGCCACAACAAATTGCACTGCCGGCAATAAAACAAGCCGAAGCGGTAGCGTTTAGCCAGGACGGCCAGAGTATTTATATCACCTCAGAGATGATCCCAGCACCTGTGTATAAAATGGATTTGAACAGTGCTGGTACGCAGCAGTAGATAACCTTGTTTGCACTGCTACTTGCTCAATATTGACCTGATATTGACCTGATATTGACCTGATATAGTCTCAGACAAGGGCATAGTTAAGTCTTTATCATCAAGTGCTGAGAGTCCGGTTTTTTAAGCGTCACCGGTAGGGATTTTGCTCCAGCCCGTCATCCTCGAATGTTGTTATCGCGGATCCAGCTCTTACTTTTAAGATATAGAAGATGGCAGTAAAGCTAATGTTCAAATGCATTTAGGCTAAAACGGTGGCTTTATTTACCTTCTGGCTATTGAGTTTGATATTGCTGTGTTGCCTCTTCTATCAACTTTTTCCACTGTGGGTATTCTGCAAAACTTTGTTGTAAATCGCCCCAGGGCGTCAGTGCCTCGGCCATTGACGGCGCGTTATTTTGGCGAGTTTGGTATAAATAATAAAAGGCAGACGCACGGTAATTAGCGGCGCAATGCACTAGCACTGGTGCATCGCCATTTTGCTGCATTAAGCGGTAAAACTGCGCTAGATTTTCTTGGGTTGGGTTTTGCCAATCAACACTAATATTGTGATAGTTCATGCCCAGTTGAGTGACGATTTGCTGCTCACCGGGTAAGGCATTTGGGTTGTCGTTAGGAATGAGGTTTATCACGGTTTTAATCCCTGCTTGAGCTAGTTGTTCAAATTGCTGCTCCGTGGGTAAACCCGAGGTAATCACTTGTGGATTATTAAACTTAACCGCTTTTATATCCCCCAGTTTACTGGTGTCGATATTAGCCGTTCTCTCAGCACCTAACCCCTCTGCACTCAACACTCCCACGCTGAAAAACAAACAACACATTAATATGCTGGCGGACAAGAGGTTAAAACCTTGAGGTGTGTTCATGTGGCTTCCTTGGGTTGGTACATCATCGTGTGTGATGAACTTTAGTGGTATCCAAGTTAACCATATCATTGTTATGTTTGCGGATAAAAGTGACTTGCTTACAGTGACAACTTGAGTAGGCCAAACCTTCCGTTATTTTGGTAATGGTGTAGAGCCATAATTCAGCCCTGTTTTTATGTTATTCGCCATGGCAACTAACGTCGGTAGCTATATGCTGAGTTACATTTTATTGCTTTACAACAACAAGATAGCAACTGTAGGATGACATTAATCAATAAGTTAAACGGTCTGCTTTATTGGGCGAGTTATTTAATAAGCGTTAGGTATAAAAAGGTTTACCCATGGAATTTAGCGATAAAGAACTTGCAGTGATTGCAGGTGCCAAGAAAAAAATTAAGACAGCAATATTGTTCAGGAGTTTACTCGTTATTGTTATGCTGTGTGGGATTGGCTTGATGTTCGCTGGTGTCGTGATAGCTGAAAAAATTGTCTATTTAACAGTTGCTGCTGTTTTTTTTGCTGTGGCGCTTCCTCAATTTGGACCAGGGCCAAAGTACGAAGAATTATTAAAAATTTTAGAAAGCAAAGCTAATACACAACATTCAAAAACATAATCTAAATCTAGAGGGGCCATATAAACTAAATACAATTTATTCGCTCAACTTAAACATAATCCCACTTTTGCAAACTCGGTTTGCTCTTACCAGTGTTGTTTTATCGCTTTACAGCAATAAGATAGCAAATGTAGGATGGCATTAATCAATAAGTTAACGGACTGGCTTTACTGAGTATAGACTTCGGTAAGCTATTAAATTACAAAGGACTTGTATGAAACTCTACCCATTTTCAAACATTAAAACTAATCACTTAGGCTTGTTACTTTTTGCCGCTAGGTTAATTGCTATTTGTGGCTGTTTGGCCATCGTTGTTTCTTTACTTTCTGCTGGTTATGGATTCTTTTTTGGCAAAACAACAGAGCCCATGCAGCTAGAACATGGACTAATGATTTTAGGTGCTGATCATTCACCCGGTTTTTATGCCTTTGCTGGAGTGACCTTTAGCTTTGTTGTTAGTGGCATACTTGCCGCGTTAATTTCAATGGAAAACAAGTTTACTGGCAATAGTTAACCATTAATGACACCCCATTGTGTTTAAGCGTGTTTAAGTGTTGTTAGGCGTGGGCCACAGGTTAATAATGCAACAAGTAAACACCTGGATTCCGGCTCAACTGCATTGCCGGAACGACGTTTAAAAGTAGGGTTATTCTACTTGCATCCAGTCGACTTTAACGCCGGCTTGCTCAAACATATCTTCACTGACTTTAATCTTATCGCCCCAGCGTGACAAAAAATCGTCGTTGGGTTTTGGGCTATGTACGGCGCGCAATCCAGTTTGAATAATTTTGGCAGCGCAGTTAGGGCAGGGGAAGTGAGTCACCCAAATTTCACAACTACTAAGATCGCGTTTGGCATGCAATATGGCATTTTCTTCTGCATGAAGTGTTTTGAGCAGTTTCATTTCGCGGTTATCTGTTTCGGCGCTGTCTGATATTCCGTGAGGATAGCCATTAAAGCCTAAGGATACGATGCGATTGTTTTCGGTGATGACCGCACCGACTCGGGTGGAGGGATCTTTACTCCAAGATGCTACGAGTTCGGCCATTTGTAAAAAACGTATCGCCCATTTTGTCATCATCTTAATGCCGTTCCTATGCGTTATTTATCAATTAACTATTGTTTTAACAATTGCTTTAACTAGGCGCTATTCTCTATGCAGAACAGTGATAAATCAACCTTCAATCTGATGCGTATTACTTTTAGTCATCTGTTGGCCATTCATGTTCAGCTAGGGTTTTATTGTTAATGAGCTCTACTCTCAACGCACTGATTTTTTGTTTTAGCTCATCGCGGATTAAACGGATAGCGGGTGTGATCATTTGCCGGCTTGGTAATACTAACCATAACTCAGTAAGTGGGATTTGGTAGTCTGGCATGACTCGTTGCAGTCGACCGGCCAGCATGTCTTGGGCGACATCAATAGCCGATTTTTTTGCAATTCCCACGCCGTCAACACACCAGCGGCGCACTAGGTCGCCATCGTTACACGCCCGATTGCTAGTCATTTTTATTTTATGCTCTTGATCGCCATGGAGCAGCAGCCAGGTGTCATGGGTGACATTATACAGTTTGTAAAGCAGTGCGTTGTGCACAATAAGTTCGCCAGGGTGAGTTGGTGCGCCGTACTTGGCAAGGTACTGAGGCGATGCACACAAAAAATGTGGGATGTTACATATTTTAAAGCCATAAAAGTTGGACTCGTTTACCGCACCTGCAATCATTGCGCGCAGCGCCACATCAACACCATCGCGGTAAAAATCAACGCGGGTATCACTCACATGGAGACGCAGGGTAACGTCTGGATGGTGTGCTAATAAATCATTGAGTAAGTTGCGCATTAGGTTGCGGCCCATTTCAGACGACATCGCCATACGAACCTCACCATTGATGGATTGGCGTTCGTCGTTAATTGCCTGTTGGCCTTGCTGTAATAAATCCAGCGCCTGCTGGCATAACGGAAGATAGCGCTCCCCCTCAGAAGACAAACGTAATTGCCTCGTGGTGCGAACAAATAACGCGGCGCCAACTTCGTTTTCAATGCGTTTTAACGCAATACTGGCTGCAGATGAGCTGATATCGAGTTGATTCGCAGCGGCCGTGATAGATTGAAGCTCTGCGATTTTTATCACTACCCGTAAATCTGCCATCTTCATACTGCTTCCTCTTAGCTCAAGTGATTTTTACCACTTAAGCTATCACTTGATTTTATTATCCACGTTTTTGCGAAAGTATATTAAAGATTACCCCGTTTATCGAATAAATGTAAAAGACTAAGATGACACTATTACACCGATGTTAATACCGTTGTTTGGCCTAGTGCTGCCATTAAGGTGCCATAAATGCAGGGGTTTTCTCTGTCGACAAAATCAGGCCACGGTATTGTGCTCATTTTAACTAAGATGGAATGTCACTCATGAATAAATTAACGATGACTGC
This sequence comes from Shewanella metallivivens, assembly GCF_028750675.1. Classification (GTDB taxonomy): domain Bacteria; phylum Pseudomonadota; class Gammaproteobacteria; order Enterobacterales; family Shewanellaceae; genus Shewanella; species Shewanella metallivivens. The sequence continues at coordinate 133,297 of NZ_JAQQPZ010000013.1, read as the reverse complement.
GATTGCAGCTCTTATAGGTGCGATGGCTTTACCCGTGATGGCCAATGATCATAAGGTTATTTCGACCGATAATATTGAGTGGGGCATGCTTAACCCAGCACGCGGAGACGCCAGCCCCAAAGCGGCAGATCTTTGGGGCGACCGCACTAAAGATGTGGCGACCGGAATGCTGGTGAAGTTTCAAAAAGGTTTTTCATCACCGCCTCATATTCATAACATCACTTACCGCGGTATCGTTATTGATGGCTTAATGCATAACGATGATCCAAGCGCTGAAAAAATGTGGTTACCAAGTGGCTCGTTTTGGACTCAACCGGCTGGCGAGAGCCATATTACTGCGGCCAATGGCGACGATAACCTGATATACCTCGAAATCGACAGCGGCCCTTATTTAGTTAAACCAGTAGAGCAAGCATTTGATAATGGTGAGCGTCCGATTAACATGACTGAAAACAACTTGTTTTGGTTAAATGTTAAAGATGCAACCTGGCTGAAAGCGGGCAATGCGCAAATCAGTTATTTATGGGGCAAACCAGACGCCGCCAATGGCAGTTTTGTTAAACTCCCCGCAGGTTTTAAAGGAGCGATTGAAAGCGGTAATGCACTTAAAGCCGTGGTGGTAAAAGGCAGTGCCACCTATCAATGGGGCAATCAACAAGCACTAACAGCATTAACCCCAAGCAGCTTCTTTAGCTCAGACGCGCAGGGCAAGCATGTGATTAATGCTAAAACCGAAGTGGTACTGTATGTCAATTCGACAGGGCCGTTTAGCGTAAAATAGCTTTTTGTTAGTAATGGCATAATCATCACGAATATTGTGGTGATTAGGCTTTTTATTGCTTCGCGGTAGTGGTTTTTAGCTGTAGGCCGCTCTATTTGTGTTTTGTACTTATGACATTTAACCGCATTTAACCGTGCCACCCATTGTTAATTTTTGACCGAGTTTTGTAGTTTCTGCAGATTAAGATAATGCCGAGAAGGTGAATCATGATGATTTGCGAGGCGACCGTCCGCCCCATGGACGGGGCGGCCGAGCTACAAGGACTTTTATTTCAAAAGAAGTGCTGCGTGTCGGTGAGTGGATGTCATGGTTTGCCAATATTACTAAATGTGACTGTTTCAGCTTTTTGACTAAGCGAAGCGCCATGACTTTTTGGGCCGCAGGCCATAAGCACAAAGCTAACACCAAGATCCCCAATAAAAGCACTCGAGGATGACTGCTTAGAGCAGGATTCCTTCCGGTAACGTCCTTGAACCGAGATCTGAGCGTTACCGGAAAGACGGAGTCAGAGTAATGCTACATCAGGGAGCGACGGTAAACTTAAGCGTACCATTGAGGCATTTGTGAATACCTCTAAAGCAGATAGGCTGCCTATTTACTCTTCTTGGCTCAAAATAAAATGGCTAATGGCTTTTGAGATCATGTCTTTTTTCATTGTGGTGCGTGTTACTGGTTGGTCAAACCAAAAGCTCATGGGTTGGTCGAAGCCGATGCCGTGCATGTAGTTGTAAAGTGCTTTGCGCAGGCCTTCGCCGAGCATGTCGTGATCGGTGCCGGTTGGGTCGGTAAAGTTGACATCATTTTCAGCAAAAAATACCTCAGGGCGTGGATCCAGGGTGATGCCAAACTCTTCTGGATTCATACCGATTGGACTGTGGGCGGTGGCAACAAAACGGTGCCAGTAGGCCGACTGGAAACAACCTTGTTGCATCAATTGGCGCACCATTTCTAATGCATCAACGGTTTCTTGCTCGGTTTGTGTCGGGAAGCCATACATCAAATAAGCATGCACCAAAATGCCCGCGTCGCTAAACGCTTTGGTGACCTGGGCGACGCGTTCAACACTGACGCCTTTTTTCATCAATTTTAATAGCCTGTCTGACGCAACCTCTAGGCCGCCACTGACTGCGATGCAGCCTGAATCTGCTAATAACTGACAACGTGCTGGGCTAAAGGTACGCTCAAAACGAATATTGCCCCACCAACTGATCACCACGTTACGTTCAATCAATCGCTTGGCAAAAGCAAATAAGGCTTTGGGGGGTAAGGCTTCATCAACAAAGTGGAAACCGGTTTGCCCGGTTTCGGCAATCAGTGTTTCGATGCGGTCAACCAGAATGTCAGCGCCAGCGGTATCGAAACGGTCGATATAATCTAGGCTAACATCGCAAAAGCTGCATTTGCGCCAGTAACAGCCGTGGGCGATGGTTAATTTGTTCCAGCGGCCGTCACTCCAAATGCGGTGCATTGGGTTGAGCATTTCACATAACGATAGGTACTCGGTTAATGGCAGGCCATCGTAAATTGGTGCGCCAACGTCAGATTGGGGAATGTCGTGTAACTCAGTATTTTGATTAAGATGAACATAAGGTTCACCGTTTTCATCCTCTGCCAAAAAGTAAGTGCGTACTAGCTCATCAATTTCGCGCTTGCCTTCAAAATACTCTAGCAAAGTAATTAATGGGCGTTCACCGTCATCGAGACAAATAAAGTCGACAAATTCGAATACCCGAGGGTCTTTTAATGCCCTAAGCTCGGTATTAACAAAGCCGCCACCCATTACCACAGGTAGCTCAGGATTGATGGCTTTACAGGTTTGCGCGATGCGTAAGGCGCCAAGCATATTACCGGGAAACGGCACCGTTAATGCGACTACGCTTGGCTGGGTTTCTTGTAAATAGTGTTCAACCAACTGCTCTAAAATGTCTGAACTGAAGCTCGGCTCATCCATTAGGGTGTGATAAAGGTCGTCAAACGTTGGATTGGCGGCGGCTAAGCGCTCGCCATAACGGCTAACTTCAAAGTACGGGTCAACCCCTTGAGTGATGACGTTCGACAGATCGTTAATAAATAACGTCGCCAGGTATTTGGCTTTATCTTGCACGCCAAGGTTACCAAAGGCGGCTTGCAGAACGTCGCCAGACACGGCTTCCATTTGCGCGATGGCGTCAAATGCAGGGCCTTCGGGTAAAAACCGCCGGCTGTTAATGCGCATGGCCAGACTTGGATCTTTGCCTTGTAAAAAGCGTATAACAGGTTCAACGGTGAGGTGATAACGGTCAAATTCGGCTAAAAAATTAAAAATAACATCAGGTAATTCGTCGTCTTCAAATTGCTCAAAGTTTTCTTCTACATGTTGACGGATAACCTCCAGTGCAGGTGCGGTCATCATTTCAAGAAATAGCTCAATGGCAGGATCTCGTTGTACCGCTTCATAGCCTCGTGAGCGTAAAAACCCCGTTAAATACGCTGTTGCCGGATATGGCGTATTTAATTGGGTCATTGGAGGGGTCATTAGAAGAACGGTCATAGCCTGCCTTTATCGTAAAGCAATAGAAATAAGGCTGCATTCTACCAGTAAAAATGGCTCAAATCCCTTTAATTAAGGCTTTCATCTTGAACGGTCAGCAGTGCTACAGACTCGGCGGATTAGTGCCTTTTGCGCAAGATATTGCGCAGTAAATGGCGAAAACCCGAATAATGAGCAAAATATTGCTCATTCCATGCTTTTTAAGAGGCGTTCTTTAAGCTCAGGCTATTTAAGAATAGGGGTTAAATAACCCGTGCCCAGTTGGCGCATTTGCCGTTCAACCCACACAACGCGCTGGCTAAGATATGGGGTTAAATAGTTTGGGTTACGATTTCGCGGGCTGGGCAATAATACCGCCAGTTTTGCCGCTTCTTTACTGCTAAGGTGCCTTGCGGGTTTATTAAAATAGTGTTGGCTGGCCGCTTCTACACCATAGATGCCTTTGCCAAATTCGGCCACGTTTACGTACACTTCTAAAATGCGTTTTTTGCCCCAAATCACTTCAAGGCCCAGCGCAAGAATGGCTTCTAATCCTTTGCGCACAAAGCTTTGCCCTGGCCACAATAAAAGGTTTTTGGCGGTTTGTTGAGTAATCGTGCTGGCACCACGCAGGCCCTGGCCGTCATCGTATTGTTGAATGGCTTTGTTGATGGCGTCAAAGTCGACGCCAAAGTGCTTAGGAAAAAGCTGATCTTCCGAGGCCACCATGGCAAGAGGAATGTGCGCTGGCAGTTCATTAATGTTGACCCACTGGTGCGACAGCGGATATTGGCTTTGTAACATAAATGACGTTGTAGGCGGTTGAACAAACCTCAGTAGCAGCAACAATAGCGTGAGTAACACTAAAAAGCGCCACGTTACGTACCATGTCCATCCGAAAAAACCGCGCTGACGATTTGCCATTCATTGCCCCATGTTATACCAATTCCACTAACTATCTGATCACTCAGCGGGAATTCTGTGCCTTCTAGGCAATTAATAGTATTGTAGGCATAGTTGCTCTACGTCAAAATGCTATTAAGCAGCATAGAGGGCACAGAAACCCGCCTTGCAGGAGAGACTCAGACTGTCCATTTCTTTGTTGCATTGCCTTAAAAGGGAATAACCATTATTTCAACAATGCGCCTCAAACTGAACAATCTGAGTCGCTCTGATTGACCACATAATTAGTGGAATTGGTATTAGATATCACCTCGTGTTCAACGCGCAAGAGTATAGGATATTGCTAATTAAAGCGAAATGCCCGTACAAGCTTAGAACCTATATCTTAGCCAGCACAGTTTGAATGTCGGCCATGCTGGTTTGCCAGTGCTGATAATCAAGCGTTATGGGGTAGGCATGATTATTAGCAACGAGCACCAAAGAGGGGAACCCTTGTATGGGTAGTTGGCGGGCAAGGTGAATCTCGTTTTGCAGTTGTTGTTCAGTTTGCTCACTCAATAATTGCCGTTTACATTGCTCTGGATTAATGCCTAAGCTTTCGGCTAATGCACACAACACCTCAATATCTGACGGATTTTGCGCATACAAATAATAAGCATGCTGAATGGCATTGACCATGGCTTGCTCTTGACCGTATTGGCGGGCTACAAGAGTGGCACGGCAAGCGGGATAGGTTGAACGCCGCGGCTGGCACATGCGCCAAAAATCGTGATTAAACTGAGTGCCTAACTGCTGGTGAATTCGTTGCCAGGTCTGCTCAAGCATTTGCTGCATTGCTTCTGGCATGGGTGCTGATGAGTCAGGCGCTAAACCGCCGACAAGGTAGCTAATATCAAGTTGCTCAGCAAACTCTTGTTGTAGTTGTTGTTGCAACATGTCCCATGTTGGGCGGTAACCCCAGCACCAGCTACACATAGGGTCGTGTACATAATACAGTGTTGGCTTAGCCATGGTGATCTCGTTCGTTGTAATTGTCATATAACTTCATTATTTCATTCACATTTAACCAATAGACTATGCCATCTCAACCATCTATGCCATTAAATAAGTGGTTAGATATAAGTGATGCAACACATCGTCAGTAACGTTAGATTAACGAGTACAGTAAAGGAGTGATGAAATGGCAAGGAACAACAAGACGGCATTGGGTGTATTGGCCATATTGGGCAGCGTAGTCTGTTTGTCTGCATGTAATAGTAATGACAGCGATAGTGCATCGACAACGGATGTGAATAAAAGTGTCAGCGCACAAGTCGGCCCTAGACCGCTTTTTTTAGTTGATCAAATGCAAGAAAGTGAGCTGAAAACTCAATTAGCGCAATGTGAGTCTGGGCCATTTTACCGTACAGATTTTTCTATTGGTCATCGTGGTGCCTCAATGCAATTTCCGGAGCACACTAAAGAGGCTTATCAAGCGGCCATCGACTCTGGTGCGGGTATTGTTGAGTGTGATGTTACTTTTACCAACGACAAAGCTTTGGTGTGTCGACATTCACAGTGTGACTTAGCCACCACTACCAATATTTTAGCAATACCAGAGCTTGCCAATAAGTGCTCGGTGCCATTTACGCCAGCCGATGTTGCTAACGGTGTTAGCGCAACCGCCACCTGCTGCACGAGCGATATTAGCCTTGCTGAATTTAAAACCTTAACAGGCAAAATGGACGGCTTTAATCCTAATGCGACCACGGTTGCTGAGTTTATGGATGGCACGCCAAGTTGGCGCACCGATTTATATGCAGGCTCTGGCACCTTAATGACTCACGCTGAAAGTATCGAACTGTTTAAATCGGCCGGGGTTAAAATGACCCCAGAACTTAAATCTGCCAGCGTAAGCATGCCGTTTGATGGTTTTAGTCAACAAGATTACGCGCAAAAAATGCTTGATGAATATACCGCGGCAGGTGTGGATGCGTAGCAGGTGTTCCCGCAATCATTTAATTTAGATGATGTGAAGTACTGGATAGCCAACGCAGCAGAATTTGCTACTCAGTCTGTGTACTTAGACGACCGTTACGATATGGCTGGTTTTGACCCACAAAACAGTGAGACTTGGTCTCCAAACATGGAAACTCTTGCCGCCGATGGTGTCAACATTATTGCGCCGCCGTTGTGGGTATTAGTGACTTTAGATGACAATAACGCCATCGTACCGTCTGAATACGCTAAGGCTGCCAAGGCCGCAGGATTGAAGATCATTGCCTGGTCGCTTGAACGCTCTGGCTTACTCAGCCAAGGTGGCGGCGGTTGGTATTATCAGAGCATTGCGGATGCGATTGATAATGAAGGTGACACCTATGAGTTGGTTGATGTGTTAGCCAAAGATGTTGGGGTGATCGGCATATTTTCAGATTGGCCCGCCACGGTCACTTATTATGCTAACTGCATGGGGATGTAATCCACAGGCCTTGGTTTACTGCTAAATCGACTCACACAAAAACCATGATGAAAGGTGTCAATTTTGTTGGCACCTTTTTTATTGCTTTTTAATAAGCCAACTATACTCAACATTCAGCTATTTTTTGCTTGTTAGATTGAATAAAAAGCATGCTTTCGATCTGCTTTAACTCATTGATATTTTTTAAACTGTTAGCGAAGTCACTGAAATAGCAAAACAAATGTTATTAGCGGTCACGGTATTAGCCTTTAGTCTATATAGATCACGCTAAAGGTCGGTGTTACGGTATCAACAAAATAATATATATAACCATATAAGAAATAAGGATATTACAGATGAAACTAACCAAACGCTTTTGTATGATCGGCGCAGCGGCTGCGTTATCAATCAGTACCGCGGTCATGGCAGCTCCTACTTTTATTAACATTCTCACCGGTGGAACGAGTGGTGTTTACTACCCAATTGGTGTGGCACTGTCTCAGCTTTATAGTAATGGTATTGAAGGTTCTAAAACCTCAGTACAAGCCACTAAAGCCTCGGTCGAAAACCTAAACTTATTACAAGCTGGCCGTGGGGAATTAGCGCTTGCTTTGGGAGATTCAGTCTCTGCTGCATGGGAAGGCGATACCGAAGCGGGCTTTAAAGCGCCTTTGAAAAAGCTACGTGTTATTGCATCTACCTATCCAAACTTTATCCAAATCGTTGCCAACAAAGATGCTGGAATCAACACCTTGGCTGACTTAAAAGGTAAACGTATTTCAGTCGGTGCACCTAAGTCTGGTACTGAACTTAATGCCCGCGCTATTTTTGCTGCCGCTGGCTTAAGTTATGACGACATGGGCAAAGTGGAATTTTTACCTTATGCTGAATCTGTTGAGCTAATTAAAAACCGCCAACTTGATGCCACGCTTCAATCGTCTGGTTTAGGTATGGCAGCGATTCGCGACTTAGCCGCCACTATGGACATTAACTTTGTGGCGATCCCTGAATCTGTTGTGGCTAAAATCAATAACCCGGCTTATCAAGTCGGGGTGATTACCGCTAACACCTATGAGGGGCAAACTGAAGATGTCAGCACGGTGGCGATTCAAAACTTATTGGTAAGCCACAGTAAAGTCTCTGACGAAGTGGCATACCAAATGACTAAGTTGATGTTTGAAAATCTTGAACGTTTAGGTACAGCTCACTCTGCCGCTCAAGACATTAGTTTAGACAAAGCCACTAAAAACTTACCCATTCCATTACACCCAGGTGCAGAGCGCTATTACAAAGAAGTGAATGCGCTGTAACGCCTAGTTCACGTTATTAGCGCTTGTTTGGATCAAGGCCAAGCAAGCGCTAAGTTGTTTTTAGACATACCGATTTTTAGCAGTAGTCCGTATAGGGGCATATCATGAGCGATCCATCCATCAACCCAAGCCCGGCGTCTGAGCAAGGTTTAAGTGCCGACACACGTAATTGGCCAAAAGCGTTATTTTTTGTTGCGCTGGTTTTTTCTATTTTCCAAATTACCACGGCGGCGTTTCATCCGGTGTCGACTCAAGTTTTACGTGCTGTTCACGTGGGCTTTTTATTATTAGTGGTGTTTATGAGTTATCCGGGGTTTGGTAAAAGCAAACCCTGGCAGCCTCTTGCTTGGGTGCTTGGCTTGGCAGGCATGGCGACTGCGGCTTATCAATGGATATTTGAAGCCGATTTAATTCAACGCTCAGGCGATTTAACCCAAGCCGATATGATAATAGGTACTGTGCTTGTGGTGCTGGTGTTTGAGGCGGCAAGACGCGTGATGGGCATAGCCTTACCGATTATTTGTGGTTTGTTTTTGGCTTATGGTTTATTTGGGGAATTTCTGCCCGGCGAGTTAATGCATCGTGGTTACGGCGTTGACCAAATTATTAACCAATTGTCGTTTGGCACTGAAGGCTTATATGGCACGCCAACCTATGTGTCGGCCACTTACATTTTCTTATTTATTCTGTTTGGCGCGTTTTTAGAACAAGCCGGGATGATCCGTTTATTTACCGATTTTGCCATGGGATTATTTGGCCATAAGGTGGGCGGCCCGGCAAAAGTGTCGGTAGTATCGTCGGCCTTAATGGGCACCATTACTGGCTCTGGGGTGGCCAATGTAGTGACTACGGGGCAATTTACCATTCCGTTAATGAAGCGTTTTGGTTATCGCTCTGCTTTTGCTGGCGGGGTTGAAGCCACGTCTAGTATGGGTAGCCAGATTATGCCGCCGATTATGGGCGCGGTGGCGTTTATTATGGCCGAAACCATTAACGTGCCGTTTATTGAAATCGCTAAAGCGGCGATGATCCCGGCAGTATTGTATTTCTCTTCAGTATTTTGGATGGTGCATTTAGAAGCCAAGCGCGCAAAATTATCAGGGCTACCTAAAGATCAATGTCCTGACCCTTGGGCGGCGATCAAACTGCGTTGGTATTTATTGATTCCGTTGTTTATTTTGATTGGCTTACTGTTTTCGGGGCGTACGCCGCTGTTTTCTGGCATTGTGGGCTTAGCGTTAACTGCGATTGTGATTATAGGCTCTGCGATTATTTTAAATGTGTCATCAAAGGCAATGCGCATTGTATTTTGGATAGCTTTAGGTGTGCTGTGCGCAGGCTTTTTCCAATTGGGGATTGGCGTGGTCTTTGGTGTTATTGCTTTGCTGGTGGCCATTTGCTGGTTTGTTAAAGGTGGTAAAGAAACACTCACCTTATGTGTGCATGCATTAGTTGAGGGGGCGCGTCATTCGGTGCCTGTAGGTATCGCTTGTGCGCTAGTAGGGGTGATTATTGGTATTGTATCGTTAACCGGTATTGCGTCGACCTTTGCGGGTTACATTTTGGCTGTGGGCCAGGACAATTTGTTTTTGTCGCTAGTGTTAACCATGGTGACGTGTTTGGTATTAGGCATGGGGATTCCCTCTATTCCTAACTACATTATTACCAGTTCAATCGCCGCGCCGGCTTTATTAGACTTAGGTGTGCCGTTAATTGTGTCGCACATGTTTGTGTTTTATTTTGGCATTATGGCCGATTTAACACCGCCTGTGGCGTTGGCTTGTTTTGCTGCAGCGCCCATTGCAAAAGAGAAAGGCTTAAAAATCAGTTTATGGGCCATTCGCATTGCCATTGCTGGGTTTATTATTCCGTTTATGGCGGTGTACGATCCTGCATTAATGCTTCAAGGTGGCGGCGTGCTTGCAACCGTGTTTGTGGTGTTAAAAGCCACGGTTGCGATTGGTATTTGGGGCGTTATTTTTACCGGCTATTTATTACAAAAGTTGTATCTGTGGGAGCGTATTTTAGGCTTTATTGCTGGTGGTAGTTTAATTTTAGCGACGCCATTAAGTGATGAAATCGGCTTTTGTCTTGCACTGACGTTTATTTTGCAGCATGCATGGCGTGCTCGTAAGTTAAAACGCCTAGCACAGGAAGATTAAGGTTTATGTTAGGGTTATGTTTGGGGTTAGCAGGCAGTATTTGGGCACAAATGCCTGCTGAGCAAATAACCTTATCGTGGACGCATACCATTGAAAAAATTCGTTGGGCAGAAGATTATCGCATTTTGCCTAACGGTTTTATCCTTGAGCAGGCCAGGGTGAAAGGCAGTGGTGCAGGGATGGAAATCCCCGCTGATGCAGTGCTAAAAAACGGTAGCTGGCACTATCAACCTAAATTACCTGTGTTGCCAATGCTAAAGCTGGGGCGCACCCCTGAGGCGGGAGATTATCGGTTGTGTGTCTCGTCTGCCAATACCGAGCAACAATGTCACCCCATGAGTTTTTGGGTAGGTGAGCCAACCGCCGCGCAACCCTCGATAGAGCTGTGGGGCTGCAATATTAAGTAACCTGGGTTGATATACCAATTAGCACAAAAATGTGAGCATGCTTACTGGTTAACATCGCTTATCGCTTCGTTAGACATGTTGAAGGTAGAACAACTCGCTCGCTGCAATTTCAGCCTTATTCTGAGCGATTTTTCCTACGCAATCTCTGATCACTTATTTATCCTGATGGTTATCATTAAGTCTGTTTGGGGTATAAAAAAAGCTGAATCAATCGATTCAGCTTTTTTTATGTTTAAGGTGACTTACTTTGCAAACGCATCTTGCAGTGCAGGCACAACTTGTTTTTTACGGCTTAATACGCCATCTAACCACACTCGGCCATCAACCGTTGGTTTGCCATAAGCGCGCTCGGTTAAATCGGCTGAGTCAGAAACCACTAGCATTTCTGAACCTTCTTTCATGATGTCGGTAAGCAGTAGCAATACACTGTGACGGTTACCTTCAGCTTTTAATTTTGCAATGTCGGCTTCGAGTTCAGCTTTGATGTCGTCAAAAACAGATAAGTCGATAACTTCTAATTGGCCAATACCGACTAGGTTACCGTTCATGTTGAAGTCTTTAAAATCACGCATTACAAGATCGCGTGCAGGGGTGCCTTCAACGGCTGATTTGACTTTAAACATGTCCATACCAACCGCTTTGAAGTCTTCAATGCCGGCGATTTCTGCTAAGGCTTCAACACAGCGGATATCGGCAGTGGTGCAGGTGGGTGATTTGAAAATAACCGTGTCGCTTAAAATGGCGCACATCATGATACCTGCGATGTTTGCAGGGATTTCTACTTGGTAAAAATCGTACATCATTTTAATCACTGTGTTACTGCAACCCACAGGGCGGATCCAACATTCTAGCGGAGTAGAAGTGGTTAGGTCGCCAAGTTTATGGTGATCAACAATACCGACGATAGTCGCTTGAGCAATATCATCGGGCGCTTGAGTGATTTCTGAGTGGTCGACAATATACACATCTTCGCCAGCGTAGCTGGTTTTGTATTCTGGCGCTTCAAAACCAAACTTTTCTAAAATAAAGGCGGTTTCTGGTGATAATTCACCTAAACGTGCAGCAATGGCTGGCTCGCCGATTTGGTTTTTTAAATATGCTAATGCGATAGCACCACAGATTGAATCAGAATCAGGGATCTTGTGACCCACTACATACATTGCCATTGAAAGACTCTCCTATAAAGTTGTGCTGATTTTAACAAGGATTAAAGGTCATCGCATTAAAAAATACCACTTGTGAATATTTGATAAAACCATAAAAAAAGCCCCAAGCGGAGAGTCTCGGGGCCTTCTTTAATGTTACTCAGGGTTTTTGTGCTTATTCGATATTATTTTGATAACACTTTATGCCGCTAAAATCCTTCAGTCAAAAGAAGTTAGTGAAATGTTAATCTTGCTCACATCGTTAAAATCAGTGTAGCAGAGTTTTATATAAAAAGGAGTCAGACCAGATATTGACTCTGTGTTTTGCAAGACAAAAAAGGTCACATACCACTACACTTTGACTTTAATTACCACTTTACGCACTTGTTGCGGAGTATCACTGGTGCCCGGCATGTGAATGTCTCCCGGGAAAAACAGTGCAAACATACCCGCTTTTAGCGGAATAAACGCCGCGTCTTGCTTGTTCGACTCATAATCGTAATTGGCATAGTCATGGTCTGCAAAATAAGCTTTAGACGGTGTTTGATCTGCCAAAGGTAAATAGCCAAACTCTTCTTCACCACTCACAACAAATTGTACATCAATGTATTGCTGATGCACTTCAAAGGGAGCAGTATGTTTAGGCACTGTTTGATAGTCATTTACAATAACAAAAATATCTTTGCCCTCTAGCGGGTAATTACCGATTTCGAGCTGGCTAAAATCAGTGTCTGCAAGGTGAGCAAGTGCTGTGGCTAAGCGAGGGCTAAGTTGAGTGTAAAGGTGGCGATTTGCTAAGGTATCGACAATCATAAAAATTCCGTAAGATATAAACGATAAAAACATGATAGCTTGATAACGCAAAAGCTTACAGTTTTAAAGAGATATCAGCATTACAAATTAAGAAGGATTGTACATTGCCTGCATTACGTTTACTTGCTGGACCAACCGCTTATGAACAAATAGAAGCGAATGGCTTAGAACAATCATTATTTACTCAATTGTTTGCTGCATCTGGTGGACCAAAATGGATTGCTGTAGCAGGGTTGGATAAGTACTTATTCAGTGAATTTTTTAAAGAACGCCAAGATCCTCTTTATACCATGGGCGCTTCATCTGGTGCCTGGCGTTTAGCCTGTATGGCACAACAAAACCCATTAGCCGCCTATGAGCGCTTTGAACATTTTTATATTAATCAGCGCTACGAGCAAAAGCCAAATCGTGAACAAGTGAGCGCACAAGTGCTTAAGATTGTTGACGGTATTTTGGGTGAGCAACAAGGCGCAGATATTCTTGCTAACCCACTTATTCGTCATCATATGGTGGCGTGTCGTGCGCGCCATTTAAACCGCATTCATGCCAAGTTTGGTTTAATGATGGGATTGTCGATGGCGGCAGTGAGTAATATTGTTAATCGCAAAAGTTTAAGTTGGCATTTTGAGCGAGTGATTTTAAGCCATAAAGACGATGCATCACCGTTTCGACGTTTAAAAGACTTACCGACAAAACATGTTGAACTGACAGAAGATAATATTCGCCACGGGTTATTAGCCACAGGATCAATACCTTTATTGCTCGATCCGGTTAAAGATCTGCAAGGATCGCCTAAAGGTCATTATTACGATGGGGGCATTACTGATTATCACTTTGATATGCCGCTGCCAGCGGCAACAGGATTAAGTTTATATCCGCATTTTTATCCATATATGAGTCCTGGCTGGTTTGATAAATCGTTATTATGGCGAAAAGCTAAAGCGAACTACCACAATGGACTGATTTTGGCGCCGAGTAAGCAATTTATTGCCAGTTTACCTTTTGCTAAAATTCCAGACCGTGAAGACTTTAAACATCTAGATAACGATACGCGCATTGCTTATTGGCAACAAAGCGTGCAACAAAGCCAACAATTAGCTGATGAATTTGCTGAGATTATCGCTAAAGGCAATATCATGGATTGCATTGAACGTTTATAGCACAGATTAAAATGTGTTCATTTTTACTGTTTGTATGAAATATAGCCGTGCTGGATCGGGTCTAATAGCAAATAGTGGTGGTCGATGTCGTTAATAAGCATTATTTAGTGTGCTTATGTTGTTGAAATATTGACCACTGCTACACTTGTTATACTGACTTAGGTTTTGGTTTAGTCACTTCACCTTTGGTGTGGGAGGCGGTTATGAAAACACAAGAAATGGCGTTATTAATTCAAGATGCTGTGCTATTGCCGGGTGGCAGACTCGAAATTCGTATCGCGTCACCTTGCGAGTTGCGCATGATCGCTGAAGTGTTGAAAGGCCATTATCAACTTGCCTTTGCTGCGCAAAAAGCGGGCAGTGATTTGCCGTGCTACATGACTGCAACGCGTTGTAACATCATCGATTTTAATCAATTAGCCGATAACACCTTAAGTATTGTGATTGAGGGCTCGCAACGGGTTAAAATATTATCTGCAGCACAGCAACGTGATGGCAGTTGGATTGCCCGCGCATTACCGTGCCAAAATTGGAGGCAAGAGCCAATAGCGGGTGAGTTTGAGATTATCAGCGCAGCACTAGAGCAGTTTTACCAAGTGAACCCGGATTTACTTGAGCTGTATTCGCAGGTGCATTTAGAAGATGCTACCTGGGTCAGTCAACGCTGGCTTGAAGTGTTACCTATGTATAACCGTGATAAGTTGGTGTTGGTTGAACAGCCAAATTGCCACAAAACCATGGACTTTGTGTTGCAACTACTTAAGTCTCATGTCGATGTGTAAGCGGTGCATCATAGGCGATACACTGGTAACATAGTGTGATTAATCTTTCCCTATGTTTTTATGTATAGCCTATTTATGCCCAATTTAGCACCCAACGATCCAGCCCCTCATTCCACCTCAGCCATTGCGGCGCAGCCTTCATATATTGTACTGCCTCGTGACAGCGAGTTAGTTGGCAAATCATACCTGACGGTGCTGGCGTTTTTAGTTGATCATTTTAAGCAAATTGATGCCAAAGTATGGCTGCAGCGCATTAACGATGGCAAGGTACATTGGCAAAATGGTGAACTGATTAACGCTGACACCGCTTACCAAGCCACCGCGCGCGTGTATTACTACCGAGAGGTGCAGGCTGAAACGAAAGTACCGTTTAATGAGCTGATACTCCATCAAGATGATGACACGATTATTGTCTATAAACCGCATTTTTTGCCGGTTACTCCTGGGGGAAATTACGTCAACGAATGTTTAGTACATCGGTTACGCATTGCTACCCAAATAGACACCGTTGCCCCAGCTCATCGGCTTGATAAAGATACTGCTGGGGTGATGTTAATGACCACAAATCCACACACGCGTCATGCTTATCATCAACTCTTTTTAGATGACAATATTCGTAAAGATTACCAAGCTATTGCCAAAGTAACACCTGAGATATTGACACAATTAGCCAACAATACTGGTAAGTTGCCTCTGAGTTGGACGGTTAAAAATCGTATTGTGGCAGGCAAACCAAGTTTTACGATGCAGGTGGTTGAGGGGGAAGCAAATAGCCATTCTGAAATTAGTTTAGTGGCGGTAAATAATGGTGTTGGCTTGTTTGAGTTAAGCCCTATTACGGGAAAAACGCATCAATTGCGTGTGCATATGCAAAGTTTAGGTATGCCGATATTACACGATCGTTTTTACCCTACATTACAGCCTAAAGGGCCTGATAACTTTGACAAACCTTTGCAATTATTGGCTAAGCGTTTACGGTTTCGCGATCCCATATCGGGCATTGAACAAGATGTTGAGTGTCAGGGATTAGATTTGCTGGCGATAAGCTGAATACGGTATATGAGATAAAACCGCCATCAATAAATTGATGGCGGTTTTATTTTTAGTTTATATTAATCAATTGGTTAAGTTGTTCTTGGGTTGGTTACTCAGCTTTAGCGTGTTTAATTCCTTTGCGGTTTTTCATGGGGTCGCCGTCGTAACCTAGTGCCTTCCAATCTAGACGCTGCCCTTTGTTATGACAGTCATTACATTGTAATGCCTTGTCTTTGGGGGTGACCATATGGTTGATGCGCCACCACATTTCAGTTGCAACAAAGCCATGTTTGCCGCTGTATTTAAGGCCTTTTTCTACCATGGTTGGGTTGGCTTCCATCCCCAATTTAGCCGCTAGGTCCCAGTCAAATTTATCCCAATATCCACCTTCACCGTAGGTTTTTGGTGTGAGTAAAATATTCAGTTCTGAGTCGTAAATTTGCTTACCAGTATGCACTTTAAAAGGATAAATCTTGGCTTTAGGGTCGTTAATGTCGCCTAATGGGTAAGCCAATTTTACCGTTTTAGTTGGGTCAATTTTATCGCCTGCCATGTATGCATCAGCACTACCATTAAACCAAGCATATTGTGGTGGGACATCTTTTTGCCAAATAAAACTGCCTTTCTTTTTATTAAAGGTGTGCTTGCCATTTTCATCAATAGTGTCTTCAAGATCTTGACCTGCAGCCTCCCAGTCCCAATGCATTTTGGTGGGCTCAACTTTCGCAAATGATGGGATATGACACGTTTGACATGCCACTGTGGCGGTATGGGTGTTAAGCTTTTTGTTTTGATGTGGCGCGCCATCATGACAATTTACACACCCAATTTTGGTTTCGCCTCCCGGTGATACGCCCATAGCATTACCGCTAATTTGATGTTTTTCGGTCACGTGACAATCTTGACATTGAAAATCATTGCCGTCGGTGTCCATATGCACATCGGTTGCGCGATCTGGGTATGACATGGATGAGTCTAAGTCACCATGTTTAACCGCATCACCTCCGCCGCCATAAAAGTGGCAGCTACCACAGTTATCGCGAACGGGGGTTCCTACATTTTGTGCCACTCTGGCGATGTCAACTTTGCCAAATACCTCGCCAGCACCCGCTGGGTCTTTCATGTAAGTCCCAGTGGTATCATGACATACTAAACAGTCTACTTTTGTCATGTCGTTAAAGTCGAAGTTTGAATCTTTCCAACCATAGCCAGCATGACAACTAGTACAGCGGGGCTCGTTACCCGATATCGACACACAAAAGTTATTAATACTGTTCTTTTTGCCACGTTTAACGGTTCTTCCGGGTAATTCTTGCTCTAGCTCCCAAGTCCAGTGGGACGATTTCATAAAGTCTTCAGCGTGCTCTTTATGGCAAGTTAAACATTGAGTGGTGACTTCAGGGCCATTGGCAAATGGCCCTTGCAACACCTCTTTGTGGTTAAAGGCGGCTTGTGCGCTACTGCTTAACAACAGTAATACCGCCATTGAGGTTAATATTCTCATCATCAGTGTCCTTACCCCTGAGCTTGCACTCAGGGGGACCAAGTTTAGAAGTTAATAGTTAATGAAGCGTTTAGGTCATAGGCGGTGTCGATCACGGGGAGCATTGAGTACGCTGTGCCAGCAAGTACGTCATCTACTTTTTGTGGTGCACCCACTGGCGAGCCGCTACCTGTGTATTCATAGTCGTAATACAAACCAGCTAACTTGATGAACATTCTTGGGTTAATATCAAAGATATAATAAGCTTCTGCAACATGACCGCGAGTGGCTAATTTACTGCCGATAGGGTCATCTTGTGCTTGAGTGAATGGAGTCCAGTATTTAGAACCATAGTTATACTCCAAACCAAATTTGCCGTACGGTGCCGGAATTTGCATCCCAACATATACGCCGTAACCATCTTTGGTGTCGGTGTCCATTGTTTCTGAGGCAACCATCAAGATTTCAGTGCCAGTGCTGTTAAGTTCCGCTTCAAATACGGCATCACTTAACATGCCACCAAACATCCCTGCATTTCCGCTAGGTTCAGCGCGAGTCCAGCCCAAAGAGGCAAAAAACTTCATGTCTTCGTCAGATTCATAGGCATAACCTAAGCCACCTAAATACATGTCACCAATAACATCACTAGGTTGAACTCTTGTAACAAAGTTAAAGTTTTCAAACTTTTGCATGTCTTGATACATGGTAGGGGCAAAGATACCCGCTAATTGCGATGGGAATGCCATGGTGCCGGTGAAACCATCATTGACGTCTTTAGCGCCAAATAAGGTAAATTGCACGAAGTGATTACCGTCATTTAATATGTCGATATTGAATCCGCCTAAGTGAGTGTCTTTAGTGATGATATCGCCAAATAATTCACCATTACCGTATTGTGATTCGAAACCTTGACCGTAACAGAAGCGAACGGTTTGGCCTTCAATACCCGTGATGTCGCTCAGGTCGTAACCTAAGGTTGCGCCGTCGAAGTTAAAGTTAACTAAGTGCCCAGATGGTGTGCCGCCGCGGAGTTCATTTTCACGATAGTGGCTTGGTGGGCCGTAGGTTGATGGGCGACGACCAATAGAAAGATAGGCGCCGCTGCCATTGATGTCTTTCCAGTTAAAATAGGCGCGTTCGACTTTTAATTCATCGCCGCTGGTACTGCCGCTGCTGGTGCCGTCCATGGTGAACGAGTTCCAAGAGTCGAAAACTTTAACGCCGGTAGAGTCTCCCCAGCTTTTAAACATGGTTAAACGTCCTGCAAAACTGACGTTGTCCCATACTTTTGCGTTGATGTTTAAGCGAAGGCGAGTGGTATAAAAAATATCATTGTCGATATCTTGTTGAGTTTTTTGTCCCAATACCATTGGCATCACGCCTTGAAGCATGCCACTTTGAAACGCGGTGGCTAAGTCTGGGTTGGCAGCCATCATTTGCCCTAAAGGTGAGCTGGCACTGCTTGGATCGCCAAAGTCACCGGCCATTGCTTTGCTGGCAAAGTCGCTAAAGTTAACGTTCATTGCAGGGTTCCACGTGACGTTTTGGTAATGCAATGAATGCATTTTAGTTCTAAAGTCGCCGGTAATTTCGATTCGGTCTAATGCGCTATGACGTTCAGTTTTATCAACACGTGAGTTTAAGTAATCTAAATCATCTGTTATTTCGGCAAGCTGCTTTTCTAACTCTGCAATTTTTTGTACATCGCTATCAGCTGCTAAACTCGCACCACTCATAAAAAGTGCGTTAGCAACGAGAATTGAGATAAGTGTTCTCATGGTTTTTCTCCCCCAGATTTGCCAAACACTTCATCAATTTGGCAAATTTTTGTTGTCAGATCCCCTGAGGCTAAGCCCCATGGTTTTTTTACATTGATTATTGGCTGACGCTGGCGTTTACAAAGTCACGCCATCAGTATGACTGACTTAGCCGCAGGTCGCTGGCTGGTCTGAGTCGGCTGCGTGGTCATACAAAAACTGTTGAATATCTTTCAGTTCTTGTTCTGATAGCGCCTCAAAAATGGCAGGTTTGGCTTTGTGTTTGTCGCGAGAGAAGAAGCGATCCCATTGGCTCATGGTTTTTGCCATTGGGGTGAGTTCTGGGCCTTCACTATTGGCACTGTGGCAGGCTTTGCATTCTTTTTTATACAGATGTTTACCTTTTTTAGGGTTGCCACCATCGGCTGCCATGACCTGGCTACCGAGAGACAATGCGATGGTGATGGCGATACCAACTTTTATATATGTGTTCATCATGTGTATCCTCTATGGGCTTTTTATAGGTACTGCTTTAGCAATTTGGGTATATGTCTTTGCTGTAAATAATGTTACCTAAAAGTAGGTAGTGTTAATTTGAAGTAGATCATATCCATGAGAAAAATCTAATTGAAAAAAAGTTAATTGAAAAAAATCTAATGAACTTGTGTGATACAGATCTATTGCTTTTAAAGCAGGATGTTTGATAGGCGGATTAACAGATATTTTTTGAGAAGTAAAAAGAGAAGATTTTTGCGTTAGCTAATTAATGCCATTATTGATTTAGCCACTAATACCGTGGCGCTGATGGTGCATAAAATTAAAGTTGCAGTGCGTGTTTTGTTTTTA
Organism: Shewanella metallivivens; assembly: GCF_028750675.1. Lineage (GTDB taxonomy): Bacteria > Pseudomonadota > Gammaproteobacteria > Enterobacterales > Shewanellaceae > Shewanella > Shewanella metallivivens. The sequence goes on along the minus strand of NZ_JAQQPZ010000013.1, from coordinate 113,767 downwards.
TCGACATGATTGATTAACAAACCGGATACCAGATAGCCTCCAATAACAGACGGTAACAGCATCAATGATAACCATAAATGTTGTAGTTCTACCAAGCCTACAATCGCCAAAATGGCTAAAGCAATCAACGAACTAAATACAAAAAAGGCTGACAATGCAGCCCTAAATTGGCTGGCATCTTGTCCGGCGAGTAAAATCGCCATTGGCGGACCACCGATGGCGGCAATATTGCCAAAAATACCGGAAAATACTCCAGCAATAAATAAGCTTACACGGTTGATTGGTGCGGTAATTTTGTACACACTCAGAATCACGGCAATGTATACGATAGCCGCAATGATTAAACCGAGTATGGCTTGTGGAGCAAACAGTAATAATCCTGCACCCACAAACCCACCTGGGATCCGTCCAATTAAGGCGTATTGCAAACCATTAAATTGCAGGTGACCACGCTCTCTAAATAAGGTCATTGCCGAAATAGCAAATCCCATCACAATAATGGGTACTGGCACAAGTTGGGGACTAACGATATACAGGAGGGGGCTAGCAACAACGGCTAACCCAAAACCAATTAAGCTTTGGGTTAGCGCGCCAAAAAACACGATAACTGATGCCAGTATCAACGTAGATGGTTCGATAAATGACATCATTAAGTTCTCTATAAAAACATGACTGCTTCTTGGGCAGTTTCAAAGTCTATCGATTAAGCGTGAAAGTTACTCGAGTTCTTCCCACTCGATACCCATTTCATCCATTAACTTTTTCGCTTCACTTGGAATGCTGTCGGGCTCATCTTTTGATAAGTCGCCGTCATTAGGTAATGGTTGTCCTGTGTATGCATGCAAAAAAGCTTCGCATAGCAGTTCACTGTTAGTTGCATGTCGCAGATTGTTTATCTGACGACGAGTGCGCTCATCGGTTAGTACTTTTAATACTTTTAAAGGGATAGAAACCGTAATCTTTTTTACTTGCTCATTTTTTTTGCCATGCTCGGCATATGGGCTAATATATTCGCCATTCCACTCAGTCATTAACTTACCCTTAACGATAAATACGGGGCAGATTTTAACCCCTTACAATCTCTAGTCAAATTATTGCTACTATTTAGTGATGAATGCAAATAGATTTCTTTATGTTTAGACGTCTAAACGGCTAATATTGGTTGACGAACGCCAGTGTCTTAGGTAAATTTGGACGTCTAGACATCTCTTTTTGTGTGTTTGTGAAATTTTTTAGGAGTCATTATGACTAAGCATCAAAGCGCCACATTGGCCGTTCGCCAGGGTATTGAATCAGACACACAACACGGAGCTGTGGTACCACCGATTTATTTATCGACCAATTATTCATTTGATGGCCATAAAAATCCGCGCGAATTTGACTATAGCCGCTCGGGCAATCCAACACGTAATATTTTAGGTGATGCGCTGGCTAAGCTTGAACAAGGTGCTACAGGTGTGGTGACGTGCACAGGTATGGCAGCGATTACGTTGGTAACCAGTTTACTTGGGCCTGATGATTTATTGGTTGTGCCGCACGATTGTTACGGCGGCAGTTACCGTTTATTTACTAATTTAGCCAAAAAAGGCCAATTTAAATTATTGGTTGTCGATCAAACTGATGCTGTGGTATTTGAAAAAGCCATTGCGCAAAAGCCCAAAATGGTGTGGTTAGAGACACCCTCTAATCCGTTATTGCGCGTGGTTGATATTGAAGCTGTGAGTTCAGCCTGCCGTGCTGTAGGTGCGCTAGTGACGGTTGATAACACCTTTTTATCCCCCATTTTACAACAACCTTTGTTGTTAGGGGCTGATATCGTTATTCATTCAACCACCAAATACATTAACGGCCATAGTGATGTGGTTGGTGGGGCGGTTGTGGCTAAAGACCCTGAGCTAGGCGAGCTATTACATTGGTGGTCTAACACCCTTGGATTAACAGGCTCAGCATTTGACAGCTATTTAACCTTACGCGGTTTACGTACCCTTGCAGTACGTATTCGAGAGCATCAACGCAATGCACAAAAAATCGTTGAATTACTTAGTACTAGCGACCTAGTGGCCAACGTGTATTATCCAGGTTTAAAAGACCATCCAGGTCACGAAATTGCAGCAAAACAACAACAAGGCTTTGGGGCTATGTTAAGTTTTGAGTTAAAAGGCGGCGAACCCGAAGTCGTGGCATTTTTACACGCATTATCTTTATTCAGTGTTGCAGAAAGTTTGGGCGGGGTGGAAAGTTTAGTCGCCGTTCCGGCTACCATGACCCACAGAGCAATGGATGCCAAAGCGCGCCAAGAGGCTGGTATTAAAGACACTTTATTGAGACTATCTGTCGGAATTGAAGATGCTGAAGATTTAGTTGCTGATATTAAAGCTGGTTTAGCCGCTGTTGCAGCAATTAAATAACCTGAGTTCAGGTTAAATGAGCTTAATTTACGTTTATGTTAGCTGTAGTTTTCGTTAAATAAAGTAAAATAGCAGCCGCAAAAAAGTCGTAGTTGTTTAAGGAGTGCGTAATGGCGCGAAGTCATTTACATAAGTTTGGTGGTTCTAGTTTAGCGGATGCTGATTGCTATCGCCGTGTTGCTCATATTTTATTGACCCACGGTAACAGTGATGATCTTGTTGTGGTGTCGGCTGCCGGTAAAACCACTAACTTCTTATATAAATTACTCAGTTTGCGTGACAGCGGCCAACTTTGGCAGGAAGAGCTGCAAGTATTAATTAGTTACCAACAAACCTTGATTGAACAGTTACTGTCTAATGAGCAAGCGCGCGATTTACGAGAGCGCTTGTCGACTGACCGCGCGCAATTAGTCAGCTTACTGTCGTTAGAGCAACACAATGATTATCAATTAAACCAAGTTGTTAGCTTTGGTGAGCGTTGGTCTGCTCGTTTAATGGCTGCACTCTTGCGTGAAACGGGCGTAGCAGCAACGCATGTTGATGCTTGCTCTATTTTAGTTGCCGATGAAGGCGCAGTACCCAATATTTTAGTGCAAGAGTCGCGCGATAAAGTGCAAGCCCTATTAGCTTTACACCCACAAGAGCGGTTAGTGATCACCGGGTTTATTTGCGCTAACCGCCATGGTGACACGTTATTATTAGGCCGCAATGGTTCTGACTTTAGTGCCACTTTAATTGCCAGCCTAGCCGATATTGATCGCGTTACGATTTGGACCGACGTGGAAGGGGTATTTAACGCTGACCCTAACAAAATCAATGATGCAAAGTTACTTAAAAGCATGTCTTTAGCTGAAGCCGATCGCCTTGCTCGTTTAGGTTCACCTGTTTTGCATTCTCGTACGTTACAGCCTTTATTTAACACCGAGGTCAGTCTTGCGGTGCGTTCAAGTTATGCATCACACACCGACTTTACCTTGATTGCGCCTTTGAGCTCATCTGCCAGTGCACCTGTGGTGACTAACTTAAATGAAGTGCTGCTATTTAGCTTTAAAATGAACTGCAACATAGCACCGCTACTTGAGGTATTACGCGCGGCAGGTTTAACACCATTGGCATATTGGGAACTTGCCCAACATAAAGTTGAGTTAGCTTTTACCCTAGAAAGTCAAAAGCAAGTTCAAGCGGTGTTGAATCAATATCATGAACAATGGGCAATCGAAGAGTTAACCATACAATCTGATTTGGGTTTAGTGGCGCTTGTCAGTGCCGATGCACATCATTTTAGACGTAGTTTTGCTCGACTATTAAGCCGTGATGCTAAACCTGTTTATCAAGATTCACTCAGCTTAGTGACATTAGTGCCACAAGCTCAAGTGAGTTTACTCACGCAAAAGGTGCATCGTCGCTGTGCAGGCCCAAGAATGCGCATTGGCGTGTTGTTATTGGGGGCGGGTAATATTGGTGAAGCATGGATTGATTTGTTTAAACGAGCAAGCCCAACACTCGACCGTGAATTAGAAGCATCTGTAGAGCTTATTGGCGTCGTCGGTTCGCAAAAAGCCTTGATTACTAATGATGGTATTGACCTCAATAATTGGCAGCAAAATTATCAATCAAAAGCCACTGCTTGGGATTATGACCATTTATTTGAACAATTAGCTCAGTTAGATTGCGATGAAATAGTGGCGTTAGATATCAGTGCCAGTGCCAGCTTAACCTTGCAGTATCCAGAATTATTTGCCCGTGGCATTCATGTGGTCAGCGCAAATAAATTGGCGGGATCTGGTCCATTGCCATTTTACCGAGAGTTAAAGCAGCAGCTCAGTAATCGTCGATTATTTTGGCGTTATAACGCCAGTTGTGGTGCGGGCTTACCGATTCAACATGCATTAAACGATTTACGCAACAGCGGCGACACAATTGAAGCTGTGGGTGGGATTTTTTCTGGCACCTTATGTTGGTTATTTGAAAACTACGATGGCACTAAACCCTTTTCTGAGTTAGTGCTTGAGGCGCGTGGTTTAGGGATTACAGAACCTGATCCTCGTGATGATTTATCTGGCCGTGATATGCAACGTAAGTTGCTTATTTTAGCCCGAGAAATTGGCTTAGCCGTTGAGTTAGACGACATCACGCTCAATTCGTTGGTGCCTAAAGCATTAGCTGAGTTGTCGTTAGAGGATTTTTTACTGCGTATTAGTGAACTCGATGATGACTTATTACAGCAATTTACAGCCGCAGCGGAGCAAAATAAGGTGCTGCGTTACGTTGCCTCGTTAGACAAAGTTGAGGGTAAATTGCAAGCCGAAGTCGGTTTGCAGTGGGTAGACAATAATCATCCTTACGCTAATTTAACGCCAGGCGATAATGTGTTTGTTATTCGCAGCGCATTTTATCAAGGTAACCCGCTGATTATCCGTGGTCCAGGTGCTGGACGTGAGGTGACCGCAGCAGCAGTACAGTCGGATTTGGTGCATATTTGTAAAGACTTACTACAAGAGTAGAATGCTTGAAAAGACCATGAAAATGGTCTTTTTTTTTGTTATCAATTATTTGTTATCTATTAATAGTGCAGCTTTTGTTAACAGGATATTGAATGGAAAGACCAACAAAGGCGCAAATTCGAGAATTACCACTTTATGAGGGTATTGCTCTTGAGAATGTCATCGTTATTACAACCCAAGCAAATGCAATGAGTGCCATAGCGGAGTTAAAAAAACATGCCTGTTTAGGCTTCGATACCGAGAGTAAACCCTGTTTTATACAAGGTGAGGTAAGTGATGGACCTCATTTAATTCAAATCGCCACACCATTCAAAGTGTTTTTATTTCCGGCTCAGTTTTATGAACATTTCATTGGCATTAATGACGTGCTGTCGGACCCTTTAATAAAAAAAGTCGGCTTTGGATTGAAAGAAGACAAAAAAATTCTCTGGAGAAAATTTGGTATTAAGTTAGTTAATGCCGTAGAGCTTTCTTCAAAAGTGATGCGATTTTCCCATGTTAAGCAACCTGTGGGCGCTCGTGTTGCGGTCGCAATGTTATTTAAACAACGCTTATCTAAAAGTGCGCAGCAATCAAATTGGTCAATATACCCTCTACATGAACACCAGAAAAAGTATGCAGCAAATGATGCCCATTGTGCATTATTAATCGAGCTTGAAATGCAAAGACTAAGTCAAGACTAAGTCAAGACTAAGTCAAGACTAAGTCAAGACTAAGTCAAGACTAAGCGAGATGGCTTTTTCACCACTTAATAACTGGTATTCACTTTTTTATCTTTACATGCTCAGGTAAACGACAGAATAACGCTCAACATTAATAAACTTAGGTTATCAATATAATAAAAAATGATAATTTTTATTGATAACCTATTCGCCGTAACATGTCTCCATCGAAACAAATGATGAATTAATCAACAGCGTTTTAGGAGTCAGTTATGAAAATGAATCACGTAGGTTTAATGGTTGGCGATATGGATAAAGCCGTTGAGTTTTATACCAAAGCGCTAGGTTTACGAGTGGTAATGGGTAACACAAAAGTCCAGGAAGAGCGTAAAACAGCCATTGGTAAAATGTGTATTGCCGTGTTTGGTGAAGGCTTTAAAGGCTTTAATATTGCGCACTTAGTCACCACTGATGGTATTGGTGTTGAGTTGTTTGAGATGGTTGATCGTCAAGATCGTCATGTGGTTGATTTTACTCGTCTTGGTATTTTCCACTTTTGTTTGCAAACAGATGACTTTGAAGGGGCCATTGCACGCACCGAACAATATGGCGGCAAGGTACGTATGGACATTATGCGCTACCATCCAGAAGACGATAGCAAACCTGCAAAAATGGTGTACCTAGAAGATCCATTTGGAAACTTGTTTGAGTTTTACTCGCATACTTATGAAGAAACTTACGCTTCAGATTACGAGTAATAGCAACATCCATTTGCATCGTTTATAAGCGACCCTAGGGTCGCTTTTTTTATTTGTGTTGCAAAATTCTGTGGGCGGTTGATAACCCGTTTTGAGTAAACATTGGCACCATTTTGATCTATTTTTTAAGTCTGTAACGTTATGCGCTACGTTAAATTGATTTATTGATGTTTTTTTAGCTTGACTTAAACTGCAGTTAAACTAGTATATGGACATATAGACGTCCAAACGGCTAAATGGGTAGGGTTAATCGAGTGACCCAAACCGCTTGGTATAGACTCCTAAGTTTTACAGAAGTTGAAGGAATACATTATGGCTTTTCATCATGCGCAACATGCCCAGTCATTAAATCAGAGCTTGTCTGAGCTGAATGATATTAATGTGTCTTTTGAGTTTTTCCCGCCTTCTACACCGGCAATGGAAGAGATTTTGTGGAACTCTATTCGTCGTTTAGAGCCGTTAAACCCTAAGTTTGTTTCAGTGACTTATGGCGCTAATTCTGGGGTTCGTGATCGTACTCATGGTGTGATTGAGCGTATCCAAAAGGAAACTAACTTGCTTGCTGCACCGCATTTAACTTTAGTTGATGCGAGTGATGAAGAGTTAATTGAACTGGCAAAACACTATTGGAATTCAGGTATTAGAGACATTGTTGCATTACGTGGTGACTTACCTGAAGGTAGCCCCAAACCAACGCGTTTTGCTAATGATTTAGTGCGTTTACTGCGTTCTGTAGCTGACTTTGATATTTCAGTAGCTGCCTATCCCGAAGTACATCCTGATGCGCGTAATGCTCAAGCCGATTTAATTAACCTTAAAAAGAAAATTGATGCAGGTGCTAACCGCGCCATTACACAGTTTTTCTTTGATGTTGAATCATATTTACGTTTTCGCGATCGTTGTGTTACTGCTGGGATTGATGTTGAGATCATCCCTGGTATCTTGCCTGTGACCAACTTTAAGCAGACTAAGCGCTTTGCTGACATGACAAATGTGGCTATTCCAAGCTGGTTGCATCGTCAGTTTGATGGTTTGGATGATGATCCAGGTACCCGCCAACTAGTGGGCGCGAATGTTGCCATTGATATGGTGAAAGTATTGGCACGGGAAGGCGTAAAAGATTTTCATTTTTATACCCTTAATCGTGCAGAATTAACTTATGCAATTTGCCATACATTGGGTGTACGTCCAAAGTAAGGCAATGTGGCAGGCTTTTTCAGTTTTGCTGTATTTTCATTGTTGTTTATTAAGTCCCGTCCAATGCGTTAACATGATAAGTTGATTGTTTTTACTGAGGACGTCGTATGTCAGAGTTAGCGAGATTATGCCCTATCTGCCATCAACAAAATGCCTGTGCAATGGCACTTGGGCAAGACATTGGGCGTTGTTGGTGTGCCGATTCTTCTTACAATGCAGTAGAGTTGATTAAGCAATACGTCACGACATATCCTGATAATACTATACGTTCAGATCAATGTGTCTGTGTTTCTTGCTTAAGCCAAATTGCGCAGAATACGGCACTTGAGCCTTGTGCCGTACAATTTTACACTCCTTGAGCCGCTCTTTTATCATTACCCGCAATAGTCATTTCAATTGTTAATTATTTGTTGTTTACAACCGCTTGGTAGGTATACTAAAACCTCAATATTTTGAGGATAATAATAATGTTAAAAAAAATTCTCCTAGGGCTTGTTGTCATTATCGCAATCCCATTTGTTGCCGCACTATTTATTCAATCCGATTATTCTGTCACCCGCTCTGTTACCATCAACAAACCTGTCTCTGAGGTGTTTGATTATGTTAAGCACCTTAAAAACCAGGATAATTTCAGTAAATGGGCGCAAATTGACCCCGAAATGGTTAAAACCTATCGTGGCACTGATGCCACAGTCGGTTTTGTGTCTGCTTGGGCTAGTGAAAACCCTGACGTTGGGGTTGGCGAGCAGGAGATCATTGCTATTGACGAAGGTAAACGTATTGACTTCGAATTACGTTTTATGTCGCCATTTGAAGCGACAGAGCCGGCATTTATGACAACTGAGGCCGTAAACACTCACCAAACAAAGGTTGATTGGGGGTTTACTGGTCATTTAAATTATCCAATGAACCTCATGTTTTTATTTGTCGATTTTGAAGCCATGATAGGAGCAGATTTACAGCAAGGGTTAGACACCTTGAAACTGGAACTCGAAAAACCATAGGCCCCTTTTTTACCTTGAAGATGATTCATCACGTCTTTGCTTGGGTTGCCTTGGTTAACGTAATCGGGGTAACCTAAAAAATTGCATCATGGTGACGGGGTTGGGCCGTTGAAACCATAATAAAAATAGCGAATAAAACAATAATACTAATAACAATATATTTCGACATAAGTCATTACTCTGTATGAGGTTTTTCATGGAAGCAATCACAAGTTTTATCAGTACGGTCAACAGCATTGTTTGGGGTGTCCCCATGCTGGTGATGATTTTAGGGGTAGGGCTATTCCTGTCTATTGGCCTTAAATTGATGCCGATTTTAAAATTAGGCAGAGGGTTTAAATTATTATGGTCGGGCCGTCAGGTTGACGACGACAGTGAAAAAGGCGATGTGAGCCCCTTCAATGCATTGATGACATCGTTATCAGCTACCATTGGTACGGGTAATATTGCAGGTGTTGCAACGGCGATTTTTATTGGTGGCCCTGGTGCACTCTTTTGGATGTGGTGTACTGCTCTTGTTGGGATGGCAACCAAGTTTTCAGAGGCGGTGTTAGCTGTAAAGTTTCGTGAAACTGATGCCAATGGTAACCATGTTGGCGGCCCTATGTATTACATTAAAAATGGCTTGGGCAGCAAGTGGGCTTGGTTAGGTACCGCCTTTGCTATTTTTGGGTCTATTGCCGGTTTTGGTATTGGTAATACAGTACAGGCTAACTCTGTCGCCGATGCAATGAGCAGCAATTTTGATATACCGAGCTGGGTGACTGGCGTGGTGTTAATGGTGCTTGTGGGCGCAGTACTGATGGGAGGGATTAAACGCATTGCTGAAGTTGCAGGTAAGCTGGTGCCATTAATGACGGTGTTTTATATCACCGCGGGTTTAGCGGTATTAGTGGTATATGCCGCCGATGTGCCTGCCGCATTTATGTTAATTGTTGAAAGTGCTTTTAACCCAGTTGCCGCTCAAGGTGGTTTTGCCGGTGCAGCGGTATGGGCTGCAATCCGTTTTGGTGTGGCACGTGGTGTGTTTTCAAATGAAGCGGGTTTAGGAAGTGCGCCGATTGCGCATGCCGCAGCGCAAACTAATAACCCTGTTAAACAGGGCTTAGTGGCAATGTTGGGTACGTTTATTGATACCTTAATTGTGTGTTCTATAACTGGCTTAGCTATTGTGGTTACCGGATCTTGGACTTCTGGTGAAAATGGCGCAGCATTGACATCGTTTGCCTTTTCGCATGCACTGCCCATGGGTAACTATATTGTTGCTATTGCTTTAGCTGTATTTGCGTTTACCACGATATTAGGTTGGAGCTTTTACAGTGAAAAATGTATTCAGTATCTATTTGGCGATAAAGCCATTAAACCATTTCGTCTTATTTTTACCTTAGTTGTACCTATTGGCGCGGTGAGCTCGTTAGAGTTTATTTGGTTGTTGGCCGATACCTTGAATGCAATGATGGCGATTCCAAACTTAATTGCGCTGGTATTACTGAGTCCTGTGGTATTTGCTTTAACCCGTGAATATTTTATTAAACAACGGGCATTAAAAGCGCAAAGCTAATTTGGAGCGGCTCTGTTGTACTTTTATCGATGAAATGTATCTTAAAGAGGTAACAGGCTCCTGATGAGCACTCAATGTTAAGTATGTTCATTATGGTGATGAGCATGCTTTTTTTTAAAAGGATTTAATATGAATAAAGTTTTTTTTACCGCCTTGGGTACATCTGTGTTAGCGATTTTACTTGTATCTGGTTGCGCTAATTTGTCTATTAAAACCAATGCCGGCGAGGTTGCATTGGATAGTGTCAAAGTGGGTAAAGTGGACACATATACTTTAGAAGAATTGTCGAGATTGAGAGCTCAATTTATAGGTGATGTGACAACATCATATTGTGAAAACTCACTAGATCCGGCTAAGTTAGATTATTTACCCAGTCTGTCATCGATGGAAAAAACACTCAAATTACAGGTTTTGCAGCGTGGCGGTAATGGTATTGTGGTGAAGCAATGTGGCCGGCTTGCAGATTTGTCTTGTAACGTTTATATAGAATGTAACGGCGAAGCTTATTCTGTTAATAGAGATTTTTAATTACCCCCCTCAACATCAGCTTTACTTTGCTAACCTCCTAAACATCAGCGTATTAGGAGGTTAATCTAATCGTTTATTAAAGCGTTTTGCAGCCACCCCTAGCCCTATCAAGGTAAACCCAACGAGCCAGATAATATCGTCAATAAGGTCCATTAAGGTCGCGCCTTTCAACACAATGGCTCTGATGACCCGCATAAAATGGGTGCCGGGTAATATTTCTGCTATCCACTGTGCTGCGTTTGGCATGGCTTCTAATGGGGTGATAAATCCAGACAGTAATATCGTGGGAAGTAAGATAAAAATGGTCATTTGCATAGCTTGAAGCTGAGTTTGGGCAATGGTCGAAATGATTAAACCTAATGTGAGACTCGCGGTAATAAACAGTAAGGTTGCTATGAGCAAATGGCTGATGGTGCCATCAATGGGCACGGCAAAAATAACATGACCTAAACCCAAAATAATGGCCATTTGCACTAAACCAATAACAATATAGGGCAAAATTTTACCTATCATCAGTTCTAGGGATTTAATCGGCGTAGTAATGAGTAATTCAAGATTACCTCGCTCGCGCTCACGCACAATAGCCGAGGAGGTAAAAAGCACCATGGTCATGGTGAGAATGACCGCAATTAAACCGGGGACGATGTTCACCGCAGATCGCTGCTCTGGGTTATAAAATAAGCTGACTTCAAATAATGATTGGCTGCTAGTTGGCTCTGGCAGTACATCATTAAGCGACAGGTTTTGCAGTTGTTTGATGGCCCCTGCGATCATCGTGTCCGAACCATCAACAACCCATTGGCCTATCGGTTCGTTATGGGCAATTTTTTGCGTCAATGTAGGCGGTAAAATTAAGGCGGCTTTTATGTCACCTCGTCGAATCGCCTCCTGGGCTTGTTTGGCTGTAGTTAAGTGCATTTTAACATCAACCACTTGAGTGACTTTTACTGCTTCAACTATCCAGCGGCCTGCGGTGGAATCGCTTTGGTCCACAATGGCTACGGGGATTTGGCGTACATCAGTATTAATGGCATAACCAAATAGCAGTAACTGGATCAGCGGGATCATTATCACCATCGCAAAGGTTATTCGGTCACGACTGAGTTGTTTGATTTCTTTGCTGGTGATGGCGTATATGCGCATTAAACTGTTGCTAATTGAGTGCATCATAGCATCACGCCTTAGCCGTTGCGGGCGGTGTGTTCATTTGGCCGGTATGGCTCACAAACACATCTTCAAGATTGGCCCTCACAATTGCAATTTCTTGTGGATTAATTTGGCGCTGATATTGCTGACACTGTTGCAACACCCAAGCAATAGGATCGGCAATTTGTTTATCAATTAACACCCGTAAACGATGGCCTAATTGTGCTGCTGAACTCACTTCTGCCTGGGTGATTAGTGCCTGTTTTAGTGGCCTTAAATCTGTTGCGTTAATTTCAATAACATGGGCATTGATGTTATCCATTAATGCTTTAGGTGTGTCATCTGCCTTGATTGTGCCTTTGTCCATAATGGCGATTTTATGGCAGCGCTCGGCTTCATCCATGTAATGGGTTGACACTAAAATACTGGTGCCTTGTTCAGATAAGTCAAATAATTGTTCCCAAAAGTCGCGGCGATTTTGTGGGTCAACGGCAGAAGTCGGTTCGTCTAAAAACAACAATTTTGGCTGGTTTAAACAGGCGCAGGCTAGGGCAAGTCGTTGACGTTGCCCACCACTGAGGGTGGCCGTGAGTTGATGTTGATACTGCCTGAGTTTATAGGTGCTTTGCAGTTGATCTATGCGGACTCGGGATAACTCGCGTTTCATGCCGTAAATGCGCGCAATAAATTGCAGGTTTTCTTTGACGGTGAGGTCGTCATACAGCGAAAACTTTTGGGTCATATAACCAATGTGTTGGCGCAATGCTTCTGCTTGCTTAGGGATGGTGAAGCCCAGCACATTAATGTCTCCGGTTGTTGGGGTAAGCAACCCAGTTAACATTCTTATGGTGGTGGATTTGCCACAACCATTTGGGCCTAAAAAGCCATAAATATGGCCTTTAGGGATATTCAGATCCAGCTGGTTTACCGCGGTAAAATCGCCAAATTGTTTGCTGATCCCTTGTGCTTGAATAACCCATTGTGGGTCATTTAACGCGCTCATTGTTGCTCCGGCAATATCACTTGGGCAGGTATGCCTGTGGGTAAGGTATTGGCCGAACTGTCTAATGTGAATTCGGCTAAAAAAGCCAGTCTTGATCGGTCTCCTTGATTAAGGGCATAGTAGGGCGTAAAAGCGGGCTCACTGCTAAACCAGCGTAATGTGCCATTAAAATGAGTATCGATACCATCAACACTCACCTTCAAGGTTTGGCCTATTTGCAGTTTGGCGGCATAAGGTTCGGGTATATATACCCTAGCATAGGGCGTCTCATCAGCTTGAATTACCGCAACAACAGCGCCCAGTGGCACTCGCTCTCCAACGTTATAAGGCAAGTTATCTAGCTTACCTGCGCGGGTTGCGCGGATACTAAGGTCGCTATACACCTGTTGTTCATAACGTAAGTTGGCATTAGCGGCATCAAGCGTAGCTTGAGCTTGAAAAATATCTTCTTGGCGAACCCCTTTAACCATTTTTGTAAGTAAATCATTGGCTGCATCGTATTCGGCATTGGCTTGGTCGCGAAGTGCTAGCGCGCGGTCTAACTCTGCCTCACTGACTAAACGTTTTGTCAGTAAACTGGCACTGCGTTGATACGACTTTTGCGCTTCAATTTTGGCTGCGTTAGCACTTTTTAGTGCAGAGTTGGCACTGGCAATATCTTCGGGACGTTCACCATTGGTGAGCTTAAGCAGGTAAGCTTCGGCTTTAACGACTTCAGCTTGCATTACTGCAAGACGTGCGGCTTGTTTATGTGTGTCAAATTGCACAAGCAAATCACCCGCATTCACTTGCATCCCTTTTTTTATGGGCTGCGCAGTAATGATCTCGGCCGCAGTTGAGCGTAATAAAACTCGGTCTCGCTCTAAGGTGCCCAACGCTTGGTCTGGGGAGCTGGGCGTGCAACCACTAATAAGGATAAAACTACCGAGTAATGCTGAACTGATTAAGTGCTTCATGGTGAGCCTCAAACATAGACATATAAACACTATTGCACTTGTTTACAGTGCTAAGTGTGACCAATGCCACACTTAGCAATGTCAGTTATTCGAAGTTGTTATCAAATTCTGAGTCTTCAAATAAGTCGACAGCAGAGGTTGGGGTCACATGCTTAAATTGGTTGGCAAAATAACGCTGCACTCCTTTTAGGTCAATGTTACCTATCCCTGAAGCAAAGCCAAACCAGGCATAAAGACCACTAATATCGGCAAACATTGGGGGTAAATACTTAGGTTGAGCAATAACCCCTTCTTGATATGCCTGGTAAAGTACCGGAATGTCTTCAATGGCCAACTTACCCAAAAATAACATAGGGATCAGCTCTGGCAAGCCTGTGCTGATGGCACTGCGTATAAAGTTAATGTTTTCAACATAACCGCGCACATAAGAGATATCTTTGGTAAAAAAGCTCCCGCCACCAACCATGCCACCCCGAAATACACGCTGAGTGACTCGATAACTGTCTTTTGAGCTTAAATTAAGGTTTCTGAAGTAGCGATAGACTTCAATAAAATCGGCACCTTGCTCGGCCATATCAACTGCCGAAACCCTATCGCTAATGCGACGAGCTCGCCCTGGATTAGAGCTTAAGGTGAGCATTTCCATTAATACTGCTAAGCCTTCTTGCGAGGCCGTAACCCGTGGCGAACCCACGCTTAACCATGTGGCGTGAGGTTGGGCGCGACCATTAAGCGTGGTGCCAACATGCACCCAACCTTCGTGGACTTCATAGACATTTAAATCAGACTCACTGAACATGGCTCGAGTATTAAGTTTAACGGTATCACCGCCCACTGCGGCATCTGAGGCAATACCATCACTTAATTTAACGTGGATTTCATCGTTATGAAAATACTTAACTAAGCGTTTACTTAGCACTTCTACTGCTTCCGGAGCGCTTACAATTTTAGGGTGACGCTGGCTCATATGGCGCGCCGCGGGTAGTGAAAATATATGGCTTAAACGATCGCCCAGTTGGCGAAGGGTGTGGCGGTCGCCATGCAATTTATGACTGGCACTACCGTATAACTCTTGGCTCAGTTTACCAAACGTAGGATTGCCGCGATTGTGCAGCATGTCGATCACTATTCGATACTGATCGATATTGGCTAGTAAAATCTTACCCAGCTTGTCACGTTTACCCAGGCCGCGTTCAATGGCACTTTTTAAACCTTGTAGGTCAGTTTGAGTTTGTGCAGCGTTGAATGATAATGGGATAGTTTGATAAAAATCATTACTAATATCAGGCAGCTGTTTAGTTTGTTTTGCTAGAAAATTATCTTCGATTTGTTTAGGCCATTTTATCGAATCTAAAATTTTAATCGGTGCTTGGATACGAATTAATTCATCAGAAAAACGACGAATATCTTGCTGATAACGCAATAAAGACTCTGACATTGTCTTTTCCTAATCTAGTCAACCTGAACCATGATGTTTTGCTTATATTAGCAGAGTTTATTCACAAAACAGCAATGAAAAAAAGTAAGCTACTTAGCCCCAGTTTGGTGCAGTCTGGATTTTTAGGTAGCAATATATCTTTTTAGATTTGATGTAAGTGATTGAAAATAAGTTGCTATTTTTTTGGCACTAAAACTGCTTTGCTTTATTATCGTGTCGATTAAAAGGAAAGCATATGGCTGCAATGAGTTATTTGAGCGTGATAGAACGCTATCATGAATATGAAAACCTAGTGCACGAACTATTAGAGTCGATTTTAGTGGGGGTGGGTGACGTCAATTTATTTGATAAACCGGTGTCAGCAAAAGTATTTGAAGATATGGCGGTAAGCTACCCGTTTGTGGAGCTGATTTATTTGCTCGATGAACAAGGTATTCAAGTTAGCCCCAATATTAGTGTCGTTAACCAACAAATTAAGCTGTTAAATAACGGCAAGCAGGCTGATCGAAGCCAACGTCCTTATTTTACCCAGCTTTCTGAAGCGAATACTGCACATATTACTCGGCCATATTTGTCTAATGCGGGTGGCGGCTTGTGTTTGTCTGCGTCACAAATTCTGAAGTCGTCAGAGGGCGAAACCGGTATTGTCGTGATTGACGTTAACCTGACCCGCTTAATTGAATTTATGATGGGAGATAGTGCAAGACGTAAAATGTCGCCTTTTTTCAAGAGTATCTACGCGGCCATTGTTTTATGTTTGTTTGTGTTGGTGAGTGTACTGATGTGGACGGTGACGTTGGATATTTATGATCTTTTTAACCAAGCCTCTGCGCGTCATGATCCCCTGCAACCTTTTGGAATTATTATTTTTTTAACATTGGCTCTGGCAATTTTTGACTTGGGTAAGACCATTTTAGAAGAAGAAGTGCTTATGCATAAAGATATTTTTAGGCATAGCTCTACCCGCAGGACTATCACTCGGTTTATCTCGACAATTTTGATTGCGATTTCGATAGAGGCACTGCTTACCATGTTTAAAGCGTCATTAGGCGAAAAGCAATACATAGAGCCTGCAATCTTGATGATGCTTGCTGTAGTCGGATTGTTGGTTGGATTAGGTGTGTATGTTTATTTAGGCGCTAAAGCTGAGCTGTTGCTAACCCAGACTCAGGCAAATAAAAGCGGCAGTAAAACGGATAAACGCATTGCCTAATTAAAAAAGGGATAAACCATTGTTTATCCCTCTTTGCTAGAAAAAGTCGTCATCACCTATTGCTTTGCGTAATTGCGCTTGTTCGAGAAAATCCTCTAATCTGCGTTTGATTTGACGCTTATGCTGTAATGACTCTGCTGACTTTGCACCTCTAGGTGTTGTCATCGCGTCAATTTCTGTATCATCTGGCACTCGATCTGTAAGATTAGCCATAACGAAACCCTCAAGTTGAATGGTAAAATGAAAACAAATTCAATGAGCACTTTCTAACTAAAAAATTACCAATAGAAAAGTAAAAGTTTTTGTCTGATATGGACAGCTATTTTTACCTTTCAATTTGAGCTTAGCAGTAAATTTTTTTCTTGCTACAGACTTAAACAAAAATTGTGTTATTGATCTAATTTTGCTACAGATACAAAAATGCCACTGAGTTAAACAGTGGCATTTTTTATATTAAAAAGAGCAGGATAGATTAAAGCGTAAAGCCGTATGAGTAGCCTAAAACAATTTTAACATCGCTGTCTGGTAAGTCAGTATCTGAAGCCATAAACGACACGGTACCCATGTCTGTTTCTGCGCTTAATGTGACGTTGTAGTCAGCGTAAGTGTCGCCAAATAAATCTTCTACTACATCACCTTGTGAATAACCGTAGTGCAATGCAAGGCTTAGCTTTTCTGTTAATGGGAAGCTTGCGTTAGCTTGGATGTAGCTCCAATCTTTTTCATCTGATGCGCCTGATACATCTGAGTCGGCATTCACTACTTGAGAGTAACCTACGTCTAGCCATTTCCAGCCAAGTGAAATTGCAATTTCACCAAAATCAATGCTTGCTCCTGCATCTGGGTAAGCGTAGTAAAGGTAGCTTATATCGTAAGTTAAATCTTCAGTGAAGTTACCGCCGTAACCACCATATAAGTCTAATTCGTAGCTTGTCTCATCACCAAAATCGACATTAGATGCCCAAGTCCCGGCATAAAAGCCTGAGTCGTGTGCGTAATCAAGGCCACCTTGAATCGCCGCTTCGTTACTGGTTTGAGTGGTACCGCGCCATAAGTAGTTTGACGTAGCGCCAATATTGCCAGTGACTTCAGCAAGGGCGCTGCCACTCAATAGTAAACCTGTTGATAATGCAATTGCTTGATATAGTGATTTTTTCATCTTCAATCCCTTAATGTTTTATTGTCACTGAGCCATTTATTTATGGTTTAAACATACTCAATGTCGGTTTGTCTGAAGATAAATTAGCGAATCGCATGCCACTTTTGTTACTTTATATTAATCAAGAGCTTAATGTGTGATGCTACATTTTGTAGCAAACTTGTTGCGGCTTAATGATGCAGCGTTGCACTTTTTTTGTGCAATTATGGATCCTTGGTAATGGCTTTAGATTAAGCCATAAACTGAATAAATTTTTAGTAATCGTTAAATTTTACGCATAAAAAAACCTCCATTAAGGAGGTTTTCTTCAAAGGACATAAGCGAAAATTAATTAACGCTGTCTTTTAATGTTTTACCGGCTTTGAACTTAGGCACTGTCGCTGCTGCGATTTGAATTTCTTTGCCTGTTTGTGGGTTACGACCAGTACGTGCAGCACGTTGAGTGGTTTCAAATGAACCAAAACCAACGATAGAAATTTTATCACCATTTTTCATGGCTTCAGTTACCGCTTCTTCGAAAGATTTTAGTGCGCGGCCAGCTTCAGCTTTAGTTAGTTCAGCATTTTCAGCGATTTTTGCAATTAATTCACTTTTGTTCATATTGGTATTCTCTGCTTTCCATAGAAGTGTTTTTTAAAACATCATTAACATGCCACAAGCTATGGCGGTTTAAAAGCACTTTATCCTATAAATTCAGTATCTGTAGTGGTTTTAGGGCAAAATAAGCCTAAATAATGCGGCTAAAGTAAGCGTATTTACTCTTCGAGCAGTTGGTAAAGGATTTTTTTGACTAACTGAGGCTCAAATGGCTTGTCGCAAAGGGCATTAACGCCTGCACTAAACACATTGCTTAAATGAGCGTTATTCGCTTCTGATGACACCATCAGGATAGGTATGTGTGACTGTTGGCTTTGGTGACGAATATATTGGGTAAGCGCTAAACCATCGACAGAAGGCATGTTGTAGTCGGTAATGACAAGGTCAAATAAGGTGTCTTGCATAAGCTGAATGGCTTGTGCGCCGTCTTCTGCCTCAGTAATAAGTTGCATGCCCAGATTCGTAATGGTTCGCTTAATCATATTACGTGCCATACGGCTGTCGTCGACCACAAGTACTCTAATATTATGCACATCGAAATGGCTTAAATCGAGCTCGTCATGGCTCAATAAATCAATGGTTGAATTAAGCGCCGTGACTAAATGTTCTGTATTAAAGGGTTTGGGTAAAATGGCAACAGCACCAGATTGTCTATAAATTTCTAATTGTTCACGGCGGCATTCGCTCGATACCAACATAAATTGGATGTCATTGAGTGCTGGAGTGTTGTTGATGTATTGCAATAAGTCAGAGGCTTCGCCGTCAGTAAAGTGAAGTGCGCTGGCTATCAAGTCAGGTCTGTGGCGTGAAATTATTGCTTTGGCTTCACCGATACTTGTTGCAGTTTGGATGCTGCTTACCCCTTCTTGTTGCAGATGGGATATGATGATTTTACGTTGTGTATCAGATGGTTCAAGCAATAATATGGACAACTCATTAGGTGACAAACTTGGCATAGGTTGTATTCCGTTTCGACATTTTTATTTTTATTTCGGGTAACAGTTATCTGTTTTTTGGGCTCAAATATTGCGTCATGACCTTAGATACCCCCACCCACCATTGAAAGCCTATTAATGATACCAATACTAACCATAGTGGAATTAACGGAATGTTGTAACCTTGAAACACTAAATTGACGTCTTCAGGTGTAATTTGGTAAGCAATAATGGCAGTGGTACTCATGGCGGCTAGGCCAATAGTTTGCAAGCCAAGATACACAAACAGAACCACTTTAGTCCAAGCTGCTCGAGTGAGAATACCAAATAAAAGTGGCAATACGCCTAACGTGAGTAAGTCAAATGCGTAAAAGGTGGTCATGCGCCACAAGGCGATAAGCGTGAATAATATATATAAGCATACCAAGGCTTTTACGCGTAGTGGCATAGTGGATTGCGTAATCTGGTTCATATAGGTCATCTGGGTTGAAAATTTCAGGTAGAATATCGCACAAACACGCTGTGTGGGTATATTTTGATGACAGAAACCGATTTTTGGGCACTGGTAACACGCGATCAACCAAGCTTATCTTCCGATGAAGTGGCACAACAATTACGCGATAAATTACACGTTTTAGATGATGAGTCACTTAAAGCGTTTGATAAAATGATGGGGCAGCAATTACGTCGCAGCTATACCTGGTCGGTTTGGGGCGCTGCCTATATTATTACTGGGTGCGATTCGGATTATGGTTTTGCTGAATTTAGGTGCTTTTTATTGTCATTAGGTCAACAATGGTACGACAAGGTGGTGGCTAACCCTGACTGTTTAGCTGAGTTGGCTCAATGGCCGTTAGTGGATGATTACGCTTATCCTTTTGTTGAAGATTATGATCTTATCGCTGGGCAAATATACGAAGACCGCACTGGCCATGAATTACCCTTTGTGCCCTCTGGTCAAAATAACCCCGTGGGTAAAAAGTTTAGCACTAAGCCAAAAGTGATGCGCCAAACTTATCCATTACTGAGTGCGCGCTTTCCTTTTTAAGTTTGGCTTGAGTGTCAGCTTGTTAAGTCTTGGTTCAGCTTGGCTGCGTTAAAGTTAATACAACAAGATATAAAGGTGGGTTTAGGCGTGGGTTGTTGCTGATATCCCCTCGCTAATCTAATTTGATTGACTAATAGTGTAACCCATTAATAGTGTAACCCATTAATTGTGTATGACTGATGCGCCTTTGGAGGTTTATGATGAACATAAAATACTTATTACTTGCTTCGGTATTTACCTGCCAGGTGACTTTGGCTGAAGATGCGCCAGAACCTAACCCGCAAACTGAAGTGGGTGTGGTTAAAATTGAATGGCAAAATCCTAAAGAGTTTCGTGACATTAAAACCTCGGTAGAGTTACAGTCTCGTTTCGAGAACCGTTTATTTGAAACCTTAACCAAAAACATCAATAAACAAGCAGAAAAGTCCCTAAAACCGGGACAAACCTTACATATGCAGGTGACCGATATTGATTTAGCTGGTGATATGCGCCCAACATTTGGAGCGACTCCGGGTGATTTACGTATTGTGAAAGACCTGTATCCTCCAAGAGCAACCTTTAGCTACAGTGTTAAAGAGGGTGATAAAGTTGTTATTGCGGGTGATGAAAAAATCACTGATATGAGTTTTATGCATCACTCAAATCGGATGCGTGACAGACCTTTTCAATACGAAACACGATTGTTTGTTGAGTGGCTACAAAAGACGGTTGAGCCGCAGCTATAGTATTTATTGTTTGAATACGATAAAAAATAAAGCTCCACAATTGGAGCTTTATTTTTTAATCTGCCAGTAGAATGTCCTGACTTTTCGATTACTTAGAAAGCTTAAATACTTGTAGCGTTTGCAGAAGAGTGGCAAGCTTTTTAACAAAGACTTCGAGTGTTTCTGGGGCGACATGAGTGCTATTTTGCATGGCATCAAATTCGGCAACCAGTTCTTGAACATAAGGTAGAAAGCGATTGCTGCTTTCAGTAAAACCTTGATCTTCTGTAAATATGGCGACAAATTTACCGTGACCGGCTTTACGCAATTCATCAAGACGAGCGTCACAATCAATCGCTTGTCGGTAGGCTATTTGCAGGTTTTCTTTTATCTGTAGAAAAACGTTGGTGTACGGCATAATTGCCCCATGGTGCTTGTGCAAAGAATATGACTAATTATAAGGAGCTGCTATGCAGGCAACAAGGAAAAGTCGGTTTAATTTGAATATCCGCTTGATTCATCGCCGTTTACAGCAACATTGTCGTCGTGTTATCGCCTTGCTTTTATGTGCAGTTGTATGGCCTGCAGCGGCATTAGACTCGCCGGTATTTTATAAAATTAATTATCAAAATCAGCAGGCGTATTTGTTAGGGTCTATCCATGTTGGGCGTGCAGATTTTTACCCATTAGGGCAGCACATTGAGTCGGCTTTTAAGCAGTCAGATGCGTTGGCTATTGAAGCTGATGTGTCCCAAGGTGATACGGGGGCGTTATTGCAACAATATGGTGCCTTGTCTGCCGATATTGCCGCAGAGGTTGATGCCACGCGCCAACAATATTGCTTAAGTCATCAGGTGATGTGTCAAGCGTTAGCACCGTATGCACCCTGGCTTCAGTCAACTCAAATCAGTGTCAGTCGCTTTGCTGAGCTAGGCTATAGTACAGAGCAAGGCGTTGATGCTTATTTTACTGAAAACCGTAATGGTAAAGCGTTGATTGAGCTTGAAAGTATTGAGTTTCAATTTGAACTGATTTCATCGTTTTCACATCAAACTCAATTAGAGATGCTCGATGAGGCCATTAACGCCAGTGATGCAGAAATGCTTGATTTGATTAGTGCTTGGCGTCAAGGCGATGCAAATGCGCTGGCCACCATAATGGCGTCGCAGGCGGGGGAGTCGGATGAGTTTTTAGAAAAGTTACTCTGGAAACGCAATCACACCATGAGCCAAAGGATTATTCAATTGCTACAAAGTAAAGCGCAAGAACAGTTATTTATTGTGGTCGGTGCCGGGCATATTGTCGGTCAGCAGGCTATTCCTGAATTGTTGAGGCAGCAGGGTGCCACCGTAACGCGCTGCACCTTATTGCAATGCTAGTCATTAATAAAGCTTAGCGCTGTGTAGTAGGTGATTGCCCTAAGAAATGTACGTAACGACCGAGCGACAAATATGGCTCTCGTTGTGAGTAAGCTAGTTCCATTTCAATCAGTTGTTGAGTGTCAAAATTAGGTGGTAAGTGTTGTTTTAGATAATCGTTTATAACCCTTACCCCTGATTGGGTTTGGATGTGCAAGTGCCATTCGTTAAACCATTGGCGCACGTCTTCTATGTATAAAGGGTGAGTAGGGGTTAAGCCAACCTTCTTTTTAACCACCAGATCTCGTTTTACATAATCAAAATTACCTGACACTAGACTGTGAAAACGCAGTGCCTCTTTATTATAAAACATCAATGAAAATAAACCGCGAGGCTTTAACAGCTTCAATAAGCCTTGTAGGGTGCTTTTAGCATCAATAAGCCATTCGGCTACCGCATGGCATAAGATAACGTCAAATTGTCCATATTGTTCAACAGTTAATGCTTGAATAGGACTGTGGACTAACTCAATCGATAAAGGGGTATCAGACTCGGCTATTTGTTGTTTAGCTAACTCAAGCATTTGTGCGGAAATGTCACAAAGCACGATATCATGGCCTAATGCCGCGAGTTTTTGGCTTAAAAACCCAAAGCCGCCTCCAGCATCTAATATGCGTAGTCGTGGCTGCTCAAGGCTTGTTAATGCGGGCGCTAAGTCACGCCATAATACAGCTGCGCGAATTTCACCTTTGGTGGTTCCGTAAATATTTTTCGCAAATTTGAGGCTCAGTTTATCGAAGTTTTTATCTTGCACTGTGGATTACAATTGTCGTCAGGTTAATTGAGGTAATTGTCTCATTGTGGCTTAAAAAAGGTAAAGAAAAATCACTAATTGTATTAATAAGGTAAATAAAATTTGTCGATTACATCAACATAACGATTAAGCATACTCAGATTTAAACGTAATAACCAATTAGCAGTTTAGTAACTAAGACTCTGTAAGGTATAATAAACGATTCACTTTTTTGCAGCACACCGGTTTAAGCTGCCTATTTAAGGTAAATCATTGTGAGCCACGACTATGCTATTGAATTAAAAGCGATGCCTTCGCTTTTGTCTCTGTATCGCAAAATCTTGTTCGGACGCAAACCCGGATGGGACAAAAAGCCATTGCCGAACATTTATGTGCAAGCGCCAAGCGTGATAGTATCGCCAGAGAAAGTGCGTCAATATGCTGATGTATGTGGTTTTGATTTTGATGGCTCAATACTGCCTCCAACCTATTTATATGTATGGGCTTTTCGGTTGCATGCAACCATTTTTACTCACAAAGCTGTGACGTTCCCATTGTTGGGGATGATCCATTTAAAAAACAGTATTAGTGCTTTTCGTCCTGTACGTGCAGATGAGACCTTATCCGTACAATGTGAGCTCACCGCCAGTCGTCAGACAGACTCTGGGCTTGAGTTCGATTTAGTTTCTAAAGTGTTTGTTGCAGATGAGTTAGTGTGGCAAGCTTTATCGACGTATTTATACCGTATTGAATCGGCTGGTCGCCGTGCTCGTCCGCCTAAAGCCTCGTCAATGGCTTGGGAAAACGTTCAGCACTGGCGCTTAACCGAAGACTTAGGCCGTCGTTACGCAAAAGCGTCGGGTGATTATAATTTGATACATTTGCATCCGTTATTGTCTAAACGCTTTGGTTTTGAACGGGTACTTGCTCATGGTATGTGGTCAAAAGCTCGGGCTTTATCGCAATTAATGCCGCACATAGGCGAACGCGCTTTTCAAGTTGATGTTGAATTTAAGCTGCCAGTATTTATGCCATCAGAAGTAACGTTTGCTTTTGAGAGTATCGACAATGGCAAGTGCTTTGAAATGCGTGATGTTAAAGGTCGAAGGCCGCATTTGCAGGGCAGCGTTACTTACCTTTAGTCTTTGCAAGGTAACAAAAAGCTCAAGTCTGATGACTTGAGCTTTTTTGTTTGGATGGGGCGATTATTTTTGGTAAATATGCACATCGCGCTGCGGGAACGGAATGCTAACGCCTTCAGCGTCAAAGCGCATTTTAACCTCACGGGTGATGTCCCAGTATACTTCCCAGTAGTCATCAGGTTTTACCCAAGGTCTTACAACAAAGTCTACCGATGATTCGCCTAATGTGTGTAATCTTACAATAGGTTCTGGTGTCGCTTGCACTTTAGGGTGTTGCTCAACAATGCTTTTTAAAATCTTTTCAGCATGTGGTATGTCATCGCCATAGCCAATGCCAAAAACTAAATCAACGCGGCGTTGATGCTCTGCGGTGATGTTATTAATGGTATCTCCCCAAATTTTATTGTTGGGTACAATTAAACGCTGGTTGTCGAGAGTTTTGATGGTGGTCGACACTAAACTCATGTGGCTCACACGGCCTGTTACCCCGGCAGCGTTAATTAAGTCACCAACATCAAAGGGGCGATAAATTAAGATCATCATGCCCGATGCAAAGTTTGACAGTGTGTCTTGTAATGCAAAGCCAATAATCACACCCGCAATACCGAAGCCCGCGAGCAATGGCCCAAGTTCAAAACCGAGTTGAGATAGCGCAATTAATAATCCTAAGGCGTAAACGACTTTACTCGATAACGAGATAAAAAATTCTTGTAGGAGTTGGCTAAATTGCAGTTTAGATGCGCGAACTGTTTTAGCGATAATTTTAGTGACGATTTTGGCCACTAAACTCGTGATAAACAGAATGAATAAAAACACTACAATTTTGAACGTGAGGCTAGGGCCGTTATTGATGGTTTGATCTTTTAAGACTTTAGCCCAGCCTTGTAGCAAGTTAGACGCAACACTGAAATTAAGCACATCTTGAGTGATGTCGCCTGAAATACTAAATAACGTTTGCTTTATTTGTGAAACATCTTTGCCTAAGCCTTCAAGAATAAACGCAGAGCTGGCCAGGCTTGAACTGTTTTGTTCTAAGCGTTCTTTGAAAGCCAACACTTTGGCTTTTTGTTCTGCGCTAATGTCTGCCCCCGCGGCGCTGGCTTCTGCGACGGCTTTTTGTAATTCGTCTTGGGTGTAATGGACTAAGCTGTCAAATTGATCGGCTCGCAGTAGCATGAAATCAGTGAATGCTTGTTTTTGCTGGTTGACATCAAGGTTTAACTTTTCCGCCCATTGCAGGGTTTCAAATGTTGCCTTTAAATAATGGTCGCGTTCGAACTCGCGATTAGACATTGCAGCAATCGTTTTGCTGTCATCATCACTGCCTAATTTGTTTCTTAACTGGGTCACATCGGCGTCAAGGTAGTGAATGACTTTTGCTAAAAAATCCATTTGATTTTGAACCAATGCGACTAGATATTGCTGTTCGGCAGCGCCTGAAGCAATGAGTTGATCGATTTCATCGCGTAGCTCAGATGATTTGTTCTTAATACGATATTCAGTAATGGTACGAATTTCACCTTTAGCGTTGGGCAGTAATTTAGCCTCATTATTGATGGTTTGTTGTAACTGCGATATTTTGCTGAGGGTATTACTGTCGATTTCGGTGCTAATGATGGTTGGTGTTTGCGGGGTGTTGTCTTGTGCAAATACTGATTGAGTTATCACAAATGAGGTCATCAGTATCAATAAAGCGGGTAACGTCCGTAACATCTTAGATCGTCCTGTGAGGCTAAGTTGCAAATATGATAGTAGAAAACCGCAACTGGAGCTATGTTGGCGCTGCTATTTGAGGGCTATTTTGGTAAACTTGATGGCATTATTGATTTAGGATACTCAACATGGCTTTGCAATGTGCTCATTGCTACAAACATTTTTCGATAGCTAAAGTCACTGAAAGCCGCGGTAAAGGACTCTCGGTTGAAGTACAATGCCCACATTGTGCTGCGTGGCTTGGGCATAATAAGTCGTTGGCTTTGGCTAAAATAGCTGGGTTTTATGGTGGGGTTATTGCAGCAGCAACAGGCTATTTTGTTGATGGCACCGCGACGATAACGACGCCTCTGGTTATTTTAGCTGTGATTGTCGTCGGTTTATCGCACATTATGGATCATTTAAAGATGGTTGAAGCGCCAGCAGATGATGCCAGCGTTGCTAACAAGTGATAATAAATGAGTGTTTAATCAACCACAATCACTTGGCTTTCTAAAGCCGTCTCAACATAGTAAATTCCGCCAAGTACGACGATGCCAACAATAACCATGATTAAGATAATGCCAATGTTTTCGCGAATAAATTGTGCCATGGAATAAGTCCTTTATACTTGTTTACTTATGCTTATCTACAGTGTCAGGCGTTATGTTATGAGCCACAGCTTAAGCGTATCTTAAAATTGCTTTGATTGATCAATATATTAACCACTTTATCATCGCTTTTAAGAGGCATTGTTACTGAATCGTCATGATTTGTCACAATCTATCTGTTGCTTTTCAGCACCGCTATTTTACACTTATACCTAATATTATTAACTTGATGGATTACAGTCTTTGAGTTCACGCATTCACATTAGACAAACTGTTGCGATCTGGCTTAGTGCCATTTTGATCGTATTGTCTATTGCTGCCTCTGCGCACTCAGTTCGTCATCTTGACGATGGGGTGCAGAACCACTGTACCTTATGTTTTCATCAACATCAGTTAAATAAAACAATTCACAGCAGCGAACTTGTTATTATAGCAAGCAAGCAAGTCTTTGAACGTCAGCAATTCATATTGCCTTGTCTTGTTAGCGCATTTCAAGCTTACTACCAAAGCCGTGCCCCTCCTGTATCTCGTTAGTCCAACACTGTAATTAATTATTTTTTCCGTTATTTACCGGTTTATGAAAACCCGGATAGCGGCTACTTGTTGTATTTTGGAGATATTATGTCTGCGTTAAACACTCGCGTTTCTTTATTAGCATTGGCATGTGCGTTTAGTTCTTATTCGGTAATGGCAGAGGATTCAAGCTTAACGAATCCTAATATTAGTGCTGTTTTAGACGGCTATTACCAAACGGGTGATCGCCCTTTGGCAGAGCGAGAAGAGGGCTTTGGACTCGGCGAAACTGAGTTAGCGTTAAGCGCCAATATTGATGACAACTTTTACGGTAAAATCACTACTGTTATTGAGTCGGCTGATGGCGAAACTGAATTGAATTTGGAAGAGGCCTTTATCCAAACACTGGCGCTACCAAGTGGCCTCTCTGCTCGTGCAGGTCGTTTTTTATCTGATATTGGTTATTTAAATAATCAACATAAGCATACCGATTCGTTCACCGAGCGACCCGCTGCATACCGTGCATTTTTAGGTAACCATTATTATGATGATGGTATTCGCTTAAGTTATGTTGCACCAACTGATCTGTACTGGACCATGGGTGTTGAAGCCTTTTCTGGTGATAGCTTACGCGCCGCAGATGAACATGGCGACCGCGATTTTGACGATGTCGGTGTATTTACTGCGCTAACCAAAATAGGTGGTGATATTGGGGTTGAGAGTTCATGGCAGCTAGGTTTAAGTTATCTACGCAATGAAAATGGCTTAGCCTATGCCGAAGAGCATGAAGATGAAGATGAAGAAGCGGAAGATGAACATAGCCATAGTGCATCTTATACCGGTGAAAACACTTATATCGCAGACTTTGTTTATAAGTGGGCTCCAAATGGTAACTACAAATATCAGAATTTAACCCTCAGTGGTGAATACTTCAGAGTGACTGATATTTTTGGTGAAGAGCCTGGTCATAGTGATGACGGTATGGATGATCATGAAATCGGTGATGATGATTACCATGAAGGTTGGTATTTAAGCAGCGTTTATCAGTTCTCTCCAAGGTGGTCCGCTGGTGTGCGTTATGGCGAGGTGGATGCTCACGAAATCCATGAAGATCACCTCGATCCACAAAAGCTGAAAGAAACCGAAGTTAGCCTTGCTTGGCACAGTAGTCATTTTACGGCAGTTCGTTTTCAGTTTACTCATCAAGAAGGAACTAACTTTGATGGCGTTGAAGATGACAATGTATTTACTCTACAGTACGTTATGACATTAGGAGCTCACGGTGCGCATCAATTCTAAATTGCTTTTAGCAGTGGCAGTCATGCCACTGCTGTTTACCGCGACAGCAAAAGCGGAGCTTAATGTGTTTGCGTGTGAGGCTGAATATGCTGCATTAGCCAAAGCTTTAGCCCCTTCGGCCGACATATACTCGGCAACAACGGCTATGCAAGATCCACATCAAGTACAGGCGCGTCCAAGCTTAATCGCTAAAATGCGCCAAGCCGATTTAGTCGTATGTGCGGGTGCCGATTTAGAAATCGGCTGGCTGCCAATGCTACAGATGAAGGCCTCTAACCCTAACGTTAAATCTACTGATAAAGGGCTGTTTTTTGCGGCTGAACAAGTTGACACTTTAGATAAATTGGCGAGTGTTGATCGTTCAATGGGTGACGTACATGCCAAAGGGAACCCACACTTACACTTAGATCCAGAGCGTATGCTGACCATTGCTCAAGCGCTTAGTGCAAAGATGATCGAACTCGACCCGCAAAACAGCAGTGAATATCAGCAATCATTAGCTGATTTTAGCCAACGCTGGCAGGCAAAAATCCCTCAGTGGAAAGAACAGGCTAAAGGATTAGCCGGTAAAAAGGTCATCGCTTATCACTCTAGTTTCCGATATTTATTTAATTGGACTGGGATTGAGCAAGTGGCGGATCTTGAGCCAAAGCCGGGGTTAGCTCCCACAAGTAGCCACCTAGCAAGCTTACTCACTCGTGCAGAGCAAGGTGATGTTATGGCGGTGATTGTGGCGTCTTATCAAGATGAACGAGGTGCAAAATGGTTAGGTGAACGTGCTAACTTACCGGTATTGATGTTACCTATGTCTGTGGGTGGCAATGAGCAAAGCAAAGACTTATTCAGCTTATATGACAGCTTATTATTTCTGCTTAACGGGGTGAAATAATCTTATGTTTGATGTTGAGCTATTGTCTATATTGCTGCCAGCGCTAGTGGCTGGCTTGCTGGTGTTATCGACTCATGTGTTGTTAGGGCAGCAAGTGCTTAAGCGCGGTATTATTTTTATCGACTTAGCCATTGCTCAGGTTGCAGCACTAGGGGCAATAGTCTCACACATGGATCATAGTGTAGAAGATATCCCTTTTGTGCATATGTGGATGCCGGCATTATTTGCGCTTGCAGGTGCTGGCGTAATTGCATGGATGGCAAAAAGGTTAACCGGTGAGTTGGAAGCAATGATTGGCTGCTTTTATGTGCTGAGCGCTGTGGCAGCCATGCTGTTGCTGGCGAATGATCCTCACGGCGCTGAGCTGTTAAAGCAATTAATGTCAGGGCAGATTTTGTGGGTAAGTTGGTCGCAACTTGTGTTACCGGCAGTGGTGTCCGCCGTTATTTTAGCGCTAATCGCATTTAGGCCGCAGCTTCTTGATGGTGCCGGTTTCTACTTTTTATTTGCCATCGTCATTACCTTGTCGGTAGAGCTTGTTGGAGTGTATTTAGTGTTTAGCACGTTAATATTACCAGCATTGGCGTTAAATAAATATACTGGCAAATCTAAGCTCGCTTGGGCATATGCTGTAGGCATAATCGGTTATATTGCAGGATTGTTGTTGTCTGCAACTTACGATTTGCCCAGTGGCGCTGCTATTGTGGCCACCTTAGCCATGAGTGCTTTAGTGTTTAGACAGTTAATGAAGTTTCGCTCTACCAACGCTTAACCTGTCAGTTTTGCTATGACATCAATGACCATACTGGTCAAGGGTTGTTTTGAGGTTGTCGCATAGCTGTCACATAAATCGTGTTATTCTGCCCTGTATTGCAGGGCAGAGTATTTCAGCGTACATATGTAAACAAAATAATTGAGTCCCTAGACCTGCATCGTTATACTGTCGCCAATTATTTTGCAGGAGTATGCTGTGCTGCTTATCGCTCGTTCAATTATCCTCGCCGTGTTATTGTTTTTAGCCTTTGTATTTGCAATTGTTTTTTGTATTGTTAGACCAATGCATCGCGACAACGTACATGTCATCGCTAAGATTTTTGCCTCTGTGGCCCCTGTACTTGGCATTAAAGTGATCACCCGAACTAATCCGGCAAGTGACACACAACAGCCATGTATTTATTTAGCTAATCATCAAAATAATTTTGATTTATTTACCCATACTTCTGCAGTGCCAAAGGGGACTGTAAGCCTAGGTAAGAAAAGTTTGGCGTGGATGCCATTGTTTGGTCAAATTTATTGGTTGTCAGGTAATATCCTGATTGACCGTAAAAATCGTCACAGTGCTTTTGACACAATGGCCAAAACGGTTGAAAAAATGAAAACTAAGCTGTTGTCAGTATGGATTTTCCCCGAGGGCACTCGCTCACGAGGCCGTGGTTTATTGCCTTTTAAAGTGGGGGCGTTTCATACAGCCATTACTGCACAGGTGCCTGTGGTACCTGTATTAGCATCTTGTCAAAATCACATTAAGTTAAATCGCTGGAATAACGGCGTTGTTATTGTTGAGATGATGAAGCCGATCCCAACGGAAGGTTTGACTAAAAATGATGTTAAAGCCTTTAGTGCTAAAGTGCATGAGACGATGTCCGCAAGACTACTTGAATTAAATAAAGAAGCACTGGCATTGAATCAAACCATGATAAACTAAACTGTGTTGATAAGTTCGCAACTTAGTTGAGTTTGGGTATAATTGGCTAAAATTTATATGTATTTATTAACGGAGTAATCCATGTCTGTCGAGCGTCAGTTAAAAGAGCAATTTGCTGAAAACCGCGAAATTGTTGATGCCTTACTTGCTGATGGTTCAGAGCCTGATGCGGAATATACAATTGAACATCATTTTTCTGCGACCAATTTTGATCGTTTAGAAAAGGCTGCTGTTGATGCATTTAAGCTTGGTTTTGAAGTTAACGATGCTGAAGAAATGGAACTTGAAGATGGTTCAGTTATTTTCTGTTTTGATGCGATTGCTTATCACAAACTGGAAACGCCACTACTTGATAAAGCCTGTGAGCAGTTGATACAGCTTGCTGTGAAGCAAAAAGTGGATTACGACGGTTGGGGCACTTATTTTGTCGGCGACGATGCTGATATTGATGACGAAGATGAAGATGATAGCGCAGAGTCGTTTCATTAATCGATACCGTTAATGCACTAATAAAAAACGCTCATCATTGATGAGCGTTTTTTGTCGCAATTATGTAAAACTATTTGAATACAATGCTCTTATTACGCCCTTGTTGTTTGGCAATATAGAGTGCTTTGTCAGCTCCCGATAACCAGTTTGAACTGTTGTCGAGTTGCTCACTTAAATCGTTAATACCTAAGCTTACGGTAACTTTGATTAAGCGGTTTTCAAACGCAATTTCTGACTCTTCAATGCGTTTTCTTAACCGTTCAGTAAAGTGCAACGCTTCTTCTGCGGTGGTTTTAGAGAGCACCACGGCAAACTCTTCACCACCATAGCGTCCGGCGCAATCGGTTTCACGTAGCGACTGTTTTAACAAATATGCAATGTGCTGAATGACTTTGTCGCCTGCAGGGTGGCCGTATTTGTCATTAACTTGTTTAAAGTGGTCGATATCAATCATCACTAAGGTTGAAGTGTCGCCATAGCGCGAAAAGCGTTCGAATTCTTTTTCCATGCAAATTTGCCAATAACGGCGGTTGTGTAGTTGGGTTAAGCCGTCAGTTTGGCTCAGCTCTTCTAATTGCTCGTTGGCAGACTTTAATTGCAATTTATTGACGGCAATGTCGGTCACGTCATAAACAATAATACTGATATGGGTAATTTCTCCGGTTAACGATGCCAACGGCAATAGCGTAACGTTTTGAAACATAAAGTCTGCACGACCAGTCACCGGACGATAGTTTTTAAATTTAAATACGTATGGTCGTTGTTCCCAGCTGATAAAGGTCCGGTTTTTTAATAAAAATACCGATTCCATTTTTTGTTTAAGCCAATCGCTAGGTAAATCTGGAAATTTTTCGAACAGGTTGGCGCCTTTAATTGAGTTTGGCGACACGCCACTGTGGTTTTCCATAAACCCGTTCCACAGCTGAATATTATAGTTGCGATCTAACACGACTAGACCCACTTCAATGGTTTGTACCATATCAATTAGCCAGTGAAGTTCATTCATCGCACTTTGGTCATTAGACATAATTTTTATCCGGCGTTAGTCGAGTAGGTAGCCAAGCTTGTAGTTAAGCGTAGGAATTGAGTCTTCAGTGAACAGCAGTAACAAGTCGCATTGAATATTGTAATCTTCAATACGATAGTTAATTTCCATTGCAAGTGTGCGCTGCCACTTTTCTGAATTGTCGTGGATCAGTTCATTGACACTACAATGTCTGCCAAGTACCACTGGATGAGCCTGGCTGAACTTCATATCCAGCTGTTCTGAAATACCATTTAAAAAGGCGCCAATCAGCACGTTACCCGTGTCCATCATGACTTCAATTTCGGTATTAATGTCATCGGGGTTTTCTAACCCCATGAGCTTGGCCATGTCCTCGAAACTCGAATCATGGAAGAGCAATAACGCTTCACCAGCAATGCCTGCGCCAATGAAGCCCTGGCATAAGCCTGAGACTGTAGAGCTGCGTTCGGTGGCTTTTAATGCCATGGTGAGCTCGCTGACTTCTAACACGTTTACATTGGGAATGGGGAGTAACACAAATACATCCAGAAGCTTGGCGAGTAAGTCTGCTGCTCGCCCCATGGCCACGTTGGCAATTTCTTGACATGCATCGCGCATATCGACTTTGACCATTGGGGTGTCATCGGCTTGCTTGCCTTGAGTCAGGGTTAGGATACCGTACTCTTGGAGAATATTGCTGATAGCATCTGCACTGACTGGCTTTTGTATAAAGTCGAGTGCACCTAAGGCTTTGACTCGTTCGTGGGCTTTAATTTGAATGTCGCCAGAGACCACAATAATTAATGCAGGTAAGTCTTGTTGTTGAACCGCTTGGAGTACTTCGTAACCGTCCATGACAGGCATGTTAAGGTCGAGGAATACGATTTCACCTTTGCCAGCTCGGATAACGTCGAGGCCTTCGGCACCATTGGCTGCGTAACTGATTTCTACATCCCAATCTTTAGGAAGAGTGCGTGCCATTTGTTTTCTGGCCAATGCTGAATCATCACATATCAATATCGGTATGGTCATTGCGGCAGGGGTTCCTTTATTCGTCTTTAGGACACACTCTTAAATCGGCCGTGAGCGCACGAGACGTATCTTTATTGTAAGACTGTTTAACAGTACTTTGTGTTTAATTGCTTATTATACGCAATTGTTAATAAAAAATGACATTCAAAGGTAATTAAAAAACAATTTTGTAACATGAAGTGTGTATTTGCTCTCATTCTGGCTTATCAAAAGCAGATTAAAACAACGATCACTAGGGCATCATTCTAAATCATTTATGTACCAACGAGATCATTTCACTGTAAAAGAGTGGCAATAATTTGACCAATGTAACTATTTTGACAATAAATATTTTTCCTACTAGGCGCAATGCCTTATATGGTAACCTGAAAACTGGACAGACCAGACAAATGGAAACTATTTATGGAAACGGATTTAGTCACGCTTAATGTTGAGCAAGGCATTGCCCATGTTTGCTTAAACCGCCCCAGTAAAATTAATGCACTCAGTTATGAGATGTTTAAAGCGATAGATAAAGTCATTAAACAACTGGCTAAAGATAAACGCGTCAATGCGGTTATTTTGTCCGGTGCTGAAGGTAATTTCTGTTCTGGGTTAGATGTTAAAAGTGTGGCGAGTTCGCCAAGTAAAGCAGCAAAATTACTGTTTAAATGGCTACCGGGTAACGCCAATTTAGCCCAGCGAGTGTCTATTGGTTGGCAACGTTTACCTATTCCTGTGATTGCAGTATTGCAAGGGTGTTGTTATGGCGGTGGTACTCAAATTGCGTTAGGGGCAGATGTTCGTATTGCCAGCCCTGAGTGTAAGTTGTCGATTATGGAGGCGAAGTGGGGGTTGGTGCCAGACATGGCAGGGCTTGTTGCATTACGCCAAATTATCGCTAAAGACAAAGCGCTAATGCTCACTTACACCGCAGATATATTGACCGCGCCACAAGCCCTCGAACTTGGACTGATTAGTGAGATCAGTGAGGCTCCCTTTGAGACAGCAGTCGCTTTAGCACAAAAAATCATGCAGACCTCGCCAGATGCCAACGCAGCAATTAAGCGCAGCATTAACCAAAGCTGGACTGGCAGTGTGAGGAGCTTATTGGCGCGTGAGTCTTTGAGTCAAATTCGCTTGTTAATGGGTAAAAATCGAGTGATTGCTGCGATAAGACAAGCTAAAAAGCCTGACAAAGCTTATCAATCAAGACAACCTTGGTGGTAATGCTTTTGCCGTGCTCAATAAAGGAAAGCCAGTGTTAGCGGCCAATAGCCGTTCTTGAGAAGCCTTCAATTTGATTGAGCGCCTCTTCCCAGCCGCTTTGGTTGCTGAAATCTAAGCTCATTTGATACTGGCGGTAATACCGTGGCGGTTTTACCTGATTGTAGTTGAGCCGTGTGGGGGCTTCTGTAATTGAAATGGGATGTGCGTCGTCTGATTGAATATCTAGGATGGGTAATGACATGGTTACCAGTTGCTCAGCAATTGATTTTCGCTGACTCTGTGGGTCAATCAAATACTCAAATTCACGATATGGATTAACCACCACAAACACATCCGGATTAGGAATTTTTTTGTCATACAGCAAATTAGTCACCATGCCAGCACTGTCATCAATGGCGATTAATATATTGGCACCAGGAAATAGACTTAACGTTGAGCCAAGCTGATTAATGGTTTCGCTGAGTGCTGCTTGTTGAAAATTACGCAACTCGAGTAATTGTTCTGACGTGTATTTAGGGGTGCTTTTATGAGTGCTGAGGCTGATTTGCTCATCGCCAGCGTTACTTATATCTTCAGGTTTGGTGGCATAATTGGGACGATAAAGTCCTTTAGCTGGGGTAAGAGTAATGCTTGCCCAGCCGCGAGTATTGATGTGGGTGCGTAAGTAATTAACCAGCCCGTTGGCATCTGCATCGGTATCTGACGGCCCAATAATGACGATTGAGCCAAATTGTTTTTTACTTTCCCATGCACGGACTAATATTGCTGTTTTTTTGCCATCGATAGTGACAAATTTAATTTCATTGGGGTTTAGGTGGGCATATTTTTGCTGCGCCGTTGCCGTAGGTGTGACAATCCACAACCCGATTGCGATGATCATTAATTGGCAAAGTTGTGTTGTGCGCACTAAAACCTCACTGTGAAATAAATACAATAATGCCCTGAAAACAGGGCATTATCAAAGTACTAAATGTTTACCTTATCGAAATAGGGTTAAACGTGGCTCACTAATACCATGCGGATAGCATCAAGCTGTAGCTGACTGTTGTCCATATAGTCAGTTAGCTCGACCATTTGGTTGCGAATATAGTCTAGCTCATCTTCGCGAATGTTAGGGTTAACGGCTTTGAGGGCTTCAAGTCGTTCAAGCTCTCCGGTTAATTGCTGGGTCATTTTAGCGCGCGCATCAGTGACTAACTCGCCAAGTGCTTGTTTTGCATGCTCCTCACCTTTAGCAAACAGCGGGTGCAATATTGGCTGCGATGCATTGACCAATTTGCTGGCAATATGGCGATTGACTGCACTGAGCTGTTTATCAAAGCTGGCGTAATCCACTTTATCGGCCATGTTGAGGCCGTTTTTATCGAGCAATACTCGAATCGGCGTAGGCGGTAAATAACGGTATAGCTGAGATGATTTAGGAGCCGATGCATCAGCCATATAGATCAACTCTAAAAATAATGTGCCTGCTGGCAGCGCTTTATTTTTAAGAATGGCCACACTTGTTGTGCCGGTTTCTGAGCCGGTGATTAAATCTAAACCGGTTTGCACAAGTGGATGTTCTTGTGAGATAAACGCAATATCATCACGCGACAATGCGGTGTTGCGGTCAAACGTTACTGTTACACCGTCTTCATGCAACCCCGGATACGTTGGGAACATCATGTGCTCGCTTGGGCGCAAAATAATCGAGTTTTCACCGCGATCTTCTTGATCAACACCAATAATGTCCCATAAACGAATCACTGAGCCAATTAATTGGGTGTCGTTGTCGCTGTCTGACAAGCGCTGCACCAATCTATTGGCGCGCTCACCACCATGTGAGTTGATTTCGAGCAGCTTGTCGCGGCCTTGTTCCATGGCATGTTTGAGTTCTTTATAGCGATGCTGCGTATGGTTAAGTAGCTGCACCATGGCATCTTCATCGTCATTACTCAGAACGCCTATCAACTCATCGGCAAACTCACCAAATAACACATGGCCACTAGGACATGTTAATTCAAATGCATTAAGGCCTTCGTGATACCAACGCATTAAACGCTCTTGTGCGGTGTCACTCAAGTACGGTAAATGTATTTGAATATCATTAAGCTGGCCAATACGGTCTAAACGGCCGATACGTTGCTCAAGTAAGTCAGGGTTGAGTGGTAAGTCGAACAACACTAAGTGGCTTGCAAACTGGAAGTTACGCCCTTCAGAGCCGATTTCAGAGCAAATGAGTGCCTGTGCACCGCCTTCTTCTTGGGCAAAGTAAGCACCGGCTTTATCACGCTCAATAATCGACATGCCTTCGTGGAATACGGTGGCTTGAATTCCTTCGCGAGTACGTAAGGCTTCTTCAAGGCTTAATGCTGTTTCAGCTTGGCTAGCGATAATCAGTACTTTTTTGCTGCGATGATTTTTTAAGAAATCGATGAGCCAATCTACCCGAGGATCAAACTTCCACCAACTGGCGCTGTCGTTTTCAAAGGCTTGATAAAGCTTTTCTGGGCTTAATGCTTGTACTGCTTTAGCCTGGGCGGTTTTGGCGCTGCCCATCATGGCATTGACCCGCTCAGCGGTAACATATTGTTCCGGCATGGGTTGCGGATAAGCATTAAAGAAACGTGTAGGGAAACCTTTTACTGAGGCACGGCTGTTACGGTAAAGCACGCGGCCTGTACCGTGACGGTCTAACAATTCTTGTAATAAGTCTTGGCGCGCCGCTTGTTGTAGCTCGCTATCAACGTCTTTTGACTGGATTAAGCGAATGCTTGGCTCAATGTCTTTTTCGCTGAGCAATTCGGTTAAGCTGTTAATGGCACTGTTGGGCAATTTAGCGTCTTTGCTTAATGCTTCGGCTGCTTCGGCAACGTCTTTGTAGCTTGATTCTTCAGCTAAAAATGCATCGTAATCGTAAAAGCGATCGGGATCGAGCAAACGTAAACGTGCAAAGTGACTTTGATGCCCGAGCTGATCTGGTGTTGCGGTTAATAACAATACGCCTGGCACCACTTCACTTAATGCTTCTACGATTTGATAGGCGCGGCTTGGTGCGTCTTCAGACCATTCTAAGTGATGAGCTTCATCGACAACCATTAAGTCCCAATCTGCATCTAAGGCTTGCTCTAGGCGCTTTTTCTTGCGCAATAAGTCAAGTGAGCAAATGATCAATTGTTCGGTATAAAACGGGTTGTCATTGTCTGCATAGGCTTCAACACAGCGATCTTCGTCAAATACAGAGAAACGCAGGTTAAAGCGGCGTAGCATTTCGACTAACCACTGATGACGCAATGTATCAGGCACAATCACTAAAATACGTTCGGCGCGACCGGTTAATAACTGCTGGTGAATAATCAAACCTGCTTCAATGGTCTTACCTAAACCCACTTCATCGGCCAGTAATACCCGCGGTGCATAACGACGGCCAACTTCGTGAGCAATCCACTGCTGATGAGCAATCAACCCAACACGTGGGCCTTGTTGTCCCAGTAAATCTGATGTGGCTAATTTGTGGCGCAATAACTGGCATTGGTAACGTACTCCAAAACGCTCTAAGCGATCTATTTGTCCTGCAAACAAGCGATCTTGTGGCTTGTTAAAACGAATATTATGGCTGAGCATTGTTTCGCGTAGGCTAACGTTTTCTTGGGTGTCACTGTGAATACCGTGATAAATCACCAGTTGGTTTTTTTCTTCAACCTCGTTAATGGTGATACTCCAGCCTTCACCGCTTTCAACGGTGTCACCGGGATTAAAAATAACCCGAGTGAGGGGAGCTTCACTGCGAGAAAACATCCGGTTTTCTCCAGTGGCAGGGAACAGCAGCGTAACCATGCGGCCTTCAATTTGAACGACGGTTCCTAATCCGAGCTCCGACTCGGTATCACTAATCCAGCGTTGACCTAAAGCAAAAGGCATCTTTTATTCTCTATTTGAAGCGGGGGAAACAAAAAGGGGGCGTATGTTAAACCAATCCCATCAAGATTGAAATTCTAGCATCGATTTATCTATCCGTTGGGTGTTTTTAGAGCAAGCTGACATTTCAGTGTCACATTGACGTCATAGTGTTTAGGGGCCGAGTAAAGGGTATGAATATTTTATTGAGTTATTGTGCTGCCAATGTCATAGTGAATTTAGGTTAGTCGGTTGCTAAAGATGACTGCCTGTTTTCAATAATGAAGTAAATTATCCTTTTATGTTAAGCGTTTAAGTCGATACATTGAAATCAATTGATTGAGAGCACACTGGAGGCGCCATGGAACTAAACGACAAAAAGTTGTTTGTACTGGATACCAACGTGTTACTGCATGAACCTTTAGCGATATATTCGTTTAAAGAACATGACGTAATTATCCCGATGACTGTTTTAGAGGAACTTGACAGTATTAAGGACCGAAAGCGCGATGTAAGTCGCGATGCTCGAGTCGCCATACGAGCATTGGAGGATATTCTTGGCGGCCCGACCACACCGGAGCAAATTTTAAAAGGCGTTGCATTACCCACCCGCGAAGAACACACAGAAGTCTCTGGCCATTTATCCATATTTCCTGACCATCAAATTGAATTTATTATCGGCTCACTTCCCGGTGACAATAACGATAACCGCATTATCAATACCGCTCTGCATTTACAGAAAATTCATTCACCTCGAACCGTTGTCCTTGTCACTAAAGACATCAATATGCGCTTAAAGGCTAAAGGAGCTGGTATTGAGCGTGTTGAAGATTATCGTACCGACCAGCTTATTGATGATATTCGCTTTTTAGCTAAAGGTTTTTATCAGTTCCCCGGAGATTTTTGGCAGAATGTCGACAAAGTGTCGACAGATCGAAAGGGCCGGCATACTGTGCATCAGGTGCCGGTTGAGCATTTAGGTGGAGAAAACTTTTACCTTAATGAGTATTTAATTGATGATGGCTCTGACTTTTGCGCCAGAGTGGCCAGCAAAACCAACAAACACCTTGAGATCATTGACCGGGGACGTGACCGTTTGATGCATCATGAAGCATGGGGAGTCAAGCCGAAAAACATTTATCAAGGTATGGCACTTGATGCACTGCTTGATCCTGACATTGAGTTGATTATTCTCACCGGGCCTGCAGGATGCGGTAAAACCTTACTCGCCATGGCGGCAGCATTAGAATTAGTGGTTGAGCGCAAAATGTACGATAAGGTGATTGTGACGCGTAATACGCCAGAAATTGCCGAGTCCATTGGTTTTTTACCGGGTACCGAAGAGGAGAAAATGGCACCTTGGTTAGCGGCCATCACTGACACCCTTGAGGTGCTCCATAAAAATGATGTTAATCCTACTGGCAGCGTTAACTATATTATGGAAAAAGCCAATATTCAGTTTAAGTCAATTAACTTTATGCGTGGGCGTTCGATCCAAAATTCAGTGGTTATTTTAGATGAGTGCCAAAACCTGACGGCTTCACAAATTAAAACCATGATTACCCGCATGGGCGAGGGCACTAAGCTGATTTGTAGTGGTAACCTAGCGCAAATTGACTCAACGTATTTAACCGCTGTGACCTCGGGGCTAACTTACATGGTTGAACGTTTTAAAGACTTTGAGGGCAGTGCTAATATTTACTTAAATGGCGTGGTGCGTTCACGCTTAGCGGAGTTTGCTGAGGAGCATTTGTAATCTACTGCACCATGTGTATATTTAGCGATAAACAAATAAGGTTACCTAGGTGACCTTATTTTTTCGGTCTGTATTTTATTCTATGAGCACAATGCTGTTTTTTGAGGTTGGACAAGTCATTAATGGATCATTATTACATGTGCTTGAGCTTATCTTCCTGATATCATAACGATTCATTTTTTATTGCCTATTTTTTGGTGTTATTCGTTCGACAGCGCGTTATTTTACGCTGTATCAAGGGTTGTTAATGAAACCGACTGAGCCAGATTTACAACTAAAATCTCCCATTCAACGCAATTATAACCAAGCGGTGTTTTACACCTATATTGGGGTGATTGTCATGGCCTTATTGTCGGCCGGAATGATGTTTGAACGCCAAAAAGAGCAACAAATTTATCAACGAGAAGAACAAGTTGCTCGGCATGTGTTGCAAATCGATTTATTACTTGAATCGAGTATTCGGGCTGTTAAGAGTTTGCGAGACGTAGCCGTTGACCACCTCCGCCTTGGTGAGTTTGTGCGCAAAGATAGGCTGCCACAATATGAAAAATTTAACGCTGATGGCCAATATTTTACTCTAGAACCCAACTACGGCAAAAGC
This sequence comes from Shewanella metallivivens, assembly GCF_028750675.1. Classification (GTDB taxonomy): domain Bacteria; phylum Pseudomonadota; class Gammaproteobacteria; order Enterobacterales; family Shewanellaceae; genus Shewanella; species Shewanella metallivivens. The sequence goes on along the minus strand of NZ_JAQQPZ010000013.1, from coordinate 72,975 downwards.
GATGAGCCTTTTACCAATATGGGCCGGATTACGGGAGCCGGGTCGCTTAATGATCGCTCTGAGAGCTTTTATCAAGAACTTGAAATGTTGTTTGAGTTGTCTTTATCGTTCCCTGTGGCAAAAGAAGCCGCGCCAAAAGCTTCATCAATTTACTACATTTCAAAACGGCGAATGATGTCATTTTACCCCTGGGAAGAAAATGACCTGCGCTTTAGGGATGAACTACTCAACAAAAAGCAATTTCAACTTTCTACACCTGCGATGAACCCACAACGCAGTGTATTTTGGAGCGAAGCTTACATTGATTCGGCCCACCAAGGATTAATTACCACCTTGGGCTTACCGGTATATTTACAAGATGATTTTATTGGTTCAATTAACCTTGATATGACCTTGTCGTCACTAGATAAGCAAATACGTACCTACTTTAAAATGCCTGGCACGGTTATTTTGCTTGATCAGCAAAACAATATTTTGTCGCACAGCGATTTTGATTCTAATGAAATGAACAAGGTGTTCCACATTAGCCAGCGTATTCCCGCAGCGCTGCACTCTTTGTCAGAATCTGAGCTGTTTGATGCCCATGAAGGGATCATTCGTAATGGTTACTATATTCATTCAGTTGCCTTACATAATGCCCCATGGCGCTTATTGTATTTACAAGATGAAGACGATTTGTTTAAAGACTCATGGGACAAGTTACAGCTCAGCTTTTTACTGGTGGTATTAGCGTTATCACTGTTAGTGACTATTGTGCATTGGCAAACTCGAAGAGCGTTTGTGAGCCCTGCATCGCGGTTATTAACCCATCTTGAAGCTTGTTCGCAAGAGCCCATCCGCCCGCCTGAAAAAATCACTCATGGTTGGGAGCCTTGGTTTGCCTTGGTGAGTCGTATTTTTGAAGAAAACCGCCAATACACGCATCACTTGGCTGAGCAAAACAAACGGTTAGATAACTTAGTTGCTAGGCGTACTCAACGTTTACGCGAAACTACCGAGCGGCGTGAACGTGAATATGCTTTACTGCGTTCGCTTATTGACTCGATCCCAGAAGCTATTGTGTTTAAAGATAAAGAAGGCAAATACTTAGGCTGTAATAAGTCTGCTGAGCGCATGCTGGGTTACAGCGAAAACGAAATTATTGGCTTAACCTCATCTGAAGTCGTGAGCCCAGAACAGGGTGAGCGTATTCGTGAAGAAGACAAAAAAGTCCTCGCACAGCAGCATTCATTGCGCTATCAAGAGCGGGTTAATATTGAAGGAAAGCCGGTATTACTCGACACCTTTAAGTTACCGTTTTACAACCGCCGTGGCGATTTGCTCGGGTTAATTTCGGTGTGGCGTGATATTACCAAAGAATACGATGCTGCAGAGCAACTGCGTATGTCAGAGCAACGTTATCATTTGGCGATGGACGCGGTAGAAGATGGATTGTGGGATTGGTATATCGATTCAGAACAAATTATTTGTAACCCTGCGTTTTACTCGATGCTTGGTTACCAAGCGCATGAGTTTCCGCCATTATTAGCCTCGATTGATCAACTATTTCATCCAGACGATCGTGAGCGAGTACAGCAGTACCGTAATCGTTATGTGGAAAACCCGAAAGGCACATATGAGATTGAATTCAGAATGCTGGGTAAAAATAAGCAATATTATTGGGTGTTATCACGTGGACGTGCGGTTGAATTCACTGATAGTGGACGCAGTAAGCGTATGTTGGGTACTCACAAAGACATTACCAAACAAAAGAGTAACGAAGTTGCCCTACTAGAAGCCAAGCAAGATGCTGAACTCGCCAACATGTATAAGAGTGAGTTCCTAGCGAACATGAGTCATGAAATTCGTACACCAATGAATGCCATTATTGGTATGGTGCAATTAGCGCAACGTACTAACTTGACTCCTCAACAACAAGATTACCTCAATAAAGCTGGATTCTCAGCACAGTCATTACTGCGGATTATTAACGACATTTTAGACTTCTCTAAGATTGAAGCCGGGAAGTTAGAGTTAGAACGTGTGGCATTTCCGCTTGATGAGGTTCTCGACCATGTTATTGATATCAATGCGATAAAAGCCCAAGAAAAGGGGGTTGAACTATTACTTTATGCCCCGGTAACTGCAGGGCTTATTTTAAATGGTGACCCACTGCGTTTAGGCCAAGTATTGGTTAACTTATTGTCTAATGCCGTTAAATTTACTCAAAACGGTGAAGTTGAACTGGGCTGCGAAGATATCGCTAAGCGCGACAACCGTATTACCATGAAGTTTTGGGTGCGCGATACTGGCATTGGGATCAGCAAAGATCAGCAAGCCATGTTGTTTGATGCATTTTCACAAGCCGACGGTTCTACTACTCGCAAATATGGTGGCACAGGGTTAGGGTTATCCATCAGTAAACATTTGGTGTCAATGATGGGCGGCACCATGCAGGTCGAGTCAGAAATGAATGTCGGCAGTACGTTTAGCTTTACCATCAGTTTTGAAATTGCCGAAGAGCAGGTGATTGAGCCATTAGTGGTGCCAGAACAGTTAAATAACCTCATGACCTTGGTGGTGGATGATAATCCAAGTGCATTACAGATGTATTCTGCATTGATGAAAGACTTTAGCTTTGGTGTTGATACCGCAGATAGTGGTCAAAAAGCATTAGATATTTTGCGCAACAAGCCCATTGATTTGTTACTGCTTGACTGGATGATGCCAGAAATGAATGGTAACGAAGTCATTAGTGTATTAGATGATATGGTGAGTAAAGGTGAAATAGCCAAGCGTCCGATTATTATCTTGATGACGGCGTATGCTGCAGAGCCTTTAGATGCAGAACTGGCTAAAAATACCGTATATGCTGTGTTACAAAAGCCGTTTAAAGCCTCTGATTTATTTGATGAAATTATTAACGCCTTTGCTAAAGAGCCTAAACTCAATGCTATGCCAGTTGCGGAAGCAGACGAGCCGAGTAAAGACTCGGGATTAATTTTATTAGTCGAAGATAACTTTATTAACCAACAAGTGGCCTCTGAACTGCTGAAAAGTGCAGGCTATGAAGTGGTCATTGCAGACAACGGCCAGGTTGCGCTTGATGTGATTGATTCTCAGCCGTTTGATGCGGTATTGATGGATATTCAAATGCCTGTGATGGACGGAATAACCGCCTCATTAGAGCTGCGCAAACGCTATACCAAAGAGCAAATGCCTATTATCGCGATGACAGCACATGCCATGTCTGGCGATCGCGAAAAAAGCCTCGGTGCAGGTATGAATGCGCACATTACTAAACCTATAGTATTAACTGAGCTATTTGAAACGTTATCTTATTGGATAACCTATAAAAATAATCATAAAAACGATTAATAGATATCGATATTAATAAAAGCAGGATAAACACGACAGGGAGATAATTTATGATCCGCCGCAGTATTCCATTGGCACTTTTGCTGGCCATCGCACCAGCAACATTCCTTTCAGACGCTGCGGTTGCCGCTAGCGATCCAGCACAAAAAATGATAAAACAAGCACAAACCGCTGAAGGTTTCATTAACTTGTTTTATGATGCCAAAGCGGGTCAATTGTATCTCGAGGCCAATAAACTCAATCAGCCTTTTTTAATGCTCACCAGCTTACCTCATGGTGTGGGTTCTAATGATATCGGTTTAGACCGTGGTCAATTAGGGCAAACACGCATGGTGCAGTTTGAGCAACATGGACCTTATTTAATCCTTAAACAGCTTAATACCGATTATCGCGCTTCAAGCGATAATGTCGCTGAGCAACAAGCTGTCACTCAAGCCTTTGCGGAATCCATTTTGTGGCGCGGCAAATTAGTTGAGGGCAAAAAAGCCATTGTGGCCATTAATGATCTAGTGATTAACGATTTACACGGCGTTACCGATGTACTTGAAGCAAGAAAACAAGGCCAATATCACTTAGACCCAGAACGCTCAGTGATTTTACCTGAAGGGATTAAATCATTTGAACGTAACGCTGATGTTGACGTTAACTTAACCTTCAGCACCAGCAAGGCTGGCAAACAGGTTGCCGAAGTGACTCCAGACGCATCGTTTTTATCTGTGCGGTTACGTTATTCATTTGTACAACTACCTGATGAGGGATTTGTTCCTCGTAATTATCACCCTATGAGTGGTTATCTCTCTGATCAATATATCGATTATTCTGTTGCAGTTGACCAGCCACATGTACAACGTCACCTGCTTAAACACCGTTTACAAAAAGTCACCCCTGGCGATGCACCTAGTCAAGTTGTTGAACCGATTGTGTACTATGTTGACCCAGGCGTACCTGAGCCTATACGTGGTGCGTTATTAGCCGGAGCGCGTTGGTGGCAAGATGCTTTCACTGCAGCAGGTTTTATTGATGGCTTTAAAGTGGAGTTATTACCTGAAGGGGCCGATCCACAAGATGTTCGTTATAACATGATCCAATGGGTGCACCGTGCGACGCGTGGCTGGTCATATGGTGCTGCGGTGTCCGATCCTCGTACCGGTGAAATCATTAAAGGTAATGTGACGCTAGGCAGTTTACGGGTGCGCCAAGACCATCTTATTGCCCGCGGATTAACCGCTGGCTGGCCCGACCGAAAAGCGGCGAGTGAGGCCGCAATGGCCTTATCGTTGGCACGTATTAGGCAGCTAGCAGCGCATGAGGTTGGTCACACGCTTGGGTTAGATCATAACTTTGCCGCATCGACCAATAACAATGCCTCTGTAATGGATTATCCTCATCCATACGCCAGTATTGAAGGCGATCTGATTGATATTAGCCAGCCTTACCGTGAAGGCATTGGCGAATGGGACAAATACACTATTGCTTTTGGATATGGCTCACCAACCCAAACAGACAGTTTATTAGCTTCTACATTAGAGAGTGGATTTCGTTATATTGGCGAGGCAGACTCTCGCCAAGCAAGTGCAAGCCATGCTTACGCGAGCCTATGGGATCGTGGCAATGATGCTGTCGCTGAATTAAAGCGTCTAGAAACCGTACGCCTTAAAGCCATTGCTGAGTTTAATTCAGATGCGTTATTGGCCACAGACCCGAAAGGGGAGCTCGCTGACGTATTTGTGCCTATTTATTTACTGACGCGTTATCAGATAGAAGCCGCTGCAAAATGGATTGGTGGTGCTGATTATAGCTATCAACAAGTTGGTTCAGGTGTACGCTGGAGCTATGTGCCTCCAAAAATGCAGTTTGCCGCATTAGATGGGTTACTTGCTAGTTTGCAAAGCCGTAGCTTGGTTATCCCGACTAATGTGGTACAAGCGTTGGTGCCCAAAGCAGGTAACTATCGTAAAACCCGCGAAAGCTTTGGCTCAAACCTTGGTGTGGTGAGCGATCCTGCTTCCATGGCCGAAATGTTAAGTCGTCACATTGTCAGCGTCATTTTAGCCCCCGAGCGTTTAAACAGAGTAAGCCAAGCTTATATGGAAGATAGCTCGCAGCTGTCGGTGGTTAAACTGATTGATAAGCTTGCCGCGGCCAGTTTATATCAAGATTTACCTAATGGTTCTGAGCTCGCTATTCAAATGCGCGTCAATACTGTGGTGGTCGATGCCATGTTAGCGGCATATCGTGATGTCAACACCGCTCCAGAAGTAAAGGCCCAGTTAGCCGCACGCTTTGATTATATTGTTAAGCAGTTAAAACGCCGCAGCAATCGTGGTAGTGAATACCAATCAGCCCATTATGATTGGTTATATAAAGGCATTGTCAAAGGTTTAAAACAGCCAGAGTTTTGGTTGATTAGTAAGCCCATTACCATGCCACCGGGTTCGCCGATTTAGTCTGCCGTAATAGATAAAGATGATGCTTGTGAATGCGCGTCTTGATCAAAAGCTTTGGGGTTTTTAGGGTAAAAACGATCGGCTTTGCGATCTAAATGGCTAAAGTGACGGGTATTTCGGTATGGAAGCTTCATAAAGCCAGAAATACCATGGCCCTGAATTTTGTTCACATGGGCAATAATTCGGTCTAGGCATGCACGAAAAGCCGCTTGTTTACGAGGATTTAGCAAGCGTAAATAGCTGTGAATTTTTAAATGATTGGGCAATGCTTCAAAAATGATACATCCGGTGTGGTGTATTTGGTTAAGCCCAGCCAGTTCGGTCATAATCTCGGGCGGTAACTCGAGGTTTTCTTCAGGATCTTTTCCGTCTTCAAAGTATGAATGAAGCCTAGATTTATCTTCTAATGTGGGTACATCGCCCACTTCAAATGGCAATTGTAACTCACCAGTGATGGTGTATTCATGTTCAATACTTTTACGCTCTAAATGCAAAGTGTCTTTGGCATTAAAGAAACAGGCTTTAAATACTCCAATGCGTTTAATCCCCCGAGCCATGGTTACCATGTTGTTTACCGCAAGTGTTAATGGTGCTTTGCACTCAGGGTCGTAAAAGGCCAGGTTTGAATCGATAAACACCCCGGTTTTTTGCCAATGGACCACTAACCCACCCACGATAGGGTACTGCGCTAACCGACTGAGTGCTGCAATAAAGCCTTTTTCGGTATCAGCCATGCCCACCATAAAGTTACGGTAATATTTTTCTATTTGTATATCGTCCATTTTAGCGACGGGGTCTTGGGTATTGTGTTCTTTTAAAAATGATTTGCGCGAGCTGTAACTGACCGTTTCAACTGTTTTTGAGCGCGGTTGTGCCCATAGTGGAATATCGGGAACCAATGGTGGTTCAGGTAAAATAGGTAGATGCATGCGATGGCTATGGCGCAAGCTTGTTAAAAAATAATCGCCAGCAAGTTTACGCCGCTCTTCGTCATCGCCCAACATGGCATCTAAGGTTTTGGCGAGTTCGATGGGTAATCCTATGCTGGTGGCTGGAATCACTTTAGTACCAAAACGACTGATTTGCCCTGAGGCCAAAGCATACAAGGTTGCGGCTGCGCCTTGTTCGTCAAACCTTGGGGTCGATAATGCTCCGCTGAGTTGTTCTTCGCCAATAAAATACACATCGCCCATACGTGCATTGGTGTGTTGTTGATCGCTGGATAACAGTGACATGACATTGTCATCTACCGCGCGGTTATGTTCATCTCGCTGAGCGAATACGGCCGAGCCCCAATCGATTAACGAGAGTTTGTCTGTTTCAATGTCATAGACTAAATTTGATGGCTTAATATCGCCGTGTACCAACGGCTTTCCTTTACGCAAATAGTACAAAATATTGGCCAATTGCCTTGCAATACTGACGACCATCACCGGCGGTAATGCGCCCATGCGCAGGCAGATTTTATCTAAATCTTCACCGTGCGCTCGTTCCATGACTAAAATGCCTTGCTTACCGACACGCTCAAATTTGATGGCACTGGGCACATTGGGATGCTTCACTTGGCTGAGCATATAGGCTTCTTCTTCTAGCCTATCTTGAACACTTTGCGGTAAGTTAACCCGTGAAAATTTAAACACATGGGACTGACCATATTCGTTAATGCCGGCAAACACATAACCATAAGCGCCTTTACCGATAAATTCGATTTGCTGATACCCTAGCTTACTGAGCTGCTGCTTACATAAGCGAACCCACGCCTTATGTTTGCGCGCATCATTGGCACTGAGTAAGTAAATAGACTGCTCTTCGTTAATGTAAAAGTGCTGTAGCTCAGGTGTTTGCAAGGTAGCCCCTTTTGTTCATTATCTTTCCATTAAACCTTGATTACCCCTCGCACGGCAAGGGCTTCCTATCTAAAAAAATACGATATGTAAACCTTGACCTACGTCAAATCAAAATCAATCAACACTAGGTAGTATTAACAATAAGATCACTTAACGCTTTTAGCAGAGGTTGCCATGCCTAATATTGATAAAGCACAACTAATTCAGCTATTTAATTTTCCGCGGACTCGAATTTTACAATCGATGGAAGTGACTCATTGCCCTCATGCCGTGTTTTTTAATCACAGTGATGAAGAATGCATTACCTGCCATCAAGGTGAAGAGTGCCTATGGATTAATCATAATGATGAAATGGTTGCATTAGAAATGAAATCTGTCAGTGAGCTTAAACAACAATTGTTGATAGCCGTCGATTTTATTGATTCAAATTTGAGCCCTCATCATATGTCGCGCCGTAAATGTCAGTGTGAAAACTGCCGTTGGTTAAGACAAGTACAATTGACCTTAGATGGTAAGGCATAAGTTGCATCTGTTTTTTTTAGTCTTTAAAGTAGCCTTCAATATTGGTTAATAGACTAAAGAGAGCACCATGGAACCGAGCTTTTGGCATCAAAAATGGCAATTACAACAAATAGGTTTTCATCAACAACAAGTTAACCCGTTTCTTGTTAAATACTGGCCAAGCTTGGCAATCGCTGAAACCAGTGGTGTGTTCGTGCCATTGTGCGGTAAATCGCTAGACATGTGTTATTTGGCTGAATTACGGCATGGCGTGTTGGGTTGTGAATTAAATCCATTAGCGGTTGAGCAGTTTTTTAGCGAAAATGACTTATCATACCAAGTAGAGCAAATCGCTGAACATAATGTCTTTTGTGCAGACGAAGTACGAATTTATCAGGGAGATATTTTTACATTACCCGAATCGTTAACTGCAGATATTGGCGGTTTTTATGATCGTGCCGCATTGATTGCCTGGCCTGAAGCGATGCGCCAACAATATGCGGTAGCCTTAGCAAGACTGATCCCCGCAACGGTAAGTGGTTTACTGATTACACTTGATTACCCACAAGATACCTTAAAAGGCCCACCATTTGCCGTCAGCCCAGATTGGGTTGAAACCCATTTAGCCCCTTATTTTACAGTCGAATTACTTGAATGTGCGGATGTGCTTGCCGACAACCCTCGCTTTGTTAATAAGCAGGTACCTTGGTTAAATGAAGCGGTATATAAGCTGACTCGTAAATAACAATGACAAACAACAGGGCACAAAAAAACCTACAATGAATTCATCGTAGGTTTTTATTTGTTGCAAAAGCTTAGTGATATTCGCGTAGGGTGATTTTTGGGCGTAAGTCGACTTCACCATCGGCATAAATTACAGCGATATCATCATGTTGGCTGATAATGGCTAGAGGCCCTGAAGACATGTTGCGAACAAACAGTAGGCGATAACCAAATCGATGCAAATCATATAATGCGAGTTTTTGATCCGCGGTCGTTAAATCCCAGAGCTCATCATTTCTTAGTACTTCCGTGTTACGACGTTCGTTTATCTGATATGCGACCTGAGTCATAATCCTTTTCACCTAAGTTATTTGGATTGCTGAAAATGGTAGCTAAGCTTTTTACGCTATTTGATTTTTAGCTTAACGGGCCCAAGGTTGTATAGCCACAAAATGATTTTGTGAATTAACAAAAGCTACTATAGCAATAAAACTTTTGAATGATAGTTTTTTGAGCCGATTTTGTTTAAAAAATCTCTTTTTTTATAAAAAATTGGCTTAACCTCTCATAAATAAGACTTTATTGATGTTCAAATTGTTTATATTTAGTTTGTGAAAGCTTATGCACGATGTTGATGTCGTCTTTGGTGCTGTCAAGACGGTCACTCATCATCTCGATTCCCCTTTGTTATTTGTTAATGTTATCGGGCCGTTTTTGCTACTGCATCGTGGCTTGAGCTTTTGGGATGACTGAATCCGCTATCTACAGACTTTCCTGTTACCTATTACTCTCCTCATCATTTTAAAGCAGACTTTGATGACGCAGTTTTCAATAGCACTAAGCTGTTGGTGAGTTACTTTTTAAAAATGCTATTTAATCAAATGTCTACGGCATTATTGATGTTTGGTTTTTTATCATTACTTCAGTTGCTTACCTGCGACAAAAACACCGTTACACCCATAGCAATAGGTTCGTTGTTGCTATCGACTAAACCGCTATTGGTTTTTTTATTAAAAAACAGCCTAATTTCGACTCATTTTATGCAGCAGTGTCTATACTTTTTAGGGTGACAGAACTTAGTACACTCTTTAAACACTGCTCAAATAGGTCATTGAGTTTTAATGATATTTGTTATGGAATAAAAAAGTACCGATTTTGCATAAAAATTCGTTGCGTATTGGATAAAAATATCGTTTACTGCGCATGTTTTTTACAAACCCCAAAACGCACTATATATTGCCCAACTAATAGGAGGCACTGGCCTAATGAGCCAATTTCAATCGATTGATGTTGCAGATTATTATGACAAGGACACGTTTGACCGCATTGAGGCATTTGCTAAAGATAAGCCAACGCCATTTGTAGTTATTGACACCCAAATCATTGCGAAACAATACGATGACATGGTTAAAAATTTCCCTTTCGCAAACGTATACTATGCGGTAAAGGCAAATCCGGCCAAAGAAATTCTCACATTGTTGCGTGACAAAGGCTCGAACTTTGATATTGCCTCTATTTATGAGCTTGAAATGGTGACTTCTATTGGCGTATCAACCGATCGCGTCAGTTATGGTAATACCATTAAAAAGCGCGTTGATGTTCGCGCTTTCTATGAGCAAGGTGTGCGAATGTTTGCTTCGGACTCAGAAGCCGATTTGCGTATGATTGCTGAAGAAGCACCTGGTGCAAAAGTGTATGTGCGTATTTTAACTGAAGGCACGCACACCGCTGATTGGCCTTTATCACGTAAATTTGGCTGCCAAAATGAAATGGCTTACGATTTATTAGTATTGGCAAAAGAGCTTGGCTTACAGCCACATGGTATTTCGTTCCATGTTGGTTCGCAGCAACGTGATATCGGCGCGTGGGACTCAGCAATTGGTAAAGTCAAAAGTATTTATGACCGTTTAAAAGAAGAACACGGCATTGTACTTAAAATGATAAATCTAGGTGGCGGTTTTCCTGCTAACTATATGGATAAAACCAACGAGCTTGGTGTTTATGCGCAGCAGATTAAGCACTTTTTAGAAGAAGATTTTGGTGATGAATTGCCAGAAATCATTCTTGAACCTGGGCGTTCATTGATTTCGAATGCGGGTGTGTTGGTGTCTGAGGTTGTGTTGATTTCGCGTAAATCACATACTGCACTTGAGCGTTGGGTATTTACCGATGTGGGTAAATTTTCAGGGTTAATAGAAACCATGGATGAGGCGATTAAATTCCCTATCTATACCGAACGTAAGGGTGAGTTGGATAAGTGTGTTATTGCTGGCCCAACGTGTGACAGTGCTGATATTATGTATGAGCATTACAGTTATGGTTTACCCACTGATTTAGCCATTGGTGATCGTATGTATTGGTTAACCGCAGGTGCTTATACCACCACATACTCCGCGGTTTGTTTTAATGGTTTCCCACCATTAAAAGACTATTACCTGTAATCAGATAATGTCGAGTCGAAAAGGACGCTTAGCGTCCTTTTTTGTTTTTCGGTTTTAGCAAGTTGGCGTTAACTTGATGTAAATCACGTTAATGCTTTTTGGGTTAGATAAATAGTTTGTTGTTTTTGGCGGCCTTCAACTATGCTCAAGTACATGTATTTGGTGGAAATTGGTCATATATTGGTAATATTTTAACGAAACAATATTAACCATTATGAATTTATATGTGATCAAGTTAACCTTATCCACCTAAAGACTAGGTTAAAGTCTGGGTTATAAGAATTTAATATTCAAAAATGAAAGGGGTTTTCAAAATGTCCGATGTATTTCACTTAGGATTAACCAAAAAAATGTTAGATGGTGCAACTTTAGCAATCGTTCCTGGTGATCCAGAACGTGTTAAGCGTATTGCTGAGTTAATGGACAACGCAACGTTCCTTGCAAGCCATCGTGAATACACTAGCTATTTAGCTTATATCGATGGTAAGCCAGTCGTTGTGTGTTCAACAGGTATTGGTGGTCCTTCAACCTCTATCGCCGTAGAAGAGTTAGCACAGCTGGGTGTGACAACTTTCTTACGCGTTGGTACAACTGGCGCAATTCAGCCGCATGTTAATGTAGGTGATGTGATTGTGACTCAAGCTTCAGTACGTTTAGATGGTGCCAGTTTACACTTTGCCCCGCTTGAGTTCCCTGCAGCAGCAAACTTTGATTGTACAACCGCGATGGTAGCAGCATGTCGTGACGCAGGTATAGAACCGCATATCGGTATTACCGCATCTTCTGACACTTTCTATCCTGGTCAAGAACGTTATGACACTGTCTCGGGTCGCATTACTCAACGTTATGTTGGCTCAATGAAAGAGTGGCAGTCAATGGGCGTGCTAAATTATGAAATGGAATCTGCAACCTTATTCACTATGTGTGCGACTCAAGGTTGGCGTGCAGCGTGTGTCGCTGGTGTGATTGTAAACCGTACACAGCAAGAGATCCCTGATGAAGCCACAATGAAAAAAACTGAAGTTAGCGCGGTTTCTATCGTTGTTGCAGCAGCGAAAAAGCTGCTTTAATTTCTTTTAAAAGTATGGTTAAAAACCACAAAAAAAGGTGCCTAGGCACCTTTTTTATTGTTTCATTTTTGCTAATTAGAAGTGGTATTGAGCAATAATTGAGTAAGTATTTTGGTCAACACCATTCACACCGTACTTGCTCTGCCAGTAATCGTATTCAAAACCCACTAGCAATTTGTTTTGCTTGTGCTCACCAAATAAGCTTTTGCCTAAATCGTATTTAATCTGCGGATTAAAGTGCAGGTTTTCATCGTAGCCATTGTTATCTGCGATAAATACCCAATCAATGTAGCCGTCAATGATAATATTGGCATTGCCGATTGGCATGTCAATTCTAAAGACAGGGGTAAACTGCCAACCATCACTGATGTTGCCATTGCTGATGGCGTCACGACGATATGTGTTCAGTTGTAAGTAACTGAAAAATGGAATATCAAAATCTAAACCAACACCGTACAGCATGCTTTCTACTGGACCGTCACCGTGCTCATATGTTAAGGCAACAGACATATCTTTAATTGCACCAAACTCTACTGGCTGCCCCAGTATTTTACTGGCACTAAAACGTGGTGAAATTTCACCATAATGGCTGTTATCGTCACCACCATTGTTACCATTAAAGTTGATAAAATCGTGAAAAATAAATCCATCACCGTAAGTCCAACCGCCAGCAGCCTCTAATGTGATGGTGGTTTGTCTGTCCGATGGGGCTAAGTCATAGTCATCACCGTGTAATACGGTCGCGCTGGCGTCCCACCATTGGATTACATCATTGGCTAAAACAGTTGGTGAGACCATTAATGCAGCTAAAAGGCAGATTTTTTTCATTTTAAGTCCGGTGTTAAAGTGGGTTGTAATGCATCTGTATGGCAAATTTTACATCAGCCGAGCATTAAATTTACGAGTATTATTCTCGATTGTGCACAATGGGGCGCAATATATTCAAAATTGATAATGAGTACAATAAAAACAATGATAAATCGTGATGTTTCAGCGTTTTGTTTACCGAAAAGTCTCTTTTGAAATTCTGCTTATCATGATGTGACATCAGACCTTGGGATAACTGATTGATACTGTTATGTTATCGAATGTTAATGAGCCGATGACATTATACTTACTGATTATTTGACATAATATGTCGCAATAATAAAAATCAGCTGATATAGTGAATGCAAGGCATGCTCATTTTATGAGGAGGATTTATGGAGCTTTCTAATCCGATTGCGGTTTGGCTCGTGCTAGGGCTGTTATTAATGCTGTCGGAAATTATTGTTCCGGGAGGTATCGTCATTTTACTTGGCGCCGCCTGTGTGATTGTGGCTTCAGCGCTAGCACTTGGGATTATCGAGGGGTTTGTGCAAAGTATGACGCTTTGGTTTATGGCTTCAATGGTGCTGTTACTGAGCTTTAGGCATGTTACGCAACGTTTGGTGGGCGGTGATGCTCATGTTGCTAATACCGATGAAGAAGCCGATTTATATAATCAAGTCGCTACTGTAAAAGAAGCCATTGGCCCAGGGCAACAAACCGGCAGAATCCACTGTTTAGGTTCTGATTGGATTGCTTTGGGTGATGGAACAGAAATCAAAGTCGGCAGTAAAGTGAGAATTATTTGCCGAGATAACATCGGTTTTGTGGTTGAGCCCATTATCGACTCAATTTAGGTTTACAGGATAGGGAAGCGTAAACCACATTTTAATAAGGAGTGAGTATGTTTGTGTTAACCGTCGCATTTTTATTTATTTTATTCATTTTATACAAGTTGATGCTGATTGTGCCTATGCGCGAAGTGCATGTAATAGAGCGTCTCGGTAAGTTTCTTACTGTATTAGAGCCAGGGTTTCACTTTTTAGTGCCGTTTGTGGATCGGGTTGCTTATCGTCATGATACGCGCGAAGAAGTATTAGATGTACCGCCGCAAAGCTGTATATCAAAAGACAATACCCAGCTTGAAGTTGATGGTTTGGTTTACCTCAAAGTGATGGATGGTAAGCTTGCCAGCTACGGGATTGAAAATTATCGCCGCGCAGCCGTTAACCTCGCGCAAACTACCATGCGTTCAGAAATCGGTAAGCTGACGTTATCTCAAACCTTCTCTGAGCGAGACAGTTTGAATGAGTCAATTGTGCGTGAAATTGACAAAGCCTCCGATCCATGGGGGATTAAAGTATTACGCTACGAGATTAAAAATATTACTCCTTCACGTCATGTTATTCATACCCTTGAAAAGCAGATGGAAGCAGAGCGTAGTAAGCGCGCTGAAATTACCTTAGCTAACGCTGAAAAAGCTGCGATGATAAATATGTCGCAAGGTGAGCGCCAAGAAGCGATTAATTTATCAGAGGGACAAAAACAACGTCGCATCAATGAGGCAATTGGTACCGGACAGGAAATTTCAATCGTGGCCAATGCGAAAGCTGAAGGCATGGAAATGATTTGTAAGGCATTGGCGATAAATGGTGGTAACGATGCGATGAATATGTTGCTTAAAGAGCAATTTATAGGTCAAGTGGGTAAGATTTTATCAGAGGCTCAAGTGTCAGTTGTCCCGGCTGAAATGGCCAAGCTGGAAGGTTTTTTTGAAGGCATGGAGCAAGTGACTCACGCGGTGAGTAGCCCATCAGCAAAAGGAGCACGCTAATGTCAATAAATGGAGTAGATACAGACTTTGCTGTCATGATTATTTGGGGCGCAATTTTTGCTATTTTTGTGCTTAAGTTGTTTCAGTCAATTCGTCTTGTACCGACTAAGTCAGCTTATATTGTTGAACGTTTAGGTAAGTACCACAGCACTTTAGACGCTGGATTTCACGCACTTATCCCGTTTATAGACAAAGTCGCTTACATTCATGATTTAAAAGAAGAAACCATCGACGTACCACCACAAGAATGTTTTTCAAGTGATGAGGTTAACGTTGAAGTCGACGGGGTGATTTATATTTCGGTTACCGATCCGGTTAAAGCCAGTTATGGTATTACCGACTACCGCTACGCCGCGATTCAGTTGGCTCAAACCACTACGCGGTCGGTTATCGGTACGTTAGATTTAGACCGTACTTTTGAAGAGCGTGATTTAATTTCAGCCAAAGTCGTTGAAGTACTCGATGAAGCCGGTTCGATGTGGGGCATGAGAGTGCACCGTTATGAAATTAAAAATATTACCCCGCCCGAAACGGTTAAAAATGCCATGGAAATGCAGGTGAACGCAGAACGTGAACGTCGTGCATTATTGGCCAAAAGTGAAGGTGACAAGCAAAGTAAAATTAATCGCTCTGAAGGTGTGATGGCTGAAACCATTAACCGCTCAGAAGGTGAAATGCAGCGTCGTATTAATGAAGCAGAAGGTAAGGCGCAAGAGATTTTAACTTTGGCTAAAGCCACCTCTGAGTCGATTGAGCGTTTAGCCGTGGTGATATCAGCTGAAGGCGGGCAAAGTGCACTGCGTATGCAGCTGGGCGAACAATATATGCGTCAACTTGATGGCTTAAGTAAACAAGACAGCCGCATTGTGTTACCGGGCAATTTAGTCAATTTTGAATATTGGATGGACAGTATTGGGCTAAAAGACGATAAAAAATAGGTATCAAAGGTTAGTCGAAAGACATAAACGGGTCAGCATTGCTGGCCCGTTTTTATGCTCTTGATTAAGCCGTGTATGTGTGCAAATTAAGTTAATTTAACGGTTTCGGTAAGGTGCTCAGTAAACACTTTAGCGACGGCAGATAAGCGGTTTTCTTTTGGGTAAAGAATATTAATGTCAGTAAAACCAGCGCTGAGTTCTGGTAATACATTGACTAATTGTTGGTTTTCGACAGCATCAACAGCAATGATTTTTGGCAACAGAGTAATGCCGGCACCACCTAAACAGAAATGGTAAAGGGAGTTGTAGTCACTGCATATAATTTTGTAATTTGCACTGATTTGCACATGCTGAAACTGCCATTGGTGCTCTAATATGCCTTCGGCAGAGCGATAGCCCAGTAAGGAGTGATAGTGTAAATCATCAATGGTTTCAATCACGGATGATTTTTCTAAATACACGCTGCTGGCATACATCTTTCGCTCAAATGTCATGAGCTTTTGCTTACTGATATTGTCTTTACTGACATCGCCAGTGTTAATCATGCAATCTAAATTTAAGCGTTTAATGTCTTGATGATGCCCAGGCACAATCATTATTTCTAATTGTACTTGCGGGTAAGTATGAATAAAGTGGGCAATGTGCCGGTCGATTAACTTGTCAACAAATGGCTGTAAACCAACGGTTAACTTACCTTGAACCTCATCATGTCTGTGTTTAAATACCTCGCCAGCATGATTGAGTTGATGCACTAATGGCGTGATTTGGGCTAAATAGCGTTTCCCCGATGCAGTTAATGTCATTACACGGGTCGTGCGGGTAAACAAGGGGGCACCGAGCTGCTTTTCTAGTTCGGCAATACGGCGGCTGACAAGTGCACGGCGGGTGTTGAGCACGTTCGCCGCCTTAGAAAAGCTGCCTAATTTTGCCACGGCAATAAACAGCTCTAAATCTTTGATGTTCAATGTGTCTGCCTAAATCGGTATATTCATTTGTATAGTAATTTTGGTGTCTGCCATTGTCAATTTAGTGCCATGTTTGTGGTGGTTAATAATGATTTTGTTATCGATGTATCAGCCCCGTCATTGCGCAAATAGGCAAACTATTGCACGCCATTTATGGGCTAAATGATATATAATGCCTCGCAGATTTCTGGGAGGAAGAATGGACGTATCATCATTATTAGACGGCCTAAACGACAAGCAGCGTGAGGCAGTCGGCGCGCCACTTTCAAATATGTTGGTGTTAGCGGGGGCCGGCAGTGGCAAAACCCGTGTGTTAACCCATCGTATTGCGTGGTTAATGCAAGTGGAACAACAAAGTCCATATTCTATTTTAGCCGTGACTTTTACCAATAAAGCTGCTGCAGAAATGCGTGAACGTGTTGAAAAAGTGGTTGGTACTAACATGGGGCGGATGTGGATAGGCACTTTCCATGGCCTCGCTCACCGGTTATTACGCACTCATTATCAAGACGCAAATTTACCGCAAAGCTTCCAGATTATTGATTCAGATGACCAGTTACGTTTATTAAAACGTATCTTAAAAAGCCTTAATTTAGACGAAAAGCAATATCCCCCACGTCAGGCTCAAGGCTACATTAACGGTAAAAAAGACCAAGGTTTACGCCCTAAGCATATTGATGCAGGTGGCTTTCCGATTGAGCAAAATTTATTAAACATTTATAAGGTTTATCAAGAGTCATGCGACCGTGCAGGTTTGGTCGATTTTGCCGAAATTTTATTGCGTGCTCATGAGTTATGGCTTAATAAACCGCATTTGTTGGCCCATTATCAAGAGCGTTTTCGCCATATTTTGGTGGACGAGTTTCAAGACACTAACGCGATTCAATATGCGTGGATCCGCGTCTTAGCCGGCAATAGCGCCAATGTGATGATTGTGGGTGATGATGACCAATCCATTTACGGCTGGCGTGGTGCACAAATTGAAAACTTGCACCGCTTTTTAAAAGACTTTCCCGGTGCCTCGACAATCCGTCTAGAGCAAAATTATCGTTCAAGTGCCAATATTCTTAATGCGTCTAACTCATTAATTGCCAACAACCCAGACCGTTTAGGCAAAGAGCTTTGGACCGAAGATAAAGATGGCGAACCCATTTCAGTCTATTGCGCGTTTAATGAAATGGATGAAGCTAAATTTATTGTTGGTCGTATTAGCGACTGGCAAGAAAAAGGTGGCAGTTTAAGCGAATGTGCGATTTTGTACCGCTCAAATGCACAGTCTCGTGTGTTGGAAGAAGCCTTCTTACATAAAGGATTAGCTTATCGTATATACGGTGGCCTTCGCTTCTTCGAGCGTCAAGAAATCAAAGATGCCATGGGGTACATGCGTCTTATTAATAACAAAGATGATGATGCCGCATTCGAGCGCGTGGTTAACACGCCAGCTCGTGGCATTGGCGATCGTACCCTAGACATTGTGCGCTCAACCGCTAGACAAAATCAGTTAACCCTATGGCAAGCCAGTGTGCGCTTGTTAGCAGAAAAAGTCCTTGCTGGCCGAGCCGCTAATGCCGTGAATAGTTTTTTAGAGCTCATTATTTCAATGCGCACCGACACTGCCGATATGTTGCTGTATCGCATGGCCGATAGCGTGATTGAACGCTCTGGCTTGCGAGCTATGTATGAAGCTGAAAAAGGCGAAAAAGCCCAGGCGCGGATTGAAAACTTAAATGAATTAGTCACAGCAGCGCGCAGTTTTGAAATGCCAGAAGAGCTTGAAGATATGGGGGAGTTAAATGCCTTCTTGTCGCACGCGGCGTTAGAGGCTGGCGAAGGTCAAGCAGATGCTTTTACCGATGCCGTACAGCTAATGACATTGCATTCGGCCAAAGGTCTTGAGTTCCCTATGGTGTTTATGGCCGGTGTGGAAGAAGGGATTTTTCCGAGTAAAATGGCCCTTGATGAAGGTGACCGCTTAGATGAAGAACGTCGTCTTTGTTATGTCGGTATGACCCGCGCAATGCAGAAACTTTACATTAGTTATGCTGAATCTAGGCGTATTTATGGCCGTGAAGATTACGCGAGCCCGTCACGTTTTATAAATGAAATCCCAGAAAAGTACGTGGAGCAAATTCGCTTGCGTGCCCAGGTTGCTCCATCGATAAGCCAACGTTTCCCTGCGCGTTCAAGCAGTGCTTCTCATGCGCCAAGTGGGATAAACTCAACGGGTTACAAAGTGGGTTCAAAAGTGAAACACTTTAAGTTTGGCGAAGGGGTTGTAACTAATTTTGAAGGGGCTGGTGAAAAAGCTCGAGTACAAGTTAATTTTAGTGATTTTGGCAGTAAATGGTTGTTAGTGTCACTGGCTAAGTTAGAACGCTGTTAAGGAGTGAGTGTGCAATATCACGGAGAGACAACATCAATGTCATTACCTGACAAATTACGGGCTTATGCTCGCTTAATGCGCATTGATCGACCTATTGGTACACTACTTTTGTTCTGGCCATGTTTAATGGCGTTGGTGTTGGCCGCACAAGGTATGCCTGATACTAAAGTGTTGATTATCTTTATTATTGGTGTGGTGATCATGCGCGCCAATGGCTGCATTATTAATGATTATGCTGACCGCAATTTAGATGCCCATGTTGAGCGTACCAATATGCGCCCTCTTGTGTCAGGAGAGGTGAGCACCAAAGAGGCATTAAGCCTATTTGTTGTGCTTGGTTTGGCTGCATTTAGTTTGGTGCTTTGGCTTAATATGCTGGTGGTGCAGTTATCGGTGGTGGGCATTATTTTGACCGTCATGTACCCGTTTATGAAGCGGGTAACCAATATGCCGCAAATGTTTTTGGGCATTGTATGGAGTTGGTCAATTCCGATGGCTTATGCCGCGCAACTAGGCGAAGTGCCGGTTGAAGCCTGGTGGTTGTTTATGGCTAATTGGTGCTGGACTGTAGCGTACGACACCATGTATGCGATGGTCGACCGTGACGATGATTTAAAGGTGGGGATTAAGTCTACTGCCATTTTATTTGGCCGCTTTGATCGGCAGATTATTGGTTTATTTCAATTCGCGGCTTTAGGTTGTTTTGTGATGGCAGGGGTGATGGCCGGGCGTGGTGTGATTTACGCTTTAGGTATTGCGAGTTTTATTGGCTTTGCAGTATACCAGCAAGGGTTAATTTACCGCCGTGATCGTGCACTTTGCTTTAAGGCTTTTTTAAATAACAATTGGGCTGGGATGATACTGTTTATCGCATTGTCGTTAGATTACCTTGTTTAGCCTTGTTACTGATATTGGCATGGATGCTTGAGCATGATGAATAGGGTATACCGCTTAGTTGGCTTGTTGTGTTGTGGTTATTTATCACTTTATAGTTCAGTTGTCAGTGCTGAAAACAGCCACAACACACAATCAAAAAGTGCGAGTCAATGGGCTGATGCTTATGCTTCCTCAACGGCAGTGAGTATTCCTCGTACCCAGCAGTTTATGCTTAAAGATGCTAGCCGTGATTACCCAGTGATGGTCAAATTACCTAAAGATTATCAACAAAATAGCACTCACTATTATCCGGTTATTTACATGACTGACTCCATGTACAGTTTGCAAGTGGTATCTGGTGCGACGCGATTTCCAATGAACAGCAATGTGATGCATCAGGCGATTTTGGTGGCTATTGGTTACCAAAAGGGCAGTAAAGGAGCGTCTAGTCGTATTAGGGATTACACCCCAAGCCATGATCCGAGTTGGAAGCTCAACACGGGTGAGGCAAATCGACATCTTCACTTTATTCGCGACACTGTAATGCCTTTTGTTGAACACCAATATCGGGTTGATACCCAGCAAAATACCTTGATGGGAAATTCGCTCGGCGGGTTATTTGGTGCATATGTGTTACTGGAGCAACCGACATTATTTACTAATTATGTGCTGGGCAGCCCTTCGCTGTGGTTTGACAACAAGCACTTGTTGCAACGCTTTATTCAAGACTTTAGCCAAACTCCCGCGATATCCGCTAAAGTCTTTATTGGTATTGGCGAATTAGAAAGGCCTCCGTACACAGTCGATAACCATCAAATGGTGGCCGACGCGCAAACATTTTATCAAATCCTTCAATCTCACCCTTCTGCTCAAACGGGCGCATTACAATTAAAATTATTGGTGATCCCTGAAGCGGATCATTCAATGGCATTTCCAACAACAGCTATCCATGGTTTATCGTGGTTATTTAAACGCGCGGATTAGCTCAAGCTAGTTAAAGTGAACTCATACGTATCGGTTATTTCCTGTAACAACTTAGTTTGAAGTCTTCTCGTTAATGCTGACGTTTATTGTTATGTTAACAACTTGTTTAAATTTATATTGCCACAATATCAATACCTAACCTGAGTTAAGGTGACTTAGAACACGGTATTAATGTGATTGAAATCGCCCAAGGATGAGTATTGAATGAGAGCAACAATAAAGTACCGGTTAGTATTTTTAGCCTTAATGGTAATCAGTTTCGTGATAGGTGTTCACTGGACGCCAGAGACGTTAGCTAGCGATGCTGACAAACGAGCTTTGTACCTTATTTCTGCATTGTATTTTGTATTACTGCCATTGAGTTATTGGTATTGCATTATTAAAAAGGGTGCTCAAAAACTGTGGAAGTTAATTATTATTTTGAGTTTAAGCAGCCTAGTTGCTCGGTTAAGTTTTCCTGCTGAAGTGGCGCACTATTTTGAGTTTATTGCCTGGTTACGCTATCCCATCATAGCCGTGTTACTCATCATTGAATTGTATTTAGTTGTGAGCGTGGTACGCGGTTTGTTTAAGGTGCGTAAACTGAAAGGTGACCCTCGAGTGGGCGCGGTTGAAACCTACCGTGAAGGCGATGATAAAAGTTTAACGATTGCGCTGATTATGGCGAGCGAAGCGACAAACTGGTTTTATGCTATTCCGTGGTTTTCACGCAATCATCCGCCTGCCATTGCCAACATTAACCTTAAGAGTGCCGCGCGCTGGCATGTGTGGTTGATGTTAACCGGTTGCATAGTTGCATCTTGTAGCAGTTATTTTTTATTGGTGTCGTGGAGCGAGTGGGTGGCGATTATTGTCTCGAGCATTATCGGCTATACCTTAATGTCTATGGTAGCTAATCATAGGTTGTCACGTTATTACTCGTTGTATTTAATGAGAGATAACTTGGTGATTAACAATTCTTTATGGGGCTTTATGGTGATTAATCTTACTGATATTGCCGATGTCACAAATCAGCCGTTAGCCGAAATACATCAGGAGGATTCTGAGACGATAAGCATTGGTGGCGGGCAAAGTAACGTTACTATTAAGCTAAATCGCCCGGTTATTTACCATGGCGGTATGGGGCAGTTACCCGAACCGATGACAGTGATACATTTGAGTGTTGATGAGCCGCAGCAGTTAATTAATACACTCAATAACGCTAGATTATTGGAAACGGCATAAAACTCATAAAAAATGCGCATATTAAGCGCATTTTTTTATGGGCTAAATAAGTGCTATTAATTTTGCACTAAGCTCGTCAAGTCTGCTGGGCGGTAATAAACCGACTTTAACACTTTGCCCTGACGAACCACTTTCCCCCCCATATCGACATCTTTAGCGCACTTAGCGATGATAAACTCGCCTTTTTTACTGCCAACAATCTCAACACCTTGTTGGGCGTAATGGGCGATGGTTTCATTGAGCTCTTGCTCAGTGCGGCAAACCTTACTCATATTACTTGAGTGGACTTCATCCCAACATTTTATGAAGTCTATTTTGCGGTTTTTAGCCACGTTCAATAGTAAATCGATAAGATAGCTTATCTCGATGCGATCGCTCACTTGAGAAGCGCCTAGGTGTACTAAACGGCCCATTAATACATACACTGAGTCTACGATGGCATCGGCTTGTTCAATACGCGAATCCGCTTCTGCCAACTCGGTCATTTCTTCAATAATTAAAGAGGTGTGCAGGGTGTCAGCCTGGTCATCTAGGCTTGTTGAATCGTTCACCGGTAAATCAAAGGTGCTGCGAAACTCAAAAATGTCTCGATATAGGTGGTCAAAAATAGGTTGGCTTAATTGGCTGAGTTTCATCGGTCTACCTTAATCGTCAAAATGTCTAAAAATGATAAATTGAATGCGATAAAAAAACCGACAAGGTTGCCGGTTTTTGTGGGCGTAATGAGCAGTAATAGGCGCTCAATACTTACTTAATAAATGCGAAGGCATCACCATATAAGTGAGCTTCTTCAACCCCAAGTTCGCGGAACAGCTCTCGTGCAGCGCCAACCATGTCAAAACGGCCCGCGATGTATATGTCGTAACCATTTAAGCTGATAAAATCATGCTTAATTTGTTCCAGTAGGTTGGCTTGTTTGCCTTGCCAGGTGTCGCTGAACTCTTCGATGGTTGGGATAAACTCTAGCCATTCGTTTTCTGTATGCCATTTACGGGCAATTTCTTGATAGTACATGGCATCTTCATTGCGGCAACCCCAATAAAACTTGGTGTTGACGGTTTCACCATTAGCAATTTGCTGCTCTACAATACTTTTGATGTACGAGAAACCTGTGCCGCCGGCAATTAAAATGCGTGGTCTGTGGCTGTCGCTACGTAAAAATGCATCACCAGCAGGGGCTTCAATGTCGATATAAGTAGCAGTTTTTAGGCGCTCTACTACTTGCATTGGGTAGCTTTCGCTTACTGCAGCGCCAATATGTAATTCTATTAATTCAGCATTAGGTGCAGAGGCAATAGAAAAAGGACGTTTGTCTTTTTCACCCATGACCACACTCAAGTATTGGCCAGCCTTAAAGTCAAAGGCGGTTTCTGGTTTTAGCAACACTTGGTAAACCGCGTCATTAAACGGGGTGACTTTTTCAATCTGACAACGAATGGTTTTCATCTAACGTCCTTTAAGCCCTTTTTAAATATTTTTAATCACGTCATTATAGCCAATCAACCTCACAGGGGATCACTTTGGCTACAACGTCGGTATGTCATCTATGCCGAGATCATCCCACATTTGATCCACTTTTTGCTTCACTTCTGGGTCCATTACTATGGGGGTACCCCATTCGCGGGTGGTTTCACCGGGCCATTTATTGGTTGCATCTAAGCCCATCTTTGAACCTAACCCCGCCACTGGTGAGGCAAAGTCGAGATAATCAATTGGAGTATTATCAACCAACATGGTATCGCGGGTTGGGTCCATGCGGGTAGTAATGGCCCAAATGACATCTTGCCAGTCACGGCAATTGACATCTTCATCAACGATGACAATAAACTTAGTGTACATAAATTGGCGTAAGAAAGACCACGCGCCCATCATTACCCGTTTTGCATGCCCTGGATATTGCTTGCGGATTGAGATGACGGCCATGCGATATGAGCAGCCTTCTGGCGGTAAATAAAAATCAATAATTTCTGGATATTGCTTACGTAAAATCGGTACAAACACTTCATTTAATGCGACACCCAACATGGCGGGCTCATCAGGTGGACGGCCGGTGTAGGTACTATGATAAATCGCATCTTTACGATGAGTGATATGGGTTACCGTAAATACTGGGAATGAGTCGGTTTCATTGTAATACCCTGTGTGATCGCCATATGGGCCTTCTTCTGCGGTTTCATCCGGGTCGATATAACCTTCTAAAATGATTTCGCTGGTGGCGGGGACTTCTAAATCACAGCTAATGGCTTTACAGACTTCGGTGCGCTCGCCGCGCAGTAAACCGGCAAAAGCGTATTCGCTCATGGAATCTGGTACAGGTGTTACAGCGCCTAAAATAGTGACAGGATCACTGCCTAATGCCACTACCACAGGATAACGCTCGCCGGGGTGTTGTTGTTTAAAGTCTTTAAAGTCTAACGCGCCGCCACGGTGATCTAACCAGCGCATAATGAGTTTGTTTTTACCCAATAATTGTTGACGATAAATACCTAAATTTTGGCGTTTTTGTCGTGGGCCTTTGGTGATGGTTAATCCCCAGGTGACGAGTGGCGCAACATCTCCTGGCCAACAGTGTTGGATAGGTAAGGCGGTGAGATCAACCTCATCTCCTGTTTTAACTACCTGCTGACAAGGCGGATTCCGCACTGTTTTAGGCGGCATATTTAATGCTTGCTTAAACATTGGGATTTTCGCAATAGCATCTTTAAAGCCACTTGGTGGTTCAGGCTCTTTTAAAAAAGCTAATAACTCACCGACTTCACGCAGTGCAATGGGGTCGTCTTTGCCTAATGCCATCGCAACACGTTTTGGGGTACCAAATAGGTTAGCCAATACAGGCATGGTGTGATTGGTTGGATTTTCGAATAACAGCGCGGGACCGCCCGATCGTAAAACACGATCAGCAATTTCAGTCATTTCTAAATAAGGGTCAACAGGGTGACTAATACGTTTGAGCTCACCATTGGCTTCTAAATGCTCGATGAAGCTGCGTAAATCCTTAAAACTCATGGTTACCGCCTGAATATCAAATCCAATATGGCGCGCACTATAGCATTTTTCTAATATAGGGTTAAGCAAAATGGTGCATATCGACTTTGTCGAGACTTAGCGTAAAATAACTTATATCGATGAGCTTGTGAGAGGTGAGTTATGCGCATAAACAATTCCCGAGTA
Organism: Shewanella metallivivens; assembly: GCF_028750675.1. Classification (GTDB taxonomy): domain Bacteria; phylum Pseudomonadota; class Gammaproteobacteria; order Enterobacterales; family Shewanellaceae; genus Shewanella; species Shewanella metallivivens. The sequence goes on along the minus strand of NZ_JAQQPZ010000013.1, from coordinate 47,407 downwards.
TTACTGAGTACCGCTCTAGTTAGTGCTTGTTTGTGTGTCTGTAGTATTTTACCTGCTCAGGCTAAAGCACCACTGAATGATGAGCGGCTTAATCGTGAGTCTCACCCAACGGGAGGGCAGCATCATCGGCCTAAGTATCAGTCCCATATGCGATACGATCCTTGGCGTTGGGGGGTGGGTTGGAACAACTATGGCTGGGGCCCAAGTGTTGGTATTAGTTGGCATAATGGTATGAATAGCCACTTGAATTATAGCTGGGGTATCAACCATTATCGGGGGGGTTACCCATACAATGCAGTAAGCTTGGCACCCAGCACCCACTATCGCTCGGTTGAGCCGCCTGCTACGCTCAAGGCTACGCCACTATACACCACAACACACACTGAAGTGAGCAGTGGCTTGAGCCGTTTACCTGAAAACGCTAAAGCGATTCAAACTGCCAATGGTACTGTTTATGAGTGGCAAGGGGTTGAGTATTATTTTGATTGGACTACGCAAACTTACGAAGTGGCTAAAATCGTGACTCCGTGATCGCCTGCGTAGTAGCAATAGTCGAGGTGATTAGCTGCTTTTGCTTGATACATTGCCGTGTCTGCAGCGCTAATGAGTTCACGGCTACTGAGTCCATTCTTTGGCAATATGCTAATACCAATGCTTGCACCTACTTCTAGTGTGTGATCTGCAATCTTGATTGGTTTTTTTATTGTATTTAATAGTTGCTCAATTTTTTGATCAATATTTATCGGTTCAGTGATTAAATCGAGCCATACTACAAATTCATCACCTCCGAGCCTGCCGGCTATATCTGTTGATCTGAGGCTTTTTATTAAGCGCTGGGCAATGGTGACAATGACTTCATCACCAATACTGTGTCCTAAGGTGTCATTAATTTGTTTAAATTTATTGAGATCGATAAACAATAGCGCGGCTTGATCATCAGAACGTAAATCTCTGGCGATGGCATTGTCGATTTTTTTAATAAAGGCGCGCCGATTAAAAATACCAGTTAATTCATCATGCTCAGCCAAAAAAATCAATCGTTCTTGTTGCTCAATGAGTTTATAGGTTTGCCGATCAACCTCTTGTTTAAGGCTATCCTTTTTAACGGTAATTTGAGTAAGAGATTGTTTCATCAAGTTAAAATTATGTGCTAGCGCAGACAGTTCATCTGCATCGTTAAACACAATTCGACTGGTTAAATCACCTGAAGCGAGCGCTTCCATACCACTATTTAACGAAGCGAGACCTTTTTTGAAACGGGTTAAGGTCATAAATGACCATGCTGTGACTAATATTGCGAGTATGAGTAATATGACGCCGACTAACCATAAAAGGGTTTGTTGTTTAGTTTTGGCTTGAGTGACTGATAATTGGTGTAAACGGAACATTTCTTCGGTCATCTCTTCAATGACCATGCTGTACTTTGCTTTAAATAAACGTTCGGCAGCTAATGTGATTGGCTGAACCGCTTGTGGATTATGATAGTTATTTTGGGTATTAATTAAGGTTCTCACATTGGTATTAAGCCGATTAATATTTTGGATAATGAGCTTTTGTTGTTGATCCCAATCAATGTTTTGCGACAACGCTGCTGCTAATTCAGCCTGTCGATTATTCAGTTCAGTTAATCCTTGTTCATCAGTGTATTCTTGATACAACCAAAGTTGACTTCGTAAACTGTCAATAATGAGTTGCAGCTTCATGGAATAATTAAGCTGTCGATATATTTGTTGCTGATAATTATGCACCTGCACTAGCGATAGTCCGACAACAAAAGTCAGTATTGAGCAGAGCGTCGCGGTGAGTTTAAGGCGCTTAGATAGCATCATGATTTACCAGCCCGCCTCTTGTGATGTATAGGTTTCAAGAAGTTGTCTATCAAATATGAGTCTAAAATCGACACGGTTTTCTCGTGGAACTAATTGATTGTCAATTGCCCACTGGCTTTGGGTTTGAATTTTGGAAAATAGTGCATTACTCAGTGACAGTCTAAAAGTGTAGTCGCTCCACGAGTATTTTAATTGTTGGGCGTCTATTTCGAGTGTTTGGCTGATAACTTGTTGTGCTTGTTTTGGGTGTTGTTGAATAAACTCCGTGGATTCATTAATGGCTTTGAGTAGCGCCAGTTTTTGGTCTTGTTTAATAGGAGAATCTTTTAGGCCAATCAGATTAAATGATAAATGGTATAAACCACGACTGTTAATGATTTCGGGTGAGTGAGACATTTGTTTAGAGAGCAAATAACTCAGTGGCTCCCACGCTGAAATGATATCCACTTTGTCATTTAACAGGGCGGGTAAAAGTTGGTCAGAATTTAAATAGACTCGCTGAATTGGCTGCTGAGTTTTATTGTACATAATTAACAAGCTATCTAAAAAAAACTCACTGGCGCTGCCTTTGATAATTCCAATTCGAGCATTAGCTAAATTATTGAGGTGCTTATATTTCTGCGGATTAAGGCTCAGTAACTTGACGTCATTATCTGTTTCAACAAAGCTCGCCAACACCGAAAAATCGGTGCGTTTAAAGCTATTAAACATCACAACGGTTTCTGACGAGGTTGCAAAGTCTACCTCATGATTAATCATGGCATTAAAGCATTCTACTCCGCCCTCAATGATGACTAATTCAACGTTTAAATTATTTTGTTCAAAATATCCTTGTTGCTGTGCAATAAATAATGGCGCCGATAAAGGGGTGTTTGATACGGCTATTTTGATAGGCTTTCGCAATGCTTTAGATGCGAATGCATTGTTTGAAGGCTCGCAACTGGTTAAGCAGGCTATTATGCTTAGCATAAATAATATGTATATAAACTTAGCAAGCGGTGTTGTCATTAAATACTGTTTGTAGGTGGACGGTAGGTTAAGTGTAGTGAGTGTATATAAATTTGAGATAAATATTGTCAATATTTTTACTTTATCAGTACTTTATACTCCAAATGTAAATCAAAAGTATTAATTAAAATGTCGAGAGTTTTTTTTCGTCAATGTTTTTTTGGCAAGCTTGTTGTAATGATTTTAACTCAGCGATTCATGTGCTCAAGTAATAGAGGGTGAAGTGCCTTGAGAATGATTTCAGCTTGATGAAAATTTAATATTTTTATTTCAGACTCTAGCGCCAAATATTGTTCAGGTGCGATGGCATTTAATGTTGCTGAGACCTTGGCTAAGGTGTTTGATGCATTCATGTTAAAGGTATGGACTTCCTCACTTAGTATTTGAAATGTCGCTAAGCATTCGTCGGTCACTTTGGGGGCGTAACCTGTCTGTAATATGGGTTCTTTTGGCGGCAATTTGTTTTGTAATAGTTGCAATAAATTATGGGCAATAGGAAGCACTGAATTTGTTTGTTGAGTCAACTGCTCAATCATCACGTCTTTATTCAATATTGTGTCTGCTTTGATTATGTTTTCTTGTTGATTAGCAAACTGGGCAAGCGTATTAAAACCTAAGGTGGCCGCAGCGCTTTTTAACGTATGAAACATCAATTTTAGTCCAGGAACATCTTTCGTTTTTAGTGTCTCTATTGCTGCGTATTCATTCAGGTCATTAATCAATAGCTCCAACGCTTTAATATAGATTATTTTGTTATCGCTAAGACGAGTTAGGGCTTTAGCAAAGTCGATATGGTGTTTGTCGCAAAATGTTTCAAGCGTATTAGCCTGTGCTGCTGTTTTATTCTTTGGTGCACCTTCGGTTTGAGGTGTCAGGGTGGCTTTGGAAGCGCTAAGCTTTTTTGTTACAACGTTTTTTTTGTGTCTTAACTGAGAGGCAGCCATTATTTTTAAGTTTGACTGTGTATCTGTTGTTGCTGATATTCTTGGTGTCGTGCTTAATTTTGGGCTACTGAGCAACCCTAGTGAACGGTTTATTTGCTCACGGCTTGTCAGTTGTTGAGCTTCAATAAAAATGTATTCGGTATTATCACTGTTTATTAATCCCGCAGATATGTTGACGGGTAGAATCTCTTTTTGCGCAGTAACGAGTTGACATTTGAAACCATGGGGCTGACTGTGTAACAGTTTAAGTTTAGTGTCTATCCATGATTGCTCTGTATAAGAAGCCAGTAAGTTGTTGATATGTTTATTACTCATATCGTTAGCGCTATATCCTAATGCGTTATTGGCATATGGATTACTGCGGACAATGACCCCATCCGAGGTTAACCAAAGCAAAATGTTGTGAGAATATTCAACTGCTGCCGTGGTTAAGTTGAGTTGTTTTTGTAAGGCATTTTTTTCGGTTAAATCTTCTACCACAAAAACATACCTTGTCCTGCCTAAGTTACGCTCTTTCATCGCTGAAACGTGTAAGCTTACCTGTTTATAGTCGCCGTATTTTTGCTTTAATCGGCACGTAAAAGAAGGGTGTTGCTGCAGCTGTAATTGTTGCTCTATATAGTTGAATAGATCTTTATTTTTACAGTTAATCGGCTGTGTAAGACTCGTTTTTTCAGTGTTTAACACTAAGTCGTTATTATTGGGGACTACCTCGGTCATTAATTTTGTTACGTTTTTACCCAGTATTTCATCTGTGTTATAGCGCAATTGTTGCTCCGCACCCTTGCTGAAAAAGGTAATGACCCCTGTCGGGTCGGTCGCAATCACAACGACTTTGCTGCTATTGAGAATATTTTGTTGAAATAAGTTCGCCTGTTCGATTTCGATGGTATTTTCATCGACTTTGGTTTTAAGCTCAATATTGTGTTGCTGTAATTGAGTTTGTAGCGCTTTGAAATCAGATATGTCGTTAATGGTAAAGCTGGCACCTAAAAACAGATTGTCTTTTAGTAATGGCGTAATCGTTAATACCAGTGAGCGCGCCTCAGTGTCGCCAAGCGCTTGATGAGAAAATTCTATTTTACTGACTCGCTCACCTCGAGCGACTTTTTTAAAATAGGCAATCAGAGCATCGGTCGTAATACCATCATTTAAGTAGTTAATGATAGGCTGCTTTTCTGACACCGTTTTTTGCAGGTTAAAAATTGTTTCAGCAGATTGATTCCAGTTAAGAATAGTAAATGCACTGTCTACACCGATTAAACATTCTGATGAGTTTTCTATAAACGAAGACAAGGATATTTTTTGTCTTACGCTATCCATACTTCGTGTGATGTAGCGTAAAAACATGTGTAAAACAATAATGAGTAATACCGTGACGCTGAGGGTGATAAAAAAGACTTGCTGTGGGTTAGGTAAATGCAACGTTGAAAACCATTGTTTTGATGGTGTCAGCTGAACCGCCCATTGGCGCCCATAAACTTCAATGATTTTTTCAACAGTGTGTTTTTTTTCAAATAAGCGTTGCTCATTATTACTGTTGTGGGTATTTGAGGTGAAAAAAGGCACATGCTCAGTGGTGCTGATGTCATTAATAGTCAGGTTAAGATTGCTTTGTTGATCGGTTATTGTTTTTAAAATGTCATTAATGAGCAGCGGTGCATAAACCCAGCCGAGTAATTCTGTTGGCGTAACATTAGCCATGTTTCGGGTATCGTATATGGGCAGTAATAACAGAAATCCATGATTTATTTTACTGTCTGCTTGCACTAGGGTTATTGGCGCTGTCAGTACTGCTGCATTGGCCACCGCCGAAGACAATGCCGCTCTGCGACGATTAGGCTCTGAACCAATATCTAACCCTAAAGATTCAATGTTAGGTTGTTCTGGTTCAATGTATTTAACAATAAAAAGCGGATCTTGGTGGGCATTAAGTTGTTTTAGGCTAAAGGGGGGCTGACGATCTTGATTTGCCTGTTGCAAAAATATGTTTAACTGATTCTTTGGCGTAACACTGATCACGCCAAAACCACGTGCACCTGGAAACTCTCTTGGATAATCTCGGCTTTGAAAGTAAGCTAAATTTTGCTGATAATTAAAATGCTCAAAACCAGTGGTATTGATGGCGCCTCTTAATCCTTGTAAACCGTATTCAAATTTTTGAATACGGTCTTTAACCTCCAGACTAAACTGATTACTTTGCTGGGTTAAATTGGACTTAATCAGTGCGTCATTCTGTATCTCAATATTTTCCTTAAGAGTTACTGCGACGAATAATCCTGTTAATAACAGTATTATTGACGTAAAGTTTGCCCATTTATAGTTTTTGGTTTGTGCATGTTTTGTTAAACGATTAAGCATTCTGCTACCTGTAATGAACTTTCGCTATAAAAAAAGTGTTTACACAGCTAAACTTAGTTAACCTAACTGTTTTTTACTGATTCATACAATGTAAAAATCAGTAAAGTGAAAAAGTCCGCGACAAATATTCAGTGTAAATGGATGTTTTTTAAGAAAATGGAGTTAGCGTATCATGTTGTTATCGGGTTTAACTAATACCGTTTATCGTATATTGATTATTGACGATGATATTCAAAATATATTTGTTTTAGAAGATATTTTATCTCCTCTTGGCAATATATATTTTTCAGAATCAGGCAGTAATGCATTAGCGTTAGTCGATAAAATTAAACCAGACGTTATTTTGCTTGATATCGAAATGCCCGATATGGATGGCTGGCAAGTCTGCCGAGCCCTTAAAGCTGATCCTCGCTATAGTGATATCCCCATTATTTTTATTACAGGTCATACCGAACCTGAGTTTGAACGTTTGGCACTCGAAAGTGGTGGTGTGGATTTTATTACCAAACCATTTAATGCTTCTATTTGTTGTTTGCGTGTGCATACGCAACTTAAATTCAGGCAGCAAAATCATCTTATTGTTAAAGCGAAAGAAGAACTACAGCAATTAGTGAATCAAGTGCCGATGTTGATTACGTATTGGGATTCTTCAGGCAACAATTTATTCAGTAATGATTACTCTGGGATTTGGTTTGATACATTGGTCGGTCATATTGATGGTCAGCATATTTCGACTATCTTTCCTGCAGAGTTAAGCTCCGCCGTACTTAGACATCAAAAACAAACCACTTCTGAACCGTTGAAATATATCGTCACGGTCAAAAATCAGCTTGGTATGAGCTTTTACGAAGTCTTTCAGTCAAAAATGAAATCATCGGCAGGTGTTGATGGTTACTTAGTCACGGTTGTGGATGTGTCGGAGGTTAAGCATGCTAAACAGGCTTTGTATTCTGAAAAAGAACGCCTAAGAGTCACGCTTAACTCAATTGGCGATGCGGTAATTGCAACGGATACCAGAGGGTTAATCACCTTTATGAACCCCATTGCTGAGCGCATGACGGGCTGGCGGATTAAAGATGCTTTGCATCAAAAAATTGAAAGTGTTATGCAATTACGTGACTCTAATACGCGTCATACGCTTCTCAACCCTTTGTATATTGCATTAAGGGAGCAGCGTATTGTTGCAATGGCGTTAAATAGCCAATTAACGGCTCGAGGCGGACAAGTTTTTGCTGTTGAAGATTCGGCTGCACCTATTCGTAATGAAAATGGCGAAGTCATTGGTGCCATTATGGTGTTTCATGATGTCAGTGAAGCGATGGCTATGGCGATGAAAATGAGCCACCTTGCAAATCATGACCAATTGACGGATTTGCCTAACCGTATTTTATTACAAGACCGATTAAGTGTTGCCTGTTCAGCGGCTGAGTCATTTGGCAATAAGGCTGCGGCGCTATTGGTGGATATTGACCATTTTAAATATTTAAATGATTCGCTTGGGCATCAACTTGGCGATGAAATGATTTGTTTAATGGCCCAGCGGCTTCGTTCATTAATTCCACCGTCATACACCTTAGCTAGGTTGGGGGGCGATGAGTTTGTTATTTTAATGAGTGACGCACATTCTGTTGAAGCATCATCGGTGCTTGCGGCGAAATTGGTTGAAGCAATGCATGAGCCATTTATTTTAGCGGGCCAAAAATTTAGTGTATCGATCAGTGTCGGGATTAGTGTTTTTCCTAACGATGCTAAAGATGCTGAAGAATTGATGCGTCATGCCGATGTGGCGATGTATCGTGCTAAGCAAGAAGGGCGTAATCGCTTTAGCTTTTTTTCTCATGACTTGGAAAGTTCAATACGTGAGCGCCATCAACTGGAAACGTGTTTGCGCAATGCCATTAGTCATGATGAGTTATTTGTGCATTACCAGCCCAAAATAAATTTAGCCACCAATGAAATTGTAGGTGCTGAGGCACTTGTCAGGCTCGTTGATAGTGAAGGCGTCTTTATCTCACCGAATGAGTTTATTCCTTTAGCTGAAGAATCCGGTTTAATCATCAGACTGGGTAAACAGGTGTTATACAAAGCATGTGCAGAAGCAAAGTCTTGGCTGGATAAGGGATTTAATATTCCTATTTCGGTCAATGTTGCTGTGGCACAATTTGCAGACCCTCATTTTGCTAACATTATTGAGAAAGCGCTTCATGATTACCAATTGCCTGCAGAGTTACTTGAATTAGAAATCACTGAAACAGCGTTGATGATCGATGCGGCTGAAATGCAAACTAGGCTGTATCAGCTAAAGTCGTTAGGAATAAAAATTGCGATAGATGATTTTGGTACTGGTTATTCTAGTTTGGCTTATTTGAAAAAGTTTAATGTCGATGTGATGAAAATTGACATGTCCTTTGTTAAGGATATGCTAAATAACAAGCATGATTATGAAATCGTCAAAACTATTATTTCCCTTGGCCAATCTATGGGCTTATCGCTGATTGCCGAAGGTGTTGAAACTGAAGCACAGCGTCAAGCATTGCTTGAGCTCGATTGTTTAATGGGACAAGGGTATTTGTTTAGCCGACCGCTCAGTGCTAACGATTTTAATGACTTTATTTTACAGCATAAGGTTAATTGAGTTTAAGGGTAAATATGATTAACCAATGGTTTATTAGTGATAATAAGGCCAGATATAATACCTTGTCTTATTTAGGTTATTTTGCCATTGGATGTTGCTGCTTACTGTTTTTCTTGGTTTATTCTAGTTTTGCCAAACAAAATATTATTGAGAGTAATAAAAAAACCTTAGTGCAATTGAGCGACACTGCGGCACAAGAAATGAATAAGGTTTTTACGGGTTACGCCAATAAAGTGTTGTTTTTACATGCCACTCCTTCTGTTAATGGCCTAAGCCGTGCGCTGCAAAATAATGGCCTTGATCCTATTGATGCCACAACTTATCTGCAATGGCAGGGGCGACTGCAAGACATGTTCAGTGCCTTTATTAAAACCAATCCAGAAGTACGTCAAATTCGCTTTATTAGTCGTTTAAATAATGGTCGCGAGATTGTCAGGGTAGAACGCCGTAACGACAAGATTGTTGTAGTACCTGATGGCTTGTTACAAGAGAAGGGCACGAGTGACTATTTTTCTGAAATTTCTTACCTAAAGCCTGATGAAGATTATTTTTCAGACATTAGTTTAAATCGAGAGTATGGGGTAATTGAAACACCAATTTGGCCAACATTTAGAGTCGCGAAACCATTATTTGATCGTCAAGGTGTTTTTTTTGGCTTTGTCATTGTAAACATTGATGCCAGCTTTTTATTAGATCAATTACAACGCGATTTTAAGCATTCATTGTTTGAGTTAGCCATTTTAAATTCGAGTGGGCACTTTATTACCGCACCTAATCCAATCATCAGTTTTGGCTTTGATTTAAATATCCCTGATTCAACATGGCAATCACAAACACAGCAAGCTCCCTTACCCATAGATGGTGATATCCAACAAGTGAACTTGGGGGAGCAATCATTCTGGGCTATCGGTAAATCTTTTTCTTTATCCACACAAGAAGAGCGGCAATTAACCGTCATTGGTTTACTTCCCGCTCAAGCTGTTGATGCGTTATGGGTACAGCAACGTAACATGATGATGTTACTGATGCTGGTAATTTTTTTAGTGCTGGTGGCCGTTGTACTGACGTATCAAAAATACCTTAATAAAATAATGGGGCTCTATGACAATCAGTCGTTGTATCAAGCGATCGTTGCAGGGTCCTCTGATGCCATTGTGAGTATTGATCGCCATGGAATGATTTTGAGTTGGAATGAGTCTGCAACCTTTTTATTTGGTTTATCTGAAAAAGAAGCGCTAAAGACTAATTTATTGGACGTTGTTGATGAAATTGGTGAGCAAAAAATCTTAGATAAAGCCTTAATCAATTCAGTTTTTGATGTTAAAGAGCATACTGTTGTGACAATAGAGTCACCTTCTCAAGGTACTCAAAGCCAAACGTTGTCTGTTAATTTGTCGCCTGTTATCACGATGAATAATAAAAAAATTAACAGTATTTCAGCCATTATTCGTGATGTGACAGACTCGCGAAGAAGTGAGACTAAAATCCTTCAAATGAATGAGTCATTGGAGCAGCAGGTTATTCAGCGCACGCAAGAGTTAGAAGCGGCAACAACTGAGGCGATTTCTGCAAACCAATTAAAAAGTGAGTTTGTTGCCAATATTAGCCATGAGATCCGCACACCGTTAAATGGGATCGGGGGAATGGTTGAATTACTTAAGCGTGAGTATCTATCAGAGAAGCAACTGGGTTATTTAGCGATGGCCAAAAATAGCATTGCGACGTTAACGGTATTGATTAATGATCTGTTGGATCTGTCAAAAATTGAATCCGGTAATTTACAAGTCGAGTTAGACGGATTCGATTTACTCGAAAATGTATGTGGTGTCATTAATATGATGTCCATTAAGGCTGAAGAGAAAGGCCTTATTTTATTGCTTGATAGTGTCGAGCTAACACACCGTAAGTTAATCAGTGACCCTTATCGAATCAAACAAGTATTAGTGAATTTGATTGGTAATGCGATTAAGTTTTCATCCGAAGGCTATGTCATTGTTAAGGTCAGTACACGAGCAGATGAGTCGGATAATATTAATGTGGAGTTTTCGGTTACTGATAATGGCATTGGTATTTCTCAAGTACAGCAAAAAAAGCTTTTTAAGCCATTTATCCAAGCCAATGGTTCGATAACTCGTGACTTTGGTGGTACCGGTTTGGGCTTGTCTATTTCTAAACAATTGGTGACGTTATTAGGTGGTGATATTGGAGTGAGTAGTGTGCCTGAGCAAGGAAGCACATTCACCTTTAATATTTTTGCTAAATATAATCGCGATACCAGTCTAAAGCCGATTAATAATCCATTTAAAAATAAGTTGGTGCTGATATTTATTGACGACCTCTTAACCGCAAATATCATGCAAAAGCATTGCGAATCATGGGCTGCAGAAGTGGTAAGGATTAACACGCATCAAGCGTTGGCTGAGCAACCAAACTCTTCTTATCCTGATGCTGTGATTATTGATAATCACTTAGTGGTCAATGAAACCCAACAGTGGTTAATGCGCTACCAAGCTGAAAATGGCACATTACTATTAATAATGGACCGAGATGAGTTAGGTGTCGCTGTACCTGAACATGCTCTTTGTAAGCACATGATTGCGCCCGTATTGCCACTGCAGCTTATTGAAGCATATACAAAGACGATTAATGTTAACACTGCTCCATCAGATGAGAAACTGGCTAATGCGAGTCTTGCAAGCGCAACTAACGATAAAAAATACACTGTACTGGTTGTCGATGATAACCAAATCAATCGTATCGTGGCTGAGGGATTATTAGAAGAGTTACCTGTGACAGTTCATACCGCCAATAATGGCCAGGAGGCGATTACCTTTCTCAACAATATTGAGCATAGAAACCAGTTACATATGGTGTTAATGGATGGACAAATGCCTGTATTAGATGGTTATAAGGCAACTGAGCTAATTAGGCGTGGTGAGGCTGGAGAACTGATGGCAGATGTGACCATTATTGCGATGACCGCCGATGCCATGGAAGGTGACCGTGAGGCTTGCTTGAAAGTGGGAATGGATGACTTTATCTCTAAACCTATTGATAAAGGTGCTTTTTTACACAAAGTCATGTACTGGTTAGAGCAAAGCGAGCTAGAGGTTTCATCGCTGAGTTAATGGTTGTATTAGTAAAATGCCAATCCGCAATAGAATGTACTCTTTTACTGAACATTATCAGTGCGCTATTTGCGGCAGCCTTTAAGAGCCTATTTGAGAACATGTGCGTTCGGCAACTTCTACCTCCTGCATCCATGCAGTCGTCGACAACTGCTCCTGCGTTGTTCTACCTCCTGCATCCATGCAGTCGTACTTTAAGGTGGACTAACACAGAAGACCACACTGATAAATTACCTTTCTGGGCGGTGTCACAAGCCCCATTTCGGTTTCAAATGCCTTTTATTTAGATGGCTATAACTACAGTTATCTTCACTGTACTGGATCTCGCGACGCAGCCTAAAATAGATCACATTCTAATAAGGGTTAGTATAAGTTAAAGCCCCAAAGCATAGTTTGCTTTGGGGCTTTTGTTTGCATTGCATTTATTATTATTTTTAAGCGCTACCCTGCGCAGAGGTTATTTATACCTTCTTGCTTAAGCGGGGTATCCTTCTTTGAGGATTGATTCGCTTAAGCTCAATTCTGCCAACGGCAAGAATAAAAGTGACGTTATTGGATATAGAGTCTGGGGACCCAATAACGCCTGAACTGTTGCGTTAACCTGTCCATGGTTAACGGTGTATAAAGCGGCAAGGATGCAAGATGCGTTGCGCTTATTGTTTTTATTCGTTTGTTACTGTGCTTTAGCGTGCTGGGGGCTAGCTAAAACACGGTCAAACATCCTTGCCATAACTGAGGTGGTGACACTGACTGCGCCTATCCACCGAATAAAAGTGACGTTATTGGATATAGAGTCTGGGGACCCAATAACGCCTGAACTGTTACGTTAACCTGTCCATGGTTAACGGTGTATAAAGCGGCAAGGATGCAAGATGCGTTGCGCTTATTGTTTTTATTCGTTTGTTACTGTGCTTTAGCGTGCTGGGGGCTAGCTAAAACACGGTCAAACATCCTTGCCATAACTGAGGTGGTGACACTGACTGCGTCTATCCACCGAATAAAAGTGACGTTATTGGATATAGAGTCTGGGGACCCAATAACGCCTGAACTGTTACGTTAACCTGTCCATGGTTAACGGTGTATAAAACGGCAAGGATGCAAGATGCGTTGCGCTTATTGTTTTTATTTGTTTGTTACTGTGCTTTAGCGTGCTGGGGGCTAGCTAAAACACGGTCAAACATCCTTGCCATAACTGAGGTGGTGACACTGACTGCGTCTATCCACCGAATAAAAGTGACGTTATTGGATATAGAGTCTGGGGACCCAATAACGCCTGAACTGTTACGTTAACCTGTCCATGGTTAACGGTGTATAAAACGGCAAGGATGCAAGATGCGTTGCGCTTATTGTTTTTATTCGTTTGTTACTGTGCTTTAGCGTGCTGGGGACTAGCTAAAACACGGTCAAACATCCTTGCCATAACTGAGGTGGTGACACTGACTGCGCCTATCAGCCGAATAAAAGTGACGTTATTGGATATAGAGTCTGGGGACCCAATAACGCCTGAACTGTTACGTTAACCTGTCCATGGTTAACGGTGTATAAAACGGCAAGGATGTAAGATTTTGTGCGCTTATTATTAGTATGATTTTGTTGCTATTTGCTTGTGTAGCCAGTTTGCTGGGGAACTCACTGAAAACACGGTCATACACCCTTGCCAAAAACGCTTACTAACTTGCCATTGCTTGTAATTGCTGGCTTAACTGAGTAATTTTTTGTTGTAAATGTGCTATTTCTGACACGATTTCTCCACGGGTTTCACTTTTTCGGGTATCGCTTTGTTTTACCCATTTGTAAACCGTCTTTGCAGAAATGCCATATTGTTTAGCGACATCTGATAACAGGCGATTATGTACTTTTACTTCGTTAATCACCTGATGTTGAAAATCGATAGAATAGTGCCTGGCAGTTGAGATAGTCATGTCATTCATTCCTTATGAGTTATCTATATTTGCTTGAGCGAGATTCAACTTCATCCCACTGGCTGCAACCCAGATGTGCTAAGAAAAAAATGTTCTGGCGGTATTGTTCAACCAGTTTGTTCACCATGACATTTACTGATTTGATGTTATTACCTAGGTTCATTTTACTCATCACTATCTCCTACAACTGACAATGGACCGCTTAAAAAACAAACTACTACTTAGTAGGTATATTTCTCTATATGAAAAGTGTGTGCCAACTTTAAAATATTTTTTAAATTATTATTTATCAATGATTTATGTTTTTTGCAAACTTTTTGATAAATTGGGTCTTTTGTTGAATTGGTGCAATTGCACTAAATTGGGGAGTGGCTGCTTAGTTTCGCCGAAATGAATGAGTGCAGTATGAGTAAGGTTTATGGCAGTTGAAAGTCAGCTTAATGACAAAAATAAGGATTGGTATTATACCCATTCTTATTTCTGCAATGCGCCTCAAACTGGACAGTCTGAGTGGCTCTGATTGATCACATAATTAATGGAAATGGTATTAATCGACACAAATGTGATGACGATGTTTATCGAGCATTGGTATTGTGTATCGATGCAAACTCTATCGTGCTGGTAACAAGGGGGGCGTTTGTATCAGCAGCACTCATCAAACTTGGCGTTAATTAGATTGCATACGGCTTCTAAGGCAGCCTCTGCATCGGGGCCTTTAGCGGTCACCGTCATCATTTTTCCTATGCCGCTTTCAAGCATCAATAATCCGAGAACACTAGCTGCATTGGCTTGTTTTTCACCTTGTACAAGAGTGATTTCTGCATCAAAATCTGCAGCCAGAATAGCGAGTTTCGTTGCGGCTCGCGCGTGTAACCCTAACTTATTTGATATAGTCACTTGGCGTTTAAACATAATTAACGCTCCACACACTGATCATTGGTTGCTTTCTTTGATGTTAAGCTCTCTATGCCGAGCATTTACAGTGTGTTTGCTGCCTTGTCTAAAGCGCTTTGCGAGTTGGTCGGTAATGTACACCGAACGATGTTGCCCGCCAGTACATCCTATTGCAATAGTCAAGTAACTGCGGTTATTGCGTTCAAGATGTGGCATCCAAGTTTCGAATAAATTCTCTATCTGCCAAATAAACTTGTTCACCAAAGGTTGACGACCTAAAAACGCTTGTACGGGTTCGTCTAGCCCGGTGTAAGGCCTTAATTCAACTTCCCAGTGTGGGTTTGGTAAAAACCTCACATCAAACATAAAGTCGGCTTCGGTAGGCATACCGTGCTTAAACCCAAACGATTCAAAATTAATCACAAGTTCTTTATCGACACTGCCGAGTAATATTTGCCTAACTTGGTCACTGAGTTCGTAAATATTCAAGGCTGATGTGTCGATATAATGGTCGACAATTTTGGCGATAGGTTCTAATAAGCGGCCTTCTAGTTTTATTGCTTCTTGCAGTGAGATGTGATTTTTAGATAACGGGTGTAGTCGGCGGGTTTCGCTGTAGCGTTTAAGCAGAACTTTGTCGCTAGAATTTAAAAAGAAACTGGTTATTTCGGTGTCAGGCTCAAGGATTTGGAGTTGCTCTTGTAGCACTTTTCCTTGCTCGGCAATATTGCGCACATCAACACTAATGGCAACCAGGTCATTACTGCCTTTTAATTGCGCTAGCAACGTACCGATAAGTGCTAGGGGAAGGTTGTCTACACAATAGTAGCCTAAATCTTCTAGCACTCTAAGGGCGACTGATTTACCTGACCCTGAGCGTCCTGATACGATGACAAGCTTCATTGCGTAATTACCTGATAGAGTTCTGTAGAATCGTGAATTTTACGTAATTGCTTTAGCACTTGTTTATCACTGAGCTTTTGCGCCATAGATGACAGGGTGCTCAGATGTTGTTGGCATTGATCGGCAGGCACTAACAACGCAAATAAGATATCGACGGGTTGTTTATCTATAGCGTCAAAAGGAATGGCTTCTTCGCATTTTACAAAAATAGCAATAGGGTGATCGATTGTGGTCAATCGGCCATGAGGTATCGCAATACCATTTCCTATACCTGTGCTCCCCATTTTCTCTCGTGCAAGCAGGCTTTCAAATACCTCTTGTGAAGATAGGGTTGGGTACTGGGCAGCAACTAAGTCGCTGATGAGTTCCAGTACCTTTTTCTTACTGCCCGGTGTGGCACAGGTAGTGCATTCCGGCTGCAGGATGGTACAAAGTTCCATCGTTAGTGTTTTGTATACTTCTCTTTGTGTTTAATTACCTGACGGTCTAGTTTATCTATCAGGGCGTCTATTGCTGCATACATGTCTGTGTTTTCAGACATGGCGAAAATTTCTCTGCCATTGAGGCTAATTTTGGCTTCTGCTTTTTGCTGTAATTTTTCAACATTGAGTACAACGTGAACATTATTGATCTGATCGAAGTGTCGTTCAAGCTTAGAAAATTTCTCGTGAACGTATTCACGCAAAGATTCTGTAATTTCAACATGGTGCCCAGATAGATTGATGTGCATTACATTTCCTCCATTGTTGAGTAAATTATAAACTCTTACGTTGGTTCGAGGGCGGTATCATCATTGCCTCACGGTATTTTGCAATCGTACGACGAGCAACATTGATCCCTTGTTCTGCCAAAAGTTGAGCCATTTTACTGTCGCTCAGTGGCTTTTTCTGGTTTTCAGCAGCGACCAGCTTTTTAATAAAAGCACGGATTGCTGTTGATGAGCATTCTCCGCCATCATCAGTACTGACATGGCTGGAGAAAAAGTATTTTAGTTCAAATAACCCTCGTGGGGTGTGCATGTATTTTTGTGTTGTTACCCGTGAAATGGTCGATTCGTGCATTTCGACGGCTTCAGCAATGTCATTCAATACCATGGGCTTCATGGCTTCTTCACCGTATTCAAAAAAGCCTTGTTGAAATTGCACAATGCAATTAGCTACTTTTAATAGGGTGTCGTTACGACTTTCAAGGCTTTTTATAAACCATTTTGCTTCTTGTAAATGACCACGAATAAATTGGGTATCCGACGGGTTTTTGCTGCTACGCGCCATGGCTGCGTATTGTTGATTAACCCCAATTTTTGGCATATTGTCTGGATTCAATTCAACCACCCAGCGGCCATTTTTTTTCAGCACGGTCACATCAGGAATAACGTATTCGTCGTCTGTTGCGGTGATTAACAATCCTGGGCGCGGATTGAGTGACTGGATCAAGCCTATCGCATCGCGTAGCTCATCTTCTTTAAGACGGGTTTTACGCATTAATAATCTAAAGTCACGGCCAGCAATCAAATCTAAATAGTCTTTGATCAAAATACGTGCGTTTTCAATATGAGGCGTATCATTGGCGTATTGCGCTAATTGGATTAATAGGCACTCGCTTAAGTTACGTGCGGCAACGCCAACAGGATCAAAGTGCTGAATACGCTTTAGTACGGCTTCAACTTCGTCTAACTCAACGTTTTCATCACCCATCGCTTCCAAGATTTCTTCAGTGCTTTGCGTTAAGTAACCTCGCTCATCAATGGCGTCGATAATGGCTGTCGCAATCGCTAAATCGGTGTCAGAAAATGGCGTAAGGTTCTTTTGCCATTCTAAGTGCTCATATAATCCTTCAGTGGTTTCGCCTTGAAAAGGCATGTCATCATCGCGCATGCTCGCGCTGCCTGAGCCTGACATCGGTGATGCGGTATAAACCTCATCCCAGGTAGTATCCATGGGTAAGTCGTCCATGGTTTCTTTGGTCATTGACTCTGTTGTGTCGACAGAGGAGGTATCTTTTTCAACACTTATGGTGCTATTTTCGCTGAAATCGGTGTCTGATTGATCGTGATTTTCTTTTACAGGATCTTTGGCTTGAGAAAACTCATCTTCTATTTCAAGTAATGGGTTTGAGTCCAATGCTTGTTGGATTTCTTGCTGTAGCTCCAATGAAGATAATTGCAATAAGCGGATGGCTTGCTGCAATTGTGGGGTCATAGTGAGATGCTGACCCATTTTAAGTTGGAGTGACGCTTTCATTTACCGCTTATCCCCAGATGATTTTCATAAAGATGACAATCTTGAAAACTGTAATAGATTGCCACGTAAGTCAATGATGTTTAACGCTGTTTAGGTATCGTTCAATGAGATGAATTAGATAGGCTAAAAGGCTTATAACCTAACTATAGCTTGAATTGTTCACCTAAGTACACTGCCCGAACTTGTTGATTGCTCAAGATCTCGTCTGGTGTACCTTCGGCAATTAAATTACCTTGGCTTACAATATAAGCGCGTTCACATACGTCGAGTGTTTCGCGTACGTTATGGTCAGTAATTAATACACCTAAACCACGACTTTTCAGTTGTTGAATAATCTTTTTGATGTCGATGACCGAAATGGGGTCAACACCTGCAAAAGGTTCGTCGAGTAAAATAAATTTTGGGTTTGCCGCCAACGCGCGTGCAATTTCAACTCGACGACGTTCACCCCCCGACAAAGACATGCCTTGGCTATCGCGAATGTGAGTAATATGAAACTCTTCAAGCAAGTGCTCAAGTTGTTCAATCCGTTGGTCTGTGTTCAGCTCTTTGCGGGTTTGTAATACCGCCATGATATTGTCATGCACTGTCAGCTTGCGGAAAATACTGGCTTCTTGAGGTAAGTAGCCAATGCCTTTGCGAGCCCTAAGGTGCATAGGATCAGATGTGAGGTCGTCTTTATCAATTAAAATACGGCCTTTGTCACTTTTTACTAGGCCAACAACCATATAAAACGTGGTGGTTTTACCGGCGCCGTTAGGGCCAAGTAAACCCACAATTTGCCCGGTTTTAACCGTTAAGCTTACATCTTTAACAACTTGACGAGCTTTGTAGCTTTTGGCTAGGTTTTCAGCCGTTAACGTAATTTGTGTCATGGTTTGATCTGCTTGTTGACTGGGATCTCAGGCAGCTTTTGTTTTGGTGCTGACTCGTTTTGGAAATTATCAGGCTGGATAATGGTAATGACCCTGTCTTGACCTGTACCTGTGCTTTCGGCCACTAATTCTTGAGCGGTAATGTTGTACTTAATACGATTTCCCGTCACTTGGCTACCTGCTTGATTAAGCTTAGCATTTCCTGACAAGGTTAATGTTGTCGTGGCGAGATCGTAAGTGATTTCATTAGCACTTGCAGTACCGATATTGCCATCGTCTAATTCTTGAGAGAAAGTGGCTGGTTTTCCTGTTGCGATGAGTCTTTTTGAGGTGGTGTTTTCTGGCGTGAAGGCGCGTAGTTCGTCGGCATTAATATTAATAGTGCCTTGCACAATAGTCACAGGACCATTAAAAATAATTTGATTGTTTTTGATGTCAGCAGACTGGCTTACAGAGGATATTTTTAATTCTTGTTTAAGATCACCTTGCTTTGCCATTGCAGGGATGCTCAGCATGCAAACTAAGCCGCTAAATAATAGCGCGGCTTGGGCGCGAGAGTAACGATTATTGTGGCTCATATGTTCCTTCTACTTTACTTAGTAGCGATAATTTTTGGGCATTCAAGTCAGCATGCAAGCCTAAACCTTGAATCATAAACCCTTTGCCTTCGATATACACCATCTCTTCTGAGCTGCCTATCATGGTGGACAGATCTAATGTGACCGTTTGTGTGCTGAGCGACTGTAAAGGCTCTTCAATATCAATGGCATCAATAATAACATTATTTTCTAAGATGACTTTATTGGTCTGTTTATTTAATTGACCTCTGTCGGCACTTAGTTGCCACTGAGCTTTGCCGTTTTCCGGATAAATTAAATATACAGGCTCAGTAAAGTGAGTGATATCACTCGAAGCATAATGTTCCATGTGTTTTGCGGTGACTTTACTGGCAATTAACCCTTCTTTGTTAAATTCAATTGTACGTAGGTTGTCTGCAATAAAGTCAGGTCGTTCGACCCCGACGATTTTAATCGCATCCATTTCGCTACGCTTCACTTGGGCTTGCCAATACAACACAAAGGCAAGTCCAAAAAAAGCTGTAATCCCTATGGTAACTCTGTTCATATACTCATACCGTGGGCACGGGTAAACTTATCTTGGCTTAATAATAATAAGTCTGTGAGTTCACGAAGCGCACCATGACCGCCATTGATACTGGTAGTCATATGGCAATGTTGCTTTACAAACGGATGACCATCTGCAACACACACAGCTAAACCCACTACTTTCATTACAGGTAAATCGACCATGTCATCTCCAATGTAGGCCACTTCGTCAGCAGTCACATTATAGAGCGAAAGTAACTGCTCAAATGGTTCAAATTTATTGTCGATACCTTGATAAATATGTTTAACCCCAAGTGCCGTCATGCGGGTTTCAACAATTTTTGATTTACGGCCTGTAATCACGGCAACATGTATACCACTGGTTAATACTGAACGTACACCATAGCCATCACGAGTGTGAAATGCTTTTAGTTCTTCGCCAGCATTGCTTAAGTAAATACGGCCGTCAGAAAAGACGCCGTCAACATCGCAAATGAGCAGTTTAATTTTTTTAGCCCGTTGCCAAATGTTGTCGCTGACCGGGCCGTAAAAGCCTTGATGTGTATCTGACATGGTTAAATGACTCCTGCTTTAACCATATCGAGCATATTTAATGCGCCGATCGGTTGATGATGTTGGTTAACGACAATCAGACCGTTAATGTTTTTCTCTTCCATGATTTGTAATGCTTTTGCTGCCAAAATACCGCTTGGGCTGGTGACACAATTTTGTGTCATTACTTGGGCTATTGATGTGGTGCGTAAGTTCACTTCTGCATCAATAATACGGCGTAAATCACCGTCAGTAAAAATGCCCACTAGAGTATTGGCTTTGTCGACAACGGCGGTCATGCCTAGGCCTTTCTTCGATATTTCGTAGAGGGCTTCTGTGATGCAAATGTCATCACTTACACTCGGTAAATTGTCACCCTGGTGCATGATATCTTCTACTTTTAACAACAGTTTACGACCTAAAGATCCGCCAGGGTGAGATAAGGCAAAATCATCACGAGTAAAGCCTTTTGCTTGCAGTAATGCGATAGCTAATGCATCACCCATTGCAAGGGTGGCCGTTGTGCTTGATGTTGGAGCTAAACCGAGCGGGCAGGCTTCTTCTTGTACTTGGATACAAAGATGAATTTTAGCGAGTCGAGCCATGTTTGATTCTGGCTTACCGGTAACTGAAATCACCGGTACCCCCATGCGCTGAATCACAGGTAATAAGGTTAAAATTTCACTTGATTCGCCTGAGTTTGAAATCGCAAGTACGATATCATTTTTGTCTAAAGCGCCTAAGTCGCCGTGACTGGCTTCTCCTGGGTGTACAAAAAAAGCTGGCGTGCCGGTACTTGCAAAGGTTGCAGAGATTTTATTGCCAATGTGGCCTGACTTTCCCATACCCATGACAATGACTTTGCCTTTACACTGCATGATTAACTCGCAGGCTTGGCCAAATTCAACGGAGTCAACGTATTGATATAAATGATCTAATGCCGCTTTTTCGATATCTATAACTTTGCGGCCCCATTGGCGAAATTGAGTTTGATCTACCATGAGTGTCTCTCTTTTAGCTTAAGACTTTACCTTTTTGCTCCAACCTAATGAGATTGAAATACAATAATTTGGTACGCAATAAAGGTGATTAATAACAGGGCGCCATGCCAACGAGTCAGTTGTTTTTTAGCACCACTAGATAACACTAAAACAGCCAGTGCAGCACTTGTTCCTAATACCATGTAGAAATCTCTACCGCTGGCTTGTGCATCGATTACACCTGGGGCAATCAATGCCGGTATAGCGAGTACCGCTAAAATATTAAATAAGTTTGAACCAACGATATTCCCAATCGCTAAATCATCTTCTTTTTTTAATACTCCAGCAATGCAAGCTGCCAACTCGGGTAAGCTTGTACCAACCGCAATAATAGTCAGTCCAATGACTAAATCAGATAATCCATAAAATTTTGCAATCCCTACTGCGCCGTCAACCATCCAACCCGCTGATAGAGGAAGTAATATAATACCAACTAGCAGCCAAATGATAGCACGAAAGGTTGGGACGTTTTTAGGGATCTCAGACTCAAGGTCTGCATCTAGGGTATCAGCCGCTTTATTGCTCGTGGCTTGCCAAATGAAAAAGCCCATTAAGCCAAAGAATAAGATGCTTAACATAATGCCTTCGGCACGGGTTAGCAGGCCGTCATGTAATGTGTAGCCAGCGAATACCGTTGCAGCCAACATGAGGGGAATTTCACGCTTTAAGGTTTTTGACCCTACGCTAATCGCACCGAGTAATGCGGTTAATCCTAAAATTAAGGTAATGTTAGCAATGTTTGAACCTAAAACGTTGCCAACTGCGGTGTCGCGCATGCCATCCATTGAGGCGCTAGCGGCAACAAACATTTCCGGGGCTGAACTGCCCATGGCTACAATGGTGAGTCCAATGAGCATTGGCGGTAAGCCTAAATTTCGTGCAAATGCTGCCGCGCCGTATACAAATCTATCCGCACTCCACACTAAAACAGCAAGACCTACAATTAGCATTAGGATATTAACTAGCATGTGATTCCCATGGTGGTAAATAATTAGCGGGCATTTTCGCTGGATTTTCACTAAATTGAAAGCATTGTGCGCTAATTGTATTAACAATGAGCTTTGGTTATATGGATATAGTTGTCGCTTAACGGACAATTACAGTACAATTTGCGCTTCATCTTTTTTTAAGGAAGGTTGTGATCTCCTCAACTCCGATGCCTGATATGAGTAAATCAAATAACTCCCCTTTGGTCGAGATTAAACATTTGGCTTTTAGTCATGGTTCTCGAGTGATTTATAAAGATATTTCGTTAACGATACCTAAAGGTAAAGTGACCGCTATTATGGGCCCTAGCGGTATAGGTAAAACGACTTTATTGAAATTGATTGGTGGGCAACTTACCCCCAATAGTGGCCAAATTTTATTTGATGGTCATGATGTACATCAATTAAAGCGTGAAGAGTTATTTGAGTTACGTAAACGCATGAGCATGCTTTTTCAAAGTGGCGCCATGTTTACCGATTTAAATGTATTCGATAATGTCGCGTTTGCATTACGAGAGCATTCAGGACTACCTGAAGAGATTATTCGTTCAATTGTGCTAATGAAATTACAAGCGGTGGGGCTTCGCGGGGCAGCTTATTTGATGCCTAACGAACTTTCTGGTGGGATGCAGCGCCGTGCTGCACTTGCCCGAGCGATTGCGCTTGAACCTGAAATGATTTTGTACGATGAACCTTTTGCGGGTCAGGATCCTATTTCAATGGGGATGCTCGTAAAATTAATTCGTGAATTATCAGATACGCTTAAACTGACTTCAGTTGTGGTGTCTCACGACGTAGATGAAGTGCTGGGTATTGCAGATTATGTGTATGTGATTGCAGAAAAGAAAGTGATTGCACATGGAACGCCAGAGCAATTGCGCTTGTCTGATAACCCGCAATTAATTCAGTTTATCCAAGGCGCGCCAGATGGTCCTGTACCATTTCATTATCCTGCCGAGGATTATCAAGAGGAGTTATTGCGTGGGCATAATTGATAATATTGCCGACATGGGCAAATATGCGTTAAAAATGATCTCGGGATTAGGCCGAGCAGGTTTAATGTTGTGGGGCGCTGTGGTTCGCGTACCCAATGTGAGAAAAGGTTTACCACTACTAACCAAGCAAATATATGTGCTGGGTGTGCGCTCTATGGTGATTATCCTGGTATCGGGATTGTTTATCGGTATGGTGTTAGCGTTGCAGGGCTACAATATTCTTGTTGGCTTTGGTACGGAAGAAAGTTTGGGACCCATGGTGGCGCTTAGCTTGTTACGTGAACTGGGGCCTGTGGTCGCCGCATTGCTGTTTGCTGGCCGAGCAGGCTCTGCACTAACGGCAGAAATTGGGTTAATGAAATCGACTGAACAGTTATCCAGTTTAGAGATGATGGCCATTGACCCATTACGACAAATCATTGCCCCTCGTTTTTGGGCTGGGGTGATCAGTATGCCTCTGCTGGCTTTGATGTTCAGTTTAGTGGGCATTATGGGCGGTCATCTGGTAGGTGTTGAATGGAAAGGCATTGATAGCGGTGCATTTTGGTCTATTCTTCAAGCATCAGTTGAGTGGGAACAGGATATTGTTAACAGCTTGATTAAGAGTGTTATTTTTGGTGTGGTGGTCACTTGGATAGCCTTGTATAGAGGATACGAAGTACAACCTAACCCTGAGGGTATTAGCCGAGCGACAACTTCAACGGTTGTGCAGGCCAGTTTAGCTGTTTTAGCGCTGGACTTTTTGCTTACGGCAATCATGTTCGGAAATTAAGATTTTTTCATTGTTTAGTTTAATTGAAGTGGTTTAAGAGTATGTTGACACGGAAAATTGAGTTACTAGTAGGCGTGTTTTTATTGTCAGGTTTATTGGCCTTTTGTGCATTGGTATTTAATGTTGCCAATGTGGAAGTAAAGTCTAATGATCAAACTTACACATTGGTTGCCGAATTTAATAATATCGGTGGGTTAAAGGTACGTTCACCGGTAAAAGTGGGTGGGGTGGTTGTTGGCCGTGTGACAGACATTACCCTTGATACTCGTAAACTTATCCCTGTGGTGACGTTAACGATGGACAAGCGCTATGATGAATTTCCAGAAACCAGCAGTTTAGCTATTTTGACTTCAGGTTTATTAGGTGAGCAATTTATTGGCCTAACTCCAGGCTTTATGGACGATGATATTGCTATGCTTACCGATGGCGACAAAGTTCACGACACCCGTGGTGCATTGATTCTTGAAGATTTAATTGGTCAACTTTTATACAGTATGTCGTCTAAAGACAATTAGGAGCTCTATAATGAAGGCACTTTTTAATCGTGTAATAGCTGTATGTTTGATTGCTAGTGCGGCACTTAGCTCTGGCGTGATGGCGGCTAATGACGAGATTAACCTTAATGACCCATATGAAATGATCAAACAAGTCGCAAACAAGACATTTGATCGTTTTAAGCAAGATAGAGCGTTAATCGATAACGATTTAAGTCATTTAAAAGTGATAGTAAACGAAGAATTAATGCCATACGTTGATTATAAATATGCAGCATACAAAGTGATGGGGCAGTATTTACGTGACACTACACCCGATCAACGTGATCGTTTTGTAGAAGCATTTGAAGGCTACTTAGTGGCAACATATGCTCAAGCGTTAACAGAATACACAGATCAGTCTGTTGAGTTTGATCCTGCTAGTGATTTTAGTGATGAAAAAATTGTTGAAATTAACGTGCAAATTATTGAAAAAGGCCGGCCACCAATCAAAATTCAATTTAAAGCTCGTCGTTTAAAAGACAATACTTGGAAAGCATTCGATCTGGTTGCTGAAGGCGTGAGCTTATTAGCTTCGAAACAGTCTGAGATTTCTAACTTGATCCGTCAACAAGGTATTGAAGCCGTGATTTCAATGTTGAACGACAAAACCAAGCAAAAAATCGATCGTCAACCAACCAAAGAAGCTGCTGCAGCGTGATTAACTTTAATCAACAAGAGCAGCAGTGCTTCGTTAGCGGACGCTTAACTCAGGTTGAAGTAAAACAATTATGGCCTAAACGCCAACAGTTGTTTACTGATACAACCCAAGTGATAGACTTGTCCGCCCTAGAATATGTAGACAGTGCTGGTGTAGCGTTATTATTGGCATTGGTTCGATTAACTCATTCTGGCAGTAAAAAAGACAGCGCATCGCGACAGCTGGTTAACCCTAGCGAGCAGCTCAAAAAAATGATTGAGCTATACGACTTAGACGCTTTCTTTAGTCAGACATAGTTGTAACCGTTTTCGTTTTATAAATACGGGTTTATAAATACCTGTTTTATAAGCATCAGATTGACAAGTAAAGGTAATAGATTTCATGGATTGCAAGGTTATTGAACAAATGTTGACAGATGCTCTGTCATTAACAGAAGCCCATGTGACTTCAGATGGCAGCCATTATAAAGTGGTTGCAGTTGGAGAGTGCTTTGATGGCATGAGCCGAGTAAAGCAACAACAAGCTATTTATGCTCCGCTTTCAGAGCAAATTGCCAGTGGTGAATTACACGCGCTAACCATCAAAACATTTACGCCTACCCAGTGGAAGCGTGAAAAACTTTTTAATATGTAAGTACTGAGATTCACTGTGGATAAATTAACAATTAAAGCCAGCAAACCGCTTGCTGGTGAAGTCGTGATCTCGGGTGCTAAAAATGCGGCACTGCCTATTTTAATGGCAGGCGTATTAGCCGAAACAGATTTTATCGTCTCAAACGTGCCTAACTTACGTGACGTTAACACCAGTTGCGAGTTGCTTCGTTGTTTAGGCGCCGAGGTTGAGCAGTTAGAGGGAAGCCGGGTTCGTATTTCAACGACTCATTTAAATGAATATTGTGCGCCCTATGACCTAGTCAAAACCATGCGTGCGTCAATTTTGATCCTGGGTCCATTGCTGGCGCGCTATGGTACTGCTGATGTGTCTTTACCGGGTGGTTGTGCGATTGGTGCTCGCCCTGTTAATTTACACTTGCACGGTTTAGAGCTTATGGGCGCAAAAATCGAAGTGAAAGAGGGCTACATTAAAGCGCGTGTTGATGGTCGTCTTCAAGGTGCACATATCTTTATGGATATGGTCAGTGTTGGCGCCACAGAAAACCTATTAATGGCTGCATCACTTGCTGACGGTACCACGGTTATCGAAAATGCCGCACGTGAACCTGAAGTTACCGATTTAGCGAATTGCTTAGTCGCAATGGGCGCTAAAATTTCAGGTATTGGTACCGCAACATTAACCATTGAAGGTGTTGAGCGTTTGTCGGGTTGCGAATACCGTGTTATGCCAGACCGTATTGAAACAGGTTCGTTCCTTGTTGCAGCAGCAGTCACGCGTGGCAAAATTCGTTGTTTGTCTGCCGACCCTAGTGCGCTTGAAGCTGTATTACTCAAGCTTGAAGATGCTGGCGCGACAATCACAACGGGGGAAGACTGGATTGACCTTGATATGCAAGGGCAACGACCTAAGGCCGTTAACATCAAAACTGCACCATATCCGGCATTTCCTACCGATATGCAAGCCCAGTTTTGTGTATTAAACGCGCTTGCAGAAGGTACTGGCCGAGTCACTGAAACCATCTTTGAAAATCGCTTTATGCATGTGCCAGAAATGAGCCGCATGGGCGCAGACATCGAACTCGAAGGTAATACGTGTATTATTCACGGTATTGAGCGTTTAAATGGTGCTCAAGTGATGGCAACAGATTTACGTGCATCAGCAAGCTTAGTGATTGCGGGCTTAATGGCAGACGGCATCACGACCGTTGATCGTATTTATCATTTAGACCGTGGCTATGAACACATTGAAGCTAAGTTTCAAGGTTTAGGGGCAGAAGTGGTACGCGTTAAATAGCGTTCATGACGGTACTAAAAAGCCATTCAATGATGAGTTGAATGGCTTTTTTTATGTGTTGATTTTATCGATCTAGTCATGCGGATTTATTCAGGCTCATTGATTTTCTCTGCGATGATAACCGGAAAGGTTTGGGTTTTACCTTCACGAATGATGACCATGTCCATTCTGGTACCGGGTGGCGTTTCTGCAATTCGATCTAATAGCATTTCGACGCCGGGAACGTCTTCACCATTATATTGGGTTATCACATCCCGCGGAGCTAAACCAGCGCGAGCGGCGGGGCCATCTGGATCAACACCTGTGACTAATACCCCTTTCATATCGGGTAAGTTGAGGATTTGTGCAACGACCTGGTTAATGGGTTCACCAGAGATGCCTAGAGCACCACGGATCACGCGGCCATGTGTTATTAATTTATCCATAATGCTATGAGCCAATTTTATTGGAATAGCAAAGCTAATGCCGTTGCCACCATTATCGCCGCCCACCTGGAATGCGGCTGTGTTAATGCCGATTAATTCACCATTGGTGTCAATTAATGCACCACCTGAGTTACCTGCATTAATGGCGGCATCGGTTTGTAAAAAGTCCAAATAACCAGAGCTTAATCCATTACGTCCTGTTGCACTGATAATACCTTGGGTGATGGTTTGGCCGATGTTGTATGGATTACCAATGGCTAAAACAACATCACCTACTTGTGCTGGGTTATTAAGGTTAAACGGTACTATGGGTAAGTTATCGCCTTCAATTTTGAGCACGGCTAAATCTGTCACAGGATCGGAGCCAACCACTTCAGATGTAAATTTACGTCCATCTTGCAGTGCAATGACAATTTCATCGGCTTTTTTTATTACATGGTAATTGGTGAGTACGTATCCATCTTTGCTCATAATGACACCAGAGCCTAAACCCTGGAGCGAGCTTGCGTTTAGCGGGTTACGCTGGTCGATGCTCAAGCTGTAAATATTCGCCACCGCTGGTGCCGCACGGCGAACCGCTTTGGCAAAAGACAACTCAGCCCCACCACTGTGCACAGAAGATAAACCTGTATTAAGGGAATGATTAGGCAGAATCGATGTGATAACTAAAAAAATAGCTGCCATGATCAGGCCAAATACCACAGCTTTTACGATATAGATGCACGTGTCTTTTAAATTCATGGCCTGACATTTGTTGAAAAATATGAACTTTATCTTAACATAGCTCAAAAAATTAAGCATCGGCCAAGCTAACACCGATGCTTAAATCTTCAAGTCAGTTCACACTCATTTAACAGCGTGATAATGACGGGTTATTATTCGAAACGAATAATCTACTGTTAACTGACTTAGCGTAAAACTAAATACAGTAAATTGTTGTCTCTTAATATCTTTAACGCCACTGAACTTTGCTGATCTTCCAATGCTTCTTTTAACGCTTTTAGGCTGGAAATTTTAGTGCGGTTTAGCCCAACAATTAAATCTCCTTTTTGCAAGCCACTCATGGCGGCGGGCGAGCCCTGGGCAATCTCGGTGATTTCAATGCCTTTTTTATTGTCTTCTAATGTTGCACCTTGCAACATTGGATGTACATTACCAGCTTCTGCTTCCACTTTGTCTGCTTCACCTAAAGTCGCTTTAATGGTTTTCTTGTCACCGTCGCGAATAATACCAAACTCGACTTTGGCGCCTGCGCCCATAGTGGCTACTTTAGCGCGTAATTCTTGGAAGCTCTTAATGCTACGACCATTAAGGCTGACAATGATATCACCTGCTTTTAATCCTGCTTTATCAGCAGCACTTTTCGGCATGACTTCATTAACAAAACCACCATGTTGTGTATCTAAACCAAAGGCTTTTGCCAACTCATTATCTAAATCACGGCCTGAAACCCCTAATACACCGCGGCGTACTTCACCGTGTTCAATAATTTGATCGACTAAGTTGTGGACCATGTTAGCTGGAATGGCAAAGCCAATACCTACGTTACCACCATTAGGGGCAACAATTGCGGTGTTGATACCAATCAGCTCACCGTTTAAGTTCACTAAGGCTCCACCCGAGTTACCACTATTAATAGCAGCGTCGGTTTGAATAAAGTTTTCGAGCATTTCGATGCCTAAACCACTGCGACCAAGTGCACTAACGATACCTGACGTCACGGTTTGCCCTAAGCCAAATGGATTACCAATCGCCACGGCAAAGTCGCCTACGCGAATATTGTCTGAATCGGTTTGGTTAATTTCGGTTAAGTTTTTAGCGTCTATTTGCAACAAAGCAATATCTGACTCTTTATCTGCACCAATTAATTTGGCTTTGATTTCACGGCCATCATGCAAGCCAATTTGAATATCATCAGCACCATTGATGACATGATTGTTGGTCACAATATAACCTTTGTCAGCGTCAATAATGACTCCAGAGCCTAAGCCTCTAAAAGGGCGCTCCTGTACTTGCTCTTGTGGCGCATTAGGGCCAAAGAAATAACGGAATACATCTGGCACTCGTTGTTTTGATACTTGAGTACCTGATACGGCTACCGAAACTACCGCAGGGGTCGTACGCTCTAACATTGGGGCTAAACTTGGTACGGCTTGGCCTTCAACGGCTTGCGGAATGGCGGCTTGCGATACTGCAGGGTATAACGACAAAGAGGCGGTTAATAGTGCTGCAGAAAGTAGGCTTAATTTGGTTTTCATAGGTTAGGTAGCTCCTGATTGCATTCAAGCTTGTAAATAAAATATGTGGCTTGATTACAAGAATTCAAAGTTAAATATCGTTAATAAATTAGCGTAGACAACACAGCATGTTGTCGCGATAAAAGTGGCCATAAATATAGGTTAATCTGAGTTAACTATTGAGAGTGACGGTGGATTTGTTAGTTCCATTTTGATTAACAAACCTTAATTTGATCCCGTTAAGCAGTTACTCGTATTGAATTTTTAATGTTATTATCCACATTAATTTATTGATGTAAGAGAGTCGTAATTGTGACGCAGTTGACCCCTTGGCAGCATTATCAGCAAGACCTTACCCGAGAAGATTTTTCACATGATGCCGCACAAGAGCAAGCGGTTAAGTCATTGCAACGTGTTTATGATGAAATCATTGCAGCAAACAAACCCAGTTCTGGTTTATCGAAGTTATTTGCTGCCGTAGGGGTAAAAGCCAAGCCTGCACCTGTAACAGGATTATATTTATGGGGCGGAGTAGGGCGTGGCAAAACTTATTTAATGGATACATTTTATGATGCATTGCCAGGTGATCGTAAATTACGAGCGCACTTTCATCGTTTTATGCATCAAGTACATCATGAACTCGACGGTTTAAAAGGCGTACAAGATCCATTGATTACCATTGCGAAGAAAATGGCCAATCAATATCAAGTTATCTGTTTTGATGAGTTTTTTGTATCAGATATTACCGACGCCATGTTATTGGGCACATTATTCCAAGAGCTGTTTAAGCAAGGGGTCGCACTGGTCGCAACATCGAATATTATCCCTGACGAGTTGTATAAAAATGGCTTGCAGCGTGTCCGTTTTTTACCGGCAATTGCATTAATTAATCAACATTGTGAAGTCCTTAATGTTGACTCTGGTATTGATTATCGCCTGCGAACGCTTGAACAAGCTGAAATCTACCATTATCCATTAGATGAACAAGCGGATATCAATTTACTCCACTACTTTGCGCAACTTGCGCCTGAATCTGAAGTGCAAACAGAAGCGATTGAAATTGACGGTCGAGCGATTAATATCCGCCAACAATCTCAAGGGGTATTGTTGATTAGTTTTAGAGACATGTGTGATGGTCCTCGTTCGCAGCGAGATTACATGGAAATCGCCTGCCTTTATCACACAGTATTGTTAAGTGGCATTGAGCAAATGGGCGCTCAGCAAACAGGTGATGATATCGCCAGACGCTTTTTGGCAATGGTGGATGAGTTTTACGAACGTAATGTTAAATTAATCGTGTCGGCGCAAATAGAGTTAGAACATATTTATACTGATGGTCAATTAAGTTTTGAGTTTAGACGTTGTCGTTCTCGCTTAATTGAAATGCAATCACGTGACTACCTCGCTCTAGAGCACTTACCTTAAGCGATAAATGGCATCGTGCTTAGCATGAAAATAGCCGGGAAATGACCTTATCTTTGATGGTTGAGTTAGAAGATGGCACGCAAAGCTAATGAATCGAATTTTTTATCTTTTTAGCAAAATAGCAGGTGATTTTTGCATCTGCTTTGCGTATAATCCGCACCCTGCCCACGTTACTCCGCCAATTGGGCGGAAGTTGTAAGCCAATATTCGTGCTCGAAGGGGCAAGAATCGGTAATTTTGTGTTGATTGCATTTGCATTCAGCATGTGAGACAGAATTTTAAACATTGGGTTTTTGTATAATGAAGACTACATATACTGCTACACCAGAGACGGTTACTCGTGACTGGTTCGTTGTTGACGCTGAAGGCAAAACTTTAGGTCGTATTGCAACTGAAATCGCAACTCGCTTACGCGGCAAGCATAAGCCAGAATACACTCCTCACGTTGACACTGGTGATTACATCATCGTTATCAATGCTGAAAAAGTGACTGTAACTGGTAACAAAGCAGCTGGTAAAATTTACTACTCGCATTCAGGTTTCCCTGGTGGCATCAAGCAAATCAGCTTCGAAAAGCTACAGGCTCAAAAGCCAGAAATGATTATCGAGAAAGCAGTTAAGGGTATGTTACCAAAAGGTCCTTTGGGCCGTGCTATGTTCCGTAAGCTTAAAGTTTACGCTGGCACTGAACATAACCACGCTGCACAACAACCACAAGTTCTTGATATCTAAACGGGAGTAAGCAAATGTCTGCAACTCAGTACTACGGCACTGGCCGTCGCAAAACATCTACAGCTCGCGTTTTCGCTAAAGCAGGTAGTGGCAACATCGTTGTAAACCAACGTCCTTTGGATGTTTATTTTGGTCGTGAAACTGCTCGTATGGTTGTTCGTCAACCATTAGAATTAGTTGAAATGACTGAAAAGTTAGACATCTATGTAACTGTTAAGGGCGGTGGTATCACTGGCCAAGCTGGTGCAATCCGTCACGGTATTACCCGTGCACTTATGCAACTAGATGAAGCTTTACGTCCTACTCTACGTAGCGCTGGTTTTGTTACCCGTGATGCTCGTAAAGTTGAACGTAAGAAAGTTGGTTTACGTAAAGCACGTCGTAAGCCACAGTTCTCTAAGCGTTAATTCGTTTATTGGATTCAAAAAACCCAGCTTATGCTGGGTTTTTTATTACCCGAAAGAAAGGTAAAACCAATCCTTATTGGCATGTGATCTCTTTTAGACTGCGCCACTAGACCGAGTGCAATGAAAATGACCGTAGGTGTAATCATTTACATCCAAGTCATTTGAGCCCAAATAGGGGGTGTGACACAGGTCCTAGGCAAGTAATAGAATTGTAGGCATAGTTGCCGAATACACAATGTCCTCAGAAGGCAGCCTCGAATACCGCACTGATCATTTTCGCTAAAAGAGCACATTCTAATACGGGGTGGTATAAATCATTGTGCTATTTCGCGCATAATCAAAAACACTAGATTGAATTTTTACAAGTGAACGTTGAGGTTTTATACATGAGTTTACAGTTATTAATGACGGCGTTAGGCTTGGTTTTGGTTCTTGAGGGCCTTGGTCCGCTTATTTTTCCGACTCAATGGCAAAAATATTTATTAGAGCTTTCAACGCAAAAGCAAAATGTTCTCAGACGCTTAGGTGGTAGTCTGGTGACTGCTGGCGTCGTTTTATTGATCATTTTTCAATAAAATACTTGGCTATAACATACTAAAATCTGTTAAAATTCTATTTTATACCACAAGACGTTGCAGCTAATAATGGGCAAAAATGTAGTCGTACTCGGCACTCAATGGGGTGACGAAGGCAAAGGTAAGATTGTCGACCTTTTAACAGAACAGGCAAAATACGTAGTTCGTTACCAAGGCGGCCATAATGCTGGTCATACTTTGGTAATTGATGGTGAAAAAACCGTTCTTCATTTAATTCCGTCTGGCATTTTACGTGACAATGTAAAATGTATCATCGGTAATGGTGTTGTCGTAGCGCCTGACGCGTTGATGAAAGAAATCAACATGCTTAAAGGCCGCGGTATTCCTGTCGAAGAGCGTTTACTGATCTCTGAAGCATGTCCGCTTATTCTTCCATTCCATTGTGCACTTGATGTTGCTCGCGAAAAAGCGCGCGGTAATAAAGCCATTGGTACTACTGGACGCGGTATTGGTCCTGCATATGAAGACAAAGTGTCGCGTCGCGGTTTGCGCATTGGCGATTTGTTTAATGCAGAACTGTTTGCCACTAAGTTACAAGAAGTCATGAAATACCATAACTTCATGCTGACTGAGTACTATCAAGCTGAAGCCGTTGATTATCAACAGACTCTTGACGATGCGTTAGCAATTGCTGACTACTTAAAGAGCATGTGTGTTGACGTAACCGAAATGCTGGATACAGCACGCAAAGCGGGTGAGCCAATTCTATTTGAAGGTGCTCAAGGGACATTATTGGATATCGACCACGGTACTTATCCATTTGTTACCTCATCAAACACTACCGCTGGCGGTGTTGCGACAGGTTCAGGTTTTGGTCCTCGCCATTTAGATTACGTGCTTGGTATCATGAAAGCATACACCACTCGTGTTGGCGCGGGTCCTTTCCCAACTGAGCTGGCTAATGAAATCGGTGATTACATCGGTGAAAAAGGCCAAGAGTTTGGTGCAACAACAGGTCGTAAACGTCGTCCTGGTTGGTTAGATGCAGTGGCAATGCGCCGTGCAGTACAAATCAATAGTGTTAGCGGTTTCTGTTTAACTAAACTAGACGTATTAGATGGTCTAGAAGAAGTTAAAATCTGTGTAGGCTATCAGTATCCAGATGGTACAGTTGAAAAGGTGACTCCTTTAGCAGCTGAAGGCTACGAGCTAGTAACACCGGTTTATGAAACTATGCCAGGTTGGAGTGAAAACACCTTTGGTGCGACCTCAATTGAGCAGTTACCTGCGGCAGCTATCAACTATATTAAGCGTCTCGAAGAATTATTAGAAACGCCAGTTGATATTATCTCTACGGGTCCGGACAGAAATCAAACGATGATTTTGCTTAGTCCGTTCAAGTAAAAGAAACAGGCCGCGAAAGCGGCCTTTTTGATCCGTGACGTAATTTGATTAGCAACGGCAATGCATTTTACCAGATTGTAGAACTCAAGAAATACACTATACTGCCGATAAATAAGTCATCATAGTGCCATCGAGAATCCTTATGTTGCGTTTATCTTTAGCTCTACTAAGCCTTATTTCTGTTAATGTATTCGCCTTAACAGAAGCCGTCGATATTTATAGCGACAAACAGTTGATCTCGTTGATCCACTCAGATCAGTATTTACAACGTGTTAAGGCTGATGACTGCCAATTAGTGCAAGATATCGAGGCTAGAGCAGAAGTATTAAAACAACCCTTGTACCAATTCTTATGGGGTGAGATGTTAAATAATGGCGTGTGTGTTAGCGCACATCCATCGCGCGGTATGATGTTATTGCAAACATCAGCAGAGCAAGGTAGCTCAGAAGCCATGGTAAAATTGGCGGATTATTATTATCGCGGTAAACTAGTGGTTAAAAATCCTAATCGCGCAGTACAGTACGTGTTACCTGCTGCCGCCAATGGTAATGTTGCGGCAAGAATGTTGCTAGTACGTTTATTTGGCGAAGGTTATGGTAGCCCAACAGATTATGAAATGGGTTATCATTGGTTATATAACAGTATATTTGATAACGATGCCCAGCAGAAAAAGGCCTCGTCTTTATTGCAGATGTTAGCTGCAAAAATGCCCGCCAGTAGAGTGGCCAGGGCCCAGCAGCCACAGCTGTACACACGTTAAAAGCTCCACATTATGGAGCGAATTATTTGGAAATTGAATGATCAACGATCCTCATTTTGAGAGAGAGCAAGACAAGTACGACAATCCTATTCCTAGCCGCGAGTACATTTTAGAATACTTGCGCGCGCAAAAGTCTCCCGTCAGCCGTGACAAAATAGCCCAAGCATTAAACATTACAGAAGAAGAGCCTCTAGAGGCGCTGCGTCGTCGCTTGCGCGCTATGGAGCGTGATGGCCAGTTAGTCTTTACTCGTGGTCAAAGCTATGGTCTGCCTGAGCGTATGGACTTATTATCTGGTAGCGTGATTGGCCATCGTGATGGCTTTGGCTTTTTTAAACCAGACGAGGGCGGTGACGACCTGTTTATTAACAATCGTGACATGCTGATGTATTTTCATGGCGATAAAGTCTTGGCTCAAAAAGCCGGAACTGATCGCCGTGGCCGTCGTGAAGCGCGTATCGTCCGTTTGGTGCAAGAACGCACCGCCGCTTTAGTTGGCCGTTATCATGTTGATGGTGGCATGGGGTTTGTGATTGCCGATGACCGTCGAATCACCCAAGAGATTTTAATCGATAATAACGATCGCAATGGTGCCAGAGCTGGCGATGTGGTTGTGGTTGAACTCACCCGCCGTCCCGGTCGGTTTGTTAAAGCTGCAGCTAAAGTGACTGAAGTATTGGGTAAAACCATGGCGCCAGGCATGGAAATCGAAATTGCTTTACGTAATTACGATTTACCACACACTTGGTCTGCTGTCATTGAGAAGAAACTTAAGCGCATTCCAGACGAAGTGCCTGAGTCAGACAAAGAAGGCCGCGTAGACTTGCGCCACCTACCGCTAGTGACTATCGATGGCGAAGATGCGCGTGACTTTGATGATGCAGTTTATGCTCAAGTTAAGCCCAGTGGTGGCTGGCGTTTATGGGTGGCAATTGCAGATGTCAGTCATTATGTTCGTACCGATTCAGCTTTAGACACAGAAGCGCGTTCGCGTGGTAACTCGGTGTATTTCCCGTCGCAAGTGATCCCGATGTTACCGGAAAAAATCTCCAACGGATTATGTTCACTGAATCCACATGTCGATCGCCTGTGTATGGTTGCCGAAATGACGATTTCGGCAGCGGGTAAACTGTCTGGTACTAAGTTTTATCCTGCGGTGATGCACTCACACGCGCGTTTTACGTATACGCAAGTTGCAGATATGCTCGAAGGCGGCCCTATCGCGCCGGAACACGAAGCACTGTTTCCGCATTTATTGTGCTTACAATCTTTGTATCTTACTTTAGATCAGCGCAGGGCTGAACGCGGTGCTATTGCATTTGAAACTCTTGAAACACAGTTTATTTTTAACGAGCAACGCAAAATTGAGAAAATTGTGCCTCGCAGCCGCAATCAAGCCCATAAAATCATTGAAGAATGTATGATTTTGGCCAACGTTGCTTCAGCTAAGTTTGTTAAAAAGCACAAAGGTGAAGTGTTATATCGTGTCCATGAGGCACCGTCTGAACAAAAACTGGCTAACTTTAAAGAGTTTTTAGCTGAGCGCGGTTTAAGCATGGATGGCGGTTTAGAGCCGACACCAACCGATTATCAAAACCTGATGTTAAAAATTGCCGATAGACCTGACTTTGAGTTAATTCAAGTCATGCTGTTACGTTCAATGCGTCAAGCCATTTACACCCCAGACAACGAAGGTCACTTCGGCTTGGCCTTGGAGGCTTACTCTCACTTTACTTCACCGATTCGTCGCTATCCAGATTTAATTTTGCACCGAGTGATTAAGTATTTATTGGCTAATGAACAAGGTGAAGTTAAAGATAAGTGGACTTCGGATGGTGGTTATCAATACCAATTAGAAGAACTTGATTTACTTGGTGAAGAATGTTCAACGACTGAACGCCGTGCAGATGAAGCGACCCGTGATGTGAGCGATTGGCTTAAATGTGAATACATGCAAGATCACGTAGGTGACACCTTTGATGCCGTCATCGCCTCAGTCACCAGCTTTGGTCTGTTTGTCCGCTTAAACGAGCTGTTTATTGATGGTTTGGTACATATTTCAAGCTTAGCGAGTGATTACTATCAATTTGATCCAATGCGTCAGCGTTTAGTGGGGGAAAATACTCGTCAAGTGTATCAAGTCGGTGATGAAGTGACTGTTAAAGTTGCCGCTGTGAACTTAGATGACCGACAAATTGATCTGTTGATGGAAGGTGACAGTGGTAAAGGCCGTGGTAAAAAACCGCGAGCGGGCAATAAGCCACTTACCGCCCGTGAGCGCGCTAATCTTGAAGGTGCAAAAGCTTCACGTTCGACCTCAGGTGAACAATCAGACAAGCCCAAAGCCCGTAGGAGCCGTTCAGGTGCTAAACCTACAGGGGCGAAAAAGCCAGCAGGTAGTAAGTCATCAGCAAAAACCAAAGATGCAGGCAAAACCAAATCGACAGTAAAGAAAACCTCTGCCAAGCGCAGCAAGAGAAAGTAATTAAATGAAAAAACAAGATACTATTTTTGGCATTCATGCCGTTCAAGCCCTATTAGCTAACAGCCCTGAGCGTGTTATTGAGCTGTGGTTATTGCAAGGTCGCGATGATGAACGTTTAACGCCATTAATTAATACCGCTTCAGAGTTTGGCACAACCTTACAGCGTGCAGCGCGTAAAGTGTTGGATGAAAAGGCCGGTAGTTCGCAGCATCAAGGTATTGTTGCCCGCGTAAAGGCCGCTAAACCATTAACTGAAAATGATTTAGACGCGCTACTCGATAAAACTGCCGTACCATTTTTGCTTATTTTAGATGGCGTGACCGATCCACATAACTTAGGTGCTTGTCTGCGTAATGCTGACGCAGCAGGTGTGCACGCTATCATTGTGCCAAAAGATAACTCAGTTGGATTAACCTCAACTGTGAGCAAAGTGGCTTGTGGCGCAGCGGAAACGATTCCGCTATTTCAAGTGACTAACCTGGCGCGTACTATGCGTCATTTGCAAGATAAAGGTGTGTGGATTGTCGGTACTGCTGGTGAA
Organism: Shewanella metallivivens; assembly: GCF_028750675.1. Taxonomy (GTDB): domain Bacteria; phylum Pseudomonadota; class Gammaproteobacteria; order Enterobacterales; family Shewanellaceae; genus Shewanella; species Shewanella metallivivens. The sequence goes on along the minus strand of NZ_JAQQPZ010000013.1, from coordinate 9,163 downwards.
GCGGATGGCAATGTCTACCAAGCCGATTTAACAGGTCCATTAGCGATTGCTATGGGTGCAGAAGACAAAGGTTTACGTCGTTTATCACGTGAAAGCTGTGATTCGCTAATCTCTATTCCGATGGCGGGCAGTGTGTCGAGCTTAAATGTGTCAGTGGCAACTGGTATTTGTTTATTTGAAGCGGTTAGGCAGCGTTTAAGTGCTTAGTATTTGAGTTACCGTGCCTAGTTCGCTTAATGAGTTTAGTTGTTAGCGAGTCTAGTTGTTAGTGATAGTTAGATGATAAAAAACGGCGATAATGTGATTATCGCCGTTTTTGTTTTAGCTGTTAGCGCCGGCTCATTTCATTATCGACGTCTTCATCGTCAATATCATCATCTCGAGAGTTATCTTCAGCATCTTCACCAATATAGGCATAAGCGGCGTTGTAATCCGCTTGTTCTTCGGTGTCGTCAAGTGTTTCTTCGATGTCATCATCGAGACGGTCAAATGCGTCATCTGCTGGGTAAATCATTTGCTCATTAACCATCTCAACATCGACACGAGGGTCAAGTGATGCCGCTAATGGTGAGCTGACTAAGTCACCACCCGCCATCACATAATCGCCAGTAGAGAACTCTTCGGCTTTTTGACGTCGATTCACCCAGATGAGTCTAGCGAGTAACGTAAATGAACAAATTGCCATAAAACCATAAAGCATTTGATCGCCAATAGCTTGCATTAAACTCGACGCAATAAGAGGGCCAATACTCGCGCCTATCCCAAAGGTCACTAAGATGGTTGCGGATAACCCAACACGTTCATGTTGTTCAACACGAGAGTTAGCCAGTGCAGTCGCTAGAGGGTATAAGGTAAACGCTAAAATACCAAATAAGCTTGTGAGTACTAACGAATAAACAGAGTGAAAAGGAACGATGGCGATGAATAATACCAACACGCCTAATAAGGTGCAGTTTATTCTAATCAGTACACTGCGCGAAATAATGTCAGACAATTTACCCATTGGCCATTGCGCCAGTAATCCCGCACAAATAGTACATGTCATATACAGAGCGACATGTTCAGGGTCGATGCCTTTCGCGGTAGCATATGACGGGGCCAAACCATAAAAGCAACCTACTATCATGCTGCCGAAGGCAATAGTTGATAACGCCTGTGGCGCACGTTGCCAAAAGTGACCCATTTTTAATGGTGCAGGTGTCAGTGGCTCAGGGTGAATTCGGCGTGTGATGGCAATGGGTACGATGCATAATGCAAAACAAATGGCGATTAACAGCAGCGGCTCAATGCCCAGATCAGGATATAAACTAATTGCACCTTGACCGGCCATTAACCCTAGATAAGATACAATCATGTAACTGGCGAATACGGTGCCACGTTGATTGGTTTCAGCTTGTTCGTTTAGCCAGCTTTCGAGCACCATGTACTGGCACATCATCCCCATACCAACAGCAAGACGCAGTATTAACCATACGGTTAAATTATCAATTAACGCATGGCCTAATGCCGAGGCGGTAACAATGCCCGCACAGGCAACAAAAGCACGTATGTGGCCCACTTGAGCAATCAGTTTATGGCCAACTTTAGAGCCACACACCAGCCCAATATAATAGGCTGACATCATCCCACCAATCCATATTTGTGGTACGTCCATATTGGTTAGGCTTAGGCCTAAATAGGTCGTGAGTAGACCTGCGGCAAGCACCATTAAAAAGGTGGTACCATATAATGATGCAAAACTGCGTAGCGGGCTGTCCATAACTGAGCCTCTTAAAGTTCAGTAAAATTATGTTTTACTGAAAGAATGACCTTTTCGTTTCATTCTAGTTAAGTTATTGAAAGGTATATAATAAATTAAACGTGGTGACGGTATCAGTCTTTTTACTGTCTTCTGGTACCACTTCGGTGTATTTGACGTTCATGCCTATTTTAAATGCCCAGTCTTGAATAAAGGTATTTTTATAGCTCATATCAAGCGTTAAGGTATTGTTTTCTAAACCTGTTTCGGCGGTTACGTCAGCATTAAAACTGGTATATTCCTGCAATTTAACGGTGTATTTAGCTGCTGTACGCAGAATAACATCACGGTTATCATCAGGATCTGGCTCAGTGGTACTTGCTTGAGGTTGGTCATAACGATAACCCGGACCGGCTTCAAGGCTAAGTTTGGTGGTATAGTTTTTTATTAAGTCAAAACCATAACCGGTAGAAATAGTACTAATACGGGTGTATGAGCCGTATTCGTCCCAAGTAAATTCGCCACGACCAAATACATAACCACGGTCTAATTTATAGTTGGACTGTAAATATAGCTCATATTTTTCTGAGGTTGACTCGCTGCCATCTGCCGCGTAATACGCTTTTAACGTCGCCTCTTGTTTTGTTTTTAATGAATCATAGGTCAGGTAAGTACGGCCGTTAAAGTTTTTGGTTTCGTTGTTGCCGCTATTTAATTGAAGGCCTGCTTCGACTTCAGCATTAAAGCTGGTGTCTGGTTCTTGGTACTCAGGCGGAACCAATGCCCATGCTGAAGCTGATAATAAGAAGAGGCAGCAGGTGAGAACGGTTTTTTTTATTGTCATCATTAAAAGGCTTTATTCTGTGATGGCGTAAACGCAGGGTTTTTAACTGCCGACATCATACCTGCAATCAAGTTTGCTGAAAAGAGAGTTATTGCTTGAGTTTCGGTCTGGGTTTATGTATTATCGCGCGCTCAAATCAGTCACTTTAATTCGTTCCTTGCCTCCACATTGGTCTGACTGAGCCAGAAAAGAGGCTACTTAACCGTAAGGAGCAATAAATGCGTCATTACGAAATCGTATTTATGGTTCACCCAGATCAAAGTGAACAAGTCCCAGGTATGATTGAACGTTACACCGGTGTTATCACCGCTGCTAACGGTACAGTACACCGCTTAGAAGATTGGGGCCGTCGTCAATTGGCTTACCCAATCCAAGACCTACATAAAGCTCACTATGTTCTTATGAACGTAGAAGCATCTGCAGAGTCTATCGAAGAGTTAGAAACAGCTTTCCGTTTCAACGACGCTGTTCTGCGTAACATGGTAATGCGCACTAAAGTTGCCGTTACTGAAGCTTCACCTATGGCTAAAGCAAGAGACGAGCGTGATTCACGTCGTACTTCTTCTGATGACCGTAGCAATGAAGAAGAAAGCGCTGAAGAAAACGCTGAATAATTTACTCTGTGAATAACCACTTAACTTTGTTTGGTACGGTCACCCGAACTAAACGATTAAATAGCCCTAGCGGGATAAACCATACGGTTATTACGGTAGAGCATAAATCACAGCGTTATGAAGCAGAGTTATTACGAAACGTATACTGCATTATTCAAGTGATATTAAGTGGACCACGCTTTAATAGCGTTACAGATAAATTACAAGCAGGTGTGCAAGTTGAAGTAGAAGGGTTTCTTTCACTACAACAAGGACGAAATGGTCAAAACCGTTTAGTTTTGCATGCTGAAAATGTCGAATTGAAAACTTAGGAGACTGTCAAAATGGCACGTTATTTCCGTCGTCGCAAGTTCTGCCGTTTCACCGCTGAAGGTGTTGCAGAGATTGATTACAAAGATATCGTTACTTTAAAGAACTACATCACTGAAAGCGGCAAGATTGTTCCTAGCCGTATCACTGGTACTAGTGCTAAATACCAACGCCAACTAGCTCGCGCTATCAAGCGTGCTCGTTATCTTTCTCTACTGCCATATACTGATTTACATCAGTAATATTGCAGTATTAATTCCTAATCGAATAAAGAGGATTTGATAATGAACGTTATTCTGCTAGATAAAGTTGCAAACTTAGGTGGCTTAGGCGATCAAGTTTCTGTTAAAGCTGGTTATGCTCGTAACTTCCTTTTACCATACGGTAAAGCAGTTGTAGCAAACGCAGCAAACACTGAAGTATTTGAAGCTCGTCGTGCTGAATTAGAAGCTAAATTAGCTGCTGAATTAGCTACTGCGACAGCTCGTGCTGAAAAATTAGCTGCATTAGAATCAGTGGTTATTGCTTCTAAAGCAGGTGATGAAGGTAAATTATTCGGTTCAGTTGGCAACCGTGACATCGCTGATGCAGTTACTGCAGCAGGCGTTGAACTTGCTAAATCTGAAGTCCGTTTACCTTTAGGTGCTTTACGCACTACTGGTGACTTCGAAGTTGAAGTACAAGTACACACTGAAGTTAAAGCTGTAGTTAAAGTGTCTGTTGTTGCAGAAGCTTAATTGCCTTTAGCGTTAAAAAAACACCGCCTCAGGGCGGTGTTTTTTTTTTGGATGATTCATAATCTGACACTGTCAGCTCATTGTTAGAGCGGGCATAGTGACAACAGAGATTGAGTGACACCAAGCCCTCAAAAGGCTGCTGCGAATACCTCACTTCTAGTGCGGATTGTATTATCCTTGAAGCTAGTGAATGCTCGGCCCCACCACAGCAGGGGGCTCGATAACCCCTTGCAGTGTCTCTGTTGTATATTCTACTGTGTGAGAGGCAGCTTCGCTTCAGTAGCATTGTCGGTCACTTCATTGGCGACAACGCCATCACTGATCATCTGAGGGACCGGAGCTGATGCAACCTGGTCAGCAACTGCATTTGTTGTCTCTTTAGCACTATTGCCCATTTGTTCAAGCGTTGGTTCGTTTACTTGTGGCAGTTGTGTTTCAGCGCTTTGTGTCGGTACAGTCTTGACGTGCGTTGTATCATTGGCAACATCTGCATTATTAGCTGCTGTTTGTGCGGCTTGTTGTAGTGACGCCTCGTCTAATTTTAATTCTTTAATCAAATTATCCGCATGATCGACTTTGTCCATCATCCACAGGATGTAACGTATATCAACGTGAACAGCACGTGTAATGGTAGGGTTAAAAAACCAGTCTTTGGTAATAGCTTCGTAAGTTGAGTCAAAGTTTAAGCCGACTAATTCACCTTTACCGTTAAATACTGGGGAGCCAGAGTTACCACCGGTAGTATCTGCACTGGATAAAAAGTTAACCGGAACCGAGTTAAAATCAGCGGGTTTATCTAGGCAAGACATAAATTGGCAGTTACTTGGCTGCTGATACACTGACGTGACACGGTGTTTTCCGAGATCGTCAGATTTAATCGCCGCCAATAATTTTGCCGGAACATTAAAAGGCTCTTTGCCTGTGTGTTTAGCCAACAGGCCTTCTAAGCGAGTAAAAGGTTGTTTATACATGGCATCTTTAGACTGATATCCATCGACCATGCCGTAAGTGATACGCAATGTGCGGTTGGCATCAGGATATACTGGCCAATTATTGGATTTGTAATAATCAATAATTGCCTTCATATACTCAGGACGAACAGATGATAGTTTACCTTCGAGTAATTTCTCACTTTGTTCTAATGCCATATTCGTGTCATGAATCGCCACGGCTAGACGTATAAAAGGGTCTTCGCTGGTTTCAAAATCGATTGCTTTCTTGGTGAGCCAGTTCAGGCGTTTGGTTTGGTCGGTGAGTTCTGTGAGTGCGTACAAACCTTCAACTTTTGACTCTAACTCTTCAAAGTTTTCAGAAATACTCAGTGCGTTATCAAAAACCGTATTTCTGACGGGTTGTCTAACGTAGGCTTGAAGATCTTGTAGCCATAAGGTTTTGTCTACTGCGGGATCAAAACGGCTATCAATACGTTTTAAATCGGCTTTGAACAGCTTCATGTCACGCAGTTGATAACCGGGTTCGCGTTTATCATTTGGTTTTTGTCTTTCTTTTGCTAATCGATACAATTTACTTGCGGCGGTTAGCATTTCGCTTGAGAGGGCATTTTTATAAAAGTAATTGGTTTGCATTTGCTGATGTTGTTCACTCAGTAATGCTTCAAGATCAATAATTAGGTTTTGATTAGCATCAGGGTCTTGTTTCAACCAGGCTAAAAAGTCATTTTCACGTTGTTGCTTAATACCGACAATATCAGTGGCATTAAAGCCGTCGAGTAGACCATTCAGCTTTTTCATTCGGTTGGCCATTGATGCCATAGTACCAGCATACTTTAAAGCAATATCTTTATCGATTTCACCCATTAACGTTATGGTGTCAATTTGCAACTGATAGCGCTCTGCAAACGTGGGGTATAACCAATCACTGGCAAATTGTAACTCGCTGGTTAAGTTATAGCGGCTTGTGGCGCCAGGGTAACCGGCAACAAAAATACCGTCGCCCGCTTTTACACCATTAGGGTTAATGGTTAAATAACTTTTTGGTTGATAAGGTACGTTGTCTTTATCGAATATGGCAGGTTTGCCGTCTTTACCCACATAAGCACGCAAAAAGGTAAAGTCGCCAGAATGGCGGGGGTATTCATAATTATCGATATCACCACCAAATCCGCCGACGGTTTCTGGTGGCGCATAAACTAAACGCACGTCACGAATAATCAATCTTTTAGTGAGATAATATTCAAGTCCATGGTGAAAACTGTCGACCTGACAGCGATAGTTACTGTCGACTTCACATTCTTTTACTAATGCTTTGCTATTGGTTTGGATACCCTCAAAACGTGCAAGAGGCTCCTGACTTAGGTTAGTGAGCACCTTGTCGGTTACATTGGTAACTTCCTCGGTAATGTAGAGTCGTTCATTTGGGCCTGCCGAGGGCTCTTCTGCTTGGGTGTGCGCTAGGAAGCCATCGGCTAAATAATTGTGCTCTTTTTTGCTGTTATATTGGATACCTCGGTAAGCACAATGATGGTTTGTGACAACTAGGCCTTGGGGCGATACAAAACTGGCGGTACAATAGCCCAAACTGACTACAGCATTCATTGGGTATTGCCCTAAGTCGGCAAGTTGTGCCGCAGGAATATCAATGCCTCGTTGCTGTAACTTGTCGGCAATTGAAAGCATTTGATAAGGTTGCCATTGGCCTTCATCAGCATAAGCGAAATAAGATGTCAGCACTAATGCTGCAACAAGTGCAATACGCATGTATTTTCCTTAAATTAAGAGTTTATTAACCGTTGACCGAATCGTCATTTTAATTCTAAATGACTGTGCGAATTAAGCTTAGCTTCGGTGTTATACCATATTTTGTAAAGTCGTTGTAAATTGGGAGTGTTAATGTCACAACAAGGTGCTTTTAAAGCTAGAAATAGGCAAAAAGATGCAGAAGTTAATGCATTAAAGTTGCCACCCCATTCTATTGAAGCAGAGCAATCCGTGTTGGGGGGCTTAATGCTCGATGCTGAAGCATGGGACCGTGTTTCTGAAGCGGTTGTGCCTGAAGATTTTTATTCTCGTTCACATCGAATGATTTTTAATGCGATGCAAAAGTTGATGGAGTCAGGCCAGCCGCTTGATTTAATTACGGTATCGGAACAACTCGAAATTGAAGATCAGCTCGAAGATGCTGGCGGCTTTGCTTATTTGGGTGAAATTGCTAAAAATACACCCAGTGCCGGTAACATTTTGTCTTACGCTGATATTGTGCGTGAGCGTGCGGTTGTACGTGACATGATTGGTGTCGCTCATGAAATTGCAGATGCGGGCTATAACCCTGAAGGCCGAGACTCGAGTGCTTTACTTGATTTAGCCGAAACCAAAGTATTTAAAATTGCTGAGATGCGTGCCAATGCCAACGAAGGCCCTGAAAACATCAAAAGCATTCTTGAAAAAACCGTCGATAAAATCGAGCAGCTTTATAATAATCCTCACAATGGTGTCACTGGGGTGTCGAGCGGTTTTAATGATTTAGATAAGATGACTGCAGGCTTCCAATCAGGTGATTTAATTATTGTTGCTGCTCGTCCATCGATGGGTAAAACCACCTTCGCGATGAACTTATGCGAACAGGCCGCAATGAATGAAGATAAGCCAGTGCTTATTTTTAGTCTCGAAATGCCGTCAGAACAAATTATGATGCGTATGCTGGCCTCGCTTGGCCGGGTTGATCAAACTAAAATACGTACGGGTCAATTAGATGATGAGGATTGGGCGCGCGTTTCATCAACCATGGGTATTATGCTTGAGCAAGGCAAAATGTACATTGATGATGGTTCAGGCTTAACGCCTACCGAAGTGCGTAGTCGTGCTAGACGTATTGCGCGCGAGCATGGTGGCTTGTCGATGATCATGATCGATTACTTGCAGTTAATGCAGGTCCCCTCGTTAAAAGATAATCGTACCTTAGAAATTTCAGAAATCTCGCGCTCATTAAAAGCCTTAGCAAAAGAGCTTGAAATCCCGGTTATTGCACTGTCGCAGCTTAACCGCTCGCTAGAGCAACGCGCTGATAAACGTCCGGTTAACTCAGACTTACGTGAATCAGGCGCAATCGAGCAGGATGCTGATTTAATTATGTTTATTTATCGCGATGAGGTGTATAACGACAACTCAGAAGATAAAGGCACAGCTGAAATTATTATTGGTAAACAACGTAATGGTCCAATTGGTCGTGTACGTTTAGTATTCCAGGGGCAATTTTCGCGTTTTGATAATTACGCTGGGCCGCAATTTGAAGAAGATTAATCATTGATTATATAGTATTTAATTTTGCTTCTAGGTTATTTACGATCTTTGGCTGGTGAGTGATGGCGTTATTTTTTGCCGGCAAAATGCGTTATGTTTTTATTGTTTAATTAAGGCAGTCTATTGAAACCGTTCCCCCGTGCTGAAATCAGTCGTCACGCATTACAAAGTAACTTAGCACAGCTACGTCTGATTGCGCCTAATAGTAAAATTATGGCGGTGGTTAAAGCCAATGGTTATGGCCATGGCTTATTAAATGTCGCTGAAAGTGTCGGCATATTAAACTTTATTAAAAGTGTGGGTAAGTACGATGGCGGTGCGGATGGTTTTGGTTTAGCCCGACTTGAAGAAGCATTACAGCTGCGTGCCGGCGGGGTTGAAGGTAAGCTATTATTGTTGGAAGGTTTTTTTCGTCAATCTGACTTGCCTTTACTGGTCATGCATAACATCGATACCGTGGTTCATCATGAATCGCAATTACAGATGCTGGAAACGATCAAGCTTGATAAACCCGTTACAGTGTGGATAAAAATTGATACCGGAATGCACCGTATCGGTTTTAGTTTAAATCAGTTTGAACACATCTATCAGCGCTTATTGAATTGCCCACAAGTGGCTAAACCCATCCATTTAATGACTCACTTTGCTTGTGCTGACGAACCTGA
>NZ_JAQQPZ010000012.1 GCF_028750675.1 Shewanella metallivivens | reverse complement strand
GGCGGTTATGCCATTTTGATAGAATTAGTTCAGTCGCGTTTGCCATACCGAAGTGCTTCAACTGCCGATGTCGTCGCTGATTTTGCAGGTATTGGCTTATTTTACTTAATGCACTTCTCTATTTTACAGTACCGAAAAATAACCGCTAAGCGCCCTTAAACGTCACATTAACCACAAAGGTCAGCCCAATGGTAGTCACATCAAAACCGCACCCTACTCAGGCTAACATTGCCATTTTAGGCGCAGGGGCTATTGGCCAATTGATGTTTCATAAACTGGGCTTAACGGGGCAAGCGACTGAGGCAGAGCCCATTCGTGACGTGGTATTGATTGGTCGCCAGCCGCACACTCAACAGCACACATTGCAATTTACAGATTCTAATGGCCAAACTCACCACACCACGGCAACAATCCTTAACAGGAATGATGCCCAACTCGAAAATATCAATTTATTGCTAGTGTGCGTTAAAGCTTATCAAGTTGAACACGCCCTACAGCCTTTACTGAGCAAATTGGCGCAACATTGTCATATCGTGTTACTACATAATGGATTAGGGCCGCACTTAGCGGTGTCTGCAGCCCTAAAACATTTCCCAGACCTGGGTTTATCACTAGGCACAACGTCACAAGCGGCTTTAAAAATAAGTCAGTGGCACATTAAACACACAGGGGTTGGTGTTACCCAGCTGGGACATTATTGCGGCACGCCATTATCTGCTGAGCTCAAGCACAGGCTCCAGGCATTACACCGAGACAACCAACCGCTTGAGTGGCATCAGCCTGTGTTGCCTATTTTGTGGCAAAAGTTGGCGATAAACGCGGCCATCAATCCATTAAGTGCATTGAATCAATGTGCTAATGGCCAGTTAGCGGCTGAAGAATATCAACCACAGATTACCGCAATTATTGATGAGTTAGTCAATGTGGCAAAATGTGATGGCATTGAGCTAGCCCCTGCGCAGTTATTAAACCGGGTAAAGCAAGTCATCGCGCTCACCTCAGCTAACTTTTCATCCATGTATCAGGACGTGGCCCATCATCGCGCCACAGAAATCGATTACATTAATGGTTATATTTGCCAACAAGCAAAACGTTATAATCTTGCAACGCCCACTAACCAATCTCTTGTGACTAAGATCGCTACGCTAAGTCAACAAGACAAAGCTTCACAACCCACTTAACTCCACATCACCAAAATCGCGGCAATGGCAATCAGCACTAAACCAGCCACGTCATTGATTTTGACTTTATCTTTAAGCCACAGAGCGGCAATCATTAACGTAAAAAAGACTTCGATTTGGCCAAGGGTTTTGACATAAGGCACAGCCTGTAATGACATTGCGCTAAACCAACCAATGGAGCCAATACAACTGGCGACACTGATTGCGACGGTGAGCTTTGGACGTTGCCATAATGCGCTTAAAGTGGATTTGTCTTTTGCGACTAAGTAAGCAATCAGCACGATGGTTTGAATACTAATAACCCACAACAATACCCATGCGGCGCGGTGAGTAAACGGCCCTTGCAAAGTTAAACTGGCTTCTCTTACCCACAGGGATGTTAACGCAAACGCACTGCCGCAGGTTAAACCTAACATGACAGTTTTGACAGAAAGCTGTTTAAATCCTTGTTTACTACTAAGCAACATGACAGCCAAACCGCCAACCACAACGCCTATCCAACCAAGTAATGATAATTGAGTACCAAAGAAAAACACCCCAAGGATTGCAGCGACTAAGGCTTCACTTTTTGCCAACCCAGCACCAATGGCAAAGTTTTGCATTTTAAACAGCTTTACCATTAAGCCCGTCGCCAATATTTGCATTGAAGAAGCCCCAATAACAAATCCCCAAAAGTCAGCGCTAAATTGCGGTAATGCAGCGGGTTGATATTGATGCAGACTAAACAGGTACAAGGCGGCAATCGGCCCCGCCCAAATAAATCGCGCCAAAGTCACACCTGCAACCTTGACCTCTTTACTGAGTTGACTTTGAAAGGCGTTACGCCATGCCTGCATAAATGCCGCAAGAAAAGTAAATAAGATCCACATCGTTAAATCCAGAAAGACAAAAGCCCTAACTTTGTAAAAAGTCAGGGCTTATACAAGGGTAATTAGATTACTGTTTACGGTGAATAAAAGACACTCAAAATGTGTCAAATTGATTAAAAATCAACTTACTTACCTTGATTCAGAAGCTAAAAACACCATGCTTATTTACTGGTATCAATAAACTCAAATGATTTAACCAGTTCATCAACGGCTTTCATCTGGGTAAGATATTTTTCTAACAAATGCAGTGGCAATGCACATGGGCCGTCACATTTAGCATTATCAGGATCGGGATGCGCTTCAATAAACAACCCCGCTAAACCTAATGCCATACCACTGCGAGCAAGTTCAGTCGCTTGAGCACGACGGCCACCAGCAGAATCAGCTCGCCCACCAGGGCGTTGTAGTGCGTGAGTTGCATCAAAGATGACCGGATAACCCGTTTGCTTCATTTCGTCCATGCCTAACATGTCTACTACGAGGTTGTTATAGCCAAAGCTGCTGCCTCGTTCACATAAAATAATGTTGTCGTTACCAGCTTCATTAAATTTAGTGATGATATGACGCATTTCATGCGGCGCTAAAAACTGTGGTTTTTTCACGTTGATCACCGCACCTGTTTTAGCCATAGCCACCACCAAATCGGTTTGGCGGGCTAAAAAGGCTGGCAGCTGAATAATATCAACCACTTCAGCAACTGGCGCACATTGATGTGTTTCGTGCACGTCAGTGATTAATGGCACATTGAAGGTTGATTTAATCTCTTCAAAAATACGCAAGCCTTCTTCCATACCTGGACCACGGTAAGAATTGACCGAAGAGCGATTCGCTTTATCAAACGATGCTTTAAACACATAGGGAATACCCAGTTTTTGGGTCACTTCAACATAGTGCTCAGCAATTGACATGGCTAAGTCACGAGACTCAAGTACGTTCATGCCACCAAACAAAACAAACGGCTTATCATTGGCCACTTGAATGTCATTAGCTAACTGAATAATTTTTTGATCCATTTGATCCTCTTTGCGCATTAACCTGCGACAACTTGTAAAAACTGACCACATAGCCAAGCCATGTAGGTACCTAATGCATAACCAAATACAGCTAATAGCACACCAACTGGTGCTAATGCTGGGTGGAATGCCGCCGCCACAACAGGGGCCGAAGCAGCACCACCAACGTTAGCTTGGCTCCCCACCGCCATATAAAACAATGGCGCTTTAATCAGTTTAGCCACTAATAGCATTAGCCCTGCATGGACTATCATCCACACAATACCGACGAGGAAGTAAATCGGCGTATCCATAATTTTAGACACGTCCATATGCAAGCCAATCGTGGCGACTAAAATGTATAAAAATGCCGACGCTATTTTAGACGCACCCGCCGCTTCTACATGGCGAACCGGACTAAATGACAACCCTAAACCTACGGTGGTCACAATCACCACCAACCAGAAAAACTTAGACGTTAAACTGTAATCTTCTGTCCATGGGTAATTGGCTTCAAAAAATGGTCCTAGGAAATCAGCTGCAAAATGGGCAAAACCAGTCACACCAAAACCAATGGCAACAATCATCATAATGTCGCGCAATGAAGGAATGCGTGAGTTTTCGGCGTGGTATTTTTCTACTTTTTGTTTTAACGCTTCAATTGCTGTGGTGTCGGCACCGGTTTTGGCATCAATCTCTTTTGCTTTTGATGCCATAAACAGCAATACCGCCATCCAAATATTGGCCACAATCACATCAACAGTCACCATGACCGAGAAAATCTCACCGCCCACTTCATAAATCTCTTTCATTGCCGCTTGGTTTGCACCGCCGCCAATCCAGCTACCGGCAAGCGTAGTCATTCCACGCCACACGGCGTCTGGACCATTATTGCCAATTAAGCTTGGTTCAATCATCGACACTAACAACAAGGCAATTGGGCCACCAATAACAATCCCTAAGGTACCGGTTAAAAACATAATCACCGCTTTAGGTCCGAGCCCTAAAATGGCTTTTAAGTCGACACTTAAAATCAGTAATACCAAACATGCTGGGAGTAAATAACGCGAGGCGACAAAATATAATTGCGATGCATGGCCATCAACCACACCAAAAGTATTCAGCAGAGAGGGTAAAAAATAACACAGTAATAAAGCAGGAATAAATTTGTAGAATTTTTGCCAAAATGGGTGCGGCGAAGAGCTAGTGTAAAATACAAACCCTAAAATAACAGCGAGTAAACCCAGTGCGGTGGCATCATTGCTCACCATAGCTGACGTGGTCATGCAGTATTCTCCCTTGCAAGTGCAATATTTATAATAGTTATAGTGGTGCTTATTTAACTGGCTTTGACAGCCTATTTTTGTTTTTACGCTGCGTTAACTCGTAAAGCAGCGTTCATTAATTTAATGATAAACTTCTGTATGTTGACTCAGTTCCTTTAACTGAATCTTAACCAGTTCAATTACAGGATCATGTGGGCTTAAATCAATAAAATGCTGTAAGTCAGACATGGCCACTTTAATGCAACCGAGTTGCTGAGCAATAAATGCCCGTTCGCGATTGAGGTGTACATCATCTGGGTGCCATTGCAGTAATAAATTACAACACTCCATTGCCGACTCAAATTTTTGGTTAACAATGCAACCCGCTTTAAGTTCGTGCAGCATACGGCTGATCAGGCGCTTTAAGGTGGCAGGTTTTAAGTGGCTTGGCTTTAACTTTGCCGCATTACCCAATTCGCCACGAACCAATGCATGCAACTGATGGCGGTTAAGTTCTTTACCTGTTAACGGGTCGTAATATTTAACCACGTCGTTAATTTGGCTTTTTAACACTGTATTGCCAGGAAGCAGGATTGCTTCAAGCGTTAGGTCGAGCTGTTTTGCTAATAAAATGAGCAAGATTGACAACGTAGTACTGTTACCCTGACGCTTTAATACGCAGTAGCTTAAGTCGGCGGCTTCTACACTAAAATAATTGTCGCGCGCGCAAAAACCAAGGTCATTGTAAAACCAGTTAAACATGCCTGTTAAACGTGCATGTTGATCAACAACATAGTGACTCAGTACCGCCCCAGCCATTTCATACCAAGCCCACATCGCAGGTTTAGTTGATGAAAAACCAAGGTGCTCAGAAAGTTCAAATGCAGTTTCAGGGAGTGAAACTGCATCATTAAGAAGATATTTTGCCATTAAACCCAATTAACCCATTAATACGACTTGTTTAAAATGAGCCAGCTTGGCCGCGAGCACTACCCATCCGATTGCACCGATAAAGGCAAAAAACTTAAACAGCTTATTTCGGTTAGATTTGAGTGCCATAATCCCTAATGCAATGTAAGCCACCACACAGATGATTTTTTCAGTCATCCACGGGTCAACAAACGGATACTGCTTGATCATAAAGCAAAGCGTGAAGCCTGACAGTAGTAAAAAAGTATCAATAACGTGAGGCGCTACTTTAACAAACTTTTTCTCCATAATCGGAGACTGACGTAAATGCAGCACAAAACGCACAATAAAAAATGTCACACTTAACGCGACGAACAACATGTGAGTGTGTTTTAACGCTGGATATAAACTGTAAAAGGTTTCCATTACTAAGTCTCGTAAAATAAAAGTGTTAGTTTACTCGAACAGCGCAACACATACCAATATTGTGGTTTGGGTTATTGTTCGGCAGATTTAGGGATTAACTTGTTGAATTATCAACCAACCCATTGTCCCAAGGTGCAGCGGTCATTGCTGCCAAAATCGCGCACGGTTGCTACGTTTTGATAACCTAGTTCAATAAGTTTTTCACGCACCTTGATTGCTTGTTCATAACCATGTTCAAGCAACAAGTACCCTCCGGTTAATAAATGTGTACGCGCTTGGTCTGCGATATGAAACAAATCAGCATAACCTTCATTGGCCGCAGTTAACGCGCTTTGCGGCTCAAAGCGAACGTCACCCATGCTCAAATGCTCATCGGTTTCATCTATATAAGGTGGATTTGACACAATTAAATCAAAATCACGATGCTCAACAGCAGAAAACCAATCTGATTGAATAATCTCGACATCAGGTAGATTTAAATTATTACGGTTTGCTTTAGCAAGCTCGACAGCGCCTGGCACATTGTCAATGGCGGTAATGCGCCATTTAGGGCGCTCTGAAGCTAATGACAACGCAATAGCCCCGGTGCCAGTCCCTAAATCTAATACTTTTGCATTGTGGCGCACGCTTAAATTGAGTGCGGTCTCCACTAAAATTTCAGTATCTGGCCTTGGGATCAAGGTTGAGTCATTGACAATAAATGGTAATGACCAGAACTCTCGCTCACCAATAATATGCGCAACAGGTGAGCCTGCTTGGCGTTTAGCCACCATTTGGCTAAACGCTTTAAACTGCTCGCTGGTGAGCTGTCTTTCTGGCCAGGTATATAAAAAGCTGCGATTTTTATTCAAACAATGCAATAACAGCGCCTCTGCATCGATATGTGCAGATTCAGAGGTGGCTGCCAGCTGTGAATAGGCCCATTGCAGGGCTTCAGCGATAGTTGAATACGAAGACTGAGGCAAGGTTACTCCTTATTCGTCAGCTAATGCAGCGAGCATGTCGGCTTGATGTTCTTGCATGATAGGGTCAAGCAAGGCATCGAGATCACCTTCCATCACTTCATTTAAGCGATATAAGGTTAAATTGATACGGTGATCGCTTACGCGCCCTTGTGGATAGTTGTACGTTCTGATGCGCTCAGAACGATCACCACTGGCAACCAGGCTTCGACGAGTCGTTTCTTCAGCACTACGACGTTTTTCATCTTCAACGGCTTGAATACGCGCAGCTAACACGCTCATCGCTTGGGCACGGTTTTTATGCTGTGAACGCTGATCCTGACACTCAACAATAATCCCAGAAGGAATATGAGTAATACGGATGGCAGAATCGGTTTTGTTAACGTGCTGGCCACCCGCGCCTGACGCACGGAAAGTATCAACTTTAAGGTCTGCAGGGTTAATTGAAATCGCTTCAGCTTCTGGTACTTCGTGTAGCACGACTACAGTACATGCAGAGGTATGCACACGACCTTGAGACTCGGTTTCAGGCACACGTTGTACTCGGTGTCCGCCTGACTCAAACTTTAATTTACCGTAAGCACCTTCGCCACTCACTTTAACAATAATCTCTTTAAAGCCGCCATGTTCACCTTCGTTTAGGTTCATGACTTCCATTTGCCAGCGGTTGGCTTCACAGTAACGTGAGTACATACGGTATAAATCGCCAGCAAAAATTGCGGCTTCGTCACCACCCGCACCTGCACGAATTTCCATAAACGCATTAGTGTCGTCGTTAGGATCTGTGGGTAATAATAAAATTTGTAGCTCGTCTTCGAGCGTTTCTAACGCTTGCTTTGATTGCTTATATTCTTCTTGCGCCATTTCGCGCATATCAGCATCATCTTCTTCAAGCATTTCTTTGGCATAATCAAAGTCTTTTTGCGCTTGTTGGTATGCAGTAAAGCTTTTTACTACATCTTCAAGTTGTGAATATTCTTTTGATAACGCACGGAAGCGGTCTTGATCCGCAATCACGCTAGCATCACTTAATAATGCTAATACTTCTTCATTACGCTCAAGCAAGCCTTCTAGCTTGCGGATAACGGATTCTTTCATTTAGCTCGCTAACCTTAGTTTTTATCTAAACCAAGCGCAGTTCTTAATAAGCCTAACGTATTCAAATCACCTTGACGACTGGCTGAGGTAAGCGATTGTGTAGGCGCATGAATTAAGCGATTGGTTAACCTATTGGCTAACTCGATTATCACTTGCTCACTGTCACCGCCCTGAGACAATTTGTTCAAGGCTCGCTCAACTAACTCATCTTTAATCGCCAAGCTCTGGCTGCGATATTCGCGAATACTGTCAACTGACTCTAAAGATCGAATCCACTCCATAAATAAGTGCGATTGATCTTCAGTAATTAATTCTGCTTGCTCGGCGGCTTCCTTACGTGAAGCCATGTTCTGTTCAATAATGCTATGCAGATCGTCGACAGTATAAAGGAATGCGTCGTCTAACTCACCGACTTCTGCTTCAATATCTCTCGGAACTGCAATATCAACTAACAACATCGGTTGATGACGACGTTGTTTTAATGCTTTTTCGACCATGCCTTTGCCTAAAATAGGTAAAGGACTTGCCGTAGAGGATATCACGATATCAGCTTTAGCGAGAAAATCTGGTATTTGTTGTAAGGTAATCGCAGTCGCATTGAACTCTTCGCACATGGCTTGAGCACGCTCAATGGTTCGGTTTGCCACCACCATAGTCGCTACACCATTATCTTTTAAGTGTTTTGCTACTAATTCAATGGTTTCACCTGCACCAATGAGCAAGACTTTAGTGGTGCTAAGCGTAGAGAAAATATGTTTAGCCATGCTCACTGCGGCAAAAGCAACTGACACAGCAGCAGCACCAATCTCGGTATCAGTGCGCACTTTTTTGGCAACAGAGAAGGTGTTCTGAAATAAGCGATCAATGGTCGCGGCTGTCGTGCCCGCTTCTTTGGCTTTGACAAAAGCTTGCTTTACTTGACCTAAAATCTGCGGTTCGCCTAACACTAACGAATCTAATCCCGATGCCACGCGCATTAAATGCTTAACAGCAACTTGTTCTTCGTATGCATATATGCATGGCATTAAATCGTCATGATTTAATTGGTGATACTCTTCTAGCCACTCAATAATGTCCTGCTTCTCAGCATTATTACAGTATAGTTCAGTGCGGTTACAGGTAGACACAATCACAGCCTCACCCGTGCGGGTGCGGCTGGCCAAGCTTTTCATGGCGTCATGAATGCGGTCTGGAGAGAAAGCGACTTTTTCACGCAAATCTACCGTGGCGGTTTTATGGTTTATCCCGATTGCTACTAGGCTCATGTGACTGTATCAAGTTCTTTTCGGTGACGTTAATTAGGCTATTCTACTGAATTGAACCAACTAAAAACACAATTGGCTTAACAAAACCGAATAAATGTCTAATTTTTTATTTCTTAGATATAAAGGCATTGCATAATTCGTTAGATTAAAATCACATTAATTTTAAAAAAGCATTTTTACATCATACCTTAAGCCCAGTATCATAACGCCATCATCAGCAACTGTTAGGCAAGCCATTGCGTTTATCAGTATCAGCGTTCAAATTAATTATCATCGCCACTATGCTATTACTAACAGGTTGTAGCATTACTCCGTCAGAGCCATTTACCCCAATAGACGTCACCGAGGCCTCACAAGCTAAGTCATGGGAGTTACAAGGTAAAATTGCTGTTAAAACCGCAGACGACAAATTTAGCACCAACCTTTATTGGTTTCATCAACCCCTGGCTAATGACTTACGTCTCACCACCGCATTAGGGACAACAGTATTAACGTTAACCACGAATGAAGGCATGGCAACCTTAGAGGTTGACGGCAAAACCTACCATGACAGAAACGCACAAGACTTATTAACCGGTATTAGTGGTTGGTCAATTCCATTAAACAGTTTACCACTATGGATTACGGGCCAGATTGGTGAAAATGATACCATTGTCAGCTATAACCCTGATGGAACAATTAAACAATTAATCAGTGATGATCCACAAGCCAACTGGCATGTGAGTTTTAACAGTTGGCAGCAGCAAAGTGGTGCATCAGTACCAAAACTATTGACGATAAAGCGTAATGATGTACAAATTAAAATTCAAAGCAACCAATGGACTGCTGTACAGGTCAAAGGTAAATAGTCCTGCCCGGCTTGTGACGTAATAACAAGGTAGTTATATAAAATGAATTCAACTTACCCACATAAATCTGCCGCCTCTAAAAGTTGGCCTGCGCCAGCAAAACTTAATTTGTTTTTGCATGTGACGGGTCAGCGAACCGACGGTTATCATGAATTACAAACACTATTCCAGTTTATTGATCATTGTGACTACCTTGATTTTCATGTTACTGAGTCTGCCGATTTAGTGCTGCACTCTAATTTGGGTGATGCTGTTGCCGACAGCGATAACTTAATTCTAAAAGCCGCAAAATCGTTAAAACGTTACACCCAATATAAAGGTGGCGCGCATATTTGGTTAAACAAATTACTGCCAATGGGCGGTGGTTTAGGGGGCGGTTCATCAGATGCTGCAACCACATTAGTTGCACTAAATGCGCTGTGGAAAACCAATGTTTCGCAATCTAAACTGGCCGAAATCGGCCTCGCATTAGGTGCGGATGTACCTGTTTTTATTAATGGTTTAGCAGCTTTTGCTGAAGGCGTGGGTGAGCAATTGGTTAACGTGCAACCCAAGGAGCCTTGGTATCTAGTTATCGTGCCAAATGTCCATGTATCAACCAAGGACATATTCCAAGATCCAGACCTACCTCGTAACACCCCTAAATTAGACATGAACAGTTTACTGACTCAACAATGGACTAACGATTGTCAGAAACTCGTCACAACTAAGTACCCTCAAGTTGCCAATGCCTTAAGCTGGCTGGTAGAATATGCGCCGTCAAGAATGACCGGAACAGGTGCATGCGTGTTCGGGGAATTTACACATTCGCAGCAAGCCCTGGATGCGTTAGCCGAATTACCGGCCGATATGCAAGGCTTTGTCGCAAAAGGGATGAATAAGTCACCGTTACTAACGCGGCTTGAACAACTCTAACAACATATTTTTCTTCTGGGTCAGTTTTGAGTGACAACACGTAAAATTGATCTAGCCTTTAATAGTAAAGCAAACACCTGAGGTTCATAAAGTGCCCGACATCAAGCTCTTTGCTGGTAACGCTACCCCAAATCTAGCCAATAAGATTGCCGAACGTTTATTTTGCAAACTTGGAGACGCAGTTGTAGGCCGTTTCAGCGACGGTGAAATCAGTGTTCAAATAAACGAAAATGTACGTGGTGCGGATGTGTTTATCATTCAATCTACTTGCGCACCAACTAACGATAACCTAATGGAACTTATCGTGATGGTTGATGCCCTTCGTCGTGCGTCTGCTGGTCGTATTACTGCCGTTATTCCTTATTTTGGTTATGCTCGTCAAGACCGTCGCGTACGCAGTGCCCGCGTACCGATCACCGCCAAAGTTGTTGCTGACTTCTTGTCTAGCGTTGGCGTTGACCGCGTATTAACATGCGACTTACACGCTGAGCAAATTCAAGGTTTCTTCGACGTACCAGTAGATAACGTATTCGGTAGCCCGGTGTTACTTGAAGACATGCTAGCGAAAAAACTTGAAAACCCAGTTGTGGTTTCGCCAGACATTGGTGGTGTTGTACGTGCGCGTGCAGTTGCCAAGCTACTAGATGATTCAGATCTTGCGATTATCGATAAGCGTCGTCCACAAGCTAACGTTGCCCAAGTAATGCATATCATTGGTGATGTTCAAGGCCGTGATTGCATTATCGTTGATGACATGATCGACACGGGTGGCACTTTATGTAAAGCCGCTGAAGCGTTAAAAGAACATGGCGCTAACCGCGTGTTTGCCTATGCGACTCACCCAGTATTTTCGGGTAATGCAGCACAAAACATTGCAGACTCAGTTATTGATGAAGTTATTGTCACTGACACAGTACCGTTAAGCCCTGAAATGCTTAAAGTGGATAAAGTCACCCAATTGACTATGTCAGCTGTACTTGCTGAAGCAATCCGCCGTGTTAGCAACGAAGAGTCTATCTCTGCGATGTTCCGCCACTAATATTATCGTTAATTAGTCGCATACTAAAACGCACTCAATGAGTGCGTTTTTTATTGTCTCGATTATGCTGATAGCGCCTGCGGTTGCATGCCATCTTGAGCAGTAAAGGCAACTGGCGTCACCTCATTTTCATAGCCTCGTTGTAAAAACGCATTCCCAGCAGCAATACCTGTACGATAATCTTGGCGCAAATCAGCATCAGTACTGCCCAGCAATTTACTTTGCAAAGTATCATCAGCAAAAATTTGTACTATTTCGACATCAGCAGGCGGATTAGCCATAAACTCAAGCTCTTCTTGATAAGCTTGTTCATGTTGTACTAGATAATCAATCGTTTTAGGGCAGTAGCCTGAGACACAAATCCACGATTTAAGCTTATGCACCCACGCTGATTGCGCTTGAAAATCAGCGTTTACCGTGCGGATCACCACAATTTTGCGCGCACCACGCTGATAGGCCTCTCGCACCGGTAATGGCGCAGCTAAGCCACCGTCTAAAAAGAAATCTTCTTGTAATGATGAAGTCAACTCTGCTGATTGATTAGCCGCATCTGACGCCAGCCACGGCGTTAACTTAACACCTTGCTTATATAGAAACGGTAACGCACTTGATGCCTTTAGCAGTTCGCGCCAGTGGTTATTATCATCACTCGGGCTTAAAAAGTATCCTTGGCGATCTCTTGCATTGGTTGCAGTAATTAATAATTGTCGCTGCCCTAAGGCTTTACTGGCGGTATCAAAGTCTAATGCAAAGCTGCCGCGAGTGGTTTTTTCGAAGTACCAATCTAAATCAACCACATGGCCCCCCACTAAACCTCGGCCTAGCTGATAAAAGCGTTTATGTCGTGATAATCCTCGAATTAAGCGCTTTGCATAGCCTTTTTGTCTGGCTAAAAAGCTGGTGAGATTTTGCGAGCCAGCTGAGGTACCAATAAATAAATCAAATGGGTCAAATTCAGCATCTAGCCACGCATCAAGTACCCCAGCAGTAAAAATACCGCGCTGACCGCCACCCTCAGCAATTAATGCAGTCATGGGCGCTGATGCTCGCTTAGAAGAAGTGAATAGTGGGTTGACTTGGGTGTTCATAGTTGACCTGATACCAATAATTAATTGCATAAGGTAATTCTAAACAACTGTGGTGATGGTGGATAACAGATAGAATCAATTGCGTTAATAGGAAAAGACTATTGATACCAATCCTTATTAGAATGTGATCTATTTTAGGCTGCGTCACTAGACCCAGTACAATGAAAATGACTGCAGGTGTAGTCATCTACATCAACGTCATTTGAAGCTGTAATGGGGTTTGTGACGCAACCCCGAAGGGCGAATTTATCAGCGTGGTCTTCTTTGTTAGTCTTTCTTAACGTAGTGCACTATGCCCTCAAAAGGCTACCTCGAATACCTCACTGATAACGTTCGCTAAAAGAGCACATTCAAATGCGGATTGGTATAATGCATCACCGCCTATAAGAAAAGAAACGTCAAAAATAAAAAGCAAAAAGCCCGTCATCATGACGGGCTTTTCAAAGTATGGCTGGGGTACCAGGATTCGAACCTGGGGATGCCGAGATCAAAACCCGGTGCCTTACCGCTTGGCGATACCCCAATTGAAATCTTTTTTATTGTAAAACAGAAGGTAAATCTATTTGACTAAATTTGATGGTACGGGAAGAGAGACTTGAACTCTCACACCTTGCGGCACCAGAACCTAAATCTGGCGTGTCTACCAATTTCACCATTCCCGCATCAAATTTTAACTCTGAGTATACCTTAATTTTTTTAAGTGTACACTTTGACTTTCACTAGCAACAAACAAGTACTTGGGTAAGCCCTCATTCTACCTAGTAAAAATGGTAGCAATAGCGGGACTTGAACCTGCGACCCCAGCATTATGAGTGCTGTGCTCTAACCAACTGAGCTATATTGCCAAAGATGGCTGGGATACCAGGATTCGAACCTGGGAATGCCGAGATCAAAACCCGGTGCCTTACCGCTTGGCGATATCCCAATAATCTTTTTTCTAACTAATAAGTGGCTGGGATACCAGGATTCGAACCTGGGGATGCCGAGATCAAAACCCGGTGCCTTACCGCTTGGCGATATCCCAATCAAACTTTTTTGAAATGCCCGCCTAAGCCAGCCTTTCTAATAATGGTACGGGAAGAGAGACTTGAACTCTCACACCTTTCGGCACCAGAACCTAAATCTGGCGTGTCTACCAATTTCACCATTCCCGCACTGCACTCATGTTTTACATCTTGAGTAAGATGTGCAAAGTAATGGTAGCAATAGCGGGATTTGAACCTGCGACCCCAGCATTATGAGTGCTGTGCTCTAACCAACTGAGCTATATTGCCACTACTTTTTGCAATTCCTCTTGGTGAGGAACGGGGCGTATTATGCTTATTCAGGTTATCGAGGTCAACTGGTTTTTTTCGCTATTTTCATCAATTCGTCTTGTTCGGCTATATCTTCACCAAACTGGATGCCGAATCGACAAAATAACCCCACTTAGCTCACCTTTTATCGCCTTACGCCCCTTTTATTTCTCAATAACGCTTAAACGTTAAATAAGAAATGCATCACATCGCCGTCTTTAACGATATAAGTTTTACCTTCAACACGCAATTTTCCGGCTTCTTTTGCGCCTGCTTCGCCTTTATAAGTGATAAAGTCAGCGTAAGCCATCACTTGAGCGCGAATAAAACCGCGTTCAAAATCGGTGTGGATAACCCCCGCAGCTTGCGGTGCTGATGCGCCAATTGGCACAGTCCAAGCACGCACTTCTTTTACCCCTGCAGTAAAATAGGTTTGTAGGTTTAATAATTCATATCCAGCACGAATAACGCGATCTAAACCTGACTCTTCTAGGCCTAAATCAGCCATAAATTCATCACGCTCTTCAGCGTCCATTTCAGCAAGCTCTGACTCAATCGCGGCACATACTGGAACCACAACAGCGTTTTCGTTAGCAGCAATTTCGCGAACCACGTCTAAATGAGGGTTATTTTCAAACCCGTCTTCAGACACATTGGCAATGTACATGGTTGGCTTCATGGTTAAAAAGTTTAAGTATGCTACTGCTGCTTTTTCTTCTTTGGTTAGATCCAATGAACGCAACATTTTGCCTTCATCTAACACTGGGCGCATTTTTTCAAGTACGCTCACTTCAAACTTGGCATCACTGTCACCGCCTTTCGCGCGTTTAGCTTGGCGTAAAATAGCACGCTCGCATGAGTCTAAGTCTGCTAATGCCAGTTCAGTGTTAATCACTTCGATATCGCCTGCTGGGTCAATCTTATTTGCAACGTGAACAATGTTTGGATCTTCAAAACAACGTACAACGTGACCAATGGCATCAGTCTCACGAATGTTAGCTAAAAACTTGTTACCTAACCCTTCACCTTTAGAAGCACCCGCCACTAGGCCCGCAATGTCAACAAACTCCATTGTGGTAGGTAGTATACGTTGTGGTTTTACAATTTCAGCTAATGCGTCAAGACGAGAGTCTGGTACAGGTACCACACCGGTGTTTGGCTCAATAGTACAAAACGGGAAGTTAGCCGCTTCAATACCCGCTTGTGTTAACGCATTAAACAGCGTTGATTTACCCACGTTTGGCAAACCAACAATGCCGCATTTAAAACCCATATGCTTACCTTTATATATGTAGAATTATCCCACTGGATAATGATGTCGAAAGGGGTGTTAAAACAAAACTCGCCGAGCTTATTCTGCTTTAAACGAATGTAATCTGTGCATGGCTTTCACCATGTCTTGTTTAAATAAAATTTCGGTTGAACGAACGGCTTCATCAATCGCAGCATTTATACGCTCTTGCTCAACCAAAGGAGCTTTGCCCAATACGTAGCCGCTCACTTTATTTTTATCGCCTGGATGGCCAATGCCTATGCGCAAACGGTGGAAATTTTTGTCATTACCTAAGCTAGCTATAATATCTTTTAAGCCGTTATGACCACCGTGACCACCACCTAATTTAAATTTAGCCACACCGGGGTCCATATCAAGCTCGTCATGAGCCACTAAAATTTCTTCGGGCAGAATACGAAAAAAGTTAGCTAAGGCCGCGACCGACTTACCACTTAAATTCATAAACGTTGTCGGGATCAACAAGCGCACATCTTTGCCGTGCAAAATTGTCCGAGCTGTGACACCAAAATATTTACTGTCTGCCACTAAAGGCACATTGCAAATACGCGCTAACTCTTGCACGTACCATGCGCCAGCATTATGGCGAGTTTGTGCGTATTCAGCACCGGGGTTTGCTAACCCAACAATTAGTTTAATGTTACTCATCACAACCTAGTCAATTTATTCACACAAGTGACTCTCGTCAGTTGCGCTATAGCCTTTTTATGGATTGCATTAAATACAGCTGATGCAAAACGCGGCATTTTAGCACTCAAATGGCTTGTCAACAAACCACAAGTTTCGCTACCGACTTAGGTTAATTTAACCCTAACGCATACTTTAAGACTTTACGCTTAATGGGTGAGTCGATATTAGCCAGTTTTAGTGCGCCATTACGTAATAGCTTTAGTGGCAGTAAGTCATTGCTAAAACTTGCATAAAAAACATCCATTGCGGTCATCATTAATTGGTTATCGTAATAACGAGCCTGTTGATAACGCTTTAACACGGGGGCTTGCCACCACGTTTCACCATTACCTATTGCGTTGGCGACTTGCGCCACCAACACGTCGACATCTTTAAAGCCAATATTAACGCCCTGCCCCGCTAGCGGGTTTATGGTGTGAGCGGCATCGCCAAGAATCACTAAATTGTCTTGATAATACCGCTGTGCATGTCGGCGAGTTAAGGTAAAACTGCCACTCGATTCAACACTGAAGTTTACATCTAATCGGTCAGGAAAATGCTGTTTAATTTGTTCAGCTAATTGCAGTTTGTTCAATTGCGATAATTGTTTAATGCGATTGGCATCATCGTACCACACTAAAGAGGCATGATGACCTGGTAGCGGCAATAAGCTCCTTGGGCCCGCAGGGGTAAATTGCTGCCAAGTAACGGATTGCTGCTCGGTCTGGGTGTGAATATTGATTAACATCGCCGACTGAGCATAATCCCAACCAGTAACACCAATCCCCGACCATTGACGCACTTGCGAATTAGCGCCGTCAGCCCCCACAAGCAGGCGCGTAGACAGTTGACTGCCATCTTCTAAGGTAACGTTAATACGCTGTAGTGCCGATTGCCTCTGAAATTGAGTTACCTTGCGAGGGCATAACAAGTCTACATTATCCATTAGGCGAATTTGTTGCCACAAACATAGCTGTATCAGACGGTTTTCAAAGAAGTAACCTAAATGTGTTTGCCCCACTTGCGCAGCGGTAAAAGAGGTTAAGCAACCGTCCATTTCCCAGGTTTCTAAACCATCATAAGGTGCATGGCGCATGGTCAGTAGTGTTTCCATCGCACCTAGGCGAGACAACAGCTGCTCTGATGCGACACTGATCGCCGACACACGTACATCTAATGGTTGTTCAGGATCATAAGCTTGCGGCTCACGCGCTTCAATCACTGCCACATGTAACCCAAGCTGCCCCAACCCGATAGCAGCGGCTGCCCCCACCATTCCCCCGCCAACAATCACGGCATCGTATTCGGTTGAGTGTTTGGTATCTTGAGTGTCAGGCGTTTGTTGCATCGTGTTTATATCCATAAAAAGTGATCTAGCGAGTGTGGTCGCCAATCTAAAATAAACCAGTAAACCCAATTTTATACTGAAAGCGAGTTATCAATGGACCACTTAGACGAGTGATTAGCGGACACCATGAAGATCACCTACTGAAATGCATTCGATTATGCCCTATATCCACAAAGCACGGAAATACTGCTACGGTTTAATCGTGATTTAGCCCAAAGTAACTTACTACAGGGTGATAACAAAACCAGAAAATTTTACGATTTTTGTAACACAATCAAGCCGTTTTATTGCAAAGATAAAACATTACAATTTAAAGGGTTAATAACTGATTTAATTGTAAACGAGTGATCCTTGCACTAGTGCTAGCCATACGGCCAGACAACAGGTAAAATATCGCGCTATTTTTACTATGGTTTACCGGCGAGCACTGATGAGTAAAAAACTTCATATTAAAACCTGGGGCTGTCAGATGAATGAGTACGACTCATCAAAGATGGCTGATTTATTAGACGACTATCAAGGTTATACCTTGACCGAAGATGCGAGTGAAGCAGACGTACTACTGCTTAATACTTGCTCTATTCGTGAAAAAGCACAGGAGAAGGTTTTCCATCAGCTAGGGCGTTGGAAATCTTTAAAAGACAAAAATCCTAATTTAATTATTGGGGTGGGTGGCTGTGTTGCCTCACAAGAAGGTAAAGCCATTAAAGATCGCGCCCAATGTGTCGACATTATTTTTGGCCCACAAACCTTACACCGCCTACCCGACATGATCGATCAGATCCAACGCGGCGAAAAAGCGGTGATCGATATTAGCTTCCCTGAAATCGAAAAGTTCGACCGTTTACCAGAGCCTCGCGCTGATGGTCCAACGGCGTTTGTATCGATTATGGAAGGTTGCAGCAAATACTGTTCTTTCTGCGTAGTCCCTTATACTCGTGGCGAAGAAGTCAGTCGCCCATTAGATGACATCATTCTTGAAGTTGCCCAATTAGCAGCACAAGGCGTACGCGAAGTGAATTTACTTGGCCAAAACGTTAATGCATATCGCGGTGCCACTCACGATGATGAGATTTGCACCTTTGCAGAATTGCTGCGTTTAATCGCCTCAATCGATGGTATCGATCGCTTACGCTTTACCACGAGCCATCCGATTGAATTTACCCAAGACATTATTGACGTTTATGAAGACACGCCTGAATTAGTCAGCTTCTTACATTTACCAGTACAGTCGGGTTCTGACCGTATTTTAACTCAAATGAAGCGCGGCCATATGGCCATCGAATACAAGTCAATCATTCGTCGATTACGTAAAGCCCGTCCTGACATTCAAATCAGTTCTGACTTTATTATCGGCTTCCCAGGTGAAACAGCTGATGATTTTGCTGACACCATGAAACTGATTGAAGATGTGGCATTTGATCACAGCTTTAGCTTTATTTATAGCGCTCGCCCAGGTACACCTGCGGCTGATTTGCCCGATGATGTGAGCGACGACGAAAAGAAACAGCGTTTAGCTATTTTGCAAGACCGTATAACCCAACAAGCGATGCGATACAGTCGTCAAATGTTAGGCACAGTACAACGTATTTTAGTAGAAGGTCCGTCGGTTAAGAATCCAATGGAGCTTCGCGGTCGTACTGAAAACAATCGCGTGGTGAACTTTGAAGCACCACACACTCATATTGGCAGTTTTGTTGATGTGAAAATTGTTGACGTATATACCAACTCATTACGCGGCGAATTTATTCGTGGTGAAAATGAAATGGATCTACGCCGTAGTCTACGTCCGTCTGATATTTTAGCTAAACACAAACAAGATGATGCTTTGGGTGTGACCCAATACAAGCCATAATTCAGCTTGATTGTGAGTGCAGTAATAAAGGCGGCTAGTCCGCCTTTATTTTTGCCAAAAAACCGGCATATTATGGTAATTCGATAAAGACACTCGTACACTGTCTATATTGCAAGTCATATTCATTTTGTGTCGTTTTCGACTAAGCACTGGAGCCTTATTTGACCACTAAAGTCACTACCATGAACTTGTATCTAGAACCTTCAGATACACGCCGTTTAGCCTCATTATGTGGCCCTTTTGATGACAACATTAAACAGCTCGAACGTCGTTTAGGTGTTGAGATTATTCATAAAAACAACCACTTCACCATTGTTGGTTTACCACGTAATGCCTTGAATGCTAATAATTTATTGCGCCAACTGTATATCGAAACCCAAACAGTCAAAGGCAGTACCCCAGATTTAGAACCCGAAGTCGTCCACCTAGCCATTCAAGAAGCTATCAATCTTGAAGCAGAGCAAGAACACGATGACAGCGGTGTGCACATTAAAACCAAACGTGGCGTCATTAAGCCACGCACGCCTAATCAAAGCGTGTACATGCACAATATTACCCGCCACGACATCAGCTTTGGTATTGGCCCTGCCGGTACAGGTAAAACCTATTTAGCCGTTGCGGCCGCAGTCGATGCCTATGAGCGCCAAGAAGTGCGCCGTATTTTACTGACCCGCCCAGCGGTTGAAGCCGGTGAAAAATTGGGGTTCCTGCCAGGGGATTTAAGCCAAAAGGTCGACCCTTATTTACGTCCGCTTTACGATGCGCTCTTTGAAATGATGGGCTTTGAGAAAGTTGAAAAACTGATTGAGCGCAGCGTCATTGAAGTCGCTCCACTTGCTTATATGCGCGGCCGGACACTCAATGATGCATTCATTATTTTAGATGAAAGCCAAAATACCACGGTAGAACAAATGAAAATGTTCTTAACCCGAATTGGTTTTAATTCACGCGCGGTGATCACTGGCGATATTACCCAAATCGATTTACCTCGCAGCCAAAAGTCTGGTTTGCGCCACGCAATTGAAGTATTAAGTGAAGTGCCAGAAATCAGCTTTAACTTCTTTATTGCGCAAGATGTAGTGCGTCACCCCGTGGTGGCACGGATTGTTGAAGCCTACGAGGCGTTTGAACAACAAGAGCAAATCGAAAAAGCAGCAAAAGAACAAGCCTACCGCGAACGTGAGCAAAAACGTCTACAGCAGGAAACACAGGACCCGGCCCAATGAGCCAAGCAATCAAATTAGATCTCGATCTGCAAATTGCAATCCAAGCCCCCAACCTGCCATCACAAGCAGAATTTGAATCTTGGGTGCGCACTGCCATTGGTCAAACCATGTCAGAGGTTGAACTGACTATTAGAGTGGTCGATATAGCCGAAAGCCAACAGCTTAATAGTACTTATCGTGGCAAAGACAAACCCACTAATGTATTGTCATTTCCCTTTGAAGCGCCACCCGAAGTCGAACTGCCACTTTTAGGTGATTTAGTCATTTGTGCAAAGGTTGTTGAACAAGAGGCTATCGAGCAAAATAAACCCTTAAATGCCCATTGGGCACACATGGTCATACACGGCTGCTTGCATTTGCTAGGTTATGACCATATTATCGACGAGGAAGCCGATGAGATGGAGTCATTAGAGACCCAACTTGTTGAAGGCTTAGGTTTTACAGATCCCTATAAGGAAGCATAAATAAACGATATTTATCTGATAGATAGACAAGTTTATAAAAATATTATGAGTGACGATATCCCCCCGAGTACAAGCGCCCACAAGAGAAGCTGGTTCGATAAAATCAACCAACTATTTCAGGGCGAACCTCAAAATCGCGAAGACCTAGTCGACGTCATAGCAGGCGCTGAAATGCGCGACCTGATAACAGAAGACACTCGCGAAATGATTAAAGGTGTATTAGAGGTTTCCGACCTTCGTGTGCGTGACATCATGATCCCACGCTCACAGATAGTGACTATTCAAATAGACTGTAGCGTCGAACAACTGTTAGAAACGGTTATCGACTCAGGCCACTCGCGCTTCCCTGTCGTTAATGAAGATAAAGATCATATCGAAGGTATTTTACTGGCTAAAGATCTGATCAAATTCGGTTTTAAACAGTCTGACGACCCCTTCACACTGGCTCAAGTGATCCGCCCAGCCGTGGTAGTGCCAGAAAGTAAGCGCGTCGATGTCCTGCTTAAAGAGTTCCGTTCGCAACGCTATCATATGGCCATTGTGGTTGATGAATACGGCGGCGTATCAGGCCTTGTCACTATTGAAGATATTCTGGAAGAAATCGTTGGTGAAATTGAAGACGAATTTGATCATAACTCAGTAGAAGACACCGAAATTAAAAAACTCAGCAATACTGTATTCATGGTAAAAGCGTTAACAGAAATCGACGACTTTAACGAAGCTTGTGGTACTCACTTCAGCGACGAAGAATTCGATACCGTTGGTGGTTTAGTGTCTCACGCTTTTGGCCATTTGCCTGAGCGTAACGAAAGTATTGTTATCGATAATATTGAATTCAAGGTCATCAACGCAGATAACCGCCGCTTAGTACAACTTCGTGTTAAGCTACCCGACCCTAATCTTAGCGAAGAATTCGACGACTAAATCGTGTTAAACAATCAATCTGTATACTCTAACTTGAGTATTGTCAGTCTGGTGACAGCATTTATTGCTGGCGCCAGCACTGCGTTATCTTTTGCGCCCTATGAGATCTGGGCAGCTTTCCCACTCGCACTGACTTTTGCACTATGGCAAAGCCAATCATTAACGGCGAAAAACAGCCTATATTACTGGCTAAGTTTTGGTTTTGGTTGCTTTGTAGTCGGTATCAGCTGGGTGCATGTCAGTATTGATACCTTTGGCGGCATGCCTGTAGTCGTGTCGATGGCATTAATGGCTGTCTTAGCGCTGTATTTGGCCATTTACCCTGCATTGTGTGGCTATTTGCTTACTAAGCTGTCCCAAACACGTAAACATGCTTTATCACCTTATCTGGTCTATTTAGGCTTATTTCCGGCGTTATGGGTGTTAACTGAATGGCTAAGAGGCTGGGTATTAACCGGATTCCCTTGGATATGGGCAGGTTACAGCCAAACACTTGGGCCATTAAGTGAACTAGCCAGTTTTATTGGCGCACTTGGGCTAAGTTTTATCGTCGCCATTGTCGCTGGCGCATTGGTGTTACTCACGCAAAAGCGCCTATTACCTATTTTAATTATTATCCCAATTTTGGCCTTAAGCGCATGGGCGGCACCGCAATTAAACCCTATCGCGCCAAGCGGAAAGTCAGTCAAAGTCGCATTAGTACAAGGCAACATTCCCCAAAGCATGAAATGGGAGCCTGACGCATTATGGCCAACCATGTTGAAATACATGGATCTCACTCGTGCTCAGTTTGATGATACATCTAGCGTTGATATTGTGATTTGGCCTGAGGCCGCCATACCGGCACCAGAAGTCATGGTCGAAGACTTTTTATTAAACGCTAACCAAGTGGCAAACCTCAATAATACTGCCATCATCACCGGCATTATTAGCCACCAGCAAGATGACTATTATAACTCGCTGATTGTATTGGGTAACCATAACCAAAAACAGCAACAGAGCGCTGACTACCTCGTCAATGGCACTAATGAGTTTAAAAAGCATCATTTGCTGCCTATTGGCGAGTTTGTGCCTTTTGGTGACTTGCTGCGTCCCATCGCCCCATTTTTTAATTTGCCCATGTCATCGTTTCAACGGGGTAAGTATACTCAACAAAATCTTACCGCTGTGGGTTACCATATTGCGCCAGCTATTTGTTATGAAATAGTCTTTCCTGAGCAGGTTAGAGCCAGTGTGACCAATCAAACAGACATGCTTTTAACGGTATCAAACGACGCTTGGTTTGGCGCATCAAACGGGCCATTACAGCACATGGAAATCGCCCAAATGCGCGCTATCGAGATGGGTAAGCCACTGCTGCGCGGCACTAATAATGGCGTCACCGCTGTCGTCGACCCACACGGCCGTATTACAGATACTATTGCGCAGTTTGAAACCGGCGTATTGGTCGCAGATGTGGCGCTTTACAGAGGTGAAACCTGGTTTAGAAAAATCGGTCAATTACCGCTACTGATATTATGTGGCTTACTGCTATTGATGGGCGTGGTCAATTATCTGCGTAAATAATCCACATAAATGAACCGCTACGATAAATAGGTTATCTTATTGAGGTAACCTATTTTTTTACCTTCAGGCTAATCATTGATTAAATATTGAACTATATCCACCTAAGCATCGTAATAGAGTTTACACAGCAAAGGAGGCGATTATGCAACTCTCAGAAATAAAGTCAGCCATTAGTCAGCAAGCGCTACACCCAACCATTATCAGTTACGCCGATTCAAATCATTACTTACTTGGAATAGAAGATGAGCAAGGTAACTTTAAAAGTGCTCGTGATAAAACAGGCAAGTTAATGAGCCTTAATTCGATTACACAAGCAGAGGAATTGCTTAAACAGCAAGGGATCCATTACGCCATGATACAAATTCAATCGGCGTATGATGAAATGATCGGTAACAGCAGTAGTCATCATTGCCGTTACCGAGTCGAGTTTTAAGTGAACTATTACAGTTTAAGGGGTCAGTGGTTCGCGTGAAAACTCATCATTATCACAGTTTGGACAGTCGGGGATTACCCCAGGAAAATCGATTTGCATTTCGTGACCGCACTTATTGCACGTCAATTTACCTTGGTTAATGATTTCCCCAGACTTATAAACTCCATGATGCTTAAAATCTTGTAAAAGTTCATGCCATTCAACTTGGCTTCTATCCGTTATTTCACTAAGCNNNYRYYRYMATGTGTTCTCAATACCAATAACCGTCGGGCTGTGACTCAAATTATCTTCATTTTTCTCATTTAAAAAGTTGGCGATGTCTCGCTTTAAAAATTCTTCTACTAAAGCTAACTCTTCTTCATCGGCATTTGATTTTAGTTGTAGATAGGCTTTTCCTTGGGTGACAGACTCAAACAAACTTTTAGCTGTCAATGAGTTATCTTGCTCGAACGTCGTTTTCACTTGTTCAAATAGTGATTGATATAAGGCTAATAGT
>NZ_JAQQPZ010000011.1 GCF_028750675.1 Shewanella metallivivens | reverse complement strand
CTTCTTCATCATAGCCAATATCATCGATCATATCTGGGTCGATATTGTCTTTCACAGGAATGCTGTGTTTTTCACTTGCCCAATCGCCAAGATCGATAAGTTTGCAGCGTTCACTACAAAACGGCTTAAATAAAGATGTGGTGTTCCACTCAACTGATGTACTGCAAATAGGACATTTAACGGTTAACGGCATAGTGTTATCTGCTTCTCCACTGCCTAATCATCAGTGATGACTAGTGGTGTTATTAATTGATCATGGTTTAATGGTAAAGCGTTTAACCACAGGTTGCTAGTGAGAACTCAATAGTTTCGTGGGTATGGCGGTGTAAACTGAAATCAACAAAGTGGATAGCGTATCTATTTTTGTGGCCACTTATCGTTGGATAGCAGTTATAACTGGGATCAATTTTAACGCGGATTAATGATAAAGGTTGTGGTGAATCACCTTGATAAAAGCCTGCTTGAGCGCTTATGTGAGTAAACTCAGCAGTATTACGATATATGTTCAACAAGAGTGTGATAGGCGCTAGAATCGGCTTAAATTGCTCTAGCCAGTACTGAATATCTTTTTTTCTTTGTGGCCAGTCTTTTCCTAACCAAAAATGCAGCTGTGGTAAGTCAAAATTACAGTAGGCACCTGTCATGTTAAAACGCTGTCGTAAANGCCGTAATAAATTTATCTTGTTTGAGTTTGTAGCCAATTCTTTCGGGTTTCTGTAATGGTGTTTTTAGTGAGTTGAGTTGTTGGATAAGTTGATTAACTTGTTCGCTATCGGCTTGTTGTAAATAACATATGCTTTAAACTTAGATTAGGTGTAGATCGTTTACGCTTACCCAAACTCAACATGGAGTAGTAACAACATGACCTTGTTCAGGCAGATCTATGCGTTACTTTTTGCGCTTTTCTTATTAACCATAGCAAGCGTGGCCTATGTACAATTCTCAGAAACCCAAGGTTTTCTTACCAAACAAATGGAATCTGATCTTAATAATGCCAGCCATTCATTAGGATTAATGCTAACACCGGTACTTGAAGCTGGTGACACCGCAGGGGCAGAAACCCTAGTCAATGTTATTTTTGAGGGTGGATACTACCAACAAATTAAACTCACCTGGCTAGTCGATGGCAAACAACAAGTGTGGAATAACACAGTTAAAGTCGATTCCGTACCACAATGGTTTATTGATCTTGATCTATTTGCAAACATTAATAAACAAACCACGATTACCTCTGGCTGGTTACAGCTAGCAACGTTAGAGATCACCGCGCATCCTGGGTTTGGTTACCAAGAGTTGTGGCGCATTATCAGCGATATTATCATTTTATTTTCTATCCTATTTTTAATCGCAATCGCGTTTGCTCGAGTCGGTTTAAGTTGGATATTAAAGCCACTAAATACCCTTTCTTTACATGCAAAACAAATCGCTGAACGCCAATTTGGCCCAGATATGCCAACACCTAAAACCAAAGAACTCAAAGAGTTGGTCGACGCATTCAATAGTATGTCAGCCCAATTAAAACAAGTTTTTAGCTCACTCGACGAAGAAGTATCAGCCTTACGCAAAAAAAATCTAGTCGATCAGGTATCAGGTTTACCTAACAGACAATATATCGTCAGCCGAATTAATGGATGGTTAAGCGAACCCAGCACTGGGGCATTATACTTAGTTAAAATGGATTGGTTAGAAGACGTTCATAGCAAGTATGGTTTCCAAGTTCGTGACGAAACCATTCGCATTCTGTCGGAAAAACTACAACAACATCAAGATGAAATCGCACATTCGGTTATTGCTCGTATTGCAGCATATGAATTTGCATTTTTAGTCGAAGACTGCGAACACGATCAATTAACGAAATACTTGCAAAGTCTTATACGCACCGTCAATAAAGAAATATCTAAAGCAGGAAGCAAACCAAACGAGCAATTTAATATTGGGGTAGCAGAACGTTTAGGTCAAATGACGGTATCTGACATGATGGCTCAAGCAGATAATGCGCTACAACAATCAATTAAAGAAGCTAAAGTGTTTCACTGGTTTGAAAATACCCAGAAACAGCTTTTCACTCGAGAAGAATGGCGCAATAATTTAGGTAGTGCCATTCAAAATAAAAAATTCCAATTCCGTTGGCAGCCAATTCAACTAAGTGCTAAAAATGAAGTCTGCCAACGTGAGCTTTACTGCCAATTAAATATTGAAGATACCACCCTTCATGCAGGGCAATTTATGCCTTACGTGGAACTGTTATCACTTGGCACCCTACTCGACAGATGCCTTATCGAAACCGTTAACCAACACAAATTACTCGAACGTAATTATGAACGGGTCGCCATAAATTTAACGAATCAAAGTATTAGTGATACCGAGTTCCATGGTTGGCTCAAGCAATTTTTACGCGCAAATAAATTCCCTGAACGTATCTGTTTCGAAATACCAGAAGCCAGCGTATACAGTGATTTAGAAGCTTGTGAGAGCTTATGTAAGGTAATCCGCGATTGTGGTGCGCATTTTGGTATAGATCATTTTGGCCGTCAATTTGGTTCAATGGCTTACTTACAAAGCTTAAGACCACACTACGTCAAACTGGACCAATCATTTGCTTATATTGAAGACAATCAACACAACAGTGAGTTGTGCAGAGCCTTAGTGAACGTAGCGAAAGGGTTAGACATTCAAGTGATTGTTACGGGTATTCAAGAAAAACAACAACTCAGTCGCTTTACTGAGCTCAGAGTAGATGCCTACCAAGGCTTTATCTCACCACCCGTCAATATAAAACTTTAACGCTGAACCACATGTTCAAGATACAAACCACTTTTCGGAGTGGTTTTTTTTGAGGATACAACCTCGCTTAGATGGCGCAAAAACCTAGCAGTGTAAACTAGCATTAGGTTATACCGCTTCGCATTAATAAGAGAGTTTACAAGAAGCGTAGGCTACCTGAGCATTAAATCCAAAACGAAAACAAAAAAGCCACTCAAATGAGTGGCTTTTTTGTTAAATTGGTCGGTGATAGAGGATTCGAACCTCTGACCCTCTCGTCCCAAACGAGATGCGCTACCGGGCTGCGCTAATCACCGAAATCTATTTTAAACTGTGCAGTAAACCAATTAATCAAATTAACCTGTTCACTTAAATGTGGTCGGTGATAGAGGATTCGAACCTCTGACCCTCTCGTCCCAAACGAGATGCGCTACCGGGCTGCGCTAATCACCGAAATATACATAAAACAACAAATTGAATGGGGTGACTGATGGGGCTCGAACCCACGACAACCGGAATCACAATCCGGGACTCTACCAACTGAGCTACAATCACCACTGACTTTCAATCTACTAACCAATACAACATAACCACTGCTTACGGAATGGTGCGCCCAGAAGGATTCGAACCTTCGGCCTTACCCTCCGGAGGGGTACGCTCTATCCAGCTGAGCTATGGGCGCTCGCCTTGGTTAGCGACGCATATAGTAGGGATAAAACGCCCTCACGTCTAGCCCTGATTTACTTTTTTTAACTGACTGATTAAGTTTTGACTCATTTTAGAAAGTAAAATGCGCAATCCAGTCAATTATTAACTATATACTTACATTTATTTCGCTTGGATCACATTTATATTTATGGTAATTATAATGATTGTTCAAAAATATTTATTGCATAATTAGTAGGATAGTCGCAGTCTGGGATATGAATAAGGAAATTAGCCACTCAACAACATCGCCAAGAGTCGAGCACTTACAAAAAAGAGTGACTCGTTTAAAGCGTTTGGCTAAAAAATATAAACGTTCCGAAATTATTCAAAATGCCCTACTTGGTATTTCTAATATTGCTACCCAAGTAAAATCACTTGAAGACTTCTATCAGCGGGTACACTTACATCTTCAACAACTTATTCCAGCTGAAAACTTCTTTATAGCCTCAAGAGATCTTAAAACCGGCTTAACCAGCCTGCCCTTTTTTGCTGATTTACAAGACTCTCACCCCACAGATTTGTATCCCGACCAGGAGATTTCGTCATTACTCAATAGCGGCTTAACCGGATACGTATTACGAAACGGCGAGCCATTACTGTGTGATGACAAAAAGTTTAATGAACTCATCGCCAGCGGCGATATTAAAAGTTTGGGCTCTCCAAGCCATCAATGGCTCGGTGTACCGATTAAAAATCAAGATGTGGTGAGTGGCGTTTTAGTTGTTCAAAGTTATAACGAAGCCAATACATACGGTGAGTTAGAGCTAGAGTTAATGGGGTTTATTTGCCACCATATCTCTGGCGTAATGGAGCGACTTGAACATCATGAACAACTAGAACAAGCCATTACTGAGCGGACCAAAGAGCTTAGTCAAGCTTATGATAAAGTCAAAATTGAAGTTCAAGAGCGAGTAAAAGCCGAAAAACTACAAAAAACCTTATTCGAAATTGCAGATTTATCAGCATCAAATGTGTTACAGCAAGACTTTTATCTGCGTATTCACACTATTATCAGTCAGTTAATTCCTGCGCATAATTGTTTTATCTCATTGATAGACGATCACAATATGTTGTCATTTCCATTCTATGTATCGCAAATGACAGCCCAATATCCATCGTCACGCCCAATGCAAGATGGCTTAACCGAGTACATTTTACAACATAAGTTACCTCGATTATTGTCTGCCAAAGACATTGCCCAAATGGTCGCCAATGGTGAAGTCTACTCAAAATCTCCAGAGCTAAACAAAACTCAACGAATGCATCAGTGGATTGGTATACCGCTAATTATTAACGGCGATATTGCCGGAGCGTTAACCATTTACAGTCTTGATGACGAACATATCTATCAATTAAAAGACTTAGAATTACTGACTTTTGTATCGCAACACATTGCCAACGCAATCGAGCGCAAACAAGCCGTTGAATCACTCAAAAATAGCCATGAGCTTTTAGAAGATAAAGTCATAGAGCGAACACGAGCACTAGCCGAGCTCAATAACAACTTACAACAAGAAATTAATCAACGCCGTAAAATTGAAGATCAACTGGTACACGATGCTCAACACGACGGGCTAACAGGGTTGCCCAACAGAAGTTATTTAATGGAGCGCCTATCACACGCTCTTAAACATTTGCGCCGCCATGGTTTAGACCAGTTTGCCCTATTATTTATCGATTTAGACCGTTTTAAACTTATTAACGACTCTTTTGGTCATTTAGAAGGTGATCGCTTCTTAATAGAAACTGCACAACGGATTAAATCATGCGTACGCGATAATGACACCCTAGCAAGAATGGGCGGTGATGAGTTTGTGATATTACTCGACTCAATCAGCACAACAGATGATGCTATTGAAGTCTGCGAACGCATCTTACAAGCGTTATCTATGCCTTATGAGCTCGGTAAACAAGAGTTTATAGCCGGTGCCAGTATCGGTGTCGCTTTTAGTGGCCGTAATAAGTTAGTGACTAGCGAGTCTTTGCTTCGTGATGCTGATGCTGCCATGTACCAAGCTAAAGCCAATGGCAAAGGTTGCTATGTTATATTTGACGACAAGCTCAGTAACCAATCTAAACAACAACATGAATTGGAAGCTGACTTTAAGCAGGCACTAGATAAACAAGAGTTTGATATTCACTACGTTGAAGTGGTTGATTTCACCAGCGGCGAAATTATCGCAATTGAGCCCCAAATAGAGTGGCATCATCCAGAGCACGGACGCATTGAACACACTAAACTCAAGCATCTTGCGGCCCAATATCAACTCACACTTAATTTAGACGGGTATATATTTGCTCACCTAAGCCAGCAATATCATTTACTCAAACAGCAATATCACCAAGATATTACCTTGCACTTATCAATTAGCAGCCAACACATTAAAAATAAGTTTGTGCTACGCAACTTAAAAAACTCTATCAAAGCCAGTAATATCGACGCCAATAAGTTAATGTTATTTTTTAACGAGAAAGCGCTAGTGCAAGACACCGAAAACCACATCAATGGTTTCGATATGATTAGCCAATTAGGCGTTAAGATTGGTATTGATGGCTATGGCACAGGTTACAGCTCATTAAGTTGCCTAAGCTTTTTACCCATAACAGCATTAAAGCTAGATAACGACATTAGTAAACACTTACTCAATGACAAACAACTGCAACTGGTTAAAGCCTATCAACTTACTGCAGAAACCCTTAACTTTGACATGTATGCCACCACTGTCGACACACAACAACAAGTGCGGCAGTTTCTAGAGCTTGGTTACATTCGTGGCCAAGGTCGGGCTATCAGCAAATTATTTAACGAAAAAAAAAAGCCAACTAAATCCTGCGCCTAAATAATAACCGTCACTAAACCTACTTTTTAAACATATCTCGTAGATTAGCAATATGACTCTTACCCGTTTCAACCCGTTGTGCTTCTGTTTGCACCGGTTTACGGTTTTCCCAAATTAAATCATCTTGGGGTAACTCAAGTAAAAAGCGACTTGGCTCGCAGCGCATGGTTTCACCAAATTGACGGCGTTCACGGCAAATGACAAACCACAACTCACGCTGTGCACGGGTAATACCAACATAAGCTAAACGCCTCTCTTCATCGACATTATCTTCATCAATACTCGATTGATGCGGCAAAATGCGCTCTTCAACCCCCACCATGAACACAAATGGGTACTCAAGCCCTTTAGATGCATGCAAGGTCATTAACTGCACCTGGTCGCCGCCCTCATCTTCACTATTACGTTCCATCATGTCGCGCAGGGTTAGGCGAGTCACCACCTCTGGCAATGACATGGCTTCGTCAAGCTCATCGCCTTCAAGCATTTCAGTCACCCAGCGATAAAGCTCAGAGATATTCTTCATGCGCATTTCAGCCGCTTTTGCACTGGTGCTGGTTTCGTATAAATAATCTTCGTAATTAATTTTACGAATAAGCTGCTTAATGGCTTCGACTGGCTCCCCTCGAGTGGCGAGCTCACCGGTATCAACAATAAATTTGCCAAATTGATAAAGAGAATTCACCGCAGCAGGTGCTAAATGATGATTAAGCTCGACATCAAAAATAGCCTCAAACAATGAAATATGCTTTTGATTGGCAAAATTGCCTAATCGCTCCAAGGTGGCAGGGCCAATACCACGTTTAGGTAAATTAACCACTCGCAAGAATGCATTATCGTCGTCAGGATTCACCACCAAACGCAGGTACGCCATAATGTCTTTAATTTCTGCACGGGCAAAAAACGATGTTCCGCCACTTAATTTATAAGGTATACGGTTCGTCATTAGGGCACGTTCTAATAAGCGCGACTGATGATTACCTCGATACAAAATGGCATAGTCGCCAAATTGGGTGCGGCCAACAAACTTGTGGCGAATAATTTCAGCCACCACTCGTTCCGCCTCTTGCTCTTCGTTAGCGGCAATCAATACGCGAAGTGGCTCACCATAAGCAAGCTCACTAAACAACGACTTGTCGTACACATGCGGATTGTTGGCAATCAATATATTGGCAGCACGTAAAATACGTTGGCTAGAACGATAATTCTGTTCCAATTTAATCAGTTTTAATTTCGGGAAGTCGGTGCCCAATAACACTAAGTTTTGCGGTTTGGCGCCACGCCACGAATAAATTGACTGATCGTCATCGCCCACCACGGTAAACCGAGCGCGTTCGCCCACTAACAGTTTGACTAACTCATACTGGCTGGTGTTGGTGTCTTGATATTCGTCCACCAGTAAATATTGGATACGGGTTTGCCAACGGGTGCGCACTTCCTCGTTCATGCGTAGTAATAAGGTCGGTATTAAAATAAGATCGTCAAAATCAAGCGCGTTGTAGGCTTTCATGTGCTGCGCGTAACGCTGATATAGCATAGCAAATAATTGCCCTTGCTCATCTTTTGCTAAACTGCGTGCTTGCTGAGGAATAACCAAGCCGCCTTTCCAATTTGAAATCGCCGAGGCTAGGGCTTTAATGAGGTCTTTGTCTTCGTCTAACTCATCTTGAGTCAGCTCTTTTAATAACGCAAAGGTATCCTGGTCATCAAATAATGAAAAGCCTGCTTTAAGGCCTAAGACTTTATGCTCACGCTTAATAATTTCTAACCCCAATGTATGGAAAGTCGAAATCCACAACCCTCGCGCTTCTTTACGCCCCATAGACTGCGCCACACGCTCTTTCATTTCACGAGCGGCTTTATTGGTAAAGGTTACCGCTGCAATATTACGTGCTTTGTAACCACACTTTTCGACCAAGTAAGCAATTTTATTAATGATCACACGCGTTTTACCACTGCCAGCACCCGCAAGTACTAAGCACGGACCCGAGACATAATGTACGGCTTCATTTTGCCCTGGATTGAGTTTCATTAATCACACTACCTTACTAAACGTAAACGAAGGCGGATCATAGCAGAATCACCGATGACAATTAACGAAAAATTACAGTTAGGTTTTGGAAAAACGTTCACCTCGGTTACAATTAGATCAATATATCAGTAGGGGATCATGATGATAAATCCAAAGAAAATTGAAGAACTGGCAAAACAACTGAGTGACAACTTACCAAGCGGTGTAAAGCAATTTGCTGGCGAGTTTGAAGAGCGCAGTAAGCAAGTATTACAAAACCAACTGATGAAACTTGACGTGGTATCGCGCGAAGAATTTGAAGTGCAGCAACATGTGTTGCTTAAAACCCGTGAAAAGCTCGAAGCATTGCAAGCACAAGTTAACGAGATTGAAAAAAAGCTCGCTGAATAATCGCGTTCAACAAACCCATTATTCAATAAAAAATGACGCTCAGTAGCCAGTAGCGTCATTTTTTGAATCGGTAAACCACTATTATAACGAATTAACTTAGCGACTCTTGTAAAGCCCGCAAGCACAAAGCCACGTTTTCACGGCGAGCACCAAAGCCCATTAAGCCGATACGCCATGCTTTACCAGCTAATGCTCCTAAGCCAGCACCTATCTCAAGGTTATACTCTTCTAGCAAATGTTTACGCACTGCAGCATCATCAACACCTTGAGGAATATACACAGCATTTAATTGTGGCAATCTTGACGCTTCGTCTACCACAAATGTAAGCCCTAGCTGGGTTAAGCCATCACGTAATAATAAGTGCATTTTACGGTGTCTTGCCCAGGCATTTTCTAAACCTTCATTGGCCAGTAACCGCAATGATTCATGCAGTGCATAAAGTGCATTAACCGGAGCTGTATGGTGATAACTACGTTTAGCACCACTTTGATTACCCCAATAGCCCATCACCAACGTTTGATCTAAAAACCAGCTTTGTACCGGCGTGGTACGCGCTTTAAGCTTAGCAACAGCTTTTGGCGAGAAAGACACTGGCGATAAACCCGGCACGCATGAAAGGCATTTTTGGCTACCAGAATAAATCGCATCAATACCCCACTCATCTACCAGTAGCTCAACACCACCTAATGACGTCACCGCATCAACAATGCTAATACAGTCGTGAAGTTGCGCTAACGTACATAAGGTTTTGGCATCAGATAAGGCCCCGGTAGAGGTTTCTGCATGCACAAACGCTAAAAACTTGGCATCGGGGTTTGCCACAAGTGCAGCTTCAACTTTATCAGGGCACACAGGCTCGCCCCATTCATTGTCGACCACTACGGCAACACCACCAACACGTTCAACATTTTGGCGCATACGTTCACCGAACACACCGTTGCGGCACACAATAACCTTTTCGCCAGGCTCAACCAAATTAACAAAACAGGTTTCCATACCGGCACTACCGGGTGCGGATACTGCTAAGGTCATTTCATTTTTGGTTTGAAAGGCGTATTGAATCAGGCTTTTTAGCTCATCCATCATGCCAACAAACAGCGGGTCTAAATGACCAATGGTAGGACGAGATTGCGCGGCAAGCACTTCTGGATAAACATCAGATGGGCCAGGGCCCATTAGGGTACGGCGCGGTGGCATAAAAGCTGGAATAGTTGGCACGGGTAACATCAATGTCTCCTTAAAATGAGGTCGTATGCGCCTGTGCATTGCAACAAGCGCATGGAAAAATTTACCCTACATATAAGCAATCCATCACAATGATATAACGCCACTACGGCATCACACCTTGGTGGTATTGGTAATCACCTACGAATATATTTTCGTTTTTGGTGCACAGACAATATCACATTGAGGTGTTAAATCACCTCAATGTGATAAATATTTAAAGTTCAACAATATATTGGCCGTTCACGCTTTATTGGCTTTGAACTTATTGTTCTTACTCCGCTTTAGGACTGTTCAAAAATAACTGGTAAGCAGGGCTGTGAGTTTCTTCTTGATAGACAAACCCTAAATCCGTTAAAAACTGTGCAAAAGCATCATCATCGTTTGCTGGCACTTCAAACCCAGCTAATACACGACCGAACGCAGCCCCATGGTTACGATAATGGAACAAACTGATATTCCATTTACTTTGTAAGGTCGTTAAAAACTTCAATAAAGCGCCAGGATGTTCAGGAAACTCAAAGCTAAATAAGCGTTCTTCTAACGGCTCAAGAGGATGACCACCGACCATATAGCGTACATGCAGCTTAGCGGTTTCATCTTGAGATAAATCTTGAACGTCAAAACCTTCTAACTCGAGGTTAGCAATAATCTCTGCAAGCTCTGCTTGACCACCCGTTAAACGAATGCCGGCAAACACCACCGCCACTTCTCGACTGCTAAAACGGTAGTTAAATTCGGTCATTGGCCGTTTTTCAAGTAGCTCACAAAAGCGTAAAAAGCTGCCAGGTTTTTCAGGTACTTTAACCGCTAATACCGCTTCTTTCTGCTCGCCAAGTTCACAACGCTCTGACACATAGCGAAGACTATGAAAGTTAACATTGGCTCCACTTAATATGGCTGCGGCTTTTTTAGGCGCGTCGCTACTGTCGCCCTGTAATGCCATATACTTTTTAAGACCCGCAATTGATAATGCGCCAGCAGGCTCAGCAATAGCACGGGTGTCTTCGAAAATATCTTTAACTGCAGCGCAAATTTCATCCGAGGTCACTGTAACCACATGGTCAACGTATTCACGTGCCAGCCTAAAAGGTTCTGTGCCGATACGCTTAACCGCGACGCCGTCGGCAAATAAACCGACTTGAGCTAACGTTACAGGTTCATCGGCTTCTAATGCGGCTTT
Source organism: Shewanella metallivivens (assembly GCF_028750675.1). Taxonomy (GTDB): domain Bacteria; phylum Pseudomonadota; class Gammaproteobacteria; order Enterobacterales; family Shewanellaceae; genus Shewanella; species Shewanella metallivivens. The sequence goes on along the minus strand of NZ_JAQQPZ010000011.1, from coordinate 32,736 downwards.
TAAACACGCAGCATCTTCTGGTTCAACACCAATAATTTTGACTTGTGGCATAACGGCTTTGTAATACGCAGCTATCCCCGCAATTAAACCGCCACCGCCCACGGGCACAAAGACCACTTCAATATCACGCTGTTGCTGTACCATTTCTTGAGCAATGGTGCCTTGACCGGCGATAACGGCCTCGTCATCAAATGGCGCGATATACACACGCCCTTCAGTTGCCGATAAGTTTTTCGCATAGTCATTTGCTTGATCAAATGCTTGGCCATGCAACACCACGTTGCCGCCAAGTCGACGCACCGCATCAATTTTAATGTCTGGTGTGGTACTAGGCATGACAATCACTGCATTAATGCCACGACTTGCCGCCGACATAGCGACGCCCTGTGCATGGTTACCCGCCGAGGCACACACCACGCCTTTATCACATTCATCTTGAGTTAGCGCAGCAATACGGTTGTAAGCACCACGTAACTTAAATGAATGCACAGGCTGCATATCTTCACGCTTTAAGTACACCTGACAACCAAAGCGAGCTGATAACTTATTCATGCTCGACAGTGGCGTCACTTTAGCGACATCGTATACAGATGACAGCAAAATTTTCTGCAAATAATAATGCGCTAGATCTAATTGAGTTTGAGACGCCAAAGCCAACATGCTACCCCTCCAGTTTGGTGCGATCGCGTACTGCACCTTTATCTGCACTGGTCGCTAACAGCGCGTAAGCTTTTAACGCTAAAGAGACATAACGCTCACGAGCTACAGGCTTCCAACCCAATGGGCCTTTAGCGTTCATTGCGTCACGGCGACGAGTTAATTCATCGTCACTCACATTCAATTGAATGCTTCGCTTTGGAATATCAATGGCAATTTGGTCACCATTTTCAATCAATGCTATGGCACCACCGGATGCGGCTTCTGGTGAAATATGGCCAATTGATAAACCCGATGTACCACCAGAGAAACGGCCATCAGTGATCAGCGCACACTGAGTGCCTAAGCCACGTGATTTAAGGTATGTGGTCGGGTATAACATTTCTTGCATACCTGGGCCGCCTTTAGGACCTTCGTAACGAATCACCACCACGTCACCCGCAACAACTTCACCACCAAGAATACCGGCTACGGCATCATCCTGGCTTTCATAAACCCGAGCGCTCCCGACAAACATTAAGTTTGACTCGTCAACACCAGCGGTTTTAACAATACAACCATCCGTTGCCACATTACCCGCAAGTACTGCCAAGCCGCCTTCTTGACTAAACGCAAATTCACGTGCGCGGATACAGCCATTTTCACGGTCATCATCAACACTGTCCCAACGGCAATCTTGACTAAAAGCTTTAGTGGTCGGAATCCCTGCTGGGCCTGCACTATAAAAACGAATCACTTCTGGGTCGTTGGTTTGCTTTAGATCGTACTTAGCTAACACAGATTTCAAGTCGCCGCCGTTATCTGCTGCCACGTGTGGTACGTCGTTATGCAATAAGCCTGCTCTGTCTAACTCACCCAAAATACCCATCACACCACCAGCACGGTGTACATCTTCCATATGGTATTTAGGGGTTGATGGTGCAACCTTACATAGGTGCGGAACAAGACGCGACATACGATCAATATCAGTCATATCAAAGGCTAATTCAGCTTCTTGGGCTGCGGCTAATAAATGTAATACCGTGTTAGACGAGCCGCCCATGGCGATATCTAAAGCGGTGGCATTTTCAAATGCTTTAAATGATGCAATATTACGCGGTAATACATTTTCGTCATCGTACTTATAATAGCGCTCAGCCAACTTCATGACGCGACGACCAGCTTCTAAAAACAATTCGCGGCGATCGGCGTGAGTCGCCAACATTGACCCATTACCGGGTAATGACAATCCTAAGGCTTCTGTTAAACAGTTCATCGAGTTAGCAGTAAACATACCAGAACAAGAGCCACACGTTGGACAAGCGCTTCGTTCAATTTGTTTGCTGTCTTCATCGCTAACATTAGTATCAGCGCCCGCCACCATAGCATCCACTAAATCAAGTTTAATTAACTTGTCAGACAGCTTGGTTTTACCAGCTTCCATTGGTCCGCCAGACACAAAAATGACCGGAATATTTAATCGCAGTGCGGCCATTAACATGCCAGGGGTGATTTTGTCGCAATTTGAAATACACACTAATGCATCAGCACAATGCGCATTGACCATGTATTCGACACTGTCTGCAATCAGCTCACGCGATGGCAAGCTATACAACATACCGCCATGCCCCATGGCAATGCCGTCGTCTACTGCAATGGTGTTAAATTCTTTGGCAATACCGCCGACTTCTTCAATCGCGCTAGCAACAAGTGCACCCATGTCTTTTAAATGCACATGCCCTGGTACAAATTGAGTAAATGAGTTGGCAATCGCAATAATTGGCTTACCAAAATCGGTTTCTTTTACCCCCGTCGCACGCCATAGTGCGCGGGCACCTGCCATGTTGCGGCCTTCGGTACTGGTTGCTGAACGTAATTTTGGCATTGCAAATATCCTTGTGTAATGTGGTGCGGGTTACCTGTGTTATCACAAGTCACGCATTTAATTGGTAATAATATAGGCTTAACTGTTTGCTGCTTGCCCAAGAGACACCGCTGGCATCACTTTACATTGGGTGACATCAATTAATTTAGTGAGCTGGTTGCTTAACAGTTCGATTGCACGTTCAGCCTCAACCCATAACTCTACAGCCATACTAGCATCGTCATTGATGCGCATCTGCATTTGGGTGACTTTAAATCCACGGTGGCGAGTAACACGCAATACACGCTCTAGCACTTCTGGACGTTGTTGAACGGTTATTTCAAGATTATGCATCATGTTTGCTTCTCCATTTGATCCATCATGTCGCTGTTACTGGCTCCGGGTGGGACTAACGGCCATACATTAAAGGCGTCATCAATCGCGACGTGCAGCATGTAAGGGCCGCTGCTGTTAAGCATTTCATCTAATGCTTGCTCTACTTGATCAGCATGATTAATAGTGCGGCCTGGAATATCAAAAGCCGACGCCATTAATACAAAGTTAGGGTTATCAGACAAATCAGTCTCGCTGTAGCGCTCTTCAAAAAACAGTTGCTGCCATTGCTTGACCATGCCGAGCTTTTGATTGTCTATGAGTAAAATTTTAACTGGCAGTTTACGGCGTTTAATGGTCGTCAACTCTTGGACATTCATCATAAATGACCCATCGCCAGAGACTGTGACCACTGTGGCATCTGGGCGAGCCACTTGAGCACCAATGGCTGCGGGTAAACCAAACCCCATAGTGCCAAGGCCAGCACTAGACAAATGATCTTCAGGGCGACGAAACCACATATGCTGGGCCACCCACATTTGGTGCTGCCCCACATCGCATGCAACAACACTGTCTTCTGGTAATTTGTTGGCTAAACGACGTAACATGGCTGGCGCGTATATCAGCTCACCTGGATGTTGATAATTCCATTGGTGTTGACGCGCTAATGCGTCAACTTCTGCCTGCCATTGATTAATGGCGACTTTCCCTTTTACCGCAGCCGTTAATGCCGGTAAAACTTGGCGTAAATCCGCGGCGATAGCCACTTCGGCTTGGCGTAACTTACCTAACTCAGCAGCATCGATATCTAGATGTAACACTTTGGCGTTACTGGCAAAGCTGGCTAACCGCCCAGTGACTCGGTCATCAAAACGTGCTCCGACGACGATTAATAAATCACACTCTTGCACAGCGAGATTAGCCCCTTTACCGCCGTGCATACCCAACATGCCTAAATAGCCTTTAGTGCCATGGGAAATACTGCCTAAGCCCTTTAACGTGGCAACTGACGGAATACCTGTGACATCAATAAACTCACGTAAATGAGATACCGCGCCCGCCATACCGACACCACCGCCAACATATAACATCGGCTTTGCCGCCTGAGTAAGCAACTCGATGGCAGCGTCTAGCTCGGTTTGTGTTGCGTGAGGTTCATCTGCGACACTTTGCAATGGGGTTTTGTACTCAAGCTCAGCGATTTGAATATCTTTGGGGATATCAACCAATACAGGACCTGGTCTTCCTTCTGCGGCAACTTCAAAAGCGCGATACAATGTTGGGATTAACTCATTGATGTCGGTAACCATAAAACTGTGTTTAGTACAGGACAGTGACATACCAAGTACATCAATTTCTTGAAAGGCATCAGTGCCAATCACCGCTGTAGACACCTGGCCAGTGATGGCAACTAAGGGAACAGAATCAAGCAAGGCATCGGCTAACGAGGTGACTAAATTGGTTGCCCCAGGCCCTGATGTTGCAAAACAAACACCGGTTTTACCACTGGCTCGAGCATAACCTACAGCAGCAAATGCCGCACCTTGCTCGTGGCGGCTGAGTAGATGCTCAACAGGGCTACCATAAAGCGCATCGTAAATGGGCATAATGGCTCCGCCAGGATAACCAAACACTGTGGTAACACCGTGCGCTGCTAGCACTTTGATGACTGCATCCGCGCCGCGCATTTTTTGTCCTGCTTCCATATTTTTATCTCTACTTCGTCAATGTTTGCTTGCTCTACTGATGTGATATCTGGGTGCTGATTTTTTACTTAAGCCTAGAAACTAAAAACCCCCGGTCCTTTCGGAGCGGGGGTTTTGCAATCTTTGTGACTCTTAGGTCAGTCTAGTTGTCAAACGCCACCCCCGCTGTGACTTAATAATCACTACGGTAATAATCACGAGAATGAGCATGGCTGCGCGGTTTAACATGTTTTAGACTGTATCCTAAGTTTTTAACATTATTTCGTTCGCTTATGTTCAATAAACGTTACGGTATGACTAACAAGTACCATAAAAGATTTATCAAACACAACTAAAAAATCGTCTTTGTAAAAAAAATTCAGCTTCCCTGCCGAGACAATGCAAACAACAACAAAAACTTAACCAATGAGTTCGCTAAAAATATTATTAAACTCAATCTAACAATTTGTTTTTCCACTACCCAATAATGGTTATTGGGTTGCTTCTATTGATGCCTGTCCGACTACACATTTTTTACAACCAATCTCTGAACAGGTACTACATCAGTTTTTTAACGCTTAGCCCGCTTCAACAATACGCTTCATGTCTGTCATGTAACCGCGTAATTCAGCACCGATAAACTCAACATCTGTATGACGAATTTGCTCATTGACTTCAATTAAACGTTGGTTATCAACACCATTTGAAGTGTCAGCAAGACCAGCACCTAAGTACTCTGAAGACATAGCATTCACGTAGTCACGTAGCATGGGTACCGCAGCGTGGTTGAATAGGTAACAACCGTATTCAGCGGTGTCTGAAATCACCACGTTCATTTCATATAAACGCTTACGAGCAATCGTGTTAGCAATTAACGGGGTTTCATGTAGTGACTCATAATAAGCCGACTCTTCAACAATACCTGCTGCAACCATAGTATCAAATGCTAATTCAACACCGGCTTTGATCATCGCCACGAGGAAAATGCCTTTGTCGAAATACGTTTGCTCATCAATATGCTCAGACGTTGTTGGTGCATTTTCAAACGCGGTTTCGTTGGTTTCTGCTCTCCAACGCAATAAGTTAGCGTCATCATTAGCCCAGTCTTCCATCATGGTGCGAGAGAACTCACCGCTGATGATGTCATCCATGTGCTTTTCAAATAGCGGCTTAAGGATGTCTTTTAACTCTTCAGCCATATCAAACGCTTTAATTTTTGCAGGGTTTGATAAACGGTCCATCATGTTAGTGATGCCGCCGTGCTTAAGTGCTTCGGTAACCGTTTCCCAACCTTGCTGAATAAGTTTGCCGGCATAACCAGGCTCAACACCGTCAGCAACCATTTTCTCATACCCTAAAATGGCACCGGTTTGCAACATACCACATAGGATTGTTTGCTCGCCCATTAAGTCAGACTTAACTTCAGCAACAAAAGATGACATCAATACACCTGCACGGTCACCACCGGTTGCACTTGCATACGCTTTAGCAATCGCTAAGCCATCACCGTTTGGATCATTTTCAGGGTGAACGGCAATCAGTGTTGGTACACCAAAACCACGCTTATATTCTTCACGTACTTCTGTGGCTGGGCACTTAGGCGCTACCATAATGACAGTAATGTCTGAACGCACTTGCATGCCTTCTTCAACAATGTTGAAACCGTGCGAATACGCTAGAGTAGAACCTTGCTTCATTAATGGCATAACGGCATTAACAACATGGGTATGTTGCTTGTCTGGCGTAAGGTTAAGCACTAAATCCGCCGCGGGTACAAGCTCTTCAAATGTACCCACTTTAAAGCCGTTATCGGTCGCTTTTTGCCAAGATGCACGCTTTTCTGTAATGGCTTCTGGACGAAGTGCAAAAGAAATGTTTAGGCCAGAATCACGCATGTTCAAACCTTGGTTAAGGCCTTGTGCACCACAACCTAAAATAACAATGTTCCAATCTTTGATATATTCGCAGCCGTCACTGAATTCAGTACGGTCCATGAAGCGGCATTGTGCTAATTGAGCTAATTGTTGACGTAAATTCAGAGAGTTAAAATAGTTAGCCATCTGATACCACCTTTAAAATGTAAAATTTGGGACGCAATTTATGTTTGATGCAAACTCAAACTTTGCGATTGAGTTGACTATAACCTATCCACAGCATTGCTTAAAATGATATATTCGGCATGTGACGTTGCATAATATGCAACGTCACTATTCTGATGAATTTAATCCTCTTTATGGAAACGCTATTTATGGATATTCGCTCTCTAAAATTGTATTTGCACTTATGTGATAGCCTGCATTTTGCCAAAACAGCTGAGCAATCTCATGTCAGCCCATCAACACTAAGCCGAGCGTTACAGCGCTTAGAAGATGAAGTCGGCAGTAAATTATTTGAACGCGATAACCGCAGCGTGACCATTACTCATGCAGGATTAGAGTTTAAACGCTTTGCCGAACAGACCTTGGCAGACTGGAGCCAACTGCGCAGCCGTATTGACCCTAGCCAGCAATATTTACGTGGTAATCTGAATTTGTATTGTTCGGTCACCGCGGCATACAGCCATTTACCGTCTTTGCTTGAGCGCTTTAGACGCGACCACCCGCATGTCGATATTCATCTCACTACCGGCGACCCAGCTAACGCCGTGAGCCAAATCCAAAAAAATCGAACCGATATCGCCATTATTGCCTTACCTGAGGTATTTCCAAGTACCTTGCACTTTACGCCCATAGACAAAGTGCCTATTTCTGTCATCGCCCCATTGATGCAATGCCAAGTGCAACAATGGGTAAATCAAAGCCACATTGATTGGGAGAAATTGCCCTATATTGTGCCGGACCACGGCCCAGGCCGAAAACGAATCGACCAATGGTTTAAACAAATGGGTATAAAGCCCAATATTTACGCACAAGTATCTGGTCAGGAAGCGATTGTGTCGATGGTGGCATTAGGTTGTGGTGTAGGGATAAGCCCAGATGCGGTGATCCATAATAGTCCGGTACGCGAGCGGATCCAAACCTTGATTTCACCGGTTGACATTCCAGCCTTTGAGTTGGGCTGTTGTTGCAAAGAAAAACGCGCTAACGACCCCATCATTAGCGCGTTTCTTGAGATTATTTAGTGACGTTAACAAAGGCGCACAGCGCCTTACAGTCAATCACGCAACTCGTTAAGGCAATGGCGGTGATTCGACATCAATCCGCGTTACCAGTAATTGGTCGACTTTATAGGCATCTATGTCGACGACTTCAAACTTAAAGCCTGCATAGTTTACAAAATCGGTACGCTTGGGGATCTTACGCAGCATATACATCATAAATCCGGCAATCGTTTCGTAATTTTGATTATGGGGAAATTCCTCAATATGAAATGCCCGCATTACATCGGTAATGGGTGTCACCCCGTCAACTAACCAAGAGTTGCCATCACGGGCCACTATTTGTTCTTCGCTTTCATGTAATGACCAGGCGCCCATTACCGCACTTTGCAAATCATTGGTGGTTACAATCCCCACCACTAATGCGTATTCGTTCATTACCACGGCAAAGTCGGCACGATTATTTTTAAAATATTCCATCGACTCTGACAAGGTTAAAGTGTCAGGAATAATCAAACAGTTGTGAACTAATGTACTGCCCTTGAGCGTAATTTTTTCGCCATTAATGACTCGGATAAGCAACTCTTTTGCATCCACAAAACCTTTGATCATATCTAACTGACCATCACACACCAAAAACTTGTTATGGGGATTATTGGCAATCTTTTGTTTAATGTCTTCTTCGGTGTCTTGCAGTAAAAAATACACGAGGCTTTCACGTGCTGTCATGGCCGATGTCACAGACACCGACTGCATTTCAAACACGTTTTCCATCATTTGTTGCTCACCTTTGTCCATCACACCCGCTTCCGTTCCGGCGGTCATCATGGCGTAAATGTCATCGTGCGTTACTTGATCATTTCGTGCCGTTGGCACCTGCAATAATTTAAAAATAGCATTAGCCAAACCATTAAAAATCCATACAAATGGTTTTAAAATGGTAATACAAAACGCAATGGGCATCACAAAGGTGACCGCCACCTGTTCTGGGATCACCATCGCAATGCGTTTTGGCATTAAATCAGCAAACAAAATAAATAATGACGTCACCGTGACGAATGAAAAAACAAAGCTCAGTTGTAAGCCCCATTCATTCCCTAGCAGCGGTAATAGGATTTCCTCAAAGTAAGGGCGAAATGCCGACTCACCGACAATACCGCCCATAATGGCAACCGCGTTTAAGCCAATCTGCACGACAGTGAAAAAACTGCCCGGATGAGCTTGTAGCTTTAACACCTTAGTGGCACGTAAATCACCTTCATCAGCCATGGTTTGCAAGCGGATTTTACGTGATGCCGCCAAGGCAATTTCTGACATCGAAAAAAAACAGCTAATGCCAATGAGGCACAATATAATTAAAAAACTATCTGTAATAGTCATACATTCTCTTTAGCTTAGGCACTGAGCACTAAGTCATAATGGGGTAGCGATTTTCGCTCATAAAGCAGTTAACTTTGTTGAATAACAAAGGGACAAAAATTCGGTTTGGGCCATTTGGGGATGATTTCATGACGAAAATGCCAGGAGGGTGACATCGAGGCTATCAATCAAAATAAGGCAATCATCGCTTGCTATTTTCTACAGTAAAATAGCTGTTTTATTGGAAAAGTGAGCCGCAATGCTGGCGTTGTATCATCACGTTATGGCTGTATTTAAACGCGCGCGTATTCTACTCAAAAGCCAACAAGATAACCAAGGTTTAGTTAACATAATTGATTATATTTTGTCTTCTTATACCAACAGACTCACCATAAAATCAGCAAAAACAGCCAGCGCTGCTAGACTGTATGCACCCCTTCATTTGTATATTATTCAAACAAAAGGATTTTGTTAATGGCAATTGCCTGTGTGTTTACTCGAGCGAGTTGTGGTGTTGAAGCCCCTAAAGTGACTGTTGAAGTGCATTTAAGTAATGGTTTACCCGCATTTAATTTAGTGGGCCTACCAGAGGCTTCGGTCAAAGAAGCCAAAGAACGTGTTAGGTCAGCATTAATCAATGCAGGTTTTGAATTTCCCCAGCGACGCATTACTGTCAACCTCGCGCCAGCAGATTTGCCCAAACAGGGCGGCCGTTACGATCTGCCCATCGCCATCGGTATTTTAGCCGCATCCAATCAGGTGCCAACCAAAGCCTTACACCAATGTGAATTTGTCGGTGAGTTAGCCTTGTCTGGGCAAGTCAGACCTTGCACAGGTTTGTTACCTGCCATTATTGCGGCGCGTAATGATCAACACCATTTTTTTATGCCTATCGATAATCGTCACGAAGCGGAGCTCGTGGGGTATCACCACAGCTACTTTGTGGCACATTTACAAAATCTGGCCGCATTTTTACATGGTCAAGCACAACTGCCATTACTCGACACCCAACCAGAATGGATAGACGAATCGCCAGTTGCTGACAACTTATTATGCATGAGTGATGTCATTGGCCAATATCAAGCAAAGCAAGGATTAGAAATTGCCGCGGCCGGCTCGCACAACATGCTGTTTCTTGGACCACCAGGAACAGGAAAAAGTATGCTTGCCAATCGAATTATCCCGCTGTTACCTGCGTTATCGTACGATGAAGCCATTGAAGTTGCAGCCATTCATTCGGTAGCAGGCTTGCATATTAAGCCACAAGATTTTTTAAATCGTCCCTTTCGTTCTCCACATCATACTTGCTCATCTATCGCATTAATTGGTGGTGGTAGCCACCCTAAACCGGGAGAGATTTCATTGGCTCATCGGGGGATATTATTTTTAGATGAAATCGCTGAGTTTCCCCGTAAAGTACTCGACTGTTTACGCGAGCCCCTTGAAACCGGCCGAGTTGAAATCTCGCGTGCAGCGGCAAAATTGACTTTTTCAAGCCGATTTCAACTCATTGCGGCCATGAACCCAAGTCCTTGTGGTGATACCGAACGTGCTCGTTCGACCCCAGACCAAATTCAGCGCTACCTCTCACGTTTGTCAGGGCCGTTTTTAGACAGATTTGATTTAACGGTTGATGTACCCAAATTGCCCTCAGGTACCCTAACCCAAAAACATCAACCCGGAGAAACCAGTGTCGATATCGCCAAGCGCGTTAAACTTGCGCGAGAGTGTCAATTGGCTCGCGCGGGCGTACTCAACAGCGAATTAACTCCGAAACAGTTAAAACAAGACAGTAATATTAGTCAGCAAGACTTAGTGTTTTTAGAGCAAAGTGTGGTGAGTTTAGGGCTATCAGTACGCAGTTTTCACCGCATTCAACGGGTCGCACGCACCATTGCAGATCTACAACAATCAACCACGACCGAGCGTGAACATATTGCCCAAGCGCTTGGTTATCGGGCGATGGATCGCTTACTCGCCAAACTTAATCAACAATAAAGTCGATTTTAACTGTTGTATTTATTGAGCAATACCTCGACTACGAGTAACATAGCTCTCCGTTTAATAGGAGAGAAAAATGTCGCTGTTTTCGAAAATCAAAGGCTGTTTAGCTTTCATCTTTTATGTATTGAATACTGTCTTTTGGACAATTCCAATCCTCGTCTTTAGTATTGTCAAGCTGATACCCATTGGTCTTTTTCAAAAAGGCTGTAGCCATATTTTAGATAACTGCGCCACTGGCTGGATTAGCGTAAATACAGTGGTTGAAAGCATTTTTCACCCAATGCGTATTCACATAACAGGCGATCAGCAGTTTTCTGAACAAGAATGGTACATGGTCATTGCTAACCACCAATCATGGGTCGATATTTTAATCCTGCAGCGCGTTTTCAATCGTAAAATCCCATTTTTAAAGTTCTTCCTCAAACAAGAATTGATTTTTGTGCCTGTACTTGGATTAGCTTGGTGGGCGCTAGACTTTCCTTTTATGCGCCGTTATAGCTCCGCTGAATTGCGTAAAAATCCAAAATTAAAAGGAAAAGATATTGAAATCACTCGTAAAGCTTGTGAAAAGTTTAAAACTAAGCCAGTGAGTATCATGAACTTTGTTGAAGGCACGCGTTTTACCCAGGCCAAGCACGACAAACAACAATCGACATTTAAACACCTATTAAAACCAAAAGCGGGTGGCATGGCTTTTGCGCTTTCAGCCATGGGCGAACACATTCATAAATTAGTCGATGTCACTATTTATTACCCCAATGATGTACCCAGTTATTGGCAATACATTTGCGGCGCATTAAACGACGTTCATGTGCATGTTAGTATCAGTGACATTCCGCAAGCAATGCGCGGAGATTACTTAACAGATCGCGAGTTCAAAATTAGCTTTCAAGAGCAGCTTAATCAGATTTGGTTAAAAAAAGACAAGCAGTTACAAATACTTGCCGACAAAGTTAACCACAAGGTATAGCCAGTCATGCTAACGTTTTTACCCAGTACGTTGCTGTTTATTATCAGTTCGACCCTGCTGATCATTAATACCAGTTTATGGGGTTCACTGTTAACGATTGGCGGTATCATTAAGTTACTGCTGCCATTTATGGCTGTTCGCAGAGCGCTAACCACTGTCATGAACCGCTTTATGTGGGCGTGGGCGACGTGTAATGGCGGAATCTTATATTTAATTTCAAATATTGAATGGGATGTTAGCGGGTTAGATAAGCTCGATCCAAACGGTTGGTACTTATTAATTAGCAACCATGTCAGTGGGTTTGATATTGCAGCGCAAACTTACCTGCTCCGTAACCACATTCCTATGTTGAAGTTTTTTCTGAAAAAAGAGTTGTTATACGTACCTATTTTAGGCCTAGGTTGTTGGGCATTAGACATGCCATTTATGAACCGCACCAGCGCAGCGAAACTCAAAAAAAATCCAAAACTAAAAGGCAAAGATCTACAAACAACCCGTAAAGCTTGCGAGCGATTCAAGCATACCCCAACGTCAATCATCAACTATGTTGAGGGCAGCCGCTTTACCGAAGAAAAACGTCAGCGTCAAAACTCACCTTATCGGCATTTATTGCGCCCCAAAGCCAGTGGCATCGCCTTTACGTTATCAGCCATGGGCGAGCAATTTACCAACTTACTCAACATCACTTTGGTTTACCCAGAAACATCTGAACGCGTTTTAGGTAATGTGATGCATGGCAAAACCAGTAAAGTTGTCATGCGAGTAGAAGTGTTACCTGTCCCCCATGTTGATGCCAAGACCTATTTTAGTGACCCTGAGACACGAGTCGAGTTTCAACGTTGGCTTAATAAACTGTGGTTAGACAAAGACCAACTCATTGACGATATCATTCAGCAATATCAACAACAAAAAAGTCTCCCATAGCTATCACATAAAGTCACAAAAAATGTATATTTCGATTGCGTATCGCATATAAAGCTGTCAGTTTTTATGCATAAATATTAACCTTATTGAACGCAATCACTTGGTAAATTGTGAGTAATTGAATTTAAGGGATTTAACCAACAGTTTTCCTGTTAACATAACGTTAATATATAGCCTGTTTTACATAAAATAGATAAAGGTGAGATTTGAATTTTCGTGTATTTAAGCATTTAGCACAGTGGTTAATGTTACTGACATTGATGTTTTCAATGTCAGTTTCAGCGCAAAAAATAAATGCTAACGATAATCTTGCTGAGGTGAAGTTTGAGCACTTTAATACTGAAGGTGGCCTTAACCAAAACTCTATCACCCGTTTATTTATGGACAGCGCGGGTATGTTATGGATTGGCACTCAAGACGGCCTTCACAGTTATAATGGCGTCGATTTCAATCTGTATTTAAAAAAATCAACTAACAGTAACAGCATATCAGGTAACTTTATTACCGATATTTTGCAATCTCCCGACGGCGATTTATGGGTCGGTACCTATAACGAAGGTCTCAATAAGCTCAACCTCACCACCGGTGAATTTACCCAATATAAGCAAGCACAAGGTTTAGCTGACTTACAAATCACTAAACTATCCGTGATTGGCGATACTTTATGGATAGGAACGCATGCAGGGCTTTACTTATTACCACTAAAAACCGAAAAAATTACCCCGGTAAATTTAGGGGCAAATATCATTGCGGATATAACCAGTCTTGCCAATGTTGATAACAAGTACATCGTTGTAGGCACTCAAGCACATGGTACATTTGCGATTGACAGCAACACCATTATCCGCCTCGACATTCCCGCTAACATGAGCGTAAACCAAATAAAATCCAGTTCGGTTTACTCCGTATGGCTGGCTATAGACAATCAAATTTGGCGCTATAACCTCGACACCCATGAAAGGGAGCTCATATGGTCACGTGGAAACAACTATACTGAAAATCGTCGTATTACCGATTTTACCGTAGTCAATGCTAATCAAATTTTTGCGATAGGCCAAAATACTGGCTTATTCAAACTCGATTATATAGATGGAAAATGGGTGAGTTCTGTATACAAACACGACCCACAAGCACTGAGCAGCATTAGTGCCAATACTCTGCAAACATTAATGCTCGACCCCAGCGGCACCTTATGGATAGGTACTGGTTATTCAGGCATAGACAAACTCAATCTTGACCAACAATTTTTTAGCCATTATTACGACTATCAAACTGGCTCACCCGGAATGGCGAACATGATCCGTGCTGTATTTCGTGATGAACAGCAGCGCTTGTGGATTGGTACCGATGGCGCTGGTGTAAAATATTTAAAGCCGCACGATGCCAATTACTATTATATCAACGACCTCTTTGCCAATAAGCTCTCGCTTCCTATTGAAAACCTTGCATTAACTGTGCACGACATTGTTCAAGACAAGCAAGGCTTATTGTGGTTTGCCACCAACCTAGGGTTATTTACTCTAGACAGCAATAATAACTTAGAACAAGTACAACCGGCCAACGAGCAATTTCGAGCCGACACGCAAATTCGCAGTCTCGAGTTTGATAACAAAGATCGCTTATGGATCGCCACATCGCAAGGCTTGTACTTTATTTCAGAACACACCGGCCGCATGATGGCCTATAACTTTGGTTTTCAATCTGAGTACTCGCCGTATAAACATCAAATTATTACCCTGCATTTTAGTCAAGATTTTCTCTGGCTAGGCACTATGGGCGGCGTTGTTAGGCTTGATCCAGAAAAACAACAACTCAACTTTTTAACCCACGACCCAGACAATGTTTATAGCTTAAGCGATAACCGAGTAAGAGACTTTTTATTAACTGAAAATGGCGACTTTTGGGTGGCCACCCATGGCGGTATCGACAAGCTCACCGTTGAATATGGTAGCTTTAAATTTGAACGTATGGATGTCAATGCCGACAACAGCAGCAATACGATTTATGCCATTTTAGAAGATAATAAGCACGATTTATGGTTAAGCACCAACTCGGGAATATCACGTTTTAACCCAAGTAGAAAAAGCTTTATTGCCTATAATGTGTTTGAAGGACTGCAAGCCAACGAATTTAATGGTGCAGCAAAATTTAAAGAAAAAGACGGCTCATTATGGTTTGGCGGGATTAAAGGCTTAAACCATTTTGACCCAGAAAAAGTGCCGAGTCAGCGCCCTGAGAACAAACTCGCACTCACTAAGTACACCATTGGTGAAACCTCATATCCTATTCTCGACCTGAGTCACGCTCCCAAAATTGATATGCCCTACGAGAAACAGGTCATCACCTTTGAGATAGGTTCGCTCAACTTTAATTACCCAGGCTTAAATCGATTCAGCTATAAATTAAACGGTGTAGACAATGAGTGGCATAGCCTGACTCAAGGCAACCATATTACTTACACAAACTTATCACCAGGTGAATACACCTTAAACGTTCGCCATGCACTGGGTACCAACCAATTCAGTCAATACACGCTTAATGTTAAAGTGTCAGTCGTACCACCGGTTTATATGACCGTTTGGGCTTATCTATTATATGGCACCATAGGGTTATTAATGGTGTTGTGGTTATTGCTATCAAGACAAAAGAAACTCGCTAAACAACGCGAATTTGACTCAAGTATTCGCGCTTCAGAAGAGCGCCTTAAACTTGCATTATGGGCCTCTGGCGATGGCATGTGGGACTGGAATATTAAAGATGATAAAGTCTATCGAACCAATATGGTTGAGCCAGTCAATGCCTCTTTAAAAGACCAATTACTAACCCACAGTATTCACCCAGAAGACAAACCCAAAGTAGAAAAACTGCTTAATGACCACCTTAATGGTGACACTGAATTTTTTGAAGCCGAGTACCGTGTTGAAATCAAGCCTGGGCAATGGTCTTGGCTTTTAGACCGTGGTCAAGTGGTTGAACGCGATAGTAATAACACTCCACTACGGATGGCTGGCACCCATAAAGACATTACCAGCCGTAAGTTGACCGAAAACGAACTCAAACTGTCATCACAAGTACTGTTTAGCATGAACGAAGCGGTAGTGGTCGGAGAGCTCGATTATCAAGTCCGCTCAGTTAACCCAGCATTTAGCCGTATTACCGGCTTTAAACACCGCGATGTGGTGGGTAAACACTTCTTATTTTTAACCATGGGCAAACAATCGCGCGAGTTTTATAACTCAGTAGAAACTCAGCTACTCAGGCATAAACACTGGGCAGGCGAAATCAACATTAGAACGCGTGACCGCCGTGGTATCTTAGCTTGGCTTGAAATCAACCAAGTTATCGATAACAAAGGTGAAACCAGCCACTTTGTCGCAGTATTTACCGACATTACTGCACGTAAAAAAGCGGAAGAAGATTTACGTGTATTGGCAAACTTTGACCCCTTAACAGGATTACCAAACCGAACCCTCTTTCAAGACAGGCTCAACCAAGCATTAACCAAAGCCATTCGGGCTGAAAGTATAGTTGCACTATTATTTTTAGACTTAGACCGCTTTAAACATATTAACGACTCTATGGGGCACCACATAGGCGATTTACTCCTCAAAGCCGTTGCTCATCGTCTACAAAATGCAGTGCGTGATGGCGATACTGTTGCCCGTTTAGGCGGTGATGAATTTACTATTATTTTAGAGGGTGTCGCTAAAACAAAAGCGGCCACTATTATTGCCGAGAAAGTATTACAAGCGTTCCAAACGCCCTTCTTACTCGACGATAAAGCACTGACTATATCGCCGTCGATAGGGATCAGCTTGTATCCCGAAGATGCTGACGATACAACCTCGTTAATTAAATATGCCGATACCGCCATGTATCATGCAAAATCACTAGGGCGCAATAATTTTCAGTTTTACACCGAAAAACTCAACCAATATGCCACACGCCATGTTCAACTTGAGGCTGGATTGAAAAAAGCCCTACAGGACAATGAATTTCATTTGGTTTACCAACCCAAATACAATGTTAAAACGCAAAAGATTGTCGGCCTAGAAGCGTTACTTCGCTGGGAAAGTCAGGAGCTTGGGGTAATTTCTCCGGTAGAGTTTATCCCGCTAGCAGAAGAAACCGGGATGATTAATCAAATAGGTAATTGGGCCATTAACCAAGCTTGCAGCCAACTGGCCTTGTGGCACAGCCTAGGATTTGAGCATATTTCAGTTGCCGTGAATCTCTCGGCAAGGCAGCTCAAAGCAGACATTATTTCTACCATCGAAGTCGCCCTTGCGGTGTCAGGTTTGCCAGCACACGCACTTGAGCTTGAGCTAACGGAATCGATGATTATGGGTAACCCGCAAGATTCCGTTGCGGTACTTTCTCAACTCAAAGCCCTAGGCTTAACGATTGCCATTGATGACTTTGGTACCGGCTATTCAAGCTTAAGCTATTTAAAACGGTTCCCAATAGATACCTTAAAAATTGATCAAGAATTTGTGCGCGACATTACCGAAGATCCAGACGATGCAGCCATCACCAGCGCAATAATCACGCTCGCCCACAGTTTAGAGCTCAATGTGGTTGCCGAAGGGGTTGAAACTCACGAGCAGCTTAATTTCTTGCGCGACGGTGGATGCGATCAAGTACAAGGCTTTTTATTAAGCAAACCGCTGACGGCCATTAATTGTTTAGCGTTACTCAACCAAGAAAAAAACGATTAATACCAATCCCTAGGTAAAATAAAAGCTCCCAAGGGAGCTTTTATTTTACCTAATCAGCTGGTGTAACCTTAAGGCGCAACACGCTCAACCCGTTTAACCCAACCTTGCGGCGCAGCCACATGGCCTTTTTGTAAATCGGTAAACAGCTTATAGATACGTTGAATATGAGGACCCACTTTGCCATCACCTACGGTGATAACTCGGCCATCTTCAAAGATATACGAATTCACAGGTGATACCACTGCCGCAGTACCAAAACCACCCGCTTCAATAATTTCACCAGATTCAATGTCAGCAATAAACTTATCTAACATCACCGTTTCTTGTCTCACTTCACAACCAAGCATCTCACCTAACTCCATGATAGATTGCGAGGTGATCGACTTTAAAATTGTGTCGGTGAATGTTGGAATGATCACTGTGCCATCTTTTAAAATATGGAAGTGGTTCATTGCGCCAGCTTCTTCAATTTGCGTGTTGGTTGAATCTAAATACAACACCTGCGATGCGCCATACTCTACCGCAGCTTTGCCCGCACGTAGAGATGCAGCGTAGTTTCCTGCCGCTTTAGAAGCACCAGTACCGCCAGACACAGCACGATGAAATTGAGTGCTAATTAATAACCGAATACCGTTATTAACCCCTGAAGCATAATAAGCGCCTGACGGACTTAACATGACACAGAAAGTGTACTTTTGACTAGGGCTTACCGATAAACGGTCTTCTGTGGCAAAAATAAACGGACGAATATATAAACACGCGCCTTCTTGCTGTGGAAACCATAAACGGTCCACATCAATAAGTGCATTAATGCCTTTTAATTGCATGGCTTCATCGATATTTGGAATACACACAATATCGGCAGAACGGTTCATGCGTTCAGCATTCTTATTTAAACGGAAAGTATAAATCTCACCGTCTTCATGCATAAACGCTTTAGCGCCTTCAAAAATCGATTGGCCATAATGTAATGACATTGCACCTGGCGCCATTTCAAATGGGCCATAAGGCACGATACGCGGATCGCACCACTGACCATCACGGTAATCCATTAAAAACATGTGGTCAGTACGCAACTTACCAAAACCCACGTCGCCTTCTGGCATAAATGGTTCTGTGCGGCGCTCTGACGCAGATTTTAAATTATATTTTATGTCCATTGCATACCACCTTAAAAACTGAGCTTGCAGACTATTTAGGCTAGAGAATAATGTCAAGTCGAAGCCATAGATCCTAAATCAAAATACGTCAATTGAACGTAACAAGCATCAATATATTTATTCATACAGCAACCGACAAACAGTTATTGCATCACTCTATTTAGCTCGGCTACTGCGCTTAACTTACCTGCGCAGCGATCACCGATATTTCGACCAAGTATTCTGGCTCAGCAATGGCCGCTTGCACGCAGGCTCTTGCTGGGGCATGTCCCCGTGGTATCCATTGATCCCATACTTGATTCATAGCATCGTAATCGCCCATGTCTTTAAGGTAAATAGTCGCCGACAAAATATGCTCACGGTTCGAGCCAGCTTGAGCCAATAAGGCATCAACTTCTTCTAGCATGGTGGTAGTTTGCGTTTCAATAGCACTGAACTTGTCTTTAGCAACTTGGCCGCAGAGATAAACCGTATTATTGTGGATCACAATACTGCTCATCCGGGTACCAACATCGAGTCGGGTTATAGTCATAAAAAAGGCTTTTATAGTGTAGGTTAGCCGATGAAAATAGCGCGATCTCAGATAAAGCACAATAACCAGCGATTTATTGAATATATTTTAGCCACTTAGTTTTAAAGGCTATTCCTATAGGCCTTGTCACTGCTAGAATCGGGGTTCCATCCAGAAACGTATAGGACTCCCCATGAGCCTTGAATTATTGTCCCAACTGGAAACCAAAATCCAGGCGACTCTTGAAAATATTGAGCTACTAAAAATGGAGCTTGAAGAAGAGAAGCAAAAGAATGAAGATTTAGTAAAGCAGCAACAAGAACTGACACAAAAAAACCAACAATTGCAGCAAGACCTCAACTCATGGAGCGATAAGGTCAACGGCCTTGTTGGTTTATTGAATAGCGAAATGTAATTTGGTTTTACGTTGATTGCTGCGGCGCAGATTGTGCCTCAATCAGCGCATTTAACTCGCTGACAGCCTGCTTTACTTTTGGCAGGCTTTTTTGACTGTATAAAAAACGTCCTTTATCAAATTCAAGTAAACCTAAGTCTTTTACCCAAATAGCGCCACTTAGAAAGATCATAACATGCTTAACAATTAACTTGGGCGCATATACAGGGAACTTTCTCATATGGTTTCCTCCTAGAGCAAATACGTGCGGCCACGCGAAACGTGCAATACCATAAACGATGTTGAATATAATAATGTGACAGTCAAAAAAAATATTTACCTTGCTTCACGTTTCATATCCAACAAGGGGGTTCTTATCTCAAAATTTGACCTCACGCATGAATAAGAGTTTCATCCTTTACAAAACTTTCTCCTATTAATTAACACATGCTGTGAACCTGACAGCTTTACGACAATATAATGTCGCTTGCCAATATTTTGACGCCATGATACTATTCTTAGCGTTACTCAGGGTAAAAAAGAGTCATTTGACTCATCACCGTATCGTCTTTTATAGACATACGGTTTTTTTTTGCCTGAGATCAACATTCTCATCACGGTGTCACCCGTCGCCAGACAACAAAAAAGGAGCCTAAGCTCCTTTTTTAGTGTGACCCGTTTACGCCAATTAGGCGCTAAAGGGGCAGTAACATCGTTACTTTTTGTTCATTGTGGTTAAGTAAAATGCAATGTCTAGTAACTCGTCATAAGACTTAATAGAGCTAGTTTCAACACGGTATTTGCCGTTAACAACTAATGAAGGTACACCTGAAATTTTAGCATTTTCAGTATCGCGCTTCATTTTAGACATTTGTGCACTCACCATAAATGAATTGGCTGCTGCATCATAATCTTTAGCATCTACACCGTTGGCAATAAAGAGTGCTCTAATATCATCAGCACGAGTAAACTGTTGGCGCTTGTCATGGATTGCACTGAACAAAGCCGCTTCGATTTTCTTTTCAACGTTCAGTTGTTTTGCGACGGCAAATGCACGAGACATTTCAACGCCCATATCACGGCCAATAAAGTCTACATGCGACTGACTAAAGCTAACACCTTCTGGAATATTTGCTTCAATCTTTGGCACTACGGTTTTTGCAAAGTTGTAACAGTGTGGGCAATAGAAAGAGAAAAACTCCATAATTTCAGGCTTTGCAGACTCAGGGCCATCATTAATTACAGTGTAATGAACACCTTCTTTGTAATCTGCAGCCATCGCCGCCATTGGCGCGAGTAGCAATGCTACCGCCATCAATAATGCTTTTTTCATCTTACTTCCTTTCAATAGGCAAACTAATTATAAAAACGCTGAATCTATCATAGTCTAGCGTCAGCCTGAAACTCAATCGCTAGTTGATTGTATTTGTAACTAAATACATCCCGATAGTCATTATTAAAAAATGTTAATACCCACCCCGTTAATAATCTAAAACGTGCAGAGTGGCTCAAGCTTTTCAACTTCGATTAAGTTTTGAGCGTCACCCCTTGTCCATTAAGCTTGATTAAAGCTGGCTAAACTCAACGGGGCCTCATTCAAGGCGGCAAGTTGCTCTTTAAACGCTAAGGTTTGTTGCTCCCAATATTTAATGTCAGCAAACCAAGGGAAGTTCATTGGAAATGCCGGATCTTGCCATCGTTTGGTCAGCCATGCATTGTAATGGATCATTCTAAACGCTCTTAACGGCTCGATTAATGCCAATTGCCTTGTATCAAAATCGCAAAACTCTTGATAGGCATCAATTAAAATATCGAGCTGCAATAATTGCTGAGTCCTATCACCGGTCAACATCATCCAAATGTCTTGCACTGCTGGGCCTTGCCTTGCGTCATCTAAATCAACAAACCCTGGGCCATCGTCTGGAGTCCATAAAATATTACCAGGGTGCAAATCCCCGTGCAGACGAATCGTGTCAAAGCTGTGCTGTTGCCAAATCTGCTTAGCTTTTGTTAGCACCTGCTCTACCACAGTAAAAAAGGCGCTGCGCATACCTTCGGCGACGATGCCGCTGTCTTGTAAATAACGATAAGCGTCATCCCCAAGAATCTCAGGGGTTAGTGGCTCGCGATACACAAAAGGCTGTTTGCTGGCATATTGATGAATACGGCCAATGAAGCGCCCTACTGACTCTAATTGCTCAAGATTATCAACTTCAAAAGCGCGGCCACCAATTGATGGAAATAACGCAAATCGGTAGCCTTTAAACTCAAATAAGGTTTTATTTTCTATAATGACGGGCACAGCGATAGGAATGTCTTCAGCAGCTAACGCCAATGCATAGTCATGCTCTTCTTGTATTTGCGCTTCACTCCAACGCTGTGGTCGATAAAACTTAACCACATAACGTTGCCCACGGTCGCAACGGAACTGATAAACACGGTTTTCATAACTGTTTAATGCTAATAAACCTGTCTCAGGAAATATGCCAATACTTTCAATTGCATCTAAAATCAAATCGGGCGTTAGAGCCTGAAAATGAAATTCTGCGCTGCTATTATCCATGTAGGTCTTCTTCTGTTGTGTGAATATAGGATTTAAGCAAGCCAGATAAAAAATGCAACACATCGACATCTTTTGCACTGTCCACTGACAACCAACAAATATCACCATAAAACTCATAATGTAGCCACACCGGGCTACCTTCAAAGTTCAGCAACCATTGATGGCGATCTGCGCCCCATTGGCGTTCACAGATCTCACAATCCAATGCTGCCGCTAAAGGTTCAGCAAACCGTTCAAATTGCTCAAAATCAACTGCAGCTTGGATAACAATACTCTTCGCTTCAGGATCAAATTTAGCAGATAATAATTTCATAACATCACTCAATAAAAAATGGCGATCAAA
This sequence comes from Shewanella metallivivens, assembly GCF_028750675.1. Taxonomy (GTDB): domain Bacteria; phylum Pseudomonadota; class Gammaproteobacteria; order Enterobacterales; family Shewanellaceae; genus Shewanella; species Shewanella metallivivens. The sequence continues at coordinate 10,175 of NZ_JAQQPZ010000011.1, read as the reverse complement.
CTGGGTTAACTACTGCACGACATCACAAGTCCCTGGCCCCAGTCTGGTGGACGCTTGGCAAAATGGTCCATCTCTGGCTGCTCATCATAAGGACGAGTTAATAACTGCTGTAATTGTATAAGCTTGCTGTTGTCAGCTTTTTCTTCAATGTCGATAATCGCTTCCTGGGCAAGGTAATTACGTAAAATATACTTGGGATTATGCTGATTACGCTGCTGTTGCCATGCTGCAACATCGGCCACATCCCCCACTCGGGCTTGATAAGCTTGATACCAGCTATCAAATTCGCTCACATTCAACATGTCATCACGCAGTGAACTGTACTGGCTGCTAATGTCTATCTTGCCCATTTTGCGCAAGCTGTTACTGTAATCGAGTTGGTTGTTTTCGAGCATGACAGTAAATTGGCTAATTAATGCTAAATCTTGTTTTTCACGCTCTGCTTGCGCTGCGCGACCTAAATCGCTGTCGATACTTAAGCCTAATTTTGCCCGCATTAAGCTGACATAATGGCTCACCAAACTTGGTTGATAGCGATTAAGTGCAGCAATTAAATCATCAGATGGAATAATCGGAGTAAGCGCTTGAGCGAGGCGTTTTAGATTCCATAGGCCTATACCGGGCTGCTGGCCAAAAGCATAACGGCCGTCATGATCAGAGTGATTACAGATAAAGCCCTCTTTAAAGGTGTCTAACAATGCAAACGGCCCAAAATCAAAGGTATCGCCTACAATCGACATGTTGTCGGTGTTCATCACGCCATGGGCAAAACCTACGGCTTGCCAGTGGGCAATCATTTTAGCTGTTGATTGCACCACCTCGACAAACCATTGTTTGTAGCTTGCACTGTCGGCGCTTAAATGTGGAAAATGCTGAGCAAGGGTAAAATTAAGCAATTGGGTAAGCTTGTCTGGCGCGCCTTTTTCGCTATAACAAAAATACTCAAAATGACCAAAGCGAATATGACTTTTCGCTAAGCGTACTGTTATGGCTGCGGTTTCCTGGCTTTCACGCCACACGGGCAAGTCTGACCCTATTACCGCTAAAGCACGGCTTGTCGGTACAGATAGTGCCGCCAACGCTTCTGACACTAAAAACTCTCGCACCGCAGAGCGCATTACCGCTCGGCCATCACCATGACGAGAATAAGGTGTTGGGCCACCACCTTTTAAGGCCACATCCCACGCACCATTAGGGCCAATAGCTTCGCCTAATATAATCGAGCGGCCATCTCCTAACCTTGGGGTGTACCCACCAAACTGATGACCACTGTAAACTTGAGCATAATAGCTTGCACCTGGCGCAGCCGCATTGGCCGACAACTGCATCAATAACGCATCGTTTGGCTTTTCTAAACCAATCAGCTGAGCGGCATCATCACTCCAGCCAAGCCAGTGTGGGTTACTAATCCCTTGCGGGTAAACTTGCGTGTAAAAGCCGTCTAATTGCTCAAAAAAATCTTGTTTAAAGCGCATCTAACTCAGCCCCAACAACCTGGTGTTGACAATGTAATTGTTCATTATCATCTACCTGACATTGTTGAGCACACACAAAGGCTTGCGCTGCAGGCATTGATGAACCTTGCAAACGTAACATGCCAACACCTTTGGCCTGGCATTGGTCGAGCGTATCGTAATAACCTAAAATAAACTCAGTCTGCACCATGTTAGCTGAGGTTATTGCCTTTTCGGCATTCGCTGGATTATCTGCAACGTAAAACAGTGTCCACTCAGGGGTGCGCGTGCATCCTATCGCCACACTTAACCCAATTGCAGCCAGCAGTAATTTGCTTATCGTAGAAGTCATCAATGCCACCAAAATCCTTGATTATATCAACCACCAGCATCCATTAGTTTAGTCACAGATGCCAAATACAAAAAAGCGGACCGAGGCCCGCTTTCCTTTAATGGATATCATACCTGATATCCTTCACGCTGTATTAACTGAGTTAGCTTGCCTTAGCTTTCGCTTTTTCAATTCGACTGATGCGGCCTTCAAACCCCGTAACAGTACCATCCGTTAATTGATACTCAAGTGCCTGCTGACAAACACTAATAGCTTGCTCAAACTCACCGGTATCATTAAGCAGAGTGGATAACTGCATAAACGCCGGCGCTTTAATCTCATCACTGCCATTTTTGTCATGCTGTTGATATATCACACTGAATAAGTCTAAATAAAGCATCTTAAGTGCAGCACCATATTGACAATAATCAGCTTGTTTACGCATTTTATAGCAATGACCTACGACATCGGCTACGGCATCATGCTGAGCTTGTGGCTCGACGGCATTGTTTGCAGCCTCAACTAACTGTTTAAAGCTGTCGCTGGCCCAATCACCTTTAACTGCCGCTAAACTGACAAGCTTTTTATCACTCTCGCTTGAAGCTACAGCATTTGACTCTACAGGTGTTTCAGAGCCTGATGTCATTTTTGCTACTGACTCAACTTCTGGTTCTGGTTCTGGTTCTGGTTCTGGTTCTGGTTCTGGTTCTGGTTCTGGTTCTGGTTCTGCAGCGATAATCTCTTCAGGCTTTGGCTCAAGCTCAGATTCAGACTCAACATCCACCGTTGTCACGGTATCAGGGATAACCTCAGGCTCTGACGACGCGACATCCGTTGACTCAACGGCCTGGTCTTTTTGAGCAATATTTGATTCGCTGGGCGTGGCCACAGGCGATTTAGTGTATTCTGGGTTGGGTGCTTTTTTGTCGAGTTCTTGTTTAGCAACAGCCTGAGTACGTTTGTATAAATACAGGGCAATTGCAACCAATACGACAAATAAAATGACCTTCATTAGCATTAGGCGTCCACCTTACTGATTATGCGTCTTTACGCATAGATTCGTTATTACTCACGTATCAATTAACAGTGAGTCATTTACGTCATTAATAATAGTGCGCTGTTTTTTTAAGCACTAGTCATTATTATTTCAACGTGCGCTATAAAATCAAGTATTTATCCACTTTAAACTGTAACAAGCTATCGAATAAGGCACTATTGAAGTAGATTTAAGTGATTTTTGCGATCAATGGCACACTCAACCATAGTTTTGTGTTTGAATTCATAATTAGCGAATACGAATTTGTCAGCGGTTATTTTGCCGCATAAACTCACAATACCAGACTAATTTACTAAGGTATTAACCATGAGCGAAACTGAGTTACTCACAGGTCAGTTACTGTTTGAATTTCGTACCATCAAAGCCATGGTCAATATTTACTGTAAAGCTCACCATCCAATGAAACCATCACATGATGTGTGTGAACAATGCCGTGAGTTTTTAAGCTATGCCAACACCCGTTTAGACCGCTGCCCGTATGGACAAGATAAGCCAACCTGCAACAAATGTCCGGTGCACTGCTATAAACCTCATATGAAACAAAAAGCCCGTGAGATCATGATTTTTGCAGGGCCAAGAATGTTATTACCTCACCCCATTATGGCTATTAAGCACTTACTGGCTGAACGAAAACCCGCCCCCGGCTTACCGCCAGAAGGCGCATCTAATCGACATAAGCGCAAGCGTCAAATGTCGTGATCATGTTATTGGGTGTATAAATACCTGACATAACTCGATCATCAGTGCGGCTCTATGTTCAATCATGCCCCATCGTTTTTACAACATTTACACTAAAGCTAACCTACGCATAAGTATAAACGTTAATTAACTCGCACCGTTTAAGCGGTATTGGTAATCTATAGCCATATACTATGACAATGATGTCAATAGGTTCGTCAATGAGGTGATTTATGCAACGTTCAACCAACCTATTTTTTGCAAGCTTAGTTATGTTGTTAGGTGTCGCGTTTTCTGTACCCACTTTTGCTAATGAGAATGCTTATAGCGAAGCCGTCACAAACTTCAAGAAAGCCAGTGAGACCCGAGACTTTTTTAATTCAGCTTATGGCTATGCCATATTTCCAACCGTTGCAAAGGGCGGCATCGGGATTGGCGCAGCTTACGGTAATGGCCGTGTCTATCAGGGCGGTACATACATGGGTGATTCAAGCTTAACCCAGTTGTCGATAGGATTTCAGCTTGGTGGCCAGGCTTACAGTGAAATTATCTTTTTTAAAGACGCCAAAGCCTATAATGAGTTTACCAGCGGCAGTTTTGAATTTAGCGCTCAAGCATCAGCTGTGGCAATTAACTTAGGCGCCAATGCTCAGGTTGGCACCACAGGTAATTCTGCAGGCGCTGGCCAAGCAGGCAGTAATCATAATGCTGCAGCGGCCTACATTAATGGCATGGCAATTTTCACCGCGGCCAAAGGTGGCTTGATGTTTGAAGCAGCCTTAGCAGGACAATCGTTTACGTTTGATGCTAAATAACTCAACTAAGATCGACTTGTAGCTTAAAAAGCATTCAGGCTGCCATTGGCAGCCTGAATTGTTTTTAGTAAGTTGATTCTTATTGCAAATTGGTTTGTCAAAAAACAGTTTGCATACTAGATCACTCTAACCTGATTGGTATTGGGTTACTTATTTAAAACCCCAAATTCGTTGTTACTTATTGCCTGCCGCAGGCTCCTAAGCGAGAAGCCGCAAGTACCTCAATGTGGGCTAAACCAAAGACATATCTAATGGAGTTACTCATGTCCCCATGGCGCTGGTGGTAACGCAACCGGTTTGGTTAAATCAAACTCCACTTTAAAATCGCGATTTTCGCGACATAAACGATACGTAAAAGTATGCGCTTCAATCATCATCTGCCACACATTGGTGACCGATTGATCTAGGCCATTTTGTTTAAAATTGACTATCGACTCATCATCCACTGGGAACGATTGCATGTTGGCGGTACCGACATCGCGGGTGTCACCACCGTACATGGTGACCTTGTCTTCAGAGCCGTCTTTGTGGCGATGATCGTGCTTTAACTGTAAGCCTGTGTCAGTTTGGGTGATAACCCAAGTGCGTGAATGGTCTTCGCCGACATGAAATGGAATTTTTAACTGTTTATCGTTGCATTCGCGTACATGCATAATCAATGCTTTACCGCTAAAGCCATCATCTTCACTGCCTCCTGCAGTGATTTTACCAGCAAACGCCTGGCCGCAAAGTTTAACTATCGACTCAAAAAATTGTTGATGCTGCACTGAGTTCGCAGCGTTACTTGGGGCAGCGATTAATGCCGCACTACAGACTAATGCGCTAGTGAAGTAACCTCGTAATTGACTCGTTATAACCATGATGCTGATCCTTTGCTTATTGATATTATTCTTCCACACAGGTTACACGCTTTGCGAAGTGAGGCCTAGATAAACTAAACCCGCATAAAGGCGGGTTTGTTGTTTATCGCAAAAGCAAAAACGTCACTATTTTGCGTATTTAGACTTGGTGGCCCAACCGGTTTTAGCGGGTCGTTTAGCCCCTGGAGCGTTGGCTGGCTGACCGGTGTTTTTTGCCGTTGCTTTTGGCTTTTGCCCTGTCGGTTTAGCTTTAGGTTTATCAGCTTTTGACCCACCTTTACGGTCTTCAAATTGGTCAGCAGAAAAACGGGTCATGGCTTTTTGGCCACCTTGATTTTTGCCTTTAGCCGCTGGCTTTTGGCCCCATTTCACTCGATTTTGCTCATTACGCGTTTCTGGCGGCACCAAATGTTGTGGACCATTACCGATTAAATACTCTTTACCCATGGCCACTAAGGCTTCACGGATCATCGGCCAACCTGCTGGGTCGTGATAACGTAATAAAAACTTATGCAATTTACGCTGACGACCTTTTTTCGGCACACTCACCTGCTCACTGTCGTGCTTAACGTTTTTCAACGAGTTAAGCTCGGTATGGTAAATGGTTGTAGCATTGGCCATAGGCGATGGATAAAAGTTTTGTACTTGATCAAGCTTAAACTTTTGACCTTTGAGCCACAGCGCAAGGTTAATCATGTCATCATCGGTAGTGCCGGGATGCGCAGAGATAAAGTACGGAATTAAAAACTGCTCTTTACCGGCTTCTTTTGAAAACTTATCGAACAATTCTTTAAATTTGTCGTAAGTGCCCATGCCTGGCTTCATCATTTTACTGAGGGGGCCTTCTTCGGTGTGCTCAGGGGCAATTTTTAAATAACCGCCCACATGATGCTTAGCCAACTCTTTGATGTAATCTGGATCTTCAATCGCTAAGTCGTAACGCACGCCCGATGCAATCAATACCTTTTTAATCCCGGGAACATCACGAGCAGCGCGGTATAAGTCAATGGTGTGTTTATGATCTGTGCCTAAATGACCGCAGATAGATGGGTACACACACGACAAACGGCGACAGGTTTTTTCCGCTTTTTCGCTGGTGCAGCCTAAACGGTACATGTTGGCTGTTGGGCCACCTAAGTCAGAAATCACCCCGGTAAAACCAGGTACCTTTTCTTGAATGTCTTTAATTTCTTTAACAATCGACTCTTGCGAACGGCTTTGAATAATGCGCCCTTCATGCTCGGTAATTGAACAAAATGAACAACCACCAAAACAACCGCGCATAATGTTGATTGAGGTTTTGATCATGTCGTAAGCAGGGATTTTCTCTTTGCCATAGACCGGGTGTGGCACACGCTGATACGGCAAGTCGAATACTGCATCCATTTCATCTGTATTCAGTGGCCAGGCGGGTGGGTTAACCCATACGCCTCGGTTTGCATCGTGTGGCTGAAATAACGCTCGTGCACAACCTGGATTTTGCTCTTGATGCAAAATACGTGATGCGTGGGCATAAAGATATTTATCTTCGCTAACTTTACTAAAGGCAGGTAAAAGCACATAGGTTTTTTCCCATGGCTTTGGACGAGGCGGCTGAATGCTAATTGGCTTAGGCGCATCGTTATCAAAAATCTTATTGTCTGTTGGCCCAGATAAATTACTGCAACCCACATCATCTGCGCCATAAGGGTTCGGCAATGGCTCAATTTTATGTAACTGGTCAATTTTACGCGAGTCCATACCGCGCCAACCCGGCATGGGGTCTTTACGCATTACTGCAGTGCCACGCACGTCATCGATATCACTAATAGCTTCGCCTGCAGCAATACGTCGAGCTACTTCCATGAGTGGGCGTTCGGCATTACCGTAAATTAAGATGTCGGCTTTGGCATCAAAAATAACACTGCGACGCACTTTATCTGACCAGTAATCGTAATGGGCAATGCGGCGTAAACTGGCTTCAATACCCCCGATGACCACAGGCACTTCTTTAAAGKCTTCTTTACACCGCTGGGTATATACAGTTACCGCGCGGTCTGGGCGTTTACCGCCAATATCACCAGCAGTATAAGCGTCGTCATGACGCAGTTTACGGTCTGCGGTGTAACGGTTAATCATGGAGTCCATGTTGCCAGCCGTAACCCCAAAAAACAGGTTTGGTCGACCTAATTGCATAAAGTCTTCTTTGCTGGACCAATCTGGCTGAGAAATAATCCCCACCCGGTAACCTTGAGCCTCAAGCATGCGCCCAATCACTGCCATACCAAAGCTTGGATGGTCTACATATGCGTCGCCTGTCACGATAATAATATCGCAACTATCCCAGCCTAGTTTATCCATTTCCTTGCGGGACATAGGTAAAAAAGGAGCTGTTCCGTAGCATTCTGCCCAAAACTTGGGATAATTAAATAACGTTGACTCAACTTGCATGTATATAACCTAAATGAATGGAGAGAAGCGGGTACCGAGTCCGGTAGCAATAATAGCGTGCGGCCGAATTAACGGACGCGGAGTATAGCAGCACGGAGACACTAAGTGTGACTAAAAAAGCAGCAAAAGTGAAATATTTTTATTGGCAATTAACCCTATAAAAAGTGGTGATAAGCCAATACCACCACAGCCGAAGCGCTTATAAGCCTAGAAAGAAGCCAATATTAGCCACTGCTAACACTAAAAGCACAATCCAAGTGGCCAACACTCCCCAAAAGCGACCAAAGTGATAACCTCCTTGCCCTTGGTTTAGCCCAATTGCATGTAATAAACGCGCCACAATCCAAACAGTACCGATGCTGTGTATCAAGTAATCTGGCATGCCATTCAACTCTGCCAATGCTAACAAAATAAGCACAATAGGTGCATTTTCAATTAAATTGCCATGCGCTCTTATTGCAATAGACAGCCCTTGATGCCCACCGTCGCCGATGCCTATTTTATTTGCCCGACGAAATTTAACCACTTTATAAGATAATGCTAAAACCAGCAGCGCCGTTAAACCTGCATATAAACCCGTTACCATCAATGTCATCTGTTATTCCTTTAGTTGATTATATTATTATTTTGACATCTTCGATTAATACCACAATGCTATTGTGATGTTAAAACAACATTTTGAATCAGTTTGTCTATAAACACACGTACTAATCGGTTAGTATTCGCGCCAAAATAAGCCCTATACCCTAACAAGAGTGACTATCGCCCAGTGGATAATCAGGATTTTTTAGAAAAACGTAGATTTATCATTAAATTAGGTAAAGCTCTACATAAGTTTGGTACGCCTGCGTACCGCTTAGAATCCCACTTGCAAACGGTATGTAGCACGCTTGGTATTGAAGGTTATTTTTTAATTTCCCCTACTTCGATGACATTTGTGCTGCAACACGACACCGAACAAGAATATAACCATGTGGCTCGTGTTAAACCTGGCGATCTTGATTTAGGGTCATTGGCTCGTACTTTTGAATTAGTTGAAGAGCTCAGTTCAGGCCAGCGCACCTTACAAGAAGCACTGGAACGTTTAGAAGACATCGCCAATAAACCTAACCCGTATGGTCACAAACTGACATTGCTTGCTTTCGGATCGAGTGCTGGGGCATTTGCCATGTTAATGGGCACAGGTTGGCATGATGTTTTTTGGTCAGCCATGCTAGGTTTATTAGTTTACAGCTTGGTGTTTTGGGCTGAGCGTTCTAAACGCATTGCTGAAATGCTCGAGCCTATGGCGGCGGTAATGTGCGCAATTTTAGCAACGGCTATTTCTCAGTTTGACCCCAGCATTAATTTACCGGTGACCATTTTATCAGGAATTATTATCTTTGTGCCCGGCCTTGCACTCACGTTAGGCTTAGCAGAGCTTGCTGCACGCGATTTAATTTCTGGTACCGCACGCATTATGGATGCGGTAATGCAATTATTTAAATTGTATTTTGGTGCGGTACTGGGCATGACCATAGGTAAAGCCATTTTTGGAGAGGTCACCTATATTGACCCTGTTCCACTGCCTCGTTGGGCGATTTGGTCGGCCGTGCCATTATTGTCGATGTCGTTAGTGATTATCTTTAAAGCGCGCCTTAAAGACTCGCCTTGGGGTGTGTTTGCCGGGATTGTGGCCTTTTTCTCAGCCATGCTTGGTGGTATTTACTTAGGTGAGTCGATTGGTATTTTTGTTGGTGCATTGGCTGTTGGCATATACTCAAATCTCTATGCCCGCTGGATGAAAGCCCCTGTGTCGATAGCGTTATTGCAAGGCATTGTGATTTTAGTGCCCGGCAGTAAAACCTATATTGGTTTAAACGCGCTGATATCAGGTGAAACGATGCTTAACCAAGCGCATTTAGGCTCGCAAATATTTTTGATTTTTATGTCACTCATTGCGGGGCTTATTTTCGCCAACGTTGTGGTTCCGCCGCGTCGTTCGCTATAGTAGGTTAACGGCAACGCCATTAAAGGAGGGCTGCCAACTGGGCAGCCCTTTGTCATTTAGCTCTGGTGCAAGTCACGCTAAAACCTTTAAACACTTGACTATTTGTCAATACAAGTGTGTTATTAAGACAAGCGATAACGCAACCGCTTCATTCTTGTTACACTAATTTAACGTTTGGCGTTTCCTTAAAAAATATAACAAAAAACAATTAAGGACGAATTTATGCCAAGAGTCATAGTGGCAGCCTTTTTTTTCGTCATCTTGCTTTCTCACACCAGCGCCAGCGCTAATGATGAGCCGGTGGACACTTCACCTGCAGTATCGACAGTGAATAAACATGATGTCGACAAGGTCGCTAATATCGTCATTGTCAGTCACCCTATTTTTGATGAATCAGACCCCGATGCAATCTTTTTGCACCGCTGGGCAAACTATTTACACATCAACACTAAAGAATCAACCATTCTCAATAGTTTAAGCTTTGAAAAAGGCGATAAAATTAGCAAAAAAGATCTTGAAGAAGCCCAGCGTTTACTGCGTTATGAACCCTACATTCGCGA
>NZ_JAQQPZ010000010.1 GCF_028750675.1 Shewanella metallivivens | reverse complement strand
CCATTATTGCATTAACGGCGAGCGTACTGCCTGAAGATAGGCTTGCGGCTATAGATGCCGGCATGGACGGCTTTGCCAATAAACCCATTGATATAGCCTTGTTAAATAATGAAATAGCGCAAGTATTAAAGCTTGATACCAATATAAACATACCTGAATCAACGGCAATAACTGCAGAACCCACACAAGTGGTTAACGAGCAAAAAGGCATGAGCTTGTGGGGCGACAAAGCCACACTAGTGAAAGAGATCAGCGGCTTTAACGTCAAACAACAGCATTGTATTACCGAGTTAACACAGTTAATTGCTGAAGATAACTGGCGAGCAATACAGGCACAGATCCACGGATTAAAAGGTTTAGCCGGTAATTTAGCACTGCCGCAATTAACCCGCTTACTCACCGATGCTGAACGGATCGCGATGATAAAGTCTGCAAAAGACTTACTGGCAATCTTACCCAATATTGAACACGCATTGAGCAAGGTAAATGACTATGTTCAGCAACAACAGATAGTCCCTGAAAACATCGATAAAGCGCAACAAGAAATCTGCTTCAACCCCATTAAGTTGAAACAGATTATCAATCGAATACGCCTTGCAGCTAAAGATAACGAATACAATGAGGCCGATCTCAACTCATTGATGGCAAGTACGCCTTCTGCGTATCGCCTTAAATGTATATCAATACAGCACGCCTTAGACGATTTTGAATTTGAACAAGCATTAATTGAACTCGATAATCTCGACGCGCACATTAATGCACAGTAACAAGAATTGAGCAGATGATATTTAACCGACAAGACAGTAAACAAACCATCCTGATTGTGGACGACGAGCCAGCAAACCTTAGAGTACTAAAAAAAATGCTCGAGGAACAATACCGCCTCATTTTTGCTAAAAGTGGTGAAGAAGCATTGCGCTTAGTGCAACGTGAACTTCCAAACCTAATTTTGCTAGATGTCATGATGCCAGGCATGACGGGGTTTGAAGTTTGCGAACAACTCAAAGCAGACATGCTTAGCAAAGCCGTACCGGTTATTTTTGTCACCGCACTGAATGATGAAGTAGATGAGGCCAAGGGATTTGAGGTGGGTGCAGTTGATTACATCACCAAGCCAGTGTCACCTGCAATCGTTAAAGCGCGAGTGCGAACACACCTATCACTGGTGCAGGCAGACGATTTACGCCGTACTCGTTTACAAGTCATTCAACGCTTAGGCCGTGCATCAGAGTACAAAGACAATGAAACAGGCATGCACATTATGCGCATGAGCCATTATTCAAAAATCATTGCTCTTGCCTATGGTTTATCTGATTTTGCCGCAGACAATTTACTCCACGCAGCGCCTATGCACGACATAGGTAAAATCGGCATTCCAGACAGTATTATGCTTAAGCCAGGTAAATTGACCGACGAAGAATTTACCATCATGAAGACTCATCCTGAAATTGGTGCAGAAATTCTCGGTGATTCTGATTCCGATTTAATCGCATTGGCTAAAGTGGTGTCCCTCACCCACCACGAAAAGTTCGATGGAAGCGGATATCCTAAAGGCTTAAAAGGTAAAGAAATTCCTATAGAAGGTCGCATTGTGGCCATTGCCGACGTATTTGACGCGCTCACCAGTAAACGCCCTTACAAGGAAGCCTGGACCGTCGAGCAAGCCATGGACTTTATTGAAAGCCAAAGCGGTATTCACTTTGACCCAGATTTAGTGGTGTTAATGCAACAATGTCTGCCCAGTATTCTGTACATTAAACAACGCTGGCAAGATTAATAAGGTCATGTCGATACCTTATAAGTTAACGCATCAACTAATGGAAACACAGTGCCACAAAGGGCAAGTTTTACACGCGATTAAGCTGTGGCTCTTGCTCATTTAACTGATTTTTGGAAAGGGTTAAGTATTACCCGAAATCAATTTCTTGCCTAAACACGTGTAAATTCTTGCTTGAATCGAGCATCTTAAGGTTAATTGAGTGTAAGTGTCTAATAAATTCCATTTTCATTTATTATGTGACCAATCAGAGACACTCAGACAGTTCAGTTTGAGGCGCATTGTTGACACAATGGTTATTCCGCGACAAAGAAATGGACTGTCAGAGCGTCTCCTACATGACAGGTTTCTTCGCCTACAATCCTATTACTTGCCTATAAGGCACAGAGCAGCCTGATAATGAGTGGATTAGGTATACAAGTTCATGGGCTTAACAATTGCCACGATTTATGCTTTGTTTAACATTATAGAATCCACTGGTGTCTCTGGGTTTGGCAAGGCCCATATGCTATTTCTTTCACCTTGATATGCTCTTTTTTTAGTTTTAAGAAAACAATAAAAGAACACAGCTGAAAATAACAATGCTATCCCCTCAATCGCCAAACTTGAAAATATTATAGGTTGTATTAATCCTATACTCGGAAACAATAAAGCTACAACCGAAGTTAACGGGATCAATAAACACGTTACAAATAATATAAATTGTAAATCAATCGCACTTTTAGCCGCTCCTCGAATAAAACTGTATATAAAGGCACTAATAAAACAGACGTAATAACACCAAAGGTAATGAGTGTTAACCTCTGACCCAACTAGATATAACCATTTGCTGATTAATAACGTTATCACAACGGCCACCATTGAACCTAAGCAGACACCAATAGTAAGCGACGCCATGATACGGCTAGATAGAGATTATTGTTAAAGTGAGTGGCGAAGGTGCTTACGGTAAATTAAAGTTTGAGTCAGGCGGACACCGAGTACAACGTGTGCCTGAAACCGAGTCTCAAGGTCGTGTGCATACCTCTGCATGTACTGTAGTCGTGCTACACGAAGTACCAGAAGCTGAAGCGATTTCAATTAACCCTGCAGACCTTAAAGTTGATACTTTCCGTGCGTCAGGCGCGGGTGGCCAGCACGTTAACAAAACCGATTCTGCCATCCGTATTACTCATATTCCTTCTGGGATTATTGTTGAGTGTCAGGATCAGCGTTCACAGCATAAAAACCGTGCCCAAGCGATGAGCGTGTTAGCTGCGCGTATTCAAGCCGTTGAAGATGAAAAACGTCGTAGTGCTGAAGAAACGACTCGTCGAAGCCTGGTTGCCAGTGGTGATCGTTCTGAGCGCATCAGAACGTACAACTATCCACAAGGGCGCGTAAGCGATCACCGTATCAATTTAACCTTATATCGCTTAAATGAAGTGATGGAAGGTGATCTCGATGCCTTGCTTGACCCTATCATGCAAGAACATCAAGCCGACATGCTCGCTGCATTAGCTGACGAATAAGGAGTAACCTTGCCTCAGTCTTCGTATTCAACTATCGCTGAAGCCCTGCAATGGGCCTATTCACAGCTGGCAGCCACCTCTGAATCTGCACATATCGATGCAGAGGCGCTGTTATTGCATTGTTTGAATAAAAATCGCAGCTTTTTATATACCTGGCCAGAAAGACAGCTCACCAGCGAGCAGTTTAAAGCGTTTAGCCAAATGGTGGCTAAACGCCAAGCAGGCTCACCTGTTGCGCATATTATTGGTGAGCGAGAGTTCTGGTCATTACCATTTATTGTCAATGACTCAACCTTGATCCCAAGGCCAGATACTGAAATTTTAGTGGAGACCGCACTCAATTTAAGCGTGCGCCACAATGCAAAAGTATTAGATTTAGGGACTGGCACCGGGGCTATTGCGTTGTCATTAGCTTCAGAGCGCCCTAAATGGCGCATTACCGCCATTGACAATGTGCCAGGCGCTGTCGAGCTTGCTAAAGCAAACCGTAATAATTTAAATCTACCTGATGTCGAGATTATTCAATCAGATTGGTTTTCTGCTGTTGAGCATCGTGATTTTGATTTAATTGTGTCAAATCCACCTTATATAGATGAAACCGATGAGCATTTGAGCATGGGTGACGTTCGCTTTGAGCCGCAAAGCGCGTTAACTGCGGCCAATGAAGGTTATGCTGATTTGTTTCATATCGCAGACCAAGCGCGTACACATTTATTAACCGGAGGGTACTTGTTGCTTGAACATGGTTATGAACAAGCAATCAAGGTGCGTGAAAAACTTATTGAACTAGGTTATCAAAACGTAGCAACCGTGCGCGATTTTGGCAGCAATGACCGCTGCACCTTGGGACAATGGGTTGGTTGATAATTCAACAAGTTAATCCCTAAATCTGCCGAACAATAACCCAAACCACAATATTGGTATGTGTTGCGCTGTTCGAGTAAACTAACACTTTTATTTTACGAGACTTAGTAATGGAAACCTTTTACAGTTTATATCCAGCGTTAAAACACACTCACATGTTGTTCGTCGCGTTAAGTGTGACATTTTTTATTGTGCGTTTTGTGCTGCATTTACGTCAGTCTCCGATTATGGAGAAAAAGTTTGTTAAAGTAGCGCCTCACGTTATTGATACTTTTTTACTACTGTCAGGCTTCACGCTTTGCTTTATGATCAAGCAGTATCCGTTTGTTGACCCGTGGATGACTGAAAAAATCATCTGTGTGGTGGCTTACATTGCATTAGGGATTATGGCACTCAAATCTAACCGAAATAAGCTGTTTAAGTTTTTTGCCTTTATCGGTGCAATCGGATGGGTAGTGCTCGCGGCCAAGCTGGCTCATTTTAAACAAGTCGTATTAATGGGTTAATTGGGTTTAATGGCAAAATATCTTCTTAATGATGCAGTTTCACTCCCTGAAACTGCATTTGAACTTTCTGAGCACCTTGGTTTTTCATCAACTAAACCTGCGATGTGGGCTTGGTATGAAATGGCTGGGGCGGTACTGAGTCACTATGTTGTTGATCAACATGCACGTTTAACAGGCATGTTTAACTGGTTTTACAATGACCTTGGTTTTTGCGCGCGCGACAATTATTTTAGTGTAGAAGCCGCCGACTTAAGCTACTGCGTATTAAAGCGTCAGGGTAACAGTACTACGTTGTCAATCTTGCTCATTTTATTAGCAAAACAGCTCGACCTAACGCTTGAAGCAATCCTGCTTCCTGGCAATACAGTGTTAAAAAGCCAAATTAACGACGTGGTTAAATATTACGACCCGTTAACAGGTAAAGAACTTAACCGCCATCAGTTGCATGCATTGGTTCGTGGCGAATTGGGTAATGCGGCAAAGTTAAAGCCAAGCCACTTAAAACCTGCCACCTTAAAGCGCCTGATCAGCCGTATGCTGCACGAACTTAAAGCGGGTTGCATTGTTAACCAAAAATTTGAGTCGGCAATGGAGTGTTGTAATTTATTACTGCAATGGCACCCAGATGATGTACACCTCAATCGCGAACGGGCATTTATTGCTCAGCAACTCGGTTGCATTAAAGTGGCCATGTCTGACTTACAGCATTTTATTGATTTAAGCCCACATGATCCTGTAATTGAACTGGTTAAGATTCAGTTAAAGGAACTGAGTCAACATACAGAAGTTTATCATTAAATTAATGAACGCTGCTTTACGAGTTAACGCAGCGTAAAAACAAAAATAGGCTGTCAAAGCCAGTTAAATAAGCACCACTATAACTATTATAAATATTGCACTTGCAAGGGAGAATACTGCATGACCACGTCAGCTATGGTGAGCAATGATGCCACCGCACTGGGTTTACTCGCTGTTATTTTAGGGTTTGTATTTTACACTAGCTCTTCGCCGCACCCATTTTGGCAAAAATTCTACAAATTTATTCCTGCTTTATTACTGTGTTATTTTTTACCCTCTCTGCTGAATACTTTTGGTGTGGTTGATGGCCATGCATCGCAATTATATTTTGTCGCCTCGCGTTATTTACTCCCAGCATGTTTGGTATTACTGATTTTAAGTGTCGACTTAAAAGCCATTTTAGGGCTCGGACCTAAAGCGGTGATTATGTTTTTAACCGGTACCTTAGGGATTGTTATTGGTGGCCCAATTGCCTTGTTGTTAGTGTCGATGATTGAACCAAGCTTAATTGGCAATAATGGTCCAGACGCCGTGTGGCGTGGAATGACTACGCTTGCCGGTAGCTGGATTGGCGGCGGTGCAAACCAAGCGGCAATGAAAGAGATTTATGAAGTGGGCGGTGAGATTTTCTCGGTCATGGTGACTGTTGATGTGATTGTGGCCAATATTTGGATGGCGGTATTGCTGTTTATGGCATCAAAAGCAAAAGAGATTGATGCCAAAACCGGTGCCGACACCACAGCAATTGAAGCGTTAAAACAAAAAGTAGAAAAATACCACGCCGAAAACTCACGCATTCCTTCATTGCGCGACATTATGATGATTGTTGCCATTGGTTTTGGTGTGACTGGTTTTGCCCATTTTGCAGCTGATTTCCTAGGACCATTTTTTGAAGCCAATTACCCATGGACAGAAGATTACAGTTTAACGTCTAAGTTTTTCTGGTTGGTGGTGATTGTGACCACCGTAGGTTTAGGGTTGTCATTTAGTCCGGTTCGCCATGTAGAAGCGGCGGGTGCGTCTAAAATAGCGTCGGCATTTTTATACATTTTAGTCGCCACGATTGGCTTGCATATGGACGTGTCTAAAATTATGGATACGCCGATTTACTTCCTCGTCGGTATTGTGTGGATGATAGTCCATGCAGGGCTAATGCTATTAGTGGCTAAACTGATTAAAGCGCCATTGTTTTATATGGCGGTGGGGAGCCAAGCTAACGTTGGTGGTGCTGCTTCGGCCCCTGTTGTGGCGGCGGCATTCCACCCAGCATTAGCACCAGTTGGTGTGCTATTAGCTGTATTTGGTTATGCATTAGGTACCTACATGGCTTGGCTATGTGGTCAGTTTTTACAAGTTGTCGCAGGTTAATGCGCAAAGAGGATCAAATGGATCAAAAAATTATTCAGTTAGCTAATGACATTCAAGTGGCCAATGATAAGCCGTTTGTTTTGTTTGGTGGCATGAACGTACTTGAGTCTCGTGACTTAGCCATGTCAATTGCTGAGCACTATGTTGAAGTGACCCAAAAACTGGGTATTCCCTATGTGTTTAAAGCATCGTTTGATAAAGCGAATCGCTCTTCGGTCAATTCTTACCGTGGTCCAGGTATGGAAGAAGGCTTGCGTATTTTTGAAGAGATTAAATCAACCTTCAATGTGCCATTAATCACTGACGTGCACGAAACACATCAATGTGCGCCAGTTGCTGAAGTGGTTGATATTATTCAGCTGCCAGCCTTTTTAGCCCGCCAAACCGATTTGGTGGTGGCTATGGCTAAAACAGGTGCGGTGATCAACGTGAAAAAACCACAGTTTTTAGCGCCGCATGAAATGCGTCATATCATCACTAAATTTAATGAAGCTGGTAACGACAACATTATTTTATGTGAACGAGGCAGCAGCTTTGGCTATAACAACCTCGTAGTAGACATGTTAGGCATGGACGAAATGAAGCAAACGGGTTATCCGGKCATCTTTGATGCAACTCACGCACTACAACGCCCTGGTGGGCGAGCTGATTCTGCTGGTGGCCGTCGTGCTCAAGCGACTGAACTTGCTCGCAGTGGTATGGCATTAGGTTTAGCGGGGTTGTTTATTGAAGCGCATCCCGATCCTGATAATGCTAAATGTGACGGCCCATGTGCATTGCCACTGCATTTGTTAGAAAAATATCTTACCCAGATGAAAGCCGTTGATGAACTGGTTAAATCATTTGAGTTTATTGATACCAGTAAATAAGCATGGTGTTTTTAGCTTCTGAATCAAGGTAAGTAAGTTGATTTTTAATCAATTTGACACATTTTGAGTGTCTTTTATTCACCGTAAACAGTAATCTAATTACCCTTGTATAAGCCCTGACTTTTTACAAAGTTAGGGCTTTTGTCTTTCTGGATTTAACGATGTGGATCTTATTTACTTTTCTTGCGGCATTTATGCAGGCATGGCGTAACGCCTTTCAAAGTCAACTCAGTAAAGAGGTCAAGGTTGCAGGTGTGACTTTGGCGCGATTTATTTGGGCGGGGCCGATTGCCGCCTTGTACCTGTTTAGTCTGCATCAATATCAACCCGCTGCATTACCGCAATTTAGCGCTGACTTTTGGGGATTTGTTATTGGGGCTTCTTCAATGCAAATATTGGCGACGGGCTTAATGGTAAAGCTGTTTAAAATGCAAAACTTTGCCATTGGTGCTGGGTTGGCAAAAAGTGAAGCCTTAGTCGCTGCAATCCTTGGGGTGTTTTTCTTTGGTACTCAATTATCATTACTTGGTTGGATAGGCGTTGTGGTTGGCGGTTTGGCTGTCATGTTGCTTAGTAGTAAACAAGGATTTAAACAGCTTTCTGTCAAAACTGTCATGTTAGGTTTAACCTGCGGCAGTGCGTTTGCGTTAACATCCCTGTGGGTAAGAGAAGCCAGTTTAACTTTGCAAGGGCCGTTTACTCACCGCGCCGCATGGGTATTGTTGTGGGTTATTAGTATTCAAACCATCGTGCTGATTGCTTACTTAGTCGCAAAAGACAAATCCACTTTAAGCGCATTATGGCAACGTCCAAAGCTCACCGTCGCAATCAGTGTCGCCAGTTGTATTGGCTCCATTGGTTGGTTTAGCGCAATGTCATTACAGGCTGTGCCTTATGTCAAAACCCTTGGCCAAATCGAAGTCTTTTTTACGTTAATGATTGCCGCTCTGTGGCTTAAAGATAAAGTCAAAATCAATGACGTGGCTGGTTTAGTGCTGATTGCCATTGCCGCGATTTTGGTGATGTGGAGTTAAGTGGGTTGTGAAGCTTTGTCTTGTTGACTTAGCGTAGCGATCTTAGTCACAAGAGATTGGTTAGTGGGCGTTGCAAGATTATAACGTTTTGCTTGTTGGCAAATATAACCATTAATGTAATCGATTTCTGTGGCGCGATGATGGGCCACGTCCTGATACATGGATGAAAAGTTAGCTGAGGTGAGCGCGATGACTTGCTTTACCCGGTTTAATAACTGCGCAGGGGCTAGCTCAATGCCATCACATTTTGCCACATTGACTAACTCATCAATAATTGCGGTAATCTGTGGTTGATATTCTTCAGCCGCTAACTGGCCATTAGCACATTGATTCAATGCACTTAATGGATTGATGGCCGCGTTTATCGCCAACTTTTGCCACAAAATAGGCAACACAGGCTGATGCCACTCAAGCGGTTGGTTGTCTCGGTGTAATGCCTGGAGCCTGTGCTTGAGCTCAGCAGATAATGGCGTGCCGCAATAATGTCCCAGCTGGGTAACACCAACCCCTGTGTGTTTAATGTGCCACTGACTTATTTTTAAAGCCGCTTGTGACGTTGTGCCTAGTGATAAACCCAGGTCTGGGAAATGTTTTAGGGCTGCAGACACCGCTAAGTGCGGCCCTAATCCATTATGTAGTAACACGATATGACAATGTTGCGCCAATTTGCTCAGTAAAGGCTGTAGGGCGTGTTCAACTTGATAAGCTTTAACGCACACTAGCAATAAATTGATATTTTCGAGTTGGGCATCATTCCTGTTAAGGATTGTTGCCGTGGTGTGGTGAGTTTGGCCATTAGAATCTGTAAATTGCAATGTGTGCTGTTGAGTGTGCGGCTGGCGACCAATCAATACCACGTCACGAATGGGCTCTGCCTCAGTCGCTTGCCCCGTTAAGCCCAGTTTATGAAACATCAATTGGCCAATAGCCCCTGCGCCTAAAATGGCAATGTTAGCCTGAGTAGGGTGCGGTTTTGATGTGACTACCATTGGGCTGACCTTTGTGGTTAATGTGACGTTTAAGGGCGCTTAGCGGTTATTTTTCGGTACTGTAAAATAGAGAAGTGCATTAAGTAAAATAAGCCAATACCTGCAAAATCAGCGACGACATCGGCAGTTGAAGCACTTCGGTATGGCAAACGCGACTGAACTAATTCTATCAAAATGGCATAACCGCCCAGGGCTGCACACAAATAAAACCATTTAGGCTTAAAGGCATAATGAGCCAGATAAGATAAGGCAAAAAAGCTACCTAAATGGCCGACTTTATCCATATGAGAAAACGTTTGTGGGTAATTCGGTTTAGAGAAAACTAAATAGCTTGTCACAATCACGGCGACAACTAACGCAAGTTTAAACATATTTTTATAAGTGATCACGAGCGTTACATCAGCCTTGTGAAACGAGAATATGCTTAATAATAAGAAACCTGTTTGATATTGTCACGAATAAACCGCGAGGTGATGCCAATATTGTCGCGAATTCGGCTTTATCAGCCGATTGAATGACTCTACCACTCCGTCTACCCTCAATGTTAATGGGCTTTAGTGGGGCTTATATGGTAAAAATACCCCCTTAGTTATTTTTTGTTAATCAAGTAAATATTTGTCACAGTTTTAGAGCGAAAACTCAATCGTTTTGCGCTTTACTATCCCGTACTACTGACCTAGTGTAAAATACATCTTAATTGCCATTATTAGGGTGAAAAGCCCGTAGAAGTACCAAAGAGGAATCAACATGCCATCTATGGATATCGTGTCAGAAATCAATGAAGAAGAACTACGTAATGCGGTAGAGAATTCTCGTCGCGAAGTGTCGAGCCGATTTGATTTACGTGGTAAAGACATTGAAATTGACTTGAAAGATAATGTTGTCACTTTAAAAGCGGAAGATGACTTTATTTGTAAGCAATTAGTCGACATATTGCGCATGCAGTTGACTAAACGCAATGTCGACCCATCAGCAATGGAAGTCGACGACAAAGCGGTACACAGTGGTAAAACCTTCAGTTTAAGAGTGAGCTTTAAGCAAGGTATTGATGCCTTAGTGGCCAAAAAGCTGGTTAAAGCAATTAAAGACAGCAAACTTAAAGTGCAGTCAGCCATTCAAGGCGACAAAGTGCGAGTCACCGGTAAGAAGCGTGATGATTTACAAGCGGTAATGCGATTGGCTAAAGAGTCAGAGTTAGGTCAGCCTTTTCAGTTTGATAACTTTAAAGACTAATTTTTAACGCGACTCAGCCTTAGCGTTAAACGCCGAAATAAAAAACCGATAGGGGAAAACCTTGTCGGTTTTTTGTATTTTAGGTTACTGAACATCTTGCGGTGTAGGACTTTTTTATTTTTACAGTGGTGACTTTCCCGCATCCATTGCGCGCTCTGTCGTTGCCTTATTGGCCACCACTAAAGCTTTTTGCGAACGATTGACTAATACCACTAACAGCAATACAGGGAACCCTATCAAACTTGCAGCAACAAAGAAGTTGATATAACCAAATGCATCCACGTACAAGCCAGAGAACCCGGCAATAAACTTTGGGAACAGCAGCATAATTGATGACAACAATGCATATTGTGTCGCGCTGTAGCCACTGCTGGTCAAGCTGGACAAATAGGCAATGAATGCAGCGGTAGCAATACCCGCACTGAAGTTATCGACCGAAATGGCAAAGGTTAAAAAAGGTACGTTGTAACCAATGTAGGCTTGCCAAGCAAATAATAAGTTAGTGATAGCCACCAACAACGCGCCTAAGAATAGGATTTTCATGGTGCCATAACGCATCAATAATACGCCACCAAAGGCTGCGCCAACCAAGGTCATGATTAAGCCATAGACTTTGCTAATAAAGGCGATTTCCTCTTTGTTAAAACCCATATCAACGTAAAACACGTTGGCCATAATACCCATCACAATGTCTGAAATGCGATAACAAGAAATGAGCAGTAAAATTAATATGGCACTTTTACCATAACGTTTAAAGAAGTCGATAAACGGTACGACGCTGGCACTGTATAGCCAAGCTAAAGTACCGGCGATTTTTGCGGGGTATTTAGCGGCAAAGTCAGCACGTAATAGGCGCTCTTTTTCATCTGCATGTTTAGTGTCAACTTGAGGTTCTTGGCTAAATAGAGTGGTAAGAATACCGACACCCATTAATACTGCCATCACAAAATAAGCTGTTTGCCAAGCTTGTAAATTGTATTCATCATTACCTGGAGATACCCAGGCTGCAATGGTTAATGCGCCTGCGGTCGCTATAATCATCGCGCTGCGGTAACCCACTTGGTAAGCCGCAGCAAGGGCGGCTTGCATTTTTTCGGGTGCTGATTCAATCCTAAAGGCGTCGATAACAATATCTTGAGTGGCAGAAGCGAATGCGAGTAATAAAGCACATAAGGCTAAACGCTCAAGGTTAACGACTGGGTCACTTACGGACATGCCTAAAATGGCGCCGACTAAACACAGCTGTGCAAACAGCATCCAGCCGCGGCGGCGGCCAAAAAAACGAGTAAATAGTGGCAGTGACATGCGGTCGACTAGGGGAGACCATGCCCATTTAAAAGCGTAGGTCAGTGCTATCCAACTGAAATACCCAATGGCAGCACGATCAACGCCTGCTTCGCGTAGCCAAAAGCTTAATGTTGAAAACACCAACATAAGCGGTAAGCCGGCAGAGAACCCCAGTAAGAGTAAAATGAATACACGTTTGTTGTTGTAAACCGATAGGGCTTCACGGATTTGAGTCAAGAAAACCGACATAAGACAACTGGATAAAGGAGAATAGCTCTAGCTTATGTTGCCAGCGGTTTAGGTTCAAGCCATTCACACAGTTAATTGAGCGAGTTTGGATTAAATATTGATTATGGTCTAATGCCAACGCAACGCTGCGGCATGTTACCACCAATATTGATGTAGTCGCAGCAATCGTGTATCTGCTGTCGTAGGTATTGATTACCTTTAATGGCCCAGTCAGACCAATGATCAAAACAATAGAGTAAATGCCAAAAGACTTTTTCGGTATCGCTAAGCTGCTCTGTGAGTTGTTTTGTAGAAATGCACTGCCATTCTTCAAGCACATCCCACATGTATAATTGAATCTCTTTGTAATCTAATTGATTGTCTAAAAATGCTTTACCGTAATAAGCCAGTTGCGGTGCCTTAGTTTCAATAAAATCATGTGCTGTCATGAAAGAATGTCCTTGATAATGAATGCATGAAAAAACAGCAATTACAGTGACTAAAATTAGAGTATAGACGCAAATTTCAGCATTGTAGAAAATATGACAAAATTAATCTTTGTTAAAAATATATTTAATTACTAATTAAATTAGTGGCTTATTTTTTTTGGACGTTAAAAAATTGATGTAAATCAATTGTTAGGTGTTGAGGGTTATTCAGAATATGTGATGCAGGTCGATAACGCGCTTAATCGATAATCATGATTAAGCGCGGTCTGATTAGCGTGGCAATAAGGTGGCTTTTTTGAGTAACACGGTTTTTACTGGCACGTCGGGCCAATTTAAGGTGCTGTTGTGCCCGGTTTCAACGAGTGATATCGCTTCAAGAACATCCATGCCTTGGGTGACTTCACCAAACACTGTGTAACCCCAACGCCGCTTAGAGGGGTCTAATTTTTTATTGTCAGCCACATTAAAGAAAAACTGTCTGGTTGCTGAATGTGGGTCGTTATCTCGTGCCATGGCAATGGTGCCCATTGTATTTGATAAACCATTACCTGATTCATTCACAACAGGCGCCATTGAAGGTCGCTCTTCTAATTTGGTGGTTAATCCGCCGCCTTGGACGACAAACTCAGCAATGACCCGATGAAAGATCGTGTTGTCGTATTCACCTTTCACCACGTAAGTTAAAAAGTTATCAATGGTTAATGGTGCGCGAGTACGGTCTAATTCGACCACAATTTTGCCCATTGAAGTATCAAACTCAACTTGCGGGTAAATGGTGTCTTTTTGAATATCAACCGCGGCAAAAGCGGATAAACTGGTTACCAGTAATAAACTGGTGGTGAGCCATTTGAACATAATGAGAGTCCTTTTGGCGGCACCATAAAGATGCCGCATATCACTTAATTGAGGCTAATTTTTATTTACGCTGAATAAATTGATGTAGTTCTTCATCATTAAGAATTTCTGTGGTGAGTTTGTCGATTAATTGATTAATGTCGAGCTCAAGTGTGGCAAAGTCAGGGCTTAACGGGCCTTTAAGGTAACCATTAGCGTTATATGATTTTGTCAGTTGCTGCTGGGCATTTTTGGCCAGTACATTAATGACTAGTCTGGTATTAGACTCAAAGCTAAAGGTGGTATCTGTGACATCGGCAAGCAAATAATTAAGCTGAAATTGCACTGAAGTTGATGCCGCTGGGTCAACCATATAGCCCGCTCTAATCATCCCATCGCGAAATAATTTGTCTAATTGTTGGCGCACTGGTTCGCTTGTACTGACCAATCTTGGCGTTGTATCAGGATCATTGAACCTCACTACAAAGCTGGCTTCTCTTGTATCAATGGTTTCAACTTTTACAGGGAAGTCTAATTCGGTTTGCAAGTTGATCGCACCAAGCGTTGGATTAAGACCAACGTGAGTCGGCTCATAACTGGCACAAGCCGTGAGTAATAGTGATGATAGTAAAATCGGTAAAAATGACTTCATGTGGTAACTATTTTGAGCTAAAGGTAAGTAAAGGATACCAGAAATTGTTCACCATTCCAGCGCAATAGCGCATCGTTAATGCAATTCTGTTACGGACCAACTCAAGCCGTTTTTCGCAGTTGGACGCGCGGGAGTCTCAAAGTTGACTTGAAGCGCTAACGAATACAGTTTAATTTGGTTAGAGGCTATTTCGTTGATGATCTACAACACAGGACTCCAAATGCAACATGTGCAACCGCAGTTAGCTCCACCGCAATTAATACATTCAGATGGGCAGCCCGTGTTTGGTGTTTTTGATGGTATGGTCGATTCACTCAACGTTAAACAGTTTAAATTTTACAATGAGATGGACGTGCAAGCATCCGCACTTGCGAAGCATTTTGCCTATAAACAATTCCAGTTTGCGAGCATAGTAACACCGCATTATATTGTGGCGTTTGCGGTGGCAGATATTCGTTATGTCGCAAATGGTTTTTGTTATTTATACGAAATAAAAACCAATAAATTGACTCAAACCCAGTGGCTCACCCCGTTAGGTTTAGGCTGTCAGGTTAGTCTGTCGCCCAAACAAGGTCGGGCGCAAATAGGTCGTCAGCGTAAAGGCGTCACTATCGATATTGTAGATGGCCAATGGCAAGTCGATATACATTTAGCACATATTCAGGCTAATTTACGCTTGCAGTCCGCGCCTCTAAGCTTGCCTATAAGCCTATGCACTCCAACCGGTTATAATGGCTGGACTTATACGCAAAAGCACAATGGTTTGTCCGTCAGTGGCCAATTAACCATTAATCATGAACCGCAACCTTTACAGTACGCGCTAGCAGGGTATGATTTTTCAGCAGGTTTTATGCGCCGCGAAACGAGTTGGCGCTGGGCATCGATTAACGCCCAAACCGATGCCGGGATTATTGGGCTTAATTTAGCCGCGGGAGTCAATGAAACTGGTAGCACTGAAAATGTGATGTGGATAAACGGTGAGCGGCACTTATTGGGCAGCGCGCAGTTTGAGTTTAATCGACACTCACAACAAGATATTTGGCATATCACTACCAACGACGGTCAAGTTGATTTGTATTTTAGGCCGCTTAATCAGCGCAGTGAAAAACTGAACTTATTTTGGCTTAAGAATAACTTTAGGCAATACATTGGCTTTTTTAGCGGTGTAATAAGCGACAACAATGGCAATCAATATCGTCTACATAATCAGCTTGGGCTTACAGAAGATCATTTTGCCAAATGGTAATGAGCTAGTGTTTAGCTGTAACACACAATAACAAATGGAAAATCATATGGACATGGATTTACTGATTACCCACCCAGAGTGGCTATTGCTGGCCTTAGCACCACTGTTTTTCATTTGTATTGTTTTGGAGTGGTGGTTTGGTGCGCGTGCGAAGCGTTTACCAACAAGTGCTCAATATCACCCAGCCGAAGTAGTGTGCAACTTTGTGTTGGCGGGAATGCATCAGGGGGCTGACATTATTGCTGGCTTATTGATTGCTAAAATCTATCTGCATTTTTTTGGTTGGCGCTGGTTTGATATCGACATGACGTTATTCACATTTGGCTTATTACTGATTGCACAAGATTTTTGCTATTACTGGTTTCATCGTGCAAGCCACCGCATTCGTTGGATGTGGGCTGCCCATGTGGTGCATCACAGCTCAGAAAGCATGAATTTCAGTACCGCTTTTAGACAAAGTTTGATGTACCCGCTGGCAGGAATGTGGCTTTTTTGGCTCCCGTTGGTGCTCATTGGGTTTGACCCTAACTGGGTGGTGTTTGCGGTATTGCTCAACTTGGGATTACAGTTTTTTGTTCATACTCAAACTATTAGGTCGCTCGGCCCATTAGAGTGGATTTTTAATACGCCGTCACATCATCGTGTTCACCATGGGCGTAATCCACAGTACATTGATAAAAACTATGCCGGGGTGTTGATTATTTGGGACAAAATGTTTGGCACGTTTGAGCCAGAAAATGAAACAGTGCAATACGGCATAACAAAACCGGTGAACAGTTTTAATCCCTTGGTGGTAACGTTTAGCGAATGGCGTGACATGTGGCGCGATGTGAGTCGACCTGAGTTAACGCTGGCACAGCGCTTTAACACATTGTTTGCGCCGCCAGCGACTCACCAACCGGTATCGACAGCGTCAGATTCACAACAGAGGTTATAACACTTTAATGGCTTTGACCGAATACACTAATGGAATGTTATGGCCTTTGTGCTGTAATCGATACCCTTTATTTTTTATATATTCTAGCCCCTCAAAACAATTGTAAGGGCTGTATGGGTGTTCGTTTAATGATGCGATAGTTAATCCTGCTTGTGTAAGTGCATTAATCACTTCGCTTATCGGATGCGGCCATGTGGCGACCGTTTCGGTTTGGTTATTGTGGTTTTCGGTGTAGGTCACTTCATCTTCTATATCAGGTTGTGTCTGTGCAAAGTATCCATAACCACACAACACATCATTAAACGGATGAAACTCCACTAAATGAAATTCACCGCCAGGACGTAATGCGCCGGCAATGGTTTGTGCCCAGCGGCTTAAGTCGGGTAACCAAGCAAGTACGCCATATGAGGTAAAAACAATGTCATATTGTATGGTGTTGTCTTGCCCAAACTGGTAGATGTCGCTGTTGATAAAGTTAGCATCGAGCTGTAGCTGGTTTGCTAGCTGCTGAGCAGTGGCGATAGACTCAGTTGATAAGTCTATCCCAGTGACTTTTGCGCCAAGCCTGGCCCACGATAAGCTGTCTTGACCAAAGTGACATTGCAGGTGCAACAGGCTTTTATTTTTTACATGGCCTACTTGTGCAAGTTCAATGGGATTTAAAGATGACTTGCCATCAACAAAAGCCTGTAAGTTATAAAATGATGAGTCTAGGTGAATTTTAGTGCGTTGATCCCATGCGTGTTTATTGATTGCTAAGTAGTCCATTTTCGTCTCTTCTTATTGGTTTTTTCTCAACTGAGCATCATAGTACTGGGTTGCTTGTAAGCATGCTAATTAATGGGTATATAAACAAAAAAAGCCTGCTAAGGTAAGGTTAGCAAGCTTTTTTACCGATCAAGTAGATATTATAACTTAGGTTTTACCGGTTCTATTTTTCCACCTAGCCATAACGATATTAATGCCAAGGGGACAAGTGCTGCACCCAAAATAAAGAAGGCTGTATAGTCGCCGCCTTGAGTCATCATTGGCACTAATTGAATGGTGATGATGACACTTAACACCGCCGATGTGCCACTAATACCCGCTAAAGTACCGACGGTTTTCCCCGAAAAGTAATCACTCGGTAAGGTTTGTACGTTACCAATGGCGGTTTGAAAACCAAATAAAATAATGGCAATCAGCCCCATGGCTAACCAAGGCGTCGCAGCTTGCGAGGTTAATAACAGTGCCGGCAACATGACTAGACATCCTAATACAATCGCACTGCGACGCGCTTTGTTAACTGTCCAGCCTCGGCTTAATAAATGCCCGCTAAACCAACCGCCAAACAATGCACCTATTGCTGCGCCTACATAGGGCAGCCAAGCAAATGCGCCAATTTCTTTGACATCAAACCCAAATTTTTCATTCAAATACAATGGTAGCCAAGCGACAAATAACCACCAAATAGGGTCGATAAAGAAACGTGCGGCAATCACTCCCCAAGTTTGACGATGGCGTAATAATTGCGCTGTGGTTGGTACGTATTCTTTGGCTTGATTTTCTTCGGTTGAACACTGTTGTCCGCTAAGAATATATTGGCGTTCTGTTTCAGTGATCCATGGGTGAGCATCAGGTGCTGATTTGTAAATGATCATCCATGGAATGATCCAGATAATACCGAGTGCACCAATCACGATAAAGGTGGCTTGCCAGCCTAAAAATGCATATAAAAAAGCGATCAGTGGCGGGGCAATAATAGACCCTAGCGAGGCGCCAGAGTTAAAAATACCTTGGGCAAGTGCACGCTCTTTAATTGGGAACCATTCAGCATTAGCTTTGGTCGCACCGGGCCAGTTACCGGCTTCACCGATACCAAGAATGGCTCTAAAAACGGCAAATGACATTGCTGTTGCTGCGATGGCGTGTAATGCAATTGACACCGACCACACTACTATTGACAGTAAAAAGCCTAAGCGTGTACCAATGGCATCAAATATTTTACCAAACAGTGATTGGCCAATGGCGTAAGAGATCATAAACACCGTGATAATATTGGCATAATCACTTTTGTCTAAACCTAGGTCTTCGGCAATGCCCGGCCACATAATGGCTAGGGCGGAGCGGTCGATGTAATTAATTACGGTGGCTAGGGCAACCAAACTGACCACAAGCCAACGCAAATGGTTTAGTTTAAACGGGCTGTTTTTCATGCTAAGTCCTCAACAAAGTCTTCACGCGGCGGACTAAAGGTATCAATTAAAATTCCGCCGGTTGGGCATACCGCGCCATGTTCAACATGAGGTGGAATAAAAAAGCTGTCGCCGGCATGGAGTATTTGAATCACACCGTCAACATTGACATGAAACTCACCTTCAACAACATATGAGACTTGCGAGTGGCGATGAGCATGTACATAACCTTCTGCGCCTTTATCAAACCAGATTTTTACTGCCATTAGTTCGTGGTTATAACCCAACATTTGACGCTTTAACCCGCCGCCAATGTCTTGAATTTCTGTTTTATTGCCAAAGCCAAAATGTTGATTCTGTTTCATTGTATGTTGCTCCTAATTTTGTTTTAAAATGTTGCTTAATCAAATGAGTCAGTGTTGAGCGGCCCTAAAAGTTGGGCACGGCCATTAAACGGGTACTGCACACCATTAATGTTGATGACACTTCGGGGTTGTTCGGTTAATGCTTGCTCGCTATGGTTTATTGCCAATAGATATTGTTCACCGTCAGTAAAGCGGATATGAACAGCTGATAACTCTGCTTGTTGATGGTGAGTTAAGGCGGCTATGTTGCTGGTGGCGCCTAGAGTGAACTCTTTTGCTGGGTTGTATTCGCCATGTGGTTCAAGCACGCTAACAAAAGTGTGATTGCTGGCTTCCACCCGATAAATAAACGCCGGCTGTTGGCGTAAGTTCATATTGGGGTCGTTTGCACCTAACTGAGTAAACAACATTTGTTGATGCTTGCCGTTAGTGCTGACTAACGTGCTATGGCTATAAAAACGACCATTGTCATTTAACCAGGTGACTCTTGCGAGTGTATCGTTAGGGTTGTCTTGGGCTAAGTTAGCGGTTGCTAACAACCATAAGTGTTGATAGCCATTAGCGCTGCCCAGAGTTGACAGTTGTGTGAGCGATGCTTCACGGTCAAAGTTGGTGTCTATCAACTGCCCTTGATAATGCACTGGCAGATCGTATTGATGAGGTTGGCTCGCAGTAACCTTGAGTATGTCGACAGTTATGACAGCCTCGCGTTGTGGAATATTAATCAGTGCAAAAGTGCGTTTAAAGGCAACATCATCGTAAGCGCTGTCAATCGAGGCCGAAGCAAGGGTTAAGTTTTGTTGCTGCTCGTAAAAGTGGATTGTAGGGTGATGTTCATTGGCTTGCTTTACTTTGCCATTAAAGTGGCTTGTTTCATCGACCACTAACGTATTGTGGGCAATCGTTTGCTTAGCCCAGCTGGTGTTTTCAGGTAAATACCCGCCGCCAGACTTAGCTTCAATATTCAAAAATCGGGCTGCGCCATAATCGGAGACGATTTCATTTCCTTGATCGTAAAACTGCCAAGTGAGTTTATCAAAATGGCCATGGCCTAAACCTTGCGCCGTGGCTTTGTAGACTAAGGTTTGGTCGGTTGGTTTGCCATTACGCATAACCACGAGTGCACCTTCGTCACCTCGTTTGCCATCCCGATATAACCCAGAATTAAAGGCAAAAGGTTGTTGCTGTTGTTTGTCTAAACCTTGTGCGACTTTAAGGCCGTCACCGGTGAGTAAAATCGTGTTTTGTTGTTTGGCTATATCGAGTAAACGCGGGTCGCCGTTTAAGCCATATGCTATCGCAGCACCATTGACTAGTTCGACGGTATCGATACCTTTACTTTTAATGGCGTCGTTTAATGGGAACAGTAATTTATTGTAACTCAACGATACTGTGGTATTTATCGCATTAAGCAGAATGCCGTCTCGATACTCAAAAATTTTGCGTTGTGGTTCATTTTGTTCAATGGCTTTGGCAAACGTAACAAATGGCATTAACGCATAGCGTTGATAATAAGGCCCTTCGTTGTAATAACCATCAGGTGAAAACAACTCGTCTAGCTGGCGCATAAAGCCGCCATTTTTAGCGAGGTCAAGGTCATATAAAGCACGTTCTACCCACAAGGGCTTGTTAAGTACGTATCCTGTCATACCCACGGCTGCGGTGGCCCAGGTGCCATGGTTATGTACTTTGTTGAAGGTATGTGGTGATTGCTCCGACAAAAATAATGCAACGGGGATAATTGCCCCTGTTTCGATTGTGTTGCGCTCGGCGGGCGTTAGCGCCGAGTAAATAAAGTCGTAAGCCTGAATGGTATGCACTAACCAAACGGCTTCGTTAAGGCCTTGCCAAAACAGTTTGCCCGCGTTGCTGTTTTTACGTTTGGGGTGTACAGGTAATTCGGGGTAGAGTGCGGCGTATTGCAACAGCATATTTTTTACATATTCGGCATATTTTTTCTCGCCAGTGAGTTGATAAATAATGCCGGTGTCATACATTTGCTGATAATTGCTTTTGTGTTTTTCGTGGGTATAACCTCCACCACTATCTTGAGGTAATGGCACCTCAATAGGTTGACTAAGACCGATATCAACTTGTTTAAGCTTCACCTCAAATGCATGTCGAAATGCGCCCGGCTCGGTAATCGCCTGCTGCATGGCCGCGACGTCTTGTTGATTAATCACAAGATTGGGATGTGTTGCAGCATTGGCGGTTAAATGGATACTCAATAGAGTGAGGATCATGGCGAGTAATACGGCGCCAAAATAATGCATCCTTCGACTATTTTTGGGTATTAATTGTTGTTTGAAAGCGAGTTTATTCATTTTGTTTGCACTTTATTGTTGTTAATGTTTGCCGTGTGCTTACCCGTGGCGACTAGCTCATTAACTTGAGGGGGGGCGCTGTTGTTGAGTTGATTGTTAGCGATACGCGTTTTGGGTTCACCGACAGTGTGCTCAATGATTATTGCCGCGCTGTCGCTAAAGTGGTTGTTATCTATTTGGCTCACTTGTACCCCATGCAGCTTTAACAGCGCGCCAGACAAATTATTTTTTCCCATGGCAACATCATTAAACTGGTTATGCTTAACCAGCACATGCGGTCCAAAAGTACTTTCGTCGCTGCCGCCGCGATATACTGATGCGACAGTGCCTTGAATATGTTCAAATTGATTATGGCTCAGAGTAAGGTATTCCGCGTTGTAGATACCTTTATCGTCGGTTTCTTTATCTAAGCGAAATAGATCGCCGGATATGTGGCTAAATAAGTTATGAGTGATGGTTATTTCATCAGCAAATGCACGTTTACCGGAGTCGAAAAAGTGGAATTGATGGTGAGTATTGAGCTGCTCAATAATGCTATTTATCATCTCAAAACGGTAGTTAGTTAACATGCCTGTTGAGCGGGTTCTGATAACACTGTTACCGTTTGCATTTGGGCTGTTTATGCCAGTTATACGTAAGCCGTCAAGTTGTAAATTACCGTTATTTTGGATTTCAAACAGGCTAGAGTGCTTAAAACTGACAACCGCTTGATGCTTATTTAGTGCTTTCAGCGTGAGGGTTTTATCAATGGCCAGTATCGTGTCGATGTTATATTGGCCATCGTTAAGTAATAATGTGTCGCCAGGTTGTGATGCTGTTACCGCATGTTCTAATTCACTGGCTTTGGCGTTAACGCTGATAGTGTTGCCAGATTGGAAGGCCACGCTAATCTCAGATTTGGGATACCAAGTAGTACCCGTTTGCTGTTTTGTTATGGGGAGCAATGCGCTACTGGCACCATACTGGGCAAGCTTGACATCACTTGGGTATAACAAGCCATTTGCTGCACGAGCCATAGTGATATTGTGGGTGCTCATGCCTTTTTTTATGATTGGGTTTAAGTCCTTGCTGGCAAAGTTCGTGATGTTGTCGCTAAAGCGTAAACCGCTTATGTCATCATGATAAGCCAATGGCGACTGTGGGTTGATAAATAGGTTTTGAGTGATCGTGCTGTCTTTGGGGGCAGCTGAGCGTTCGCTATCACTGCCGGCTGCCAGCTCTATGTGGTCAAGGTTAATAAAGCTGTTGTGGTGAACATTGGCATTAACCACTTGATGATAACGATTTATGGGTGAGTTTGGCACGCCATTCATCATCGTAAAACCGCTGCCAAATCGAGTGCCAGTTAGCCCTTCAAGATAGTTGTTCGTGACAACTTGATCCCGGTTAATAATCCTTATCCCACCGGTATGTTCAACGCCGTTGCCTAAAAATACATTGCTGTCGATGATATTGCCGTTGCCGTGTCTTAGGGTTAGCGTGCCCCTAGACTGATAAAACAAATTGTTTTGTATGCGGTTTTTACCAGATTTAACCGAAATAATTTCGACTTCACCGTCACAGCGATCAAAATAGTTATTTTCTATTACGGTTAATGAGTCTGATAATGAATGATGGCTGGTGCCTATTCTAATGGTTTCGCCGCCGTTAGATCCTAAAATAGGACGAGGGCCAAAATAATTATGGTCAATACTATGTTGATTTTGTTGGTTATGCTCACCTTCTAGGCGAACGGCTAAGGTTACACCGGCATTGCGTTTAGCGGCAAAATGATTGTGATCTAAGCGGTTGTGCTGACCATACAAACCAATCCAATTATCTGAAATGTGGCGGTCTGGGTTGTTGTAATTATCGATTACGACTTCGGTCACTCGTGAGTGGTTAGCGACCTCTTTATCGCTTTTTTTAAAGGAAATAACTTCATTACTTGGTGTAAAGCCGTCTTTAAAAACTAAACCGGAAACTTTTAAATACTCTCCGGCTAATGTTAAATTTGATTGGCCAGATAAAATCACTTCACCTTTAGTTTGTGCTGTTAGCTCGATCAGTGCATCCGCTCTGCCGGTCGCTGTAAACTCGATTTCAAAATCTTGCCAAATACCATTTTTTAAGATGATTTTATCGCCTGGTTGTAACTGTTTTAATGCTTGTTGGTATTGTGTGGGTGATGCGACTAAATACTCTTGAGCATTAACCTGAAGGGATAAGGTTATAAGTAATAATAAGACTAACCATTGTGTTAATACCCCATAATATAAAGGTGTTTTGTCATAAAATGGTTTCATATTGTCTCTCGAATCTAGCTGTTTTTATTTCCCACCAACACGCAATTTATCAATTGGTAGGCCTAGGTTAGTTGTGACGTTGAGCAATAGCGCTAGTTGTTTAACACCAAGCTAAAAAGCCACTTTAGTGGCAATATGCTTACTTCAAATGGGATGATGGACGGAAAGGCGGTTTAATGACGGTATAAACACGGCACATGAATTGGCTAAATGACTGAGCTTAACCCTTTTGAATATTTGAACAACGGATGTTGTTTTGTTCAGCTTCTCTTTCATTTTAATCCCCCCAGATCAACAATTTCATTTTTATAGTCGTCAGCCCCATGAAAAATGGGGTTTTAACAATTATTTTACTGAACAGAAGCTAACCAATTACCAGCTTGTTGTCAATTAAATGGTTTTACCAATTTTCGTTATCTCATCATTGGTGTTATTACCAATGGTTTGTGTGGGTATGACAATGTGCTATAATTGCAATAGTTTGATCTAGCTAACATGTTAATTAATAGTTTGCTGCAATAGTAAATACCGATAAAATGTCAGTATTAAACCTATAAATTGGTTTTACTTTTCGAAGGAAGGTATATGAAAAACCGTCGTTTATTTTGGCGAATAGTCGATACAATTGAGGCTTCTATTGCCAGTGGTGAGTATCCGGTTGGCAGCCGTTTGCCTCCAGAGCGTGAATTAGCTGAAAAGTTTGATGTTAGCCGTCCCACTATTCGTGAAGCGATTATTGCTTTAGAAGTGCGTGAAAAAGTCGAGGTAAAAACCGGTTCTGGTGTGTATGTTGTGAATCATCAATTACAAACGGTGACAGCCAGCAAGGTTAATGCATTTGAGCTCACTCAGGCTCGTGCTTTAGTTGAAGGTGAAATCGCGGCCTTGGCTGCCAAAACCATTACAGCAGAAGAGCTTGAAAAGCTTCATGGCACTTTAGTCATGATGAAAGACATGCAAAATGTTGAAGAAGCCGATGAGCTATTTCATCAAATTATTGCTTACTCAACTCGTAACGGTGCATTGATTAATTTATTTGAAAATATGTGGTCGTTGCGTTCATCGAGCAATGAAATCATTGAAGATTATAATATTGTTTGTAGCACCGACAATAATAAAACGCTGGCCGAACATACAGCAATTTATCAGGCGTTGTCTGCTCATGATGCCGCTGAAGCACGATTAGCAATGCATAGGCATTTTAATCGTTTAATCAATGTGTTATTTGATAAGCTAGAGCAGCAAGCATTAGAAGAAGTGCGGCGTAAAAACAGTGCTAACCGCGATTTATACTCGATTGAGAATTTGGTTAAGATTAAAGGTTAACCGTCTTTTATCAATGCTGAGCAATATAACGCGTCAATACTTAGTGTTGGCGCGTTTTTATTTTGTGGTCAAAAAAAGACCCCTTAGAAATGATCTAAGGGGCCGACTATCGGTATGAGACAGAGGAGCTCTACCTGTAAATATCGACATCCTTGTCGAACTTTGTCATTCATGAAACTGTTTTTACCTACCCAAGACCTTTAATTTGATGAATTGGTGTCAGTAAAATTGAGCTAATTAATATGATTTTAGTTGGCCAATAAAGCTGGGTCATAAGGGCAAGTTAATGCCAATCAGTACCGTTACCCAACACTAAATACATAACTTGTCGTTAATTAAGTTGATTGATAATAAGCTTTGGTTGTTTTGTTTGTCAACCAATACTGAATATTGGTCATACCAAACTGATAGTGGTGGTTAAAGGGGGAAACAATCGGCAGCGATGCTAACGATTGGCTCAGATTACATTGTTGAGCCAATCGTTTATGGTGAACTAAAGGCTATTTTTTGGCTTGTAAAATAACAAACTTACCGTTGGATGCAACCGTTGTACAGTTATTGAAAATACGTTTTATTTTGACGTGATATGCCAAGTGGCGGTTGCCAACGACATGCAGTATTCCCCCTTTTTTTAATCGCTTATATGCATCGACAAACATTTGCCAGGCAATATGATCGGTAATGGCTTCACCTTGATGAAACGGAGGATTACACAAGACAAGATCGGGAGTCACTTCTGCTGGAAGGTGAGTTAAACAATCGTCCCAATAAAAATATCCTTGTGGAGTGTCTTGTTCAGTATTGTCTAATGCGTTGCGGTGCCAATTATGCTCTGCTGACGCAATTGCCATATCTGAATCGTCAACAAAATGCACTTGTGCTTGTGGGTAACATTGCTTGGCATGCAATCCTAAGACACCATTACCACAGCCTAAATCGACGATTTGCGTGAAGTCGCCTTTAGGCATGTTGTCGAGCATAATCCGCGCACCAATATCTAATTTATTCGCGGCAAATACATTAGCCAAATTGTTGATATTAAGACCTAACTCGTCAATTTTCCAGTTTACTGCGGGGGAAACTTCGCGAACCTTACCATCACTAACACAACTAATGACGCGTGTTTTCTTCCAGGTGAGGCTCGCCTTTGCTGGGCCGAGGTTTTTGTCGATAAGTGAGAGCAACGCAGCATTAATTGATTTCGCTTTGGCACCTATTAATATTGGGGTCCCTGGTGCAAGCACTGTGGATAAACGGGCCAATTGCTGGGCAAAATAATGTAGGTTTTTAGGTACTTTCATTAACACCAGTTGAGTGTTGTTATTGAATGTCTGGCGGCTATTTATAATGGATAGTGACGTTGGTGATAATTGATTGTGCTGCAAATTATGCTGGCAGCCAAGTAAACTGGTTTTTGCATCGGTTTCTAGGGTAATAGGCCATTGTGGGTTTTGTGCTGTTAATGCACACGTTAATGCCCCAAAGTTGTCGTTTAGTATTGCTGTTGGCACTGCCGTTTGTTGGGTTTCAATTAAGTGCTTAATTAAATGCTCATCGGCAGCGTCCCATGCTTGTAAGTTTGATGCTTGTTGTGTGGGATAACGAAATAGCTCAAGTTCAATGCCTTCACAAGCAAATTGGGTGGTCATGGGTGTGTTACCTAAATAGAAATTTTATGAATGTGGTCTAATTGGGTCTATTGTGGACCTTGCTACCCAATAGGTAAGCGTATTATCTCAGATATCAGTAAGCGGTGCGAGACATAGCGACAGTGGTAAAGATTGCTATTCATTAAGCGGTTGAGTAAATTGGCAATATTCATAAATAATTTCAAGGGACAATGATGAAAGGTGCAGGTGGAACGTCAGGTGGAATTGGGCAGTTTTTTATTGGTTTAGCGATGATGTGTGGCGGGTTTTATATGCTGCTTAACGCCATCAAAATTACCAGTTCATTTGGGTTTGGTAGCCATTTGTATCGCTTTGGTGGGTTTGGGCTAACCAGTGGTATGGTGATGATCCCGTTTATATTCGGGGTTGGGATGATGTTTTACAACGCTAAAAATCCGTTGGGTTGGCTACTGACGTTTGGGTCACTGGTTGCACTTATTTTTGGGGTGATAAGTTCGATTAACTTTCGTTTTTCGTACATGAGCGCCTTCGATTTAATCGTCATTTTAGTGTTAAGTATTGGTGGCTTAGGTTTGTTTTTACGCTCACTAAAAGCTATCGATAACCGTTATCCTGATGCCTAAATAAGTATCTAGCAGCCGCTTGTTTGAACATCGATAACGGGTCGAGCGGTGGTTGATGTGGCTTGCCTATAACGTAAATAACATTGTGCAACGCCTGCATCTTCATCTATTACGCCATGCCAATAAACCCATGCTCCATTGTATACACTCGCTCGTTTTTGCCAATCTCCTTCCGGTAGATTCATGAGTAAATCTATCCCAGCAGCGGTACCGTCTGGGTAACCATAAGCAAGTGCGACCTCAACGCCATCAATATCAAGCGTTGTTGTTTCGAGTCTTTCAACGCCAGCGACTGCGGCTTTTGAGTAAGTTAATGTGGCTGCCGATTGCATCGCACTTTCCATGCCTACCATTGTTGACACAATCGCGTCTTTGCGTAAGTCGATAAAGCGGCTACTGGCCGCTATGGCAAGTATTGCCAAAATAATGATCACCACGACCAGTTCAATTAAGGTGAAGCCCGCAGGTTGTTTGACGATACCATTATGTGTTTTTTTCATGAGGTATATTTATTGTTATTTATCGGTTCATTAAAGGGGTCATCAGTGATCATTGATCTACTTGATGCTGTTTTATTGTTATTATCGACTTATCTTAGATTTGTTTGTTGGTTAATACTGTGACGAATTCAACGACTGCAGCAGTTTCTTCTAAAGGTGTAGCTACACCTTACCGCGTTTTACCCTGGATTTTACAGTTTTTATCACCTTATAAAATTAAGGTGGTTGCCGCGATTGTGTTTTTGTTTATTGGTTCATTGGCGTGGTTGTCGCTAGGTCAGGGCGTAAAACTGATGGTTGATGAAGGGTTTATTGCAGACAATGCCAGTCGATTAAATGAAATTATATGGCTTATTATTGGGATTACCGCCATCAGTGGTACTGCCGTTTTTTGTCGTTTTTATCTGATGACCTGGCTCGGTGAGCGTGTCAGCGCAGACATTCGCTTGCAAGTTTATCAGCACTTGTTGTCGTTATCGCCAGGCTTTTTTGCCACTCAAAGAACAGGTGAGGTGATTTCTCGCTTTACCGCAGACAGTACGCTGATTCAGAGCGTGGTGGGCTCGAGTTTGTCGATGGCCTTGAGATCGGTTGTCACGGTTGCTGGTGGTATTGTGATGATGGGATTTACCAGTGTAAAACTAACTTTGCTGGTGTTGTTAGCGGTGCCATTAGTGCTGGGGCCAGTGAGCTTTTTTGGTCGTAAAGTCAGGTTGTTATCGCGTAAAAGCCAAGATAGGGTGGGTGATTTAGGTGCCTATATCGATGAAACCTTACACGAAATTCACACCGTTCAGGCCTACACGCATGAGGCGAAAGACCGTCAGCTTTTTTCTGAGCGCGTCGAAGCGGTTATGCAAGTTGCCAAGGGGCGGATTAAGTATAGAGCCTTGCTTATTTCTACAGTGATGTTTTTGAGTATTGCAGCTATTGCTTTTGTCACATGGGTGGGCGCTCAAGATGTCATGAGTGGCAATATTACTGGCGGTGAATTATCTGCGTTTATGTTTTACGCTGTGATGGTGGCTGGCGCGGTGGCAACCATCAGTGAAGTCTTTAGTGAAATCCAACGAGCATCAGGTGCTGCCGAGCGTTTGCTCGAGTTAGTTAATACGCCGATCGATATACCCGAGCAAGCACTACCAGAACAATTACCCACACCGGTAATGGGTCAGTTAGATGTTAATCAACTGGTGTTTGCGTATCCGTCTGATACAAATCAAGAGGTGATAAAGCAATTATCAATGCAGATTAAACCAGGGGAGCGAGTTGCGCTTGTTGGCCCCAGCGGTGCAGGTAAAAGTACCTTATTTGAATTGATGATGCGTTTTTATCAACCTAAATCTGGAGAGATACTTTTAGACGGTATTGATATTTCTACCCTGTCGTTAGCGGCGTTGCGACAGCAGTATGCACTCGTGCCTCAAGAGTCGGTGATATTTGCAATGAATGTATTCGAAAACGTGCGTTATGGGCGTTTGGACGCTACCGACGACGAGGTGATTCAAGCTTGTATTGCGGCAAAGGCAGATGAGTTTATTACTGAGTTTAATGATGGCTATTTAACCTACTTAGGCGAGCGTGGCGTACGTTTGTCTGGCGGGCAAAAGCAACGTATAGCTATTGCCAGAGCCATCTTGGCTGATAGGCCTTTGCTGTTACTGGATGAGGCAACCAGTGCTTTAGATGCAGTGAGTGAAGTGAAAGTGAAACAAGCCTTGGATACGTTGATGGCCTCACGCACTACGGTGATTATTGCCCATCGCTTAGCAACAGTGATTAATGCAGATCGTATTTTTGTTATGGATAAGGGGAAGTTAGTGGCAAGTGGAACTCATAATGAATTAATGATCAGTAATGAGTTATACCGCGAGTTTGCGAGTTTACAATTGTTGATGGACAGTGAAGCAACATAGCCCGTAAAAATCAGTTTAAGGGTCGTAAATAACAAAGATGCCGAGACATCTTTGTTATTTACGGCAAGATATTTATTTACGTAATTCTCGGCGTAAAATTTTACCAACGGTACTTTTAGGCAATTGTTCGGTAAATTCAATTATCCGCGGCACTTTGTATGCGGTTAACTGGCTGCGACAATAGTCAGCAATAATTTTTTTGGTTGCTTCCATATCATCCGGTTGTTCTTTTAAAACAATCACAGCTTTAACGGCTTCACCTGTGCGTTCATCTTCAACACCCACCACAGCACATTCTAGTACGAGCTCATTGGTTGAAAGCACATCTTCAACCTCATTGGGATAGACGTTAAAACCTGAGACAATAATCATGTCTTTTTTACGATCTACAATGGTGTGATAACCATCTTCACTGGCAATAGCAATATCGCCAGTTTTAAAGAAGCCATCTTGAGTCATCACTTTGGCGGTTTCTTCTGGTTTGTTCCAATAACCTTGCATGACTTGAGGCCCACGAACGGCTAACTCCC
This sequence comes from Shewanella metallivivens, assembly GCF_028750675.1. Classification (GTDB taxonomy): domain Bacteria; phylum Pseudomonadota; class Gammaproteobacteria; order Enterobacterales; family Shewanellaceae; genus Shewanella; species Shewanella metallivivens. Next base: position 66,201 of record NZ_JAQQPZ010000010.1, on the reverse strand, counting down.
CAGCTTGCCCTGTCGCGACTTCATTGTCTTCCATATCCAACACTCTGACTTCGGTCGCTAATACTGGCTTTCCAATGGTGCCAAGACGCTGATGTCCAGGGGCGTTTAAACTGACAACGGGTGAAGTTTCTGATAAGCCATATCCTTCAGATATCATACAGCCTGTGGTTTGCTGCCATAGGTTAGCTGCGGCACTCGTCAGTGCGGTTCCACCTGAAATAGTAATGGTCATCTTACTGAAATCTAATGCTTTAAATTCAGGCTGATGGCATAAACCCACAAATAAGGTATTTAAGCCTGCAAACCCAGTGAAGGGATAGGCTTTCATCGTATTAATTAAACCAGCGATATCGCGTGGATTAGGGATAAGCACTGAACAGCTGCCTGATTCAAAATACAGAACTAAATTCACCATAAATGCGTAGATATGGTAAATCGGCAGCGGTGCAACAAACACATCCTTGCCTTCGGTCATGGTGCTTGCAATTCGTGATCTTACTTGGCCAGAGTTAGCTAACAGGTTGCCATGATTGAGCATCGCCCCTTTTGATAGCCCCGTTGTGCCACCTGTGTATTGTAAAGCTATCAAATCATCATGTGTTGGCTTAACCGACTGATAAAGATGTTTTGCCCCTTCGGTTAGCACATCTAAAAATGTCATTTTTGCAAACGGTGTATCGGGCTGTGGTTGTGGCTGGATCAGATCCATTGCATGCGTAGAAATAACCAGCTCAACAGGCGTGTTATTGACGACATTTGTGAGTGTTGGCAACAAGTCTGACAGTACGATTAAGGCTTTTGCGCCTGAGTCGTTAAATTGATGGGTTAATTCTCGTTCGGTGTACATAGGGTTAGTGTTAACTAACACCATACCTGCGCGAATTATGCCATAGGCTGCAATAACAAATTGAGTAATATTGGGTAATTGAAGCGCTACTCTATCCCCAGGTTTCAAAGTAGTGCAATGTTGCAAGTAGGCTGCAAAATGACGTGAATCGCGTTCTATTTCGCTAAATGTTGTGTCCTTCCCCAAGCATGCGTAAGCGGTGTTTTGCGCATATTTTTGACACGATTTTTCGATCAAGTCGACGATAGAAGTATATTGATGTAAGTCGAGTGTTGAATCTGCATCATAAGGCATGCATACCCCCAGTAAATTTTGAGTTGTTATTGTAATAAAATCAAACGTCCGTTTAGATTGCATTACTAACCTACACTCCTCTTCGTTAATTGGCAAAGATTGTATTGAAATTGAAAAGACCTTCCGTTTTCTGCCATTTAACAATATTACCGCTCAACTAGGTGTCAATTTATATTTACAATCATGTTTTTAAGGCGTTTTTATGACAAAGTTGTTATATATCAAAAAAATTCATCTGTGATCTGTATCACAAATAAATCAATGGCTTACAGGGTTAATTACAGGGTTGTTATTTAGATGCTGCTTATTTTATTTTAGAAAGTGTTAGTAATTGTGTTTGCGTTGTTATAAAAATGTAACCGAGATAAGGATCATTTCACAAAATAAAGGGTTGGTTTTAGGGCTGAATCACCTAAAAACCACTCGAACACTAAAATAATAAGCAGTTGGGAAGATAATAATGATGCAATCAAAAAAGACTAAATTCGGCTTTAGTTCATTGAGCTTAGCCATTTCATTCGCGCTTGCCGGTACCGTTGTAAGCAGCCAAGCTTTTGCTGCTGATGACGACGCAACAGCCAAGGAGAATGTTGAAAAAATCGCTGTTGTCGGCTCTCGATCGGCACCTCGTTCAGTTGGTGACTCACCGGTACCAGTAGACATCATCAGTAGTGACGACCTCAAAAAGAATGGCTCAACTGATATGATCGATATGTTAGTGACTTCAGTTCCTTCTTTTAACTCCAGAGCTCAACCAATCAGTGACGCGGCGACGCTTGTTCGTCCAGTTAACTTACGTGGTTTGCCATCAGACAGTACGCTTATTTTGGTTAACGGCAAGCGTCGTCACCGCGCTTCAGTTATTGCTTTCCAAGGTGGTGGCATTAACGATGGCGCTCAAGGTCCAGATATTTCAGTTATTCCTGGTGTCGCATTAAAACAAGTGGAAGTGCTACGTGATGGCGCAGCAGCGCAGTATGGCTCGGATGCCATTGCAGGTGTCATGAACTTTGCTTTAAAAGATGCCTCTGAAGGCGGTTCTATCACTGTCAGCCAAGGTGAATACTACGAAGGTGACGGTGCAGCAACGACTATTGATGGCAACATCGGCTTACCGTTAACTGATGATGGCTTTGTTAACATCAGTGCGCAATACAAAACTGCAGATGCAACAAGCCGCAGTGTACAGCGTCCAGATGCTGCAGCTATTGCCTTTGGTAACGATGGAACAGATGGTAACGAGTTCATTCAAAACCCTGCGCAAACCTGGGGTAACCCAGAAATTGAAGATGATTTTACCGTATTTGTAAACTCAGGCTTTGACATTAATGACAACACGCATTTATACGCATTTGGTAACGTGTCATCACGTGAAGCAACGGGTGGTTTCTATTATCGTAATCCGCACAATCGCGGTAACGTTTATTCGTTAGATGGTGGTGATACTTTACTTGTTGGCGATGTTGGTTTAGCCGAGAACGGTGTAGCGTCGTGTTCGTGGGTTAATAATGTATCTGCAAATGTACCCAACGTGTTAGCAACTGCTGATTATCAATCGATGGTTGCCGACCCAAATTGTTTCTCGATGAACCAAATTCGTCCTGGCGGTTATACGCCTCAATTTACTGGTAAAATTGAAGATATGTCTTTTTTTGCTGGTATCAAAGGTTCGTTTGGCGAGTGGATGTATGACGTTAGTGCCGGTACTGGTAGTAATAAATCGACCTTTGGTTTAAAGAACTCACTTAACCCATCTATGGGGTTAGATACGCCTACGGATTTTGATACGGGTTCTTATGAGCAAGTAGAAACGACGGTTAACATCGATTTTAATCGTTATATCACTATTGGCAACCTAGAAGATATTAGCTTTGCAACCGGTTTTGAATGGCGTGAAGAGTCATTTGAAATTGGTCAAGGTGAAGAGTCATCTTGGATTGCAGGCCCATACGCTGATCAAGGCTTTAACATTGGTTCACATGGCTTTAAAGGCTTTGGCCCAGAGTCTGCAGGTAAAAATTCTCGCAATAATATCGGTATATATACTGATATGGAAGCCTATGTAACAAATGACTTTTTAGTTGGTGTTGCTTTGCGTTATGAAGATTTTTCTACCTTTGGTGACACATTAAACTATAAGTTAACTGCTCAGTATATGGCCACTGATGCGTTATCTTTCCGTGCTTCGCACAGTACGGGCTTCCGTGCTCCAACGGTCGGTCAAGAAAACGTAGTAAATACGCAAACATCAATTGTTGATGGTGATTTGATCCAGACCTTTATTGCCCCGCCAACGAACCCGCTTTCAGCGTTTTATGGTGGTGAAACATTAAAACCAGAAGAATCTGTCAGTTATGCAGCAGGTTTTGTGTATGAATATGAAAACCTTTTCTTAACGGTTGATTATTACAATATTGAAGTAACAGGTCGTATTGCACAGTCTAGCCAAATTTCGGTTGAAGAAAGTGACTATGATGCACTAAGAGCTGCTGGTGTTGAGTTCCCTGAGTTGATTTCTGCGGTAACTTATTACACCAATGATTTTGATACCACAACTCAAGGTATTGATATTGTGGGTTCATATAGCATGGATCTGCTCTCTGGTGATGCGAAATTCAGCTTAGCTTATGGCTGGACAGACACTACGGTTGATAAGTTTGACGAAACCACAACTGATTTAGGTAAAGTACGTCGTTTAGAAGATGGTATTCCTGCGCATCGTGCAACGTTAACGTGGGCGCAAAGCTGGGATGATTTAAGTATGTCTGTTCGTGGTAATTACTTCGGTGAATACTATGCAACGCATGCGGATGATACATCAGATTGGGGTTCAGAAACTGCGGATGCAGCAGTAACTATCGATCTTGAAGTCAGTTATGCGGTTATGGATAACTTAACGTTATCTGTTGGTGCGAACAACATCTTTGATCAAGAAGCGCAAAAGCTTAAAGACGGTACTTTAGGAGAGTTAGGTGCGGTGTACTACGAAAGTGGTCCATTTGATTACAACGGTGGCTTTTACTACGGCCGTGTAAACTATCGCTTCTAAACCTTAAAATGTGTTAACCGTAATCACGGTTACTGTTTAATAAAAAAGACTGCTTCGGCAGTCTTTTTATTTTTCAATTCTGAGGCTGAGCAAGTGATAAAGCATAACGTATGTCGTCTATCATCAATACTTTAGGGAGTTCAATACCGTTTGGGTAAACTGTGCTATACACTTTATTAAAGGGTGTACCAGCAACGGATTGTTGTCCCATGTATTGCTCGATTACTGTATCTGCTTGAGTCCAATCACCTTGCATTAAGATAATGTTAGGTTGATTTAATTGATTTACCACTTGTTCTCGATGTAACACATTCGCTTTATTTGTTTGGCATGGCACACACCAGTCGGCCGTAATGTCAACAAACACTAATTTACCTTGCGAGAGGTATTGAGGAATTTTATTTGGTTGCAGTGGTTGCCAGCGTAGCGCTTGATAAGCGAGATAATCTTCTCCTTTATTAATAAATGCCAGCACACTCGCAAAGCAAAGGCCCATGATGACTAGCATTATAATAATTAAGGTTGGGATCGAATTCCCTTTTACTTTTGCCCACATTAATCCCGCTACCGCAGCAAAAATAATTCCTAGCAATATCATCATTATTGTTGTCATGGTTTTCTCTGTTATTGCTTTATCAAATACAAAAGTGGCGTTACATTAGCAGCGCACGCTTAATTGGTTGTTAAAAATAAAACAGAGGTGTTATGACATTTAGTGCTTGGTTAGGACTGTTGGCCATTTGTTGTTTGGGGGCGATGTCGCCAGGCCCAAGCTTAGCAATGGTAGTAAGGCATACCTTGAGTGGAGGCCGCTTACATGGCGTGGTATGCGCTTGGGCACACTCGATTGGTATCGGTGTTTATGCGTTAATAACATTACTTGGGTTAGCAGCGGTACTTAAAGCCTCGCCAATGATGTTTAATGCAATTGCCGTTGTGGGCGCGCTGTATTTAGCTTGGATAGGGATTCAGTCATTGCGCTCTAAAGGGGGGATGCAACAAAAATTAGCCGCAGGAAAACCGAGCCATTTATGGGAGGCCGCACGTGATGGCATTGCGATTTCATTATTTAATCCTAAGATTTTATTGTATTTTTTAGCATTATTTAGCCAGTTTGTGCTTGCGGCACAAACCACTGTTGGTCAGGGGTTAATTGTTTTTACTCCGTTAGTGGTTGACGGTCTTTGGTATACCATCATCGCATTTGTGTTATCACACGCTTCGGTATTGCCTAAGTTGCGTGAAAAGTCACAATTAATTGACCGTTTGTCTGGTGTGGTGCTGATTTTATTGGCGATAAGAGTGATTTATTCTTTGCTTTAATGCAATCAAGAAAGTAAAAAACCATCATAAGATGGTTTTTTTACTTTGATACTCTGGGTTGTTACTCCCCGTTAAATACCTGTACGCTATCATCAGCAGGTTGCTGTGCTGGTACAGGGGGATGGGCAATATGGTCATCCAAGTTTTCATTTAGCATGGCTTTAAATTCGTTAGAAAACCATTCTAGCGCATTGTCTTTTTCTGCGGCTAAGTCGGTTGACTTAATTGCGGCTTCAAATGCGTTGTAGCGTGCTGATGCAAATCTCATCGCGGTACCGACTTTGCCAATATCATTTTCTTGTTGGCTTAATTGATTGGCAAGAGCAATAAATTGATCGGCTATTTGATACATGGTGAGTTCAGTTTTTTCTTCAGACATCAGATCCACTTTTGGTGAGTTAGTTTCTATCGAGTGTAACGATTTCTATTTAAAATATCAGGTAAAAAAATTAACTAATGGGATCTTAATCGACAGATCGCTTACGCATGTCATCTCAAATAAATTCCAATGCTTTATTTGTCCACTCGTGTTTGGCATCATATTTATCCGTTTCTATTATGTATTAGAGAGTATGCGATGCTAGACAGTTGGAAGGCCTTGCTAGAACAACAAGCTAATCAACCTTATTATCAACAGCTGCAACAGTTTATCGCGTCACAGCGCTCTGAAGGTAAAGTGATATATCCCCCTTGTGATGAAGTACTTACAGCATTTGATTTAACCCCATTAAATGAGGTGAAGGTGGTGATACTAGGGCAAGACCCTTATCATGGCCCAAACCAAGCGCATGGGCTGTCTTTTTCAGTGAAAAAGGGGGTTAAGCCTCCACCGTCATTAGCCAATATGTATAAAGAACTTTGCAATGATATTGACGGCTTTAGTTTGCCAGAACATGGCGAGTTAACACGATGGGCGAAGCAGGGCGTGTTGCTGTTGAACACGGTATTAACCGTAGAGCAAGGGCTGGCGCATTCTCATGCAAAAATGGGCTGGGAAACCTTTACCGATGAAGTATTAAAATTATTAAATGCCCAACCGAGGCCAATTATTTTTGTATTTTGGGGGCGTCATGCAATTAAAAAGGGTCGATTAATCACGGCACCGCAGCATGAGGTATTAACCGGGCCTCACCCATCGCCATTATCGGCATATCGAGGTTTTTTTGGGTGTCAGCATTTTTCAAAGATTAACAAAATCTTACTTGGCAGAAATGATAAGGTCATCGATTGGCAAGTGTAGACGCTTAGGCGCATTCAACCCCAGTTAAATGCGCCAGGCGATTAATTGTTACGGTTTACTGATAGGTGAGCTAAAGAAATTAATGCTTGTTTATAATCACTGTCATCGAACACTGCCAGTGCATCAATGGCTTTTTGTGCTTCTAATTGAGCTTTTTCTTCGGTGTAGGCTAACGCACCAGACTCATCGAGAGCCGCCAAAATTTCATCGATAGCTTTAGTGCCATCACTTTGTTCAATTGCTTCTCTAATGAGCTTTTTAGCTGCATCAGAACCATGTTCCATGGCATAAATCAATGGTAGTGTTGGCTTGCCTTCAGCTAAATCATCACCAATGTTTTTACCTAATTCGTCGGCATTGGCGGTGTAATCGAGCAAGTCATCAGTGAGCTGAAATGCGGTGCCCAAAAACTTGCCATAATCGCCGAGTGCTTGCTCTTGCTCTGGGGTGACATTGGCAAGTACGCCTGCAAGTTGAGTGGCAGCTTCGAATAACTTGGCTGTTTTACAGTAAATTACCCGCATATAGTTTTCTTCGCTGGTATTAGGGTCATTACAGTTCATTAACTGCAGTACTTCACCTTCAGCAAGAATGTTAGTGGTATGCGCAAGCACTTTCAGCACTTTCATACTGTCGAGCTCAGTCATCATTTGAAATGAGCGGGTATACAAAAAGTCTCCCACCAACACACTGGCACTATTACCAAATAATGCATTGGCGGTTTCGCGACCACGGCGTAAAGTCGATTCATCAACAACATCGTCATGCAGTAAAGAAGCGGTGTGGATAAATTCGATAATAGCCGCAAGTTTAAGGTGTTGTTCGCCTTGATAATCGACGACTTTCGCCGCCAATACTGATAATAACGGACGTAAACGTTTACCGCCGCCATTGATGATGTAAAAACCGAGTTGGTTAATTAAGGCTACATCTGATTCAAGTTGTTTATATATCAGCTGATTGACTGCTTGCATATCAGTGTCAGCCAGTTGACGAATGGCGTTTAAATCCATAATAGTCTCTGGTTGTTGGGCGACAGGGTTTACACCCTTAATAAGTCATATCGAATTTGAGCGCATATCTTACAGGATATCAACGCTGTTTTTCAAAGTATCTATTGTACCAAGCTTGTGTTACATAACGCAGATTGTGTACTTGGTTGCTTTATTTAAGCACGCAATGCTACAAACAATGCTACAAAATGAGGTTAAATCAAGCATTGAGGTGGTTGTTTTTACGCAACCCCTTCAAGCAACATATATTAGCTAATTTTTAGGTAGGGCACATTAGCTATTAATGAATAGTGTGCGGTTATGTCGTCTTTTTTATTTGAATGTAAATTAAGGCTTGCCTGATGCTAAATCTTCGCGTAGAATCCGCGCCCATTGTCATTAAAAGTTTTTTAGCACCTAGTCTCGTCAATTATATGAGTTAGCGTGTTAGTCATTTGGAGTAAAATAGCTATGTACGCTGTTTTTCAAAGTGGCGGAAAGCAACACCGTGTTGCTGAAGGTCATACAGTTCGTTTAGAAAAATTAGAAGTTGCTACTGGTGAAACCGTAGAGTTCGATCAAGTTTTATTGATCGCTGATGGTGAAACAGTACATGTTGGTGCTCCTTTAGTTGCTGGCGGTAAAGTCGTAGCTGAAGTAGTAAGCCACGGTCGCGGCGAAAAGGTAACTATCGTTAAGTTCCGTCGTCGTAAGCACCACGACAAGAAGATGGGCCACCGTCAGTGGTTCACTGAAGTTAAAATCACTGCGATTAACGCATAATTTAGGAGTCTAACTCATGGCACATAAAAAAGCTGGCGGTTCTACTCGTAACGGCCGCGATTCAGAAAGTAAACGTCTTGGTGTTAAGCGCTTTGGCGGTGAATCAGTTCTAGCTGGTAATATTATCGTTCGTCAACGTGGTACTAAATTCCACGCTGGTGTTAATGTAGGTGTTGGTCGTGACCACACTCTATTCGCGTTAACAGACGGTAAAGTGAAGTTTGAAGTTAAAGGTCCTAATAACCGTAAGTTTATTAGCATCGAAGCTTAATTCTTTACAAAGCGAGATCTCGAAAGCCCTGCCTATGGTGGGGCTTTTGTGTTTTTTATATCATTAAATTTCCGTGGGAAGTTTGATGATTTTAGTTTATATGCAGTAGGCGATATCGTGATGAATGCTATCTTCAGCGCTTTCCTGCAAATCCCATTGATTTGGGGTTATAATTACAGAATAAGTGGCGTCAGGAGTCAGTATGAAGTTTGTTGATGAAGCGAATATTCGCGTTGAAGCAGGTGACGGCGGAAGCGGTTGCGTGAGTTTTAGACGCGAAAAATATGTTCCAGATGGTGGACCAGATGGTGGTGATGGTGGCGATGGCGGCAGTGTTTATCTGCAAGCTAACGAAAACTTGAATACCCTGATTGACTACCGTTTTACTCGTTTCCATATGGCTGAACGAGGATCAAATGGCCGCGGGCGTGACTGTACAGGTCATGGTGGCGCTGATTTGATTCTTCAAGTACCAGTTGGTACTCGTGCTATCGATCAAGAAACCGAAGAGTCATTAGGCGATTTAACTACGCATGGGCAAAAACTGCTTGTCGCTAAAGGTGGTTTCCACGGTTTAGGTAATACACGCTTTAAAAGCAGTACTAACCGTGCTCCGCGCCAAAAGACGCTTGGCACACCTGGTGAAGTTCGAGCACTCAAGCTTGAGTTGTTATTGCTCGCTGATGTTGGTTTACTTGGTATGCCAAATGCGGGTAAATCGACCTTTATTCGTGCTGTTTCACGTGCGACGCCAAAAGTGGCAGATTACCCGTTTACCACGTTAGTACCTAACTTGGGCGTTGTTAACCCTCGTCCAGGTCAAAGCTTTGTTATTGCAGATATTCCTGGGTTGATTGAAGGTGCTGCAGAAGGCGCAGGTTTAGGTATTCGCTTCTTGAAGCATCTTGAGCGTTGCCGTATGCTTTTGCACATTATTGACATCGAACCTATTGATGGCAGCGATCCTGTGCACTCTGCTCGTGCAATTGTGGGCGAGCTTGAAAAGTACTCACCTAAGTTGGCCTCTAAGCCACGTTGGTTAGTGTTTAACAAGACCGATTTATTACTTGAAGAAGAGCTTCAGGAAAAAATTGACCACATTGTGAAAGAGTTAGATTGGCAAGGTGATGTATATACTATGTCAGCTTACAACCGCACAGGAACTGAAGAGTTGAGCATTAAGATGCTTGATTACATCAAGAGTATTCCGGTGGTTGAAGAGTTATTGCCAGAAGATAAAGATGTCGAATTTAAGTGGGACAATTATCACCAAGGCGCAGATGATTCTCTTAATGAAGATTATGATGATGACTTTGATGATGATTTCGACGATGATGATTACGATGTAGAAGTTATCTACCAACGTTAATTTGCTCATTTGAGGATATCGTGTACGCAGATAGCCAAAATGATATTACCCGCCTTGTAGTTCGCTGTGCGCAATTACTGTTGGCCTATGGTGCTGAGTCTGATCTCGTTGAAGAGATCAGCCAGCGTCTTGGTAAGGCTCTCGGGCTTGCCAGTATTGAATTATCAATCTCTTCCAATGCACTTGTTCTCACGAGTCTTGTACATGGACGTTGTATTACTACCACGAGACGCATTCGTGCTCATGGCATTAATATGATGGTCATATGTGAGTTGCAGCGTATTTGTTTGCTGACTGAAAAGGGCATTTATGGTGCTAATGAAGTCAGACGACGCTTAGCACATATCAAACCTAAATCTTACCCAGCAATTGCCGTTGTACCAATGATTGGCTTGTCTTGTGCTAGCTTTTGTCATTTGTTTGATGGTGACTTAATCGCTTGCGTCATTACTTTTTTTGCCTCTGCTATTGGCATGATGGTGCGTTTATTTTTAGCATCACGTCACTTTAATTTATTAGTCAATTTTTCGCTTACCGCGTTTGTGATCACTGCCTTTGCTCAAATGGGTTATTTATGGCCAATAACTCAAACGCCGCAAGCTGCAATGGCGGCGAGTGTGCTCATGCTGGTTCCCGGCTTTCCGCTGATTAATGCCATTTCTGATATGGTTAAAGGCCACATGAATGTGGGCATATCACGTTGGGGCCATGCAACTCTTTTGACATTAGCATCGGTGATTGGCATTACTATTGCGATGCAAATGGGTGGTATTTTTTAGATGTTATCTTTTTTAAATTTACTGCTCCATGATGCGTTTTTCTCTGCTATTCCTGCTGTGGGCTTTGCCATGGTGTTTAACGTGCCTAAACGTTATTTAGTTTATTGTGCCATTGCTGGAGCTATTGGTCACAGCTCAAGAACCCTGCTCCTGCAATTTTCTATGCCAATTGAATGGGCAACGTTTGTTGCTGCAGCCCTAGTAGGACTGATTACTATTCGTTTTGCTAAGCGTCATTTGGCTCCTCCGCTGATGTATGCTGTCGCGGCTATCATTCCTATGGTGCCTGGAACTTACGCATTTAATACTGTGATAGCGCTGATTCAATTAACGGCTCAAAGTCAGGTGAGTCCGGAGCTTACTGCACAGGTGATTGTAAACGGCCTTAAAACGGTGTTTATACTTGGTGCTCTGGCTGTTGGTTTAGCATTACCGAGCCTGCTGTATTACCGCACCAGACCCATTATTTAAGTTGTTCTACTGAGCTTAATGCTCAGTAAACCAGTTTGTTCGTCTACTCCTCGAGATAATAAGGATTTAGCTCAATGCGTATCGCAATGATTGCCGCCATGGCCAATAATAGAGTCATAGGTAAGGACAACAAAATGCCATGGCATTTACCGGAAGACTTACGCCATTTTAAGGCCATGACACTTTCTAAACCGGTGATCATGGGGCGCAAAACCTATGAATCAATTGGTCGACCTTTACCGGGGCGTCATAATATCGTGATTAGTCGTAATCCTCAGCTTAGTATCGACGGTGTAACTTGTGTTACCGACTTCGATGCTGCACTAAAAGCTGCGGGCGATTGTGCTGAGGTGGTTGTTATTGGCGGCGGTCAACTTTACGAACAATTGCTGTCTCAAGCTGACGTATTGTACTTAACAATGATTGATTTAGATGTCGATGGCGATACGGTATTCCCTGCTTGGGATGATGGTTCGTGGGTAATCGAGAATTCAGAAAGTTTAACAAGCGACAAAGGATTGCAATATAGCTTTAACACACTCGTGAAAAAGTGTTAAATTAATCACGTAAACCCTGAGATTAATGTATATCAATGGAGTGTAACGCTCTATGAATACAAGCTATATAACAATAAATAGATAAAGGAGTGTCAGATGCGCCTATTGCCTGTGGCTATTGCAGCCCTGATTGCAGCATCTTCTGTGTCAGCCCCTGCTGTTGCTAATACAGAACAATTAGTAGCAAACATTTGTGACTATGTAAAATCAGACGACAAAAACCGCTTACGTAAAAAGATGAAAGAAAGTCGCGTTAAATTACGTAATGTTTATGCAAGCATTTCTTGTGATGGCAGCAGTTTATTGCGTACTGCCTACAATTCAAATGCTAATGATGTCGGTGAGTTTATCGCAAAACGTATGCCATCGTCTGACTTAGCAGCCCCTGAGGCTGACGGCACAACCATATTAGACTGGGCTGCGGCCAACGGTCATGATGGCAGTCCTATCACCGCAGCGATTAAAGATCGTGTTGGTGGTTGATTTTAATCAGACGTTAAAGCGTTAACCTGTATTGAGCTGGTTAACTAAAAATACCGATAACATGTTATCGGTATTTTTTTATGACTTATCCGACTCTTTGTTGCTGTACTAACACGCAACTCTTGTTTGTGTACCGATTGACTTGACCACATCACATCCCATTACGGCTTCAAATGACTTTGATGTAGATGACTACACCTGCAGTCATTGGGTTTAGTGACGCAGCCTAAAATAGATCACATTCTAATAAGGATTGGTATAAGGATTGGGATTACTTGCCTAGAAGACGCAGAACTCCCGCGGGCATTAATTTGTGGAGTTGGTATTAGTCAAAAATGCTCAGCAAAAAACTAAAAAGGCCCTGATGGGCCTTTTAGAGATTTAACCGATAGAGAAGTGCTTGCTATACTTTAAACTCGCGTACAGATGCTTGTAACTCCTCAGCAAGCACTGCGACTTGATGACTCGATTGTGCAGTTTGATCTGCACCTGTTGCTGTTTCTTCTGAAATCGATGCTATATGTTCTAGTTTTTCTGAAACTTGTTGGCTAACAATGTTTTGCTCTTGTGCAGCGTGGGCAATATGGTTACCTGAGTCGTAAGCTCTATGCACTGATTGACTGATTGTCTCTAAGGCAATGTTAGCTTGTTCATTCTTTTCAACACAACTGTTTGCTTGATTGCGTCCGAGCTCCATTACGGCAACGGCTTCTTGAGTACCGACTTGCAGTACTTCAATCATTTGTTGAATTTCGCTGGTTGAATGTTGAGTACGTGACGCTAAATTACGGACTTCGTCGGCAACAACTGCAAAACCTCGTCCTTGCTCTCCGGCTCGTGCTGCTTCAATAGCAGCATTCAATGCTAACAAGTTAGTTTGGTCAGCAATGCCACGAATAACATCTAAAATAGAACCAATTGAGGCGCTATCTGAATGGACTTTGTTAATGACAATACCGGCTTTAGCGACTTCATCTGCCAGTGCAATAATCGTGTTTTTGCTTTCTTCAGCAAGTGAGCGCATGTGCTGAGCTTCTTGGTCAGCCTGTTTAATTTCATTGAGGGCTTGATCGGCGCTCATTGAAACCTGCTGAGCACTAGAGCTCAATTCTGTTGTTGCAGTTGCAACTTGGTCAACTTGACTTTTTTGTTCTTGAATCCCAATCGTTGTTTGTGAGGTAATTGCTGATGTTTGTTCTGCCGCTGCAGCGAGCTGATTTGCCCTGTCGACAATACCCACAATAAGGCTGCGTAAGCTGTCGACTAGACGGTTACAGTTTTTTGCCAGATCGGCAAATTCATCATGGCCCGAGTCATCTAACTTATGGGTTAAGTCGCCAGACGCTAACACTGTTAAAGCTTGGTTCACCTTTTCTAACGATTTAGTGAGTGGGGTAATCACGGCAATACTAACAACAATGGCAACCACAATAGCAAAAAGAACAACCCCAAGGGTTTTATAAAATGCCGAGTCAATAATACTGAGTGCTTCGTTACTGATATCACGTGCAAATGAGTCAATCGATTTGGCTAGCACAGTCATTTTGCTATTAACATCTTTTGCGGCGCTTTGAGTCTGGGCAAGTTGTTTGGTAGCGGCAAAACTGTGGGTTAATTGTTGCTGCTTAAGGTTGATAATGGAGTTATTGCCCTCAAGTAAAGCGAATACTTTGGCGCTTTCTGCTGTTAAGTCTTCAAGGGTTGAGTCACTCACCACACCGCTACCTTGGCGGTGAATGTAGTCAAGCTTACCAGTGGCTTCACTGACCATGTAATCTAGTTCTTTGATGATAAGGTCGTACTTGCTTTGCTCTGTTGCCGCCACTAAGTCATATATGGTGGTTATGATGTTGATGAAGGTGCCATCAACAAGGCTAGCTGAGGCGGCAAGACTGCGCTCAGTTTCATCCTCACTGGTTTCAAGATCGATTATGTCGAGTAAGATTGATGAAGAGTCATCTGCGGCATTCTCAAGGTCGCTGCGCATATCATTGAGCTTTTCTTGTAAGCTTAATGCATCTTGACGCTCATTAAGCATGTTGTTTGCGCTGATATGGTAAGCGTTATAGCTTTGGGTTAACGCCTTTAAGGGCGCAGTGAGTTGTGTTTGTTGACTGACTAAGTCACTTAAATTAGTTAAGTCATTTTCGAAACGGCTATTGAGATCTGAAAGCCTTTTCTCAATAGTGGGGATATTTGATGAGTGCGTACTGTAGTAGGCTACTAACGCTTCAATTTGTTGAGTATTGAGGTTTTCATTTAATACGCTGGTTGTTTCAAGTGCAGGTAAGCTAATCGTCTTAAGGATAGTGGCGCCATCTTTAATACTGTTGTTACTCAGTAGGGTAACCACACCTAGAAATACGATGAGTAATGTGACGACACCAAAGCCACCAATCACTCTAGTCGCTACGTTAATTTTCATACAATACTCCGATTATTATTATTTGATCCTGATTTTAATTTTATTTGGGTTGTAGAGGCTGAATTTATCATCGAACAATTGTTTCTCAGGCAAATGTAATAAATCCCATAGTTTGCTATCGGCAAACTGCTACTTTAGTTTAACGTTAAATGACCCTTTTTTGGGTAATTTTTTCATTATTTTCAAGATGCCATAATGTGAGGTGTTCTCCCCAACAGCAACCGGTATCGAGTGCGTTAAAATGGGCGTTATTAGTTTGCCCCATTAACGCTGCCCAATGCCCAAACACTAGTGTGTTCTGTGGTGCGCACAGTGAATCGAATTCAAACCATGGTTTTAAGTTTGTCGATGTTTGTTTTAGTGGCGATGATTTGCAGTCAAAGTCGAGACGACCATCTAAATGTAAAAAACGCATTCGGGTTAATGCATTGATGCAATAGCGTAACCTATCTGTCCCCTTTAAATCTACACTCCATTGTTGAGGGGTGTTGGTGTACATTTTTGCGATAAGCGCGGTTAAATAATCGTCTTGTTGTAGAGCAATACTCACTTGTTTTGCTTCTTGGATGAGAGTATCGATATCCCATTGGGGCGGGACCCCTGCATGGGTCATGATGATATTATGCTCTGGTAACGTCCTAACTAGGGGTTGCTGGCGGATCCAACCTATCAGGTTATTGATGTCAGGTGCGTTGAGTAATTCAGACAGCTTATCTTGTGGGTTGATTTTTTTTAGCTTGCCATGCAGCGCAAGTAGGTGCAGATCATGGTTACCTAGTACCACTTTGGCTGAGTCTTGTAGTGACTCAAAAAAACGCAAGGCGGCTAACGAGTCTGGGCCACGAGCAATTAAGTCTCCTACTGCCCAAAGTTGATCTTTTGAGGGGTTAAAATCTACTTTTTGCAGTAATAAGGTTAATTCGTGAAAGCAGCCCTGAATATCGCCGACAAAATAATGAGCCATGGTTATTGTAGAATTCCCGGTACCGCTAAACGAAATGTTGGGATGGTGACTAGAAATCTCTGGCCTTTGTCATCTTCCATACCATAAAAGCCTCGCATAAAGCCGACAGGCGTTTCCATGACGGTGCCGCTAGAGTATTGATAAGCGGTATTGGGGGTAATGGTTGGGGTTTCACCTACCACACCTGGGCCTTTTACCTCACTCTCTTTACCGTTTGCATCAGTGATGATCCAATGACGGTCTTTTAAAGTCACATTTTTATCACCAAGATTAATGATAGTGATGGTATAGCTAAAAAGGTACTTACTCTCAGCGACATCCGATTGTTGCTCTAAATAATGGGTGTCGACTTTAATTTTTATAGGCGATTCGACTTGGCTCATTTGAGTTCCTGAGTAGGGAAAAATAAAAGGGCATGCTTGGCATGCCCTTATTATTAATTTTTTTTATCGCACAGTAAATTAGCCATCGCAACATACTGCTCAACACTGATTTGTTCTGGCCGCATTGTGGCATCGATGTTGAGTGACGCAAAGTCATCGTCTGACAGCAAGGCTTTTAAGTTATTACGCAACGTTTTACGGCGCATATTGAATGCGGTAGAACATAAATGACGTAATACATCGACATCTTTACAAGGCCAAGGTTTAACGTCGTAAGGTAATAATCTTACTACTGCAGAGTCCACTTTTGGCGGGGGGGTAAAGCAATGTGGTGGCACTTCAAGTACCGGTACAACTTGACAGTAATATTGGGCCATAACGGTTAAACGGCCATAAGCTTTAGTGCCAGGGCTTGCAGAAAGGCGTAATACCACTTCTTTTTGCAGCATAAAGTGCATTGTTTCAATTTGCTCTGCAAATTCAAACAAATGAAACATCAGCGGGGTTGAGATGTTATATGGTAAGTTGCCAAACACCTTCATCTTTTTGCCTGGCTGCTGTAGCTTCATAAAGTCAAACTGTAACGCATCACCTTGGTGAATGGTCAGCTTATCTTTAAGAACCGGATGCACTTGCAAACGTTCCACTAAATCACGGTCTAACTCAACAACGGTTAAGTTGTCGATTGAGTCTGCTACTGGCTCCGTTAACGCACCCAGACCTGGGCCAATTTCTACCATTATATGGTTGTTATCAGGGGCTATCGCGCCAACAATGCTGCTGATAACTCCTTGGTCTGTAAGGAAGTTTTGTCCAAAACGTTTTCTGGCTGTGTGGCCTAAATGTACTTTATTACTCATTAAAATGGGTTACTTACTTTTTGAGGCCAATTCGATGGCTTTGTTTAATGCACAGGTAAAACTGCCGCTATCCGCTTTGCCAGTACCTGCAAGTTCAAGTGCAGTGCCATGATCGACAGAGGTACGGATATAAGGTAAACCTAAGGTGATATTGACCGACTTACCAAACCCTAATGATTTGAGCACAGGTAATCCTTGGTCATGATACATCGCGAGCACCACGTCTGCTTGTTCAAGGTACTTAGGTTGGAATAGGGTATCTGCTGGCAGTGGGCCAACAATGTCAATTCCTTGCTCTCGTAACTCATTAAGCGCGGGGATCATGGTATCAATTTCTTCACGGCCTAAATGGCCGTCTTCTCCTGCATGTGGGTTTAAGCCACATACATAAATTTTGGGTGAGCCTAAACCAAATTTACTGACCAGCTCACGGTGTAAAATACTGATAATGTGATGCAGTCTGTCGCGGGTAATGGCTTTTGCAACATAAGCTAATGGAATGTGGGTCGTCATTAAGGCGACTTGCAACCCTGGTGTGGCTAGCATCATCACTACATCAGGACAGTTTGCTTGCAAGGCAAAAAATTCGGTATGGCCACTAAACGGGATACCCGCTTGATTGATGATGCCTTTATGCACAGGCCCAGTAACAACTGCATCAAACTCATTAGACATGTTTTTTTCACCTGCATAGCGCAAGGTGTCGACAACATAAGCGCTGTTGGCTTCGTTTAACACGCCGCATTCTGCTGGCTCAGCAAGTGCAAAAGGTGAAATCGTCAGCGTACCGGCAGCTTGTGGTTGCGGTGGCTGGTTAGGGTTGTAAGTTCTTAATTGTAAAGGTAACCCGAGTCGCTTTGCTCGACTGTTCAAAAGATCAGGATCGGCACAAACAACTAACTCAGCAGGCCATGCCTGCTGAGCGAGTTTGATGACTAAGTCGGGACCGATGCTTGCTGGTTCCCCCGGAGTAATGGCAATACGTTTAGTCATTGATCTTGCTTAACCTCGTTGCGTTTCTGGCTCAATAATTTCAATATAAGCTTCTGAGCGCATTTCATCCAACCAGTTTTGTAATTCCTCGTTAAATTTACGACGGAAAATTAACTGGTGAGCACGATTGCTGTTGAATTGATCGGTTGCGTCTGTTTTACGGCGCGACTCAAGTTGAACAATATGCCAACCATGGCTGGTGCGGAATGGTTCGCTAATTTGGCCTTCCTCTAGGTTAGCCAATGTTTGTGAAAATTCAGGCACATAAATGTTAGGATCTGCCCAGCCCAATTCACCGCCTTTAGCGCCTGAACCAGGATCTTCTGAATACTGTTTGGCGAGTTTGGCAAAGTCTGCTTCTCCGTTGCGCACTTGCGTTAAGAAGTTTTCTAGCATCGCCTTAGCACGATCTTCCGATAAAATTGGCGATGGTTTTAGTAGAATATGACGAGATTTAACCTCTGACACTTCTTGCGTTTGCAGACCTCGAGTATCAACCACTTTAATGATGTGGAAACCTGAACCTGATTTAATAGGGCCAATAATGTCGCCTTTTTTAGCACCATTAACAACTTCTGCAAACAAGGTTGGCATTTCGTTAATGTTCATAAAGTCCCAAATACCACCTTCAAGGGCCTTAGGGCCTGACGATGCTGCAATAGCAGTACTGCGGAAATCATCACCATCATTTAGGCGTTTTAATACGATATCAGCACGACGACTTGAGTTTTCAAGTTGTTCGCTGCTTGGGTTACTTGGCACTTCAATTAGGATGTGGCCAATTTGAAACTCAACATCTTTTAAGCCTTGCTCTTCAATTAGCTTAACCAAGCCGCTGATTTCTTGTGGCGACACTTGAATACGACGTTGAACTTGAATACGTTGAATCTCACCTAGGGTGATTTCTTGGCGTAATTTCTCACGGTATTGGCTAAAACTGGTTCCTTCGCTTTCGATAGTCTGCTGCATTTGTGCCACAGTCATTTTTTGTTCTTTCGCGATGTTTTCAATAGTTTGGTCTAATTGTAAATCACCGATTTGCAAACCAATACGTTCAGCCATTTGCATTTGTAAATGGGTTAAAATGAGACGTTCGATCACTTGAGTGCGAAGCGCATCTTCAGAAGGCAGTGTTTGATTAGCTGCTTTTGCGTTTGCTCTTACCGTGACAATCATGTTTTTGATTTCACTTTCGAGAATAATACCGTCATTAATTTGTACTGATACGCGGTCTAATTGCACTGGTGCTGCAACACTGGTATGGCTTATTGCCAGCGCGAGTAATGCAAAAATCATTTTTTTACTGTGTTTCATCCACAAAATCCTTGGCACATTCAATTCAATATAAACTGGCGATAGATCGCCAAAATAAGGTTACTACTTCATACTCAACAGCATGTTTGTTGTTATTGGACTATGAGTTTATCGCTAGGTTCAGCAATCTATCACAAAAGAATGCTAATTCCTCAAGTAAAGTGGCTTACGGTAGTTAAATAAGCCTTCGTTTAACATGTCAGCGACCCCTAAAGGACCTGAACCGCCTAAACCTTTAATGACAAAGTTGAGGTATACACCGCTTTCAAACTCTTCAGTGGTGTTGTCTGTATCTGTTAAGTCATCATCATAATTTGTTTTAATACGATAATGATAACTTAAACGAACGGCCCAGCAGCAAGACTCGTATTGAACACCTGTGTAGGTTTCAATGTTACGAGATTCATTGAGGTCATAATAGTAGTTACCGACAAAATACAAATCATCGCTGATAGGCCACGATGTTCGAAAACCGGCCTGGGAAATATCGACTTGGTCATTGGTGTTAGTATTCAATAAATCAGGCACGTAACGATAACTTAACTGCAATAATTTGTCATTGCTTGGACGAAAATCTAAAGTGACTTCATTCTTTTTGTTTTCGCCTGTTTCTGTGTCATGTTGCACTGAACCACTAATAAACCAATCATTGTATAACTGAGCATCTAATTCGGCGGCTAACACTGATGTTGATGGTGAGGTTTCTTCGTAGGTATCATCAATACTCACTTTAGAGTCTTCCAGATACATAATTTGGCCGACACTGAACTTAAACTTCTCACGGTTTGAGTGATCAAATAAGCGAGTTGTAAAACCTAACGTGAATTGGTTCGCATCAGCGATACGGTCTAACCCAGAGTATTGTCTGTCACGAAATAAACCGTAGTAATCTTCTTGTAGTTCTGCCGTGTCGTAAATACCAATGTTTGATTGGTCTTCATAACCTACATATAAATATTGCACTTGTGGCTCTAACGTTTGGCGATATTGTTCACTAAACAGCTGGGTTGCACGTTCAAAGTTAACCTGCCCATGCAAGCGGGCTTGTGGAATGGTGCGACTGACGCTTTCATCTAAGGTTGAGTCATCGTCAAGGTTTTGCTGCCAATATTGAGTTTGCATCAATTTGACTTCGCTGGTAAATGATCCCGCAGGCCCTTGAATTGGCCAGATTAAACTTGGCACTAAATGTAAACGGTTAGCGGTATTGTACTCATCGTCTTGGTGGCGGAAATTGGTTAATTCGGAGTTAAACTTAAAATCAATTGACTCAATAATATCTTCAGTACGGTAATTAAAGTTTAACTGCGGCATCACCTGATAAGGTTTTTCATCTTCGCCTAACACTTTAATATCTTGAACGCGGATATTGAAATCCCAATTGCGCTCAAAGTAACTCGCCTCACCAATTCGTGATAATTGGTTGTCAGTCGACTGGTTAACATCTGAATCTAAATCGTTAAAATAATTGTTGTCTGACACATTTGTATAGTCAGCTCTTACTCGCCAGTTTGCGTTAACAGCACCTTGGTGGCTCCAGTGATAAAGATAACGGTCTGCTTTTGTGCTCAAGTTGTCATCACTGTCTAAGTATTCAACATTAAACTGGCCATTTTGCTGTTCTCCGGCAAGATAACGAAACTCTGTTTTGGTAAATAAACCGCGAGATGACATGTAGGTAGGTGTAAAGGTTAGGTCATATTCCGGTGAAATATTCCAATAATAAGGCGTACTGATTTCAACACCGTTGGTTGTGCTGGTACTAAAACTTGGAAACAAAAAGCCGCTTTTACGTTTGTCTGACACTGGTACTGTCATGTATGGAATATACAAAATAGGAACATCGGCGATCCGTAATTTGGCATTCCAGATCTCTCCCCATTCTTCTGTGCTGTCGATTTTAATCATGTCGGCCTCTAGCAGCCATGATTCATCGCCTGGAGGACAAGTCGTAAAATTGGTTTTGGTCAGTAATAAATTGTTATCTGAGGTGATTTGAAGCTTACTCGCATCACCATGAACTTGTTGACCATGCAGCCAGTATTGCGCCTTTTGTAATGTGGCGCTGTTGGTGCTCATTTGGGCTTCAAGTGAGTCGGCGGTAACTGTAAATAAATCGTCTTTAAAAATTAAGTTACCATTAGCGCTTAATCGTTGGTTTTTTTGATCTAAAATCGCGCTGTCAGCCGCAATATGTCGCAACCCTTGGCTAAAACTCACATCGCCAGTAAATTCGGCTTGTTCGTTAAATGCAGCATTAGAAAAGTCACTGATAATCACGATTTGTTCGTCATCAATCCCTGTTAATGCTGCTCTGTCATCAAATGAGCGAGAAACCGGTGGCGTAACAAAGCATTGCGATGTTGGCAGTTCAGTCGTGTCTGCTTCTTCAGCTAGAACGATATTGGGGAGTAGGCATAATGCCAGGAAATAACGGATCTGCATTGTTGTCAATAATTTATGATTTCATATTCAGGAAAAGTTTTGGAGAGAAAAAGATACTCAGCTAATAAAACATTACATTCATTAGCTGTTTCCAAATGTTATGCTGGCTATAATAAAGCAATTTTTCGTGAAGAGCCATTGAGATGAGTTTATCTGATCCAAGATTTGTCGCCTTAAACCACTGGTTAAACCATTATTTTAAAGCTGAGGTGGCGCCATTATTAATTTGTGGTGATGCCAGTTTTCGTCGTTATTTTCGTATTCAGCATCTTGGCAAGCATTACATCGTGTCAGATTCGCCAATACACTTGGTGCCTATTGCGCCTTTTGTTGCTGTAGCTAAGGCTTACCGTGCTGCAGGTTTATGTGTACCAGAAGTGCTTGCAACCAGTATTGAGCAAGGGTTTGTATTGCAAACTGATGTTGGCGAACAGCAGTTATTGTCCGTGCTTAATCAGCACAATGTTATCGATTATTACCAACAAGCGCTCAATCTATTACCCACCATAGCGACTGTAACTGACACCGAACTGGGCCCGTTAACCGACTATGATGCCGACTTCGTACAGCGTGAATTAATGATTTTTATTGATTGGTTGGTAAATAAACACATAGATTACACATTAACGAACAATGAACAGCAAATGATCACTGCCGCATTTGCCGCGTTAACTGACAGTGCCATGTCGCAACCTAAAGTCGGTATGCATCGTGATTACCACAGTCGCAATTTGCTCATCAATGCGGATGAGCTTGCAGTGATTGATTTTCAAGATGCGGTATTAGGGCCAATCACGTATGACGCAGTATCGTTATTACGTGACTGTTATGTCCGCTGGCCTGATGAATCGGTGCAACAATTGAAGCAATATCATTATCAATTAATCAAGCAGCACAAGTTACTTTGCGATGAGGTTGATTTTGTGACGTACCAGCAATGGTTTGACTTAATGGGGCTGCAACGCCATATCAAGGCTGCTGGCATTTTTGCGCGTTTATATCATCGTGATGGAAAGCGCGGTTATTTGGCTGATATTCCATTAACCTTGCAATACATTGTTGATATTGGTGCGTCATACCCTCAAATAGCCGAGTTTAGCGCGTGGGTTGAAACGGTTATCGCCCCTTTAGTGCAGCAAAGACCCATAACGGAATCCACTCAGGCAGGTCATTAAACATGAAAGCGATGATTTTGGCCGCAGGCCGAGGCGAGCGATTACGCCCGTTAACTGACACCTTGCCAAAACCTTTGGTCAATGTTGCCGGAAAACCTTTGATTGAATACCATCTCGAAAANMYYSSYKSYTTKGGNAATTAAACAGGTGGTTATTAACCATGCTTGGTTAGGGCATAAACTGCCTGAACAGCTTGGCGATGGACAACGCTGGGGCTTGCAAATTAGCTACAGCGCTGAAACCGAAGCATTAGAAACCGCCGGTGGCATTAAACAGGCGCTCAATTTTTTAGGTGATGAGCCTTTTTNWRGTCATTAATGGCGATATTTTTATCGATTTTTTACCTGAGTTGAGTACAGCTTATCAACGGGTTGCCCAAAATAAAGCCGATGCATTTTTGTGGTTGGTTGATAATCCGCCACATCACCCCTTAGGGGATTTTTCCATCAGCGCGCGGGCAAAGTTAAGTCTTAGTGATGAGCAAAGGTTTACCTTTTCAGGATTGGGGATTTATCATCCGCGATTATTTAACGATTTGCCTGCAGGAAAGCAAGCGTTAGGGCCTTTACTTAAACAAGCGATAGCACAGCAACGTATTGAAGGTGAACACTTTAGTAGTTATTGGTGTGATGTAGGGACCATTGGAAGGCTTGAGCAATTACATTCAAGGTTGCAGGGGCAATGCTAGTGTGATGAATAGTGGTATAAGAGACGTTAATTATTAAATAAAGCGGAAGGTAAAATGCGCATTTGGGGTAAAGTTTTCGGGTTCATTATCGGGTTTATGTTCGGTCGTTTTTTTGGCGCATTTTTAGGATTGTGGCTTGGGCATGCATATGATAAACGCCAAGGTTTGTCATCGTTAATGCGTAAAGGCAGTGAACGCCAGGCGATATTTTTCAATGCTACCTTTGCCGTTATGGGGCATATGGCTAAAGCCTCAGGGCGTGTCACTGAAAATGACATTCGTATTGCCACCATATTAATGGATCAAATGAAGTTATCTGGGCAATCGCGTATCGATGCTCAAGAAGCATTTAGGCATGGTCGCGAGGCCGACTTTGATTTAGCGAAACAGTTAGAACAATTTCGTCATGTCACCCAGGGACGTGCAGAGTTATCGCAAATGTTTTTAGAAATCCAAATTCAGACCGCACTATCTGACGGTGAACTGCACGCTAATGAGAAAAACATCTTATCGATTATTGCGAATAAGTTGGGAATGGCATCGCAACTCGATGCGCTACTGGCACGCTGGCAAGCTGAGTTCAGTCATCATCAATCGCCACAGGGTAATAAAATGCCGCTGACTGACGCTTATGTGATGTTAGGTATTGCTGATTCTGCTTCCGAGCAAGAGATTAAGCGTGCTTATCGCAAATTAATGAATGAGCATCACCCCGATAAGTTAGTGGCTAAAGGGCTACCAGAAGAAATGATGGCTCTAGCCAAAACTAAAGCGCAAGACATACAAGCAGCATATGAATGCATTAAAACATCACGGGGAATGCGCTAAATTTAAGGGCGCTGTAATTTATGCTAACAATGGACTGAGGTCATAGATGAAAATAGTGGTATTAGACGGTTACACACTCAACCCAGGCGATTTAGATTGGCAAGGGTTACAGTCGCTTGGCGAGTGTACTATTTACGATCATACCCTAGCCAATGAGGTTGTGGCGCGCTGCCAAGATGCGCAAATAGTATTAACCAACAAAACGCCGCTCAACGAGCAAACCCTAAGCCAACTTCCACAATTAGCTTACATCGGTGTGCTGGCAACAGGGACCAATGTGGTCGACATCGCGTGTGCCACCCGGCTTGGTATTCATGTTACCAATATTCCTGCTTACGGCCCTGATGCCGTAGCTCAAATGGTGTTTGCTCATATTCTACATCACCATCAACAAGTGGCATTACACGACCAAGCTGTAAAAGCTGGCCAGTGGAGTCGAAATCGCGACTTTTGTTTTACGTTATCGCCGTTAATGTCGCTAAAAGGGCTTACCTTAGGGGTGGTGGGGTACGGTGATATTGGTCAGCAAGTGGCGAATTTAGGTGTTGCATTTGGAATGAAGGTGTTAGTGACCAGTGCCAAGCCTAAAACGGAGCTCCCCCCTGCTATTCAATGGTGTGAGCGCGATACTCTATTGAAACAAGCTGACATTATTTCGTTGCATTGTCCGCTAACTGTAACCACCAAATACATGATAAACAGTGACAGTTTGGGTCTACTTAAGGCGGGTTGTTTATTAGTGAACACTGCTCGCGGCGATTTAATTAATGAAGCCGATTTAGCTAAATGGCTTAATCAAAATAATGGTTTTGCTGCAGTGGATGTGTTATCCACTGAGCCGCCAAGCCCCGACAATCCGTTGTTAAGTGCCACCAATATCACCATTACGCCGCACATTGCTTGGGCAACATTACAAGCAAGACAGAATCTACTCAGTATTGCGGTTGATAATATAAAGCAGTTCCAGCAGGGGAATGTGGTTAATTGTGTAAACGGTTAAAAATGCGTGAGGATTAAGCAACAAAAAAGCCGCAATGATTTGCGGCTTTCTTTTGGGCAGGATCAAGGCTGCTTAATCAGTTCAAGGCTGTATAGGTTAAAATAAAACCTTGATGTGGTTGGCGACCGTTTTGGCTTTTTCAATGGCGCTTTCTATGGATGTGTCACGTGCAAGGGCAACACCTAACCGGCGGCGACCATTAATATCAGGTTTGCCAAATAAGCGTAATTGAGTATCAGCAGGCGCTAAGGCTTGTGCCATGCCTTGGTAACGAATATTGGTCGAGGTGCCCTCGGCTAAAATCACAGCTGAAGCGCTTGGGCCATGCTGAACAATATTGCTTATTGGTAAACCCAAAATGGCACGAACATGTAACGCGAACTCAGATATGTCCTGGCTAATTAACGTTACTAGGCCTGTGTCGTGTGGTCTTGGAGATACTTCAGAAAAATACACTTCATCGCCTTTTACAAACAACTCAACACCAAATAAGCCAAAGCCGCCTAAGGCTTCAACCACTTTTTGGCTGACGGCTTGGGCTTTTTGTAAAACAACTTTAGACATGGTTTGTGGCTGCCAAGATTCACGATAATCACCGTCTTCTTGTCTGTGGCCTATCGGATCGCAAAAATGAATGCCATTAACTGCGCTAATAGTTAATAGGGTGATTTCATAATCAAAAGGAATGAAGGCCTCAACAATCACTCGACCTTGTCCCGCGCGGCCACCTTCTTGCGCATAAGCCCATGCTTTGGCAATGGTATCGCTCGACTTAATCACACTCTGACCTTTACCTGACGAGCTCATTACCGGCTTAACCACGCAAGGAATACCAATGTCGGCTACAGCTTGCTCAAACTCGGCTTGAGTATCGCAAAAGTAATATTTTGATGTCGGCACATTGAGGGTTTCTGCTGCTAGGCGGCGAATGCCTTCACGGTCCATGGTTAACTTTGTGGCATTGGCAGTCGGAACCACATGTAGTCCTTGTTGCTCAAGTTCTACGAGGGTTTGAGTAGCAATGGCTTCAATTTCTGGGATAACAAAATCGGGCTGTTCTAATTCGATTACCGCTTTTAACGCGTTAGCGTCGAGCATATTAATCACATGAAATCGATGAGCGATTTGCATTGCCGGGGCGTTAGGGTAACGGTCAACACCAATGACTTCAATACCGTAACGTTGCAGTTCAATAGCGACCTCTTTACCAAGCTCTCCGCAACCTAATAACATGGCTTTTACTGTGCCAGGTGTGTTTGCTGTGCCAAATATAGTCGGAATGGACATGATGATTTATAGCCTTTATGTAGGGATATTTTTATATGCCGAACAGTGTAACGATCCCTAGGATAAAAAATCCAATAGAAAAACCAATAAATCGTTATTTTATTGCAATAGGTATGTTTTTTTGTGATGTAAGATTGTGTTTAATTACGATAAGTGGCTTGAAACGGCTCAATACGAGTGCGTAAATAAGTGGGGATTAACAAGCCAGAAAAACAAATGCTGGCTTGTTATTGATGATAAATTATTGCTCGCAGATTATTTAACCAACAGGCCCGCAGCGGCCAAAATAAGCTCAGGAGCTGGGCGCACTTTGTAGTTTGGGTTTACATATTGAAAATGAATTAACCCCTTTTTATCCGCTAAGTATACCGCTGGCACAGGCAACACTAAGCGTTTGTCACCTTCTGGTGTGGTAAACAATTCATTGGTCACCACACTAGCGGTGTATTTTTGGGTGATATCAGCACTGGTGTAATAAGCTAAACCAAAGGCTTGTGATGCAGCCAATGAGCTATCTGATAACAATAAATAATCAAGCTTTTGATCATTTAACGAGGCGCGCATTTTTTCCGGCGTATCGGGCGAAATCCCCACAAGTTGAAAACCCATTTCGATCAGTTTAGGTTCAATGGCTTTTAGTTGTCCCATTTGTGAATTACAAAATGGACACCAACCGCCACGGTAAAAGAAGAATATCGTCGGCTTTTGCGCCACAAGCTTACTGAGTTCAACCGCTTTACCATCCACATCTTGCAGGGTAATTGCTGGTATTTGGTGGCCATTGAGTAACGGCATGACATTATTTTCGTCACTGGCAATAGGTTTAGCTACACTGGCTAAACTGGTTAAGGTAAGTACGGTGGCAACAAGCAGTGTTTTTAACATGATCAGTCCTTATAGAGTAATGTCCTGACTAAAGTAGACCTCATAATCACACAATTCATTTCATTCAAATACAAAAAAAGCGCCTAAGCGCTTTTTTCAATTACCGTTTATTGCTTCAAACGGGGTTATTTAATCTTTTTGTATTTAACCGCGCTGCTGGTTTTACCCACTTTAACACGGCGGCCATCCATCTTTTTCTCAGCAATCATTTGTGCGCCAACGTTATCACTACGTTGCTGTTTTTTGGCGAAGCTACGACGCTTTTCAATTTGCTTAAGCAACATTTCACGACTACCGACTTCATAACCCGGTACTGTGATGCGGCGAATTTGTTGGCCGATAAGCTTTTCAATGTCGGCTAACGTGCGTTCTTCTTCACGGCTCACAAACGAGATAGCAACACCGGTTTTACCCGCGCGCCCAGTACGGCCAATACGGTGAACATAATCTTCGGCCAAAAAAGGTAAGTCATAGTTAACTACGTATTCAAGACTTGGAATGTCAAGGCCACGTGCTGCCACTTCGGTGGCCACTAAGACTCGGACTTTACCTTCAACAAACTCACGTAGTGCACGGCGACGACTACCTTGGGCTTTTTCGCCATGTACGACACCCGACGGTATACCGTCTAGGTTGAGTTCTGCCACTAATTTATCTGCCGCATCGCGGGTGGCGGTAAAGACCAATACTTGTTGCCAGTTTTTAGTACCAATCAGTTCAGACAATAATTCACGCTTACGGCGTTGTTCAACCGGATAAATAACTTGGCTAATGGTTGCCGCTGTCGTGTTTTGCTTATCTACGGCAATCACTTTAGGTTTATCTAGCATGTCGTTAGCCAGTTTTTTCACTTCGTTTGAGAAGGTGGCAGAAAACAACATGTTTTGACGTTTTTTATTTACCGCTTGCAAGATTTTCTTAATATCGGCACTAAAGCCCATGTCTAACATACGGTCGGCTTCATCAAGCACTAAAAAGTCAACGTTAGACAAACTTAAGTTACAAGCAACAATATGCTCAAGTAAACGGCCTGGGGTGGCCACAATGACATCTGCACCGCGCTTAAGCTTTTGCGATTGCGTGTCCATTTTTACCCCTCCGTAAATGGTTAATACGGTAAAGTTGAGGTGTTTGCTGTAAGCGCTAATGTTGTCTGCAACCTGTGCCGCAAGCTCGCGGGTAGGGGTAAGAATTAATGCGCGTGTGTTTGATGGTAATGTCTCTTTAGGCACTTCACACATTTTTTGTAAAATAGGTAAAGCAAACGCTGCGGTTTTACCGGTACCGGTTTGCGCGCTGGCGAGTACATCTTCACCACGACGAATGGCTGGGATCGCTTGTTTTTGGACTGGTGTCATAGCTTGATAACCGCACTCAGCGATCGCGCGTAATATTTCTGGGGCGAAGCTAAAAGATTCGAATTTCATGGTGCAGTTCCTGTATATACATCAAAACAAAGCGATTTAGTTGCGTCTAGCTTGCTAGCTGAACAAGGTAAATCTAGATAATTTGGTCCGTTAGCCTTAATCGATGGCTAAATTCATGCTTAACAATGTTGTTAACTTCTTAGGATAGTTGAAAACGTTAAGCTTGAGTGAGATTAACTGATTTGAGCGCCATCGATAAGCGGCCGCGGAGTATAACAAACTTTTGTTTAAATCCTGAACTTTATCTGTATTTAATTACAAGATTTTTTGATTATTAACATGTTAAGCAAAATTAGTTACAGTCTCCTAAGTGCTGGGCTATATGCCCTTAATGTAGTGCTTACCTATGCTGTACACCACTTGCATTTTTTGGGGGGAAAACACCAATGAGGTGGTGGTTATCACTGGGTATTGCTTTACATCCGCACGCTATTAGATTGAGTCTGCTTTGTCTGTGGTGTTCCTCACAGCTTCAATTGTCATTGTTTGATATTTATTCATTGTTAACCTATGGTTTATTTTGTACACACAAGGTGTCCGATTTTTAATAAATTGCTCCGTTCTATTACGGCTTCAATGAATAAACACCCATCCGAGTTTTCATTTCGTCACGAGTTAATTTATGAACGCTGTAACGCGATTTTGCATATCAATGAGCCTGCTGTTACTAGGGGCTTTTGCAGTGAATTCAACGTGCCAATCTAATGATGAATTTATCATAAATCGTTCAGAATCAGAGCTAGATAATCGCTATCAATACCCCTATGATTTATTATCTTTGGTGATAGAGGCCACCACAGCGGATTTTGGCGACGGTAGTTTACTGGTAACCGATTTGCACATGAGCCGAAACCGTATTTTTAGATCATTAAAAGCCGGCGAAGGCATTAATGTGATTGCTGAGGCCTCCAAAGAGAATTGGAACGATGATCTTATCCCGATAAAAATCCCAATTCGCAAAGGCATTCAAGGTTTTAGGCTGTTTATTATTCAGCAAGAAAACGCCACTTTACTTGCCAATATCAAGACTCTATCCCAGTTAGTATCGCTTAAAACCGGCTCAGGTAGCCAATGGTCGACGAAAGTGGCTATGCAGCAAGCAGGATTTGATGTTGTTGAAAGCACGCTTTACGAAAATTTGTTTAACATGCTATCTAAAGGGCGTTTTGTCACATTTGGACGAGGTGTTAATGAGGTTTTTCAAGAAGTCTCGCAGTTTCATTTGCAGTACCCCGAGTTAATGGTTGATGAGCACCTTTTGTTGCATATCCCATTAGTGACTTATTATTACGTTTCACCTAATCAACCGCGATTAGCAAAACGCATTGAAGTCGGCTTAAAGCGCATCATCGAAAATGGTCAATTTGATCAGTTATTTTATCAGCGTCATTGTGAGTTTTTACTCAAGGCTAAATTGAATAACAGATTAGTTTTTAAGATAGATAACCCCTATATTGCAGAAACTGACATCATTTCTTCGGTGGGTAAAGACTTCTTACTGAACCCCAAAGATGACTTTGACACCTTGTGCAAACCGTATCAATAACTTGTCTCGCTTACCATTGACGACGAGTTAGAACCTATTAACTCATTTTATGTTTTTTCAACAATACTGAAATTCAGCTTTCCTTATACCAGTGTGAGTTCGATCCCGCTTTGAAAATAGCTAACGGTATTTGCGTTTTTTATGCACAATTTCTGCACGTTAAGGCGCTATTGTGCAGCCAAGTTGTAAAGTATTAATACGTCATGTGCAGAGGATGAGGAATGAAAGTTCAAACTAAGTTAACCCAAGTTAGCATGCTTGTAATGCTACTGATGATGGGTGGGTGTGGTAGCTCATCTTCAGATGAAACGACAGATATCACTGTAACGGATGAAACCTCAGAAACGATAGAAGATGGGGATTCATCAACTGTATATTCTTATGCCATCGCAGATTCTGCCCAAAGTATTTGTTATGACAATTATATCAAGTTAGCTTGCCCAACATCGTCATCAGAAGATTTTTATGGTCAAGATGGCCAAACAGTGAATGGCAGCGAGCAGAGTTACACCACCAATGTAACCGATGATGGCGACATGACGGTCACCGATAATGTCTCAGGTATTATCTGGACCCAAAGCCCAGAAATGAACAATGATGGTGAAATTACCAGTGATGACAAGCTTAGCTCAAGTGCAGCAGCAAGCTATTGTGAGGCATTAGATTACGCTGGGCAAACCGATTGGCAACTGCCTAATGTGAAACAGCTTTACTCATTGATGAACTTTCAAGGAACCGATCCAACCTCTGACGATCTTACTTACCTACAACCGTTTATCGATTGGAACTATTTTGCTTTTGCCTACGGCAGCACCGACAATGAACGAATCATCGATTCTCAATATGCAACAACTTCAACGTTTACTAATGGTGAAGGTACTTCGATGATGTTTGGGGTGAATTTTGCTGATGGACGTATTAAAGGTTACGAAGAAGAGTTCTTTAATGGCGACAAAACCTATTTTGTCATGTGTATGCGTGGCAATACCAGTTATGCGACCAACGATTTTATCGACAACGGTGACCATACTATTACCGACAATGCGACTAACTTAATGTGGGCGCAATCTGACAGTGGTGCAGATTATGATGAGACAACGGGCACTGTGACAGAGTCGGCAGGGTTTGATTACACCAAACTTGATTGGACCGACGCCGATGGCAATGGCTTGATCATTGCCGATGACACAGATTTGGCAGGTGCAATGTTATGGCAAGATGCCTTTGCTTACGTTAAAGCCATGAATGCGGCTAATTATTTAGGTTACAGCGATTGGCGTTTACCGAACATAAAAGAGTTACATAGCCTAGTTGAATACACCGAGAAGCTAGCTGATACCGATTATGCTGTGATTGGCGATGTGTTTAACATTACTACGATTACCGACGAGAATGGTGAAGCTGATTATGGCCTATATTGGAGCAGCACAACCCATGCAACAGACGGTGCTTATTCTGATGATACGGAGTTAAATACAACCTATGGTAATGCTGCCTCTTATGTCGCCTTTGGTAAAGCGCTTGGCTACGACAGTGATGCCGGACGTTGGGTCGATGTGCATGGTGCCGGTGCGCAACGCAGCGACCCAAAAGTATGGGATGGTGAAGACTACTCTGGGGGCTATGGTCCTCAATACGATAGCGTTCGCATTTACAACTATGTTCGTTTAGTACGTGATATAAACTAAATTTTTGACCTAACATAATAAAAACGCAGGCTTGTAAGTGCCTGCGTTTTTTATTGTTAATATGCCAGGTTTGGCTCGATAAACAACATAACAAAACTCATTGGTATAGTGGCAATCACACCGCAGATAATACCCCTGCATTATTATGTTGATCCGCTTTAGGGTTGTTGCCTAAGGTGATGAGTTTGAGGCTAAGATAACCATAACCATAACCATAACCATAACCATAACCATAACCATAACCATAACCACAAAGAGCCTCTTCAATAATGGCATTGATAATGATCCACTTTATCAGTTAGACCATTCCGCTACCCAAAGCAGATAGCGTGTTTTCTATCACTGCCATATCCTTTGACTTTGATTCTTTGTAAAAAAAGGCTTAGAAGATTAACTCACTCTAAGCCTTTATCTTGTTATGCTTTAACCACTATTTTAAATGGCCTCAGTGACTTTATTTAACCATGCTAGCTCGTCGCCTTGCATTAATGGCGCAAGGGTTTGACGTACTTTTTGTTGGTATTGATTAAACCAATTTACTTCAAAATCAGTTAATAATGACTTGTCGATTAAGCGGGCATCCATTGGGATGTGAGTTAATGCGTCAAACTCATACATTTCACGTTCAGCCCCTTGTAGGGCTTGGCACGGCTGCACCGCCACAAGGTTTTCGATACGAATACCAAAACCGTCGGCACGGTAATAGCCTGGCTCGTTTGACAATACCATGCCAGGTAACAGCGCAACGCCATTAACGTTTTTACCAATACGCTGTGGGCCTTCGTGCACACTCAAAAAGTGGCCAACGCCATGGCCGGTACCGTGGTCATAATCAAAACCGTGTTGCCATAAATACTGGCGGGCAAAAGCGTCGAGTTGTTGGCCCGAAGTGCCCTTAGGAAAGCGTGCTGTATCTAATGCAATATGGCCTTTTAGTACTAAGGTGACCATTTTTTTCTGCTCGTCAGTAACCTTACCAATGGCGATAGTGCGGGTGACATCGGTGGTGCCATCAATATATTGCGCACCGGAGTCAACCAGATAAATACTGTCCATGGTCATGGTGCTTGGGGTGCCATTATTGTGGTTGTAATGACACATGGCGGCATTAGCACCGGTGGCCGAGATAGTGTCAAAACTTGGCTCGCGATACAGTGGGTCTTGCAGTCTAAAGCTTTCTAATTTATCTGCCAATTGTGCTTCATCGTGCATGATGTGCTGTTCAACTTGGCTGTCTAACCAGGCTAAAAAGCGGCTAACAGCAACGCCATCACGAATATGGCAGGCGCGCATACCAGCAAGCTCAGCGCTATTTTTTTGCGCTTTAGGTATTGCGACAGGATCTGTTCCGGCAATCAGTTTAGCACCGCCTTTTTGCGCCAATAATTGTGAGTATGCATTGGCTGAATGTGGGTCGGCTAATAACTTAACGCCCTCCATTTTGGCTAAAACGCTTGCTAATTCAGACTCTTCTTTAAAGCTCACACCAGCGCCTACATGCTCAGCAATGTTGTTAGGCACTTTGGCTAAATCGGTAAAAAAGGTCATGTCGCCATTGGCCGATAATAAACCGCAGCCCAGTATGACCGGGAAGCGTGGCACATCATTACCACGAATGTTTAACAGCCAACAGCATGAATCTAATGCCGCGATAAGTGCCACATCGGCACCTTGTTTTTTTACAAGTGCTCCAATTTGTTGGCGTTTTTCAACACTATTACGCCCAGCACCTTCATGGCTAAATAAGGTCATGGTTGATGCTGATGGTGCGGGGCGATCTAGCCAGCTCACATCAATGGGGTTGTTATTCACTTCAACCAAATTGATTTGGGCCTTATCAAATTGGGCTTTGGCTTGTTGATACCAGGCAAGAGTATGTAATCGGCTGTCGATACCCACGCTAGCCGCTGCGGGTAATGTATCGATTAACCAGTCAATTTGTGGATCGTCATACAGGCTTAAGTATTCAAATAAACTGCCATCAACTTGTTGGCGCACCTGCACTGTGTAACGGCCGTCGGTAAAAATAGCGGCGCGGTCTTTTAATACAATCGCCATACCTGCTGAGCCGGTAAAGCCGGTGGCCCAGTGTAAGCGCTCATTTCGCGCAGGTACGTATTCACCTAAGTATTCATCGGCACGGGGAATAATAAAAGCATCGATTTGGTTAACTTCAAGTTGCTGGCGAATGGCATTAAGGCGGGTGGCAATATTATTAGACATGGTTTCTCCGTTGGAGGCGACTGATGAACTCAGCTCTGTAAATGAGGCTCAATTATCGCAAGGGCAACAGCAGCCTTGCAAGCAAAGTCGCTCACAATAGCGTGGCTTAAATTGTAAACTTATATTGTATACAATGGTCACTCTGCATTGTAAGCGCTATTCTTGTTGGCGTTTATCTGACAATAACAATAATAAAGGACTCGTGATGACAATCGGCGTTGGTGGTGTTAGCCCGCAGCAGGCTTTAGCTAAATTATGTAAAATGACAGACGGTGTAGCAGCAATCAGCGAGGATGAATTTCATCAACGCATACAGCGTGCACAGCAGTTAATGGCACAACATGGCTTAGATGCTATTTATGTTAATGCGGGGACGAACTTATATTATTTTACTGGTACGCGCTGGTATTCAAGCGAGCGTATGGTTGGGGCGATTATTCCTGCTGTGGGGGCCATGCAATACATTGCTCCTGCATTTGAACTCGATACCTTGCAAGGGTATATGGCCATTCAAGGTCAGGTTAATACCTGGCATGAAGACCAAAGTCCATACCAATTATTTGCCAATGTGCTCGACAACATGGGCCTAACGCAAGGCCAAATTGGTATCGATGAATCCACCCCGTTTTTTATAAGCAACGGCATTGCTCAAGCTGCGCCTCAACATTGCTTTACCAGCGCTACAACCGTAACAGCAGGTTGTCGTATGATTAAATCTTCTGCCGAAATTGCGTTAATGCAACGAGCAAAAGACATGACGCTTGAGGTGCATAAAGCGGCTGCAAGTATATTGCGTGAAGGCATTACTACTGCGGAGGTTGAAGACTTTATCGACCAGGCACATTATGCGGTAGGAGCACCGAACGGGTCGTACTTTTGCATTGTATTATTTGGCGAAGATACCGCTTATCCGCATGGGGTTAAGTCGCCTAAATCATTGGCGAATAACGACACTGTGCTGATTGATACAGGGTGCCAGTTGCACGGTTATAACTCTGATATTACTCGCACTTATGTATTTGGTGAGCCCAGTGAACGTCAACGCCAGTTATGGCAGTTAGAGCAAGATGCACAACTTGCGGCATTTGCTGCTGCGCAAATCGGTACGCCTTGTTGTGAGGTTGATGTTGCCGCACGCAAAGTATTACAAGATGCAGGCTTTGGCCCTGGTTACAAAGTACCAGGTTTACCGCATCGAACAGGTCATGGCATAGGTCTAGATATTCATGAATGGCCATATTTAGTCGGTAATGACTCAACGTTACTTGCCAGTGGTATGTGTTTTAGTAACGAGCCCATGTTGTGCGTGCCAGGTGAGTTTGGTATTCGTCATGAAGACCACTTTTACATGACGCCTAAAGGGCCTAAATGGTTTACTCCGCCTGCTAAATCAATTGACGACCCGTTTTACCTAGGCTGATTTTAATACCATTGCGCGTTAGTAAGTGATCTCTCAGCGAGAATTTAAAAGGGCTTAAACAAGGCGAATGACTGAATGAATAGTGATTCTCTTTCGAAGTCATGCAACGCAGTGTAAGCCCTTTTAAAACTCGCCTAAAAGGAATGCCCCAGCCGCTTTTGCTTTACGTTCTCGCTATTTGAAAGGGAACAACCATTACTACATAGCGACGTCTTAATCAAAAACCGCTGGACGCATTCACAGTGGTCACTTATTAATCCGCAATGGTATAAGCGTTAAATTGTCATCGCACATGCGTTGAAAAATGAAAAGCCTCCGTCTTGGAGGCTTTTCATTTTTATTTTCGATTATCTTGAGTTCTGATTAGTTAATCTCAAATAACTCAACATCAAATATCAGTACCGAGCCACCAACAATTTTGCCGGTTGAACGGTTACCGTAAGCAAGTTGGCTGGGAATATAAAAGCGAAACTTGTCGCCCACTGTCATTAATTGTACGCCTTCTGTCCAGCCTTTAATCACTTGGTTTAAGCCAAAGCTAATGGTTTCGCCGCGATCAACCGAACTGTCAAATACAGTACCGTCGATTAATGTACCATGGTAATGCACGGTCACTTTGCTATTGGCTTTAGGGTGTTCGGTGTTATCGCTTTTGGTGAGGATTTCATACTGCAAACCAGACAAGGTTTGTACTACACCTTCGCGTTTAGCGTTTTCGGCTAAAAACAGTTTTCCTTTTTCGATGTTTTCTTTTGCTGCCTTGGAGTTATTCATTTGGCTAAAAAAGTAAAATATCACTCCAGCAATGACCACAACGGCCAAAATCATACGCATAATAGTTCTCAATAAAGTCGATTCAGTGGCATGAGTTTACCGCAAAATGATTGACGCTATCAAACTACGCAAAATCTATTTTAGTCAGTGCGTTATTGTTGACTAATAGACGTTGTTAACACCTTATGACACTCGCACTGTTATCCAATCAAAATAGACATAACCAGCAGCGCTTAACACGGTAATATTAAGTACTATG
Organism: Shewanella metallivivens; assembly: GCF_028750675.1. Taxonomy (GTDB): domain Bacteria; phylum Pseudomonadota; class Gammaproteobacteria; order Enterobacterales; family Shewanellaceae; genus Shewanella; species Shewanella metallivivens. The sequence continues at coordinate 29,159 of NZ_JAQQPZ010000010.1, read as the reverse complement.
CAGCACCACAGTAGTCGAATAAAACGTGTTTTTTGGGTTTTATGGCGAAAATGATGTTGGCCTAGCAAGGCTGCGGGCCAACCGCCTAACAATGCACATACGTGTAAGGTTTTTTCAGTGATGCGCCGAGCACTATTGATTGCCGCGCGTTTATCGAGGTAATACAACGTCACAGTTAGCACATTTAGTGCTAAAAACACTGCTGTTAACAAGGGGTGAATGAACGCGCTCACAATGGTGAGCATGGTTAACATTAGCCAAGCAAATTTGTTCATATTGGCGTTTTCACTTTTCTGATGATTCGATTGTTACTCAAGGCGTGCTTTTTTCTCTTAATACTTACTGTGATTAGCCTCGTTTTAGCACTAAATAACGCCACAGCTTTTCTAGTGGCCCTTGTTTGAAATAACGAAAATACCAATGCGCGAGCAATAGTTGCACTATGGTGTAAATGACTGCGATAGACATATAACCGGCTCTATCTAGTTGTTGCTGCCACTCTGGGAGAAGGTAGCGTAGCAGTATAATTCCGACAATGGATTGCAATATATATAAACTAAATGCCAGCTTACCGACGTTTTGTAGTGCGATTAAGCGTTGTGAGTTGTTATTACATAATAAGCAAATGATGTGGATATACACTAAAGCACAAGCAATGGCACTTAACAGTAATACCACGTCAGAAAGTGCCACTAATAACGAGTTACCGCTAAAGCTTAATACTGAGTCGATTAGCGATAATGCCAGCGCCCAAAAAAGACATTGTTTTAACAACTTACGGTCTAATCCCAGGCTAAATACATTGCGTTTATACAATGCCATGCCGATTAGCATTAGTCCGGCAATAAACCACATCAGCGTTAATGGGATCACCAATACCATGTAACCAAACATGGTCAAGTGCATTAATAATTGCTGTGAATAACTGCCTGTCCAAGCCGATAGTTGCTCAATGTATAGCGTTGAGTCACGCAGATACACTTGATCATCTGGAGTTAGCGATATGAGGGCAATAGGGATAAGCGACAAAAAAATAAACCATTTAGCCTGCCTAATTAACGCATCTGCATCGAGGTAACGGTACTTAAAAGCCAATAATCCACTGACGCCATAAGACAGTAAAATATCGCCCGGGAAGATAAAAATTCCGTGGAAAATTCCAAATATAATCAGCCAATATAAGCGCCATTTTTGTTGTTTGAGAAATGGTTGGGACGCGTTAATCGTTAATTCAGATTGGTATTTTTGAAATTGAATTAACATACCCGCGCCAAACAACATTGCGAATAAGCTAAAGAAGCGTCCTTCTAGAAAAAAGTTACTCAACAGCTCAATACCAATATCGCCAATAGGCTGCACAGCATGCGGCGCATAGCCATAAAAGCTATTACCCATAAAATAGATATTTAAAAAGAAAATACCCAATACACCCACACCACGGATGGCGTCAAGGTTGGCTAGGCGTTGTGGTTTAGTCGAAGCAGATTGCTCGTCCATGTTATTTGCACTGTTAATCGCAGAAGTCCTTTTGCAATAAGAGTTTAGATTATCAAAGTTGCAGTTAATGTACCCGTGAGGCAATAAAAAACCAAGCATTTTGCTTGGCTTTTTATGCTGTTAATCATGATTGAGGATTAAACATGCCTGCAATGCTGACTTGGCAGTGTTGATTATTTTTTCTGTACTTCTAAAAACGGAATTGTCCCCGTTGGTAGCATGGTGGTTGGCAGCTTACCGTCCCAGCGCTCAGCTTTAGTTAATTCAACCAAGTTTTGATTTTGCGCTAAAGCTTCGGCACGGATTTTAATTGCTGAGGCTTCAGCATTACCTTTAATCCGAATACTTTCTGCTTCTGCAATCGCGCGGGCTAACTGTGAGTCTGCTTCAGCTTGTGCTTGAGTCACCGCAATTTGCGCACTAACACGTTCTTTTTCAAGATTTTGCAATTGGGTTTGTACTTCGACTTCAGCGCGCATTCTGTCTTCTACCGATTTCTCATAAGCATTAGAGAAGTCGATGTTTTCAATTTGTACTGAGGTAATGGTTACCGGACCTTTAATCGATTTAGTGATCGCCTCGGTCACATCAATACCAAACTTAATACGTTCTTGGACCGCAGAGATAGCAGTGTATTTACCAAAAATGTTTTCAACTTGAGTGGGTACTTGGCGATCGAGTAAGCGTGAAACCATAGAATCGATGCCTTTAAACTTGGCATACACTTCTTCAACGCGATCGGGCGGCACACTAAACGTCACTGACGCGCGTAAGGTGGCAGGTTGCTGATCGCGGCTATAGGCTTGTAATGCTTGATAGCTTGCGGTGTGAGTTTGAGTTGAGATTTTTACCACTGTGTCCATTAATGGAATTTTAAATCCAAGCCCAGGTTCTGCAGTGTCGATGATTTTACCATTGCGTAATACCACACCACGCTCACCTTGGTCGACGGTATACCAACTGCCATATAGACTGATCAAGATGATCAGTAATATCGACACCGGAATGATTTTACCTAAGTGATTATTGCTTACGTTTGCGAGATCGTTTTTTAACATTGTGCTTCCCTAGCAAAAAATAAAATGAATATGATTATATTATGATTTTTGTAACTACTTTTTCGGTTTTTCTGAAATCCACAGTTTAATGTGGCCTTGTACGACTACCACACCATTTGTGTCATAGGCTTTTACGTCGACTAACATATCACCTACTTGCCATTGTTCTGGTGTTACCTCTGCGACACACAGAATATCAGTCCCTGCTTTGGCGGTATAGTCTACTGACATGCCCTTAGGGATCCAGCGTAAATGAGCTGGGATAGAGGCTTCAGCCATAGTACCCATAGCCATTTCTAAGCCATTACAAATCGCAATAACGTGCACGGTACCAATATGGTTTTGCACTTTTTTACGTTTTTTAATTAAGCATTCGCAACGATTAACTTTTAGCTCGTTAATGTAAGGATGAACCGTACCAAAATAGGGCGCCATGCGTGCCACCATTTTAGAAAAAATATGTTTACCGAATGGGTATGAAGTCACTTTTTTGTACAGTGACATGACTTTATTAGGTTTTGTAGGTGTCATTTTTTAAACTCGGGTTAGGGTATTAATGCGTGTCTGGTCGGATGAGATTAACATTGTTGTAACCTTGGGTGAAGTACTGGGTACTCTTTTTCATCGCTCATTTGCGCCGTGACAGGTATAATTTTGCCGGTGATGAACATTTAAGGATAAATTTTGAAATCTAACTTGTTGTTGAATTATATCAAAGGTATGGCCATGGGCGCGGCAGATGTTGTCCCTGGTGTATCTGGCGGGACCATTGCATTTATTACCGGTATTTTAGACCCTTTATTAGATGGTATTCGCAACATTAATGTATCTTTGTTTGGCATAATTAAGCAGCAAGGGATTAAAGCGGCTTTTATGCACATTAATGGGCCGTTTTTGTTGTGTGTGTTTGGCGGCATCTTAACCAGTATTTTTACTTTAGCTAAGTTGATTTCGTGGCTACTGGCTACGCATCCCATCCCGGTATGGTCGTTCTTTTTTGGGCTAATTATTTACTCTGTGGTGCACATGGTAAAGCAGGTCGAAAAGTTTACCGCGTTAAGAATATTGATGTTTATTGGCGGCGTCGCTTTTGCGTGGGCCATTACGGTATTACATCCTATTGAGCTGCAAATTACTTACCTTAACTTCTTCTTTTGTGGCGCAATTGCGATATGCGCGATGATTTTACCTGGGATTTCTGGCAGTTTTATTTTGCTGCTACTTGGCATGTATCCAGCGGTTTTGGCTGCGGCAAAAGGGTTTGAAATTGTTTATTTAGCATGTTTTGCCATCGGCGCAGCTATCGGTTTGCTGAGTTTTAGCCATGTGCTATCGGCATTGCTGCGTAAGTGTCACGACGCCACCGTGTTGTTTTTAACCGGATTAATGCTCGGCACATTAGGTAAGATTTGGCCTTGGAAAGAAGTCATTAGCTGGCGCGAAAACAGTAAAGGTGAGCAAGTGCCATTATTGGAGCAAAACTTATCGCCGTTTCAGTTTGAGCAAGTCACTGGTGAGTCGTCGCAAATCGTAGTGGCGATAGTGTGTACCTTCGTTGGGATTGGCCTAGTGTGGGGCTTAGAGTATGTTGGTCGAAAAGCCAAAACGCAGGCTGCCTAATACGCAATTCCTCAGAATTTAATTAAATAAAAAAGCAGAACCCCGGTTCTGCTTTTTTATGCTTCAACTTTAGCTGAAAAGGTTCTATAAATAATGAACTTATTTCATTTATGTTTCGTATTATTAAACACTAAATCCACCATAAGTGGGTATGATTTGTCCATAGCAGGCAAAACATTCGGTCTCAGGAGTATTATACATGCCAGATATAGCCACATTTGTGCCAGAAAAAATCCAAATTGGGATCAGCAGTTGTCTTTTAGGTAACCAAGTTCGTTTCGATGGCGGCCACAAAAACTCTTACTACTGTAAACAAGAAATAGAACCGTTTTTTGAATACACCACGGTGTGCCCTGAAATGGCAATAGGTATGGGGGCGCCGCGTAAAAGTGTGCGTCAAATTCGTGATGGCGATATTGTGCATATTCGCAGTGCCGACGGGTCGTTAGATGTGACCGACAAGCTGAATGAATACTCTAAGCGCAAAGTGGAAGAACTCGATTATCTGGGCGGTTATATTTTATGTGCAAAGTCACCCACCTGCGGAATGGAGCGAGTCACCGAATATAAAATCGGTACCAATAACGGTTCTAAAACCGGTGTAGGGGTGTTTGCTAAAGCGTTAATGGAGCGTTACCCATTTTTGCCAGTAGAAGAAGAAGGGCGTTTACATGATTTACCCATCCGAGAAAACTTTTTCACTCGCGTGTTTGCTTACAACGATTGGAGAAAGATGAATCAGTCTGGCCTCACAAAGCACAAACTGATGCAGTTTCATTCACGTTATAAATATTTACTGATGGCGCACAGCCCTAAATGGTATCGCGATTTAGGCCCAATGTTGGCTGACATTCAAGATTTAGAGCAAACCGCACAGCAATATTTTGAAGGCTTTATGACGGCACTTAAGATCATTGCCACCCGAAAAAATCACACCAGCACATTGCAGCACATTCAAGGCTATTTTAAGAAGCAATTAAGTGCAGAACAAAAAGAAGAACTGAGCGAATCGATTTTAAAGTACCGTCAAGGATTATTGCCTTTACTCGTGCCTATTACCTTGATTAACCACTATGTCCGTGAGTTCCATACTCCTTATATTGAAGAGCAAGTGTATTTAAACCCGCATCCTGAAGCCCTTAAGCTTCGTTATGCCTATTAGGTTGGGGGGGCAATGACTACGATGAATAGCTTGATGTGGTTTAGACAAGATTTGCGCGTTGCCGACAACCCTGCGTTAGTGGCGGCTTGTGAGTTTGCCAAGCAACATCAAGGTAATGTGAGAGCGCTATACATAGTGACGCCATCGCAATGGGCGCAGCATGATGTTGCGCCAATTCAAATTGATTTTATTGAACGGCATGTCAATTTGTTAGCACAGTCACTGGCTGCGTTAGGTATTGCGTTAGATGTGCTGCATTTGCAATGGTTTAGTGACTCCCATGCTGCGTTAAATGAGTATTTACAGCAGCACAATATCGATGCTGTTTTTGCTGGCAGCGAGCCCGAAATTAATGAGCGTCGCCGTGATGCTCAGTTAATTGAACAAGGCTTACCGCTGACACTAATTGATCAAGATTGCCTGCTGGCACCAGGGCAAGTGCAAAACCTGTCTGGTGATATGTACAAGGTGTTTACGCCATTTGCTAAAAAATGGAAAAGTATTGCGAGTCAACGAGCCATAGTGCCAGTTGCTGCGCCGGCCCCAGTAGCGGCAGCATTAGCGCAACCAGAGGCTATTGTGTTTGAGTGCAACAAACGCAGTAGTGAGCAATGGGCAGCAGGCGAGGGCGCGGCCAAACGTATTTTAGATCAATTTTTAGCAACTCAAGTAGCTGACTATCAAGCCGATAGAGATTTCCCTGCGCTGGAAGGTACCAGCCGTTTATCGCCTTTTTTAGCCCTTGGGGTAATAAGTTCGCGCCAATGTGTTGCTGCTATTTTAGCGCGTTACCCGGAAGCATTAGTTGATGATACTTGTCCAGCGAAAACCTGGCTCAATGAGCTTATTTGGCGAGAGTTTTATCGTCATTTGCTGGTGGCGTTTCCACGGTTATCGATGGCACATAACTTTAATGAGTTAGGTGATGGCATTGTATGGCGCAATAACCTTGAGGAGTTTCAAGCTTGGTGTGAAGGGAAAACCGGCTACCCGATAGTCGACGCCGCAATGCGACAGTTAAATCAAACCGGCTGGATGCATAATCGTTTACGCATGGTGGTGGCCAGCTTTTTAACCAAGCATTTGTTGGTAGATTGGCGATGGGGTGAACGTTATTTTAGGCAGCAACTTATTGACGGAGATTTAGCGGCTAACAACGGCGGCTGGCAATGGTCGGCCGGAACCGGTTGTGATGCGCAGCCATACTTTAGGGTGTTTAACCCTATGACTCAAAGTAGCAAGTTTGACCCTGATGCGAGTTTTATTAAACGTTATATTCCTGAAATTGCAACTTGGTCATTTAAAGATATCCATGAACCTAAATCAGTTAACCTGCATGACTTATTTGCCCAGCCAGATAATCAAGGTTATCCCAAGCCAATTGTTGAACACAAAATGGCACGCTTACGAGCAATTGACGTATTAAGTGCGTTAAAGCGCGGTTAGTGTTCTCATTAATCCCGTTGTTATTGTTTTATATAAAAGCCAACACTCATTTTCGGTGTTGGCTTTTTTGCGTTAGATCACAGTATGGGCTGCTTAGTTTGCGTTAGCGAAGGGTAATGATTGAAGTAATGTAATGGTCAGCATACAATAGCCTTAATTAAAGATTTATTTATTATGCATGTTTGAATCTTATCGCTCTTAACTCACTAAATGAGTGTGCTGCTTATGCTAAATATTGATGACCCTGCTGAAATTGATAACACCCCTGCAATCTGGCGTTTAGGCTTTAGACCGTTTTTTCTTGGCGGCGCTGTGGTAGCTGCGTTATATATTCCGTTGTGGTTAATGGGCTGGTTTACTCCACAATACAGTTTATTTAACAGTGAGTTTTGGGCCAATGTGGTGCCATTATGGTGGCACCCGCATGAAATGTTGTTTGGTTTTGCCATGGCTATCGTGTGTGGTTTTTTACTGACAGCAGTGCAAGCGTGGACCAATCAACCGACCATTAAAGGCCGCAGTTTGATTGTCACCTTTGCATGCTGGCTCATCGCCCGATTAACGCTGTTATTGCCAATGAACATTCCGTTAGTGGTGCCAGCGTTATTTGACAGTTTATTTTTAGGCTTCAGTGCTTTTGCCTTGTGGCGTTGTATTTACCCAGTAAAACAGTGGCGCAATATCGGCTTTCCGTTGTTACTTGTGGTGGCATTAGTCGTCAATCTTGCAAGTTACTATGCGCTACAACAACGTGACTTTTCGCTTTCAACTCAGTTATGGCAAGGGATGATTTGGTGGCTCGCATTGGTGATCACAATTGTTGGTGGCCGGGTTATTCCATTTTTTACAGCCATGCGTATTCAACAACCTAAGCCAGATCCCATTAGTATATTAGAAAATGCGTTATTATTAGTTATGGGATTGTTGTTTATACAAGCAATAAGTCATTGGTTTCCTAAAGGGGTTGAGCAAGTTTTATTGGCGGTAGCCGGTGGATTACATTTAATTCGTTTTGCCCGTTGGCAAGCACATAAAACCTTGAAAGAGCCCATGTTATGGTCTTTGCATTTGGCGTATTTATCATTGCCTGTCACGTTAGTCTTAATGGCGATAAACATTGATAACGAATATGCCTTCCGCACGTTATTGCACCTTTTTGCCGTAGGCGGCATAGCCGCGCTGTGTTTGTCGATGATCTCTCGTGTTTCGCTTGGCCATACGAGTCGTAATATTTACCAAGGCCCTAAAATGGCATTTGCGTTTTTAAGCATTGCCCTAGCGGCAATATTTCGAGCGATTATGCCGCTGCTAATGCCTGAGCACACCCAAATGTGGTTATGGATTGCTGGGATGTTTTGGTTTATTGGCTTTGGTTTGTTCGTGTGGTTTTACGCCCCTATTTTAACCCGCCCAAGACTTGATGGTCGTCCTGGGTAGCATTCTTTTGATTTGAGTTAATTCTGTTTAAGGTAAGCATATGATTAATCCAATAATAGACGTGATGATGAAAGCCACTCGTCCTTTACGCAGTAAAACGGGCTTAGGTATTATTGTTAGCGGTCTGGCATTATTGACATTGACCTCTTGGTCACTGCAAAGCGCTGAGATAGACCCTAATCAGATTAAATTCCCCAATCAATTTGCTTCTTGGGAGGCAACTGTAGAGCAAGACGAAAGCGAAGATATGTTAGCGCAGTATCCTGCCAGTATTATTTTGTGGGCCGGCTCATCGTTTGCGAAAGAATATCATAGTCCGCGCGGCCATCAGTTCGCGGTAGCCGACGTCACTCATACATTACGTACTGGAGTTGCTGTAGCAGAAGGCGATAAAGGCTTATCTGCTAGCTGTTGGACCTGTAAAACCCCAGACGCCCCAAGGCTGATGAAAGAAATGGGCATTCAAGGTTTTTCTGATGCTAATTTTGTCGACTTAGGCAGCGAGATAAAATCGGTCGTGTATTGCAGTGATTGCCATGTTGATGGCAGTGCGGAATTAGCTTTACCTCGTCCACATGCTCAAGATGCGATGGCAAAAATTAAACTGCCATTTGATAAACAAGACAGCACTATGCAAGGCGCACAAGTGTGTGGGCAATGCCATGTGAGTTATTATTTCCAACCAGAAAACAATAACAAGGTTAATATTCCTTGGATTTTTGGCAATACCGCTGACACCATTGAAAAGTATTATGACACCCGACGTTTTTACGAATGGATCCACCCTATTTCGAAAACCCCGATATTAAAAGCGCGTCACCCAGAGTTTGAACACTGGAGCCGCTCTACCCATGCTAAAAAAGGCGTGACTTGCATAACCTGTCATATGCCAGAGACCAAAGATGAGCAAGGTAATGCGTTTACCGATCATAAAGTGGCAGCTGCCATGGATAATTTTGAGCAAGCCTGTTCTAGCTGTCATACCAACAGAGCGGCCATGGTCAAAAAGCTTGATAAAACCAAAGCCAATATAGATGCAAAAGCGCGAAACGTAGAGTCGTTATTAGTTAAAGCCCATTATGAAGCTAAGGCCGCTTGGGACGCAGGGGCGACATGGCCACAAATGAACGATTCAATTATGGCGATTCGCCATGCACAGTGGCGTTGGGATTTTGCCATGGCATCGCACGGTTTGTATGCTCATAACCCTAAAGAAGGTGTTGAGTTGCTCGATAAAGCAACAGAGCAAATTACTTATGGTCGTGAAGCATTAGCGAGAGTGTTGAGCCTATTGTCGGTTGAAAAAGTAGAGTACCCAGATTACAGCACTAAAGAAAAAGCCCATGCCGCTATTGGATTTGTTGAGGCAGACGCCGTTAAAGCTAAGCAAGCCTTCATTAAAGAAGAAGTGGATAAACATTGGCATCCGGTAGCTAAAACCGGTTATTAATTTACTTTGTTAACCCACTGAATAACCAAACGCCTAGGCTCTAGCTTGGGCGTTTTGCTATTTACCTACCACAGTGATCTGCATTTTACCTTATCTCGTATCATCTCTTAATTGAATAAGTCTGAATTTGAAGGCATGAAACACTTTTATCTTATTGTGATATAAGGCATTGTTGTTTTTATGCTCACAAAAGTTGGCATAAAAGGAGTGAGTTAATGCAAGGTGCACAAACGGTAGTTGATATTTCAGCTGAACCATCAAGTGGCGTAAATACAACGTCTAGTCATGGCAATCCTGCTATTGTAGATGCATTTATTGATATGTATCAGCAACTTAACAAAGACAATTTACATTTGCTACGCCAAGTATATCGTGACGATATTGGCTTTCGCGATCCTATGCATCAGGTTAATGGCATAGACGACCTCACGCGTTACTTTGCCAACATGTACCTTAACGTCACCCACATCGAGTTTGATATTAAAGAAGTGGTTGTGAGCCATAACAATAGCCAAGCGGCATTATATTGGACAATGACTTATTCGCACCCTAAGTTAAACAAAGGCCAACAGATTCAGGTTGACGGCATGTCGCAACTAAAGTTCGATGACAAAATCTATGCCCATCGCGACTATTTTGACCTTGGGCAAATGCTGTACGAGCAGGTGCCATTTTTAGGCGGTTTGATTGGCTTGTTAAAAAATAGGGCGGCCAAGTAATGGTGATGAAAACCGCTAAAATGCAGGCAGTGTTAATCACTGGTGCCAGCTCAGGCATCGGCTTTGCGTTGGCTGAGCATTACCTTGCTCAAGGTATGCAAGTGATTGCTTGTGGTCGCAACCGCGAGGCGCTGCAAAACATTAGCGGCGCGACACCACTTGAGTTTGATATTACCGACAATGCACAAGTGCAAACCGCGGCCACTGAGCTTAAACGGTTGTTGCTCGATAACCACTGGCAATTACAGCACGTGATACTCAATGCCGGCAGTTGCGAATATATCGACGATGTATTGCATTTTGACTCGGCATTATTTGCCCGAGTGATTAACACCAATGTCATTGCGATGGGTTATTGTCTTGAGCATTTTTTACCGTTACTTAGCAGTGGTGCTCAACTTGGGTTAATGAGTTCAAGCGCGACCTACTTACCGTTTCCTCGGGCTGAAGCTTATGGCGCATCAAAAGCGGCGATTAGTTATTTAGGGCGCAGTTTACGAGTGGATTTAGCCGAGCACGATATTGGCGTGAGTGTTATTTGCCCTGGATTTGTTAAAACCCCATTAACCGATAAAAACGATTTTGCCATGCCTATGCAAATTACTGCTCAGCAAGCAGCAGTGGCCATTTATAACGGTATGCACCGCCAACGTAATGAAATTCACTTTCCGGGTAAGTTTACCTGGTTACTTAAATTGGCTTCGTTATTACCAGAGTCATTGCTGGTGTCTTTGCTAGCAAAGAAAAATAACTAAAACAGCTTTCAGTAAGGATGATTAAATGAAACATATCGCCGTGATTGGTACGGGTATTTCTGGCTTAACTTGCGCACATTTATTGAGCCGAAAACACAAGGTTACCGTGTTTGAAGCTAATGATTATATTGGTGGGCACACCGCAACGGTCGATGTTGAAGTAGCAGGTAAGTCGTATGCAATTGATACCGGTTTTATTGTATTCAACGACCGTACTTACCCACGATTTGAAAAACTCATGGAGCAGCTCAAGGTTAAATCCATGCCGACAGAAATGAGTTTTAGTGTCAATAACGCCATCACTGGGCTTGAATATAATGGTCATAATTTATGGAGTTTATTTGCCCAGCGCCGAAATTTATTCCGCCCCAGCTTTTATCGATTTCTTGGCGAAATAGTGCGTTTTAATAACGGCTGTAAAGCGATTTATGAAGCCGACAAATACCCTCACTCCACACTGGGTGAATACCTAGATCAAAACGACTTTTCTGCCTTTTTTTGTGAGCATTATATTTTGCCAATGGGCGCAGCAATTTGGTCGTCCAGTATTGATGATATGCGCAGCTTTTCATTACGTTTTTTTATTCGCTTTTTTCAGCACCATGGCCTGCTCAACATTAATGACCGCCCACAATGGTATGTACTTGAAGGCGGATCACGCAGTTACATTCCGGCATTAACCGCCCCGTTTAAAGAGCGCATTCACCTTAACTCACCCGTTACCGGAATTAAACGCAGTGACGATGGCGTGCAGGTACAAGTGTCTCATGGCGAGTGGCAACCGTTTGATGATGTGGTGTTGACCTGCCATAGCGATCAAGCATTAGCTATGTTGACTGACCCAAGCCAGGACGAGACAGAAATACTCGCTCCAATGGCCTATCAAAATAATGAGGTTATGCTGCATACTGATATTAATGTGCTGCCAAAGCGCAAAGCGGCTTGGGCAAGTTGGAACTATCGTCTTGATGGTGAAAATGAGTTAGATGTTGCTCAACGCCCTGCAAGCGTCACCTATAACATGAACATTTTGCAGCGCTTACCGAGTGACGCCCCAACATTTTGTGTGACTTTAAATCAAACTGATTTAATTGACGAAACTAAAATCTTACGGAAATTTAATTATGCCCATCCGGTGTTTAATGACGCCAGCATGAAATCTCAAAGTAAGAAAGCGCTAATCAACGGAAAACGTCATACTTATTATGCTGGCGCCTATTGGCACAACGGTTTTCATGAAGACGGGGTGCGAAGCGCGGTAGACGTGTGTAATCTTTTTGGAATCACCTTATGACAATAGCTTCATCGCCACAGACCTTACATAGCGGCATTTATACTGGCACGGTGAGCCATCGTCGCCACGTGCCTAAAGTGCACAGTTTTGGCTATAAGTTGGCGATGATGGCAATTGACTTAGACGAAGTCGATGCCATATGTGCCAGCAGTAAATTGTTTTCTACAAACAGGTTGACCCCGCTAAAATTTAAACCAAGCGACTATCTCAATGAATTGGATAAGCAGTTTGCGGATGCATTAGTGTTGCCGCCAGCCTGTCATGGCGATGATGCTGGCGCGTTAAAACAACGGGTGTTAGCCACCATTGCACATTTAGGTGCCAACCAAGTATGCGACAAGGTGATTTTTTCGGGGCAAATTCGTCATTGCGGATTTTACTTTAGCCCGGTGAATTTTTATTTTTGTTATCACCAAGATGAAATGGTTTATATGCTGGCAGAGGTAAGCAATACCCCTTGGAATGAGCGCCATTGCTATTTAGTGGACATGGCCAATACCACCCACACCGACAAGGTGTTTCATGTGTCGCCGTTTATGAATCTAGAGATGCATTACTTATGGCGAATTACCGCGCCAGCTAAGTTTTTAAAGGTCACTATTGAAAACCGTAATGCCAACAACGATAAACTGTTTGATGCTGGTGTGGTGCTTAAACGCCAAGAAATAAGCGCGAAAAGTATCCGAGGCTTTATGCTGCATTTTCCGTTAATGACAGCAAAAATTATGTTAGGTATTTATTGGCAAGCGTTAAAACTGTTTGTTAAACGCGTGCCTTTTGTCAGCAAGCAGGCGACAAAAGTGGCCTAATTTAAAGACGACAAAAACAAATGTAAACCAAATGGACTGGCACAACGTACTGACTGCTTATAAGTTTATATCATCACCAATAGCAGTTGATGAACTGGAGACAACACATGGAAAATACAGTCGCACAAAGCAGCATAGCTCAAGCTGGTTTATCTGACAGTTTGGCAAGAAAAATCTTACTTCGCGCGCTAGCGCATCTTGCTGATGGGCAGTTAACGATTGTTGATGGTGATCAAACAAGTGTATTTGGTCACAGTAAAAGTGACATCCACGCAACGATGCAGGTTAAACACCCTAATTTTTATCGCCAAGTGGTATTTGGCGGCTCAATTGGTGCTGGCGAAGCTTATATTCAAGGTCATTGGTGTAGCCCCGATTTAACTAAAGTGGTGCAAGTATTTGCTCGCAACTTAGCATTACTCGACAACATTGAGCGTTATTTTTCATGGTTAAGTAATGGTGTTAGCCGCTTAAAGCATGTATTAAATCGAAATTCAGAAGCGGGTTCTAAACGCAATATTTTGGCGCATTACGATTTAGGTAATGACATGTATCAGCAGTTTTTAGATCCTGAAATGATGTATTCAAGTGCGTTATACCCCAATGATGATAGCAGTTTAAACGAAGCACAAATTCATAAACTGCACACTATTTGTGAGCGTTTGGATTTAACCCCAGGGCAAACCCTGCTTGAAGTTGGCACCGGTTGGGGCGCATTAGCCATTTATGCTGCTAAGCACTTTGGTGTGCAGGTCACAACCACAACCATTTCAGATGCGCAATATGACTATGCTGTTGCACGAGTGGCGCAAGAGGGCTTGCAAGACAAGATCACTTTACTCAAACAAGACTATCGATTACTGACCGGTGAATATGATCGTGTGGTATCGATTGAAATGATTGAAGCGGTTGGTCATGAGTACCTCGGCGGATTTTTTGAAAAACTGCAGCACTTGCTCAAACCTAACGGCCGCATGTTGATTCAAGCCATTACTATTGCCGATCAGCGCTATGACAGTTACCGCAAAGGGGTCGACTTTATTCAGCGTTATATTTTCCCTGGTGGTTGCTTACCATCGGTGAGTGAAATGACCAAGCATATTGCTAAAAAGACCGACATGGTCACTTGGTCTGTGAGCGACATGGGTAAAGACTACGCCCGTACATTACGTCACTGGCATGAAAACTTCGATGCGGCATACGACAAGATTAAAGCATTAAATTATGGCGATGATTTTATTCGGATGTGGAAGTTTTATTTAAGCTACTGTGAAGGCGGCTTTTTAGAACGAACCACCAGTACTGTGCATTTGGTTGCCGTTAGGCCGCAATACCGCTTGTAATAGTTTATCTATGGCTTGCTCGTACCCTGCGAGCAAGCTTGCTTATGCGGCGAGGTAGTTATGCCTAATCCAAAGCTATTTATTATCTTAAATGCGTTATCTTTCCAATTGGTTTGGTGGGCAGGCGTCCTTGCCGGCAACCAACTGCTGTTATTATCGATTGTGCTGGTGGTGAGCCATTTTTTATTGTCTCAATCGCAGCGGCTTGATTTTAAATTAATGTGTTTGTGCGCCGTGATTGGCATGAGTGTTGACACGTTACTGACTTGGGCTGGTGTGTTTGTGTTTGCTGAAACGCCTTATTGGTTAGCGCTGTTATGGTTAGTGTTTGCGCTAAGCCTTAGGTACAGTTTGGTGTTTTTTCAACGATTAGCAGTGAGCTTACAAGCTTTATTCGGTGGGGTGTTTGGCAGCTTAAGTTACATTGCGGGTGCTGAGTTTAATGCAGTTGTTTTGCCTTACGGTCAATGGGTGAGTGTAATTATATTGGCAGTGATCTGGAGTGTGTTGTTTCCCGTATTGTTAATGATAAGTCGCGGTGAATACACCAGAGGTCTTACCCAGGAGAGCCAGCAATGAAAACGCTCAATCTGACGGTTAACGCCGGAGGCAATGCTTATCAATGGTTGGTCGAAGTGCTTTTTGGTGTCGTCGGTGCGGTAGTGGTGATGCTAATGTTAATGCTCAGCATGAGTAATGCCATGGCCAATCAATCGTCAACGATTCCCAGCACTGACCCACAGCCTGTTTTAGCAATGCCGCAGCCATCTTCATCGTCATCACTTATTCAAGTCGGCTCAGCTAATATGAGTATGATGTGGTTCGACATTTATAGCGCAACTTTATACTCAATTGATGGTAAATATCAGGCAGAACAATGGCCGCTTAAACTCGAAATTGAATACCATCGTGACATTGATGCTGAAGATTTAATCGATGCTACGGTTGATCAGTGGATGCATTTAGGCTTATCTGAGCAACAAATTGAGCAATACCGTGAACAGCTTTTACGAGCTTGGCCCGATGTCAAAGACGGTGACAGGCTAACGTTTATGGTCAATAACCGCGATCAAGCTGAGTTTTTGTTTAATGACAAACCGTATTTTCAAGTGAGTCATGCCCAGTTTGCGGTAGATTTTCTGGCGATTTGGTTATCTGAACATACCAGTAGACCTAAATTGCGCCAACAACTCATTGGTATGAATTAACGCTGACTAAGGTTGAATAATGTTATCGAAATCACCCTCTATATTTACCGCCAAGCACTTGTTTAAGCAATGGCTTAAGCCGCTAGGTAAAACGGTCGTGCTGGCATTATTGGCTCTCGGGTTAATGTCATGCTCATCTGCATCAATTGATGATTATGCCAATACCAACCCCAAGCTTGATTTGGCCGAGTTTTTTGATGGCAAATTAACCGCTGCCGGCATAGTGCAAGACTTCTCCGGCAAGGTGACGCGTAAATTTACCGTCACCATGGAGGCGCACTGGAGCGATACCCCACAAGGTAAGCAAGGGGTGATTAACGAGTGGTTTGTGTATGATGATGGCGAGAAACAAACCCGAGTGTGGACCATTATCGATCAAGGTAACGGCGCTTATTTAGGTACCGCCAATGACATTTTAGGCATTGCGCAAGGTGAATCCAAAGGCAGTGCGTTGCGTTGGCGCTACGACATGTTATTGGCCGTCGATGATAGCGAATATGAGGTGCATTTTGACGATTGGATGTTTTTAGTGGATCAAAATACCATTATTAATAAAAGCGATATTATTAAGTTTGGCATTACGGTTGCGCAGGTCACTTTAGTGATTTCTAAGCAAGCTAATTAACCTTATACCCAAAAATGGACTCAGCAGAGTCCATTTTTATTGGCAGTTAATAAGATTAACCTTTCAATTTTGATGAGTCTTGTTGTTTTTTATCGTAATACTCAAACGGAAATTGATTGCGAATTTGTTGGGTTAAATTGTCACCCACGTTAGCAGAAACATGCAGACGCACATGACCTGATTTTTCAGCTCTAATGGTGCAAGTGAGCTTGTTTGATTTTGCAATAGCTCTGCATTCGCGTTCAAAACGTTCTGGAATTTTGCCTTTGTGATTTGTTAGCTTACCGTCTTTAAAATGCATTTCAAATAACGTTAATCCACGGCTGCTAGTAAAAATCAGTTTATAGGCGAGAAAAAACAAGCCCACAATGATCAGTATTTTGATTATGGTGTCTGCCATGGCGCGCTCCTTGGTGGCGATTAATTTTATATCACTTCAGCTCGGGTTAAGAGGCGGGATATGTAAGGCTAAATGACAACATTGAGCCCAATATATATCAAAAGCGAGACAAAGGCCTGTTTGATAACCGTTTATAATCCCGAGCTAGGTTATACACTCTATTACTGTAAGATACTCCGGTCATGCGGGTATGCAATGCTATTTTGTTGAAATCTATGAGCAAGATCTAATCCTCGATAAAACCGTACTATTAAAAGCGCCGCAGCGCAGTGTTTTAGCGCTACACAGTATAATGATGTGTCCAAGCTTAATTACGGCATTGGGCAAAGATGACTGACTTGTACCGCGAGCAGTGTTTTGTGGTGTTTAACGTTATACAGGCCCTAGTAAGTCCCCATAGCACATAATAAAAACCGCCAAATTGGCGGTTTTTTGGATTAAAAACTGAGCGCCCCAGCGCTCAGTTAGCGCTTAAAGTCTGTTTATAAACACTAGACTTTAAAATGCGTAACTCACGGTCGCTAATAAAGTGCCAGAGTTTTTATAAACCCCGGAATTAACCTCATAATCACCATCAATGTCAGTGTCTAAGTAAGCCATTGAAACACTAAACCCACTAAACTCAGTTGATACGCCAATAGAGTAATCTGAGTAGCTGTCAAAGCCTTCACCATCGTCAATGGCGTCACCAAAGTTATAGCCATAATGTAAATCTAGGCTCCAATCTTCGGCAAATTCCCAGCTGTAGTTAATTTCAGTGTAATGCAGGGCTAAATCACTTCCGCCATAATCATCGGTATACCAATAAGCGCCTCTAAAGCCGCTATAATCGATACCCGCGCTGACTTCGAGGTAGTCTAACTCACTGTCTCCAGGATAGTTATAACGATACAAGGTGAAGTCATAGCTGGTGTCGTCGTTAATTTCACCATAGTAACCGGCGTACAAGTCTATTTCGACGTCTGGGCCGTTATAACCAGGTTCATCAAAGTCGACATTGCTGCCCCAAGCACCCACAAAAAAGCCGCTATCATGGCTCCAATCAATATTGGCTTGTAAGGCTGGATCGCCTGCGGTTTGTGATACACCACGAAAGCGGTAATCATTAGTGACACTTACTGCGCCAGAGACCTCGGCAGTCGCTAACGGAGCCAGTAGGGTTGCTGATAATGTTAATCCGCTTAACAGTGCAATTCGCGTTCTTTTTAATGTGTTCGACACGATATCATCTCCATTTACATATAATACAGTGACTCGTTATTGCAATATCCAGTCACTGCGTATGCCATTTATCAGAGTCAAAACCGATAGGTTTTGCCTGTACCGCATGGCGGTTAAACGCTATGTTTGCTTAAGCTTGCTGTTCAAACATAACGTAAATCTTTTTACAGTATCCAACGACCTCCCAAGTACCAGTAAACCCAGATGGAATGACAAATTTATCGCCAGCCTTAACCGTTAAACTGTGGCCTTGGCTGTCGGTAATAATGCTGCTTCCTTCAAGAATGTCGCAATATTCAAACTCGCTGTAATTTACAGTCCAACTGCCGGCTTCGCTTTGCCAGACCCCAACATTAAATTGTTTGCAGGGGCTTTCGAAATGATTTTGCACCGACTGCAGTGGGTTGCCCGCTAATCTTTTTTCAGCGGCTAAGTGATACGACTCAACCTCGGTAGATTGACTACTAAATAGAGTGATATCACTGATGTTTTTATTCATAATGCTCACTTATTTCATGGTTGGCATAATAAAGGCCGACGGTTCGTTAGCGTCAACTTTAGCTTGTGGCCACCGAGCGGTAATGGCTTTACGTTTGGTATAAAAACGCACGCCATCAGGCCCATGCATGTGCAATGGACCAAATAATGAACGCTTCCAACCACCAAAGCTATGAAAGGCCATTGGCACTGGGATTGGCACATTAACGCCAACCATGCCCACTTCAACATGGTGGCAAAAATGACGCGCGACTTGTCCATTTTGAGTGAAAATGGCCGTGCCATTACCAAACTCATGTTGATTGATGAGGGCTAATGCGTCGGCATAATTGTCAACTCGCACAATGGCCAGTACTGGGCCAAATATTTCTTGTTGGTAAATGCTCATTTGTGGTGTGACATGGTCAAACAAGCAGGCACCTAAAAAGTAACCTTGCTGGTGGTCGCTAATGCTAATATCGCGACCATCGACTACCAATTTAGCGCCTTCGTTAATACCGGCTTCAACGTAGTCGCGCACTTTGGCTAAATGCTGCGCTGAGATCAGCGGACCCATGTCCATTTCTGGGGTGATACCGCTACCCACCTTTAAGGCGCTAATTTGCGGCAATAATTTATCGACCAATTTGTCGCCCACATCACCGACAGCCAGTACTACAGAAATGGCCATACAACGTTCACCCGCACTACCATATGCTGCCCCCATTAGTGCATTAACAGCTTGATCTAAATCAGCATCGGGCATTAATAACATGTGATTTTTAGCTCCGCCCAACGCTTGCACTCGTTTACCGTGAGCAGACGCTGTGGTGTAGATATATTCCGCAATGGGAGTTGAGCCAACAAAGCTGACGGCTTTAATATCTGGGTGGCTGAGCAAGGCATCAACGGCTTCTTTATCGCCGTTTATGACGTTAAACACTCCATCAGGTAAGCCAGCTTGTTTGAGCAACTCAGCAATGAACATGACCGAGCTAGGGTCTTTTTCAGACGGTTTCATAATAAAGGTGTTGCCACAGGCAATGGCAATCGGGAACATCCACATGGGCACCATTACTGGGAAGTTAAATGGCGCAATACCAGCCACAACACCTAAAGCTTGATTAACCGACCATGCGTCAACGCCACCACCGACTTGTTGGGTGTGTTCGCCTTTTAATAAGTGCGGAATACCACAGGCAAACTCAACCACTTCGAGGCCTCGAGTTATTTCGCCTTTGGCGTCATCAAGCACTTTGCCATGCTCTAGGGTGATCAGTTCTGCTAATTTATCGACATGCTGCTCGACTAACGCTTTAAATTTAAATAACACGCGAGCACGATTGAGTGGCGTCACTTGTGACCAGCTGTCAAACGCGATTTTAGCCGCAGCAATGGCAGTGGCTACCTCTTCCTGACTGGCTAATGACACCTGGCCACGGGCTTCACCGGTTGCTGGGTCGTAAATCGTTTGTTGGCGTTGGCTGGTTTGAGTCTGTTGTCCATTCACAAAATGGGTAATGTTAAGCATGCTTGCAGTCCTTTCTTATAAACTAAAAATGAATTAATCCACGGCGTTAATGGCGTCAGTCAGTTGATTTACCATGTCATCTATTTGAGATTTTTCGACAATTAATGGCGGCGATAGGGCAATGATGTCAGCCGTTGCGCGCACTAATGCGCCGTTTCTAAAGCAATGGTCAAATATGGCGTAACCACGTTTACCCACGCCTTTATTACTTGGGGCAAACTGAATGCCGGCAACCAAACCTGTGTTGCGAATATCAATCACATTTGGTAGCCCTTTGAGGCTATGCACGGCCTGTTCAAAATAAGATTCAAGTTCGCGCGCGCGTTCAAATAGCTGTTCATTTTCATAAATCGACAAGGTTGCTAGGGCTGATGCCGCTGCCACTGGGTGACCGGAATAAGTGTAACCATGGAAAAACTCAATTAACTCGTCTGGGCCATTCATGCAGGTGTTGTGAATAGCATCACTCACAAAGACCGCCCCCATAGGGATTGCACCATTGTTAATGGCTTTTGCTGTGGTGATCATGTCTGGCGTCACTTGCCAGCGTTCACTGGCAAAAGCGGCTCCCACGCGGCCAAAGCCAGTAATAACTTCATCAAATATCAGTAAAATACCGTGTTTTTGGGTGATTTCGCGTAAGCGTTTAAGGTAGCCATCAGGTGGTAAAATCACCCCCGCAGAGCCTGACATGGGTTCAACGATAACGGCAGCAATGTTTTCTGCGCCGTGTAAGGTAATGAGCTGCTCAAGCGCTTCAGCCTTGTCTACACCGTATGGCGGTAGACCATGGCTAAAGGCATTGTTGGCAATGTCGAGTGTATGAGGCAGGTGGTCAACACCTTGCAACAATTGTTGGCTAAAAGTTTTGCGATTATTACTGATGCCACCAACTGAAATGCCACCAAACCCAACACCGTGATAGCCTAACTCGCGGCCAATAAAGCGTGTACGGCTCGCTTGACCATTGGCTCGGTGATAACAAAGCGCCATTTTGAGAGCTGTATCAACAGACTCTGACCCCGAATTGGTAAAAAACACATGGTCCAATCCGTCAGGGCTCATTTCACTGAGTTTATGGGCTAATTCAAACGCCAGTGGGTGACCCATTTGAAAGGACGGCGCATAGTCCATCTGGCTAATTTGCTTGCTGACCGCCTCAGATATTTCTGCTCTGCCATGACCGGCATTACAACACCATAATCCTGCAGTGGCATCGAGCACCTTGTTACCATCAATGTCGGTGTAATACATACCTTGTGCTGACACTAACAAGCGTGGATTTGTTTTAAATTGCTTATTGGCGGTAAATGGCATCCAAAAATGGGCCATATTCGGCCATGTTTGCGATGAGTCGCCCGTTCCTTTGTGCTGAAGTTCGTTCATAAATAGACTCTACATAGGTAACAAATTAGTCAATTGGCCCACTTATAATGGTTAAATTATGAGTGATTGATATTTGCTATGCTATGTCAAAAATAATGAACATAAAAGGGGTGTGTGCATTTATTTATACTAAATTAGACTATTTTGTAAAATATATTGAAAATCTCTTGCTGTTTGGCCTCATCAAGTGACAATATTCACAGTAAATATATTGAGTCATGCAAGCTAATTATGTTGTTTGGCATCACTTGGCGTGATGTCTATCAATCCATTTATTAAATCGAGGTCACAATGAGTACTCCAACAAGTCTTAGCGATTGGCAAGCATTGGCAGCCAGTCTGCAAATTAATGGAAATGCATTTATTAATGGTCAGTATCAAGGTGCTGCATCTGGTGAGACCTTTGATTGCATTAGCCCGATTGATGGCAAAGTATTAGCCAAGGTGGCCAGTTGTGACTTGATTGACGCCAACGTCGCCGTAGCCAATGCTCGTGAAGTTTTTGAGGCAGGAACTTGGGCTAATTTGCCGCCAGCACAACGTAAGCAAATCATGATTCGATTTGCAGATTTGCTAGAAGAAAACGCAGACGAGCTTGCACTGCTTGAAACCCTCGATATGGGTAAACCCATTCAACACTCAAAAGGCGTTGATGTGGTGGGTGCCGCGCGCGCTATTCGCTGGTCTGGTGAAGCCATCGATAAAATCTACGATGAAATTGCCCCAACAGCCCATAACGAAATTGGCATGATCACCCGCGAAGCGGTGGGGGTTGTGGCTGCCATTGTACCGTGGAACTTCCCCATGATTATGGCGTGTTGGAAGCTTGGGCCATCGCTTGCAACCGGTAACAGTGTGATTTTAAAACCCTCTGAAAAGTCGCCGTTAACAGCCATTCGTATGGCGCAGTTAGCGCTGGATGCGGGTATTCCTGCCGGGGTATTAAACGTGTTACCTGGCTTTGGTCATACCGTGGGTAAAGCATTGGCTTTGCATATGGACGTTGATACATTGGTGTTTACCGGTTCAACTAAAATTGCCAAACAATTAATGATTTACGCAGGCGAGTCGAACATGAAACGCGTGTGGTTAGAAGCGGGTGGCAAGAGCCCCAATATTGTATTTAACGATGCACCAGACTTAAAAGCTGCCGCAGAAGCCGCCGCAGTTGCCATTGCTTTTAACCAAGGTGAGGTGTGTACAGCGGGTTCACGTTTGTTGGTTGAATCTGGTGTTAAAGATGAATTAATTCAGCTTATTATCAAAGAAATGCAAGGCTGGCAGCCTGGGCATCCACTTGACCCTAATACCACTTGTGGCGCGGTGGTCGATCAGCAACAATTAACCAATGTGCTTAACTACATTAAAACCGGTACCGAACAAGGCGCGACTCTGGTCGAGGGGGGCAAACAGGTAATGGCAGAAACTGGCGGTATGTTTGTTCAACCGACCATTTTTAGTAATGTTAAAAATGACATGCGTATCGCCAGTGAAGAAATTTTTGGCCCTGTGTTATCGGTAATCGAATTTGACGGTATGGACGAAGCCATTAAGATTGCTAACGACACCATTTATGGATTAGCTGCAGCGGTATGGACCTCAAATTTAAGTAAGGCGCATAAAACGGCTAAAGCACTTCGCAGTGGTATGGTGTGGATTAATCACTACGATGGTGGTGATATGACAGCACCATTCGGGGGCTATAAGCAGTCGGGTAATGGCCGTGATAAGTCATTACATGCGTTTGATAAATACACCGAATTAAAAGCGACTTGGATTGCTTTATAGTCATCATTCTGCCTGTGATGTAAACAAAGCCCTTTAGTAAATAAAGGGCTTTTTTATTAAGAAATATTAACCCTTCTTTTAAATATCTTCGCGTAGACTGACAAGTCGATTATGTCGTTAAAAATTACCGTAATACGTAACAAATGGATAAAGTTAAATGACCCACAATACTTTCTCTCGATTATCACTCGCTGTAGCTGCGGTTTTTTTCTGTTTTATTTTATGGGTCATTTATTTAGCCAATACGGGTGCTCAAAGCATATTGTTTGATTTGGTCCGCCATATTCCTTATGGCGATAAAGTTGGCCATATGCTGTTGTTTGGATTATTAACCTTTGTGGCCAATTTAGCGTTACAGAGTCGACACTTTCTGCTTGGACGTATTCCGCTTTATTACGGTGCTGTGCTAGTGTCAATATTCGTCTTGAGTGAGGAGATCAGTCAGGGCTTTATTCCATCAAGAACGTTAGACATCATCGACTTGGTTGCCGATGCTGTTGGTATTATTTTATTTAGTTATTTAAGTGGCTTAACTCAGCGTATTCTCGATAGACAGCGAGGTGTTACAACCTGAGTTAGGATTAATTTGACTGAGTTTTATCGTAAACAATAGAGAGGTTTAATGTGAATTCTCCTTTAGTGACCACAGATTGGTTAGCGTTACATCTTGAAGATCCAGATCTCGTTATACTCGATGCCAGCATGGAAGTTGTGTTAGGCAAAGACCCTCTCGTATACGATGAGCTTTATGTCATCCCTGGTGCGTTATCGTGCCAAATTGATAAACTACTTTTTGATCATCACTCTCCACAAACCCATGCCATGCCAACACCGGAGCAATTTACTGACGCCGCGCAAACCCTGGGTATTACTCATAACAGCACCGTGGTTATTTACGATGACCAGGGTATTTATTCTGCGCCACGCGCTTGGTGGACGTTTAAAGCGATGGGGTTTGAAAAAGTGTTTGTGCTCGACGGTGGCTTACCGCAGTGGCGAGCAGAAGGTAAAGACACGGTACGCCAATTTGCTAGCCCAACTCAGTCTGGTGATATAAAAGGGCGTTTATTGCAACATAAGGTATGTGACACCGAATTTGTGTTAACTCACCTTGGCCATGCTAATGTAGATATTATCGATGCCCGCGCAGTAGGGCGCTTTAATGGTACATCACCCGAACCACGAGTTGGCATGCGCAGTGGGCATATTCCTGGCTCGCTAAACCTACCGTTTGCCCAAGTATTAAACGGTTTTAAAATGAAATCGACTAAAGAGTTACACACAATTTTTGCCAACCTGGATACCAGTAACAATGCCCAACGTGTGTTCACTTGCGGCTCTGGTATCACCGCATGTATTTTGATTTTAGCCTCGTATGTCGCAGGTCATCATCAAGCCGCATTATACGACGGTTCATGGGCTGTGTGGGGCGGAGATGCTGCGCTGCCTATAGAATAGGGTCGATTGAATAATTGGTGGGTATTTTTTGTTTTATGGCCTACGGCCACTAACGTCGTGGCGCTTCGCCCACACCAGAGCAAAGGGGTAAAGCGCTTGTACCCCTTTGCAAACCCTCAGCGTTCCGGCAACATTTTCGCTTTTTAACCAAACAACAGCAGCGAAAAAATTGCGACGGAAATTAATCCATCTTCTGACCGCGTTTGTAACCGTCTTTAGCCTTATTCGAAAATGCTAACGCTTCAGATGGGCGTCTGATGTGAATGGATTCACAAATGTCGTGGTGGCATGGATGCCAAGGAACGACCCTTCCCCTCCAAAGCTAGCCAGACATCCATGTCTGGACTCACGTCATTTTCTTCAACGGCCTCAAGTTCAATGTTGCATTTGACCATTTTCAAATCAAGTAAATGTAAATCATTTATGCCCCATTCCTTGTTTAAGATATGGCCTGCAGCCACTAACGTCGTGTCGCTTCGCCCACACCAGAGCAAATGGGTAAAGCGCTTGTACCCCTTTGCAAACCCTCAGCGTTCCGGCAACATTTTCTGAACAACGAAAAGGTCGCGACGGAAACTAATCTAGCTTTTGGCCTCGTTTGAATCCTGCTTCGGTCTTATTCGAAAATGCTAACGCTTCCGATGGTACATCCTGTACCGCGAAAGCTAAGCTCACATCCATGTGAGCTTCACGTTATTTTCTTCAACGGCCTCAAGTTCAGAGTTGAATTTGGACTGTTGCAAGCAATATACGTAACTCATCTATGCCCCAAAGTTTGTTTCAAATATGAACCTGTGGCCACATCATCCCAGACGAAAAATACTAAAAATGGCATAATTTTCGAAGGAGATCGTACTGCTTAACACTTCATCAGTATCTGGCTTAAAAATATCGGATAAGTATCCTGTGAAAGCCATATTTCCTACCTTTATATTGTGTAATATAAACAAAAACACTTGTAATGGTTTTTAGTATTTTTAAGTCAAATCGGCTAACAAGTAAACTAAAGTAGTATGGTGAATAATTTATCTTTCATAAATAATTGAAATAAATGAACTTTTATTCATTCAGAATCTTGGGCCACTTTTAATGTGCAAGCCCGCTTTTATTTGTCAGTAAAGTTAAATAGAACTGCTTTACAACAATAAGTTAGCAAATGTAGGATGTTATTAATCAATAACCCATAATGAAAAATTAACTTGCCAAGGATGATATGAGTATAAATTTAATTTTTAGATTTTTTATTGTTGTTTTTACCGCCTACTTGATTTCAGTTTGGTATTTCAATAATGACGAGTCGATCATTCCTTACCAAGTAGTAAATTATTGGATGATGCAACCTATGCCTCATTGGTTACTGCCTGATGACATTCTTATGTATGTTTATGATTTTCGTAAACCATTAGCCTTTATATCTTTAGCTTTATTGGCCGTGCACAACAATTTCGGGAAATGGGGTTTTCTTATCTTTAGCATATCAGGCCCTTTATTACATACTGAAGGTTGGGGATATGAATTGAATTGGGTTACAGATTTAGAATGGTCAATTCAAATGATGCAAGGCGCATTAATAACTATGTGTTTTATTGGACCAGTTTCGGAAAAGTTTAAAAGGCCAGTTAATCGGGTCGGTGGAGGTATCTAACCTCCAGCCCCCACCCTGCATGAGGCTAGCGGCTTTCTCCAGACCAAACCTTGCGATTAAGCCCTTGCCATTCGCTAGTAGTTAACGTTTAATAACAGTAAGTTATTTGAACGGCGATCTTCCTACAGAGGACTTTCACCTCATTAGTTCATGCCCATGCAGGGCGTACACAAGTTGCTCAAGTTCGTTCGTAAACTCACTGGAACAATTAACAGTTGGCTTGGCACTTCGCGCTTACCAAACAGCGAATTACGGCTTAGCAAAGCGTTAGCTTCCCTTGAGTATCTTTGCAGCATTCCTAATTAGGTATCTATGAATAAAGAATACAACAAGCGTATAGAAAGAGTAATTCAATACATTGAAGCGAATCTGGATAACAAAATTTCACTGGCTGAAGTGGCAAATGTAAGTCATTTTTCAGCATATCACTTTCACCGAATTTTTACAGCTATTGTCGGTGAGACGGTAAATGATTACATCGTGAGGCGAAGGCTTGAGCGAGCGGTCAACTTATTAATCTTTAAAACTGAACTATCCGTAACTCAGGTCGCTTTAGATACCGGTTTTTCGTCAAGTGCCAATTTTTCAAAAGCAGTGAAGCTGCATTTCGGCTTTAGTCCGTCAGAAATACGTAATCCCGATAAGGTTAAGGATAGCAAGATTGGAAAAATATCCAGCAAGTATGGAAAAGATTTTAAACCCTCTGATTTGTATCCTTCTCGCATCACAAATGAAGTGATGAATGTACTTAAATTAAAGGATAAAAATATGAACATTGAAGTAAGAGAGCTTGATCGCCAGCGTGTATGCACTTTAGCGTCGCAGCGTGGCTATGAGCCTGAAGCAATATATGAGGCATGGGACAAGCTTATAGATTGGGCATCTAATAACGGGATAAAGCAAGATGAGCAAAGGCGATTTTCTTTTGCTTTTGATAACCCAACAGTTACGCCGATTGATAAATGTCGCTACACTGCTTCAGTTGTGATTGGTGAAAATATACAAGTTAAGCAGCCATTTTCACTATCTGAAATACCAAAGGGTAAGTACGCTGTACTCTATTTTAAANGGTAGTCCGGAGGAAACAATTAAGGCTCAGTTGAGTATCTACTCTGATTGGTTGCCTGATAGTGGGTTTGAGCCAGATAACTTTCCGATGTTAGAGCGTTATCTGAACGATGCAAGAATTGATGGGTATGTAGAAATGGAAATTCACGTTAAACTGAAGGAAATATAGGCATTTGCGCGAAAAGCTAATCGGGTAGCCGGAGGTATCTAACCTCCAGCCCCTACATCACCCTGCATGCGGCTCCGCACACGACTAAATGGATTTTGGAGGTATAGCAACGCAGGAACATGTTGCCGAGGGCGGTTCATTTAGACCCCCTAACTACCCTTTCTGGTTAGGATAATGAACTGCGATCCATCCATCTCTTAGTGAATATAATCCTGCTTTCTTAACTATTTATTAGAGTTTGGCATTACTCAATATTTTTTTGTGTCCCTTCTCATCACAGAAAAAGCGTCGAGCTACGCCATAGACCTTTGCTTGTGATACCCAAAACATTTCGTGGGATAAGCTAAGCACCACGACGTTAGTGGCAGCAGAACATAAGCAAACACCTGGATCCCGACTTAAAAACATTGCCGGGACGACAAGAAAGTAGCTTAACTCGGTTCTGTCCAAAAACGAGTTATTCTTAGCTTTCAAATGCCCAAATTCAACTCTGGACTTGAGGCAGTTGAAGAAAATGACGTGAGCTAGCCATGGATGGCGAGCTAGCTTTGGAGGGGAAGGGACGCCCCATCTGAAGCGTTAGCATTTTCGAATAAGGCCGAAGCCGGTTACACACGCGGTCAAAAGCTGGATTAATCCCTATGGCGA
This sequence comes from Shewanella metallivivens, assembly GCF_028750675.1. Taxonomy (GTDB): domain Bacteria; phylum Pseudomonadota; class Gammaproteobacteria; order Enterobacterales; family Shewanellaceae; genus Shewanella; species Shewanella metallivivens. The sequence goes on along the minus strand of NZ_JAQQPZ010000010.1, from coordinate 945 downwards.
CCTTTTCGCTGTTTGAAAATGTTGCGGGGCGGCTGGGAGTTCCAAGAGGGAATAGCCGTTGATTTCCTCTTGGTCTGGTGTGGGTGAAGCGCCACGACGTTGGTGGCCGCAGGCCATAATGTATTAGCCCGTGCAGAGTGGAACCTTGCGATCTTAAGCGTTGGTGGCCGTAGGCCATAAGAAGAACAAAGGTTGACCCTTTTGCCAACCTACAGCAAATCCAGCAACCCACAGCAAATCCATCAACCTACAGCAAATCCTTCATCCTGTGGTACAACATCCCAGCAGCCAACATGGGCGATCTAAACATAGGGCCGCCGGGGAAGGTCATGTGTTTAATGTCATTAAATACATCAATGCGTTGTGACTGCTGGCTAATCGCTTCGGCAATTAATCTTGCTGCCATATGAGTGGCATTCACCCCGTGACCAGCATACGCTTGGGCAAAATAGATGTTAGCGGCGTCAGGTAAACGGCCTATTTGTGGCATACGATTAGCACCGATGCCCATCATGCCGCCCCATTCATAATCAATCCTAATGCCTTTTAACTGCGGGAAGACTTTTTCAAGATTGGGTCTTAGTGCGGCCTCAATGTCTTTAGGATCTTTACCTGAATACGTGCATAAACCACCGAATAATAAACGGCGATCGGCAGATAAATGGAAATAATCTAAGGCGACGCGCATGTCGGCAAAAGCCATATTTTGCGGGATGATACTGGCACATTGTTGCTCAGTTAATGGTTCTGTGGCGAGTAAATAAGTGCCTGTAGGTAATACTTTACCGCCTAAATAGGGGTTGAGTTTATTACCAATATAGCCATTACATGCCATGACTAAGTAATCGCAGGTCACCTGACCTTGTGCGGTGATTACTTTGGGTTTTTCACCTTTAATGATTTTTTCTGCAGCGCTGTATTCAAATAATTGAGTACCCAGATTGC
>NZ_JAQQPZ010000001.1 GCF_028750675.1 Shewanella metallivivens | reverse complement strand
CGCCAGCCAACAGCAACCCACGGGTTAGAGGGTATAAAGCGAAAATATTCTCGTTCGTTAACCATCACGACTTGGTGTTCCTCACCAAGCAGGTGTTTAATTTCGTAAGCTGCAGGCATACCACCTGTACCAGCACCTAGCACTACAATTTTTGCCATTGCACCAACACTCCCTTTACCTTCTCTGTAAACGCTATTGTCAGCAGAGGTATGTAAGGTATTGCTATACAAAGCTTGTGCCACGTCACATAATAAAATAAATACTATTATTTACAGTCGGTTAAAAACTATTGCAAAAAACAATCGAGATCTGATAGGAAAAGCAATTGACAAAAATGACACTCAATGCCATTTTTGATGATAAATATGTCACTTCTTACACAATAAAGACTCTATTCTTATGAAAAGCACTACCGTCGTTCAGTCAATGATCAATGCGATTGATAAGCCAGCCATATTTATCACGCCAGATTATGTTATTCATGCGGTGAATGAAGCTTATCTAGAAACTTATGATACTGAAGTGCTATTGGGACAAAGTCGTTGCCATCAAATTTCACACCACAGCAATGAACCTTGCGATAAACACGGTGAACAATGCCCGCTACAACAGTGTCAAAGTACCGCACGAGCAGCCAATGCTGTGCATATTCACAATACAACCGAAGGTCGATCCTATTGCGATATTTTGATGAAACCTATTAAAGATGATAACGGTATCATAATGGGATTCCTCGAAATTTTGGATGCAATAGATTATGCATCTACAGAGTCTAAAAAAGACTCAATGATTGGTGAGTCAGCCCCTTTTAAACAAATGCTCAATAAAATTAATCGCGCATCTCAGTCAAATATAGCGGTGTTATTACAGGGTGAAACGGGTGCAGGTAAAGAGCTTGTGGCAAAAGCTGTACACGCTTCAAGCAACAGAAAAGACAAACCTTTTGTAGTCATTGAATGTACGGGGCTGAGCGAAAGTCTATTTGAAAGCGAACTATTTGGTTATGAAAAAGGTGCTTTTACTGGCGCGACAACCACAAAAAAAGGCTTAATTGAAATCGCACATGGCGGCACAGTGTTTTTCGATGAAATTGGTGATATTCCAATGAATATGCAAGTTAAGTTGCTAAGATTACTAGAAACACAATGTTATCGTGCAGTCGGTGGATTAAAACAAAAACGATCCGATTTTAGATTAGTCAGTGCCAGCCATAAAAACTTACTCGATTTAGTTGAAAAAGGTGAATTTAGACGCGACCTTTATTACCGTATCGCGGGTTTTCCTATTTATCTTCCCTCACTCCGTGAACGTAAAGAGGATATTCCGGTATTAGCTAATCATTTTGTTAAACTGTCTGAATACAAACATAAAAAGTTTTCAGCCAATGCATTAACATTATTAAGTCAGTATCCGTTTCCGGGCAATATACGTGAACTTAAAAATGTGATTGAACAATCCGCATTAATAGCAAATGAAGATATTATTCACGGTAGTGATTTGCCCGAGAGCATTACGCATTCTAAACCGGCAACTGTCAATCAACCACAAACTAGCGACACAAAAGTGATCAGTTTAGATAATCTTGAAGCGGAATATTTGTCTAAAGTATGTCAACAATTTCAAGGTTCGCCCGCTGAATTAGCCATCATGCTTAATGTGAGTGTGCGAACCTTATATCGTAAATTACAACGTTATGGCTTAAAGCTGACCGTAGTAAACTAATGTTAATAAGCTATTCATTGTGACCCAAAAAAGAATGCTTTTTTTGGCAGCAACGTTTGAAATGCATTCCCTCTGCAACTTCCATTTCGCTTGCATCATGATCATGGCCACCACAATGTCCACCCTGACATCCACCGTCACCATGTTCATGACCACAACAGCCACCGTTAGCTTGTTTAGCTAAATGCTTTATGGAAGGTCTGCCTTGTATCGCATCGCTAAATTGCTCGCATTGTGGTAAATGATCATGTGCTAAATCATTAATGGCTGTACGGCCATTTTTTACATGAAACACTTTCAGTTGATGATTGAGCATTTTAGTGAGTAATTGCTGACCGATATTACGCACAATAACCCGCTCGGCCCCATGAGCCACGATTAAACTCAGTAATTGTTTTTTACCATCACAACCTTCAGTTAGCGCTGGGTTAGCAAAACTCGCTATCACTTCTGCATTTTCATTAATGATTATCATGCTATCTGCACGGCTAAAATGGTTGGCAATATGGTCATCTTTTATTGGTATGGCTGTAATCATTTTATTCTCTCTTGCAGTATTGGAGCTGCTTTATTCAGTGAGTGTTATTCAAGTTACCTGTCATCCTAGGCTCATTGTCATGATTGTTAACAAACTCTAAGTTTCTGGCATATGCTATTTAAGCACTTATTAATGGCATATGCTAACAATATTTCATTTAGTGTGATCGTTGTCCAATAATGTAATCTCATATACCCGCTATAAAATCTGCTAATGTCATCAACCTCCTATTACACATAGCTTGACTGCAACAGAAAATCGATTGAAGCCTGAACGTCTCTCACTCAATCACAGCGCTTTAATCAGCATTGACCATAATGATTACAGCTAAAACAAATACAAAACTAGCAACATTAGTTTCTAGTTAATTAATTAAAAATAAAATACTTTAATTATAATAACTTAATAACTATTTCTATGATTTTCGCATACTTGAATTCGCCATTTTTTATGATCTAGATCAAATAAACACTTGATACTTAGAGCCCTAATCATTAGGATCGTTATTAATTGAACGTTCAATTAATAACGTTCGAGTGATCAAAAGGGAGTTATTTATGCCAAGACCTGCTATGAAAAATGTCCGACAACAACAGCTCATCGATGCCACATTAATGTCTGTCGAGCGTCATGGATTACAGCACACCACCATCAACACGATCAGTGGTTTAGCGGGAATGTCATCAGGGATCATCAGTCATTACTTTGGCGGGAAACAAGGGTTAATCGAAGCCACGCTAAAATTCTTATTAGAAGAATTAAAGCAAGCCTTACTGGCGAAAACGTCAGGCAAAACATTAACTGCAGCTCAACGCTTGTCGATCATCGTTGAAGCCAACTTTACCGAACTACAGCGCTCGAATGCCGCCACCAAAACCTGGCTAAGCTTTTGGTCTCAAGCCATGCACGACCCTGGATTGGCAAGACTGCAAAACATTAACAACCACCGCCTTTACAGCAACTTGCTTTACTCATTTAAACAATTATTACCTAAGGCTGAAGCGGTCAATGCCGCCAAGCAAACTGCGGCGATCATTGACGGTTTTTGGTTGCGCAGTGCCTTAAGCAACAACCCGTCTGAAGATTTTAAGCAAGCCCAGACGCTATCGAAAGCCTTTATAGAAGCAGTACTAGTGCAACACGGAGAAAATGAATGTCAGCGTTAGTCACATATCAAAATTATGTCCATGGTAAATACATTTCAAATGGTAGCGGAGAAACCTTCGAAGTCATTAACCCTGCTACTGGCAGTGTCAGTTATTTAGTTGAAGTTGCAACAGATGCAGTGAAGCAAGCTGCCATCGACAGTGCAAAAGCAGGCTTTGCGGTTTGGTCAAAAATGACCCCAATGCAGCGCAGCCGAATTTTATTAAAAGCCGTCGCATTATTACGTGAGCACAATGATGAGCTTGCCGCTGGCGAGGTGCTCGACACAGGTAAGCCATGGCAAGAAGCTTCTGTTGTTGATGTGGTGACGGGTGCTGATTCAATTGAATTTTTTGCCGGCCTTGCCCCCAGCATTGAAGGAAATCAGCAACCTGTGGGCGATGACTTTTACTACACACGCCGTGAGCCACTTGGCATTTGTGCCGGTATAGGTGCATGGAACTACCCATTACAAATTGCATGTTGGAAAGCGGCGCCAGCACTCGCTTGTGGCAATGTCATGATTTTTAAACCGTCTGAAGAAACGCCACGCGGTGCCATGCGATTAGCAGAAATATTCACCCAGGCAGGGGTACCTGACGGTGTGTTTAACGTAGTACAGGGTGATGGCCGTGTGGGTGCATGGTTAACTACCCACGATGACATCGCCAAAGTATCGTTTACTGGCGAAGTCGGCACCGGTACCAAAGTCATGGCCGCAGCGTCTAACAGTTTAAAAGAAGTGACAATGGAACTTGGCGGTAAATCTCCCTTAATCATCTTCGATGATGCCGATGTCGAAAACGCAGTGTCTGCAGCCATGTTGGCCAACTTTTATACCCAAGGTGAAGTGTGCACCAATGGCACCCGCGTTTTTGTACAAAAAAGCATGTACCCCCACTTTATTGAACGTTTAAAGCAGCGTACTGAAAATAATATTGTGTGCGGCGACCCTATGGACGCAGCAACCAACTTTGGTGCATTGATTTCACGTGGGCATCAACAAAAAGTGCTTGAGTACATTGCGATAGGCCAAAAAGAAGGGGCGACCTTACTGACTGGTGGCACAGCATTACAGCCCGATAATGCACCTCATGGATTTTTTGTTGCGCCGACCATTTTCACCGATTGCACCGATGATATGACCATCGCCAAAGAAGAGATTTTTGGACCTGTGATGTCTGTATTTACGTTTGAAGATGAACAAGAAGTGATTCAACGAGCGAACAACACACACTTAGGCCTTGCTGCTGGGGTATTTACCCAAGACATTACCCGAGCTCACCGAGTGATACATCAACTAGAGGCGGGTATTTGCTGGATTAATGCCTATGGTGCATCCCCAGCTGAAATGCCCGTTGGTGGTTATAAAATGTCGGGGATCGGCCGCGAAAACGGCAGCGAAACATTAAAAGCCTACACTCAAATCAAAGCCGTTTATGTTGGCATGCAGCCACTTGAAAGCCCATTTTAGGAGTGACTCAATTAATGTCTAAACCCCAATCTCATCAATACGATTATATTATTGTCGGCGCCGGTAGTGCGGGTTGTGTATTAGCCAACCGCTTAACGGAAAACCCAGACAATAAAGTCTTAATTTTAGAAACCGGTGGTAGCGATAAAAGTATTTTTATTCAAATGCCAACCGCCCTTTCCATCCCGATGAATACTAAAAAGTACGCTTGGCAGTTTGAAACCCAAGCTGAGCCACATCTTGATAATCGCCGTATGCACTGCCCCCGCGGTAAAGTATTGGGCGGTTCATCGTCAATTAACGGCATGGTGTATGTGCGTGGTCATGCTCGTGATTTTGACGAATGGCAACAACACGGTGCTCAAGATTGGGACTACGCCCATTGTTTACCGTACTTCAAAAAGGCAGAAACATGGTCGTTTGGCGGTAATGTATACCGTGGAGATAACGGCCCATTAGCGGTTAATAACGGTAACGAGATGAAAAACCCGTTATATCAGGCCTTTGTTGATGCAGGTGTTGATGCAGGATATTTAGCGACCGAAGACTACAACGCCACTCAGCAAGAAGGCTTTGGCCCAATGCACATGACAGTTAAAAACGGTGTGCGTTGGTCGACAGCTAATGCGTATCTTCGTCCAGCAATGAAACGTGACAATTTAACTGTTGTAACACATGCATTAGTGCACAAGGTGATTATGCAAGGCAAAACGGCAATGGGTGTGCGTTACGAACGTAAAGGCCAAATGATTGATGTGCATTGCAATAAAGAGGTAGTGTTGTCGGCTGGCTCTATTGGTTCGCCGCACATTTTGCAGCTGTCAGGCATTGGTGACAAACAAACCCTTATTGACGCGGGCATTGAACCTGTTCATCACTTACCCGGCGTGGGTCAAAACCTGCAGGACCACTTAGAGTTTTATTTTCAATTTAAGTGCTTAAAACCGATCTCGCTCAACGGCAAATTAGACCCATTGAATAAATTATTCATTGGTACTCGTTGGATTTTAAATAAATCAGGTTTAGGCGCAACAAATCACTTTGAGTCTTGTGGCTTTATTCGTTCAAAACCTGGGTTGGAATGGCCAGATCTGCAATACCATTTTTTACCTGCCGCAATGCGTTATGACGGTAAAGAAGCCTTTGCTGGCCACGGTTTCCAGGTTCACATTGGTCACAACAAGCCAAAAAGTCGTGGCGCTGTCACTGTGGTGTCAAATGACGCGAAGGTGGCACCACAAATTCAGTTTAATTATTTATCTCATCAAGAAGACATTGAAGGCTTTAGAGCATGTGTTCGACTCACCCGTGAAATTATTAATCAGCCAGCATTAGATGAATACCGTGGTGAAGAAATTCAGCCAGGCTTAGCCATACAAACTGACGAGCAAATCGATGCATTTGTTCGCAGCTCAGTTGAGAGCGCTTACCACCCTTCTTGCTCATGCAAAATGGGCGAAGATGATATGGCCGTGGTGGACTCTGAAACTAGCGTACATGGCATTAAAGGCTTGCGTGTTGTTGATTCATCCATATTTCCTACCATCCCAAATGGTAACTTAAATTCACCCACTATTATGGTTGCCGAACGCGCCGCCGACATCATTTTAGGGAACAAGCTATTAGCACCGAGTTTGGCCAAAGTGACTATCGCCAATGATTGGCAACAGCAACAACGCCAACAAGCGCCAAAGAGAGCGTGGAGTTAATTAACGACATTTGTTTTAAGGGTTAATGGTCAACCTACATATTTGTCAATGGCCAACTTAAACCAGGTTCAATCTATCAGGGTTTAACTATCGACAGCGATATTTAAGGCTTGAGGGCATTTTTGCCTTTAAACATTGTTCTATGGTTAATTAAAAACATAAAACAAGGAGCTAACACTATGTTTGCAAACACAATAAAAGCAGGAGCTAAGTAATGACTACCTGGTTATCAATAGGCATTTTATTTACTTTTTCCGCCATCGCATTTGTGATTTATCGTTGGGGTAATATGCAATGTATCGGGGTTACACCGGTGCGAAAATTTACCTTTATCGCGATTTTATTTACCTCTGGATTAGATGTGGGACTGATTATGTTCCCACTGACCGAGTTTGCTGGATATGCGGATTTAGCCGCCAGTCCAGAATATGGATTTACCAATCCACTGGCCATCGAATTTGGCTTTTGGGCTTGTTTAATTTGGGCATTCTACTTTTTAACCTGTTTCTATTTTTGTGTCATAGAACCCAGAGTAAAGTTCTTTGAAATTCCATTAATAAAATTTATCAATAACCTCGTTATTATTGGTACCTGTGCATTTACCGCATACTTATTATTGTCAAACTTGCCTTGGTATTTACCTAATCTTGGCGACGGTGAAACGATTGTCAGCTCATTCTACTTAATTGTGTTTATGGTGATTGCGGCAGCGGTCTACTCCAGCACCAGCATAAAATATGTGCGCTACTTAAGTTTGGGCAGTACTTGGTTATTTTTTGGCTTAATCGCCATTATGTGGTCAGGGGCGTTTTTGTCTGACGAATCAAGTGTTGGTGAATTCTTTAGTACATTTGCATTAATTGGCGGCTACTTTGCCAACATGCACGAATTTGTATTACCGATGAATGATTACCATGAATTTTACCTATTCTGGTGGTTTGCCTGGAGTATCATGATAGGCCAATTTACCTCACGTTTTGTCGGCGGCATGAAAACCTATCAAGTGTTATTGGCGATGATGATATTCCCGTCAATTCCGATTGCGATTTGGTTTACTGTACTTTATTACTACAGCGCAAATGGCATTGATACCACAGGGTTCTACAACCTTGCGATGGTGATTGTCGGCATCACCTTTGTGATTAATTCATTAGACTCACTGGTGCGCTTATATACAGACAACTTAAACATGACAGTTGAACGTTTAGGTAAAGTGCCTTACATCATTGGCAATATCGTAGTCTTGAGCGGCCTAACCTTGTTATTTAAATTAGACTTTCTAGCCATTCAATGGGTTGGCGCATTAGCTATCACGCTCATTTTAGGATGTTTTGTTTATATTCTGAAAGGTCATCTATCGAAAGTGGCCGACATTGAACGCTCACCGAAAGCCAATAAAATTGATTTTACTAAAATCGAACTACTTGATTAATACAATAAAGAAAACAAGGATTGAAAATGAACACTAAAATAAAAACACTTGCGCTATTAAGCTTATTCGCACTGCCAAATACATTAATGGCAGATGAATTAAGTACCACTATTAATGCGACATCTGACTACACCTTTAACGGTGTTAGCCAAACCGATAACGACCCTGCATTACAAGCTAGCCTTGATTATGCATTAGACAGTGGTTGGTACATGGGCGCATGGGCATCGAATGTTGATTTTGGTGACGGTGAAGATACTTGGCTTGAGCTAGATTTCTATGTGGGTAAGTACATGGAGCTTACTGACCGAGTGTCACTCGATGCCGGTATCGCTTATTACACTTACCACGGTGATGATGCGTCTGATGAATATTACTATCCAGAAGTTTACAGTAAATTTGGCTATACCTCTTCGTTAGGTCAAAGTGAGTTAAACTTTTGGTATTCATGGGATTACTTTGGCCTAGATGCTGGCCATTACATTGCAATGGTAGCCCATACTTTTAGCATTGCTGAAGGGCATGACATCCGTGTGAGTTTTGACCGTTCAACATCAAATGATAAAAACAAGTGGTCATGGGATGGTGATAAGTCTTACAACCATTACCGCGCAGAGTATATGACAAGTTGGGAAGGCTTTGATTTTAACGTTGCCGTTGAAGACACCAGCATGGACACTGACTTAAGTGACACTCGTGCAGTGCTATCAGTATCACGTACATTCTCACTGTAATTTGATCTCAACGTCAAAAGCAGAATAGCTGCATGCAGTTATTCTGCTTTTTTGATTTTGCGCATGAGTAATTGGGCGTTTTCTGTTAAGGTGCAGGCTTAATTATTCTCAAACTAACCAAGTGATTGGTAAGAGGACATGATGGAAAAGTACGAACAATTATTAATTTCATTGCGCAGAGTGATTAGAGCTATCGATATTCATTCTCGTCAATTAAACAAACTGTCAGGCCTCACTGGGCCTCAGCTTATGGTGATGAAAAAAGTCAATGAATTAGAAGCACCTTTAGCCAAGCAGATTGCTCAAGAGATTAATTTAAGCGCCGCCACTGTCACCACCATTATCGATCGCTTAGAAAGCCGTAATTTGGTGATCCGTACCCGGAGCGAAACCGATAAACGAAAAGTACATTTATCATTAAGTGACGCAGGAAAAGAATTACTCAGTGGCTCACCAAAACCACTTCAAGAACATTTTATTAAGCATTATCAAAATCTTGAAGAATGGGAACAAAGCCAACTTTTGTCAGCAGTTGAACGCATCGCCTCAATGATGGACGCCGATGAAATCGACGCCGCACCAGTATTATTGGTGGGCCAAATTCAACCTGAAGTTCCGCAATAAACTCCGCTGAATTAATCCGCAGTATCTCACCTAGACACACAAACGCGAGCCTTAGTTCGCGTTTTTCATGTCTGGCTTATATCCATGTTACCAAGGCAGTACTTGCCCATTGGCGTGTTTAAATACACCAGTGGTTGCCATGCTTAAACCATCAATTAAACCAATCAAACGAGACGCTGAATCAGTGGCAGAAATATCACCGCCATGGTTCACCATTTCAGTTTGCACATAACCTGGATGATAAATGCCCACAGCAATCTCTCTAGGGGCTAAATCATGGGCTAATGACATTGACGCAGCATTTAATGCTGCTTTTGACATGCGGTAACCATAACGGCCACCAGAAGTATTGTCACTGATTGACCCCATGCGTGAGGTAATCATCGCCACTTTAGCCCCGTTAACTAAATTAGCTTGTAAGCTAGCCACAACATGCAAAGGGGCTAAAGCGTTAACCTCAAACTGTTGGCGTATGGTATCGAGATTAAGGTGCCCTAGTCTTTCGTCACGTAAAATTCCGGCATTACAAATTAACAAGTCAATCTGTACCCCATGTAAACTGTGTTGCATGGTTTCAATACCAGAGGCTTCGGTCACGTCAACCCCTTCAATAACCTTAACATTATTGCCTAATGCTGCTAATTCAACTGACGATTGTCGACATAGCGCATAAACAACATGGTTTTGCTGTGCATATAATGTCGTCAATGCGAGACCTATGCCTCGGTTTGCCCCAGTAATGACAATTTTTTTCATGTTGCATCCTTATTATCTATAGTGTCAGCAACGATCATTTTGCCTTTAAATGCACCAAAGAGTGCAATACAGGCACCAGCAAATGCAGCAAAAGAACACATTAATCGATAATCACTGTTATCAATAAAAAAGTTAGTGACACTGAACACAAGCAATATCAACATGCCGATATTTTTTACTTGCATCATTTTGGGCTCAAACATCAGCCATGATTCGCATTTAGGACACTGGGCTTCGACGCCATGTTGACCTTTACGAACCACTTTTAGTGATCGCCTTGCTAGTTGGCTATTGCAGCTTGGACATTCCATTCATATTCACCTTTATTCACGCTTTGCCAATATGATAACGCGGCCTAACTGTCTGATAAAGTTACAATGCCGTTAAATACGTCATATTATCAATCAAATTGGCTCCAATAACTTGAATGCTCATTCAAGATTTATATTGAACACTTGATATAGTTGGTTTATAGTCTGCCATTGATATACAGACACAAAAAGAATGTCTACAGTTGTTACACACTTTGGGTCATGCAGAAATGGCAGGCATATGAATTATTCTATTGGTTTTGATGTGTATGGCACGTTAGTTGACCCTGTTGATATGGGGCAGCATCTTGAAAATCTTATTGGCGACAAAGCCTCAGAATTTGGCCAGTTATGGCACGATAAAAAAGTAGAATATGCCTTTAGACGCGGGTTAATGCAGCAATATGTTGATTTTACCGTTTGCACTCACCAGGCGTTACAATATTGTTTAAATGTATATCAGCTGTCGTTGTCGTCTACAGAGCAGCAGCAATTAATGGCAAGGTTTGCCGAGTTAAGTGCGTTTGATGATGTGATACCAGGACTAATGGCATTGTCTACACAAGGTCATCAACTCGCAGCCTTTTCTAATGGCCCTGAAGGCTCAGTACGTAAACTGATGAACAACGCGCAAGTATTACAGCACTTACATCATGTCATTAGCGTTGATGATTTACACACATACAAACCCAATCCTGATGTGTATCAGTATTTAATGAGACGAATGCACGCCGACATGAACTCATGCATGATGGTGTCGAGTAATCCCTGGGATGTGATTGGAGCTAAATCAGCAGGCTTACAAGCCGTATGGGTAAAACGAAGCCAAAGTAAAATATTTGACCCATGGGAAATACAACCAGATTTAATCGTGAGTGATTTATGTGAATTAGCCGCCGCACTTAAACGTTAGCAGCTTAGCTAACCACTGTGATAATAATATTTTAATTAAACGCGAGAACTTATCTGCAAATAAGCAGCAATGACTTGCGACAATTGCTGAACAAGTATTAGGAGTTTTTATGAGTAACCAATATGTTCCACCTAAAGTGTGGGTTAATGAGCCAAGCAGTGCTAACAAATGGGCCAATATTAATAGCCCCGTTTCTGGCGCACGGTTCGAAAAAACATTGCCAGTTGGTGAGCATGCTTTACAGTTGTATTCACTTGGCACACCTAATGGCCAAAAAGTGACGATTATGCTTGAAGAGTTATTAGCACTTGGGATCAAAGAAGCTGAATATGATGCGTATTTGATTAATATTAGTGAGCTTGACCAATTTTCATCGGGTTTTGTTGCTGTTAATCCTAATTCAAAAATCCCTGCCCTAGTCGATAACTCGGGTGATCAAGCCGTTAATGTATTCGAATCAGCGTCTATTTTAGTGCATTTGGCTGAAAAATTTGGCCACTTCCTACCCAAATCAGGTCCTGCACGCACTCAAACCTTTAATTGGTTATTTTGGGCACAAGGTTCTGCGCCGTTTCTTGGTGGTGGATTTGGACACTTTTATGCTTATGCCGATGAAAAGCAAGAATATCCAATCAATCGCTTTGCGATGGAAGCTAAACGTCAGCTTGATGTGTTAGACAAGCAGTTGGCGAATAACACCTTTATCACCGGTGAAGACTTCACCATCGCCGACATGGCCATTTGGCCTTGGTATGGCAACTTGGTATTAGGCAACTTATACAGCGCGGCTGAGTTTTTGGATGTTGCCAGTTATAAAAATGTTGTGCGTTGGGCAAATCTCGTTTTACAACGCCCTGGCGTTCAACGTGGCAAAATTGTCAATACATCATGGGGTGATGTGAGCTTAGCTGAGCGTCACAGCGCTGCAGACATTGATACTGCACTTAACAGTGAAAAATAGACAATATTAAGACTGGTATTTTCAAACCAATAAAAAACCTAGCAATAATTGCTAGGTTTTTTTGTTGGTTAACGGCTTAACTAGGCTTAAATCACCATGGCCAACTCAGCACCTTGACGAATCGCTCGTTTAGCATCAAGTTCAGCGGCAACATCTACACCACCAATAAGGTGTACGGGTAACCCTGTAGCTTTCATTTCGTCAACCAGTGCGGTGTTAGACTCTTGTCCGGCACATAAGACAACGTTATCAACAGCGAGCACTTCAGCTTGCTCACCCACTTTGATGTGCAAACCTTGCTCATCAAACTTCTCGTAACTGACTCCAGTTTTCATTTTCACTTCATGCTGTTTAAGCACGCTGCGATGGATCCAACCAGTGGTTTTCCCCAAACCTTTACCCATTTTGCTGGTTTTACGTTGTAATAAATACACGTCACGACCTGGGTGATGTTCAGCTTCTTCAGTTAACCCACCCGCATGTTGATATGTTTTATCAATGCCCCATTGGGCTAACCATTTGTCAGTTTGTAAACTTGTCGACTCACGCTCACACAAGAAATGCGCCATATCAAAACCAATACCGCCAGCACCAATAAGTGCGACGCTTTGACCAATCTCGACCTGTCCATTAAGCACTTGTTGATAATCAACCACTTTAGGATTATCGAAACCTGGAAGTTTAAGTTCACGCGGGACCACGCCCGATGAAATCACCACTTCATCAAATTTTTCAGTAGCAAGCACTGAAGCATCGAGTTTAGTATTTAAGCGTAAATCGATGTTATGGAGCTTAATCTGATTGATAAAGTAACGAATAGTTTCGTTAAATTCTTCTTTACCCGGGATTTTACGGGCCAAATTAAATTGTCCGCCCACTTCAGATTTGGCTTCAAACAATACCACCTCATGACCTCGACTTGCCGCATACATTGAAAATGCCATGCCAGCAGGACCTGCGCCCATCACTGCTATGCGTTTTTTATGCGTAGTAGGAGTAAAGTTAATTTCAGTTTCATAACAGGCTCTAGGATTAACTAGACAGGTTGCCCGCTTCATTGAAAACGTATGGTCTAAACAGGCTTGGTTACAGCCTATACAGGTGTTAATCAGCTCTGGCGTATTGGCCGCAGCTTTATTAACAAAATCTGCATCGGCTAAAAAAGGCCGCGCCATTGATACCATATCTGCTTGGCCTGAGGCGATAATCGATTCGCCAATTTCAGGTGTGTTAATCCGGTTTGTGGCAATTAATGGGACCTTAACTTCTTTTTTGAGTTTTTCAGTCACCCATGCAAATGCGCCACGCGGCACGCTAGTCGCAATGGTGGGTACACGGGCCTCATGCCAGCCAATACCTGTATTAATAATACTGACACCTGCTTGCTCTAACCATTTAGCTAACTTAACGACTTCATCCCATGTTGAGCCATTATCGACTAAATCGAGCATCGACAAACGGAACACAATGATAAAGTCTTTACCGACCTTTTCACGAATGGCTTCAACAATTTTCACCGGAAATTTGGCACGATTATCAAAATTACCGCCCCATTCATCGGTGCGTTTGTTAGTGCGAGAGCTAATAAATTGGTTAATTAAGTAACCTTCAGATCCCATCACTTCTACGCCGTCATAGCCAGCTTTTTTCGCTAAGGCTGCGCTAGTTGCATAATCTTTAATAGTGCTGCGCACTTGACGACCAGACATTGCCGAAGGTGTGAAAGGCGTAATGGGAGATTTTATTTTACTCGGTGCTAAGCTAAAAGGATGATAGCTGTAACGGCCCGCATGTAAAATTTGCATACAGATTTTACCGCCGGCTTCATGCACGGCATCGGTAACGATTTTATGCTTACTAACCTGCCAAGAGAAACTCAACTGGCAAGCATTAGGCGCTAAGCGTCCGCGCAAATTAGGCGCGATACCACCGGTGACAATTAAGCCTACCCCGCCTTGAGCACGTTCTTTATAAAACGCTGCCAGTTTCTCAAATCCGCCTTTTTCTTCTTCTAAGCCTGTGTGCATTGAGCCCATTAACACGCGATTTTTCAGCTGTGTAAAGCCTAGATCTAAAGGTTCTAATAAGTGTGGAAACGACATTCAAACATCCTTTTTAAACAAGTGATTTAAACCAGCATACAACGACATTACTATTTGCTCAATCATTTAAACGGTCGTTTGTTAAAAACCTTTACAATTCAGTTTCACATTTGGTTTGATTTTCAGTTAGGATGGCTATATTAGACTGATAAAGGAGTGGCTAATGTCCGCTAAACCCTCGTTTTTAAAAAGGATGTTTTTACTGTTGTGGAACACGGTAAACACTATTCGCAAGCTTATTATTAACTTCATTTTTTTTGGTATTTTAGCCATCATTTGTGTGGCATTACTGAGCAGTGGTGACGAAATCATCGTCGAAGACCAATCAGCATTAGTACTAAACCTCTCTGGTAGCATTGTTGATCAAAAACATTATGTGGACCCTTTCGAAGCGGCATTAACCCAAGGCCAAGAAAACGATCCAAATGGTGAAATCTTATTATCTGATGTGCTTTACAGCATTAATAATGCCACTGAAGATAAGCGCATCAATACCATCGTATTGGATTTAGCCAATCTGCAAAGTGCTGGGATCAGTAAAATGACTGCCATTGGTGACGCGTTAACGCAATTTAAAGCCGCCAACAAATCAGTCATTGCCATGGCCAATGGTTATGATCAAAACCAATACTTTTTAGCTAGTTTTGCTGACAAAATTTACCTTAACAATAAAGGAATGGTGTCACTAGATGGCTTAAGTCGCTATCGCCTTTATTACAAGGCTGCATTAGAAAAGCTCAAAATCACTACCCATGTTTTCCGTGTCGGTACCTTTAAATCGGCCGTAGAGCCTTTTATCCGTGATGATATGTCTCAAGCAGACAAAGAAGCCAGTAAAGTGCTGCTAAGCGACATTTGGCAGAGTTATTCAACCATAGTGGCCAGTAACCGCCAGATATCACCCGATCAATTAGTATTGAGCACTGATGCTTATTTGGAGCAACTTGAACAAGCTGATGGTGACAGTGCGCAAATGGCCGTTAATATGAAATGGGTTGATGAGTTAGTTACTGCTGATGCATTTCGTTTAGCGATGATGGAGCGTGTCGGGAGTGACAAAGAAGGCAAAACGTTCAGACAAATCAGCTTTAATGACTATCTCAGTGTCACCGCGCCGTTACCTAAGTTTGTTGAAAGTGACTCAGTTGCTGTCATTGTCGCCAAGGGTAATATTTTAAACGGTAGCCAACCTGCAGGACAGATTGGTGGTGAAAGTACCTCTGAGTTATTGATGAAAGCACGCTTTGACCCTGTCGTAAAAGCGGTAGTATTGCGCGTTGACAGCCCTGGCGGAAGCGCATTTGCATCAGAACAAATTCGCCAAGAAGTATTGGCATTAAAAGCGGCTGGTAAACCGGTTGTTGTGAGCATGGGCAGCTTAGCGGCGTCAGGTGGCTATTGGATCTCAGCAAGTGCTGATTACATTGTCGCAACGCCAACAACGCTAACAGGCTCTATTGGTATTTTTGGAATGTTTGCCACGTTTGAACAAGCATTGACACATATTGGTGTGACATCTGATGGCGTAGCGACTTCAGATTGGGCAGGCTTATCACCTGCACGTGAACTCAGCCCTCAGGTGGCGGCTGTTATTCAGCGTCATATTGAGCGCGGATATCATGAGTTTATTTCGTTAGTTGCACAAGAGCGTCATATGACCCTTGAACAAGTTGATAATATTGCTCAAGGTCGTGTATGGACAGGCAAACGCGCCCTCACCTTAGGTTTAGTTGATGAACTCGGTGATATGGACGTTGCACTGAGTAAAGCTGCCGAGTTAGCAAACATGGACAAATATGATGTTAAGTTGATTGAGCAGGAACTCAGCGCAGAGCAAAAACTGATGCAAGAAATTTTCAATGCAACGGCGTCTTATATGCCAAGCAGCTTTAGCCACAACACTGTGGTTGAGAAAATGGTTAAGCAATGGGCAAGCGTTTATGAAGAGTTTTCAAAGTTTGATGACCCAAACAATGCCTACCTATATTGTGAAGGCTGCAGTTATTAATCGTTGTGTTTACGCAATAAATGACTCAATGTGATTGATTCATATTAGTAAGAATATGAAGATTATTCAAAAAAGGCCTGCTATGCAGGCTTTTTTATTGGGGATCTGCAAATAAACTCGTATAATTTGCATTATCTTCACTTACAGTCTCTTTCGAGTACACACTTCATGACAAAACGTTCAATTTACGTTGCTTATACTGGCGGTACTATCGGTATGCAAAAAACGGCTAATGGCTTTGTGCCTGTCGCCGGCTTTTTAACTGATTGTGTTCAATCGATGCCTGAATTTTACCATGACGAAATGCCTTCTTTTGTCATCCATGAATATAGCCCGTTGATAGACTCGTCCAACATGGCCCCAACCGATTGGCAAATGATAGCTAATGATATACATGCCAATTATGACAAATACGATGGCTTTGTGATTTTGCATGGTACTGACACTATGGCTTATACCGCATCAGCGTTATCATTTATGCTACAAGGCTTATCTAAACCGGTTATTGTCACAGGGTCACAAATTCCACTCGCGCAATTACGCTCTGACGGGCAAACCAATTTATTGAATTCGTTATACATTGCCGCTAACTATCCTGTAGCTGAAGTATGTTTGTTTTTTAATAATAAATTATTCCGTGGTAATCGCTCAACCAAAGCACATGCCGATGGTTTCGATGCATTCGCTTCGCCTAACTTCCCTATTTTGTTAGAAGCAGGTATCAAGATAAATGTAAAAGCGGGCAAAATAAGTGCGCCAACAGAACACCCTTTGGAAGTGGTCACCATTAGCCCACAACCTGTTGGCGTGGTGACGTTATACCCTGGTATTTCGACTGAAATTTTTATGAACATTTTGCAACAGCCAGTGAAAGCCCTAATCATGCTGACTTTTGGGGTAGGTAATGCCCCACAAGATAAAAACTTGTTAGAGACGCTAAAACAAGCTGATGAGCGTGGAATTGTGTTGGTAAACTTAACACAATGTTTTCAGGGTAAGGTGAATATGGGCGGTTATGCTACTGGCAATGCGTTAGCACAAGCTGGGGTGATCAGCGGTTCAGACATGACCATTGAAGCGGCATTGGCTAAATTGCATTACTTACTGTCAATTGGTTTGACACCAAATCAAATTAAACAACGTATGCAGCAAAACCTGCAAGGTGAACTAACCGAAGGTTAACAAAATAAACACCTGATTTTATTGATTTTAAAAATAAAAACGCGRACCMWWANGGCTCGCGTTTTTTAATTAAATAATTTCATCCAAAACTATAAATCAGCTTCTTTAAACTCGGCAATCGCTTCGCCTTTAAACTGCTTTTTTAGTTCAGATTTAGACAATTCGTTAATGTTTCCACCCGCGGCAATGGTAAAATGCTCTGTTTGATTTAGCTTTCTCGCTTGATACAGCATGACCACTTGCAAGGTCGATTCACGCTGCTGCTCAGTCAACACAGTGCCATCATCCCATTTACCCAGTTCTGTGGCAGACAGTAAACGCTGATACACTTCTTGTGGCATTTCATCGATGACTTTATTGATATCGTTCATACTGACTTCCGTTTATGTAACACAATTCTGACTCGGGTAAACAAGTAACCTGTAAAGCCAATCACAAAGCTTGCTATGGCAATATATGATGTTAAGCCTTGAGCGGGTTCGCCGCCCCAGAACCACACCACAACACCCGCAATAAACAAGGTTAAAAATATAAAACTCTGATTCATTAAGCTGTTTGAGCGCTCTATGTGACTAATAACAGACAATGACTCGGTGTTTCCGGTCAAGTTTGTTTTGCAATGTTGACATTGTTTAGCCTGACTAGAAATACGTTTTTGACATTTAGGACACGCAACTAACGCCATGATTACTGTACCTGCTATATCAAATGAATGATTATAAGCTGTCGACAACGGCCAACATGGCCACTAGCGACGCTTCGCCTAAATATATGCTGCGCTCAGGAGACCAACCAACAAATGGGTCTGCCAAGTTGGCGTTATCTTTAAATGGCATTTCTAATGTGTTTGATAGGCAAGAGAAAGTGTTTGCGACCCAGTTAGAACCCACCGTTAAATTTGCTTTACCTGGCTCGTCTTTGTCGTAACCAAATTCTGTTTGGAAATCTGCACTCGCAATGGTTAATGCACTCACAAATTGTTGTTGTAATGCAGCCATTTTATCATTGTAATTAGGCACGCCTTCACAACCGGCTAAAAACACATAAGGCAAACCTTCATCACCATGCACATCGTAAAATAAATCTACGCCGGTTTGGTGCATTTTGTTCACTACGTAGTAAACTTCTGGGCTTTTTTCCAAGCTGGGTGTTTGCCATTCACGGTTTAAGTTTGTGCCAACAGCATTGGTACGTAGGTGGCCACGTGCGCTTCCATCTGGGTTCATGTTAGGTACAACATAAAAATTAGCTTTGTCTAACAGCGCTTTAGATGTTGGGCAATCACCATCGAGTAAACGATTAAGTAGACCTTCAACTAACCATTCAGCCATGGTTTCGCCCGGATGTTGGCGTGCAGTGATCCAAATGTTTTTCTTGTCTGGATTGCCGTCACCGATTTTCAGCAAGCTCATGTCTCGGCCATCTAAGGTTAAACCTAAATGCTCCAAGCTGACTGCTGGGTGAAGCTGTACTTCGCTGATAAGATCTAAATGACGTTCGTAACTGTATGGGGCAAAGTAAGCAATTTGAATAGCTTCACAATCTAATTCAGCTTGAATCGTTAAGACACCATTTTCATATTGAGTGGGTAGTCTGAACCATGTCGCGCGGTCGTAACTGGCAACGGCTTGATAGTCTTCCCAACCTTTTGGGTAAGACGCGCTGCCTGCATTAAGGATATTCAAGGTATAAGTCTGACCGACCTCACCTTCTAAACGGAAATTGAACCACTGATAAAATTCATCACCAAAATCAGGACGAATAGCGAGTTGAATGTCATCGTGTTTGTCGATATTGATGACATTAATATTGCCACCGTCAAAGTTTGCACTGATCCGCATTGGGAATTCCTTTAATTTGCTTACGCTTTTTATTGGGTCGTTAATGCCCGATTTATGCGCCATAGCTTATCAAATGCGGCTAATAGTGTGAACCTTTAAAAGCTAAAGCTGTAGCCTTGTCCTCTGACGGTATTGATTAAATCACGCGGTAAATTGCCTTTAGCTAATTTACGTCGAGTATTACTGATGTGCATGTCTAAATTACGATCAAATCGTCCAAGTTCTTTATGTAAAACACGTTGTTGTAATTCAGCTTTTGTCACTACAGCACCTTGACGTTCATATAAATATTTAAACAGACGGTACTCAGTTTGAGTCAGAATTAATGGCTTGTCTTCAAGATAGACAGTGTAATTAACATCATCGAAATGTATTTTTTGCTCGGTAATATCATTGAGTGGCATTTGAGTTCGGCGTTTGAGGATATTAAGTCGTAATTGTAATTCACGTACGTTAACAGGTTGACTTAGGTAGTCATCAGCACCCAACTCGAGCGCATTAATTCGCTCTAACTCATTATTGGCATCGGCAATAACGATTATTGGCGTCGGCGCTTGTCTTGCGACTAACAACCAAAATGAATCCATTTTCGGTACGGCAAAGTCCAATAAAATGGCTTCTAAGGTTAAGGTTTCCATTTTGATCAACGCATCAAAGGCATTATTCACTTGATGGACGTAGTACCCTTGCGCGTTAAGTTGTTCAAATAACTCATGAGACGCAGAATGTAGATCAATTAAAAGAATATGTTTCATTGCAAACCACTTAATGATAACGATTTCTATTTAGATTATCACAAGAATTAACAACTAACCATGTAGCAACATCACATTATCAGCATATTTTTGGCTTAGGTAAAAAAATGGCCTGAAATATCAGGCCATTTTTACAATACTGACTGTGATGATTATTTCTCGATCATTAACTGCTTAATGAACTTCACCGGCGCACTGCCGTAGCTTAAAAACTGTTCATGGAACTGCTTTAAGTCAAAATCATCGCCTAGTTTGGCTTTTTGCTGCTCACGGAAATCATAAATTTCACGATAGCCCGCATAATAGCTGGTCAGCTGCACCTGACTTAATGTTGCACGGCGCCATTTACCTTCAGCCTCAGCACGTTGTTGGAAGGCTTCATTTTCAAGAAGGTTTATCACCTCTTGCTCACCCATACCTTTGACCTGAATGCTGTAATCTAAGATTGTGTTACAAATAACCCGTAGGTTCCACTTGTAATACATTAGCCACATTTCGGGTTCAAAGGCGCCATACCCCTCTTCTAACATCATGCGTTCAGTGTAAACGGCCCAACCTTCAATCATGGCACCATTACCAAATAAGCTTTTCACTAAACTGGGTGATTGATTTGAGTACACAAGCTGTGTGTAATGACCAGGAATGGCTTCGTGAATGTTCAGCACTTGTAATATCCAGTGATTGTACTCACGTAAATAGCTTTCGGCTGACTCTTCGCTCATGCCATCTAATGGCGACACGTTGTAATAAGTATTACCGCCTTGATCATACGGCCCTGGTGCGCTGATGGAGGCTCCAGCAAACCCGCGCATGTATTCAGGGGTTTCACGCACAATTAACGGTTTATTCGGGTCAAGCGTCACTAGCTGCTTGTCGTTAACAAACTTAATCAACTCAGGGATCTGTTTACGGACTTCTTCAACAAAGTTCTCTCGCTTAACATGCTTTGCTGATAACACATCGATTAACTGTCGAATCGCTACCTTGTCATCTGCAGGTTTTGGTGTATCGATGTAAGTGGACCAAATTTTTGTGGTGATTTTAGCCATTTCTTGCTGAATTTGATTTTTATCTGCTACCGCTTTGTCATAGAGCTGTTTAGCCGTCATGCCCGACTGAATATCAAAGGCAAATTTTTCCTCATACAAGGTTTCACCAATACGGAAATCACGCGCACCGTCTTTAGTCAGTTTTGCTTCCAGTTCGGTTAACCACTCAATATGTTGAGTTATTGCAGCGGTTGCGGCCTCAAAGCGCGTGGTAAATAATGCTTTTTGCTCTGCGGTTAACCCTGAGTCTGCAATTTGCTTGACTAACGCATCAGATAATACCGAGAACGCCCCTTTGTTTTGCATGATGGCTAATTGGGTGTGCTCTAAGGTTGGGTCACTGATGTTTGCTCTGGCAGCCTCATAATAGGCAGGTACATTTTCAAGGCGGGCAATCACTGACGCTAGGCGTTCATCAAGTGGGGCAAAGTCTTCGTTGATGATTTGCGCAAAGCCACCAGACACATTGTAGTTAGACGGATCCCATTGCCAACTTTTAAATCGTTGTACATCCCACTTCATTGACTCTACGAGGTTAACCAAGAGTTTATAGTCAATCTGTTGATTAGGGCTGAGTGTCAACGGGTCAAATTGCGCTAATGCCGTTTGCTGTTTATCGACAAAAGCCAACGTGTTATCACGGCTTTGTTTGTTTGGGATCTCTAGATAGCCGTCGTTAACGTGTTTGCCACTGTAAAGCGCCCAGGTGGGCGACAACTGCCATAATTCATCAATAAATTGCTGTGAATATTCGCCAAAGTTTACTTTTTCGGCGGCTAGTGGTGTGGTCACCGCTTTTGCCGCTGCGGTTTGTTCGGTTGCGACACTCGTTTGATTATCACTACAGCCTAGCAAACTTGCTAGCGCTAAAGAGATGGCCATAGGCAATAATGCTTTGTTCATATTATGTCCCTAAATTTATCGTTTTTGTATTTTTGATTGGTCTGATTATCCACATAGTTAAGCATGTCCGCTGATTTTTTGCAGCCACTAGACACCTTTTGTGACACAAATTAATACGAATAACGCCAACAATTGGTGAGTAACGGAGGAATGTAATTGGCCAAGGGGTAAATTTTACAACAAAAGGCAGAACCAAATGCTGAAAGTCATACCAATCAGGATAAACAAGTGATCAAAGATTGCGCAGGACAAATAGATTAGAATAAGGCAGAAATTGCAGCGAGGACGTTGTTATATCTTCAATATTTCTAACGACATAACCAATAAGCATGATTTCGTTTTTGTGCTAATTGGTATCATTTGCGTTAATCTAAATTAAACGACTACTCTTACAGACAAGAGCGAGAGTAACATTGCAACAAGCGTGCTAAAGACTGTGATTGACAAGAAAACCGACATGACTTAAGCGCATGACAGCGCTTAAGTCATCATCAAAGCGTTACAGATTCCAAGGATTAGGCTTAGGGCCTTTTTTGACAGGCGCCTTTTGCGTTTTGGCTTTTCTAAAATCAGTGTTGTCGTCTTTAGACTTACCCAAACTTAAAGTCGGTCTTTCATCTTGAGTTTTGGGTTTATTTTGACGGCTTTTCGGGACATGATTGAGTATTGACTCAGGTACCGGCTTTTTCGGCTCAAAGCCTTCAATCACTTTACGTTCGAGCAAATGGCCTAATCGACTTTCAATCATGCACAGGTTTTTAAAGTCGTCTTTAGAAACAAACGATATCGCCTCACCCACAGCACCTGCCCGCCCAGTACGACCAATGCGATGAATGTAATCATCTGCAGGATAAGGTAAATCGTAGTTTATGACGCGTGATAAATCGTCAATATCGATACCACGAGACGCTATGCCTGTTGCCACAAGATACTTAATCTTCCCCGATTTAAAATCCGCTAAAATTTGTTCACGTACTGGCTGGCTGCGGCCACTGTGAATGCATTCTGCCTCAATGTCGCGTTTTTCGAGCTGACTGACTAACTTGGCAGCGCCTTGTTTGGTTTCAATAAAAATAAGCGCTTGATCCCAAGCTTGGGTGTTGATCAAATGGCTTAATAACGCCGATTTTTTATCTTTATCGACTGTGGTCAACCATTGAGAAATCTTTGGCGCTGAACTTTTATCGGCAATCACCGAAATTTCAACCGGGCGGTGAATGGCGGTTTTAGCCAAAGCACGGACTTGATTAGATAACGTTGCTGAAAACAACAAGCTTTGACGCTCGGATGGGAGCTTATCGATGATTTTATTGATGTCTTCAATAAAGCCCATGTCTAACATGCGGTCAGCTTCATCAAGCACTAATACTTCAAGCTCGTCAAAGTGCACTGCACGCTGGGTGTATAAATCAAGTAAACGTCCTGGCGTGGCGACTAAAATGTCAACACCATCTATTAACGCCTGTTTTTGTGGTTTGTCATCTACACCACCGTAAATCACAAATGATGACACACCCACATGTTTAGCATACGCCACAATATTACTTTGCACCTGCACGGCAAGCTCACGAGTAGGCGTTAAAATTAGGGCGCGAATACGTTTTTTGCGCTCAGTTTGAGTGTCGGCTAAACGCTCTAAAATTGGCAGCACAAAACTGGCGGTTTTACCGGTACCGGTTTGCGCGGCGGCAAGCAAGTTTTTACCTTGTAAAATCACCGGAATGGTTTGTTGTTGAATTGGCGTTGGGTTACTGTAACCCACTTCAGCTAAGGCTTTGACAATAGTGTCGCGTAATCCAAGTGTCGAAAATGGCATGAAATGAGTACTCAATAATAGAACAAATAATCGCGTGGCATCAGTATAGCATTCACTCAAGGCTCAAGTGAAAAACGCTTATAAATAACCGTTCGGAAATGAAAAAAGACGTCCGAAGACGTCTTTTTTCATATTTGGCGGTGAGCGAGAGATTCGAACTCTCGTTAGGGATTAACCTAAACACACTTTCCAGGCGTGCGCCTTCAGCCACTCAGCCAGCTCACCAATTTTGCGGAGTTAAATACGACAGGTACCTAATTCCAAATATTGTTTAGTTTACCGTCTTGAATACCCGTTAAAAAATCACGTTTGCACAATATTCAGTAAACCATCATTACCGTTTGTATGAATAACGATACAGACAACGGTGATGTTAATCGTCGCGTACTTTACGCAAATGCCGATAGCGGGTCAAGCTAAATCACCCGACGATCAAACGTTTGCACAAATGCTCGACAACTTAGGCAAAATCTAGCCAATCAAGGTTGGAAACAATCCTTTCACACCTGCTGAAATCACTTCAATACCTAACGACAGCATTAATAATCCCATCAGACGAGTAATCACGTTAATGCCCGTTTTACCTAAGAATTTAAATAACACAGGCGCCATGCGGAATAATCCCCAACTCACGACACCTAAAGTGGCAATGGTTAAAAACATCCCGATGAAGTTAACCATTTGGTTATGCTCTGCCGCAAATACGATAACCGAACTAATGGCCCCCGGGCCTGCCATTAAAGGCAGCGCTAAAGGTACAACCGCGACTGATTCCATACCAGAAGACTCACGGTCTTCTTCTTGGTTTCGTTTAACTTCACTGATTTTACCTTGCAACATCGACATCGCAATAATACAAATCAAGCTGCCACCGGCAATTCGAAATGCAGACAGTGAAATACTGAACATACTTAAAATATGCTGGCCAGCAATCATGGTCACTAATAGAATGACCACCACAGCAAAGTTGGCCACCCGATTGGTATGCTGACGTTCTACTTCAGTTTGATGGCTCGTCAAGCTGACAAATACAGGTAATAACCCTACCGGATTGATAATCGCTAACAGTCCTAAGAAGAACTTGATATAAAGCATAAAATCCACTAACTGAACCCTCTTGATATTACCTGTTGTAACGCTCGATTCTGAGCGCGATAATGTAGCTGAAACATATCGATTTACATAATGAGATTTTTTGTTGTTTCAATGCCACTTTCCCTTAGAAAAGCTAATGCGATTTACTCCGAAATATCTTAATGACAATTCGCACAGGATCGACATGATGATGTGGTGCGTAATTTTATTACATAATTAGCCTGTCTGCTGTGTTTTTATGGCTTTAAAGCGCAAGGAGTGTTGATTAATTAATCAAATCAGCATGGTTGAATTAAATCTCATTTTAAATCTGTACCTTTGCCATACAGCACAATGTTGAACACAAAACAACCATGATGAAAAATACTAACGTTAAGGTAAACTTAGACATAAAAAAAGATGCCACCTAAAGTGACATCTCTTATTAAATGAGTCATACCATTTTTAGTGGTATTAACGTTAACCATTTACCTCATGGTATTCGCTATTTTGCTGTCCAGCGATCCATCCAACCAAGTACATTTTTGTACCATTGTTGTAGGTTATCTTGATTTAAAATCCAGTGGTTTTCATCAGGGAACACTAACAATTCAGATGGTATACCATTACGCTGCATATAAGTGTATGCCGCTAAGCCTTGACCATAGGGTACGCGGTAATCTTTTTCACCGTGGATGACTAACATTGGCGTTTGCCAGTTTTCAACATAGTTTACTGGGTTGAACTTCTCAAATAATGCTTTGTTTTTGTCATATGAGCCGCCAAATTCATATTCAGGGAACCACAGCTCTTCTGTTACATAGTACATTGAGCGCATGTCAAAAAGACCCGCATGGTTAACAAGACACTTGAAACCATCGTTCCATTGGCCTTGGAACCAGTTCATCATGTAACCGCCGTATGAACCACCTAATGCACATGCATTATTAGCATCTAACCAAGGTTGTTGCGCTGTGACTGCCGCCATGCCCTTTTTAAGATCTTCTAGTGGTTTTCCGCCCCAGTCTTTACCAATGGAATCAGTAAACGCTTGGCCATACCCAGTGGAACCGTGGAAGTCGACCATCACTACACCATAGCCAGCACCAGCCCAAAGCTGGGCATTCCAACGTCCACTGAATCCATTACCAAATGACCCCTGTGGGCCGCCATGCACTAAATAGGCTATCGGGTATTGTTTCCCTTCTTCATAATTAGCTGGTTTTATCCAGTAGCCATGGACGGTTTCGTCATTCCACCCTTTAAAGTTGAACTGCTCATACTCACCAAATTTAATGTTAGCCAGTTTGTCTTTGTTGACGTCAGTTAACTGTGTAAGTTGCTCGCCCTCTGAAGTTACGCTAAATAAGTCACCAGGCTCGACTAACGATGATTTTTTGAAAATTAATTGGTTGTTTGTCACAGCAATTAAACTGTTGCTGCCTTGATTATATATAGGACGCACATCACCAAATTGGGTGTTAACTTCAAAAATTGACACTTGCCCAACATCTTGTGCGGTAACGTACAGAGTACGGCCATCGGCACTGAATGTCAGTGAATTAGGGCTGCGATCCCACAGCGGCGCGACTTCTTTTTCTTGGCCGGTTACATTGTCTCGTAACATGATACGGTAACGGTCTGCTTCATAACCTGGCTTGGTCATGGCTAAATACGCTAAATAGCGACCATCAGCAGAAAACGTTGGTTGTGAATCCCATGCAGTGTTCGCTTCAGTTAAGTTAAGCGTTTCGCCACCGGTAACAGGCACTTGCCATAAATCGTAGTTAGTGGTCCAAGCTTGATCGCGACTTGGTGCTTTAGCGCTATACACTACGTATTTACCGTCCGGCGTAAAAGTGACTTCTTCCATACCCGAAAATGGCTTTGGTGGCGTTTCAGTATCACGATTAGCGGTAACGTTAGTAGGCTCAGTGATTTTTTTACCGTTTAATTGTGCAACAAATAAATGGTTACGGGCATGGTCTTCCCAGGTATCCCAGTGACGAACCATTAACTGCTTGTATTCACGACCTGAGGTTTTGCTTTCATCAATGGCAGTGAACTTGTCTTTAGAACAGGCTAAGTCCTTGCATTCAGGGAACACGCGCATGGTCATGACAACTTGTTTGCCATCTTGCGACAATTTATAGCCATTTATGTCTAATGGTAAATCAGTGACCGCGATGGCTTCGCCACCATTGAGGGCTAACTGATATAACTGACTGCTACCTGTGCGGCTTGCAAGGAAATAAATCGATTTATTGTCGGCAGAAAAACTCACATCATGCTCAGTTCCTGCCACAGCGGTTAACTGCTTAGGCTGAGCATTTTTATTAGTTAAATCGAGTAAATACAGATCAGAACTGGCTTCACCTTGGTCATCAATCACTTTGACGCCATAAACAAGGCTTTTGCCATCGTTTGACACGGCGGCTGAATGCACTTTATTCAAATTAACTAATTGCTGCACATTAAAAGGTGTGGGCTCAGCCGCTATCACTGACGTTGCCATTCCGGCGGCAACCAGTGCAAATAATACAGAGGACTTTTTCATTGTTATAGAGTCTCAGTTGTTTTAGTAGTGATTGTGAGCCGTGTTGTGCATGGCTTACGATAAAGATGTATTGCAGACTAGCGAAAGCAAAACGCTCAGGCAACAGGCCTTTTGTAAAAAGCTGTAAACCTGAGCGTCTTATCACATTGACATCTTGCTGTTTAACAAGTTTGTCGATGTTTTAACAGTCAAATATTAGGTATTACTTGGCTTTACTATTAGCAATATTGACTTTCCATATTGCAGGGCCAGTCTCGTGAGCGTTAACGCCATTAGAATCTACAGCAACGGTAACCGGCATATCTTGAACTTCAAACTCGTAAATGGCTTCCATTCCCAAGTCTTCAAATGCCACTACACGGGCTTTTTTAATGGCTTTAGACACTAAATAAGCCGCGCCGCCCACTGCCATCAAATAAACAGCTTTGTGCTTTTTGATTGAGGCTACGGTTTCAGGACCACGCTCAGATTTACCAATCATGCCCATTAGACCGGTTTTGTCTAACATCATGTCGGTGAATTTATCCATACGGGTTGCTGTTGTTGGGCCTGCAGGGCCAACCACTTCATCGCGAACCGGATCAACAGGGCCGACGTAGTAAATGAACTTACCGGTAAAGTCGACGCCTTCAGGCAAACCTTCACCAGAATCTAATAGCGATTGAATACGTTTATGCGCCGCATCACGACCGGTTAACATTTTACCGTTAAGTAATAAGGTATCACCGCTCTTCCAAGTTTCGATTTCAGCTTGAGTGATGTTATCTAGATTTACACGGTGAGTGTTCTCGCCTGCTTCGCGCGTGATTTCAGGCCAATCAGATAATGATGGTGGCGCTAAATCAACTGGGCCTGTACCGTCTAAATGAAAATGCACATGGCGAGTTGCCGCGCAATTTGGGATCATCACGACAGGCTTAGAGGCTGCATGAGTTGGCGCTGATTTGATTTTAATGTCTAATACGGTTGTTAAACCACCTAAACCTTGCGCACCGATACCGAGGTTGTTAGCGCGCTCAAAAATATCTACACGTAACTTCTCTTCAGTTGTTTCTGCTCCGCGGGCCATTAATTCGTGAATATCAACCGGGTCCATTAACGACTCTTTGGCCATTACCGCGGCTTTTTCCGCCGTGCCGCCAATGCCTATACCAAGCATACCCGGTGGACACCAGCCCGCGCCCATTGTTGGTAAGGTTTTTTCTACCCATGCTGCAATATCATCTGATGGGTTTAACATTGCCATTTTAGATTTGTTTTCTGATCCGCCGCCTTTAGCTGCGATCATCACTTCAACTTGATTACCCGCAACCATGTCAATGTGTACAACCGATGGGGTGTTGTCTTTGGTATTTTTACGCGTGCCAGCAGGGTCCGCCACAATTGACGCACGAAGCGGGTTATCTGGATTAGTGTAAGCGCGACGAACACCTTCATCGACCATTTCTTGAACTGTCATATCGGTTTTGTCCCATTGAACCGACATACCAATTTTAACAAATGTGGTCACAATACCCGTATCTTGACACAGTGGACGCTTCCCTTCTGCTGACATGCGCGAGTTAATTAAGATTTGCGCTATTGCATCTTTAGCCGCTGCACTTTGTTCACGCTTATAGGCATTGTACATCGCATCAACAAAATCTTTAGGATGATAGTAAGAAATGTATTGCAGTGAATCAGCGATACTTTCAATAAAGTCGGCCTGTTTAATTACAACAGGAGTATTGGAAATAGTTGTAGGGGTATTGCTCGACATATGGGGCGCTCCAGCAGCCATTGCGGCCTAACATTATTATCTTTATCAACAGAAACGTTTGGGTCATCATCTCGTTATTATTAACTGACTCAATCACGCGTCATTAAACGACAACCAAACGAGGTTAACTATTTAGACCAATATGATACTCTTTCCATCCTTTTTGGGCTACATCACATTTTTAGATAAGGGTTATCGATGTTTGCGCGGGCAAAAAACGCACTCTACGGGCAAAAATTAGACTGGGAAATTGATACTAAACAACTGTTTGCACTATTTAGTGATAAACCCTGGGCCATATTACTCGACTCAGCCAATGCCATTCATCCAGATGCAAAATTCGATATTATTGCCTTTAACCCTATTGCGACATTAACGAGCGATGAGGGTTTGTGCCAATTTAAACCGATTCATCAAGATATTGTGCCACTCAATATCACGCCGTCGACTTCGCTGTCGCCCCTTGAAAATTTAGCCCGCATTCACACTTTGCTTTATCCAATTAAGCAAGTGTGTGAGCCCCCTTTTAGTGTAGGTGCCATCGGTGCATGGGGTTATGATTTAGGTCGAAGCATAGAAAAATTGCCAAAAGCAGCCAACAAAGATATTCATCTACAAGAAATGGTTATCGGGTTTTATGATTTCTGCTTACTTTACAATTATGCAGACAAGTCTTGGTATGCTTATCATTATAACGGGAAGGTCGCACTCGAATATGAAGTGAATTTAATTCAATCAAAAATCGAATCTCAGTCTAACATCAATAAATTGTCTCAAATTGCCATCCAGGACTTTAGCTTAACCTCTGCATGGCAAAACCAACTCACTGAGCAGCTATACCAGCAAAAGTTTGCTCAGGTACAGCAGTATTTACTTAGCGGAGATTGCTATCAAATCAACTTAACGCAGCGTTTTGAAGCACAATATCAAGGCGACGAATGGCAAGCTTATTGTGCATTGTCGCATGCTAACCAAGCGCCCTTTTCAGCATTTATGCGTTTACCTGAGCATTGTGTGTTATCGATATCGCCAGAGCGTTTTATACGGTTACAACATCATGACATCGAAACCAAACCCATTAAAGGCACTATACCGCGAAGTGCAGATCCCATACTGGATAAACTTGCAGCCAAAACATTAAGCACATCGGAAAAAGATCGCGCTGAAAATGTCATGATTGTGGATTTATTGCGTAATGACATCGGTAAAGTTGCCGCCCCCGGCAGTGTTAAAGTACCGACGTTATTTGCCATTGAGAGTTTTCCTGCGGTGCACCATTTAGTGAGCACGATAACGGCCACACTGGCGGCCGATCATAATGCCTTTGATTTACTGCAAGCCGCCTTTCCGGGTGGTTCAATTACTGGTGCACCAAAAATACGCGCCATGCAAATTATTGAAGAGTTAGAACCTTCAAGACGTAATCTTTATTGTGGCAGTATTGGTTACATTAGCCAGGACGGCAATATGGACACCAGCATTACCATTCGCACCTTAGTGACCGAGCAAAACCGCATTTATTGTTGGGCCGGCGGTGGTATTGTGGCTGATTCTGATGCAAAAGCAGAATATCAAGAAAGCTTTGATAAAGTCAGTAAAATCCTGCCCTTGCTGGCTAGCCTAAACAAGCAATAAATCATTGATCCTCTTGATATTAACAAGTTAAATAGCGTCATTGATCAATAAAAACCTATAGCTCAGTGTTTAACTGGGCTAAAAAGGTTCTCATGAACTCGGTTCTTTTTTTAGCTTCAATCTTTGCTGATGGGGTATGCATCGTCTCTTCGAGTGTTAATAGCTTAGTGTAGAAGTGATCAATGGCGTATCTGCGATCATTAGCTTGTCTATTTATACAAAATGGGTCATCTAGGCTATATAAACTCACCCCAAGGCTGGTGCTGACTTGAAGACATCTTGCAATACCGATAGCGCCTAATGAATCAAGCCTGTCGGCATCTTGCACTATTTGGGCTTCGACACTTTTAGCATCAATATTGGCACTATAACTGTGGGCAACTATCGCATGGTGAATAGCCGATAAAAACTCAGTGGGATAGTGAATACTGCGCAAAAACTCAATTGCTTTATCTGCTGCAATCTGTGAGCTTTTCGGCCTGTCTGGATGATGTTTAGCAAATGAGAAGCAATCGTGTAAATAAGCAGCTGGCAATACCACTTCTATCACAGCTCCTTCACTCAAACATAACGATTTAGCGGTGTTAACCACTCTAAGCACATGATTAAGATCATGGGCTAAATCTTGATGCATTTCAGCTTTAATGAACGCAATGAATTGAGTTTCGAACGCTTGAACCATTTACATCCTCTTGGTGAATCTATTTAGTGAAAACGGTTGGAGCAGGCAAGCATAACGTCAAAGTGAGCCACTCTTCATTCAGTTATCCGCCTTGTTTAAGCCCAGTTAAACGCTTGCTGAGTCATCACTTATAAACAAACAATGTTATAACGAATAACAGGAAAACGACACCTTAATCACAAAATGACCATTTGTTTAGATACATATTGAGTGATCGCTCAAAACCTGTTTTAATAGCCCCTAAACAAAAAAGGAGTTATCCATGCTTAAGTTTTATTTTCACCCTGGCCCTAATCCAATGAAAGTCGCGTTGTTCCTCGCTGAAACCGATTTACCATTTGAACTCGTGCCTGTAGATACCCTTAAAGGTGAGCAACATACTGCTGAGTTTAAAGCGATTAACCCGAATGCAAAGACGCCTGCCATTGATGATAATGGTGTTAGAGTGTTCGACTCGAATGCCATTTTATTATACTTGGCAGAAAAATCGGGTAAGTTACAAGGCAAAGTGCAGGACCGTGGTGAGTTATTGTCTTGGTTAATGTTTATCGCCACAGGATTAGGTCCTTTTTCTGGTCAATCTGTTCATTTTAGACATCATGCACCTGAAAAAATCGCCTATGCAACCAACCGTTATTTACGTGAAGCACAACGCCATTATGAGCTGCTAAACAATCACTTAGCTGGGCGTGAATACCTAGTAGGTGACGAATATACCATTGCAGACGTATCGGCATGGGGCTGGATTGATAAAGCAGCGGTAGTATTAGGCGAAGAAGGTTTAGCACCGTACCCTCATCTACAAGGTTGGTTTAATCGTATAAGCGCCCGCCCGGCTGTCGAAGTGGCACGCAATATTGGTAAAGATATCGCCTTTAAAGGTGAGTTTGATGATGAAGCTAAACGGGCTTTCTTCCCGCAGAATTTTCCAAAAGATTAACTAAACCTATATTGAGTTTAACTCACTCAAATCATTAAAAACGCGTAATGCCCTGCACTGCGCGTTTTTATTTGGCCAATGTATAACCAAAACCACAGCACTCAACGCTTGGGGAGCAATTTGTCAGATTAGGGCTATTTACTGCAGGTATTACACAATTTAACTTGTTCTTATGCGGTAATTTTTCTACTGTTAATATAGCGTTTGCATATGATTATCAATGAGGTTGATCATGAATATTCACTTACAACATCAAGTTAACCAATGGTTACAACAAGACCCAGATCCTAGCACTCAAGCTCAATTACAAACATTACTCGACAACCAAGACGAAACAGCGTTAACGACCATGTTTTCTGGCCGCTTGTCGTTTGGTACCGCTGGACTACGTGGTATCGTTGGCCCGGGGCCAATGGCCATGAATCGCTTGGTTGTAAGGCAAACCACTGCCGGGTTAGGTGCATATTTGATATCTCAAATTAGTTATGCTGCCACCCGAGGTGTCATCATTGGCTATGACGGCCGTCATGATTCTTACGTTTTTGCTCATGATGCTGCCAGCGTACTCACCGCAATGGGAATTACCGTCCGCTTAACTACACAAGTAGCAGCAACCCCATTAGTGGCATTTGGTGTAAAACACTTTAATGCTGCTGCAGGTATAGTGATTACTGCAAGCCATAACCCACCACAATACAATGGTTATAAAGTGTATTGGGAAAATGGCGCACAGATTATTCCACCGCACGACTCAGGTATTGCAGCCAGAATTACACAGGCAGCAACCCAAGCTATTCCATTTATGGAGCTCAGTGCCGCCAAAGCACAAGACAAACTCATATGGCTTAAAGATGATTTTTATCAAACCTATCGTCAAGGCGTTCAAAGTGCCAGTGAGTTACAACAACATGCAGATCCCAAAGGCGTCAGTCTAGCCTATACCGCCATGCATGGCGTTGGGGCTAATATGGCTGAAGCAGTATTACACGATGCAGGCTTTAAACAGGTGTATTCTGTTGCTGCGCAGCGCGAACCCGACGGTGACTTCCCTACAGTCAATTTCCCGAACCCAGAAGAAAAAGGTGCGATGGATTTAGTCATTGCTGAAGCTAAAAAGCATCAAACAATGCTAGCTTGTGCCAATGATCCAGATGCTGATCGCTTTGCAGTAGCGGTTAGAACGGCAGGTAATAACTATAAAATGCTCACGGGCGATCAAGTCGGAGTATTACTTGGTGAATATTTATTAACTCATGCGCCAGCACATCAACGGTTGGTGGGTACCACGATTGTGTCTTCTAGCTTATTGTCTAAAGTGGCTCAGTCGTTACATGCAAGCTGTTACACCACCCTTACCGGCTTTAAATGGTTAATGAATATTGGGATTAACAAATGCGAAGCTGACAATCAATTCTTGTTCGCTTATGAAGAGGCGCTTGGTTATACCGTAGGAAGTATGGTGTGGGACAAAGACGGCTTGTCAGCGTTAGTGGCATTTGCCCAACTTTGCGCAGAATTAACCGAAAAAGGTCAAACCGTATGGGATAAATTAGAACAAATATATCGTCAACATGGCTTTCACCTTAATGCTCAAGTGAGTATAGCCCTAAAACCAGATACACCTAATATAGGCGAACACTTACGCCAATACCCACCAACAACCATTGCCGATTATGCTGTGCTGTCATGTGATGATTTAAGCCAGTCGCTACGCACCTTTGCTAATGGCGCGACTGCAGTTATCGATTTACCTAAAAGCGATGTTTTAATTTATTGCTTAGAAAATGGCGCTCGCGTCATTGTTAGACCCTCGGGAACAGAACCTAAAATTAAGTGCTATTACGAAGTAGTAGAAACGATGAATGTGACTGATACCTGGGAAAGTGCGCAACAACGTGCAGAACAAGCAATGACTCTATTTATTAGCGCTCATCAAGCAAGTTTGCCAAACTAACCTCAACACATTTAATCCATCGCCAAAGCGCCAATGTTAAACGCCCGTTAATAAAACGGGCGTTTTCTATTTGTTTTAAACAATCTATTAACATGTTGTTTGTATGAGTAAATTTCACTATATCAGTGTGTCATTAGTTATGCCTCTTTAAACTAATTGACAATAGATTAAACTGATCTATTGAGCGATAAAAATGCTCTATAATGTTATAAAAATTACCATAACGTTAAAGCAGGATGACTAAATGTATAAAAGTCTCGTCAGTTTGGCCGTTGTAGCCAGTATCAGCACACCGACAGCTTATGCTGCTGAAGAAGGTGAAAATGTAGAGCGTATTCAAGTGATCGGTTCACGTATTGCGTTGCGCACAGCAACTGACAGCCCTACACCAGTGGACATTATTACCTCTGAGCAACTTGAAGCGACAGGCATTACTGAAACCGCAAAAGCCCTTCAGTTTGCCGCGCCAAGTTACAGCGTACCGTTTTCATCAATCACTGATGGAAGCGATGCAGTACGTCCTGCCAGTCTTCGTGGTATGTCACCTGACCATACTCTAGTGTTAGTGAACGGTAAGCGCCGCCATGGTTCAGCACTGGTGCATTTATCAGGTACTGTGGGTAAAGGCTCGTCAAACGTTGACTTAAATGCCATTCCAATGACTGCGATTAAACGTATTGAAATTTTACGCGACGGTGCTTCTGCATTATATGGCTCAGACGCTATTGCCGGTGTCATTAACGTTGTACTCAAAGACAGCGACGAAGGCGGCAGTATTTCAACCCAAATTGGCCAAACTTATGAAGGCGACGGCGAACAAGTGCGTGTCGGTGTAAACCAAGGTTTTAGCTTCAGTGACGATGGCTTTGTGAATCTTTCTTTAGAAGCGCATCAAAAGAATGCAACTAACCGTGCAGGTCTTGATAGCCGTCAACAATACCCAACGTTAGCAGATGGTAGTTTAGATCCACGCGAAGAAACCTTTGATCGCCAAAACCACCACGTTGGCGATAGCGACTATGAAAACTATGGTTTATTTGTTAATGCTGAACAAGCCATTAACGACACCAGTAAAGTCTATGCTTTTGGTGGTGTAAGCCAACGTGAATCTACCTCAGGAGCTTTTTACCGTCGAGCATTAGACTCTCGTAACATTATTGAAGTGTACCCTGACGGTTATTTACCGCAAATTAGCCCTGAAATCCTCGATTATTCATTCGTGGTTGGTTATGACGCTGAAATTGGTAAATGGAACATAGATGCCTCTGCCGGTTATGGTAGCAATAGCTTTGAATACCATGTTGAAAATACCATTAATGCTTCTTTAGGACCGACTAGCCCAACAGATTTTTATGCCGGCACGCTGTCTAATAGTGAATTGAACCTCAACCTTGATGCCTCTACCTATTATGATTTTTACAATGACTCAGAAATCATGGTCGCAACCGGTTTTACTTTCCGCGAAAGTGGCTATCAAATTGAAGCAGGCCAAGAAGAATCATACATTCAAGGTGATTATGAAGATAAAGCCGGTGGTAGCCAGGGCTTTGGTGGTTTTACGAAAGAATCTGAAGTCGATGAAGACCGAACTAATACCGGTATCTACATCGAACTTGAAAACCAACTAACCAATGAGTTTTATTGGGCTGCCGCAGTAAGATACGAAGATTATTCAGATTTCGGGAGTAACACCAGTTGGAAGCTGTCGGGTCGTTACAATATTACTGACAATGTCGCTTTACGTTTAACAACCGACACGGGTTTCCGTGCACCGAGCGTACAGCAACTCTATTTTACAAACGTATCAACCTTCTTTGATCCTGATCCAGTCACGGGTGAGTTTGTACCTCGTGAATCGGGTACATTTAACCAGTTATCCCCCATCAAGGATGCATTAAATATCCCAGATCTTAAAGCAGAGATCTCAAATTCCTTCAGTGCAGGTTTAGTGTATAACGGAGAAAATGGCTTTACTGCGACCCTAGATGCCTATCAAATTAATGTTGATGACCGTATCATTTTATCGGGTTCGGTAGACCAAGAAAGTTCACCGGTTATTGCTGAAGCCTTAGCCGGTACCAATGCAGACTCAGCGCGTTTCTTTATGAATGCGGTAGACACTGAAACTCAAGGCGTTGATTTAGTCATGACCCAAGAGTTTGACCTAGGTCAGTTTGGTGATGTAAGCGCAAACCTTGCTTATTCATACAAAAAAACCAAAATAGAATCAATAAACCTCCCGTCTATCCTTAATGGATTAGAAGATGAATTATTTGATCGTATTGAAGTTATCCGTATGACTGAAGCGACACCTAAAAACACAGGTAATATTGGTTTTACTCATCGATATGATGACTTTACCACTAACTTGCGCTTCAGCTATTTCGGTAAATACACCGTGGGTTATTCATCAAGTGAAGTTGAGTACGATGACAAGTGGGTCACTGACATTAGCACGCGTTACCAAGCGACTGATTCATTGGCTGTTACCCTAGGCGTACAAAACCTGTTTGATGTTTATCCAGAAAAACGCCCTGAGGATAATAACTTCAATGGTATTTTCATTTATCCGTTAACTAATACACCTTTTGGTTTTAATGGCGGATATTACTACTTAGATCTTCGTTATACTTACTAAACCCGCATTACGGATTTAGTAAGCAAACAAAAAAGCACCGATAAGTCGGTGCTTTTATTTAACGGATGAGTGGGTTAAGTTTCAGTTCTCTCACTCGCCATCTTAGTGATAACAACAAGCGTTAGAACTGATAGAGTTTTTCAATATAGTCTTTAGCCACACTGTCCCAAGTGAAACGCTGTTTTGCCGCGTTGTTTGCCACTTTGCGCCATGCTGGGCTGCCGTGCAATGCTATTA
Organism: Shewanella metallivivens; assembly: GCF_028750675.1. GTDB lineage: Bacteria > Pseudomonadota > Gammaproteobacteria > Enterobacterales > Shewanellaceae > Shewanella > Shewanella metallivivens. Next base: position 640,295 of record NZ_JAQQPZ010000001.1, on the reverse strand, counting down.
CTTGCTTGAAGCGCTCAACCAATGCTTCACTTTGTTCTGGCAATGATGCACCAGTGAATGCCCAACCACTGATGTTATCTTCAATCGTGTCTTTAAGCCCACCGACCGCGTGCACTAAACATGGCTGCCCTTCTCTCATCGCTAGCATTTGGCTAATACCACAAGGCTCAAATGAACTTGGCATTAAAAACAAGTCCCCTTGTTGATATAAACGATCAGACAATAATTCGTCGTAACCGTGCATAAATACTAGATTATCAAATCGGGCTGCGACCGTTTGCAAATCCTTAGCAATCTGTTCATCACCACTGCCTAACAACAATAATACACCATTAGGATGTTGTTGTTTTAACGCTTGCAGCAATGCTTCAAGTACGGTGATATCAGATTGGCCATTTGGACTGTCATAAGGCTGGAGTAATAACAACACTTTTTGCTCTGTTAATCGCCCGACTGACGTGATTAAAAAAGGTGCTAGTGTATCCTTTATGGTCAGACTATTGACCATTTTTAATTGTGCAATGCGTGCTAGTGCAATGCTATCTAACGCCGTCATATGGTCGACTTTTGCTTGCCATGATAATACGGCATTTTCAGCCAGCGTCAGTAAACCCATCACGCTATTATCAAGCTCTTCCGTCACCCCATGTTGATTGTCATCATACACACAGCCATTAATAATACCGATTAATTGCTGATGCTCAGCTTTAACCGCCAAATCAGCCTCTAAACCTTCTCCGCCAAAAAAGCCCTTTTGATGATCGGACGCAGATAACACTTCTTGGGCATATGTCGGTGACACCAAATGCACCTTATCACTAAGCACAATCCCCATTCGCATCGGGTTAATGCAATTAGAATAACGCGGATCGTAGATACTTTGGTTAGCAACCGGTTTAAGCTGATGAGCATATTGCGGAAACCAAGCTTGAAACGATGAATGATCGCCACTAAAAGGCCGAACACCTTGTAAGGCTAGATTATGAATGGTGTAAATACACACCATGCGATTAAGGCTGTCAAAATAATCGACACATTTCCTTAACATAGCCACCATAGCTGCATGCCAATCATGTAAATGAAGCACTGCGTAACGCGGTAAAATATTGTCGACTAGACACGTAGCAACACTGAGCGAAAACAAGGCAAATTTGGTTGCATCTTCGGCAAATGGACGATCATGACTTCCATTACAGTAGACTTGGCCATTATGGTTAAAGTATGGATGGTCAAATAAATACACCATCGGCGGATTAGTTTGCAGCTGCTGTGGCTGTAAATCGGCATCTGTCATACTGTAAATGGCAGAAATATCTGATTTATGTGTGGGTCTTGGCATGCAAAACACTTTAACGATGTGTTTTGAACCAGCAAAGTCTAATGAAATATTAGCAAAATGTTTTGCATGATAGTGAGCAGCTAAAAAACCATAATTTGGCATTGCGACATCAGCAGTGACACCGCATTGTGCTAATGCAGGCGGTAGATCGCGGATAACATCCGCCATACCGCCAACTTTCGCCCCATACAATGCGTCGTTTTCTGCTGCCACCAGCAAAACGCGGTTGACATTTTCTTGGGTCATTCAGGGGTCCTTATTAGTAACCTTCAGGTAAACCTAACATTTTACGAGTGACCAAGGTGATACCTTTCTCTGACACTCTAAATCCCCGAGCGATATCGTGCTCTCTACTATGCCCAATGAAGGTGCCCTCAGGAATGATACAGCCTCGGTCAATAATCGCATTTTGAATGTTGCAATTCTTTAATACCACAACGTCAGGAAGCAGTACTGAATCTTTAACGGATGAGTAAGAACATACTCGCACTTCGTCAAACAATACGCTGCGTTTCACTTTTGCACCAGAAATAATACAACCGCCTGACACAATTGAGTCAACAGCCATACCACGGCGATCGTCATCATCAAATACAAATTTTGCCGGTGGCAATTGTTCCTGATAAGTCCAAATAGGCCATTTAGCATCATATAAGTTCAGCTGTGGCGTAGGTGACAATAACTCCATATTCGCCTGGAAAAATGAGTCAAGGGTACCCACATCTCGCCAGTATGCAGGTTGGTCTGGTACGGCACTGGTAAAGGGAAAAGCAAATACATTAAACTGCTCAATAATGGACGGAATAATGTCTTTACCAAAATCGCGATCGGAGGCGACGTTGTCGGCATCTTTTTTTAATTGATCAAACAGAAACTTAGTATTGAAGACATAATTCCCCATCGATGCTAAGCACTTTTCAGGATCATTAGGCGTTGGTTTGGGGTGTTCAGGTTTTTCTTGAAAACCAATCACCCGCATATTTTCGTCTACTTCCATCACCCCAAAAGCCCCAGCAGCTTCAGAAATGGGCGTTTCTAAACAGCAAACAGTCATGTCAGCACCTGACTCAGCATGTGCAGCCAGTAAACCAGCGTAGTCCATTCGATAAACGTGATCCCCTGATAAAATCATCACATACTTAGGTATTTCATGACGAATAATATCAATATTCTGAAACACGGCATCGGCTGTTCCTTGATACCAATTACCTGATGTTTGTTGTGAAGCCGGTAATATCTCTACTGATTCACCCAGTTCTTTTTTAAAGTGGCCCCAACCACGAGTGATATGCCGTATTAGTGAGTGAGATTTGTATTGTGTGACCACACCCACACGTCGAATACCTGAATTGATACAGTTTGAAAGCGGGAAATCGATAATTCGAAATTTACCCCCAAAGTACAATGCAGGTTTTGCACGCCAATCGGTTAACTCATACAAACGCGAACCACGGCCACCAGCAAGAATAATTGCATAGGTATCACGGGTTAAATTACTAATATAACGAACATTACTCATAAACAGACTCCATTCGGCTTTAATCAAAGCCACGATTATTAAGCATATATCCACGTTTACTGTGCATATTTTGCGGTGCGAACACCGCAGGTTTGCAGTTACTTTTTCATCCAGATATCGTCGCGGTAGCCCGCTATGGTGTTATCACTAGAGAAACGGCCACTGGCGGCACTGTTTCTGATACTGATTTTTTGCCAGGTGTCCTGGTCTAAATAAGTTTGCGCGACTTTTTCTTGTGCAATGCGATAACTCTCAAAATCTGCTGCCGTCATCCATTGATCATACGGGTCGGTAATTGAGGCAATAATATGATCAAAGATACCCGGCTCAACCAAATTAAAGTGACCACTTTTAAGCATGCTCAATACCCCGCTTAGTGCTTCTGATTGGGCTATTATTTGTTGTGGTTGATAATTAACCTTGGTTTGTGCAACCTGATCAGCATTTAAACCAAACAGGAAGAAGTTTTCATTGCCAACCTCTTCTAGCATCTCAATATTTGCACCATCTAACGTACCAATGGTCAATGCACCATTCATCATAAATTTCATATTACCTGTGCCCGAGGCTTCTTTACCTGCTGTAGAGATTTGCTCAGACAAATCAGTACCAGGGCAAATTTTCTCCATTGCACTGACATTATAGTTTGGTAAAAATGCCATGCGAAGATAGGGGGTGACTAATGGATCTGAGTTGACCATATGGGCAACATTATTGGCTAATTTGATGATTTGTTTTGCCATGGCATAACCAGGGGCCGCTTTACCACCGATTAATACACAGCGTGGTACCATGCCTTCGGTGTCACCATTTAAAATACGACGGTACAAATAAATCACATGCAAAATATTCAGCAGTTGGCGCTTGTATTCGTGTATGCGTTTTACCTGCACATCAAACATCATGCTTGGGTCGAAATTAACCCCGCATTCTTGTTCAACAAACTCACTTAACACTTGTTTATTGGCGAGCTTAACTTCAGCCCATTCCTTCACAAACGCTTTATCACTGGTGAAAGCATTTAATGCAGCAAGGCGTGATAAGTCGGTGATCCACTCTTTACCTAAACGGCGAGTAATTAAGCTTGCTAGCTTTGGATTACAATAAGCAAGCCAACGTCGAGGCGTAACACCATTGGTTTTATTATTAAATTTTTCTGGCCATAATTGATAAAAATCACTAAAGAGCCCGTCTTTTAATAATTGAGTATGCAAACCAGCAACGCCATTAACCGAGAAGCTCGCTACGATGGCAAGGTATGCCATTCTGATATGCTGTTCTGGGCCTTCTTCAATAATTGACATATTAGTCAATTTTTCAATGTTTCCTGGCCAATGATGTGCTACAACTTCAAGATAGCGTGAGTTGATTTCGAAAATGATTTCAACAATACGTGGCAACATGTATTTCATCATTGGTACCGACCAACGCTCTAACGCTTCAGGTAACAATGTGTGGTTAGTATAAGCCATAGACTGACTGGTCACCGCCCAAGCTTCATCCCATGTGAGTTCATATTGATCAAGCAATAGTCGCATGAGTTCAGGTACCGCAATGCTGGGGTGTGTATCATTGAGCTGTAATACATTATGTTGGCTAAATTGGCTGAAATCTTTGCCAAACTTGGCAACATAACGGGCTAACAAATCTTGTAAACTGGCCGATGATAAAAAATACTGCTGTCTTAATCTTAGCTCTTTACCATTTACGCTTGCATCGTTTGGATACAGCACCATGGTGATCTGTTCGGCTAAATTTTTGGTGGCAACCGCTTCAGCGTAATCGCCGTCATTAAATTCAGCTAAGTCAAACTCATCGTTTGCTTCTGCTTTCCATAACCGTAACGTATTGATCCTGCCATTATTAAAGCCAGGAATGGGCACGTCATAAGGTACGGCTAATACATTTTGGGTGTCTGTCCATACATGGTGCCGGCGTCCGTGTTTATCCACATAGTTTTCGGTATGACCAAAAAAAGGCACAGTGACAATTTTATGAGCAATCCTGACTTCCCATGGATTACCATGACGTAACCAACGATCGGGTTGTTCAATTTGATAACCGTCGACAATTTTTTGCATAAACATGCCATATTGATAGCGAATACCATAACCTGTTACCGATAAATCCAGGCTGGCACAACTGTCTAAAAAGCAAGCGGCCAAACGCCCTAAGCCACCATTACCTAGACCTGCATCATGTTCGACTTGCTCAATATCTTCTAGGTTTGTTGCGTAATCGGTTAATACTGCTTTAGCTTCGTCGGTTAAATTTAAACTCAATAAGGCATTGCCTAACGCTCGGCCCATTAAAAACTCAAGCGATAAGTAAGCCACTTGCTTTTGCTGGTATTGGTTGTCTTTAATCCGCGTTTGCCGCCAGTCATCTAACATTTGTTCTTTTACACTTTCACCCACGGCGGTGAATAGTTCTTCAGGTTCATGATCATCACGGCATAAACCGTAACGAATATGCCGCGCAAGTGATGCACCTAAGGTATCACAGGGTTCACAAGTGTCTGCTGGGACCACAGGCTCCACAATAGGATCGGCTTTTACCTTGGTCTTTTTAACTGGTTTTTTGTGTGGCGTAGAGGCTTTCTTTTCATTGGCACTTTCTTTAGCTGTGGTCATCCATCACTCCTTGGTAAATTCGGTATGAAATAACATTAAACTGCGATCGATTAGCTTCACTTGTTGATTGTTATCAACGGCTGGCTCAGAGGATTGGGTGTGTATTAAACAGTGCCAATGCTTAAGGTGAGCGAGTTGCGGTAAGGTGAATGTATGGGATTGATAATCTACATTGATGAGTAACAATAATGCTTCAGTGCTTTCAGGCCCTGCGCCGATATCAGCATGGCCTAAATTACCAGTAATAATGACACTGAGTGTGCGAGTATGATGTTCGCACCAGTGAGATTTAGTCATCACTTCACCTTGGCGATTAAACCAAGCTAAGCCGTTGTCAAAGAGCGCTTCAGGTTTATGAATAAACGCCTGATGGCATAACATAGGAAAGCGTTTGCGTAAGTTGATTAATTGCGATGTGTAACTCACCAATGACCAATCAATCACATCCCAATCAAACCAGCCTATTGGGTTGTCCTGACAATAAGCATTATTGTTTCCTTGTTGACTTTGGCCCGACTCATCACCTGCAAGCAGCATTGGTACTCCCTGGGATAACAATAAACAAGTGAGTAAATTACGTTTCTGACGATCACGAATGGCGTTGATTTCTGCGTCATTTGTTTCGCCTTCTACACCATAATTATCACTGCAATTTTCTTGGTGTCCGTCGCGATTTTCTTCGCCGTTAGCTAAGTTATGTCGTTGCTGATAACTCACTAAATCATGTAAGGTAAAGCCATCATGACTGGTAATAAAATTGATACTGGCTGAAGGACCACGGCCATTGTGCTCAAAAAAATCACTTGAGCCATGAAAACGTTTGGCAAACTCAGGGAGCATACCACTGTCACCGCGCCAAAATCGGCGCATAGCATCACGGTATCGGTCATTCCACTCACTAAACGCTACTGGATAGTTACCTAATTGATAACCGCCAGGGCCAATATCCCACGGCTCGGCTATCAGTTTCACTTTGCATAACACGGGGTCTTGGGTAATGGCATCAAAAAAACCACTGCCAGGATCAAAACCATAGACTTCCCGGCCAAGACAACTGGCTAAGTCGAAACGAAAACCATCAACCCCCATCACTTCAACCCAGTAACGTAATGAGTCCATGACTAACATGAGCACTTGGGGATGATTTAAATTAAAGGTGTTGCCACAGCCTGTGTCGTTAATATTAAAACGCTTATCATTGGGCAATAAACGATAGTAACTGGCGTTGTCTATACCACGAAAACTGTAGGTGGGACCAAGGTGGTTTCCTTCTGCGGTATGGTTAAATACCACATCGAGTATCACTTCGATCCCGGCTTGATGAAGACGAGAGACCATTTGTCTAAATTCGGCAATATCACCGTTTTTATTGGCTAAGTAACCGCTGTGTGGCGCCATAAAGGCGATGCTGTTATAACCCCAGTAATTATTAAGGCCTTTGTCTGTTAAAAAAGGTTCATCAAAAAAGCCGTGCACAGGGAGCAATTCAACGCCCGTAACGCCAAGTTCTTGCAAATAATCAATAACAGCATGACTCGCAAGCCCTGCAAAAGTACCTTGTTTTGCGGTTTCGACTAATGGGTGCTGCTTAGTAAATCCTTTTACATGGGTTTCAAATAGCACACTTTTGTATAGTGGAGTCTGTAATGGCGTAATTGGAATATCATTGACAAAATCGTGATCAATGACTTGGCATTTTGGCATATATGCCGCGCTGTCTTGGGTATCAAATGATAGATCTTCTGTCCGGTCATCAACATCATAGCCATACAATGCCGGATGTTGGATAACCTCACCCAGCAGTTTTTTTGCGTAAGGGTCGAGTAGTAACTTATGGTGATTAAATCGGTGCCCTAACGCTGGTTGATATGGACCAAACACGCGATAACCATATAACAAGCCAGCTTTGGCACCGGCAAGATGGCAATGCCAAATTTGGCGGGTACAGTCTCGCATTATATATTGTGCCACTTCAACTTGTCCGCTTGGGTCAAATAGACATAACACCACTTTAGTGGCGTGGGCTGAAAACAACGAAAAATTAACGCCATTGTCATCAATTGTTGCCCCTAAAGGATAAGGGTAACCACTGGTCATATCCATAATGAATTCCTACATGTAAATAAGCCTAAATGACTCACCAACGCCAATATTACTCAGCGGTTTCGGGTGCTTCTGGCACAAAAATAGTACAACCTAGAGGGGGAACAGTAATCACGATACTGTTATCCATGCCCTGCCATTGCGTGGTTTGAGTTTCAAATGGACCTTCATTAATCACATGACTGCCACCGTAATAGCGGTGATCGCTGTTGAGTGCTTCGGTATATTGGCCTGATCCTGGCAGCCCAATGCGGAATCCGTGATGCACTTGTGGTGACATATTGACTACAATTATCGCGTGTTGTTGTTTGTCTTTAGCGTAACGGCAGTAAACCAGAATGTTGTTGTCAGCATTATTGCAATCAAACCAAGCAAACCCATCACTTTGATGATCACATTCGTATAAAGCGGGTGTTTGTTGGTAAAGCTGATTAAGGTCTCGTACCCAATCTTGCATACCTTGATGAGGGGCGTAGTCGAGTAAATGCCAATCCAAGCTTTGGTTATGATTCCATTCATTGCGTTGAGCAAACTCATTGCCCATAAACAACAATTTTTTACCTGGGTGTGACCACATAAAGCCATAATAAGCACGTAATGTGGCAAATTTTTGCCAATCATCACCCGGAATTTTGTGTAGTAAAGACCCTTTGCCATGCACCACTTCATCGTGACTTAACGATAAAATGAATTGTTCAGTAAAGGCATATACCAAACTAAATGTCAGCTCACCATGATGGTAACGACGATAAAGCGGATCGCAGCTGATATAACGTAATGTGTCATTCATCCAGCCCATGTTCCACTTAAACCCAAAGCCTAACCCATTTTGGTCTGTTGCTTGGGTTACACCTGGCCATGCGGTGGATTCTTCAGCAATCATGTTAATGCCCGGAAAACACTGGTACATACGGGCATTCAACTCTTGTAAAAATTGAATGGCTTGCAGGTTTTCACGGCCGCCAAATTCATTAGGGATCCACTGGTCAGCATTACGACTGTAATCAAGGTATAACATCGACGAAACGGCATCTAAGCGCAGACCATCAAAATGGAATTCATCAAGCCAATAATGGGCATTACTGTATAAAAAGCTCCGCACTTCGGCTCGCCCATAATTATAAATTAAGGTATCCCAATCAGGGTGCTCACCTTTCCGCGGGTCTTGATGCTCGTACAAACAACTGCCATCAAATCTTACTAAGCCATGTGGATCGCGAGGGAAATGCGCCGGTACCCAGTCAAGTAACACGGCAATATCTTGTTGATGACAAGCATCAATAAAGGCTTTTAAGCCGTTAGCCTCACCAAACCGGTAAGTTGGCGCATAAAGACCAACGGGTTGATACCCCCATGAACCATCAAAGGGAAACTCGCTAATTGGCATCAATTGTAAATGAGTAAACCCCATTTCTTTTACGTAGGGCACTAATTCGTTAATTAACTGAGAATAATCAGTGTAATCTTGCCCTTCGTCGCCAGTTCTACGCCAAGATGCTAGATGCACCTCATAAATCGACATTGGCTGATTATGACTATGGCGTTGACTACGGTCGTTAAGCCATTGTTCGTCTTGCCATTGATATAATGCTGGTGAAGGAATTTTAGAGGCGTTATGAGGTGAGGGTTGCATCGACACGGCATAGGGATCTGATTTCACAACCACATGACCATACTCATCGGTAATCGCAAATTTGTAATGTTGTTCCGCTTCCACTTCAACGATAAAAATATCCCACAAACCGCTTGCTGGATGAAAACGAAGGATATGACGTTTTTGATCCCACGCATTAAAATCACCAATTAATGAGACTTTTTTTGCATTCGGCGCCCAAACACAAAAATGCACACCTTTGACACCATGATGTTCTCGCCAGTTAGCTCCTTGAAAACGGTATGCCTGTAACTGGCTGCCTTCACCGAATAAGTAAACATCTTGTGGATTTAATACACTGTCGAATTGATAGGGATCATTGATGAGCTGTTCACAAAGTGGAAATTGCACCCGTAATTGATAAGCAAATGGCTTAACTCTACGGCCCATTTTGCCAGCAAACAATCCTTGGTCATCAAGTTGTTCAAGACTCGCCACTTTACGGCCATCTTTAAGACTAATGACATCAACCGATAACGCACCGGGTATAAAACAACGCACAATTAATCCTTTGCCGTCATTACTACTGTGCATGCCAAGCAATGAAAACACATCTGTGTATTCACCTTTTAGTAAAGCGATATCGCTACCTTGATGAAAATATGCAGTCGCTACAGTCATATACAATGATCCATTATTGTTCTAAGTTACTTGATGAAGACATATTGGCAGTAAATTGATGGCTGCTAACTTGTCTTGCTTGATTAATCGCATTCAACCTTTGCTGTACTTTTTCGCTTTGTGACATTTGTTGAATACTCATTGGCAAACGACGTTGCCAATTTGGAAACTCTTTCCATGTACCCGGAATATTGACGCCGTGCTTATCTGCGACTAAGTCACTTAATTGCACACTGAACAGTTGTGCATTGCCTTTAGCTGCAACCGATATCCACGCCAGTAATAAGACCTCAAAATCAATTTGATCAATATCTTCATCAGCGAGAGGTGTAATTGCCCCCTGCTCGACTAATAAATGAATTAACTGTTGTTTTTCTAGCTGACGAGTATGCAAAACTTGTCGTAATCGTTCGTCGTTATCGATTAACTGCAGCTGTCGGCGTAATTTAAGATCATCACCTGTCCACCACGCTTTAATGGTGGGCACATCGTGATTAGCCAACATCATTAAACTTTTATGTTTATATTCTTTAGGCGATTTAAAGCGATCGTAATCTTTGCAAAAGTAAAACAGCTCATTAGAGAACACGCCAGCTTGCGCTAAACGAGATACAATTTCTGGCGGCACAATACCAAGATCTTCACCAATGACCACACAACGGGCACGCTGGCTTTCAAGACACACTATGGCTAATAACGTTTCGACGGGGTAATACACATAACTGCCTTCGCCTAAATCGCGATTAAGTGGCCACCACCATAAACGTAACAACCCCATGACATGATCAATCCGTAATGCGCCGCAATGTTGCATATTACTGCGGACCAATTGGATAAAGTGAGTAAAATCATGTTGTTTTAACTTTACAGGGTCAAATGGGGTTAACCCCCAGTTTTGTCCTTGCTCCGCAAAAGGATCAGGCGGTGCGCCAATACTGGCGTTATCACAAAACAACGCTAAATTGGCACTGACCTCGGCACCATGACTCACCGCACCAACGGCTAAATCCCGTATTAGGCCAATGCTCAAACCAGATTGTTTTGCGTTAAGTTGACATGCCTCTAATTGTTCACTTGCAATAAACTGCAAGTACAAATAAAAGCCAACTTCTTGAGTGAAATATTTTGAACCTAACTCAATCTCTTTGTGAGCGAACTGCATTAATGCAGTTTTATCCTGTTCAACAAAATGTAAATAAGCATGGTATCTGGTGGTTTCATTCTTTATATGTTGCTGACAAAATATTTGATACAATTTCTCAAATGCTGCATATTTAAGCAACTGCACTTCTTCGTAATTAATTAATTGCGCTTGATTTAACGCTTGCTTCTTTTGTTGCCACTGTTGAGTGGTGAGCTCTTTTTGCACCGCTTTGTATTCATAAACTGCTTCAATTTGAATATACAAAGGATTTAAACGCCGGCGATCGGTAGGGCTATATGGACTGGGATTTTGGGGTTGGCTAATGTCTAACGCGTGCAGAGGATTAAGTAGAATAAAATCGGCTCCTGCGTGGGCGGCATAATCAATCAGTTCAGCGAGGTTACCAAAATCGCCCATTCCCCATTGTTCATCGCTGCGCATTGCATATAATTGCGCATTTAAACCCCAAGGTTGCTTTTGAGATTGAGAATGGGTTGCAAGACGTCCTTGATATGCCGTAGATGGCGCCAGCATAATTTGACCGTATAAGGTGTTCACTCGGGTGCTGTCGCCAATAAACGCTAAACTAATATGATGATAGCCTAAGTGTAAATTGGGTTTGTCTAACACGACACGATACTGACAATAACGCTGCCCACCATAATAATACTCACCGACGACCTCACAATCTTGGCAGTGTGTGGTCACCGTTAATGTGTCTATACCTTCACCATAGATGGTGGCTTTAAATGCATAAGGATAATTGTCGGGTAATTGCACATCAATATGTGGTTTATCGATTTCACACCATTGAAAACGATGTAATGGCATCAACCAAGGATCGACATCTAACTGCTCAATACGTTGAGCTATTTTATGTTCGTTCAGTAAATGGGGATATTCAGACGGATCACATTGATGTTGATTGAACGATGTGGGTAATAACATCGTGGTTAATATTCCCTGCCTATCCCTAGCAGGTATGTGAACCAGTTTACCGACACAATCGATAAACTCTGCTCCAACGCCTTGCAAATACAGCAACTTCTCCAGTCCCATATTTGTCTTCCCTCGCGATTATTAACTTCATTAATTCCAGCAGTTACCATGCCAGTTAATCGTAACAATATAGCGACAAATTAATGGCAGAAAAATGACAAGAATAAGTCATTATAAATCATTAAGTTAAACGTGTAACAAATCAATATAAAAGCTATTTAAAACATACGTTTTAGACTATCCTCTTGCACTATAACAGCGCATAACAAACAAAGATAGTGCAATAATTACTCATCAAAACAGTTGTATTGCGAGAAAATAGCGCAGTCAAAACTGGGCTCGTTTTATGCATAATACCAACGGGTTACTGAACAGTTAATTGACTTTTTAATGCCCTACACAAACGGATTAGGCTTTGTCAGTTAACTGGGCCCTGTTATGATAATTCAATCTAGTCGTTTCACGGGTAAAGAGTCGCCTTTTGAACAAACACGAATTTAAAATACGCTATAATTTACATCAGCTCAATGCAGCAATTGTGTCTGCACCGACCTCGTATTTAGGCCGTCAGGCTGCCGTGTTAATCCCGATTATTGAAATCGATCAACAGTTGCAATTGATATTAACCCAGCGAGCACTTCATTTACGTCATCACCCAGGGCAAATCAGTTTCCCCGGCGGAAAAGTAGAACCCGCAGATGTTAATTTGATCCACACAGCGTTAAGAGAAGCCAATGAAGAAATTGGCTTATTAGCACACAATGTGGATGTGTTAGGTATATTCCCGGCGCACAAGACCTTTACAGGCTTTGAAATCACCCCTGTGGTGGGTCTAATTAAACAACCTTTTGATTTAATGATTGATCCCGGAGAAGTTGCAGATTGTTTTACCGTACCATTGAGTTTTTTTATTGAAAAAGGCAACCGGCATCAAGTGTTTCATTATCGCCATGGTAAACGATACCGGGTACATTTCATGCCATTTGAAGACCGATTTATATGGGGAGTGACTGCCGCCATTATTGATTTATTATGCCGTCATGTGACTTACGAATAACGGCATAACGAACATCACACTACATAGCGGATATACAACCCTGCGGATAATGACACCACTAGCAACAGAGGAATGTTGACCCAGAAACCAATTTTGGTGGTGGTTTTAGCATAAAAATTTACCAGTAAATTTAAAAAACTCACTGCTGCACAGCACCAAATCAAATATTCTAGTTTAATGGTTAAGTCCGGATCCCAATACAACCGCACAGACACTCCTTTACTTAAAAAGTAACCCACTGCGCGATCTGGCCTAGCCTCTCCGTAAATAATCAATGCATAAATGGCTAAACTCCAGCCTAACAGTGACAACACGGTTAATATGACCTGTAAAACGCCTAATCGAGACATGCCCTGTTCCTTGCTTAATACTGCTAATTTGTGCAGACGAAAAAGCAGTATGTAACCGCTTTATTGATTAATGGTACTGTGAGTACTCAATATTGAATGACTTGCGTCATTAATATCGACAGATTAAGCGAATTAGCTTTGCTTAACTCACTCATTTGCCAAATATTTAACCGACTTATTTAAAAGTAACACAATAATCGCAATAGAAAAGCGTTTTCAGCTTGAGAAAAGCCACCAGCAAGGTAAGATAAACCCCAAATTTATATTCATAATTCGATACGTTGGAGAATTAAGCAACAATGAGCATTACATCTGTCGCTTCTGTATTTAAAGGTGAACACGCCATCGGTTCGCAAGTCACTGTTCGTGGCTGGGTTAGAACTCGTCGTGATTCTAAAGCTGGTATTTCGTTCTTGGCCGTTTATGACGGTTCTTGTTTCGATCCAATCCAAGGTGTCGTGCCAAATAGCCTAGCCAATTACAATGACGATGTATTGAAATTGACTGCTGGCTGCTCAGTTGTCATGAGCGGTGAAGTCGTGGCTTCTCCAGGTGCTGGACAAGCATTTGAGCTGCAAGTCAGTGAAGTGGTTGTCACTGGTTTTGTTGATGACCCTGATACATACCCAATGGCAGCGAAGCGCCACTCTATTGAGCATTTGCGTGAACTGGCCCACTTACGTCCACGTACCAACATTATTGGTGCTGTTGCGCGCGTACGTAACTGTTTGTCACAAGCGATTCACCGTTTCTATCATCAAGAAGGTTTCATTTGGGTGTCGACCCCATTGATCACCGCGTCTGACTGTGAAGGTGCAGGTGAAATGTTCCGAGTATCAACATTAGACATGGAAAACTTGCCACGTACTGACGCAGGTAAAGTGGATTACGACAAAGACTTTTTTGGTAAAGAATCATTCTTAACAGTCTCTGGCCAGTTAAACGCTGAAACCTATGCTTGTGCATTGTCTAAAGTATATACCTTTGGCCCAACGTTCCGCGCAGAAAACTCAAACACCACTCGTCACCTTGCTGAGTTCTGGATGGTTGAACCTGAAGTGGCATTCGCTACATTAGATGATGCAGCTGAGCTAGCTGAGAAAATGCTTAAGTTTGCCTTTAATGCCGTGCTTGAAGAGCGCATGGACGATTTGAACTTCTTTAACGAACGTGTTGATAAAACTGTCGTAGAACGTTTGCAATCGTTTGTTAGTAGCGACTTTGCCCAGGTTGATTATACTGACGCAGTTGAAATCCTCAAAAACTGTGGCAAGACTTTTGAATTCCCCGTTGAATGGGGTATCGATTTACAGTCTGAACATGAGCGTTATTTAGCAGAAGAACACTTTAAAGCGCCGGTTGTTGTTAAAAACTACCCGAAAGACATTAAAGCTTTCTATATGCGTTTAAACGATGACGGTAAAACGGTTGCAGCAATGGACGTTTTAGCACCCGGCATCGGTGAAATCATTGGTGGTGCGCAGCGTGAAGAACGTTTAGACGTGTTAGATGCTCGTTTAGCTGAAATGAACTTAAGCCAAGAAGATTACTGGTGGTACCGTGACCTACGTCGTTATGGCACAGTGCCTCACTCAGGTTTTGGTTTAGGTTTCGAGCGTTTAGTGTCTTACGTCACAGGCGTGAACAACATCCGTGATGTGATTCCGTTTCCACGTGCACCCCGTTCAGCAAACTTCTAATACACTTTTATATCCTTGTGTATTCATTAAAACGCGCCTTAGGCGCGTTTTTTATTGGCTCACGTTCACATTGGTATTCTCAGAATGCGACCAGCGTTTTTTTGATTAAGGCAGCGCTAGTCGTCATGCTTTCATAAATCTAACTGTTTAAGATAATTTGTTCACGGAGATGTTTCACTTCATCACGCAGCGCTGCTGCTTGTTCAAACTCAAGGTTTTTCGCATGCTCATGCATTTGTTTTTCAAGTGCATCGATTTGATGACTTAAATCTGCAACACTGGCATAAGTTGCTCGGTTATCTGCAACTTTAGCAAACTGCCCAGATTGACTACGCTGACCTTTAGCTTGTTTTGCTTCGCCTACATCCATCACATCGGTAATACTTTTAACCACACCGCGAGGGATAATGCCATTGGCCAGATTATGTTGATGTTGTTTTTCACGTCTACGTTCAGTTTCACCCATGGCTTTGGCCATTGAGTTTGTGATCCTGTCTGCATACAAAATCACTTTACCATTAACATTTCGTGCAGCGCGGCCCATGGTCTGAATAAGTGAACGCTCTGACCGTAAAAATCCTTCTTTGTCTGCATCAAGAATACAGACCAAGGAAACTTCAGGCATATCGAGACCTTCACGGAGTAAGTTAATCCCAACCAATACATCAAAATGGCCTAAACGTAAGTCACGAATAATCTCAACCCGTTCAACAGTATCAATATCTGAATGTAAGTAGCGCACTTTAACGCCATGCTCATCCAGATATTCCGTTAAGTCTTCTGACATACGTTTGGTTAACGTGGTGACTAATACCCGCTCATTTACCGCAACCCTTTTACCGATTTCAGAAAGTAAATCATCAACTTGAATCGCCACAGGACGCACTTCTAGTACAGGATCAAGCAGCCCAGTTGGACGCACAACCTGTTCAGCGACTTCGCCGTCACTTTTATCTAGTTCATACTGGCTTGGAGTGGCCGACACAAAAATAGTTTGCGGCATTAAGCGCTCAAATTCTTCGAACATTAATGGCCGATTGTCTAATGCTGACGGTAAGCGGAATCCATACTCGACTAAGTTCATTTTTCGACTGCGATCACCTTTATACATCGCACCAATTTGCGGCACAGTGACATGGGATTCATCAATAATCAATAAACCATCAGCGGGTAGGTAATCGAGCAGTGTTGGCGGCCCCTCACCGGTGCTGCGCCCCGACAAATACCGTGAATAGTTTTCAATACCAGAGCAATAGCCTAACTCAACCATCATTTCTACATCGTATTGAACGCGTTCAGTGATCCGTTGTGCTTCGATTAACTTATTGTTGTCGAGTAAAAATTGCCGACGCTCACGCAACTCTTCTTTAATCTCTTCTGTTGCAGCTAAGATTTTTTCTCTAGGAGTAACATAGTGGGTTTTAGGATAAATTGTAGTGCGTGCAATGCGTTTATTGATATGGCCTGTGAGTGGATCAAATTCACTTAAGCGTTCAATTTCATCATCAAATAATTCAATCCGAATGGCTTCTCGCTCAGATTCCGCCGGGAATATATCAATCACCTCGCCTCGCACACGGTAAGTTCCACGCTGCAGTTCAATATCATTACGGGTATATTGCAACTCACTTAAACGAATAAGTATGTCACGCTGCCCCATAAAGTCGCCTTGACGTAGATGCAACAGCATTTTCATATAAGAATCAGGATCACCAAGACCATAAATAGCCGACACTGAAGCAATCAATACCACGTCTTTGCGCTCTAACAGTGCTTTTGTCGCAGACAATCGCATTTGTTCTATATGGGCATTAACAGATGCGTCTTTTTCAATAAAGGTATTAGATGCAGGCACATAAGCTTCAGGTTGATAATAATCATAATAAGAAACAAAGTATTCTACCGCATTGTGAGGAAAGAACTCTTTCATCTCGCCATAAAGTTGGGCAGCAAGGGTTTTATTGGGGGCCATAATAATGGTTGGTCGCCCCATTTGTTTAATCACGTTGGCTATGGTGTAAGTTTTACCTGAACCGGTTACCCCAAGTAGAGTTTGGCTGGCAATACCAGACTGTAAACCTTCTACGAGTTGGTTAATTGCAGTGGGCTGATCGCCCGCAGGTTCAAATTTGGACTCTAAGGTAAAAACAGACTCTGACACAACGTACATCCCTTATTAATAGAACCAAGCATGATATACCTAAATATGGAGTATTGGCGATATCTAATCGCTTAATTTACGCTGTATTAATAAGATCATTACTGCAACAGCACCTTCATTATGACAAATTGACTAACATAATGTGAAAGTGGCAAACAAATTCATAAATCATGGAAAAACACCCCAAAATCCGCTGAAAAACTAAGCTTGTGAGCAATTTAATACACAATCAGTCATGCAAAGTGATTACAATTTTACCGTTGTCAGAACAGTGACAAAACAAAACAGTTGATTTTTATATCTTATTGAAACAAAACAAATTTATATATCACTAATGAAAAAGCACATTTTAAGCCCAATCCATGCTCAGCAAGGGTTAGCAGCGTATTTACAGCAGAAATCCACATGTTTATCCACAGATTTAGTGGATAAGTCACTTAAGCCCAATACGCATGCGGGGTCGAGCACATCCCCTAGTCATAATACTGTAAGATTATGTTGATGTAATTTAATTACATTTGTCGGTAAATACGCTGCGCTAAGACAATGAGATCACAGGAGTGACTTAATTAGTTTTACATATTATAGATTTACCTTTATTAAGCGATAAACTCATAAGACAAGGTTATGAACACAATAGTGAGTTAGATAAGCATTAAGAGTAGTTATACCATTTCCATTTATTCTGTGACCAATCAGAGTCACTCAGAATGTCCAGTTGAGGCGAATTGTTGAAATAATGGTTATTCCCTTCTACGACAATGCAACAAAGGAATGAACTGTATGAGCGTCTCTTGCAAGGCAAGCTTCTGTGCGTGCCTTCTATGCTGCTAAATAGCATTTGGGAATACGACTGCATGGATGCAGGAGGTAGAACAACGCAGGAGCAGTTGTCGACGACTGCATGGATGCAGGAGGTAGAACAACGCAGGAGCAGTTGTCGAGCAGACACAGAACTCCCGCTAAATGACCAGATAATGAATGAATTGGTATTAAACTGCAGAATGCACTAAGTTGGCCGCTAAACTGGATCATTTCAGCGCTTAGGATTTTGGCTCTATATCCATATTAGTGCAAAGCTAACAAGGTTGGCATTATTAACCTCTGCCATTATTTCGTAAAATATGAAGTACCGACATACTGATGAAAAATCATTTCTGAACACTTTCGACCATATCACTTAAATTAATAATTAAGTCGACCAAGCAAATTTTCCAGCTTTTCGCTAAGTGATTCATTTTATATTCATTGTTCAAAAATCGACATAAATGCCCAAAAGTCGTGCACGATGCGTAATTGGTAACCAATTAGTCACATAATTGCATTTTTTTTTATAACTCGAGTTGACTCAGTTACCAGAGCGTTTTACTATGCGCTCCGTTCTCAGCAATACATTGCTAAAAACGATTCCCCAGTAGTTCAGTCGGTAGAACGGCGGACTGTTAATCCGTATGTCACTGGTTCAAGTCCAGTCTGGGGAGCCAATTTAGTAAAGTAAGTTAAGAATGTAAGCGTAATTCCCCAGTAGTTCAGTCGGTAGAACGGCGGACTGTTAATCCGTATGTCACTGGTTCAAGTCCAGTCTGGGGAGCCAACGTTTACTGTTATCGAAATCGATTCCCCAGTAGTTCAGTCGGTAGAACGGCGGACTGTTAATCCGTATGTCACTGGTTCAAGTCCAGTCTGGGGAGCCATCGAGATAACAATTTGAAATGATCAATTCCCCAGTAGTTCAGTCGGTAGAACGGCGGACTGTTAATCCGTATGTCACTGGTTCAAGTCCAGTCTGGGGAGCCATTTCAATGTACTATCAATAATGATTTATTCCCCAGTAGTTCAGTCGGTAGAACGGCGGACTGTTAATCCGTATGTCACTGGTTCAAGTCCAGTCTGGGGAGCCATTATCCAGCAAAGCGAGTCCCCTCCTCTGCCATCCTTAATCAACTTGTCTTCACATTATTAATATCAATTTTATCCCTCATAAGTTGTTTTGTTTTTTTCTCATAAAAATAGTGCTTTAGGTTAATCATTTATTAATCTAAAATCTGCTATGATAACACTGTTCAAAAATAGAGCACATCGTATAATTAGCGTTCAAACCCAATGGTTCTCGCTAAACCAATGTTCAATTAGAACCCACAGTGCCAAGCAGATTTTTGTGTTAAGCAGTAGCGGCGAAAGCTTCAATAACAAAAAATATAAACTATTATTAACGTAAAACCTCAAACTAAATATCATCAGCAACAAATCATGCTGACAGTAAATAAAACTGACTTATTATTGTTAACTCGTAGGGAATGGATGTTTTATGGGCTTATCAAAATCCTTTCAGATAGTGTTGTTGATTGTTTTCGGGTTATTGATCTTCAGGATCTATACTGTCGAAAACAATGAAGTGCAGGAGCAAGGAAAAATTGCTCAAGAGCATTATCAACAATATGTAGACACTTACCGCAACTGGGAAGGAAGCGGTGAAGCGTTATATCAAAAAATGACTCAAGATTTCACTTTTCAGTTTTTTCAATTTATACACAACACTGACAGTAGCTATAACTACACTCACGGCAGCTTAAAGCGTCCAAGCGATGACTTCCCAAGCAAAATATTTAATATCGAATTAGGTCATATTCAAGTTCTTGGCGATGCACGCTTACAAGTTCGTTTAGACACCGCCAGTGTATTATCGTCAAGTTTGGCCGACTTAGAACAAACCGCCATACTTTTAATAGGTGCATATTTATTATTAATGGTGTTATTTGCCTTGTTAATGCAATTACACCGTTCACGGATCAAATACGCGGCTGAATACATTAACCACATCCCTGAGTTATCATTTTTAGCACTTGAACGTTCTCGTTTCCCTGGCGTATTACGTCCATTAGGAAATGCATTAGAAACGTGTCGTAACCAGTTAAAACTCAGTTTAGATAGAGTACGAAAAGAAAACGAACAGCTAACAAAAGCTGCTTATCAAGATCCTGTGAGCGGTTTTTCGACTCGACAACGTTTTACTCAACATTTAGAAGCCTTAAATAAATCAGATAAGCAACAATATGGCGTGCTATTGATGATAAAGGCTGCTGAACTTGCCAGTATTAACCAATTACACGGCCGTGCAGCTGGAGATGATTATCTTGCAAAATTAGCCAATTGTATTCGTAAATCGGTTATCAGCCTTGGAGTTACTGAATGCTTTAGGGTTTCTAGTGGTGATTTTGCCGTATTCATCGACAGCATTACCTTAAAAGAAGGCGAAAAAATCCTAGAACAGCTCAAAGTTCAACTCGACGAATATGCTCAAAGCTCACGCAGTGACTCGATAGCTCACGCAGGTATGGTGCCTTATAAAGAAGGCAGTGAACCATTAGCGCTAATGGCATTAGCAGATACTGCGGTCAGCGTGGCACAAACCTTAGGCCCTAACCGTTATTATCAATTAGAAAAACTTTCTGGTAATGAGCAACAAGGAGATGACCATTGGAAACTGACCATTAATGATTTAATTAAACGCCGCAGTATTCACTTTTATCAACAACCCATACAGCCATGTAATAATCAAACTGATGTATACCGCGAATTATTAGCACGTTTCACCAATGCTGATGGCAAATATTTACCCACAACAACGGTGATTGCTATGGCTGAACGTTATGGCCTTAATGTCGAATTAGATCAAATGATCGTGATTCAAACGGTCAAAGTGCTCAGTCAACACCCTAACTTAACAGGAAATATGGGGGTAAATATCAGCGCTTCATCAGCATTGCAGGATAATTTTACCAGTTGGCTTAAAGATTTATTGTCTAAACACCGCCAAATTGCATCACGTCTAGTGTTTGAACTTAACGAAGCTGGCATGCAGGCTAACCTACTCTCTAGTCGTCAATTTGTCAGTGAAATGCATAAGGTCGGCGCTAAAGTCGCGATTGAACGCTTTGGATTAGGTTTTACCTCGTTTAAGTTTTTCCGCGAAGTCCGTCCAGACTTTATTAAATTAGACAGTAGCTACAGTGATAACATCGAACAAGACAATAATAATAAGTTCTTTGTACGGATGATCGTCGACATCGCAAAACGGATAAGCATTCGGGTTATTGCCACCGGTGTTGAAAAACAAGACGAAAAACTAACCTTAGAAAAATTATTAGTAGATGGTCTGCAAGGATATTATATTGCCAAACCTGAAATACTAGTAAAAAAACAGTAACATCTGAGTTAACAAACCGTAAAAAACACGCTTTTATTCTAAGGTTAAGCATTTTATGTTTAACCTTATTTTTTATCCGTTGTTTCTCAACGCTAAACCTAAGATAATACCCAGATCTATTGGTCAAAAAAATGTAGCAATGACAGAGTATCTTCTCTTATTAATCGGAACTGTACTGGTTAATAACTTCGTCCTAGTGAAATTCTTAGGTCTATGCCCTTTTATGGGGGTGTCGAGCAAATTGGCGTCAGCTATTGGCATGTCTATGGCAACGACCTTTGTATTAACCCTTGCATCTATTCTTAGCTATCTCACCAATGAGTTTTTGTTACAACCTTTTGACTTGAGCTATTTGCGTACCATGAGCTTTATTCTCGTTATCGCCGTAGTGGTTCAGTTCACCGAAATGGTCGTACAAAAAACCAGTGCATCACTGCATCGCGCCTTAGGCATTTATTTACCGTTAATCACCACTAATTGTGCAGTATTAGGCGTAGCGTTATTAAACGTTAACGAAGACCATAATTTTATTCAGTCGGCCATTTACGGTTTTGGTGCGGCGGTCGGCTTTTCATTAGTATTAATTTTATTTTCGGCAATGCGTGAGCGTTTAGCCGCTGCGGATGTGCCTGTACCATTTAAAGGCGGCGCGATCGCCATGATCACCGCCGGTTTAATGTCGTTAGCATTTATGGGATTTGCGGGGCTGGTTAATTAGTATGACGAGTATTTTTATTGCTGTTGCGGTATTAAGTCTACTGGCATTAGTGTTTGGGGTGATATTAGGCTTTGCGTCTAAAAAGTTTAAAGTCGAAGGTAACCCTGTCATCGACCAAGTTGAAGCCTTATTACCACAAACCCAATGTGGCCAGTGTGGTTACCCAGGATGTAGACCTTACGCCGAAGCCATTGCCAATGGTGATCATATTAATAAGTGCCCACCTGGCGGCACAGCCACCATGGAAAAAATAGCTGAACTAATGGGCGTTGAACAAGAACCATTAAACGCTGAAGCTCAATCTACTGTAAAAAAAGTGGCTTACATTCGCGAAGATGAATGTATTGGTTGCACTAAGTGTATTCAAGCCTGCCCTGTCGACGCTATTTTAGGTGCTGGTAAGCTAATGCATACTGTAATAGCCAAAGATTGCACAGGCTGTGACTTGTGTGTGGAACCTTGTCCTGTTGACTGTATTGATATGATCCCTGTAGAAACGACGCTGCAAAACTGGGATTGGAAACTCAACAGCATTCCAGTCAAAGTGATCCATTCAGAGCAAGAGGAGACAGCGTGCTAACGTTATTAGAACAACTCGATAAAGGCGTTTTGTGGCAATCTCCAGGCGGGATCCACCCTCCTCAATTAAAGACATTATCGAATCAAACAACCATTGCACGTTTACCACTTGCACGTCGCTTTGTGGTGCCTGTGCCTTTAGTTGGTGAGCAAGCGGTGTTAACCGTTACAGTAGGCGAGCAAGTGCTCAAAGGTCAAATGCTGACAGAAGGCACTGGATTTACTTATTTACCAGTGCATGCGCCCACCTCAGGCAAAGTCGTGGCGATTGAACAACACGCGACGAATCATCCTTCTTCATTACCAACATTGAGTTGTGTTATTGAGGCTGATGGGCAAGACACCTGGTGCGAGTTGATACCGCACTCACTCGAACAATTATCCAAAAACCAAATATTAGACAAAATAAGAAACGCAGGCATTGCTGGGATGGGAGGAGCGGCTTTTCCAAGCCACGTAAAACTAAACCCCGCAAGTGAAATCGATTTAGTGATTATTAATGGTGTTGAATGCGAGCCCTACATCAGTTCTGACGATCGTTTAATGCGCGATTACAGTGATGAAATCTTAAAGGGTATTGGAGTCATACACCACTTACTGAATCCACAGCGGATCATCATCGCCATCGAAGACAATAAGCCTGAAGCCGCAAAGGCCATGCAAGATGCTGTGCAGCGCTGTACATTACCAACCGGTGTAGTTCGAGTTACAGTCATCCCTACCAAATACCCATCAGGTGGTGAAAAACAGCTTATTCAAATCATTACCGGCAAAGAAGTACCCAGTGGTCATATTCCTGCACAACTGGGCATAGTGGTGCACAATGTTGGCACGGCCTACGCGATTCAAGATGCCATTTATCAAGGTAAACCCTTGATTGAGAGAGTGGTGACGTTAACTGGAGAACAAATTGGCCAACCGGGCAACTACTGGTTGCCTATCGGTACAACCATCAATGACGCCCTACAAGCAGTAAGCTTTAGTCCATCTGCTGCGCAAAAGGTTATCGTAGGCGGCCCTATGATGGGTTACGCTCTAGCGGGTTTAGATGTGCCAATATTAAAAGGGACTAACTGTTTATTAGCACCAAGTCATCATGAAATGGCCCCTGATGTTGATGAAAAAGCCTGTATCCGTTGTGGTGAATGTGCCGTCGCCTGCCCTGCATTATTACTGCCACAACAGTTATTTTGGCATGCAAAAGCTGAAGAATATGACAAAGCAGCCGGCTTTAATTTAAAAGATTGCATTGAATGTGGTTGTTGCAGCTATGTTTGCCCCAGCGATATTCCTCTGGTTGAATACTATCGTGTGGCAAAGTCGGCATTAAAAATAGAAGCCGAAGAAAAACGCCAAGCTGAACAAGCTAAAATTCGTTTCGAAGCACGTTTGCAGCGTTTAGAAGATGAAAAAAATGCCCGTGAGGCTAAGGCCAAAGAAGCCGCAGCTAAACGTCAAGCCAGCATGAAGTCAACTGATAAAGATGCCGTAGCAGCGGCCATGGCGCGTATTGCAGCTAAAAAAGCCCAAGCGGCATCAAGTACTGTTTCACCTGAAGTACCACAAGTTGCAGCCGATCCGAAAAAGGCCGCGGTTAACGCTGCCATCGAACGCGCTAAGGCCAAAAAAGCGGCTCAAGCAAATACCGTCAGGAGCGAGAATGAGCTCGACACGGGTACTGCTGAGGTGAATGTTGACGACAAGCAAGCTAAAATTGCCGCCGCGGTTGCGCGAGCAAAAGCCAAGAAAGCCGCACAAGCGAATGCTGAGTCAACGACTCAAAAAGCCAACCCGACTGAGACTACAGCCGCAGAAACTGTACTGACAACAGACGCTATTGACGACAAACAAGCCCGTGTTGCAGCCGCAGTAGCCAAAGCTAAAGCAAAAAAACGGGCTCAAGCCAATCAAACTAATGACACGACAGCTAAAACAGAGCCGTCAACCGAAGCCATTGACGACAAGCAAGCCCGTGTTGCAGCCGCAGTAGCTAAAGCAAAAGCTAAAAAACGGGCTCAAGCCAATCAAACTGATGACACGACAGCTAAAACAGAGCCGTCAACCGAAGCCATTGACGACAAACAAGCCCGTGTTGCTGCCGCAGTAGCTAAAGCAAAAGCTAAAAAACGGGCTCAAGCCAATCAAACTGATGACACGACAGCTAAAACAGAGCCGTCAGCCGAAGTCGTTGACGACCAGTCTACCGGCGACATAGCGCCAAATGCTGCATTAGCAAATGCGACTGAATCAGCAGATTTATCCCCAGAGCAAATGAAAAAAGCTAAAGTCGCTGCGGCGGTAGCTAAAGCAAAAGCGAAACAGCTCGCTAAACGTGCTGAGCAAGAGGAACAATAATCATGGCATTTAAAATTGCCTCATCACCCCATGTGAGCACCAGTTTACACACCAATACTGTGATGAAACGGGTCGCTTTGTGTCTTATTCCGGGTATTGCTGTTCAAAGTTATTACTTTGGCTTTGGCACACTGGTGCAAATTTTATTAGCCGTCAGTGTTGCATATTTAGCTGAAGCGGCGGTAATGAAACTGCGCAATAAGAACATCAAAGCGACCTTAAGTGATAACAGTGCGTTAGTTACCGCTTGTTTATTGGCCGTTGCCATTCCGCCGTTAGCCCCTTGGTGGTTAATTGTCATAGGTACGTTATTTGCTATCGTCATCGTTAAGCAACTTTATGGTGGTCTAGGTAATAATGTATTTAACCCGGCAATGGCTGCATATGTATTACTGCTTATTTCATTTCCGGTTCAAATGACCTCATGGGTTGCCCCGCAAACCATTGCGATGAATCACGCCTCTTTGCTTACCAGTGTGCAAACTATTTTTGAAATCAATCAATCCTTTGCTGCTGAGTATTTTCGTTTAGGCATTGACGGTATTGCTATGGCAACCCCGCTTGATACACTGAAAACAGATTTATCAATGGGTTTAACCACCACTGAAAGCCTAGCAAAACCCATTTTCTCCGGCATGGCCGCTGAAGGCTGGTTTTGGGTCAACTTAGCCTATCTTATCGGTGGATTAGTCATGCTTAAGCTTAAGGTGATCCGCTGGCATATCAGTGTTGCAATCATTGCGAGTTTATTCTTGTGCGCCAGTTTTAGTTTTTTAGTCAGCCCTGATACTTTTGTCAGCCCGTTAATGCATTTGTTTAGCGGTGGCACCATGTTAGCGGCATTTTTTATTGCCACCGATCCGGTTACTGCTGCAACTAGCCCTAAAGGCAGATTAATATTTGGCGCCATCATCGGCGTGCTGATTTATTTAATTCGCACCTTTGGTGGTTATCCTGATGCGGTGGCCTTTGCGGTATTACTTGCCAACATGTGCGCACCCTTTATTGATTATTATGTGCGTCCACGCAGTTACGGTCATCGTACAGGAAATTAACTATGTCTATTACTGATAACCCGATGCTTAAAAATGGCTTATTACTCGGCTTGTTTGCTTTATGCTGTACCGGTTTAGTGGCATTAGTTAATGCCCTCACCTATGACACCATTGCCATGCAACAACAAAAACAGTTAACTGACACGCTTACCCAAGTGATCCCTAATGAATTGCATGATAATGCCCTATTTGAACAGTGTATTTTAGTACACTCGCCTGAGTTATTAGGCAGCAAAAATGCATTACCAGCCTACCTAGCATATAAAAACCAGCAACCCGTTGCCATAGCGATTGAAGCCATTGCGCCTGATGGCTATAACGGCGAAATCAAGCTCATTATTGGTGTTGATAATAACAGCCAGGTTTTAGGGGTGCGAACCCTGTCTCACCAAGAAACCCCTGGTCTCGGTGACAAGATCGATCTACGTAAATCTGATTGGGTAACACAATTTAGTGGTCTAATTTTTAAAGACAATACCCACTTATGGAAAGTGAAGAAAGACGGCGGACAGTTTGATCAATTTACCGGGGCAACCATTACGCCACGGGCTTATGTTAACGCCGTCAGTAAGGCGCTTACTTTTGTTGAAGAAAACCGCCAAGCCCTGTATCAGAGTCATGTGAAATGCGAGGATAATCATGAGTAATTATCGCGATATTGCCAGCCAAGGCTTATGGAAAAACAATCCCGGCTTAGTACAGTTACTTGGCTTATGTCCTCTATTAGCAGTAACAGCCACCATTACCAATGCTCTGGGTCTTGGGGTTGCAACCTTATTGGTTTTAGTCGGTTCAAACATTTTAGTCTCACTTGTGCGTGATTATGTTCCAAAAGAAATCCGCATTCCTGTATTTGTGATGATCATTGCCGCACTCGTAACCTGCGTACAATTATTAATTAACGCCTATGCCTATAATTTATATCTTTCTTTAGGGATCTTCTTACCGCTGATTGTCACTAACTGTGTGATTATCGGCCGTGCTGAAGCCTTTGCATCACGTAATTCATTAGCACACTCAGCCTTTGATGGGTTAATGATGGGCCTAGGATTTACAGCAGTATTAGTCGTATTAGGTGCGACACGTGAACTATTAGGCCAAGGCACATTATTTGATGGCGCCGATTTATTATTAGGTGAATGGGCAAGCGGACTGACGATTCATGTTTGGCAGGTCGATACCCCATTTTTGTTAGCCATGTTACCACCAGGCGCATTTATTGGCATGGGGTTATTAATCGCCTTAAAGAATGTCATCGACAGTAATTTAAAAGCCAGACAACCCAAAGCAGAATCTGTCGCAGTAACACGCGCACGGATCACTAAGGTAAGTTAATACAAATATTATGAATAAAGAAAAACGCATTCAGATCTTAACGCGATTACGAGATAACAATCCAAAGCCTGAAACTGAGTTGAATTTTTCCAGTCCATTTGAATTGTTAGTGGCCGTGACCCTATCCGCACAAGCCACGGATGTCAGCGTAAACAAAGCCACCGACAAATTATTCCCAGTGGCTAACACAGCTCAAGCCATTTATGACTTGGGTGTTGACGGCTTAAAGCAATATATCAAAACCATTGGTTTGTATAACAATAAAGCGATCAACGTCATAAACGCCTGTAAAATGTTAATTGATTTACACGGTGGTGAAGTCCCTGAAAACCGTGAAGCGTTAGAAGCACTACCGGGTGTGGGACGTAAAACCGCTAATGTTGTGCTCAACACCGCCTTTGGCTGGCCCACTATTGCGGTTGATACCCATATTTTTCGTATGGCAAACCGAACGAAATTTGCTCCAGGTAAAAATGTAGACCAAGTAGAACAAAAAATGCTAAAAGTCGTGCCTGCGGAATTTAAAGTAGATGTACATCATTGGTTTATCTTGCATGGTCGTTACACTTGCTTGGCGCGTAAACCACGTTGCGGCAGCTGCATGATAGAAGATTTATGTGAGTTTAAAGACAAAGTGTATCCAGAGGATTAACTAAAACAATAAAGACCAAAACACGCTAAATGTTTTGGTCTTTATTCAGTAATTTATTGTAGGTTAACTCATCAACTAACATGCAATAAACTAATGTTTTGCTACATAAAATAACATGTAACCATAGTAATGGAGCTTATTGTTGCTTAATACATTGCAACAAAAAATGCGCTAAAACAAATTGCGATTACAACGGTAGTGCCTAAGGCCATTTTTAATTCTGTAGTCATTGTACTGCCTCCATGTGGGTATAAAATGAGAATAACGCCTTTTGCTTATAAACCCAAAAAATATCATCACAAATGTGAGCTAATGCAAAAAAATATGCAACTATTGCTGAGCGAGCCAGCAAGGAATGATTTCAATAGTATATATTCAACCGTATTGTCGCACGAATCTTTTCATAGCCATCTGAGCTTGTTAAGTTCAGATTCATTTTAATAAAAGAGAGTAAAACATGTCGCAATTACTACACACAATGATCCGCGTTGGCGATTTAGATCGCAGCATTGCTTTTTATACAGACATAATGGGTATGAAATTACTACGAAAGTCAGAAAACGCTGAATATAAATATACCCTCGCCTTTGTGGGGTTTGGTGAAGAAACGACTGGCCAAGCAGTTATCGAATTAACCTATAATTGGGGCGTCGACAACTACGACTTAGGCAATGGCTTTGGTCACTTAGCCATTGGCGAAGAGGACATTTATGCCCGTTGTGAAGCCATTACCGCCGCGGGAGGTAAAGTAACACGTGCGCCAGGGCCTGTTGCTGGTGGCACAACAGAAATTGCCTTTGTTGAAGATCCTGATGGCTATAAAATTGAATTGATCCAGAAAAAGTCAGCGACTGCGGCATTGGGTTAATTACGACGTCAACAGAAAACAAAGCCAGCAAAATGCTGGCTTTGTTTTTATTTCTTAGCGCTGAACTGACTCAACCATTTACTCTGGCTTGACCAAACTAAAATGATCATAAGCACGTTGAGTTGCAATCCGGCCTCTTGGGGTGCGTTGAATAAAACCTTGTTGAATTAAAAATGGCTCAAGCACATCTTCAATGGTTTCTCTGTCTTCACCGATGGCAGCAGCTAAATTGTCTAAGCCTACAGGCCCACCCATAAACTTATCAATAATCGCTAATAATAGCTTACGATCTAAATAATCAAAACCTTGCATATCGACATCAAGCAAGTCGAGGGCATACTCCGCCACTTTTTGAGTGACTTTTCCGTCGTGTTTAACTTCTGCGTAATCTCGAACACGGCGTAATAAACGATTGGCAATCCGCGGTGTTCCGCGTGAACGAGTGGCGATCTCAATCGCCCCTTGCTCATCAATCTCTAATGCCATCACTTTAGCTGAGCGTGTCACAATCGTAGTAAGATCTTTGACGTTATAGAACTCTAGCCGCAGAGGAATACCAAAACGTGCCCGCAATGGTGATGTTAACGCGCCTGCTCGAGTGGTGGCACCCACTAAGGTAAATGGGGGTAAATCAAGTTTAATTGAACGTGCAGCTGGACCTTCACCAATCATAATATCGAGCTGATAATCCTCCATTGCCGGATAAAGGATTTCTTCAACGACTGGGCTTAAACGGTGAATTTCATCAATAAATAATACATCACCCTGTTCAAGGTTTGTCAGTAATGCCGCTAAGTCTCCCGCTTTTTCAAGTACAGGACCTGAGGTAGATTTGATATTAACGCCCATCTCATTGGCCACGATCATTGCAAGTGTGGTTTTACCTAAACCTGGTGGGCCAAAAATAAGCATGTGATCTAATGCTTCACCACGGTTAATCGCGGCTTGAATAAAGACCTTCAATTGTGCACGAGTATCATCTTGCCCGGTATATTCATCCAACATTTTCGGCCGCATTGCACGGTCGATTAATTCGTCTTGACCTTGAATTTGCGGTTGGATCAAGCGATCAGCTTCAATCATTATTACATACCTTAATCATGATGTTCATCGTGTTATAGCATTGACTTTAACGCAGCTTTAATCAGGGTTTCTGAACTCATTCCTTCAGCAAATGCTGCTGATACCGCCTTACTCGCCTGTGTCGGTTTATAACCTAATGACAGCAATGCTGAAATAGCATCTTCTTCTGCACTATCAACAACAGCAGCAGGTTTATAATTACTTTGCAGGACGAATTCACGCTCTGAACCAACGGATGCTTCAAGTAGGCTTTTAAGTTTATCTCGCATTTCAATCACTAAACGCTCAGCCGTTTTCTTGCCCACGCCAGGTAATTTCACCAACGTGACAATATCATCACGTTCAACACAAGACACAAATTCACTGGCCGTCATGCCAGATAAAATCGTTAACGCCAGTTTAGGGCCAACGCCATTGGTTTTAATTAATAATCTAAATAAAGCGCGTTCTTGCTTGGTGATAAAGCCGTATAACAGTTGCGCGTCTTCACGAACCACAAAATGGGTGAACAAACTAGCGTGTTGATTGAGTTCAGGTAACTCATAAAAACTGGTCATAGGCACTTGTAACTCATAGCCAACACCGTTTACATCAAGCACAATTTCAGGCGCTTGTTTTTCCACTAATATACCACTAAGACGACCAATCATTTGTATCTTCCGTATGTTCTGCTGTTGGCTTTGCCACCCATAGCAATAAGGCTCTGATAAGTATGAAAATGACAAACTGCCACGCCGAGTGCATCTGCCGCATCAGCTTGCGGAGCCGCAGGCAATTTTAGCAGTTGTTTGATCATATGCTGTACTTGCGTTTTTTGTGCTCTGCCAGTGCCAACCACTGCACTTTTAATCTGGGTTGCACTGTATTCAGCTACCGGCAAATTCGCACAGGTTGCCGCCACAATAGCAGCACCACGGGCTTGGCCTAGTTTAAGCGCAGAGTCAGCATTTTTTGCCATAAACACCCGCTCGATGGCAAATTCATTGGGTTGATACTGTGTAATAATTTCAGTTAATCCTGCATAAATTTGCTGCAAACGCTGGGGTAAATCATCGGAAGAGGTACGAATACAGCCACTGCCTAAGTAAATTTGCTGTCTACCCTGGCATTGGATCACACCATAACCGGTAATACGTGAGCCGGGATCGACCCCTAATATGATCATAGATTATCTAATGCTTCCATGACGTCATCGGAGATGTCAGCGTTATGATATACCTCTTGTACATCATCGTGATCTTCTAAATTGTCAATTAACCGTAGGAATTTTTCTGCAGTATCTGCATCTAATTCAGCTTTGGTTGAAGCCACCATCGTTACCTCTGCGTTAACTGACTCTAGTGCACCGCTGTCGAGTGCATCTTTGACTTGGCCAAAAGCATCTGGGCTGGTAAACACATCCATTGAACCGTCTTCATGGGTAACCACGTCATCGGCACCGGCCTCTAGGGCTAACTCCATTAAGGTGTCTTCGTCGGTGTCACTGTCGTATGAAATCACCCCAGATTTGGTAAAGAGATACGCCACAGATCCGTCGGTGCCTAAATTACCACCCGATTTATTAAACGCATTACGTACACCAGACACTGTGCGATTACGGTTATCGGTCATGGTTTCGACCATAACTGCGGTGCCACCTGGCCCGTAACCTTCATATATAATGGTTTCAAGTTGCTGACCATCAAGCTCACCTGCACCACGCTTAATCGCACGTTCAACGGTGTCACGTGTCATGTTGTTTGATAGGGCTTTATCTATTGCTGCGCGAAGACGAGGATTGGAATCAGGATCGGATCCGCCTTCTCTTGCGGCGACGGTAAGTTCACGAATGAATTTGGTAAACAATTTACCGCGCTTGGCATCTTGCGCTGCTTTACGGTGTTTAATATTGGCCCATTTGCTGTGTCCTGCCACATTAAGCTCCTTTTAATCCAAGTAGAAAATATTATACCATTGTGCATTAATCAAAAACGGCTAAACATTCTGAGTGGCCACTTATGAATGCGGCAATGGTATTTACTTGTAAAAAACAGACCGAGGCAGCAGCCTCGGTATGTGTTGCTCATTGAGAGCGAGTTATGCTGAACGGTTGCAATTATTCTTCAGTTTTTGGCTTTTCAATAACCGCAATACCGAGCTCAGTTAATTGAACTGGGTTAGCAAAGCCTGGCGCATTCGTTAATGGACACGCTGCAGTCGTTGTTTTAGGAAATGCCATCACATCACGAATTGACGTTGCACCCGTCATTAACATGATAATACGGTCTAAACCAAACGCTAAGCCAGCATGCGGTGGTGTACCATAACGTAATGCTTCAAGTAAGAAACCAAACTTCTCTTTCGCTTCTTCTGCTTCAATACCTAAAATATTAAATACCGTGCTTTGCATTTCGGCATTATGAATACGAACAGAACCACCACCCAATTCGCAACCGTTCAGTACCATGTCATACGCATCAGAGATTGCGGCGCCTGGATCGGCGGCTAATTCTGCAGGACTAATACCACGTGGCGCAGTAAATGGATGGTGAACAGCATGGAAACCGCCATTGATTTTCTCAAACATTGGGAAGTCAACAACCCACATTGGGCGCCATTCACCTTCTAATAAATCAAAATCCTCGCCGGCTTTTAAGCGCAATGCACCCATGGCTTCTGCAACCACGTTTGCTTTATCTGCACCAAATAAAATGATGTCACCAGTTTGTGCACCTGTGCGGCTAATAATGTTGTTAGCAATGTCTT
This sequence comes from Shewanella metallivivens, assembly GCF_028750675.1. Taxonomy (GTDB): domain Bacteria; phylum Pseudomonadota; class Gammaproteobacteria; order Enterobacterales; family Shewanellaceae; genus Shewanella; species Shewanella metallivivens. Next base: position 607,418 of record NZ_JAQQPZ010000001.1, on the reverse strand, counting down.
CAGATAAAAACTTAAGTACAGGAGATTGAATACCTTCGATACCCGCATCTAAATCGTTAATCTTCATCCACGCTAAACCTTTAGCACCATAAATGCCGGCATATTTGGTGTAGTCGTCAATTTGCTTACGAGACAATGATGCGCCCGTAGGAATACGAAGTGCAGTAACACGGCCTTCGACATCATTTGCAGGGCCATTAAATACAGCAAATTCGACGTCTTTAACTAAATCGGCAATATCAACTAATTCAAGTGGATTACGTAAGTCTGGTTTATCAGAACCGTAACGCTTCATGGCTTCAGCGTATGACATACGTGGAAATTCACCTAAATCAACATTGAGTAAATCTTGGAATAAACCACGCATCATTTGCTCGGTTTTCTCCATGACTTGCTCAGCAGTCATGAAGGAAGTTTCGATATCGATTTGGGTAAATTCAGGCTGACGGTCTGCACGTAAATCTTCATCACGGAAGCATTTCACAATTTGATAATAACGATCAAAACCAGACATCATCAGTAACTGTTTAAATAACTGTGGTGACTGGGGTAGCGCAAAGAATTGACCTTTATAAGTACGGCTTGGCACCAAATAGTCACGAGCACCTTCTGGTGTCGCTTTGGTTAAAATTGGCGTTTCAATGTCTAGGAAACCATTGCTGTCTAGGAAACGACGCACCGCACTGGTCACTTTAGCACGGAAAATTAAGCGCTCAGCCATTTCTGGACGACGCAAATCTAAATAACGATATTTAAGACGTTGCTCTTCGCTATTGTTTTGATAATTATCCATGCTCAGAGGAAGTGGTGCCGCCGCATTGATAATGTTCAGTTGCTTACCAAGGATTTCAATTTCACCGGTTTTCATTTGTGCATTAACTTGGCTGTCAGGGCGTGCTCGGACAACACCGGTGACTTGAACACAAAATTCACTGCGCAATGTGCTCGCAACGTCAAAGACTTCTTTTAAGTCTGGATCATAAACAACCTGTACTAGCCCTTCTCTGTCGCGTAAGTCTAAAAATACAACTCCGCCTAAATCACGACTACGGTTAACCCAACCGACTAAAGTAACTTCTTGACCAAGATGAGACTTATTAATGTCTCCACAATAATGACTGCGCATTGAACTCTATCCTTTATCCACAAAGCGGTATTTTTGGAAATTGAAAACGATAAAAACGGCATTATATACCGTGACTCGCACTTATGCATTGCAGTATCAGTCAGTTTGCATCAATTAACCATAGTTGTGGCTGATAAACATGGTTGATTGACGGAAAAATCTACAAGCATTAATTCATTTTATATTGATGACCGCCAATCTTCTTAGCTTGATACATTAATTGGTCGGCCATTTTCAGTAATGTTGCCGGCGTATCAGCATCATCAATAAATGTGGCAATACCGATACTGGCAGAAATATTCACTTGGTGACCATCAATCATCGTAATTCTCTTCAATGCCAGTAGAATATTATCTGCGACTTGACGTGTATTTTCTTTGCTGTCGATATGCTGAAGTAATAATACAAACTCATCTCCGCCAAATCGAGCAACGGTGTCTGATTCCCGGACACATTTAGACAGCATCAACCCTATTTTGTGCAATAATTTATCACCAATATGATGACCGTACATATCATTAACAGCTTTAAAGCCATCAAGATCAATAAACAAAACGGCAAAACGAGACTTTTCTCGTTGATGGGTCACTACGGCTTGGCTTAATCTGTCGTCAAGTAAACTGCGATTAGGTAAGCCCGTCACATTGTCATGACTTGCCATAAACTTGAGGTTTTCTTCGGCTTTTATTCGTTTTTGCATTTCGACATTCAAGCGACGATTAGACATAAATATCATCAATGCGATCAGTGACAGCGCAAGTAAGCCCACAATCAATATTTGCAGCCAACGTTGATAGCGTGAAGTATCAGTGTTAACGTCTAATGATACCCACTTTTGGTACATATTTTGTTGCTCTGTTTCATCAATTGTGGCTAACACCCTATCAATTAAAGACACTAATGGTTTCACCCCAGGAAACAGGCCTATACGGCTATGTTGCTCGGTTAACTCAGCCACGAGGGACATTTTTAAGCTCGGGTATTGCCCACCCTTAAGTGTTGTGGCTAATGTAGCAACTTGGTCAACAAACATATCTGCCCGGCCATTAATCACAGCGTTGATACCTTGTTCTGTATCAGCAACGATCACGAGTTCAATTCCGGGGTATTGCTGCCTTAATTGATCAATAATGTGGTAACCATCTACCACCGCGAGTCGCTTACCGACGACTTGCGAGATATTAAAGATCGGAGGTTGGGTTAACGAGGTAACAATTGCCCAAGGAGACGGCCAATAAGCCGCCGAAAAAGCCAAGGAATGTTCACGTTCGTTGGTTTGCGCCATACTGGCAACCAAGTGAATTTCTCCTTTAATGAGATCATTGACCATCTTACCAAAATCATCATAAGCCACAGGAATAATCGTCAAATTAAGCTGCTTAACGAGCAGATTTTTAATATCAGCATTCACGCCTAAAAACTGGCCATTTTTACCTTGAAACTCCATCGGAGCCCAATGTTTTAAGTAGCCCATCTTAATGGCACCTAAGCTACTGATATATTGCTTTTGTTGGTTAGTTAATTTTATTTTACTGCCGCTTCCTGTGAAGAAGCGATCATCAGGGTTAATCAACCACTTACGTTCAATTTGAATTTGCTCTTCCACCGAAATCAAGTTAAATCCAGCTTGAATACGATCAGCGAGGCCACTGTCGTCGATGCGCGTTAACGCATACATGTCAGTCGTAAACTCAATATCGGAATATTGGCGAAATTCTGACCAGAGTTTATTGGCCAATAGATAATGCGATGTCATCGCGGCTGAAGAGATAAAACCACTAATTTCATCATTATGAGCCGCTTTTACCATCTCGTCTAATGTGTGGTAAAAACGCAATTGTGCTCGGGGAAACGCAGATTTAACTTGAGTAATATAAGGTGCGGTAGGAAACAATCCAATCCTTATTGCACTGTTTTCAATGTCTTTAATATTGTGTTTTGTACTAAAGAAGCGGCTTTTAACTGATATGATATGCCAAGCCTGTTTTAACCCGCTTCGCATATCTTGGCTTTCAGGATAGCCAATATGTACATCTGCTACCCCCCGCTTGACATCATCAATCGTGCTATTCATATCACCGGTGGCAAAGTCGATATTAATGCCTGTTTTTTTCGACCACAATTTCCATAAATCAACCAGCATACCCGTTGGTAAACCATCAACACCGAGATCAGCAAATGGCTCAACCCCAGTTTGCATGGCAATAATGACTCCAGATGTTTGTTTATGATAACCCAGCCAGCGACGTTCGATATGTTTAATCGTTGTTGGCGAAATTAATCCAAACCCATGGTTAATTTGATCAACCAAGCCTTGATTGCCTTTTACTACCGCGGGAACTAGCTGGACTTTTTTGATAAGAATGCGTGAAGAACTGTAAAAGTTAGCGGCAATATCTTGCTCTAAAGCAAGGTTACGTTGATAGCCTTCAATGCCTGCAAATACCAGTAACTCGTCCTTCGCTGCGGCTTGCAATAATTGTTCTCTGTTTTTGAACCGTTTAAAACTTAATCGTGGCTCTATGGCTCGCAACATTGCTTCATGTGAAGAACCATCGACAATGCCTATCTGGTACGGAATGAGATCAGGGATCTTTTTTTTGCTATTGAGTGATTTGTGTAAATAAAGATAAGTATTAAGTGACGTAAATGGCGTAGCGAAATCAAACTTTTTAGCTCGAGCGTCGGTTACCGTCATACCAATATGAATATCAGCATTTTGTTGTTCAAGTTGATCTAATGATTGTTGCCAATGACGCGTTACAAAACGAATTTTAATACCGCTGACGGTTGACCACTCACGCCACAAATCCACTAAGATACCAGCAGGGTTACCTTTTTCATCTAAATATTCAAAAGGATATGTATCTTCACCCATAACAATAATTAATGGTGATGGCTGCTCAGAGGCAATATCGTCGTTATGAAAGCCGTATGCGGGCAACACGAGCATCAATAAAAGCAATGACTGTACCCAAGATATCAATTTCAAGTTTTTTCCCTAATACTTTTATTTTGATGATTACATCACTTTATTGTTATTGCACTTTACACCATTAAAATAATATAAAAACCTACTTAACAGTAACTTACGGCCAACAACGCATTATTTCACAACACAAAAATGTTAGTTATTTATCCGTTTATAGCGATTTATACGTGTACAGCGATGCGATAAATAATATCATTATTTAGACTGAGTGAATGTACATTTTATTCATTTTTAATCATATAGTGGTGCTTTTGTATACAAACATCGCCATTCATCATTCAACTCATCAGTCTCAAATGGCGCTTAAACATCCCGCTAGGATTAATTCTTGTTAATATAACAGCAATAAAACCCATACAGAACCAATTGTATTAACACTATGGCGAACTATTTTAAAAAAAACACACAAATTGCCAGTAGGATACTTGCTGCAATTAACCATGATTAGCTAAAATACATGCTGAATTTTTCCCACATTACAGCTCATGAACTCTCAACAAGATAAGATTTACGCACACGCCACAGATCAAATAACAGATTTCCAATTTGATCAACGTGTTGCGGGCGTATTTAATGACATGATCCGTCGTTCTGTTCCGGGTTACCCGCAAATTATCAATACCCTTGGTGATTTTGCTAACCGCTTTGTTACCGCCAACAGCAATGTATATGACCTTGGCAGTTCATTAGGCTCTGCGACATTAAGTATTCGACGTCAAATTGAAGGGCGCGATTGCCAAATTTTTGCTATTGATAATAGCCAATCAATGATTGACCGCTGCAAAGAGAATTTATCGGCTTATGTAAGCGACACCCAAGTAAACTTATTATGTGCCGATATAAGAGATATCAGCATTGAGAACGCCTCTATGGTTGTACTCAACTTTACTTTACAATTTTTGCCAGTAAACGATCGTGATGCACTAATTAAACGTATTTATGATGGTTTGTTGCCTGGCGGCGTGTTGGTTATTTCTGAAAAACTGTATTTTGAAGACAACCAAATTCAAACTTTATTAGATGAACAGCATTTAGATTTTAAACGAGCCAATGGTTACAGTGAGCTCGAAATCAGCCAAAAGCGCAGTGCACTTGAAAACGTAATGCGTCCAGACAGCCTAGCGATTCACCAACAACGTTTGAATGATAATGGTTTTTCACACTTTTCGGTGTGGTTCCAATGCTTTAATTTTGCATCTATGGTAGCGATTAAATGATAAGTTTTAGTTCTTTTTACAAAGACATTGCCGACTCTAACTTGCAACACTGGTTAGAAACATTGCCCTCTATTTTAGGTCAATGGCAACGAGACCATAAACACGGTAACTTACCGAAGTGGGAAAAAGTCCTCAATAAGTTTACTTACCCACAACCCGACAGCATAGAACTGACCTCAAGCGTCACCATTGGCAGTGGAGACCAATTATCACCTGGTCAAGTAGAGAAACTCACCAATTTACTTGGCGTATTTCAACCTTGGCGTAAAGGTCCATTTTCGGTGCATGGTATTGAAATCGATACCGAATGGCGCAGTGATTGGAAATGGGATAGAGTAAAAGGCCATATTTCTTCATTACAAAACCGCACCGTGTTAGACGTGGGTTGCGGTAGTGGTTATCACATGTGGCGAATGTTAGGCGAAGGCGCTTCTCGCGTTGTAGGAGTTGACCCTTCTCCACTATTTTTATGCCAGTTTGAAGCAATAAAACGATTAGCAGGCAATCAACACCCTATACATTTGTTGCCTTTAGGTATTCAAGAGTTACCTCCTCTAGATGCATTTGATACGGTGTTTTCGATGGGAGTGCTGTACCACCGTCGTTCGCCAATAGATCATTTATTACAATTGCGCGATCAATTACGTATGGGCGGCGAGTTAGTGCTTGAAACCTTAGTGATAGATGGCGACGAAAACGCAGTACTCGTGCCCAAAGACCGCTACGGGAAAATGAACAACGTGTGGTTTATTCCGTCTGTGGCCGCACTGATGTTATGGTTAAAAAAATGTGAGTTTACGGATATTCGGTGTGTTGATATCGATACGACTTCACTTGCAGAGCAACGTAGTACAAACTGGATGAAAAATGAATCACTAGTCGATTATCTCGATCCAAATGATGCAACCTTAACAGTAGAAGGTTATCCCGCACCCAAACGGGCCATCATTATTGCTACCAAGAATCAACCGAATCAAGATTTAGTTTAATTAACACTATTCAACAGGAATTGACATGTTAAAGCAGGTACTTGCTCTATCCGTTGCGACAGCCTTACTCGTAGGCTGTACAACCACCCCAAAACCCACAACACCTCCGCTAACGAATGCTGACTTGAATAGCAGTTTGCTCAATACACAAACAGCAGTAATTGACGCAATTAACAATCAATGCAGTGAACAAAGTGCTGAAATTAGCACATTAACTGCCGAAATGAGAAAGTTAAAAACTCAAGTCAGTACCGCCATAGCTGAAAGGCCGAAAACCATTGTGATGCCGCCACCGCCAATGCCAAAACCATTAGCCGTACCAGAGCAATGTCCTGAAGCGATGATAGGTGAAAAGTTCCTCTTAGGTGAAGTTGAAAGTGTCTTTGTTGACGAAGTCAAAGCCATGTTTGCGACCCGAATTGATACCGGTGCAGAATCTTCATCACTTGACGCACGTAATATCGTGTTATTTGAAAGAGATGGTGTTCAATGGGTACGTTATGACGTGATGACTAACGGTATTGATCAACCAGCGAATACTTTTGAGTCTAAAGTGGTTAAATTTGTACGCATTAAACAAGATGTTGATTCAGATGATGATCGTCGCCCGGTAATCCATGCCCATTTAAAAATAGGTAAGTACTCAGCCGAAACCGATTTAAACCTCGTAGACCGTAGTCACCTAGACTACCCATTGCTACTTGGCCGTAAATTTATGAAAGACATAGCTATTGTGGATGTAGGGCAAATTTATATCCACGGTAAAGCCAAAAAACAAATCACAACCTTAAATAAATAGGATCAGTAATGCATTCTCGTAAACCGTTTTACATTTTTGTAGCACTGCTCTTTATCATCGGCATTAGCACGAGTATTTATCGTGGTATTGAACACAATGTGCCCTTTTTACCAGGCGAACAAGTCCAAAGCTGGGCCGTAGACGCAAAAGTGAGTTTTGTAGGCAGTAACCAACCAGCTGAAGTGAACTTTTCATTACCTAATGACCCTGCATTTGACGTATTGGTCGAAAATGCGACATCACCAGGTTATGGTTTAAGTATTTCTAACGATGTGTCTAATCGCCGTGCGGTTTGGTCAATTCGTGAAGCAACTGGCCCACAAGCCTTATACTACCGCGTCACTTTAGTGCCCACAGGTAAACTAGACATTCAGGCCACTGAACCCCCTCCAGTACCTGAGCCATATTTATGGCCAGCAACAGAGAAATCATCGGCTGATCAAGTGATTGAAGATGTTTGGGGACGTAGCGCTACTAATTTATCGTTTGCGCAACAATTGATGAACCTTATTAACGACACAGAGCAAAGCCAGAATATGGCACTATTACTGTCGGCTAATACGTCAACCAATCTATTTGTGCAGATGTTGCACTCTAAAGGTGTTCCTGCGCGAATCGTCAATGGTTTACAGTTAGAAGATCAGCGTCGCCGCCAACAATTAACCTCGTATGTTCAGGTTTATAACAATGGCGAATGGGTATTATTTGATATACCCAACAACAAAAAAGGTCGCGATAACACCTTAGTGTTATGGGAATACTCAGGCCATTCTGTTTTAGATGTCATGGGCGGAATAAACTCACAAGTTAATTTCTCAATGCTGCAAGATACCCGTTCAGCATTAGCAACCTCAATTGACATGATGATGAATGACGATGCGTTAGACTTCTCGCTTTATCAATTACCGCTTGAAGAGCAAAGTTTGTTTAAAGGTATTTTGCTGATCCCTATCGGGGTTTTAGTGGTAGTCTTTTTACGTGTCATTGTCGGCATTAAAACCTCTGGTACTTTTATGCCAGTGTTAATTGCCTTAGCCTTTATTCAAACCACATTATTGACCGGTTTAATCGGTTTCTTATTGATTGTTGCCTTTGGTTTAATGATCCGATCGTATTTATCCACCCTCAACTTACTGCTCATATCCCGAATATCCGCGGTCATTATTGTGGTGATATTCATTATTGGTTTATTCACACTGATTTCGTTTAAATTAGGCTTAAGTGAAGGCTTAACGGTCACGTTCTTCCCGATGATTATTCTCGCATGGACCATCGAACGTATGTCAATTTTATGGGAGGAAGAAGGCCCTAAAAAAGTATTCGTGTCTGGCGGCGGCAGTTTATTTGTAGCCACTCTAGCCTACTTAGCAATGGACAACGATTTAGTACAACACTGGGTATTTAACTTCTTAGGCATACACCTTGTCATTTTGGCACTTGTTTTAGTGATGGGCCAATACACAGGTTATCGTTTAACAGAGTTAAAGCGTTTTAAACCATTGGTTGGAGAGAAATAATGAAGTACGCCTGGCCTTGGGAATTGAGCCGTAGCGGTGTACTGAATATGAACAGGCGCAATATTAGCTATATTGGTCGTTATAATCAGCGCAAATTTTACAAGCGTGTGGATGATAAATTGATCACTAAGCAACTTGCGCTTGCTAATAACATTGCGGTTCCAGACCTGATTGGTGTTGTCCACGAACAACATAAAATTCAAGAAATCCCTGCCATGGTCAGTGACCGTACTGGCTTTGTTATCAAACCAGCTAAAGGCTCGGGTGGTAAAGGGATTTTAGTTATTACTAAAGTCAATAATGGCTGTTATTACAAGCCTAATGGACATGAAGTTACCCATAACGAAATCTACCGCCATGTGTCAAACATCTTAAGTGGCTTGTTTTCATTAGGTGGTAAACCCGATGTCGCCATTGTTGAAGGCTTAATCGAATTTGACCCAGTATTTGATGGTTTTAGTTATGAAGGTGTTCCCGACATTCGCTTAATTGTGTTTAAAGGGTTTCCAGTCATGGGTATGTTGCGCTTATCAACTGCAGCATCAGACGGTAAAGCTAACTTACATCAAGGCGCGGTGGGGGTAGGTTTAGACATTGCGACGGGTAAAAGTTTACATGCAGTGCAGTTTGACTTGCCTGTCGATAAACACCCAGATACTCACTTTCCATTGTCAAACATGACAGTGCCCCACTGGGAAACGTTATTGCATACAGCATCGAGCGCCTATGAAATGTGTGAGCTAGGTTATCTAGGGACCGACATGGTACTAGATAAAAACAAAGGACCATTGTTACTTGAATTAAATGCCCGTCCTGGGTTAACCATTCAAATCGCCAATGGTAGAGGAATATTACCTCGACTCAAACACGTTGAAGCCATGAAAGGCCCTGCGATGTCAGTTGAAGAACGCGTGGCTTATGCTAAAAAGCATTTCTCTAGTAATCCTAAGTTTTAGTTTGTGCGCCACAGCGAGTGCTGTGGCCAATCCGTTGGCACTGTTTGTTGAACAGTGCCTTCAATATCAACCTAAACTCACTTATTTATCGCAAAACTCGAGCTTAACAGCTGCACAACAGGCTGTTGAATTTGAAAAAAACACGCTTGCATTAAACAACATTAACGATCGGATTCAATACTACCGCCCTTTTGCCACTGAGAGCCTAAGCAAACAAGGCTTATTGTGGTGTCAGTTACACCTCGCAGACGAGCTCAATGCACTCACTCAAGCTGAAGAAACTCAAAAGCTTATAGACGTATTACAACATCAACCCTCTCCGTACAAACAGTTAAGTGGACGGTTATTAACCATCAAACAAAACCAATGGGATGTTGAGCAAAAATCCAAATTGCATAGTGCGCAAGCATCGGTAAATCAAGCATTGTCACAGCGTGAGTTACACATGCAATTTAATCACAAGCAATGTGTACTGCCTCAAAGCACCACACAAATTGATACTGATAATATCGATATTCATATTGCTCAATATCTGATTAAACAAGCCGATGAAAACTGTCGAAAACAAGCTTGGTTTGCTTATCAAACTCGAGCGAAACATAAAATAAAATCAGCCCTTTCCTATATACATCAATTACAGCAACAACGTGCATTGACTCAAGGTTATCAAAATACCGCTGAGGCTGTTTTAGCTTCGCATGGGATCAACCCTAACTTACTTTCGCAGTTTTTAACCGACCAAACTGAACAACTTGATACCGCGCCTTGGAATATCGCACGAGCCCTATCACAAACCGTTAAACCAGAACCAATAGCGGCGGTTTCTGCCCAAGCATATTTATTGCAATTACTCACAAAACTTGCCCCGCTTGGGCTAAGTGTTGAACTGCTCACAGACAACACACAAACAGAAACACCAGTTGATACACAATCAAACGATGACGCGCAGCCTGTCATTAATATCATTCGACTTTGGCACAAACAAAGGCTGCTCGGAGAACTGTATACGTATCCGCTGGCACAAGACACATTATCTCAGGGGATAGATGCGCAGCTGATAAAACAAACGGTTATCGGCCATCAATTTGGGCAATACTCAATCACATACCCGAATACGTTAAATACACAAAAACAACAAATAAAACTAATTGATGCACTTAGCCAAGCCATTGTATCTCTATCACAAGGCAGTCAATATTACTTATTGTCCAATAAAACCCAAAACAGTCAACAACATGCTATTGCCAGCTTATGGTTGAGTCATTATTTACGCTCCACCCAAGCCTTCTCACCTATATCTACCCGTGAGCAATTAGCATTACAATATCAAACGCAAATGCGAGTATTTAGAGCAAAAGTGGCTTTAAGCTTTTATCAATTTACTGGTGAAATTGATGATACAGAATGGTTAAGTCGTAACCCCAGTTTATCTGACGAATTTGCCAACAGCTTTGGTCAACCTTGGCCGCAGGCAACAGATGTAATATATAGTTATCAAGCTATTGCTAATCAAGGAATTAGCTATTATCTTCCATTGTGGCAACAAGCATTAATACAACTGATTACCCAACAAGGTAATGACCGACTGTCAAACCCAGCTATTTTTGATTTGTTAGTGATTAATGAGGCCTATTTACCCATAAACGATCAACTTGAGCAGCTTATTGGCTTGCCAGTTGACCCACATTCACTTATTTGGAGATTTAAACATGCTGGAACGATGCAAGAGTAAAACGCTCTCGTACTTAATTTTATCAGCTAGCTTATTAAGTAGTGTGGCGCTGGCGAAACAGCCGACAGAAGACATGCCTCATCAGTTAACCGCTGAGCAAGTTTACCAGGGGATCAAAACAACATTAGAAACCAACCTGTATTCATTACCCCCCCGGGTTCAAGGGCACTATGCCATCCGTCAATATCGTATGACAGGTGAAAATAAGTATGCTAATGGCTCATTAATTGATTTACTCACCATAGCAGAGCGGCAAGCTTATTATGCATGTAATCTAGACAAGCCTGGTTTTATCAAAAAAGAATCGCAAATTGAAGTGAATAAACTCAAACCAGGAATACGTGGTGATGCACGTAAATTAGCGATTGCTCCCTACCCTGAATTTATGTTGTACAGCGACGTGTTATTACGTTATGCCAGCCGTATTGATGAGTTTGGATTTACCGGGCCATGCCATGATTTATTGATTACTACGCTAAAGAATGCCGATTTAACCCCTGCATTAACTGACAAGCAAATGATCAAAGCGTGGGCAGCACAATTAATTAACTATGTATTCTGGGCTAAACAAATTGGTGTAGGTGATTATTATGACGCCTATAAAGAAGCCTTCATTGCAACTTATCCAAATGACCAAGACGCACAACTGAGCAAAGCCCAATACAAAAATAAAATATATGGTATGACACATTTTATTTTTGCAGCCAGTGAATACTATCAGCATCCTGTTGACCCCAAAGAATATCAATGGATTTTAGATTATTTTGAAAACAACATCGATCGTATTATAACTGACACCACAGAAGATATTATTACAGAAGTTGGCATTGGCTTTTTAATTACAGGCAACCCAGATAATCCGGTTGTTAACAAGGTAAAACAACATGTCATTGCTGCGTACGATCCGAAAGTACAAATGATCCCATCACCTCATGGTGACGCAATTTTATCTTCGGGTGAGCACAGAAACATTTTGGCTATGATGTTATTAGATTGGCCAGAAACCTTACATCAAGGGCCTTATCTTCATAATATTTCAAGCACTAAAAAATATTTACCCAAATTAGTCACGCCAAAGGCAATACTCAATAAGGCAAAAGCCCATTAAAGCAATCGTGTTCTCATAAGCGGTAATTAAGGAGGCAAATGCACTGCATTTGCCTTTTTTATATGCCAAAATAACGTTAAACATTAGATTTGGAATAAAGCATGAGCCGAGCAAAATCAACGTTAGAACAATGGCGAATAGTGCAAGCGGTTGTCGATTTTGGTGGTTACGCTCAAGCAGCTGAAAAGCTCAATAAGAGTCAATCTTCACTTAATCACGCAGTGGCTAAATTACAACACCAACTGGGCATCAATTTACTCGAAGTAAAAGGTCGTAAAGCATATTTAACCGAGCAAGGTGAAGTGTTACTGCGGCGTTCCCGCCACTTAACCCAGTCAGTGGAAGAGCTGGAACAATTGGCCAGCAATTTAGGTCAAGGTTGGGAGCCCAATCTCATTATTGCCCGTGAACTTATCTACCCGATGGAAACGTTAGTACAAGCACTCAATGCATTTTTGCCACAAAGTCGTGGCACGCGAGTGACGATTATTGATTCGGTGATCACCGGAACCCATGAGCTAATCAATAATAAACACGTCGATATTGCTATTTGCACTACACCGCCAAAAGGTCATATTTGCGAGCCCCTTTGTGAAGCCAAATTTGAATTAGTTTGTCACCCCGACCATCCGCTTGCACAAGTCGGTGACATAGAAGATGACAAGCAATTAGCTCAACACTTACAAATCGTTATTAAAGATACTGCAACCAATACACCAAACGATATTGGCTGGCTTAAAGCAGAACAACGCTGGACAGTATCTAACTTTCACGAAGCAAAAACGATTCTAGCCAGTAATATTGGCTTTTGTTGGATCCCTAACTTTGTTGTACAACAAGAATTAGCAAATAAACAATTAGTTCGCTTACATTTACGTGGCAGCTCACAGCGTAAAATCATCATGAATTTGCTGGTTCCTGATAGGGATAATCAAGGCCCCGCGAGTAAGTTATTGGAGAGTTTAATTTTACAGCAACATAATGAACGTTAATTCAATACTTATAATCAGCCGCTTATCGTGTCATTAACATGATCTGAAAAAATTTGATTATGGTGAAGGAAGATTTTAGACGTAAAAAGCAATACGACTGTAACTGGGATCTTGCTGAACATTGGCAGCTAGCGCGTCTTGATAACCGCTATGTTGGCGATGGTTATTATGTCGCTCAGCGGATCCGGAGTGACGAATGTCTGATACATGGTGTTGTGAAGAACTCACAACATCTGATTGAGCATTGGCCGTTAGGGTTGACTGTGACGAAGTCACTTGAGTTAACTCTGTCGCCATCTCATTCGTAATATTGTTAACGACATTATCCATTAAACTAGAGGTTTCAGTCGCTTCATTCATGTACTTGGCTAAAGGGTCCACTGCATCGGGGTCGGCAAAAACATCACCTAGTTCGATTATTTTTTGGCTTTCTGCCGTACTCATGACCGACTGTTGTCGCTCTAAGGCTAATGCTTGTTTGGCTTCGCTAATGTTTTGTAACGCCTGCGCTGCGACCCTAATATCGGCCAATGATGGCTGAACAGGCGCCATCGCTGCAGCATACACTTTTTGCATTTTAGTCAAGGTTGCTTGTGGATCACCCGCAACCGTTGACACATCAATACTGACTTCACCGTCTACAGCGTATCGACGACCATCTGGCCCTTTTTCATATTCGTAAGTTGGACTTTGCGCCAAGCTCCCCCCCACTGCGGCATGGGCTTGTTCGTGAGTTTTAACCTCTACGTCTCGCTTAGTAAGCTCTGCAATCTCAGCGGCTTCTGCAAGCTCTATTTGTTGCTGCTTTTGTTCAATCTGTTTATTTATTTCTTGTTGTTGTGCATTTTGTTCAGATGCTTCATCTTCTACTTGCGTACTGGTATCAACAGATGATGCTTGTTGATTTGGTGTCGTCACAACAGTATCTGTGTGAGCTTGCTCAAAGGTATTAACGTCATCTGTCGTTGTTGGAGTATCGTTTTCAACGGCAAAGATATTAACAGGTGCTTCCTGTATATGACTGGCTGGGTATGGTCCAACCTGAGTGCTAGCCTCATTTACTTTAAAATGCCTTGTTGGCGCAGGCTCGGCCGCCTCACTTGAAATGGGTTGGTGTAATATAGCCACAACCGTTTTAGGGCCAGTTTTAAGACTGTAACTCGCGCGCAATGGTTGTGCTAGTTCGTGGCTTATTGACGGCGGTATCGCTGGAGAAGCTACATGGGTATTGGTATTGCTTTTTACCGGGGCAACATGATGGCGGCTTGATGCAGATAAAACCGAAGAAACTGATGAGTGACTAGATTGAGCTGATGAAGTTTGAGTGCTTGTTGATACCGAAGCAGTAGATAAAGAGGCAGTAGATAAAGAAACTAGAGATTGTCTGAGGGCAGCGGAAGAATGCTTGCTTGCATCAAGCTTATGGGGAGCGATACTCACTCCCCCCAACGAAACAGCACTCATGGCTGAAGACATATTTACACTTCGATATCAATCAAGCTACCGACGGTTTCTGAAGCCACTTCAATCACTTTAGTAGAAGCTTGAGCTTGATTAACCGATTGCGTAGCATCAATGAGAGCTGAAGTTTGATCGCTTTGACTCACCGCTTGCGAGCTGAGTGTAACCGTATCTTGAGTTGAAGCAGATACAGCTGGTTTTTGCTGGTCAGGTGTGGCAACTGAAGTTGTAGCTTGTGCTAAACCTTGTTGTGCACTTTGCAATCCCTGCATTCCTGATGCATACGCTGATTGAACTTGCATATTTTTGCTCCTGATAGCATTTATGAACCTAATATTCGCATTTAGGCTCACACTTTAGATTCACGCTTTAAACTCACTGCTTTAATTATGAGTTAAAATTAGTTAAGAATTTAAAATTAGTTATGAGTTTAAAATTAGACAAAATGTGAATTTAGTATGGCCTAAATAGCAATAAATGTACAGTTTTTGGGCGGTGTAGCGCCCGAGTATTAGTGAGTTATCCAGCCCATCTCCCAATCTTTCCATAAGGGATTGAAGCCACGATGTTTTAGTTGTGACACAACTTGTTCAACCGTACGATCATCACTTATCTCAAACTGATCTAACTCTCTGCTTGGGTTTTGATAGCCGCCAGGCTGTGTTGAGCTCCCTGCGCTTAAATGAGTGATACCCAATGGCAATAAGTTATCACGCAAACTCGATGACTCACGAGTAGACAAACTGATCTCTAACTGAGGGTTAAACAATCTAAACGCACAAATCAATTGCACAAGACCTGCATCCGACAACGTCACTTTTGGACTTATCCCGCCAGTGCAAGGCCGTAAACGGGGTAATGAAATACTGTAACGAGTTCGCCAATAGGTGTTTTCTAAATAGGCCAAATGGTGACCCATTAATAACGCATCGACACGCCAGTCATCTAAGCCCAATAATACCCCTAATCCTATTTTATCGACACCGGCTTGTGCCACTCTATCTGGTGTGTTGAGCCGATAAATAAAGTCTTGTTTATTACCTCGCGTATGGTGTTGTGCATAAGTCTGCGGATGGTAGGTCTCTTGATATATCATCACAGCATCAAGTCCTAATTGCCTTAAACGCTGGTATTCGATCAGCTTAAGTGGTTGCACTTCCATCGCAACCTGACTAAATGCCGCTTTGACTTGTGGCAACATTGATTCAAAGTACTTCATGCCGACTTTAGTTTCATGTTCACCAGAAACCAGCAACACAGAATCAAAGCCACGTTGTTTGATAATCGCGACTTCTTGCGCAAGTTCAAATGATGACAAGGTTTTACGCTTAAGTTTATTGCTCATGCTAAAACCACAATAATCACACTCATTGGCGCATAAGTTAGACAAATAAAGGGGTAAATATAAGCCGATATTAGCGCCAAAACGTTGCCGTGTTATTGCTGAGGCCTGTTGGGCCATGGGCTCTAAATACGCCATAGCGGCTGGCGACAATAGTGCCATTAAGCTGTTTAAGTTTGCAGTAGGGTTATTTAAGGCCCGCTCGACATCACTGGCAGTACAGCTATTGATTGTTAATGATAAACCACTTATCGATATCTGCTTAAATTCTTCAGCAAACGTGGTCATAACCTACCTCCTAAAAATCCGGTTAATGGACTCGATGCATGGGCGTGTTGATTAACGTGTCCAAGCCCCGCTTCATAAGCTTGCCTGCCAGCGTTGACTGCTTGAGCAAAACATTGCGCCATTTTGATAGGATTAGCACTACTGGCAATGGCGGTATTGACCAATACCGCATCTGCGCCCATTTCCATTGCCCTACAGGCTTGAGAAGGTGCGCCAATACCGGCATCGATAATCACAGGCACCGTTGCTTGTTCAATAATGATCTTTAAAAAAGGTTCACTTGCAAGGCCTTGATTACTGCCAATGGGACTGCCTAATGGCATCACAGCGGCACAACCTACCTCAGCTAAACGACGACATAACACTGGGTCTGCGTGTACATAAGGCAGCACAATAAATCCTTCATCGCACAGTTGCTTGGCTGCCAATAACGTTTCTACAGGATCTGGCATCAGGTATTTAGGATCTGGATGGATCTCTAATTTTATCCATGTGGTGGCTAACATTTCTCTGGCAAGGTGCGCAGCAAATATTGCTTCCTTGGCGTTACGTGCCCCAGCGGTATTGGGCAATAACTTCACGTCCATTGATTGCAGTGGCGCTAATAAATCATCATGTTTACTGTGTAAGTTAATGCGCTTCATTGCTAAAGTCACAAGTTGTGATTGCGACGCGGCTAACGCCGACAACATGGTTTGCTGATCGCTAAACTTACCCGTGCCGGTAAACAATCGGGATTTAAATTGATGGTCTGCTATCGTCAACATCGATTAACCTCCTGCCACGGCTGAAAATACGTTTATCCGATCATTTGCTTGGCACGTAATGTGATGCCAACCGCTTCGAGGGATAACAGTATCATTGACCACAATAGCCACACTCTCGGCATCAATATTGTTAATGGCCAATAGCCGCGACAAACTTAACTTTGATTCAAGCAACACAGTTGTTCCATTCAGCACTAGGCGAATAAAATCTGTTGTACCGGTTATAGATGGGCTTGTGTTATTTAGTGACATATACTGCTCCCTCGCTTTGCGCGCTGATGTGCAATGGCTGGCAAACATGGCATTGGTGGTCTCGGCGCATTTGAGCTTGTTGCCATGAAAATTCTTTGGCATTAAAACAATGCCATACCCCATATTGACTGAGTGTTGAACAGATATGCTGTAAGCCTAGTAAGGCTTGCATACTGGCTATGACACCCACAGCAGGCCCTAAAACGCCCTGTTGTGCGCAGTTTTGTTCAACATGAGTCTCACTGGGGTATAAACAGTGATAACAACCAGATAATGCCACTGTGGTATGGTCTGCAAAATTGAGACAAAACACGTGCCCCTGGTAACCACTAATGGCGCCACTGACTAACAGCAACTGGTGTTGTACACATATTTGATTAATCACATGGCGGCTGGTTAAATTGTCGGTGCAATCAAACACGACATCTGTTTCAACGAGTTTGTCAGTTACTTGGTTTTGATTAGTACGACTATTTTCAGCAGTGAGTTGAATGTTCACAGCGTCAATGTCTATACCATGGTGACTGCGACTTAATGCGCGCTTTGCCACAGCGACCTTGGACAGACCAATATCGGCAGGTGAATAAAGCAACTGCCTTGGCAGATTAGAAATATCCACAACATCATTATCAATAAGTAGCAGATGCTTAACCCCCGCAGCAGCAAGATATTGGGCCACCAGCTGACCTAACCCGCCCATTCCGATAATGGCAACCCGACTATTCATTATTGCTATTTGGCCAGCTTCACCAATGTCATTGAGTAACATTGTCCGTGAATATTGCAGGTACTCTTTGTCAGTTAAGCTGCTCATATTGCCACCTGATTGTCGTTGTTGAGTTGATGAACCGTAAGATATTTACGAGACCCTGAGAGATGAAGCCATGCTTGATGTAATTGCCGATAGGCCTCTGCCACATCGCTTGCGAGTGATATCGCCCTAACAACAGCAACATCGTCAACACCCGTGCTAGCAACATCTGCAAGACACTCTAGGTTTATTCCACCGATGGCGACAGTTGGGTAATGCTTAGCCACTAAACTGACATAACGACTAAGTTTGGTTAATCCTTGTGGCGCTGAGGGCATTTGCTTGGTGGTGGTTGGGTAAATATGCCCAAGAGCAATGTAAGCTGGTGAATATTGATGAGCGATTAAGACTTCAAAATAACTGTGACTCGAAATCCCTAGAGCGAGTCCAGCTTGTTGTATGGCAGCGATATCAAAACAGGTTAAATCTTCTTGCCCTAAATGCACGCCAAAAGCATGGTGCTTGATTGCCAGTTGCCAGTGATCATTAATAAATAACTGGGCATTAAATTCTTTTCCAAGTCTTATCGCTTCACAAATATCTGACTCTAACTGTTGTTGCTGTATAGGATCATCTTCATTAATGAGCTTGGCCCTAAATTGCACGGTTTTGCAGCCTGCTTCCAATACATGTGTTAAGTGACTCAAGCAATCTAGTACGGGATAAACACCTAACGGTGCAACACATGGTACTTTTGTCGGCTCGACATTGTTGTGGCTTAGCTTGATATTAACACCATTGATTTGCGGCATTAATAGCAAATTATCTGGCCAGCCAGTGCGCGCTAATACACCGGGGCCGTTGCCCACAGCACGGCTATGGATTAATCCATTAGTGACATAAGCCTTAGCCAACACAACGGCATCGTGCACGACATAGTCATGAGCAACAAAACTTGCAATTGCCGACGACAAAGTACAGCCACTACCATGATGATTACTGGTATCGACTCGGGCGCTGCTTAATAAAAACACTTGATTATCATAAAGCGTACTGGCCCCCTGCACTTGCCTACTGACATACACATCAATCGCTCGCTGTTGCTGCCAACTGGCATCTCCGCCTTTGGCAACTACATGACAATTAAAATGTTCAGCCAAACTTTGCGCCGCAAGTATCATGTTGTTTTGCTGATTATACATCTCTTTTGCCGGCACAAACGTTGGCAGTAAATTCGCACTTAGGTGGTATAGCTCGTGATAATTAGGTGTTATTACGCTAATTAAGCCCGCAAGCGGGCTAAAATTGATACGACTGTCACTTAAATAATCACCACTACTGGCAACTAACACTGGGTCTAATACCACAAAAGGCAGCTGCGATTGCTGTTGCAATTGCCTTAACCACTGAGCAATTAACCCTAACTGCTGCTGGCTAGCGATAAGGCCAATTTTAATCACTTTGGCGGGTAAATCTGACCATAAGGTATCAAGTTGCGCCAATAACATACTGGCAGACACGGGTTCGACCAGATTGACGCACAGTGAGTTTTGCGCTGTTGTCGCACTCATCACACAACAACCGTGACATTCTAGGTCATTAAAGGTCAATAAATCGGCTTGTATACCAGCGCCGCCGCCACTATCAGAACCGGCAATGGTCCACACAATTGGTCGTGAGCTAGCTTTAATGCTGGTGGCATCTTGAGATTGATTCATCATGATTCAACCTCTTCATTGACCGCATTAACCTCATGATAAAGCGCTGAACCTGAGGCCTTAAATTCGGCAGACTTTTGCGCCATGGCTAGGGTTTGATAAGTATTCGCCTCAGTGAGTTCAATAACTTTCCCGGAGGAGTGTGCGTCTGAGTGACTTATTGTTTGAGCGTAATCACGCACTTCTTGGCTTATTTTCATAGAGCAAAACTTAGGACCACACATAGAACAAAAATGCGCTACTTTTGCCGATTCTTGCGGTAAGGACTCATCATGATATTCACGAGCAGTCTCGGGATCTAACCCTAAGTTATATTGATCTTCCCAACGAAATTCAAAACGCGCTTTAGACAACGCATTGTCTCGAACCTGTGCTGCTGGGTGTCCCTTTGCTAAATCGGCAGCATGAGCGGCAATCTTATAAGCAATTAGTCCTTGTTTAACATCTTCTTTGTTGGGTAAACCAAGGTGCTCTTTAGGGGTGACATAGCACAACATTGCAACGCCATACCAGGCCATCATTGCGGCGCCAATGCCTGAGGTAAAATGATCATAACCAGGCGCAATATCCGTGGTTTGTGGACCTAACGTATAAAATGGTGCTTCATCACAATGAGCGAGTTGTTTTTCCATGTTGACTTTAATCAACTGCATTGGTACATGCCCAGGGCCTTCTATGATGGTTTGTACATCATACTTCCATGCCACTTTGACTAATTCGCCTAAGGTGGCCAACTCAGCAAACTGCGCTTCGTCGTTAGCATCGGCAATCGAGCCAGGACGCATGCCGTCACCTAACGACAACGACACATCATACTGAGCACAAATCTGGCATATCTCTTCAAAGTGTTGGTACAAAAAGCTCTCTTTGTGATGACTTAAACACCACTTTGCCATGATAGAACCGCCGCGAGAAACGATGCCAGTTAGACGCTTGGCCGTCATAGGTACATATCGCAGTAACACTCCCGCATGGATAGTAAAATAATCAACCCCTTGCTCAGCTTGCTCAATTAACGTGTCTTTAAACACTTCCCAGCTTAGGTCTTCAGCTACGCCATTAACTTTTTCAAGCGCTTGATATATAGGCACGGTCCCTATAGGAACCGGTGAATTACGAATAATCCACTCACGGGTTTCATGGATATAACGTCCAGTTGATAAATCCATTACAGTGTCGGCGCCCCAACGGGTTGACCACACCAATTTTTCAACCTCTTCTTCAATCGATGATGTCACTGCAGAATTGCCGATATTGGCATTGACTTTAACCAAAAAATTACGGCCAATAATCATTGGCTCAGCTTCAGGGTGGTTTATATTCAACGGGATAATCGCGCGGCCACGAGCAACTTCATCACGCACAAATTCGGGGGTGATTAACTGACCGATTTGAGCGCCAAATGCTTGGCCAGCGGCTTGCTGAGTAAGCACCTCATCCATTACCTGCTCACGAGCCATATTTTCACGTAGGGCAATATATTCCATTTCTGGTGTAATGATACCTTGGCGGGCATAGTGCATTTGCGTGACTCTTCGGCCCGATTTTGCCCGCCTTGGGGCATTCACCGCATCAAAGCGCAAATGATCTAATCCATCATCGGCTAAACGTTGTTGGGTAAAGCCAGAACTTACCTGGGTGAGCTGTTCACTGTCTTGACGCTCTTCAATCCAGGCTTGGCGTAATTTATTTAGGCCGCGGCGCACATCAATGTCAGCGTTAGGATCAGAGTATGCTCCGGCGCAGTCATATACCATCACAGGAGGATTAACTTGGGTAATGGGGTCAGTATTGCTGCCGCCAATATGGGTATCGCTTTGGCGAATTTGACGCATCGCAACACGGATGTCGGGGCGACTGCCAGCTAAATAAACTTTTTCAGAATTGGGGTGTTGTAAGGGGGTTAAGGTATCAATAAATTGTTGCGCATTCGCGCGAGTTTGACGACGGTGTAGTTTTGACATTAGCAACCTCATTAGTAAGAGTTTAGTTGCTTGTCAGGAGAGGTGTTGAGTAACGCTGCGGCGTAAATATAGGCTATCTACGACATCAATAATGGCTCTTTTACAATGGCGGAAAGTTGTTTGAATCAACACACAGAAAGGACTGTTATGATTAAACAACAAGTCTAACTATATAAATAACACAACCAAATTAACACTTTAAAATAGACATTATTACGCTTGTTTCCTTCGCAGGTTCTAGCCTGATCAGGTTCAACGGATCCCGAATAAACGGTCTCAGCCATAATGGCACTCCGACAAGATGTCTCGCAGTATAAGCAAGCTTAGTGGTAAATAACAAGCCCTTAAAAAACGAATGTTAACTTAAATATCAAAGTCAAAACATGGCTAGCCCCATTGCCATGCAACGAAAAATTACTGCTGCGACATTATGTCGCATACCGACTGTTCATTAGCAGGATATAATTTATCTGATAACAAAATGCAGTGAAATTAATTCACTATAAAACAATATCAGGTGATAACATTGACAACACGAATAACTCAACCTCTTATTTTTAATTTAAATTTATCTTGCACACTCTCATCAATATCATTAGCTATCTTACTCGCAATATCACCGCAGGCCGTTGCAGCACCACTCAATGCTGTTAACACTGAAACCATTGAGCGACTTGAAGTTCATGGTCAGCAATCTAACAATAACGATTTATTAGGCTCTGCCGAAGCATTATTGACACAACAAGGGGTCGATTTTTCACAAGCAGGTGGTGTGTCAGCATTACCCATTTTAAATGGCATGATGGGCGATAGGATTAAAATATTGATTGGTGGTAGTGATATTACCGCCTCATGTGCCAATCAAATGAATCCACCACTTTCATACATATCAGCAAATCAAATTGTATCTACGCAAGTGGTTGCTGGTGTATCACCTGTCAGTGCAGGCGGTGATAATATTGCGGGTGTGATTAAGATCAACAGTTTACAGCCCATATTTAATAACAGTGACGATGTGATTTGGCAAAGCGGCAATGTGTCTGGCGGATACACAAGCGTTAGCGACACCACACTTGCGGCCGTCAATGCTACCGTGGCAAGCAAAACATTCAGTGTTAGTTATCAAGGTTCATATGAAGATGCGAATAGTTATGTTGATGGCCATGGCAATACAGTGCTCGATACCTTATATCAATCACAAAACCATGCCTTAATGGCTGCCTGGCAAGACGACACACAAGAACTCGCAATAAAGCTCACTCACCAACATATTCCCTTTCAAGGTTTTGCTAACCAATACATGGATATGACCAATAATGATAGTGTTGGTGCAGTGGTACGCTATCAGTTAGATCTCGATAATGACGGTTTATTTAGCGCCCAAGTGAACTGGCATAGGGTTGAACATGAAATGGGTTTCTTTAGTGAAGAAAAAACCGGCAAAATGCCGATGGAAACCACAGGCAAAGATTTAAGCTATCAACTTCATTGGCAATTACCCATCGATAAAGACGCCACGCTTTTACTTGGTCAGGAGTATTATTTATATCAACTTGACGACAGTTGGCCAGCGGTAGCAGGCTCAACCATGATGAGCCCGTATGACTATATTAATATCAATAATGGTGAGCGAAAACGTGCTGCTGTATTTTCTGAATGGCAACAAACGCTAGACAGTCGCTGGTGGTTATCAGCAGGCATACGCTATGAATATGTATCAACCAATGCTGATGAAGTACAAGCTTACAACACCATGAGTATGATGGGAATGACCAATGTTAATGCGGCAGCCGCCGAGGCATTTAATGCCCTTGAACGGCAACGTGATGACCATATTATTGATGTTACACTACTGATGCGTTACCAACTCAGTGATAGCGAAACCCTTGAGCTTGGATTGGCACGTAAAGGCCGTGCTCCAAATTTATACGAGCGCTATAGCTGGGGGCAAAGCACTATGGCAACTACCATGATTGGTTGGTATGGCGACGGTAATGGCTACATTGGCAACCCAGATCTTAATCAAGAAACCGCCCACACATTAAGTGCAGTATATAAGCAAATCAATGATGACTTCTCACTGACAACCACAGCCTGGTATAGTGATATTATTGATTACATTGACGCCAATGTGGTGGGTAGTTTCAATAGTAGTGGACTCGAGGGTAACAGTCGCAACATTTTGCAATTCACGAATGTAGACGCCACACTCTACGGCGCAAAACTTGATGCAGAATATCAATTAGCTCAACAAACAAGTGGAAAGTGGTCAATAACTGCCAATGTCAGTGCAACACACGGTGAACGTAATGATACCCACCAACCTCTTTATCAAATCAAACCGTTACAGACAGAACTTAGCATGCATCACAAGCTTGGCGATTGGCAAAACAGTCTGACTTGGCAATGGGTAGCAGAAAAAGATCGCGTAGATAATAATCGTCTCGAAAATACTAGCGACAGTTATTCATTGTTAAATATAAGCAGCAGTATCACTTGGCAGCAAGCCACTATAACAGTCGCTGTAAAGAACCTACTTGATGAATATTATCAACTCCCTCTAGGTGGCGTCAGTATTGCTGAATATAAAGCAGACAATAACAATGGTTTTGAACAAATCGCTGGCGCTGGGCGCTCACTCGAACTGAGCGTTAATTATTCTTTTTAAGCTAGTGACTATGTGGAAATCGACATTCACCGTAATGCCCTTTCTTAACCGTTAGGGCTTTATTTTTTACGCTGATGCGTTATTGAATAAGTGAACTCGCGACCGGTGTCGTGGGCGAATGCTGAAGTCTTAATGCTTAATGCTTGATGCTTGATGCTTGATGCTTGAGGATGAAGATGTTAAATAAAAGACCAATAAAAAAGCCCTTACATTGCTGTAAGGGCTTGTTTATTTGGCGGAGCGGACGGGACTCGAACCCGCGACCCCCGGCGTGACAGGCCGGTATTCTAACCAACTGAACTACCGCTCCAAAACGGTTTGTTTACACTTAATAAAATAGTAACATCATAACGTGTTATATATTTTATTAAGTACAAACAGTCACTTGATTGGCGGAGCGGACGGGACTCGAACCCGCGACCCCCGGCGTGACAGGCCGGTATTCTAACCAACTGAACTACCGCTCCACTCAAGTGCGATGAATAATAAAGTTGTGATAATTAATCGTCAACTGTTTTTTAACTGTTTTAACGCGTTTAGCTAAAAAATGTGCAATTATGTATTTTAAGTACAAAATTCAAGCAGTAATATAACGTGTAACCCACATTTAAAAAGTAGGTTATTTTTCGTCTGGCATAGTCAAATCAATGTCATCCAAATCAATGCTCTCGGTTTGAGTCTCTGCCACCTGCTCATCTGGTGGATTTTGTTTTAATCTTTCTTCTGCTACGGCCATCGCCTTGGCTAATGTTTGTCTTTTACGCCATACCACAAACCCAATAATACCGAGCAATAATAACGTCACATTCACAGTGATAATCCAAAAAATGGCTTCGTCTTTGGCTTGTTGCTCTTCTAGTTTAGCTTTTTCAGCTGCTTGTATCGCTAACTCTTCAGCTGTAGGCCCCGGTGTTGGAGGCTCAATTAAGTTAAAAAACATCTCTGGTAGATTTAAGACAATTTCTCGGCCATCTTTAGTGGTCGACACCGCAGTACCTTTCACTCTATAACTTCCAAAATCGCTGACTTTAGGTAAATACAAAGTTTGATCCGCAGTAGTGAGATCTTGCAATGTGATGGGCAGTTGTAATCCGGCGGGTCCCACTAACTCAAACAAAAAGTGGGTTTGTTCAAGCAACACTTGGCTGTCGTCTACGGACAACTGAATTTGCCAAATGCCTTTTAGGGGGTCGGTATTAGGCACCATTTCGGCCGTGATTGGCTGTTTAGATAATACAAACGGCATGACATATTCACGCTCAAACAGGTTATTACGTGCTGTAACATTTAATGAATAGTGACCTGTCGGTTGGTCGAGATTTGTCGCGCCTGTAAACACTCCATCATCAGGTACTTCATCTAAATCCTCACCATTGTCTTTATAAGCTCCAACAATAATGGTTCCGGTGGCAAAGTTATCATCACCAGTAACGTGCTGACTGGAAAACTTCGCTGTCCATTCCACCATAAAATCAAGACCAGGCATTCTCATGGTTAGGTTATCACCCAGAAGCCTGGCGGTAACTTTGAGCCGTTCTCCTTGAAATAACGGCTGTGGAAAAGGCTCAACCTCAATATCGAGATCTGAGATTTTTTGAATCGTCGAACCTTCGGTAATGTCACCTAATAGCTGCCAAGGGCCAGGCATGGGGTTTTCAATATAAATCATATCGGCTGCAAGACCATCAACCCATTTCACCGTTTGTGGATGACGATTTGAATACCACTTACTGCCATCGGGCAATACGACAACGACAGGAGCTGAGCCGTAATTACGCTGGATCACTAAGGTTAATTTGTCGACCATATGATCAATTCTAAAGCGATTTTTAAGTTCTGATGCCTGTGATGCTTTAACTGATTCAGCATAAACGGGAGGTTGCCAAGTCCCAACAGGGCTTAGCAATACTAGAAAAATAATGATCAAACGACGCATGCGGCTAGCAGTCATACAGGTAGAATTACCCTCTCCAGAGACATTTTCCAGACTTGGCAACTAAGTCAAGCCGTTGTTCGTGTAGTAATATTTCATCGGCCGATGCGCCCACGACTTTAAGATTAAACGCTGAAGTGTCTATTTTTTTTATCCCACCAGCCTCTTGACCGGCTTTTTCATTAGACAAATTAAATTTAATTTGTCCACCTGTCATAATTAAATAGACATCGGCAAGAATTTCGGCATCGAGTAATGCGCCGTGATATGTTCTGCGACTGTTATCAATACCATAGCGTTTACATAAAGCATCAAGGTTATTTTTTTGTCCCGGATGCAAACGTTTCGCAATATCTAAACTGTCTAAAATACTGCAAATATCTTTGGTTTTTGGGCCGATGGGATTAAGCTTTGAAAACTCGTGGTCCATAAAGCTAACGTCGAAGTTCGCGTTATGTGCCACAATTTCAGCACCATCGATAAAGTCGATAAACTCTTGAGCTATCTGATGAAATCGAGGTTCATTCGCCACTCTGTCATTGGTAATACCATGTACTTGAATCGCCTCTTCATCAATGGCCTGACCTGGATTGATATATTGATGGTACGTTCTACCGGTCAAACGGCGATTAATAACCTCAACACAACCAATTTCAATAATTCGGTGACCAATAAATACTGGGCCGCCTGCTTGATTCATACCTGTGGTTTCGGTATCGAGAATAACTTGTCTACTGGCATTTGAAATTATATTCATAAAATGTTCTCTTTCTGCCCTCACCTGAGCCTAAATTGAGTATACTGGCGCGAATATTTGCTATGGTAACAACTTGATGGCCGAACTCAAACAGCTGTATATCTTTACTGATGGTTCTTGTTTAGGAAATCCTGGGCCCGGCGGCTATGGTGTAGTAATGAAATACAACAATCAAGTCCATGAATTGGCCGATGGCTTTGCCCTCACAACAAATAATCGGATGGAGCTTCTCGCTCCCATTATAGCGCTCGAAGCACTTTACGAACCATGTAATATTGTGTTGACCAGCGACAGTCAATACATGCGCCAAGGGATCACGTCTTGGATCCATGGCTGGAAAAAAAAAGGTTGGCTAACCACCACAAAGCAGCCCGTTAAAAACGTCGATTTATGGAAACGATTAGATACTGTGAGCCAAAAGCACAACATTGATTGGCGTTGGGTAAAAGGCCATGCCGGCCACATTGAAAACGAACGTTGTGACACCCTAGCGAGACAAGCTGCAGAAGCAAAACCTAAACAAACTGATGTGGGTTATCTGTCAGAATAACCCTATCGGTTTATTAACATATGAGCATTAATACAAGCCTTTAAGCCCAAATGCACTATTTGGATTTTGACAAACCTGTACGCCCAGCGCTTGGCGCTGTAGACCAATTGGGTGCGCTCACTTTGGTTTTATCTTTTACTGGGGTTAATGGGACCGTCATTTTACGCGCCACAATGACATAGACACTGCCGGTACTTGGCAACCAATTGGCTAAGATTTTTTGCCACCACGGTGTTTGGTTGTTTCGGCTAACTGGGCCCAACAAAGAGTGATGCATTAAGCGTTCATCGGCCAGCACCTGATAGCCTAATAGACCCAACCAATCTTTCACTCTAGAAGGCATAAAAAATTGGCCACTCCAGGGTAACTTACCTTGGTATTTAGGTAAAATCTTGCCCACAAAAGCAGGACTTATCGGATTAAAACCGACAATAAAGACATAACCGCTGTTGATGAGAACACGGTCAAATTCGCGTAATATTTGGTATGGATCTTGTTCAAAGTCTAACAAAAAGCAACTGACAACAGCATCAATACTATTTTGTTGTAAAGGCAAATAATGAGGATCAGCTTGTATATTAGATCCCTCGCCATCAAATAATGAAAAATGACGATTAATACTACACTGCAAGCTATTTATTTGGCTGCTTAAACAACCCACTTTCAGTAAGTGATAACCAAATATGCGTGGCCACCACGGGGCTAATGTGGTTTCAATTTCGGCTTGTAACACTTCACCAAATGGTAAGTCATCCCAGTGCTGTGGTGTTAACCTCGAGCTTGCCACGTTTTACTCCTTAACCTGTTTAAAATAAACCACTTTGCTTGATGTCATTTGGTCTTATCGTTACCCTAACAGATTATCAATCATCACTCGAGCCAGATTATGCTTAACGTTCATACCATTCCAGCATTTAATGATAATTATCTGTGGTTAGTCCATCAATCAACAAGCCAAGATGCGTATATTGTCGATCCTGGTTGTGCTCAAACTGTGATTGATTATTTGGCCACAACAAATGTAAATTTAATCGGCATTCTGATCACCCATCATCATTCTGATCACACTGGCGGCATTGACCAATTACAACAGCACTTCAATCACACCTTAGCGGTATATGGCCCAAGTAATGAACACATTAACGGAATTACACATCCGTTATCGATTTCCTCTCAAGACACGATGACTATCCCCTCATTAGGCCAGGTGCAAGTCATGGCTGTACCCGGTCATACATTAGGCCATATTGCTTATTATATTGATAATAAATTGTTTTGTGGCGACACATTATTTAGTGGAGGGTGTGGACGCTTATTTGAAGGTACCCCAGAACAGATGCTGAACTCATTATCGATGCTAGCCCGCTTACCTGACAATACCCAAGTCTATTGTGCACATGAATACACTCGAGCCAATTTGAACTTTGCATTACATGTAGATGCAAACAATCCAAAATTGATTGAATATTCAGCAAAAGTGGACCGCTTACGCACAAAAAAACTCCCCTCTATACCTAGCACAATCTCGATAGAAAAAGCCATCAACCCTTTCTTACGTTGTCATTTAAATGCGATTCAAGTCGCAATTTCGACACAATTCAATATAGAGAATATTGATGAGATTCAGACATTTACACTCCTTAGGCAATGGAAAAACAGTTTTTAAATCAACATGAAAACAGTTTAATAAGACAAGCTAAAAATTTTAATCTACAATGCCAAACTGAACTAAAGCATGACCAAAAGAGTCTCATAGGCATTTGGTATGTTCGACCCTTTTTTAGCCCTAGAGAACTTGAGGAAGTGTATCTTCAAATGAAAGCAAATTTATTCATTATTGCCGGCAGTATTCTGGCAGTGACGGGATGCCAAACGCTCCAAACCACTGCGCCGCAAACAGATAGCGAACAACAAACTGTTGCGGTCAATACTAAATCGAAAAAATCTTCCACTGTTACCATTGAAGAAATAGAAGAACAAGTCGCTGAAATCAATAACCTGTGGTTGCGGATCAGCAATAAAATGTCCTTCCCTATCCCCGACAACGCCTTAGTTGCTCAATATCGTCAATGGTATATTGATAACCCAAAACATTTAGAAATCGTGGCTCAGCGTGCAACACCATTTTTATATTATATTGTTGAGCAGCTTGAGCAACGCAACATGCCAGTAGAATTGGCATTATTACCTATTGTAGAAAGTGGTTTTGATCCCCTCGCTTACTCGAGAAGCCATGCTTCCGGTTTATGGCAATTAACGCCGCCAACAGCATTATCGTTTGGAGTAAAAACCAACTGGTGGTTTGATGGTCGTCAAGACGTTGCCTCATCAACAAAAGCAGCCTTAGATTTACTCGAGTATTTGTACCCTAAAATGGACCAAAACTGGAATTATACCATTGCTGCATACAATTCAGGTGAAGGTCGCCTGTTAAATGCCATTAAAAATAACCAGGCTAAAGGTAAACCCACTGACTTTTGGTCATTAAAATTGCCAAGAGAAACCGCTCATTATGTACCACAATTACTAGCCTTAGCTGATGTGATAAAACATGCAGATCAATATGGCATTACATTAACGCCAATCGATAACACGGCAAAAATTGAAGTCGTGAATATTGAAAGCCAATTAGATATCACATTGGCGGCAGACTTAGCACAAGTTAATATTGATGAATTAAAAGCGATTAATCCAGGTTTAAAACGTTGGGCAACGGCTCCGCAAGGGCCACATCAATTAGTGGTGCCTAGCGATAAAGCAGCAAGTTTTAAACGTGCATTAGCCGCTATTGAACCTAACTCTCGTATAAACTGGGTGCGCTATAAAATTAAGCCCGGTGACAGCATCAGTGAAATTGCAGACCAATTTGAAACCACTGCCACGTTAATTCGAAGCAGTAACGGGATCAAAGGCAATAATATTATTGCGGGAAAATTTTTAATTATTCCGGTTGCAGCGAAAGATCCAGATTTAGCGACCATGACAGCCGACCAAGTCCTTGCACGTAAAGCGGTGGTTAAATCTAGCCCTAACAAGCAAACATACACAGTTAAATCCGGTGATTCTTTATGGAAGATTGCGCAATCACAACAGGTCACTGTAGCGCAATTAATGAAATGGAATAACCTCAAAAAGCAATCAACACTCTCTGTTGGCAAAAACCTCGTGATTTACCCTAATGAAGTCACAGTGAGTAACAGCGGTAAAGAGAAAACGGTTAACTATCGTGTGCAATCTGGCGACTCATTAGCACGCATTGCCAGCAAGTATAACGTTACCGTTGCAGAGTTAATTGAGTGGAACAGTTTACAAAACAGTAAGCTAATTCAACCAGGGCAAATATTAAAGTTAATCGTAACCAACAGTTAACTTAACCATTTAGCTCATATAAAAACGGACAAGCCATGCTTGTCCGTTTTTGTTTGTATTACACTTTATTGATTAAATACCTAACTTTTTAAATAAGCCCTCTTTAAGCTTTTCTTTGGCTTTATCGGCTTCATCTTTAAATTGACCTTCAAGTAGTGCTTTGGTGTCGATACCAAATTTAGGCTCTTGGAATGTGCCTTTAATGGTTAACGGCACATCAATACCTTTTAACGACTCATCAGTAGCATCGCCTTGACCTGAAAGCGACCCGACAACACTGGTCGTTAAGTTGTAATCTAACGCTTCTGAAGCAATGTTAGCTGTGCCTTCACCTTTAATACGCAATAAAGGTGAAGCCATTGCAAGATCAGGATTGGTCACCACAGCATCTTTCACCGTAAAGCTGCCCGTTAAACTGGTAAAGTCGGTTTTCAACTCTTCTTTAGCACCAGAGGATAAGTCACCTTTTAATTTTTGCTGTGCACTGCGGATCATTTGCGGAATATTCACTCCGTATAATGAACCATCAGCCACTTCAAACTCACCAACAGCATCAAGATTCTTTTTCAGTTTCTCAGGAAGTAAACTTGAGCCACTGCCCTTAACTTGAAAACTGGCTTTACCTGAGAGTAAATCAACCTCGGCAGCATCAGTTAATAATGGACGAATATTCACACCAGTTAGTGTTTTATCAAACTGGTAAGTGGGTACGGCTTTGCGCCCATCAAGTTTGGCACTAAGCGCTAATTTACCTTCATATAAGTCTGCAGTTAACGACGATAACGTTAATATGCCATTTTTTATCGCCATGTCCATTTGCCAATTTTGAGTGAGCATATTACTGACTTTAATTGACTTAGCGCTCAGCTTAACTGTTAAATCAACTGTTTTAAATGCTGATAAATCGGGTTCACTGCTTGTTGATGTAGACTCGGTCGCGTCTTCTGTTACTGACTCTTCTGTTGCGCTCTCTTGAGGTAACAACGCATCCACATCAATGTCACCCACATCTAGGATCATGGCTATTTTAGGCACCGAATTACCGTAATTGATATCCACTTTGCCCTTAGCCTCTATGTCCATTGCAGACAACGTTGTCAGTTGAAGTTTCATGGTTTGCGCGTCCAAAGCCATTTGCAACTGTGTGGTCATGCCAACCGTAATTGACTTTTTAGGCAAACTGTCACCTTGAGCATTGTGGCTCATGGTAAAATCACTGATGGTGATATTTTTTAGCGCTTGGTCAACGTGTACTTTACCCTGCCCCGATGAAGCCAATTGCATATCGGGTAATGTCGCAGCAAACTCATAAGCAAAATCAGCAGATTGACCTAAGCTAAATTGACCTAAAGTAAAGCTTTTTAAGCTAAACGCTTGTTTAGTGTCAGTAGCCATATCGATTAAATTAATATTGGTATTGGTTAATTCTACCCCGCCAATATTCAACGTTTGCAGTGACACCTGGCTATTGCCACTATTGGTTGAGGTTGCTTTATCGCTAACAGGCTCAGAACCGCCCTCACCGCTTAAGCCATCAAAACTGGTTTTACCATCTTTTTGAGTGACGATATTAAGCGTTAACCCATCAAGCTTTAATAAGTCGACTTCAATCTGTTGGCTAAACAGCGGCATTAACGCGACATTAGCCACAGCCTCCTTGACATCTAACATTGATGCTGGCGAAAAATTTTCAGGGTTAGATAGCGAAATCCCACCTAACTTGATGCCGATAGAAGGGAAAATACTCCAGCTTAAATCATCTTTAATGAGTAAATCACGCCCAGTTTGCTTTTTGACGGCATCGACAATTTGCGGTTTAAAATTATTTAAATCAAAAAACATCGTTAAATAGACAGTGATGCCTACTATGAGGATGAGCACAATTGCTAAAAACCACTTTACTGCTTTCATTGTTGCTTCCTTGTCTGTATTTTTTCTATTGTAAAATCGACAGGTCTAAGGGGTGTTGACTTACGGCAATCCCATTTAAATCAGCATAAATCATCATACCTGGAGTAATCTTAACCCCTGCAATGTCGATATCTATGTTGACTTCACCTACGTCTTTTTTATCTGTTTTTATCGGGTTACTTCCTAAAGCCTGCACACCGATTTGTATTTCACTAATGGTTCCCACATCGCGAACACAACCATTAATAATGATACCTTCCCAACCGTTTTCATAAGCATTGAGTGCAATCATATCACCCAATAAGGCGCGCCGACTTGAACCTCCACCGTCGACAACTAATACTTTACCTTGTCCCGGTTTAGCTAACTCAGATTTCACCATTGAATTATCTTCAAAACATTTTACGGTGACGACCTCGCCAAAAAATATCGACTTTGCACCGAAGCTACGCCATGAGTTAGTCAACAAAGTCAACCTTTCGGGATAATGGTCAAATAAGTCTGGTAATAAATCTAACATAAACCCTCCTTGGGAACTAAAATCTTAGATTACTAATAATCAAGCAATTCAACAAGTTTTGTTAACGATAGATCATCTATTACGATTTTCAACAACCCAGTAGATCAATTTATTTACATTAATCATCATCAACACGTTAAATAGTGACTTAACCTTTAATTTTGAATATAATTTTAGAAAATAATCTAGAACACCACATTTATGAGCAACGATTTAAATTTACAACAAATGATGAATGCGTTTGATGAGTTAGACTTTGAACAGCGCACTACAACCAACCTTGAAAATGCCCGTAATAAGCAACAAATGACCGCTTATATTACGTCGTTAGATTTCAGTTTACGTCGCTTACAAATCTTACAAGACTCGATTAATAGCATAGTAGAAGAAAAGCAACTCGACCTTCTGAAACAAGAGCATATTCAAACTTACAAAACTAAAATTATTAATTTAGCTCGTCAATATAATATCTCTTACCAAGATGTTATTAATATTATGGTACAGCTACGTAAATAAACTTTAATTGAGTATTTATTTATAATCGTATTGTTAGCTTCTTTAATTATGTCATTCATATTGCTGCTTATTCATCAATAAGCGATACTACACCATCTTCAGCGTCAACACTTGCATCACTGTTATAGGGAAAGGATCCCCCTACAACTGTTGATGAGAGTATACTATCACTCGATTTTTACCCTCTTTCTTTGCTTGATATAACGCCTCATCAGCTTGTTCAATTAATTTAAAATCATCCGAATTATGTAATGTATTTGGTGAGACACCAATTGATACCGTGACGTTGAGCTGTTTAATGGGCCAAGTTAATTGAGCGATGGCATTACAAATCCTTTCAGCTAATGTCGCTATGTGTTCTGCAGTTTCATCAATCATTAAACACAAAAATTCTTCACCACCGTAACGCACACCAATTTTATTACGACCATGACAATATTGGCTAATCACCTCTGCCACTCTTAAAATCACTTCATCACCAAATGGATGCCCATAAGTATCATTAATCAGCTTAAAGTTATCAATGTCGATCATTAATACCGTTAAGGTATCTGCTGATGAAGATATCCGCGCTAGATTTGCAGATAAAAATAAGCGATTTTTAAGACCCGTTAGCGGGTCGGTTTGATTTTGTTGAGATAAAATTTGTTGATTTTTGCGTAACGCTAACTGTTGGTTACGAATTTGGGTAAATTTTAAAAAGCTTTTTTTCGACTCAGACCAGCGCCGTAAACACCCCACAACAGCCACAAAATATACCGCTATAAATAAGGTTAAATTATCAATTGCATTGGCAAAATCTTGGTTAAGCTTTACAGATGAAATCAATACAAGGTGAGTCAATAACATTAAGGTTAACAAGGTAAATGATTTAGTAAAGTCCATACGCGACAATGAGCCAACATACACGAGCGCAAGCAAACCAGCTGATTGATAATGCTCATCACCAAAAATCATTGCCAACTGGGCAACATAAGTAAGTGATGCAAAAACACTAAACACCAATATAAATTCACCGAGCTCTAAATATTGTGGCGCGCGTTTACGTAATATTAGCAATATCAACACACAACTGAGTGACAATAGTATTTTGACTGTGATAACCAACCATAAATCTACGTGAATATGGTGAATATCGGACACAATGAAAAACAAATAAATGGGAATAACACACAGGGTATACAGCGCATAAGGCAGTAACAAATGATGAATTTGATAGTGCCTAAAACGCAATTGAGTAAATGGTGTCTGTGCTAATAACGGCTTGATATTCAAATTCACCTCTATATGCCAATACATCGCATACTGTCGCTCTGTATAACAGACATCAATCTGCCATAGTAGTTTGATTAATTTGCACAACACGAACAACTTGCTTTCTTAGCCAGCTTAAAGCCTGATCGGTTTCAGTATTACTATGCCAATAGAGGTGCGTATCAATGTCAGTTAAGTTAAATGGCATGGCACAAATCAATAAATTAGCATCGGTAAACTGTTCAGCTATTGACCGCGGTAAAGTCAGAATCAACCGAGAGCCTAACACCATCTTTGCTGCAGTTTGATAACTTTGGCATCGGTATTTTATTAAGCGATTGACGCCCTGTTGTTGCAATAATAAATCTTCCATAACCCGACCGATGGGGCGACTAGAAACCGCAACATGTTCCGCCAATAAATAAGCCTGTCGGTTCAAGTTACTGACGAGTTCAGGCTGCAGGCTTGCATCAATCAACACACAAAAGGGATCCGATAACAGTGGACTATGCATTAACGGAGCATTAACAGCCCTTGCCACATCGATAGCTAAATCAACCTCTCCATTAGAAAGTTGACGCGATATCTGTTCACGAGATAAAGCCATACTGCAAATTTTAGCATGTGGGATCAATTTTGCTACGTGAGTAATCAATGCAGGCATCAGTTGGCTTTCTAATGCTTCGTGAATAGCAATGTTGAAAGTTTGCTCAGTGGTTAATGGATCAAACTCCCCACACTGTTGCAATATTTGCCTAATCTGATTGAGTGCATTAATCAGTTGAGGCGCCATACGTTGGCACGCTGCCGTGGCCTGCATTTGCTGACCTTGACGGACAAATAATGGATCGTTTAACACTAAACGAAGCCGCTTAATGGCATGGCTGACAGCAGAAGGGGTAATAAACAATGATTTTGCAGCTAACGTCATATTTTGTTCAAAATACAAGGCTTCAAAAATTTTTAATAAATTTAGATCAAGTTGCTGAATTGCTTTGGTATCGGCCATGCTTTTCTCATTGTTTAGCTTAACTGTGCTCAAAGCAACTATGAACCATATTCATCAATTGCTGAAAAG
Source organism: Shewanella metallivivens (assembly GCF_028750675.1). Lineage (GTDB taxonomy): Bacteria > Pseudomonadota > Gammaproteobacteria > Enterobacterales > Shewanellaceae > Shewanella > Shewanella metallivivens. The sequence continues at coordinate 570,891 of NZ_JAQQPZ010000001.1, read as the reverse complement.
TTATTTCATTTCGTTCACTTAGATTACTACGTTATGCTGGCAACATAAACAGACTTAGTTCACGTTATTTAGCGTTTTGTACCTAATATCACATAGGGCGATTGAATGAATATTTACACTGCAGAAAAATCACAACTCTATTTAACCAAAGTAAAATCGTTTATTGACCAACACATTCTGCCTATCGAAGCAGGTATTCTCGCGGATAATAGACGGCTTAATCACAGCAGTGATTGGACTCAATGGCAATTACCTCCCCAAATAGAAACCCTTAAATCAAAAGCGAAAGCAAACGGATTATGGAATTTATTTTTGCCAGATACCCAGTTAGCACAAGGATTAACGTGTGTTGAGTACGCCTGTTTAGCAGAAGAAATGGGGCGATCAATTTTAGCCCCAGAAATATTTAACTGTAACGCACCCGATACCGGCAACATGGAAGTGCTTTATCATTTTGGGAACGAGCAACAAAAAACACAATGGTTAACCCCACTTCTGTCTGGTGATATTCGCTCAGTATTTGCCATGACAGAGCCTGATGTCGCTTCATCAGATGCCACTAATATGCAAGCCACCATTATTGAAGACGGAGATGATGTTATCGTTAATGGCCGTAAATGGTGGTCAACGGGTTTAGGCCATCCAAACTGTCAGGTCATGATATTTATGGGGTTGTCTCACCTTGATGCAGCAAAACATCAACGTCACAGCATGGTATTAGTGCCGCTTGATACACCTGGTGTCAATATCACCCGCATGCTAACCGCTTATGGTGACTTTGATGCACCTTATGGCCATGGTGAAATGGAGCTCGTTAATGTACGAGTGCCTAAGGAGAATGTCATTATGGGGCTCGGCAAAGGGTTTGAAATTGCCCAAGGCCGTTTAGGGCCTGGCCGTATTCACCATTGTATGCGAGCCATCGGCGCAGCAGAACGGGCGTTGTCGTTGGCCATTGAGCGTGGCCAATCACGCATTGCATTTGGTCAGCCCATCATCAAACTCGGAGGTAACCTTGAGCGTATAGCACAAGCGAGAATAGCTATCGAACAAGCAAGATTGTTAACCCTCAATGCCGCATGGAAAATCGATAACCTTGGTGTTAAGCATGCTATGACTGATATTTCTGCTATTAAGGTTGCAGTGCCTAACATGTTAACTCAAGTCGTTGATATGGCGATTCAACTGTATGGCGGTGCAGGCATGAATCATGATACGCCGTTAGCTGGTTTTGCCACAATGGCACGTAGCTTACGCTTAGCTGATGGCCCAGATGAAGTGCACATGGCGATGGTCTCACGTCTTGAGTTGGCTAAATACAAATAAGGTACAACCAATGAAATCGAAACAACATGTTGTGATTACCGGTGCCGCTTCAGGCCTAGGTAAAGCATTGGCTTTCAAATGGGCAGCAATGAATGCTGAGGTGTGTGTTACCGATATTAATCAGCAAGCGGGTGAGCAAGTGTGCGAGCAAATTATTGCCCAAGGCGGTAAGGCATTTTTTATCGCTTGCGATATCACCGACCCCACCAGTATCAATGCATTGACGCATGGCCTTCAATCACGTTGGCCGCAAATTGATTTATTAATTAATAATGCCGGCGTGGCATCTGCAGATAAAATGGCAGTCGAGCCTATTTCGCAATGGCGCTGGGTAATGGAAATCAATCTGTTTGGTATCGTTAATATGTGCCAACAATTTGTGCCTATTTTTCAACAACAAGGGGTTGGCAGCATTGTTAACGTGGCATCACAAGCGGGCTTAACCCCTATTCCGTTTATGGCCAGTTATAACGCATCTAAAGCCGCAGTGGTGTCGTTATCTGAAACGCTCAGACTCGAACTTGCTGACGACAATATTAATGTGAGTGTATTGTGCCCCGGCTTTTTTAAAACCAACCTCGGGAGTAGTTTACGCACTCAATTACCGGCAATGGAAAAACTTTTAGGAAAATTGTTTGAAAAGTCGCCAATAGATGCGACCCAAGTGGCTAATATTGCTTATCAAGGTGAGGCCAATAAACAATTTTTGCTGCTAACCCATCAACAAGGCAAGCGTTTATACCAACTCAAGCGATTGTTACCACTGCGTTGGTACTTTACTATCGTCCTAAAGCAAACAATGCGGTTACGCCAATTGCTAAGGGAGGAGCAAGGTTAATGAACCAACAATATTTAGATAAAGCTAAGTCTGTACGCTCTGGTGAAGAGCTTGATCCAAACATAATCGACCCATGGTTAAAGCAACATATTGGTGGCCTAGAAGGCCAATTGAGCATTACTCAATACACTGGCGGCGCTTCAAACTGGACTTATTGCCTCACTTACGACAATTGTGAACTCATTTTACGCCGCGCGCCAAATGGCACCAAAGCCAAAGGCGCTCACGACATGGGGCGTGAGTACCGTTTACAGCAAGCGCTAAAACCCGTTTACCCTTATGTACCCGCTATGCTCGCTCATTGCGAAGACGAGACGGTGTTAGGCACTGAGTTTTATGTGATGGAAAAACTCGATGGCATCATTCCAAGACAAAATCTGCCCAAAGGCCTAAGTGTTGATAAACTACAAGCTCAAACACTGTGTACCAACGTCATTGATTGTTTGATTGAATTGCACAAAGTAGACGTCGATACCGCCAATCTCAATCACATCGGTAAAGGTGAAGGTTATACCCAGCGCCAAATCGAAGGTTGGCGCCAACGATATACCCAAGCTAAAACCTGGAATGTCCCTTCTGGCCAAGGTGTGATGAAGTGGTTACAACAGCATAAACCCGAACAAGAAACTATTTGCTTAACTCACAATGACTTTCGATTTGATAACGTGGTACTCGCCCCTGATGACATTAGTACAGTGAATGGTGTACTTGACTGGGAGCTTGCGACCTTGGGTAATCCATTAATGGATTTAGGTAACACCCTTGCCTACTGGGTTGAAGCTGATGATGATTTTATTGCGCAAATGACCCGTCGCCAACCCACGCACCTAGAAGGCATGTTAACCCGTAAGCAAGTGGTTGAATATTATTGCGATAAAATGAATATCACCATTGATGATTTTCGATTTTATGAAGTCTTCGGTTTATTCCGCTTAGCGGGTATTGTGCAGCAAATCTATTACCGTTATCACCATAAACAAACCCGAAACCCTGCTTTTAAGCATTTTTGGATTTTTTCGAATTACTTAATGTGGCGCTGTCACCGCGCGATGAAACAAAAGGCATAAATATGGCAAATATCTATTTAATCCGCCATGGTCAAGCAAGTTTTGGCAGTGACAATTACGATAACTTGTCGCCATTAGGTCACAGTCAAGCACAACATTTGGCTAGGCATTTTAATCAACGTAAAATTCGTCCCGACCAGATTATTTGTGGCGATATGCTACGCCATAAACAAACCCGGGATACCTGCTTGGCCACCTTGTCGCCACCTCTACAGCATCATGAGATACAAATAAGCCGTGCATGGAATGAATTTGACCATGAACAAGTGATTGCCGTATACCGCCCCGATTTAGCTAGCCCTGAGGCAATGAAACAATATCTAAGCCAACAACCCTCGCCTGCAAAGGCTTTTATTTCTCTATTTAGCCAAGCCATTAAACAATGGCAGCACACGGATAACATGACACAATACAGCGAATCCTGGTTGCATTTTAGTCAACGGGTTGCCCAAGGATTAAGCCAATTGGTCCAACAGGCAGGCGAAGGTCAAACGCTGTTTGTGTTTACTTCAGGCGGTGTCATTAGCACGGTGATAATGCAAATATTATCGATTCCTGAAAGCCAATTTTTCAACATTAATAAACAAGTTGTTAATGCTAGCGTGACTCAATTACAGGTTAAGCATCAACGGTTAAGCCTTATTACAATGAACGAACATGGTTTTTTTGAGGGTGATAACCGTCACTTGTATAGTTTACTCTAGGCAAGAGTAGAAACAGCCAGCAACACATAAGCCATTATGGATAACCCAATCAAAAACAATAAAAAGAGCATAATATGAAAAGGACAAACATACTGATAACAGGGGCAAGCTCTGGTTTAGGACGCGGCATGGCAATTGAGTTTGCTAAGCAAGATCATAATTTGGCGTTGTGCGCACGCCGGATAGATCGTTTACAAGAATTGAAACAAGAATTACTCAACATCAATCCCAAAATCACTGTATTAATAAAAGCACTAGATGTTAACAACCATCCGCAGGTATTTGAGGTTTTTAGCCAGTTTAAGCAAGAGTTTGGCCAGCTTGACCGTGTAATAGTGAACGCGGGCATGGGTAAAGGGGCATCAATTGGCACTGGATATTTTGAAGCCAACCTACAAACAGCACAAACAAACTTTATCGCTGCTATCGCCCAATGTGAAGCCGCCATGGCAATCTTTCGCGAACAAAACAGCGGCCACCTGGTTACCATTTCGTCAATTAGTGCAGTCCGTGGCTTTAGACGGGCAATGACAGTTTATGCCGCAACTAAAGCGGCGCTATCGTCATTAACAGAAGGGATCCGAATCGATGTGATGGATACTCCTATTAAAGTCAGTTGCATCCACCCTGGGTTTATTCGCACAGAAATTAATGAAAAAGTAAAAAAGGTTCCGTTTATCGTTGATACCGAAACGGGGTGTAAAGCAATGGTCAGTGCAATTCAAAAAGAAAAAGCAACCGCCTATGTTCCCAGTTATCCTTGGGCCATTTTACATTGGGTATTACGAATTGCACCAATAAGCACCATTCGTAAAATGAGTTAATCGATACCATCTACAGAGTTCAACTTAATTAATGAAAGCAGCACGCTTATTGCGCCTTAACACTATCGATGTAATAAGCGTCAATCAATGAGTCACCCCTAGTTATCAACTATAACTGTAAGTTTTATATCAGTATTACTGGTTTTGTTTGATAAGCAGCTGTTCAAAATCAGTGACCGAAAGTGGTTTTGATAACAGGTAACCTTGACCTAAAGTACAACCCGCTTCAATCAGCAATTGCTTTTGCTCTTCAGTTTCAATGCCCTCGGCGATAACTTGCATATTGAGCTTACCTGCCATCACAATAATAGCCTCGCAAAGCGCAGCATCGTTATTGTCAATCGACATATTTTGCACAAAACTTTGGTCGATTTTTAAGTAATCAAACGCAAAATTCTTTAAATAAGAAAAAGAACAATACCCTGTACCAAAATCATCTATAGATATGGTTATCCCCTGTTGACGTAATTTTTCAAGTGCCTCGACGACTTCAACTTGATTGTCCATTAACAAATGTTCGGTAATTTCAATCGATATCGCCTCGCAGGGTATACCTTGTGCAATCAATGAATCAGCCCAAGCTTTAACGAGCTTACCTTCATTTCTGTACTGCACAGGCGAAGTATTAATACTAATAGTTAAGTCTGGACAATACAGCTTACGCCACTTATCAACTTGTTGAGATACCAGTGTGAATATCCATTCACTGATTTCTACGATAAGACCAATCTCTTCAGCAATTGGAATAAATTCCATCGGAGAAATCATGCCTTTTTGTGGATGTTGCCAACGGATTAATGCTTCAGCTTTTGCAATACGATGAGTCTGTAAATCAACAATAGGCTGGTATACCAAATGAAATTGTTTTTGTTCAACCGCGGTGCGAAGATCGTCAATGATTTCCATTCTTTTTAGAAAATCAGTACTCATATTTTCCGTAAAATAGTGAATACTATTACGACCGCGAGTTTTAGCTTGATACATCGCTTGATCCGCATTCGTCATTAACGCATCAATGGTTAAACCATCATTGGGATAACAAGCTAAACCAATACTCGCAGTACAATAAAAATCTTTATGTTCAATGACATAGGGTTGTGCCAGTGTGGTTAATAGTTTTTGTCCGATGTTGTCGATATCTTCAGGAACCGTAGTCCCCACAAAAGCGATGATAAACTCATCTCCTCCCAAACGAGCAACAATATCGTTTTTTCGGATGCTATTTTTTATTCGGCTAGCACACTCAATAAGCACACAATCGCCAGCAGCATGACCTAAAGAATCATTCACATCTTTGAAGTTATCCAAATCAAGCATCGCTATAACCACTTGCTTTTTATCACGTTCGGCATTATCAATCGCGCTAGAAAGGTGCTCATGCAATAAATGTCGATTAGGTAATTGAGTTAGATTATCGAAATTAGCCTGATGCCAAATAATGTTATCTGCCTTGTCTCGTTCGATGGCAATGCGTGTCAAATTGACAAATTGTGCAACTAACTCAGATTGGTTTTCAGTTGGTGTCACAGTGGCATTAAAATAAATCGCAATCGTGCCTATTATATTGCCATTATGGCTAATAATCGGTTCAGACCAACACGACTGCAATTGAGCTTTATGGGCTATCTGCGCCCACGCAGTCCAATTAGGATGTGTCGCAATATCTGTCACAAGGACCCTTACTCCGAGTGCTGCAGCTTCACCACAAGAACCCGCACCTTTTTCAATAGGAATGACGTCAACAGCCTCTTTATAAAATGCAGGCAAGCTGGGCGCGGCAGCTAAGCGTAATTGTGTTCCTGTATCGTCCACTAACGAAATACTGCAGATGGTTCCTGGCAGCTCATTTTCAATGCCTTGTACCACCGCAGATAACACTTTCGTTAATTGACTCGAACTGGCGATTAATTCCAGAATAGTATTTCGAAGCTGGTTTATTTTATCTTTTTCTAATAATTGGCGGTTTTTACGCTGCATAAATAGAGAAAAAATTAATGAAAAAACCCCAGTAACAACAAATGACGCCATAATGAGCGCCAAGGAGAAATGTTCAAAATGTTGGTAAGTTAATCCCGCTGCAATAGAGATTAATAAACTGTTAAGCACACATGCTATCACTGTCGGTAATAGATAAAAGCTGGCAATAATAATAGGAAAAAGCCAAAAAATTAAATCGCTGCCAACAATATGAATCCCAAATAAAATAGTGACATGAGCAATGATGGCAAATAGACCACTAAAAAGCTTAACTTTACTGGTAAACCAAACACCCATAAAAATGAATGATGTTCCACCAACAGCAATGAAATCGACAATAATTCGGAGCTTATTATTCTCGATAATACTTTTAATCAAAAATGGCGACAAAATTAGTATTGCTGCTGCAGTCACAGCAAGTAATATTTTTTCTTCTATCGAGCGATTTTCCATTTTCATGGTCATATTTAAAGGGCGTCTCACGAGAGTTAAACAGTTACATATGCAACATTAACACGTATAAAAAAACATACCTGTACAGAGTTAACATTATCCAATTAAATATCAGAATTTTCTATGTTATACAGCTACTTCTGTAATTTAACTTATTTGTTTTATCACATATTCTCATCTATTGACCATAGTCACAAAGGGATAAAATCAGTATAAACTTACACGAGTCACACATTAATTATAGTGCTAACTGTGTTATGCAGCGAAGTGGTTATGCAAGAGAAAACAAAATGCTGAACGTTATGTTCAGCATTTTAGGGTAGAGTTGAGTCATAAAATACACTTGTGGTCGTCATGTATCCACTATGCTGCAACAACTTGCCGGGCTTTACGTAATGGATGTAAACGGTTGTGCATCACTTTTATGGTATCAAACTGAGATAATGATTTACTGTCTGATAACTGGCATTGTTGAGATAAAATCATCACAGTTGCAGCCTGCAAACCATTATCAATAACAAGCGACAATACCTTAGAATAACCGCACTTTAATTGAAATAGTTTACCGATTTCACAATATACACATTCATCACTTTCATCAAAAAACCAAGATTTTGGCATTTGTGATTGTAATAAAAAGTGGGCGGCAGTGGCATTTAATGCCGTTTGAACAATACCCGCATCAGAAATATGCAGTACTTTTGGCAGCGTTTCGAGCATTTTAATATAAAATTTTGCGTGTTCAATGCTGAATTCAGTTGCAGTTAATGCATCTGGAATGAGGATTTTTGATTTGTATGGGGTTAAGAACTCCATTTCGGAACCCAATGAAATACTCAGTTGCTTGCAAGTCTCATTGTATTCCCAATGCCAGTCCTTATTTGGCATTAATAACATGGCCGTCTGCACCTAAATAAAAATGAACACCTGAGCATAATAGATGAATTTTCACGCAATATCAAAATTTAATTATAAATTATAACATAAGTATCAGGGTGTTAGCGCGATCGGTCGATCAGAAACTCGATCGCGGCATGATTTTTGATCAATAACTTAGCCGTTTAGATGCTATTTTGCACAATATGCATTAACGATCTGATCAATCAACTTAGGCCCTTGATAAATAAAACCTGAATAAATCTGCACCATCGTAGAGCCAGCATCGAATTTAGCCAGTGCATCAGCAGCACTATTGATCCCACCTACACCAATGATCGGGATCTTACCCTGTAAACAGATCGACAATTGTTTGATCACTTCAGTCGATAAATCAGTCAAAGGTTTACCACTTAAGCCGCCCATTTCCTCAGCATGCAATAATCCTGTTACAGCATCACGATTTAATGTGGTATTGGTTGCGATAACACCATCAAATTGATTATTAATTAACGAGTCTGCAATAGCTTGGATTTCTTCACCGGTTAAATCGGGGGCAATTTTTAACGCAACAGGAACATACTTACCGTATTTGTCGGCTAATTCTTTTTGTTTGTGTTTGATTGAACTCAGTAAATCATCTAATAATTCACCGTACTGCATTGCACGTAAACCTGGGGTATTTGGCGATGAAATATTCACAGCGATATAACTGGCGTATTGATACACTTTTTCCATGCAAATAAGGTAATCATCTTTACCCTGCTCTACAGGCGTGTCTTTATTTTTACCAATATTAACACCCACCATAATATCTGATTTTTTAGCAATCAGATTACGCACTAAATTATCAACACCTTTATTATTAAAGCCCATGCGATTGATAATCCCTTTTGCCGGCTTTAATCTAAACAAACGAGGTTGGTCATTACCTGGCTGTGGACGTGGTGTGACAGTACCCACTTCAATATGGCCAAATCCCATCGCGTGAAAAGCATCCATCGACTCGCCATCTTTGTCCATACCTGCAGCAAGTCCAACAGGATTAGGAAATGTAAGCCCCATACATGTCACGGGTGCAGATTTAACATGTTGGCGATAAAAACAATTTAATGGTGTATTTCCGGTCATTCTCAAACTGCCAATAGCGAGATTATGCGCTAGCTCTGGGTCCATCTGAAACATGACTTTTTGTGCGAGTGTGTAAAACATGGTTTCTCCTAGACCTAAAAAAAGCCCCGGCAATCGCCAGGGCTTGTTTACATTATAAGATTACTTCTGACCTTCGCAATGCAAAATCAGTAAGTTCAGTTCTCTTAGGGCGACTGAGAACTTAGCAAATTCATGATTTTGAGAAACTTTAAAGTCAGCAAGCATATGATACCAACGCTCCAGTAATGGTTTATTGAGTGTTATCCATTCATTAATGACACTGTCTGCATCGCAGGTATCGGAACACGTACGTAATACAGCTGAACTTAACGCACGTTGTTGCCAATCTAACTCTTCTCTAAATGCTGCACGAGCAAGTGCTTGCCAATGATTCGCTACCGGTTGAGCACTAATTTGTTCTAAGAACCAATGCAGTTCAACTTTTGCGCCGAGTTTAAAGTATGTTTCAGACACTAACTCAAGCGTTTTGTTTTCAAGTTGTGCAATTTGGGCTATGTCCAACGCAGAGAATAACGTACTCATTTTTGCGACAATTTGAGCAACCGATTCTGGTACATTTTCGTTGGTTAGTGAAGTAATCTCCGCTGAAATGGCAGTCACTTCAGCTTCAATCATATACTGCTCAACGTTGGCTTTAAGCTGTTCAAATACCGGCTTAAAGAATGCAACAGTTTGCTCAATATCATGGGCACGATTTCGGTGACGTATAAACCAGCGACATGCTCGACGCATATTACGACGTAATTGGTGTAACATTTCACCTTGCACATGGGCAGGCACAACACCATTTAAATCTGTAATCGAAGTGGTTAACTCATCAAGGCCAAACACTTCTCGAGCCATAGTATAACAAATTGCAGCTTCTGCAACTGTTGCACCGGTCTCATCTTGCATACGTTGTACAAAATTAAAGCCCATATCATTCACTAATTCATTAGCTAATGAAGTCGCGATAATTTCACCACGCAGTGGATGAGCTGTCATTCTATCGGCATATTTCGCTTGTAACTTTTTAGGGAAATAAGCGACTAGCAATTTACTTAAAAATGCATCTTCAGTGATTTCTGGGGTCACTAATTGCTCTTTAAGTACCATTTTGGCGTAAGCCACTAATACTGACAGTTCTGGACGAGTTAACGCACGGCCATTGGCTAAACGTTCAGCTAAATCATCATCACTCGGTAAAAACTCGAGAGCACGGTCCAATTTACCGTCTTTTTCAAGATATTGAATAAAACGAATTTGCTCTTTAAGCTGTGACACACCATGCACTTGAGTAACCGAAATAGTACGGGTTTGGTCTTTACAGTCTTGAATAACAATGTCGCTCACTTCATCTGTCATGTCTTCAAGTAAACGGTTACGTTGTTTAACGGTTAATTCACCTTCAGCGACTAACGCATTCAAGAAAATCTTGATGTTCACTTCGTTGTCTGAGCAATCAACACCGCCCACGTTATCAACGAAATCGGTGTTCATGCGTCCGCCATTGGCACAGTATTCAATACGGCCTAATTGTGTGCAACCTAGGTTACCACCTTCGCCAATGATTTTGGCACGCACTTCTTTACCGTTGACACGTAATGCATCGTTTGCGCGGTCGCCAACTTCAGCATGTGTTTCTTTACTCGACTTAACATAAGTACCGATACCACCGTTCCAAATCAAATCTACTGGCATTTTCAGCAGTTCTTTCATCAGTTCAGTTGGATTCATGCTGTCTTTATCAGTAGCAAGCATTTGCTTGATTTCTGGTGTCAGCTTAATTGATTTAGCCGAACGTAAGAATATGCCACCACCTTTAGAAATCAGTTTGGTATTGTAGTCTTCCCAGCTTGAACGAGGTAAAGCGAATAAACGCTGACGCTCGATATAACTTTGTTCAATATTGGGTGTGGGATCGATAAAGATATGCATGTGGTTAAACGCAGCAACCAATTGAGTTTGCTCAGATAACAACATACCGTTACCAAATACGTCTCCGGCCATGTCACCAATGGCTAAGCAGCTAAATGGCGTGGTTTGACAATCAACACCAATTTCACGGAAGTGACGTCTTACTGATTCCCAAGCACCACGAGCTGTGATACCCATTTTCTTGTGGTCATACCCATTACTGCCACCAGAGGCAAACGCATCCCCTAACCAGAAGTTGTATTCAATCGCAATGGCGTTTGCGATGTCGGAGAACGTCGCAGTACCTTTGTCTGCAGCAACGACAAGGTAAGCATCATCTTCATCATGACGAACCACATCGACAGGAGGAACCACTTCACCGTTAATAATGTTGTCAGAAATGTCTAATAACGCACGGATAAAAATGCGGTAACATTCTTGACCTTCAGTAAAGAAAGCTTCGCGGCCACCTTCTGTAGGGAGTTGCTTACATACAAAACCCCCTTTTGCGCCAACTGGCACAATCACGGTGTTTTTAACTTGCTGAGCTTTAACAAGGCCTAATACTTCAGTGCGGAAGTCTTCACGGCGATCTGACCAACGTAAACCACCACGAGCCACTTTTCCGCCGCGTAAATGCACACCTTCAACACGGGGTGAATACACGAAGATTTCAAATTTAGGTAATGGCTTAGGCATTTCAGGGATCAACCCTGGCGCAAACTTAAACGAAATATAGTCTTTCGCTGACCCGCCTACGGCAGTTTGATAAAAGTTGGTTCGCAATGTTGCGTTAATTAAATCTAAGTAACGACGAATAATACGGTCATCATCAAGGCTTGAAACGTCATCAAGTTGAATATTTATTTGCTCTAAAAACTTGCTCAAAGTACGCGTTTTGAGTTTAGGATTAAATTTACGGATGAACATTTTCACCAGTAAATCAGCTAATTTTGGATAGCGGCTGAACGTTTCTTCAATGTATGACTGACTGAATGTAGCGTCGATTTGACGCATATACTTGGCATAAGCACGCAAGATAGATACTTCGCGGCCACTTAGGCCTGTCGACAATACCATACGGTTAAAGCCATCATCTTCAAGTTTCTTTTGCCACACTTGTAACAGTGCTGTTTGGAAACGGTCTTGACTGTCGGCAAGGTTCTCAGTGGCAGCACCTTGAACTGTCATTAAGAAGTCCAAAATCCAGAACGTGGCACCGTCGCTCGTTTTCACTTCATAAGGACGTTCATTAATCACACGTAGCCCAAAGTTTTCAAGCATGGGTAAAACGTCAGACAAATGGATAGGCTCGTCTTTATGGAATAATTTTAAGCGAACTTTATTGTCGTTTAACGCTGATTCTTGCGGCTGATAAAACAACATTCCCAATTTATGATCATCATCTAATGCTTCTAAGTGTTGCATATCAACAACGGCTGAACTTGGAAGTACGTCGTCTTTATAACTTGGTGGAAAAGCATTTAAATAGCGTTTCGTTAACCCAGTACCAGCTTGCTCACCCACTTCATTATTCAATGCTGTGTGTAATTTGTCTTCCCATGAGCGAGCGGCTTCGATGAGATTTTTTTCAATTGCAGCCACATCAACATCCATATTGTTATTATCAACTTTGATAATGTAATGAGTCCGAGCCAAGGTTGACTCAGAGAAATAAGTTGTAAACTCGACATCTTCATTACTTTTGAAGTGTTGAGCTAAAATGCGTTGGGTATCTTGACGAAGCTTAGTGTTGTAACGGTCTTTTGAAACATAAACTAAACACGATAAGAAACGGCCAAAACCATCTTTACGTACAAATAATTTTAATTTATCACGGTCCTGTATTTCTAAAACACCATGAGCCATGGCAGCCAGTTCATGATCTTTGGCTTGAATTAACTCATCACGTGGTAAGTTTTCAAGAATATTCATTAACGCTTTGTAATCATGCGAGCGTGGTGTTAACCCTGAATTGTCGAGAATACGTTGTACTTTTTCGCCTAATAGTGGAATTTCACGTGGGCTACGGTTATATAAATTAGATGCATATAAGCCAATGAAACGATCTTCACCAACCACATTACCTTGCTTGTCAAAACGTTTAACACCCACGTAATCAACATAAGCCGGACGATGAACACGGCTTTTAGCAGAGCTTTTGGTTAATACAAGTAGGCTATCATTAAGCGCTTCTTTTCGGGCAGTATCTGATAACGACGATAATAATAACCCACGCTCAGGATGTGAGTGTTTAGAGCGATTCATTAACCCTAAGCTAGATTCAAGATCAGGCACTAATTCAACATCGCCCTCAACACGTTTAAGCTCGTAGTAACGGTACCCCAATAACGTGAAATGGTGCGCGTTTAAATAGTTTAAAAAATCAATAGACTCTTGTAATTCTTCTTTTGCACCTGGAAATGGGCGCGAAGGTAATTGTGTAATAGTATCTGTTAATCTGTCTGTCATTAATTGCCAGTCGTGAACCGACGCGGCAACATCTGCAAGTACCGACTGTATTTCTTTTTCTATCGTTTTAATGTCGGCATCGCTATTTTGTTTATCAATTTCAATCAAAAATACTGCAATACTGCCACTGTCCTCAGTCGCGTCATTTAAAAAAGACACGCCAGAAACAATATTGCTTTCACGGCTTACGGCCAGTGGGGTGTGTAACATCACATGAGCTGTGATGCCCATCCTATTTAACGCCATGGTTAATGAATCAACTAAAAAAGGCATATCGGGTTGAATGATCTCGATAATACTGTGAGTTGACTGCCAACCATGTTTGGCCTGACTTGGGTTAAACACGCGAATATGGGTGTCATTCGGTGCGGTTTTATTAAGCGCATTCCAAAGGCTAACTACAGCTCCATATAAGTCACTGTCATTACGAGCATTAAGATCGTCTTTTGACATATGGGCGTAGAGACAATGAGCAAATTGCTCAACTTGTTTAGCTTGAGAATGAGGGATTTTGGTGTGAATTAGGTTAACTACATTTTCAAGTAGTACTGAAGGCATTGCATCTTTCAAGGCCATGTTGCAGATTCCTTAAGCGTCTATGGCAGCGCTCTTATCATTATATGGATGCTTCGGCTTGTTGATTCAGTCGGTCCGAGTCATTTTAATTATCACGTATACAACTGTTTTGTGTTTAACAAAAGAAACTCATATTTGAGATCTGCAGCAAAGTTTATTACTAAATTGCTGCTATATCGAGGAAAATTTTAGTGGTACAGCCTCTGTTTAATCCTTATCGCGCATAGAAAATCGTTTAAAATGACAATAAAATCGTTTGTACAGACTAACTATGCAAAATAAAAAAGGGAGCTAAGCTCCCTTTTTTATTTAATACTATGTTTTAGTTACTTTTTACGCCAAAACATCGCCGAAAGTGCGGGCAGAATAATAATTGCCCCTAACATATTTACTAAAAACATAAAGGTGAGCAAAATTCCCATGTCCATTTGAAATTTAAGATCGGAGAAAAACCAAGTGCTCACACCAATGGCTAACGTTAACCCGGTAAAAATAACCGCACTCCCACGCTCAACAAGAGCCTCAAAATATGCTTGCTGCACAGGCATACCATTGGTCAGTTTGTTAGACATTGTCGATAAGATATAAATGCCGTAATCGACACCAATCCCTACACCTAATGCAATCACAGGTAACGTGCTTACTGCAAGGCCAATATCAAGTAATGTCATTAACGCTTGAGCTAATGTCGACACCACATACAGAGGGATAATCACAGCAATGGTAGCTTTAAGTGATTTAAAACTAATTAAACACAACACGAACACTGCACCATACACGTAAAGCATCATAGGTAGCTGTGCTTCACTTACCGCTTCATTTGTTGCCGCCATAACGCCGACAGGACCAGAAGCCAGTTTAAATTGAAGACTGTCACTGTTTAATTGTTCAGCCACAGCTTTCACTTTTTTGACAACCACTTCAATCGTTTCTGCTTTGTGATCCTTTAAAAACAAATACACAGGCATGACAGAACAATTACCGTTGAGCAAACCTGAAGTCGTTGGCACTTGCCCTACAGCTTGCACTAAACTAGCGGTCGTGCGCGGTAAGATTTCCCAGCGAGGATTACCCTCGTTAAAGCCCGCATTCACTTTTTTAGCCACCGACGCTAGGCTCGCAGTTGACTCAACCCCAGGGGTATTAGCCACCATCCATTCAAATTGATCTATTTGAGTTAATACTGAATGGTAGGTACAGGCCTCAGGTGTTGCTTCAACAATCACAGTCATAACATCCGTTGTGATTGAGAAATGATCGGTAATAAAGAACGTATCTTGGTTATAACGTGAATCTTGATGTAATGCCGGTGCCCCACCCTGTAAGTCACCAATTTTCATCTTAGAAGACTGTTGAAATCCGATACCATAAAGTACTGCCGTTGAAACTAATACTATGATGGCATATTTGGGTGTTGCAAAATTAGACAGCCAACGCCAAAGGTTTTCAATTTGCTGAGTTTTTTGTGGATTATCAGGTTTTTTAGGTAATTCAAAATATGAAATAACCAACGGTAACAAGACAAGGTTAGTGAGAATAATCACCGCCACACCCAACGACGCTGAAATAGCGAGTTCACGAATAATCCCAATATCAATGGCAAGTAAGGTTAAAAAGCCAACCGTGTCAGATAATAACGCCACACCACCAGGGACTAATAAACTGCGAAATGCTGATGCTGAAGCCGCTTTGGTTGTTTGTCCATCAAGCACTCGACGACGCACAGCATTAATCATCTGTACCCCATGACTCACGCCGATGGCAAACACCAAAAATGGCACCAAAATAGACATGGGGTCTAAACCAAAACCAACGACAGTCAGCAAACCAAGCTGCCAACACACGGCAACTAAACTACAGACTAATGGCAAAATGGTTAACATAATGGATTTAGAAAACAGGTAAACCATGACAGCTGTAATGGCAATCGCGATTAAGAAAAATAGCAGTACGCCTTTCGCACCTTCTGCTACATCACCAGCCATTTTCGCAAAGCCAATAATGTGAATCTTAATTTTATCGTTTTCAAACTTGCCACGCAGTTCTTGCTCTAACTGATTAGCAAACGCAATGGTATCAATTGGTTTGCCCGTTTGCGGGTCAAACTCCATTAATTGAGCAGAAACCATTGCAGAGGTGTAATCGTTGCCAATTAAACGGCCAACAATACCTGCTTTTTCAATGTTATCGCGCACAATCTGCAAACTGTAATCATCATTACGAAAGTCTGCAGGAATGACAGGTCCTCCAGCAAAACCATCTTCGACTACTTCAGTAAATCGAGTTGATGGTGAAAACAGAGATTTAACTTGTGAGCGTTCAACACCTGGAATAAAAAATAATTGATCGTGCACATTCTTCAGTGCATCAAAAAATACGGGGTTAAAAATGTTACCACTCGTGTCTTCTACCGCCACCATAATGCTGTTAGCGCCACCAAAATCTTTTTGGTGTTTGGTGTAGGTTTTCATGTACGAATGATTAAGCGGGATATTTTTACTAAATGCCGCATCCATTTTTAATTGGCTAGCTTGATAGCCTAAAAAAATCGTAATAAAAATAAACGAAATGATGACCCACTTCCGATTGCGGAATAAATGAGATTCAAATCCATTGACCAGTTTTTCTAACATCTTTTCGGCCCTATTATTGTTGTTTTAATTATCCAATCTAACCATAAGGTTAGTTAAGCTGGAACAGTCCTTTAGAACCGGCAAACCATAACTGACCTTTACTGTCCTTAGCAATAGCCACAATGTTTTCACCTTGACGTCGAGCGATAATTTCTGCCTTGGTATCATCAACTGACAATACAATCCCAGCATTTCCCACAAGGTAAAGATCATTATTTTGTGTTACCAATGCACCATTGATTGATGACTCAACAGGTAAATCAACCTGTTGCCAATCAGATAAACTTAAATCTGACTTAAATACATTGCCACGTAACCCCATTACATAAATTTGGTCATCGACTTGTACCGCATTAAACATCGAACCGTCATAGTCAAAATTCACTTTAGTAAATGTTTGACCATCATCATCAGAAACGGCAACCATGCCTAATTCGCCAACCAACAGAAGGCGCCTATCAGCAAGACGAATTAAACGATTAAAGTGAGGTAATAATGCTGCTCGCTCAGATAAATAAAGCTCTTCATCTTCCGCTTTTAAGTCATTTAAGTAACCGATGTCTTCTTCAAATAATAGCTCTTGATGAAATTCATCATTCCATGTTTTACCGCCATCGGTGGTGCGATAAAATAACCCATAAGCCCCGACTGCAATGCCATCATTTTCGGTATAAAAACGAACGTCTAATAAAGGTTTTTCAATTTTGGTCGATTGCATCTGCACCGACCATGTTTCACCGCCATCGTTTGTGTGAATAATGGTGGCATCATGACCTACGGCCCAGCCTTTTAAGTCATCAAAAAAGAACACTTTGGTGAGTTGAGTGATGACGGGTGTCGCCACTTGTTGCCATTGACCGTTTTTGTAAAGCAAAACATTACCGCGTTGCCCTACGGCAACGAGATTGTCACCAGCATTGGCAATATCTAGTAATAAAGAAGATTGAGCTAAAGGTTGAATTTGAACAGTAAGTGGATCGAGTTGGGCATCTACTGAAGCAGTATATAAACATGCACTAATCCCAATCGCCACTGCACCGCGAAGCATGCTAAACGTCATACAAACTTCCTTAACAATGAAGGGGCGCTGAGCGCCCCATTTATGGCTATTAACGAATACCTGCACGTCTTAATGCGTCTGGCGTAAAGTTAGACTCAGAGAGCGACGCATCGAAGTTATACATGCGACCTTCATTGTCTAAACCCATTGCCAAATATCGACGTGATTGGAGATCATGGAACACTTCTAACGTACTCCAATTTGTTAACGCATCATAGTAGTTAATAGTATGTGCAACACCAACACGATATAACTCGTCACGGTTGTCGTACATATCAGTCAACGATACTTGCCAAGAATCTTCGTCAATATAGAAAACACGCGTTTTATAGATGTGACGCATACCGTCTTTCAACGTCGCTTTCACTTCCCATACGCGGTGTTTTTCATAACGTGCATATTCAGGGTTAATATGACCAGGTTTTAAAATTTGGTCATACTTTAATTTGTCTGAATGCAGCTTATAATCATTGTAAGGAATATAAACTTCTTTTTTACCAACAAGTTCCCAGTTATATCGCGAAGGCGAACCGTTGAACATATCAAAGTCATCTGTGGTTCTCAAACCATCAGATACTGTGCCTGGAGTATCAAACGCAACGTTTGGCGCTTTACGAACACGTCGTTGTCCAGTGTTATAGGTCCATGCTTGACGAGGTAATGCCTCTTGGTCCATGGTTTCTTTAACCAATAGCGCAGTACCCGCTAATCGTGCTGGTTGAGTCACAACTTGCTTAAAGTAAAATAACGTATTGGTTTCTTTAAGTTTGTCTAAAGTGATCTCAGGGCGAGTATATTCAAAACGGATTTCTTCAGCATTTTCAACTAAAGTGTATGATCCACTAGATGTAGGAGCCGCTTGGCTACGATACGTTTCTACGTCAACACCACGATAGCGCAAAATGTGATTCCATATCACTTCTAAACCAGAGGCCGGTATTGGGAAAGGCGTGCCAATTGTTGCCCCCGTAATACCGTTACCTTGTGAAACTAATTCAGCATTGACCGCATTACTTTTAGTTGCATCGTATACGTACTGAGGAACCGATGCACTACGACGGGTTTGATACACGTTCATTTTGTAAGTGTCAGGGTAAAGCTCAAACAACTTGTTTTGCCCGGGCGTTAAAAATGCTGCGTACTGTGCTTTGTTAGCATTGGTAATAGTAAATAATACTTTATCTTCAGGGTAAGGATCTGGATGATGCATTCCCTTAGTGTAGCCAGCAACAGGCTTAGTAATACCACCATCCCAAGCCGGGATAGAACCATCGGCATTAGCTGCTTTTTCAGCGCCTAATGGCGTTAAGCTTGTACCTAATTTGTCAGCGTCAGCTTGTGATACTTTCGCCAGCGCAGCAGGTGCACCAAGTGCCATAATCACTGCTGCCGATAATATCGTCAGTTTCTTCATTATAATTATCCTTTTAGATCGAATACTTGACGTTGAAAGAGACATAATCTCTGTCAGCCATTGCATTTGTTGTTCCTACACCACCAAAGAAGTTGTTGTAAGAAAGGTCCGCCCCCCAACGACTTTGATAATCAAAGTTCAAACCAATCGCAACTGACTTTCTGCCCTCGGTAAATAAGAACAATGGATCAGGAGTGATACCATCAACGTCATGTGAGAAAATGACTCGCGGATACATGTTCACCCCAGCAAACACGTTGTTGAAGTCGGCTTTAGCAACGATACGATATCCCCACGCAAAATCTGTTGGGAAAGGATTCGTTTCTGGACCATTATGTAATGCTTCAATGATCCCTGGCATATCTGGATTGCCACCAGAACGTGCTGTGCCAGGACCGCTCAAACGTAACTCATCAAAACCAGGCATATCGTGGATCCAAACACCCCCCACTTCAGCAAGCATGGTTAAGTTATCTAAGCCTAACGTTGGGCCAAATAAATGAGTGAACGTCATTTGAGCCTGAGTCGTGTCACGCGTGATATAGCCATCAACGGTTTCACCAGGATCATAAACATCCATTTGTGAAATACCGTCTAGGTCTTCACGTAAACCAGCATTAGCTAACTGCTGTGGCATTGCAGCAAAGAGCAATTCTACATCATCAATTTGCAATGGTTCGTCAACACGGTGAGCAATTTCACCCGCAACAGATGTGTCACCCACTAAGGTGTTAAAACTGAAACCATATAATTGGATATCTTCAGGATATACGATTTGCGCTTTGGTGAATGTTTCCATGCTTAGCAATAAATCACGGTCAATATTACCGCCACTTGCAGCTAATCGACCGTAATCGCGGCCAATGGCTTCACTGGTAAAGTTAGATGCTGTACCACTGATAATAGGACGACGACTATGGTAGTTCATGTAGTAAAAACCAAATTCGGTTTCGCCCAATTCTGGAGAGTAATACCCCAGTTTAATACCATACTGGCCATCATCACTCGCTTTTGCTGAGTCTTGCGTTAAGGCCACTTTGGTAGAGTATGCTGTCATGTATGCAGCATAGGCAGGGTCAAAGCCACTCGCAGCTGCAGCTTCATATAAACGCGAATATTCAGAAATTAAGAAGTCTTGATTGATATCTGGGTTAGCGTTAAAACCTAACTGCGCATTTTGGTTATAGCCGCCGTAACCGGCAAAGTCATTAGTTGCAAAGTTTGAACCTGGTGTAGGTACCCAAATTTCTTGCCAGTCATATTGGTAGAACGCTTCAACATTGAGGTTCTCTGTGAGCCCTAAAGAAGCCCAGACCATGCCCTGTGGACGAAATGCTTCTTTCAATTCAGCACCAGGAGCATTAAGGATGTTTAAATCTACAGGGTTAATAACACCTATACCATGAGAAATAAGCGTACTTTCACCCCATGATACGACCTGATTACCTACGCGAACACTTAACGGGTTAGCACCATCATTTAAGTCCCAGTTTGCGTAGACAAAAGCGTCGAGCAAACGAATGTCTTTACATTGAACTTCAGACGCTTTGCTGTCTTCACAAGGGTCAAATGTTTCACCTGTAAGTGGATCATTAAAATCATAATCTGCATCGTTTAATTTGCGGTCGTAATAATACATACCACGCAAAAATAAACCATAGTTTTTATATTTTAAAGACAGTTCATGCAGACCTTTAACGATTTCAGATGTGGTATCACCTTTGGCATACAATAAATTACTCAAGTCATTGTTACTTGAGTAAGAACCTGGCTGTTCCCAAATCTCAGCCGAAGTGTACTTAGTTGAACCAAAAGCGCCACCAAAAGCAGAGTATCCAGACCAATCAAATTGCGGTTGATTTACCTTACCAATTTGACCATCCCAGTCACGGTCAGAAACGCGCCAGCTAGCACCAGCGGTCCATGTCGAGTCGAAAGTTCCTCGAACCTCACCCCAATCGAATGAAACTGCTGATGCAGGAGCACTCATACCGAAACATAGTGCCGACACCACCCCCAAAGCGAGTGCCGATTTGTTAAATTTTTTGTTAACAATATTCATTTTAGTTAATCTCCGTAACCTGTTGGATTAGTTGTTATAGGAATTAAAACCAACATCTTGTTAGCCCACAGGCAACACCATTGTTACAGCATTTAACTATATTGAGCAAGGTCAAAAAAAAGAAAATGTTTAAGAAAATTAACGGTGTCTAGCAAAAAATCATGGAAATTTTGGCAGAGATATTTGAATTATTTCAAAGATGAACCATACAAAAAATGAACTATTATTGAAAAAAGTTTATTTTCATGCACTTATAGTTTTTCACTTTGTTAACTTTAACATTACATGAGTCAATCAAACGTTTGAAGTAAATGCTCTATAATTTATTCAGTGATTTAAAACTTCCATCGGAATTTAACACTAATTTAAACTTTCCCTGTACGCCTTGAGAGGTTAAAAATGGTCTAAAATATTTACCATTTATGTGTAACACCCTTGCATATTGATCTCGTACTTCAACTTTTTCTGCAACTCCTTGGTAGTAAGGTAAAAAAGCCTCATAACTCACATTTAATGAAAAATATAATTCCACTGTATTCTCCACAAAAAAGGAGAGCAAGCTCTCCTTTTTATCTGTTGATATAGCCACTTAATGTTGTTAAAAAAGCGCCCGTAACAATACGATTATTCGACTAATGATTTAGTGACTTTTTCGTATAAATCTTTAGATAAATCTGGCAAGTTTTTAAGCTCTTGCAAACACTGTTTCATTAATTGTTGGCGAGATGCATCAAATTTAGCAAATTGGATTAACGGCGTGATCATTCGAGAAGCCACTTGAGGGTTGCTCTTGTTTAATTTAATCAAAATTTGGGTTAAATATCGATACCCCTCACCGTCAGCACGGTGAAATTGATAGGTGTTGCCCGAGGCAAACGCACCAATTAATGAACGCACTCGATTTGGGTTAGAAAAACTAAAACTGTTGTGTTTCGTTAACAGTTTAATTTGCTCAATAACATCGTCAGTATTCATCAACGCCTGTAATGTTAACCATTTATCCATGACCAAAGGGGTTGAATGCCATTTAGATTCAAAGTCGCTCAACAATGCCGGCAAACACGTTAATTGTGCGCTTGTTGCCGCTTTTAAAGCACCAAGACAATCTGTCATATTTTGCGCATTGTAATATTGATTTTCTACCACACTCTCATGCACATCAGACACCTGGCATAACAAACTTAGTGCGACATTTTTAAATGCACGTGCACCTGCATTATCTAAGATACTAAGCTCACGATAACGAGCGAGTAGTTCATCTTCACAAGCCGTAGCTAATTCTTCAACAACAAATTCTCTGGCTTTTTCTAATGCATCTAAATCAACGCTATCAACCTGCTCAATCAATGCCGAAGCCGACGGAATTGACAAGATCTCAGCCACTAACGCTTGGTCAAGATTAACATCGAGTATGATACCTCTAAATGCCTCAATGACACGACTGTCGACGGTCATCACTTGTTGCTGTTGTAATTGAGCAATGTTGTTCCAAATGGTTTGACTGACTAATTGCACAGAGGCTTCCCAGCGTGCAACCTCGCTCGATGCATGACGCATCAAGTGAACCAATTGATCAATAGAAAAATCATAAACCAATTTTACTGGAGCGGAAAAGTCTTGTAACAACGAAACGGTTGGCGCACTGGTTAGCCCATCAAACACAAAAGTCTGGCTCGCTTTAGTCACATCAAGTACTTTATTGACTATCGATTCACCGGCATTGTCGAGTAGTTCGACACTGAATGGAATATGTAAGCTTTGGCCTTTAACGCCGTTAGAGACAACGTGCTGACTAACTGTTAAATGATACTCGCCTTTATCAACATCAAATTTATCTGTTACGGTCACAACAGGCGTGCCAGCTTGGCTGTACCAACGACGGAATAAAGTTAAATCTTTTCCACTAGCATCTTGCATGGCATTGACAAAATCGTCACAAGTCACAGCTTGGCCATCGTGGCGTTCAAAGTAACATTTCATCCCAGCCTGAAAACCTTCTTCGCCCAAAATGGTGTGCATCATACGAATCACTTCAGCACCTTTGTCGTAAACGGTCACTGTATAGAAGTTATTCATTTCTATGACACTTTCTGGACGAATTGGATGCGACATAGGCCCAGCATCTTCAGCAAACTGTTGATTTTTCATCACGCGGATTGCCTGGATACGGTTAACTGCGCGTGAGCCAACGTCTGAACTAAATTCTTGATCGCGAAAAACAGTTAACCCTTCTTTTAGGCTTAACTGAAACCAGTCACGGCAAGTGACACGGTTACCGGTCCAGTTATGGAAATATTCGTGACCTACAACAGATTCGATACCGTGATAGTCATCATCTGTGGCACTGGCTTTATCCGCTAATACATATTTAGTGTTAAATACGTTTAACCCCTTATTCTCCATCGCCCCCATATTGAAGAAGTCGACGGCAACGATCATATAGATATCTAAGTCGTATTCTAAACCGAAGCGAGTTTCATCCCACTTCATGGATTTCTTTAATGACGCCATTGCGTGATCGGCTTTATGTAAGTTGCCTTTGTCAACAAACACTTGCAATTTAACTTCGCGACCTGATTGCGTTGTAAAGCTGTCGTTGAGTAAATCAAAATCGCCCGCCACTAACGCAAATAAATAACTCGGTTTTGGAAATGGGTCATGCCATTTAACAAAATGTCGACCTGAACGAGGCATTTCACCTTTATCAATTAAATTACCGTTGCTCAATAAAAATGGAAATGCAGCTTTATCAGCTTCGATGCGCACAGTATAGATAGCCAGTACATCAGGACGATCTAAAAAATAGGTAATACGGCGAAAGCCTTCAGCCTCACATTGAGTGCAATAGGCCCCATCTGACATATATAAACCTTCAAGACTAGAGTTTGCTTCAGGGTCGAGTAAAGTCACTACTTCTAAATCAAACTCATTGAGTGCTGTGGTAATGAATAATTGATTATCATGTTGACGATAATCAACTGAACTGCCGTTTAGTTTGACTGAGCTTAGCGATATTTGTTCACCATCTAACACCAGTTCATGTTGATGCTGACCATTGCGGATCACTTTACTGGTGGTGGTCACTTTGGTATTTTTACCATCTAAAATGACATTTAGATCAACATGGGTAATCATGAAAGCAGGCTTTGCGTAGTCTTTTAAATGTTTTTCTTGTGCTTGACTCATACTCGATCCTTTTCGAACAAACTCATTTTCACTTAGTGATAGTCAATATCATTAAGTCTCTTGATAATGTTAAGAAAAAACGCGCCTTAAGCGCGTTTTTTTGTGTAATGTTACCGTTTACTTAGCTGCAGCTTTCGCCATTTTTTCGGCATCTGCCATATCTAAAGTGATATAGGCTGTTTCATCTAAAAATGCATCAGGTAATTTACTTTCGTCAGTTGTTTCAATGTCATCTAGCGATTTAACCACTTCAAGACCTTCTTGAACGCGGCGAGCATTAGCACGGTCTAGGGCACGTTTATCATCTGACTCACGAGAAGCAATACGCTCACTTTCAACCAAGGAGATAGTCTTGTCTTTGTGATGCTTTTTAAACTCATTAATGTCTTCGTATATATAGCTGAACTCAGTATCAGTACTAATACGCGCTTTGTGTTTGGCATCTAACATACTGATTAAGTTTGGGGTTACGTTACCTAGAGTATTGTATTGCGCCACAGGCACTTTATCCCAAGGTAGCGCATTTTTTTCTTCTGACTCACCATATTCTCCAGGCTCTAAGGCACTCGGGAATCGAACATCAGGTGTCACCCCTTTTAACTGAGTGCTGCCGCCATTTATTCGGTAAAACTTCGCAATCGTATACTGCACATGGCCAATGGGCTTTTCGTACATATCATAAATGCGACCTAGGCTCTTGTGTTGTTGCACAGTACCTTTACCAAAGGTTGATTCACCCACAATTAAGGCACGATCGTAATCTTGCAATGCCGCAGCAAAAATCTCCGAGGCCGAGGCACTATAACGGTCAACCATAACGGTTAATGGACCGGTATAAGCACTCTTGCCGTCATTATCACGGTTTTGATTAACACCGCCATTGGCATCGCGTATTTGTACAACGGGCCCCATATCAATAAACAAACCCGTTAATAATGTTGCTTCGGTTAACGCACCACCGCCATTACCACGAAGGTCGATAATAATTCCTTCAACATTATCTTGTTCAAGCTTAGTAATTTCTTTAGCAACGTCTTGTGACAAATTCATATAAAAACCAGGAATTTGAATCACACCGACTTTACGGTTAGCGTACTGACCTTCTGTTGGCTCAACCACTTTTGAGGTAGCGGCACGGTCTTCTAAACGAATTTTGTCACGCGTGATAGTCACTTCAAAGGTTTTTGCGTTAGCGCCACCCTTTTTAGGCAAAATTTGCAGTACAACTTCACTGCCTTTTGGCCCTTTAATCAAATCAACAACATCATCTAAGCGCCAGCCTATGACATCAACAATATCATTGCCTTTTTGTCCCACACCGATAATTTTATCTTCTGGCGATAACTTTTCGCTGTTAGCCGCGGGGCCACCAGCAACCAAGCTTTTAATCACGGTATAGTCATCATCCATTTGCAATACAGCACCAATGCCTTCGAGGCTTAAGTTCATTTCCATTTGGAAACGTTCTGCATTGCGAGGCGACAAATAACTAGTATGAGGCTCAACGCTACGAGCAAAAGCGTTCATAACACTTTGAAACACATCTTCGCTTTGAGTTTGACTTAAACGCTTAATGGCATTGTTATAGCGTTTTTCTAAAACTTCAACAATTTCAGGCCATTTTTTACCCGTTAGCTTTAAATTTAATGCA
This sequence comes from Shewanella metallivivens, assembly GCF_028750675.1. Classification (GTDB taxonomy): domain Bacteria; phylum Pseudomonadota; class Gammaproteobacteria; order Enterobacterales; family Shewanellaceae; genus Shewanella; species Shewanella metallivivens. The sequence continues at coordinate 544,703 of NZ_JAQQPZ010000001.1, read as the reverse complement.
TCGTACTTAACGCGTTGACGCCACAATTCATTAACTTCGGCTTCATCTTTTGGCCAAGCGGCGTCTTCACGGTCGAACTCATAGGCATCACCGGCTTTGGTAAAATCAAACTCTTTGTCAAGCAATGTTAGTGCATAAGCAAAACGCTCATAACGACGTTTCTGAACTAAATCATACATAGTAAACGCTGGGCTAATATCGCCACTGGTCACCATGTCATCAAATTGATTTTTATACTGATCAAAGCTGGCAATGTCTTCTGCGGTTAGCACATTACGGCGATAGTCTAATTGCTCAAGAAAACGTGAGTAGATTTGCTCTGAGAAGGCATCATCTAGGTTAAAGCGATGATAGTGCGAGCGAGTAAACAATGTGGTTACTCGCTTGCTAGCCACTTTGTGTTGCGGCTCTTGTGCTAGCTTGGGTAACTCGCTGATTTGAATCGTTGGTGATATTGCCCACGCCGAAAAGCCGACAAATAAGCTGGCAATCGACACGGCCAAGGTAAGTTTTCGCATCAACAAGTACTCCTTAAATTTCTATAATAGTATGTGCTCTGCACGTACTTTGATGGTCAAGCCAGTGTCTAACTGAACATGCACATCTTCTTTATTAATGTCGGTAACGACACCCGGAACTGGTGTTGCACCTAATTTAACATTGACTCGTTGCTTTTGTTTTAATTCTTCAAGCTTTGCAGGCTCTAATTTAACAACAGGCGCAGCGACAGGTGCTGGACGTTCTTTTTTCACTGGTGCACGTTTAGGTGCAGCTTTCTTTGCAGGCTTTTTAGCTGCATTTTTAGGCGCCTGTGCTTGACGTTTAGCTTTAGCCTTTTCTTGACTTTCTTTTAACGTCGCTTGAGCGTGATCAATATGTTCTTGTTCTAATTCACCACAATCATTGCCATCAAGATCGATGCGTTGTGCACCGGCTTTAACACCCTTTAGGTAACGCCAGCTACTTGTGTAACGACGTAGTGCAACACGTAATTGTGTCTTACTGACTTTAGAATCATCAGCTAACCGTTCAGCCAAGTCTTGAAATAGACCAATTTTTAATGGTTTAGTTTCACCCTCAGCAATAAAGCATAAAGGAAAGGTTTCATATAAATACGCTAATATTGCGTTGGTATCGGTCAACTTGTCTGTTGATTCCATTTTTACTTCCACGTTAATAAAGGGACTGTTCTGGGCAGAGTATGCCATGCAGTCGTTCATCTTTCGCTAAGCTTTGTATTTAAAGCCTAACGTACAAATTATCACTATCCGCCTGTTTGCTAAAGTCATTGAAACAAACCTTAACAATTTAACCAAACTTGCTATCAGCTTAAATCATCGCTGACAATGAAATCCAGTACAAATGTGTACAGCTGCGTATTATAAAGCTCGCAGCAGCGAATGCGACTATGATTTAGCCTTATTTGTTCGCTATTTAAGCAAATAAGCCAGATTCGAAACTTTTTACCATCATTTCCAGACCAATTTGATCCTCTTCATCAAAACGATTCAATAATGGACTGTCGATGTCTAAAACGGCTACCACTTCTTCGCCCTGGCGAACAGGGATAACGATTTCAGAATTACTGGCCGAATCACAAGCAATGTGGCCATCGAATTCATGTACATCGGCAACGCGTTGGGTCGTATTCAAAGCAGCCGCAGTGCCACAAACCCCTTTGCCGATAGCAATTCGTGTACAAGCGACTTTACCTTGAAACGGGCCTAATACTAATTGCTCACCGCGCTTAATGTAAAATCCTGCCCAATTTAAGTCAGCAAGATTATCATTGAGTAATGCTGAAAAGTTAGCCATTGCCGCAATTAAATCATCCTCGCCTTCAAGTAATGCTTGAGCTTGACGATTTAATGTTTGGTAAAATTCGGTTTTCATTTTCATTCCTTAACACTGACGTTAATTGCTGGCTGAAAGCATTAACGTCGTTATTCTGTTGGAGTATTTTTCGCAGTGGTCTTTTTGACTTTGGCTGCAGGAGGGGTTTTAACCTTTACTGTGCCTTTTAGCAAGTTAGAAAGCTCATCTTTATTGTTTGCCATGTAAAATGCGAGTTGTTCGCACTTATTTTCGTCAAGTTCGATGTCTGCTTGGGCCAAAAAAGGAAGCAGATTGTCGGCAATATCAAGCATCTTATCGTAGGCATCGGCCTCCTTCTTCGATGTGAATGTCATCTTTTCCACCCCTTCTCTAACCACGACAAATTGGGTAATCACTGCCATGATATAATCCTCACTGTTTTTATATACAGTACATAGAATCTCACACATTTAACTTATGATGCAAGTGTTCTGATTATTCTGATATTATCAAGTAACATTGATATTTTGTCAGGTTGTCATTATTGGCAATGATTCAAGAAACCAGATAACAAGGCAGATGTCATTGCCTTCTTTTTACTCAGCGCTTTTGATATGGATTAAACCACTTTTGATGCATGAACTTGATGATCATGATTCAATTATTTTATGCCGTTCCTGTGATTTGGCAGTACGAAAACGTGCGCTTCCTTCTAGTGCTCGAGCGCTCTGTCCTCGTTGTGATACTGCATTATATGATGCACCTTATTGCTCGATAAACGGCATGCTTGCGTTGTGTATTGCCGCACTCATTATTTTTATCCCGGCGAACTTATTACCCGTACTTGAAATTCATTTTTTAGGCAGTATCAGAACCACAACGGTTTTTGAGGCAGCAATTGCGGTGTGGGCACAAGGTTATTGGGTTGTTGGACTGGCTGTGATGGTGGCTGCGGTGATTGCCCCTGCAGTATTGATTTTATCGATATTGACGCAAGTCCTAATTGTTAAATTAAAACTACAACAATCTTTTTGGCAGCGCACCTACACAACCTTACTTAAAAACCAAGGACTGATTGCCCAAATGACCATGTTGGAAATTTATGTGATTAGTTTTTTAGTGTCGGCTTTTCAACTGTCTGATTTCTCAGATGTGTATTTTGGTATGGGTACATTCAGTTTTACGATGTTGTTTGTGATTATTCTATTTTTACAGCGCGAATATAATCTCGAGCATATGTGGAGTTTTGTTGATGAGCACTAAACACACTGCCAAGCAGGTTGTCAATGCAGTACCGCTCCCCTTAAGCCATGATACGGACACGGCACCTGCGCATATCCAGGGAAACCAAATGGGCTTATGCTTGTGTCCTGTGTGTAAGAAACTCAATCTGATCACACACAGTAATTGTCGCCGTTGTTATAGTAAACTAGCCACACGCAATTACGCTAGTGTGCAACAAAGCTGGGCTTTATTGGTCACAGCAACCATATTATTAGTATTGGCGAATGTGTATCCGATTACCCTATTAACTAACCGTGGGGTGGTGACTAACGACACCATTTTTAGCGGTATTAGCCACTTAGTACAAACGGGCATGTTTCCCATCGCCATTATTGTGTTTACCGCCAGTATTTTAGTGCCATGGTTAAAAATATTTGGTCTCGCGACCTATCTGGCGGCGATCAGTTTTAATTTGCCCATATCAAAAAGAAAACTCATGGTAGGTTTTCATGTTATTGAATGGATCGGCCGTTGGTCGATGCTTGATCTATTTGTTATTTCGTTGACGGTTGCCCTTGTCAATATGGGGCAGTTACTTGACGCTAAACCCGCACCTGCTGCGACGGCTTTTGCCTTAGTGATTCTACTGACTCAATTAGCCGCCAAAGTGCTTGATACTCGTTTACTCTGGGACCGCTTGGAAAAAACACATGACACAAATTGAATCACCTAAAGTTGTGAAGAAAAAATTATTCTCGCCAATCTGGTTATTACCCGTGGTCGCGTTGATTTTAGGCGCTTGGCTTGGGGTAAAAAGTATCAAAGAATCTGGTATCGAAATTATGATCCATTTTCCAAGTGCTGCCGGCATCGACATTGGCAAAACGCTCGTGAAATATCAAGGGCTGACCGTAGGTAAGGTGTCTGACATTGGCATTGACGATGATCTCAAAGGTGTCAACGTCAAAGTGATTATGGATTATCGCGCGGACCCTTTTTTAAATAAAAACACCCTATTTTGGTTAGTCAAACCCAAAGCCAGTATTACCGGTGTCGAAGGCTTAGATACCCTTTTCTCTGGTAATTACATCGCAATTCAACCTGGCGAAGGTCGATCGACCACCGAGTTTGAAGCACAGCGTGAGGCCCCTGCCATTTTACCTGGTAGCGAAGGGATTATGGTGGAACTTAAAGCACCTAAACTCGGTTCGATTGATGTTGGATCTCCGGTGTTTTTCCGCCAAGTTCCAGTGGGGAGTGTTGTCAGTTACCGTTTAGATGGTAACAAACAAATTATTATTAGTGCATTCGTTCAAGAACAATACACACACTTAGTGCATAAAGATTCACGCTTTTGGAATGTGTCCGGCTTAAAAATAGACGCTTCGCTAAGTGGTGTTAAAATCAACACAGAAAGTATTGCCTCAATCTTAGCCGGCGGGATCAGCTTTGACAGTGGCTCAGAAACTGAACTGGCAAAAAATGGCGATACTTATCCATTATTTCATGACGAGCAAGCCGCAATCGGTGGGATTAACGTCACCTTAACCGCCGCCAATGCAGATGATATCGATGAAGGTACTGCGCTAGTTTATCGCGGCATAACAATTGGTCAGATTGACAGCAAGCAATTAACTCAAGATGGTGTTCAATTTACAGCTCAAGTCGATCATAAATACAAAGACTTGATCACACCAGACAGCCGTTTTTGGTTAAGTGGGGCTGAACTGTCACTCAAAGCCATGAAAAATGTTGGTCGATTAATTACCGGTAGCGTCATCAGTGTTTTACCCGGCACCCTAAGCGCCACTGAATCAATGCAATTTGAGCTAGCCACGCAAGCGCCGGATTTGCTCACTGCAGACAAATTAGTATTAACCATTGAGGCAAGTACGCATACAGGTGTAAGCAATGGCGCACAAGTACGATATAAACAATTGCCTATTGGTCAAATCGTTAGCGTTAATCTCAGTGAAGACTTTGCTAAGGTAGAATATCAAATCGAAATCTTACCCGAGTTTACCCGTTTAGTGACTCAAGGAAGCTTTTTTGTACCCGAAAGCGCTCTCGCCATTAATGCATCACTTGGTGGTGTGAGTGTCACCACGCGCGATCTTACCACTGTGCTAGAAGGTGCTATCAGTCTAGTGCCCGGTAAAAGTAATAGATTAGTCGCTGCCAATGACCGATTAACCTTACATGAGTCAATTGAAGCAGCAAAAAGCGTGTATGCAAAGCAGCAAATGAGCACGATGACATTAACCAGTATCGATGGTGCTGACTTAGCCGAAGGCTCACCTGTTTACTATAAAAAAATGCAAATTGGCTCCGTGAGCAAAGTCAATTGGCAAGCTGAAGCAGACAAGTTCACTATTGATATCAATATCGAGAAAAAGTTTGCACCTTTAATCAAGCCTAATACCGTATTTTGGCGCAATAATGCCGTGGCTATTAATGCTAGCCTCGCCGGAGTTGATATTGATGTCTCGCCGTTAAAAGGGGCGATAAATGGCAGTATTACTCTTGGGCATTTAGACACAAAATCAGCTAATGTCACCCAAGCAAATTTAAGGCTATATGACAGTCAAAAATTAGCGTTAATGCAGGCAAAAGTCATCGAATTGATTTTACCCGTCAGTGCAAAAATTACTGCAAATGCCGCCATTCGTTATCAAGGCCATCAAGTAGGCGAGATTTCACAAGTCAAACTTAACCCAGCATTGACCACACTTAACGCCAAAGCCTACCTTTATGGCGACTATGCAGAGCGTTTTAGTCGCGATGACAGTGAATTTTTTGTCGTAGAAGCGCAAATCTCGCTTGCTGGGATCCAGGCTCCAGACACATTAATCACTGGGCCGTATATTGGTGTTATCCCTGGTAACAATACTTCCACAACAAATCAATTCACGGCGTTAAATCATGCCCGCCTAGATGCTAACGTCCCTGCCGATGCCGTGAGGTTTCAGCTAGTAGATAGCCAATTAGGGTCAATTAAGGTCGGCACTCCATTGTTTTTCCGTGGTATTAATGTCGGTCAAATTGATGGCTACCAATTAGCTGACAGCGGTATCGATATTACGCTGTATGCTCATGTAAAGGCACAATATCGTCATCTCGTGAATCAGAGCAGTCAATTTTGGGATGCATCAGGGATCAAATTAGATGTTGGGTTATTTTCTGGCGCACAATTAGAAGCCCAGTCGCTTGAAACCATTCTTGCTGGCGGCATCGCTATTGCGACACAAGATGTCACCAATGACACTAATCGTTTAACGGCAAATGACCGTATTAAACTACAACATAAAATGTTAGCCGAATGGACCGAATGGCAACCAGTACAAGCTAGGTAATAATACCAATCCGCATTAGAATTTGCTCTTTTAGCGAAAGTTATCAGTGAGGTATTCGAGGCAGCCTTTTGAGGGCATAGTGCACTACGTTAAGAAAGGCTAACAAAGAAGACCACGCTGATAAATTCGCCCTTCGGGGTTGCATCACAAACCCCATTACGACTTCAAATGACGTTGATGTAGAATGACTACACCTGCAGTCATTTTCATTGTACTGGGACTAGTGACGCAGCCTAAAATAGATCACATTCTAATAAAGGATTGGTATAAATAGCGCGTTCATTAATCAATAAAGGCCGATATCACTATCGGCCTTTCTTTACGTTTAATCCCGCTTCAAAAAAACTGATCCGTATTAAGTGAAATCATTGAGTATTAAGTGCTAACCATAAAACCAATAACACACGCCAATTGCTGCACTGATCCCAGCCGCATCAGCAGCAAGACCACAACTAAGCGCATGACGACCGTTGCGAATACCTACAGAGCCGAAATAAACTGCTAACACATAAAATGTGGTTTCGGTGCTGCCCTGCAATATTGCAGCTAAGCGACCAGCAAATGAATCGACTCCATGATGGTCCATGGTTTCTAGCATCATGGCTCTGGCTCCTGAGCCGCTAAATGGTTTCATCAACGCTGTAGGCATAGCATCAATAAAACGTGTATCCCACCCAAAGCCATTAACAATAGAAGCTAACAATTGTAATGCATAATCTAACGCGCCAGACGCCCGCAACACACCAATTGCAAGCAACATCGCAATCAGATATGGAATTAGCGTTATCGCCTGGTTAAAGCCTTGTTTTGCGCCTTCCACAAATTCATCATAAACGGCAATTTTTCGATAGCCTGCCGCCATAATAAAACTGAAAATTAATATCAATAAAATACCATTACCCAGCACCATAGAGATTTGACCAATCGCTTCAACCGACAAGGTCACTAAATAAGCTACACCAGCCATTAAAGAGCCAATAATTAATCCGGCATAAGCTAAAATAACACTGTTAAACAGCGAAATGCGCTGCACGGTTGCCACCACGAGTAAACCCACAATGGTAGAGGCGCTTGTTGCCAATAAAATAGGTAAAAACACATCTGCAGGATTAGGGGCACCTTGCTGTGCACGATATAAAAATACCGTGACTGGCACCAAAGTGACCGAAGAGGTATTGAGCACTAAAAATAAAATTTGTGCATTTGTTGCTACGGTTTTTATTGGGTTTAAACTTTGCAAATCATGCATGGCTTTTAAGCCTAATGGCGTTGCGGCGTTATCTAGACCTAAAATGTTTGCCGTTAAGTTCATACTGATGCTGCCATAAGCCACATGGCCACGGGGAACCTCTGGCATCAATTTAGACAGCAATGGCTCAAACAAACGGGCAAACAGACTGACAACACCGGCTTTTTCGCCTATCTGCATTAAGCCCATCCATAGCGCTAACACACCAATGAGCCCTAACGAAATGTCTGCGGCTAATTTGGCGCTGGCAAATAATGCCGTGACGGTTTCACTCAATACCTCGTTATTGCCACCAAATAATTGGATGATGATAGCAACGGCAGCCACAATAAAAAATAAAAGCCAGACCCTATTTAGCACACTGAACTCCGACACACAGACGTAATTTTTGCATAATATACAGTATTCATAGGCATTGAGGGGTAACAATTACGTGTTATGATCTGCACAATTCTGCTAAATAAAGTGTAACTTGATTATTATGGTCCAATTAAACCCAAACTTTATCAGCCACATAGAGAAAGAACTGCCGGCTCATTTATCTCTTGATGAGTTTATCTCTATATGTGATAAACCATTACGAAAATCGATAAGGGTCAATACCTTAAAAATATCCAGTGCAGAATTTGCCAATATAATGACCCAAGCGGGTTGGCAATTGCAGCCCATTCCTTGGTGCGCAGATGGCTTTTGGATTGATGGTAAAGATGATGTGCAATTAGGCAATGCCATTGAGCACATACAAGGGTTATTCTATATTCAAGAAGCCAGCTCAATGCTGCCACCTACAGCATTATTTTCTGACAGTGTGAATCCAGAATGTGTGTTAGATGTGGCCTCTGCCCCAGGCTCTAAAACCACTCAAATTGCTGCGTTAATGCAAAATAATGGATTATTGGTTGCTAATGAATATTCAGCCAGCAGAGTCAAAGTATTGCATGCCAATGTGCTGAGAATGGGCGCGAGCCATACCGCCCTAACCCATTTCGATGGCCGCGTATTTGGCGAATATTTGTATGAGTCTTTTGATGCCATTTTATTGGATGCGCCCTGTGGCGGAGAAGGTACGGTTCGTAAAGACCCGCTAGCATTAAAGCATTGGGATATTGAAGATGTTACAGCGATTAGCGAAACGCAAAAAGACTTAATTGAATCGGCATTTTTAGCATTAAAACCAGGCGGGACATTGGTCTACTCAACCTGTACCTTAAGCCAACTAGAAAACCAACACATTTGCCAATTTATACAACAACGTTATCCTGATGCAGTTGAATTTATCTCACTTGAAAACCTATTTGATGGCGCCAATAAAGCCTGCACTAAAGAGGGATTTTTGCATGTTTGGCCACAGATTTACGATAGTGAAGGTTTTTTTGTCGCCAAAATGCGTAAAACGGCTTCGGTTGAACGTTTAAAAAAACAACCTAAACTACAAAAAAACTTCCCTTTTACCATCGCAACTGAGAAGCAGCAGCATGCGTTAAAACACTATTTTGCCGACACATTTGCAATCCATTTACCTCAAGATGACATCATTATGTTTCGCGATGATGAATATTGGTTATTTCCGGCGATGTTTATGCCTTTGATCGGCAAAATGCGCTTCCAACGTATTGGCCTAAAACTCGCTGACACGCTCAAAAAAGGCTATAAAGCCAAGCACGAAGCCATTATTGCGTTATCAACTAAAGCAAGTAATAACCCACGTTGTATCACGTTGTCAGATACCCAAGCACAAGATTATTTAATGGGCCGGGATATTGCGAGTAATACCTTTTCAGCAGCAATGCAGAAGCAACTTACCGACACGGCTCAAGGAGAGATGTTAGTGAGTTATCATAATGTGGTTATCGGTGTGGTAAAACATTTGGGGCATAGACTCAAAAATAATTTACCCCGAGATTTAGTGCGCGATAACGTTAATTTGAGTTTATAAATACACAATAATGCGATTGAGGTCACACTTACTGCGCACCCAAACCGATCCAGATCAAACTATTTTGATTATCTTTTAGGCAAAGCCAATGAACTATGACTATAATTTAGTCACAGTTCATTGAGTATTCGGCATCGACAATTAATTGACTTGTTTCCACAAAAGCAAGTGTATACGTCTGATGCCACACAGTAGCGCAAGGCTCTTAACCGAGCCCTTTCCCTAGGCCCAAAACAATTGGATAGTTTTGGGTCTTTTTTTATCTGCTTTTAACGACCGATTAATGTGGCAGCCTCTTTAAACAGATTAAAGAAGTTATCTGTGGTGTATTGAGCCAGCTCATCAAATTTCTCGCCGCGCAGCTCTGCTACAAATTCAGCAACATCACGCACATAAGCAGGCTGGTTCTCTTGGCCACGATGTGGCACAGGCGCTAAATAAGGCGAATCGGTTTCGACCAGTAATCTGTCTTTTGGCACTTGGCGTATGACGCTACGTAACTCACCGGCATTTTTAAACGTCACAATGCCAGAAACTGAAATGTAAAAACCCAAATCAATCGCTGCTTTGGCCATTTCCCAGTTTTCAGTAAAACAATGTAATACCCCACCCACTTTATCTGCATGGCCAGCTTTAAGCATATTGATGGTATCTTCTCGAGCATCACGCGTATGAACGATTAACGGTTTGTTGACTTCAACCGCGAGTGCAATTTGCTGTTCAAAACACTGTTGTTGCAGTGCTTTGGTGTCATTTGAATAAAAATAATCGAGACCAGTTTCACCAATGGCAACGACCCGAGGATCGGTTGCAAAGCGCTTAATGTCTTCAATGTTTAAGCCTTCTTGTACATCTAATGGGTGCACACCAGATGATAAAAACACATTATTAAACGCTGCAACTTTATCGCGCATGGCTTCAAAACCTTGCTGGCGAACGTTGACACATAATAAATAATCAACGCCTTGTGCTTTAGCGTTGTCCATAATGGTGTGAAGGCTTGCGGTATCAGGAGCCGCTTTTAGGCGGTCTAGGTGGCAATGGGAATCAATTAGCATGGGTAATCTTTCACAACAATGTTAGCAATTAAATCAGATGCGCAAGAATACCTAGCTACATGGTACAGGTCAAATCGCTCGAAGACAGTTCGCTTGATAATAATTTTTCGATATGGTGTTTATGACTTTCTACATCCGTTTTAATTTTAACACCAATTCCCGCCGGACGTCCGCCTGATGCACCTAATGGGTTAATCCATACGACAGTGCCTTGAAACTCATTAGCTTGGGTAGCATTAGGTAAACGATAAGAAATAGTCAATTCTTGACCTAAATAATGACTTTCTGTAGTCGAAATAAATAAGCCTGCCGGTTTAATAAATGGCATGTATGCACGATAAAGCTTATGTATATTATCGTAGTTGACTACAAGATCGACCATAAGTAATTCTTTCTATTCCGTAAAAGAGTTAAAGTTTCGTTTAGCATTATCCGTTTATAATCTGCTTAAACGTGAGGATATATTGTTGGCATAAAGCCTGTGTATTAATGCTTGGCATGGTTTGCAGCTTTTGGCACATCTGCATCACAGTCCCTGCGAATTCAATTAACTTACCTTGCACCAATGGGTTCAATTGTAAAGACGGCTTATCTTGCAACTGCACCTTACTATTACTTTTTAACACATATTGGCGTAAGTACAAATACAAAACATTAAGTGCATCAACAATTTGTTGTTCTGACAATGATAATAAACTGTTGGTTAAATGTCCTTTTTTTAAACTTTGAGCCCAATCTTGTCGGTACGTTAACAATTGTTGGTAATGTTTACTCCGTAAACTCTCGGCCAAAGACAATGGCCCACCGACGACACTTAAACACCAAGTGACATCATGACTTTTACCCTGCTCATTTGCAGCAGGCAACAAATGTTGTTGAGCTAACCATTGCAGGATTTGGTGCTTGTCTGGCGTATTAAAAGCCAGCGTTTGGCAGCGGCTAGTAATAGTCGGAAGCAGTTGTGATGTTCGATTAGTTTGTAAAATCAATACCACGTCATTACCCGGTTCTTCTAACGTTTTAAGTAAAGCATTAGCCGCGGCAATATTAAGTCGCTCTACATCGGTGATCAATGCAACCCTTGCACCACCTTGCTGAGCCGTCTGAGTTAATGATTGGCACAACTGCCTAATTTGATCGACTTTAATTTGATTCCCATCAGGCTTAACAACATGTAGATCAGGATGACTATTGGCACTTAACAATAGACAGCTTTTACATTGGCCGCAGGCGCCAACGGGAGTCAATTGTTCACACAACACCGTTTCAGCACAAGCTTTAGCCAAAATCATCCCGCCTAAAGCATTGTCGACATTAATCAAATGAGCATGACTGTTTTTTCCGCGATAATGCACATCCACAAAACGTTGGTGCGCATCGGCTAACCAAGGGAGTTGTGCTAATTGATAATCGCTCATGTCAATAATGTCCTTTAGCGCGAGAGCTAAGCTTTGTGGTGCAACATAGGTAAACTTTGTTGCAATTGCATGCGAATATCTTGATGCACTTTATCTATCGGTTGACTCGCATCAATGACAACAATACTGTCATCTTGTGCTGCCAACTGTAAATAAGTTTGTCTGGCCCGTTCAAAAAACGCAATGGCTTGCTGCTCAATCCTATCTAATTCACCGCGGTTAGCTGCACGAGTAAGTCCAAGCTTTGGGTCAATATCTAAATACAGGGTAAAGTCAGGTTTAAAACGACCAAGACATGCATCGCTTACCGCTTTAACTAACGGCATTAACCCTCGGCCGCCGCCTTGATAAGCGAGAGATGATAGGTTATGACGGTCACCTAACACCCACTGTCCCTTAGCAAGTGCCGGTTTAATCACGTTAGCAATGAGTTGCGTTCGAGCGGCATAAATAAGTAAACATTCAGCCTCATCGCAAAGCGGGTCAGTTTCGTCTGCAATTTTGACCAAATCACGCATTTTTTCGGCCAATGGTGTACCACCAGGCTCACGAGTACACACCGGTGCTTGACCGGTATGTTGTTGTATTAAATCATTAACAAGTGCAACAGCACTGGATTTCCCAGCGCCCTCTAGCCCTTCAATAACGATAAATTTTCCTACTTGGCTCATCATTTTCTTTTTCTCTGAAATTCGTTTACCGCTTTGTTATGCGCTTTTAATGTCGATGAAAATACGTGGCTACCGTCATTACGCGACACAAAATATAAATAATTAACTTTCGCTGGGTTTGCTGCGGCAAATAACGATGCACGACTCGGTGCTGCTATCGGGGTTGGCGGTAGCCCATCTATTTTGTAGGTATTAAATGCCGTCGCTTCACGCAAGTCTTTACGCGTAATGTTGCCTTTATAGCGCTCGCCCATACCATAAATCACTGTCGGGTCAGTTTGTAAACGCATCCCCTTTTTAAGGCGATTGTTAAAGACCGCTGACACCCAATCGCGTTCTTCTGGCTTGCCGGTTTCTTTTTCAATAATGGATGCAATAATCAACAATTCATAAGGTGAGCTTAATGCCAAATCTTCATCACGCCCGGCCCATGCTTGCTTGAGACTCATTTGCATCATGTCAAAACTGCGTTGCAACACCGTTTGAACGTTATCACCGGCATGATAGTGAAATGTTTCAGGATAAAACTTACCCTCAGGTAAACCCGAACTGTCACCATTTGCCAATAACACCTGGTTAAAGTCGTCATTACCGACAATTAAATGCTCACTTTTTGCTAATGCTTGTTGCCACTCTTTAATTGATTTCCCTTCAATTAGGGTGACACTAAATACCGCCTCTTGGCCTAATCGAAAACGCTGAAACACGCTCTCGAGAGTGTCACCTGGGATAAGTTGATAATAGCCAGTTTTTATTTGTGCTAGTTTAGGCTCCAATTTAACCAAATACTTAACTTTCCAACTGTCTGTTATCAACGAAAGTTGTTCTAATTGTTGTGCTAGTTTGATAATAGAAGTTCCGGCCTCAACATTGAATGCTTGGACTTGCTCGAGCTTTAAAGGTTGTTTTTGAAAAGCGATTAAGTTACTAGCAAACCAGTAGCCACCAAGGCAAACAAGAGCAAATAGTGGAATTAAACTTGCCAATAATCGTGTTGTTATTGTTTTAATCATGATGGTAAATTTACACTCAAAATGTGCCTGAATCGCGACGTGTGCGTCCAACGGCTAAATTGACATTGATCAATGGTGTGTACATCAACCACACCAAATAAACTGTTTGTAATAACGATATGTTCAGCCGCAGTAATATCTCCATAACGCATCGGTTTAACCATCACCTCAAAGCCATCTTGAAGCAATGCATCGATAAATTGTTCGCGCATCACCCCACTGACCCCTGCATGTGTTATTGCTGGAGTCACTACCTTGCCATTAATAATCGCAAAGATATTTGCCATTGATGATTCTATCACCCAACCATCTGTATCACATACCAGCCAATCTTGGGTCTTGGCTACCAAGGATTGTGACTTAATTAGGACTTGTTCCAATCGGTTAAGGTGTTTCATGCCTGCCAGTAACGGTTGGCGAGCAAGTGTAATGGGCGATAATGCGAGTGCAATCCCTTGTTGCTGCCATTGATAATAATGCTCAGGAATAGCAGTAACACTGACGATTTCATTGATTTGGGGTTGTGCTGGCGCTTGATAGCCACGCCCACCCTCACCACGAGTAAGGAGTAATTTAATACAATGTTGAGGGTATTGTGTTGCTAAAGACAAGAGCTGACTGACTAATGCATCGCTTGCTTGCCAATGCATTCCTAATCGCAAACAACTTTGTTGCAAGCGCGACAGGTGATTGTCAATAAACAAAACCGCCGCAGTCTGATTAGCCGACGCAGTACGCATTGTTGCAAACACGCCATCACCGTATGCCAATCCGCGGTCAAAAGGACTGACAGTGCTATTCGCTACTTGGTTAACCCACACCATTGCCATTATTTGTCCTGGCTGATCCGGCTAGCTACAGCGTCTTGCTGATCTTTGTACTTGGCGTTTTTGCGAGTGTTGTAGGGTCGCGCAACGGGTGAACTTAAACGCTCAAAGTTAAGTGCGCCAATTGTCATACCAGGGCGAAGTGCTAGCGGCAATTTACCACTGTTGTATATCTCTAATACAATTTTACCTTGCCAACCGGGATCGATTCGATGCGCAGTCACGTGAACCATCAAGCCTAAACGAGCCAAAGATGAGCGTCCATCTAACCAACCTACAATATCTGGCGGTAAGGTGACACTTTCAAAAGTTATCGCCAGCGCTAATTCACCTGGGTGGAGAAAAAAAGCGTTATTATCGGTAATATCGATTTTATCACTCATCACACGATCAAGTGCCAACTGCATTTCTGCACTTGGGCCACTTAAATCAATGTAAGGTGCAGTATGATCTTCGAAGACTCGAAATTGGCTGCCTAAACGGACATCAACACTGACTCCCGATATAGCATCAATGCAAGGGCGTGGCTCGATAATAATCGAGCCATTATCTAAACACTGTTCAATTTCAATATCTGTTAAACGCATACTGCACTTTCTCCCTGAAAGGCTATTTGGCCAATAAGTGCTGTATTCTGGCCTTTAAAATATCAGTGGCGATACGGTTTTTACCGCCACGAGGCACTATAATGTCAGCATATTGTTTAGAAGGTTCAATGAACTGTAAAAACATTGGGCGCACGGTTTTTTTATATTGCGAAATGACCGACTCCATGGTTCTTCCACGTTCTGCAACGTCACGGGTTAAACGGCGAAGGAAACAAATATCCAGTGGAGTGTCCATAAACACCGTCGCATCCATTAAATCACGTAATTTAGGATCGGTTAATAATAAGATCCCTTCTAAAATAATGACTTTTTTAGGTTGCATGACAAGTGTTTCACTGGTCCGAGTATGCTCAGTGTAGCTATAACAAGGAATATGAACAGCTTCACCTTGTTTAAGTTGGGTTAGATGAGTCGCTAATAGCTGATGGTCTAACGCTTTCGGATGGTCATAATTTGTTTTAACGCGTTCATCCATGGTCATATGACTTTGATCACGGTAGTAGGCATCTTCATTAATAACACCAATTTGATTTGTGCCTAAATCACTACACAATTCTTCAAAAATGGTTTTGGCAATTAAACTTTTACCTGAAGCCGATGCACCGGCGATCCCAATTATGACACACTGCTGAGAATTCATCTCTTAACCTTATTCGTCGTCTGATATGCTAATGTTTACGGTTGATGTCACTTGTTGAAGTGCTAATTCTGCCCCTAATTTACGAGCAATTTCGCGATATATCCCTGACACTTCACTTTCTGGCTCACTGATCACACTTGGAGCGCCGTTATCCATAGATTCACGAATATTAATATGCAGTGGTAATGCACCTAATAATGGCACATTGTACCTTTGGGCTATTTGGCTGCCGCCATGAGTCCCAAATGGGTGTTCTTTATGGCCGCATTCTGGGCATAAATGAAAACTCATATTTTCAATAATACCCAATACCGGAATGTTCACTTTACTGAACATAGTGATACCCTTTTTCGCATCCGCTAAGGCGATGTCTTGTGGAGTTGTTACAATCACGGCACCGCTTACAGGGACTTTTTGCGATAAGGTAAGTTGAATGTCACCGGTTCCAGGTGGCATATCGATAATTAAATAATCAAGCTCAGGCCATTGAGTTTCATTTAAAAGCTGAGCTAATGCTCCAGCAGCCATAGGTCCTCGCCATACAGCAGCTTCATCACCGCTAAGCATAAAACCAATTGACTGGGCTGAAATACCGTGGGCAGATGCTGCCGTCATGTGCTTGCCGTCTGGCGATTGCGGGCGAAAATTAGGGATCCCCAACATTAGCGGAATCGAAGGTCCGTAAATGTCGGCATCTAAAATGCCCACTTCTGCGCCTTCAGCTTTTAACGCTAATGCAAGATTAACAGCCGTAGTTGATTTACCCACACCACCTTTACCAGAGGCAACGGCAATCACTTGCTTAACGTTTGGAATAGGAGGAATGGCAGGCAGGGCTGAATAAACACGAGGTTGGAAATCGATTTCACATTCAACTTCGTCAATGGCATCTAATACCGCTAAACGATTGGTTATCGCCATAACAGTATCACGATATTGCGTCATACAGGGATAAGGATAAACGAGACCTAATTGTAAACGTTTACCCGATATTGCCAGCGAACTAACACACTCGGCTGACACTAAGCCTTTTTTCAGATAAGGATCAACAAAGGCCTCTAAAATATCTAAAACAGGTGATAGTAATTCATCACTTAATTGATAATTTGTATGCGTTTTAATCAAAACCGCAGCTCCAAACGTGAAATTTTTACAAGTGTATCAGAACTTAGTAAAAAAATAGCGATTAATACGCTTTTTAAGTCATGTTTTGATGAAAAATTTAAGTCAATCGGTTAGGATTGGAGCATATTTTGAGTGTAATTTGATATAGAGATAACATGACAACATCACAGCGAAAAATACTGGTCACAAGTGCCCTACCTTACGCTAACGGTCCAATCCATTTGGGTCACATGCTTGAATATATCCAAACGGATATTTGGTCTCGTTTCCAAAAGTTACGTGGTCATGAATGCCACTACATTTGTGCAGATGATGCTCACGGCACGCCGATTATGCTCAAAGCTCAGCAAATGGGGATCACACCTGAAGAAATGATTGCTCAAGTGCAAAAAGAGCATCAACAAGATTTCGCTGACTTCAATATCCAATTTGATAATTTTCACAGCACCCATAGCGATGAAAACCGTGTATTAGCCAACGACATCTATTTAAAGTTACGTGATGCGGGTTACATTAAAACCAAAACCATCTCACAACTTTACGACCCTGAAAAAAACATGTTTTTGCCAGACCGTTTTGTTAAAGGCACCTGCCCAAAGTGTAAGTCTGAAGATCAATACGGCGACAACTGCGATAACTGCGGTGCAACTTACAGCACGACAGATTTAATTAATCCTAAATCAGCGGTTTCAGGTGCCACACCGGTAATGAAAGACACTGAACATTTCTTTTTTGACCTACCTGCATTTGAAGGCATGTTGAAAGAGTGGATCCAATCGGGTTCATTACAGCAAGAAATGGCCAATAAACTGGGTGAATGGTTTGAGCAAGGCCTACAACAATGGGACATCTCGCGAGATGCCCCATATTTTGGTTTTGAGATCCCTGATGCGCCGGGCAAATTCTTTTATGTATGGTTAGACGCACCTATTGGTTACATGGGTTCATTTAAGAACTTATGTGATAAACGTGACGACCTAAACTTTGATGATTTTTGGGGTATCGATTCTACCGCAGAAGTGTATCATTTCATCGGTAAAGACATTGTTTACTTCCATAGCCTATTTTGGCCTGCCATGTTAGATGGTGCGGGTATTCGTAAACCTACCAGTGTTTATGCCCATGGCTATGTCACGGTAAACGGTTCAAAAATGTCTAAATCTAAAGGCACGTTTATTAAGGCGCGTACTTATCTTGATAATTTAGATCCTGAATATTTGCGTTATTACTATGCAGCTAAATTAAATAGCCGTATTGATGACTTAGATTTAAACCTTGAAGACTTTGCCCAACGCGTTAACTCAGATTTAGTGGGTAAACTCGTTAATCTTGCGTCACGCACGGCAGGGTTTATCAGTAAACGTTTTGACGGCAAGCTGGCCAAAGTCGCTGACACCAGCCTGACAGAAGCTTTTCTTGCAAAAAGCGAAACCATTGCAGAGTTTTACGAAACCCGCGAGTTTGGCAAAGCCATGCGTGAAATTATGGCATTAGCCGACATCGCAAACGGTTATGTCGCTGACGCCGCGCCGTGGCAATTAGTAAAACAAGATGACAAGCAAGAAGAAGCGCATCAAGTGTGCAGTAATGCACTTAACTTGTTCCGTATTTTGGTCACCTACCTTAAACCTGTGTTGCCAAAACTTGCTCAAGATGTAGAAGGCTTTCTGCAGCTCACACTAACATGGGATAATCTAGCGCAAGACTTATCTGGCCATGAAATTGCGCCGTTTAAAGCCTTAATGCAACGTATCGACATGAAAAATGTTGAAGCCATTATCGAAGCGTCAAAAGAGAACTTACAAGCAACGCAAGCACCAGCGCCTAAGCAAGCGGTTGATCAATTAGCGCAAGACCCCATTAGCCCAGAAATCACTTTCGATGATTTTGCTAAAATTGATTTGCGTATTGCACGGATCAGCAAAGCTGAACACATCGAAAAAGCCAATAAGTTATTGCGCCTTGAACTTGATTTAGGTGGTAAAACCAAACAAGTGTTTGCGGGGATAAAATCTGCCTACGCGCCTGAAGACTTGGAAGGTAAATTAACGGTGATGGTTGCCAACCTTGCCCCTCGCACCATGAAGTTTGGTGACTCTGAAGGTATGGTATTAGCCGCAGGACCTGGCGGTAAAGACCTGTTTATTTTAGAGCCCCATGAAGGCGCGCAACCGGGTATGCGAGTCAAATAGACCACATATTGGTGTTGTTACAGCCCGTATAAAAAAGACCGCCTCGGCGGTCTTTTTTATCATATCTGACATAAGGTGACGATTTAAACCAATCTGCATGTGCATTGAGAATGCTTCCTGCATTTTTTGATTAAAGCGTCGCTATGTAGGCATGGTATTACTGTTGCTTGTGACGGCCTCATCTTGAGCAGAATCAACATCAGCGCTGTTCTCTGGCGCTAAACGGTCTTCAACATCATCTTGATGCGCCGCATTATCTTCTTCCATAGCTTGCTTTAAACGCTCCTCGTACAACATAAATAGTTTAATAAAGTCATTGCTAAAACGCTCTCCTGCTGACTCTTTTAACCAAAAGTTATACAGCCGGTTTGATGCCTCTTTTTCTATGCGTTTATAGGTGGCTTTGCGCCGCATAACGTAATCGTCGTTGTACCCAAGCAATTGCAAAGACGATACGCTCAATTCTAACGCAGAATGGTGTGTTTCAGACTCAACCACATCAGCCCCGGCCTCTTTAAGTAAGTGTCCATGCCCTCTATCGAACGCTCTGGCCACTATTTTGAGTTTAGGGTAACTGTGGTGTAAATATTTAACTAACTCTACACTGCTCTCACGGTTATCGATGGCCACTACAAACAAAGACGCCTCGTCAATGCCTGCCGTTTTCAGTAAATCTGGGCGTGTTGCATCTCCATAATACGCTTTAGTGTTGATCCGTCTTATGGTATCAACTTGTGATACCTGATAATCCAGTACCACTGTTTTAATATTATTAGACACTAAAAACCGATTCACCACCTGGCCAAAGCGGCCAATACCGGCAATAATAACCGTGCCTTGATCATCAATATTGTCTTGCTCTCGCTGATTGGTTTTAATTTGAAAACGCGGATAAATCACTTTATCAAACAAGATAAACAGCCCAGGCGTTAAAAACATCGACAACGCAACGACTATCGATAAGGTTTGCGCTAAATCAGTTGGGATAACATGCTGCTGCACACTAAAACTGAGTAGCACAAAACCAAACTCACCGGCTTGCGCGAGACTGAGGGTAAACAACCAACGATCACTGCCTTTAATCCTGAATATTAAGGCTAATAAATACAGTACAAACGCTTTTATAAACATCACACCCAAGGTGATTAACATGATTTCGCCAAAACTTGCGAACAACACCGCAAAATCAATCCCTGCGCCTACCGTGATAAAAAACAGCCCTAATAACAGTCCTTTAAATGGGCCGATATTGGCTTCTAATTCATGTTTAAACTCACTGTTGGCCAACACCACGCCAGCTAAGAATGTCCCTAAAGCCGGAGAGATCCCCACTAAACTCATTAACGCCGCGATACCAATCACCAGCATTAATGCTGCTGCGGTTGATATTTCGCGAGCGCCCGACTCAGCGACCATTTTAAATAAGGGCCGACTCAAGTAATGTCCGCCTAACACCACAATACCAATCGCCACTATCAGTACAATGGCATAAGCCCAACCCGGTAATGATGCCACTAGGCTTAATTGTTCATGTTGCTCACTCAAGCGACTGGCAGCAACTTGGGCTTTTTCGACTAGTTCAGGTAAAGCCAATAACGGAATAAACGCCAACATTGGGATAACCGCAATATCCTGGAACAATAACACTGAAAAAGCATTTTTACCGGCATGGGTTTTGTTAAGGCGCTTCTCTGACAAGGTTTGCAATACGATTGCTGTCGACGATAACGAAAATATTAATCCAATGGTGAGAGCTATACTGGTTTGATAACCGGCGTAAATGGCACAGGCCATGACCGCAAGCACCGAGCCAGCGACTTGCAAACCTCCAAGGCCTAAAAGCCGATTTCGCATTGCCCAAAGCATTTTGGGTTCAAGCTCTAAACCGACTAAAAACAACATCATTACCACACCAAACTCAGCAAAGTGTTGAATAGTATTGGTTTCACTGCCCACAAGCCCAACAATAGGGCCAATGACCACACCAGCAATCAAATAACCTAATACTGATCCCAGCCCCAATTTATTGGCTAACGGAACAGCTATCACTGCCGCGGTGAGGTAAATAAAAGCCTGTAAAAAATATTCCGTCATTAACGTTCCTTAATCACCCAACACGACGACTCGACGTAGCCAAGTTACACCGGATTGACAATATCGATAAAGTGATGAGTCAAATCAAATTTACTGGCAAGGTGTTGACCAAGCGCCTTAATCCCAAATTGCTCGGTGGCATGATGGCCTGCAGCAAAGTAATGTATCCCTTGCTCCATGGCAGCATGATAAGTGCGCTCAGACACTTCACCGCTAATAAAGGCATCAACGCCCATTTGTGCCGCTTGATCGATATAATCTTGTGCACCGCCAGTACACCATGCAATGGTTGAAATGAGCTTACTATTATCACCAATATGCAGAGGTTCACGCTTAAGGACATTATTGAGTAATTGGCTAAACTCAGTTGCAGTAACAGGATGCTCAAGGTGACCGTGCCACAATAAGTCTTGCGCTACGGATTCACACACACGCGGACTTAAAATCCCCAGTTGATAAGCTAACTGAGCATTATTACCAATGCCATTGTGGGCATCTAAGGGTAAATGATAACCAAACAAGCTAATGTCGTGGTCCATTAAGGCTTTAATTCGGCGATATTTCATGCCGGTGATCACTTCAGGTTCATTTTTCCAAAAAAAACCATGATGTACCAAAATGGCATCAGCATTGACAGCAATGGCTTGTTCTATTAATGCCTGACAAGCCGTAACCCCAGTGACTATGGTACGAATTTGGGCTTTACCCTCAACTTGCAATCCATTTGGAGCATAGTCTTTAAACGCTGAAACATTCAAAAAGGTATTCAAATACGCCGTGAGATCTTGTCGAGAGATGACGGACTTTCCTTGCTGATGTGTTGACATAATATTCCTAAAAGTATTGTGAAACTGAACGGGTCCACTTGATTGAGTGTGACCAAAAATAATGGGGGTGATGACTTTACTGGGCGATTAACCCTCATGGTAAAAATCATGTCGAGTTAACGCCGCTATGCGATGACATACAGTTTAACTCAAGCCCGAATATTTCAACAATAGCAGTGAAATATGTCGATAAAAACGACTTTATGAGTGATAAACCAACAATTTTAGCAGTCAATTGGACTTTTGTAGTGTTAACACTTTAAAATTCATTACAACCTTCATTTAACATGATAACAAATAGGTTATTAACTATGACAACATTGACTAAAGAAGAGGTCATCAGCCAACTGCAAATGGCACTTGAAAAACAATCAGGCAAAGCGGTGTCGATTAAGCAAGCTGGCAGCTGGTATAAAATCGACGGTGGTAAATCGGTACGTTTTAGCGAACTTGAAACCATGCATGGCGAGTTGTGTGCAGCAAGACCAGCCTCTGAAGTAAAAGCCTCTAGCGTAAAAACTGTGGTTAAAGCGGACATTAAACCTGCTAAGACGCAACCCAGCAAAAAAGCCACTGCGACATCTGGTGGGTTAACGCCTAAACAATTATGGCGTCAAAAGCTTGAAAACACCGTTGGCAGCCAAACCTTACCGCGAGGATTCTAATTTAATACGGCTTATTCGTATAAAATAAATTAGCATCAACACAAAAGGAGCCTAGGCTCCTTTTATGTTATTGATTCTTTTTTTAATCGATTGTTGTCAGATTAATCGAGTTACATGGCTAAATCGACTCGGACATAACCTTTTAAATATACCACTCGTACTTCATCACCAGCGCTAAAGCTCATGCCAGGGTCGAGATCTTGAATCACCATCACTTGGCTGCCATCTTCTTGCGTTATCATTAACTCAATCAGTTTATTTTCAAGATAATAGGCCGATTGTCCATGCTGACTGCCTAAACCGCCACCAATAAGTGCGCCAAGCACCGTAGCCACATCCCGTCCTGAACCACTACCAAATTGATGACCAATCACACCACCGATTAGGGCTCCACCAAATGTTTTCCAACCGCTGCGGCTATCTTCCACTAATTGCTTTTCAGTCACATGTCGTACCGACTCAATGTTACCATACAACACTTTTTCAACCGGCACAGCTTGGTTACGCTCATAAGCGGCTTGTGCTGGCCCACAAAACAAGCAAAATGTCAGTAATAACGCAAAAAAACTCTTTCCGGTGACGGTTATGATTTTAAACATCGCTATTTTCCGCTAAGTTAACGATAAGGTATGCCAATTAATATACTCAATTGTGAACTCACTGTCTTATTTAAATCGGTCTATCGGCTTCCCGCCGCCAGAACATGCACTCACCGATCCCAATGGCTTACTTGCCATTGGGGGAGACTTGCAACCTCAACGCTTACTGAAAGCATATTATGAGGGTATTTTTCCGTGGTTTAATGCCAGCGACCCTATTTTATGGTGGTCGCCAGATCCTCGTGCCGTGTTTTTTCCGACTCATCCTTTTGGCAGCAAAAGCCTAAAAAAGTTCCTTAAAAAATCGAGCTGGCGGTATACCATTAATTATGCTTTTTTAGAGGTTGTTGCGGGTTGTGCAGCCCCACGCAGCGCACAAGATGGCACTTGGATTTCTGCTGAAATTCAAATGGCTTATTACGAGTTACATTTACAGGGCAAAGCCCATTCGATAGAAGTCTGGAATGGAGAGCACCTTGTGGGCGGCTTATATGGCATTGCAGTGGGTGCAGTATTTTGTGGTGAATCAATGTTTCATCGACAAACCAATGCATCAAAAGCCGCTTTTGCTATACTTAATCAACATGTGGTGCAGCATGGTTTTAAACTCATTGATGCTCAAGTAATGAACCCTCATTTAATCAATTTGGGCGCCAAAGCGCTACCAAGACAAGATTTTTTAACCTTACTTCACCGTTATCGAGACCAATCAATATCGCCATCGATATGGAACAAACAAGAGGTCTTAATTGAATTCTAAATCTGTCAGTGTCGGAATAAGCCAACCATTTGATTGCAACTATATTGAAGGCAATAAAGAGCAGTTACTCGTTATCCAAGAGCCGCATATTGACGGGGCTTTATTTGAACAATTGCTGGCAATGGGCTTTCGCCGTAATGGCAATGCAATCTATAAACCGCGCTGTCCGAGTTGCCAAGCGTGCCAATCGATACGCCTTAATGTTCACGATTTCGTGTTGTCTAAACGCCAAAAAAGAACTTTAAAGAATAATCAGGATTTACATTGGAAAGTCAATTATCAGACACGTCCTGAACATTTTGAACTTTATCAACGCTATATAAATGAACGTCACAATGATGGTCCTATGTATCCGGCATCTCAGAGCCAATATGATGATTTTTTATTGTCTGATTGGCTACCGCCAATGTTTATTGAAGTGTTTGATAAGGACCGACTGATTGGCGTGGCCGTCACTGATAATATGGTCCACAGTTTTTCTGCTATCTACAGCTATTTTGATCCTGACTATGCAGACCGCTCGTTAGGGTCACTAATGATATTGATACAATGCCAATTAGCGAAGTCAATGGGCAAGCGTTTTCTGTATTTAGGCTATCAAATTGATCAAAATCGAAAAATGCGTTACAAGCGTCAATATCGACCTTATCAAATATTAACACCACAAGGTTGGCAAATTGATGAACAACTTGAACCTCTTTCTTGCTAACGCCCTTTACAGTTAAGCGAATTTGGGGCATGATACGCCCGATTTTTCATATTTGAAGGCTAATGGGATAACTTATTAATGGCGAAAGAAGACAACATTGAAATGCAGGGCACTATCCTTGAGACCTTGCCAAACACAATGTTCCGCGTAGAGCTGGAAAATGGACATGTGGTGATAGCCCACATCTCTGGCAAAATGCGCAAAAACTACATCCGTATTTTAACGGGTGACAAAGTCACGGTTCAGCTGACTCCTTATGACTTATCAAAAGGTCGTATCGTCTTCCGCGCACGTTAATCGCTAGCCTCAACATTGTAAAAGCCGACTGTAAGTCGGTTTTTTTGTTGTTGAGTTTACTATTCATCCTATTCATTATCTGGTCAGGCAGCAAGCAAAGTATTGCGGTATAAAGAACCATAAAACACCTGAACGGATGACATAATTAATGTGATGAATATACGGATACTGCGGATAAAAAAAGATGACCACTTGGTCATCTTTTTATTGTCATTTTACAGAGTAAACGTGCTTATTAAGACACCTTCTCAGTGGCCTCACAATCAATATTAATCTCACCGTCTTTAACATCAATATGCGCAATACCACCACGCTCAAGCACACCAAATAAGATCTCATCAGCAAGAGGACGTTTAATCAACTCAGTGACCACGCGCGACATAGGACGAGCACCCATTGACTTGTCATAGCCTTTTTCAGCTAACAAGGTACGTGCTTCATCACTCACATCTAAGGTGACCCGCTTATCATCTAGCTGTGCTTGCAGTTCAACTAAGAACTTATCAACCACTTTCGCTATCACTGTCATGTCTAAATGGTTAAACCACACAATCGAATCTAAACGATTGCGGAACTCAGGTGAAAACATTTTATTGATTTCAGCTAATGCATCTTGGGTGTGATCTTGTTGCTGAAAACCAATCGACTTACGAATCGTTTCTTGTACACCCGCATTCGTGGTCATCACCAAGGTGACATTTCTAAAATCAGCTTTTCGGCCGTTATTGTCAGTCAATGTACCGTGATCCATCACTTGTAATAATAAGTTGAATACATCCGGGTGCGCCTTTTCGATTTCATCGAGTAGCACTACACAATGTGGATTTTTAATCACGGCATCAGTTAGCAAACCACCTTGGTCATAACCAACATAGCCCGGAGGTGCACCGATTAAACGCGATACGGTGTGACGCTCCATATACTCAGACATATCAAAGCGAATGAGTTTGAGGTTGAGACAGTTGGCCAATTGATTGGTGACTTCAGTCTTACCTACCCCAGTTGGGCCAGCAAACATAAAACTGCCGACAGGTTTTTTCTCTGAACCTAAACCGCTTCGAGACAACCTAATAGCAGAGCTAAGGCTCTCAATCGCTTTGTCTTGCCCAAAGACCACCATCTTAAGGTTGCGTTCAAGGTTACGTAACATGTCTTTGTCAGTCGACGATACCGACTTCTCAGGTATACGCGCCAATTTAGCAATAATCGCTTCGATTTCAGCCTGGCCAATGGTTTTCTTCCGTTTACTTTGCGGCATCATCACCATACGAGCACCCGCCTCGTCAATCACGTCAATGGCTTTGTCAGGTAAATGACGGTCATTGATATGCTTCGCTGACAAACTGGCTGCACTGCTGATAGCCGCTTGGGTATACCGCACACCATGATACTCTTCGTATTTTGACTTTAATCCCATCAAAATCTTAGTGGTTTCAGCGACGGATGGCTCATTAATATCAATTTTTTGGAATCGACGCGCTAATGCACGATCCTTCTCAAAAATGCTTTGATACTCTTGGAACGTGGTTGAGCCCATGCAGCGTAATTTGCCACTTGATAACAAGGGTTTGAGTAAATTAGAAGCATCCATTACCCCACCAGACGCGGCCCCCGCACCAATAATAGTGTGGATTTCATCGATGAATAAAATCGCATGCTCATCAGCTGACAATTCTTTTAATAAGCTTTTAAAGCGCTTTTCAAAGTCACCACGGTACTTCGTACCGGCCAATAATGACCCTAAATCTAACGAGTACACTGTGGCATCAGCCATCACATCAGGCACTTGTTCCGTCACAATTCGATACGCTAACCCTTCGGCAATCGCCGTTTTACCTACGCCCGCTTCACCAACCAACAACGGATTGTTTTTGCGACGACGACATAAGGTTTGAATTGCACGCTCAATCTCAGCATCACGACCAATTAATGGGTCGATGGTACCCTCTTTAGCAAGCTGATTAAGGTTAGCGGCAAACTGCGCTAACATGCTGCGCTCTTCACTGTTTTCAGATTGATCTTCTATGCGCTCTTGATCAGAGGACTCGCCAGTGTCTTCGTCTTTACTCATACCGTGGGAAATAAAATTAACCACATCTAAACGGGTGATTTCACTGCGTCGAAGTAAATAGACAGCTTGTGATTCTTGTTCACTAAAAATGGCCACCAGCACATTTGCGCCAGTCACTTCGTTACGCCCCGATGATTGCACATGAAAAACGGCCCGTTGAAGTACCCGTTGAAAGCCTAATGTCGGTTGGGTTTCACGCTCTTCAGGTGACTCTGCAATAATAGGTGTGGTTTGTTGAATGAAATTAGCCACTTCTTCACGAAGGCGATTAACATCCGCACCGCAGGCAATTAACGCCTCATATGCGGCAGGATTATCAATAAGTGCTAATAATAAATGTTCTACCGTCATGTATTCATGACGTGAATCTCTAGCTTGCTGAAACGCTAGGTTCAAGGTGACTTCCAGATCTTTGTTCAGCATAAGCACCCCCTAAATTTAACCACAGACTGTAAGAAAACGATTTTTATGCTTTCTCTAATGTACACAGTAACGGATGTTGGTTTTCTCTTGCAAACTGATTTACTTGAAAAACTTTTGTTTCGGCGATCCCAAATGGGAAAACGCCACACAATCCTTTGCCTTGGTGATGTATCGCTAACATGATATCAACAGCTTGCTGCTCGTTTTTATCAAAGAAGCGTTGCAACACTTCAACCACAAAATCCATCGGGGTGTAATCATCATTGTTTAGCACCACTTTATACATATGGGGTGGTTGTAGCTCAGATTCAACCTTTTCTTCGGTATGTTCTACACTGCCTAATTTAGCCATTGTTTAATACTAGCCTCTCGTTTGGTTCCCGACCACTTGATATTATTAAATTAATTAAATGTTGTCTTTTTGTTAATTTATACTTGACATCTTTTCGTACAAATTTCATTCTATTTGTCAGGCGGCGAATAATAGACCGCTGGATAATAAGTTTTACTATCTTACTGGTAAGTAGACAACAGAAGGAAGTGGAAGTATGGCAAACGGAACTGTTAAGTGGTTCAACAACGCCAAAGGATTCGGGTTTATTTGCCCAGATCAGGGTGGCGAAGATGTATTTGCGCACTATTCAACTATCGAAATGGAAGGTTATCGTACCTTAAAAGCTGGACAACCTGTATGCTTCGAAGTTGAAGAAGGTCCTAAAGGAATGCATGCTTCAGCCATCTCACCTACAAAATAGTAGGTAGAGACTATAAAACAAAAAGACAGGGATTTTAATCCCTGTCTTTTTTTATTGTCTAAAAATATGGCGTATCAACTCATTATCAATAGCGGCATTACTGTCACGTAATGCCCTATTGACTCATCAATTAACCAATCAATTTATTCAATGTTGCACTAGGACGCATGGCTTTTTCAGCTTTAGCCGCATCTAAACGATAATAACCGCCTAAATCAACCGCTGGGCCTTGTGAACCATTAAGCTCTGCTAAAATAACCGCCTCATTTGCTGCTAACGCTTGCGCTAAAGGCACAAAATGTTCAGCAAGCTGTGTATCCGCAGTTTGCTTAACAAGTGCATTCGCCCAGTAAAGGCCAAGATAGAAATGGCTACCACGGTTATCTAATTCACCCACACGACGTGAAGGTGATTTATTACTGTCTAAGAACTCACCAATCGCCACATCTAACGTATCAGCAAGCACTTGGGCTTTAGGATTGTTAGCTGTTTGAGCTAAATGTTCTAATGATGCTGCAAGTGCCAAAAACTCACCTAAAGAGTCCCAACGTAAGTGGCCTTCTTTTTCTACCTGTTGAACGTGCTTAGGTGCACTACCACCTGCGCCTGTTTCAAATAAGCCGCCGCCATTCATTAACGGTACGATTGATAGCATTTTAGCACTTGTGCCTAATTCAAGAATTGGGAACAAATCAGTTAGGTAGTCACGTAACACGTTACCCGTAACAGAAATGGTGTCTTCGCCTTTAATAATACGCTCCAAGGTTACGCGCGTAGCTTCAACTGGAGACATGATTTGTATATCTAAGCCTGAAGTATCTTCTTGGGCGAGGTATTGAGTCACTTTTTTGATTAATTCAGCGTCGTGTGCACGCGCACTGTCTAACCAGAAAATGGCTGGCGTATTGCTTAAACGTGAACGTCTGACGGCTAACTTAACCCAGTCACGAATAGGTGCATCTTTTACCTGACACATACGGTAAATATCACCCGCTTCAACCTTGTGGCTCATTAACACATCACCAGCTTGATTAATCACATTCACAGTACCGTCAGCGGCAATCTCAAATGTTTTATCGTGGCTACCGTATTCTTCAGCTTTTTGAGCCATAAGGCCCACGTTTGGTACACTGCCCATTGTCGTTGGGTCAAATGCACCGTGTTTTTTACAAAATGCGATGGTTTCTTGATACACACCGGCATAACAACGATCTGGGATCATTGCTTTAGTGTCTTTTAATTGGCCGTCTGGGCCCCACATTTGACCAGATGAACGGATCGCTGCAGGCATAGATGCATCAATAATGATGTCACTTGGCACGTGTAGATTGGTGATACCTTTGTCTGAATCAACCATGGCTAGTGCAGGACGTGCAGCATAAACGGCAGCAATATCCGCTTCGATTTCGCTACGCTTAGCATCAGGAAGTGACTTAATTTTGGCATACACATCACCAAAGCCGTTGTTTACGTCAACACCGAGTTCAGCAAATAATTCGCCATGCTTATCAAATACATCTTTAAAGAACACTTTAACAGCGTGACCAAATAGAATGGGATCAGACACTTTCATCATGGTGGCTTTTAAGTGAAGCGATAATAAAACATCTTCAGACTTAGCCGCTTCAATTTCACGAGCATAAAAATCGACTAACGCTTTTTTGCTCATAACCGCAGAGTCAATCACTTCATCAGCAAGTAAAGTTAAGCCACTTTTAAGTACCACTTCTTTGCCATCAGCTTGTGTCAGTACGATATTCACTTTATCAGCTGTTGGTAAAGTTACCGATTGCTCGCTACCGTAAAAGTCGCCTTCGTTCATGTGTGCAACATGAGACTGTGAATCAGTAGCCCATTTACCCATTGAATGTGGGTTTTTCTTAGCATAGTTTTTAACAGATGTTGGCGCACGGCGGTCTGAGTTACCTTCACGTAAAACAGGGTTTACCGCACTGCCTTTAATTTTGTCATAACGTGATTTAGCTTCGAGTTCAGCGTCAGTTTTAGGCTCATCAGGGTAATTAGGAATGTCATAGCCCTTGGCTTGTAATTCAGCAATACACGCTTTTAGCTGTGGAATTGACGCACTGATATTAGGTAACTTAATAATGTTAGCTTCTGGCTGGTTAGCCAATTCACCTAATTCAGTTAATGCATCAGCAATTTTCTGTTCAGCAGTTAATTTTTCAGGGAAGTTAGCAATAACACGACCTGACAAAGAAATATCACGGGTTTCTACTTTTACGCCTGCAGCGTCAGTAAAGTTACGGATAATGGGTAATAAAGACAGAGTAGCAAGTGCTGGCGCTTCATCAGTTTCTGTGTATATGATCGTTGGAGTGTTATCTTTCATTTTATTTCCTACATTATTGTAAATTAATAACTTATTAGAATAAATTGTATAAGCATTTGATGGGCTTTGGTGGATAACACTCCCGGGAGTGAACCTTGATTTGCTACGAGCGTTCACATCCTATGTGAACGCTGTATGTGAAATCCCCTATCCCATTTTTTATTATATTTTTCCCACATTGCGACGGTATTTTTTGTTAAAAATACACCTTAGGCAGTGATAAATTAGGTACAGATCACAATTTTTAGGCGGACATCATAGATCATTCTTAGCAATTTTCAAATTCCACTAAGGGCGAATACACAGTAAACTGAGATAAAAGTTGTTAATTCTTATTACAACCCCCCATTAAACGATTAAGGATATTATCCATACCTTTATGGCAAACTCAGGTAAATTCAGTTCATTTAAAAAAAAGACTGCCACCAATGGTCGTCCTTTATCACAAATACCTAAATCTAAACGCACGAGCAAAATGACTCGACGCAAAAGCCCACAGAAACCACCAGCTGAAAACCCTATTATCGTGCTGTTCAACAAACCGTTTGATGTGCTTTGCCAATTTACCGATGAATCAGGTCGCCAAACCCTTAAAGACTTTATTCCGATAAGTGACGTTTACGCCGCAGGACGATTAGACCGAGACAGCGAAGGCCTATTACTGCTCACTAACGATGGTCAACTGCAAGCGAAGTTAACCCAACCGAATAAAAAAACCTTTAAAACCTATTGGGTACAGGTCGAAGGCGAGCCAACAGAGGCCGCTATAAAAGCATTGTGCGATGGGGTAGAACTTAAAGACGGCATAACCTTACCCGCAAAGGTCAAAATAATGGACTCTCCCGAGATCTGGCCACGCGTCCCCCCCGTAAGAGAGCGAAAATCAATACCTACGACTTGGCTTGAGGTACAAATCTGCGAAGGGCGTAACCGCCAAGTCAGACGAATGACTGCCCATGTAGGCCACCCAACCTTAAGATTAATCCGTTATAAAATAGGTCAATGGTGTCTAGATGATTTACAAAATGGTCAATACAAACAAATTAGCCAACGCTAATCATTAACCATAAATAACACAGGCAAAGCACTAAAATAAGGGAGTAAATATATGACTCAACGTTACAAACCCAATACCACTGTCGCTTGTGTTGTTTACAGCCAAGGCAAGTTTTTACTGGTCGAAGAGATAATTGATGGCCAGGTTAAATTTAATCAACCAGCTGGACATTTAGAGGCAAACGAGTCACTCATTGATGCCTGTTCACGGGAAATATTAGAAGAAACAGGGCTGGCCATTGCACCGCAAGCCATTGTCGGTATTTATCAATTTAGTGTCAGTGACACACTCGCATTTGTACGTTACACCTTTTGCATTGACCTCGAGCAACCCATTGAAGGCACGCCACTCGACAGCGCCATTACCCGCACCCATTGGTTATCTCGCGAACAAATTGGTGAGTTAGGCGACCAATTACGCAGCCCGCTCGTGCTCAAAAGTATTGATGACTATGTCCAGCAAGCAGGTTTATTAGACCAATCCCCTCCGGCTACCAGAGACTTGACGCAAAAAAGCGATGCAAAACCTTGTCCGCACCACTTGCCATTAACCTTACTTAATTCAGACTATTTGCACACGCGTTAGCTCAGTTTTCTCCCTACATTGACTGTCCTTCAAGATAGCCCAGCGCTCGAATGCGTGGTAGAATACGCGCCGCACAAATGCAATGTTTACACGATAAGATTAGGTTTATATCACTTTTATTTTATTGTTGACCTTGTTTAACGGCTTTCAAGCTCAGTCAATTGTTACCATTAGCTTGAAACCATTAACAGACACCACCATATACATTTTCTCTTTATTCAATGGTTTTTAGGATTTATGACATCAATCAACCCAACTTCTAATGGTAAAAAAGTCATTGTCGGCATGTCCGGCGGTGTGGACTCTTCTGTTTCGGCCTATTTGCTTATCCAGCAAGGCTACGAGGTTGAAGGTCTATTTATGAAGAACTGGGAAGAAGACGATACCGATGAATATTGCGCTGCGGCAGAGGATTTAAAAGATGCGCAGGCTGTGTGTGACAAGCTTGGTATCAAAATGCATACCGTCAACTTTGCCGCTGAATACTGGGACAACGTGTTCGAGTATTTTTTAGCCGAATACAAAGCCGGCCGCACGCCTAACCCAGATATCATGTGCAACAAAGAAATTAAATTCAAAGCATTCCTTGAATTTGCAGACGAGATTTTAGACGCCGACTACATCGCCATGGGCCATTATGTGCGTCGTCGTGATAACAGCGATGGCAGCGTTGAAATGCTCCGCGGTGTTGATGGCAATAAAGATCAGAGCTACTTCTTATACACCCTCAGTCATGAACAAGTCGCACGCAGCTTATTTCCTGTCGGTGAGCTTGAAAAACATGAAGTACGTGAGATTGCTAAAAAAATGGGCTTAATCACTCACGACAAAAAAGACAGTACCGGCATTTGTTTTATTGGCGAGCGTAAATTCACTGACTTTCTCGCTACTTATTTACCGGCACAACCTGGTGACATTGAAACGGCTGAAGGCGAAGTCATAGGCACTCATCAAGGGCTGATGTATCACACCCTTGGGCAACGTAAAGGGCTAGGGATTGGCGGCCTTAAAAACAGTAGCGAAGACCCGTGGTATGTGGTCGAAAAAGATTTAATTCGTAATGTACTCGTGGTTGCACAAGGCGCAAATCATCCACGCCTTATGTCCCAGGGCATGACCGTTAATCAACTGCATTGGGTTGACCGCAAAGGCCCTGCCAATAACAGTCAAATCACTGTAAAAACACGTTACCGTCAACGCGATGTGGCCTGTACGTTAGTCTACACAGACCCAGATAACATTACCGTGACATTCGATGAACCTGTTGCCGCTGTCACGCCAGGCCAGTCCGCGGTATTTTATGATGGTGAAATTTGTTTAGGTGGCGGCATTATCGATACCTTAATCCGAGGATAAATCGTGAGTCAAACTCAACAAACCATATTGTTTGAACGCACTATGGCATTTGCCGGGATTTTACAGGCAATTGGCCAAGTGCAGTATTTAGCTCGCCACGGTGAAAGTGATAAAGAAGCCCTGGCGGCAACATTAAATACCATCTTAGTCACCGAACCAGAAGCCACAGCCGATGTCTATCAAGATAAAAGCATATTAAATAAAGGCTACCAGTTGATTCAAAATCAACTGGGCGATGGCAGTAATAAAGATGTCGAAACAACGCGTTACTTAGTCGGAGTATTAGCACTAGAGCGAAAGCTGGCTCGTTCAGCAAACGGCTTAGGCATGCTTGCCGAGCGGATCAATCAAATACATCGTCAATTGAACCACTTTGCTATCACTGACGAACAAGTTATTGCTAACTTTGCCAGTATATATAGCGACATCATCAGCGAACTTGGGCCTAAATTGCAAATATCAGGCAACCCCGAGTGCTTAAAGCAACCCATAGTACAACATAAAATTCGTGCCCTTCTACTTGCTGCCATGCGCAGTGCAGTATTGTGGCGCCAATTAGGCGGCAAACGTCGCCATTTAGTGTTTGCCCGAAAAGCGATATTTGATACCGCTAAAATAAGCCAAAATAACAATTAATCGATTCACCCTACAACAAAGTTCATCAAGGAGCTTCAAATGGATCTTTCCGCACTAACTGCTATCTCTCCGGTAGACGGTCGTTATGGTAGTAAAACCGCCTCATTAAGAGGGATTTTCAGCGAGTTCGGTCTTACTAAGTACCGTGTTCAAGTTGAAATCAACTGGTTAAAGCTATTATCTAGCTGCCCAGAGATTGAAGAAGTTCCCCCATTTAGCGAAATCGCCCTCGCGTTATTAGACAGCATTAAAGATAACTTTAATGAAGAAGACGCACTTCGCGTTAAAACCATCGAAAGTACCACTAATCACGATGTAAAAGCGGTTGAATACTTTATTAAAGAAAAAATTGCCGACAATGCCGAGCTTGTCGCCATTGACGAATTTGTGCATTTTGCCTGTACCTCTGAAGACATTAACAACTTATCGCATGGTTTAATGTTAAAAGAAGCACGCGAGCAAGTATTAGTGCCCTATTGCCAACAAATAATTGATGCCATTAAAAAGCTCGCCCATGACAATAAAAGTGTGCCATTAATGTCACGCACTCATGGTCAGCCTGCGTCACCATCTACACTAGGCAAAGAAATGGCCAACGTTGCCGTGCGCCTTGAGCGTCAATTAAACCAAATCAATGCGGTTGAGATTATGGGTAAAATCAACGGTGCTGTGGGTAACTATAACGCCCACATTTCTGCCTACCCAGAAGTGAACTGGCATGAGCTGTCACAGCGTTTTGTGACCAGCCTTGGCATTAACTGGAACGCCTACACCACGCAAATTGAGCCGCATGATTACATTGCAGAATTATTTGATGCTATTGCGCGTTTCAATACTATTCTTATTGATTTTGATCGTGATATTTGGGGTTACATTGCGTTAGGTCACTTCAAACAGCGCACCATTGCTGGCGAAATTGGTTCATCAACCATGCCGCATAAAGTCAACCCAATCGACTTTGAAAACTCTGAAGGTAACTTAGGTATTGCAAATGCATTAATGCAACACTTAGCAGCTAAATTGCCAGTATCAAGATGGCAGCGTGACTTAACTGACTCAACAGTTTTACGTAACCTTGGTGTCGGCATGGCGCACTCGCTCATTGCTTACCAAGCCACCTTAAAAGGGATCAGCAAGTTAGAAGTCAATGAAGCGCAACTACTTGCCGAACTTGATAAAAACTGGGAAGTATTGGCTGAGCCAGTGCAAACCGTTATGCGTCGTTATGGCATCGAAAAGCCATATGAAAAACTAAAAGAGCTCACCCGTGGAAAACGCATCGATGCACAGCAACTTGCTGTATTTATTGATGGCCTTGAATTACCAGCAGAGGTGAAAGTTGAACTGAAAAAAATGACTCCAGCAAATTACATCGGCCGTGCAGAAGCCTTTGTCGACGAGCTAAAATAGTCATTTAATCGACACAAGCTAATCTTGGCGGTCGCATCTGTGACCGCTTTTTTATTGGATTTAACACTCTCCATCTGAGGTCAATGATGTACACATTAAATATTGATACCCAAGCCTTTATTAAACAGCATTGGCAGCAGAAACCGCTTGTTATCAAACAAGCATTTGTCGATTTTGACGACCCCATTGCCGCAGATGAACTTGCGGGCCTCGCCTGCGAAGAAGAGATTTCATCGCGCGTTGTTATCACAAAAAATGATGATTGGGACGTGGTACAAGGTCCATTTGAAGACTACGACCAATTTGGCGAAGATAACTGGCAGCTATTAGTGCAAGCCGTTAACCATTGGTATCCTGCTTCACAGCCATTAGTGGAAGCATTTCGCTTTTTACCCGACTGGCGCTTTGATGACTTGATGGTATCGTTTGCCACACCCGGTGGCGGCGTAGGACCGCACATCGACAACTACGATGTGTTTATTATTCAAGGTGAAGGCGAACGTCGCTGGAAAGTCGGTGACAAAGGTCAACATAAACGCCGTGGCGGCAATGAAAACTCACCCTTAGTAGATGATTTCGAGCCAATTATCGATGTGGTATTACAAAAAGGCGATGTGTTATACATTCCGCCAGGCTACCCACATTGTGGTGAAACAGTGACGTTAGCTATGTCATATTCCATTGGTTTTAGAGCGCCGAGCCAACAAGAACTGCTCACACAGCTCGCCGATAGCCTTATCGACAGTAATCAGGGGCACAAACGGTTTACGTCTAAGGACGAACCGAGTTCGCCAGGACTCATTAGCCAAGCGCATCAACAAGGCATTATGGATTTATTGGTACAACTTGCCCAAGATCCTCAAGCCTATCAAACCATGCTAGGTAAATTATTGAGTCAAAATCGATTCGAACTCGATATCTGTGAAGGCGAAGCGCCATTAAGCAGTGATGACTTAATTGATGCCATAGAACAAGGTGCAATTATTCAGCGTATTGGGGGCTTAAAGGTATTACGTCTTGAACAAGACAACCATGCGCGGTTATTTATTAATGGTGAAGAGTACCCATTAGCAGAAATAAGCGAGGCAGTATTACTACTGTTAGCCAACAATGTCAGTATTATGCCAGAACAAGCCAGTGAACTGGTTGAGCACCCCGTATTACTTGAGCTGTTAACCCAACTGGTTAATCAAGGTTTATATTACTTAGCGGAAGACGAATGCTGATCACGCTAAGTTGTGACAGTTTACGCTAAACAAAAAAGGCACCTAGGTGCCTTTTTTAAATGCGCTTATGGGCTACTATACCAAATCCATTAATTATGTGACCAATCAGAGCCACTCAGATTGTTCAGTTTGAGGCGCATTGCTAAAATAATGATGGTTATTCCCTTTTAAGGCAAAGCAACAAAGAAATGGACAGTCTGAGTGTCTCCTGCAAGGCGGGGTTCTGTGCCTTCTATACTGCTACATACGACTGCATGGATGCAGAAGGTAGAGCAACGCAGGAGCAGTTGCCGACGACTGCATGGATGCAGGAGGTAGAGCAACGCAGGAGCAGTTGCCGACGACTACATGGATGCAGAAGGTAGAGCAACTCTGCCTACAATCCTATGACTTGCCTAGAAGGCACAGAACTCCCGCTGAACGACCAGATAATGAGTGGAATTGGGTATTAGCCCCAAAGTTTTTCATCTTGATGCATTTTATACAGGCTTTCTGCCCGCGACACTAATAATTGTGCAAACTTTCGTTGTGTCTCATCTCTCGTAGCGCCTGATTGATGGAGGTTTTCAGCTTTGAGCTGCCACATCAATGAAAAATGACGAATAGCATCACGCGCAGTTGCCGCCACTTTAACATCAACATAATCCGACGGTAAGTCACCAGACATCACCCAAAAAGTTTGTTTTTTAGGCTGCTTAGATTCCATTTTCCAAATGGCTAAATAAGGCGCAAGATAACGGCTTTCACTGGCCAATACGTTACTTGGGATCACGCCTTTTTCAGCTAAAAAGCGATTGGCTTTTTGAAACTGAGTACGCACCCACTCTTGTCTTAAGGCATCTTGGTCTACTGTTGGCTCTGTGACATTCTCTGCAACTTCTTCAGTCATAATACTTCCTATCTTATTGTTATGTTTCAGGTTAGTACAATAATTAACCTAAAATTCAATCTCAAAAACAATGATGCAACATAAGTTACTTTACGTTTACGTAAAGTGGCAAGCTAAATTTCCACATCAATCACAAAAATAACTAAATCATGCTTTGTTGAGAGTAGCGCTAAATGCTATCGTGCTGCAATAAATTTAACAAGCAGTCGTTTGTACCTAATAGACTCTATTCCCTAGGTACGTTACTTTACTTTTACACACAGCAAGCGGAGATTACACGTGACAGTATTTAATCATGTTTCGTTCGATGAACACGAACAAGTGGTATTTTGTCATGACAAGCAAAGTGGTTTAAAAGCCATTATCGCAGTCCACAACACTAACCTTGGGCCAGCTGTTGGCGGGTGTCGTATGTGGAACTATCAATCGGATGATGAAGCGTTAACAGATGTACTGCGTTTATCTCGTGGCATGACTTATAAAAATGCGCTTGCAGGCTTAAGCATGGGTGGCGGTAAAGCCGTAATCATCGCCGATCCGAAAACCACTGACCGCGAAGCATTATTTTTAGCCTTTGGCCGCTTTGTTAATAGCTTAGGTGGTAAATACTATTCAGCAGAGGATGTTGGCGTATCAACATCTGACATCATGATTGCCAGCCGCGAAACAGAATTTGTTGCAGGCATGGAAGGAAAATCAGGTGACCCATCACCATTAACCGCATTAGGGACTTATTTAGGCATTAAAGCGGCCGTTAAACATCAACGCGGTGTAGATAGCCTAAAAGGGATTAAAGTCACAGTTCAGGGTGTTGGACACGTTGGATATTACCTGTGTAAACATTTGCATGAAGAAGGCGCTGAGTTAATTGTTACCGACATTCATCAAGCATCGCTTGACCGCGTAGCGACAGAGTTTGGTGCAACGGTTGTAGCGCCACAAGACATCTATACCCAAGATGTGGATGTATATGCCCCCTGTGCATTAGGTGCAACAATCAATGACACCACCCTTCCACTGTTAAAAGC
Organism: Shewanella metallivivens; assembly: GCF_028750675.1. Classification (GTDB taxonomy): domain Bacteria; phylum Pseudomonadota; class Gammaproteobacteria; order Enterobacterales; family Shewanellaceae; genus Shewanella; species Shewanella metallivivens. Next base: position 505,834 of record NZ_JAQQPZ010000001.1, on the reverse strand, counting down.
CACTATCGTTGCCGGTTGTGCCAATAACCAACTAGCAGAAGTGCGTCACGGCGAAAAACTTAAACAGATGGGCATTTTATACGCACCTGATTATGTTATTAATGCTGGCGGCATTATTAATGTCTCATTTGAGAAAAACTATGATGCCGCGGCATCTAAAGCTAAGGTAGAGCAAATTTACAACACATTGCTAACCATCTTTAGCCGCGCAGATAGCGAAAACCGTACCACAGGTTCTGTTGCCGATGAAATGGCCAAAGCCATTATCGACGCCGCACGATAATACCCAGCCGAATTAGCCTAGGGAAATACTGAGTATTTCCCTTTTTCATTGGCAAAAATAACTCAACACTCAGTTAAATAACAAACTCACTTTTACTCTAATACCGCTATTCAAGGGGGCACTATTTCTGCATTGCCCCCTTAATCAAAAACACTAGACGCATTCTGAATGACCAGACAATGAATGGAATTGGTCTTCTCATTAAACTTAATCAATTTGCAATAAATCGTTCACCTTAGCGTCAATTAACTGCCCTACTCTAAATTAACACTGACGCAACCTGTGTATTGGGAAACTGGCAGAAGATGACTGATAGCAATCAAACAACAGCGCTGGCAAAACGACAGCCGATTTCACACCTGACTCACCCTCAACAGATCCAATCATTTCATGCCTTGTGGTTATCAGACGTTCATCTTGGCAGCGTTGACTGTAAAGCAGATTTTTTACTGCATTTTTTAAACCACAGTCAAAGTGATTACTTATATTTGGTCGGTGATATTGTGGATGTATGGGCCCTTAAAAAAAGAGTGTACTGGCCAGACAGCCATGACAAAGTCATCAAAAAAATTCTAGAGCTTGCCAGTAACGGCACTCAGGTCGTATTTATTCCCGGTAATCATGACGAGGCATTTAAAGCTTATGCTGACAGTCACTTCAGAGGTGTCACCCTCGCAAAACAGCACATCCATGAGTCCATTAATGGCAAACGGTTTTTAATGCTTCATGGCGATCAGTTTGACTCCCAAGTGTGTGTTAGCCGCACCTACGCCAAATTAGGCGACCATTTATATGATGTTTTATTGTGGTTAAACCGACAACTGCATGCGGTGAGAAGTGCGATGGGCTACCCCTATTGGTCACTGGCCAGCTTTATTAAGCTGCGGGTAAATAAGGCCCAGCAAGCCATTAATCAATATCGAGATGCCGTATTGCGCTACGCAGCGAAAAAACAGGTCGACATGGTGGTGTGCGGCCATATCCACCAGCCAGAACTGTCTGAGCACATCATCAATCAGCAGCACTTAATTTACGCCAACGACGGCGATTGGGTAGAAAGCTGTACCTTGATTGCCGAAACACTTGAAGGCGATGTGCAACTGCTCAAATGGAATGAGCAAACCCTACAAGCAGAGACAATGACCAGCATTGAGCTAAGTCATCTACATGACACCCCCATCACACCTCAAAAACAGCACGTTGCATAAAAAGGATAAGGTCATGATATTTACTGTCGATAATGTGGTTGAAAAAAACCTTCCAAATGTGCACAACAAGCAGTGGTTGGCGGCCCCCACTAAAGCCATGTTGCGTTATTTACTCCACGAAAAACAATGTAATGAGATTGCAAATGAACATGCGCATTTATCCGGAGTAGACTTTGTCGAGCAAATTTTAGCATGCTTGAATTTTACTTATAGCGTACCCAATAACGAGGTTGAAAATATCCCGCACGAAGGCCGCGTGGTCATTTACGCCAATCACCCAATAGGCTCGCTCGATGCCCTCGCCCTGATTAAACTGATTAGCCAAGTTCGCCCAGACATCAAAGTGGTTGCCAATGAATTATTAATGGCCATTAAACCCTTACACTCCATTATACTGCCGGTACGTAATATGACAGGTGGTACACCCAAACAACATTTAGACGAGATTCATCACCACCTTAAAAACGAAGGTGCTGTACTGATTTTCCCGTCTGGTGAAGTGTCTCGTTTACGGCCAACGGGTGTAACGGATTTACATTGGCACTCAGGATTTTTAAAAATGGCCCGAGCCTGTAATTCACCCTTGCTGCCCATATTTGTTGATGCCAAAAACTCAGCCACATTTTACGGTGCATCAATGATATACAAGCCATTAGCCACCTTGCTGTTAGTTAAAGAGATGTTTAAACAAGCCGACCAAGTGATGCCGGTACGTATCGGACAATTGATCGCCAAAGAAGTGGTTAACAACCAGGATTTCCCGTTCAAAACCAAAGTTAAATTGCTTAAAAATCATTTATACCGCATTGGTAAAAATCGCAGCCCTTTATTTACTACCCAAAATGCGATTGCGCACCCTGAAAAACGCAGCGAACTGCAACATGCTTTATCACAATGCGAGTTACTCGGGCAAACCCAAGACAACAAACAAATTTATCTTTATAAACATCAGCAAAGTAGCGCAATAATGCGTGAAATTGGTCGCTTACGTGAAATCGCTTTTCGCGCCGTAGGTGAAGGCACGGGTAAGCGTCGTGATACTGATAAATATGATAATCATTACTTTCACTTAGTCTTGTGGGACAAAGATGACCTAGAAATCGTCGGCGCCTATCGCTTTGCCAGCGCAAAAGCATTACATGAAAGCGTCGGCAAGGACTCACTCTACAGCCAGTCATTGTTCGACTATAAGCCGGCCTTTCAACCTTACTTTGAACAAGGCTTAGAACTAGGGCGAAGTTTTGTACAACCCAAATATTGGGGCCGTCGTAGTCTAGAATACCTATGGCAAGGTATTGGTGCCTTCTTAGTGAAAAACCCCCAATATCGCTATTTATTTGGCCCTGTGTCGTTAAGTGACAGCATGCCGTTGCAGGCAAAAGAAATGATAGTGTTCTTTTATCAACATCATTTCTCAACAGATGAAGTATTAGCCAGTTCATTTAATTCATATCAATATACGCCTGAAAGGGTAACCCAATTACAACACTTGTTTAACGGCACAGACTACGCTGAGGACTTTAAAATACTCAAACGGACGTTAGCCAATATGGCAGTATCAGTACCAACGCTATTTAAACAATATGGCGAACTGTGCGACAACCAAGGGGTTAAATTTTTAGACTTTGGTATCGACCCTGAATTTGGCGATTGCATTGATGGTTTGGTCTTGGTGGATATTCACCAACTCAAACCCATTAAATATCAAAAGTACCTAGCGGGCCATTTATCCCAACACCCCATTACCTCATGAGTATGGTTCAAATAAGGTGTTTCGATGAGTTTATAGAGCGTTAAATGATTGTTACGCTATTATTTATCTGATATAAAAAGATAAATGAGTGGAGAATCACCTATGACAATATCGACAGAGACATCTGATCCGACAACAAATGACACAACGACGACATCACATCGTTACATCAGCGTGGCCGACATCATGATTACCCGTGTTGTGACTATCGAAATGGATGATCGGTTGTCACTGGCTAAAGAGATTTTCGATAATGTCAGCTTTCACCACTTACTGGTTATCGATGAAGACAATCACTTAACAGGCATTTTATCGCATCGAGACTTTTTAAGTGCGTTAAGCCCCAATATTGGCACTGCGGCTGAATTAATTCGAGATACTGAGACCTTACAAAAACGGGTTCATCAAGTGATGAGCCATAACCCTATTACCATTGCTCCCCATTGTGACATAAACCTCGCAACTCAGCTTATTGTAGACAATAACATCGGCTGCCTTCCTGTATTAGAAAATAACCATATCGTTGGTATAATTACCTGGAAAGATTTACTTAAAGCGTATTACCGCGCTTAATTCAACCTAAACTCATCTCATTACACACTTATTCAGCACTCGCTTAAGCGGGGGTTATAACAATGAGTGCTCGTCTCGCTCACTGATAACTTTCGCTAAAAGAGCACATTCTAATGCGGATTGGTATTACCTCTCCCATGCTCAACCAATCCTACATTGCAACTAAAAATATAAAAATAAATATTCCCATAGCCAGCAATAACATAGGCTAATTTCTTAAATTGTTCATATTTGTGTGCTGGAAAATGTCACATTGCTCTGCTTTATTAATAACAGGATTAAAAAGTGTCAATGTTAATGCAGTTTTGAATGATAGGTATAAGTAAACACGCAGTTATCATGTGAAAGGATGAGCATTATGATTAAATTTTCTTACCATCTTAATCAAGACAATATTGAATTACATGCCAGCAATTGGTGTGGCCTGGAGCGGGTTTTTATTAACGGCAAAGTGGTGTCGCGTAAATTCAATTTTGGTTTACAAAGTATGCATGATGTATTGCTCGATAACGGTAAAAAGTGCCGTTTTCAACTCATAGCCGACCCGCAAACCTCATTAATATCGTGCAGAATATACAAACAAAACCAACTGGTGACCATTTTAAAGCAAGGTAAAAAACAGCTACAAAAAAGCCAGTTCATGATTGAATCTGGCTTTGTGATTGTGTGTGTGGGTATGTTGAGTATGTATTTATTAAGCTAATTCACGACTCAATAAATACATTATCCTAGGGTAAAGTCTAAACGCACTGTTGAAGTGCCCTTTGCCGGTTTACCATCCACAAATTTGGGCGCGTAACGCCATTGGCTGAGCGCCTCAATTGATTCTTTCTCAAATTGACTGCCACCTTTTGACTCAAGCACCTGTGGAGATTGCACAAAACCTTGCTCATCAACGGTAAATTGTAATTTTACCCAACCACTTTTACCACGCTTTGCATAAGACATTGGGTAATCTGGTGGCGTTCTAAATAACGGCGTTTGTTCTTGTTGATCATTCCACGGCGTCATTTTACCTATGGCAATACAATGCTCAGTGGCTTGATCACTTTGGCCTTGCTTTTGATAAATATCAACGAGCAGTGCATGGGCACGCAGTTCATGCGGATGGCTGTAAGGTAACGCTTGATATTGTTTTATCACTTCAACTAAAGCATCAACAGCTTTAGTGTGCTTACCCATCGCTTCGTTTAATGCTCCATAGAGGTAAGTGGCATTAACGCGTTTTATTGCGTTTTCAGGTAATTTTTTAACATAAATATCATAAGCGTCAAAAGCAAACCCTCTCACCGCACGTGTATAAAACTCCGTGCTCTTTAGACGATAAAAAGCCATGGTTTTCACTTCAGCTTCGGTCAGCTCATTATCCGCCTCTTGGGCAATATCAATCGCCTCAAACAACACTTTTTTTGCATACGTATCATCAGCAGTGGTTTCAGCTAAACCCACGAGCGGATCAACCAAGGCAATGTCATTTTCAGGCAACTTTTGACGATATACCGCTAAAGCAGACTCAAATAATTGTTGGGCTTTTATCACCTGTTCATCTTGCACCACCCGGCCATTATTGTTCTGCTTCGACTGCGCAACAATGGCATTAGCCCAGTTCATGGCTAACTTAGCACTATCAATGCTGTGTGCACCGAATTTTACAGTACCAAGCTCGTAAGCTTGCTGGGCATAGCTGATGATATCGGCAGGGTTATTGGCTTCAACGGCTTGGTTATACTGCTGATAAGCTTTTGAGAAATCGACCGTATCCGTGACCATATTCGTAGGGTTAGCGTAGGCCATATGGCTTGCACACGCGGCAATAATGGCTAAGCGTAAAAGTGTTTTTTTCATGGTTAAAGTCCTTTTTATTTTTATCTGAAACCCCTTATTGCACAATACGTAAATAAGCAGCCAAAAATGTACAGCACAGTTTGCCTGATTTTTATGATCTGAGTCAACTTAATGAAAACCAGTGTAAACAATATGTTGCGATATGACTACAGACCGTCACACTCAATAAAGCTCTTATTATTTATATCTATCAACACGACGACTAAACGGTATCGGTACCCATCACTATCATCACAGGAGTATAGATGTCTGCCATTGGTAAATTGCTCCAAGCCATGTTCAGTAGCTTTAAAGACCTTGTCCCCATCATCTTAGTGGTCAGTTTTTTTGAAATATTTGTGCTACATCAAGTGCCTGCTGAGCTAGGTTCAATTCTTGTTGGCTTACTCTTTATCGTTTTGGGACTAACATTTTTTGTGTTTGGTTTAGAAATGGGTTTGTTCCCCATAGGTGAATCATTAGCAGAAGCACTCGCTCGAAAAGGTAGCATCTTTTGGTTAGTGATTTTCTCTTTTTCCTTGGGGTTTGGTACCACATTAGCTGAACCGGCGCTCACGGCGGTCGCCAATGAAGCGGCACAAGTTGCCGCCAATGCAGGTGCGATTGATGCCAATAAGCAGGCCATGAGTTCCTATGCTATGGGGCTGCGTATCACAGTAGCGATTTCGGTGGGTTTAGCCATTTTACTTGGCGTGATCCGCATTCTCAAAGGCTGGCCAATTCATTATTTAATTATTGGTGGCTACATCATAGTGATGATCCTCACCAGTTTTGCCCCTGCCAATATTATTGGTATTGCCTACGATTCTGGAGGCGTGACCACATCAACCATTACTGTACCCTTGGTCACGGCATTAGGTGTCGGCCTTGCCAGTGTTATTAAAGGCAGAAACCCAATGTTAGATGGCTTTGGCCTCATTGCTTTTGCCAGCCTTAGCCCAATGATTTTTGTATTAATTTACGGCATGGTGTTTTTAAACTGATGCGTGCGATAAGGAGTCAATTTGTTTACTGAGCTAATTAGCACATTGTTGCTCACTGCCCGCGATGTTATCCCTATTGCGGTGATTTTATTTGGCTTTCAACTTGGTGTACTTAAACGCCCAGTTCACCATTGGCGAAAAGTGCTGCTCGGATTTATTTACGTGATAATAGGCCTGACCTTTTTTTTAGTCGGGTTACAACTCGCACTCTTCCCTATTGGCGAAACCATGGCGAACCAATTAACCACTAATGAGTTTTTACACCCAAATGGCAGTACAGATCCTTTTGTTTGGCAGGATTATGTGTGGGTATATGTGTTTGCCGCAGCCATTGGTTTTAGTACCACTATTGCAGAACCGTCACTGATTGCCGTAGCCATTAAAGCCAATCAAGTCTCTGCAGGCACGATCGGTATTCAAGGTTTGCGTATTTCTGTCGCGATTGGTGTGGCCATTGGTATTACCTTAGGCTGTTTTCGTATTGTCGTTGGTGACCCCATTCATTATTACATTATGGCCGGTTACGTGATTGTTGTTATTCAGACCTTTTATGCACCAAAAATGATTGTACCTTTGGCATATGACTCTGGCGGCGTAACTACATCAACAGTCACGGTTCCGTTGGTGGCCGCATTAGGTCTTGGGCTAGCAACTAATGTTGAAGGACGAAATCCGCTCATTGACGGCTTTGGCTTAATCGCCTTTGCCAGTTTATTTCCGATGATCACCGTCATGGGTTATGCCCAAGTCGTTGACTATTTATCTAAACGTAAAGCGATTAAGGAGTAACCTATGCGCTTTAAATTGATCGTCGCCTTTGTCGACGAAGACTGTACCGACGAAGTGCTCGATGCAGCACGCCTTGCAGGTGCCACTGGCGCCACGGTTATTAATCATGCACGAGGTGAAGGCTTAGAAAAAAAGAAAACCTTTATGGGCCTTACATTAGATGTTCAGCGAGATGTCATTTTATGGTTAGTTGAAGAACATATGTGCCGTTGTATTTTAGAAACCATTGCTAAAGTGGGCGAATTTGATACTAACTCCGGTAAAGGCATTGCAATTCAAATCGATGTTGAAGATGCCGTCGGTGTTGCACATCAGGTTGAAAAGTTAAGCAAAGATATTGAGGACCAAATATGACACAGTCAGCCCCTACTCTAAATCGTGATGTGATGAATAACCGTTACGCTATGGTGGACGGCATGCACACAGTTGCAGAAGCAATCCAAGTGGCCATTCTTAAAAATGTCAGTATTTTGGTGGTCGATAAACGCAATGAACATGATGAATACGGCATGGTATTAATGAGTGACATAGCAAGGAAGGTTCTCGCTAAAGATAAGTCCCCCGAGCGCACCAATATTTATGAAATTATGATAAAACCGGTGTTTTCTGTACCTGCAGATATGGATGTACGCTATACGGCAAGGTTATTTGAACGCTTTAACATTAATAAAGCCCCCGTAGTAGAGTCAGGCAGTATTTTAGGCTTTGTAACCTATGAGGATATTGTACTTAAAGGGATGATTAAGTCTTAAATAAAATTTATTGCTCAATTAAGCTGCTCAATAATAAACTCGATTAATGAACGCGATTAATGAACGCGATTAATGAACGCGTTTTTAACAGCACGTTTTTATCCTTATACAATAAATGAATCGGCATGGCTTCTGTTGGGGTTAAGCTCGTAATATTAACCAAGAGGCCTGCCTCTATTGCCTGTTTCACCACGATACTAGGCTGTAACACTACACCTAAGCCATCAATGGCAGCTTGCGTCAGCACCACACCACTGTTTGACGACAATCTAAAATGCCGTTTACCAAATATTTGCTGGTGCGCAATCGACAACGAACCATTGCTCGAATAACTAAATCCAAGGCATTGATGTTCATGTAAATCGGTAATAGCAGTAATCGTTGAATGATTGGCTAAATATTCAGGGGATGCACAAAATTGCATGTGATAATCCATAATATGCCGACCAATCAATGCTGAGTCGCCAAGCTCACCAATGCGTACCAGAATATCAACACTGTCTAACATCGGGTCGACAAGGTTATTGTCTAAGCGTAAATCAACATCGACTTGCGGGTACTGCAATAAAAACCGATTAACTATGGGTGCTAACACTGTATTACTAAAACTCACTGGTGCGTTCATTTTAATGGTACCGCTAATCGTGCCCGTCATACTTTGTAAGGTATTTTCAGCGGCAGTAATGGCTGCCAAAATGGTTTTACATTCTTGATAATAAAACTGACCCGACTCGCTTAACGCTTGTTGACGTGTGGTGCGATTGAGGAGTTTAACGCCTAAATAACTCTCTAACTGATTGATGCGCTTGCCCACCATAGTGCGGCTAATATTAAACTGGTGCGCCGCCGCAGCATAATTACCTTGTTCAGCTACGCAGCTAAACACTTGCATTGCGGTTAATTTATCCATATTCACTCCCAATCATAAACCTACAGTGTTTTCTGTAAACACCAACGAGCGATGTTGCCGTCATGAAAACTGGTTTACGATGAGCCATCATTCTTGAGGAGTTGTTATGGATTACAAATTAGATCAAGCAGGCATATTTATTACTGCTGAAATTCACATAAAAGATAACGTACCGTTATCCCAAGGCCTTGCTGCAATCCGTCAATTTTGCGCCGACATGAATAGCGAATCAGGCTGCTCACTTGCGATGGCAACTCAACATAAAACTCACCCTAAGCAATTTGTGTTTTGGGAACGTTATGATGATCAAGCCGCCTTTGATGCCCACTTTGTCGCGCCTCATACTCAAGCCTTTATTAAAGCTGGTTTAACCGAGCTTAAACAAGCCTTTGACTATCAACGCCTAGCTACAGAGGTATAACCAATGAGTAAAATGATTAATTGGGGTATTTTAGGCACCAGCTTTATTTCTGGTGTAATGGCGGATGCAGTAAAAGCACAAGGCCAAAGTCGGCTATATGCTGTTGCAGGTCGTAACACAACAACGTTAGCTGAATTTGCAACGCAATATAACATCGCACATCAATTTACTGATTTTGAAGCATTAATTAACGACCCACTTGTGGATGTGATTTATATTGCCCTGCCGAATCATTTACACCATGAATATGTGATTAAAGCAGCCAATGCAGGTAAAGCGATTTTATGTGAGAAGTCGCTGTCGGTAGATATGCCTTCAACCATTGCCAGCCTTGATGCCGTTAAGCACAACAAGGTGTTCTTTTTAGAAGGACTAATGTATCTTGCGCATCCATTTATGCAACAGTTAAGTCAAACCATAGCATCTGGGGTGATTGGTGAGATAAAAAGTATTCGCGGCCAGTATTGCGCGGCTATCAGCCAATTTGTTAATCCGGCCAGTCTTGGCGCATTGTTTAATCTTGGTTGTTACCCTGCATCTTTGATGCAATTGGTCATGCAGCAACAATTTGGCAATAATATCAGCCAACAATATCAACTACAGGCAACAGGCCGACGCGGGCAAGATGGCAATATTTGTGAATCTACGGCGATTGTGACTTATGCTAACGGTGTGCAATGTCTTTTACACACAGCTGAAGATTATGGCTTACACGCCGGATTTACCATTTTAGGCAGCTTAGGAAGTATTGATTTCACCTCAAATCCTTGGTTACCTGAAGCTCAGGGGAATCATTTTTCGGTGAGGTTATATGAGCAAAATGCAGAAGTTGTTAATGTTGAAGCCAAAGGCAACGGATTTTACTACCAGGTAGAAGCGGTACTAGGGGCCCTAGACAGTAAACAATACACAGTGCCAAGACCATTAGCACAATTGCAAGACTCACTAGATATCATGCGCCTGTTAACCACCTGGCATCAAGCGGCCTTAGAAAGCAGCGCTGAAAACCTGACCGTTAAACGCTAGGCAATCGTTAATTCGTTGTTGCTGCACTAAAGATAAGTCAGCAACAGCGAAGAATGCATAATCACTGTGCTCATCGCTTAAGCTAATCACGGCCTCTTGGGTTAACTCACAACGAAAAATAAACGCTTGCGATTGATAAGCTGAATGAAAATACACCCCAGATAGATAATTCACCTTCACCAAACAGCCTAACTCTTCCTGGCATTCTCGTAGCAATGCCTGATGAATAGTTTCATTAGGGTCAAGCCCACCACCCGGTAAACCCCAATGCTTGTCGCCATAATTGGCTTTTAATAACAGCACTTGGCCATCGTCATTAGTGATTACTGCATGGGAGCTGAGTCTAAATAAATCATTAAAAGCCATGATGGTTTTCCTATTATAAATAGAGCCTTGATATTTGTTGTTGGAAAACTACCGGCATAACAGCCTTGTTCCAAGTAAATAGTAAATACCATAAATAAAACAAACGATTGAACTCACCAACCAAAAAGCCATAGCGTTTTGATGGATCTCGGAGGCTGACGTGAAAAAAGGTACAATGCCCCCCGCCACACCACGAATGAGATATACAGCAGTGATTAACACTAAACATGTTTTTAGAAGTGGCAACTTAACAATTAAGCCTGCGCCCGAAAATGCATAAAGCCGCCAAACAAAAAGCACCACAGCGATAATTAAAGTGACAATGGTGGGATAAGTCTCCCCGGCTGCAGCCATTTGAGCCATGCTTTCACCAGCACCAAAAAAGAGATACCAATCTGCCACCAAATATGCAGCTGATATGTAATAAGGCAGCAAAGATACTTTAGCAACCTGCAATAACGAGTAAACTATTTCTTTGCATACAAAATCCTTTTTGGTACTGGCTCCGCTTTGGAGTATGTAATAGTTAGTGTAGCCAAGCGAAAACGAGTTCAACATTAGTCGATTATTCGCGATAAATTTTTAAATGGTTTGCATAACGAACCTTGATGGTAGCTTGTTTGTTACCTCCCATTGTTCAGTGACTATTTATAACTACGCAGTGAAAATATCGGTGTTGGTTTAAGATATGGCCTGCGCCCAATAATGTCCTAATTGAACTTACCCTATGACTCCAGAATATACTTTCTCTCATCTAATGTTTTTTCTAAAATACATCATCAATTTTTTTATTGATGAAAAAAAAAACTAAAATAGACTTTTAGCACTATGATTAATTGTATACAGTTAAGTCATTAGACAAAAAGGATTTATATGTCAAAAAGTAGTTTCCCCTTAATGGTTTTCGCTTTCTTGGCCGTTCAATTATTGTCAGTACCACCTGCTAAGGCAATAGAAGTTCTGACGGCTCAAGAACTATCATCGCACTGTGCACTGTTTCATTCTGAACCAGAAAGCGCTGATGGTCAGTATTGTGTCAGATATATTCAAGGCTTTATAGATGGTGCAATAGCGACCGATGCAAGAGTCATGCTAAATGCAGAAAGTGCCCTCGCCAGTAAAGAGACCTTCTCAGAACGCGCGATTCGCACTCGTATGCCAAACCGTTTAGACCGTTCTAGAGCCGCAGGCTTAGCCGGTTTTTGCCTTGGAGATCCGCTGTTATTGCGCGATGTAGCTAACGTCATCGTCGCCGATCTAATCACCCAAAAAGATAGCAGCAAAGAAAATGAACCGGCGATGGAAGTCGTCTATCAATCATTACTGAAAAACTACCCCTGCAAACTATGAGATTAACTCTAGCCCAGCATACGTTTCAACGCGGCGAAACAAGACTCTCGTCTGTTTTGCTACTTTTGCTTATTTTAGCAATATCTTGGCTTCTCTGGTCAGGACTCTATAAACCACTCGTCATGAGTTTGGGTGTTTTGTCCTGCTTGCTCAGCATTTACTTAGCAAATCGTATGGGCTTTTTCAGGAATAATACCAATTTACTTAGACTGATGCCTCGCCTGCCAGGCTATTGGTTGTGGCTGCTTCGAGAGATTATTATTTCGAGTCTGGACGTAGCCAAGCTCATCCTGAAGCCCTCAATGCCTATAAGCCCCACCGTAGTTGTGCTTGAAGCGGAAGCCAAAACGGACATGGGCCAAGTCATTCTTGGCAACTCCATTACCCTGTCTCCAGGAACCGTCACGTTAGATTTATACAAGGGGAAAGTATTGATTCATTGCCTGACCAGTGAAAGTGCAAAAGAATTACAAAAAGGCGAAGCAAATCGACGAGTCGCAGCACTGGAGTCCCGTTAGTTATGTATATTGTTGTCTCTTTAGCCATTTTGGTGACCATGGTATTGGCCCTAGTGAGAGCACTTAAAGGACCAAGCGTTTACGATCGCGTACTGGCAGTCAATGTGTTTGGTACCAAGACCGTGTTGTTACTGTCCGTCATTGCATTTCTTTACGGTCGGCCTGATTTCCTTGATCTTGCGCTGGCCTACGCCCTGATCAATATGGTCGGGATTCTTGCAGTATTAAATTTTTTCCAAAATCGTTCCCGAAGAAAATCTGATTCCGAGGCAGAAAATGATTGATTTTGCGTTAGATATTCTGAGTTGGATATTACTCGTTCTCGGGGGGGCCTGCGTGTTAATCGGCGGTATAGGCGGCCTGCGTCTGCCAAACTTTTACACTAGAATTCATGCCGCTAGCCTTACTGATACCATGGCAACTATCTTAATTTTTGTTGGTATGATCCTACAAGCCGGGTTGTCTCTAGCCGCAATTAAACTGTTTGCTATTATGCTGTTTTTGCTGCTGACAGGCCCAACAGCTACCTATGCGTTGGCCAATGCCGCGCTATTATCCGGTCTCAAGCCAGACGAAGGAAGTGCCAGCGACGCCCCCAAGGCTAACAAATTACCCAAAGAAGGAGCTGGAGAATGATCTTAATTTTTGCGCTATTTCTACTGACCCTTCTCGTCATTACCGCCATTGCTATAGTGCGCACCGACGACCTGTTTGTCGCGGTAATGCTGACATCTATTTTCAGTTTACTCATGGCGGCCAACTTTTTTATTTTGGACGCTGCTGATGTAGCACTAACAGAAGCTGCGGTGGGTGCTGGAGTGACAACGGTAATCTTCCTCTGTGCATTAGAGCTGACTGGTGACCGGGAAAAAGCTCGAGTTGGAGGTCGGTGGGTCGCTCTAGGAACTGTGGGCGTTCTGGCATTGCTAATAATATACGCCACTTTCGACAAACCACGGCTCGGCGACCCTGATGCCCCAGTGCATCAACATCTTGCGCCTTGGTATCTAGAAAAAACGCCTGAGTATATTGATATTCCCAATGTGGTCACCGCAATTCTTGGCAGCTTTCGAGGCTATGATACGCTGGGCGAGGTGTTTGTTGTTTTCGCTGCTTGTATTGGGGTTTTATTCATTCTTGGTGTGAGCCCGTCACGAAAAAATCAGCCAGTGATTAAAAAAAGTAGTGGTCTACGCCACCACCTGATCCCCCAAGTGGTTGGCCGACTGCTGATCCCGTTTATCGTGTTATTTGGTCTTTATGTACAATTCCATGGCGAATATGGCCCAGGCGGAGGATTCCAAGCGGGTGCAATTATTGCCACAGGCGTAATCCTTTACGCGTTGCTCGAAGGTGAATCCGAAGCGTTGCGCGCAATACCTCGCGGGGTGCTGTTGGGTATGGTTATAGGCGGTGCATCGCTATATGGCGGCGTGGGTGTGGTTTGCATGTTGATGGGAGGAACATTTCTAGATTATTCAGTACTAGCCGCTGATCCTGTGTTTGGACAACAGTTGGGTATATTAATTATCGAGGCCGGCGTTGGCATGGCCGTTTGTGGTGCACTTCTGGCCATTTTCCATGCGTTCGCTGCCCGAGAAAGATTGTCATGAAACTATTAGAACTGCTGGGCTACTTCAATTATTGGGTATTCGCTATCATTTTAACGGTGGGACTGTATACCGTGATTAGCAAAACCAATTTGATAAAAAAACTCATTGGATTATCTATATTTCAATCTGCTGTATTTCTTATGTATATCACTATGGACAAGGTAGAAGGTGGGACAGCCCCCATCATACAAAGCGGTGTAGAAGATCAAATATTTTCAAACCCAGTACCACAGGTACTGATACTAACAGCCATCGTTGTTGGAGTATCAACCCTCGCATTGGGACTGGCCATGGTTGTGCGTATCAAGGAATGTTATGGCACGATTGAAGAAACCGAAATTTTGGATGCCGACTGACTACTATGGATTTATTAGCACACCTTCCAGCTTTGCAAGTTGTAATACCGATGTTGTCGGCACCGCTTATCGTCCTGTTACAACCGCGAGGTTTAGCTTGGGCCGGAGCAACTGCCGTTGCACTAGTGAGTTTTTCCATCGCCGTTGCGCTCACTTTGGCAGTTTTAGACGGACAAGCCCTCCAATACGCTATGGGCGGCTGGACCGCACCTTATGGCATAGCACTGTCGGTTGATACGTTTAGTGCCATTGTTTTGCTGGTGATCACGGGAGCTAGCACAGCTGCCTTACTCGCTGCCAAACCCAGTATTGATCAGCAAATTGAATCAGAACGCCAACCACTTTTCTATGCGGCCTGGCTTTTGGTTTTATCTGGACTGGTGGGTATTGTCGTATCAGCAGATGCCTTCAATATTTTTGTTTTCATGGAAATATCATCTCTGGCCAGCTACATATTAATTGCTGGAGGTCCAGACCGCCGGGCTCTTCCAGCCGTGTTCAAATATCTAATGATGGGCACTATTGGCGCAACCTTTTATCTAATTGGTGTAGGTCTAATCTACATGATGACCGGCACGCTTAACTTAGCCGATATTCAAGATCGCCTCGGTGATGTGACCGATATAAATCCAGTGCTAGTTGCTGCTGGATTCATCACCATTGGGTTGGCCCTTAAAGCTGCTGTGTTTCCTTTACATGTATGGGTTCCAAACGCTTATACACATGCTCCGCACATGGTGACTGTGTTTCTCGCTGCTTGCGCGACCAAGGTTGCACTGTATGTACTTATCCGATTTGACTATATGATATTTCAAGCCACGCTTGAAGATCACCAAGTTCAGTTCGCATTGTTTGCGATGCCTTTGTCAATTCTCGGAATACTGATTGCTTCTGCAGTTGCGATGTTCGAAGGACATCTTAAAAGGCGGCTTGCTTCATCATCTATAGCACAAATAGGCTATATTTTGCTTGGTGTTAGTTTTGTCAGCATGGCTGGACTAAGCGCCAGCGCAATGCATATGTTCAACCATGCGCTAGCAAAAGGTGGCTTGTTTCTGGCAGTTGCTTGTCTAGCTTATCAGTATCGTGATTTGCGCCTAGATCAACTCGGTGGTGCTGCTGCGCGTATGCCCTGGACTTGTGCTGCTTTTGTTGTATGTGGTTTGAGCTTAATCGGCGTGCCTGGCACTGCAGGGTTTATTAGTAAATGGCTCCTTATCACCGCTGCTTTGGAAAGCGGTCCTTGGGGGGGCGGGCTAGTCGCAATTATTCTAGTCAGTTCCTTGATGGCGGTGGTTTATGTTTGGCGCATCGTTGAGGCGCTTTACTTCCAAGCTCCTGTCGAAGGAGAAGGCCCAACATCTGAAGCACCAATACAAATGTTATTAGTTACCGGTTTTATTGCGCTACTCAATATATACTTCGGACTGTTTCCACAGGTTCCATTAGAACTCGCAAATAGTGCAGCAGCCCTTCTATTGGAGGGTTCAAATTGACACCAGAAACTACAATATTAGTCGCTATTGGTCTTCCTCTAGTAGGCGCTCTCGCTATCTCCCTTGCCGGGCGAATAGGCCCTAATATTCGCGAAGCTGCAACCGCTATTACGTCTGTTTCACTAATCTGGGTTGTTTGGGGACTCATCTCTACTCTCATGGAAGGTAAAAGCCCCTCAATAGAAGTAAGCGAGGTGATGCCTGGGCTAAGTATTACATTTACTGTTGAACCTCTGGGCATGCTATTTGCGGCATTGGCATCTGGGCTTTGGCTTATCAACTCGATATATTCCGTTGGCTACATGCGCGGTAATAAAGAGAAAAACCAAACTCGATTTTTTGTATGCTTCGCGTTAGCTCTTTCAGCCACTGTTGGTGTTGCTTTCGCTGGCAATCTATTCACTCTATTTTTATGCTATGAATTATTAACACTCTCTACATACCCCTTAGTCGCACATAAAGGCGATGCAGCTACGATACGTTCGGCAAGGATTTATCTGGGTGTTTTACTGAGTACATCTATTGGTTTGTTCCTTCCTGCTATCATCTGGACTTATACAGTGGCAGGTACAGGAGATTTTACTGCAGGCGGGATCCTCGCGGGTAAGTTGAATGACCCAGAAATAGGGTTGCTTCTGGCACTATTTGTATTTGGTATCGGTAAAGCGGCTGTCATGCCGATGCATAAATGGTTACCCGCCGCGATGGTAGCCCCCACCCCAGTGAGTGCCTTACTCCATGCCGTTGCGGTAGTTAAATCAGGTGTTTTTGCTATCACTAAGATAATCATTTATATATTTGGTATTGAATATCTATTTAAATCACCGAGCTCAGAATGGCTTTTATATGTTGCTGCATTTACCATCATTGTTGCGAGTCTTGTTGCATTGCGCCAAACCAACATCAAACGTCTGCTAGCCTACTCCACTATTGCCCAGTTATCTTATGTCGTCATGGCCACAGCTATTCTTAAGCCGCTCGCTGAAGTTGGTGCTGCCTTGCATATGGTCGCTCATGCTTTTGGTAAAATCACATTGTTCTTTGCTGCTGGCGCAATTTATGTTGCCTCTAAAAAGACTGAAATCCATCAATTACGTGGTATTGGTAGACGTATGCCATGGACAATGACGGCGTTTACAATTGGTGCATTAAGTATGATTGGTGTCCCTCCCACTGCGGGGTTCGTTTCCAAATGGTACATTTTAGCCGGCGCGTTCGAAGCAAATAATCTCGTGGCAGTATTCACCATCATTGCCAGTACCCTTCTTAATGCCGCTTACTTTTTGCCAATTTTATACCTAGTTTGGTTTGAACACGAAAAAGAAGGTGAAAAGGATCACGGCGAAGCACCGTTTTTAACTGTGTTGGCATTGACTTTGACCGCCATACTGACACTCGCTTTCTTTTTATTTAACGGTCCAGTCATTGAATTGGCAAGCCAAGTTGTTAAGGGGCTCAGTTAAAATGAATGACGATAAACAATTACACTGGTTAGTACGGCCGTCAACTATTCGTAAGCTCTGGATTGGTTTCAGTGTTGTACTGACCTTGGTGGTTCTTGCGCAGACAGTAATATACGTTAAAGGTTATTTCGGCTTTGATGGCTGGTTTGGGTTCGGTGCAGTTTATGGATTTGTCAGTTGCCTGGTGATGGTATTAATAGCGAAATTATTAGGGCTATTTCTGAAACGTCCTCAGGACTATTATGATGAACCAGAACAAATTAAAACCTCAGCACCTAGTCATGACAAGGTAAAGGAGAATCGCAATGGGGTTTGAATTTTTCTCTCCAGCATTTATCCTGCTAATTGCTGCTGTACTGATATGTTTGGTTAAAGGGCACGCACGAACAACGTTCATATTAATCGCCCCAATAATTACCCTGTTGGCCATATGGCAGATCCCTGACGGAGTCCAGAGCACGGTAAAATTTCTTACTTACAACATTGAACCTGTCGAAGGTAGTCCGCTAAGGCGATTATTTGCGACTATTTTTACCATAATGGTCTTTGTTGGAGGTCTGTTTTCATTTCGTATAGCACGTTGGTATGAACTTGCCGCAGCCTTTACATACGCTGCAGGCGCTATAGGAGTCTGTTTTGCCGGCGATCTTATTACCATGTTCGTTTACTGGGAACTCATGGCGATATTCTCTACCATTGTGGTGTGGTGTGGTGGTACGCTCGGTTCACGCGCAGCTGGAATGCGTTATGCCATCATGCATTTTCTCGGAGGCGTAATACTTAAAGTTGGAATAGTAGGTGTCGTACTTGAGACTGGTTCTATCCAAATCCAACCTATGCTAGCAACAAATTTCAGTACATGGATGATACTTATTGGCATATTGATAAACGCCGCGGCACCACCAGTGTCAGCTTGGCTAGCCGATGCATACCCAGAAGCCACACCCACGGGTTCAGTATTTTTGTCGGCATTTACAACTAAAACAGCTGTACTGGCACTGATATTATTATTCCCAGGCGAATCAGTGCTGATTGGCATTGGTCTATTTATGGTTATGTACGGTATTATTTTCGCATTATTGGAAAATGATGTGCGTCGTATCCTTTCTTATTCCGTAGTTAACCAAGTCGGATTTATGGTTGTTGCCATAGGTATTGGTACCGAAATGGCGCTTAATGGGGCTGCGGCTCATGCTTTTGCACATATTATATATAAAGCACTACTGTTTATGAGTGCTGGTGTTGTTATATACCGCACAGGGAAAAATAAATGTATAGAGTTGGGGGGGCTATTTCGCACCATGCCACTTACCTGCGTTTGCGGTATTATTGGCGCGCTAGCGATTTCAAGTTTTCCACTGACTTCAGGCTTTACAACAAAAAGCATGATCTCCCAGGCCGCTGTCGATGGAAATTTAGTCTGGGTTTACATGGCATTAACCGCCGCGTCGGCCGGTGTATTTCTTCATGCTGGCATCAAATTCCCATGGTTTGTGTTTTTCCAAAAAGACTCAGGTTTAAGGTCAAAAGATGCGCCATGGAATATGGGGCTGGCGATGATCATTTTTGCTAGTATGTGCATTTTACTGGGTGTATTCCCAGAAATACTCTATGCCCTATTACCTTACCCTGTTGACTACCAACCTTACTCTATTGGTAAAGTGCTGTTCTACTTGCAGTTGCTGCTATTTTCAGGATTAGCTTTCTTTGTATTATTACCACTAATGAAGCGAACCATGACGATTAGTCTCGATACAGATTGGCTTTGGCGACGTGCGGGCTTTTCATTGGTTAAGTTGATCGAACGAGCAGTTAGCTCACTAGGTGAAGTTATTTCGCAACAACGAAACAGCTTGCAAAAACTTTTACAACGTATGGTAGTGCGTTATCTAGGCCAACCGCATACAGCAGATAGCCAAGAGCGCAGCGTGTTCGCGCGATCTTGGCGCGTGGGCACTACTGTACTATGGATCGCTGGGTTGCTATCAGCCTACGTATTGTTGTATTACTTTTAGCTTCAATGGGAAAAATGTTTTATTTAACTCCATTTAGCATAATAATTTTCAGATCCGAGAGTGACTTTTACACGCGTTGAAAATGGGTATTGGGCAGGCTGGAGGCTAGGATTAAATATGCCACAATTAACATTTCTGTGTTTTCATAATGATAAACTCAAGCGGAGTTTTAGCAAAAATTAATATAGCAGTACAAATAAACATAACACTCTATGGGAAGGTTTTATGGTGCTGCAACATAGAAAAAGAGCCCAATAACTCAAAATGAACTAGCCACTTATATCCGCTTTACCTTTGGTACGAACGAAAGCGTCTGGGCAACAACGCCTATCGTTTAAAATTCCAGAGTAATAGACTGTCAATGTCCGGCTCTGATTGGCACAGCTCATCATGGCAATCCAGATGCAATCAAATGGGATTAGCTTCATTTGAACGCTGATAAGAATCGTTCTTTGAAGACTATTTTCGCCCTAGAATTCTGAGTACTCGTAAAAACAAATTGATGATATCCATATATAAGGCTGCAGCGCTATCGACGGCGTTATCAACTGTTTTTGGGATTGCATTAGCTCGAGCCCAATCATAGCCAATATAACCACAAAAAATCAGCGCAACAATCCAGTCTAAAATGCCATGGTGGGTATTAAAAATAAATATTTCAATAAGTTCCACGACAATCACACAAATCAACGCAATAGTTAATCCACCCGCTATCTTTTTAAAAAATGCTGGATACATTGAACCTAACAGCATCATCACAAACGTTACCATGCCGGTAACCCTTATGGCCTCTTGCACAATATCGGGATTATATTGGCTCACCACAAGATTAATAATCAGCCCAAACGGTACCACCACAAAGTTATAGCCAATAAAGCTCACAATAGGCTTATCTGATTTGCTAAAAAGATAAACCCCTAAAAAACATGAGGCAAAATATCCAATAAAAAAGACAATAGGATTAATGCTGCTGATTGATTCAACCGAAATGTTCAGCACCATAAGCCAATTGATGGCAAAACCCCATAACAGCGTTAAGCCAATGATAAAGTTGTAAGTAGACCCACTGATAATTTTGTCATTGGTGTGGGTTCTGTTAAATACATCGACTTCCATTTTACATCCTTATAAATTGAGATTTTATGTTGATTTGAACATCTTCATGGTAACAATAACTTGTTATTAGACTGAAGTTTGATAATAGGTTTTATGAGCAATAACGCTGTTTGTCTACCATTGAGATACCACACTCCCGATTGATCAAAAATGGCATCTTCTTCCAGCATAATCCTGATGTCTTTATGCCATGCGTCGATAAAGATGGTGTTGTTTAACTCAATGGCATAAGCGGTGTTTAGATGTAATGGATAATCACCATCGCCAACTACGCCCTGTTGCGAATCCCACATCCCCAGTGTAGTGCCGGCACCATGGCCATGATAGCCCAATGGATGTGAGTAAATTGCAGGGATTAATCCTTGAGAAATTGCCTGTTTACGAGAACGTGCTAATACCTGATTACCGGTTAACCCTTGAGCAAATTGCCCAGTAAATATATCTTGGAGTTGATTGCCAGATAACAGCGCCTTTTGTAAATACGGTGGCGCTTCTGTCTCACCCGGTTTTAATACATAAGCATGTTGTTGGGTATCGGTATTCAAGCGTAAATAGCTTATTCCAAAATCTACATGCAATAAATCGCCTGGTAAAATTACCTTTGTATCATCATTGTTTATGCCGGATTCATGATTAACATTGACCTCTTCACTTCGCTGAATTGAAACGGTTGGGTGAAACCAAGTTTGCAGCTTAAGTTCAACAACACGTTCTCTAAGCCACCAAACAACGTCATCAGTTGTTGTTTGCTTGGGTGTAATAACCTTGTTTGAAAAAGCTTCGGCAATGATTGCATGCGCCAATTTTACGATATCTTTATAAACTGCAATTTCTTCTGGAATGCGTTGCTCTAGCCACCCAATAGCTACAGGCTCTGCCGAAACAAGGTTGGTTTTGTATTGTTCAGGTAAATGCGCTAACAGGTTATCTTTATTAGTGGCAACCAAGCCGTCGGCATGTGCCCAGTGCTCAGATTGATTAATACCTATTGTATTCGGTTTATAGCGTTCAATTAATGCATTAAGCGCTAACCATTGATTGGGCTGTTTTGCTTTATCCCATGCTTTTTCAAAAACATGGCCAACGTTATAGGGGGCAATGGCATGCGCACCTATTGTTCCGTCATTTTTACGAGCAAACACCAATATTGTTGTACGGCGTGCAGATATCCATGTGGCGGGTAATAGCGTTTTAATGACAGGGTCTTCATTGTACTCACGGCTTATAATGACCCACATATCTAACTTATGTTCATTCATTAGCTTGGGTAATAATTGATCAACCCGTTTAGCGAGTATATCGTCGATAAATTTTGCACGATCGCGCATCGGTAAAATCTCAACCGCGTTAGCTGAACATGAAGTAACACAGAGAACTATGATTAAAAAGGGTAAATTGACCCAATTAGCAACTCGCACTATTAACTCCCTTTATTCGCGTTTGTTTATATTTCACAGTATGCCGATTTTAATAAGCTAACACACGTTAATACCAATCCTTATTAAATCACATGAGATAATTTTGTTGTGTCGGCTGGGCCAAATCTTTTATAGGAAATAAAGAGGGAACATCCGATGGTTTCGACTTGCTCTGGTGTGGTGAACCGCCACGACAGTTGTGGCCGCAGCCAAATTTAAAACACACTTTTAGGGGCAAAAACGAACAGATATACTGACAAGCAAAATTGTGCTTAAGACTTACAGGCTAAACTGATTCACTTTGTTCAACAGACGCATAAATTCATCTTGCTCAGCTTCAGTGAGTACCGCTAAAAAGCGTTCATTGACCCACTCTGCTTCATGGACTAAATCTTGCTCTAATGCTTTACCATTGTCAGTTAGAAAGATTTGAAAAGCACGACGATTGTCTGCCTCTTGGTGACGGGTAATAAACCCTTGCACTTGCAGGTTATCGAGCAGGCGAGTCATGGTGTAGTTAGCAACATCGCAACGTTTTGATAACTCAGTTTGGCTTAAGCCCTCCTCCTGCCATAGAGCAAATAACACAGGCCACAGTTTGCTGTCTAACTCATAGCGCTTTAAGCGCGTATCAAGTTCTTGCTGTAAGGCAATATTAAGATGGGAAATCAGGTAACTTAAACTTTCAAATCGTTTCAAATGATACCTCCTACACCGTCATTGGCATGGTCAGTTGGGATCACTTATAGTGAGCAACTAAACTCGCGCGAACAAATTAAGATTACCATGTCTATACGTTAAGAGAAGCGCTTTAGCCTTAGTTTGAGTGAATATATAGATTAAAAAAATTTAACTATTTGTATTTAAAATAGTAAATATCAAGCTTTATCAATGTTCGCTCACAAAATACATGATGTGTCATGAGCTAGCAATTGCAAACCAAAGTACGGCGTGAGTAAGCCAAAGACTATTTAAAAGCAGATATGCTCCCTCGCTAATCAAAAGAAATGTATTCGTTAATGTATCGGTAATAACAAGCTCGATTAAGCATACCGGTTAATCCCCTAATTAATGGGACATAAATACCATCATCTGTCACGATAATATCTGCAATATCGACCGGTGGTAGTTGCGTACCAATACTGCTGGAGAAGGTTAATTGAGTCGCTTGTGTATTTTGCAGATAATCAACCAATATTAATGGATGTTGCTCGACACTGACTTTGACCTTTTCAATTGGGGTTATTAACAAATACTCATTGTCGATGCAATGCAAAATACTGCTAAACAATGCAGCAAACTTAGCTGGTAACGGGCTATTGAGGTACAGCCAATCACCATTTGCTTTGATATGAAACAACACATCATCACTGCACAACACCACCCCCTCTGGGTGAGTAAATGAGTTTAATGCCGTTGTTTCATCTGCCATATTTTAGCCTTATGAGTTGATTAATTTAAGCAAAGCTTCAATTGGATGCTGGGGTTTAAAGCCTGCAAACCGTTTCACTTGGCTACGGCAAGAATATCCCGACACTAACACTTGGCTGTGTTCAGCAATATCGGCAATACCAGATTGCCATGACATATCAAACAGCTGCTTTGAACGCTCGAGGTTTTCAAGCTCGTGACCATAGGTTCCCGCCATACCACAACAGCCCAAGTTCACGCTATTAAGCTTAGCACCAAAATGACTAAAGATGGTTTTCCACTCATTGGCCGTATTAGGTTTTGCCGTCGATTCAGTACAGTGACTAAACCAAGTGTACTGTGGTGCGTCGTGAGCGACAGGGGCTGCCTCAGCACGAGTGGCTATGACAGAGCTTAGCCACTCATTGGCAAGCTTGACTTCAAATGGACCACGACGTTGTCCTAGAGCCTCTTTATATTCATCGCGATAACACAATACCAACGCCGGATCGAGGCCGACCATTGGCATACCAAGCGCGTGAACACGGTTTAAAAAATCGGCGCTGTCTTGAGCTGTTTTGGCAAACTTGTCTAAAAATCCTTTTATATGTGTTGGTTTACCATTAGGTTTAAAAGGCAGTAACACTGGCTTTAACCCCAGCTTTTCAATGAGCTGAATAAAACGATAAACCAAACCTGCATCATAAAAGCTATTGAATGGGTCTTGTACTACAAGTACATACTGACTGCGGTCTGCTTCAGGGATCGCGCATAAGGCCTCTAAATCATAACCCCGGCTCACATGGCCATCTAAGCGCTGTTTGAGAGTAGGTACCGATAATTTAGGTGCATCAACATAACCAATGGCTTTTTTAATCACCCATTGGCTGAGTGGGTTTTGCGAGGCTAAGTTTGTCAGTTTAGGGATGGATGCCATTAACGGTAATGAATCTTCAATACCGGCCACTAAGTAATCTTTTGCTGGGCGCAAGTAACGTTTGTAATAGATGTTAAAGAACTGCGCTCTAAATTTAGGCACATCGACTTTAACCGGGCACTGGCCTGTACAGGCTTTGCAGGCCAGACAGCCTTTGAGTGATTCCATCACTTCATGAGAGTAATCGTAATCACGTTGGTTATTAATGGTATTTTGGGTGCGTTGCATCCAGCCCAAGGGCTTAGATTTGGCCAGTTGCTCTACATCAACACCTTCGGCTTCAAGCAAACGCAACCATTCACGCATTAATCCTGCTCGCCCCTTAGGTGATTGCACTCTATCGCCTGTCACCTTGAATGATGGACACATCGGCGAGTAACTGCTGTAGTTAAAGCACAAGCCATTACCATTGCAGTTCATGACATCGGGAAATGCGTCTCGAGTTTGTACCGGAATTTGTCTATCGAAACTGCCACGCTTGGCACTATCGACATTAAACATTAAAGGACCAGAGTGTGGCGGTGCCACTAATTTACCAGGATTTAGACGATTATCAGGGTCAAACCAGCCTTTAATTTGTTCAATTACGGCATAAAGTTCTTCACCAAATACGTCTGGACCATATTCGCCGCGTACGCCTTTACCGTGTTCGCCCCACATTAGCCCGCCATATTTAAGGGTTAATGCTGCTACTTGATCGGAGATAACTTTTAATAGTTTCTCATCGGCTTGATCGCACATATCGAGCGCGGGGCGCACATGCAACACACCCGCATCGACATGGCCAAACATGCCATATTGCAAATTATGGCCATCTAATAATGCGCGAAACTCCATAATAAAGTCAGCAAGGTTTTCTGGTGGTACTGCAGTATCTTCAGCAAATGCTAGTGGTTTTCGGCTTCCTTTAGTCGCACCGAGTAAGCCCACGGCCTTTTTACGCATGCCATAAATATTATTAATGCTGTTGCGATCGCCAGTAATTTGAAAGCCAACTAAACCATATTGTTGTTGGCTAAGTTGCTCCGTTAACATCGCCTCTAAACTGGCCACTTTGGCGTTAACATCACTGTCATCACCGGCGAATTCGACCATGTTAAGGCCTTCAATCACCTTATTAGGCACTGATTTAATTTCATCGGCGACTGAATGCCAAATAATATCTTCGCGAGCAAGGTTTAATACTTTTGAGTCAACCGTCTCAACCACGGTAGCCTGAGCTTTAACCAGCGATGGCGCGTGGCGTAACGCTGATTCAAAAGAGTCATATTTAATATTGACCATCATCCGAGTCGTCGGCAATGGAGTTAAATTCAATTTTACCTCAGTGATAACCGCAAGTGTGCCTTCTGAACCCGTTAAAATGCGTGATAAATCAAACTGAGTCAGATCATTATTCCACACATGTTTTAAATCATAACCAGTCAAAAAACGGTTTAATTTGGGAAAGCGTTCAATAATGGTATCGCGTTTTTGCTGACATACAGCTGCTATTTGGCTGACAATATTATTGGCCAGAGCGTTGTCACCATGAGGCTGATTATCAATAGCCTCTGCAGCCAGAGGCTGAGTGCTTAATACACTGCCATCAACCAGTACGCTAGTGACACCTAATACATGATCTGAGGTTTTACCATAAACCAATGAACCCGCGCCTGATGCATCAGTATTCACCATACCGCCAATCGTGGCACGATTAGACGTAGATAAATCAGGACTAAAAAACAGTCCATGAGGTCGTAATGCATCATTTAATGCATCTTTAATGACACCAGCTTGTACCCTCGCCCAGCCTTGCTTGACGTTAATTTCGAGTACCTGATTAAGGTGGCGAGACACATCCAATATCAATCCATGGGTTAATGATTGACCATTGGTACCGGTACCACCGCCTCGTGCACTAAAAGTGACCGATTTATATTTGGGCTGTGATGCCAGCGTCAGTGCAAGTTCAACATCTTGTTGATGTAATGGATAAATTACTGCTTGAGGTAAAAATTGGTATACCGAATTATCGGTTGCTTGAATAAGCCGGGCACTGTATCTCTTGTCTATTTCACCCTCAAACTCACTTTGTTCAAGTGCGTCAAGATAGTCTAGATAGATAGGTTCTAATGTTTGTTTATGTGATAGTAAAGGTAACATAGAGGACTTATTCATTATGGGTATATTGTTGCCATTATAAACAAAAAAAAGCCGCTAAAAAGCGGCTTTTGTTACAACATGATAAAAATGCAGGTTGAACTGCATTTTTAACACTATTTATCCATGAGCTTCTGCTAAATATAACCAAGTATCGATGACGGTGTCAGGGTTTAATGACACAGTATCGATGCCTTGTTCAACCAACCAAGCAGCAAAGTCTGAATGGTCTGAAGGGCCTTGACCACAAATGCCGACATAAGCACCTTTGGCTTTCGCCGCTTTAATGGCCATAGACAGCAATATTTTAACCGCGTCATCACGCTCGTCAAACAAGTGGCTGATAATGCCAGAGTCACGGTCAAGACCAAGTGTTAACTGAGTCAAATCGTTTGAGCCGATAGAGAAACCATCAAAATGCTCAAGGAATTGGTCAGCTAATAAGGCGTTAGATGGAAGCTCACACATCATGATCACGCGTAAACCATCTTTACCGCGCTCTAAGCCTTGCTCTTTCAGTAATTCGATAACTTGTGATGCTTCTTTAACGGTACGAACAAATGGGATCATCACTTCAACATTGGTTAAGCCCATTTGGTTACGAACACGTTTAATAGCTTCACATTCAAGCGCGAAACAATCGCGGAATGATTCAGAAATATAACGGCTAGCACCACGGAAGCCCAACATTGGGTTTTCTTCTTCTGGTTCATAGCGATCACCACCGACTAAGTTTGCGTATTCGTTAGACTTAAAGTCTGACATGCGTACGATAACCTTTTTCGGATAGAATGCAGATGCAATTGAAGCAATACCTTCCACTAAGCGAGCAACATAGTATTCAACTGGCGAGTCGTAGCCGGCAATCATGTCATTAATTTCAGATTGTAGTTCAGCCGTTTGGTCGTTGAATTCAAGCAACGCCTTAGGGTGAATACCGATCATACGGTTAATGATAAACTCTAAACGTGCTAGACCAACACCTTCGTTTGGTAAACGAGCAAAGTCGAAGGCACGATCTGGGTTACCCACGTTCATCATGATTTTCATTGGTAATGATGGCAATGTATCAACGCGGTTTGTTACCACCTCAAATTGTTGCACACCAGAATAAATCAAACCAGTGTCACCTTCAGCACAAGACACGGTCACTAGATCGCCACTCTTAATGCGGTCAGTGACATCACCACAACCCACAACAGCAGGAACACCTAATTCACGTGCGATAATCGCAGCATGGCAGGTACGGCCACCACGGTTGGTCACAATGGCGCTTGCGCGCTTCATGATTGGTTCCCAATCTGGGTCGGTCATGTCTGTGACTAATACATCACCTGGCTCAATTTGGTCCATGTCTTCAATCGAAGCTAATACTTTAGCCACACCAGAGCCGATTTTATGACCAATTGCACGACCTTCAGAAATCACATCACCTTTGGTTTTTAAGTGGTAACGTTCAATTAATTGCACATCTTCACGGCTACGAACCGTTTCAGGACGCGCTTGAACGATATACAACTTACCGTCATTGCCGTCTTTTGCCCATTCGATGTCCATCGCACGGCCATAATGTTGCTCAATGATCATGGCTTGTTTAGCCAATTCCATCACTTCGGCATCATTGATAGAGAATTCGCGACGTTGCTCTGCGGCAACATCTTCAATTTTGACTTGCTTACCATGCGAGGCATCATCTGAGTAAACCATTTGAATCAATTTACTGCCAATGTTACGACGCACTACAGCTTGATGTCCTTGCGTTAAAATTGGTTTGTGCACATAAAATTCGTCAGGGTTAACCGCGCCTTGTACTACCATTTCACCTAAACCGAATGATGAAGTGATAAAGACAACGTCGTTGTTACCTGATTCAGTGTCCATGGTAAACATCACCCCAGAAGCCGCTTTGTCTGATCGCACCATACGTTGCACGCCAGCAGATAAAGCCACACCTTGATGTTCATAACCTTGGTGAACACGATAAGAAATTGCACGATCGTTAAAGAGTGAGGCGTATACATGCTTAATTGCTAGCATGACGGCATCAAACCCTTTTACGTTTAAGAATGTTTCTTGTTGACCCGCAAATGATGCATCCGGCATGTCTTCTGCTGTTGCTGAAGAACGCACGGCAAATGAAGCGTCTTGCGTTTCACTTGATAATTGCTCATAAGCTTCACGAATAGCATTTTCTAATGCAGGCTGGAATGGGGTCTCAATCACCCATTGTCTGATCTGTGCACCGACTTTCGCCAGTTCATTGACATCATCAACATCCAATGTAGCCAGAATGTCAAAAATCTTCTGGTTAACTCCACTTTGTTCAAGGAATTCATTGAACGCATGAGAGGTCGTAGCAAAACCACCAGGGACTTGAACTCCTGCATTAGCTAGATTGCTGATCATCTCTCCAAGGGATGCGTTTTTACCGCCAACCTTGTTTACATCACCCATGCCTAATTCTTGATACCAGAGTACGTATTGCTGCACAGTTTTATCTCCGCAAGTTTTTATTTCAGTGGCCACTTCACACGAGGGCAATAGCATCTTACACTCCCATACAACACGCGTAAATCTATAATTTTATTTGTAATTTTATTACTACAAGAGGTCATAATGACGCCAAAAGTATTTTATATTTCAGATGGGACCGCGATCACAGCAGAGGTTTTTGGTCATGCGGTGCTTTCACAGTTTCCCATTGAATTTGAAGCACTTACAATTCCGTTCGTTGAAACGGTCCAACGTGCACAAAAAGTTAAACAACAAATAAATGATTGTTTTATTACAACAGGCGAAAGGCCACTTGTGTTCCATTCGATCATTAATCCCGAGATCCGCAATGTGATTTTTTCGAGTGAATGTGTCGATTACGACTTTTTGAATACCTTTGTTGCGCCACTCGAACAACACTTAGGGGTGCAAGCAAAGCCTATTTTGCATCGTACTCATGGTAAAAGTAATCACAGTTATGACACCCGTATCGACGCCATTAATTATGCGATGGAAAATGATGATGGCCAAACCATGAAACACATGGATAAAGCCGACATTATCTTATTAGGTGTGTCACGCTGTGGTAAAACGCCGTCGAGTTTATACTTATCAATGCAATTTGGTATTAAGGCTGCAAACTACCCTTTTACTGAGGATGACATGGATCATCTTAAGTTACCGGAATCGCTTAAACGTAATAAATCGAAATTATTTGGCCTTACAATTGATCCACATCGACTGCATGAAATTAGACAAAGCCGCATGGAAAACAGCCGTTATTCGTCGTTAAGACAATGCCGCCTTGAAGTCAAAGAAGTAGAGATGTTGTTTAAAAAAGAACGTATTCCTTTTGTGAATACCACGAATCATTCAGTAGAGGAAATCGCCACAAAAATCCTCGACATTACCGGTTTAGCTCGTCACATGTTCTAAAAAATAAACAATCAGCCACTGCTTAATTAGGGTATTTATTCATCAATGATGAATTTAACCCTAGTTGATCCGTCTTAAACGCTTAGGGCAATCTGTTTTTTAACGGGTAGAATCCTAGGCGAACCCTCGCATCTTTCACTTCTTTGGGTATATAATCCGAGGCATTATGATGCTGATGCATCTCACGATTTTTCGGTAATACGCATGACTATTAAAACAGATGAACTTAGAACAACCTTATTAAGCAAAGTTATCTCTCCTGCTCAGTTGGCTTCAGAATATCCTTTAACTCAAGACGCAGCGGATTACCTTGTAGCACAACGTCGCGAAGTAGAAGCAATCATTGCGGGTGAAGATCAACGTTTGCTAGTGATTATTGGCCCTTGTTCCATACACGACACTAAAGCGGCCTTAGAATACGCACAAAAGCTATCTGCACTGCACCATGAACTGAAAGACGACTTGTGTATATTGATGCGAGTGTATTTTGAAAAACCACGTACTATTGTGGGTTGGAAAGGCTTAATATCCGATCCTGATTTGGATGGTAGCTTTAGTCCAAATAAAGGCCTGCGCATGGCACGTCAGTTACTGCAACAAATAACGGAACTAAAACTGCCTATCGCCACTGAATTTTTAGACATGGTTAATGGTCAGTACATTGCCGACCTTATCACCTGGGGTGCCATTGGTGCACGGACCACTGAAAGCCAAATTCACCGTGAAATGGCTTCTGCACTATCTTGCCCTGTTGGCTTTAAAAATGGTACTGACGGTAATATCAATATCGCAGTAGATGCCGTTCGTGCAGCGCAAGTACCGCATATTTTTTACTCTCCAGATAAAGATGGTGCAATGGCGGTGTACCGTACCCATGGTAACCCATACGGCCACATTATTTTACGTGGCGGTGAAAAACCAAATTATTCAGCAGAAGACATTGAAGTGACTCGTGCACAACTAGAGAAAGTAGGCGTGACGCAACGTATGGTTGTTGACTTTAGCCATGGAAATAGTGAGAAAAAGCATAAAAACCAACTAAATGTAGCTGATAGTATTATGCAACAAATGCGTAATGGCAGTACTGCCATAGCCGGCATCATGGCAGAAAGCTTTATGATTGAAGGTAACCAGAAAGTGGTTAAAGGTGAGCCTTTAACCTATGGCCAAAGTATTACTGATGCTTGTTTGCATTGGGCTGATTCTGAAACGTTATTACGTGATTTAGCCAAAGCCTCGCGTGATCGCAAAAACCTGCTTGCCAAGTAACGCCCGTTCACGTTAATTGAGTGCGTAAAATAATGCCAGTCTTCATAGACTGGCATTATTATGGCCGTTGATGTTTAAACGCGACTTATAGCCCCTAGGGTTCATAACTTGCAGAATGGTGTGCCAAAGAAGCTTGCGATAACTCAGCAAAGCGATGTTCAATCTGCATAAAGCAATCGACTAATGCAGGATCAAAATGACCTCCCCGCCCAGCAATGATAATGTCTTTGGCTTCTTCATGGGTGAAAGGACGTTTATAACAACGGGGTGATGTTAACGCATCATACACATCAACTAATGCGACAATTCTTGCAGATAACGGAATTGATTCACCTTCAAGACCTTTAGGGTAACCGCTACCATCCCATTTTTCATGGTGACCGCCAGCAATATCTCGGCCCATCAATAAAAATTCACACTGTGGCGCATATTTCAACAAACTATCAATCACTTTAGCACCTATAACAGGATGTGATTTAATGTGTTCAAATTCCTCTGGGGTCAATCGTCCCGGTTTAAGCAAAATATGATCCGCTATGCCCACCTTGCCAATATCATGCAAGATTGAAGATAAACTAATCTCTTGGATAAAAGCATCGGTTAATTCTTCGGGTACTTGTTCATCTTCTAGGCGCTGTTTGGCCAACATGTTGGCATACTGCTGCATACGTATTAAATGTGCGCCAGTATCATTATCGCGGTACTCTGCCAGTTTGGCTAAACCAATTACAGTCGCTTGCCTAGAAGCAATAGTTGATTGCAAAGACTGACTTAATTTACCCAACAAATACGATGTTGATTGAGTCACAATGGCACAAGTCACTATGAAGTTAATCACCACCACATACCAAATAACCGTCGAAAAATGCTCCATTACAGGCCAATTAAGCCATTGTAAATGGTATGCGCCCCCTAAACCCAACAAGAAAATGATATTGACTATCTGTGCTGTAATTGCAGATTTGTCACCGAGTAACACACTGGTCAATGGTGGAAAAGCAAATAGCCAAAAAAAACCAGCACCAGAAGGGCCTAATACGACTAAAAAGCCTGCACCAATCAAGAACGATAAGTAACAACCAAATAAATAACGCATCGAGTCGGGTATATTGGGGTAAAACAATACAAACAATAGCAGACCATAAGCGAGCGAATCGAATACCGCCATAAACCATATGCCTTCTTCGATACAGAAATACACACTGGTGATATAAACCGGAATACAAATGACCGCTAAAATGGTAAATAAACGCATAAAAATGGTATGGCGCCAAACAGGCAAAGCATCATCCAGTTCTAATTGAATAATTTCAGCCGCTAATGATGAAGACATAAATGATCCTTATTTAATTGTCTTGCTGAACCTGTGGCTAAACAGCTAAAGGTAAATAAGTATTGTTGGTCATTGAAAAACTCGCAAAATATGATTCATCATTTAACCATTATGTTGTGAACAATAACGATAGATACTGCAGATATTTTTCAGTCTACACAGATAACAGTAACACGATTAAAATTCTGTTAACATTTGGAGCGTTGAACTTCAATGATTTCATTAATGGATAAATAACATGACTTTAGGTAAAACCCAAATTCTGAATAACCTTCTCTACAGCTTGATTATATTGTGTTGCAGTGTGTTTACAGTCAATGCCACAAGTATAGAGACTAAAAACATAACCGCCGTTGCTGAAACAAAAGTGTTTTACTTAGTTCGTCATGCGGAAAAAAACCAAGGTGCAGATCCAAGCTTAAGCGAACAAGGCAAATTAAGAGCACTGCGTTTAGCCAATGTGTTATCCAGCACCCCATTAAACAAAGTGTACACCACAGATTACAAGCGCACACGTGAAACTGCATTAGCGGTTGCTGAAGACCAGCACCTCGCACTGAATTTATACCATCCTGCAGATCTTCAAAAAACAGCAGAAGTGCTGTTAAGTCAGCAAGGTCACATTTTGGTGGTCGGTCACAGTAATACCACAACGGCATTAGCTGAGCGGCTTGGCGTAGACAAACAACCGCTAATTGATGATGCCAATGAGTTTGATCGTTTATACATCATCACCGTAGACCATCTTAACCGCGCAATTTCGACAGTATTACTGCGCTATTAAATGTGATGTCCATTAACGAGTAATACCCATGACGCCAATAAAGTGTAGTGATTATGACTTCATCGAAATCTTATGCATGAAGCAATATGAAGTGAAATTGATGCTAGTGTCTAGCAACGAGATACAGGGACGCTTTAACACCACTTGCTACATCAATGTTGAAGGTAAAAAACAAGAAGCAATAAAAGGAATTGATAAACAGCAACAGCCACTTGTTATCGCCTTAAGCGATATTGTCCGCTTAGATGTACTGACCCCTAATGCATTATTTAGTCATCTGTCATTAATTGATTAATATAACCGAGTAATAAAGTACAATTAGCCTGACACAACAGGTTCCAATACAGTACAATGCGCAGCGTTTTATCCCTGTCATTTTGCATTATATTAGGTTCAAGTATGTCTCTTGCTCTCAACCCAGCTCAAACAGAAACTCAATTCCCTGAAGATATGGCCGCCCGCATCGCGCAATCAGAAGCACGCGTGATTAAAGCCATTTTTCCGTCGAATACCAACCATCACAACACCTTATTTGGTGGCGATGCATTAGCCTGGATGGATGAAACAGCCTTTATTGCGGCAACTCGTTTTTGTCGAAAATCCTTAGTGACAGTTAGCTCTGATCGTATCGATTTTAAAAAGGCCATACCAGCGGGCAGTTTAGCTGAGCTGATTGCCAAGGTGATTCATGTTGGTAACACCTCATTAAAAGTAGAGGTTAATATTTATGTTGAAGACATGTACAAAGATCATCGAGAGCATGCCATTCGCGGAGTCTTTACTTTTGTTGCAGTCGATGAAAGTCGACAACCTACACACGTGTGGCCCCATGCTTAATGATGGTAATGGGTGCAGCACATAAAGGCATTGATTGAGTAAAAATGTGACATCAGCCTAGACTAAAGTCTATAGTTTGCTGTTTAATCACAAAAAAGCAGCATTTTGACACATAAAGCAATAGAACACTCGATTGGTTTTCTGTTACATTGATTTAATCTTCACGTGCAACATAGAATAAAAAACGCCATGAAGCTCGAAAATTTAAACATCATCATCGCTGACGATCATCCGTTATTTCGTAATGCACTACGACAAGCATTAAGCAGTGCGTTCGAAAAAACCGAATGGGTCGAAGCTGACAGTGCCGAAGCACTGCAAAAAGTACTTGATACTCAAAACGCACAGTTTGATTTAATCTTATTAGACTTACAAATGCCTGGTTCTCATGGTTATTCGACCTTGATACACCTAAGAACGCACTACCCTGACATACCTGTGGTGGTGATATCGGCACATGAAGACATCAATACTATTAGCCGTGCCGTGCATTATGGTAGTAGTGGGTTTATTCCTAAATCTGCGTCGATGGAGTCATTAACAGAAGCTTTAAGCGCTGTATTGTATGGTGATATTTGGCTACCTTCTGGCACTGAATTAGTCCCTATTTCGGATGACCCTACTGACAAAATGGCGAGCCGGCTATCTGATTTAACCCCGCAGCAATATCGTGTATTGCAAATGTTTGCGGAGGGTTTACTTAATAAACAAATCGCTTATGATTTTGGAGTGTCTGAGGCCACGATTAAAGCACACGCGACCGCGATATTTAGAAAGCTAGGAGTACGTAACCGAACCCAAGCCGTCATTGCATTACAACAATTGGAAATGGAAAAAGTCGATCTGTCTTAATGTTAAATATCGTCCCGCTGGCACAACTGCCCTTTTCGCAAGCATGTGAAAACAACAAACAACCCATTTTAAGCCTATTAATAGAATGGTTTGCTCAATCAAACCATGTGCTTGAAGTGGGTTCGGGTACGGGACAACACAGTGTTCACTTTGCAACGCATTTAACCCATCTTCATTGGCAACCTAGCGATCAATTAGCATACTTGCCCAACCTAAAAGCGCGGCTAGCACATTTCTCATTACGTAATCTAGCGGATCCCGTAGTATTAGATGTTAGCCAATCTTGGCCAAAGCTTGCTTCTCAAGTTGATGCCATTTTTAGTGCCAATACCTTGCACATTATGAGCAAACCGCTAGTTGAAGCTTTTTTTGCAGGTTGCGACCAAGTACTCGCTAATGAAGGTTGTGTTGCTGTCTATGGTCCTTTTAATTATGTAGGCCAATATACTAGCGCCAGTAATCAACAATTTGATGATTGGCTAAAACAACAAAACCCTCATTGTGGTATTCGCGATATAGAATGGATTACATCACTCGCCAAACAACACGATTTACATCTACAACAAGATGTTGCCATGCCGGCAAACAACAGAATGCTGTATTTTACCCGCTGATCAATCGAACAATTTAATCTCTGTTTATCACTTTGCCCTAAATACGCTAAGCTATTTACTTTTCTGGCGATTTAATACTAACGTTGTTTAACACAAGGACACACACTATGGGTTCTGTTACTACCCAAAAACACGCTAATGGTCTTGAGTATGTAGACGTAAATACTGAACTTTGCCAAGCACGGATCTTCATGCAAGGCGCCCAAATAGATCAATTTACTCCAAAAGGTAAACCGCCTTTATTATGGGTGTCATCTGCAGATGATTACCAACCGGGCAATGGGATCCGAGGTGGTATTCCGGTATGCTGGCCTTGGTTTGGCACACATGAAAACCCAGAATATCCACAACATGGTTTTGCCCGCAATAAAATCTGGTCACTAGAATCAGTTAACATGCGTAATCAAGTTGTAGACTTAGTGTTTACCTTGCCAAAGAGTGAGTTTGAACAACAATATTGGCCACATAACACTGAAGTCAAAGTGTTATTTACGTTAAGCGAAACCTTATCTGTTAGTATTGTTAACACCAATTTGGGTGACACTCATGTTAATTTAACCCAAGCCTTACACAGCTATTTCCCTATCGGTGATATTCATCAGTTAAAGGCTACCGGTTTTAGCCACTCAAAATATATCGAGTTTGGTCAAGGTCCGATAACACAATCACAAGACAGTGTTGAGTTTGACCGAGAAACCGATCGTGTTTATACCGATTTAGCTCCTCTACAAACACTGCATACACCGCACGGTACCATTCTTGTGAGTCGTGAAAATAGTCAATCAGCAGTATTGTGGAACCCGTGGATAGACAAATCGGTAAGACTCTCTCGCTTTAATAGCGATGATTATCTCACGATGGTGTGTTTAGAAGCGGCTAATGTGTTAGAAGATAACGTGAAACTCGCCCCAGGTGAAAGCCATACACTCACCACGCATATTGCATGGCAGTAACCACTCATTGTAAGCAACAAAAAAGGTAGCCTAGGCTACCTTTTTACTTAATCACGTATTCATTAACGTATTAGGATGTAATCCTAAACTTTAATTAGTTAGCTGTAATAGTACAACCTAATGTGCTGTCAGAGTTTTCATAAACTATGTCGCCCACTGGAGCATAATCTGCTGCAACAATTGACGCTTTCTCTTGGAAGAAAGTGTATAACACTTCAGCATCAACATAACCCGTTTGGATTGGGTCTAACACTGGGTAACCGTCACCACCCGCAGCGTTAAAGCTTGGTACCGTGAAGCTATAAGAATCAGTGGCACTATAATCTTTGCCGTTAATTTCACTAATAGCAACGGTTTGAGCGGTACAATCAACGGTCATTTTAACGCCAGTGATTTGAGCATAAGCCCCTGCACCACGTTGGAAAGAAGCGACTGTATTTAAATACTCAGTGACTTCAGCACCTGTCATGGTCATTAACGTTACTGTGTTACCAAATGGTTGAACTGTCAGTACATCACGGTAAGTAATGTCACCCGCTTCAATTGAAGCACGCACACCACCAGAGTTCATCACGCCGATATCTGCACCCACTTTGGTACGTTGAGCTTCTGCAATTAAACGCCCTAGGTTAGTTTGCATGTTACGCACGTTAGCACGTTCACCGTCTAACAAAGCGTCAGTGGTCGCGATCACTTCATCTAATTGACCTTGGCCTCGCTCTTGATAATAAGAAAGCAATTCTTCTAAGTCAGCATCTGGTGTGATTTCATCAGCAACAAACTCTTCAGTTTCATTGCCATCTGCATCTGTGACAGTCTTTTTCAGGTTCACTGGAATCAATTGGTAGCTTGCAAGTTGTAATTCACCATTGAAGTATTCAAAGTCGGCACGGCCAACGTATTTGCCCCATTCGTGTGCTTGCATGATATAAGTGCCGTTTTGCATATCTGGAGCACAATCATCGCCAGGCTCAAAGTCAGCGTAAGCATTTGTATCAGGTTCCATGCAGACTGGGTTTTGTGAATGGCCACCAATAATGGCACTTAAGTCACCTTCAGTAAGCGCACGTGCTAAAGTCACATCGCCAGGAGCATTGCTGCCGTTTTCACCATCTGCATAATGACCCATGTGTGTGGCCGCGAAAATGATATCTGCAGTACCAGCGTCTTTGATTTCAGCAATCACTTTCGCTGCTTCAGTTGTAGGATCGGTAAAGGTAATATCTGAAATATATTCTGGGTTACCAATTTTTGCCGTATCTTCAGTCGTTAAACCAATAACAGCTACACGTAAACCATTGACATCAAATATTTTATAAGCGTCGAAGTAACGAGTCCCGTCTGCTTTATAAATATTTGCTGCAAGCATTGGGAAGTTTGCAACTGAACGTTGTGAATCAAGTACCGCAAGAGGGTTATCGAATTCATGGTTACCAACAGCCATTGCATCATAAGCAATTTCGTTCATACCGATAAAGTCAGGTAGCGCATCTTGTAAATCTGATTCTGGAACACCGGTGTTAATATCACCACCTGATAACACCAGTGTTTCACCACCATTTGAGCTTACTTCTGCACGAATTTGATCAATCAGTGCTTTACGTGCAGCCATACCATACTCACCATCGCTGTTTTCCCAAAAGCGACCGTGGTTGTCGTTAGTGTGTAAAACGGTGAAGGTTTTACACTCTGCCCCCGCTTCTGCACACGTTGTTGCAACAGGAGTTTCTACTTCATTATTGTCATTGTCACTGCCACAACCGGTTAATGCTGTAAGTACAGCTGTTGCAACTAATCCTTTAATTAACATGTTTGTCATGATTTACCCCGAATTATAATAAGTTATTTAAATCTGTGACATATCCATGTCACGGACTTAATATTACAACATTGACGGCATTTGATGTCATTTTTATTACAAAATATGACATTTAATCCAATATTTACAATCATTTATGATTAAAATTGTCTCATTAAAAAAACAATGAAATGTTAAAATTTTAGTTAATGAAAAGTAAAAAAAACGACTTAATGGTTTTACCCACTAAGTCGTTAAAAAAACACTTATTTTAACAAGATATAAAAAAACATTACTGTTTACATATCAAAACAATGCAACAATACTTTTATTTAAGTTGTTGTTGTATCCATTGACCAATGTCAGTTAATTGATTAGGGAGTACGCTATGCGCCATTGAATAAGTGTGCCAAGTTGTCTGATAATGAGCAGCCACTAACGCATCATGGGCCATTTTACCGGCAAACAATGGCACCACATCGTCTTGCTCACCATGGTGTTGCAATATAGGTGTGGAGCGGTTGGCTTCAGCTAATTGCTCAGGTAATGCCTCTCCACCAGGTAAATAACAAGACAGTGCCATAATACCGGCTAAACGTTGCTCAAAGCGCAAGCCAGTAAATAAGCTCATCACCCCACCCTGACTAAAACCAGCAAGCACGATTTTATCGGCACTGATGCCTTGGGCAATTTGCTCATTGATCAGTTGCTTCACAGCTTGCTCAGAGGCCATCACCCCTTGTAAATCTGCTCTGTCATGTAAATCCATACTTTTAATGTCATACCAAGAGCGCATCACAAAGCCACCATTAATGGTGACGGCTTGCTCTGGCGCATGAGGAAACACAAAACGAATACTGTGATCGCTTGGTAAACCTAACACCGGAACCACTGGCGCAAAGCCTGCGCCTGAATCGCCTAATCCATGAAGCCAAATTACACAGGCTGTAGCAGAGGTTTGTGGTTCAATTACAATTTTCTCTAAAGATGACATAACTTATCCTTTTTATCGCATCGTTGCTGCATCATACATTTACGTGTTATGAGTAATCTGGATGCACCAGGTATTACTGGGCTTGTATTCCCGTACAATTTAATACTTGTTCTAATTGCGCAGCATTATCAAGCTTGATGCTCCAACGCACTGTGCCAGCATCGGCAGCAATAACTAACCCTTGGTGAAAACAACTAATATCATCTACCGAGGCTGTTAATACAATCTGGTTGTCATGAAAACGACACTGAATTTCATTCACGGTGACAATAATTTTACCGATTGAAAAGTCGATGACCATGATTTTTCCTTTTTATGCGCACCACAAATAAAAATCCCAAGTGATTCACTTGGGATTTCAAGTTAAACAGCAATCTTACTTAACCCGAGATCAGGTTACTTAGTGGTGGTGACCACCTGCACCGTGAGCATGACCATGGGCGATTTCTTCATCTGATGCATCGCGTGTACCGACAACTTCAATGTCGAAAGTCAGTTCACGGCCAGCTAATGGATGATTAACATCAACTGTTGCCATAAATTTGCCGACTTTAACTACAGTCACTTGGCGTTGACCTTGCTCGGTTTGTACCATGGCAGC
The DNA here is from genome assembly GCF_028750675.1 of Shewanella metallivivens. Taxonomy (GTDB): domain Bacteria; phylum Pseudomonadota; class Gammaproteobacteria; order Enterobacterales; family Shewanellaceae; genus Shewanella; species Shewanella metallivivens. Next base: position 465,627 of record NZ_JAQQPZ010000001.1, on the reverse strand, counting down.
CATACCGGGTTTCCACACTTTAGCACCGACCAAATGCTTTACAGAAACACGTTGCTCTGCGCCTTCTTGACGTTCACCATAAGTGTCGGCTGCAGGTGGTGTGACAGAAAACTTGTCGCCCACTTCTTTACCGGTAATAGCATCTTCGATACCAGGCATCATATTGTCATGGCCATGTAAGTACGCAATAGGATCGCGTCCTTCGTTTGACTCAATTACTTCGCCTTTTTCATCGCGCAGCGTGTAATTAAACTGCACAATCATATCGTCTTTAATGCTCATCATTATTCCTTAACACAAAAATTTGCCGAAGCTTAACAAAAGCCCGCTAAGGCATCCACAAAAAAGTTAGCCTCAACTAGGGCCTGTTGACCTTTGCTGGTTGAATTTTGTTCGAGTAAAAAACAACGTTGAAAGATCAACTGGCCCTAGATGTACACACGTTGAATGCTTATGTTTATAACTTAATCCCAAGCTTATCGAAGGTCTTTGCATCAGGAAAACCATCAGCAATTAAACCATGCTTTTTCTGAAAACCTTGCAAACCTAACACCGAGTTGCGGCCTAAAATGCCATCCGGCTTACCCACATCAAACCCTTGCTCATTCAGTTTGACTTGCAATTGCTTAACGATATCACGGCTTAATCGTGGCTGTTTAGGCACCGCACGGCTTAATGCTGGCGCCCCATTAATTCTGTCTGCCAAATGTCCTACCGAAATCGCATAAAATTCCGAGCGATTCCAGCGCATAATGACATTAAAGTTGGCATACCCTAAAAATGCCGGCCCGGTATGACCCGCGGGTAAATACAACGCGGCTTGCATGTCCGGAGTTGAGATAGCTTGACCATTGGTTTTTTTTATATTGAGCGCGTGCCATTGGCTTAATGGTAAGGTCGATTTACTGCCTAAATACTCAAATGAATAATTGCTTGGGAGCAATACTTCTCTGCCCCAACGCTCATCGGCTTGCCAACCAAGGTGTTGTAAAAAATTAGCCGCTGAGGTTAACGCATCGGCTTCGCTATTCCATAAATCAGCAATGCCATCACCGTCGCCGTCTACAGCATACTTGCGGTAATTGGTTGGCATAAACTGAGTATGCCCCATTGCACCGGCCCACGACCCGACCATTTTACTGTCGTCAAATTGGTATTGCTGTTTAAGCTTAAGTGCCTGTAATAATTCACCGGTAAAATAATCACTGCGACGAGGATCGCAAGCTAACGTTGCTAAAGAATCCAGTACAGGCATGTTGCCTTTATAACTGCCAAAATTAGTTTCTAAGCCCCAAAAAGCAACGATATATTGACCTGGCACACCATACTCATGGGTTAATTTAGTCAATAAGTCATGGTGTTTTGCCATCATTTTGCGGCCTTGCTCGACCCGCCAAGGTGTGACGCGTTTTTCAAAATAGTCGCCAAAGGTTGTGGTAAATTCAGGCTGTTGATTATCAAGTTCAATGACTCTAGGTACATACTTTAAATTAGCCACGGTTGTATCAATAATGTGCTGTGAGATCCCAGCCACCTTGGCTTTTTGCTGCAAGTTAATCACACAAGTCGCAAAATCCGTTTGAACGGATTCTGGATCGGGCTTAATAGCAGACTCAGGTGATGCCGACGCAGCGCAAGCACTGAGTAATGAGCTCGAAACAAACATGGAAGCAATAAACACTGAAAAACGGCTTTTATGGGTCATGAAAACACTTAATTATCACAAATGAATGACGAATATCGTGACGCATCGCCATGCAGGAAACAAGAGGTGATAGCATTAAACCCTGTTTATTTATCAGAAATTGTGTTTTTACATTTCAATTGGTACAAAGTTTCAACATAAACATAATTGTCATTAATTAAGCCTTTTCCTTATGCGTTGAGTCCGTATAATGAAATCAATTCTCACTCATTGAAGCGACTTATCATGACCGAACAAACACCTGCACTAATCAGCTTTATCGAAAACGTAAAACAGCATCAAACACTCTGGGGCTTACAAGATGAAACCGGTGAAGGCTGGGTTGTATGTGATTCTTCTGAATTTGAAGACACTGATGTCATGCCTTTATGGTCGAGTGAAGAAGCCGCAACCAGTCATTGCACTGAAGAATGGGCCGACTACAAAGCAGTGACCATTACCCTAACTGAGTTTTTAGAATACTGGGTTGGCGATTTAAATGACGATGGCGTATTAATTGGTGTTGATTGGGAAGCCGACCAAGAATGTGAAGAAATTGACCCTATCGTATTAGCTAAAGAATTAGTCGATTACGAAAAAGAGTAATTTTTTGAATCAAAATATCTAAGCTGCTCTTTATGAGCGGCTTTTTTATTTTAAGTACACCATTTGTTACTGAAAGCGTGCCTCCTTATGCCTACATTAATTGATATTCCATTCGAGCAGCGTCATACCTGCTGGTTTTGCGCAGAACCCAGTAATCAAGTATTTGATTACTACCGCATGACTCACACGCCACATCCATCGCTAGCGGTGCCAGCTTGTAAAGAATGTTTAGGATTAGCCAAAAAGAACCCGTTAACCTCAATTTGGGATTGCCGCGATGCGGTTAAAGATCAATTAATGCATATTTACCGCAAAGATTTAGCCATTGGCATTAATTGGACGGAACAAGAGTTGGCAGAATCTGAATTTGAGTGCAAAATTTTTGGTGGCTTTAAAAAAAGTGCCTGGATGATGTATCAAATAGCTCAGGGACGCATTAACGCAAAAGGTTGGCCCCTAAGTCTTGATGGCATAATTCTCGACGGTGAGCATGGTCATTATCAAGCAGGGTTTGAGTTTGACGGTGTGAGGTTTACTTCTTTACCCAAAGCCATAGAGCACTATAGTAATACCTTGTCTTTAGATGCGCGATTTTTACAACAGTTGGTGACATTATTAGGCAAAGCAAAATTTGGTCATGCGATAAAAATTGCCAGACTTAATATTGGCATTACCCATGAACACCAACGAAAAATTATCGACGAATTAATTGAAGATGCAGATCAGTGACAAGTCAGTCACTTTGATAACTCGCGAAGATTTGTCATTGACACACGGTTGGCTCAAGTTGCTTTGAATGAGTGCGCTAATTAACGCACTCACTGCAATGTTATTGTGCCAACAGACTGCGTAAACGATCTTGCACTACACCCACCAGCAAGTCAGGTTGAAACTTAGAAATAAACTCGTTACATCCCACTTTTTCAACCATGGCTTTATTAAAGCTACCACTTAATGAGGTATTTAAGGTAATAAATAACGCAGCCATACGCGGGTCGGCGCGTACTTCAGCGGTCAGCTTATAGCCGTCCATTTCTGGCATTTCCGCATCGGTTATCATCATTAACAGCTCATCGGCCACATGTTTGCCATCATCAGCCCAAGACTGCAGTAACCTCAACGCTTGTAATCCGTCTGAAGCTTCGATGATATCAATGCCTAAAGGTGTTAATGTGTCACGAACTTGTTTACGAGCGGTCGATGAATCATCAACGATTAATACTTTACGGCCTGGCATACTCGGCACAAGGCTCTCGTCGAGCACTCCTTCTGACAAGCTCACATCATAATCAATGATTTCTGCCAATACTTTTTCCACATCAATAATAGACACCAAGTGCGTTATTCCCTCTTGCTCAACCTTGGTGATTGCAGTTAAATAATTATGTGCCCCAGATGTTTTCGGCGGCGGCATAATATCACTCCAAGTCATATTAATAATATGTTCAACTTTACCCACTAAAAAGGCCTGCACACTGCGATTGTACTCAGTAATGATTAAGTTACTGTCGTCAGTAACAGGCATTGTTGAAAAACCTATCGCTTTGCGTAAGTTGATAACAGGTATGGATGCGCCACGGATATTCGCAACACCATAAATTTTAGGATCACTACCGGGTAGTATATTGATTGCAGGTAGCTTAACCACTTCTTTTACTTTAAACACATTGATCGCGAATAATTGTGTGGAACTAATGCGAAATAACAACAGTTCTAAACGGTTTTCACCGACTAATTGGGTGCGTTGGTCTACCGTATCTAACACTTTATTCATGAAACAATCCACCTAACTAAAAATAACAATCAGGTTAATTATACTAAAAAACGCCTGTAAAAGGACTTTGTAAGCATGACACAACCGACAAAATAAGATTAAACCGGGCAATTCAAGATCAAACCAACCCCTTAAGTCGTATAGTCGACATTAAACGCTATTGTTGTATAAAACGGAGTTAACCATGAAAAAGTCATTACACCATCTCATCGCCTTACCATTATTCGGATTATCGTTGCTTGGACTATCAGCCTGCACGGTCATCGATGAACCAGTGGATGTCGTCAAGCCGTTTGAACTGAACCAGTACCTAGGAACCTGGTATGAGATTGCCCGCCTAGATCATTCATTTGAACGTGGAATGACCAATGTGACAGCGCAATACCGCATTGACGGTGACAAAGTGGTGGTGATTAATAAAGGATTTAAACAAGACGAGCAGCAATGGGACCAAGCAGAAGGCAAAGCCTACTTTATTGACGGTGATGACAAAGGTTTACTCAAGGTGTCTTTTTTTGGGCCTTTTTACGGCGCTTATCAGATCCATGATATCGAACAAAATAGCCAAGGTCAGTACACTGACTCATTAGTGATTGGGCCTAATAATCAATATGCTTGGATTTTATCGCGCAGCCCAATATTGGACCCTGTCATCAAACAGCGGTTTATCAATAAGCTTGCGGCCTTATCAATAAGTGAAGGTAAGCTCATTTGGGTGCAACAAGGTGATCAACAATAACCGCTGACTCGTACAATGTTTCAGATGCACTGTTATATGATCCAGAGGCTGTAATGATTATCCCAATTTTCCCATTGCCCATTTGCTTACTCCCACAAGGGTACACGCAACTTCGTATTTTTGAATCTAGATACAAACGCTTAGTGTCTGAGTCACTCAAAAGTGGACAGGGCTTTGGGTTATGTATGCTTGCTGATGACAAAAAAACCATTTTACCCATTGGTACGTTAACGGAGATCATCGACTTCGAAACCCTCGACGATGGTCTCCTAGGTATTAGTGTTCAAGGCAAGCAAACCTTCTCGATTAACCAAATCGATGTTGAACACGATGGGTTAAAGCGTGCCGACGTGACATTAATAGACAGTTGGCCGAGCGATCTTATTGAAGCCCAAGCTGCACAGCCACACATTAAGCCACTAGAGCGTAAAAAAGATCAGTTTTTAAGTAAAACGCTTAAACAACTACTGCAGCAATATCCACAACACTTAGCTCATTATTCGGATGATAACTTTAATGATATCGCCTGGGTTTGTCAGCGTTGGTTAGAAATTATCCCCTTAAGTGCCAAAGAAAAGTATCAATGCATAAACAGCCATGACCATTTGTTAGCTAAATCGTTTTTATTCGACATTATAAAATAACACTCGAATGTGATCCGTACATCTTAACCTTGCGTATAAGATATTAATGAATAAACAACACCCTCTTGCAGACTGCATTTTGGCTTGCAAAATGGCAATAAGTTACTTGTTCAATTGTGTTTTTACTGGATGCGAGTGAAAAAAATGGAAAATGTTCAATCACAAAGCGCACAAACTCGTTATGATAAAGGAAATCTTATTGCAAGATCGTCCAATCAACGAAGTGGTGCTATGAAATCAGACGAACCCAATCCAATGGCAGAAGAACTTGCTCGCTTAATGATGCAAGTGGCTAATAACCGCTGTAAGCGATCTTTCGCGAGCTTATTTAGTCATTTTGCTCCTAAAATAAACTCATTTGGGGTACAGCGTCTAAGTCAGCAAGGTTTAGCCATGGACCTCGTTCAAGAAACCATGTCACGAGTATGGACCAAAGCTCACCTATACAACGCTGACAAAGCGGCCGTGAGTACTTGGGTGTTCACCATCATGCGCAACCAATGTTTTGACATGCTTCGTAAAGTACAACATAACCGTGAAGATGCATTTGGCAATGACATTTGGCCTTTATTTGAGTCTGATGATGCTGAAAATAATGATGATGACTTTTTACTGTCAGCCAGTTTGTTACAACATGTTGAAGATCTACCACCATTACAACGTCAGGTCGTGCAAGGGATTTATATGCAAGAGCTGACACAACAAGAACTTGCAGACAAACTTAATATTCCTATCGGTACCGTCAAATCTCGACTTAGACTCGGGCTAGAAAAGTTAAAAAGCTTTATGGAGAAACATTATGATTAATTACCACCCTGATCAGCATTTGCTGTCTCTCCATGCGAAAGGTGAACTGCCATTATCGATGTCGATTGCCATTTCTGCTCATGCTGAATTGTGCCACCATTGTCAGCAACAACTCGATCAAATGACCATTGCCCTATCTGAGCAAGAGTTCGAGCAACAACAAACTGTAGCAAAGCAACCTGATGACGCTGACCTAAGTGCCCTTTTAAGCCAATTTATGTCATCAACATTAGACAACTTAGACATAGAATCAATTCAACAACCTCAGGATGCAGACAACACTGTGACCATTAAGGGGCAGCAATATGCATTACCACGGGTATTTAGAAAACAGATAAATGCCTCATGGCAAGGCATAGGTAAGGTGAGTCGTTTACGTTTAGACACTGGTGAGCCACAAGCAAGAGCAAGCTTGTTGCACATTGCAGCCAATGGAGAAATACCAGAGCATACCCACAAAGGGGCTGAGTTAACCTTATTATTAGCGGGCGAATTTAGCGATTGCTACAACACTTACAAGCCTGGTGATTTCATGCTGCTTGATCAAGCACATCAACATTCACCTAAAACCACTGAAGGGTGTTTGTGTTATACCATCGTTGATGCACCACTGTACTTTACTAAGGGGTTCAGTAAGTTGCTTAACCCTATCGGCGATTTACTGTATTAATTGAACTCATTAGCAATGGCTAAGTTGCGATAACTGAGGTTGTCGCAACTTAATCATTTTAATGTGGGTTTGCTAAATCAATTCAGATTAATTATAAACCAATATTTTCAATTGTTTACCAAAAAAATCGACATGTAAAAAAACTTTTTACAAGTAATTTGATTATCTTTTGTCTTTTTTAGCAAAAACGGTGTTGCTATAAATGAAAAGTGAGTATAGAATCTACACAGATTTAAAAATCTTGTTAATTTTGGTACCTACCTGAAAGTCTGCTCAACTTCCTTCGTAAACCCAAGACAAGCTTCTGTACATGGTTAATGACCTTAGCGGCCAATGTTTGTATTACTCAAAAAACAAACTTTTATGGTCATTTTGTTGTCATATAATTATGTTCAACTTATTAAGTTAAGTGAAAACGTAATATTTTAGTTGTGAAGTTAAAGCGGATCATCCCTGGTGGTCACAAGTTAAACTGACGTTAATCAACTATTTATATCACAACACTTGATTAGTGAGTTCAGAATAGGTTAAGTTAAATCTCGACAAGTTAATCTTTTGCACCACTAAAAATGCCAAGGATATTTTATTGAACAATTTACTCACCCAAGGGTGATTAGCAAAAATAAGGAGTGTGGCATATGTCATACAACATTAACGGACATGAAATTTCAGTTAGTTTTCCAGTTAACTCAATTTCGTCAAACAAAAACTCAATTGCTTTTACCGACAGCCAAGGTAAAAACAAAAAAACCTTTTCAAAACGTACTGAAGCACTAAACTTCATGAAATGGTTAATTACTGCAAATAAGTAATACTCCTAACGCCTAGCGTTAATCATTTGCTCTGTTATTTAATAAACTCATTTCTCGGTATTCTCCTCTTACTTACCGATGTTTATTAAAACAGAGCAAAATGAACCTCCCCTTGTTACATCTCACTAACTCTAACGTTAACTTTTTCTTTGTTAACGGTAAGCCACTTTCTGATTTAGCCAATATGACCAAATTTACGCTGATACCTAGGTAACATGGTTTGATTACCTAATACACCACCCTGATGTACATACAAGATGTCACCGTCCCAGTGCGGATGTTGCTGTAAATAATGTTTTAATACTAAAAAACCCACCGGATCGTACAACAATTCAAACTCAATCCCTGAGCGACAAACCGTCTGCCACATATCGAAACAACGCTGAGTTAATTTGCCAAAATGGTATTTTCGTCCGTCATTCACTATGGTTGGAAAATACTCTGGAGTAACTAATTGCGAAAATTGTTGACGTAAATAATCATCCCCGCCAACCGTACTGCAGGTTAACACCTCAATATTGATACCTTTACTATTATTGCTTACCAATTGCTGCATCACCTGCTTATTTAAATACGCTGCTGTAGTACCCGTTCCCGAGGGTAAGAATATTTTTAACTCTTTGGTGTTACGTAGTTGTGCCCAGTCAATCATCTCTGTCGCTAATATGGCGACACCGGTTTCAGCATACTCGCAGCGTCCTCCCTCAGGGATGTGTAGCAATGAGTTTTCGTTAGCGTACTCTGATGCAACAATATATTGTACGACGTCATCTAAATGCATCTGCTGATATTGATTACCTAGGTTAAGTTGGCTGACATCAATAATATTAGCGCCATTGGCAATGGCCGCTGCATAATTTCCATTTGGGTTCTGGAGAATAAAATCACTAATATGACTGACATAATAATCAAATTGCCAACCTTGTTGTTTGGCCAACACTGACATCGAATATAACGAATTTGCCTGGGCAGAACCCGAGGCAACAAGTCGAGTAATATGCCCAAAATCGTGCGATAAAAAATGATAAAACTTACGAGCTTTATTACCGCTAAAGTCAGGATGTAATAAATCATCTCGCTTGACAAAGATAGGTCTTTGCTCAAATAGCATTGGCTGAACGGGGCTTATAGCGAACATTGGCGATCTCTTAATCCTTGATATGAGTATTTTAACTAATAAATGATAAAACTTACCGATTGATTTTGTAATTTCACTAACATGATCCTTAAACTCTTATTTAAAAACAAAACAAAACAAATATAATCAATAACTTACAATTTTGGCATAAATATCGCTACGTTATACTTAATTCAGTGAAGTACCCGTTATGTATTTTTAGATATCAATAAGGAAAAACAATGTCACTTTTACGTTTACTGTTTAATATTGCATGGTTTGTTTTAGGTGGTTTTGTAATGGGTTTAGCCTGGTGGCTTGCCGGATTATTATGCTTTATCAGTATTATCGGTATTCCATTTGGTCGTGCATGTTTTGTGATTGGTGAAATGGCGTTTTGGCCATTTGGACAAGAAAGCGTTAACCGCAAACATTTAACTGGTCATGAAGATCTTGGTACTGGCAGCTTAGGGTTAATCGGTAATGTTATTTGGTTTTTATTCTTTGGTATTTGGTTGGCGATTGGTCATTTAGCCCATGCACTTGCCTGTTTTGTCACTATCATTGGTATCCCATTTGCAATACAGCATATTAAGTTAGCCCTATTGAGTTTGACCCCAATTGGTCAAACAGTCGTTACCAAACCAGTGTAAACAACCTCTTACCGTAAAGCCGATAACAACATGTTGTCGGCTTTTTAGTGTGTGGATGATAATATGAACCACAATATTGAATTTAAAAGAGTCAGCCATGAAATATTGGTTAATGAAGTCCGAACCCGATGACGTCAGTATTGATGATTTGCGAGACAGCCCAAATCATACAATGGCTTGGCAAGGTATTCGAAATTACCAAGCACGGAATTTTATCCGTGATCAAATCAGCCTTGGTGATCAAGTATTGTTTTACCATTCAAGCTGCAAAGTGCCAGGCGTTGTCGGTGTTGCCACTGTTGTTAGTCAGCCTAAACTTGACGAGAGTGCATTTGAGCCGCAATCTCGTTACTTTGACCCTAAGTCAGATCCCGTTTCACCGCGATGGTGGCAAGTGGATATTCAATTTACTGCAAAACTCAATCATATCGTCAGTTTACAGCAACTCAAAAGTGACCCAGCTTTACAGGACATGGTATTGGTCACCAAAGGTGCACGGTTAAGTGTACAACCTGTCACAGCTAATGAATTTACCCATATTGTCATGTTAGGTCAGTGATTTAAAATAAAACATAAAAAATAAGGTGACTGAATTCAGTCACCTTATTTTTATCAAACCTAAAGTTAATTAATCATACGTCCGATCCCACCGAGCACAGAACCCTCGCCTTGATCCTTTCCTCCACTTGAAGGTGCATGTGCAATAATACGGTCAGCCATGCGAGAAAACGGTAAGCTTTGCAGCCACACAGTACCATGACCCTGTAATGTCGCGAGGAATAAGCCCTCACCACCAAACACCATAGATTTTAATGAACCTGCACGCTGAATATCATAGTCAATCCCAGGGGTAAAACCCACTAAACAGCCGGTATCAACTCGTAAGGTTTCGCCGCGTAGCTCTTTTTTAATTAAGGTGCCACCCGCATGCACAAACGCCATTCCATCGCCTTTAAGACTTTGTAAAATAAAACCTTCACCGCCGAAAAAACCCACACCAAGTCGTTTATTAAACTTCATCGTGACTTGAGTCCCCAACGCAGCAGCTAAAAAGCTGTCTTTTTGGCAAATCAGTTCACCATTATGCTCTGCAAGATCGATAGCTAAAACAGTACCTGGAAAAGGGGCAGAAAAAGCCACTTTACGTTTACGGCCACCCTCGTTAGTAAAGTGAGTCATAAAAATGCCCTCACCCGAAATGGCTCGTTTTCCAGCACCCCATAATTTACCAAAAAAGCCAGATTCAGGTTCAGAACCATCCCCCATTTTGGCTTCAAACGCGATGTCTTCTTCTAAATATGTCATCGCACCAGCTTCAGCGACCACAGCTTCATGGGGATCTAATTCAATTTCAACTAATTGCATACTTGAACCAATAATTTCGTAGTCGACCTCGTGACATTTTCTGGTCATTTTTTGCTCCTTTAAAATGAGTGTGGCTGATTAAGCGTTACACGGACGATATTAATACATTAGGTTAACAAGATGTTACTGTCATTCCTATGGAAACTTTGCGACATAATATGTCTTAGGGATTGATATCACTTAATTAACCTAAGCCTGCCCCGCTTAATCCTGTTTGTTGCTGTTGATATAACGCAAATTCTTGCAAGATAAGTTCAGTAAATAATTGCCCTGCTCGGCCTAATGGTCGGTCTAATGTTGACACCAATTGTGGGGTAAAACGAAAACGATTGCCGCCAATAAAATCAATTGCCATTAACTCACCATTGGCTAATTCTTCAGTGATTAAAAAATCGGGCATCCAGCCAAAACCCAAACCTTTTAGTAAGGCATTTTTTTTCATAATAAAGCCCGAAAGATAAAACACTTTATCACCGCCAAATTGCATTTCATCGCGGGCACGTTTATCAGGTGATGAATCCTCAATGGTGAGCTCTACATGTTGTTGTAGCTCAGGCAATTTAATGCCTTGTCGTTGACTCAATGGATGCAATCGAGAAGCCACCAACACGCTGGTTATCGTCGGCAAGGGCTTAGGATGATAAGACGGCCCTGTACGATAATCTTTCACTAACATCAGATCTGCTTGATCGCGCTCAAATCGATGTTGCACACCACCTAAGAACTCCATATTTAACTGAATTTTGGTGGGGATATTATGCTCTGACATCAACTTTAATGCGCTCATGATGGGCTCCATAGGTAACGCGCCATCAATCACTAATTCAAGCTTTGGCTCCCAGCCCTGACTATAACGGCTGGCTAAATGTTCTATATTGGCCAAATGCTGCAATAGTCGCTGGCCTTCAGCCAAAATGACTTTACCCTCAGGCGTTAACTCAGCTCGGTAATTATCGCGATTAAATAATGTCACCCCTAAATGTTGCTCTAACTTCTTAACCTGGTAGCTCACCGCCGATTGCGCTTTATGTAAACGTTCAGATGCTTTAGAAAAACTCCCTTCTTCTACAAGGACTTGCAGAACATTAAACGCATCAATATCAATCCGCATACCCACTCCTGTGTCTTGTTATCAATACACTTATGTAAAGCCAACAAGACAATCTAATAATTTGATTAAGACAAGTTATTTATTATTCTTTTTTTTGTTGATCTTTACCACTAAATTGTTAATAAGATCACATATTGGTTTGCCCAGTACGATTAGGCCATAACAATAATTAACACTCAGCCACGTCACATGCTGTCGATGAGTCAGAGGACAATCAAATGCCATTCTATGTTAAACAAGGTCAAGTGCCGCCAAAGCGTCACATCGCTTTCGAAAAAGACAATGGTGAGCTTTACCGCGAAGAGTTGTTCTCAACTCATGGGTTTTCAAATATTTATTCCAATAAATATCACCATAATATGCCAACCAAAGCGATTGATGTTAAACCATACGCGTTAAGTCATGGCGAGCAATGGCAAGACCCATTAATTCAAAACTATAAACTCGACTCTCGCCAGGCCGATTGTCAGGGCAATTTTTTTAGCGCACGTAATAAAATCTTTTTTAATAACGATGTCGCCATGTATACCGCTAAGGTCACAGAGCCTACAAATGCGTTTTACCGCAACGCGTATGCCGATGAGGTGGTTTTTATCCACGAGGGCGAAGGCAAACTGTTAAGCGAATACGGCGTGATTAACACCAAAAAGTGGGACTACTTGATTATTCCGCGCGGTACTACTTACCAATTAACCTTTAACGATTATCAAAACGTACGCTTGTTTGTGATTGAATCATCGTCAATGGTGGAAGTACCAAAACACTTTCGAAATGAATACGGCCAAATGCTTGAGTCGGCGCCGTATTGCGAGCGTGATATTCGCACCCCAACCTTAACCGATGCCGTAGTTGAAAAAGGTGAGTTTGCCTTAGTGTGTAAATTTGGCGAGCGCTACCAGCAAATGATGTTGCAATGGCATCCATTCGATTTAGTCGGTTGGGACGGTTGTGTGTATCCCTGGGCGTTTAATATTAGCGAGTACGCCCCCAAAGTTGGCAAAATTCATTTACCGCCGTCTGAGCACTTAGTCTTTAGTGCACACAACTTTGTTATTTGCAATTTTGTGCCACGCCCTTATGACTTTCACCCTAAGTCGATCCCGGCACCTTATTACCACAACAATATCGACAGTGACGAAGTGCTTTATTACGTTGACGGTGACTTTATGAGCCGCACTGGTATTGAAGCCGGTTACATGACGCTGCATCAAAAAGGGGTGCCACATGGCCCACAACCAGGCCGTACAGAAGCATCAATTGGTAAAACAGAAACATACGAATACGCAGTGATGGTCGATACCTTCGCCCCACTCAATTTAACCACCCATGTTAAACATTGCATGAGTGCTGACTACAACCGTTCTTGGTTAGAAAACTAAGATGTAATTTAACTAACCCAAGTCACCAAAGAGTGATGGCGTGTTGACAGAAAATAAAGGAAAACAAAATGGCTAGCGAACTTAATCCACTGGGGCTTTTAGGTATCGAATTTACTGAATTTTCCAGCCCAGATACTCAATATATGCACCAGGTCTTTATTGATTTTGGTTTTTCGATGTTAAAAAAAGCCAAAAATAACGACATCGTCTACTACAAACAAAACGACATTAACTTTTTGCTCAATAAAAACCGTAGTGGTTTTTCAGCTGAATTTGCTAAATCACACGGCCCAGCAATTTGCTCAATGGGCTGGCGCGTTGAGGATGCTAACTTTGCGTTCACAGAAGCAGTTAATCGTGGTGCAAAACCCGCTGATGATGCAAACAAAGACATGCCCTACCCGGCCATTTACGGTATTGGCGACAGCTTAATTTATTTCATCGACACCTTTGGTGAGCAAAACAATATCTATCAAACTGACTTTATCGATTTAGACCAACCGGTTGTCACGCCCGAAAAAGGCTTTATGGAAGTCGACCACTTAACCAACAATGTCTACAAAGGTACCATGGAAAAATGGGCTAACTTTTATAAGGATATCTTTGGCTTTACCGAAGTGCGATATTTTGACATTAGCGGCGTACAAACAGCATTAGTATCTTATGCATTACGTTCTCCCGATGGCAGTTTCTGTATCCCAATCAATGAGGGTAAAGGCAATAACAACAACCAAATCGATGAATATTTAGGTGAATATAACGGCCCTGGCGTACAACATTTAGCCTTTAGAAGCCGAGATATTGTGGCATCTTTAGATGCGATGGAAGGCACATCAATACAAACGTTAGATATTATTCCTGAATATTACGACACTATTTTTGAGAAGTTACCGCAGGTCACTGAAGACCGTGAGCGTATTAAGCATCATCAAATCTTAGTTGATGGTGACGAAGAAGGTTATTTACTGCAAATTTTCACTAAAAACTTATTTGGCCCTATTTTTATTGAAATCATTCAACGTAAAAATAACTTGGGCTTTGGTGAGGGTAATTTTAAAGCGTTATTTGAATCTATTGAACGCGACCAAATCAAACGAGGTGTGTTGTAAGCAATCGGTATAATTTGATACATAAAAACCAGCAAATTGCTGGTTTTTATCATTTTAGGCCATTACACTTGGCCACATTCTGTTATTGATAATTGACGCCAATGCCTGATTACGCCGTACTTGCCGTGTTTATTCCTACCTTCTTTTTTGTCTCCATCACCCCTGGTATGTGCATGACCTTAGCCATGACACTGGGCATGAGTGTTGGAGTACGCAAAACCTTATGGATGATGCTAGGTGAACTGGTCGGTGTGGCATTAGTGGCCATTGCAGCCGTGCTAGGTGTAGCGAGTATTATGCTTAATTACCCACAGGTATTTGATTTACTGAAGTGGGTGGGTGGCGGTTATTTAATTTATATCGGTATTAATATGTGGCGCGCCAAAGGCAAAATGGCAGTCATTGACAGTACACAAGTGAACACCCGCCGAGCAAGCTTAATAAGCCAGGGGTTTATTACTGCCATTGCCAACCCGAAAGGTTGGGCATTTATGATTTCGTTATTGCCACCGTTTATCAATGTCGACAATCCAGTTGGTCCGCAACTTGGTGTGTTGCTGGGTATTATTATGATAACCGAAAGTGTATCGATGTTGGCCTATGCCAGCGGCGGCAAAAGCTTACGTTTGTTTTTAAGCCGCGGCGATAATATCCGCTGGATGAACCGTATCGCTGGCAGCTTAATGATGCTCGTAGGTGTGTGGCTCGCGCTGGATTAACACCCAAAAACGAGATTAATTACTGGTTTTATAGGGTAACTGTTGCGTCATTTGCTCAATATACAATTTAATGTGTGCTTGCTCTTGCTGACAAAAATCTGCAATGGCATCACTAAATGCAGAATGATTAATCACATGGCTTGAATAAGTCGCTACCGGATAAAAACCTCTTGCCACTTTATGCTCACCTTGCGCGCCAGCATCAAACACACTTAGTTGATTAGCAATTGCATATTCGATGCCTTGATAATAACAGGCTTCAAAATGCAAACCATCGTAATCGCTCAGCGCCCCCCAGTAACGACCGTACAAATGGGTGTTTGAAACAAAGTAAAGCGCTGATGCCACCAACTCATCTTGTGTATTGTGAATCATTAATAATCTGATTGACTCCCCCATTGTTTGGGCGACTAACTTAAAAAAATCTGCAGACAAATACCCTTGATGACCCGATCGCTTTAGGTAAGTCCGTTGATAACAGCGAACAAAACCTTGCCATTGCTCATCGGTGGCGTTAGTTCCATTGACAAAGGTAAAGCGTAATTGCGCCTTTTGTATTTGCGCACGCTCTTTGGTGATATTTTTGCGTTTTCTGGAGTTCATGCTGCTTAAAAAATCATTAAAGTCCACATAACCATTATTACGCCAATGAAATTGGCATCCATGGCGCTGAATAATGCCGGTATTTGCCCACAGGGTATGTTCAGCTTTATGGCTAAATAATCCATGCCAAGAAGACCATTGCCGCTCGCTTAATTGCTGCTTTATTACTGTAATGATTTCTGAAGTGACATGCTGTTTTTCACCATTGCTTAACGTAGGCAAAAAACCAATACGAGCACCCGTTGTTGGCGTAAAAGGAATACTACTCACCAGTTTAGGATAATAGTCTAATTGATTACGCTCATACGCTTCAGCCCACGCCCAATCAAAGACGTATTCGCCCCAAGAATGGGTTTTAATATACAACGGCATTAACGCTACAATCGTATCATCTTGACTCACCACCAGATGATGCGGTTGCCAGCCGGTTTTATGGCTTACACATTGGCTTAATTCTAAAGCGGATAAATATTCATGACGCGTAAACGGTTGACTAGCATCAAAATATTCATTCCATTGAATTTTTGTTATTTCACTAATGGTATTAATAAATCTGAATTGATAAACTAACGTCTCGTTATTTTTCACCGATACCTACCCGTTAATGCTTAAATAGATTGGCCTACATTCTCATACCAATTGTCGCGATCATGTGGCATGTTTTACAACTTAATCAAATAAATCAACACCAAGGAAAGATCGTGAAACGACTCCCTAAATTGAAACCCTTATTACTTAGCGCCGCATTATCTATCACCTTGTGCAACCCCGCGCTAAATAGTACACCTTCTTATGCTAATGAAACCTCTATTTTCAGCGAAATGGCAACCGCCCAGCCAATTTATGCCAAACATGGCATGGTCTCAAGCCAAGAAGCTATCGCCAGCCAAATTGGTGTTGATATTTTAAAGCAAGGCGGTAACGCTGTTGATGCCGCTGTTGCGGTCGGATATGCCCTCGCCGTCACCTTGCCACGCGCAGGTAACATTGGCGGCGGCGGCTTTATGTTAGTGCACTTAGCCGAACAAAATAAAACCATCGCGATAGATTACCGTGAAACAGCGCCCAGCAAAGCTCATAAAGATATCTTTTTAGATGAACAAGGTAACGCCGTTGATAAACTAAGCCGTGAACATGGTTTAGCGGTGGGTGTGCCAGGTACCGTCATGGGGATGGAACTTGCAAGACAAAAATACGGCACCATGAGTTTAAAACAAGTCATTGCACCAGCAATAAAGTTAGCCAAAGACGGCATTGTTGTCACCTCTGATTTATCGAATTCTTTAAGCGGCTTAAAATCACGCATTGCGCAATGGCCAAGCTCTGCTGAAATTTTTTACCATGCTGATGGCAGTGACTATCAGGTGGATGAAATTTTAAAGCAGCCAGAACTCGCGCACTCGTTATCACTCATTGCCCAGAAAGGTAGCGAAGGTTTTTACCAAGGTGAAACGGCGAAGAAAATCGTTGCGGCGGTAAAAGAAGCCGGTGGCGTAATGAGTTTGCAAGATTTAGCAAACTACAAAGTGGTTGAACGTGAACCTGTGCGCGGCAATTATCGTGGTTACGAAATCGTCTCTATGCCGCCACCGTCATCAGGCGGTATTCATATTATTGAAATGCTCAACGTCCTCGAAAAATTCCCCATTGATCAGTTAGGACACAATACGGCAAATACGCTACACCTTATGGCTGAAACCATGAAGTATGCCTATGCTGATCGCAGTGAATTTTTAGGCGACCCTGATTTTGTTACTGTGCCAGTAAAACAATTAATTAGCCGTGAATATGCCAATTCTATTGCCGATAAAATCGCGATAAACAAAACCACCCCAAGCAGTGAAATTAAACCGGGTAAACTTGCAGGTTATGAAAGCGATCAAACGACTCATTACTCTGTTGTTGACCAATGGGGCAACGCTGTTGCTAATACGTACACCCTTAACTTTAGCTATGGCTCAGGTTTAGTCGCAAAAGGCACCGGTATTTTACTCAACAATGAAATGGATGACTTTTCGGTAAAACCGGGAACGCCAAATGGATACGGCTTAATTGGTGGTGACGCCAATGCCGTACAAGGCAATAAACGCCCATTAAGCTCAATGAGCCCAACCATTGTAATGAAAGATGGAAAACCCTTCATCGTGACAGGTAGCCCTGGTGGTTCACGTATTATCAACATTACCTTACAAATCATTATGAATGTGATTGACCATAAATTGAATATTGCAGAAGCCACCGCAGCGGCACGTATCCATCACCAATGGCAGCCAGACTTTATATGGGCTGAACATACGTTAAACCGTGATACCATTTCACTGTTAGAAGCAAAAGGGCATCACGTAAAAACTCAACAATCGATTGGCAGCACTCAGTCCATTATGGTGACTGAACAAGGTATTTTTGGGGCGTCAGACCCAAGACGTGCAGGCTCAGCGGCAATCGGTCATTAATGGCACGATTATAAGCTCTGAACGATCGACAAATCGGCCAATGAAAACCGAGCAACCTAGGTTGCTCGGTTTTTTTGTTACAAACTAAGCAAAATCTTTACATCTATCTTCATCATCTTCACGTCTAAATAAGTAAAATGTTGACCGTAAAAACCAAAACAATAACGACTCACATTTTATTGCTCATTATTGAGGATAGAAAACCTAATCAAGAGGACACCTTATGAAGGGAGCAACCCTTAAACCTATTGTCGCCAGCATTGCGTTAATCTTCGCACTAAATGCATGTTCTGTTTCGTCAACCCAACACGTTTCAACAGAAGTGCCATTAACAGCAGAGCAAATAAAACAACAACACGCTGATAATCCATTTTTTAAGCCTTATGGCACCTTCTTTGACATTCCAGACTTTGCCAGTATTACCCCAGATGACTTTTTACCCGCTTTTGAGGCCGGTATTGCAGAACTACAACAACAAATATCGGTGATTGCAAATAATCCTCAGGCACCAACATTTGCCAACACCATCGAAGCAATGGAGTTTTCTGGCGATTTATTAACAAGAGTCACATATGTGTTTTTTAACTTAACTAGCGCGAATACAAACGAGGCTCTACAAGATATCTCTAAACAAATTTCGCCAAAACTTTCGGCCTCAAAAGATGATATCTACCTAAACGATAAGTTGTTTAAACGAGTCAAAGCCGTTTATGACCAACGCGAAAGCCTATCACTCAATAGTGCAGAAGCTAAGTTACTCGGCGATACTTACCGTGCCTTTACTCGAGGCGGTGCCAATTTATCGGCAGAAGATAAAATTAAATTACGCGATTTAAATGAGCAAATTGGTAAATTAAACCTGAGTTTCGGTGATAATGTACTTGCTGAAACCAATGCATTTCAATTAATCCTCGATAAGCCAGAGCAATTATCAGGGCTGCCAAAAGATGTGATCGACACAGCTGCGCGCAGAGCGACTCGTCTAGGGCATCCGGGGAAATGGATATTTACCACAAACCGTCCTTCAATTACGCCATTTTTAACTTATGCCGATAACCGAGCGTTACGCGAGAAGATATATAATGCTTATATCTCAAAAGCGAATAATAATAACGAACACGATAACAAAGCTATTTTAGCTCAGGTAGCGGCATTACGTGCTGAAGTTGCTCAACTTATGGGCTATAAGAGCCATGCCCACTTTGTACTCGAAGATCGCACCGCACAAACCCCAGATAACGTATACAAGTTACTTGATAAAGTGTGGCCTGCAGCAATTAAGAAAGCCAACAATGAAGTCAGCGACATGCAGGCTTTGGTTGATGCTCAAGGTGCTGACATAACCATCCAACCTTGGGATTGGTGGTATTACTCAGACAAAATCCGTGTCGCTAAATACGACTTTAATGAGCAACAAACTAAGCCTTACTTTACGCTTAACAACACCTTAAAAGGCGTTTTCTATACTGCTAACCGTTTATATGGGATAACCGTTAAAGAGCGTGATGACTTGCCAACATATCACCCAGATGTTCGCACTTGGGAAGTTTACGATAAAGACGGTAGCCTGATGGCAGTGTTTATGGGCGACTATTTTGTCCGTCCAAGTAAACGTGGTGGCGCTTGGATGAATGTGTATCGTCAACAGTACAATATGAATGGTGTTGACTCTAAACCCATTGTCGTTAATGTGCTTAACTTCCCTCGCCCTGCGGGTAATGAGCCAGCTTTATTAACGTTTGATGAAGCAAGTACCCTATTCCATGAATTTGGACATGCTTTACATGGGATGTTATCTGATGTGAAATATCGATCACAATCGGGCACCGCCGTGCCGCGAGATTATGTCGAGTTTCCTTCTCAAGTCATGGAATATTGGATGACACAACCTGAAGTGTTAGCGCAATTTGCAACACACTATCAAACCGGTGAAGTCATCCCACAATCATTAATTGAAAAGATCCAGGCTGCGAGTCAATTTAACCAAGGTTTTGCCACTGTAGAATACATGGCTGCAACATACTTAGATTTGGATTGGCATTCATTGGAAGATAACACCCTTCGAGATGCTGCAAAATTTGAACAGGCATCATTAGACAAAATGGCCTTAATTAATGAAATAGCCCCAAGATACCGCAGTACATATTTCTCGCACATATTTGCTGGCGGATACTCAGCAGGTTATTACAGCTATCTATGGTCTGATCTTCTTAGCGCAGATGCGTTTGAAGCATTCAAAGAAAACGGCATATTTGATCCTATCACCGCACAAAAATTCCGCGATAATATTTTGTCGAAAGGGGGGAGCGCAGATCCTATGGAGCTTTACATAGAGTTTAGAGGGAAAGAAGCAGGTATTGACCCTTTATTACGCAGCAGAGGCTTTTTAAAATAAGCCATCATTAACTTAAGTTATATTTATATTCGCAGTGACAATGATGTCGCTGCGAATATAACAACAATCTAAATGAATATATATTCAAAACAAAAATTAACACCGCCATTTTATTATATTAATTAAATTCATAACCAATCATAAATGCTAAACATAGTGTTTAATGTATCCACCGCTAATTCTTTTATTTAACGTCATCATTAAGTACTTCACAGCACCAATAACGCCGAATAATTGAGCAAACGCACCTTTTATTTAAATTAAATTGGCGCTTCATCACAATTTATTCACTTATCATGTTTATACTCGCTCAGTGTTTTCACTTTGTCATCAATATTGATAACAAATGTTAACTCTACGTATGAGGCAAAAACAAAAAAGTACGCCTCGGGGTCAAAAAACAGAGAGACAAATATGTTAAATAAAAAACTACTAGCCGTTGTTATTGCTGGCGCCATGGGCATGACAGCTTGTGACTCTGACAACGATAACAAAAGTGTTGTTAGCGCAGATATTAATTTACGCGTCATGGAAACTACTGATCTTCATACTAATATGATGGATTATAACTATTATTCAGGTAGTGAAGATAAAACCATTGGCCTTGTGCGCACAGCAAGCCTAATCAATGCTGCTCGTGCTGAAGTCACAAACTCAGTATTAGTCGATAACGGTGATTTATTACAAGGTAGTCCGATGGGTGACTATATTGCAAATAAATTCAAAACTGAAAACGATATACTTACCGATACCCACCCAGTTTATAAAGCGATGAACACGCTTGATTATGAAGTCGGCAATATTGGTAACCACGAATTTAATTACGGTTTATCATTTTTAGAGCAATCATTAGGCGGTGCTAACTTCCCTTATATTAATGCTAACGTAATTTGTGCTGACAAAGACGGCTGTTGGGATGATGTGTTATTTAATGAAAACATGTTTACCCCATATATCATCAAAGATAAAGTCGTTACTGACGTTGCAGGTAACGAGCACACCATAAAAATTGGTTATATCGGTTTCGTGCCCCCTCAAATCCTTCAATGGGATAAAGCTAACTTAGACGGAAAAGTCGAAGTATTAGGTATTGTTCAAGCTGCCAATAAATTTGTGCCTCAAATGAAAGCTGAAGGCGCTGATATTATTTTAGCTATTCCACATTCAGGTATTGGCTCAAGTGAAAACCCTGGTGATCCATGGGCTGAAAACGCAACTTACGCGTTAACCAATGTTGATGGCATTGATGCCATCTTCTTCGGTCATAGCCATTCGGTTTTTCCATCAGCAACTTATAGCGACTTACCGAACACTGACGTAGAGAAAGGCCTGTTAAACGGCGTTCCTGCAGTTATGCCTGGTCGTTGGGGTGATAACCTTGGTGTCGTTGACTTAGTATTACGCCAAGTTGAAGACAAATGGACTGTCATTCATGAAGAGTCAACAGCAATTGCACGTCCAATTTACGACAACACCAACAAAGTGGCTTTAGTTGATGGTGAAGACAGTTTACGTGATGCAATTGAAGTAGAACATAACGGTACGATTGAATATGTAAGCCAACCCATTGGTGTTGCAGCTGCTGACATGTATAGCTTTTTAACATTAGTACAAGATGATCCTACGGTTCAAATTGTATCAAATGCTCAAATTGCGCGCGTTAAAGCCTTAATCACCGATGATTTAAAAGACTTACCGATTCTGTCTGCTTCTGCGCCATTTAAAGCCGGTGGTCGTTATGCTGAAGGTGATGCAAGCCAATATGTGCAAGTGCCTGCGGGTAACTTGTCATACAAAAACGCGGCTGATTTATACCTTTACCCAAATACTATGGTTGCAGTAAAAGCGACCGGTGCAGAGTTAAAAGATTGGCTAGAATGTTCAGCCAACCAATTTAACCAAATTGACCCAACAGTCAGTACTCCACAAAACTTAATTAATCGTGCTGGTCACCCAACGTACAACTTTGATGTTATCGATGGCTTAACGTATAAAATTGACGTGACTCAACCAAGCAAGTTTGACCGTAGCTGTGAAGTGGTTAATGCTGATGCTAATCGTATTGTTGATTTAGCTTACACTGATGATGAAGGCAATGTGATCACCGGTGACCAATTAGCAGAAATGTCATTTATTGTTGCGTCAAATAACTACCGCGCGTTTGGTGGCTCATTTGCAGGCACAGGTTCTGATCACGTAGTGCTTGAACTACCAGATACCAACCGTGATGCGTTATCTGCTTATATCACTGACCAATCACAACCTAATGCGACTGGCGGATATGATGCAATGGTTGACCCATCTGCTGACTACAACTGGGACTTTAAAACCATCGACAATGCAACCGTTGCATTAGACATTCGTTTTGAAACGCAAGATAGCGAACTAGCTGATAAGTTTGTTGAAGAAAATCAACAACGTAAAATGGTGAAGTTACCCACAACCGATGATGTTGTATCAGGTTTTGCTATTTATAGCATTGACCTTACTACCCCGGTTACGCCGCAATAATACATTGAAAATGGTACAAAAAAGGCGCTTTTAGCGCCTTTTTTAATGCTTAATTACTCGGTTATTTCAAACAAATGACCCATTTTTTTAATATGGCTTAAAGGGACATGGTGACGATTACGCTCAGCGCATAATTGTTGATGTTCAGCATTTTTAGGTTGACCCACTAACACGACGCGAACCTGATACCCTAACGCATTTGCCGCCGCTTCGTAAGCCATAAACTCCCATTTAGCCACATTGGTATTATCACAAATGACCACAGGTTCTTGGCGTGCTAAAGCATGAATAAAAGCAGTTAAATTGGCTTGATGATATTGAGCTAACTTTTGTGGATTAAATTGGTATTCACCTTCTACATAAAAATAACTGTCGGTTGAAAAGTAACCGTATTGGCGAATATGCATAGACTGTTCAATGCCTAATAAACCAATAAAATGTTCAACCCAATATGACTTACCGCTCCCTGGTAAACCACGCATAATAATTGCGACCTTAGCATGAGTCCCTTTTGAGCTTAAGATGTCACTCCCCTGAGTCACTGCCAATCACCTCGCCTGCTAGAATTTTGTCCACTAACTTTGGCACAATCTCCCCCGCTTTACCGGTTAAATGATACTGAAATTGACTGTGCCTGTCTGCCGCCAATAAATTAACTTCAACCGTTTGTGCACCATGATGATTTGCTGAATCGACGAAACCTGCGGCAGGATAGACAGTTCCCGATGTACCAATGGCGATAAATAAATCACAATGGTCTAATGCATCATGAATTCTATCCATACCAAAGGGCATTTCACCAAACCATACAATGTGTGGACGTAAGCGTTTACCCGGAATACAACAGGTGCAACAATTATCTACGCCAAAAGGTTCGCGTAATACAAACGTTTGTAATGATTGTGGGCAACGGCCTTTTGATAATTCACCATGCATATGTAATAGCCGACGAGACCCCGCTCGCTCATGTAAATCATCAACATTTTGAGTAATGACGAGTAATTCACCATCAAATTCAGCTTCCAGTTTGGCTAACGCTTCATGGGCTGCATTGGGTAACACTTCGCCACTGTGGAGTTGCTGCCAACGTGAATTATAAAAACGTTCAACCAACTCGACATCACGGGCATACCCCTCGGGTGTGGCAACATCCTCTATATGATGTTCCTCCCATAAACCATGTTGATCACGAAAAGTTTTAATGCCTGACTCAGCTGAAATCCCCGCGCCGGTCAGTACCACAATTTGCCGGTACATGTTACGTCCTTTATTGTTGTTATGATTCACATATTGCTATAATTTAACATTAACACTTTATCGGGCGATATCATTAAACTCTACGACCAATAAGCAACATTTTTCATCTACAGATCACATAGTCTCATCATAACCCTACATCTTATAGGTGCAATAATCCCTTAGTATTAGTAAGTTTACTGATGATATTTAAGCAATATCACGTAAATACTATCAACTTAAGTAAATGTTTTACTAAATATTCTTCATATAGGTTGATTAAGCGCGTTAAGAGGTTTATGTTTTTATATTCAAGACATATAATGATTAGATTATCCACCGATGAACCGATGGGTTCTGCAATCAAGAGATTAGCAATGACAGATGGAAATCAAGCGCTAAAAAAAGCCGGATTAAAAATAACGCTGCCGCGAGTTAAAATCCTAGAACTGATGCAAGAGCCTGAGAATCAGCATATCAGTGCGGAAGACTTGTATAAAAAACTACTTGAGGTTGGCGAAGAAATTGGCTTAGCAACGGTATATCGAGTATTAAACCAATTTGACGATGCCGGGATCCTTAATCGTCACCATTTTGAAAGTGGCAAAGCCGTATTTGAAATGTCGACACAACAACACCATGACCATTTGGTGTGTTTAACTTGTGACAAAGTGATTGAGTTTTCTGATGAAGTGATTGAACGCCGCCAGGACGAAATTGCTATGCGTCATAATATAAAACTGACTCACCACAGTTTGTATCTTTATGGACACTGCACCAACGACACTTGCGATCACGCCGACGAATAGTCACTGTGTTATGCAAAAAAACCAGCAATGTTGCTGGTTTTTTTATTGTCTATTTTACCCACACTAAATCAACCATGCCAGCCATAAGCTGTAACTCAATACTGATAACAAGGTTGATAACACCACTGTGCTCCCTAAGGTTGATTCATATTGTTTAATCTCTGTCGCAATAAAATACGCATTGACACCTAACGGTGAAGCACTTAACAAGACTAACATAATGGTGTTTTGTGCAGAAAACTCAAACACCTTATCCGCCATGAGGTAAACCAAAGCCGGTAATAATAGTATTTTTACAGCACTGGCTAGCAAGGCAAAGCGCCAATTGTCGCCTATTCGATAAAAACTAAGGTTGGCACCCAACACAAATAAAGCACAAGCCAGAGCCGGTTTCGCTAATAATGCTAACCCATCATCAAGTTGTTGGCCTAACCTTATATTGAGTCCATTGGCTATAATCCCAAGTCCTATACTTAATACCACCGGATTAAACACCATAGAGCGAGTAAAGTTGCGCCACGAAAATCCTTGCTGTTGCGAACGAGCGGCCAATACAAAAGTCAGCGCAAATAAAATGGCACTATGAAAGGTAATGATCATGAATATCGAACCAATCATTGCTTTACCCAATGCGGCGGTGATAACAGGCAAGCCCACAATCACAGTGTTGGAATAACTGCAGCCTAATGCAAAAACAGCACTCGCATCACTGCGCTGTTGAGTTTTAGCACCAAAATATCGATTAATTTGATATCCAACAGCAAATACGAATAACACAGGTAAATAAAAAGCCAATAACGAAGAGGGATCAATACTTTGGGCAAACGGTGCTGCCAACATATTGGTAAATAAAAACGCTGGAATACTGACATAAAAAGTAAATTTGCTCAGCCCAGCAATCTGTTCTTTACTAAAAAAACCTGCTCGAGTAAGCCCATAGCCAAGTGCAACTATCAACATAATTGGAAAAATAATATTCACAATGGCCATAGATAATACCAATATAAAAAAGGAACAAAAAAGGCGCCTAAGCGCCTTTTATCAAGCTAGGTAATGAATTACCAGCCAGTTTTAGTGCGTAATGCTTTACCGATGTCTGCTAAAGAACGAACAGTGGTTACACCTGCCGCTTCTAAAGCTGCAAACTTATCTTCAGCTGTACCTTTACCGCCAGCGATAATTGCGCCAGCATGACCCATACGCTTACCTTCTGGTGCAGTAACACCCGCAATGTAAGATACTACAGGCTTAGTGACGTTTGCTTTAATATAAGCAGCCGCTTCTTCTTCAGCGTTACCACCGATTTCACCGATCATAACAATCGCTTCAGTCTGTGGATCGTTTTGGAACATTTCCAATACGTCGATGAAGTTAGTACCAGGAATTGGGTCACCGCCGATACCTACACAAGTAGATTGGCCGAAACCTTCATCAGTAGTTTGCTTAACCGCTTCGTACGTTAATGTACCAGAGCGTGACACAATACCCACTTTACCAGGCTTGTGGATGTGACCAGGCATAATACCAATCTTACATTCACCAGGAGTAATAACACCTGGGCAGTTAGGACCGATCATGCGAGTGCCAGTTTCTTCTAGCTTCACTTTCACTTGTAGCATATCAAGTGTAGGGATGCCTTCAGTAATACAAACGATTAGCTCAAGGCCAGCATCGATTGCTTCAAGGATTGCATCTTTACAAAATGGTGCTGGTACGTAGATAACCGTTGCTGTTGCACCTGTTGCCGCTACCGCGTCTTTAACCGTGTTAAACACTGGAAGACCTAGGTGAGTTTGACCACCTTTTCCAGGAGAAACACCACCGACCATTTGCGTGCCATAAGCAATCGCCTGTTCAGAGTGGAAAGTACCCTGACCACCAGTGAAACCTTGACAGATTACCTTGGTATCTTTGTTAATTAAAACAGACATTATTTGCCCTCCGCAGCTTTAACTACTTGCTCAGCCGCGTCAGTTAGACTTGTTGCCGCGATGATATCAAGACCAGATTTCGCCAATACTTCACGACCTAAATCGGCGTTAGTACCTTCAAGACGTACAACGACTGGCACTTTAACGCCAACTTCTTTCACTGCTCCGATAATACCTTCAGCGATCATATCGCAACGTACAATACCACCGAAGATGTTAACCAATACAGCTTTAACATTTGCGTCAGAAAGAATAATTTTAAATGCTTCAGCAACACGTTCTTTCGTTGCCCCACCACCAACGTCTAAGAAGTTAGCAGGCTTACCGCCGTGTAGGTTTACGATGTCCATAGTGCCCATTGCTAGGCCTGCACCGTTAACCATACAACCAACGTTGCCATCTAAAGCAACATAGTTTAATTCAAACTTAGCCGCATGCGCTTCACGAGCATCATCTTGTGATGGGTCGTGCATTGCTTTGATTTTTGGTTGACGGAATAATGCGTTACCATCAATACCAATCTTGCCATCTAAACAGTGAAGGTTACCTTCAGTTGTGATAACAAGTGGGTTGATTTCTAATAATGCAAAATCATGATCGTTAAACATGTTCGCAAGACCCATGAAGATCTTAGTGAACTGCTTCATTTGCGTTGGGTTTAAACCTAACTTGAAGCCAAGATCACGCGCTTGGTAAGCTTGTGGACCTGTTAACGGATCGATAATTGCAGTGTGAATAAGTTCTGGCGTTTCTTCAGCCACTTTTTCAATTTCAACACCACCTTCAGTTGATGCCATGAACACAACACGACGTGTGCTACGGTCAACAACTGCACCTAAGTACAATTCGTTGGCGATGTCAGTGCAGCTTTCAACTAGGATCTTAGCCACTGGCTGACCATTAGCGTCAGTCTGGTAAGTCACTAAGTTTTTACCTAACCAGTGTTCAGCGAATGCTCTGATTTCGTCTTTACTGCCAGTCACTTTAACGCCACCAGCTTTACCGCGGCCGCCTGCGTGTACTTGACACTTAACAACCCATAAATCTCCGCCAATGTGGCCCGCTGCTTCTACTGCTTCTTGAGCAGTATCACATGCAAAACCTTCAGAGACTGGTAAACCATATTCGGCAAATAAGGCTTTTGCCTGATACTCATGCAAATTCATGATGATCTATCCATATACTTCTAATCAAATCCAACTGGCTCAACCTGAGCCAGCGACGAGGGTTTTATCTACTCACTTATAGATCAAGTAGCAGACGAGTTGGATCTTCTAAGAAGTCTTTAATTGCGACTAAGAAGCCAACAGACTCACGACCATCAACAATACGATGGTCATAAGAGAGTGCTAGGTACATCATAGGCAGGATTTCAACCTGACCATTGACTGCCATAGGGCGATCTTTAATGGCATGCATGCCTAAGATTGCACTTTGTGGCAGGTTCAAAATTGGCGTAGACATTAGCGAGCCAAAAACACCACCGTTAGTCACAGTGAAGTTACCGCCAGTCATGTCAGCAACAGATAATTTACCGTCACGGCCTTTAATAGCTAATTCACGAACCGCTTTTTCGATTTCAGCTAAGTTCATGGTATCAGTGTCACGTAGTACTGGGGTTACCAGACCACGAGGCGTTGACACAGCGATGCTGATGTCGAAATAGTTGTGATAAACAATGTCATCACCATCGATTGACGCGTTAACTTCAGGGAAACGTTTAAGCGCTTCGGTGACCGCTTTAATGTAGAAAGACATAAAGCCTAAACGGATACCATGACGTTTTTCAAAGATATCTTGATATTGCTTACGGATATCCATGATTGGCTTCATGTTCACTTCGTTAAACGTGGTTAACATTGCAGTCGAGTTTTTAGCTTCTAATAAACGAGTAGCAATGGTTTTACGTAAACGAGTCATTGGAACGCGTTTTTCGCTGCGACCTTCTAATGGCGCGACCGGTGCTGCAGCAGGGGCCGCCTTGGCAGCAGGTGCAGACTTAACAAACGCTTCAACGTCTTCTTTAGTAATGCGTCCACCTACACCAGTACCTTTAATGTTGGCAGCATCTAAATTATGCTCAGCAATTAAACGACGTACAGATGGGCTTAATGCATCACTTGACTCATCGCTTGTCGCTTCGCTTGCAGCAGGAGCTTGCGCTTCAGCTTTAGTCACTTCTTGACCAGAAACAACACCCGCAACAAAGTTAGCAATAACTTGTTCGCCTAAAACAGTGTCACCTTCTTGGAATAACAATTCAGAGATAGAACCGTCTTCTGGAGCAACCACTTCTAATACAACTTTATCAGTCTCGATATCAACTAAGTTTTGATCGCGAGTGACCGCTTCACCAGGTTTAACATGCCAAGTAGCAATCGTTGCATCTGCAACTGATTCTGGTAATACGGGTACCTTAATTTCGATACTCATTGAAAGCTTCCCTTTATATAAATTATCTATTACGACAGTTTTAATGCGCTATTCACTAATGATTCTTGCTGGTGTACATGCAACGCAGGATAACCACATGCAGGTGCAGCTGAAGCTTCACGACCGGCATAAGTTAATTGAGCGCCTGCAGGAATGTTAGCCCAGAAGTGATGCTGACTACAGTACCATGCACCTTGGTTTTGCGGCTCTTCCTGACACCATACAAAGTCTTTAACATGTTGATATGTTTCTAGTGCTGCACGCATTTCCACATCAGGGAACGGGTACAACTGTTCAACACGAATAAGGGCAATGTTATTAATGTTTTCTTTACGGCGTTTTTCAAGTAACTCGAAGTAAACTTTACCGCTGCAAAACACAACGCGATCGACTTTACTGGCATCTAAGGTATCCACCTCGCCAATAATATTTTGGAAAGTGCCTTCAGCAAGCTCTTCCATACTAGACACGGCTAATGGATGACGTAGTAACGATTTAGGTGACATCACCACTAATGGACGACGCATAGGGCGAACCACTTGGCGACGTAACATGTGATAAACCTGCGCCGGTGTAGACGGGATACACACCTGCATATTGTGGTTAGCACACAGTTGCAAGAAACGCTCTAAACGGGCACTCGAATGCTCAGGACCTTGACCTTCATAGCCATGCGGAAGCAACATTGTTAGACCACATAAACGGCCCCACTTTTGCTCACCAGATGATAAGAACTGATCGATAACCACTTGCGCACAGTTAACAAAGTCACCAAACTGCGCTTCCCAAATGGTTAATCCACCAGGTTCTGCTGTGGCATAGCCATATTCAAAGGCCAAAACTGATGCTTCAGATAATACTGAGTCAGTAATGTCGATGGGCGCTTGCTCATCTGCCACATTACGCAATGGTAAATAAGTGGTGCCATCCTTTTGGTTATGCAGAACAGCATGACGATGGAAGAAAGTACCACGACCAGAGTCTTGACCGGTGATACGTACACGCTTGTTATCTTCAAGGATAGAGGCATAAGCTAGCGTTTCAGCGAAACCCCAGTCAAGTAGCTTCTCGCCTTTCGCCATCGCTTGACGGTCGCCGTAAATTTTCGCTACGCGAGATTGCAATGTATGGTTTTGTGGAATATCCACAAGTTTGTTAGCAAGATTCTGTAAGCGTTCCATGGTCATGGCGCTGGCATAATCTTCATCCCACTCGCGATTTAAATAAGGTGTCCAGTCAACTGTGTGTAACGTCATTGGACGCCATTCTTTCACCACACAATCACCGGCATCTAATGCATCACGGTAATGGTTAATTAAGCCCGTGACTTCATCAGCGGCAATGCTATTTTCAGCAATCAGTTTGTCAGCGTAGATTTTACGGGGAGTTTGGTGTTTCTTGATTTTGGCATACATTAACGGCTGTGTTGCACTAGGCTCATCCGCTTCGTTATGACCATGGCGGCGATAACACACTAAATCAATCACAACATCACGCTTAAATTCGTTTCGATAATCAACAGCAAGCTGAGAAATAAACGCAACGGCTTCTGGGTCGTCTGAATTAACGTGGAAAATGGGTGCCTGAACCATTTTAGCGATATCAGTACAGTATTCTGTAGAACGCACATCAGCATGATTAGACGTAGTAAAGCCCACTTGGTTATTGACTACGATACGAATACTACCGCCCACAGTAAAACCACGTGTTTGAGACATGTTAAATGTCTCTTGTACAATACCCTGACCTGTAATTGCCGAATCACCATGAATGGTAATTGGCATCACTTGTAAACCGTCTTTACAACCACGACGATCTTGACGAGCACGCACTGAGCCAATAACCACTGGATTAACGATCTCTAAGTGAGATGGGTTAAAGGCTAACGCTAAATGGACATTACCACCTGGCGTTTCAAAATCGGATGAGAAACCTTGGTGATACTTAACGTCACCTGAACCATGGGTATCTGCATGTTTACCGGCAAATTCGTCAAACAATTCTGCAGGACGCTTACCTAGAATATTGACTAATAGATTTAAGCGACCACGGTGAGCCATGCCTACGACGATTTCTTTAGTACCAGCTTCACCAGCACGATAAATGATTTCACGCATCATAGGAACAAGCGCGTCACCACCTTCTAACGAGAAACGTTTGGCACCCGGGAACTTAGCACCAAGGTATTTTTCCATACCCTCGGCAGCGTTCAGGCCTTCAAGAATACGTTTTTTTACCGCGTTATCGTAGTTTGCCTTGCCTAACGTTGGCTCAAGACGTTGTTGGATCCAACGCTTTTCGTCAGTGTCAGTAATGTGCATGTATTCAGCGCCAATTGAACCACAATAAGTGGTTTTTAACGCGCGAATAATATCAGCAAGCTTCATGGTTTCACCGCCTAAGGCGAATGAACCAGTATTAAACTCGCGCTGCATATCTTCAGCGGTTAAGCCATGATAAGCCGGATCTAATTCTTGAACAGCTTCACGCTTCCATAACCCTAATGGGTCGAGATTAGCATTTTGGTGACCACGAAAACGGTGAGCATTAATTAACTGTAGAACTTTAACTTGCTTCGCATCTAGCTCAGGGTCACTGACGCGTGCAGCGCCTTTAGAGCGACTTTCAAGGGCTAAGCTACGGAAATAGTCACGAACTTTAGAGTGGGCGGCTTCAGGTACTTCAATTGAGGCACCGTTCACGGGCGGGAGGTTATCAAAAACAAGCTGCCAATCAGCAGTCACTGATTGCGGATCTTCTTGATAGGCTTCATACATCTCTTCTACGTAGGTCGAGTTAGCACCACTTAGATGTGATGAATCGAGCCAGGCTTTCATGATGCCTTGGTGCATTGTTATTCCTTTCAAACTTGATACACGTGCTAGCCATAAACATAACAGTGAGTAACTAAAGTTACATCACACGTACACTGAAATTATCTCAAAGATAATAGCAGAAGGTCTTACTTAAACGCACAAAAGAGCCATCCCCACTAGGAAGATGACTCTCAATCGAGCTCAATAACGTAAACTATTTTGCTCTGTTTGGTGCATTAAACAGCTCGCTTAAGCAGCATTGACTTAATGTGACCAATCGCTTTAGTTGGGTTTAATCCTTTTGGACAAACATCAACACAGTTCATGATGCCATGACAACGGAACACACTGTAAGCATCATCTAGTTCAGATAAACGCTCTTCAGTTGCCGTGTCGCGGCTGTCAATCAAGAAACGATATGCATGGAGTAAACCACTTGGTCCGATAAACTTATCCGGGTTCCACCAGAATGATGGACAAGCAGTAGAACAACATGCACACATGATACATTCATATAAACCATCTAAATGAGCACGCTCTTCAGGTGATTGTAAATGTTCACGAGCTGGCGCCTTTTCATCATTAATCAGATAAGGCTTAATTTTTTCGTATTGCTTGTAGAATTGAGTCAAATCTACAACCAAATCACGAACTACCGGCATGCCTGGTAAAGGACGGATTTCAATTTTCTTCCCTTTAAGGGTCGATAATGGCGTGATACACGCTAGGCCGTTTTTACCATTCATATTCAGACCGTCAGAACCACACACACCCTCACGGCATGAACGACGGAACGCAAGCGTTGGGTCTTGTTCTTTCAGTTTAATTAACGCATCTAACACCATCATATCAGAGCCATCAGGCACTTCTAGGGTGTAATCCTTCATGTAAGGCTTGGTATCTACATCAGGATTATAACGATACAATGCAAATGTTAATTTCATCTTTGCAACTCCTGCCTTAGTAGGTACGTTTCTTAGGTGGGAACGCTTCACGTAATTTAGGTGCCATATTGACATCACGCTTGCTCATCGCAGTCGTTACAGGGTCAAATAAGCTGTGACATAACCAATTGTCATCATCACGTTCTAAATAATCTTCACGAGAATGCGCGCCGCGGCTTTCAGTACGGAAATTAGCTGCATAAGCAGTCGCAAGCGCAGTTGCCATTAAGTTATCTAACTCTAAACACTCAATACGTTGGGTGTTAAATTCTTTTGAATTGTCAGATAACTTCGCATTTTCAAGACGCTTTTGAATAGCTTGAAGCTGTTCTAAACCTTCTGCCATGGCATCACCACTGCGGAAAACAGAGAAATTTAATTGCATGCACAATTGAAGGTCTTTACGGATAACCGCAGGATCTTCACCGTCTTTGTTGTTTTCCCAACGATTAAGACGGGCAAGTGATGCATTAATTTCTACGTCAGACGCCGCTTTTGGATCAGGTGTTGCATCTAATGCTTTACCTAAATGTTGACCTGCAGCGCGACCAAATACCACTAAGTCAAGTAATGAGTTACCGCCTAAGCGGTTTGCACCGTGAACCGATACACAAGCTATCTCACCTACAGCAAACAAACCTAATACATCTTGTTCAGTGCCGTCGTCGTTCTTACGAATAACCTGACCACTGACCTTAGTTGGCAAGCCACCCATCATGTAATGGCAAGTTGGTAGTACTGGAATAGGACCATCAGCCGGATCGATGTGTGCAAACGTTCGAGATAATTCACATACACCTGGTAAACGGGCTTCTAAAGTCTCTTTACCTAAGTGATCAAGTTTTAGCAGACAATGTGGACCTAATGGACCATCTAAACCACGACCTTCGCGGATTTCAGTCATCATTGAACGTGCAACCACGTCTCGAGATGCCAAATCTTTTGCGTTAGGAGCATAACGTTCCATAAAACGTTCGCCGTCTTTATTTAACAGGTATCCACCTTCACCACGACATCCTTCGGTTACTAGTACCCCAGCACCAGCAATACCCGTAGGGTGGAATTGCCACATTTCCATGTCTTGTAACTGAACGCCAGCACGAGCAGCCATACCAACACCGTCGCCAGTATTGATGTGAGCATTAGTGGTCGATGCGTAAATACGCCCTGCACCACCGGTCGCTAAAATGGTTGCTTTAGCTTTAAAGTAAACAATTTCACCGGTTTCAATTTCAATTGCAGTACAACCCACAATCACGCCATCTTCGTTTTTAACGAGATCTAAAGCATACCATTCAGAGTAAACATCTGTTTTATGCTTGACGTTTTGTTGGTAAAGACAATGAAGTAGCGCGTGCCCTGTACGGTCAGCCGCAGCGGCAGTACGTGCCGCTTGCTCGCCACCAAAGTTACGAGATTGGCCACCAAAAGGACGCTGATAAATAGTGCCGTTTTCAAAACGAGAAAATGGTAAGCCCATTTGCTCTAATTCGATAATCGCTTCAGGACCGGTTTGACACATAAATTCGATGGCTTCTTGGTCACCGATAAAATCAGAACCTTTAACCGTGTCATACATGTGTTGTTCCCAATGGTCCTCGTGCGCATTACCTAATGCTACGGTGATACCACCTTGAGCTGACACGGTATGTGAACGAGTTGGAAACACTTTTGATAAAAGCGCACAGCTTTTACCTTCTTTAGAAATCTGTAATGCCGCACGCATACCAGCGCCACCAGCGCCGATTACGATTGCATCAAATTCGCGTACTGGAATACTCACTTATACACCCCACACTATTACAATGCCTGACGCTAAATAACTAAACGCGACCACAACAAAGGTAAATTGTAATACACCACGTAACGCAGTGTGTTTGACATAGTCAGTCAACACTTGCCATACACCAATCCACGCATGGATAAGTAAAGCAACGAGCGTTATTAGGGTAAATACTTTCATTGGAAGTGAACTGAATAAGCCATTCCAAATCTCGAAGGTTAACGGGGCACTACACGCGATAAAGCCAACTAAAAAGACAGTATAACAAGCGAGAATCACTGCACTTGCGCGTAATAAAATGTAGTCATGAACACCACTGCGTCCAAAACTTGCTGCGTTTGTTACCATACCCAAATCCCCGCTATGATTGAAAAGGCTGCTGCTAGTGCAAATGTAGCCTTAGCTGATGCGACACCCGAAGGTAATTCTTCCCAGCGGCCGGAATCCATTACTAAATGACGAATGCCACCTAATAAGTGATAACCCAACGCAGTTAGAATCCCCCAGAGGATGAACTTCATCACGAAACCATCGAACAAGGATTGTACGCTAGCGAAACCTTCTGCTGATGTTAAAGTTGAATTTAACAACCAAAGAAGGATACCAATAGCAAATAGCATGATGACACCGGAAATGCGGTGTAGGATTGACGCGATCGCTGTTGCAGGAAAGCGAATCGTTTGCAGGTCTAGATGGACAGGTCTTTGCTTCTTCACGTTCTGCTCACTCAGCTCCATTGAGCATTATTTTTGTTATGTGTCTATTTTTTGCTTAATGGACAATGTCGACATTCGGCATAACACGATTAAACAAAAAACAGACTACTCTCATACATCGTTAATCAGTTGAGAAATCACTATTTAGCTCGTAAATTCATGATGACTAAACTGTGATGTTGGTCTCCCTTAGGGACGCAGGCAAGTATACTCGCGCGAATTGTCAAATACAAACCTCACATTATGCAAAATTAGTTTTTTTATTAATTTTTTATTCTAATGCAAGCACAGAGCGGTTTTGCGCCGATATATACCATGGTCTAACAAATTTAAACGCTTATTTAAATTGATCTGTGATCCACATTCGCTGTACAGTAATGTCCGCTTAACATGCCGCACTCATAGAAAAGAATGAAGTAAGGAGAACGGGGTATGGCTGATAATATAGCCAAATTAGAGTTACCAGGAAACGATTCAATCGACCTACCGATTAAGAAAGGTACTGAAGGTTTTGACGTTATCGACATCAGTACACTGGGGAAAAAAGGTTATTTCACCTTTGATCCAGGCTTTCTAGCTACTGCATCTTGTGAGTCAGCAATTACGTATATCGATGGTGAGCAAGGTATCTTGTTACAT
This sequence comes from Shewanella metallivivens, assembly GCF_028750675.1. Classification (GTDB taxonomy): domain Bacteria; phylum Pseudomonadota; class Gammaproteobacteria; order Enterobacterales; family Shewanellaceae; genus Shewanella; species Shewanella metallivivens. The sequence continues at coordinate 429,169 of NZ_JAQQPZ010000001.1, read as the reverse complement.
CGTGGTTATGCCATTGACGAGCTTGCAACTGAATCGACTTATCTCGATTTATGCTACTTGCTTCTATACGGTGAGTTACCGTCTAAAACTGATTACGAACAATTTGTGACCACAGTGAAACAACACACTATGGTACATGAGCAAATTGAATTCTTCTTCAGAGGCTTCCGTCGTGACGCACACCCAATGGCAATGCTATGTGGTGTAACAGGTGCATTATCTGCTTTCTATCAAGACTCTCTTGATGTGAACAATCCTAAGCATCGTGAAATTGCAGCTTACCGCTTAGTGTCGAAAATGCCGACAATTGCAGCGATGTGCTACAAGTACTCAATGGGACAACCGTTTATTTATCCACGTAACGATTTAAGTTATGCGGGTAACTTCTTGTCAATGATGTTTGCTACTCCGTGTGAAGAGTACAAAGTTAATCCTGTTGTAGAACAAGCAATGGACCGTATTTTTGTATTGCATGCTGATCATGAGCAAAATGCATCTACATCTACAGTTCGTTTAGCGGGTTCTTCAGGTGCAAACCCATTTGCATGTATTGCTGCAGGTATTGCTTCGTTATGGGGGCCTGCTCATGGCGGTGCTAACGAAGCGTGTCTACAGATGCTAGAAGAAATTGGCAGCGTTGATCGCATTCCTGAGTTTATCGAGAAAGCGAAAGACAAAAACGATCCATTCCGCCTAATGGGCTTTGGTCACCGTGTTTACAAGAACTTCGACCCTCGCGCTAAAGTCATGCGTGAAACCTGTCATGAAGTCCTTAAAGAACTTAAAGTGGTTGATCCGTTATTAGACGTAGCAATGGAACTTGAGCGTATTGCCCTAGAAGATGAATACTTCATCTCTAAGAAACTATACCCGAACGTCGATTTCTACTCTGGTATCATCATGAAAGCCATTGGTATCCCTACCAGTATGTTCACTGTGCTATTTGCATTGTCACGTACTGTTGGTTGGATTTCTCACTGGAAAGAAATGTTAGATCAACCTGGCCACAAAATCAGCCGTCCACGTCAGTTATACACTGGTGAGTCAGCGCGTGAATTTGTGAGTGTTGATAAGCGCTAATCTTTTGATTAGTTGCAAAAAAGCGCCGAAAGGCGCTTTTTTTATACTATTTTATCGTGTTATTTAGCGGTTGTTCTCACCCTTCCCATCGCCATCACAAATAGCATTAACAAACTAATGGGAGTTATCGCCCCACCACTGTAGTTAGCCTTATGTTCGACTTTAGCAATTTTCTCTTCTTTCACTCTTGTTTTAAAGCGTGCCAATTCATCACCTAGGTTTTTAGTCATGTCCGTTACGGCTAAATCAAATCCTTGCATAGACTTCTCAGATAAGGTTTCATCAACCCCAATCGCGGTGGTTCGTTGCGCCAACTTACTTATTCCAGGAGCTCTAAATAACATTTTTCGGCTTTTTATATCGAACACCGCAGTATCAACAAAGGTTTGCACCGTGTTTTCATTACCCGGGATGACGTACATCCCAACAATCGTCCAGTATAGTAATGCAGCATTATTTTCTACTGATTTAGTCACTTGATCATACGACACTAATGCCATCACATCGACATCGTATAAGCGTCCAACTTGCTCTAATGTACTAAATCCTTCACCACCAGCCAGATATGTGCTGGGGATAACCTCAATGCGATCGATATAATCATATTGCACAAACGATGCTTTGACTTTTTCGAGCAATTCATACTGATCTTTATTATGAATGGCATTACCTTTCCAACCGGTTGACGGGACAAAAGCAATCCCAACGTTAACAGGTAAACTTAATAGTGGAATCTCAGGAGTATGGGGAGCTTTAGCGGTTTGCTCTGGGTACAAAAACGTCATCAAACTACTCGAAACTGATTGTTTACCCGTTTGTTGACTGACGAGTGAACTGCACGATGTCAGCATCAATGCAGATGCCGCGACAACTAACCATGTTGTTCTCATTATTATTTCCTTATTGAATGTTTACTTCGGACGCCACATTAGACGCCATCTATACATTAACCAATTTCACTAATAGTTAATTATTTTAACTATTTTAACATTGTCAGTTTAGCTAACCTTATCAAGCCAAATAAGTAAGCTATTGTTAAATAGAATCTTTTAAATTTGGCACGTTAAGTGCTTACTGGTTATTCATTAACATTGATTACACATGATAACGTGATGCCTATTAATCTATGCAAAGCATCATACATCACGGTCATTGATTTCAAAAATATAACACTGGCAGGTACCTCATGGATAGGTTTAACAGCATGAAAAAATTGGCAATCCCATTACTTTGCATTGCAACATTAAGTGCATGCTCGGGTGAAGCAGAACAAACAAAAGAAGAAGAAAAATTTGCTATACCGGTAGAAACGGCATTGGTTGAGACAGGTAATGTATCGTCATTTTATAGCACAACTGCCACACTCGAAGCGCCAGAAGAATCACATGTGATGAGCAGAATTGCAGGCATCGTTGAACTCATTAATGTGGAAGAAGGTGATAGAGTCACCAAAGGGCAAGTGCTTGCGGTAATTGACGCAAAACGCCAACGTTACGATTTCAATCGTTCTGAAGCCGAAGTGCAAATCATTGAACAAGAGCTAAACCGTTTAAATAAAATGACCAATAAAGAGTTTATTAGCCAAGATGCCTTGGCTAAACTTGAATTTAATCTACAAGCAGCAAAAGCACAACGCGATCTCGCCGAACTCCAAGTTAAAGAAAGCCTCATCACCTCGCCTATCGATGGTGTGATTGCTGCACGTCATATCAAATTAGGCAATATGGCTAAAGAGTTTCAAGAGCTATTTTATGTGGTCAATCAAGATCAGCTTCATGGGATTTTACATTTACCAGAGCAACAGCTAGCCAGCTTACGCATTGGCCAACATGCCAGTATTATTCAACAACAATCCAACCACACAGCTGCCATTGACGCAAAAGTATTGCGTATCAGTCCAATTGTTGATGCCCAAAGCGGCACATTTAAGGTGACATTAGCGGTCCCCAACCAAAATGCGGCCTTAAAAGCAGGTATGTTTACTCGAGTGGAGCTTAAATACGACACCCATCAAGATGTGTTAACTGTTCCTTATAATGCCCTGATTAATCAAGATAATACTCAAGCACTCTATGTGGTCAAAGATGCCAAAGCTGAACGCAGAGAAGTGAGCCTTGGCTATCGAGAAAACAACACGGTTGAGATCGTGTCGGGTGTGAGTGCAGGCGAACAAATTGTCATTCGTGGCCAACAAAACCTTAAAGACCAATCATTGGTAGAAATCATTACCCCGCTTAGCTTTGCAGCCATTCGATAACGGAGCAAGATCATGTCAATGATAAATACCTCAGTTAAGCGTCCCGTTACGGTGTGGATGTTCATGCTTGCCGTAATGCTATTTGGTATGGTGGGATTTTCTCGCCTTGCCGTCAAACTGTTACCCGATTTAAGTTACCCGAGCGTGACCATTCGCACCGCATACGATGGCGCTGCGCCGGTTGAAATTGAACAACTTGTCTCCAAACCCATAGAAGAAGCAGTCGGTGTGGTTAAAGGCTTGCGTAAAATTAGTTCTATTTCACGCTCAGGCATGTCCGATGTGGTGCTCGAGTTCGAATGGGGCACCAACATGGACATGGCAAGTTTAGAAGTACGTGAAAAAATTGATACCATTGAGCTCCCGTTAGATATTAATAAGCCACTGTTATTACGCTTTAACCCAAACCTTGATCCCATTATGCGCTTAGCATTTTCAGTACCCAACGCCGATGCAGAGCAACTTAAACAAATGCGTACTTTTGCAGATGAAGAACTTAAGCGTCGCCTTGAGGCATTGTCGGGCGTTGCTGCGGTAAGGTTATCGGGTGGACTCGAGCAAGAAGTACATATTGAGCTTAATCAACAAAAACTCAGTCAATTGAACCTTAATGCAGACCAAATTAAACGTCGCATTAATGAAGAAAACATCAATTTATCTGCAGGCAAAGTGATACAAGGTGACAAAGAATACTTAGTCAGAACCTTAAATCAATTCAACTCACTCGAAGAACTTGGCCAAGTCATTGTTTATCGTAACGAGCAAACCCTCGTGAGACTGTCTGATATTGCTGTCATATCCGATGCCTATAAAGAGCGCAGCGATATCACGCGGATTGGTGAGACAGAGTCCATTGAGTTAGCCATTTATAAAGAAGGTGATGCCAATACGGTTGCGGTCGCAAAAAAACTCCACGCAGAGCTGGCAAACATCAATCAAGTTAACACTAAAAACCGGCTTAACGTCATTTACGATCAGTCTGAATTTATTGAAAGCGCAGTTAATGAAGTAACCTCCGCAGCCCTATTTGGTAGCTTATTAGCGATGTTAGTTATATATCTGTTTTTGCGCGATATTATTGCTACTTTGATTATCTCTATTTCAATTCCATTTTCGGTGATTGCCACCTTTAATATGATGTATTTTGCCGACATCAGCTTAAACATTATGTCACTGGGCGGCATTGCGCTGGCCATCGGTTTATTGGTGGATAACGCCATTGTGGTATTGGAAAATATTGACCGTTATAAATCAGCAGGAATGAGTAAGATTGATGCGTCAGTGACAGGCTGTAAAGAAGTCGCAGGCGCTATTTTTGCCTCAACCTTAACCACATTAGCGGTGTTTTTACCCTTAGTGTTTGTCGACGGCATTGCCGGAGCATTATTTGCAGACCAAGCGTTAACGGTTACGTTTGCACTACTCGCTTCATTATTTGTTGCGTTAACGGCAATCCCAATGCTGGCCTCTCGCCAAGGATTTACGAGTCTTCCGGACCCCGTTGTCTCGCCAAAAGTGGTAAAGCCCACTAATACCAGAGGTAAAATCGTTTACTACCTAGTGACAGTAATTAAATTCCCGTTTACGTTATTATTTAGCTACTTACCTGCAGGTTTACTCACTGCTATTATCGTCTCCAGCCGCTTTATCAGCAGTGTACTTGGTTTTTTATTTACTCCCATTTGCGCGAGTTTTAACTGGGTTTATCGACGTGTAGAAGCAACGTATTACCGCATACTGCGCCATGCATTACGTCATCAGGTGCTGACCTTAGTGATTGCGTTAATAGTGACATTAGCTTCGAGCAGTTTACTGCCTAAACTCGGGATGGAGCTTATTCCACCAATGAACCAAGGGGAATTTTATGTGGAAATATTATTACCCCCTGGCACCGAAGTAACTGAAACGGATGCAGTATTACAACAATTGGCATTATCAATTAAAGACCGTGATGATGTAAAACGTGCCTATAGCCAAGCAGGCAGTGGCGGTTTAATGACCTCAGACACTGCGCGTGGCGGTGAAAACTGGGGCAGATTGCAAGTGGTATTGGCCGATCATTTAGCCTTTAATGCCGTTAGCCAAGTGCTACGTCAAACCGCTCGCAACATCCCTGAGCTTGAAGCTCAAATAGAACACCCTGAACTATTTAGTTTTAAAACCCCACTCGAAATTGAGCTATCAGGCTATGACTTAACTTTACTGAAACAAAGCGCCGACCAATTGGTCAAGGCCTTAGGAGACAATGATCGTTTTAGCGACATCAATACTACGTTGCGCGATGGCCAACCCGAAATCAGCATTCGCTTTGATCATGCCCGCTTAGCCGCTCTAGGCATGGATGCGCCAACGGTAGCAAATCGTATCGCTCAGCGAGTCGGCGGCACCATTGCCAGTCAATTTACGGTACGCGACCGTAAAGTCGATATTTTAGTGCGCAGCGAACAAGCCGAGCGCGATCAAATAAGCGACATCGAATCGTTAATTATTAATCCTAATAGCAGCCAACCCATTCCATTAAGTGCCATAGCTGCGGTGCACCTGCAAATTGGCCCTTCAGCCATTAACCGTATTAGCCAACAACGGGTGGCAATTGTGTCATCAAACTTAGCCTATGGCGATTTAACTGAAGCGGTACTTAAAGCACAAGAAATATTGGCAAAACAACAGCTACCAAGCTCTATTCAAGCCCGTTTTGGTGGACAAAATGAAGAAATGGAGCACTCATTTGAGTCGCTTAACATCGCACTAGTATTGGCTATCTTTTTAGTTTACTTGGTGATGGCAAGCCAGTTTGAATCGCTACTGCATCCGTTATTAATTCTTATTGCGGTGCCGATGGCAGTTGCTGGCAGTATCGTCGGGTTATTCATTACCGGTACCCACATCAGTGTTGTGGTGTTCATTGGCCTAATTATGTTGGCCGGGATTGTGGTGAATAATGCCATTGTACTGGTTGACCGAATTAATCAACTGCGTCAACAAGGACAAGAAAAACTGAGCGCCATTAATGATGCCGCGCAATCTCGTCTTCGCCCAATCATGATGACCACCCTAACCACCACCTTGGGCTTATTACCCATGGCCATTGGCATGGGTGATGGCAGTGAGGTGCGGGCGCCGATGGCTATTACCGTAATTTTTGGTCTTTGTATGTCTACACTACTGACATTATTGGTCATTCCAGCATTGTATGCCCTATTTGACCGCAAGCAATATGATGCCAAAGATGTCCAGAGCAATACTGCGGAGACACCAGCATGAATATCACTCAATTAGCGATAAAACGCCCGGTCACCACCAGCATGTTTTTCTTAGCTATTATGTTATTTGGCATGGCTGCGAGCCGCATGCTGCCGCTAGAGATGTTTCCGGGCATTGATATTCCGCAAATTGTCGTTAATGTGCCCTACAAAGGTTCAAGCCCTGCTGAAGTTGAGCGTGACATCACTAAAGTGTTGGAGGAGTCACTGGCGACCATGAGCGGTATTGAAGAGGTTCGTTCTGATTCAACCCAAGACGGCGCTTTTATTCAACTAAACATGAAATGGGGCGAAGAAGTTGCCACAAAAAGCTTAGAAGCACGCGAGAAAATAGACTCGGTGAGGCATTTACTGCCAAGAGATGTGGAGCGCGTCATTATTCAACAGTTTTCGACTGCCGATATGCCGGTGTTGACGATTAGGATCTCAAGTGAGCGTGAACTGTCAAACGCCTTTGATTTACTCGACAAACAATTACGTAAACCGCTCGAGCGTGTCGATGGCGTATCAAAAGTGACGCTATATGGCGTGGAACAAAAGCAAATTGAAATTCGCCTGAATGCCGACAAATTGGTATCGACAGGGCTAAATAGCCTTGATTTGCGCACGCGCTTATTAACGGAAAACTTCGTCATTAGCGCAGGCACTATTCGCACTCAATCACAAGTGTTCCAGGTCACACCTAAGGGAGAATTTACCAGTCTCGACGACATCAATACACTCGTGATCGTGCCAGGTATTCAGTTACAAGATATCGCAACAGTCAGTTACGCATTGCCCGAAAAAGTAGAAGGCCGCCATTTAGATCAAAAATATGCTGTGGGCATTGATGTATTTAAAGAGTCTGGTGCTAACTTAGTCGAAGTATCAGACCGCGTGCTTAACGTTATCGAACGGGTTAAGCAAGACCAGCAATTTAACGGTATTAAATTGTTTATCATGGAAGACCAAGCCTTTGGTGTTAAATCGTCATTAAAAGACTTACTCCTTGCCGGTTTAATGGGCGCGGTATTATCATTTGGGGTGTTATATTTATTTTTACGCAATCTAAAAATGACTTTAGTCGTGGTGTCATCTGTACCTATTTCGCTATGTATGACCTTAGCTGGAATGTACTTTTTAGGTTATAGCCTGAATATTTTATCCATGATGGGGCTGTTATTAGCTGTCGGTATGCTGATTGATAATGCCGTAGTCGTCACCGAAAGTGTGCTGCAGGAAAAACAAGCCGCACATATCGATGATACTTGCCAAATAACAGCTAACCAGCTCGCAGTATTAACAGGCGTAGAAAAAGTATCATTGGCAGTATTGGCGGGCACACTCACCACGGCAATCGTTTTTTTACCGAATATTTTTGGTGTTAAAGTACAGCTCACCATATTTTTAGAACACGTAGCCGTGGCTATTTGTATCTCGTTAGCAGCCTCTTTATTAGTGGCGAAAACCCTTATTCCACTGATGCTGAATCGCTTTCACTTTGAAATAAAACCCGTTAATGACAACAACCGTTTAGGGCAATTTTATCACCGTAGTTTAAATTGGATTTTAGCCCGCCCAAAACGTTCTGGCGTCATCGCTGTCGCCCTACTCATTTCAACAGCACTGCCATTAAGCCTAGTGCAGCAAGACCAAGGCGACGGCGAAGGAAATGATCGTTTATACATCAATTATCAATTGGAAGGACGCCATAACCTTGCCGTCACCGAAGCGATGATTAATCGTATGGAAGACTATTTATACAGCAATAAAGAAGCCTTTTATATCGACGCGGTATACAGTTATTACGCGCCACAAGATGCGCAATCGACCATCTTGTTAAAAAAAGATATTCCTATTGAAATGGGCGAACTGAAAAAGATGATACGTGAGGGTTTTCCTAAATTTTCAATCGCCACACCACAATTTGGTTGGGGTAATGAAAATAATGGCATACGAGTGACATTAACTGGCCGCTCAACCACTGAGCTTATTCGTCTTAGCGAGCAAGTGGTACCATTGTTAAGTAATATTGAGGGCCTAGTGGATGTTCGCTCTGAGGTTAATGGCGCTCAACAAGAAGTGGTTATTGTGATTAACCGGGAAATGGCAGCAAGACTTGATCTAACCTTGAGTGATATTGCTTCAAACATTGCAATCGCCCTGCGTGGCTCACCTTTACGCTCATTTAGGCATGACCCAAGCGGCGAACTTCGTATCGAGTTGGCGTATGATAAAAGTTGGCAACACTCACTTGAGAAACTAAAACAACTGCCGATTATCCGCCAAGGTGATAGGGTTTATACTCTCGACAGTTTAGCCGAAGCAACCATATTGCCTCGCTTTGACACCATCAGGCACTTTAACCGCCAAACAGCCTTATCAATTGGTGCCAACTTAGATGATTTCACCACAGAGGAAGCACAGAAAAAAATCACCCAAGTCATGGATTCAGTCAACTTTCCTTACGGTTATGGCTATTCACTTCGTGGTGGTTTTGAGCGTCAAGATGAAGATCAGTCCATCATGGCCGTCAACATGATATTGGCTATCGCAATGATTTATATCGTGATGGCAGCATTATTTGAATCATTATTGCTTCCCACTGCCATCATTACCTCAATCATGTTTTCAATCACTGGCGTATTTTGGGCCTTGTGGTTAACAGGAACCCCAATGTCAGTCATGGCGATGATTGGTATCTTGATTTTAATGGGCATTGTGGTCAATAACGGTATTGTATTAGTGGATCAAATTAACCAAATGACACCTGAGTTGGATAAACTGAGCGAAACCATCAGTCGTGTGTGCATTACCCGCTTGCGTCCTGTATTAATGACAGTGGCAACAACGGTACTAGGTTTAGTCCCACTTGCTATGGGTGACACCCAAATCGGCGGTGGTGGGCCACCTTACTCTCCAATGGCCATTGCCATTATTGGTGGACTCATCTTTTCAACGGTAACCAGTTTGTATTTAGTGCCATTGTGTTACCAGGCACTATACTTAATGCGCCATAATGCAGCGATTAGATTAGGTTTAGCCAACCGTTTTGCCCAAAAGCTGTTACCTTGGGCTCGATAATTTTTTTAATAAAAAATGTGCCACCTATAAGTGATCTAACAGGCCAGAGTATCAGTATTAAACGGCAGTTTATCGCAGGTATAACAGCGCAAAAAGGGACAAACATGAAACACAGATTTCAAACTCAATTGATTGGATTCAGCACACTGGCCATATTAGCGCTCAGTGGCAATATTATGGCCGAAGACAGCATGAGCGATATCAACATCACCTCAAAAAAGCTCGCTGACAATACCTATATGTTTATGGGCGCAGGCGGTAATATTGGCGTGTCTGCAGGTAGCGACGGTATTTTGATTATTGATGATCAATTTGCCCCATTAGTGGGTAAAATTTCAGCGTCCTTAAATGAGATCCAAGCAGGCGTCCCTAAATATATTGTCAATACTCACTACCATGGTGACCACACTGGGGGGAATGCACATTTTGGTGCGACCGGCACCATCCTTGCCCATCACAACGTATTAAAGCGCTTAAGTGAAAACAGTAAAACACCAGCATCAGCCTTACCCGTCATTACCTATGCTGAAAACATATCCATACATTTTAACCAAGACACGTTAGAAGTTATTCATCTTGGCCCAGGCCATACCGACGGCGACAGTGTAGTGATATGGCAAAAAGCCAATATTGTCCACATGGGTGATTTGTATTTTAAAGACCGCTTCCCATACATCGACTTAAATGGTGGCGGTTCGGTTATGGGGTATCGCGACAATGTCAGTGCCATATTAGACAAACTCGACAACAACACTCAGGTGATCCCAGGACATGGTGAGCTTGCAACTCGAAACGAATTATTAAAATTTAAACATATGCTCGACGACTGCATTAATTGGATGCGAGGTGAAATTGAAATGGGACACGACCTCGCTAAAATAAAACAGCAAGGTGTGCCACAAGAATATCAAGATTGGGGATGGCAGTTTATTTCGGCAGAGAAATGGATAGACACTCTTTATCAAGATTTACAGTCTAAAAACATACTCTAACGGTAATACTAAACAATTAACGGTTATAAAAAAACTTGCTACTTTGTAATACCAATCAGAATAAATATGAGATCAGAGATTGCATAGGAAAAATCGCTTAGAACAAGGCAGAAATTGCAGCGAGGTAGTTGTTCTACCCTCAAAATTTCTAACGAGATTATAAGCGATGTTAACCACTAAGCATGCTCACATTTTTGTGCTGATTGGTATAAGCTTTTTTACTGTTCATCGGGCATAAAAAAACGCCCAAAGGACGTTTTATATTTAACAGCATATCGGCCACATGACGGTTATTCAGCAACCCATGGTGTGGCACGATTTTCAAGTAACACAGGAATACCGTCCGTAATGGGATAAGCTAATTTATCAAATTTACAAATTAACTGTTGTGCTTCTTTGTCATATTCCAACTTACCTTTACATACAGGGCAAGCCACAATTTCGAGTAATTTTTTATCAAATGCCATGAGACAATCCTTTTTTAGTTTGAGCCACCAATTGCAGTTGGCTCAAAAATGCTTGATCAAATTCTGGGGTAAGCTTCGCATTTACCGGTAAATACCACCAGTGACTTTGGGCAAAATCGCGACATTTAACCGCATCTTTTTCTGTCATCACTAATGGATGTCCTTGAGATAACGCTTTCAATTGCATTGGTTCAAATGCCTGGTGGTCGGTAAACTCTACAGCGTTCGCTATGTTATAACCTAATTGGCTCATTGTATTGAAAAAACGTTGCGGATTGCCAATAGCAGCCATAGCAACAATAGCGTCTTGTGAGTCAAACTTTTCTGTCAATGTATTATCAACTTGAACTAACGGTGCTGGCGTTAAACTCATCAACACCTCGTTAGTATGAACTGGGCCGCCATTATTAATCACAAAATCAACACTATTAAGTCGCCAAAGCCCTTCCCGCAAAGGACCTGCAGGCAGCAACCATTGGTTACCATAACGGCGGTCGCCATCAACTAATGCAATCTCAATATCTCTTGCTAACGCATAATGTTGTAAGCCATCATCACAAATAATCACATCAACATCAAAATTGGCCAGCAGAAAGTTCGCTGCATCAACTCGCTTAGCCCCCACCACCATAGGTACCTGCGTGCGCGCCACAATCATTGCTGGCTCATCGCCAACATCACTGGCCTTTGCACCAGTACTGACCACTAAACACCCTTGAATATCCACGCCATAGCCGCGACTTATCACTCCTGGTCGATACCCCTGCTGGCGTAGTAATTCAATAAGGTATATGACGGTGGGGGTTTTACCACTGCCACCGGCAGTAATATTACCCACCACAATAACAGGCACAGGCAAATGGCTGGCGTGTTTAATATTGAAACGAAACAACAGTCGCCGAGTTGTCGATAACAAAGCAAATAACCAGGATAGTGGCAATAATAACCATTTAGCCCAATGGTTTTGATACCAAATGCGATGAATGAGTTGCTGCATAACCTACGCCCTACTGGCTAAACTGCATCTTATACAAATTAGCGTAAATGCCCGCCTGCGCAATCAACTCACTATGATTACCGCGCTCAACAATTTGCCCCTGATCAATCACTAAGATTTCATCGGCGCTTTCAATGGTCGATAAGCGGTGAGCAATCACAATTGAGGTGCGGTTATGACGTAAATTATCTAAGCCTTTTTGGATGGCTTTTTCAGACTCGGTATCTAATGCAGAGGTTGCTTCATCTAAAATGAGCACTGGCGCATCACGAAGCATGGCCCTTGCAATCGCAATACGTTGGCGTTGACCACCTGAGAGTAATACACCGTTTTCGCCGACTTGAGTTTCTAACCCCTCGGGTAAGGTATTAATAAACTCCATTGCATAGGCAAGCTCTGCTGCCTTAACAATTTGGTCGCGGGTCACTTCACCGGGATATGCATAGGCGATGTTATTGGCAATGGTGTCGTTAAATAACGTGACTTGTTGTGACACTAACGCCACCTGATTACGCAATGATTTAAGCTGATAATCATAAATACTGGTGTCATCTAAGGTGATATCACCTTGAGTTAAACCACAATAAAAACGGGTAATCAAGCTGGCAATGGTTGATTTCCCCGAACCAGAACGTCCCACTAATGCCACGGTTTTACCCGGTTTAACTTCAAAATCAATACCATTAAGTGCGGCTTTATCTTGTTCAGGGTATGAAAATGTCACGTTATCAAAACGAAGTTTGCCTTGTACGCGATCAACAGTAAACGTACCGTTATCTGTCTCTGGCGCAGTGTCGAGTAATTCAAATACCGTTGTACAGGCCGCAATACCACGCTGAAACTCAGCATTAACACGAGTTAAGTTTTTAATCGGTTGTAACATGGCAAGCATCGCCCCCAAAATAGCGGCAAAGGTACCTGCGGTTAAATCGGTTTTCATGCTGTCCCATGTGGCGGCATACAGTACAAATGCCAGCGCAAATGAGCCAATAACCATAATCAGTGGCTGGCTAACAGACTGAGCAACAGCTAACTTCATATTTTGATAACGATTACGATCGTTTACTTTATAAAAACGCTCCAGTTCGGTTTTTTGTCCACCAAACACTAATACGTTTTTATGACCTTTAATCATTTGCTCAGTCGTCGCCGTGACTCCGCCCATAGCCGACTGAATTTGCTTAGAGACTTTACGAAAACGACGACTGACAACACTGATCACAATCCCGATGATTGGGCCTATCACCAAAATACACAATGAAAGCTGCCACGAGTAATAGAACATAATGACTAGCATGCCGATTGCAGTCATACTGTCGCGTACAATTGAAATTAACGCACTGCCTGACGCACGCGCAATTTGCTCTGTATCAAAGGTGACCCGTGAGATCAGGTTGCCACTGTTTTCACGGTCAATATAACTGACTGGTAATCGTAAATAATGCTCAAAGACTTGCTGACGCATATCCATGATTAATTGCGCACTGATAAATGACACACAATAAGTAGAAACAAAGTTCGCGATACCACGAAGGCTGAACATTAAAATGACCACAATGGGCGCCATAAACATAATGTTATTGTCGGCATTAAACCCACCGTGAGTTGGCACATCAACGCCAGCGACAACCGAAGGGGTTTGGCTAAACCCCTCATCAATAAAAGGCTTAATAAAGGCAATAAAAGCGGCATCTACCGCACCATAAGTCAGTAAGGCAAGTACCGCCATAATAAACTTGGCTTTCATAGGCACGACATAGGTCATCAGACGTTTAAAAACGACCCAAATTTCATTCTTATCATTAGAAGTTGATGCTGACATTGAATCCAATACTTAACTAGCAAACATGGGGCGTATTCTACTCTGCTTTAAGTGTCTCACCAAATTTAAACAATTGATTGTACCAAAATGGCGCTAAATCTTGACGGTAAGTGGCTATTTTGTAGCCTTTTTCTGTGAAGATGAAGCTTATTTGTCCTTGATGCCCGGTTTGTAGGGTTTGGATGCCACGATCTTGATATCGTGTCATGACATCTTCTTTAGGGAAACCATATTGATTAGCAAAACCTGCAGTGGTGATTGCCACTTGAGGCTGAACCGCCGCAATAAACGTTGGAATAGACGACGTTCGGCTCCCATGATGGGGAACGAATAATACCTCTGCAGCTAGCGTTATATCAGCGTTAAGTAATGCTTGCTCACGCGGCGCTTCAATATCACCCGTTAATAACACAGCACTATAACCATCAAATAAACGCACCACACAAGATTGATCATTGTCATTAACGCTGTGCAAGGTATTGTCGATAAAGTGTAACTCAATACCTTGCCATCTTAGCTTACCACTACAAGTTTGGTCGGCTGCACGCTTGGCGTAAGGTTCAACATTAAAATCAGCAATAATGCCACTGTTCGGAAACGTTTTAGATAACAGTGATAAACCACCCACATGATCATTATCATCGTGGCTCACAACAATGTAATCGAGACTGGTTATTCCTTTGGCTGTAATAAAAGGCACAATGGCGCGAGCGGCATAACTAAAGTCGCCATATGCAGCACCAGTATCATAGATTAATCCATGTTGACCTCGTTGCAGAACCACCGCCATGCCCTGTGCAACATCAAGCACATGCATTTGCCATTGTGGCGCAGCGTTCGGCTTATGACTGATTAGCATTGCTTGCCGACTCAAATCGTAGATTTGTAACACAAGCGGTAAGCAAAATAACATCACCACGCCATACCATCCCCAGGAAGCATAACGGGTGTTGTAGCGACGATAATACATTACTGCAAACGCCAGTAATAAAAACAACAACGTCATTAACCACTGGTCGTTAATCTGCACCAAACTCAATGGCAAGTCATCGCTTAAAGCAAGCAACCACACAAACGGCTCAAGACTGATATTGGCGATAAAAAATATCAATTCGCCCATATCATTAATCACCGTTGGTGATAACGCTAATAAATGCAAAAGACAAAACGTAGCTAACCACAGGCAAAAACTTAACATGACCACAGGGATCACCACCACACTAAACCAAGGTACAAACAATAAATTGAGCCAAATACTGTGAGGTGTCATGGTGCCAAACAACACTGCCTGCAATAATCCTAAGCCAATAGCTAAACGCCACTGAATAGACCACAATACTTTGACAGCGAGAATGGCTTGCTGATAAAAACGATAAAGTTTGGTGCTAATAAACACTGAAACGGATTGTGCCGTATCGTGTTGATGAGTCAAGTTGGGCTCGGCGTCAATAGGTTCAGGTTTAACGACTAACAATATAATTGTTAATGCCAAAAATGATAACCAAAAGCCCGCACTTAACATGGCAAATGGATCAAGCAATAACACGATACATAATGCATAAAGTAAGCGATCCCAGCTATTGCTATATTGCTTTACGACAGTCAATGTCACTAATAGCAACATCATTAACAGTGCACGCTGAGTAGCAACGGCAAAGCCAGACAAATAACCGTAGCCGAGGGTAATCCCCGCAGCCAATAGTATAATACCTATGCCATATGCACGATGCTGAGTGGCAACAAACAAGCGTGACAGCAACATTAACAGTCCATAAAACAAGCCAAATACGACGGATAAATGTAATCCTGAAATCGCCACCAAATGCCCTGCACCGGTTTGCCGTAATTGCTGCCAACGTTGCTCACTTAATTGGCTTTTGTCGCCAAAAATCAACGCGCGTAAAATATCGCCTTCTGTTAGTTTGGCTAAAACCGGAACGGTAATATCAATAATCGCTTGTCTTAAATGGGTAGAATGGCTGATTAGCTCTGCCCGCTTAACTCGCCCCTTACCAATAATGTGCTGACTAATAAAGTACTTTTGTTGATTAAAGCCACCTTGATTTTGAATACTGCTGATGCCTTTCATTCGGGCACTAAACTGCCAAATTTGCCCAGGTTCAATTTTCGCTGGCTTTTGCCACGTTAATCGGTAATATCGCTGCACATTATGTAAGGCCATTGCTTCAAAATAAGATGAATACGGTGGATGAGGTAAAACTCGCACATCAAAACTTATCCAGTCGCTGTTTTGGCTAACAAGTGATACTATCTGCGCCTTAAATTGAATTAGCTCGGGTTTTTCAGCATTTTGGTGCAAGTAAAGACTCTGAAAAATCAGACTAATCCAAAAAATGGCAAAGATACCGCCAGCTAAAAACGGGATTTTTTTAAGGCAACACAACACCAGTAAGCACAAGATAGGCAAACACCAGATGGGTGCCAGCGAGGGCCATAACATCGCTGATAAAGAACAGGCACAAAAGCCATAGATAAATCGATTCATAGTGAATGAGTTAAGACATTAATCGACAAATATGCCAAAAAAAATAATCCAAAGATTTATGCCAAAACCCGAAACACTCCGTGACCACAAGTATTTACGGATGTTTGGCACCTTGTTGCATAAGCCCAATTTATGGGCATTAAATCGAAAATCAGCCCCAGGGGCTTTTGCGGTAGGTTTGTTTGTGGCATGGATTCCAATGCCATTTCAAATGGTATTAGCTGCGGGTTTAGCCATACTTTTTAATGTTAATTTACCCGTTGCTGTCGCACTCGTGTGGGTAACGAATCCCCTGACAATGCCCATTATGTTTTATGCCGCGTATTTGATCGGCACGAAGATCTTGGGCCACAAAGCTCAGGCATTTCATTTTGAAGCAACATGGACATGGATTGAAGCATCAATATCGACAATTGGCCCACCCTTTTTAGTGGGGTGCATCGCATTAGGTATCGTGTCTGCAATTGCAGGATTTGTGGTGATTAAAAGTATGTGGCGCTATTCGATTTTATTTAAATGGCAGCAAAGAAAAGGCGGATAAATACTCGCCGCATTTTGAAAAGTAATCAAAAGGCCACTGAGAGTGGCCTTTAGATTGTCAGTGTACGACTTAACATCGTTACTCATTTTGTTGATTTAAATTATGCGCCATTTGTTTTGCTAAACGCGCAAAATCAGCAATTTCTTGTTCGGTTAAGCCAGTTTTCATTATCTCGTTAACCCGATGTTCAGCAACGCTCAATTGCTTAACGATCTGCTCACCTTCACCGCTAATACCTAAGTAATAACTACGCTTATCATTTGGATTATCGAGTTTGCTCACATAACCTAACCCAATAAGCTCTTTAATTAATCTCGCTAATTGTGCTTTGTCTATCAGGGTTTTCTGCACAATATCATTGGCAGTGACCTTCTGATTATAAAAAGAGATAATTTTAAGTACCCGCATATGTAACGGGGTAATCCCTAAATCACCGACCTCTATAGCTTGGCGTAATGAGCGCTTCATACTGTGTAGTAAATTAAACAGTGGTTCTTTTATATTCTCAGACACAAAACTTCCTTAGTGCAATCTCAGTGAACAATGACAACTGAACGCACAAATGTAGTTGACTTAGTCAACCACCGCAACTATAGTAGACATTATCATCTAAACCACCCGCATGTGCAACTCCATTTTACAGGTAGCCTATATGAATTCCCCTCGCACCAAAAAACCTATCGTAAGAGTGACTCACATCTGTGATATTAACGATATCAGTCCATACTTACGCCGTATTGTATTAAGCGGTGAGCCATTGGCTGACTTCCCCGCCAATCAACAAGGTGCTTATGTAAAAGTGCTCATCCCTCAAGCGGGTGAAGTTGAACTAAACACACAAGTCAGTGGCCCTAATGCAGCACTTAAGCGATCTTATACCATTCGCGACTTTGACGCAGAGCAAGACCTACTGAGTCTCGATTTTGTCATAAACAAACATCGCGGACCGGCAACAGATTGGGCAAGCACGGCTCAAGTCGGTGATAAGGTGGCCATTGCTGGGCCTGGGCCATTAAAAATGAGCCAATTTGACGCCAAGCATTATGTCTTGTTGGGCGACTCAACCTCAATCAATGCCGTTAATGCGTTAATTAAGCGCATACCTGCAACGGCAACAGGTCATGTCATTATGCTAGCCCACAGTGAACAAGAAAAGCCCTTACTGGCATCGCACCCCTTTATTAAAGTCGACTGGTTAGTATTAACGCCTAATATCACTGATTTACAACAAGATGAATGGTTATTAGCAAAAGTGATGCAGCTCGATAACGTCCCTGCAGACACACAAGTGTTTATCGGTTTGGAAGCGTCACAAGTACGTACAATTAAACAGCATTTTCTCGAACAGCAACAGTTGCCGCTGCGGGCAATCAGTGCGACAGGATATTGGAAACGTGGAACCGACGCCGACACCTTTGGTCAGCAAAAGCAGCTTGAACCGCTATAAGCGCTGGTCTCATTTTTGATAAAGTCTGCGATAACACCACACTAATAAATGCAAACAAAGCAGGCCAGTAAAACTTATCGCAAAAAACAGCAGTGCAATAGACTCAACCGTTTTAGGCTGGTCTACAAAAAAACGCCACCAAATTGGCCAAGTCAGTATGCTCAGTACAGTCAATTGCACCATACAGCGCTGACATCGACCAATTTTTTGTCTAAATATAGAGTCGGTACATTGCTCACATGCCATCACGTTTACACTCGTTATCGACCCGCTAATGCTGTCGCTGGGGCTATTTTTGTGGCTTTCCAAGCAGGATAAATCGTGGCAAGTAAGCTCATCACCAAGCCGATAACCAACACAACGACCACATCTTGGGTATGTAATTCAGAGGGTAAAAAGTCGATAAAGTAGATATCAGATGCCAACAACTGAAAACCAAATAGCTGCTCTATCCCCTGTGCGATAGCACTTAAGTTATAAGCAGAAATAACCCCAATAATGCCGCCAATGGTACAGCCCATGATGCCGTTTAACGCCCCTTGCAGCATAAAAATCAACATAACTGCGCCGCGGCTTATGCCCATGGTCATTAAAATGGCAATTTCAGAAGCCTTATCGCGCACCGCCATCACTAATGTCGACACAATATTAAAACAGGCCACCGCAATCACGAGTGCCAATACAAGGTACATGACCAATCGAACCAATTGAATGTCTTGATAAACATGCCCTTGTGAACGAGTCCAATCATTAATGTACAAATATTGCTCCTGAGCAAACCCTAAATCTCGGGTGACAGAAGCCGCATTGAGTACATTGTCGACTTGAATACGCACCCCAGTCACCCCTGTACCTAAACCTAAAATGTCAGCTAAATAAGCAATGGGCACATACGCCTGAGTCGATTCAATTTCACCGCCCACATGGTATACACCCGACACCACAAACCGATGACTTTTAGCCGACGTTAATTGGCTGTTATTGGCATCAGGGGTAAACATTGCCACTGTATCACCAACCTTAAGTTCAAGCTTTTCAATTAAACTCCGCCCTAAAACGATGTTATTTTGATTGCCCTGCAACGATTGCCATGCCTCGGCTGACATATATTGGTTAATGGTCGACACATCGGCTTCGTGGTTAATATCAATCCCGCTGACCATTAATCCTTGAAAACCACCCGGCTTTTGCACTAACCCCTGCAAACGAATAAACGGTGCCACGCCGGTGATTTGCGATAAATTTTGTGCACTTTTGGCAATCACTTGCCAGTCGGCTATCGGTTCATTAACACCGACAAGCTCGCCATGGGATGCCACGCCGAGTAACCGTTGTTGTAGCTCTTTTTCAAACCCATTCATGGTTGATAACAACACAATCAACACTCCGACACCGAGCGCAATCCCCGCGGTAGAAGCAAATGAAATAAAGCCAATAAAACGATTTGACTGCCTCGCGCGAAAAAAACGCCAGCCAATGGTTAACGGTAACCACTTACTCATTCGGTTTGTCCTGCCTCAACACTTTGCAACACACCATCTTTCATGGTTAATTGACGATCCATCTTAGCCGCTAATTTATAATCATGGGTCACCACGACAAAGGCGGTGTCAAATTGATGAGCCAATTCTCGGATCATTGCATACACATTATCAGCACTGCTGGCATCTAAGTTACCTGTAGGCTCATCAGCCAGCACCAACTTAGGTTTGTTAATCAAAGCACGTGCAATCGCCACACGTTGACGTTCGCCGCCAGACAACTGCGCAGGAATATGATTAACACGATGCCCTAACCCAACGCGTTCAAGCAGCTTTTGTGCATCAGCCAAGGTTTGCTTTTTATCTTTACCCTGGATGAATGCCGGCATTGCTACGTTTTCTAACGCGGTAAACTCAGGCAATAAATGATGAAATTGATAAATAAAACCTAAATCCTGATTACGGACCTGTGCTTGGCGAGCTGAGGACAATTGATATAAATCTTCACCATCTAATAACACTGCCCCCGATGTAGGCGTGTCTAAGGTCCCCATAATGTGCAATAACGTACTCTTACCTGAACCAGAGCTTCCGACAATGGCTAATTGCTCACCTTTGTACACCGTTAAATCCACACCAGAAAGCACATGGGTAATCACTTCGCCATCATGATATTGCTTACTGACGTGGTTAACTTGTAATAACGCGGTTTGTGTTTGACTCATTATTCGTATCTCAAAGCAGTTGCAGGTTGAACCCTAGCAGCGGACAGCGCAGGGTATAGGGTGGCAAGTAAGGTAATTAACAGTGAGCCCGCAATAATAAAACTCAATTGGGTTATCGACAATGCAACCGGCAAGGTTTGCCCTGCCCCTAAAATAGCAATGCCAAGCGCAGATAAAATGCTATTTAAATTTAAGGTTAAGCCAATGCCGATAATGGTACCTAAAATCAAGCCCAGTAACGCATTCAGCAACCCTTGCACAATAAAGATGGCCATCACTGATGAGGTCGTAACACCCTGTGTTTTTAATACCGCAACATCGGTGGTTTTATCCACAACCATCATAACTAATGCCGACACCATGTTAAACGCCGCAACGGCAACGATTAAACTGAGCATCAACGACATCATGTTTTTTTCCATCTTCACTGCAGAAAATAAATGGCCATACTCTTGGCGCCAGTCGCTGGTTTTAATCTCAACACCTTGCTTAGCAAAGGCACTCACCATCTTTGGGGCAATGAGTGGCGCACTAAATGGGTCGGCTAAATACACACGTAATGCATCAATCTCTTGACTGTTTTGACGCTTCAACTTACGCGCATCTTGATAATGTACATAGGCGACACTGGCATCAACTTGCGAGCCCATTTCAAAGATACCAGCCACAGTAAATTTTCGCTGACTTGGCACTGGGCCCATAGGCGAATACACCACACCATCACCGCTGAGTAAACGAATTTTATCACCACTGTTCACGCCAAGCTTACGGGCAAGTTCGCTACCAAGCACAATATTGTAATCCCCGGCGGATAGCTGCTCAAAAGCATTTGAATACGTATGGGAGGCAATACTGGATAAGGTTTGCTCTAGCTCAGGGTAAACCCCATACACTTGCACTGCGCTGATGTTTTTGCTCGACTGGATCATCGCTTGTGTCGTGGTACTAGGAGCGACACCACGGATATGCTGATTTAAGCTTGCGTCAGTTAACACCTGTTGGGTGAGCGATTGCCAGTCATTAAAACCGACTTCGTTGACTAAAGTGAGTTGCGGTACCGCACCCAAAATACGATTTTTAAGCTGTCCTTCGAGACCGTTCATCACCGAACTCACCACAATTAATGCCGCCACCCCTAAAAAAATACCTGAGACAGCAAAAAAAGTAATAAAAGAGGCAAAAGCATTGGCTTTTCGTGCACGCCAGTAACGGTAGCCGATAAAAAACGAAAATCCGAAATTCATAAAAAAATACTAATCCTATGCGCTCATCACAGCGTATTAGTCTGACAAACAAGCTAATTGTGTAGATGAAACCAACAAGCCATTGCGTATGACTTGCTAAATCATTAAGTTGGGCACGATAATAGGGCTATTAGTGGGATAAATAAAGAGGCAAACCTTGATACCTGACAGCAATTCTTATTTTAGTGTGCCTCATAACTTCAACGCATACCTTTCACCGTGGGATGCAACCTTAGGTTTGCCCACTGAAGATGAGCTAAAAGACATGCAATCGGTAGGCTTAAAATTGCTAACCGAAGTGAAAAGCCTTGAAGCCAACTGCTTATTACAACTGCGTAATTTAGATAATGACGCCAAAGCCGTCGTGGACTTTTTAAAGCTGCAATCACGTAAAGTGGATTTAGTATTACAGCATGTGCTTGAAAAAGAAGTACAAGAAGGCCAAAAAGTAAAAGGCAATCAATTTGGTGGCAGCGGCATTAGCATTACCAGCTCATTTGCATTAAATGTGGGGGAGTACCATAAAACCCATATTTATTTACATACTGAAGTGGTCGCCTTAATGTGCATTTGCCAAGTCACACAATGTACCCCCATCGCCAAAGACGATGACCAAGACGCTCAGTGGCATTGCCAGCTTGAATTTAGCCAAATTCTTGAAGATGATATCGAACAATTGGTAAAAGCCAGTTTGGCCGTGCAACAAAAAATGCTCAAAAAACGCAAACAACATATTGATAAACAACGACGTTAACTCGCGTTTCAATACACATTGACTGTAAACGGAATTGAAAAAGATTTTAATGAAACAATTTAGTGTACTCACGCCGCCGAGTGTAAAAAAAGGCCAACAAATGCAAACATTGGCAACATTAGGTGGGGTCTCTCAGGCCATTACCTTAGCCAAGTTAATTCAGCAACATATTGGTACCAGTATTATTGTCACTCACGACACCCCTAGTGCACTGTCACTGGAAGTCGAATTAAGCTATTTATTGCAAAACAGCAATATCAATGTGTGCTTATTTCCAGACCGTGAAACTTTACCCTACGACAACTTTTCGCCACATCAAGATTTGATTTCACAACGGCTCGAAACCCTAGCCAATATTAGCCAACATCAACATAACGTGGTCATTGTGCCGGTAAACACCCTAATGGTGCGCCTACCGCCAAAATCGTTTATGACAGCCAATGTCATGGTGCTTAACAAGGGCGATACCTACAGCTTGCAACAAGCCAGACAGCACCTAACCGACACCGGCTATCATTTGGTTGAACAGGTGTATGAGCATGGCGAGTTTGCTATTCGTGGCTCAATTATAGATATTTTCCCCACGGGCTCTCGCCAACCGTTGCGCATAGAACTGTTTGATGACGAAGTCGAGTCAATTCGCTTTTTTGATGTTGATACTCAACGATCGGGGATGGCGCGTGATGCCATACGCATGTTACCTGCAAAAGAGTTCCCTACTGACAGCAACGCCATTGAAGGCTTTAGACAACGCTACCGTCGACGTTTTGAAGTGATCTCAAAAGAAGCGGAATCGATATATCAACTGGTGAGCCGCAATTTAATGCCAGCAGGCATTGAAAACTACTTACCTTTGTTTTTTGATGACACCGCCACACTGTTTGATTACTTACCCAAAGACAGTCAACTCATTACCCTAGGCGACATCGAAAAAGCCAGCAAAAACCACTTGCATGAAGTGTCAGTACGGTATGAAGACAGGCGCATAGACCCATTAAGACCGCTGCTCGCACCGCAAGAATTATATTTGCTGCAAGACGAATTATTTGCCGCCTTTAAACCGCTAACTCGCACGCAAATTATTCAGCAACATCATGTTAACGACACCGACAACGCCGGCCAGCCGTTAGCACAAATAGACCTACCAAGTAGCGCGATGGTTGCCAACGTTGATAAATTGCCCGACGTTAATGCAAATCACAAGCTCAAACAACCGCTTATTGCCCTGCAAGAATACAGTAGCACCCACACACAATTGTTGTTCAGTGCAGAATCTGAAGGTCGCCGTGAAGCCCTACTTGAGCTACTCAGTAAAATAGGTATAAAGCCTAAACAGTTCAACCATATTAATGACTACCTTGATGCCAAAGACAAAATAGGTTTAATGGTATCGCCACTCAGTCGTGGCTGTGTATTAACCGATACGCCCAAAGGTGCAATCAGCATTATTTGCGAAACCGAACTATTCGGCCAACGTATTTCTCAGCAACGTCGCCGTGAAAAGCAAAAGCAAGTTAGCTCAGATGTCTTAGTTAAAAACTTAGCAGAACTAAAAGTCGGCCAACCCATAGTTCATTTAGAACACGGCGTAGCCTTGTATCAGGGCTTAGAAACCCTCGATACGGGTGGACTGGTTGCTGAATACCTAAAACTGGAATATTCAGGTGGCGACAAACTCTATGTGCCAGTGTCATCACTGCACTTAATTAGCCGTTTTAACGCCAGCGGCGACGGTGAAGCACACCTTAACAAACTCGGTAACGAAACCTGGGCCAAAGCGAAACGAAAAGCCATTGAGCGTATCCGTGATGTGGCAGCAGAACTACTCGACGTGTACGCCCGTCGCCAGGCTCGCCCTGGCGATGCTATGGCCATTGACGAGCAAGAGTACGCGCAATTTAGCCAGGGCTTTCCGTTTGAAGAAACGGTAGACCAAGAATCCGCCATTAACGCCGTATTAGCAGACCTACAAGCACCACTGGCGATGGACCGCTTAGTGTGTGGTGACGTGGGCTTTGGTAAAACCGAAGTGGCTATGCGAGCTGCGTTTGTGGCCGTAAATGCTGGTAAACAAGTGGTGGTATTAGTGCCAACCACCCTACTTGCCCAGCAACACTACGAAAACTTTAAAGACCGTTTTGCCGACTGGCCAATTGTCATCGAAGTGATGTCACGCTTTAGAACCACCAAAGAACAAAACAGCGTGGTTGAACAACTGTCTGCCGGAAAAGTCGATATCGTGATTGGCACCCATAAATTATTATCTGCCGAAGCCAATTTCGATAACTTGGGCTTATTGATTATCGACGAGGAACATCGTTTTGGTGTGCGTCAAAAAGAAAAGATTAAAGCGCTGCGAGCTAACGTTGACATTTTAACCTTAACCGCCACGCCCATTCCGCGCACCCTGAATATGGCCATGTCTGGCATGCGCGACTTATCCATTATTGCCACACCGCCCGCCAAACGTTTAGCGGTAAAAACCTTTGTGCGCGAATACGACAAAGCCACAGTACGCGAAGCCATATTGCGTGAAATTCTTCGTGGCGGCCAGGTCTATTACTTACACAACAACGTCGAAACCATTGAAAAAACAGCACAAAACATTCGAGACTTACTGCCTGAGGCTCGGGTTGTTACTGCACACGGACAAATGCGCGAACGCGATCTCGAAAAAGTCATGTCAGACTTTTACCACCAACGCTTTAACGTGTTGGTGTGTACGACCATTATCGAAACCGGTATTGACGTACCAAGCGCAAATACCATTATTATCGATCGTGCTGACATGTTTGGTTTAGCACAACTACACCAGTTACGTGGCCGTGTAGGACGCTCACACCATCAAGCTTATGCCTATATGATGACACCGCACCCTAAACGCATGACACCCGACGCCCGTAAACGTCTTGAAGCTATCGACGCATTAGAAGATCTAGGCGCAGGATTTATGCTCGCCACTCAAGATTTAGAGATCCGTGGCGCAGGTGAATTATTAGGTGATGAGCAAAGCGGCCATATTTCTAAAATTGGTTTTAGCTTGTACATGGAAATGCTCGAATCCGCTGTTAAAGCCTTGAAAGAAGGTAAAGAGCCGTCCCTTGCCTACATGATGAGCGCCAAAGCAGAAATCGATTTACGCATTCCAGCACTACTGCCTGAAGATTACGTTAACGACGTCAATATGCGCTTGTCGCTATACAAACGTATCGCCAATTGCGAAAACGACAACATGCTCGACGAACTTAAAGTCGAGTTTATTGACCGCTTTGGTATGTTGCCCGACCCAACACGAAACTTAATGGCCATCACCCTGTTTAAACATCAGGCGACCGCACTGGGTATTGTTAAAATTGAAATGCACGCCAAAGGCGGCAGTGTTGAATTTGGTCAAGAAAACAGCGTCGATCCGATGTTTATTATTGGTTTGTTGCAAAACCAGCCACAAATCTATCGAATGGACGGGCCAAATAAGTTAAAGTTCAACATTCCTGCTGAAACAAGCAAAGAGCGTCTTGAATTAGTCAACACCTTGCTTGAACAGTTCGCTAAACATCAAACTGGAGACAAATAGTGCTTCGTAAAATTGCGATATCTATCGCCACTATCACAGCGCTATCGTACAGCGTTACAGCCCATGCAGAGTCATGGTTTGAAGTTGAAGTATTTGTATTTGAACGCCAAAACCCTTCGGTTGAAAAGTGGCTCGAAGCCTCACCACCGACATTAGCTAATAACACAGTCGATATGATCACCCCAGTGATAAGTACCGACATCACAGGGGTTGCGTCGGCTTTAACGGGGTGTACTTCTACTGATTGGGCCAGCGACACGAGCAACTGTGACGATCCCAAAGTCAGTAACAACATCGCTTCTCACCCAAGCGAAGTGCCAGTGAGTATCGGTGCGGCAACACCACAATCAGCCTTTTTAGGTCAAGGCACAGTATTACTTGCCCAAAGCCAAGGCCAATTTCAAGACATTATTCGCACCATCAGCCGTGAACCTTACGTAAAAAGTTTAGTGCATTTAACGTGGCAGCAAAATATGCAATCGCGTCGTTTAGCAAAACCGGTGCGCATATTTGGCGGTAAAGATTACTCTAAAACGTTTGACTACTACGGCTTAAGTGTTAATAAACCTGCTGACACCAGTATGAGCATGTCAATGGGCGATTACGGTACCCTAGGTGGGTTTTATGAAGCGCCAAAAGTTAAACCGGTTTGGGAGCTCGATGGGTCAATTAACATTTATTTAAACCATTACCTCTACATCGAAAACAATTTAGCCTTACGCAAACCGACTCAAAAAATGATTGAATCAACGCCGGCTGCATTTAATGAGTACGCAGCATTAGAGATTGAAGGTAAAAAGCAATTAGCCCCCTTTTTACAGAGTATTCCGCTCATTCAAAATCGCCGGGTACGCAGTGGTGAGCTACATTATTTTGACCACCCACAATTGGGTATCGTGATGCAAATTCGTAAAATGGCCCAACCCACTAGTGTAAAACCTATTGATTTAACAGGTTATACACCACAAGGACAGCCAATGCCTTATTCAAGCTGACACATCATTTTACCCATAAAAAACCGGATCCACTGATCCGGTTTTTATTGCTCTTAAGTAAAAGCTTAGATTAATACCAATCATTATTAGAATGTGATCTATTTTAGGGCGAATTTATCAGCGTGGTATTTTTTGTTAGCCTTTCTTAACATAGTGCACTATGCCCTCAACAGGCTGCCTCGACTACCTCACTGATAACTTTCGCTAAAAGAGCAAATGCTAATGCGGATTGGTATAACGTCGAATGGTATCCACGACTTGTTTTGCCGCCTCGATACGAACATGCTGCGCTAACGCAAGCTGAACTTGTTCAGGCTTAGCTTTAAGCCTCAAGGCCGTATGCAATGGCTCATCAGCCGGCCAGACAAAGTCACTCAATAAAGCTTGTACCCCTACAGGGTCGTTACACACTAAAATCATGTCACAACCTGCATCTAACGCCGCTTTTGCTCGGCCTAAATAATCACCCGCAAAGCTTGCGCCCTTCATGCCTAAATCGTCAGAAAATATCACCCCTTCAAAGGCTAACTGCTGGCGTAACACACTTTGTAACCAATAAGACGAAAAACCAGCAGGATGAGGGTCTATTGCTGAATACACAACATGCGCAGGCATCACTCCTTGTAACAGTTGTTGGCCAATTAACTGTTTAAAGGGCACCATATCAAAGGCTTCAACCTCTTCTTTTGCACGAGCATCCACAGGCATAGCAATATGTGAGTCTGCGGCAACACTACCATGACCGGGAAAATGCTTACCCACTGCAGCCATACCCGCGTCATTCATGCCAATAATAAATTGTTGCGCAAGCGCTGTCACTTCTGCGGGGTTTGGGCTAAAACTGCGTTTACCAATCACTTCACTAATGCCATTAACATCTAAAACCGGAGCAAAACTTAAATCAATATCACATTCAAGCAACTCTAGCGCCATTAAAAAGCCGCACTCTTTCGCCCATTGTTTTGCTAATGTTAAATCCATATTTGCCGTAGGTAAAATATCACCCATAGCAGGAATTAAGCTAAAACCATCGCGAAAACGTTGTACTCGTCCACCTTCATGATCAACGGCAATCAATAATTGAGGACGAATTTGACGAATCTGCTTAACCAATTCTATTAATTGATTTTTATTTTCAAAGTTACGCGTAAATAAAATAACCCCGCCCACTCTAGGGTGGCGTAATTGCGCAGTTTCCAGCTCAGACACTGTTAAACCAGCCAAATCCATCATTAAATAGCTCAAACTGTTCCCCTAATACTATCGACAGCGTCGTAAACTTGCCGTTATTGTGCATGATAAGGCAAGCTAATGTGAAAAATTATGCATAAAAAAATCTAATGAACTGTCATGCATCAAACTGTGGGATACTCTGCCAACAAAAGAGATAATCCGCCAAGATGATATAAGGCGATTATACTCATTAATAAGCAAAACAATAAACGACTCAGCAAGGGTTCCTCAAAATGATTAGCGTATTTGACATGTTTAAAATTGGCATTGGCCCTTCAAGCTCACACACAGTGGGACCAATGAAGGCCGGAAAAATGTTTATCCAACATGTTGCAGACAATAATTTATTGGCTCAAACCGATGAATTACAAGCAGAATTGTTTGGCTCCCTTGGCCAAACAGGTAAAGGCCATGGTACCGGTAAAGCGGTGATTTTAGGGTTAATGGGGGAAGATCCAGAAACCGTCGATACCGACGGTATTGATGCCATTTTAGAAACCGTATCCAACAGTCAAAAGCTGACCCTCGCCGATGGACGCCTCGTAAAGTTTACTCGTGAAGATGGTATTACTTACCATAGGCGTAAAACCCTTCCGGCACACGCCAATGCCATGACCTTATATGCATTATCAAAAGGCGAATGTATTTATCAGCGCACTTATTATTCTGTTGGCGGCGGTTTTATTCTTGATGAGGATGAAATCACCCAACGTAATGCATCGCCTGCAACGCCAATAGAACAAGCGCCTTACGACTTCAATAGTGCGTTACAATTACTGCAACTGTGCTGTGATAACGGCTTAAGCATTTCATCATTAATGATGGCTAACGAACTGAGTATCGCCAGCGAAGACGAAGTAAAACAAGGTTTGTGGCATATCTGGCAAACCATGAAAAACTGTGTTGAGCGCGGTTATCAAAAAGAAGGTATTTTACCGGGAGGCTTAAAACTACGCCGCCGTGCACCTGCTCTGTATCGCCGTTTAAAAGCAGAAGGACGTAATAATATCGACCCATTAACGGCAATGGATTGGGTCGACTTATTTGCATTATCGGTTAACGAACAAAATGCCGCAGGCGATCGCGTCGTCACCGCGCCAACCAATGGCGCTGCCGGTATTATCCCTGCGGTATTATGTTACTACGATATGTTTGTACAAGAAGTCGATATTGACGTGTGTAGCCGCTATTTACTCACGGCAGCGGCTATCGGTATTTTATACAAGAAAAACGCCTCTATCTCTGGTGCTGAAGTAGGTTGTCAGGGTGAAGTCGGCGTAGCCTGCTCTATGGCAGCTGCAGCATTGACAGAAATTATGGGCGGCACCGTCGAGCACGTTGAAAACGCAGCTGAAATCGGCATGGAACATAACCTAGGCTTAACCTGCGATCCTGTTGGCGGCCTTGTGCAAGTACCATGCATTGAGCGTAACGCTATGGGCGCGGTAAAAGCCATTAACGCTTCACGCATGGCACTGCGCGGCGACGGTAACCACAAAGTGTCGCTAGACAAAGTCATCAAAACCATGATGGATACCGGCAAAGACATGCGCAGTAAGTACAAAGAAACCGCCAAAGGCGGGTTAGCTGTAAACATTGTTGAATGTTAATCTAGGTCGATATGCTTTAATAAAAAATGCCTGTTAGCAATAACAGGCATTTTTGTATTTAGCGCTAACACATTAATGGGTTTTAAATTGGCCTATTTGGCGACGAAGTTGTTGTGACAACTCATCAACTTGGACACTGGCTTGATATGATTGCTGCGCGTTGGTTGCCGTTAAACCCGCCTCATCACTGATATTGACAATATTGCGATTAATCTCATCTGTTACTGCCGTTTGTTCTTCAGCAGCAGTGGCAATTTGTGTCGCCATATTGGCTATAGTCGCCACAGAATGCGTAATACTTGACAACGCCTCGCCAGCAAGTGCAGCTTGTTCGGTACTGTTTAACGCTTGTTGACGGCTCGAATCCATCACCGACACCGCATCTTTCACACCAGCTTGTAATTGTGAAATCATTTGTTGAATTTGATTAGTTGAATCCTGAGTGCGCTTTGATAACGTTCGCACTTCATCGGCCACAACCGCAAAACCACGGCCGTGTTCACCTGCGCGGGCTGCTTCAATAGCCGCATTCAGTGCCAGTAAGTTTGTTTGATCAGATATACTGCGAATCACCTCTAAGATACTGCCAATGTTATCGGTATCTTTTTCTAACTGATGTAACGCACTAGCAGCTTGTTCAACCCCGTTAGCTAGCTGCTCAATCGAGGTAATGGTTAACTGAACCACTTTGTCACCTTGCACAGCCTGGGTATCGGAGTCTTTTGCTGCTTGTGCAGCCAACTCTGCATTGTTAGCAACTTCAATGACCGTTGCCTGCATTTGATTCATCGCAGTAGCCACTTGTTCCGTTTCGCTTTGCAAGCGCTGCATGCCGGCTAAAGTTTCATTACTACTTGTCGTTAACTGCACACTGGCTGTGCCTAATTGTTGGCTATTGTCATTAAAGTCGGTAATTAAATCATGGATCTGCTGCACAAACGCATTAAAGCTCGTCGCCACTGTGGCGATTTCAGTGTTGCCACTGTCATCAAGTTTGACCGTTAAATCTTTCGCTCCTGAGGCGACATTGCGCATCGACTCATCTAATTTTCTTAAGGGGTTAATAATCGCGCGGTATAGCACAAACAAAATCATGGCAAGAAACACACCCAACGCAAGGTTGCCCCAAAACTGCACCCGCGCCGCACTCACATTTGCCGACAAGGTTTGTTTTACTGCAGTGGTATATTGTTGATCTATTTGATTAGCAAGTTGGTCTAAATCATCCGCAAGATCCGATGAAACTTCATCAAAACCACCGGAGCCTTTCATAAGATGATTTCCCGCCTCTGTCCCCTGAATCAAATAAGCATCGGCCATATTAAGGCCCGATTTATACATATCGTTGACTTTGCCTTTAATCTCTTTGGTTTGCTGATAAAACTCTGGGGCTGTATCAATAAGTTTATCGAGTTGGGACAATGCCCCATTGAGACTATCAAGCGCTTCTGCTTTTGCCTCATCACTTTTAGTGGCACCAACATCGGTTAAAAATTGCTGAATTTGTACAACGTAATATCGCGTATCTTTGAGTGCTAAAATAGCACCGACTTGAGCTTCTTCGTTAACCACACGCTTATGAATTCGCGATTGCTGCGTATTGCCTACCCAAGAAAGAATAATCATTGCAGATAAAGCAAGTGCGCTCGTTATTTGAAGCATTCTTTTTATTGATAAATCAAGCATCATTGAGGACCTTAAATGTGTATCCTAAATTATCTTATAGGATATCGCCGGGCAATAAGACTGTCATTAACGGCACACAAGCAATCAGACCTCGATCAATATTCATCATAAAATGTGTGAGGGCGCAGTCTAAAGTCTTACAAACTCATAATCCCTCACAAATTTATAACCTCTACATCATACTGCAATGGCGACAAGTTAGAAAAGACATTTTAAAAATAACTTGTTGTTTTAAAATACAAATAATCAAAAATGCAATTCGGTAATAGCATTGTGTATATGATTGACTGATGTCGGTTGATTTCAATTGTTGATTTGAGTTGTGAGCGCTTAAATTCATGCAGACTCGATGGGTTCCCCCCAAAAAACACGCTTATTACATCATGATGCATTTTCACCAACAATCTTTTGATGTTATTTATTCAATGCCTTCATTTTTGTATTTAATCGTTGTTTTCTGGCCTGAATTAGCATTAGATGTAGGCAGGTTGTATTTGAAGGAAGAAATGAAACAATGAAAAATATTATTTGTGATATCGATGGTGTGTTACTGCACGACAACAAGTTAATTCCAGGTAGTGATAAATTTATTCATCGTGTACTAGAGCAAGGCAACCCGCTGGTTATTCTCACTAATTATCCTGTTCAAACAGGTAAAGATTTACAAAATCGTCTAGGTGCTGCGGGCATTAATGTGCCAGAAACCTGCTTTTATACCTCGGCGATGGCAACGGCTGACTTTCTTAAACACCAAACCGGCACCAAAGCCTTTGTGATTGGTGAAGGCGCCCTCACCCACGAGTTGTACAACGCAGGCTTTACGATAACCGACATTAACCCAGACTTTGTTATTGTGGGCGAAACCCGTTCATACAACTGGGACATGATCCATAAAGCATCTCGCTTTGTCGCTGGCGGTGCACGTTTTATTGCCACCAATCCAGACACCCATGGCCCAGCGTATAGCCCTGCTTGTGGTGCATTATGCGCTGCCATTGAAAGGATTACAGGCAAAATGCCATTTTACGTCGGCAAGCCAAGCTCATGGATTATTCGCTCAGCATTGAATCATATCCAAGGTCATTCAGAAAACACCGTTATTATTGGTGACAACATGCGCACCGATATTTTGGCAGGTTTTCAAGCCGGCCTTGAAACCATTTTAGTCACCAGTGGCGTGAGCCAAATGGCAGATATTGAAAAAGAACCATTTAGACCAAACCATATATTCGCCTGTGCTGGCGACATTGACGTAGTGTAAGCTCGGTAACCGTAAATGATATATGCCCAAACAACCTGAAGATGCTCGATTTCAGCAAGAATTTACACGCGTTTAGACAAGGCATTGATTGTGGGTAATGGTTATTCCTTTTCCAAAATTAATAACGCAGCATCAACACGCCTAGTATTGAAAATACGCTGAAGCTCTGAAACACGTATCTTCAAGTTCATTAGGTATAAACATTTCATTTACATTAGGTAACACATTTTCAAGCCAGTGCCCTTGTCATCGCGCGCTGGCTTGATCCATTATGCTGATCCGAAAATATAAAAACGATAATCAGGATAGAGCATGAAACGATGGTTTCCTTTTTGCGCTGTTGCGCTGCTCAGTGCATGCAATGGTGACGATGCCCCCACTACGACAGCCATTTCTCAAGTCGCCCCCATTTCAGTTAGTTTCGATGAACAACGCTTTAGAGATGATATTAAAACCTTGTCATCAGACAAGTTTGAAGGCCGAGCACCCACCACCCTTGGCGAAAAGCTCACGCTGGATTATTTATCTGCAGCATTTAAAGAAATGGGTCTATCAGGTGCTGTCAATGGCCACTATTTACAAGCTGTGCCGATGGTGAGCTATACCGCCAGTGAACATCAGCAAGTCAATTTTGCGGGAATTGATTTGCAATATCGCAAAGATATCGTACTTGGCAGCCGACACGATAACGGCCAAGTGAGCATTAATGATGCTCCGCTGGTTTTTGTTGGTTACGGCATCAACGCACCTGAATATAATTGGAACGATTACCAAGACATCGACATGAAAGGTAAGATTGCTGTCATATTGGTAAACGATCCCGGTTTTGCGCATCCCGATGAACAAAAATTTAATGGCAAAGCCATGACCTATTACGGGCGCTGGAGTTATAAATTTGAAGAAGCCAGCAGACAAGGAGCCCTTGGCGCCATTATTATTCATGACACTAAGCCAGCCTCTTACCCTTGGTCTGTGGTTGAAAACAGCTGGACCGGACCTCAACAAGATTTAGTGCTCGCTAAAGCGCAACAAGATGCTCGAGTACAAGTTGAAGGTTGGATAACATTAGACAGCGCTATGCGTTTATTTGACCAAGCCGGCTTGTCGCTCAGCGCATTAGTGGACCGCGCTGCCGACAGTGCATTAAACGTTGATTTAGCGCAAACCGCCTCCATTAAATTTGCTAATAAAGCTGACTACGCAGACAGCTACAACGTTGTAGCAACCTTAGCAGGTAGTAGCCAAGCAGATGAACACATTGTGTTTACCGCCCATTGGGATCACATCGGTAAAGATGACAGCAAAGAAGGTGACCAAATCTACAATGGCGCGTTAGATAACGCCTCTGGCACCGCAGGCATTTTGGAAATTGCCCGTCAATTTGCTGAGCAAGCTAACGCTGGTCATGGTCTTAAACGTTCGTTGACCTTTATCGCCACCACAGGAGAAGAGCAAGGCTTACTCGGCTCACGCTACTACGCAGCAAACCCTATTTACCCCATCGATAAAACGGTCGCAGTATTTAATCTCGACAGCACTAATATCTTTGGTAAAACCAAAGATTATACCATCGTAGGTAAAGGCCAATCTGAATTGGAAATGTATTTAGAGCAAGCTGCCGCGACCCAAAATAGAGTGACCACAGCAGAAAGCAATCCAGCATCAGGCGGTTTTTTTCGTTCAGATCACTTTAGCTTTGCAAAATTAGGTGTTCCTGCAGTATTTGCCGGTGGTGGCGCCGAGCCGCTCGATGAAGCCACCGCGCAATACAAAGCAGCCATGAGCGACACCATGAAAGGCTGTTACCACAATGTGTGCGATCATTATCGA
Organism: Shewanella metallivivens; assembly: GCF_028750675.1. GTDB lineage: Bacteria > Pseudomonadota > Gammaproteobacteria > Enterobacterales > Shewanellaceae > Shewanella > Shewanella metallivivens. The sequence continues at coordinate 394,341 of NZ_JAQQPZ010000001.1, read as the reverse complement.
GCTGAATGGGACTTATCGGGCGCTCTACAAGATTTAGCCGTTTATTACCAAGCAGCACAATTGCTTGGTAATAATCAACATTGGCCAGGGTATTATGCCGCGTCAGAATTTCACCCATTACGCCCAGCTAAATAACGTATTCCTTCCCACCCAAGGATTTGCCCATCAACTTGTTGATGGGCTTTTTTATGGCTTTTATGCACACATTTCATGCACAAATGTTGTGCATAAAATGTGTTCGTATGCGACTCAACGTGCTGCTTATACACAAAGCAAAACCAAGGCTCTAGCCTATTTGCTCAAATAAACAGCAAACGCACTCAATCAGTGCAACTGTGCATTTATTTAAATTGCATTGTTGAATCGTAAAAATCTTGACGATATAAACAAGATAATTATCAATTCATCAATAAAATGAACATTTAATTAAACAAAGCTCACTCAAAACCAAAATGAATGAAGATTAAATCATTAAAAAGACCATATTTATGGGGTTATCTCAAAAAACTAACTTGGCAGTTAACAAAAATGCTGGCAAAGTAGCAAACAGATAAAGATTAGCCAACGCTGCTGGAGCCGTATTATGTGTTCAATATTCTCAATTTTAGATATCAAATCTGATGCAAGCCAACTACGCCAAGTTGCCTTAGAAATGTCAAAGTTATTACGTCATCGCGGACCTGATTGGTCTGGCATTTATGCAGACGACAAAGCGATTTTAGCGCATGAACGTTTAGCCATCGTTGACGTAGACCACGGCGCACAACCGCTAATCAGCCAAGATGGCAACATCGTACTTGCTGTAAACGGTGAAATTTATAACCACAAGCAATTAAAAGCTCAACTGGGTGATAAATACCAATATCAAACAAACTCAGATTGTGAAGTCATCCTGTCGCTTTACCAAGAATACGGTTGCGACTTTTTAGACAAACTCAACGGTATTTTTGCTTTTGTGTTGTACGACAAAGCTAAAGGCACTTACTTAATTGGTCGTGATCACATTGGTATTATCCCGCTTTACACTGGCTTTGATGCATCGGGTAACTTTTACGTGGCTTCAGAAATGAAAGCACTGATGCCAGTGTGCAAAACAGTAGAAGAGTTTTTACCTGGTCAGTACCTATACTCAGCTGATGATAAACCAACTCATTACTACCAACGAGACTGGAAAGCATTCGATGCAGTTAAAGATAACCCTGCCAGTGTTGAAGAGTTACGTGACGCGCTAGAAGCCGCGGTAAAACGTCAGTTAATGTCAGATGTGCCTTATGGTGTACTTTTATCAGGTGGATTAGACTCATCTGTGATATCAGCAATCACCCAAACTTATGCTAAACACCGTATTGAAAACGATGGCGAAACTGGCGCATGGTGGCCACAACTTCACTCATTTGCGGTCGGTTTAGCCGAATCTCCAGACTTAGTTGCCGCGCAAAAAGTAGCGGATGCCATTGGCACCATTCACCACCCTATTATCTATACGTTCCAAGAGGGTTTAGATGCCATTAAAGAAGTGATTTATCACTTAGAAACTTACGATGTCACCACCATTCGTGCCGCCACCCCAATGTACTTAATGGCACGTAAAATCAAAGCCATGGGCATTAAAATGGTATTGTCTGGAGAAGGTGCCGATGAATTGTTTGGTGGTTACTTATACTTCCATAAAGCACCAAACGCACAAGCTTTCCATGAAGAATTGGTGCGTAAATTAGACAAACTACACTTATTTGACTGCTTACGTGCTAACAAAGCCATGGCAGCCTGGGGACTTGAAGCCCGTGTTCCATTTTTAGATAAAGAATTTATCGACGTGGCCATGCGCCTAAACCCAGAAGCGAAAATGTCTAAAGACGGCCGTATTGAGAAACATATTTTACGCGAAGCATTTGAACACAAATTACCGAAAGAAGTGGTATGGCGTCAAAAAGAGCAGTTTAGTGATGGTGTGGGCTACTCTTGGATTGACGGCTTAAAAGAACATGCTGCGGCTAACGTGGATGACGTACAATTTGCTAACGCTAAATTCCGGTTCCCATACAACACGCCAGAGTCGAAAGAAGCCTACTTCTACCGCAGTTTCTTTGAAGAGTTCTTCCCGTTAGCCAGTGCGGCTGAAACAGTACCTGGCGGTAAAACCGTCGCTTGCTCTACCCCAGAAGCACTATTATGGGACGCCAGCTTACAAGGCATTAACGACCCATCAGGCCGTGCAGTTAAAAACGTTCACGCTAGCGCCTATTAATTGCAAGTTGCCTCATAAACACCACCTTAATCGGTGGTGTTTTTGTTTATACTAGGCCTGTTGATTCAATCCAGTTAACTGGGCTTTTTGAAATACATTGACGATCCTAAGTTCAGCTTGAGCATTAAAAAGAGAACCATACCAATGCCACAGATCAGTATTTATCATTTAGAAATGACAGACCGTAGTCAATTCAATCCCAAGCATCAATCGAACGGATTAACGCTTATCGAAGCCAAGGTTAAACAATATGAGTTTAATCGATTTCTATATCAGTTTGTGGGGGCAGCATGGGAGTGGACCGATAAACTCACGTGGACAGACAGTCAATGGCAAGTTTATAGCGAAGCCAGTAACCTGTATCTATATGTTGGTTATGTCGATGGGTCGCCAGCAGGTTATTTTGAATTACAGCAGCAAGAAGATGGCAATGTCGAAATCATGTACTTTGGTCTAGGACAGCGCTTTATTGGTCAAGGGTATGGCGGCTATCTACTCACTAAAGCCATTGAACATGCCTGGGCGTTACCCGATACCCGAAGAGTGTGGGTGCATACCTGTTCGTTAGACCATCCAAGTGCATTGCAAAACTATCAAGCCCGTGGGTTTACTCTGTTTAGAACCGATATTGAAACGCAAACCCACTAACGATTTTTACAGGCTATAGCGCGTTGTTGCATAATCGCTATCAACGCGCTTTTTTGTTGATCGTTCATCGAATGCCAAGCCAAAATCTCATCTAACGAGCGACGACACCCTAAACACATATCGTTACTGTCTAAGCAACAATGTCTCACACAAGGCGTTTCAACTGTGGGTTTATTCTGACCATACGGCATATTCATTACCATTTACGTCCGTGAAATGAAAACGTCTACCCCCCGGAAAACTAAAAACATCACGGCTAATCAAACCACCCGCGTGGGTAATTGCAGCTTGTGTCGCCAATAAGTCATGGCTGTACAGCACAATCAATGGGCAGCCGCTCGCCAACGTAAACGAACTGGATGATTGATAAAAACCACCGTCAATACCCACCTGTAAAAAACAGCTGTAATCTGGGCCGTAGTCCTGAAATGTCCAACCAAACACTTGGCTAAAAAAGGTTTTAGTGGCCAGCACATTTTAACCGGTATTTCTAAATAATTAATCTTGTTGTGCTGGCTCATCATCACCTCTGTTAAATTGAATTAAACACTGTATCAATGGCGAGCAGTGGATTTGCGGGTTTTATAGCCGACTTATTGCACCAGCGCAGCAATCGCGCCAATCAATCCACCAAAAACACCACCCCATACCACTAACCAACCTAAATGGGTTTTAATCATATCTTGAACAATCTGCTTAACCAGTTCAGGGGTTAATTCATTTAAACGCTGTTCGACAATGTTAGCCACTTTAGCCTGCATATCGGCCATCACACTCGGTTGCTCAAGCTCATTAACTAAAATAGCGTTAAATTGGTCGCTTTGCGCGAGCTCGACCAAAGATTGTTTCATTTTTTCAATAAAAGGCTCTTTAAGCGGAACTAACGCTTCGGTGCCGCCAAACATCGCCAGCATGCCACCAAATGACGACTTTTCGATGGTATCAACCAGCGCGTCAAATGAAGGGGCTAAATCAATTTTTTCAATCACTGGCGTTAAATCAATACTACTGGCACTGTTACCCGTTAAAAAACGATCAATATTTTCTTGAGTAAAAAATTGCTGCATCATTAAATGTTGAATACCAGCCTTAAACTCTTCAAAACGCGACGGCACAACACCTGAGCCATATAAACCTGGCACTTTTTCAAACAGCATATGAATGGCCAACCAGTTGGTCATTGCACCCGACAAGGCAAATAAACCAATGGTCAACACAATTTGTTGCCCTAACCCATAACCAACCAATACAAAAATGGCTGCTATTAAATTTGTCGCTACGCTCTTGTTCAATCTTTGTTCCTTAACATTATCTCGCCTCTGTTACCGGCTCACACCTTAAAGGGTAAACCCTGATAGAGGACACAAAAAAACCTCGACCATTTTATCAGAAAATAAACCGAGGTTCGTAGCTTGTTTTGATGACGAGTTAATTTAAGCCGTTAAGCCGAACAGAGCGCTTTTATATGTTGTGCTTCAAAGTGATTAATCAATAAAACCCCTGTACTTTGAGCAAGTTGTTCTGCCTTTTGATACATTAACTCGGCGACATCAGTTTGTTGATATTCAGGCACAACATAAACATCTTCGAGGTACCACACCGGAGATAATAATAAAGAAGAAAAAGAAGGATAAAGCTGTGTAAAACCCACCATCACGTCATCTTTTATACAGACAAAGATCATGGTGTCATTTTCAGCTAAACGATGACTTAAAAAAGCATGACAAGCGGAGTAATCAGCTGGCTGATTAAGTTGTTGCCGATACAAATCAAAAAGTTGACTCAGTGGTGCTAGATCAGTGCTCGAAGCGAGACGAATTTGCATTAATCATCCTTGAAAGTAGTCATAACAGCAGCCGAGCTTACTGTACATTAAGTTAACAAGCGGATTACCAGTTACATACCAATAAACTATTACACCAACTAGGCGTGTTTCGCAAACAGATAACGGCTACCGCACTAAAGATAAACCTATTAATTACATAAACTTAAAATTAATCATTAACAATTTAGCATCATTAAAGAGCAAAGTAAATTAATCTGTTTGGGTTATAAAATAATCCTCTGATTTCATTTTATTTGTTATTATAGACCATTGTGACCCTGCATTGATCAAGATAACTTCCCTATGACATCTTTTATTACCCCAATTCGCACCCATTTTAAGCGTCGCCCAACCTATCAAAAATGGTTATTGGGGCTCGTAATCATGTATTTACTGTTGTGCGCCATTTTAGGCGGTTTAATTCCGGCTATAGCAAAGCAACAATTGCCGCAACAGTTAGGTGAAATACTCGGACGTCATGTCATAGTGCAAGACATTCGCATTAACCCCTTTACCACAGAACTCACAGTGACTGGATTTGCGATTAATGAACAAAGTAATGACACTCAATTTGTCAGTTTTGAGCGTTTATACGCTAATTTACAAGTCTGGCAATCAATTCGACTCATGGGGCTAGTATTAGAAGATGTGGTGCTAGAGCAACCTAACATTCGAGTTGTTCGTCATCGAGATGACCAACATGATGTCTTTAACTTCAGTGATATTTTAGAGCGCATAGCCAATGACAGTCGTGCGCAACAAGCTGAGCAGCAACCGCAAACGGCTGCGATGTTATCAATGCGCATGGCAAATATTCAGCTTATACAAGGCTCGTTCACCTTAGATGACCAAGTAACCGACACCTTGATTAGCTATCCCAACATTCAATTTAAACTCAGTCAATTTGATAGTATTTTGGCTGCCATTGATGACCAGCAAGACTTAGTGAATCAATTTAACATCGCCATTGAAGATCAGTACCAAGGCGGGTTAAACCTACAAGGTCAACTGCAATTATCGCCCTTAATGCTTCAAGGCGATATCAATGTCGCTAATATCGACCTATCACGCTACTGGTCATTTATTGACCACCTATTTGCAATAAATTTAGCTCAAGGACAATTGAGCGTTAATGGGCATTATAACATTGCACTACAAGATGCAGCTCTGGCCCCAATAAGTGACATTAAGATTAGCCGGGCTAGGATCATCATTGAAAATGTTAAAGCCCTTCATCAGCAAGATGAAAAAATATCGATTGGTGTTTTGGCGATAAATAACATCAATATTGATACCCCAAAACAACACGTGACCATTGATGAGCTTTACACCAAAAAGGGGAAGATTAACCTCAACATCACGCCAACAGGCGCTGATTTAGCCGCTTTGTTACTCCCTAAAAACACTGAATTAGTCAGCAACACTGATAATAGCACTACAGCAACTCATTCAACCAACAGCGAAGACAGTGCCGCCCAAGCAAAATCAACGCAGCCGGTCTCGCAAGACCAGCCATGGTTAGTCACCCTAAATAAACTCAAACTCGACGAGTATCAAATTACCTTAGGCGAAGGGATTGCGAGCGACAACATCATCATTTGGCAGCTTGGGCCTCTGAATGTCAGCACGGGTAAAATGATGTCAGATTTTTCAAACCCTATTGATTACCAATTCTCAACCGGCATTAACGAACAAAGTCAATTAAGTGCTAACGGTCAAATTGATGTATTAGCCCAAAGCATTAATGCCGAAATCGACTTTAATAATATGCTACTGACTCGCTTGCAGCCATACATTGCCCCTTATATTAATGTCACCGTTAAAGATGGTGTATTTTCAACAAAAGGGACATTAACGGCAGATGCTAACGACAACTTAATTTACCAAGGCCAAGCTCAAATAGCACAACTCGACATTACAGACAATGTGCTCAAACAACCTTTATTAAATTGGGAAAGTATGGATATAAACCAGCTGTCCTATGACCGTAAACAAGCAAAAATTGATATTGATGAGATTAATTTTGACAGCCTGTTTAGCCGCTTGATTATTGCTGCAGATAGAAGCACGAATATCAGCCAGTTAATTCATGACAATGCCCCTGCACCAACAATAGGCAAGCTAGAAACCCAAAAAAACAAGCCTCAATCGGCCAGTGCTGCGACACAAGAGACATCAAAAGCGAATACCGACACGGCAGAAATGCAGCTCAACATTAATCGAATAGGCTTTAAAGACAGCTCAGCATTCTTTGCAGATAACTCACTCACACCCAACTTTGCTTCAGGTATTGAGTTACTCAATGGTGACATCACCAATTTATCTTCAAACCCGCAAACAACTGCATCAGTAGATTTAGCAGGTAAAATTGATAAATATGCCCCTGTTACGTTAAAAGGCGATGTTAACCCTTTACTAGAGCATCCGTATTTGGACTTAAACCTCAACTTTAAAAAAGTTGAGCTGACATCGGTTAACCCATATTCAGGCACCTATGCAGGGTATTACATTGACAAAGGCCAACTTTCATTAGATTTAAACTACCAATTAAAAGACAGTGCCCTGATTGGCAGCAACCACCTTGTCATTGACCAACTAAAACTGGGTAAACGCAGTAATAGTGAAGAAGCCACAAGTTTGCCGGTTAGCCTTGCCGTTGCATTATTGCAAGACCGTCACGGTGTCATCGACTTAGGTGTTGATGTGGCTGGCAACATTGACTCTCCGAGCTTTAGCTTTGGTAGCATTATCATTAATGCACTGGGTAACGTCATCACCAAAGTTGTGACCTCACCTTTTTCATTTATAGCCGGCCTTGTAGGCAGCGAAGAAGCCATCGATAAAGTCAATTTTGATCCTGGTGTCAGTAACATTGAACACCAACAACAGTTAACGTTAGACAAACTCGCCAGCGCATTAATTGAAAGACCCTTACTGAACCTCAATATTAAAGGCAGTGTTGATGTTGCCAACGACCAACCTGCCCTAGCTGAACTTAAACTTCACAAAAAGCTCGCCAAAACCGCAGCCATAAAGCCCCGCAACTTGCCAAAACATTTGTCGGCAAGTCAATTCCCAACATCAGGGCCATTAACCGATGCGCTTTATTTATTGGTTGAACAAGAGTTGGGCCAATTGCCTAGCGACATCAAACAAACCTTAATGACAGAAACGCCAGAACTCAGCTCAGAAGAATTGCTCACTCGCTGGCATATTAGCTTGTACAATATGTTGAAAAACAATCAACAAGTGAGTGCCGACGACCTAGGCTTGCTTGCCCAAGCACGTGCCCGTGCCGTAAAAGCGTATTTAGTAGAGCAAGGCCAAATCGATGCAGGTAACGTTTTTGTGCTTGAAAGCCGAATAAACACCAATCAAAATGCATCAGTTGCGATGTTAGAGCTTCAAGCAAAATAGTTAAGCCCTGTTAACCAGAACTCACTTCGAGTAGACTGCGGCTAATTTTTTTTAACCCGTTATCCAAAAAGTAACGGGGTTATCATAATATTGATTAAGGATAGATATGTTTATTATTCGCTGGATTTTAGGTCGAATGATTTTGTTATTAAATTTTGTATTTGCCCCAAAAAAACGTCAACGCCCACCAGAGCAACAGGATATTATCGACCAACAAACACAATCATTAGCGTTATATCAATATGCTGCATGTCCATTTTGTGTAAAAGTGCGCCGTGAAATGCGTCGTCAAAATTTGAACATTAACCTCGTTGATGCAAAACAAGCGCGACATAAAGCCATATTGACTGCTGAAGGCGGCAAGTTACAAGTGCCCTGTTTACGCATAGAGCAAGACGGTCAAACTCAATGGCTATATGAATCAAAGGCCATTACCACGTACCTAAACAAGCGCTTTGCTTAACATCTTGTTTGGCAATAATGAAGCCGTAGTGATTGCGGCTTAACATTGTAAATACCATCTTTAAGTAAATTTACCCGAGTAAAGGCTATCTTCTGCAAGGTTGCTTAAGGTATGATTTATTGCATTATTTTTGATTTTAGGGGATATCAGTGTTTAAAACTTGCTTAGTTATTTGTAGTGCAGTGTTGTTGAGTGCGTGCAGCTCAAGCCCACCGGACCCGATGGACTTTGCTGGCCAATTTCGTGACAGCTTTAGCACACAAATTAAAGGCGATGGGATTAAACTCTTTACTTATAAGGCGAAACTCGCAACAGTAACCGACCGTGCCCTGCCCAATGATCAGCCTCATGAACAACGTGTAACGCGTCGTAAACAAGATTTACAGAGTTATCTCGCTGAACAACGTAATGCAGAAAAACGCCTCGAACTGTGGCATCAACAAGTGGATATAGGGTTACAAAAAACTATTGAAATGAGCGGTTACTGCAAAAACGGTTTTATTGAATTGAGTCGATATGTTGAAACCGATCGCGCTGAAATACGTGGTGAATGTAACGACGGTGCCACCGAAAAAGACATTAAAAAGTTTGCCCGATAAGACCAACGCGGTTTTATCACCATTGATAGCGCTAACGAGTCAGGTAAACTCTTTTTGATAAACTGCTGTATACTCCCCAGCAATTACGCTAAAATTAGCCTCCAATTTTCTCGTGAAGCCGCCGATGGCAATTAGACCAGCGTCTTCTCGTTTTGATAAGCCATTTATCTTCTGAAATGATATGAATAGTTTGTCGTTTACACAGTAAGAAGTCAGATGAATAGAAAGCAAGAGATGATCAAAAAGTTGGCCAAGCGTGCTAAGGCGCGTAAAAACAAAGTTGTGCCATCTAACCCAAGCAGCAAACCTGTTGAGCGTTATATTTCTAAAGCTGAGCGTGAAAAAATCGCGTTGGCTGCAGCAGAACAAGCCGCTGCCAATAACGAAACCGATGCACCAGCGCAAGACGTTACTGATACGCCCGAAACGGCAGACAAAAAGTAGCTTACTCGCCGCGACAAAAAAGCCCCTATCACGTCACTCGTCATAGGGGCTTGTTGATTTAAGTAACCTTATACCCATTACTCTTTGTTTGCCTTAGCATCTTGTTGGGCTAACTGCTTACACAAAGGCTCTTCATCTAACTGTCCCATTTGGGTTCGTCCTGACGTAGGTAAAGGCGCGGCGACCATATCAATATTCATTGCATCATCTTCTAACAGCTTTTTGTTAGCATCAACGGAGACAACACTTTGATGGCTAATTTTATCAACAAGGCGATACGCACACAGTATACCAACAACACCAAAAATAACCGCACCAATAACTTGCCCAATAAGCACCCCGTAAACGCCACCCCATTGTGCGCCAAAATACACAAAAGGAATGGTACCAATGGTCGCTTTACCCACATTAAATAAAGTTGAATACTTAGCTTTACCTAAATTATTAAACGAGGCGTTAGCAATAAATAAAATCCCCGAGAAAATAAAGAACACCGCAATATACTGACAGAAGAACAAAATCAACTCTGCAGCATCCCCTTTCATATCAAAGCTAGTTACAATCACACCTCGCAGCCAAAAGAGTATCAACGACATGGCTAACACATACACTACACAAAATTGAATCGCCTTGGTTAAACTCAAGCGCACACGCTCAAACTCATTTGCGCCGAAATTTTGCCCAACGATAGGCCCTACTGCGCCAGACAAGGCAAAAATCATCCCAAAACTGACCGGAATAAGTCGGCCTAACACCGCCCAACCAGCCACATAACTGTCACCAAAATCTGCAATGGCACGGGTTACCACCGCATTACCTATTGGCGTGGCCACATTGGTTAACATCGCCGGTGCCGCAATTGAAAATATCACCCCTAAATCTTGTTTAAACTCCAACCATGAAAATCGGCCCATTAACTTGTGCTTAACCACCACACCACGAGCAGAAATGATAAACACCGCGATACGAGCCAAAACAGATGCTGCCGCCGCACCTTCGATTCCCATCGCTAACGTAAAAATAAAGATAGGGTCGAGCACCGCATTAACACCGCCTCCAGCCAGTGTCGACATCATTGACAATTTTGCATCACCTACTGCTCGTAGCGCGCCACCTAATGCCATTGCTAAGCAAATAAACGGTAATGAAGGGATCAATATGGTTAAGTAACTTTGTGCCAGCTCAGCGGTTCGCCCTGTCGCGCCAACTAAAGCCAATAACTCAGGAATAAAACTAAACACCACAATGGCCACCAGCACACTCGTAAACAAAGTCACTAATGCACTGTTTAAAAACAAACGCTTGGCCAGTTTAATATTTTTCGCGCCTACCGCCTTAGACACTAACGCTCCTAATGCAATCGACAGCCCAATCCCAATTGAAGTGGTAAAAAATGAAATAGTACTGGCATAACCCGCAGCAGCAGCCAATTCAACTTCACCCAACAAACTTAAAAAGAAAATATCGAGTAAATCAACAACGAATAACGCCGAAATGCCGACCGCTGCGGTCGAACTCATCACCAATATATGACGTAAAATAGGCCCTTCAACAAATTTTGCTGTGGTCATGCTTATCCTTGAACAAAGTCACCCAGTAAAACTGTATCTGGGTGTTAAACGCTGGATGAAATAAAGCTGGGTGGTGTTTAAATCTAGAGTTTTTCTAACTCGCTGCCACAATGGTTACAATAATCAGCATCATTATCATGACCTTTTTTGCCACAATTACTGCACTTGCGTAAATCACGAGTTCTCACCATTTCGTGGGAGATTTCAGCAGTTAAAATCCCCGTGGGTATGGCAATTATCGAATAACCAATCAACATGGTTAATGCCGCTATGCCCTGGCCTAACGGCGTTTGTGGCGTAATGTCACCATAACCGACAGTCGTAATCGTGACGACGGTCCAATACATGGATTTAGGAATAGAAGTAAAGCCATTATTTGGCCCTTCAACCACATACATAATCACACTGAGCACCATGATAATAAGGCTGACCGAAAAGAAAAACATAAACACTTTACGGCTCGACTGGACCATGGCTTTTAATAACAAATTGCCATCGCTTAAATAGCGTAATAGCTTTAATACTCTAAATACCCGGAACAAACGCAGCACTCGCAGCGCTAAGGCCACGTTTGCGCCAGGAAAAATTAAGCCTAAATAACTGGGTAAAATCGACACTAAATCGACAATACCAAAAAAACTGCGAGCATAATGTAACCGATTAAGCGAACAGTATAATCGCAATATGTACTCAACGGTAAACAATACCGTAAAGCTCCATTCAGCGATACTAATTAACTGTCCATATTGCTCATTAATATGCTCAATAGTGTCAATAAAGATCAACAGCACACTCAACACAATGCATATCATCAAAATAATATCGAAACGTTTACCTTGCGGTGTTTCAGTACCAAAAATGACACTTCGTAATTGTTGTTTAAACGGATTATCCGCTTTTTCTTCAGTATTCATTTCAGATTTCGCTATATTTAGGCAATCTTTTGGGTGAACTTGCAAAAATCTTGCAAATAAACTCGGTTAACTAATATCAATTAACCCTTGATGTCGTTAAAATCTAACATTGACTGTCGAGTTTTAACATTCTGAATCAGTCATTTTACAATAAAAATTAAAATGGTCATTGGTTTACGGAGATTTCATGCGCGCCCTGTCTACAGTATTTATGCTTTTATTGTGTTGTCCACTTTGGGCAAATGCTTCATCGTCGCAATCGTTACACGCTAAAGTAGATTTAGTCGTTGTCAATAAATCAGAGTCGCGTTTATCCGTATTACGCGAAGGTAAAGTGGTTAAAAGTTACCTCATTGCCATGGGCGATGTACCACAAGGACATAAACTTAAAGAAGGCGATCAGCGCACACCACAAGGCCGTTACACCTTAGATTACAAAAAATCAGACAGTGCGTTTTATAAATCGATTCATATTTCATATCCTAACGAAGAAGACAAATTACGCGCGGACGCACTCGGCATTCCTGCCGGTGGCATGATCATGATCCACGGTGAAAACCCTCGTTCCCCTTTACCGCCTGAAGAAGCACAAAAATACAACTGGACCAATGGTTGTATTGCGGTCACCAACAAAGAAATGGACGAGCTTTGGCAAATGATTGATGCCGGCACCCCAATTGAGATTTGGCCATAACCACTTTCGTTTTACGCTATAAATTGTTTGAGTGTGCACATGAACTACCAACATCTACAACAAACCTGGGCTGACTTTAGCAGGCGGATAACTGCCTTTGTTGAGCAGCTAGGATTAGACCGTTTATCTTTACAGGCCGATCACGCCGCATTGCGGGTTAATAATGACCAAACGGCGCAGTTACTTGCCGATGAATTTAGCCAATATGGCGAGATTATTTCAAATAACATGATTAATGGCAGACCCATTTTAATCATCAAGTTAACTGAGCCATTAGTGATGGGTAAAATGCAGATTAACTGCGTTGAGCTGCCCTTTCCCTCAGATAAAGCTTACCCGGTTGAAGGTTGGGAGCATATTGAGTTGGTGTTTCCATCACAAGCGCAAACCTGTGAAGCCCTTGTTGCTGAGCTAATTGAACAAGCACCACAATTGGCCAGCATCATAGATAATGCTCAAGCTGGGGTTGGAAAGATTAACGTGAAACAGAGTTCACCTAAAGGTGATAACGAGCGTTTAGCCAACCCAACCATCGCATTTAAAGCCAATGGCATTTGCGTAAAAGTGCATCCGCATGATATTCAAACTATTATCGCCAGCGAACAATAAATGCATCGCCTCATAAGTCATGCATTGTAGATTCAATCTGCGTTACATATTTAATGTTACCCATTCAACGTCTATTTTTATGTTTAATTAAAAATCGTAGTGCAAGGTAATGTAATAGAGGTAGCGCAGTATACGCGAGTAATATTGAATCAAAAAAGAATATCCATTTTACGATTAGCCACTTCTCTATTCCACTGCACAAACGGTGACCTAAAAACGCAATACATTCACCTTCTGGCGTCATCAACATCATAATGGCAATAACAAAAATAACCACGAAGATGGATGAGCGTTTAGCCATTTCAACGATAAGCGCTTTACTTGGTTTTACTTTAATCAACATTGAGCTTCATTTAATCAATGAATCTGGTCATAAACAGACTATTAGGATCAGCCTGATAATCTGCAAATGGGCCGCAATATTCAAAGCCATGACGTTGATACAATCGTCTTGCGGGTGCAAAAAAATCCATCGAGCCAGTTTCTAAACTCAACTGCTGATAACCTCGACGTTTTGCCTCTCTGAGCAAATGCAACAACAATGCTGTCGCCACCCCTTGGTTTCTTGCCGCTGCAGATGTACGCATAGACTTGATTTCGCCATGGGTATTGTTGAGCTCTTTTATCGCGACACAACCTATCACCTCGCCTTGTCGCTTTGCACACCAAAACGTAATACTGGGGTGGCTTAATGCGTCGATATCTAATGCATGCACACTTTCGGGTGGTGAAGTAGCATACATGTCCGCTAAATGTGCTTGTAATAATTCAATCACACCAGCGTCTTGTAAATCATCCAGCAAAATGTCCATTAACTAACATTCCTTTTATATTTAGAATTATCGTTAAGCATTAACCCATGACTAAAGTACAACTTATTATTTACACTGAATCTCAGCTTTTAACCAAGGATGATCAATAGCAGTCACCCCGCCTAAAAAAATCCCACCATCTGTTTTACCTTTGTTTTCATCGACGACATCATAGCCATTAGGGCATAATTCATCGGCTCTCGTTTGCCAAAACAAATTAAGCATTTCAATTGAGGTTGTGCCATTGCCATAATATTCTACAAGGAAATGCTTTTCACCCAACACTTTGTCTTTATATCCACCAGACCAGGTGTAAGCTTGATAACCCGTTGCACAACCGCTTAGTAATATACATCCTGTCATTAATCCTAAAAACTTCATATATCTTCATCCCTCGCACGATGTAAAAGCTTATGAAAAACACAGGATAAGTTAACCGATTATTTTACTGTCAGCTATCAATTAAATACTTGGTTTTGACATTAAGACTTACTTTTATAATTAACCAATAACCACCTGGTTTTCTTTGTCTAAACCTTGACCCATCACAGCACGACTTTCGAGTCTACGTAAACCAAGTAAAAATAGCGTTCCCATCATCACCACGCTGGCCGAAACATATAAACCCATATCATAATTGCCAAAGTATTCGGCTAAATAGCCCGTCGGAACAGGCGCAATAATTTGTGCTGCGCCATAGAATAAAGTCATCGTGCCCATAAACTTGGCGGGGTTACTGGGATAAAACTTACCCGCCATGGTTAACACTAAACTGACGCAGGCGATGAAGGTGCCGCCAAAACATAACGCACTGATAATCACCACGGTTAAGCTGTCGTTCATCACAGGCAGAATAATCCCCACGGCTTGCAAACAATAAGCACCTAATAACGCCTTTACATAACCCGTTTTACGCGCAATTCTATCCCACACTAATGCGGCAGGCGTGGCAGCAATACCAATTAACAAAAAAGCTAAACTGCCCTGGCCTTGTAATCCCTCTGTGCGCTCGACAATATCGACGATAAAGGTTGAGCTAACCACATAGCCATAACCGGCACAAAAATAGGCTAGCATCATGAGTAACTTAAATTCGCGGCTGGGTGGATTATCATTAGCAACCTCTCCTTGCTGCTCACCGGCTGAGGGATGCGGCATCCACCACCATGCAGGAATAGAAACCACAACAGCCAGCAGCGCTAGGGCCAGCCATTGCTGCTGCCAATCAGCCGACAAGCCGAGCATTAACTCGAACAGCAATGAAGTGATAACAATGCTTAGGCCGGCACCCGCAAAGTGGATCCCTAATTCGGCGCGATGATTGTGTCTTACCAGCCACTTTAAGATAAGACCTGAAGCAATGATAAATCCGCCAGAGGCACAACCCCCTGCTATAAAACGTAATATTGCCCAAGTTATAATATCGGTCGTCATCACCATGGCAGCAGAAGTCACCACACTCAAGAGTAAATAAACACGGTGTAAATTATATTTATAATGCAGATTATGCATGCTCGCCGCCACAAAGACGCCAAACATATAGCCCATAAAATTAGTGGTCGCCAACCAACCACCTCCGGACTCAGTTAAACCAGCACTGTCCTGCATTATGGGTAATAGCAAACTATAGGAAAATCGTGCCACCCCAACAGTGACGATTAAGCTGCAAATACCTGCAAAATAAACACGAAAAGCGGTCAATTCCTTTAACATTTCCTTCCGCCTAATCGAAAAATGATTAACAAACAATACGTCAACCTGCTAATGTTAAAAATTGAATTATTTTGAAGCAAAACTTCTTAAATTGAGAACCATATGGAAATGTTAATACTCAAAACCTTTAAAGCCGTGGTCGATGAACAAGGCATTAAAGGGGCGGCAGATAAACTCAATACCGTGCAGTCCAATATCACTAATAGGATTAAAAAGCTCGAAGCAGAACTCGACACGAAACTGTTCACACTGAATGGCAGAAAACTGCAACTAACCCCAAACGGGCAACAACTATACGATTACGCAGGGCAAATATTGTTATTACAGCATCAAGCTATTTCTGCTATTTCCCGTAATAAAGACACTTACGAGTTACGTGTTGGAATGCCCGAAACATTTGCCGCCGTACACATGCCTTTAGCGCTTAAACAACTTAAGCTCAACCATGCTGAAATTCGCACTAAGATTCATACCGACACCAGCGAAAGGTTAGTGTTTTCGGTGTTAAATAATAAAGTCGATTGCGCTGCAATTGGCAATGCTCCTCAACATGAAAATCTGGTAGTGATCCCAATCGTTAAAGAAGAATTAATCATGGTGACACCGCGAGACAGCGAATATGACCCTGTATTATTGGTTAGAGATGAAGGCTGCGGTTACCGACAACATGCCATGCTGTGGCGACAACAAGCTGGTCGAGGCAATGATGAACTCATGATAATGAGTAGTGCAGATGGCGTATTAGGCTGCATTGCTGCAGGATTAGGTTATACCATTATTGGTAAAAATATGGTGGCCGGCAGCCGTTATGAAAAATCATTGGTTATGACACCTGTAAGTCATGGCCCTAAACATGTTCAGTTGTCCATTGTTTATCGTAAAGACAGCCCATTAGAATCTGGTATTTTAACCCTAGCCACCTTGCTGACAAAATAGCTTAACCTTATTGTCCACACCGAAGCGAACCTCAAGAGTGTCAACATGACCATAACGGTGTCATTTTTACACCATCGAATACTGTCTACATGACAAAGTATGTTTTCAACAAAACAATAAACCACTGATAAATAAGCATTTAAAGTGTTGGCACGACACCTGCAATAACATCGTTATCAGATAAGGATTTTACTTTTTAACGATTAACGTTTAATTATTACAGGTGTAAATATGACTATTCACATTAAAAACAATATCAATTGGGTTGGCCAACGCGACTGGGAAATTCTTGACTTTCATGGCACTGAATATAAAACCACCAAGGGCACCAGTTACAACAGTTACCTTATCCGTGAGCAAAAAAATGTCCTAATCGATACTGTAGACCATCGTTTCAGTCTGCAATTTATTCAAAACCTTGAAATGGAAATTGATCTTAATCTCATTGATTATATTGTCATTAACCATGCTGAAGAAGATCACTCTGGCGCATTGGCCGCACTCATGGCAAAAATCCCTAATACTCCAATTTATTGTACCGAAAATGCCATCGACTCTATTACCGGCTTGCATCACCACCCTGAATGGAACTTCAATATTGTCAAAACTGGCGATAGCCTAGATATCGGTAACGGTAAACAATTGGTCTTCATCGAAACCCCAATGTTGCACTGGCCAGACAGTATGATGACCTATTTAACTCAAGATGCCGTGCTATTTAGTAACGATGCTTTTGGTCAGCATTATTGCGATGAACGCTTGTTTAATGATGAAGTTGACCAGATTGAATTAATGGATCAATGCTTACGCTATTATTCCAATATTTTAACCCCGTTTAGTGCACTGGTAACCGCTAAAATTAACGAGGTTTTAGGCTTTAACCTGCCTGTTGATATGATTGCCACCGCCCATGGCGTGGTGTGGCGTGACAACCCAACACAGATCATTCATCAGTATTTGCAATGGGCTGATAACTACCAAGAAGACCGCATCACTATTTTCTACGACTCAATGTCTAACAACACCCGCTTGATGGCTGATGCCATTGCCCAGGGGATCCATGATGTTGACCCTGGCGTTTCTGTTAAAGTGTTTAATGTGGCGCGCCACGACAAAAATGACATTCTTGCTAATGTGTTCCGCTCAAAAGGGATTTTGGTCGGCTCATCAACCATGAATAATGTCATGATGCCAAAAGTGGCTGGCATGCTAGAAGAAATCACCGGATTACGTTTTAAAGATAAAAAAGCCGGTGCATTTGGCAGCTACGGCTGGAATGGCGGTGCAGTAGACCGCATTCACACTCGCCTAACCGACGCCGGTTTTGAAACCACTGTCGGCCTAAAAGCCAAATGGAAACCCGACGGAAAAGCCATGCGCGAATGCCGTGAACATGGCCGCCAAATCGCTAAAAGTTGGGCGTTACATGATCTCAGTAATGTCGATTCAATTTCATCTTCTCTTAACCCAAATCAAGCGGTTAAATCTACAGTATCTATCGCACCTGCAGTCCAAACATCATGTGCTACAACCTCTAACGATACACAAGACATGCTATGTACCGTGTGTAACTGGGTATATCAACCCGTATTAGGCGAGCCAAACCAAGATGTGCAGCCGGGAACGCCTTGGAGCGAAGTACCAGACTTTTTCCTTTGTCCAGATTGTGGTTTAGGTAAAGAGGTATTTACACCGGTTGCACAGAGGAAAGCATCATGAATGCACCTATCATCATTATTGGCAGTGGCTTTGGTTCATATCAATTGATTAAAACCATTAGACGCACAAATACACAACAACCGATTACCGTTTTTACCCTTGATGAGGGCCATGATTACAATAAACCAGATTTAAGCCATGTATTTAGTCACCAGCAAACCAGTAACGATTTAATTCGCCAATCAGCTCAAGAGTTTGCTGCACAGTACAACATTACTTTGCATGCCTTAACGCGAGTAGACAGCATCGATAGCCAACAACAACGCGTGTGGGTTAACGATGTCGCCTATCCTTACTCACAATTAGTGTTGGCGACTGGAGCCAAAACATTTGTTCCGCCTATGCAAGGTAACGCCACCCATAACGTGATGACGTTAAACAGCTTGCAAGAGTTTGCCAGCGCGCAACAGCAATTGCATGAGGCGAAGCGGGTAATGTTGATTGGCGCAGGGCTGATAGGTACCGAAATCGCAATGGATTTAAGTCACAGTGGCAAACATGTGGTGGTGGTCGACCCAAGTAAAGGCGTAATGACGAACATGTTGCCCGACCTTATCGCCTCTGCGCTGCAAACTAAGCTAACTGAGGCCGGTGTAAAATTTGAGTTTAGCCAAACGGTCACTGCACTTAATCAAAATGAGTCTACGATGTGTGCCACGCTGAGCTCTGGCACAACCCATGATATCGATTGCGTCATTTCGGCAGCGGGATTAAAGCCGAATGTGGCCCTAGCGACACAAACAGGCCTTGAAGTTAACAATGGCATCGTGGTTAATCATCAACTGCAAACCTCTGTGAATAACATTTACGCGTTAGGCGATTGCGCCGAAATCAATGGCAAAGTGATGTCGTACTTACAACCCATTTTGTTAAGCGCCAATGCTCTGGCAAAAACCTTATTAGGCCAACCCACAACGTTAAGTTTACCAGCGATGCTAGTTAAGGTTAAAACACCACAAATGCCCATTCAATTAGGTGGCAACACGGTTAAGGGGGTGTCATCTTGGCAGGTAGACATTGACGCAAATGGCTGTTCAGTTAAAGCCTTTAACGAGCAAAAACAAATTATTGGCTTTGTGGTCACCCAAGGGCATATGAACAACACGTTCCCGTTACTCAGGGCTTTACCCGCAAACTTTTAACCTATATTTAAATCGGTGCTGTTTACTTGGTATTGCATTGGTAAACAGCACCCTAAGGAGAACATTATGTCTCATCAACGCATTCCAGCTAACTGGACTATTCAACGCTCTACGCCATTTTTTACCAAAGACAATGTGCCTGCGGCCCTACTGACTCACCATAATACCGCCGAAGGTGTTTTTGGTCAGTTGTGTGTGATGGAAGGCGTGGTCACTTACTATGGCTTTGCCGACAGCGAAGCAACCGAACCAGAAGTGACAGTGGTGATTAACGCGGGCCAATTTGCCACCAGCCCTCCGCAGTACTGGCATCGCATTGAGTTAAGCCCTGATGCACAGTTCAATATTAATTTTTGGTCCGAAAAAGATAAAACCGGCCAAGCGATGTTTAATAGCAAATAATCTTACAATGATACTTTTATCGCGATCAGGGGCAGCAACAAGCTGCCCCCACTGATTTATTCACTAAAAAATAGGTCGCCATAATAGGATTCAGCATCACGACCACAATTATCGGTATCGGTCATAATCGCAATCACATCAATGTGCTGATAAGCTTTTTGGTTAGCTTTTGCACTGCCTTTGTCGCCAAATGTATCAATAAGGTCCTGGTAAACATTGCGCTTTTCTTGATACCACACACCACTTTTTGAGTCTTGGCCTTGTATCGCCAACATTTTAACCCTTGAGCCAGCAAACGCGTTATCCCACAACTCGCCTTTGGCTTGATTACTCGACCAGACATAATTAAGTGATTTGGTATTCCAAATAAACAGTCCGCCATCGATAACAACATATATACGCGCCACAAAATCATCACCGCTTTTACTTTGTTCATCTAACTGTGGCAACGTTTTTTCAACTAACCAACTCCAACTTAAATAAGGCGTATTAAGTAGATTGATCTTCTTTTCTAAAACAAGTCCAGATGCTGCATTTTGGCTAATGGCTTTAAGCGCCATTTGGCCTTTGTATTGTCCAACGCTATAAATTGATTTACCTGAAAATTCTTTCGTTTGCCATTGTTCAATGCCTTGCTCACTTAACGCCGTTAAATTGGTCACCGCTTGCGCGCTCACACATAGCAAAAAATTCAAAAACACGAATATCCATTTGCACATGTGACTCTCCAATGTTGTTATTGAGCGGTGTGTTTGAGTAAGAAAAACGGCCTCAAGGCAAACTAAAGATGACAATAAATGATTATTGCTTAAACTCCGCTAGTGCGGTTAAGGCTAATTGGGCTTTGTTTGAAGGCACAAAAATATGGTCGTGATAATACGCTGCGATAACATTAGCGCTGATGTTATATTCTGTGAGTTTAGCCGCTACTGCAGCCGTTAATCCAACAGCTTCAAGGCTTGAATGCACTGTTAGAGTAATTTGTTTAAAACTTGCTTCAAAGGCCAAGTCTGCCGATATAGCAGCCTCTTTACTGATCACTAACGTTAAGCCTTCACTCTCACGAAATGTGGCAAGTGGTGCTAATCGATTATATTGTTGATAGTCCCCCTGCACGGTACAAAATACAAATTCGCCATCCATCAATTTAGGGTTCATTGACGCTAAGAGTTGCTCTAAGTCAGTCATACCACTCATAGTCTACAATCCTTTTTGATAATCCATTGATTTAGCACGCTATAACAGGACTCGCACGTGTTATTGCAAGATGACCGCGAATAACATGCTTAATGCTTAATGCTTAATGCTTAATGCTTAATGCTTAATAACCTAAGCTCGGGACAATAAACTTATTTTGCCACTTTTTGTGCCGCTAACACTTTTTCCATTGGCGGTACAATTGACACTGGGTCTAAGCGCATTTGGAACCAGTTTAAACGCCAATCTAAATGCGGACCTGTCACGCGGCCTGTGGCGCCAATTTCAGCCACTTTATCGCCCTGCGCTACTTTGTCACCAACGTTTAAATATAATTTACTCAAATGTAAAAACGTTGAACTCACCCCATATCCGTGGTCAATAATGACAGTACCGCCAGAATAAAACATATCAGGTTCCGCGAGGGTAATGACACCATCAGCAGGCGCTACCACCTCAGTGCCTGTAGGACGAGCAACATCTACACCATAATGTGGGTTTCCAGGTACATCGTTATACACTCGTTGACTGCCATAAACACCTGAAATACGTCCGGTTACCGGCCAAATAAATGATTGCATAAACGCCTGTTGCTCTGAAAATATATCTCTTGCTGCACGGGTTTGCTTGGCATCTTTTGCCGCTCTTGCTTGTGCAACGGGATCAGGCTTCATGATTTTTTTGCTAATCCCCGTGATGCGATCAATCTTGTATTGTTTCGGGGCAATGTTAAGCGGTTTAATTTCGGTTAATCCGTCTGGATACGTCACTTTAACAACTTGCTCTGCGGCGGCATCTCGATCAAACCCAATAGCAAACTGCCCTGTGGGCGTCACTTTTATCGCTTGGCCATTTAATAAGACTTTGCTACCCGCTGGAACAGTACCACGAACCAATGCACCTTGTTCAAACTTGCCTTGAAAAGTCACTGCGGTCGCACTGGTGCTAAAACCCAATACGCTGGCCATGAACAAAGCCGCTGTAGAAATTGCCTTTAAAGGTGATTGCTTAACTGACATAAAACCGCATTCCTTGTAAAAAAAATAAAAAAAGGGCTACCTTTAGGCAGCCCGTTCATCTTACTCGATTAACCTTTAACCGCAATGGCTCCTTTGCCGATACCTTCATAGGCTATCACTTTAAAGTGGCTTTCAGGCACCTTGTTAGCTAACGTCGTGGCCATGTATTCCGCCAGCAGTTCGACAGTGGTGTCGTGTGGAATTAAATCACAACATTGTTTTGGCATCGCGAGCTGAAAATCGCCTTGTGGTGCCATGTAGTGAAAACCGAAATGGGTTTCGTCGCTTATACTGGTTTGCTTTGATAGAGCAAGTGTCGCCACCGGGACTAAATCTTCTTCAGTACCTAAATAGACATCTTGCCAACGGTCAGCCCAATATTGATCCCATTTAGGTTCAGCAATACCATTTTCGAACACTGTAACAGGACTACGATGGCCATGTGCAATACGTTGACAGTTACCATCATGCTTACGTAAACCATGGCTATAATGATAAAATGGCGTATCGAGCGCCTCGTTACGTAAGGTTAGGCTAATGCCTTGAACATTATCTGGCAGTGCTTCACGCAGCGCTTTTTTGAGAAAATCATTCACACTTTCAAAATCAATAATCTCAGTAGGAATAAGCGCAAATGCTTGTGACGGACACGCCAAGTGGATATCCCCTTTCTGGCTAGTAAAGTCCATCCAAACACGATCGCCTTTTTGTTGCCAGCGCACTTCGCTACACGCGGTAGGGATGAGTAAACGATGATCAGCAATATCATCAATGGTGTTTTTAATGGTGCGTTTTACTTTTGAAAAATCTAACACCATATTTTGTTCATCTAAGCCGCCATCGAGTAATACATCGACAATCCAGCTTTCTCCTACCATGCCACGTATTGGACAAAGATAAGAAAAATCGATAACGGTTAAATCTTTTACAAACAGTTGCATTAATGCTCCTAGGCAGAAAAACAGTCCACCTCAGTATAAATGTATCCCGAATGGCACATGCCAATGGAAAAGGTATTTTAAGACGTCTACATACCAAGGGGTATCACCTCTTGGTCTAATACAAGGTGGTAAAAAGCAACCAACACCGTAATACAACGTCAATAACACTGACATTCTAAACAAAAGCCTGTCTATGAGCGAGTAATCAAAACGATTAGGCAAATAAAATCTGAGTAATTGCTGGTCATAGGTCGATGATCAACAATGTTGCGGTGGGATTATTGAGCAGGATCTATTGTATTTATCCCAGAATCAACGGAGAAAAAAGCCACAAGCAAACACAAAATAATGCAACTTTGGCTACACAATAATAAATAAATCATCAATGAAGACATACTGTTATCCCTAAAAACCTTTGCACAGTGTAAACAAAAATTATGCAGAAACTGTGCAGACATTAAGGAGATAACGTAGAAAAGGTTCGGTAGGCTAGTAATTATTCAACCTTATAACCAACACCGTAAATAGAGTGAAGCACTTCTTTTTGTTTAGTGGCCTGTGCAAGTTTGTGGCGTAAATTTTTAACATGGCTGTCAATCGTACGTGAGCTTACAATGCGGTCGTCGACATAACACACTTGCATCAAGCTGTCGCGAGAGTGGACAACACCGGGGCGTTTAAGCAAGGTTTGTAACAATCTAAATTCAACCGGGGTTAATTCAACTTCTTGTCGATCAACATGACACTTAAACCGTTCAATATTCAAATCTATGTGTTTATAGCGGATCACTTGCTCATTTTGACTACCTTGAGTGTTTTCTACCCGTCTCAAAATCGTTTTCACTCTGGCGACGACTTCTCTTGCAGAAAACGGTTTACACACATAATCATCAGCCCCCAGTTCTAAACCCATGAGGCGATCAATTTCATCAACACGAGCAGTTAACATCAAAATAGGCATCATTGAAAACTGACGGATCTCGCGGCAAATGGTTAAACCATCTTTGTAAGGCAACATTAAATCTAAAATCACAAAATCAATAGATTGCGTTTTAATCGTATCAATCACATCACGGCCATCGTATTGTACTTGGGTGTTAAACCCTTCAAGTTTCAAAAAATCCACTAAAACCTGTGCAATTTTAGGTTCATCTTCTACCACCAGAACTGTCATTGGCTCTTGATGAGAAAATCCACTCATGGTCACTTCCTTAACAAAGGTAATTGTACTTTAATGCATAATCCACCCATTGGAGATGGCATTGCGCTAATCTTGCCGTTATGGGCTTCTACAATATTTTTACAGATCGTTAGCCCTAAACCCGCCCCGCTACCTCGGCGGGTTCTGGCGGTGTCTTGACGATATAATGGTTCAAATAAATGTTCACATTCATCTTCTGTGGCACTGGGTTTAGTATCGTTGAGTGTTAGGCAGATCATATTATCTTGCTGCACCAATTGAATATCAATTTGGCCTGGGCTGTCAGTGTAGACCATGGCATTCATTAATAAGTTCATAAACAACTGTTCTAAGCGCCTAACATCTGCAGACACAAACAGTTTGGGCATAATGTGATGCGTTAAGGTCAAGCCTTTATCTAGCATAGATGTTGATAGGGTGCCTAAAATGCACTCCAAAGACTCGCTGATGTTATGAGGCTTGAAATGGTACCGCAGGCCGCCAACATCAGATAAAGAGAGTTCATATAAATCATCCACTAGATGTTTCATACGTAACACCTCTTGTTCTATTGATTGTAGCTGGTGCAGATCGAACGCCCTTATACCGGCTTTTATCGAATCGATTTCGCCACACAAAATGCTCAACGGTGTTCTCAACTCATGAGAAATATCAGCTAACCAACGATTCTTTGCACTGCGATTTTTAGCTAAAGTCATCGCCAAATGGTCGATATTGACCATTAACTGGCCTAATTCATCTACACGCGTAGTCGCTAAACGTTGCTCGTAATCCCCTTCAGACAAATGATTAATGCCTTGCATAACATGCTTTACAGGCACTAATAAAAATCGTGAGAGCCACCAAGCTAATGCACTGGCAAGCATTAAACACACTAAACCGATACCAATACTGGTCCATCGCTGCTGTTGTGCAAATGCAGTTGCTGAAGACGATTGAATTTCACGGATCGGCAGACTGTACAAGTACCCTACCACTTGCTGATTATATTCCAGAGGCATACTTATACGCTCAACAGACTCCTCGATGGCATCACCGGCAATATGCACTTGTTCTGCTGAATATAAGCCTGTGGGAGGCCCTATACGTTGCTTATCAAATGGTGGTCTTTTATGTGGTGGGAGTCTTTGTGGTTGCCCTAATCCTCCTGGTTCGCCTCTTGGTCTTGGAGGTAGTAAGCCGGATAAACCAGGGCCAATATTTTTAGGACCGCCAATGTTATCTTGTCTTGGCTTGTAAGGAATAACTGAATGCTGTGAAATGATCTGATTGAGCGAAGATGACTTGGTTAGATGCCAAATCTCTGTAGATTGGTTACTGTTAGCCGATGATGAAGAAGCACCATATAGTGTCAGCAAGTCAACCGACAAACTGGCAAGGCGCTCTTGCTCTAAATTGTTTATAAAGTCTAGAAAACCTTGATCAAAGCTCCACCTCGCTAACGATAAGGTCGCGATAAGAACAACACAGGTTAAGCCAACAAAGGCTAAAAATAATTTCTGAGATATTTTCATAAACTACAGTATAACCAGCAATATAACTGCAAACTAGTCATCGAGAACAACGGATTGCAATCTCCTCAGATTCTGCACAATTCCTCCACATTAATATCGTATATTATCCGAAGTATCTCACCAAGGAGCGTCAACATGACCCTTAACCCAATCACTATTGGTTTACTTTCTCTTAGTTTATTTGCTGCAGCGGGCGCATTCGCTAACCCTCCAGGCGGCAAGCCACCACAAGAAGCAATTGATGCGTGTGCAAGCAGTTCAGAAAACAGCCAAGTTAGCTTTGAAACACCACGTGGTGATAGTATTGAAGCTACTTGCCAAATGATTAATGGTGAGCTGGTAGCTGTACCGGATAATCCACCACAAGATATGCAACAAGGTCAAAGAGAACGTAACTAACGTCTTTTTGTGCCCTTAACGTCTATGCCAAAACAGACAAGGAGTGACTATGCAAGTGACGAGTAGCAACACCGCGATCCAAATGACATCAACAGAAAATCCTCAGCGTCCTCCACGCCCGGATGGCCCTCCGCCACCAAAAGGCAGCGTACCACCAGGACTAGAGACTGCAGTATCAACCTTGTCTGAGGAAGAGCAGCAATTGACTACGGATATGTTGGCATCGCTAACGGATGAACAACAAGCAGAACTTAAATCGGTTTTAGACGAGTTAAAACCGATGACAGAAGGCTTATCAGACGAAGATATCGGCAGTATTTTCTATGAAGCGTTGAGCAGTATTTACAATGATGGCGAAACGCAAACAGCCAGTAATTCATCTACGGTAAACGTCGACGTATACGCTTAAAAACAAGGCGAGTCACTTGATATAACAAAGCCAGCTATATGCTGGCTTTGTTTTGTGTAAGGTTATTCTCTTGCATTCACTAACGGTAAAAACTCAGTGAGTGCATCGGGTAGCCTAGGCCTGCTGTACAAATAACCTTGGGCTAAATCACATCCGTTTCTGCGTAAAAAATCTGCCTGCTCTTCGGTTTCGACACCCTCTGCAATAATTTGTAAATTTAATGCATGCCCTAAAGCAATAACAGCTTTAGCGATGGCGGTATTGTTGACATCGTGAGGTATGTCCCCAACAAATGACTGATCAATTTTAAGTTTATCAATCGGAAGGCGTTTCAGATAGTTAAGTGACGAGTAGCCAGTACCAAAATCATCAATACTTAGTGCAATCCCCATAGCTCCTAATAATTTTAAATCGTGAATCATGGCCTCAGGGTTATGCATCATGCACGACTCAGTCACCTCTAACTCAAGATGCTTAGTTGGAAGGCCTGTTTCAAGTAATATTTGTCTGACTTTATCTACAAAATCATTACGCTGTAATTGTAAGCTGGCCACGTTAACCGATATCCGCTCAAACGTCTTTCCTTGAGTTAGCCATTCTACACCCTGTAAACACGCCGTTTTTAACACCCATAATCCAATGTCCCAAATTAAACCAATTTTTTCCGCTAGCGGAATAAACGCTGCAGGTGATATGTCACCTAAAATAGGATCATGCCAACGGATAAGCGCTTCAAAACCGCAAGGAGATAAATCCTTTAATGTTAATTTGGGTTGATAAACGAGATAAAAATCATCGTTAGCCAACGCATGATGCAATGCCGTTTGCAGTTTTAATTGCTCTACCGCTTGTCTAGTCATCGACTCAGTATAAAAAGCATAATTATTACGGCCATCGAGTTTTGCACGATGCATAGCTGCATCGGCATTTCGCAATAAACTGTCATGGTCATCGCCATCACTTGGATAAATAGCGACCCCCATACTGGCGGTTAATCTAACAGATTGTGAGTTATCCAAAATAAATGGTCGCTCAAATACACTGCGGATCCTATCAACCGATGAGGTAACAGAGTCTGTACTCATAATGCCAGGTAGCATGACCACAAACTCGTCACCACTTAAACGCGCAAGCACATCAAAATCAGATAGGGCATAAGATAGTCGCTTAGCTAATTCAACCAGAATTTCATCACCAATCACATGGCCTAGACTGTCGTTGATGTGTTTAAAAAAATCGATATCTAGAAATAAAATCGCCAACTGCTTTTTAGCACGATTGGAGTGATTCAATTCTTGTTCAACTAATGACATAAATTGCATGCGATTAGGCAATTGGGTCAAAGGATCAAAATAAGCCAGATTTTTGAGTTTTTCTTCGTTTTGTTTTTGTACAGAGATATCGGCAAACACCGCTACGTAATATTGAATAATATTTTGTTTATCAAATACGGCGCTAATAGTAATGGCTTGCGGAAAAATAGCGCCATGTTTACGACGATTCCAAATTTCGCCATGCCATTTCCCCTGAACTAATAAAGTATTCCATAAACGTTCAAAAAAGCTTTTTGGATGACGTCCAGAGCTCAATATATTCGGATTGCGACCTAGCACTTCATCGCGGCTATAACCCGTTATATCGGTAAACGCCTGGTTTATATCAGTAATATTACCTTCTTTATCTGTTATAACCACCCCTTCAACGGCATTTTGGAACACATTAGCCGCTAATATTAATTGTTCTTGGGCTTCTTTATGTTCTGCAATATTTCGGGTCATTCCGATAACTCCAGTTAATTGACCTTGGTCATCTTTAACGGGAGCTTTAATGGTTTCAAGCCAGACTTTATTGTAATTGGCGTCGACTTCCTCGCATTCTGATACCACCACGGGTGAGCCGGTATTGATGGCTAACTCATCACCTTGAATAAACGCTTCTGCAGTACGCATATCAAACAAATCATGGTCATTTTTCCCGACAATTTGCTCTTTTGATTTTCGCCATGCTCGCTCAACACTCTTATTGCAGGCAATGTAAAACCCATCTAAGTTTTTAATCCAAATATGTTCGTCAAATGCATCAATAAATGCTTGTAAGTCGACATCATGGGTGACATTAACGTTGGGTTGGCCCCCTAAATCTATACTCGAAAGATATACACGGATGGCACTGCTTAACATATCAGCAATACGAATTTGAATAGCACTTAAGGGGGCAAATAATTCTGGTTTATCAAGATCATCATTAACAGCACTAAAAGAAAGTCCTGCCATTAGTAGCCCTTGTTCATCACGGATAAGTTGATGGTATACCCCAGTACTTGACTGGTTTACCTCTGCATTATCATTAAGGGTACCAATATAATGTAATAAACTGATTTGATGTTGCTGGCAGGTGCGCTCTTTAGCGCTTTGGCTAATACAGATAGCTTGTAGACGATGTGCTGTCACATCAATTTGGTTAAAAGTGATAGTCAGACGAAATTCGGCAGAAATGTCGTTAATTTCCTGTTGCCATTCTCCAAGTTGAGTTTGAGAAATAGCTTCTTTCAACATAACACCTTCCTAAATCGACATAATAAATAAGTTCTGTACCACCAATTAACAATATAGTCATCCAACTATAGTACAGATAATGACGGACTAGCATTAACCTTCAAAGTGAACAGACTATCAAAAGCCCACTTCCTATACTAACCCAGCCACAATGAACATGATTATTTCATACTATAAGCCTAAATAGCACTGCACTAACTATCTTAAATCAATAAATCCGTTATCTTGAACATTAAATATACGCTAAAAACAAATAAGGAGCCTAAAGCTCCTTATTTATGTTTACCATATAACTAACTGTAAAGTATTAGTTTTAGCTATTTTTTAGTGCGGCAATGCGCTTCTCTAACGGTGGATGGCTCATCATAAGTTCAGCCATTGAACGTTTGCCATTAATACCAAAAGCAGACATCTGAGCTGGCATTGCACCGCTTTCAGGGCCTTGGCGTAAACGCTCAAGCGCAGCAATCATTTTGCCTTTACCCGCTAACTGAGCTGCACCTTCGTCAGCTTTAAATTCACGGATACGTGAGAAGTAAGCCACAATCATAGATGCCAATATACCAAACAGCATGTCTAATACAAACACCACTGCCATATAGGCAAACATACCTAGGCCTTCACCTTCTTCATCGCTACTTGCAACAAAGTTATCGATAATACCAGCTACCACACGCGCGGCAAAAATAACAAAGGTATTCACCACGCCTTGAATTAAGGTTAAGGTCACCATATCGCCGTTAGCAACGTGGCTCACTTCATGGGCTAATACACCTTCGATTTCATCTTGCGTCATGCCGTAAAGTAAACCCGAACTTACCGCTACCAATGCATTGTTTTTACTTGGCCCTGTGGCAAATGCGTTCATTTCTGGCGACTGATAAATGGCCACTTCAGGCATTTTAATGCCTGATTTTTCAGCTTGACGCGCTACCGTCTCAACTAACCAACGTTCAGTATTGTCACGTGGGTGAGTAATGACTTCACAACCCATGGTTTTCTTCGCCATCCATTTTGAAATGGCTAAACTGATAAATGAGCCACCAAAACCAAAAATGGCAGCAAATACTAACAGTCCACCCATCGTTTGGGTATTTACCCCAAGAATAGACATTACGATTGAGGCAACCAGTAAGATGGCAAAGTTGGTTGCGATCAACAAAAATATACGCTTCATTTAAGCTCCTGTATGGCAAAATGCCGATTTTCAATTGTTACTACAGACATAATATGTCCATAAAAATAGAATTCAAGCTTAGTTATATTAAAAAAGATTTATGACTCTTTTACGCTGATACAACACAGGCTTAAAATGCTAGCGAGCAGAGTCTAGGCAGATTATATTAATTGAAACTGAAAAAGTGCTAACTCAGTGTATGCATTGGTTAATCTTTGATAAACTGTCAAAAATAAAATAACAATAAGGCATGTTTATGACCATTAACGCATTAATGTTGAGCGCTTCACGTGTAGGTGACTCAGACTATTTAACCCATACTATTGATCTTATCCTTCCACTGACTCAACCCGGTCAACAATGGCTATTTATTCCCTATGCCGGTGTTAGCGTCAGTTATGATGAGTATTTAACCAAAGTGCAAATGGCATTAGCACCGCTACCTATCACCATTAACAGCATTCACCAGTTTGCCGATCCTAAACAAGCCATCCAAGAGGCCGCTGGTATTTTGGTTGGCGGTGGCAATACTTTCCAACTGTTAAACGAGCTTTATCGCTACGATTTAGTGCATTTAATCCGCGAAAAAGTGCAAAATGGTATGCCTTATGTGGGTTGGAGTGCAGGTTCAAACATTACCGGAGCCAGTATCCGTACCACAAATGATATGCCAATCATTGAACCACCCTCATTTACGGCACTGAATATTTTACCTTTTCAGTTAAATCCACATTACACCAATTACCAAATGCCAGGCCATAACGGTGAAACTCGTGCTCAACGCTTACTAGAGTTCACCATTGTTGACCCGTTAACTCCTGTGATTGGTATCCAAGAAGGCAGCGCGTTATGGCGCCAAGGAGATAAATTAACCTTAATCGGCGATCAAACTGCCTATTTATTTCATGGTAAGCAACAAGAAGTTGAGATTGCCGCCAACAGCGACTTATCAAAGTATCTCAAATAACACGGTTTGAGATAAATGCCATTGGGCTTTTGTCATAGGTCCAATGGTTGCTTAATTAATCGTATTGGTTTCGTTCGCTGGGAATGTCAGTTAAATACTCAACAAACTCAATTTCAAAACCATTAGGGTCAATAAAATAACGGCTCTTATAAGCTTCGTTAGCCGCGCCCATAATCGCCACCTTATAACCGACGTTTGCAAGCCTTATCACTAATGCATCGACGTTATCCACCACATAAGCAAAATGTGCTAAACCAATCGCATTGCTTGTAAGGTCACGCGCCTTTCCGGTCCCAGAGTCATTCAGCGACAAATATTGATAGTCATCGCCAAAATGCAACCATTTTCGTGGTGTACCATGCCAAGTTGAGTCACCACCACCACGCACTCTCCAATGGGGAAATGCCGCCTGATAAAACACTAATGTCTCTTCTAAATCGTTCACAACCAAATTGACATGTTCTAAGTGCATTGTGTCTCTCCTTTATTAAGAATAAGACCGAGCTTAATACCTCAAGTTAACTTGAGGTAAAGCGTTATTTTTGCCAGAATGTAAAATTTGGAGGAGAACAGTGTCAATAAATACAGAATTGAGTGTGGGCCAAGTGGCAAAACGTTGTGGCATGAATGTTTCGGCAATTCATTTTTATGAACAAAAAGGCTTAATAAGCAGTTGGCGAAATCAAGGAAATCAGCGACGCTACTCACGAGAAGTCATTCGCCGGATTTCACTCATCAAAGCAGCTCAACAATTAGGCATTTCTCTCGATGAGATACACTTGGCCTTTGCCAGTCTGCCAAATGGGCGAACCGCCACGAAACAAGATTGGATAAATTTATCTAACCAATGGAACCAGACGCTGACACTGCGGATTGCCAAGATGCAAAAATTGAAAGATTCACTCGAAGGTTGCATCGGTTGTGGTTGTTTATCCATGCAAAACTGCCCACTGTACAATCCCGATGATATTCTTGAAAAACAGGGCCCCGGTCCGGTACTGTTAAATAAAACATAAAAATGCCGAGCTTCAAAAGAAACTAGGCGATCTCAAAAAAGCGTAAATAAGGGAGATAAAATAACGGATTGGAAACACGGCTTAAATGATCATTAACACTTAAGCCGCTAAATTTATAAAACTAGCAATAACAGCCTAACTAAGCGTATTGGTTGCAGTAATATCAATTTTACGAGGTTTCATAGCCTCTGGGATTTCTCGTACTAAATCAATATTGAGCAAACCGTGCTCTAATTCTGCACCAATAACACGGACATAATCGGCTAGCTGGAAGGTCCGCTCAAAACCGCGTTCTGCAATGCCTTGGTGCAAATATTTACGCTCATCAGTTTTTGCTGTCTTATTGCCTTTCACTAACAGTTTTTCGCCTTCACTCATAATGTCTAACTCAGACATTGCAAAGCCAGCTACCGCCATAGTGATGCGATAACGATTTTCACCAAGCAGTTCGATATTATAGGGAGGGTAACCACTGTTAGCATTGTTAGCTGCAGCATGTTCAGCAAGTTGGGCTAAACGATCAAAACCAATTGCGCTACGGTAAAGAGGGGCTAAATCTGGAGTAAGATTAAAGTTTCGCATGTTCATATCCTTGTCTAAAGCAATATGTAAAATAATGACCACTTTTTCATAAAAGTAGCGACGTTGATAACAGCCCTTACGGCACTGTCATAGTCAGAGTAGTAAAACCTCATTCGAGCATTTCGTTATCTATCTCTGCTACAAAATTAGATATATGGACACCGTGTTTGATATCAAGGCTATTGAATAAAAAAAATTTAAAATGGATATAAAATTTAAAAAATGGCATTTATTCAACATCTTAAAATTCAATAATTATGATTAATTACGACTGTAATCCTGTTTAAATGACTTTTGTCACTGGTAATTCTAATTGAAAACGTCACAATAACTCACAACGCAATACATCAATAAGGATATGTTATGAACCCTGCGACACTGGCACTATTAATCCCAATCATCGCCATTATAGGCAGTTTTATTGTTAGCATAATGAAGCTTAAAGAGCGCCAAAGCATAGCGGCAAACGAACAAGCAAATAATAATAAATCACTGCACGATGAAATCAGCTCATTACGTCAACGCATTGAAGTATTAGAACGGGTTATTACTGAAGATTCATATGACTTAAAACAAAAAATTAATAATGCATAACTTGTATTATTGTTAACACCACAAAGCCACCTTTATAGGTGGCTTAATGATTTAACAACATGATGGATAAAATAACCAGTCAACTATCCCACTACTTATTGACAGCAATTGAGCGTCTAAACAGCGCTAGACTGCTAACAAAAAATACCATCCCCAAGGTGATGATATTCAATAGCTCGGGCCACACAATACTAAAGTCAGCCCCACGAAAGACGACTGACTGCGAAAATGCCATAAAGTGCCGTGAAGGGAAAATCCATGTAAATGGTTGAACAATTGCAGGTTGACTCTCAATGGGAGTAATGCCCCCAGACAATAACATCATAGGAATGATGACAATCATTAACAATAAAGCAAACTGCGCCATGGTGCGGGCTATGGTGCCAAGAAATATCCCGATTGAGGCTGCTGAAAATAAATAAATCGTCGTCCCACCCAATAATAACCAACGCGATCCCGCAATGGGGACATCCAATAATGTTTCGACCATAAAGAAAAGTGACAACGAAAAGGCTATCAGCACAATTAGTCCATTGGCCCAAACCTTGGACATAATGATTTGAAATGACGTCAGCGGCATGACCAATAAATGTTCGATTGTGCCATGCTCACGTTCACGCAGTAAGGCTGCACCGGTCAGAATAATAGCCAACAAGGTGACATTATCGAGCAGCGCTCCCATTGAACTAAACCAGCTCATTGTGCCATTAGGATTAAACGCGCGTCGTTGAACTAATACCACGGGGTAATCGATAGTTGCATTAGACCGATTAACAAAAAAGTTAACCTCCTTAGTGATGATACTTTGAATATAGCTATTACCTAAGCTTGCTTGAGTCACAGCGGTCGCATCAACATCGATTTGCACACTCGGTAAGCGCCCATCACGCACATCCGCCTCAAAACGCGGTGGAATGCTTACCACAAACATAAAGCGATCTTGGTCCATGAGTTGGTCTACCTCGCTCGCAGATATTTGCTCTGCAAACTTAAAATAAGGAGGATAGAAAGCATTGGCAATGTTACGCGACAGCGTTGAGTGATCTTCGTCAACGATCGCAATTGATGCATTATTGACCGACTCACTAATGGCGGTTGATCGCGAATAAATTTGCGCACTGAATAAAAACACAATTAGTATTATCATGGTAACGTCACCCATGACACTGCGAAGCTCCTTAGTGCCAAGCCAGAAAATATTGCTCCAGATTTTCATCGATTATGCCTCCTGCTTTTTCAAACATGCGGCAGCAAAAACCACTAAAATAGGGCCATAAATTGACAACATCATGATGTCGCCTTTTAGGTCAAAAAATGTCAAGCCTTTAGTAAATGCCGCCACACTCAAATGCATATAGTAGGTTGCCGGCCAAGCCATACCGATAATGTACCCACCACCTTCTAAAGTTGATGTGGGTTGCACTAACCCCGAAAACAACGCAGTCGGTAATAGCGAAACGATAGTCGTGGCAAACACCGCTGTAACTTGAGTTTTAGTGACAGAAGACACGACTAAACCAATACCGGTAGAAGCACACACATAGCAAAATGCCCCAATCGTGAGCCCTAACAAACTGCCTTTTAACGGAACTTGCAATAAAAACACCACCAAAAAGGTCAAAATAAAAAAATTGACCATGCCAATGGCGATATATGGAAGCTGTTTTCCAATGAGAAATTCAAATTTATTGGTTGGTGTAACAAAAAAGTTGGTGATCGTACCGACTTCTTTCTCGCGCGCAATACTCACAGCCATTAGAATTGCCGGAAAGAATAATAACAATAGCGCTGGCGTTTTAGGCCCAATAGAATAAATACTTTCAAATGAAGGGTTATAGCGATAACGAGACTGAAGATCAACATTATACAATGCGCTGGCATCCACCCCCGCCTCTGTTGCTAATTGAGTCAGATACCAAATATAGCCACCAGTGACATAGCCTTCGATAGTGCCTGCACGGGTGGTATTAGCACCATCAATCCATGCCGAAACATGTGCAGTCTGCCCCTTTTTAATATCACGACCAAAACCAGCTGGGATCTCTATCGCCAAAGTGATGTCGTTTGACCGCAAGCGTCTCTCCAGCTCGTCTTTGCTTTGTAATACAGGCCGCTCGATAAAATAATGAGAGCCTTGAAAGTGACTAATGTATTCTCGGCTCTGCGGTGTTTGGTCATAATCGAGTACCGCAAAAGTGAGATCTTCAATATCTAACGAAATCCCATAAGCAATCACAATTAACAAAATTACACTGCCGAAAAAGGCAAATGCCAGGCGGATTTTGTCACGCATTACCGCCATCATTTCAAGATAGCTATACGCCAACAGCCTGGACAAATTAAAGCCAAAACGTTTTATAGCCTGTGGTTGGTTGTGGGTTAATCTTGTGTTTTTTTCGACATTGGCAAGCTCAAGCAAAGTCTGCTTTTGAGGCTTCTGCTCCATCGCATCTTCAAGATAACTGATAAAAGCCTCTTCGAGCGACGTTGATCCTTTGGCTTCTACAAGGTGTTGTGGTTCATCATAGACCAGTACTTCACCAGCATGCATTAATGAAATACGGTCGCACCGTAACGCTTCATTCATAAAGTGGGTTGAAATAAATATGGTGACTTTATCGCGACGTGACAACTCAATAAGCAACTCCCAAAATTCGTCACGGGCAACAGGGTCAACACCCGATGTGGGCTCATCAAGGATCAGCATTTCTGGCTCATGGATCACCGCAACAGCAAGCGACAAGCGTTGGCGGATCCCTAGTGGCAGTGATGATGCCAAATCATCCATTTGTTTACGCAAACCAAAACGTTCAACCAACGTATCAATTCGTTCTGCAGTTTTCGACGCAGACAGATGAAACAAACGAGCATGTAAACTCAGGTTTTGCTTAACAGTCAACTCTCCATACAAGGAGAAAGCTTGCGACATAAACCCAACTCGATTACGCATGTCGATATTGTCGGCATCGACGCGTTTTCCAAATAAATACGCCTCCCCCTCCGACGCGGGTAACAGACCGGTCAACATTTTCATGGTGGTTGTTTTACCACAACCATTTGAACCCAAAAAGCCAAAAATCTCACCGGCTTGAATGTCAAAGCTCACATTACTGACAGCAGTAAAATCACCAAAACGCCGGGTTAACCCCTTGGCAGTAATCGCAGGTGAAGCATCTGTTTTTTCAAAAGGAGGAATAACAAGGGCATGACCACTGCCGCGCTTTTCTTTAGGCAGTAGCCGAGTAAAGGCTTGTTCGATATTTTCAGATTGGGTTTTGAGTTTGAGTGCTTCAGGTTTGCCCGAGTCCAATACGTGGCCCGCATCCATTGCCACTAACCAATCAAAGCCTTCGGCCTCATCCATATACGCCGTAGACACTATCACGCTCATACTTGGCCGCTCACTGCGTATAGTGTGAATTAATTGCCAAAATTGACGTCTTGAAAGCGGGTCAACCCCCGTGGTTGGCTCGTCTAATATCAATAAATCTGGATCGTGAATAAGCGAACAACACAACCCCAGCTTTTGTTTCATCCCACCAGATAGTTTACCTGCAGGCCTTGATAAAAATGGATTAAGGCCCGTTGCATGAGTCAGTCGCTCAATCCGAGTTTTACGTTCATTGGAACCTTGGCCAAATAATTTACCAAAGAAATCGAGGTTTTCGGCTACACTAAGCTCACTGTATAAATTCTTACCTAAACCTTGAGGCATATAAGCAATACGAGGGCCAACATTTGAGCGATGTCGGGCTGAGGCCATATCACCGCCAAGCACTTCAAGGCTACCACTCTGTAATTTTCTGACCCCAGATATCAGTGCCAACAAGGTAGATTTACCCACCCCATCAGGGCCGAGCAAACCCACCATTTGTCCTGAAGGAATACTAAGAGTCACGTTTTCAATCGCGATGACTTTGTTATATTTATGACTGACATTATTGATGCAGACGATCGGATTTTGTTGTTGGTCCATAATTATGTACCTACATTAATACTGATTAACAGAATTAGGCTCAGAGTCTGGTAACAATTGTTGAAGAAAATCAGGCCACGGAGTCAATTGCTCTCCGGGTAAAGGGCTCAGGCGAATGTAAGCGACACCGCGCACCCCAGTTTTAACATCGGCAATGTGTTTTTGAACTAAGTATTGAGGGATCCGTACCTTAACACGGAACATAAGCTTTTCACGTTCGCTGAGGGTTTCAACTTGCTTAGGAGTAAATTGCGATTCAGGTGACACGAAACTGACTGATGCAGGAACAACAAAATCGAGCACATCCAATTTAATTCTCGCCTCAGCACCTATCGCGATACGGTTTGCTTGAGCTGATGGTACAAATATTTCCATATAAACATCGGCAAGGTTAACCATGGTCAGCACTTTACCTCCACTACCAAGCACCTCACCTGGTTCAGCAAGCCGATATATAACTCGGCCAGTGACTGGCGATTTAAGTACACAATCATCAATTTGAGTTTGGATTTCTTTAGTGCTTGCCTTAACCGCATCAACCATACGTTCCCGATAAACCAGGCCGGCCTTGGCCGCTTGAAGCGCCGCTTTAGCTACAGCAACCTGGCTGACTCTTGTATCGTAGGTTTCTTTACTAATATGGTTATCTTTAACCAGTTCTCTAGCTCGAGATAATTCTTGTTCAGCTAAAACTTCCTCTGCCTTTGCTTGCTCGATTGCGGCAAGTGCCGAAGCAACTTGGCTTTCAGCACTAGCCACATTGGCCTCAGCACCCAATAGTTGAGCACGTAATTGATCGGTATTAATTTGTGCAACAACTTGTTGCTCCTGAATAAGGTCTCCTTCCTGAGCAAAAATGGTATCAACCCTTCCCGCGATTTTGGTCGAAACATCAACTTCAACAGCCTCAATTCTGCCGTTTCCTGACACCAATCCATCGGCTAAAGGGGGCTCTTGCAAACATTGCCATCCCCACCAAAAGCCTGCAATAAGCACTATAAAAACAACTGTATATATAAATTTTTTGAGTATGCTATTCATTGTCTAAAATCCTTCTATAAGTGACAACATCATTTTTTAAGCAACAAGCTGACATTGCTCAATCGCTGCTAAAGCCATGTTTCATTGCACTATCATGAACAGTATTAATTGACTAAGGGCCTGACATACATAACATTGCAACGTAAATAATGAGCAGAGACAATGGATCGGAATACGTAACCTCGTTGCAATAACAGCTAAAGCGAATTCAATATCAGATTGTAAAAGCCGCTATCTTCACTGATAAATCGAGATATCATTTATCGATATGTTTACTTAACGCACAAGTGCAGCAAATGATGATACTTGGTAAGGTAGAAAATGGAATTCACAACGTCCCCCCCATTCAAACGATAAATTAGTGCATTAACTCAATTAAATCTTGTATCAACAAAACAGGTTAAACCTTGATCCTCCTCACACTTAGAGTGAATAATACCAATCCTTATTAGAATGTGATCTACTTTAGGCTGCGTCACTAGACCCAGTACAATGAAAATGACTGCAGGTGTAGTCATCTACATCAACGTGATTTGTAGCCGTAATGGGGTTTGTGACGCCCCCCCCGAAGGGCGAATTTATCAGCGTGGTCTTCTTTGTTAGCCTTTCTTAACGTAGTGCATATGCCTTCAAAAGGCTGCCTCGAATACCTCACTGATAACTTTCGCTAAAAGAGCACATTCTAATGCGGATTGGTATAACCTGACGTAACAAAAAACAAAAACGAAAGTTCTATCTTCACCTGCTATGCATTCAAGCACTGTATATTTATCAACAATACTATTTGCTCAAATTCCAAATGTAAAAAAGCCCGTTGCATTAGCAACGGGCTTTTCACCACTCTTTCGAGCATCCGGAAATGACCTACTCTCACATCGGCATATCGACCACACTATTTTATGGTTAATATTCGAGAAGTATTTTATCGCAAAACAAAAAGGCCACCCGATTAGGGTGGCCTCATTGTTTTATTAGGCGTCTGGAAATGACCTACTCTCACATGGGGAGACCCCACACTACCATCGGCGATACTGTGTTTCACTTCTGAGTTCGGAATGGGATCAGGTGGTACCACAGCTCTATGGTTTCCAGACAAAAAATTGTACGGAACAAATTTTTAACGCACTTTAGTGCGGCCCGTTAGGGTCAAATACACGGATGTATTTGATAAATTGCTCCTTTATCTAACGCACTATTCTTGGTGCATTAAATAATGATTCGGAAAGCTGATGCAGTCGTCTTTCAGACTCGCTTTGTTGAGTTATCACACTATCTAAGTGCTCTATTCTAATACTAAGTATCAGTAAAACCCATCTGGGTTGTATGGTTAAGCCTCACGAGTCATTAGTACATGTTAGCTCAACGCCTCACAACGCTTACACACCATGCCTATCAACGTCCTAGTCTCGAACGGCTCTTTAGAGGTCTTAAAGACCTAGGGATGACTCATCTTAGGGCTCGCTTCCCGCTTAGATGCTTTCAGCGGTTATCGATTCCGAACGTAGCTACCGGGCAATGCTATTGGCATAACAACCCGAACACCAGCGGTTCGTCCACTCCGGTCCTCTCGTACTAGGAGCAGCTCCCTTCAATCATCCAACGCCCACGGCAGATAGGGACCGAACTGTCTCACGACGTTCTGAACCCAGCTCGCGTACCACTTTAAATGGCGAACAGCCATACCCTTGGGACCGACTTCAGCCCCAGGATGTGATGAGCCGACATCGAGGTGCCAAACACCGCCGTCGATATGAACTCTTGGGCGGTATCAGCCTGTTATCCCCGGAGTACCTTTTATCCGTTGAGCGATGGCCCTTCCATTCAGAACCACCGGATCACTATGACCTACTTTCGTACCTGCTCGACGTGTATGTCTCGCAGTTAAGCTGGCTTATGCCATTGCACTAACCGTACGATGTCCGACCGTACTTAGCCAACCTTCGTGCTCCTCCGTTACTCTTTGGGAGGAGACCGCCCCAGTCAAACTACCCACCAGGCACTGTCCTCAACCCCGATTAGGGGTCAGAGTTAGAACATCAAAACTACAAGGGTGGTATTTCAAGGACGACTCCACACAAACTAGCGTTCATGCTTCAAAGTCTCCCACCTATCCTACACATGTAGGTTCAATGTTCAGTGCCAAGCTATAGTAAAGGTTCACGGGGTCTTTCCGTCTAGCCGCGGGTATACGGCATCTTCACCGCAATTTCAACTTCACTGAGTCTCGGCTGGAGACAGCGTGGCCATCATTACGCCATTCGTGCAGGTCGGAACTTACCCGACAAGGAATTTCGCTACCTTAGGACCGTTATAGTTACGGCCGCCGTTTACCGGGGCTTCGATCATGAGCTTCTCTTGCGATAACCCAATCAATTAACCTTCCGGCACCGGGCAGGCGTCACACCGTATACGTCATCTTGCGATTTTGCACAGTGCTGTGTTTTTGATAAACAGTTGCAGCCACCTGGTATCTGCGACTCCCAGCAGCTTAGAGAGCAAGTCTCATCACCGCCAAGAGCGTACCTTCTCCCGAAGTTACGGTACCATTTTGCCTAGTTCCTTCAGCCGAGTTCTCTCAAGCGCCTTGGTATTCTCTACCCGACCACCTGTGTCGGTTTGGGGTACGATTCCTACTAACCTGAAGCTTAGAAGATTTTCCTGGAAGCATGGCATCAACTACTTCATCACCTTAGTGACTCGTCATCAGCTCTCGGCCTTAAGATTTCCCGGATTTGCCTAAGAAATCAGCCTACCACCTTAAACGCGGACTACCAACGCCGCGCTAGCCTAGCCTTCTCCGTCTCTCCATCGCAGTTAGCAGAAGTACAGAAATATTAATCTGTTTCCCATCGATTACGCCTTTCGGCCTCACCTTAGGGGTCGACTCACCCTGCCCCGATTAACGTTGGACAGGAACCCTTGGTCTTTCGGCGAGGGAGTTTTTCACTCCCTTTATCGTTACTCATGTCAGCATTCGCACTTCTGATACGTCCAGTGTGGGTTACCCCTTCACCTTCAACCGCTTACAGAACGCTCCTCTACCGCGCACACCTAATGGCATGCACCCGTAGCTTCGGTGGTATGTTTAGCCCCGTTACATCTTCCGCGCAGGCCGACTCGACTAGTGAGCTATTACGCTTTCTTTAAATGATGGCTGCTTCTAAGCCAACATCCTAGCTGTCTAAGCCTTCCCACATCGTTTCCCACTTAACATACACTTTGGGACCTTAGCTGACGGTCTGGGTTGTTTCCCTTTTGACGACGGACGTTAGCACCCGCCGTCTGTCTCCCGTATAGCACTCATTGGTATTCGGAGTTTGCAAAGGGTTGGTAAGTCGGGATGACCCCCTAGCCTTAACAGTGCTCTACCCCCAATGGTGTTCGTACGAGGCGCTACCTAAATAGCTTTCGAGGAGAACCAGATATCTCCCGGTTTGATTGGCCTTTCACCCCCAGCCACAAGTCATCCGCTCATTTTTCAACATAAGTCGGTTCGGTCCTCCAGTTGATGTTACTCAACCTTCAACCTGCCCATGGCTAGATCACCGGGTTTCGGGTCTACACCTTGCAACTAAACGCGCAGTTAACACTCGGTTTCCCTACGGCTCCGCTATTCGCTTAACCTCGCTACAAAATGTAAGTCGCTGACCCATTATACAAAAGGTACGCAGTCACGGTCTCAAGAACCGCTCCCACTGCTTGTACGTATACGGTTTCAGGTTCTATTTCACTCCCCTCACAGGGGTTCTTTTCGCCTTTCCCTCACGGTACTGGTTCACTATCGGTCAGTCAGGAGTATTTAGCCTTGGAGGATGGTCCCCCCATATTCAAACAGGATGTCACGTGTCCCGCCTTACTCGTTTTCATCAATGGTTAGTTTTCGTGTACGGGGCTATCACCCTGTGCCGCTGTGCTTTCCAACACATTCCACTAACACCCCACTGACTTAAGGGCTAATCCCCGTTCGCTCGCCGCTACTAGGGGAATCTCGGTTGATTTCTTTTCCTCCGGGTACTTAGATGTTTCAGTTCCCCGGGTTTGCCTCTGCACACTATGTATTCATGTACAGATACTCACTTATGTGAGTGGGTTTCCCCATTCGGACATCGTTAGCTCAAATGCTTGTTACTAGCTCGCCAACGCTTTTCGCAAGTTACTACGTCCTTCATCGCCTCTGACTGCCAAGGCATCCACCGTATACGCTTAGTCACTTAACCATACAACCCAAATGGGTCTTTCTTACGCTTGTTACTCATCTTATTATGCGGCGTKTTCAGTTTCACTCTTCAATCATGTAGCGCTGCTACACTCATTCGTCGTTCAACTTCAAGCCTTGCCTAATAAGCGATTAACTGCGCTCACCCTTTGCATTAACAAAAGATAAGAAAAACTTGAGTTGCATTGCAACTAGCTGGTTTTTACTTTGATAATTCATGCACTTTCGCACACGAAATCGCCTTAGTTTTTAGAATATTCAAGACACTTAAACAGTGTTTTGAGAACTCAATGTTTGATACGTCACTTAAAATAAAGTGCCGTATCAAACGATTTGTAATTAATCACATGACAGACTCATGCAATTAAATACTATCAGCTTTCCAAATTGTTAAAGAGCGGGCTTAAAAAAGCCAAAGATAAATTTTGTTTATCTTTGGCATCTCTAACCAATGCATGTCATGGTGGAGCAATGTGAGTGGGATCGAACCGCTTTTTATAGCGTATTGACCAAACCCATTGAACCAACAAGTAAATGGTGGAGCTATGCGGGATCGAACCGCAGACCTCCTGCGTGCAAGGCAGGCGCTCTCCCAGCTGAGCTATAGCCCCATTTACATGCAGTTGAGATTGATATCCGGTATCCAATCACTAAGATTGGCGAAGCCAAATCGATTTAAATCAAGGCCATTTATGCCGACGTTTAGCTTGCTAAACGAGGTATAAATTAACGCAGAGTTAAAGAAGATTTGGTGGGTCAGAGTGGACTTGAACCACCGACCTCACCCTTATCAGGGGTGCGCTCTAACCAGCTGAGCTACAGACCCATTCTTTTTGGTCTTTTAATCGTTACTCAGCGTTGCTTTCGTCATTCGGTCGTCATGTAGCGAACTACACATCCTTCCTCATTCCTCAAGCGCCTTGATTAACAATCAAAATCCGCAAAAAATACCTTTCGATATCTTTCTCTTTCTTTCTATCAAGTTATCTGTGTGAACACTCACATGCATTGCTGCATTTTAGGTATTGAGTTAGTCGTATAGGTAAGGAGGTGATCCAGCCCCAGGTTCCCCTAGGGCTACCTTGTTACGACTTCACCCCAGTCATGAACCACAAAGTGGTGAGCGTTCTCCCGAAGGTTAAACTACCCACTTCTTTTGCAGCCCACTCCCATGGTGTGACGGGCGGTGTGTACAAGGCCCGGGAACGTATTCACCGTAGCATTCTGATCTACGATTACTAGCGATTCCGACTTCATGGAGTCGAGTTGCAGACTCCAATCCGGACTACGACGAGCTTTGTGAGATTAGCTCCACCTCGCGGCTTTGCAACCCTCTGTACTCGCCATTGTAGCACGTGTGTAGCCCTACTCGTAAGGGCCATGATGACTTGACGTCGTCCCCACCTT
This sequence comes from Shewanella metallivivens, assembly GCF_028750675.1. Classification (GTDB taxonomy): domain Bacteria; phylum Pseudomonadota; class Gammaproteobacteria; order Enterobacterales; family Shewanellaceae; genus Shewanella; species Shewanella metallivivens. The sequence goes on along the minus strand of NZ_JAQQPZ010000001.1, from coordinate 349,974 downwards.
CCTCCGGTTTATCACCGGCAGTCTCCCTAGAGTTCCCACCATTACGTGCTGGCAAATAAGGATAGGGGTTGCGCTCGTTGCGGGACTTAACCCAACATTTCACAACACGAGCTGACGACAGCCATGCAGCACCTGTCTCACAGTTCCCGAAGGCACAATCGCATCTCTGCAATCTTCTGTGGATGTCAAGAGTAGGTAAGGTTCTTCGCGTTGCATCGAATTAAACCACATGCTCCACCGCTTGTGCGGGCCCCCGTCAATTCATTTGAGTTTTAACCTTGCGGCCGTACTCCCCAGGCGGTCTACTTAATGCGTTAGCTTGAGAGCCCAGTGCTCAAGGCACCAAACTCCGAGTAGACATCGTTTACGGCGTGGACTACCAGGGTATCTAATCCTGTTTGCTCCCCACGCTTTCGTGCATGAGCGTCAGTCTTTGTCCAGGGGGCCGCCTTCGCCACCGGTATTCCTCCAGATCTCTACGCATTTCACCGCTACACCTGGAATTCTACCCCCCTCTACAAGACTCTAGTTCGCCAGTTCCAAATGCAATTCCCAGGTTGAGCCCGGGGATTTCACATCTGGCTTAACAAACCGCCTGCGCACGCTTTACGCCCAGTAATTCCGATTAACGCTCGGACCCTCCGTATTACCGCGGCTGCTGGCACGGAGTTAGCCGGTCCTTCTTCTGTAGGTAACGTCACAGATATTRCGTATTAAGCAATACCCTTTCCTCCCTACTGAAAGTGCTTTACAACCCGAAGGCCTTCTTCACACACGCGGCATGGCTGCATCAGGCTTTCGCCCATTGTGCAATATTCCCCACTGCTGCCTCCCGTAGGAGTCTGGGCCGTGTCTCAGTCCCAGTGTGGCTGATCATCCTCTCAGAACAGCTAGGGATCGTCGCCTTGGTGAGCCATTACCTCACCAACTAGCTAATCCCACCTAGGTTCATCCAATCGCGAAAGGCCCGAAGGTCCCCTCCTTTCCCCCGTAGGGCGTATGCGGTATTAGCAGTCGTTTCCAACTGTTATCCCCCTCGACTGGGCAGAYCCTAGGCATTACTCACCCGTCCGCCGCTCGTCACCTCAGGAGCAAGCTCCCTTGTGTTACCGCTCGACTTGCATGTGTTAGGCCTGCCGCCAGCGTTCAATCTGAGCCATGATCAAACTCTTCAATTAAAGTTTTGTTGTTCGACTACGTCGAACGGCTCAATGAATTCTACTGTTATAATTCGCTTCGCTCAAAGAGCTCACAAATTATTCACTACATTACTGCAGTGTCATATAACTATGAACATTCTCATCATTGAGTTAAATTTTTTGATTGCCTACATTCCGAAGAACAAGAAGACAATTTCGAATAACTCAATACCTGTGAATGTCCACACAGATTACTTGATAAATTGTTAAAGAGCGGACTTGGTAACCAGCGTTAGACGCCGTGTTCCGTGTCAGTGGTGCGCATTATAGGGAACTCATTTTATTGTGCAAGGCCTTTTAATGTTTTTTCTTAAGTTTATTGCCTAATTGCACAGTTTTTAAACTCAACGACTTATTTTGGGTTGTTATAGTTGGTTTTATGAACAAAAATGGCCTGTTGTTATCATTCTATGTTGCCTTTAATGGCAATGTAATGGCCAGTGTTACGCATTAGCCTATATATAAAGTGTTCGATTCATCCCATTGAACTATAAATAAGTGTCAAACTAGGTTAAAGCTATGTTAAGTCAGTATATCAGAGTAATAATCAGTCTTTTAACACATGATAAAGAGATAAAGTGGATGAGAATGCTGTGGGGTAATAATGACAAACAGCAATAAAGCATGCGCTATTATAACGTGATTGTTAGCTCATGCTTTGAAAGCCAAATTGAAAGATTAGCGCTGACGTAAAAATTGTGGCACATCTACAATACTATCAAGCACGGTTGTGGCAAGCGCAATGCCTGCCTCGTCGACCACTTTACCTGAACGAACCAAGATGGCAGTTTGAACACCTGCGGCATGTGCTGCACGGATATCATCGGCTTTATCGCCAACCATTACTGATTGACTCAAATCGATTTTTAAAAATGAAGCAGCGGAAGTCAACATTCCTGGTTTAGGTTTACGACAATCACAGTCTTGTTTGTATTCACCTATCCCTTTTTCGGGATGATGTGGACAATAATAAATACCATCGAGTTCGACACCTTTATCAGCAAAGTTCCAATCCATCCATTCAGTTAGGTGATGAAAATCATCTTCGCTGTACATACCGCGAGCAATACCTGATTGATTAGTGACAACAACAAGAAGATAGCCCATTTCTTTTAATGCCAAACATGCTTCAAACACGCCTTCGATATATTCGAAGTCATCTACGCTATGCACATAACCCGTGTCTTTATTAATCACACCATCACGATCTAAAAATACAGCCTTCTTCAATCTAATCACTCCCCTTACAGAATACACCTTAGATTATCCCACCGACATCGATTGGGTGCCAGAAAAACCCCTTAAATTTTACTAATTTGTTTATTTTAAGTTGTTTTAGATTACATTTATGATGTTTATCGATATTTATCTATAGGTTTCACTTTATAAAGCGCCGTCTAAGCGTTACCCTTGCTCGAAGATCTTAGTAGTGATAAAAAATACATGAGCAATATACCTCCCATTATTCACAAAACCCGCACACAACTTGTTGTGGAAGTACTCAGAGAACGGATCCTTTCTGGTGATATTGAAGGAGGCGAACCGCTCAGACAGTCAGCCATTGCAGAACAGTTGAACGTAAGCCGTATTCCTGTTCGCGAAGCATTAGTGCAATTAGAAGCTGAAGGTCTGATTAACTTTGAGCCTCATAAAGGGGCCACGGCAACAAAATTGTCTGTTGAGCAAGTTACTGAATTATTTGAGTTGCGAGCCATGATTGAATCTGATTTATTGGCGAAGGCAATTCCCAATTTAACAGAACAAGATATTGCAGATGCAGAAGCTGTACTCGTACAATTAGAGTTAGCTTTTAAGCTCAAAGAGTCTGTCGCGAGTTGGAGCGAGCTCAACACTCGTTTTCATACTCGCTTGTATAAAGCAGCCAATAGACCACACACATTAGATGTTGTACATGGGCTAAATACCAATTGTGATCGTTATATTCGATTACAACTGTTATTTACCGGTGGTATCCCTACCGCAGAACGTGAACACAGAATATTACTTGAACTGTGTAAAGTCGGCGATGTCGAAAAAGCAACGGCATTGTTACATGAGCACATTTTGAGTGCTGCCGCTTCAATTACCAAATTAGTTGAACAAAAAATTAAGTCATAACAACAATAATAAATCTTAATCAAACGTACAGGTTTGATATTATTATTTGATATTAAAGCTATTTATTTAATTGTTAAAACGTATTGAGAGAACGCTTATGCAGTATGCACATATTACAGGTTGGGGAAAGTCTGTTCCACCAGCGACACTGACTAACGATGACTTAGCCACGTTCATGGACACCACCGATGAGTGGATCAAGACTCGTACAGGTATTAGTAAGCGTAATATCAGCCACGTTAATACGTCAGAAATGGCTTCTGTCGCGGCCAAACATGCGCTAGCAGCTGCGGGCATTGACGGCAGTGAGCTTGACTTAATTATTTTAGCCACGGCAAGCCCAGATACCTTAATCCCAAACATTGCCTCAACTGTACAGGCAAATATTGGTGCTACATGCGCAGCATTTGACATTAATGCTGCGTGCAGTGGTTTTTTATATGGCGTCGGTTTGGCTAGCTCAATGATAAAAAGCGGTCAAAATAAAAAAGTGCTCATCATTGGTGCTGAGCGTCTGTCGTTTTACCTTGATTGGTCTCGCCGTGAAACCGCTGTACTGTTTGGTGATGGTGCTGGAGCGATTGTGCTTGAAGCAAGCGAAACCCCTGGCGGCATACTAGGTTATGAGTTAAATAACGATCCTGAAGGTCGTCATATTTTACAGTCTAACTTTGGCACTCAAATGGACCGATTTGATAGTGAGTCACTCGACTTTTATATCCACATCAACGGTCAAGAAGTGTTTAAACGTGCGATTCATGGCATGGGCAACTTAAGCGCTAAAGTGCTTGAAAAATGCAATACCAATATTGATGATGTTGATTTTGTTATTCCGCATCAAGCCAATGAGCGGATTATTGATACTCTAGTCACTCGAATGAAAATTCCAAAAGAAAAAGCTTTTGTGAATATTGCTGACTATGGCAACACCTCTGCTGCAACAATTCCTATCGCCATTTGCGATGCGTTAGCACAGGGTAGAATTGTCGCGGGACAAACCATTTTGTCGTGTGCATTTGGCGCAGGGTTAACCTCAGCGGCGTTGCTACTCAAATGGGGGGAGCGCACGACACCGATAAAGACCAGTGACGCCGAATTACCACCTTGTGACAAAACTGCTTTAGAAATGATTAAGCCTGCAGTTGATCACTTTTTCAGTAAAGTAGAAAACAAGGAAACATAATTACTTTTAATCTGTTTTTTAAAAGTAAAAGCCAGTGTTCAAGACTGGCTTCTTATACTAATCCGCATTAATAGGTGACCACTCAGAATGCGGATTGGTATTAATATATATCAATAAGGTTTTTCAGCGACAACTGTTTCATCTCTCCCATCGCGGCAACTTGCGCTAATAACAATTCGCCACAAGATAAGGCATCAACCAACGCATTATGCGCAGAGTAAACCGGTAGGTGATACCGCTCCCTACTTGCCCCTAATCTTAAAGATCCTTGCCTTAGTACATCTTGTTGTCTTAAACAGCGTTTTTTTTCTATCGCCAAGGTGTCGATAAACACCAAAGGTATTGATTGTCCAAAACAACGTACTAATTGTTGTTGAATAAACTGTATATCTAGCGGCGCATGATGGGCGACTAAAATGTGGCCTTGCGTTTCGGCTAAAAACCATTGCATGGCTTCTTCAATTGAAAGTGCTTTATGTAATTGATTATCAACAATGCCATGCACCGTGGCGCTTTGGCCAACACTTCCACTAATCGCAATCATTAAATGTTGCGCCTTATCTAACGGGATAACGCCATTCGAAATGGGCACAATACCGATACTTATCACCTGATCTTTTAGTGGGTCTAGCCCAGTCATTTCCAGATCAATTGCCATTAACGGTGCGTCGATAAAACGTTTACTTAACACAGGTGTGATTGCCGCTAAGTAATTTTTTAAAGGCAAAGGTAATGATTTTGTTCTACTACGCCACAGTAACGCTTTTATCCACCACAGGTTGGCCACTAAAAGCTCCTCAAAAATTTCAGCTTTATACCCGCTTGTGCGTCATGCACTACCTTAAATGCATCACGCAGTTGATGCCGTAGCAATGATGATAAATGCTGTGGCTTTAAAAAATTATTAACCGGTACATTATGGGTTACCTGATATCCTTGATTGGCTAGGCGCATATGAGCAATAAACTCATGAGCATCGGCAAGATTAAGCGCATCTTTACGATTAATAATATTGGCATCCATTAAGGCTCTGATCCTTTTAGCCGTATTTACCTCTTTGATACCCGCGCTTAACGCGTAAACCCGAGCGATGTCATTAATCAGCGCACTGCCCTTATGTTTTAAATCCATGCCTTTAACTTCACTGCCATCGCGTTCAAGGACAAATTTTCTAAAAAAGCCTAACGGCGGAGATTCGGTTAGCGAATTACCTGCCATGCCAGCAAGAAAAATATCATTATCTTTCGTCGAGGCTAATACCTCATCTTGTAACTCACTGAATAAACTCATAGGGCCAAATACTGGGCGCATATCAAAAAAAATACTGGCGTGCATTAAAGCTTTAGGCTCAGGCTCAAGCACCCAATGCTTGAAAAGTGTTTTCCATTGGTTTAACGGTAAACGCCATTTAGGATTTTGCGCCATAATATCGCCAGGACAATATACATAGCCGCATTGATCAAGCCCCTTACACACGGCTTTGGTTAAGGTGTCAAAATACGCCGCAGCGAACTCATCCGGCTCATGGGCTAACAATAAACCATTATCTTGATCTGAACACGCTACTTGATCTTGGCGCCCTTGCGAGCCAAATGCTAACCAGCAAAAAGCCATCGGTGCTTTACCCAACATCTGTTGGTTTAACTCAATTAAGCGGCGTGTTAATGCATCAGTAACCGACGTCAACACTCGGCCTATTTCTTCAGCTCTCGCATCGGCGCTAATCAAATTTTGTAACAGTAACGGAATTTGTTTACTGACTTGGATTAAACTATCGATGTTGGCTTGGCGACCAATCTCTCCGATAAGCAATAAAGGTTGAGAACGTTGTGCGCGAAGAATGTCGGTACTGGTGATCATGCCAATAGCCTGACTGCCCTCAACCACTGGCAAGTGATGTATGTTATGTTCGCTCATGGTTAACATGGTTTCAAACACCAGCGCATTGGCGTGGGTAGTAATGGGGTTAACCGTCATGGCTTGGCTTACCAGTGTGTTAACCCCTAACCCTTCGGCGATAACACGATTACGTAAATCTCGATCAGTTAAAATGCCCACCAATTTATGATTATCAATCACTAATACTGATGAAACTCTGTATTCACGCATCAGTTTTGCGGCATCATTTACACTAGCATGAGCCTGAATAACGATGGGTTTGGAACACATAATTGAAGTAATGCGACTGGTTGTGGTGAGATCTTTTGCTTTAAAGCGCCCTTCGTTGCGTAAACGCTTGGCAAATGCTCGGGTAAAAAACTGATCAAAACTGCGGTGTTCAGCTCGTAACTGTGCAAACAATGACTGAGGTAAATGATAAACTAAGCCGTCTTCTAAAATAGCCACCTTATTAACGACTTTTTCACCCGACAATAACGTCGAAAATCCAAAGCATTCACCTTCTGCAACTCGGTCGACTAATACACCTTCAGGATCGCGCACCTCAAATGCACCACTGCGGACGATATATAATTTAGGGTTATCTTTATCAAACTCCACAAAAGCAGAAGCTTTACTGTAATAGCCCACGGTAATGGTTTTAGCACATCGGCTAATCACCTCATCAGGTAATGAATCAAATGGAGAATGTGCAGCCAAAAATTGTTCTACGGGTTGTAACTCGCTTGCATCCATCACTCATCTCCCTGTTGTTTACCTGTTTCACTATAGCAAAGCCTTTAAACTCAGCGCTATAGGACTAAAGACCAACAAAAAGAGCGCCGAAGCGCTCTTGTAAATTTAGCTTAATAATCAAGCACTATGATTAATGGTCGTGTGCTTCGCCAGCCCCTTTAGGGAAACGGATAGACTCTACCATAGCCACAATTTCATCAGGGATTTTTGTGGTGACTTTACTGACCGCAAATGCCACACCAAAGTTAATAAACATGCCCACCATACCAAAACCTTCAGGTGAAATACCTAAGAACCAATTGTCAGATGAATTAGCTGCTGGATTGATAAACTTAAAGTAAGCAATGTAACTGGCAGTAGATAATAAACCAATCACCATACCGGCAATAGCGCCTTCTTTGTTCATGGTTTTAGAGAAAATGCCCATGATAATAGCAGGGAACAATGACGCCGCTGCTAAACCGAATGCAATCGCGACCACCGCAGCCACAAAGCCTGGTGGATTAATACCAAAGTAACCGGCCATTACCACGCCTAATGCAGCAGCAATACGGGCGTACATCAACTCTTTTTGATCAGAGATGTCAGGCATTAAGTTTTTCTTGAGTAAATCGTGCGATACCGATGTTGAGATAACTAACAATAAACCTGCTGATGTTGATAATGCCGCCGCTAAACCACCCGCAGCAACAAGGGCAATAACCCACGCTGGTAGCGAAGCAATTTCTGGGGTAGCAAGTACCATGATATCACGGTCGATGTTCATTTCATTTTTTTCACCGCTGGTGTAAAAAATGTTGCCATCATTGTTTTTATCTTCCCACTTAATTAAACCGGTTTTTTCCCAGTTTTTAATCCAAGTAGGTGCGGTTTCATAAGGCACACCAGTAGAATCAGGACCATTAATGGTCTCAATCATATTGACTCGCGAAAACGCAGATAGAGCAGGAACAGTGGTATACATAATTGCAATAAATACTAAAGCCCAACCCGCTGATACACGCGCATCTTTTACTTTAGGTACTGTAAAGAAACGCACGATTACGTGTGGTAAACCAGCAGTACCAAACATCAATGCACCCGTAATAAAGAACACATCGATCATGTCTTTAGAACCTTCGGTGTATTGGGAGAAGCCTAACTCGGCAGATAAACCATCGAGCTTATCGAGTAAGTACACCCCGGTACCGTTACCCGCGGCATCAATGAGCTCAGCACCAAACCCGATTTGAGGTAAAATATGACCCGTCATCATGACCGAAATAAAGATAGCTGGCACCATAAAGGCAAAAATCAATACACAATATTGCGCTACCTGAGTGTAGGTAATCCCTTTCATGCCACCTAATACCGCATAAAAGAACACCACCGCCATACCTATGTATACGCCAGTTTCCACCTCGACTTCTAAGAAGCGAGAGAACACCACACCAACCCCACGCATTTGACCTGCAATGTAGGTAAAACAAATGAAGATGGCACAAATTACCGCAACGGTACGGGCCGTTTGCGAATAATATCGGTCACCAATAAAGTCTGGCACGGTAAACTTACCAAACTTACGTAGATAAGGCGCCATACACAAAGCAAGTAATACATAACCGCCAGTCCAGCCCATTAAATACACTGAACCGTCATAACCAACAAATGACACAATACCTGCTAACGAAATAAATGATGCCGCAGACATCCAGTCTGCCGCAGTTGCCATGCCGTTCATCACTGGGTGAACACCGCCACCAGCAACATAAAACTCTTTAGTAGAACCTGCACGAGACCAAATGGCGATCCCGATGTACAGCGCAAAAGTGGCGCCGACAATTAAATAAGTGAGTGTTTGAACATCCATCGTAGTGCCCCTTAGTCTTCCTGAACATTGTATTTTTTGTCTAATGCATTAGCTTTCGCTACATAAACAAAAATCAGCGCCACGAATACATACATTGCACCCTGCTGCGCAAACCAAAACCCCAGTTTGAATCCCATAAATGTGATTTCGTTAAGTACATCAACTAATAAAATACCGCAGCCAAATGACACTGCAGCCCAAATTGCAAGCAAACTAAGTACTAGACGTAAATTCTCACGCCAATAACCCGCTGCCTTATCGTTATTTTCAAAACTCATTGCGACTCCCCTGTGCTAGTTTTTGTAAAGTCATTGTTAATTTAGCAACTCATGGCAGCACCACAATCAAGACCTTAGTCGTACCTTTTTCGAAAAAATATAAACAAAACAAATAAAACAACTGTTTATCAGAAGCTTACATGAATTTTTATTGAGGGATTTAATTAAAGTGCTTAAACTGGCTTAGACCAAGGTCGAACAAAAATCCGACGTTCTGCCATGATAAGTTGGCTTTTATGCCACAAAAGAACACAATATAAATTGGGGTTTACATTGAAATCTCATCAGTTTCTTGAGATAAGTATTGAATTGCCGTGATGGTTTTTATAATAAAATCAATAAGGATTACTTTTTGAAGCTTTCCAGCATTAACAAACAACACCTGCTGTTTTCTATTGTTCTAGGTATTGCAGGTCTACTCATCAACTGTTATCCCATTCAGTTTTTCGCCAATGTGCAATTTGTGCTGGGAAATACCGTGACGGTCATTGCCGCCGTATTACTTGGACCTTGGTATGCATTGTTAACCGCCATGTTTGCGTCGACAGGGTTAATGATCAACTGGGACAGCCCTCATGTTTACTTATTTTTCGGGCTTGAAGCGTTATTTTTAGGTTATGCTCGGCGGTTAGATATCTATGCTTTATATGCTGATGCCGCTTATTGGCTCATAATCGGTGCGCCTTTGGTGTACTTGTATGTCACCTTTATTATGGATATCCCTTCTTCGCATTTAGGTTTTATTATCGCTAAACAAGGCGTAAATGGATTAGTGTATACCAGCCTAGCCTCACTACTCATTTTAGCCATACCTAAATTATGGTTTTTTAAAGGTAAAGTTAAAGACCGTCATCGGCGTATGTTGAGTGCTCAATTAACATATTTTTTCACCCTTATGGTGACACTTACCCTATTGTTTTCGGCATTAATATTTAATTATTATTTTTTAGAACGCCAACAAGCCATGTTGAAACAAAACATCAATGACGCGGTTTCCCATTTAGCAACATCAGCTCAAAATTACTTACAAAGCCACAAAACCGTGATTAATAATGCGGCAAAGCAACTCACTATCGTGGCGGATGACCCTAATCAATGGCAAAAGATGCTGGTTAATTTGCACGAAAGCTACCCAGGTTTCATCAGTATGCTAATAGCAGATCCTCGCGCAGATATTATTGCAGCGAGCCCCGCGTCACGCTTAATCAATATCGATGCTCAAGTTAACATTAATATTAAAGACCGCGACTATTTCATTGAATCGTTTTACAATCACCGACTATTTGTGTCATCAGTATTTTTAGGACGAGGTTTTGGTAATGATGCGATCATAGCCATGAGTGCGCCCTTCTATACCAATCTTCAGCACACAACGACAGCGGGTATTGTTGAAGGATCGTTAGATTTAAGTCACTTCTCCCATGTAGACCAAAACAATGAATATTCCGACGATGAGTCGGTGGTCATGGTCGATGAGCAAAATCAAATTATTTATGCGTCTGAAAGTCTCGGATTAACCGCGTTGTCACCGTTTAATTTTACTGTCAATGATGGTGTATACCGAACCAGCCTTGAATTACTCAATATTAAACAGCCAGATTCGATTGTGCCAGAATACATCTATGCCCATAAAACACTGGATAATGGCTGGACCGTTTATATTTTAAAAGAATTCTCACCTTTACTTAAGTTGGCTGAAGAACAAATGTTTAGCAGTTTTCTTATGTTACTTATTTCACTGATTTGTACTTTTTACATTTCCAGAAAACTCAGCGCACTATTAACTGTGCCGCTCGAGGTGGTAGCAGATCAGTTCAGTACATCAGCAACGGGCACGACAAAAGTGCCCAGTATTGATGAAAACTCTCCTAAAGAAGTGTTTAATTTGTACCAACGATTAGCCGCCAGTAAACAGCAGTTGATTGACAATCAAGTTCAATTAGAAGAAACCGTCGCCAAACGCACTGAAGAATTAGAAAATGCTAACCGTAAACTTAAAGAGTTAGTCGACAGAGATCCTCTCACAGGCTTATTTAACCGCCGTTATGCTGAAAATAAATTTAACGAAGTGCTCGACTTTTGCATGCGCAGCGAACAAGCCCTAACCGTAGTCGTGTTAGATTTAGACTTATTTAAAGATATAAACGATAACTATGGCCATTTAGCAGGTGACGAATGTTTACGTATTTTCTCTCAGTTATTACAAAAATATTTTAAGCGAGATATTGATATTGTGGCCCGTTATGGTGGAGAAGAGTTCTTATTAATATTGCCATTGAGTAACGCATTGCACATTAAGCACCACCTTAATAGCTTTAGAGAAGCCGTGTCTGAACAAAAGTTCACCTCACCTGAAGACAAGCGCGAATTCAACGTCTCCGTCAGTATTGGTGCCATTACCGCTAATGCTGATTATGCTAATGATTTAGACAAGTGGATTAAAGTGGCAGATGATAATCTATATCAAGCTAAACAAGACGGGCGCAATAGAACCGTGATTGATATCATCACGGAGTAATGGCTAAAAGCGAACTCAACAAAAAGCGTTTTATTGCCCAGAAAAACAAACTGTTCTGCACAAACAAAGCCTTATATAAACGATAAAAGCACAGGGTTGAGCCTAATCGATAGGCTCAATTATTCGGCTAATGGCTTGTTTACTGGTAAGCCAACACATTCAAACCCATCAACTAACCAGCGCCGTTGCATACAGTTAAAACAACTTAGCAATACATCGTCAATCATCTCATCTTCATCATCTTCGATAAAATATTGGCAAACCTTAGCGGCCTGACGAGATTGAAGTAAATGATTATTGTCAAAACGAAATATCCAACGTCCAGCCGCAACAGTAGAACTTTGAATCGCAGGCACATAAGTAAACCACGGCGTCATGATTGAGTCATCAAACTCTTGAAGTAGACTGTGATTGCTTCGCTTCATTGCATGCCTCCATGCTCAATATTTTTTCAACTGTTGTCTTAACGCATTACACCATTGCAGCGCACCCGTTTGTGGCTCTGGTACTTGATGCACCAACAACAAAAATAAATGTCGATGGAACACGGCTTTAACCTTACCACTCAATAAAATTTGTTCGTGACCTTCGAGCATATGCCCATTAACATCCATAACACCATCAAGGCCACAATGCTCGGTGATGTGCTCAACACTTAGTAATACTGACGGGACCGCTGCAGATAATCCCACTGAGACTTGGCCCTTTAACCTGCCATCATTGCCCGATAAACGTAAGCCAATGCCCGCTAAAGCACCAATCACGCCTTGCCCGCTACCACCATGTTCAGATAAATCAACATTAACGGTTTTAGCCAGTTGGTATGCATCATGTTGAGACTTAACCCTCTGTTTAGCATCAACGCCAAAGCAAATAAGCTTTTGACAATCGTCAGCGCTTAATGAGTGTTTATCAACAATCGCTAAACCTGGATCGGCTACCGCTGCACTCTCTGCCACTAAATGTACAATGCATAACTGTTTGATTTGATCTAACGTTAAATCAGATTCCAGCTCAAAACACATTGCGCTATTATGAGAAGTGTATGGAATATCTGGATGCACAAATAACTGATGCCGTGTTACCCAAGTGGCACGATTGCCCCCCTGCTTATTGACAGAACTCAAAGCAGACTTAGCCTCAATAAGATGCATTATCTCCTCGGCTATTTCACCAGTGCCCTTGGTGCCAATATCATCAGTATCGTCAATACAAATTAACCAGGTTGTTGTCATTTATCTCGCATCCCATTTTTAATAAGTAAATCATGCGCATCTAAACGCTTTAAAATCAGCGGTACTAATAATGCACCTAACACAGCAAATGCACCGCCGCTTAGGCAGTTAATCCCAAATTGGATTAAGACAATATTGATGTCCATGCCCAGTAAAATATCTTGCACACCAGACTTAAGAGCCCAGGCAACTGAGCCTATTGAGGCCAATAAAATCAGTCTTACCCTAAGTGAGAATAGCGTCGCGATAAACAATAAGCCGATATCCATTGCGATTGCGGGTAAGGTAAACTTTAATAAGATGAATACCCCGCCTTTGCCAACCCCTAAAATCATCGCTAACATGCCCGCCAACAGTCCACATAACGTCATACTGCCAACCTTATTGGTGGCGCCATAGCACACTAAATAAAAAACACTCATTAAAAACATTGAATGCCCAGAAAAGCCTAGCTTCATCCGCAACATACTTTTTATCACCACAAGTAATGTTGCACAAAAACCAATAAACAAAGAATGGTGTAAATTAAATCTCGAATTCATTTACGAGTACCTTAATGTCATAACGCTAGTTTAACGGCCAATGTGTGTGAGTTGATGATTTATCGAAATGTCGTTGGTTTGCAGAATGTGCAATGTGTTTTGACAAACTTAATAATTGAATAAGCAAGGGAAATAAAACACATTTAACCAGCTCAAACCAATTGATAGGATTCATTAATGCCTTAGGGGTAATACGGGCACCACGTAAGCATTGGATATGGTAAATGTCTCGCGCTTCTTGACCAATAAATGGTAATACTTTTATTGATGTCGTCACCACAAACGCCCATTTTGTCGGCAGCAATAAACTGAGTACCTGACTGATTTGATGGCTCGATTGTGTACTTGCAAGCCACCAGCTCGGTAACATCACCAGTATGATTCGAGTGACCACAATGACCGCTTCAAATAATCGCTCCTGACCATAAAGCAAGACGTACAGACCGATGGTCACCAGTGATTGGAGCATAAATAGTTTGATTAACGGGGCGAGTTTAGCTTGGCAAAGCCATGCATGAACCAGCAGGCAAATATTGATGAGCAATAAGTAACCTAGGTGTTGTTGTAACACTAAAAAGGCACTCATTGATAAAACAATACTGAAAACAATGGCACCGCTGCATAAGATTAGCTTTTGCTTTGAACGCAAAATAGCGTCGTTTAATGCATTATCCACAGGCGTTACGTCAGTTAATGTGTATTTGTCAGGCTTGGCTGATTTTAAATCTATCATCACTATGACGCTCTTTTTAACACACAGTGTTCAGTAAGGTGTTGCTGCTCAATAAGCCAACACTTACTCAGTAGTGAAGACAATATGGGGCGATGACTTGAAAAAACAATTGCTCCGCCATTTTCAGAAAAGTGTTTTAAAGCATTAATCACCAGTGGAAAATAATGATTATCTAATCCAGCAAAAGGATCATCTAATAATAAGATTTTAGGTTTTATGCACAGCACTGATGCCAATGCCACGAGGTGTTGTTGCCCATAAGACAATTTATGCGGCGAATGAGATGCTAAAGGCGTTAACGCTAATTGCGTTAATATCTCTTGCGCATTAGATAAAGGTAAACCAAATCGCTTAAGGCTAAATTCAAGCTCTTGCAGTACCGTCATTTCAAAAAGTTGCCTTGACGGTCTTTGCATTAAAAAACCTAAATTCGCCCCAAATATTCCCAATTTAGGCGTTTTACCGAATAGCGAAATATGGCCTTTATACTCATTGCTCACACCAACAATTTGATTAAGTAAACTGGTTTTACCGCAACCATTTTCACCAAATAAACCCACAATATCACCTGAATGTAGACTCACCGTTTCATTGATGTGCAGTGTTGCCATTTGATTAGCATACCTAATGGTCAAATTTGACAGGGTCAGTAAACAATTGCGTTGCACAACATTGGGGTCATTAGAATGTTGCAGCTGAGTCATATTCACTGGCATGTTATCGCTTAAAGATAAGGAGGCAGAATGACGACTGATGTTATCGGCAACCGGGTCACTTGCTTGTAACGCTTGAGTTGCGGGGAGCAGTTCGCCTAAGGCCAATTGCCATTGAAAATCAATAATTTCACTAAATGGTGCTGTATTGTGCTCCACTATCACAACACTGACTCCGGCCGCCAATAAGTCTGTTAACACCTTACAAAGCTCGTTAATACCTTGATTGTCAAGTTGCGCCCAGGGTTCATCGATTAACATCAAGTTAGGTTCAAATACCAATTGAGCAGCCAGCATCAGACGATACTTTTGCCCTAAAGAGAGATGACTCACAGCGGTGTTGAGCGGCAAGGCTAACCCTACTTTTGCTAACGCCTGTTCAACTAACGGCAACATATCAGCAGCAGGAACAGACAAATTTTCAAGCCCAAATGCAACTTCAGCCCCGATTGTCTCCCTCACCAATTGCACATGTGGGTCCTGCATAATCATGCCAATAATGAGCTCAGGACTGTGGGATATTTGCCCTTGATAATTAAATTGATTTGGCATTGCCATCAGCTGTAACAAGGTTGTTTTACCACACCCGGTCGCACCGATAATACAGTGGCATTCTCCAGGATTAATCTGGAGATTAAGGTTCTGATACAAATAAGTTGAATCAACCTGTTGCAGTTCAACCTGATGCAATGCCAGTAACGTCATGAGTTAAAGCTGCCAGTTAATACCCACAAACACTTGTCGACCGGCTTGAGGCAGTGCTTCACTTTGATAATAATTTTCATCTAATAAGTTTGTCGCTCTGATATAAGCGGCTAAATTATCACCCATAATAGGCTGTGAAAGGTTAAGATCGATGAGGGTATAACTGTCCAATTCGTTCTGCACCGACACGGTGACACCGCTGACTTTCTCACTGGTATAGAAGGTTTGATCTGTAATGTGCTCAATATCAAGGTTCACTTTCAATCCAATATCAAATTGATATTGGCCTTGGAATCGATATTGATGTTTTGGTCGATACTCAAGCTCGCTAATATTGTCGTCATCTAATGCTTCAGAGTCCAAATAGCTATAAGAAACCGTCAACAACAAATCATCAAAATATTGATTTTTAATCGATAAATCGACACCTTTAAATTTATAGTCGCCTAAGTTTTGATAAACACTGTCGTCATCTTTGGCAATATAATCATTTGCTTCAGTGTAGAAACCTGTTACATCGAATTCGGTTTGGTAGCCTAAGTCCTGTTTAAGACCTAATTCGACATGTGCAGACTCTTCTGGGGATAATGATTCATTACCTGAAGATTGCGAATACAGGTTCGTTAATGAAGGGAAACGAACTTTTCGGGCAATACCGGCATGCACTTTACTGCTATCAGCGACATTCCAGTAACCTGATAATTGCCCTGAGTAATTATCATCATCACCTTGGTCTTGCTGATGATTATGAGCCGCTAAGCCTAAGGTGATGCCATAAAGATCATCACTCTGATACTGATACTCTGCTGCTAACGTATGTAACCAAGCATCTTTATCAAATTGCTCACTTGTGTCAGAACCCGAGGTAATACTGGTCGACTCCCAGCGTTGATCTTCACTAATAATCGAGGTTGTTAATATGCCATAATCAAAAAAATCTTTTACCAATTGCAGGTTAGCACCTTGAACTGTAGAAGTGCTGTCTTCACTCGACTTAATGTCTTCATAATCACTGCTCTTGTATGAGACATCCAAGGTTTTGCTCTCGTTATGATAACCGAAACCACGGAATACCAGCGACGGTGAAAATTTATGCGCAAAACCGAGTTGCAATATCAGGCTATCAAAATCATCAACGCGTTCATATTTCACTTTATTTGAACCCGTTCCGTCAGAACTTGGCTTACCCCAGCTTGCTGAATTGTAGTCAATATTACCCGTTATCATTGTGTCATCAGACACAAAGTAACTGCCTTGTGCATACACATTATCTAAGGTTTTATCCGCATTTAAACGGGTATCACCAGTTTGCTCATCAGTATCATCATAATCTGATGACATTGGAAAACCATCCGTCTCTTGATGGTTATAACTCATAAAGCCTTGCCAGTTACTGCTGCTGCCAGCAACGTTTATGTTGCCATTAGTGGTATCATTTTCAGAAAACTCGAGGTTACCTGAAACATTCGCTTCCATGTCGCCTTCACGAGTAATGATGTTAATCACACCACCAGCCCCACCTGGGCCATATAGAACCGATGATGGTCCAACAGACACTTCAATAGACTCAATTAATGCGGTAGGAACAACACTAGGATCAAATTGACCATCTTCTGCACCATTGGCTGGTACACCATTGATTAAATAAATCACATGCCTCGCTTTAAAGCCACGAATATCCACCCTTGGTGTACCTTGGCCGCCGACTCGCACGTATATCCCGGGCACATTTTTCAACACTTTATCTAAGCTTTTTGCGCCTGAAGCTTCAATGTCAGCTCTTGATAGACTCCAGTGAGTCATTGATGATTCAACTGCAGATGCACTTTGACCCTTTACAACAATGACTTCTTGAATTTTTAATAGAGGATCTCGTTCAATATCATCAGCCATAGTGCTAAAGCTAGCGAAGATCGCAAGCGATATAAGGGAAACACGTAAGGGTGTGCGCGAAAGGTTAATTTGATTCACGGGGCAACATCTTCCTGTTTTCTGAAGGTCCAATTATGAGTGCGAGTATTCTTGCCGATGGCCTCAATTAAGCTCAAGCTTGATTAACAAAAACTATAACTGAGGCAACAAAAATCACTTAAAAGGAAATAAAAAAAACAGAAATGGACAATTTGTCCAAAAGTAAAACTAAAGGAGTCTTCGAATTTACGCGAATAAAATATAACTAATCGCGTTCCCACTCTTTCACTTTACGGTCTACCGTTTTACGGGACACGCCTAAATGTTCAGCGGCAAGCACTTTATTACCGTCATAATGCTCAATCACTCGGATGATATGCGCCTTCTCAATACACTTTAAATCCCAGTCTATAGGGAGGTAATGTTGTCCGAGGCTACTGTGTGGTGTGTCAACTTGATTAGCGCCTATAAGATTGGGCGTTGCGGGTAATTGCTGAAAGTAATCCTTAGGCGCAACTTTGAGTAATAAACATTGTTCAATGGTATTTTTTAGTTCCTGAATATTCCCCGGCCAATCATAATCAGTTAAACATTGAAAATCTGAGACGCCCCACTTTGAATAATCATTTAACAATGCTTTACGATCGGTATTGTGCTGTATTAAACAGCGATTAATGAAATATTTCGTCAGCATGACAATGTCTTCAGCGCGTTGGCGCAATGGTGGTAACGCAACAATAAACTCAGCAAGGCGATAGTACAACTCAACTAAAAATTCACCTTTTTGTACCTGAGTGAATAGTCTTGTTGAACTCATACTGACCAACCTAACATGCTGATAACCATTTAACTTTATTGAGTCTAATGCGATGAGTAACTCAACTTGCTTGTCCATCGGCAATTCAGCAATATGGTTAAACACTAACCAGGTTGTTTGTAAGGTGTTGGCACAATACAAACCGATCTTTTTCGCATCGAGTTCACTCGGGGCGCGACAATCAATCATCATTAAATCACTGGGTGAACATAATGATTGCTGTAATTGAGACATCGCCAATTTTTTACCCGTTCCCACCTCCCCTTCAAGTAATAATGCATTACCAGTAGAGCTGATGATGTTTAATGTTTTCTTTACCTGTTTAATGGCGACACTGTCACCAATCAGTACTGAAAATGCGCTATTGGGACTATTTGTCTGGGTATCTAAGGTATCAACGATAGAAGTATTAACCACTGATGACCGTTGAAGTAACCAACGAGAAATCACCGCATTCACCTCAGTTGCATCAATCGGTTTTGCAATGAAATCACAGGCGCCTTTGCGCATAGCATATAAAATATCTTCAGATTTCAGCGACGGGCTAATGACAATAAATTGTTGAGGAAAGGCTAAATATGGCGACTTTACCGTGGCGTTAATCTGTAATGGATCGTTAACTTTGTTCAATTGTGTCGCGCTAGTATCTGAGTTAACACTTTGATTAACATCAGGGAACAAGGATTGAAACTCATCAACAACACTTAACTCGATAATACATAGATTAAAGTTGAACCGCTGAAACAGCGCTGAGGCATGTTCAACATTACGAGCAAGTTCCACTAAACCGAAATAGCGCTTCAATAGTGAAGATAATGCCTGCCAAATAGACAGATCAGGCTCTATCACTAATACCGCTTGCTCAGGTTTTACACAGTGTATTTGCTCAACACTCATAACAATGTACCTTAGTGTCAGTCATCCCCTTCCCTTAAACGGGTCATATTAGGTTCTATGATCGCTAATACCACTTTTAAACACAACGTAAAAAATAAAAATTAGTTCTGTTGGCTCAGTTTTTTAACAAGAAGATTTTCAAAGCGTTAAACTCACCTTACAATAAATAAAGATTGGGTTTCATGAACATCCTAATGAGAATTATATGCCTATTGAATCAAACATCATTTACATGAACACCAAACAAGTCGCAGAATATCTCGATTTAAATGAAAAGAAAGTCTACTCAATGGCAAATCACCACATCCTGCCAGCCACAAAAGTAACGGGGAAATGGTTATTTCCTAAAGTATTGATAGACCGCTGGTTAATGGACTCTTGCCATAGTGGAATGCTCTCTGACAGAATGCACATCACTGGCAGTGACGACCCTTTGTTGTCGATGTTGGTCGCACAATTAATGGCTAAAAGTGAACATCAAAAAATCATCAGTTACAGCGCTACAGGCTCAACATTAGGTTTAGAGTTATTGTCTCGCGGTTATGCCGATGTCTGCAGTATTCACTGGGAGAGTATCAATGATGATCGCGACAGTATATTTTCATTATTAGCAAGCTTTCCAAACCACCAACAATGGATAATGGTCAGTGGTTATGAGCGCCATCAAGGATTAATGGTTCGACAAGAAATGGCCGAGTTATTTAACGACAATATCGATATTCCAAAGCAGCCGCTGCGTTGGGTATCCCGTCAAAAAGGGGCTGGGAGCCAACAACACCTAGAAAATTGGTTGATGTCTCATAATACTCACGTTGATGATTTACAATTCACCGCAACAGCAAACTCTGAACGAGAACTTGCCGGATATATTGCCCGTAATAATGCGGATATCGGTTTTGGTTGTGAAGCCGTTGCAAAAGAAAGTGGCTTATACTTTATTCCTCTTCTTACTGAGTCTTTTGACTTTGTTATGTCGCAAAGTATCTTTTTTAGACGTCAATTACAGGCATTATTAACACTATTAAAACAGCCACAAACAGCACAATTAGCCCAGCTACTGTCAGGCTATAAGCTGGTTGAAAGCGGCCAAATTATCTGGCGAGGCCAATAATTAACCGCACCAAAATCCAGTAATAATAAGCCAGGTAAACATTCACATCATTGTGCTGTAAACGCATCAATCCGACTCATCATATAAGGGTAAAATGGGTTCCATTTTTGGCGTAACATATCTGCAGCCGTTACGCTGTAAATGCCCCGTTCACCCTGATATATTCCCCGGCCAATTTGTATGATGTCTTTGTTTTCATTTGCGAGTGGTCCGTACAATGGGTCTTCAATTGGAAACGGTAGCGCCACATGTGATAACGAATAAACCTCAGCAGGCCACGTTAACCCTAACTCAACAACTTCTTCAACGGGTAATTTATGGCTAAGCTCTCGTACTCGGACATATGGCTCATTATGAGGGCTATTTTCAATAAGACTTAACCGATAAGGCAACGGGTTTGTCAGCCAAAAAGGGGCAAATTCAGCTAATGGATCTTGAATGAGTAAATAATTATGACTGCGTACACGGTTGACATCAAATAGCACTAATTCGTGTCCTTGGGACTCAGGCAGTAACTGATAAAGCTGTTTTACCACTGCAAGTGAAGACACTGTATTATCAACCACAGATTGAAATGTCAGCATAGGTGGAATTAACCGCATCTGCTCTGGTGATAATTGTGTCATTAATGTTTGATTGCGCTGAGTCAGCTGATAAACCACATCACCGGCATTGACCGCAAAAGATAAATATTTAAATGGATCATATTCGGTCTGAATACTGTTCCAATACAGCTTGTCTTGGCCTAGCAAACCACCTAACTTAGCTTGCCAATACGCTCCAGCCGCAATTGGAGCCAACCCCACCGCTGGCGATAAAAATATCATCCCGGCAAATGCGGGGGGCTTATGTAAACTAATATTTTCTAGCTCATGATTTAACGCTAATGCCGCCCCGGTAGAAAACCCCACCACATATACTGGTTTACCCGCTAAGGTTTGAGATAAATGCTCAGTTGCCAACGCCACAGCACCGGCTAAATCAGGCCAAGTAATATTGGTGAGCCCTGAAGGTATCGTGCCATGGCCTGGTAAACGTAAACCGACAATGTGCGCTTGATGTTGATAATGCTCAGCGATATGTGAGATGGCATAAGGAGAGTCAGACATACCGTGAAGTAATAATAAACCAAATTCGGCATCAGTATTAGGCCATTCGAAAGACCGGTTCCAGTTTTGCTGCCATAAAGCAGGATCGGACATACTGTGGCGTTCATAGCGGTTCAAAGGTGATGATAAACGAGGCTGATATTGACGATATATTTTGCGTTCAACCTCTGCAAACAATTTATCTTCTAATTTAAGGTATTGACTAAAATCAGCTAAACCTGACTGTTGATGATATTCTGAAGTAAGATGAGTGGTGTGCCATAAAGATAAATTAGGCCGATCATTTAATAGCCACACGGCAGTGATCAAAATAGCCACACCAATCCCTAATGCCGCATAAAAACAGGCAAACAGCAGGTGTTTTGTAGAACCTATGACAATCGCACGCATTTTTACCTTAACCAATGATGATCGTAAACTATGTCTTTTGTAACAATGACTATTCAATATAGTCTCACAGGAATGAGATGCCATCACAGACAACAACATTAACTTTGGGGCCCAGTAAAGCAGAGATTATTTTCTACTTACCTACCCCACCACTATTGCCACCTAACTGGCAGCATAATCAAGCAAATGCCATCACAGATATCATTGCATTAAATGGCAATCATTGGCGTAAAATTGTCACTATTATGGCTAAAATTTGTTGTCGACACTCTGACCTAAACGCAAACAATGGTGCCGCCTGGAAGCAAATCAGACAGCGTCTACTTCAAGATGTGTCGCCACAATCGTCAGCACACCGATTAAGCTGCCAAATACAGATCATCCCTAGCCATTCGAGCCATGCTACTAAGCAGTTGTTTAACCCACAGTGTTGGCACCTTGTCTGCGGTAAAGAAACCCAACAACGGCTTGGTATGCACACCATTGAACATCCGCAAACAGTCGACCCCAATAATAAAATACAGCGCCAGCAAACATGTTTACTGACGCCGTATTTAGATTACCGACAATATGCCAATGCCTTGATAGAAACAACAAGGCAGCTGATTGCCAGCGAAGATTTACCCGAGGACTAATCGTAAATGGTTGGGATAGGTTGACGCTTATGTTGAGTACGCTTATAAATGCTAACCAGTTTATCTTCAACCGCTTTGGGCACGTCTTTGCCTTCTAAAAAGTCATCAATTTGATCGTAGGTTAGCCCTAATGCGACCTCATCGGCTAACTGCGGTTGGTTGTCTTCTAAATCAGCGGTTGGCGCTTTATTAACCAATAAATCAGGTGCGCCTAAAAAGGCTGCCAATTTACGTACTTGGCGTTTATTTAAACCAAACAATGGGGCTAAATCACAGGCACCATCACCAAATTTAGTATAAAAACCGGTAATGTTTTCTGCGCTGTGATCAGTACCCACGACTAAACCACCTAACACGCCAGCAATATTATACTGCGCAATCATCCGCATTCTGGCTTTGACGTTACCTTTAACAAAATCGAGTTTGTTTTCATCTGGCAGTTCAATATTGGCTTCAACTAAACCCGCTAAAGTTGCGTGATGTACTCCTAGTACACCATCGGCAATGTTAACGGTAACTTGTTTAGAAGGTTGAATAAACTGACACGATAACTGGGCTTCGTCTTCATCTTTTTGCACTTGATACGGCAAACGAACAGCAATGAATTGATACGAGATTTCGTTCTGCTCTTGGTTAAGTCCATCGACAGCTAATTGACATAAACGCCCTGCTAATGAAGAGTCAACACCGCCGCTAATCCCTAATACAACACAACGGCTATGAGACTCTTTGAGTTTCGCTTTGATAAATGCCACACGGCGCTGAATTTCAAACTCAGGCTCAATAGCTTTAAGTACATGCATCTCTCTTAAGATTTGTCCTTTCACGTGACGCTCCTGATGGCTTATAAATTGGGGGGCTAATAGGGTGTATTCTGAGCTGAGGTTATTCTATTAAAATCCTACCAAAAAAAAACGATAATGATTCATCATTATCGTTTTTTTTTACATTAAGCTGAATTAACGTTCCCAGTATGACTCTTCTAGGCTGTCTTCACGCTCAGGTAAGCCACGAGATAAACGTGGACTGTGCTGGGCTAGCACCTCATATGCTACGCGGTTTGCGTACTTACACACTTGCGAAAACGATGAGTAACATAAACCATCACGTTTATGCTTACTAGAGCCTGGTACATTGGCTTTATGGAATGTATTGGCGGATAAATCATGTAACAGTGCCGACAATGCACCATCACCCGCGCCATTGGTGTTACGAATAAGCTCTGGTCCGCCCATATAAGGTGAGATATGTGCGTACACTTTTATTGGTGTCTCACAATCATCTTTAAGCATGGGGCGCGAAAACTCATAGCGGTTAAACTCTGGGATGGCACCCGGCAATAGCATATGGCTGGTTTCGCGTTTAGCACTGTCTTCTGCATAACCTGCGGTATATAAGCCAATCGCACCGGCGGTGGTTAATACCATGTCACACCATTCAAGTGCAGCTTCACTGGCTAATAGTGGATCTTTAAAGCCTGTTAACGCCTCACCTTCATCTTCATTCATGGCCAAAATCGTCACATGGTCATTAATAAAGTTTTGCCACCAGGTTGGATCTTCTTGAATTAAAAAACGCGTCCCTAAGGTTAACACCACTGGCACATCCGCTTGTTTAGCATACTCAATCGCAGTCATTGCTGCATCGGTAATGCCATCACCTTCACTAGCGCGCATCAAATAAGCGGTTAACACTAACGCTGAGCTGCCTTGGATGACGTCCTTATTGATAAACTCGGGCGTTAACTTGTCCATTGACCCTTTGCTAATGGCAAAAGTGCGTTCACCACAATCAGAAATCAAGGTAAAACAGCGACCAATAGGGCCATCAACAGGCTGTAAGTAATTTAAATCGACTTTTGATGAGGTGTTACATAAATAACGGTATGCGTAGCTGCCAACCATAATATTTTGGCTCATGACACCAAATAATACTGAACGGTCGTCGGCTAAAATGGAATAGTTGTGTACTGTGTTACCAATCGTTCCGCCAGCAAACTCATCGCTAATCATCTCTTTAGATTTAAGCTCATGGTATAAATCATGTGCCTGCTGATCATTAATCAACGTAGAGTTACCTTTTGGTAATCCATAACGTGCAAGCAATTCGTCTTCGACTTTTGCCTCAATGTCCACGAGGGTTTGATCAATACCACACACATAGGTAGAAAAAGGTTGCGGTTGCTGTGTCAGTTGGGCCAATAAAGGATCACGGCTGTTTACAGGAAAATAGTGTTTTGACTTACGTTGACCAGGAAACTTCATATTGGGCTCTCATAGCTTAGCATCCTTGCCAGTGTGAAATTAAGTGTGAAATTAATTGCCTTTGGCGACATTCAACGTTGAAAAGTCACCCTCTGCGAAAATGGCGGCAGATTTTATCATAGTTATTTTTGTTTTTCTGTATAAAGGATTAGATACTCAAAAAAATGCTATAAAAAAACCTGCCGAAGCAGGTTTTTATTCAGTGTTAGACAGCGATTATTTTAAGACGCTTGCTAATTGCTCACTGACTTTAGCAACAGATTGGGTACCATCAAATTTATTGTATTGAGTACGCCCCTGCTCAGCAACTTTGCCATAGTAATTAACTAATGGTTTAGTTTGCTCGTGGTAAATGCCTAAACGTTTACGTACGGTGGCTTCTTCATCATCTGGACGAATCGCTAAGTCTTCGCCAGTCACATCATCTTTGCCTTCCACTTTAGGTGGATTAAACACAACGTGATAAACACGGCCCGAACCAGAATGAACACGACGACCGCTCATGCGTTTAACGATTTCTTCATCTGGCACATCGATTTCGATCACGTGATCAATTTCAATACCGTTTTCTGCCATTGCATCAGCTTGAGGAATAGTACGTGGGAAGCCGTCAAGTAAGAACCCTTTTGCACAATCGTCTTGCGCAATACGCTCTTTAACTAAACCAATGATCAGATCGTCAGATACTAATTGACCTGCATCCATTACTTTCTTGGCTTCTAAACCTAGTGGCGTACCGGCCTTAACGGCTGCACGCAACATGTCACCGGTTGAGATCTGTGGGATACCGTACTGCTCCATAATGAACTGAGCTTGGGTCCCTTTACCGGCACCTGGGGCACCCAATAAAATAATGCGCATCTCAAAAGTCCTCTTTAAGTTTGTGTTCTTTTTAGGGCGGCGATTTTCGCACATATGCCGCCCTTTTAATAGCGCTTTTGTTATGACATTAGACCTAAATCTAATAAGGCTTGTAACAAAAACGCATCAATTCGTTTAATACAGTAAGGTATACAATTTACGTCGATATTGATTGGCTAAGGTGTTGCCTTGACCTAATGCGGTCAATAA
Source organism: Shewanella metallivivens (assembly GCF_028750675.1). Lineage (GTDB taxonomy): Bacteria > Pseudomonadota > Gammaproteobacteria > Enterobacterales > Shewanellaceae > Shewanella > Shewanella metallivivens. Next base: position 324,062 of record NZ_JAQQPZ010000001.1, on the reverse strand, counting down.
CTCCATGAAGACTTGTTTAACTTTACCGTCGAGTGCGTTCATGTCTTGCTGCAAAATAGCAAACAATCGTTCTAAGGCTTCTTCGTTTCGTTGTGCGGCATTGAGTGCTTTAGCGAGTAAAACAACCAAATCAAGATTGTCAGGCTGCTGCTCAACGCTTTGTTGTAGTTGTCTAATTTCTGGTGTATCAGCTGCATCTTCGGCTAAAGCCAATTTAGCCATTAAGTTTTGGTAGTAACTGTCTTGATCAGCAAGGCCTATACCTGTAAGTAAGCTTTTCGCCTCAGCAAGTAAGCCTTGCTGTAAAGCAACATCGGCCATCACTAACGCCACTTCAGCAGCTTGTTGTGAATCGCTATAAACGGTTTTAAGTTGTGCAGCTAATTGCTCTAACTCATCGGCAGTTAATGCGCCTTCTGCTAACAGTTGTTTAATTGCAGCAAACTCTTGTATCCACATAGGCGGCAAATGTTTGTCAAGTAAGGCTTCAACTTGCTCTTTTGTTTGCACCCCGGCAAAGCCATCAATCGGGCGGCCTTTATCTAATACTAATGTGGTGGGTAAATTTTGAATTTGAAAGTAGTTGGCAATTTCAACCTCGGTTTCGCAATCGACTTTCGCCAAAATAAAACGCCCAGCCTGGGCTTGAGTTATTTGCGTTAAGGTTTGCAGCATTTGTACACTTTCAGGTTGCTGTTGTGCCCAAAATGCCAATACCACCATTTTTTCCATGGAGGTATCGACAACTTGCTGAATGTTTTCTTTCGTTAAATTAATCAGGTAGTCCATAGTGCCCCCGGTAACTTACAAAAACAAAAGCGGACTGAATGTCCGCTTTAACTGTTTAGGTTTACTTATTTAAAGCTGGCCATTAGCATCTGGTTGGTTAGCTTAATAAACGCCGACGGATCGGACAGGCTACCCTTTTCAGACAAGAGTGCTTGTTGTAAAAGCAAGTTAGACCAATCGGCAAATAACTGCTCGTCAGCTTCATTGTTTAAACGCTCAACCAATGGGTGTGTTGGATTGATTTCAAATGTTGGTTTTGACTCAGGTACAGGTTGTCCTGCCGCTTGCATCAATTTAATCATTTGCGTCGACATTTCACCCTCGCCAGTCACTACGCAGGCCGGAGTGTCAGTTAAACGGCTTGTCACTTTAACGTCAGACACTTTGTCCGCTAATGCCGTTTTGATGCGCTCAACAAGGGCTTTAGCTTCTTCTGCCACTTTTTCTTGTGCTTCTTTGTCTGCTTCATCTTCTAATGAACCGAGCTCAAGATCACCTTTAGTCACTGAGTGCAGCTTTTTACCTTTAAACTCAGTTAAGTGGTTAATTAACCATTCGTCGATACGCTCAGACATTAAGAGAACCTCAATGCCTTTTTTACGGAGTAACTCTAAGTGTGGGCTGTTAACGGCTGCGTCATGGCTGTCGGCAACGATATAGTAAATCTTATCTTGACCTTCTTTCATGCGTTCAATGTAAGCGTCTAACGACACAGTGGTCGCCGCAGAGTTATCATGCGTTGAAGCAAAACGTAATAAACCGGCAATGCGTTCTTTGTTAGCAAAATCTTCAGCAGGGCCTTCTTTCAATACTTGGCCAAACTCAGCCCAAAATGATTGGTATTTCTCGGCATCATTTTCAGCAATTTTTTCTAGCATACCTAACACACGTTTAGTTAATGCCTGGCGCAGGTTTTTGGTAATTTGATTGTCTTGTAAAATTTCACGCGATACGTTGAGTGGCAGATCTTTTGAGTCGATTAAGCCTTTTACAAAACGTAAGTAAGTTGGCATAAATTGCTCGGCATCATCCATCACAAATACACGTTGCACAAACAGTTTCAAGCCGTGCTTGTGGTCACGGTTAAACAGATCCCAAGGCGCTTTTGCCGGAATATACAATAAGCTGGTGTATTCTTGCTTACCTTCAACACGATTGTGAGACCATTTAAGTGCATCGGCATAATCGTGTGATATATGCTTATAAAACTCTTGGTATTCTTCATCAGTAATATCAGATTTATTGCGTGTCCAAAGCGCTGTCGCTTTGTTCATTGGCTTCCAAGTGCCCTCAGTAGCTGCAATTTTTTCGCCGTCTTCACCTTCGGTTTCTGGTTGACCTGGTTCAAACATTTCTACCGGAATAGAGATATGGTCTGAGTACTTTGAAATAATTGAACGTAAACGGAATTCATCTGCAAATTCAGTTTCTTCGTCACGTAAATACAGAGTGATCTCAGTACCGCGAGTGTTTTTAGTGACGGTTTCAACGTTAAATGAACCTTCACCTTCTGACTCCCATAATACCGCTTCATTGACGGCATGACCGGCAGCTCGCGTGCGTACAACCACTTTTTTAGCGACGATAAAGGCTGAGTAGAAACCCACACCAAACTGACCAATAAGTTGCGAGTCTTTTGAGGCTTCGCCAGATAAGTTATTGAAAAACTCTTTAGTACCCGATTTAGCAATGGTACCTAAATGTTCAATCACGCCATCACGTGTCATACCAATACCGTTATCCGATATGGTCACAGTGCCTTTTTCTTTATCGGCACTCACACGCACTCTAAGCTCACCATCACCCTCGTACAAGGCATCGTCGGTTAGGGCTAGATAGCGTAATTTGTCTGCAGCATCGGCCGCATTTGAGACTAATTCACGTAAGAAAATCTCTTTATTTGAATACAAAGAGTGGATCATCAAATGCAGCAGTTGTTTTACTTCGGTTTGAAAGCCATGAGTTTCTTGTTGTGACATGAATAATTTCCCTTGGTGTTACGTTAATACAAAACGAGTCGAATCATCCACTCGTATAAAAATCTTCGATAACCAAGAAATGGGGGGCTTTAAATTGTTTTCAAGGGGAAAAACACTTTAATGTCGAATAAATCACCAGCAACGACACTTTTTTCGATACAAAGATCAATTACCCCCAATAAATGCTTAAAAATAGTACTCAATGTCGACAATATAAACAAAGGCCTGCCAATATATTATTGGCAGGTCATACTCATGATGAGGGATGATTAAAGGGGAATTCGTCCGTTAAATGATAGCGCTAATGTAGTGCTGTCAACATACTCCAACTCACCGCCCACGGGCACGCCATGAGCAATACGGCTAATCACCACGTTATGACGTCTGGCCATATCAGCAATAAAATGCGCGGTGGCATCCCCTTCCACTGTAGGATTGGTCGCTAATATGAGTTCACTGACATCCTCAGAGGCTAAATGTTGTTCGAGTAGCGCCAGTCCTAACTCTTCAGGCCCTACACCATCAAGAGGCGATAAATGCCCAAGTAACACAAAGTAACGGCCTGTAAAGTGACCACCGGCTTCAATCGCTAATACATCTGCTGGTGTTTCAACCACGCAAATCACACCAGCATTGACCCGGCGGTGACTTGAGCAAATAGGACACAATTCTTGTTCCGTAAACGTGCGGCAGCTTTGACAATGGCCGACTTCTGACATGGCTTTTTGTAATGAGTCAGCCAGTTTTAAACCCACTTTACGTTCACGTTCAAGCAATTGAAACGCCATACGTTGAGCTGATTTAGGTCCCACACCAGGTAAACCGCGTAAAGACTGGATTAACTCATCAACCAAAGGACTAAATTTCATAAATTGCCAATACCTTAATAAATAAACACTTGTGTCAACATTACACCTAAGCCATTGAGCGGCTAACACTATCAATCTAACCCATTGTCGAAGCAAAAAGTCTGCATCAAAAGGATGCATGGATTATCATCGTTGATAAGAATGATTGCAAAACTTTATCTGTTGCGATCTCTGCACGTGCCCAGATTACTTCGCAGAGCGGTAACTAAACACTTGGTCGATGGGCAAGTTAAATACCTCAGCAATTTTAAAGGCTACCTCAAGCGTTGGTGAGTACTTATTTGACTCAATGGCCATTACCGTTTGACGGGTCACTCCGATTAGATCGGCCAATTGTTTTTGGGTCATTTCATTATGTAAAAACCGTAACGTACGGATAGAGTTTGAAATCCCAAGTTTATTGTCAGCAGGATCACCCATAAATGTCTCCTGTACGCCCCTTGTACAACTGCACGCCATAGTGCGCTAATTCGGCCAATAAGAAGGCACCCACTAAAATATGCAACGGTAAATGCGGCACACTCGATTGCATAAACTCAAAACCTTGGGCGGCGATATTATATTGAACTAGCGCTAAAATCACCCCTACTTGTAAAATGATGGCACTGTATTTATAGCCGACCAAATTAATCTGTTTTTCTCTGACATCCATCGGTTGGTTCAGCTCATTATCACTAATTAACCCCAGCACAATGTAACTGATTACCATTAATACAATTGAATAGATAATAATTTGCAGTAATAACGTCGATAACCATGTAATAGACGCTAATTGTTCAGGCGTAGCATTAACTAACGCACTCACGTACAAATAACCAATATACCCTGTCACTAGAAAATCGACCGATAACGTCAACTCTCTAAAGCTGGTTTCCTGTAACCATTGAATCAATTTCTGTTTGTTGTCCATGTCAACCTCAGTATACTTTATGTATAAAATTTTTAACTTCACCTATCATAATCCACAATCACGCAATGTCAAATATTTTTAACTTTGAGTTAAAAATTAGATACTTCATATTGAATTCTTAACCTTTTCCCTGACCACCGATAGCGACTAAAAGACGTAAACCTGTGACACGATTAGCAAAATCAATTAGCAATAATCATTGGTTAGATTAACCACATACTCGCCAAGCAAAACCATTAAAAACGCAATAATCACCATTAAAACAATGGTTTAATGTGAATTTTTATTTAACACAGGGATTGCTGCTCGTTTTATACCCGGCGATAATGCGACATACTAAATTGAACAGTAAACGCTCACTGAAAACTCATGGAATCATTAATAATAGAAAAAGCTGATTATTATCATTGTCGCTGTGGCGCTGGGTTATGTCATTAACCTAAAATTTATCGACATTGCATATGTGATGGGATTTGCAGAGTTGAAAAAGAAGCCATTTTGATAAACGATCAAAAAATGAAAGTAAAATGCGCATCGTATGCTTTGGGATTTTTAGATGACATCAAACTCGAAAACAAATTTCAACAATGTGTTAATGATTATCAAGCCCAAGGTTATGTGGTATTGGACGCAGTACCAACTGACTCAGACTCAGACGCATAACAAAAAAACTCAAGCATTTATGCTTGAGCTTTTTTGTGTGGTACAAGACAACGATTAGAATGGCATTTTCATTCCAGGTGGTAATTGCATACCGCCAGTCACTTCGGCCATTTTAGTTTTTTGATTTTCTTCTAAACGACGCGCAGCATCGTTGCATGCAGCAGCAATCAAGTCTTCTAGCATTTCTTTGTCATCTTCCATTAAGCTTGGGTCGATTTCAACTTTGCGGACATTGTGGCTGCCAGTCATTGTCACTTTCACTAGGCCAGCACCGGCTTCACCGGTCATTTCGGTACGTGCAATTTCTTCCTGCACTTTTGCCATTTTGTCTTGCATCATTTGGGCTTGTTTCATTAAATTGCCCATTCCGCCTTTTCCACCAAACATAGTCGTCTCTCTCTAATTGAGGTTGTTAGCAAGTCGCCATAGTGGCGCTAATCTTACTGAAAAAAATGTGATTGGCAATCTAGACTGAACATTTTTGAGATGAAGATATGTTCATTTCAACCTAAATTACGTTTTACTGAACATTATTGAACCGCTATTTGAGCAATTTCTTGGGCGATTTGCGCCAATTGTTCGGGCGGATATTCAATACTGTCACTGTCTAGTTGTGCTGATAACCGCTGGATCATCCACTGGGTATTGTCATCTTGTAATATTGACTGCTCGGCATGGGCAATTAATTCACGATGAAAGCGTTTGCGTAATTCCAAGGGGGTTTCACGATTGGCAACAACACCAATTTGGATTTTCACCTCGATTGGCTGCTGCAAATACTCTGTTAGTGCGACTTGTAATTGATCGATAGCAATGGGCGCTGACAAATGCTTTTGATCAGGTTTTAACACTAAAACGATTGAGTTGGAGTGCGCTTGCAAAACTGAGTTAACCCCGAGTTGTCGAACGCGCCCACCGACTGAAACATGGGTCATCACTTTATACCAATGTAAATCAAGCTCATTTCCTTTAATACTGTGGGGCGTAAAAGGCACTCGCTCACTCGTGTGCTCCTTTGCAGGCGCTTGAGCTGTATTGCTTAATGGCTCCGCATCAATATGCTGATTGACTGCTGCCGCTGGATTAACTTGAGCATCAACTTGGGGGCTCTGGGGTTCGGGTTCAGGCTTTGCTGCAACGTCTGAAAAAGCGGTAACATTCTCACCTGGTGCAGGTTTGACCCAAGGTGCTCTATCTTGTATTACCGTTGGTTGTGATGGTGTATTACTCGGCTCAACATTAGCCGATATTACTGGCGTTGGATTATTTGACTCAGGGATTACTGGCGCAAGGCTTTGAGTCTCAGTGATAGGTTGTTGTGAGTCAAATTTAGGGGCAACGTCAGGCTCGGAGGCTTTCGCTTTGGGGCCAAATGAAGTCTTGATGGTGCTAGGCGCTTTACTGGCGCTTTGCTCTTTTTGTTGCAACGCATCGACATCGGCAAGCAACGAATCACGACTGGCCAATACCATATCCAAAAAGTCTAAGGTGTCAGCTTGCGAGTCTTCTGGGTCGTTTACCTGTGCAGTTTGTTCTGCATTAGACTCATCTTGAGCGCCAGCGGATGTGGTAGCTTGCAGCTCTGGAGCAATTGCATCGAATGCCCCCGGTTCATTTTGCGCCGAATACGCTAAATAATCATCATGATCAGAAGGTTGATAATCACTCTCTTGGTCGAAGTCATTAAATGAGTATCCATCAAACGGATCCGCATTGGAAACCGGCTCAATAACCGCATCTGTGTTAAGTTGAACGCTAACTTCAATAGCTTCTGCTGCAGGCTCAGTATTATCAATTGCCTTTTGAGGGCCCTCTTTGTCTTCTTCTGCTTCGCTCGTCAGTGCCTCAGTCTTTAACGCATCCAACGTTAAAGCATCTACCTTGGATGTCTCTTGCGCATCACTCTGCGCGGGGGCGCATTCAGCTTGGGACTGATAGCCCAAACTTTCGGCCTGACTCACTAATAGGCTTTGCTCAGCACTTAAGGCAGCGTCAGTAACGTCAAGTTCATCATCTTCTGCGCCAATAGGCTCAACCACTTCAGATTGCGCTTGAGTCATTGGCACTTGAGCATTAACTGCCGAATGTTTATCAATAATTGGACTCTGTGGTTCACTGACCTCTGCACTCGTCTCATCGGCTTTATCGGCGTCTGAGTGAACAGTATTTGATTGAGTATCCGCCGATACAGATTGATTTAGCGCTGCAGTGTTATCAGGCTTTGGGCCTGTATCTGTGACCTCTTGCGTTTTTGATAAATCTATCTTGGCTGGAGATGTGGTTACCCAACGTTTAACTTGTTTTTCTGGGGTAAATGCAACTGCTCGCAATAGGGCCATTTCAAGACCCGATTTAGGATCGGGTGCAAAGGCTAAATCTTTACGGCCATTGAGTAACATTTGATAATACAGTTGCACTTGTTCAGGTGCTAATTGCTGGGCAAAAGCTAAAATTTGCTCTGCAAAGAGTGACTGTTGGGCGGCAGCGGGGGCAAATTGAGTCAATGTAATCTGATGCAGTAATTCTAACAAGCTACGCAATACTTCTTCGGCGTCTGCCCCAAAGGCTAGCACTTTGGCAACCATTTGCATTAGAGGACCGACATCGGCATCGCACAAGGTTTTTAATAATGCGATAACGTGTTGTTCATCAATACTACCCAACATGGTTTGCACTTGCTCAAGCATCACTTGGCCGCTACCAAACGCAATGGCTTGATCTGTCAAACTCAATGCATCACGCATACTGCCATTGGCTGCTTTAGCTAACAAGGTCAAGGCGAGAGGCTCAAAAGGCAACTGCTCTTGAGTGATAACAAACTCTAGCTGTTGGGTGATTTCTTGTTGCGATAAGCTTTTCAGATTAAATTGTAAACAACGCGACAATACCGTGACCGGTAATTTATGCGGATCTGTGGTGGCCAGTAAGAATTTTACGTGTTCTGGTGGTTCTTCTAAGGTTTTTAATAAGGCATTAAAACTACTGCGCGATAGCATGTGGACTTCATCAATGAGGTACACTTTGAAGCGACCTCGCGATGGGCGGTATTGCACGTTGTCTAACAACTCGCGAGTATCATCCACTTTGGTACGCGACGCCGCATCGACCTCAATTAAATCGACAAAACGCCCTTGGGCAATTTCAATACAACTTGAACATTCACCACATGGATTTGCAGTGACGCCTGTTTCACAGTTAAGTCCTTTGGCAAAAAGTCGTGCCAAACTGGTTTTACCGACACCACGAGTACCTGTAAATAAATAAGCGTGATGAAGACGTTGCTGACTTAAGGCGTTAGTCAAAGCCATTAATACATGGGACTGACCAACCATTTGTTCAAATTTAGCAGGACGCCATTTGCGGGCGAGCACTTGATAAGACATGAAATTCCCCACAGAGAGCCATCGGGAGTCAATCCCATTAAAGGGGATAACAATAACATGCCACGGGCTGGCATGCTATTGTTGAGCGGGATTTTGATACCCTTTAAAGTAGTTAACTGACTAATTAATTAGCAGTTATTTTAATATTGCTACTCGCCATCAAACTCACACAAACTTAATACTTCAATCCCTAAATCGTGCAGACGCTTTTCGCCACCAATTTCAGGTAATGAAATAACAAAAGCGGCATGGCCTACTTCACCACCAAGCTCGCGGATCAGTTTTACTGTAGCTTCAATGGTGCCACCCGTCGCGAGTAAGTCGTCGATAACTAACACTTTGTCGTTGGCATTAATCGCATCGGTATGAATTTCTAAGGTATCTTTACCGTATTCTAATTCATAAGTTTGACTAATTGTGGCACGCGGTAGCTTACCGGGCTTACGAACAGGAACAAAACCAACACCAAGTTCTAATGCTAAAGGAGCACCAAACAAGAAGCCACGAGCTTCAGTGCCGACCACTTTAGTGAAGCCTTTTGATTGATAATGAGCCACTAGAATCGCAATAGTCGCTTTATACGCTTCAGCGCTTTCTAACAAACTAGTGACATCACGAAACATAATGCCTGGTTTTGGATAATCAGGAATGGTTTTAATACTGTTCTTGATAAGCGCTAAACTGTGTTGGTTCATCATAATAAGTTAACTCTGTTTAAAAGTGATTACGCAATAAAAAAGTCCACGTTATGGGTGGACTCTGGTAAAAATTCTGCTTGGATCTTATGCCCGTTTGATCTCAGTTGCAACTGTCATGCATTAACTGCTGATTTATTATTCTAACTCTGGGATCTGCCACAAAAAAAATAATAAAACGAGCATCATGCATAACAGCATGACTTTAACCCACACCAGCGGCACAATAATGATACTAATACAAAAGCTCAGTGCACTCATTATCATGGCTTTTTTCTTCAATGGCCGACTCAATGCTCGTTTGGATTGCCATTGATGAATACCCTCTGCAAACCAGGGGTGAGTCACTAACCAATGGTGCAAGCGGTCATTTGAGCGAGCAAAGCAAAAAGCAGACAATAAAATAAATGGCACGGTAGGCAATAATGGCAATGCAATACCGATTAAGCCTAATACCAAACTGCATAAGCCAATAATAAGAAAAAAACCACGTTTTAACGCCATTGGTGTCCTCGCCTAAAGCAAAAAACCACTCTATCAGAGTGGTTTAATAAGGCAATATCATTACAGATTAACCTGAATTCAGCGTTAAATTAAACCTGTTACTTTCAACCAAGAAAGCGTCGCCGGCAACGTTGGAATCAATAAAACCAAAATAAAACCAATAAAATAAACGATGTTAAACGGGTCTTTAAACGGCTGACTCATGATAATTCCTAAATTTAAGGTGATATTGTGACTGCAATTGCTCGGTAGATTTTATTGCGCTAACCACATTTTTACGTGATAGCACAAACTTTTTACGTGAGGCATATCACAAAAAGTGGCTCATTTTAGACACATATTGATAAAATAAAAACCTTAAATTTTATATGACTATTATGCATCCGTAGCCGCAACAATAATGCCTTTTAGCGCTAACTGTTGTAACAGGGGAACACAACCGGACAACAGTGAGTCTGCCGACATTTGCGGATAAAGATCTGCTAGCCACTCAACAATCGCATCTAGGTTAACCTGTTGAACTTGAGAGGTTTGTTCTATATACGCTAACACTTGTGCACTTAATGGCGTTAATTGTAAAAAAGCCACTTCATCGTTCGAGTCACGATATACGCAAAAAAAGTTAGCCTGCTCAGTGGGTTCTATCGGTTGGTAATCAACACTAATATGCTGCACATCGAAGGCATATTGAGCGACTTTAGCACTCGGTGATAAACACAAGTTAAATTGCTCAACATCGTCAGCATTGAGTCGTTGTGACGGAGCAATATCTGGCGCCACGGCAGCACACAGCTCTAACCATTCATAATGGGCGAGTTGCAACATAAACACAGGGTCATCTTCTGTTACTTGATATTCATGTTGTAAAAAAGTCAAAAACTCTCCGGCTATTTCAACAAATATCGGGGTTTTGCAGTCATGTTTGGCAAAAAGTTGCTGAACGAGTGCCTGCCATGTGTCATCTTGATACAAGCTCTTGAGTACCGGAAAGGCACTGGCAACAAACCCTGAGATATTATTAAAAAATAAGTCTCGGTACACTTTCATCCGCCGCGGTTCAATCCCCTCAGGCATAGGCAAACTGGGGTCGCGGATGTAATCCATAAATTGCTGCTGTACTTCAATAAATCTCATAATGAGTCCTTAATGACTAATTAAGTGTCAATGAAACTCAAGGCTTACTTAATCCCGTTAAGTGCAGCCTGTTGATATTGATGAATTTGATTGATTTCAGTTAATAACACTTCAGTTTTAGGAATATTAAAATCACGTTCTAACAACGTCGGGTGTACACCGTGTATCTGATAACATTGCTGCAATAGCGCCCACACTGGATCAATCACATCAGCACCATGGGTATCAACCATTAAGTCTGCCGCTTCTTCGTAATGGCCAGCAATATGTAAATAGGCAATGCGCTCGCTCGGCATCGCTGCTAAAAATGCACTGGCATCATATTGATGATTAATCGCATTAACATAAATATTGTTCACATCGAGTAGCAATTTGCAGTCAGCTTCTTGTAGCACAGCATTAACAAATGCTTGCTCGCTCATTTGCGCTCCCGGGGCAGCGTAGAAAGACACGTTTTCAAGAATAAATGGCCGTTCGAGAATATCTTGGACTTGGTTAATACGCTTGGCGGTATGAATGACGGCTTCATCTGTAAAAGGAATGGGCATCAAGTCGTACATATGCCCTGTACCCGAACAATAACTTAAATGTTCTGAATAGACAGCTATATTATGGCTGTCTAAAAATTGCTTAATCTGTTTGATAAATTGAGTATCTAGTGCTTCAGGGCTTCCAATGGATAACGACAGTCCATGGCAAAAAAATTGATGCTGCTCAGTTAACTGCCTAAACTGACGTGCAAACTTGCCACCTAAAGTCATCCAATTTTCTGGGGCAACCTCAAAAAAGTTAATTGCCGTTGGCACATGCTGGCAAAACTCATCAAGCATTTCACGGCGCAGCCCTAAACCAACACTGGCTTGCTTAAATGTGGGATGTTGCACATTTGACATAATGCATCCTTGAACCATAAAAAAGAGATAAAATTAAGGCCTGAAACTCAGGCCTTAATTGTGGCAGATAAGCATGAGCATTATCAAATGCTTATAATCAAGTTATAGTGGATTATTTCTGACCGCCACATTTACCTTCACCACACTTCCCTTCTTTAGCTTTTTCAGCAGACTTTTTCATGTCGCCACCGCATTTGCCTTCGCCGCACTTACCTTCCATTGCTTTTTCAGCAGACTTTTTCATGTCACCGCCGCATTTGCCTTCGCCACATTTACCTTCCATTGCTTTTTCAGCAGATTCTTTCATGTCGCCGCCACACTTGCCTTCACCGCATTTACCTTCTTTGGCTTTTTCAGCAGACTTTTTCATGTCGCCACCGCATTTACCTTCACCGCACTTACCTTCGCCACCATCTAATTGATAGCCAGCAGTTAATTGTTCGAATCCAAATGGGTTAGCTTGTACTTCAGCAGTAAAACCAGCAGTCATCACAACAGCACCTAACGCAACAGCTACAGTAGTTTGTTTGATAGAGTTCATAATAGTTATCTTCCTCGTGTTTTGATTGTGTATTGGTGACCAACATTATTGCCGGCTTGGTTAAAAAGACCTGCAGTATGTAAAATTAATTTCAAAATAAATGAAAAATGTGAAAAAAGTCACCCTCATTGTAAGCAAATCTTGCTAGGACTGCATAAAATTAACACAAAATATAACACAGATATACGATGCACAATCAGCCAATGAACCTTGACATCAGGGTAAATTTCAATATTAATCAACAATATAATTAAAATAGAACACCTCAACCCTGTTAATCATGCTGCTATCACGAATTAAACAAGGTAAAATAGCGCACTTTTTTATTCAGTAAGGTGTATTGTGCGCGTAATTTTAGCTCCGATGGAAGGTGTGGTTGATGACCATATGCGTGATATTTTATCTACCATTAACCCGTTTGATTTGGTGGTTACAGAGTTTGTACGGGTGGTCAATCAGTTATTACCCGAAAAAGTCTTCTATAAATTATGCCCAGAGTTGCTTAATAACGGACTCACTCCAGCGGGCACACCCGTAAGAGTACAATTACTCGGACAAGAACCAGAGTGGATGGCACAAAATGCAATAAGGGCCATTGAACTCGGCTCGAATGGTGTTGACGCTAACTTTGGTTGCCCTGCTAAAACGGTTAACAAAAGTAAAGGTGGTGCGGTATTACTGCAATACCCTGAAAATATTCATAATATTGTTAAAGCCATGCGTGATGCGGTCCCAATTGAGCAACCCGTAACCGCAAAAATCCGTTTAGGCTACGAAGATAAATCCCTGTTTATGGAAAATGCCTTAGCAGTATATGAGGCAGGTGCAACTGAACTGGCCATTCATGCCCGTAGCAAAACTGACGGCTATAAACCACCTGCTTATTGGGAATACATCACCGAAGTACGCAAACGTTTGCCCATCCCTGTTATTGCTAATGGCGAAATTTGGAATGCCGCAGACGCACAACGATGTATGGATGTGACGGGTTGTGACAGTGTTATGATTGGCCGCGGAGCGATTTCGTTGCCTAATTTAGGAGACACCATCAAAACGGGTGCTGCGCCCTATTCTTGGCTTGAAACGCTCACATTATTAATGAATTACACTGAAAAAGAGCTCAATGGCCGTAAATCTGATTATTACCCTTCACGCATCAAGCAATGGTTTAGTTATTTAAATCGTCAATATCCTGAAGCGGATGCTTTGTTTCGTGAATTACGGGTATTTAAAACCACTGAAGACATCGTCAAAGTACTTCAAAACGCACATCAAACCATACGCTAATCGCCTTTTCAATCAGGCAGCTAGGCTTATTAGCAGCCTGAATTGAAAAATCTCCTATAGAATTGATCTTAGTCATAACCTGCAGATATTTTGTGCTTAGAATAGAATTTCTAGTGACAATATCAGTAAAGGTTACCTCCGTTGCACAACTCTCTGGACATACAGCAAAAATTACAACAGCTTGAACTCAGGCTTCGTCGTGAACTATTGCTTATTATCAAAGATGTCTCTCCAGATTCTGCAGAGCTTGCTCAAACAGCGACTCTTGAGGATATTATTGATTTTATGCCACAAGTTAAGTTAGCGAATACGGAATTGTTTACTCAATTAATGAAACTCGATGCAGCCTTATGTCAATTAGATTTGGGCTTGTACGGTTTATGCTCTGATTGTGAAATGGAAATCGAAATAAGTCGATTAATTAACGATCCTACTGAGCAGCGCTGTGCAAGTTGTCAGCGTAAATATATGAGTGAACACCGACTCGAGCTACGTTTAAGTCACTAAGGCCTGATATTAGCGCCAAATAAAAAGCCTGCGGCAATTGCAGGCTTTTGTCTTTCAGTGCCAATAGGTGCACTCTTAACGCGCTATCAATTAAAACTTAATGCTTACACCGCCGAAGTACTGGCGGCCTACAGTGTCATACACTTCTGGTACCGTACCACCATCGCTGCCGTTAGACACATCTGATGGCTCTTCATCAGTGATGTTTTTCACACCAGCACTTAATGTAATCATTTCAGACACATGATAGGTACCCGCAATGTTGTGATAAAGCACGGCATCAACATCATCGCCCGTACCTAGATCTTCCATTTCACCGATATAACGGTTCGAATAGATAACGTTCCAATCACCTTGGCCAGCTTGGATATTAAAGTTGTTGCGCACTTCAGCATAAGCGCCAAAGTTACCGTCGATCATATTCGTGTAATCAATGCCTTCTTGCTCAAAGTTCAGTAAGTAGGTGGTATCATTGTTGATTTTCCAATCTAGCGATAATGCACTGAAGCTGTAGGCTAAGTTAAAGTCAATACCACTGGTATCTTGGCTGCCAACGTTAGTGAGTGAACTCGTTAGATTAGTTAAATCTCCATTTGAACCAATATTAAAGGTTTCACACGATGAAGATGAGGCATCGGCATAACACGCATCTAGACCCGCTTGAACATCCAAACGAGTAATGGCATTAGTCACTTTGAAGCGCCAGTAATCAAGCGTTAACGATAATCCTTCAACATAACTTGGTGAGTAGACTAAACCCGCTGTATATGAGTCTGATTCTTCTGCTTGTAGATCTTCATCTGAGGTATAACGCACCAAGATTTGTGAATCTTGCTCGTTACCCCATGGATCGTCTAAATAATCGTATGAACCTGTGTCTCCGCCGTATAGCTCGCTGATACTTGGCGCACGGAAACCCGTTGCTGCAACACCACGAAGCATTAAATCATCGGTTGCTTCATAGGTTAAACCGACTTTCCAGGTAGAGGCTTTACCAAATGTTGAATAATCGTCATAACGCAGTGCAAATTCACCGGTGAGTTTATCAGTAAACGGAACACTCACTTCTTGGAAAACAGAGATAACATCGTAGTTGCCATCGGTTGCATCTTGCTGTGCAGCTGTACTGTCACCGGCAACAGTCACTGGATCGGGGTTGTAATAACCGCTTTCATAACGGTATTCTGCGCCAATCGCAAACGCGACGGTACCCGCGCTCACATCAAATAAATCGCCGTTTAGGCCCGCAGAAATAACGTGTTGCTCATTTCCGCCATCAGCATTGTCGGTATAGCTGATATCATCCACAATATCTGTTGTTAATGCGTCACCACTGAACCAAGCATCTTGATTGGCATAAACTGACTCAGACAGATTGGTCGCATTAATTGAGTTTGCAACGGTAGATTCTGCTTTGTTCTTACCGTAGGTGTAAGCAACATCCCAGTTCATACCATTATTAATATCAAGCTCACCAGCAAGACCCGCTGAGATCCGGAATGTATCGGTATCTTGTGAATAAATACGCGGTCCAGCATCTGTGATACGACGGCGATATTCAACACGGCCAGTGTCATCAGCTGAAATACCAGCATCTGTCATCGCATCGGTCAACGTGACACATGAACTATCCGCATCGCTATCACACACATCTAGCATGACTGATGCGGGTTGTGGTGCTAACTGTTGATCAGATTTTCGTTTGGTGTACAACGCATCAGCCGTTAATACTAGGTCATTGTCGAGTTCTTGGACCATGTTAGCAAACAAGCTGTAACGCTCGTTTGGCGTTTGGTAGTAGCTGCTTGTCGTATAATCATAACCGGTTGAACGTTCTTCCCAACCACCGGCACCATCTTGCACCATACCATCAAGTGAACCCGTTGGAAGATAAGAACTGTACCCAGGCTCCGTCCAATCGCGGTCAGATTGAATCACGCCTTCACGCTTTGAATAAGCCGCACCAAATGTATAGTTACCGCTGTCGGTATTAAATCCGTATAAACCGCTGATTTCCCCTGTTTCACCATCACTTTCGCTGGTAGTGCTACCGTTAAGATCTAATTGGAATCCTTCAAAATCTTTTTTAGTAATGATGTTAACCACACCTGCGATGGCGTCAGAACCATAAACGGCTGACGCACCATCTTTTAAAATCTCAACACGTGCAATCATTGCCACGGGAATCGAGTTCAAATCGACAGAACTGTCTGCGCCTGAGCCAGAGTTCACCATACGACGGCCGTTTAATAGCACTAACGTGCGTTGAGACCCCATACCACGTAAGTCGACTTGCGCTACACCATCTGAACCATTGTTTGAACTAGAACCTAAAGCGGCACCGGCCATTGACGTTTGCGCCTGGAGCAGCTCATCGACAGAGGTAAAACCTTCTGCACGGATCGATTCGGCAGAAATAACGGTCACAGGTGATGCCGTTTCCATATCTTGTCGCTGAATACGTGAACCAGTAACTTCGATACGTTCAACTTTCTCGTCATCTGCCGCGATAACAGCAGAAGAAAATAAACTTGTTGTTGCGACACTTGTTGCTGCTACAGCTAATAAACTGCGGCGTATTGCTTTGGCAGTCAATGTTACTGAACTCATGAAAAACTCCCTATTCTTGGAATTAAATAAAACCAATTGTTATATTTTTAATTATTGATAATCGACCTAGCCAACTACCAAAATATTATTAGTGAATAAAAAACTTTTCGTCAACAAAGGTGGCATGTAAACAAAATGATAATAAAATCAAACTTGATAATTAATTTGACTAATTATTTTATATTTACAATCAGACACATAATGCAATTCGCTCAACATTGTTACTTTAATGTTGTTTTTATAAACTAAAAAAAATACAAACGATAAACTATAAAGGTACAAATAAAGAATTTATAAAAAACATAAAAAACATACTCACAACAATAAAGTCGAAATTAATCACAAAATGTATCCATTACTGTTTTGTAAATTTAATTAAATTATTATTCATTTGAACTAAAAAACAGCAAATTTGTCTTTGTGACTCAATGACTATTTATTCACCATTAAACTTAAACGTACTCTATACGCTTATTTTTATTCAAATTATGTTAATAAATAACTCAAAAAACTTATTAATGCCCTTACCGACACTCGCCTAAAACGAAGAAGCCCATCAAAAAAGCACGTTGAGTTTAACGCTCTTAATGACCATTACACCGTCCAGATGGTCAGTAATTAGTCAGCAAAACCACCAATAGAATGAGTATAGGGAGTATCACATCGATGCCAAAATATGCCTAGACAGTCCAAGACTTCACGAGTACACAACAAGCAAATGTAATCCTTATACCATTCCGCGTTAGCAAGTGATCTCTTTGCGAGAATTTAAAAGGGCTTAAACAAGGCGAATGACTGAATGAATAGTGATTCTCTTTCGAAGTCATGCAACGCAGTATAAGCCCTTTTAAAACTCGCCACAAAGGAAGGCCCCAGCCGCTTTTGCTTTACGTTCTCGCTATTTGAAAGGGAACAACCATGACTACATAGCGACGCCTTAATCAAAACCGCTGGACGCATTCTGAGTGGTCACTTATTAATGCGGATTGGTATTAATAAAAAACAAAATAAAACCCCCACTTTAAAAAAGTGGGGGTTTTCATTAATCTGGAACCTCCAAATAGCAGAGGTTTTTAGTATCTACACTCGTTTAGAATTTTTGGTTAACACGTAGATAGAAAGTACGACCTAATACATCATATAAGTCAGTATTTACATCACGGTAACCAGAGAAGTCGTACCAAGTTGGTGCTTCTTCATCAAAGACGTTATTTACACCCACTGTGATAGTACCGTTCCAATCATGGGTATAACCAAACTGGATGTTGTGTTTAAAGTAATCCGGTGTATCAGTAATATAATCGTAACCGAGGTCACGCCAGTAATCGCCAGACTGACTACCAATGTACACAGTTGTCCAAGCAGCGTTAAAGTCGCTGTAGTACCAAGATGCAGCTAAGTTACCACGCCATTGCGGATAATCTTGCAAACCTGCGTAATCGATTGCAACCGAATCAGAATCAGTTTGCTCTACAAATTCTAATACATGTGTCATATCAACTTTGAAGTTGAAGTCACCGAAACTCGTTTCTAAATTATACGATGTGGCAAAATCTAAACCGCTGGTTTCAACTGAAGACATATTAATGTAGCCACTTTCTATGTATTCAATTTTACCATCAGCCCCACGAGTCACCGAGTCTGAACTGCCATTAAGTACTTCGTCACGAATAACATCTGTTGCACTGACAGCTTCAATCTTGTTGTCGTAAGTAATATCGTAGTAAGAAAGTTCAACACTCCAAGCATCAGTAACATTCCAAACTGCACCTAATGTTAGCGAGTTACCTTCTTCAGCTTCTAGGTCTGGGTTACCACCAAACCATGTTTTATGCTGGTTACCTGTAGCACAGTAGTTAGCATCTGAATCGTTGTTCGCTTCACACCATACTGAGTCATATGCAGTTTCAAAGCTTAACGATTGAGATGAAAACATCTCGCCCATATTAGGCGCACGGAATGAATCACCATAACTTGCACGTACTAATAAGCTGTCAATAGGGCGCCAGCTCACACCAATTTTAGGTACAACAGCATCAAATGTTGAAGAGTTAGTCACAACACCTGTCGCACCAGTTAGCGAACCTTCTTGTTCATAACGCTCGTAACGAAGGGCTAACGAAACATCGATATTTGAAGGTAAGCCCATTTGGATTTCTGTGTATGCTGCTGTACGATCACGTTCAGCATCGACATCATCACCACCTGAACCACCTGAGATAATACCTGCTGCTGATTCTGGGTCTGAAGTTTGCTTGAAGTTGATCATTTCGTACTCAGCACCGACTAACATAGCAAGTGTGAAGTTGTCATTATCAATCAGTGTAGTAGAAGCTAAACCATCAATCTGAGTACTATCGAATTTACCTTGGTAAACACCGGTATGAGCTGCTGCACTGTACAACTCAGTCATCGATTCATCCCACTCATCGTAGCTCATACCACTGGTGTTGAAGATATCGTAGTTACCAGTATCGATTTCGCTTTGAATAATGTCGTCATTAATCAAGTTGTAGTTAAATGAGTTAGTTGTTGAACCTGAATATTGAGCATTGACTTCCCAATCGATACCGTTACCGATATCAGTGAATCCAACTAAACCACCTAACATATCGTAGTTATTGGTTTCAGTTAACGTATCACGCTCACCGAGTTGCACAGAACGCATATAAATGGTCATGTCTGCGCCAGTTGGGTTATACGCATTATCAGCAGACATAACTGGGTAGTTAGTCGAAACAGGTGTACCAGCATAACGTGTATTGGTTTCACTTAATGATGCAGATCCACGACCACGGAATTGAATATTATCAGTAATGTCATAACTAAAATTAGTCATAAACGAGTTACGTGTCATATCACCGAAAAGTTTAGTCACTTCACCATAGCTATAGTAACAACGGCCATTGTTATCGCCATCAGTTCCATTTACGACGTTTTCTGTATCATCGCACATTTCAGAGTTTGAGTAGAAACCATAAACATCATCACCATCTTCATCTACTTCACCTGTATTGTAATAACCATTTGGTACTGAACTGAATGAGCTATAATCACCATAAGAATCGTCATCCATATTCCAAATGTCACTATCCATTACAGCTTCGGTATCATAGTATTCGTATGTGAAAGTGATGTTACCTTTATCAGTGTTGAAACCTGTTGCAATAGAGAAACGAGTCGCGTCACCACCTTCAACATCAGGTATTTCAGTGCTGTAATCTAATTGAACACCTTCAAATTCTTTTTTAGTAATGATGTTAATTACGCCTGCAACTGCATCTGAACCATAAACGGCAGAGGCACCATCACGTAAAATTTCAATTCGTTCTACAATAGCAATCGGAATTTGCGAAGTATCAGCAGTTGAACCCGAGCTGGAACTCGTACCAGGCATACGACGACCATCGAGTAAAACTAACGTTGCCTGAGAACCTAGACCACGCATGTTAATTGAGCTCGTTGCACTTGCACCTGAACCATAGCCAGATGTTCCACGCCATGAACCGAATGCGTTAATTGATGAGTTGTTCAGAACATCAGCAACTGTTTTTTCACCTGTAAGTGCAATATCTGCGGCACTTAATACGGTAACAGGCGAAGACGTTTCCATATCCACTTGCTTAATACGTGAACCTGTAACCTCAATACGCTCAACTTTTTCCACTTCTTCGGCAAATACTAAGCCTGAAAAACCAACCGACACTGCTGTCGCAGCTAGAATACTACGGCGAACCGCCTTAGCTGTTAACGTTAATGAACTCATGGATAATCTCCCTTTAACTTATATTAAACACACATAAGTAACTTATAAGTAATTCATAAGTAATTTATTCGTGATTATAAGTAATTATAATTTTTATATGGTATGTAGATAATTAATAAAACAAATTATCGGGTTACATTATTGAAGAATAAAAAACATTTAGTCAACAATGGCAACATGTAAACAAAATGATAGTGAAATGATAATTAAAATAAATCAAACAATTAATTAACAAAAAATATTTTATAATAAAATCAAGAAAATAAACCAAATTAAGCATTATTGTTGTTATTATGTTGCTTTTTATTAATTGAAATTACACAAATAATAAAACAATAAATAAACAAACAAAAGATCTAAGAAAAACACAAAAAACACACCTGCAACAATAATTAAACAATCAACCACAAAATGCATCTGTTACTATTTTTGTAAATTAAATTAAAGTATTATTCATTTGAACTAAAAAGCAGCAGATTTGTCTTTATCACCCAACGACTATTTATTCACAATTAAACTTAAACGCACCCTATACGTCTATTCTTATTCAAATTATGTTAATAAATAACTCAAAAAGCTTATTTACACACTTACCGATGCAAAAAAAACAGTGTAATAAAGCATCAAACTAGCCCATGATATTGACCTTACACTCGCCAAACAGCTCATTTATCACTCAAAAAAGCAACATCTCGCACGCAACAAACAGGTAACATTTTATTGCAGGAAAAGTATCGGATTTACTGAGTATCTCAAGGTGACTAAAGCGACCAATTAGGCGCCCTCTACGCAGATAACTGCTGCTTGATTAACATCAATTGAATGGAAAAATAAAACCTATTGTAAAAAGCCATCGAAATACCGTTATGCGGTATTAATGTTGATTGAATATTCGGTGCTAGATGCACGCGGATTGGCATAAGAGTTTGAGATTACTGTTGAGTGTTGAGTCTTAGAGATTGGCGCTTGGCGTTGGCTATCGTGTGTAAGCGCTGGACTGCTTACAAGATGTTAACGACTGAGTGACGGAAGCTACTAGATGGACATTGTTGCTGTTCAATACAAAAAAGGAGCCATGAGGCTCCTTTTTATCATCTTACAAGCGAAGATTAACGAGTGCGTGGGCACAATTCTTCAGCGCTGAAGAAGTAAGCAATTTCACGAGCTGCAGATTCTACTGCATCAGAACCGTGAACTGCGTTTTCGTCAATGCTTGCAGCGTAGTCTGCACGTAAAGTACCACGTGCTGCTTCAGCTGGGTTAGTTGCACCCATGATTTCGCGGTTAGCTAGTACTGCATTTTCGCCTTCTAACACTTGAACCATCACTGGACCAGAAGTCATGAAAGACACTAAAGCACCAAAGAAAGGACGTGCACTGTGTTCTGCGTAGAAGCCTTCAGCTTGTTCTTTCGAAAGGTGAACCATTTTAGAAGCAATGATCGTTAGACCAGCTGATTCAAAACGGTTATAGATAGCACCGATGTGGTTTTTAGCAACTGCATCTGGCTTGATAATAGAAAATGTGCGTTCGATCGCCATAACTAGCTTCCTTAATGTGAGCAAGTTTAAAAAATTCGCGCGGATTATACGTAATTAAACTGAAAATGCCTAGCCTTATCAACGTCAGCAATCACATTTCAGCATTTGTGTATGTCATTTAGATTAACAAACGCCCATTTCAGCGCTTTTTTTGCTCTGCTTATTGGCATTTTTTTCGATAAAACAAATGATAGCGTCAGCAACATCTTTATCTGTTGCCGCTTCAATCCCTTCAAGCCCCGGCGACGAGTTCACTTCCATGACGACAGGCCCATGATTTGAACGTAATAAATCAACCCCAGCCACATTTAACCCCATAGTGCGCGCCGCGCGTAAGGCCACTGAACGTTCTTGAGGTGAAAGCTTTACCAAAGTGGCGCTGCCACCTCGATGTAAGTTTGAGCGAAACTCACCAGGTTTGGCTTGTCGCTTCATGGCTGCAATCACCTTATCGCCTAATACAAAACAGCGAATATCCGCACCTTGTGCTTCGGCAATGTATTCTTGCACCATTATGTTAGCTTTAAGGCCCATAAAGGCTTCTAACACGCTTTCTGCTGCTTTGCGGGTTTCAGCAAGCACGACACCTATCCCCTGGGTGCCTTCGAGTAATTTAACCACTAACGGTGCACCGCCAACCATGTCGATTAAATCTGGTATATCACTGGGTTTATTCGCAAAACCAGTAATGGGAAGGCCAATCCCCTTACGGGACAATAATTGCATTGAACGCAATTTATCACGTGAGCGAGCAATGCCAATTGAGCTATTTACAGAGTAAACACCCATCATTTCCAATTGGCGCAATACCGCAGAACCATAAAACGTCACAGACGCACCAATCCGCGGGATCACTGCATCAAAATGACCTAAATCTTTACCAGCCATATGAATACTCGGCTTGGTCATATTGATATTCATATAGCACTTTACAGGGTTGATCACTTTAACCTCATGACCACGAGCAACAGCAGCTTCGACTAAGCGACGAGTAGAATATAATTGCGGGCCTTGAGACAGTATTGCGATGCGCACAGAGTGCTCCAAAATAGGAATTTTCGCGCATCATACGCTGAGTTTATGTAAAATCAATGACTGGAATGACCAGAAATAAAAAAAGAGTCAATCTTGATGATTGACTCTCATTTTATATGCTTGAATTAAGCTTGCGTTATTATCAATTAGCCTTCGCTAACCATGTTAATGGTGTATTTAGGAATATCAATCACCATATCGCAGTCAACGACTTTAGCTTGGCAAGACAAGCGGCTTTCAGGCTCTAGACCCCATGCTTTATCTAACATGTCATCTTCAAGCTCATCGCTTTCTTCTAGTTGGTCAAAACCTTCACGCACAACCACATGGCATGTGGTACAAGCGCATGACTTTTCACAAGCGTGTTCGATGTGAATACCGTTACGCAGCGCAACATCTAAAATGGTTTCACCAATTTCAGCTTCGAGAACTGCGCCGTCAGGACAAAGCTCTTGATGGGGTAAAAATACTAACTGTGGCATTATTTCACCTATATGTTATCGACCGACTGCCCTTTTAGCGCCGTTCTAATAGAATTATCCATGCGTCGAGACGCAAAATCTTGAGTTTGTTCATCTAACTTAGCAATGGCTTTCTCGATTGCATCAACATCATCTTGTTGCGCTGTTGCTGCAAGCTCTGCAATGGCAGTCGCCAATAGCTGACGCTCTTGCTCTTCGAGTAAATCACCGTCTTTACCCAGTGCAGCATTAAGCGACTCAATAACACGTGCGGCTTCGACTTTTTGCTCAGCAAGCATACGACGAGTAATGTCATCTTTTGCATGCTTCATTGAATCTTTGAGCATGGTGGCAATTTCAGTGTCAGACAAACCAAATGATGGTTTAACCTGAATGGTGGTTTTCACCTCGGTTGATTTTTCCATCGCGGTAACACTTAACAGACCATCGGCATCCACTTGAAACGTCACTCGAATATGCGCAGCACCTGCGGCCAACGGAGGTATACCATGAAGCGTAAAGCGTGCCAATGAACGGCAATCTTCAACCAATTCACGCTCGCCCTGTACCACATGGAATGCCATTGCCGTTTGACCGTCTTTAAACGTCGTAAACTCTTGCGCACGGGCAACCGGGATTGTGGTGTTACGGGTCACGACTTTTTCAACCAGTCCGCCCATGGTTTCTACACCAAGCGATAACGGAATAACATCTAACAATAACAAGTCCGATTCAGGTTTATTACCCACCAAAATATCGGCTTGAATCGCAGCGCCAATCGCCACAACGCGATCTGGATCAATGGAGGTCAGTGGGGCTTTTTTAAAGAAAGCTTCAACTTGCTCTCGCACTAACGGTACACGCGTTGAACCACCCACCATCACGGTTTCAATGACTTCATCAACACTCACACCAGCATCACGTAAAGTACGGCGACAACTGCTAATGGTTTTTTTCACTAACGCGCCAATCAGTTCGTTAAATAATGACTTATCAACTGAAGTCGTTAATGTTTGATTATCAATCACAACGCTAGCATCAGCACTGTCATTTTCTGTTAGGGCTTCTTTAACACGACGTGCTTCAATTAATAACTGACGCGCCAACTGGTTGTTAGGCTCAGTGATATTCCACACTTGTTGTAAATAGCTCACTAATAGATGATCAAAGTCATCACCGCCAAGTGCTGAGTCACCGCCAGTAGCCAATACTTCAAAGACGCCACGATTTAGGCGCAGAACTGAAATATCAAAAGTACCACCACCTAGGTCATAAATCGCAATCACGCCTTCTTGCTTAGAATCTAATCCGTAAGCAATCGCAGCTGCAGTGGGCTCATTGAGTAAACGCAGTACCTTCACGCCGAGTAATTCAGCCGCATCTTTTGTGCCTTGACGTTGAGCATCGTCAAAATAAGCCGGTACGGTAATCACAATACCTTGCAGCTCACCACCTAGTGTGGTTTCAGCTCGGGCAATTAACGGCTTTAAAATTTCTGCTGACACTTGTACAGGATTAACCTGGCCCATTGGTGTGCTAAAAACAGGTAAACCATTTTCACTTGCATGCAATGCATAAGGTAATTTATGAACACCTGATTGCACATCAGCTAAGCTACGGCCCATAAAACGTTTAACCGATACTATGGTGTTTTGTGGATCTAACGCAGACTTAGCTTGGGCTTCAAAACCCACTTGCACAGCGTCTTCACCATAATGCACTACGGAGGGTAATGAGTGGCGGCCATTGTCATCTGCTAAGGTCGATGCAAGTCCGCTTCTAACTGTGGCCACTAATGAATTAGTGGTGCCAAGATCGATCCCCACAGCCAAACGATGTTGGTGTGGTGCGGCGCTTTGGCCAGGTTCTGCAATTTGCAACAGTGCCATAGTGTTCCAACTTGTTGTGTTATTGACCAGCAGTGCTAGTCATAAAATTTAATGTATGCCTTAGTTAGTCAAGCAAACCATCTTCAATACGGCTTAACTCATCTTGCAATTTTGCCATAAACTTAAGCTTACGTATTTGATCTGCTGCTAATAATGCATCAGCTTGATCATTTGAGGCGAGTAACGTGGCTAATTGAACCGACAATGATGATTCAAATTCGCTGAAAGAGTCGTATAACTCGTCAATTAAGTCTTGAGGTTGTTGGCTATGCTGGATGTCTTCTAATGCTTCACGCCATTCCATTTGCTGCATTAAAAATGCACCATCTTTAAGCGTGGTGGTTTCATGGCTTAATTCAATGCCACGTAAACTCAACATGTGCTCGGCACGACGTAAGGGGTTTTTAAGCGTTTGGTAGCCATCATTAATTTGCGCTGTACGTTGTACAGACAACATTTTTTGTTGTTCAGTGTCGTTGGCAAATTTATCGGGATGTACCGCCCGTTGCAGTTCGCGGTAGCGCTCTGCAAGTAAGGCGGTGTCGATATCAAAGGCAGGTTCTAGATTAAACAGATCGAAATAATTCATGGGCAGATATCATGCTTACTGTTTTCGATAAAACGGCTCAGGTAATGTTTAAACGGTAAAGCTTTCACCGCAACCACATTCGCCTTTTGCATTAGGGTTATTAAACTGAAAACCTTCATTTAGGCCTTCTTTGACAAAGTCGAGCTCAATTCCTTGCAAATAAATAAAGCTTTTAGCATCGATGATGATGTTCACACCATCGATGTTATAGACTTCATCATCGTCATTGAGCTCATCAACAAACTCAATAACGTATGCCATACCTGAACAACCTGATGTTCTCAATCCAAGGCGTAAACCTAAGCCTTTGCCGCGGTTAGCAAGAAACGATCTGACTCGGTCTGCTGCCGCTGGTGTCATTGAAATAGCCATCTATACTCCAGGTCTAAGTCTTACTTAGCTTGCTTACTTTTATACTCTTCAATTGCTGCCTTAATGGCATCTTCAGCCAAAATTGAACAATGAATTTTAACAGGTGGCAATGCAAGTTCTTCAGCGATATCAGCGTTTTTAATTGTTGCTGCTTCGTCGACACTTTTGCCTTTAACCCATTCAGTTACCAGTGAGCTTGATGCAATCGCGCTACCACAACCGTATGTTTTGAACTTTGCATCTTCAATAATGCCATTAGCACCAATTTTAAGTTGCAGTTTCATTACGTCACCACATGCTGGTGCGCCAACCATACCGGTCACTACAGATGGATCGTTTTTATCAAATGAACCTACGTTACGTGGGTTTTCATAATGATCGATTACTTTTTCGCTATAAGCCATGATATTGCTCCTAAATCTTTGTCGTTAAACGATTAATGATGTGCCCATTGAACTTGGTTCAAATCGATACCATCTTTGAACATCTCCCAAAGAGGAGACATTTCACGTAACTTATCAATAGATTCAGTTATCGTTTTAATAGCATGTTCAATTTCTTCATCGGTAGTAAAACGACCGATAGAAAAACGAATTGAGCTATGAGCCATTTCATCGTTTAAACCTAAAGCACGTAAAACGTAGCTTGGTTCTAAACTGGCTGAGGTACAGGCTGAACCTGAAGAAACAGCTAAATCTTTCAGTGCCATCATTAGCGATTCGCCTTCAACAAAGTTGAAGCTTACGTTAAAGATGCCGCTGTAGCGCTGTTCCATGTCACCATTGATATAGGTTTCTTCAATGTGCTTAATGCCATTCCATAATTTGTCACGTAAACGGGTAATACGTGCGCTGTCTTCAACCATGTCTTGTTTGGCAATTGCCGCAGCTTCACCTAGACCAACAATTTGGTGGGTCGCGAGTGTACCACTGCGCATGCCACGTTCGTGTCCACCACCGTGCATTTGAGATTCAAGGCGAATACGTGGCTTACGACGAACGTAAAGTGCACCGATACCTTTAGGGCCATACATTTTATGACCCGAAATCGAAATCAAATCTACTTTAGTGGTTTGCACATCAATCGGTAATTTACCTGCGCTTTGCGCTGCATCCATGTGGAAGAAAATACCTTTTGAACGACATAACTCACCGATTGCATCGATGTCGTGTATGACACCAATTTCGTTGTTAACATGCATGATGCTAACTAAAATAGTGTCATCACGCATGGCCGCTTCTAAACGTTCCATTGGAATGATGCCATTCGCTTCTGGCTCAAGATAAGTGACTTCGTAACCTTCACGCTCTAACTGACGACAAGTGTCTAATGTCGCTTTATGTTCAGTTTTACTGGTGATGATGTGCTTGCCCTTTTTATGATAAAAATGAGCAATACCTTTAATGGCAAGGTTACTAGATTCGGTCGCACCAGAAGTGAAAACAATTTCGCGGTGGTCAGCATTAATCAAGTCAGCAACTTGATTACGGGCAATATCAACTGCCTCTTCAGCTTGCCAACCATAACGATGTGAACGCGATGCTGGATTACCGAACACGCCGTCCATTGTCATGTGTTGCACCATTTTTTCTGCGACACGCGGATCTACAGGGGTTGTTGCGGCATAATCTAAATAGATAGGAAGCTTCATAACACACTCCGTACTTAGCAGTCTCAGATGAGGCTACATACAACGTACAAATAATAATTATTTATCAATCAACATAGCTGAGTTACAAACTCACTCTATGTTCCTTTTGCATTTCGTCTTGCTTTAACGAGATAAATTGAACATCGCGTTTTTGCATTAAGCCTGCAAGCGAAATACCATCTAAAAACTCAGAAATTTGTTTACTTAAGTCGCCCCATAAAGAATGGGTTAGGCAACGAGTACCACTTTGGCAGTTACCTTGTCCTTGACAGCGAGTGGCGTCTACAGATTCATCAACGGCATGCACGACCATACCCACTGAAATATCAACGGCTTCTAAACCTAGACGATAACCCCCACCAGGTCCGCGAACACTCGACACTAGACCATGTTTACGTAACTTTGCGAAGAGTTGTTCAAGATAAGACAAAGAAATACCTTGTCTTTCAGAAATATCGGCTAAGGGCACTGGGCCTGCAGCTGAGTGAATAGCAACATCTAACATAGCTGTCACTGCATAGCGACCTTTTGATGTAAGTTTCATAACTTGTACTGCTCCCAAAAAGTATGCAGTAATTTCATCATACCCGAGTAATTTAGTCAAGTATTAATCCTACTCAATAGCTCAGGTATTAAGGTATTTGATATAACAAAAAGGTATCGGTTTTCGCGGGGCTATTTAACCTTTTTATACGCTAAGATTCAATGCCGATAAGGTAATTAATCGCATTATCGGCTATTTTTTTGACCTGAATCTACAATGACTTAGTTATGGTTAAATACTTGGGTCAAACTTATCGATATCTTGTTTACGATTACTGGCTGCATTTCGCTCAGCTTCATCGAAGGCATCGACGGTTAATTCTGGTAACTTTTTGGTACACACCTCACCGCCCATTTGCTGAATAGCTTGGCATAGCTCTTGGACTTTAGAATCCATTAAGTGCATGTGATCAAGCATTTGCCCTATGGCATTTGCAACGGGATCAGGATTATCTGGTGACACAGCGTATGCATCAAAGCCATACTTTTTAGCCATTTCAGTGCGGCGTTCAGTTTTTTCTTTTGATTGGTTCGTTGGTGATGCAACCACTCGACCGGGGATCCCTACGACAGTGTGATCGCTTGCCACATCTTTTACTACGACAGAGTTCGAACCCACTCGCGCACCATCATGCATTGTTATAGGGCCCAATACTTTAGCGCCAGCACCAATCACCACATTGTTACCCAGTGTGGGATGACGTTTACCCGCTTGCCATGTGGTTCCCCCCAGAGTCACACTATGATACAGCGTACAATCATCACCTATCTCGGCTGTTTCACCAATTACTACGCCCATACCATGATCAATAAAAAAGCGCCGACCAATGATCGCCCCCGGATGAATTTCGACTCCAGTTAACCAGCGTGAAAACGTCGATAAACAGCGCGCAGTGAAATGCCATTTGGCCAACCACAATTTATGACTCACACGGTGTATCCAAATGGCATGCATACCCGGATAGTTAAATAAGATCTCTAGGGTACTGTTTGCAGCAGGATCACGATGATAAATCGACTCGATGTCTTCTTTAATTCTAGCAATGACGCCCATGGTGTGTTCCTTACGGATTAGTCTTGTTTGTCCATTTTCTTATCAACGGAACTCAAAATACCACGAAGAATATTCATTTCAGGCGCTTCAATTCGCGCACGAGTAAATAAACGACGGAGTTTAGTCATCACTTGACCAGGATGATTTTTTATCACAAAACCAGTTTTAGATAAGGTTGACTCTAAGTGTACAAAAAATCGATCGAGTTCAACTGTCAACGGATATTCTTCAGTTTCTGCTGGCGCTTCTGTCTGGGCTAAATGCGCCACACGCGTTTCATAACAGATGATCTGTACCGCTTGCGCTAAGTTAAGTGAACTGTATTCAGGGTTAGCTGGTATTGCCACATGGTAAGTACACTGTTGTAGCTCTTCATTGCTTAAACCATGGTTTTCACGACCAAACACAATGGCAACAGGGCCATTTAAACACTCTTGTGTCAGCTTTTGTCCTGCTTCTCTAGGGTCAAGCATCGGCCAATCTAATGTCCGGCTACGAGCACTTGTGGCAATCACTAAACTGCAATCGGCAATCGCATCTTGCAATGAATCAACTGTAGTAAGATTTTTTAAGATATCTGACGCACCAGCTGCAAGGGCAATTGACTGGCCATCAGGCTCAACTCGAGGCTCTGCAAGGTATAAATTTGATAATCCCATGGTTTTCATCGCTCTTGCGGTAGAGCCAATGTTGCCAGGATGCGATGTTCCAACTAAAACGACACGAATATTACTGAGCATGTAGCACTTTCTTTCAACAAAAAATATTGCTCGCATATTAACACAGTCATTTTTATTACGTTATATGAAAATCTGCATTTGATATATTTGTTAAATTAAGTATAATGCGGGCGCTATTTTACTCGTTCTTTAACATCCAGGGGATTGCAATGCATCCGATGCTGACTATTGCCACGCGCGCTGCACGCGCTGCGGGCCAAACTATTATGCGCGCCTATACTGAACTTGACCGTGTTGAGGTTAGTAGTAAAGGTATTAATGATTTTGTGACTAGTGTAGACAAGGAAGCAGAAGCAACTATTACTTATCAAATTCGTAAATCTTACCCAGATCACACGATTGTGGGCGAAGAAGACGGTGAAAACCGTGGCGACAACAAAGATTACGTTTGGATAGTTGATCCTTTGGATGGCACTAATAACTTCGTTCGTGGTATTCCTCATTTTGCGGTTTCTATCGCAGTTCAATATAAAGGTAAAATTGAAGTTGCCGTTATTTATGATCCTGTTCGTGAAGAATTGTTCTCTGCCGTTCGCGGTAAAGGCGCCAAACTAAACGATTTCCGTTTACGTGTAACCAATGTCAATGACTTAAGCAGTACCATTATTGGTACTGGATTTCCATTCAAGGCACGTCAACACACCGAAAGCTACATGGCTATTTTAGGTGAAGTATTCCCACAATGTGCTGATTTACGTCGTGCAGGTTCTGCGGCATTAGACCTTGCCTACGTTGCTGCTGGTCGTTTAGACGGTTTCTTTGAAATCGGCTTAAAGCCATGGGACATCGCTGCTGGCGACTTAATTTGCCGAGAAGCTGGCGGTACAGTAACCGACTTTATGGGCGCTCACAATTATATGACTTCTGGCAACATTGTTGCTGGTAGCCCAAAAGTCACCACGCAGCTGGTTAAAACCATGCGTCCGTTACTAAACGAAGGGTTAAAGCGCTAAGCTTATATCGCCTCGACAAGACATCATTAAAAACCGCTATTAGCATTTATGGCTATTAGCGGTTTTTTTGTCTCTGAATTTGCTAAAGTTGAAGCGGATCACTGGGCAAATTAGCGAAACTCGTCGATAATGCAGATTCATTTGCTTACAGAATAACAACTATGCCACTACATAAAGCTAAAGAGTTAAGTATCAAATCCTTAAAGAGCTTTGAACACTTAGTCTTGTTCATCATTGCTCTGGCCACCTTATTTGCCATTGGCGAAGAAATTCTCCACATGATTGACATTCGCACGGTTGAATTGGCTGATCTGTTATTGCTGTTTATTTATCTCGAAGTATTGGCCATGGTGGTTAACTACATTGAGTCAGGCAAACTGCCAATCCGCATGCCACTGTACATCGCAATTGTGGCATTGGCGCGATACCTAATTTTAGACATGAAGGGCATGGAAGACTGGCGCATTTTGGCCATCTCATTATCCACTATAGTTTTGGCTTGTACTGTCATCGTTATTCGTTGGGGTCAGTTAAAAATGCCTTACCCTAAAAACCAAGATTACGACAGTTAACCACTGAATACTGCATCAATAACAAGCCTTATTAACGTTATTGAGTTTAATACAAGGATAGCTTAGCGCTTGCTTAACAAAGCATTTGTGCTAACAATATGGTTAAGAAAAAACATTAGGCCATATAACATGGCAGACAATGACGTATTATTTCTGGGTTTTGATATTCAAGGAGCGACACTATGGGCCAAGAGCCAACTGGATTTGATGAAAAACGCGGTTCACTTCGAGTCGACATGGAAGCTGAGCGAGTACGTTTAGATTGGATAAACGCCCAAGGTGAATCTTGCCAAGACCATGGAATTTGTATCGATTTAGCCCGTAAAGGTATTTTGTTTGATTTTAAAGCGGCGTTTAAACTCGGTGACTTAGTGGCGGTCACATTTAATGAGAACACGCCTAAGCAAAATACTATCAAAGGCCAAGTGTGCCGATGCACTGAATGTAATGCACAAAGTTACCATATTGCGCTTCAATTAATTTAAATCATTGAATATTTCATGCAGTCTTAGTGGGCTGCTCTATACTCAATCAATAACCAGCATCAACTATTTGCAGCGTTAGTTAAGCATAGAGGACCCAGACATGATATTGCTCGTTGGTGGAGAAAAAGGCGGTAGCGGTAAAAGTTGTTTAGCCCAAAACCTTGCGGTGTATATTACCCAAAAATTCAATGCTAATGTGTTGATGGTTGATTGTGACCCACAGCGCACTACATCAGATTGGATCCAAGCTCGTAACAATGACCCCAGCTTAAAAGCCATTAACTGTATCCAACTCTACGGAAAAATCCGTAATGACTTATTAAGTTTAGACGAGCGCTTTGACTACGTGATTGTCGATTGTGGCGGCCAGGATAATTTAGCTATGCGAGCGGCTATGTCAGTTGCAACTTATGTGGTGATTCCATTGCGCCCTAAGCGCCGTGATTTGAAAACATTACCGCACATGGAGGACATGCTAAGCACCTGTAAAATGGTTAACCCTAAAATGGTGGCGTCGATTGTCATTACCCAGTGCCCTGCACTTCCATCGCAAGTTAAACGCATTTTAGAAGCCAAAGAAGTGGTTCAATCATTTGGGTTACGCGCGCTAGACTCTGTTACCTTTAGCCGTAACATCTACGATGACAGTGAAGAAAGTGGCTCTTCTGTATTAGAAATAGAACCCGATGGTAAAGCTGCCGACGAGATCCGCGCCATTGCTGATGAGCTTTTTGCCATTCCACCAGAAAACCGCTATGAGTTTAACTGATCTTAAACGCAAGAAACTCAAAGACACTCGCAATAAAGTGTCGGTTGATGAGTTTATTGAAGATGCCAACAACTATGCTTTAGGTAAAACCGCAGGGCAAAATACGACGAGCCAAACCACAGCGCAGTTTTTAAAGGGGCTCGATAAAAAGAGCACTAAAATCTACCGCCATGCCACATTTACTCTCACAGAAAGAAGCATTTCACAACTGGAGGAAATAGCCAAAACCTCCAAGATGGCTAAATCAAAAATCCTCAGAGTGTTGATAGATGAATTTTATCAGCAGCAAGACACGACTCAATTAACCATATTGAGTAAGTCGTCACGTTAACCACGCGCCATATCCCTTAATATTATTCACGCATGCTAAATTAGCAGCATCACAAAACCACGGTTAGGAATACCTAACCGATATGACTACCTTGAGAGAACTCATGTCGTTGATTTTATTACTCACGCAGCAAATGTGCGTGTATTTGGTTATTGTTTATTTGGTCAGTAAAACACCACTATTTAAGTTATTTGCCGAAAGCTCAAAACGCTTACCCCACAAAATCTTTATTTATGTGGTGTTTTCACTATTTTGCATTATGGCAACCTATTTTGGTGAACAAACCACCGGCGCAATCGCCAATACCCGTGCGATGGGCGCGGTGTTAGGCGGGTTACTTGGCGGGCCAGTGACTGGTTTTTTTGTTGGCTTAACGGGCGGTTTACACCGTTACTCTATGGGCGGTTTTACCGATCTAGCGTGTGCGATTTCAACGACACTCGAAGGCTTATCTGCAGGCTTATTTAGCTATTATCTCAAGAAATCTGGTAAAGAAGAGTCGTTATATCATCCCGCCCGGGTTTTTATGGTGACGTTTACCGCTGAATTATTACAAATGAGCTTAATCCTGTTAATTGCCAAGCCATTCGAACAAGCTTGGGCATTGGTTTATGTTATTGCGCCTCCCATGCTATTAATTAACTCCTTGGGCGCGGCGATGTTTATGAGTATCGTTCGCGACCAAAAAACCATGTTCGATAAATTATCTTCGAGCTTTTCAACCAATGCGCTAAAAATTGCTGAGCGCAGTGTTGGCATTTTATCGAAAGGATTTAATGAAGAGTCGAGCCAAAAAGTGGCGCAAATTATCATCGAAGAAACCCGGGTTGGTGCGGTGGCGATTACCGACCGACACAAACTATTAGCCTTTATTGGCATTGGCGCCGACCATCATCTGCCAAACACACCGATTTCATCGAAAATCACCTTAGATGCCATTGCTCAAAACAAGGTGATGTTTGCCGATGGCGTAGACACCACCTACGCTTGCTCTATATCAACACAGTGTAATCTGGGTTCTAGTTTAGTTATTCCCTTGCGCAGTAATGACGAAGTGGTTGGTACAATCAAGCTGTATGAGCCTAAAAATAAGTTGTTCCTTAATATCAACCGCACTCTGGGTGAAGGTATTGCCCGGCTACTCTCAAACCAAATTTTATATGGCCGCTTTGAACAACAAAAAAACTTATTGATGCAAGCAGAAATTAAATTACTCCACGCTCAGGTTAATCCTCACTTTTTGTTTAATGCCTTAAACACCATCGGCGCGATTATTAGCCGCGACCCGGCCATGGCCAAAAAGCTCATCAAGCAATTGTCGCAGTTTTTGCGCATCAATCTCACCCGCACTACAGGCTTGGTCACCTTAGGTGATGAGCTAGAACATATCGATGCTTACCTCGCCATTGAACATGCGCGATTTATCGACAAGCTAAATGTCAGCATTGCTATTCCAGCCATTTATCATCATCACAAAATGCCGGCATTTACCTTACAACCATTAATAGAGAATGCAGTTAAACATGGTACATCCTTGCTGTTTGATGAAGGGGTGATAAACGTTGAAGCCAGCACAGACGGCAATGACCTGCTGCTCAGTGTCACCGACAATGCCGGGCTATATAAACCATCAACCAATACCGAAGGATTGGGTATGAACTTAGTCCATAAACGATTACAAAATCTTTTTGGCGAACAATATGGCATAGAGGTGCACTGCCAAGCAGATAAATTTACTCGCGTACAAGTGCGTATTCCCCTTGAAGAGGTCACATTATGATCCGCTGTTTAATTATTGATGATGAACCCTTTGCTCGTCAGGAAGTGGCTGATTTACTCGACAAACATCCAGACTTTGACGTGTTAGGCCAATGCGGTAATGCCATAGAAGCTTTACAACAAATTAACCAACTTAAGCCTGACTTAATCTTTGTTGATATTCAAATGCCGCGGATCAACGGAATGGAATTAATTGCCATGCTCAACCCAGAACAAATGCCGCGAGCTGTATTTATTACCGCCTTTGATGAATACGCAGTAAAAGCCTTTGATAACAATGCATTTGACTATCTATTAAAGCCAATTGATGAAAATCGTTTTACTCAAACCCTGGATAAAGTGCGCAGTAATATGACGCCACAACCAATGGCAAACTTATTACCCAGCCAACTGGCTCACTTGCCTTGCTACACTGGCAGCAAACTCAAAGTGGTCGCTACCGCCGATGTTGAATTTATTGTTAGCGATGTGGGCGGGATTCATGTCCATTCAAATAAAGGGGTCTCTCACACCCAACTGACCCTCAAGGTACTCGAAGAAAAAACGTCGTTGTTTCGATGTCATAAACAATATTTACTCTCAACTAATGCAATATTTGAAATAGAAATCACAGATTGCGGCGCAGAAGTCACCACTCATACGGGAGCAAAAGTCCCAGTGTCACGTCGGTACCTCAAAGAGTTAAAGCAATTGTTAGGATTTCAATAGCACTGATG
The DNA here is from genome assembly GCF_028750675.1 of Shewanella metallivivens. Classification (GTDB taxonomy): domain Bacteria; phylum Pseudomonadota; class Gammaproteobacteria; order Enterobacterales; family Shewanellaceae; genus Shewanella; species Shewanella metallivivens. The sequence continues at coordinate 288,052 of NZ_JAQQPZ010000001.1, read as the reverse complement.
CAGCGTGATGTGCCGCACGCTTTGCTTCATTTAAAAACGGTTTAAAGGTTTTATTTACCGCTTACCCCACCATATTGACCGCTTACTGAGTTTGGCCCCTATTTATGCCAGAGATGCTTTAACCTTGTCTTACTATATTTATGGGGAGATATAAAAATGACTTGGTTTTTACTCTGCGTTGGTTTACTCATCGGTGGGTATTTTATTTACGGGGCTTTTGTTGAAAAAGTATTCGGCATTAACACCCAAAGACAAACACCTGCTTTTACCCAAACGGATGGCGTCGATTACGTGCCTATGTCAAAGGGGAAAGTTTACTTAATTCAACTGTTGAACATTGCCGGTGTCGGTCCAATTTTTGGTCCTATTTTAGGTGCTCTATACGGCCCCGCAGCTATGCTATGGATTGTGTTTGGTTGTATATTTGCCGGTGCAGTTCACGATTACTTCTCAGGCATGTTATCGGTTCGCAATAATGGCCAATCAGTACCTAACTTAGCCGGTAAGTACTTAGGCAAAAACGCTAAACACTTTATGAATTTGTTTGCGATTATTTTATTATTGTTAGTGGGCGTGGTCTTTATTTCAGCACCAGCAGGATTATTAAGCAAACTAACAGGCTACGATGTTGCTATCTTTGTTGGGGTCATTTTCTGCTACTACTTAATCGCAACGATTGTACCAATCGATAAAATTATTGGTCGTTTTTACCCCTTCTTTGGTGCGTTATTAGTCTTTATGTCAGTAGGCTTAACCATTGCCTTAATGCTGTCATCTGAACACACTATGTTACCTGGCTTTGAAATGGGTGACTTCTTTACTAACCTTAACCCTAACGACATGCCATTATGGCCTGCCCTATTCATTACAATTGCGTGTGGTGCAGTATCGGGCTTCCATGCAACTCAATCTCCATTAATGGCACGTTGTGTTGAAAACGAATCAAATGGCCGCTTTGTGTTTTTTGGTGCCATGATTGGTGAAGGTGTTATCGCGTTAATCTGGTGTGCTATTGCATTATCGTTCTTTGGCGGTGTTGAAGGTCTTAATGCTGGTATGGCGGGTAACCCTGCAAACGTCGTATACGAAGCGTCTAACGGTTTACTTGGCGCATTTGGCGGCTTCTTAGCCATCTTAGGTGTTATCGTACTGCCAATTACCTCTGGCGATACGGCATTCCGCTCTGCTCGTTTAATCTTGGCTGAGTTCTTTAACATCAAACAAGTTGAGTTACCAAAACGCCTTTTGTTGGCCATACCATTATTTGCTATCGGTGCGGTATTAACGCAAGTCGACTTCGGTATCATCTGGCGCTACTTTGGTGTAGCGAATCAAACCACCGCCGTATTGATGCTTTGGACTGCTGCAGCTTACTTGCTTCGTCATAATAAGTTCCACTGGATTTGTTCTGTACCAGCAATGTTTATGACCTGTGTAGTGATTAGCTTTATGCTGAACTCAACGACCTTAGGTGCAGGTTTGCCGATGACAGTTTCAACAGTGGCAGGTATTGTGACCACAGCAATTATTGCAGCACTGATTATCATCAAAACCAAGGGTAAAGGCGATATTGATTCGGATGATGAAGACAACATCACCTTAGCTAACGAACAATAATTTTCTCCCTCTCATGACAAACGGCAGCCTCGGCTGCCGTTTTTGTGTAGATATCACTTTAGCCATTATGCAGGTATAATAACGGCAAACTTAATTAGCTCAAACGGTCCATGACACAAGCAAACAACCCTCTTCACGGCATTAAGCTGGAAACTATCGTAACCGAACTTGTTGAAAAATATGGTTGGGAAGAATTAGCTTCTAGAATTAACATTAAGTGTTTTAAAGAAAACCCAAGTGTTAAGTCGAGCTTAACGTTTTTGCGTAAAACCCCTTGGGCGCGTGACAAAGTTGAATACTTGTATCTAAAGGCCAATAAGCTACCATTACCGCCGCCTAAAGTTGACTCACGCAACCCTGCAACCAAGACGCATAATGCCGCTAAAAAGCCTCAGTCTATTAAAAAACCGACCGCTGAGGCAACGGATGCCCCAAGCAAACCGGTCAATGCCGACATTTGGGGTAATGGATAATACTAAAATAAAAAGTGCTGTTAATTCAGCACTTTTTATGTTGAGGATTGCAATAACACAATGTAATTACAGCGGAAACTCAAAAATTAAACGCCATACTTTTAAACCACCACCAACTTGATAACTGAACCCCAAACGATCAAATTCAACACTGTCTAATCCTATTGCGGCTAATGTCAGTGGCTTTGAAAACGCTAACGTCGTTCCGACTTCATACGTATAAGAAGTCAACACATCATCCCCCACTGGCGTCACAAACTTCAGTTGATCAAAATACCAATGCCCGCCAACAAAAAAGCGAGGCTCAACGCGAGTGTCATCCCATGCCCAATCAAAATTTACGCCAAAATCCACACCCGTTTTTAATACCGAATACCCTTCAGTACTGTCGTTTTGATTACTCTTATAGCCGGCATAATAAATACGATTAACCCACACAGGGCTATATTCAGGAGAGCCAAAACGATATTGAGTCGACAAACCTGTCGAAAATATCCCCACATGGCTATAGGTAGAAAAATTATGGCCGTAACCTAAATCCACATAACTTTCGATGGTTAACTGCTCGTCCACCAGCCAGTGATATTCAATACCGGGTGTTACGGTGAGCGTTCCGACACTTTCAGGGAAACTGCCGCCAGGCAAATCATTAAACGAATAATCAAAAAAACCAAATGAAGCGGTTAAGCGCAGTTTTAGTCTATGCTCATCAGATTCATCTAAATCAAACCCTAACGGCACATTAACGACTGCAGCGCTTTGGCCTGAAGTACGGTAAATACCGCTACCAAGGTAATTGGCAAAGGCATAATGAGAGGCGTCAGGTTCAGAACTAATAAGTTCATCGGCTACAGCATGATAACTCATGCTGCTTATACCGATAACTGCGCAGATGGATAAAACGAAGCGGCTTAACGCGGGGAAAGCAAACGTTGATTGAGTAAAAGGTGATAAATCCAAAAGCCAAAGATGACGCTCGGGTTTCATTGCCATATCATTACTGTTCGTTTTGCTTATTCATCGTTAAAATGATGTTCAGACATCATATGACCAAGCTCAGTAGACTTGGTTTTTAAATATGACTCATTGTAACGGTTTTTGCCCACTTGCAATGGAATACGCTCAACCACTTCAATGCCCACATTCTGCATGGCCATTACTTTGCGCGGGTTATTAGTCATTAAACTGACTTTTTTAACCCCAATTTGTTTAAGCATGGGCGCTATCATGTCGTATTTACGCATGTCAGCCTCAAAGCCTAAACGCACATTCGCTTCAACCGTATTGGCACCGGCATCTTGTAACTCGTAAGCACGAATTTTGTTAAGCAAGCCAATACCACGCCCTTCTTGACGTAAATACAGTAAAAAACCTTGGCCTTTTTCAGCAATACTTTGCATTGCAGATTGTAATTGAAAACCACAATCGCAACGCAAACTGAATAACGCATCGCCCGTTAAGCACTCTGAATGAATTCGGCCCAATATAGCTTGATTAGGATCAATTTGGCCAAATGTCAGCGCAACATGTTCTTTACCTGTAGCGGTTTCTTCAAAACCGTGCATATCAAACACACCCCAAGGAGTGGGTAATTTAGATGTTGCGATATATTTTATCGACATGAATTAACCTTACGACAACTAACTGTAAAAGATGTAATTAAAATTTAGCAGGAGCAAAACCAGTGACTTCTGAAATGCCCATTTCGCGACCTAATGCCGTCAATGGATGCACAACAACCAAGCCTTTAACAGACTTATTTAGCTTGCCCATATCAGCTTGTTCAGCTTTCGTTAGCACGCGCTTAAACCCAAGCGTTTTTAATGCAGCACCTTCTTTGCTTAACTGGCGAGTTTGCTGACCTTTAATGCTGGCAATACGCTTAGTCACAGTCGCGATTTCTTTCTTAAACTGCATGATAACCGCAGTATCACCGCGTTGCTCTGCCGCTGCGAGCTTGCGACGAAATTTGTCTAATTTATCATTTAATGTTTGCAGCTCTTGCTTTAAATTCATTTGAATACCTTAAATACTTTGGTGTGTTTAATGAAAGGCGACTTTATTGTGCCGATACAACACCTTTTCGGACGCAGATTATATACCCAAAACCACCTAATATGCGACAACCAAACCAAGGTTATCTGAGTCAACTAACAATTTTGCTGTTATTCAGTGCACCATCTAATGACACTTTCAAAAACATAAATGAGGTAAACTAAAATTGTGTTTATCGTATTTTCTTTGGCAATCACTTTTACTTGAATCATTCCACTCATTAATCACGGTCAAATAGCCACAAGTAGTCTCGACTCACCTTCTACAGCGTTTAACACCATGATTAATACGATGATTAAACTCTACGACATTCCTGGTTATTTTTCACACAACCCTTTGTGTTTAAATGTAAATGTTTACATTTAAACAATAATAACACTGCAATCTTTATGATAATCATTATCATTCGCGTCATTATCTATACAAAGGTCGCATGTATGAAATCTCTTCGTTTGTCACTGCTCGCTATTGCATGTCAGAGTGCGCTATTTTCTGTTTATGCTCAAGAAAACGTACCGATAGACACCACCACAGAACCTCAAATCTCATCTGAAGATTATGAGCGAATCACGGTTTATGGTCGTCAAAATCAAGTCGTCAAGAATTCTGGACTTGCAACAAAATCTGACATGTCGCTTATGGAAACACCTGCTGCTGTAGTGATTGTCGATGAATCCTTAATTGACTCACAAGGCGTGAGCAATATGCAAGATTTAATAAGAAATATCAGTGGTGTAACGCAAGCAGGTAATAACTATGGCATAGGGGATAATTTAATTATTCGTGGTTTAGGTGCCAATTATACCTATGACGGAATGTACGGTGGTGCCGGTTTAGGTAATACGTTTAACCCAACAAGATCGTTAACTAACGTCAGTTCAGTTGAAGTATTAAAAGGTCCAGCGACAGGACTATACGGCATAGGCAGTGCTGGCGGCGTGATCAATTTAATCGAAAAAAAGCCTGAATTTGTCAGTAAACATCTATTTGAAGCTGAAGTAGGCCAATGGGACACTTATTCATTTATGGCTGATAGCACTGGTGCTGTCAGTGAAGATATGGCCTATAGACTCGTTGCCAAAAGCGCACGCAGTGATGGCTATCGTGATCTCGGAACCGATAGAGATGAAGTGTATGGTTCGTTGAAGTTTGACTTAAACGATGACCAAAATATCATGCTATCTGTGGCCTACATCAATGATTCAATTCCTGTCGACTCCATTGGCCATCCTATCCGTATCTATAATGCAGCCTCTGTCGACGGTAAAACAGCTGACCAGGTAAGCTGGGAAGATCTGGTTAATGATCCTAATGGCAATGGGGTGCAACTCTCAGATGAACAGCGTCAACAACTCGCAGACTCTCTCAGTAGCACAGATGGGCAAACACCCTATGACTTTGGACATAATGGCTTAATTTCGCCGATGGCTAAAGATAACGAAGGCGAAGAACTGCGCTTCAAGTTAACCCATAATATTTACTTAACTGATAGCCTATTTTTAAATCAGCAGTTGCAGTACCGTAATTATGAAACCAGTTTTGCTCGCCAAACGGGTGCCTATAACTATGTTTATTGGGAAAGAAACGGGGTCATTAACGATGATCCTCGTGCCCCACTTGTTGAAGACGACGTACTCTATCCTTTTGCTGCCCGTCGTCAGGAATACCGTAAAGTCTCTGCTGATGAAGAATCATGGCAATACTTTGCCGATTTACGATACAACTTTGATATTGGCAACATCGAAAACGAATTGTTAGTGAATGCCAACTTTGAAGACCGTAGCATTCGTTTTCAACAATACTCAATTTGGGATGCTGATTATGTATTAACAGACAGCAATGGTGATGTGACATACCAAGGTTCACTTCCTTATATCTACGACATTAGAGATCCTAATTGGGGTGAAGGCGATTTTGAAGACTACGATCCATTATTGACCAGTAACTACAATAAAACCGTTGCCGCTTGGGGTGTCGGTATACAACATGTTGGTTATTTAGGTGGCGGGTTTACTAGCCGTATTGGCATCGCGTTTAATGAAATCAAACAAAGCTACGAACATTTAGGTGTTGATTCACGTTACAGCAGTAGTTTAGCAGAGCCCCAACCGGAAGCAGATACCACAGATAACGGCATAACCTACAACTTAGGGTTAACTTATATGCCAACTGACGATATTTCAATTTTCGTCAATCACTCTAAAGGGCGTACTGCCTACAGCGTGCTCGGTGATGTTACAGGCAGTGAGGCTGACAGAGATGATTCTGAATCAATCAGCAGCGATATTGGTTTGCGTACAAAAGCATTTGACGATCAATTACTGGCGTCATTGGTGTTTTTTAAAACATCACGCACAAACGTGGCTTATTCAAACCCTGATTATGACAGCAGCCAGACAACCACTGACATCGAACCCTATTTTTATGATGGTAGCGAAGACACTAAAGGGGTTGAATTAGATCTCAATGCCTATTTGAACGATCAATGGCAAGTTAACGCAAATGCGGTATATCAAGATGCACGAGACAACCAAAACCCAAATAGTAGTGACTATGGGCAACGCCAAAAAGGGGTACCCTACGTCACGGCAAGCACTTGGGTTACTTACGCTGCTGAACTCAACCTTCCCGCCCCCGTTTCTATTAGTTTAGGGGCCGAATATGTGGGAGAACGCAGCACTAACTCAAGCTCATTTGGTATACCTGATGGCTATGTTCCTAGTTACACCGTATTTGACACGGCCATTAGTTATAATGTTGAACGTTATAAAGTTCAGCTCAATATTAATAATTTGCTTAACAAATCATATTACGAAAAAGCCATGTTCTTAGGTGGTTTGCCTGGCGAAGAACGTAACGCTAAGTTAACGGTAACCTACCGTATCTAATCAAAACGACTCTACACTAAACACTGCCACCACGTTACTGTGCTTGGCAGTGTTTTTGTTTATGGTGGTATTACTTTATGATGACAGGCATAAAGTAATACCAATCAGCACAAAAACGTGATCATGCTTACTGGTTAACATCGCTTATCACTTCGTTAGAAATGTTGAAGGTAGAACAACTACCTCGCTGCAATCTCTGATCATTTATTTATCCTGATGGGTATAAAGAGGGATAATCTAATCCCCTTCATTAAGGACAAGATTTCATGGCAAACAGTTTATTCAGCTCATATACCTTACCAAATGGTAGTATTATCCCTAATCGTATTGCCAAAGCCGCCATGGAAGAAAACCTCGCCAATGCAAAACAACAACCCGATAGCGCGTTGTTTGCACTTTACGATGCATGGGCAAAAGGTGGCGTGGGTTTAATGATTACCGGTAATGTCATGGTTGACCGTTATGCCATGACAGGTCCAGGCGGAGTGGCGTTAGAGGTCGACAGTGATTTAGCGCCTTTTACACAATGGGCCAGTATTGCTAAGCAAAACAATGCCCGTGTATGGATGCAACTGAATCACCCAGGCAGACAAGTGTTCAAGGCTATGGGCGGTAAAAACCTAGCACCTTCGGCTATCGCGCTAGATTTAGGCAAACATTCGTCGATGTTTTCACAACCTCAGGCCATGACTCATGAACAAATTAACGATGTTATCAGTCGGTTCGTGACCACGGCAAGTTTAGCCCAGAAAGCAGGCTTTGATGGCGTGCAGATCCACGCTGCCCACGGTTATTTAATTGCACAATTTTTGTCACCACTCACTAATAAGCGCACCGATGAATGGGGCGGCAGCCTTGAACATAGAGCAACGTTATTGCTCGAAGTCGTTAAGCAAGTAAGGCAACGCTGCGGAGATAAATTTGATGTTGCGGTAAAGCTTAATTCAGCTGACTTTCAACGTGGTGTTTTTGATATTGACGATGCCGAAAAAGTTATCGCTATGTTGGCGAAACATCAGGTTTATATGGTGGAATTATCTGGCGGCAGTTATGAAGCACCAGCCATGCAAGGCAGAAGCGCCGATGAACGCACCCTCGCCCGCGAAGCTTATTTTCTCAGCTTAACCAGCCAATTAGTGGCCAAGTCGCCTATTCCATTAATGTTAACTGGTGGCATTCGGCGTAAAGCGGTTGCCGAGCAAGTGCTCGATGCAGGCTTTGCGATATGCGGTATTGCCAGTGCACTGGCATTTTACCCTAGCTTAGTAAACATATGGCAAACTCAGCCCGACTTTACACCAGAGTTACCAAGAGTCGACTGGCAAAGTAAGCCGTTGGCGGGATTAGCAACGATGGCTATCATTAAACGTCAATTAAGGCGTATGAGTCAGGGGCAAGTGCCACAAACCGATGATTCACCAGTGTGGAGTTTATTGGTCGATCAATTTAAAACCAAACAGCGGACAAAGCGTTATCGCAAGATGCTCGGGATCACTCACGGCTAAATCGATGGACAATCTGATTACTGCTTCCGCGCCACAATAGCGCGGGATCAGCTTTGTCTTGCTCAAACTTACCGTCAATCAATACATCAACCAGTGCAACCACAGCTTGTTGCGCCTCGCTTAACTCATCGAGCTGATAACCACTCCACAACCAAATGTCTTTGTCGGGACATTCATCCCTAACCCGCTCAACTAAATGTAAAATGGTTTCCACATTAGCAGGGTGTAGCGGATCGCCACCGCTTAACGATAAGCCTCGGCGTGAAATGCGCGTGTCTTGTAAATCAACAATAATTTGGTCTTCAAGTGCTTGGCTAAATACATGGCCCGCATCAACACGCCAAGTACTTTGGTTATAACATCCTTTACAGGCATGTTCGCAACCGCTGACAAATAATGTACAGCGGGTGCCCTCGCCATTGATGACATCAACACTGTGATAAGCACTGTAATGCATTACAAATGTTTCACTCTGCGTTTAACTTCTTCTTGTTTGCCAAAGTTAAATGGCCTTGCATCTGGGCTGCCTAAATAACCGCATACCCGGCGAGTGACCGACACTCGGCTAGGTTCATGGTTGCCACATTTAGGGCACACAAACCCTTTGCTGGTACAATTAAACTCGCCAATAAAGCCGCAATCGTAGCATTCGTCAATGGGTGTGTTAGTGCCATAGTATGGCACCCGGCTATAACTGTAATCCCACACGTTTTCTAACGCTTCGATGTTATGTTGCATATTCGGGTATTCACCGTAGCAAATAAACCCACCATTCGCGATTGCAGGATATGGTTGCTCAAAATCAATCTTATCGAATGGATTAACTTTTTTCTCGACATCTAAATGGAAGCTATTAGTGTAATAACCTTTATCGGTCACGCCAGCAACAACCCCAAACTGCGCGGTATCAAGCTGGCAAAAACGACTGCATAAATTTTCACTTGGGGTGCTGTATAAGCTAAAGCCGTAACCGGTTTCTTGCTTCCAGGATTCAGTGGCTTGCTTAAGTTTACTGATAATGGCCACCGCTTTATCACGTAATGCAGCATCATCAAACACATGCTTATCGTGGCCATAAATGGCATTGATGGTTTCGTGTAACCCAATAAAGCCTAATGAAATAGAAGCACGGCCATTTTTAAAGATGTCGCTCACGTCATCATCGGCATTTAGGCGCACACCACATGCACCTTCCATGTATAAAATCGGCGCTACACGTGCTTTAACCCCTTCTAAACGCGCAATACGGGTATCAAGCGCTTTACGAGCGATTAATAAGCGTTGATCAAGTAATTGATAAAAGCGTTGCTCATCATTACCCGCTTCTAACGCAATACGCGGTAAATTTAAGCTCACCACCCCTAGGTTGTTGCGCCCTTCGTGTACGAGTTGACCGTCTTCTTCATAAGCACCCAAAAATGAGCGACATCCCATTGGAGTTTTAAACGACCCCGTGACTTTTACCACTTGATCGTAATTCAAAATATCCGGATACATGCGCATGCTCGAACACGTAAGCGCCATTTTTTTAATGTCGTAATTAATATCAGTCGGTTTATGATTCACGCCATCTTTAATGCCAAACACCAATTTAGGGAACACGGCTGTTTTGCGGTTTTTACCCAGGCCAGCCATACGTACAGTGAGCATTGACTGCTGAATTAAACGTGACTCCCACGAGGTGCCTAAGCCAAAGCCAAAGGTCACAAAGGGCGTTTGTCCATTAGCTGTATGTAAGGTGTTGACCTCATACTCTAAAGACTGAAACGCATCATGACACTCTTTCTCGGTTTGCGTCATCGCAAACCCTTCTTCGTCAGCCACCTGCCACTTTTTAGCCACGGCAAGGTGCTTTTGATAACTCTTTTGCACAAACTCTGCTAACACTTCATCGATACGGTTGATGGTTGTGCCACCATAAATATGGCTCGCCACTTGGGCAATAATTTGCGCCGTAACGGCTGTCGCTGTCGAAATAGACTTAGGTGTGTCAATTTCAGCATTACCCATTTTAAAGCCATGTGTCAGCATGCCGGCTAAGTCAATCAACATGCAGTTAAACATCGGGAAAAAAGGCGCGTAGTCTAAATCGTGATAATGGATTTCACCCTTTTCATGAGCGGCGACCACATCTTTAGGTAATAAATGCGTTTTAGCATAATGCTTAGCCACAATACCGGCTAGCAAGTCACGCTGAGTGGGAATAACTTTAGCGTCTTTATTGGCATTTTCATTTAAAATGGCACTGTCTGATTGCTCCACTAAACCACGAATAGCGCAATTTAATTTGCTTTGTGCTTCACGGTGTTTGTCGCGGTCGTGGCGATATTCAATATAATGACGCGCCACAGACTTAAATGGGCCAGACATTAACAAAACTTCTACAGCATCTTGTAGCTCATGAATATCCACCTGGGCTTTATCAGCCATTTGCGCTTGCACAGTTTCAGCCAGTTCTAACGCATATTGATGGTCTGCTTGTCCTGCAGAATCCATTGCAGCCACTACCGCATCTTTAATACGACTCGCGTCAAACGCAGTACGGCATCCGTCCCTTTTCACCACAACAAGCATACAATTCACCTTTTTCTGAATGCTGCGTAAAACACCATATATCGGCGCAGCATAATCAATTAACACTATATGATGTGTATTAGGCGCTATATCGGGATAAGCTTCTTTGATCCAGATCATAAGAAAGCAGACTGGCGGGTATAACAGTATTGTTGAATTTACTGGTGCTAAAAATGCTCAACAGGCCACATCTAGGTACCATGCTGGATGTATGGCCTGTTGTTGCAGATTAACGCCCAGATAATGTTGCTTCTAACAAATGGGCAATGTCATGAACTGCGGCTTCACCCGCTTTGATGGCTTCTTTAGCTCGATGAAATTCCATGGTGCCAATGTCGGCAACATCGGGCACGATGCAAATATCAGGCGGCTCGCCCATTAAGCGAGACCGTTTATGACGCTGCTCAAGAATGTCCATCGATTGCGACATGACCGCAATCATCCCAGGATGTGATTTACTGCCGCCAAGCGAAAACTTATCGGTTAACCCACTCATGTAGTCTTTACCTTTGCCCCATAAGTCCATAAACCCCGACTCAAGTTGCTTTTTTTCTGCTATGGGTTCTGATGGCTTAGGTTGGCGACTTTTAATTTGCTCTGGCAACATGTGCATATGACCACGGCGATGACCGTTTAGATCGACGGCGATAACAATATCAACGCCCATGGCCCGGCACAACGACACAGGTACAGGGTTAACCACCGCGCCATCGACTAACCACCGATTGTCTTGTTGAACTGGAGGTAAAAAACCCGGCATCGAGCATGATGCTCGCACGGCATGACGTAAGTCCCCTTCTCTGAACCAAATTTCTTGGCCAGAATATAAATCAGTCGCCACGGCGGCAAAAGGACGTTTGAGCTGTTCAATGTTGAGATCGCCAATACGACCCGCTAAAACATCAAACACTTTTTCGCCGCTAATTAATCCGCCTTTACGCCAGCCTAAATCCATTAGCCCGAGCACATCCCAGCTAGAAAAACCACTGACCCAGGTTTCGAGTTCAGCTAAATGTTCATTGGCATAAGCAGCCCCAACCAATGCGCCCACAGAGCAGCCAGCGATTTTATCTGGATAAATATTTAACGAGGCTAATCCATTTAAGACCCCAATATGCGCCCAACCTTTTGCGGCGCCGCTGCCTAAAGCTAATCCGACCGTCGGCTTTGTCATATTTATTCCTTTCAACACACTATGGTAACCATCACTCAACGTTAATCGTTTATGGAAAAAACCATCTTCCTATCGATTTGACATACAAATGATGACTGTCAAAAAATAGCATAACGAAAGCGACTCTTGTTGGCTATAGCACGGTGAAACAGCTATAATCCGTGGCTATCATTTTTTAGGGGATTTACCTTTGCAATTTACCGATTTCTCGTTGGACAAGCGCCTGCTTGACAGTTTAAAACACCTTGGCATTACGACGCCGACCGATGTTCAAGCACAAGCACTGCCCATAGCCTTATCAGGTAAAGATTTAATGGCCTCGTCTAAAACAGGTTCAGGTAAAACTTTGGCGTTTTTATTGCCTGCTATGCAACGAGTTATCTCAACAAAAGCGTTGTCTAAAAAAGATCCGCGCGTATTAGTACTACTGCCAACGCGCGAATTAGCCCAGCAAGTCTATGGGCAACTGCGTTTATTAGTCGCCAACACCCAATACAAAGCCATTAGCGTTTTAGGCGGTGAAAATTTTAACGACCAAGCTAAAGCATTAGCGCGTGACCCACACTTTATTGTGGCTACACCCGGTCGTATTGCCGATCACCTACAACAACGCCATTTGTATTTAAACGGGCTTGAATTGCTGGTACTTGATGAAGCAGACCGTATGCTAGACCTAGGCTTTGCACCGCAGTTAAAAGCCATTAACAATGCAGCTGATCATAAGCGTCGCCAAACGTTAATGTTCTCTGCCACCCTAGACCATGACAGCATCAACGAAATTGCTGCTACTTTACTTAAAACGCCAAGCCATGTAGCTATTGGTGAGTCGTACACTGAGCATAAAGATATTGTGCAGCGCATCATCCTTGCGGATCACTTAGACCACAAACAAGCGCTGTTACAACACATTCTTAAGCAAGAACAGCACAAGCAGGTGATCATCTTTACTGCAACACGTGCCGACACAGACCGTTTAGCCACTTTACTTGCATCGCAAGGATTTGCCACTTCAGCACTGAGTGGCGACTTAAAGCAATCTGCGCGTAATCAAATTATGGACAAGTTTGCCCGTGGTCAGTCACAAATACTGGTCACCACCGATGTGGCATCGCGTGGGTTAGATTTAGTTAACGTGTCATTAGTGATTAACTTTGACATGCCAAAATTTGCAGAAGAATACGTACACCGCATTGGCCGAACGGGTCGTGCTGGCGCTAAAGGTGATGCAATCTCGTTTGTTGGCCCTAAAGATTGGGACAGCTTTAAAAAAGTGCAGCTATTTTTACGTAAAAACTTTGACCTCACTGTTATCGAGGGCATGAAAGCCAAATTCAGTGGCTTAAAAGATAAACCAACTACGGGTAAAACTGCCACCAGCAAAACCAAGGTCGCACCAGGCAATAAAGCCAGTAAGGCCAAAAAGGCACAACCCGCACCTAAGCGCGACAAACGCTTTATTACCGGTGTTGACGTTGGTGACGCACCAATGCGCCGTAAAGCCAAACCCATTCAAATTATTGAAGAAAATAACAGCTCAGAAGACTAAATATCCTCAATTTGGAACAATAAACGTCTTTTAAGCACACAATATAAAAGGATGCGCACGACTATTTGCGCAACTCAAAGCACAACGGCACATCTGCGTAAATGGGTGTGCAGTATAGAAACAGTAAGGATTAACATGAAAATTTGTGGTGTAGAATTAAAGGGTGGCGAAGCCATTATCAGCATGCTGACTTATGAAGGCGAAACCTTCAACGTACCCGCGTGTCGTAAAGTGTCTTTTAGCGTATCAAACTCAAATGAAACTGAGAGTATTCGTGAGTTTCACTTTGCATTCCACAAACTAATGGAAGATTACAAAGTTGATCAAATTGTCATTATTGAACGTGAACAAAAAGGTAAATTAGCCGGTAGCGCCACCAGTTTTAAACTTGAAGCTGCGATTCAATTAACTGAGCTTCCCGTTAACCTCATTAGCCCCGTTGCGATTAAAGAGCAGTTAAAGCGTAATCCACCGCAGGTTGATTTTGAATCGTTAGATCTTAAGCGCGTACAACAAAACGCGTTTGATGTGGCTTATGTACAACACAACCGCATTATCTTTGGTAAAGCGTAAGTCTGCGACATGATAGTGGCGTTACTGCAATAATCAGTAACCCACTATCATGTCATTACCACTCACTTTACTTTAGTACGCAAATTGCACTCATGTCAGACAACAAACCTAAAAACCGTCAAGCTCCGCCTAAAATGCCACTAAAATCGGCAAGCCAAGCATTAAAGCCCAAAACAGACATGAGCAAACTCATTACCAGCGCTGATATTAAACAGCGTCAGAGTGAGCTCAGTGCATTACGCTTCTTGAGCGGTTATCGCGCTGACATCGTCGAGCAAATACGTCAATTGGTTGATACTAATGCATTAGGCGCACATTTTTTAAGTCGCTACCCGCGCGTGCACGATATCCGCACTGACAAAGCCTTGTATGATATGACCATCGAGTTGAAAAACACCTATATGCGCCAATCGGATCCATTAGCCAAAGTGATTTTTGACGAAAAAATTAACGTCAGCCACCACGCACTTGGGTTACATTCTTATGTCAATCGACGCCAAGGCGGTAAAGTGAAAGCTAAAAATGAAATCCGTATCTCATCACGCTTAAAGCAGATCCCATTTGAACTGTTGCAAATGGTGGTGGTGCATGAACTCGCCCATCTGCGAGAAAAAGACCACAACAAAGCCTTCTATCAATTATGCACCTTTATGCTGCCAGACTATCATCAGCTCGAGTTTGATATGCGAGTATGGCTTGTCGCCGAAGAAGCAGGGCAATCGCCTTACGCTTAAGCCTCGCGTATTAAACAACGCTTCACACCTTGTAAAACCGCCTACCCGGCTCACACTAACGCCTATCGCTTATTTGCACACTTAACCCTAATGAGTGACATCTTCGCTTAACATTTGGTTACAAATGCCCTTGTTGCTGTGTCGTAAGACAGCTTATTGTGGACCTATTTATCCATAATAATTGGACGATATGAATATGTCTATTCGGCGTGATGACCTTTATTATCCACACAACTTAGAAAGCTACAGGCTTTAGTTCGCTATCACAATTCGTTTATAAAACATCAAAGTGTGTGCTTAAATATTAATGTGGAGAAAAACATGTCTCATCAAATCATTCAAGATCTAAACAACCGCTATACTGCAAAAAATATGACCCAAGCAAACGTATATCTGTTGAAGATATGGACGTGCTAAAAGAAGCAATGCGTTTATCTGCCTCTTCAATTAATGCACAACCATGGAAATTTATCATTATAGAAAGTGATGAAGCCAAGCAGCGTTTTCATGACACTTATGCCAACATGTATCAATTTAACCAACACCATGCAAAAGCGGCATCACATATTATTTTATTTGCTTACAATCCTCGTTTTACTAAAGAACAGTACAAAAAAGTAGTGGATATCGAAGTCAGCTCAGGCCATTTACCGGCTGAGATGTTTGATAATATGCTCAATGGTGGGTTTACCTTTGCAGAGGTTAATACTGATGAAAGTGGTTATAACGGCTACTGGACTAAAGCACAAACCTACATAGCCTTAGGTAATACTTTGCATGTACTGGCACGTTTAGGGATTGATTCAACCCCAATGGAAGGTGTCGATGCCACCTTAATTGGTAAAGAGTTTGAACACGAATTAGAGGGTTATGTATGTGACGTGGCCTTAGCCATGGGTTATCACATGGATGGCGAAGACTATAATCACGGTCTACCTAAAGCACGTTTAGCACTTGAAGATATCTTCATCGAGTTATAACTGATTATGATGGGGTTAATGCGACAGCACATCGCTTAGCCCCCCCATTAACATTACGATAACGTCATTACACCTAACCACAACGCAGTATAGTAAACTCTGGCAGCGGCTCGCTCCGGTTTATGAATTAACTCGCCAAGGCGGATTTAAACGATTCTCTCCCGCCCAGTACAACTTCAACTTATTACCACTCGGGTCAAACAATACCGCCTCTCGCCACAAATACGCTTCATCAGTTGGGAGTTGAGCAAACTCTATATCTTTTGCTAACAAGTCATCTACCCAGGTATCTAACTTTTCATGCTCAAAGTAAATCACCGCGCCATTCATCGTCGATTCAGGCGCTAATGATAACGAAAATGTACTCTGCCCCATCGGGCATTCAAAGCGCGCATAATGTGGCGTATCAACGATTAAGGTAAACCCCAAGACTTGATAAAAGGCTACCGCTTTTTTCATGTCAAATACAGGTAAAGTGACTTGATTGAGATCCATTTAACCCTCGTTGGTTTCGTTGCAAGACAGGTGTTTCATCATAAAATAACGCTCAGGGCTACCCGGAAATTTAGGCACAGTGCCTATGATGATAAAACCTAATTTTTGATAAAACCCTGGCGCTTGAAAATCCAGGGTATCAAGTTGTGCAATCAGACACCCCCGCTTAATGGCTTGCGTTTGTGCTACCTGCATCAACTTTTGACCTAAGCCTTGCCCTCTATAATGTGCATCAATCCACACCAAATTAATCAGCAAGTTTTTGTAAATAGTTCGCCCTACTACGCCACCAACAATGTCACCTGTAGTGTTTCTTGCAACGATTGTCAGTGGTTGTGTTGCCTCATCACCTAAATGTTCAACGTTAAATTGACGCAAACCAGCAGTGAGTTGACCCACCACATCGTTGGCTTCTTGGTCAATAATTTCAATGTTCAAACCGAGTTCCTCTAATTGCACATAAGTAAAGTTGAGTTTAATCGCTAACCTGTAGCAATACGCAGTCAAGCAATAATTGAGTATCAAAATCAGTTGCCTGGGCGCAATTATCACGCCCTGGCAAACAGGCATAGTAACGACTTAAAACGGTAAGATACGTGATTAGGCTTGCACATTATTTTCAACTCAGCAGATCTAATATAGGCAAACATAGCCCGAATAAACTTACAATTTAACCTCTTTGTGAGCAAATCCAATAACAACAATTAATTTAGCCATGTTGATAGATATAAAGGGTCAATATTGTTCGATTTCGGTGCAATGCTGCTCAACATTACACCATTGTCATAGACATCTGCACAAAAAAATCACTGAAAAAACCTCAAGACCATGATTCAAAATGTAAAAATATTACCCCTAGACTTGGCATAAATCTTCCTTTCATTTTATGTCGCACTGAAATGTGCTATCGCAGGCTATTTAAGCAATAACCACTGGCGTGTCTTGCAACATCATCGCCCCGTTCTGTGTTATGTCGCACGCAGCGTTGTACCAGAATGCGCTATTGAGCTTAATCAAACAGGCCCTAGGGCTAATTCTGATCTTATGACAATCAACCTTGGTTCTTACCATGTAAATTAATCATTTACTGCATAAGCAACCTATTGGAGTCACATGTTAAACGCATTAATCCCACTTTCAGCATTACTCATATCGAATGCATTTTTAATTCTTGGCCATGGTTTATTGCTCACATTACTGCCCATTGCAGCCAGTGGTGCTGGTTTTAGTGATACACAAGTGGCATTAACGGGTTCAGGATACTTTTTGGGATTTGTTTCTGGCTGTTTGGCCACACCCTTGATGTTAAAACGAGTGGGCCATATTCGAAGTTTTGCAGTATTGGCAACCTGTTACTCTGTCGTCATTTTACTGTTTCCTTTACTGCCCGAGTTTTACAGTTGGATGTTGTTGAGATTCTTAATAGGAGTGATGATTTCTGGCTTATATATGATTATCGAAAGTTGGTTAAACGGTACATCATCAGCAAGTAACCGAGGTTCAATATTGTCTATTTACACCACATTAAATCTAGTCATGGTGATGTGTGGCCAACAACTGTTTAATTTAGGCAGCGAGCGTGAATCGATGCTATTTGGTCTTGCCGCTATTTTTATCTCTATCGCCATTATTCCGGTGTCACTAACACGTTCATCAGCACCTGCGGTGGTAAAACAAGTCAAGTTGAATATGCCTAAGGTGTGGCAACACTCTCATGTTGCATTGATTGGCGCGGTGGTGGCAGGCTTTGTCACAGGTGCATTTTGGGCTTTAGCCCCTATTTACGCTAAAGATAATGGTTTTAACAGTATTCAATTGGGCGCATTTTTATCCGCAACAGTGCTTGGTGGTGCTTGTTTTCAGGTACCTTTGGGCAAGTTTTCTGACCGTTTTGATCGACGAAGTGTCTTGATGTTGACAGCGCTGGCAGGTGCTTTGGTGTCACTGTTATTTATCGGCCTTCCCTACGTTGTCAACACCTTTGGCGGTTGGCCTGCTGCAATTTCAGCCTTTTTTTGGGGAGGAACCTGTATGACGTTGTACGCAATATGCTTAGCTCACGCTAACGACAACGCGACCTCAGAAGATTTTGTTGAAATAAGCAGTGCCATGCTCATCACGCTTGGCTTATCGTCTGCCATAGGTGCACCAATCGCATCACTTGCTATGGGGATCATAGGTGCTCAAGGGCTATACGCCTTTACCAGTGTATGCCTTGCCACCTTTTTTATCATCGTGCTATTAAGACGCCGTAGCCACACAATCCCGGCAAGCCTCGAAACCAAAGAAAGCTTTCGGGCTGTCACCGACATGGCCAGTCCAACGGCTTATGAAATGGACCCAAGAACAGAAGCCGATGCAGATAATGTTAAGCAATAAATTCAGCGATGAACCCGCAAGCTGAGTAAAATGACAATGGATGAATAGCATTAGAGCTTATAAGCAGATAACTGTTAATAACTACCTTTTTGCCATTGGGTGGTCGGGATTTAGCTGAAGTAAATCCCACAGGTTGCCATACAAATCTTCAAACACGGCAACAGTTCCGTAGTCTTGTTGTTGTGGCTCACGCACAAAGTGAATACCAATTGATCTCATCCGCTTGTAATCACGCCAAAAGTCATCAGTATTCAAAAAGATAAACACGCGACCACCCGTTTGATTACCAATAAAACCCTGCTGTTCAGGCTTTGATGCCTTAGCCAGTAATATCGCCGTGCCGTGTGAGTTTGGCGGCGCGACAACAACCCAGCGCTTATCTTGTTCAGCTTGATAAGTGTCTTCAATAAGCTCAAAGTTTAATTTATTTACGTAAAAATCAATTGCTTCATCGTAATCTTTTACCACAAGAGCAATATGGACAATATTCTGTTTCATTGTTTTATTTTTTACCTACATTTGAATGGGATTTAAGCGACCAGTCAAACATGTTGATAAACCACGGGTTGAATCGTACTGAGGTAGTTTGTCATCGATACCCAGCTCGGCGAAAGTACTTCGCTAAGGAAACCTCATGGCTTTCATGTGAACGCCCCATCAAGATCGCGTCGCGCTGTTCAAAAGAAGGCGAAGAAAAAATCGATAAACAGCTAATAATCTAAGAAAAAAATGCAGCTCTAAGGCTGCATTTTTATTATGGTCTTTTGAACAATAAAGAGTCAGTGAAGATTAACCTAAGTCCATCATCATTGTTCGACTACGCACTAATGCCTGAAACTCTTGCAATTGCTTTTTAGGCAACACTTTTGCTTCTGCAATATTGGCTTTCATTGCATCGACTGGGCGACCATTAACAATAAATTCATAGTGTAAATGTGGGCCGGTTGATGCACCGGTATTACCCGAGAGAGCAATCACTTGACCGCGAGTGACTCGTTGGCCTTTTTTGACTAAAAACTTCGACAAATGTAAGTAACGCGTACGCACCTTGTTGTCATGCTCAATCACAATATAATTACCCGCAAACGCATGTTTTGTCACCATGGTGACAACCCCCTCTCCTGGCGCAACCACTGGGGTGCCAATAGGCGTGGCAAAGTCAGTACCGTTATGGGGACGAACACGACCGGTAATCGGGTGTTTACGGTTAGGGTTAAAGCGCGAACTTAAACGTACTTTACGATTTAACGGAATACGTTGAAAAGCTGGCGCCAAACTCTGGCCGTTAACATCATAGTAATTGCCATCGGTATTTTGAAACGCGGTAATGTCACGACGACCAGTATTGATTCGAATACCTTCAATTGAGGTTACCCCCGTGGGTTCACCTTCAACAAATTGGTCATTGACCAACACCGAGAAGGTATCGCCGGCACGTAATTCACGTGAAAAGTTGAGTTTCGATTTTAATAATGATTCGACTTTTTGGATCTCGCCAGCACTTAAGCCTGCATTTTTGGCCGAAACATAAAATGAGCCGTTAATTTCACCACCGACAATACGATTTTGCCAAATACCATCAATGTGGATGTCGTTCACTTCATAACTGCCATCTTCAAAGCGAGTAAACACCACTTGATGAGCAGGATTAAAATACAGTTCCAATTTCTCAAGTTCACCGTTGGCATTGTCCCAAAACTGGATACGGTTGCCTGGCAATAATGTATCTAACGCCAGTACTTCTAGGTCGGCCTCTAGCACTTTATACATGGTGCGTTGATCAATACCGGCAAGTTCAAACAAGTGACTTAAGGTGTCACCGGGTTCAATCATGCGATCTAATATTGGGGTCACTTGTTGAATAGCGGCGGGCACTTGAGATTGCTGTGCTATGTGCGGTAATAGTGAATCAATATCGATAGCAACAGGAATACGTTGAGATGAAAACTCTTGTTGTGTTGGCCATAACAACGCGGCACCAACCACAAACACACTTGCCAGTAATAACTTCTTATGTATATTAGGTAAGTTCAGCGAACTTACATCTGGTCTTTGGAAACCCATAATCTTATTCGTTAGCAATGTCTAATCCACCCTAAAAGATGACCGCTTTATATTTATTGTTTTTCTTTTACTGCAAATTGTTATTGCGAAATAGCGCACAGAACTAAGTCCATGCCTTCACATCATTTTTATTAAAAATATGCCCCAATGTTTGATACTACGCCGTCCGGTAAAATGCTTAAAACACCGACTTTTGCACTCAAACTGCATATCAACGCTCTTTTATATCAAAGAAAAATCATATTACAAATATAAAATGTCATTTAATTAATAATTAATTTGAACTTGATTGCAGCAATCATGGGAGTTTGAAGCCGATCATTATCCTACAACAGCAAATTCACTTTGTAATTTGCTGATACCGAGCCCGTTCATTTTATTCACTTTTACTTGCACACTGATCCGCTCTTTCATCGCTTCAATATGACTAATCACCCCGATCATTTTGCCCGATGCATTAAGATTATCTAAAGCGTCTAGCGCAGTATCTAAGGTTTGGCTGTCTAACGTACCAAAGCCTTCATCTAAAAACAGTGAGTCAATGCTCGTTTTATGACTCACAAGGTCAGAAAGCGCCAATGCAAGGGCTAAACTCACTAAAAAGCTTTCGCCTCCCGACAAGGTTCTAGTATCGCGCACGGCATCTCCTTGCCAGGTATCGAGCACTTGCAGTTCAAGCGCGTCAGACTCTTTGCGCTCCAATAAGTACCGTCCTTGGAGGCGTTCTAGTTGCCGATTTGCTAACGCCACTAAATGGTCTAAAGTAAGCCCTTGGGCAAATTTACGGAACTTATCGCCCTTTTGTGAACCTATTAACGAATGTAAATAAGCTAAATCATCGTATTCTTGTTGCAGTTGAGCCTGTTCAATTAGCAGTTGTTGCTGCCCTGCCCTTTTGCTCGCATCTTGCTCGAGTTCGTGAGTTAAACGCCACAAGGTTTGTTTATGTTGCTGCATTTCAGCGTCGAGCGCTTGGTGCTTGTGTGCAATAACCTCATGTTGAGTCACATCATAAGCATGCTGTTTACCGAGTTGAGTCAGCTCAGTTTGCCTTGCTAAAGCTTGCTCAACTAAGGTGCTTGCTTTAACAATATCATTATCGAGTTGTTGCTTAAGCTGTTGTAATGTTTCACGCTCAAGCGGTGTCAATAATGCGGCATTAAACGCTGTTTCATCGGTAAATGGACTCTGTTGTAACGCATCTTGCCATTGTGCTTGCAGTTGTTGTAACTCTTGTACTGCTTCGGCCTTTTGCCGAGTCACACCCTGCAACTGAACCCCTAACGCTGAATGTTTTTTATCTGCCGCTTGTAATTGCTGTTCTGCAAGTGCCAATTGTTGCTGAGCTTTCTCTAACGTCTGCTGGCTGAGTTGCTTTTCATCATCAACCACTTTGTCTGCAAACAAGCTTTGACGCTTGGCTTGTAAGCTTTCAAGTTGGCCTTGTACTTGGTCTACCTGTTGCTGCTTGGCGGTTAACTGCTCATTTATCTCGGCGAGTTGTTGCTGGTGAGTGGTCAGCTTCTCGCGGGTTATCGTCAATTGTTGTTGGTTATCGACCGCTTGTTGTTGCGCCTCGGTCCAATCTGTTAACTGTTGTTGTAATGCCACTAACCACTGCGTGACTTCTTGAGGCGTTGGCGCGCTCAACCCATTGGCGGTTATTTGCTTTGTGAGCAGATTAACCATATCAGTTTGTTGCTCGGTTAGGGTGTCAATCCGCTGCTGTTGTGCCACAAGACTTTGTTTGGCATTTTCAAGTTGTTGTGTCAGCAAACCTTGCTGATTAATTAGTTTGCTCAAGGCTTGTTCTGCTTGAACACATTGCTGTTGATCTTGATGCAAGGTTTTTTGGCATTGATTGAGCTGAGTGAGCTTTGTCGCTAATTGCTGCTGCAGAGTGTCAGCTGTGGCAATATAGTCATCCAACATTGATTGCTGTTGAGTATCGAGGGCTAAACTCACAGACAAGGCATGAGTTTGCTGTTGCCATTGTTGTTCGATATTGAGCAATTCGGCTTGTGTCTGTTTAAGCAACGTTGCGCTGTGATCAAATTTGACTTGCAGTGCAGTTTGTTGGTTTTTAAGCAGCTCACCTTGCGTTTTGATGGTGTCGAGTTCAGTTTGTAATTGTTGTGCCCGTTGCTCAGTGGCTGACACATTAAGCGCCTCATAGCGCTCCACTAATGGATGCTCAGTCGACCCACACAAGGCACAGGGTTCGCCTGCTTTTAATTTGGCTCGCTCTAAGGTCAAATTAGCGATTTGCTGCTCTTGTTGTAACAAGGTTTGTACATCTTTAACCTGTTGATTTTTATCACTCCACTGCGCTCGAACGGCAATTAATGATTGCGTGGTAGCTTGCAGTTCACTGCCAAACTGAGCCGACTCTTGGCTCAATTGCTGGCATTGCTGTTGTGAGCGTGAAAATTGCGTAAACAGTTGGCCAAGCTGATAACGCCCAGCTTGTTGGTCAACACATTGCTGATATTGCGCGCTGATTTGCGACTCATCTTCACCGGCCAATAAGTTTGCCAATGCTTGTTGGCTCTCAGTTTGCTGCGCGCGTATTTGTGTCAGTACCAATTGCGCTTGCGTTATTTGTGGACTCAATTGGTCTAACGAAGCCTGTGTCTGCTCGGTACTGAGTTGATGTTGTTGCCTTTGCTGTTCAAGCTGCGTCAGTTGCTCAGTTAATTGCTGCACCTGTGCGTATTGCGATTGCCACGCGCCAAAGGCTTTTTCAATATCTTGCCCCTGTGGCAGCGCATTAAGTTGTTGTTCAATTTTTTGCTTATCAGCGTCTAGTGATTGTTGCTGGCTTAACAGTTGTTGCTGCTGTTGTTGCGCTTTGTGTTGTTGTGACTGAGTCGTCTGATAACCCAATAACACCTGCGATAGCTGATAATTAACCTGTTGGATCTGTTGATCAAGTGGCACGACTTGTTGGTCAATTAAGGTCAATAAGGCTTTATGTGCTTGGCTCTTGTGTTCAAGCTGTTGCTGATGTTGACGATGTTGGGTCTGATGGGTCAGTAAATCAGATTGTGCTAACTGCGTCTGCTCACCTAGCTCAGTTATTTGCGTAACTAAGGCCGTGACTTTTTGCTGCGCTTTGTGTTGTTGCTCAAATAAAGGGGCTATGCGCTGAGCAGGCTCGCTGTGTGCCAATTGTATCAGTTCACCTTGATGTTGCTGCTGGCGCTCAATGGCTTGTTGTTTTTGCTCATTGGCGCGGCGTAACGCAGTTTGTGCTTGTTGCGTGTTATCGGCCCAAGTTAAATACGCGCTAAATAGGGATACCTGCGTTTGCTGCTCACTTAAAGTTTGGTTGAGTTGCTCAATGTGCAGCTCTTGTGCTTTACGCTGCTCATCATCTAATAATTCAACACTGCCTAACTTGGCTTCTAACACTTTTAAATTGGTTTTTGCATCGCTAAAGTGTTGATGTACTCGCGCAGAAATTAATCCATATATTTCAGTACCGGTCAGTTCTTCCAATAGTTCTGCACGGTCATTGGCATCGGCATTTAAAAACGCTGCAAACTGCCCCTGCGATAACATCATCGACTTAGTAAAGCGGGCAAAATCAAGGCCAGTAATTTCTTCGACTAATTCAGCTTTGCGTTTAATCTGGCTGGCAAGGATTTTACCGTCACTTAACTTAGCCAGTTCAACTTGTGCATCTTGCAAGTTGCCATCAGCTTTATCCCGAGAGCGGCGCTGACTCCAAAAGGCGCGATACGCTACGCCTTTTACCTCAAATTCCACTTCGGCTAAGCATTCTGCAGTACCACGCGTCATCAGCTCGTTGGTGGTTTTAGAAATGTTATTTAATCTCGGCGTGCGATGATATAGCGCTAAACAAATGGCATCTAAAATGGTGGTTTTACCTGAACCTGTTGGGCCGGTAATCGCAAACAGGCCGTTTTCGGCAAAGGGTGATTGGGTAAAATCGATTTTCCACTCATTTTTAAGAGAGTTTATGTTTTTAAAACGAAGGCTTAAAATTTTCATCCTTGTTCACCCTCTTGCACGTTAACCATTTGTTTATTTGCAGTCATTGCTGGACTGTTTGTTTCTTGCAGCACATGGCTTGCGGCAGTTTCTTGGCTATCTCGCTCAGCCTCCACCTCGGCGACCACTTGCTCGAAGTATTGGTTAATTCTACTGAGCTGCGCTTGTTGCGCTTCGGTTTCAAATTGCTCTTGAGCTAAACGACGGGCAAACACCTGGCTGACACTCAGCTCTGATAGGGTTTCGTTGTCCAGTTGTTTAATGTGTTGCTGACGTTGACTACGGGCCCGTTTTAATTGTAATACTTCCACTGCCTTGTCTTGAGTTAAGTCGGCAATTCGCGACTGTAAATCAGATAAATAGTCTTGCTGTGACACTTCAATGCTTAACCAAGTGGTTTGTTCTGTAGTGTGTTTATCATCAAAAGCACTCAGTTGTTGCTCAATACTGGCTAAATCGCCTTTTAATACTTGCATAGGCTGAAACAGCGGCACCATTAATGGCGTAACGGAGTTAAGTTTACTGCCAATAAACTCGACTAGAAACACAGACTTATTGGTTTCATATTGGCTTGATAACTCATCAAAACTGAGGGGGATGGGTGAGCCGCTATAACGAATATGTTCAGACTTAGCCACCACTTGCGGGCGGTGAATATGCCCAAGGGCAATGTAATCAGCTGGTGGAAAATGCGCCGCATTAAAGGCATCTAAACTGCCAATGTAAATATCACGCACCGACTCTGATGTACTGGCGCCTACGGTGGTTAAATGTCCGGTGGCCACAATCGCAACGGGGCTGGGTAATGTGGCATTTAACGCACAAGCTTGCTCAAAACAGCGCTGGTATAAATCGCTAATAGCTTCGCCTAGTTTACGCTGTTTATCTCCCGAGGATTCTCCCGATTCGCTCAGTACCATATCTCGTGGTCGTAAATACGGCAACCCACACAAAATAGCCCCCACCTCACCTTGACGGTTGTTGAGTGGCATAACGTGCTCATTAACACTGTCAAATGCACCTGGTATCACGGTGGTATTCAGGCAAGCTAAAAGATGTCTTGATTCATTAAGGGTAGAGACAGAATCATGGTTGCCACCTAAAATAATCAATTGGCAACCGCTTTGTTGAATTTGCACCACAAATTGATTGTATAAGGTTCGGGCATAACTTGGCGGAGTACCAGTATCAAAAATATCACCGGCAATAATCAATGCATCAACCTGCTGTTGTTCAATTTGGCTTAGCAACCACCGCATAAAGGCCTGATGTTCTTCGGCGCGGCTTTTGCCGTAAAAATATTGCCCTAAATGCCAATCAGATGTGTGAATAATGCGCATAAAATCCCTTTAATTAAAAATACAATCAACTGTCAACACGAGTGGCGAGTTAACAATCCAAATGATGCCTATAACGGTGATTACATATATTGTGACCACAATAGTTTGAGGCTCATGCCAAATGACATCACCACCACCAAAGGCTTAATGATTTTAACACCTTTAGTCACCACTAACCGTGACCCCAGTGTTGCGCCAATAGATTGCCCCACCAGCATAATTAACCCCAAAATCACCACCACTTGGCCGCCAATTAAAAAGAAAATTAATGACGCTATGTTGGTGGCAAAATTAAGTAATTTGGCATGTGCGGTGGCTTTTGCAAGGCCAAACCCGGCAAGTGATACAAAAGCTAACGCAAAAAAGCTTCCGGTACCCGGACCAAAAAAACCATCGTACAACCCCACCCCTAGTGCTGCAGTAAAGGCAAACACACTTGGGCTTAATACTTGTTGGCGATCATCTTCGCTGATTTTTTTCGAAAATAAAAAATAACAACCAATCGCTAAAATTAAAAACGGCAAAACCAGCTCAAGTAACTCAGCGTCAATCATTTGCACAAAAATAGTACCGATAGCCGCTCCAATAAAAGCACACATCAACGACAATCTCATACTGCGTAAATCCACCATGCCTTTGCGAACAAAGTACAAGCTGGCAAAAAAACTGCCACCACAGGCTTGAAGTTTATTAGTACCTAGCGCCGCTGCAGGAGGCAAGCCGGCCCACATTAATGCAGGAATGGTCAAAAGGCCGCCACCGCCGGCTATTGAATCAATAAATCCGGCAAGCAAAGCGACTGCAAATAAAATCAACGCGAGTTGGAGTGTGAGTTCAAACATGGAGGTTCTCGTAAATAGCGACAAACGTGAGTCAGAAATGACAAGGCGTTATTAGACAATCTTTAACGACAAAATACAAAGCGTTATTTATTCATACTTAACCTCAACTCTGGATAAGAGATGTATTGATAACGATATAAATCAATAGATTGACTAAAATCCACTGTCAAGCTTGTGATTTGTTTTGCTAACAAGGCGAATTAACGCGTCAATAGCTAGCCTATTGCAAGTTAATTCAACGCAGTGAGGAAGGCAAAGGACTGCTTGAAAGGCGTTTGTTATCCAGAGCTGAGGTTACTTACTGAATTAGGACTTAATCCGCCATTCACTCTTGCCATGATTGCGGTTTGTATACGCATTGGTATAGTGACCAGCTTAGTGAAAAATTGCCTAAAGGTTTATTATGATAGTTATTACTGGTGCAAGCAGCGGCTTAGGCGCGGCACTCACTCAACGTTATGCAGCCGACAATCACAATGTATTGATTAGTGGCCGCAGCGAACAAAAACTGGCGGCGGTTATCGCGAAACTCAGCCCAACCGAACAAGCCAATGTCTCTGTACAAGCTGCTGACTTATGTGTTGCAGAAGATGTCAGCCGCTTGTTTTCTCAGCTATCTTCACCGCCGACTACGGTAATTCATTGTGCTGGCAGTGGCTATTTTGGCCCGATTGAACAGCAAGACCCACAAGCAATCAACCAACTCATCAACAACAATCTGACTTCAAGTATTTTAGTATTACGAGAGCTCGTGAGCCGATATCGCGATCAAAAAGTCAATGTGGTGGTGGTCATGTCTACTGCGGCACAAATCGGTAAAGCAAACGAGTCAACATATTGTGCTGTAAAATCGGCTGTAAAAGGCTTAGTGGAATCATTAAGAGTAGAGCTAAAAGGTAGCCCAATGAAGTTGGTTGCGGTTTACCCTGGTGGCATGGCGACCGATTTTTGGTCTACCAGCGGCAAAGATATTGACACATCAAGCTTTATGACCGCAGATGAAGCTGCGCTGATGCTAAAAAATGCTTTACTCGCGACGCAGCACGGCTATGTATCTGATTTAACCATAAACCGTGGCTAAGCAACCTAGGGCCGGTTGATCTTTAAGGTTGTTTTTGCAGCGAATTGTTCGGCTAAATCAGCGATATTTATCCCCTATTGAGACGGTAAGGCATACCTATACGCCATTATAAATAGTGTACCTAGTTGGGTTTATTTTTGGGTAATATAGGTTTTGTTGACCAGTACCAACAATAGATCCAACCTGCTGGAGCAAAAATAACATTGAGCAAAATAGCGTAAAAACCAATTAAGGGCAAATTAGTCGTTTTACCTTGGGCAAACTGTAAGGTAAATAACACTAGGGCCTGTTGATCTTTGCTGGTTGAATTTTGTTCGAGTTAAAAACGTTTTAATCGAGGCGAATGGATTGTAGCCTAGTCATCTAAGCAAAATCCGTTCAACAAAGAGTAAAACGTTTTTAGCCGAACCCTGTGGGCAGCGTTTGTTGGTCATTTTTACTGCGTTATCGACTTTTTATGTAGAATAACTACACCTCAAAGTCTCTGCCTTGTACAAATGGCCAACAATTCGCTGCAAAAACAACCTTGAAAGGTCAACAGGCCCTAGGATAATGGTGAGCACAAAGATAATTTGGCCTATTTTTGTGGCATTAACATCCATAATATCCCCCTGAGTTGACACATTCATTAAGCTTATACCAATCCTTATTAGAATGTGATCTATTTTAGGCTGCGTCACTAGACCCAGTACAATGAAAATGACTGCAGGTGTAGTCATTCTACATCAAAGTCATTTGAAGCCGTAATGGGGTTTGTGATGCAGCCCCGAAGGGCGAATTTATCAGCGTGGTCTTCTTTGTTAGCCTTTCTTAACATAGTGCACTATGCCCTCAAAAGGCTGCCTCGACTACCTCACTGATAACGTTCGCTAAAAGAGCATATGCTAATGCGGATTAGTATTACTCTCTCAATAAGCAGATGATATGATTATTATTCAATGATTAATAGGCAACGATAATGCATAAAAAAGTCACCTTAATATTAGTACAATTGGCTGTTATGTTGTGCATGTCAGCGTGTGCACAGTTAAAAGAAACGGGCAAAGAAATTGGCCACACAACCAAAAAGGTCACAACAGCAATTGGACACGGCACTCGCGACACGGTAAAAGCCATTGGCCGAGAAACTAAAGAAGTGGTTGAAGAAATCAAAGAATAATCTGTTAATGTTGGAGCAATAAAAAAACCGTTAATACAGAGCATTAACGGCTTTTATCACTAGACACCTAAATAGGTTTAGTGGTGGCAATGCTCATTGCATTCGTGATCATCATCGTCAGCAAACTCATCGTCGCCATGTTGATGTTGCATTACGCCCCAACCATCAGAAATACCGTCAAACTCTTGTGCAAAGTTATTTAACTCTGTTTCTTTGGCAACAAGTGCATCATATTCTGGCACCATTTGTAGGCACACGATCACTTCCCACTTGGTACTTTCTTCGTCAAAGTTAAGCTCTAATTCGCCTTGTAACTCAGTTTGTGTTAACGCTTCAATAGCAGATTCTGCATCACGCTGGTCGTCAAACACTAAGAAAAAGTCCACTTCAAGAGACTGGGTTAAATCAATACCGGCTTCTGCCATTGCAGCCAACATTTGGCCATTATCATCATCAGGGAATTGCATGTATTTGTCCTTTATTGCGCCGCAACTATTTCAATGTTTGCACCGTTAAACGAAATAATGTCACCAACCACGCATTTTTTACGTTTACGGGTGTCAATTTCGCCATTGACGGTCACTTGACCTTCAGTAATAACATGCTTGGCATCGCCACCGCCATTTACTAGGCCTTGTACTTTTAATACTTTGTACAGTTCTACGAATTCATCACCAGGGAGTAATGCAAACGCTTGAGTTTGAGTTGTCACAATAATTGCCTTTTATCCAAAATATGCCGGCTATTATAGCCTATGCTCGTTTAGCAAGCATCAAGCATTTTAAGCGGATTAGGTTGACGATACTCATAACCTAAATGACGACAAATTAACTGACCATCAATCACTTTATTTGGCTGTTGTTGTTGATTAAATTCTGGGGGTGTTAGCCCAAGATGTTCAGCCGCTTTAACATAAAACTCGCCACGCGTTGGGTGCATCGGGGCGGCCAGATTATAAATCGGCAAAGTGTCATGACTCGATAAAATTAAGCTAACTGCAGCAATGCAATCGTCTAAGTGCACCAAATTAACCGCCATATTAGCGCCACTCACATCAGACTTACCCGCAAAAAAACGTCCAGGATGACGCTTAGGGCCAATTAAACCTGAAAACCGAACAATACAGCTATTTGGCATTCCCAGAAACATTGCTTCAGCTTGCAACAATGTGGTGCTGGCATCACTAAATGCGCTGGCATCCGCTTCAGTTACCGTTTGATCTG
Organism: Shewanella metallivivens; assembly: GCF_028750675.1. Classification (GTDB taxonomy): domain Bacteria; phylum Pseudomonadota; class Gammaproteobacteria; order Enterobacterales; family Shewanellaceae; genus Shewanella; species Shewanella metallivivens. The sequence continues at coordinate 257,333 of NZ_JAQQPZ010000001.1, read as the reverse complement.
CTGAGGGATACACACCCGTTGTACTGATAAAAATCACCTTTTGATACTGCCGTGTACCCATTAATGATTTAAGTTTGGTTAAATAGGCAATGTAATCAGAATCACCTCGACGAAGTCTCGGTGGAATATTAATAATAATAGCGTCGGCATCAAATAATGAAGAGGATTTGATGTCGCTGGTAACGTTGGCTAAATCAAGCTGATAAGCTTCAATGCCTAATTGCGGTAACGAGACTAAATCATCCACTTTACGTTTCGACGCTTTAACTTGAAAACCTTGATTAATGAGGTGTTTGGCCAAAGGTAGACCGAACCAACCACATCCAATAACAGTTATTGTATTCATTGTTTCTCTTGATGATTTAATGGTTAAAATGATTAAAGTAAAAGCTAATCGGGTTATTTGCTTGCAATGTTTTAACCGCGCCATCGGTTAGTTCTTCAAACTTGATGACCTCTTTTACCTGCACGTCTTCATTGAGCAAAAAGCGAAAGGAGGGATCAGCGCCGTGCACATCACAAGACCACACATGAGGTTGTTTAACATCAGAAGTCGTCATCATCACTTTGGCAATAGTGTCATCAGACAAGCGTACAATCGTACCGGGTGGATAAATGCCAAGTATTTTAACCAACACCGAAATAATTTTATCACTGTGCTTTTTACTGTGATTTTTAAATAATATGCCTAAGGCAACTTGTGGAGTACGATATTGATTAAGCAAGGTTTCGTAATCATTAGCTAATGATACAACTTGCGTAGTGATTAACATTTTTGCTTCAGTTAATTGGTGAGGAAAGCCACTACCGTCTATAAACTCATGATGGTGTAATACGATATCGAGCATCGCTTCAGGAAATAACCCCGTGCGCTTTAACATATCGTAGCCAAAATTAGGATGCATTTTTAAAAAATTAGCTTCGACATCGGTTAATTCACCTCGTTTGCGCCTAATGTCTTCAGGCACTTTTAGTTTACCGATGTCATGAAACAAACTGCCTAGTGCAATATCACGCATTTCTTTTTTGCTTAGTGATAACGCATAAGCAATCATCATAGACAAAACCGCAACTGAAACACCATGTTGAGTTACACTCGCATCAACTTCGCCACTGCCTACTAGGGTTAGATGGGGCGTTTCGCTTTCGTACAAATGTTCAATTAACTCTTCAACCAAAGTGGCCGCTTCACGGTAGGCACCTTCAGGATCGCTCAACACCTTACCAAACACAGTACGGCTGTCATTGACAGACTTAACAAAACGTTGCTGACTGACTCGCATACTTTTTTTAGCTAACGGGCGGTAATCAATCTCTTTGACTTGCTCTTCTTCGACGGGGATCTCTTCTATTACTTCTTCGACCTCAGGTAATAAATCAAACCCATCGATAACATAAACAAACTCGACATCGAGACCTTTAATCATCTCGATTTGCACTTGTTGTTCTAGCTTTACTTTACTGCGGAAAAATGGATGGCTAGTCCACGACAAAGGCAGCTTAACGGTTAAACCGATAACCATTTGCGATACAGGTATTTTGGTTAATTCTGCTTTTGCCAAAGTCGTGATCCTTTCACAATAGCCTACTCGGCTGAAATGAGAATATCATTGGGTCGATAATACCATTATGGTTTATTACGTTTTTCAGTCACCTCAGGCTGTTCAATATCATCGACAGCCCAATCGGCAAAGTAGTAATGTAACCGCTTTGATTTTAGTACATAAATAACAGACCAAAATAAAAAGAGTGCATCGAGTGAGTAACCGAGTTTAAATAAATAGTCATCATGCACAATTCTTTGCAGTAAAAATACCCCATCTAAAATGAGTAAAGCCCATAAAAACCAGATACTTTTACTAAAAAATGGCCTTAATATTAGCCAGCTGCGTTTTCGCTCAGCGATAATCAATCCATACACTAGCACTGCACCGACACCAGCAACTAACGCTAAGATAAAGTCAGTTTTTTCTGGGTAAAACAGCCGCACAAGCCCGGAACGATCATTAAACTGAGTGAGTGAAGCAACAAAAATACACCACCCACGAGCCAGAAACACCAATATTAAATACAAAAATAGCGGTGGCTTGATATGACCCCGATCATCAAGCCAGGTAATATGACTAAAATTCACAATATACTCTTATCGGCGGCCATAGTCATAACTCCAATTGTCATCATTACCAGATTAATGGCTTGCATTGAGTAAGTCTAATAACCCTTGCTCATCAATCACTTTAACGCCAAGTTCTTGAGCTTTTGCTAACTTTGACCCTGCAGCTTCGCCGGCAACCACACAATCGGTGTTTTTAGAGACACTGCCAGCCACTTTAGCCCCCAAGGCTTGTAGCTGCGCTTTGGCATCATTTCGATTAAGCTGGGTTAGCGTCCCCGTTAACACCCAGGTTTGCCCCTTAAGGCTTAACTGCGACTCATCTGCTTGTTCTATCGCTGGCCAGGTAATACCTGCATCAAGTAATTGCTCTATTACCTCAATATTATGTGGCTGAGCGAAAAATTGGCTTATGTGTTTGGCTACCACTTCCCCTACGTCACTCACTTCAAGCAATTGTTCAACACTGGCAGTGCGGATACGTTCAAAATCGGCAAAATGTTGGGCAAGATTCGCCGCCGTTGCCTCGCCGACTTCTCGAATACCTAAACTGTACAAAAAACGCGCTAAAGTGGTGGTTTTGGCCTGTTTAATCGCGTTGACGATATTCGTGGCTGACTTCATTGCCATACGATCTAGCATGGTGACAGCTGAGGCAGTAAGCGAAAATAAATCTGCTGGGGTTTTCACTAATTCCTTATCAATTAATTGCTCAACAATTTTATCGCCCATGCCATCAATATTAAGCGCCTTACGTGATGCAAAATGTTTAATGGCTTCTTTGCGCTGAGCTTCACAAAACAAGCCACCACTGCAACGCGCAACAGCTTCGCCTTCTAAACGTTCAACCACGCTTTGACACACTGGGCAATGTTGCGGAAACACAATATCTTGAGCATCATCTGGACGAAGCTCTGCAACGATGGCAACAATTTGCGGAATAACGTCCCCTGCTCGGCGTATAATTACAGTGTCGCCAATTTTAACGCCAAGGCGCGCGATTTCATCTGCATTATGTAATGTCGCATTAGAGACAGTCACACCACCGACGAACACAGGCTTTAACCGAGCGACAGGTGTCACAGCACCAGTACGGCCCACTTGAAAATCGACCGACTCGAGCAAGGTCATTTCTTCTTGTGCCGGAAACTTATACGCAATGGCCCATCGTGGAGCCTTGGCGACAAACCCTAACGACTGCTGCTTAGTAATGTCATTAACCTTAATCACTACGCCATCGATTTCATAATCAAGTTGACTACGACGTGTCATAATATCTTGATAATAAGCAAAGACTTTTTCGACAGAGTCACACACTTTCACTTCTGGACTCATCGGTAACCCCCACTGTTTAAGTTGGGTTAACTGGCCAAAATGGGTCAATTGCATCGGTTGTGATTCGCCTTCGACAACACCCAGAGCATAGGCGTAAAAACCTAGGGCGCGTGAAGCGGTAATTTTACTGTCTAACTGGCGTAAGCTGCCTGCAGCGGCATTTCGTGGGTTAACAAAGACTTTATCACCTTTGCTGATTTGACGTTGATTTAACGCCTCAAATGCCGCTTTAGGCATAAAGACTTCACCGCGCACTTCAACCAGTTCAGGAAAGCCTTCGCCACGCAGTTTAAGCGGAATTGAGCGAATGGTGCGGACGTTTTCTGTAATGTCTTCACCAACCGAGCCATCGCCGCGGGTCGCCGCACGTTCAAGTACCCCGTTACGATAAGTAATCGACACCGCTAAGCCATCGAGTTTAGGTTCGCAAACATAATCAACTTGATCGACTTTATCGGTAATACGTTTATTGAATGCGTCAAAATCACTTTGTTCAAACGCATTATCTAAACTGAGCATGGGTTTTAAATGGGGAATTTGATCAAACTTTTGCAACGCCATACCGCCAACTCTTTTGCTTGGCGAGTCTGGTAATGTTAATTGCGGATATTCACGTTCAAGTTGAATCAAACGTTGCATCAGTCTGTCGTATTCAGCGTCGGGGATCGAGGGAGCATCATCAACATAATAGCGAATGTTGTGTTGATTAATGGCCTGAGTCAGTTGATCCATTTCGGTTTGAATTGGGTGCATTTGGGTATCCGTCATACAAGGGTTAACTTAAATTCGTATCATCAAATTGTATTGACCACTATTGCCTATGGAATAAAACAATTAAGGCCGCAGCTGCGGCCTTAAAGCGTTAATTATCAGAACAATATTGGCTTTACTTATGCAGCATTAACACGTCTTATGTAGTCTTTTTTAGTCGCGTCAGACCAAGGTTGACGTTGGCCGTCAAGCAGTTCTGCCCCTAGATCATCAGCAATTTGATACGCTGAATTAAGCATAATTGTGAAGTTCATTAATGGGTCACCATATGCCGGCAGTGTCATAAACATCACCACGCCCTGGGTAACAAATTGCTCCATGTTGTCTGGGTCAAACACCCCTGGCTTTAACATATTAGCCAATGAAAACAAGACTTTTCCTGTGCCTGCATTATCAATGTGGCGATGAAAAATATCCATGTCGCCAAACTTAAAGTTAAGCGACAGCAAACTTGGCAATAATTCAGCGCCATGAATTTGCTCTCCCGGTTTCGCCACAATATGCAGCACTAACACATCGGTTGGCTCAATTGGCGCATTGCTTTGCGGTGCGGGGTCGGCTTTAACTTCAGCAGCAACCGAAGACTGAACTTGAGGCTCGGTTTTGACTGTTTGTGGCGCCTCGTCAAGTATGAGCGGTTCAACTTTGGTAGGAACTGGTTTTGTTGGCTCAGGTTTTGTTGGTAGTGGTTTTCCTGTATAGCTTTCTAATTTGCCAGTGCTGGTTGACGAATTTACAATCTTTTTCGGGGTGCTTAAAGAAGCATGAGCAGATGGTTTCACTTCTGGCATTTGATCGTCATCTGCAAATAATGGTTGTTGCGATGGCTGCTCGGTTTTGCCAAGCGCTTGTTTTGATGTATCTTGCAGCGGAGCATCATTTAATTTGGGCTCAGTTGGCTTTTGGCTTAGATTGGTTTTTAAGATCGGTTTAATCACCGGTTCTTCTACTTCGTCAGCTTTGCGTACTCGCACTTTACCAATACCATCAGCATCGAAACCTTCAGAGTCTCTACGTTGAGCTTGGTTTTTGTAAAATCCAGCCATCGGACTTTGCTTCATTGATTTAGGTTGTTGTTTTCTAATTGACCAAAAACCGTGCACTAACACCGCAATAATTGCGATCGCGCCTAATATAAACAACACCAATTGTAGATCTTTCATTAGTATCCCTGTCTTTCAAATTTATACCGCGTCGGCTAAGGCAACTGCGGCTTCAATATCCACTGCGACTATCCTTGAAACGCCTGGTTCATGCATAGTAACGCCAATAAGTTGATCAGCCATTTCCATCGTTATTTTATTGTGACTGATATAAATAAACTGCACGCTTTGTGACATTTCTTGCAATAAGCGGCAAAAACGTTCGACGTTGGCGTCATCCAAAGGTGCATCAACTTCATCTAACATACAAAAAGGTGCTGGATTTAGTCTAAAAATAGCAAAGACTAATGATAAAGCGGTTAAGGCTTTTTCTCCACCACTAAGTAAATGTATGGTGCTATTCTTCTTACCTGGCGGTTGGGCCATGATGGTGACTCCGGTTTCGAGCAAGTCATCATCGGTGAGCGCTAAGTATGCTCGACCACCGCCAAACACTTTAGGGAACAACTGCCCTAAATCGTGATTGACCGCTTCAAATGTCGCCTTAAAGCGGGTTTTGGTTTCTTTATCTATCTTTCTAATGGCATCTTCTAACGTGGTGAGGCCTTTATTTAAATCATCATCTTGACTGTCTAAGTAAGCTTTACGCTCACGTTGAGTTTCAAATTCTTCAATGGCCGCTAAATTAATCGCACCTAAACGACTAATTTTTTGTTTCACCTTTTCGAGCTGCTCAGCCCACACACTTGCCGTTGCATGTTCGGGCATGTCGGCAATCACTTGTTGTAACTGAATTTGCTGCTCTTGCAGTAATTGCAGTTGTGCATTTGCTTGCCCTTTTAAACCCTCACGACGTAACTTTAACGCGCTTATCTTTTGAGTCAAGTCTTGTAACGCTACAAGCTGTTGTTTTTGCATCAATACTGAGCTATCAAAACTGGTTTGCAGCTCGGCTTGTTGAGCCCTATTTTGTTGCAGTTGTAGCTGAAGGGCTTGCTGTTGCTCGAGCGCGTCAGTTAACTGGGCTGATAATTGGGCAATTTGATGCTCGCCACGCTGATGTTGGTTGTCTTGCAACATTTTTTGCAGCACAGTGTATTGACTTGATAATTCGGTCTGTTTTTCCGTTTGCTGTTGTAATTGTTGCAGGCTAAGAGCTTGTTGCGTGGCATGTTGTTGCACTTTCGTTTGTTGTTGTGTCAGCTTGCTGACAGCCTCTAGCCGTTTTGTTTTGGTTTCTCGTAATTTAGCTTGGCTATTTTGCCATGCATGTTGTGCCACCTCGTGTTGATTGATGGCATCTGACATCGCTTGCTCTTGGCTGACAATTTGCACTTCATAGGCTTCAATCTGTATTTGCTTGTCACGATGCGTTTGCTCAAGCTCAATAAGCAAATCATGACACTGTTGTTGCTTTAGCTGCTTTTCATCACGCTGTTGTTGCAAACTGCTTACGGTTGATTGCAACTTAGTTTGTTGTATTTGTAATTGATGATTGCGCTGTTGTACTTGGCCGAGTGCAAGTTGATCCGCCGCGGCTTTTTGCATGTGTTCAGTGAGCTGTTGTTGGGCTGCGTCAAGTTGATGCTGTAGCGTTTGTAGTTCAGCACTGAGCTCGTTGCGCTCTTGACTTAACACCAAGGCAGACTGGCCTGATTGAGTATGATTCAGCACAAACCCATGGCCGACTAAGTAGCCCTCTTGGGTTGCAATGTATTGATCCTCTTCTATGTGAGGCAGTTGCTGAGTAGCTTCATCGAGGCTCTTTGCCCAGAGAACAGACTTCAACCACGGCGTAAGGTTAACTTGAGTGCTGAACGCTTTATTGCTTAGCGCCTTATTCAGGGAAAAACCAATACGCTGAGCAGTAGGCACATCATGAGCTTGGTTCAGCACGGGTAATTGGCTCACCCCTTGCAGTACCATATCAACAGCTTTCTCCCAGCCGGGTTGTACATCAACCACTTGCCATAATTGCAGGCCTTCTGCTTGTGTGTGTCCAGCAAGTAACTCATCAATTAACTGCAATCGTGAATGTCGATGAGTCATGGTTTGCTTGAGACTTTGATACGCCTCACGATGTTGCTCAACCGTATGCTGCTGCGCACTGACTTGTTGTTCAAGTTCCTGTTGTTGTTCAACAGTTGTACTAAGGGCTTGAACCAATGCGGTTAATTGGGTTTCAGTCTCGTGTAGCTGGGTTTGACTGTCTTGTTGATTTAGCGCTGACAGTTCTTGTTCAAGTTGCTTTTTTTGACGTTCATCTTGTTGCAAGCTTTGTTGTTGATGAGTCAAACTCGATTGCGACAATGCCAACTGCATTTTAGTGGTCGCTAGCATTTCAGCGTATTGGGTGAGTTGTGATTGTTGTTCATCACAGGCGTCTTCAACAATTGATAACTGCTCGTCAATGAGGTCGAGTTCAGCCTGAATTTGCTCTGTTTGTGGCGCTAAAGCATCCGCTTGGGCAACAAGTTGTTGGTAACGCTCATTTAAATTGGCAATGGCGCGCTCACCAGTGGCAATTTGTTGTTGTAACGCACTCATTTGCTCTTGTAACTGCGTATCTTGCTGTTGTTGATGCTTAAGTTGCTGCTCAAATTTAGTGATGTTGTTGCCGGTGAGATAATACTGCTCAACTAACTTGTGCTCAGTGTCACTTAGCTCTTCAAGCTGCTGTTTAAGTTGAGTCACCATGGTTTCGCTATGCAGGGTGGTTGTTTGCAACTGTTCAGCTTGTGTTTCAAGCACGCTCGACTCTTGGTCAAGTTTGTCAGTTTGGCTTAATAACTCTTGATAGCGGATCACTAATAATTGGCTATGTAGTAGGCGCTCATTAGTTTTAAGCTCACGGTACTGTAAAGCCGCTTTCGCTTGTTGTGATAACTTGTCGAGCTGCGCGCCTAATTCAACTCGAATGTCGTTTAAGCGTTCAAGATTTTCTCGGGTATGGCGAATGCGGTTTTCGGTTTCACGGCGGCGCTCTTTATAACGAGAAATCCCTGCGGCTTCTTCAATAAATACTCGTAGTTCTTGTGGTTTAGATTCTATTAAGCGGGAAATCGTCCCCTGTTCAATAATCGCATAACTGCGCGGTCCTAATCCGGTGCCCATAAACAGGTCGGTGATGTCTTTACGACGGCACTTTTGACCATTTAAAAAGTAGGTTGATTCACTGTCGCGGTTAACCTGCCGCTTAACGGAGATTTCTTGGTAACTGGCATATTGTCCGGCTAAGCGGCCTTGGGAGTTTTCAAATACCAGTTCAACACCGGCAACTGAAATCGGTTTACGCGCAGATGAGCCGTTAAAAATAACATCGGTCATCGAGTCGCCACGTAAGTTTTTGGCGCTACTTTCTCCCAGCACCCAACGCACGGCATCAATCACATTGGATTTACCGCAGCCGTTTGGACCAATAATTGCTGATAACGCATTATCAAAAGGGATTTTAGTTGGGTCCACAAACGACTTAAATCCAGCAAGTTTTATTTGTTTTAATCTCATGTTGCCAGTTCAGGTACGCATTAAAAGGAAAAAGCAGCTCACTTTAGCAATTGAGCCGCATTTTGTAACGATTTTTATCCTTTTGAAACAGTTTAACGCTTGTTTTATTGCCGTTGGCTGGTCAAAATTAACAGCATGAGTCACAAAATAGGCGTGTTAGATGATAAATAACTCTCAAAGCATTAAGAAGAGCGGCGTTAATTATTTTATTCAAGGCTTTCAATTGATTAAACAGCCGGGTTTACGCTCGTTTGTTTTTATCCCTTTAATGATCAATCTCATCCTTTTTGCTGGAGCGATGTACCTTGCTGTGGGCCAACTAACGGTTCTTTTTGATTGGATGAACGGCCAACTACCTGATTATCTTACATGGTTACAATTTTTGTTGTGGCCATTAGCTGTGCTAACGATGTTAGTGGTCATGTCGTTTATATTCAGCTCAGTAATGAACTGGTTAGCCGCCCCTTTTAACGGCTTACTTGCCGAAAAAGTAGAACAACACCTCACAGGTAAAAGCTTAAATACCGGCACATCAATGGATATGGTCAAAGATCTGCCACGGGTCTTGGGCCGTGAATGGACCAAACTAAAATATTACTTACCCAGAGCACTGCTGTTTTTAGTATTATTTTGGGTGCCTGTCATTGGCCAAACTGCCGCGCCAATTTTATGGTTTTTATTTACCGCGTGGATGATGGCAATTCAATATTGTGATTATCCGTTTGATAACCACAAAGTCACGTTTAATGACATGAAATTTGCACTAAAGAACACCAAAGGCTCCAGTTTCAGCTTTGGCGCTGCTGTGACATTATTCTCAATGATCCCTGTCGTTAATTTTATTGTGATGCCTGTAGCCATTTGTGGTGCAACATCAATGTGGGTAGATAAATATCGCGAAGCCTATAAGCACCCAGTAATTGCCCCTGAGTAATCGACAAGTAATCATCACTGGCCTGCTCAATTGAGCGGGCTTTTTTATCGCAAAAACTCATCAGCAACAACACAACCCGTAACAATTCATTGATACTTTATTTACAAGTCAGACCTGCCATATGCACTATTTTTTGCGACAATACACAAAATAACAATAACGAGAAACCATAATTGTGATTAACTCTTTTCGTGCGCTATTTGCTATAAGCCTTTTAACTTACCTATTGTCTCCATACGTTCATGCTGGTTCAAGTCAACAATTTCATCTAGACATTCCTACCGTTAATGAAGAGATTGACGTTGATGGCGACATTAATGAGGCCGCCTGGCAACAGGCTGCGCAAGTGATGCTGCAATATGAAACCTCGCCCGCAGAAAATACCGCTGCCCCTGTTAATACGTATGCCAAAGTGTTTGCCTCGAACACCAGCTTGTATTTTGCCTTTATTGCCCATGACCCTACACCAGACAACATCCGCGCCAACCTAAGAGATCGAGATAATGCATGGGGCGACGATATGGTGGGCATTAAGCTCGATACCTTTAACAATGCCCGTTTGGCTTATCAGTTTTTTATCAATGCCTACGGGGTACAGAGCGATTCGATTGAAAATGAACTCACAGGCCAAGAAAGTGATGCCTGGGATGGTATTTGGTATAGCAAGGGTAAAATAACCGAGCAGGGCTATCAAGTTGAAATACAGTTGCCCCTGCGTTTATTTAACTTTGATGATCGTCACCCTGTACAAACATGGGGAATCGAGCTAGTGCGTTTTTATCCAAGAAACGAAACACATCGCTTGTCGACTCATCAAATTGATCGCAATGTGTCATGCCAGCTTTGCCAGCTCGGCACTGCCTCAGGCCTTGCTGGCGCTACTCAAGGTAAAGACTTGCAACTGACCCCCTCACTGGTTGCCAACCAAAATAGTCAACGTGATGTTTCGCCTACAGGGCCATGGACAGATGATACCAACGTAGAAGCTGGTTTAGATTTACGTTGGGGGATAACACCAACCACCTTATTAAATGCCACCATTAACCCAGATTTCTCTCAGGTCGAAGCCGATGCTGGCCAATTAGATGTTAACAATACCTTTGCCCTCTTTTTTCCTGAAAAACGCGCCTTCTTTTTAGACAACAAAGACTATTTTGATACCCAATTAGATTTACTCCATACCCGTAATATTGGCTCGCCCGATTATGGCATAAAGCTCACCAGTAAAACCGATGACCATACCTTTGCAGTGTTAGCCGCCAATGATATTCAAAGTCAATTTTTGGTACCAGGCAATTTAAGTTCAGACATTGCGGTGATAGATGATCCAAGTCATAACGTGGCAAGTCGGTACCGCTTTGACCCCAGTAAGCAATTTTCTGTTGGCGGTTTGTTAACCTTAAAGCAAGCCGATGATTATCATAACTACCTCGTCAGCGGCGACATTAAATATCAGCCGACCAAACAAGATACCTTTACAGCGCAATACGCTCATTCTGTCACCCAGTATCCTGATGAGTTTTTTAATCAATTTTGTGGCCGCGATGATTGCGCTCAAATTATCGGTGATTGTGATATTAGCGAATGCGCGATTAATGAACGGGTTTTGCGCACCCATAAAGACGGTGAGTTTAATGACGGTATGTACAATATCGCTTATGAACATCAACGCCGAAATTGGTATGTGTCGAGCAAATATGAATCGATTGGCCGCGATTTTAGAGCCGATTTAGGTTTTATTGATAAAGTGGATTTAGCCAAATTTGTGGTTGGCGGTGGTTATAACTGGTATCCCGATAACCATTTCTTTAACCGAATAGAATTAGGCGGAGATTGGGATATTACCCATAGTCAAAATCATGAACGTCTAGAACAAGAAACAGAAATGTTCATTGAGTTTGAAGGCGGTTTGCAAAGTTACATTGCTGCAGGGATTATAGCGCGCGAGAGAGTTGGCAGACGCCATGATCCAAGCAATATTGCCATTAACGATAACACCACCATGTTTGAAGAAACCTTAGGCTGGTTTTACACTCATTTTACGCCAATAGGTTCACTCAAGTTAGAACTGGACTCCTACTTTGGCGATGACATTGATTATGCCAATAACCGACCAGCTTCGGTCAATATGTTTAACCCTGGTGTTGAGTGGAAAATTACAGAATCGTTAGTGCTTGATATCTCACACCGTTATCAAACATTAGATGTAGACGATGGCCGCTTACTTACGGCAAACCTCAGTGATTTAAGATTAAATTGGCAACTGACACTTAATAGTTTTATTCGGTTAAGCAGCGTCTACACTCGCATTAAACGTGACCCTAGCCTGTATTTATACCAAAGCCCAAACCACCTCTATGAAGACTTAGGTAATGAGTTGCTTTATGGTTATAAATTAAACCCGCAAAGTGTATTTTACCTTGGTTACTCAGATGCTTTTATTGCAAATGATGACGTAGATTCGCTGACTCAAAATGACAAAACCTTTTTTATGAAAATGAGTTACGCGTGGTTGTTATAAATCAAGCAATAAAAATGCCGTTGATGGTTACATTCAACGGCATGATATTGTCATAGCGCCAGCTTTATTGGCTCATCACCTGATTACGTCCCGCCCCTTTAGCCTGATAGAGTAATTCGTCTGCACGGTGTAATGTGTGATCTAACGACTCATTATGTCTGGTCGCAACGCCACAACTAAACGACACCGATAAATCACCTGCGGTGGTACTAATAGGGTTAGCTTCACATTGGTCCCGAAATTTGTTCATTAAGGTACTGGTTTTAGTGCTGTCTAATCCCTTAAACGCCACGACAAACTCTTCGCCGCCAAAGCGGGCAACGGTAAAATTAGCGCCAAACGCTTTTTCGAGTCGCTGGGCAAACTCAATTAACACTTGGTCGCCCACATCATGGCCATGGGTATCATTAATTTTTTTGAAAAAATCTAAATCAATTAATGCCACAGACAAGGTCCCTAACTCCCCCTCTTTAGCATTGTGCTCAGTGAAGAAGTAACGCCGTGTATAGGCTTTGGTTAAATAGTCTCGGTTAGCTTTAGCCCACAAGTTACGCATCATGTCGAGCGAGTCTAATGTGTTAAGCACCCGACAATGAAACTCCTCATGCACAAACGGTTTTTGCAAGAAATCATCGGCACCGTTTTTAATAAATTTTGCAGACAAACTCTCGTCATTATCATTAGATAAACCAATAATGGCGATGTCTTCACGATTATAGCTTTCGCGTATTCGCAAGATTAACTCAACGCCATCGATGTTTGGCATATTGTAATCGGTGATCAGCAGCTGAATATCTGGCTCGCGTGCTAATATCGCGAGTGCTTCTTCGCCATCATGGGCTTCAATGACTTGGAATAAATGATGCTCAAGTAGCATACGCACAAACTTACGGCTCACCACAGAATCATCGGCCACTAACACTTTAACGTACTGATTACGATACAATCTATCGATTAGCTTAACGACATACTGATAGCTGTATCGGTTATCTTTCGGGATATAATCAACAATACCGAGCTTAAGAATTTCGCGGCGCTGGTTAGCGTCTAAATTACTGGTCAGTACAATACACGGTGTCTTGTATGACGATAACACCAGACGCACTATGTCACCATTTGAAGCATCGGGTAAGTTTAAGTCTGCAACCACAACAAAATATTGGTGTTGCTCCAACAAAGCCAAAGCACTGGACATATCTGGAGCAACATCGACCTGGTAGCCAAGTTCTTGCATAATCAAATGTTTTAAGATTTTAGATACGGTTGTACTGTCTTCAACAATCAATATACGCAACATATTCACCTTAATTACGGTGGCCTAACGCGGCCACTTAACACTTCTCTAAAACGATACTACCTATCGAATATCCTGCCCCAAATGAACACAGTAAACCTAAGTCACCGGTTTTGAAGTCTTGGTTGTATTTATGGAATGCAATCACGGATCCTGCAGATGCTGTATTCGCATACTCATCAAGAACGATAGGAGCTTGTGAGGGTTCAACATTATCACCAAGAAGCTTCTTCACTACAAACAAATTCATGTTTATATTGGCTTGGTGCAACCATAAACGCTTAAATTCATCAGGTTTTATCTGCTCATCAGTAAATTGAGCATCTAAATGTTGGTAAATCATTGGCAGTAACTCTTTAAACACTTTACGGCCTTGTTGATGAAACAATTTATCGGCACTGTTTGCTTGCGCGGGATCACAACGATTAACAAAACCAAAGTTGCTGCGGATATTGCTTGAGTAGTCAGTGACACAACGTGTCGACAACACGCTAAACGCGTGTTCTGAGGTTGAAAGCTCTGCACGCTCAACCACAACGGCAGTAGCCACATCACCAAAAATAAAGTGGCTATCGCGATCGCGGAAATTAATTTGTGGTGAAGTTAATTCTGGGTTAATCACTAATACACGATTGGCGGTTCCACCTCGGATAGCATTAACGGCGTTGACAATCGCAAAAGTGGCAGACGAACAAGCCACTAACATGTCGTAAGCAAAACCTTTGGTCCCCATGGCTTGTTGAATTTCAATCGCAATGGCTGGGTAAGCTCTTTGGGTATAAGCACACGCTACAATGACTAAATCAATATCTTCAGCGGCAAGGTTAGCTTGCGCTAACGCTTGTGTTGCCGCGGCAATACCCATTTCGGCTTGCATTGATAACGCTTCAGACGGCTTATCGGCAATTAATGGCATCATCACGTCGGTGTCTAAAATACCCTCTTTAACCATGACATAGCGACTTTTAATGCCCGAAGCCTTTTCAATAAACTCACTTGATGAGTAGGCTAAAGCAGCAGTATTACCCGCTTCAATATCGGCGGCATGCTGTTGGTTAAATTGATCTACGTAACTGTTATAACAGGTCACTAATTCATCGTTAGACACACTATAAGGTGGGGTATATAAACCGCTACCTGAAATCACAACTTTATTCATTTTGCTCTACCATTATTAGTAAGTGAGTGAGTTAATGCTCATCAACGAAAAGACGTTCCCATGACCTGAGTTAAACATGATGACCTTCATTACACTCATCACCCTCAAAATCAGTCTTATCGCATCTCAGTTGAGCGAATTAACTTATTGCAGCTATTCTAGTATTTTATATTTTGTTTTCGTCATACTAAATTAAATTTGCATAATGGTCAGACCATCAACAGGCGTTTATTTACCCTAAACGTCGATTTTGCCCCCTAAAACCGTCATTTTAGTATAACAGCATTATCGCTAATAACTAAAAGGAATAAAGAAGAACAAACTTTCACTTCTAAATATTGTGCAGCCGATTATGATTAGACAATGCAACCATAGGAGCAAATAATCCATGAGCAAAATTTTCGAAGATAATTCATACACTTTAGGTAATACCCCACTCGTTCGTTTAAACCGTGTTAGTAACGGTAATGTGTTAGCAAAAGTTGAAGCTCGTAACCCCAGTTTCAGTGTTAAGTGTCGTATTGGCGCTAACATGATTTGGGATGCCGAAAAGAAAGGTTTGTTAACTAAAGATATCGAACTGATTGAACCAACATCAGGTAACACTGGTATTGCGCTTGCTTATGTTGCTGCAGCTCGTGGTTACAAGCTAACCCTAACGATGCCAAACACCATGAGTTTAGAGCGTCGTAAACTGCTTAAAGCATTAGGTGCTAACTTAGTACTGACTGAAGGCGCTAAAGGCATGAAAGGTGCAATTGATAAAGCAGAAGAAATTCGCCAGTCAGCACCAGAAAAGTATTTAGTACTAGGCCAATTCAGTAACCCTGCTAACCCAGAAATACACGAAAAAACTACCGGTCCAGAAATTTGGAACGATACCGACGGTGAAGTTGATGTATTTGTTGCTGGTGTAGGTACTGGTGGTACATTGACAGGTGTGAGCCGTTACTTAAAAGCACAAGGTAAAACCATTACCTCTGTCGCCGTTGAGCCTGTAGATTCACCGGTTATTGCCCAAGCGTTAGCTGGACAGCCTATTCAGCCCGGTCCACATAAAATCCAAGGTATTGGTGCAGGCTTTATTCCTGGTAACTTAGATTTGTCAATTATCGACCGTGTTGAAGCTGTGAGTAACGAAGAGTCAATTGAAATGGCACGTCGTTTAATGAAAGAAGAAGGTATCTTAGTGGGTATTTCTTCTGGTGCAGCTGTTGTCGCGGCTAATCGTATCGCTGCATTACCTGAGTTTGCTGACAAAACCATCGTTGTTGTATTGCCATCTGCTGCAGAACGTTATTTATCTTCTGCGTTGTTTGCGGGTGAATTCGGTGACAGTGAAAACGTACAATAAGTAATACCGACCTGATGTAAATCTATATTGGGTCAACAATCAAATGCCAGCAATGTTGCTGGCATTTTTTATCCAAGGCGTTTCCCCACCCTATCATGCCCATTCCACTCATTATCTGGTCATTCAGCGGGAGTTCTGTGTCTTCTAGGCAAGTAATAGTATTGTAGGCATAGTTGCTCTACCTCCAGCATCCGTGACACAGCTGATTAAAACCACCACCAAACCGGGTTAGGCATGCAACTAAATAATCATTTTTAATAAATAAAAATTCAAAACAACATGACTACAAATATACTTTTTGTCCATTATTTTAATTTACTTATAAATAATGGTTTTCATTTAAATAAATAACAAATGGTGATTTATATCAAATTAAATCACATCTTTAATATTTTTCATCATAAGAAAACCAATATAAAAAACACAATAAAATAACATTGTATATTTAATACAATGCCAGTAAACACCTTAACTTGCTCCATTATAAACACATAATTAACAAATTCAGCTTTTGTAAATCGTAGCGCTGAAAAATTTGCATTAAAGCTGTACAGTTGTTCTTTATTTGTGAACATAAATAATAACTTGCGTTAATACTGAATTGGTTGTAAATCAAAAATCCCCCTGTTGTTTTTTATGCACTTTATGGTTATACACATGCTCGTGTAATGTTACGTCAATACAGCACGCTAAATATTGACGACATGTAGACCATAATAAAAAACATTTCTGGGAGTGATAAAATGCAAGTTAATTCAAAATTAGCCAATGCGGTGCGCGTTGCGTTAATAAGTGGTGTCGCCTTATCGGCCACCACATCAATCAACACTTTTGCTGAAGAAGCAGTTGAATCAAATGTTGAACGTATTTCAGTAACGGGTTCACGTATTATTCGTGAAGGAGCCATTGCGCCAACACCTGTGACCGTGATTAGTGGTGACGAATTATTATCTACAGGTGTGACTAACATTGGTGAAGCGCTAAACCAATTACCCGCCTTAGGCAGCACCTTCTCACTGGCTAACTCAGGTAATTCAATCGGTACTTCTGGTCTTAACTTACTTGATTTAAGAAGTATGGGTACAGCCAGAACCTTAGTATTAGTTAACGGTAAACGCCATGTATCAAGCTCTGCGGGTACATCGTCTGTTGACGTTAATACAATCCCAAGTGTATGGATTGACAAAGTTGAAGTGATTACCGGTGGTGCATCTGCTATTTATGGTGCGGATGCGGTAACCGGTGTGGTTAACTTTATCTTAAAGAAAAATGTTACTGGTTTAGATGTTTCTGCGACCAAAGGCTGGGCTGACGATAGTAATTTTAACAAAGATCGATTCTCTATTTCTTATGGTAAAGATTTTGCTCAAGGTGACGGTAACGTTGCTTTTGCCGTTGAATACAGCTCACAAGAGCAGCTTAATGCATTTGATAGAGACCAAACATCAACCTCTTTTGCAAGCCTAACTAACACAGACCGTACTGTTGATAATAACGATCCTGCAGATCCAGATAAAATCTTAACCCCTAATGCAGGCCATTACAGTATTAGCAACGCGGGTACATTTTATTTAGACGGTTGGAAAACCTTTAATGCCGACGGCTCAATGAAAGATGTGTATTTAGGCGAGAACGTTGATGGCATTCGCTGTTCTGATTGTGATTTCACTAACTTAAACCAGTTTGTGATTTTACAGCCAGAATTTGAACGTTATAACGTTAACTTCAAAACAAACTACCAACTAAACGATGACCATAACGTGTATTTTGAAGCTAAATACGCTAATAGTCAGTCTAAAGACGAAGGTCAACCAGCATTTTTCTTTGCTGATCCAACCAATGATGTCAGCATCGATAACGCATTTATCAGCTCTGAGCTTGTGTCACTCATGGAAGCCAATGACGTTGATAGTATTAATATACGCCGCTTTATGACAGACCTAGGAGTGCGTGTTGAAGATGATACTCGCGAAACACAACGTTATGTCTTGGGTTTTGAAGGTGTTGTTTTTGAAGATTGGGATTACGACGTGTATGCCGTTTACGGTCAAACCGACCTAGAACGTATTAACAGTAACAACCTTGTTTTCAGTAACTATGAAAATGCACTAGATTCAATTTTAGTTGATGGTGAAGCAGTTTGTCGTGACGAAGCCGCAAGAGCTGAAGGCTGTGTCGCGGTTGATATTTTTGGTTACGGCGCACCAAGCCAAGAAGCCATTGATTATATCAATACTACGTCGACGGGTACCTCTGTTATTAAACAAACAGTACTAGGTGGCACCATGACAAACTCAGGTTTGTTTGAGCTTCCAGCGGGTTATGTTGGTTTTTCAACGGGTGTTGAGTACCGTAAAGAAGAAAGTGAAATTTTTGAACCAGACAATGCAGAAGGAACTTTCTTTAACGTATTAGGTGAAGACAAAGGTGAATTTGACGTTAGCGAAATTTTTGCTGAAATCACTCTACCGTTACTTGCCGATTTACCCATGGTTCGCCAGTTAGACCTTGACTTAGCAGTTCGTTTTGCAGACTACAGCACCATTGGTAATGCAACAACTTGGAAAGCCGGTTTAAGCTGGGAAGTCGATGATGAAATTCGTGTTCGTACCACGTATGCTGAAGCTATCCGAGCCCCTAACATCAGTGAACTTTATGGCGCAGCAAGTCAAACGTTCTTCAGTGTTGACGACCCATGCCGTACGTCTAACTTAAGCGATTTAAGTGACTCATCAATTCGCGAAGCTAACTGTTCGGCGCTAGGTGTTTCAAGCAGCTTTGACTCAGATTACGACGACAAAACCCTTGAAGGGTTAAGCGGCGGTAATGAAGAATTAGAAGAGGAAGAATCAAAAAGTTACACAATCGGTGTGGTCTATCAGCCAAGCTTTATTGATGGTTTATCAATTACAACTGACTACTGGAACATTGAAATCGAGAATGCCATTAGCGCTGTAGGAGCTCAAGACATTCTTGACCGCTGTGTTGATTCAACAAATGGCGTAAATAACCAGTACTGCAGTTTAATTACTCGTGATTCAACCACAGGTGAAGTCACTCAAATTAGACAGTTTGCCTTAAACATCGCTGCACTTGAAGCCGCGGGTATCGACTTTGATATCAGCTACACCTTCGAAGCATTTGAGGGCGATGTTCGCACCAACTTAATTGCCACACACTTGCTAAAACGTGATGACTACTCTTTCCAAGATGAGCCAGACACATATGAGGAGTTAGCTGGCACTGCAGGCTATGCTGAGTGGCAAGCCAATTGGAGTATCACCTTTGCACTTGATAACTGGGATTACTCTTGGAGAACACGTTATATTCAAGCCGTAGATTTATACACTAACTACACGTTAGACAATAACGCAAACCCAAGCAGCGCAATGGCATACGGTGATTACTATATTAGTGATGCATCTGTAGCCTACACCTTCGACTCAGGCGTTACGCTGAAATTTGGTATCGACAACATATTTAACCGGGATTTACCTTACGGTACTACAGGTACTGAAGCTGCAAGTTCAGCTTATGACAACGTAGGTCGTTACTTCCACACTACAGCAACTTATCAATTTTAATCGTGAGTTGTTTTAATTAATAGTAAGCAAACGGCATCTTCGGATGCCGTTTTTTATTTATCAGGCCATTAAAACGTGTCCATATCTTGAGTTGAGGTAAATTACTGCTAACTGCGCCACAAAACCAGTAATCGCGACTATACCTTGTCATAAAAATAGTCGAACATAACCACTTAAAAACTGATTTATCAATAGGTAACTTATGCACTATACACTTAAACAAATTGCAGTTTTCGATGCTGTAGCCAGCTTAGAAAGTGTCAGTGCGGCTGCAAAAAAGTTATCCATGAGCCAATCTGCGGTCAGCATGTCATTAAGCCAGCTAGAACATTTACTCGGGCGACCATTGTTCATTCGTCAAGGTAACCGACTTATTGTCAGTCACTGGGGCCAATGGCTACGGCCTAAAGCACAAAAATTACTTCAAGATGCACAACAAATTGCATTAGGACTTCATCAACAACATATTATCAGTGGCACCGTAAAATTATGTTCAAGCCAAACGGCAGCTGAACACTTATTACCCAGTCTTATCAGCAAAATCGATAATGACTTCCCTGAGCTTAGGATAGAAATTGCCGTTGAAAATAGTGATCATGTTGCAAAAGAAGTGCTCGATTATCAATTTGATATTGGGGTCATTGAAGGACGAATTGATGATAGCCGCTTGCACCAAGAACCCTGGGTTGATGACCGCCTTGTGGTGATAGCGTCACCTCACCACCCTTTTGCGTTAAGTAAACAAACCAGCATATCCCAGTTAGAACAAGCTAAATGGGTGCTACGAGAACCGGGCGCAGGTACCAGACGTATTTTTGATGCCGCTATTCATGGTTTGATGGGCAAACTCAACGTGTGGAAAGAATATGAACAAGTGGGATTATTAAAAGCCTTAGTGAAAAATGGTGTCTATTTAAGTTGTCTGCCCTATTTTGATGTCGAAAAAGACATCGCGAGCGGTGAGCTAGTCATGTTAAGCACACCAGAACTGAACTTAAATCGAAACTTATCGTTTATTTGGCGTCACGACACTGGTGAAAACCCGCTAAGAGACTGCTTAATATCTGAAGCAAAACGAGTCGCTCGTAACATTTTATAATCTTTTCTTTCCTCTATGGGCTCCGATAAGAGCCCATAGATAAGTCCGTCAATGCGTAACAGATAGCTCATCGACAAAAGCTATCTTATTAATAATCATCTCGATAATCATTATCTCGCACGCTCTTTCTACTGTTAAACCTCAATGAGTCCACCCCGTACACCGCTACAGTCTCCGCCCTTTAAAGACACGCCACAAAGGCATACCCTAGCCGCTTTTGCTCTGCGTTAGCGCTATTTGAAAGGGGACGACCATGACGGTATAGCCATGCCTTAATCAAACGCCGTTGAACACATTCTGCCTGGTCACTTATTAATGCGGATTGTTATTACCATCAATCACGAGCGTTATGGTGTCATGTTGAGTGTTTCAGTTGTGCAATACCGAAATTTGCAAAAACGATTATTTGCTAAAAACAATGATTACCAAGATCGTTATCTTAAAAAATAGCCAACACACCCACCCAAATATCAATCGTTGCATATACTCTTTATTACTATGGACTATCAAAAAAATTGATACTCTCTATTTTAGTACCCCAATTTGATGAATTTAAGGTGTTTTGACATCGTATTCTTGATCGTATTTTGCTGCCAACTTGTTAACCAGCTCGCAGTTCGAGCAATCAAAGCATCAACTTTATCGATACCAAGTGATGACACGCATCCCCTATGCTAAAATTCGCTAGGTAAATTGGTCTTACCAAGAAGAGTAAGCCGATAAATGGACATCTTTGCGGTAAATTTGAACAAAATATCACCGTGAATAGATATAGTGACCCGAGCTCATAGGGCTCATTGGCTAGCTGACCTAATGGGCACCGCCATCACTCAATGGAACACACTCAACTTCATCAATTGATGAAATAACCTGTTCTTTTCGGAGAATGAGAAATATGTCAGAAACAGTCAGCAATTCAGAAACACCTAAAAAAGAAGCAAGCTATAGCGAACTTCACCGCCCT
The DNA here is from genome assembly GCF_028750675.1 of Shewanella metallivivens. Taxonomy (GTDB): domain Bacteria; phylum Pseudomonadota; class Gammaproteobacteria; order Enterobacterales; family Shewanellaceae; genus Shewanella; species Shewanella metallivivens. Next base: position 235,595 of record NZ_JAQQPZ010000001.1, on the reverse strand, counting down.
GCGAGTGAATTTGAAACCCGCGATGCCTACCTTGAAAACGAACTCAAAATCATGAAGCCAAGACGCTGGGGTCTTAACCTTCCTGGACGAGATTTTCGTTTTGAGTGGGAAGACTTAGTCCCCGCCATTGCTGGTACCATCGGTATTACAGTGATGTACTCGGCGGTGATGGCTGCATGGGCTGCAGGTCTCAGTGAAAAATGGGAGCATGTAAATCTAGGCGCTGAGTTTGCGATTCAAATTGTTCGTGTTGAAATGCTTATCCCCGCATTACTATTTTGTATTATCAGTTCAGGCTTAATTAACCCTAGGGCGAACTTGGGTGGCAACCATGGCCCAATGATCCCGTTAATTGGTACCATTGCGCTTGCCGGTGCTCACCCATTAGCGCTTGCAATCTTAATTGGTATATTTGGTTTACTGTTAAGTTACTTTAAAGGTGGCTCAAAACTGGTCAACCTAACCAGTAGCGGAGTTGCAGGTGGCTTATTAGTGTTCCTGGGATTTATGGGCGCAAAAAGCCAAATTGGCTCATTATTTGATTGGGCTGGCGGACTGCAAGCTAAGCATGCCTTAGATTACTCTTTGGGCTATGTTGCCTTTATTATTTTAGTGATTAACGTGGTGATTTACGCTGCATTAGCTAAATTTGGTAAACGCTGGTTAGCGATTCCGTTATGTTCAATTGCCGCAATTGCACTGTCTTTCGGTTTAGGCGCAGGGCTTGACCTGCAGTTCACTACAGCCCCTGGCATTCCTAACTTAAACCCAGTTTATTGGTGGGGCTCAACTGAGCAAGGTTGGCAATTAGGCTTACCAGATATGGCACATTTTATTGCTTCATTACCGTTTGCCATTTTAGCTGTAGCAATGTGGTCACCGGACTTTTTAGGTCATCGTATTTTCCAAGAGTTGAACTACCCTAAAGGCGCAGAAAAAGTCTTAATGGATGTGGATGACACCATGACCACATGTTCAATCAGACAGATGGTCGGCACTGCCGTGGGTGGTGGTAACATCACTTCATCTTGGGGAACATACATGATCCCTGCGGCCATCGCTAAGCGCCCTATTCCAGCCGGAGCCATTTTACTGGGTAGTTTATGTATTATTGTTGCGATTGTGGGATATCCAATGGATATCACGGTATGGCGTCCGGTCATGTCTATCGCATTGCTTGTAGGGGTATTTTTACCTTTACTTGAAGCAGGCTTACAAATGGTAAAAGACACCACAAGCTCACAAGCTGCTGGCATCTGTATTTTTGCGGCATTTGTTGCAAACCCTGTACTGGCGTGGGCTTTAACCATGCTACTTGATAATAATGGTTTGATTGGTGATAAAGAGCGTCCTAAGACATTATCATTTGCTGATCGTATTGTTATTCCGGGTCTTGCCTTTGTGATTTGTTTAGCGGCTATGCTCGCCGTTGGGATGATTGAAGGCATTCCAGCGCTGCTATAACGGGCCAATGTTATAAAATCGTAAAAAAAGCGAAACTCACCGGTTTCGCTTTTTTTTGATATTGACTTACACCTAAGAACAAAAAGATATGCTATGCAGTTAACACTTTTGCCAATCGATTAACGAATTGTGCCGAAAATACCAAAGTCTTGTGCTATTATTAATATATGGATAAATGGTCTTACCAATTTAAACCATTAGCCGGTTACTACATCTGAAGCGTCATTAAGTGAGTTAGGTACACAAGTTGCCAAGAATGTCGCAGAAGCGGTAAACGACTCAGTCTAGCGAATGTCCCTAGACAAGAATGCAAACACTCAACGGATAGGCAAGCAATTTTACTCGCATCCTAGCCGTAGTTAATCAACCAGAGGGTTAAGTAAATGACAGATAAAACCGAACTATTTGCCAACGCGTGGGAAGGTTTCGTAGCAGGCGATTGGAAAACAGAAGTAAACGTGCGTGACTTTATCCAAAAGAACTACACGCCTTATGAGGGTGACGAATCATTTTTAGCAGGTGCTACCGTTGCCACTTTATCTTTATGGGATAAAGTGATGGAAGGTATCAAGTTAGAAAACCAAACTCACGCTCCTGTCGATTTTGACACAGACTTAGTGTCAACCATTACTTCTCACGATGCGGGTTACATCAACAAAGATCTTGAAACAATCGTTGGTTTACAAACTGACGCACCATTAAAGCGTGCAATGTTACCTAACGGTGGTATTCGCATGGTTGAAGGTTCTTGCCAAGCTTATGGGCGTGAACTTGATAAAGACATTCAATACACCTATTCAGAATTACGCAAAACTCATAACCAGGGCGTATTTGATGTTTACACTCCAGAAATTATGGCTTGTCGTAAATCAGGTGTATTAACTGGTTTACCTGATGCTTACGGTCGTGGCCGTATTATTGGTGACTATCGTCGTATCGCGTTATACGGTATCGACTACCTAATGAAAGATAAGTTTAACCAATTCTCTTCGCTTCAAGCACAAATGGAAGCAGGTGATGACTTATCAAGCGTCATCCAATTACGTGAAGAAATTGCTGAACAACATCGCGCATTAGCACAAATGAAAACCATGGCAGCTAAATATGGTTGCGATATTTCTGTACCGGCTAAAACCGCTAAAGAAGCTATCCAATGGACTTACTTTGGCTACCTAGCTGCAGTGAAAAGTCAAAACGGCGCGGCAATGTCTTTAGGCCGTACTTCAACGTTCATCGATATCTTCATCGAACGTGATCTTAAAAATGGTTTAATCACTGAAGAACAAGCACAAGAAATGGTTGACCATTTCGTCATGAAACTTCGTATGGTTCGTTTCTTACGTACCCCTGAATACGATGAGTTATTCTCTGGCGACCCAATCTGGGCAACAGAATCAATGGCCGGTATGGGTATTGATGGTCGTACATTGGTGACTAAATCAAGCTTCCGTTACTTACATACGTTATACAACATGGGTGCAAGCCCAGAGCCAAACATCACAGTATTATGGTCAACTCAGTTACCACAAGCGTTTAAAAACTACTGTGCAAAAGTATCAATTGATACCAGCTCTATTCAGTATGAAAACGACGACCTAATGCGTAATGACTTTGAGTCTGACGATTATGCTATCGCCTGTTGTGTAAGCCCTATGGTTGTGGGCAAACACATGCAGTTCTTCGGTGCTCGTGCCAACTTAGCCAAAACCATGCTTTATGCTATCAATGGCGGTGTTGACGAAAAACTGAAAACACAAATCGCACCAAAAGCAGACGCAATTACCGCTGACGTACTTGAGTTTGATGACGTAATGTCCCGTTTAGACGGCTTAATGGATTGGTTAGCAACTCAATATGTCACAGCACTTAATGCAATCCACTTTATGCATGACAAGTATTCTTACGAATCAGCACTAATGGCACTGCATGACCGTGACGTTCGCCGTACTATGGCTTGTGGTATTGCTGGCTTATCAATTGCTGCGGATTCATTATCTGCTATTAAATTTGCTAAAGTGAAGCCTGTCCGTGATGAAGACGGCATTGCAGTTGATTTTGACATTGAAGGCGATTATCCAAAATTTGGTAATAACGACCCACGTGTTGATGACATTGCTTGCGACTTAGTTGAACGCTTTATGGCAAAAATTCGCGATAAGAAAATGTATCGCAACGCCGTACCGACTCAGTCAATCTTAACCATTACCTCTAACGTGGTTTATGGTAAGAAAACAGGTAATACACCAGACGGTCGTCGTTCAGGCGCGCCATTTGCTCCAGGTGCAAACCCAATGCATGGTCGTGATGAAAACGGTGCAATCGCATCACTCACTTCAGTAGCTAAACTGCCATTTGCTCACGCACAAGACGGTATTTCTTATACCTTCTCAATTGTGCCAAATGCACTAGGTAAAGATGACACAGGTCGTCGTGCTAACTTAGCGTCACTCATGGACGGTTACTTCCTAAGTAAACCAAACCGTGAAGGTGGCCAGCACTTAAACGTGAACGTGATGAACCGTGAAATGCTAGAAGATGCAATTGTGAATCCAGACAAATATCCACAATTAACCATCCGTGTATCAGGTTACGCAGTACGCTTTAATGCACTGACACCTGAGCAACAGCAAGACGTTATCACACGTACTTTCACTAAAGGTCTGTAGTCTCTGCTAAAATTGGCTGTATCTAAGAATAACCATTCTTGATACAGCCTTTTTTTTATTAACATAGTAAGGAACTTCAATGACGCTAGGTCGTATTCATTCAGTGGAATCATTTGGCACAGTCGATGGGCCAGGCATCCGCTATATCGCGTTTATGCAAGGGTGCTTAATGCGCTGTCAATATTGCCATAACCGTGATACATGGGATCTAGATGGCGGCAAATTAATGTCTGTTGACGACATTATGAGCCAAGTGAGTTCTTACCAACCTTTTCTGGAAGCCAGTGGCGGCGGTATTACAGCCAGCGGTGGTGAAGCCATACTGCAAGCACAATTTGTCAGTGAACTGTTCAAAGCGTGTAAAAGCCAAGGTATCCACACTTGCTTAGACACCAATGGCTTTGTACGTAAATACGAACCTGTTATTGATGAACTACTCGACAATACCGATCTTGTGTTACTTGATATCAAGCAAATGGATGATGCAAAACACATCGACTTAACTAAAGTCAGTAATCAGCGCACCCTGCAATTTGCTCAATACCTCGCTAAAAAAGGAGTACGCACTTGGATCCGTTATGTTGTTGTGGCGGGCTATACCGAAGATGTTGAGTCAGCAATTGCATTAGCAGACTTTATAAAACCGATGCAAAATGTCGAAAAAGTTGAATTACTGCCCTATCACGCCCTTGGTGAACACAAGTGGCAAGCCTTTGGTGAAGACTACGCATTGGCGAACGTTCAAGCACCAAGTTCAGAAACCATGCAGCAACTGCAACAAGTGTTTTTAGAACGGGGCATAAAAGCAACATACTAAACCTGATCACGGCCTTTAACGCTAAATTAGCGACCGTTTAAGTACAAGATGAATTATAATTCATCCCAGTAACTTCGGTCTAAACGTTCAAAGGCCAATTTTAAAATGGCGGCCATGTCTAAATAACAAGCTCTGGCGCCTAGAGGTTGGCAAGCAATACCCATTTCAGTCAAAGTCGAACTGAGTTGGTTGCCCCAATCGAATAATGACAATGGCAAAGGGTGGCGAGCTCGCCAACCAAGCCACAGCAAACCTTGAATGGGTAAGCTGATAAAAAATAACAACACAGTGATAGCTTGCGGTAAATAGTCCCAGCCCAATACATAAAGCTGACTTGCTGCGGCAACCAAACCCAAAATGGGCATCACAATAATGGCTAATTGCGTGGCTTTGACAACACGGTATTCAGGGAAATATAACCCCAGTTGTCGCACCATTGGCCAGGTCTTCATATAACGACGACCATCAGCAAATAAAGTAAGCAAATTCATGTTCAATATGGGTACCTAAACGACCTAGTACATGGGTTTAACAATAACATAATACAGTGTATCGACCAAAATACACTGCTGAATTAACCGCTATATACAGCGTTTCATTTATAGCGGTTCAGTTCAACCGGTTTAACCAAGTGTAATGTTTATGAGTGAATATAAACCTTAACCGAAATGGACTTTTTACAATTTAATTTAGTTTCATTGACTTAGAAGGCGTTAACATGTCAGACAAATTAGTACTCGTACTCAACTGCGGTAGTTCATCATTAAAATTTGCCATCATTGATGCTCAAACAGGCGATGAACAAATTTCAGGTCTTGCGGAATGTTTTGGTTTAGAAGATTCTCGCATTAAATGGAAATTCAATGGCGGCAAAAATGAAGCCAAACTTGGCGCATTTACCGCGCACCGTGAAGCAGTCGAGTTTATTGTAAATAACATCTTAGGTGCTCAACCACAGCTAGCGGCTCAAATTAAAGCCATTGGCCACCGTATCGTACATGGCGGCGAAAAGTTCACTCGCTCTGTGATCATTACACCTGAAGTCATTCAAGGCATTGAAGATTGTGCTTCATTAGCACCTTTGCATAACCCAGCTCATTTAATTGGTATTCGCGCTGCGATTGCATCATTCCCAACATTACCGCAAGTTGCTGTGTTTGATACTGCTTTCCATCAGTCTATGCCAGAAAAAGCCTACGTTTATGCCCTACCTTACAAATTATATCGTGAGCATGGTATTCGTCGTTATGGCATGCACGGTACTAGCCATTTATTTGTAAGCCGTGAAGCAGCCAAAGTATTAGGCAAAGAATTAGCCGACACTAACGTCATTTGTGCTCACCTTGGTAACGGTGCATCTGTTACGGCTATTAAAGGTGGCAAAAGCGTTGATACTTCAATGGGCTTAACCCCGTTAGAAGGCTTAGTCATGGGTACACGTTGTGGTGATTTAGATCCATCAATCATTTTCCATTTAGTGAAGCAACTTGGTTACACCCTTGATGAAGTGAATAACCTGCTAAACAAACAAAGTGGTTTATTGGGTATTTCTGAATTAACTAATGACTGTCGCGGCATTGAAGAAGGCTATCAAGATGGTCATAAAGGCGCCACATTAGCATTAGACATTTTCTGCTACAGACTGGCTAAATATATCGCCTCTTACACTGTACCATTAGGACGTTTAGACGCTGTAATCTTTACTGGCGGTATTGGTGAAAACTCAGATCTTATTCGTGAAAAAGTTCTTAATCTTCTTGAGATCTTTAACTTTGAAGTTGATAACACCTTAAACAAAGCCGCACGTTTTGGCCAAGAAGGCGTGATCACAAAACCTGGTAGTACTGTCGCAATGGTTATCCCAACCAATGAAGAATGGGTTATTGCAGAAGACGCAATGAAATTAGTGGCAGCAAAGTAAGACACTTACTTTTTGATTAATTCACATGATTAACACAAATTTAAGAGGTCATCATGTCTCGTAATATTATGCTTATTCCCATTGGTATTGGAGTGGGATTAACATCGTTAAGTTTAGGTATGGTTCGTGCACTCGAACGCAAAGGCGTTAAAGTGCAATTTTTTAAACCTATCGCCCAAATTCGTCCTGGCGATAATGGTCCTGAGCGCTCAACCACTATTTTAAGTACATCGCCAACGGTAAACCCATTGGAGCCGTTTAGCATGGCTCACGCTGAAGCATTAATTCGTTCAGAGCAATTAGATGTATTAATGGAGCAAATTATTGCTCGTGCAGCTGAATGTGCCAGCAACACAGAAACCTTAGTGGTTGAAGGTTTAGTGCCAACGCGCAGCCACCCGTTTGCCGACGACATTAACTATGAAATAGCTAAAGCACTTGATGCTGACGTTATCTTTATAGCTACACCGGGTAACGATACCCCAAATGCCTTAATGAACCGTCTAGAGATTGCGTACAATTCATGGGGTGGTCAAAAGAACAAACGTCTTATTGGTGCCATCATCAATAAAATTGGTGCACCTGTGGATGATGAAGGTCGTACGCGTCCAGATTTATCTGAAGTGTTTGACGATCAACAAACCCAAGCCGTTGACAGTTCTGGCATGTTCCAGTTACCGGGAAAAAGCCCACTGCGTATTTTAGGTAGCGTGCCTTACAATTTAGAGCTCATTTCACCAAGAGCATCTGATTTAGCTAAGCATTTAAATGCCAAAATCATCAACGCAGGTGAAATGCACACCCGTCGTATGCGCCGAGTGACATTCTGTGCTCGCAGCATTCCAAACATGCTAATGCACTTTAAAGCCAATTCGTTACTGGTCACCTCTGGCGATCGCTCAGATGTCATCGTATCAGCATGCCTTGCCGCAATGAATGGCGTCAAAATAGGTGCACTTCTCCTTACTGGAGGGTATCAGCCAGAACCAGAAGTCATGAGATTATGTGAACAGGCCTTTGAAACAGGCTTGCCAGTGTTTTTAATTGACTCTAACACTTGGCAAACATCGCTGAATATTCAACGTTTTGATCATGAAGTGCCTGTTGATGATGCTGTGCGTATTGAACGTGTACAAGAATATGTTGCCAGCCACATTGATCAAACATGGATTGAGAGTGTGACTCAAGATTCGCCTCGTGAACACCGCTTGTCACCACCAGCATTCCGTTATAAGTTGACTGAACTTGCCCGAGCTGCTCGTAAAACCATCGTACTGCCTGAAGGTGAAGAACCAAGAACAGTTAAAGCGGCGGCCATTTGTGCTGAGCGCGGTATTGCTCGTTGTGTGCTTCTCGGTAACCGCGAAGAAATCTTGCGTGTTGCTTCACAACAAGATGTTGTGCTTGGTGATGGCATTGAGATTATTGAACCAGAATCGGTACGCGAAAAATACGTCGAACCTATGCTTGAGCTTCGTCGCAGTAAAGGCTTAACTGAAGTCGTAGCGCGTGAACAACTTGAAGACAACATGGTATTAGGTACCATGATGTTGTCAGAAAATGAAGTTGACGGCATTGTGTCTGGTGCGGTCAACACGACAGCCCATACAATTCGTCCACCATTGCAGTTAATTAAAACGGCACCGGGTTCGAGCCTAGTATCGTCAATCTTCTTTATGTTAATGCCTGATCAAGTATTAGTTTACGGTGACTGTGCCATTAACCCTGATCCTAACGCTGAACAACTTGCCGATATTGCTATTCAGTCTGCAGAATCAGCAAAGGCCTTTGGTATTGAGCCACGCGTAGCAATGATCAGTTACTCAACGGGTAATTCAGGTACGGGATCTGACGTGGACAAAGTCCGTGAAGCGACACGTATTGCTAAAGAAAAACGCCCAGATTTAGTTATCGATGGCCCATTACAATACGACGCAGCTGTCATGCCAAACGTTGCTCAGTCTAAGGCGCCTAATAGCCCAGTAGCAGGTAAAGCAACAGTATTTGTATTCCCAGACTTAAACACGGGTAACACCACATACAAAGCGGTACAACGTAGTGCTGATTTAATCAGTATTGGCCCAATGCTTCAAGGTATGCGTAAGCCAGTTAATGACTTGTCTCGTGGCGCATTGGTTGATGATATTGTTTATACCATAGCGTTAACGGCTATTCAGGCATCGCAAAACAGCAACAAGTAACGATTCATTCCCTAGGGGTAAATCGCACCAACAAAAAAGCACTGATTCAATATCAGTGCTTTTTTCTATCAGTGACAATTTAGAACGTATTGCGGATTTTACGGGGTTAGTGAAGAAAATGACGGAGAACTACAGAAGAGGCACTTTTTAACCGCAAAAAAAACAAAAACGTTTACAGTGAGTTACGCAAACAACTCACAGTCATCAACAAACTTGTCCACAGTTTCTGTGGATAACATTAACTTTTATGACGCCTATATTCGTTATAAAACTACAACGATAAGCATCCACAATAATTGTTAATTTTAGTGCATCAACACTGCGATCAAATATGATCTAATTAACTAATATAGTTATGTATGACATGCGTTGTTTGAATCGTCAAGTAAATCAGCCTGTAACCCTTTAAAATAGTGATTAACTGCGCAAAATATAACTAAGCTGTGTTTTAATTACACAAATACGACAGTGATTTGTATGTTGTTAGTATTAAAGATGGTTAACTTAGCCTCACGCCAATGATGTACAGTCAACGATGACTAAGTTTTATTCATTCAAGAGAATAAAACGATTACCGACCTTGTCAGAGCCATGATAAATAGCAATACTAGGTTAAAATACAAAAGTTAAAATACTGAGTTGTCATAAGCTTATGTTAAAAATAAACCCAATTAAATTAATTGCCCTACTGTTATTAATGTTTCTCAGTGGGTGTGAGCAGTCGGCTGAAAATGGTCAACCTAAACTCACCCCTGAGCAAGTATCACTTGGATTTTTTCAAGCCATTTACATCGACAAAGATGTACAAAAAGCCAAACAGTTTGTCGCCGCTGATATCGCAGAGGTGATGGATCATTATCATATCGCTTCAGCTGTGCAGCGTCATGTGCTCGGCTTATCGATGAAACAAGTTACGATGTCGATTGATGAAATTGATATCGACTTTTTCCGTAAATTTACTGACGATGTTACCGTTGTGGTAAAAATGGAAGGATTAAAAGGCGGCCGAGAGTGGATAGACGATCGCACAATCCGTTTACACAAAAAAGGTAACTCTTGGGTGATTGTTGAAATCCTACCCGAAAAAGGCAGAATTGAAGGTTAATGTTAATATGACAAGTTAACCAATAAAATTAATTAGAAAATAAGCAATAAAAATAGCAGCCTAGGCTGCTATTTTTATTGCTGTGTCGCGGAGTATTTAATGTGTTGGCACGTATACCATGGCATTAATATGCTCGTTCAAACATCTTATTCTTCGTCAGAAGGTAAAGACTCTAACACGTCATCTTTTACTTGGTAATAAGCATTTTCGTATTCATGAACTTCCATAATCACTCCAGTATTTCTAGGTCGTAGGGGGGGAGAAGGCCTGTCTTATTTTATTCATCAACTTATGTACCTCTCAATACACAATATCGATGTGAGGGATGACATTTACCTTACACAGAGAAGAGTTCCAATCACGTTCTTCTGCTGGCGAGTATAGCAATAGTCCCTTCGGTTTCAAACAGCGAATTACAAAAAACTTTCAGTTTTGTACGCTTTTTAAGTCAAAAATGGTAGAAAACACTGTTTTACGTTAGAAATAATGAAAGACTTTCAAAAAAAATAACACATCTATGCGGACATCGATGTGTTATTGGCAGTGCAGCAACTAAAAGGCCTATTTACTGAACGAATGTCAGCGGCACTAAGCTAGACTTGATTAATATGATTAAGGATCCGCTTCTCTGAAATCGGGTACGCAGTGCCCAACACCTGAGCAAAGCATGACACTCGATATTCTTCAATCATCCACCTCGCCTCAACCAATTGTTGCGGTACAGGTTGAGAGCGAGGCACTTTTGCCAGTTGTGCCGTCAGTGCATCCTGCACTTTACTGATACTGTGCATATGTAAGCGGTCACGAGTAGGATCAACCGGTAATTTCTCTAGGCGGTTTTCTATCGCTTTAAGGTAGCGTGCAACATCAGCGAGGCGTTGCCAACCACAGTCTTCAACAAACCCTTTGTAAACGAGGCTGTCTAACTGGGTTTGAATGTCACTCATTGCAAAGGCAATGTCTAAACTGATTTTACCTTTTAAGCGTTTTTTAATCCGCTGGTAAATGGTCAACACCTGCTCAACATTTAAGGCTATGTGTTCCGCGGTTGGGTTAAGCTCTTGGCGAACCCAATCTTTGGCTTGCTCAAATTGAGCCTCATTACGGATATCTAATTGCTTTTGATCAAGTAACTGCTGTACAGCCGCATTGATAATGTCTTCGATCAAAATGTGTACTTGCCCGAACGGATTAAAGTACATCGCCAATTTGGCTTTATTAGGTAACGCTTGCTGCAAATGCTTAACGGGCGACGGAATATTGATTAGCAATAACCGGCGTAAGCCCACTCGGTGATGACGCTTAGCTTCATGCTCATCATCAAACAGTTTAATCGACACATCAGTTTTGTTGTCGATTAGGGCCGGATAAGCTTTAACTTCGTAGTTGCCTTTACGTTGCTGGTACTGCACGGGCAAGTCACCAAAGGTCCAACGGGTAATGGCCTCCTGTTCAATGCCTTTATCAGCCACCTTACGGATAGCTTTTGCCACTACGCCTTGCAACTGCCCTTTTAGTGTTTCTAAATCTCGCCCTTGCGCCACAAGGCGGCCCTTATCATCTTCAATCTTAAAATTCATTTTAAGATGTTCAGTGATTTGGGTTAAATCAAAGTCATCAACTGAAATCCGCACGCCACTCATGCGCAGCAATTGCTTGCACATGGACTCAATCATAGGCAGTTCAAATGGTTTCATCGCTTGATAACAAGCACGGGCATAATCTGGTGCGGGCACAAAATTACGCCGCAAGTTTTTGGGAAGCGACTTAATTAAAGCCACAAGCTTTTCTTCACGCAGTCCTGGCACTAACCAATCAAAATCACTATCGTCAATTTGGTTTATCAGCGCCACAGGAATGTGCACCGACACGCCATCATCAACATTGCCAGGCTCAAAATGGTAACTGACTTTTAATGCCAAATTAGCTTTGTGCCACACTTCAGGAAAGTCCAACGCCGAAATATGATCAGCACTGCGTTGCATCAACAGAGCCTGACTGTAATCTAATAAGTCAGGAGTGAGTTGACGGGCTTTTTTCCACCAAGCAAAAAACAAGGGTGCATTGTAAATACCGGCAGGGATCAGCGGTTCGTAAAAATCCACCAGCACTTGTTCGTCTACCAAAATGTCGCGACGACGCGACTTATGCTCTAACGATTCAATATCGTTAAGCAATGTTTGGTTATTAACAAAAAAGGCCTCTTTGGTTTGTAACTGCCCTTCTGCTAATGCACTACGAATAAAGATCTCACGCGCCTCGACAGCATCAATTGGCCCATATTGCACGCGGCGGCGATTAACGATGGTTAAGCCGTATAACACCTGGTTTTCAAGTGCAATAACACTGCCTGCTTTGGCTTCAAAGTGCGGTTCTACATAATTCTTTTTCACCAAATGCGAGGCCAGAGACTCCAACCATTCTGGCTCTATTTTGGCGCAACAACGGGCGAACAAACGTGATGTTTCAGTCAACTCGGCGGCCATAATCCATTTAGGGCCTTTTTTGGCTAACGGCGAACCAGGAAACACAAAGAACTTACGATTACGGGCACCTAAATACTCGTTGTTTTCACCTTTAAAGCCAATATGGCTGAGCAAGCCTGACAATAAGGCTTTGTGTAATTGCTCATAACTGGCGGCATTGTCGCTCACGCGCCATTTAAGCTCGTGTACTGCTTGTTTAACTTGGGTGTATAAATCTTGCCATTCACGCACACGTAAATAGGCTAAAAACTCGTCGCGACATTGTTTTCTAAATTGGCTCGCAGACAATTCATGTTTTTGATCTTTAACGTGATCCCACAGTTTTACCCAACTAACAAAGTCTGAGTCTTTATCGGCATAGCGGCGATGACACTCGTCGGCAGCTTGCTTTTTATCAATGGGGCGCTCACGTGGATCTTGAATCGACAAGCCTGAAGTAATCACTAACGCTTCATGTAAACAGCCTAGCTTATTGGCTTCGATGACCATACGGGCTAATCGTGGGTCGAGTGGGATTTTGGCTAAATCTTTACCCAGAGGCGTTAACACTAGGTCATTGCGGTGTTTTTTAACGGCTTGCAGTTCTTCAAGCAATAAAAAACCATCACGAATGTGTTTTTGATCGGGTGGCTGAATAAATGGAAAACCAGCAATATCGCCTAAGCCAATTGCCAACATTTGCAAAATAACCGAAGCGAGATTGGTACGCAAAATTTCAGGATCGGTAAATTCAGGACGCTGAATAAAGTCCATTTCATCGTAAAGACGAATACAAATCCCCGGGCCAACACGACCACAACGCCCCTGACGCTGATTGGCGCTGGCTTGCGATATTGGCTCAATGGGTAAGCGTTGTACTTTAGTGCGGTAACTATAACGACTAATGCGTGCAGTACCTGGGTCAATCACATAACGAATACCTGGCACGGTTAATGAGGTTTCTGCCACGTTGGTGGCCAACACAATCCGCCTGCCAATATGGCTTTTAAACACTTTAGACTGTTCGCCATACGACAGGCGCGCATACAAAGGTAAAATTTCTGTGTCGCGGTACTGTTGTTTACGCAGTAACTCTGCGGTGTCACGAATTTCGCGCTCACCGTTCATAAAGATCAAAATATCGCCTGGGCCTTCAGCGATTAACTCATCTACCGCGGCAAAAATACCGTCGCTGACATCAAGGTCGGCGTCGTTATCTCGTACAAGTGGTCGGTATCGAGTTTCAACAGGATACGTACGGCCTGAGACTTCAATGACAGGCGCATGATTAAAATGCTTAGAAAAACGCTCAACATCGATAGTTGCCGAAGTGATAATGACTTTTAAATCTGGGCGTTTTTTGAGTACTTGCTTTAAATACCCCAAGATAAAATCAATGTTAAGGCTTCGCTCATGGGCTTCATCGATAATGATGGCGTCGTATTGATTTAAAAAACGATCTGATGTTAATTCTGCCAGCAAAATACCATCGGTCATCAGCTTGATGTAGCTATTGTCACTAATGGCATCGGCAAAGCGCACTTTAAAACCAACCACTTCACCCAGTGGGCTGTTAAGCTCATCAGCGACGCGATTGGCAACACTTCTGGCGGCTAAACGGCGCGGTTGAGTATGCCCAATAAGGCCGCGTGTTCCTAGGCCTAACTCTAAGCAAATTTTAGGTAACTGAGTGGTTTTACCTGAGCCCGTTTCACCGGCCACAATCACAACTTGATTATTGGCAATGGCTGAAGCGATGTCTTCGCGCTTTTGCGATACCGGAAGTTCGTCTGGGTAGCTTACGACAGGCCTTGATTGCAAACGTTGTTGCGCTTTGGCATAGGCTTTTTTTGCCTCTTCGGTGAGTTGCGCTAACGTTTGAGATTTTTTTTCAGACTCGGCTTCTTTATTAATACGAAATAATCGACGACGGATTTTAGCAGCATCGGTTTGATAACAAAGATTAAGATACGCCTTAGATAGCGGGTGAAGGTCCGAATTCAAATCTGATTCCCTTGCTTACATCGAAAAAAGCGATCCTAGCAAGGAAAACAGCATAATGGTATTGATTTTGACGATTGTTATGCCGGAGTGAGATAACACTGTTGCATATAGGTATTCATGGCGTTAAGTACATTGGTACGATTAATCGTACCAATCACTTTACCACTGCTTATTACTGGGTATATTTTGGGTTTAGCACCGAGCATTTGCTCAGCTAATTGTAAAATACTGTCATCGGGCGCAACAGATAACACCGGGCTTTTCATGCAATCTTCAACAATACTGGTCATATCGCAGTGGTAACTACTTTTTAACATCACAGCTAAACAATCTTGTTGCGATAAAAAGCCCACCAGCTCACCTTTTTCATCTACAACCGGTGCACCACTTTTATTGTGAGTAAGCAGCTGTTCAACTGCAATGGCTAACGACATATTTTTATTGAGTAAAACAGGACGTCTATCCATGTGGTCTTTAATTTTAATCGAATCCATATAACCCCCAAAATGCACAACAATTGGTGCAAATATAAACATAAAAAGCATATCGATTAATGCCGATATAACTTAAGTTTAGTCAAGAATAATTATCTGGACAGTAAATTTAACCGATTAACTTAATCGGTTAATAAACAATTAGTTTTCTCGCCATATCATGACCTTGGCTTCTTGTCCTTGATGACGAGTTGCGCGGTACATTCCCTGGGTATTAAATGGCGTTGCAATGTTACCTTGTTGATCAATCGCGATAACCCCACCTGTGCCACCTGCGGTGACTAAGGTATGATTAATCACCTCATCTGCGGCTTGGATAATGGTTTTGTGTTGGTATTTTACTTTTGCACAAATATCGCCAGCCACTTGGTAACGTATAAAGTATTCACCATGCCCTGTTGCAGATACAGCACAAACGCCATTTTCAGCATAAGTGCCCGCGCCAATGACGGGTGAATCGCCAATACGGCCAAAGCGTTTGGCTGTCATACCACCCGTTGACGTCCCAGCCGCTAAGTTACCCTTTTTATCAAGCGCAACTGCGCCAACGGTGCCAAATTTATAATGCGCTTTTAACATACTAACAGACGCTTGATAATCACCACCGTTAGCATGTTCAGCCTTGATAATACTGGCTTTGGCATCAAGTAATTGTGAATAACGATGTGCGGTATCAAAATGACTATTTGGCACTAAGTCAAATTGTTGAGTTAAGGCAAACTCCTCAGCCCCCTCGCCATACAACATGACATGGGGTGATTTGTGCATGACTGCTATCGCTAAATCTATTGGGTTTTTAATGTGTTTTATCCCAGCGACGGCACCGGCATTCATGCTTTTACCGTCCATAATTGACGCATCAAGTTCGTGGCCGCCATCAAAGGTATAGACCGCGCCAACACCAGCATTAAATAATGGGCTATTTTCTAAAATGTTAATTGCTGCTTTTACCGCATCAACACTCTCTCCTCCCTGCTCTAATATCTGGTAACCGCGATTAACAGCTTCAGTCAGCTTGTCGCGGTAGGCTTGTTGTTGCTCTGCGGTCAAATCAGCCGCATTAATAGTGCCTGCGCCACCGTGAATGGCAATGGTAATCGGGCTTTGTTCTTGAGCTAGTACGCTATTAGCGCCAAGGCCTAAACATAAGGCAAAGGTTAAATATAATTTATTCATGATCGGCAAGTCCTTGAAACACGTATATCTTTGTAACCATTTATATGACTTATTACAATGATAATGTTGCGAGTTTTCATCTTTATAGCGACAATAGCATTCTAATCATGGTGACACATGTCACCCGCATCACTTTTGGAAAATTTGCTTAATTTGTCCACTCAACGTATTACTTTTGGCCAATTGTTATTATTATTTTTGACCTTACTGATGTCAGGCTTTGCGCTGGCTGACGCAAATTGGTTAAAAGTGAACATCAGTGGTGCCAACAAAAAGCTAACCAATAATATCAATGCGCATCTGGGCACCTTGCCTGACTCTGATGTGCAGCGCAGAGCGTTTTTATTTACCGTCGAAGACAATACTCAAGATGCCTTAGAGTCAATGGGGTATTACCATGGGATTGTCGATATTGACATTAAAGAAACGGAGTCAGGCCCTTGGGAGCTTAATATCAATATTACTCCTGGCGATCCGGTTGTTATTCAATGGGTTGATATTAATTTCACTGGCGACATGCTGCAAGATGACATGTTTGCTTTATGGCTAAACACCCTCAAAATAAAGCCTGGCGACACCTTAAATCATGGGGTATATGATTCAATAAAATCACAACTGGTTACCCTTGCATTAGCAAGAGGTTATTTTGATGGTCAATACACCCGCTCAGAAATCAGCATCAATCGTGATTTAAATACTGCACAAATTAATTTACAGTTTGATTCCGGCAAACGTTATGTGTTTGGAGAAGTCGATTTTAATGGCAGCACATTAAATGAGGACGTACTAGCAGCTTTAATTCCATTTGATGCCTCCGCCCCCTACGCGACTCAGCAATTAACCGAATTTAACCGTAACCTATTAGATACAGGTTACTTTAGTAATATTAAAGTCTTGCCGCAAATAGATAAAATCAACGATGGTCTGGTCCCTATCAAAGTAGAGTTAAGCCCAAAACCAAGCCATTTAATTGAAGTCGGTTTAGGTGCCGACATCGGTAACAGTACCGAAGACACCTTTGAACCTAGAGTGCGACTCACTTGGCGGACCCCGCAAATTAACCGTTATGGTCACTTTCAAGAAACCACTGCTGAATGGTCTCCTGAGCGCCCAAAAATCTTAACCACCTATACCATTCCATTGAGTCATCCGTTAAATGACCAGCTAAAAATAAAGGCTGGTTTATTACGCGACACTTATGGCGTCACTCAGGATTATGACGAAGAAAGTCGCTCATTCGAGAATACAGGCCAATTAGAGTCTGAAAAATATCTACTGGGGTTGTCGAGGCAATTACGCTCAAAACACAATTGGCTATATGGCTATTCTCTTGAGTCTATTAGAGAGTTTTATGAGCAAGAAGATACCGATTATGACCCGCGCTTATATTTAATGGGTTATAACCTCACCAAAACTATCCGTGGTGATAATACCTTGGACCCTAAATCGGGATTTAGACAAACATACAGTGTGCAATATGCCGATCCGTCTTTAGGGTCGACCATCCGTTTAGCCCGCTTGCAAGCTCGCTTTAAATGGATAGAAACGATATTCGATAATCACCGTTTTGTGGCGCGGATTGATTTAGGCGCCAACATTGCCAGTGATAATGATATCAGCCAAATTCCGCCGTCTTTGCGTTATTTTGCCGGTGGAGATCAAAGTATTCGTGGTTACAGTTATCAAGAGCTCGGCCCTTATATTGATTATACCAATAGCGAGGGAGGCCTATCGCGCCAAGTTGTTGGGGGGCGTTATTTGGCGGTGGGAAGTATCGAATATCAATATTATTTAACCCCTACCTGGCGAGTTGCTAGCTTCGTTGATGCGGGTAATGCTTTTGATACTGGTCAACTTGAACCTGTTGTCGCTGTGGGGGGGGGGGTTCACTGGATTTCCCCAATTGGCCCCATCAAACTTGATTTAGGTTTTGGTTTAAAAGAAACCGAAACGGTTGCACGTTCTTATCGTTTCCATTTAACCATGGGGACAGACTTATGATAGATAAAACAACACCACAAACCCCGCCAGTGGATGACAACACACAAACCACGACAAAGCAAAAGCACGCACCGCTGAGCTTACAAGCCAAAATATGGCGTTTTATAAAGCTCTACACCCGCATTTTAATCTATGTGCCACTGATATTATTGATGCTGATTGCGGTATTAATTGGTACACCTTTTGGCAGTAAAGTGACTGTCGTGCTAGTTAATCAATTTGTTAGTGATATTAGCGCGCACTATCAATCAGGCACGCTTAATAGTGACTTAACATTAGATCACTTATCATGGACAATGCCCGGCATCAGTGTTGATGCACAAGACGTTGAACTTAATTGGATACCGACCTGCCTTATTAACAGTCAGGTGTGCGTGTCAAACCTCTCTGCATCAAAGCTTAAGGTTGATATTGTTACTGATGATATTCCCCATAGTACGCCTAGCCATGGCGAGGCCATAGAGCCTGAACAAACCAGTCATCAAGAGTTACTATTACCTATAACGATAAGCCTTAATAAAGCGCAATTTAAACAAGTTGATGTCACCGTTAACAAGATGATTTTTCACGCTGATGAGTTGGCAACAGAAGCGATTTGGAATGAAAGCGGTTTGCAAATTGACCACTTAAGCAGTTTAGGTCTGATGGTCAACATTCCAACCACCCCAACGTCAACCCAACAAAACCTGGCAGATGACCTCAACGAAAACGATTGGCCACTAGCCAATTTGCCGCAAATATACATGCCATTTCCGCTGAAAGTAAAACAATTAGAGGCAACACAAAGCGAGCTGATTATTGGAGAGCGGGTTGATCATTTTAGCCTCATCAGATTAGGGGCTAACTTTAGAGCCTTCCAGCTTGGTATTAGCCAACTCGACATCGCACATGATTATGGCGATGTGACAGTAATTGGTGATATCGCGTTTGAACAAAACTACCCGCTAACGCTCAAACTCCAGGCTAATATCAAAGAAGTGGATGAGTTGCCAGGGTTAACAAATCACAGTTTACGTCTTGAGTTAACTCAAGACTTATCTCAGCTCAATATAAATGCCATCGCCAAAGGTGATAATCGGTTTAACTTGGCAGCAACCGTAGACCTCACCTCAGCACAGCTTGCTTACCAGCTCGAGCTTAGCGATACCTATATACAATGGCCAATGCTACAACCTCAGTATATCACTCAAATAAAACACTTAAGTAGTCAAGGTGATTTACACGACCAAATAGCCAAATTACAAGGGCAATTGACGACACCTTATCACCCTAATCTTGATATTGTTGCCGATATTGATAATCGTAATAAAACACTTAAAGTTAATCAGTTAAGTGTCAAGTCAATTGCTGGCAATATCGATTTAGACGGCCAGTTATCATATAAAAATGATCTCAACTGGCAAGTCAACGTGATAACCAATGATATTCAACTGCAGCATATCGACTACCTCAGTCAATATAGCCCGATGACAAGTCTATTTAGTGGCCACTTTACTCACCAGGGCATGGTGAATAAAAACAACTGGCAAGTAGCAATTGAACAGGCTGATCTTAGCGGACGCCTTAATGGGTATCCACTCAATCTACAAGGCAATATTACGCTCAACCAGGCGCTTGCTATCAATGCTGATAACTTGCAGGCACACGCGTTAGGAGCACATTTAATCGTTAACGGCACCGCCGACACAATTTGGGATATTGATGCTGAACTCAATGTGCCCGATTTAAGACAATGGCTCAAAGGTGGTCGCGGCAGTATATATGCTAAGGTCGATGTCAGTGGTAATAGCGCCAATCCGATTGTTGATGTTGACGCGCAAATTAATAAGTTAAGTTATCACGGCAGTAAAATCGATAACGTGTCATTGGTTGCCAATTACCAACCTTATGAGCAGCATCGCTACAGTATCGACATCAAAAACTCGTTACTTTTTTGGAACAATTACAAATTAAGTGAACTGACCTTACGCAGCGAAGGTGACCAACATCAGCAACAAACCACACTGAGCACGCTCGGCGATATCGTAATTAACAGCCAATTAGCCAGTACCAGTGACCTTGATAAACAACGGTTTGAAGGCGTGTTGACTCAGTTCAATATAGCGAATGCGCTCGGCATATGGCAGCAAAACACCCCCATAACCATAAACTGGGACCAATCAAAGCAAATCGGCAAGCTCAGTGGTTTTTGCCTAGTGCACCCACACAATAGACTTTGTTTAGTCAACGACATCAATTTAGGTCATACCGGGCAAGCAAATATTAATTTTTCAGGTAATCCTGGGCAGTTATTTGCCCCGATTTTATCGAAAAAAATAACCTGGGACGGCCAAGCAGCCCTTACTAGCGAAATCCATTGGGCCAAAGGCAAAAAACCAACCGCTGATTTACAGTTTACCCTAATGCCAGGCAACATTACCCTCACCCGCGCTAAAACAAAGCCGGTGAGCATTGATTATCAACAATTATTACTCCATGCATCACTCGATGAAAAACAAGTCAACAGTAGCCTTAGTTTTAATTCATCAGGTATTGCTAATTGGCAAAGCCAACTGAGTGTCAACATCACCCCAGATAGGACATTGCAAGGTAACATCGACATTAATGCATTAAATTTGGCTCCATTTGGTGAGTTTTTCCCAAGGCTTGCAACCTTAGAAGGCTTACTGTCTAGTCGATTAACATTAAATGGCTCGCTTATGGAACCACGCGTATCAGGTAATATTAAGCTCAATGATGGAGCGTTTGCCCTCTCTTCTAACCCAACATTGATTGACAAGCTGTATTTGTCTTTAGCGCTAGAAGGCCAACAAGGACAACTCAGCGGCCAATGGCATATGGGCGATGGCGAAGTGAGCACACAAGGAACTCTAGCATGGCCACAAGGCCAGTTTAGTGGTGATATAAATATTAAAGGCAGTAATTTGGCCGTTATTCAGCCGCCAATGGCGATTTTAAGTGTTTCTCCTGACATTAACATGACCTTCGACCAAAAATTATTTGCTGTAAAAGGTCAGATAAATGTGCCATCTGGACAGATCAAGATTGTGCCACTAGCAGAGGGCGGTATCGCTGTATCAAATGACGTTGTGTTTAACGACTCGATTTCAGAACAGACGGTGAAAACCAGTCCGTATGCCATTACTGCGGATGTTAATGTCAATGTAGGCAAAAACCTTACCGTTGATGGCATGGGCCTTAAAGGAAAGCTCTCTGGTAATTTACTATTACAACAACAAGCCTTTAAGCCACCAATGTTATTTGGTGATGTTAAGATCAATAATGGCAGTTACAAATTTATGGGGCAAACACTCACCATTGATACTGGTGAGGTTCAGTTTGTCGGACCAATATCAGTGCCTAATCTGAATATTGAAGCGACCCGCGATATTAAAGATGAAGATATTACCGCTGGCGTAAGAGTCACAGGAACCCCAATGCGACCAGTAGTGACATTGTTTTCTAGCCCGGTAAAAGAACAAGCTGAAGTGTTATCTTATATTTTAACAGGTAAAGGGTTTACCTCTACTTCAAATGAACAAAGTAACTCATTAATGATGGGAGCGGCACTCAGTTTAGGGGCCCAGTTTGATGGTGGTGCCATGAACAGTATCGGCAGCACTGCGACAGGATTAATTGAGAAATTTGGTTTCTCTAACGTTCAACTAGATACCAATGATGATGGCAAAGTCGCAGTGAGTGGCTATATCGGTGAAGATTTAATGATTAAATATGGTGTAGGAGTATTTAATCCAGGGTATGAAATGACCGTACGCTATTATTTATTGTCACAACTGTACCTTGAAAGTGTATCAAGCACGTTGAGCCAGTCGTTAGATATCTACTACAGTTTCGAAATCGACTAGGTTCTAGCATAAAATTAAGACACAAAAAAAGCGCCCTTGGGCGCTTTTTATTTCAAATTAGCTATTAAGCGAATTTGAAGTCAAAGTGTTCAATCATTGGCTTGAACGCGTGACGTTGTACAGCTTGTACACGTACTTTGATTTCTTTACCATCTAAAACGATAGTCAAATCAGAAGTGTAGAAATCATCGTTTAATTGAAGGTTGATGACATCTTTGTGTGCAATCTTGATTGATACAGGCTCTTGACCAGCACCATAGATAACAGCAGGAACTTGACCAGCATGACGTAGGCGGCGGCTCGAACCTTTCCCGATTTCAGTGCGGGTTTGTGCGTTGAATGTGTAAGACATTAGTTAGTCACTCACTTAATAATAAAAGTATAAAGGCGTCATCATTTTCGACCAACGATGACTCAAATAAAGCGCGCGGATATTACCATAACCGATGAAGCCTCACAAGCGAATGTTAACCCCAACGCCTGACCGGACCACAATCAACATGAATAAAGCCATCACGAGGATAAAAACCCACTCCCCCCAGCTTTAAAGACACCGCCGCGTCACGAAGGTTTTTAGTGCTAACACCAGGAATCGCGATGTCCATTGCCATACCTTTCATGTGATAACTCTTTTTTGCAACACCTTTACTTTTTGAGGCCAACATTTGATTCGTTTTAGGCGAACGATAAGCTGAAATAACATGGATTTCATCTTGATTATTTAATGTAAGTTGCAATTTATACAAATATTCAAATAAACGTTTATCAATAGGTGCAGCTACATTTTGGCGATGATCGCGCAAAACCTGATTAAACTCAGTCAAAATATCTGCTTGATATTGGCCATCAACCCAGAAACTACCTTGGCTGCTTTCACCTGTATGGCGATTATAAAAATGAAGTTCTTTAACACCGTGAGTAGAACGGCTTGCTTGCGCGGTATTGGGCAACATCGTTGCCACAGCGGCACCGCTTAAGCCTAATAAAACTTGCCGACGAGTTAGGCACTCAATTGTCATTTACACACCACTTTAATTACTAATTTACATTACTTATCGGCTATTAAAGCACGATTTTCGTCATCACAACGCCAGACTTGCATTGTTGCTTTTTTATCCAACTGATGAGTAAATTAAACATTAATAGCGATAAATGCAAGTCTGGTAATGTAGGGATAGGCGATTGACACACAAATGGAGGTAATAGTGTGATACTGCTCAAGCGGTTAGCTAAAACAAGATATTTATTAACTTTGTTTCATTTAAACAGTTATCTTATCGTTTTACAGTTGCTGCGAGTACCATCGTTATTGCACGACACCTTTAGGCTGTTCTTTCTGGCTTAATAAGTTCAGTGATTGTGGCGGTATCAATTGATAAATATCATCTCGATATTGTGCAAGGTGATGCTCGTCGACCCAAGCAGGCCAATACACCATGTGCACGGGCAAGGTCGACGACAGAGCAAACCACTGAGTTTTGGTATAATTAGCCTGTAAGCGTTTCCAGGTACGCTTGTCGATCACGAGGCGGTTAGCAAACCAATCTGCCAATTGCTGTATTTTTTCAATACGCACACATCCAGACGATAAATCACGATCAGACTGCGCGAACAAAGACTTGGTTGGAGTGTCATGTAAATAGATGTTTTGATCATTATTAAAATGAAATTTATATCGACCTAGCGCATTATCACCACCTGGGCGTTGCACCACACGATAAGGAAAGCGTCCTCTGGCCTCTTGCTGCCATTGCTGCGGCGTATAATCAATTCGATTACCCTCATAATCAAACACATCAAAACGTTTGTCAGTGAAGTAATGACCGTTCTGCCTCACATGCGGCAAAATGTCTTGAGTCAACAGTTGCCTTGGCACTGTCCAGGTCGGATTAATAATGATATTCGATATTTGCCCCGTCATCTGCGGGGTTTGTCGGTATGGCTTTCCAACAATCACTTTCGATGACAATACCACCTGATCATCGTCGACTAAAACCATTTGAAATGCGGGGATATTAATCAACAGATAAGGTTGCGGCAATTGACTTAGGTAGGTCGTTTTTTCAACAAAACTTTTGGCTAACATTGTTGCGCGTTGTTGAGGTGTTTGGTTTAACCAAAATAAAGTTCTTGGGCCAATAACCGCGTCGGCCTTTAAACCGTGACGAGATTGAAAACGCTGCACACTCTCTGCCAAAGTCGGCAAATACACCACTTCATCGGCAAGGTATTCATTGGCATCACCGAGCAACCACAAGCGCTGACTAATTTGTTTGATACTCGGATGGCCATCACCGGGTCGCAGTAAGCCACCAGGCTCAATGGCTTGCCATTCTTGTGTTTCGGCTAACCACATTAATTTACGCAGATAATTGATAACCCCAAGGTAATCATCGACAGCAGGCTCTAAGGCAATATTTTTATCAATCACAGATGCATGACCATCTAACGTATCAAAAGCTAATGACACTTGTTTTTTATGCCAAAAGTCAGCCACACTTTGTTGGATATTATCGATATATTCTAATTGTTGAGCGGCAGATCCTGATTGTAAAATAGCGAGGTATTTTTGACGCTCAGCCGTGGGCTCAGCTAAATATTGCAGTAAGACATGTTGAGTTAAATTATTATACTGCTCAGAGGCTTGAACCAATGAAGAAGGTAGCAAACATATCAGCCATAAACTGATAATACTTACAACGACTGGCCGCTTCGATTTGTTAAGCATGCACTTCTCCATCTGCCACTACACCTCCATATTGTCACGTTTCACATCATGGTTAAATCGCTAAATTGATTATGGCAAAAAATATCACCTTTGAATGACAGATACATTTAAGTAACAAAACTTCATACCAAAGCGTTACCTACCAGTACACAAATCATGCATGAATATAAAAATTAACCAGTTAACATTAATTAATGGATAGACAACTAGGAAGACAGAATGTGAATTGATATAAGGTGCGCTAGCAGCGCATTTAGCAAAGAGGAAACAATGAATAAAAAGCAACTTATCCAATCGATGGCAATCAAAATGGATATCCCTCAAACTCAAGTCAAACAGCAGCTTGATCAAATTTTACACGTCATTCATCAAGGTTTATCAGAAGGTGAGAAAATCTATATTCCGCAATTTGGCACCTTTGAGCTCCGCTTCCATTTACCTAAAATAGGCCGAAATCCACAAACAGGTGAAACCATCGAGATTGACGGGTTTAACCAACCTAGTTTTAAAGCGGCGCCAGCGTTAAAAGCATCACTCAATGACTAAACCGTGTCTACTTATACAGGTTTTCGTCGTCCCTAAACGCGTACCCTAACCTAATTGATTAGCCTCTTACTTAGCATGATTGAGGCTAATAGGCTTCCTCATACGCTTAAACTCCCCCCAATAGCAATGCAGGCCAAGAATGTAGGCACGCCTGATGTTCAACCAGAGCACGAGGGATTTTACTTTTGACTTTAACCTTTAACTTTAAAGGTTAAAGGTTAAAGGTTAAATGACAGATGCAAAAAAGCCCCAACATGAGTTGAGGCTTTTTTACACCATACTTACGTATGTCATTTCTTACTGTAAATAATGGTACCCGAGGCCAGACTTGAACTGGCACGCTTATTCAGCGAGGGATTTTAAATCCCTTGTGTCTACCGATTCCACCACTCGGGCAAAACTTGCTGTGTTTTGATATCAAATATCAAGGCACTAAATTTCGATTTTCACCAAGTTAATTTAGGTCGTTTTTCGCGTCCCGCTTAACTTGGTGCATACTTTACTGATTTTTTTACACCAAGCAACAAAAATATTATCTTAACAGAACTGAACGCTTCAAAATTCGTCAATTCGATTTAAATTACAGCAAACTGAGTAAGTTAACCTCAGCAGTCTTCTATATTATCCTTCACCACTCGCGTAATTAATTCGCTCTAACAGGTGTTAACCCTTTACTGCGGTTGGTCACTGCGTCATCAATGTCAAAGCCCGCTTCTGACCACACCTGCGCTTCTTCTACATTAAAAGACTCTTTAGCCCAAATAGTGGCAGTGTCTAAACTAAAATTAGCTTGCACCCAACCATCGGCCTCGTTAGCGCTAAAACCTCTTACTCGCCAGTTTTGAGCTTGAGTGGCATCAAAACCTATTGATTTCCATTGACTAATTTCACGCTCAGACATGCCTTCCCAGCTTGGTGCTGACGCACAACCAACCACCAACGACACCAATAGACATACAAACAGTTTTTTCATCATTTTCAAACACTCACAATAATACCTAAGCCTGACAAAGAGCTTGTAAGGTATAGCCTTAATTACGGTGCGGATCATATCTGAGATTGGACTTTAAACAAGTAGAATTTAATCTAAAATATCAGCCAATAAAAAAGGCCACCTAAGCGACCTTTATGAGTAGAACCCAACCACTGTAACTAGTCACGTTGGCGGGTTGGCTTTCCGTGGTTTGACCCCACTTTATGCTTGCGAACAGCACGGCGGATTTTAGCACTTTTCACTTTAGAGCGGGCAACACTGTGTTTGTCTGTGCCAAGCAGTGAACGAGTTTCAGGCTCTAAACCAGCAAGTTGACGTAAATAGTTAACTTGATCAATGGGTAGCTCAATCCAACCACCACGGGGTAAGGTTTTGGGTAACTCAACCTGACCATAGCGCACACGGATCAAGCGACTTACTTGCACTTCTTGTGATTCCCATAAACGACGCACTTCACGGTTACGCCCTTCACGTAGAGTCACATGCCACCATTGGTTAATACCTTCACCACCAGCCGCTTTAATGCTATCAAATTGTGCAGGGCCGTCTTCTAACGTTACACCTGTTCGTAAACGTTGTACCGCTGCCTCTGGCACTTCACCAAAGGTACGCACGGCGTATTCACGCTCAACTTCGTTTGATGGATGCATTAAACGATTAGCTAATTCACCATCACAGGTGAATAACAATAAACCCGAGGTATTTATATCTAAACGACCGACGGCAACCCAGCGTGCATCGCGCACTTTAGGTAAACGTTCAAATACGGTTGTACGGCCTTCAGGATCTTTACGCGAGCAGATTTCACCTTCAGGTTTATGATAAGCAAGCACACGACAAATAATGTCATCTGCTGATTTTAATGAAATCGCGCGGCCATCAATACGTACTTTAGCATCAGCTTCAACACGATCGCCTAAACTGGCAATTTCACCGTCAACACTAACTCGGCCTGCAGCAATCCATGCCTCCATCTCACGACGGGAGCCATGGCCTGCACGGGCCAAGACTTTCTGCAATTTTTCACTCATTAGCGGGGACTCTTTAAAGAAATTCTATAAAAAGCAAAAGGTTCATTACATTTTGCTTTATTGTCTTTTTAGGATTGTACCCGCCTATAGCGCATACAATTAGAAAAGTGCGCTGATTATACGCTGAATGTGGCAAACGAGCAAAAAATAACAAAAAAAACCGCCAACCCAGAGAGATGAGGCGGCGGTCATTAAGTTTAACTTACCTTGTATTTAACCGTGAGGGATATCTTGTTTATCGAAACGAATGTTAAACAATAAACTATACATCACTGGCAATACCACTAGAGTTAACAAAGATGCAAACCCAAGACCAAAGATAATCGTGATCGCCATAGAGCCAAAAAAGGCATCACTAATGAGCGGGATCATCCCCAGCATTGTGGTGATGGCTGCCATCATTACTGGGCGTACACGACTTACACAAGAATGCACTAATGCATTTGTCGGTGCCGCGCCATCATGAAGTTCAAGGTTTATCTGTTCAACTAATACAATACCGTTTTTGATCACCATGCCCGACAGACTCAGCAAACCAAGCAAAGCCATAAAGCTAAAAGGTGCGTCAAACAACAGTAAGCCTGCTGATACCCCAATAACCGCCAGTGGCACAGTAAACCAAATCACTAAAGGCTGCCTTACCGAATTAAACAACAATACGGTAATTAAAAACATTGCCAAATAGCCCAGTGGAATAGAGCTAAATACAGCCGTTTGCGCTTCGCCCGCGGATTCGTATTCGCCGCCCCACTCTAATCGGTAACCTGAGGGTAACTCAATGGCTTCGACTTTTGCTTTTACCTTGCGGTGCACTGAGTCAGCGGTTTCGTCTGAACCTAACTTAGGATCGCCCAACACAGCTAACATGCGGATCCTGTCTCGGCGCATCACCAAAGGATTTTCCCATTCAGTAGTAAATTCACTGACAACTTGCGTTGCTGGCACAAAAGTATTGTTCTCGGTACTCCAAATTTGCATTTTCCATAAACTGTCTGCGTGCAATCGCTCTTCCGCAGGGGCACGAGCAATAATCGGCAATAAATGGCTGGTTTCACGGTATATGCCAATTTGCTTACCACTAAAGTTAAGCAGTAACGCGTTATCTAAATCCTGCTTACTGATCCCAGTCTCACGAGCTTGGGCATTGAGTAATTGCGGGCGGATAACAGGCACTTGATTACGCCAATCATGACGTACACCATCCATTGCCGGCTCAGCACGGAAAATAGCTTCGGCCTTCGTTGCTAAAGCACGTAACACTTGAGGGTCTTCACCGTAAAAACGAGCCTCGATTTTCGCTGCTGGCGAAGGACCATTTTCCATCATTTTGAATCGGTATTGCGCTTGCGGGAAGCGTTGCGTTAAATAGCGTTCAACTTTTGGCATGTACGCTTTAACGGCATCTAAATCTTCCATTTCGATGAGCATCTGTGCAAATGCGGCATAACCTTTTTCAGGTTGATATGGCAATACAAAACGTTGTGCGCCTTGGCCAATAACACTCGACAAATGCACCATGCCGGTATTGTTTTTCTCGTCCTCTTGCATCAGCTCTTGTTCTATCTGTGATATAAAACGCTCGGTAGCTTTAATGTCTGTTCCTTCAGGCATCCATACATCCACAAAGAAAATCGGCGTATTCGACGCAGGGAAAAACACATTTTTGATGTAGCCAAAACCAAACACGGCCGATATCAACATAACCAGAACTAACAATAAGGTGACAATACGATTACGAAGCACGAATGATAATGTGCCGCGATAAGCGGTAAATAACCAACCTTTGTAAGGGTCACTTTCTTCATCACCTGGCTCTGCATCTTTAAACAACACATTACAGAAAAATGGCGTTAATGTGATAGCCGTAATCCAACTGATAAACAATGAAATCATCAATACTTGAAATAGCGAGCGACAAAACTCACCCGCTGCATTTTGTGATAAACCAATTGGTGCGAAAGCGATAATGGCAATAATGGTTGCACCTAATAGCGGCCACTGTGTTTGCGATACAATCAGCTTCGCTGCGGCTAAACGAGTTTTACCACGCTGTAATCCAATGAGCACTCCTTCAGTGATCACAATGGCGTTATCAACCAGCATTCCTAGTGCAATAATCAATGCTCCTAACGAAATAAGCTGCAGCTCAATGCCAAGCACTTTCATCATGATAAAAGTACCTAAAATGGTCAGTAACAGGATAAGACCCATCAATAAACCTGACCGAAGCCCCATAAAGAGCAACAATACGGCGATAACAATCCCAATTGACTCAAGTAAGTTAACTAAGAAGCCTTGAACCGTGTTATCAACTTCATGACTTTGATTGTAAACAGTATCTAAAGCCATACCGATAGGTCGTTGCGACTCTAACTCTTGTATGCGCTGATTGACGCGTTCACCCACATCAACCACGTTGACCCCGCTTGAGAATGAAATCCCCAAACTGAGCGCTAACTGGCCTCTGTTGTGATAAATCACACTCGGTGTTTCATCGTAATCTTTGGCAATATGGGCTATGTCGCCCAAATAAATAAGTTCGGTACTACCCGGTGAACTCACCACGAGACGAGACAACTCTTTTACTGAACTAAACTCACCCGTTGGGTGCAATCGGATACGATTGTCGCCAATAACGATACTGCCGGCATTAGACACCACGTTTTGATTGTTCACTAGGCTATATATGTAGCTTTGATCTAATCCTAAAGCAGACAGCTTCTGTTGAGATATTTCAATAACCACTTGTTCAGTAATATTGCCTACAACAGACACTTTCTTAACCCCAGGAACCAACACGAGTTCACGGCGTAAAAAGTCTGCGTAGTTACTTAATTCACGGTTGTTAAAATCATCGCCCGATAAATTAAGTAAAATACCGTACACATCACCAAAGTCATCAATCACTTGTGGTGTAGCCGTTCCGGGTGGTAATTGGCCTTCGGTATCGCTGACTTTACGACGCATTTCGTCCCACACTTGGGGCAAACGAGATTTATCGTAGCTGTCTTTAATTTCGATTTGAATTTGCGATAAACCAGCGCTGTTAATTGAAGTAATGTGTTTTACCCCGTCTAACTGCTGTAAGGCATTTTCAAGCGGCAGGGTCACCTCTTCTTCAACTTGCTCTGGCGATGCTCCAGGGTATGCGGTAATAACCAACGCCTGCTTGATGGTAAATTCAGGAAATTCGAGCTGGCCTAAACCAGTAAATGCCACACTACCGCCAATCAGCAGCAATAGCGTAAACATCCAGCTAATCACTTTGTTGTTAATTGAGTACTCAGCAACACTCATCGCTTATACTCCTCGCTGCCAGTGTAATGGCTTGACCTTCATACCTGCGCTCAACTGAGAGATACCTGCGGCAACAATAAAGTCACCTTTATTTAAGCCGGTTAACACCTCAACACCTTCATTGCTCACGCGGCCGAGTGTCACACTTACAGGGCTAACAACACCGTTTTTTGGATCAAACTTCCACACCGTCACTTGGCCATTAGTATCAGCTTTATCCACAGCGGTAATCGGGACCACTGCGGTAAAAACACTGTCATCAATCGACGTTTCACTAATCGTTAATTCAGCGCTCATACCAGGCAGTAAACGCACATCTTGAGGTTGCACTAATGAAAATACCACTTCGTACGCCTGGGTCCCGGGTGTCACTTGAGTAGAGTATTCTTTAAAACTCGCGATAAACTCTCTGTCGTTCATCGCGCTAAAGCGCACTTTAGCTTTTAAGTCGTGGTTCACTTTTTGTACATACTTGGCGACGATCGCTTCTGGCACTTGAATGCTAATATCCAATAAGTGATTATTTTGGAGAGTCAAAATACCTTGGTTAGCTTGTACTATTTGATGGTTATCAACCATGCGCTTAGCAATGGTGCCACTAAAAGGCGCTTCAAGGCGGGTGTAACTGAGTTGATCTTTCGCGGCTTCTAAGGTTGCTTTAGCCGTTTTTAATTGTGCTTTACTGCTGTCAAAGGCCGCTTGAGAAATCAATTTACGGCTAAACATGGCTTGATTACGAGTAAACTCTGCCGACAAAAACTCGTAATTAGCTTCGCTCGTCATGAGGTTATTTTTAGCATCACGATCATCTAACTTTGCCAGCAAATAACCTTGTTCAACTTGTTCGCCTTCAACAAGATCAAGTTTGACTAACTGACCTGACACTCTAAACGATAATTCAGCACGACTATTAGCCGCCACTTTCGCAGGAAATTTATGTATTTGGTTAGCCGCTGTCTCAGAGACTTCAAATAATTTAACAGGCCGAATAACGTCTTTCTCTACGGTTTTTTCAGCTTGCGAACAACCAGCAAAAAACACAGAAACCAGCAATGTTAGCGGTAACATTGAGTGATATTTCATCGAAAAATCCTTGGTGATAATAATGCAACAGACATAGGTATAAAGATAATAAGTCCGAAGAGGGATAAATATTGACATAAGTACGACAACAATACGCTGATTTACAGTTGCATTAAACGGGTTTGTTTGGGAATATCAATCCCATTATTTGAGTTTGACTTATCCGTTACAATTTTGGGCACAATGAATGAAAACCGAAGACATTGCCTTATTTCACCGTATTGTCGAAACCGGCAGCATACTTGAAGCAGCAAACCTACTCAACTTACCAAAATCGACCGTCAGTCGCCGGTTAATTTCTTTAGAGGAATCATTAAATATTAAGCTGTTTCATCGCTTAAGCCGTTCTATTTCGTTAACATCTGCTGGCAGTCAGTTTTATCAAAAAACCTTAACAATGTTGGCAGATCTTGAGCAAACCTTAGCAGAAATCACTGACACCAAAGCGGAGTTAACTGCTCATTTACGTATCTTAATATTTCCAGTGCCACAAATAATGAATGTGATCAGCAAAATATTTGCCTTTATGGATGAAAATCCAAAAGTCTCTATTGAGATCATCACCAGCACAGAACCACTCGATATGGTGCGTAACAACATTGACATCGCTTTCATGATCAATGAAACCTTTACCGAGTTTGATATGGTGGCCAAACCCATCCTTAGTGAAGCAATGTGCTTTTTTGCCAGCCCAGAATACCTCGCAAAAGCAGGAACGCCACTGAAACTTGCTGATATTGAGCAACATAATTCCATTTTATTTCGTTTTCCAAACGGTAAGACGTTCAGCGAAGTGCCGTTAGCAAATGATGTTTTGCAAGCGGTAAAAGGCAACCTGTGTACCAATAGCATTCATCTCGCTTATGAGGCCACTCGGTTAGGTAGAGGAATTGGTTATTTACCAGAAGGTTTATGTGTAGAGGATGTGCAACAAGGTAAACTGTTGCGCTTATTTGATGATTTACCTCCCTATATTGGGGTGGTGTATTTAGTTTACCCGTCACGACGCTTTTTTAATTTAACAGGGCAACGCTTGCTAAACTTCATGCAAGCTGAGCTTCCACTCCAAAACACACCTCATTCAAATGTGGGTGCCAAACCCTGGATTTAACCGTTCGCTCAAAAAACTAGATTAGGGGTTATTTGCTAGAGTCAGCCTGCTGCTTGTTATCACTATCAATTTGTTCACTGTCATCATCAGGCAGTGGTTCATCGAGGGCGATACTGGCCTTATCAAACAATGCCTGCAATGATGCAACATCGGTTAGCGCCGGTAAATCTGCCAATTTTTTTAAACTAAAATAATCTAAAAATTGATTGGTTGTGGCATACAGAGCTGGTCGGCCGGGCACTTCTTTATGGCCAACCACTTTAATCCAATGGCGATCAAGTAGGCTCTTAATAATATGGCTGCTAATGGCCACACCACGAATTTGCTCAATATCACCACGAGTTACCGGTTGACGATAAGCAATAACGGCAAGCGTTTCCATGGTGGCACGTGAATACTTAGGCGCTTTCTCTTGCCATAGCGGCTGTAAAAATGGACTAAGAATTTCTTGCGTTTGGAACCGATAACCGCTGGCAACTTTAACCAGCTGCACTCCACGGTCTTGATAATCTAACTGCAGCTCATCAAGAGCGTCTTGAATACGCACGCGCGACACACTAAAGTCGGCCAATACGGTTTCGTTTAATGCCTTGACGGTTAAAGGCTTACCCAATACAAACAGACTGGCTTCGATAAGTTGTTTTAATTGAATGGCATTAATTTGATTCATAGCACCCAGGACTCAATAACAATGGTAAACGGCCGTTAAAACGCTTTAACATAAATAGGTGAAAATGGCTCATTTTGTACAAGCTCAACCAGCAACTCTTTAACCAACTCCATTAACGCCAAAAAGCTCACCACCACTCCAGCCCGTCCTTCACTCACATCAAATAAACGCTCAAAACTAATATAGTCAGAGCTCGATAACATGGCTAAAATTTGGCTCATGCGCTCACGAGTTGATAACTGCTCGCGCTTAACATGGTGATCTTCATTCGCATCAATGCGTTTAAGCACCTCACCAAATGCCCGGGCAATATCGGCTAGCGACACCTCTGGTGGTACAACAACAGATTTAATACTGGGAGCGGCCATTACAGAGGCTTGAAACACATCGCGGTCAATACGAGGGAGCTCATCTAAATCGGCGGCGGCTTGTTTTATCACTTCATAGGCTTTTAGCTGCCTAATAAGCACCACACGAGGATCTTCTTCCTCGTCATCTTCGTTGGCCATTTTAGGCAATAATAATCTCGATTTAATTTCGGCTAAGGTAGCGGCCATCACCAAATAATCTGCAGCTAACTCAATACGCGCTTCGGTTAAAATCTCAATGTAAGCCAAATACTGATGAGTAATTTGCTGAATAGGTAAATCAACCACATCCAGTTTTTGTTTACGAATTAAATACAGCAGTAAATCCAAAGGGCCTTCAAAGGTTTCTAAAAATACTTCTAGCGCTTCTGGCGGAATAAACAAGTCTAGCGGCATGCTGTCTATCGCTTGGCCGCGCACGACTGCTAGCGGAAGGCTTTGTTGAGTGCCTTGCATGATTATTCCTTTGGATTCAGTTTAACAAGAGGCTTATTCAAACGTACTGGTATCGCCAGCACCACGTCGTAAAATCACCACCTCATCTTCAGACATATCTATCACTGTGGTTTGCTTTTCAGGTAAATAACCACCGTGGATAATGCCATCAACTTGATGCTCTAAAATATCGCGAATATGTTCAGGGTCTGACTCAGCAAACTCCTCGTTTGGCATCACCAAGCTAGTGCTCATCATTGGCTCATCCAGCGCTTCAAGCAGCGCTAATGCAATCAAGTTATTCGGCACCCTGATACCAATAGTGCGTTTTTTATCGCACTGTAAGCGGCGCGGCACTTCTTTGGTTGCTTTAAAAATAAAGGTGTATGGCCCTGGTGTGCAACTTTTAAGTAAGCGATACGCTTGGTTGTCAACCCGGGCAAAGTTTGCCAGTTCAGATAAATCGCGGCACATTAACGAAAAATTATTGTCGTTTTCTATCTGACGAATACGCACCATACGGGTCATGGCATTTTTGTCGCCAATCATG
Organism: Shewanella metallivivens; assembly: GCF_028750675.1. Lineage (GTDB taxonomy): Bacteria > Pseudomonadota > Gammaproteobacteria > Enterobacterales > Shewanellaceae > Shewanella > Shewanella metallivivens. The sequence goes on along the minus strand of NZ_JAQQPZ010000001.1, from coordinate 200,602 downwards.
CAACCCAGTGCATAACCCGAATCGGTAGGATACACAATGACCCCACCCTGTTTGAGAATCGCCACAGCCTGAGTAATCAGGCGAGCTTGTGGGTTTTCATCATGAATATAAAAAAATTGACTCATGTCCGTTCCATCCAATTATGAGATTGCCAAACCCACTCGACCCCCTGGGGTTGGTATAAGTTCTTACCTAGTTCGATCCAATTACTCGGAAAATGAAAATCACTGCCCACAGAGGCAAGCAGATTATTCTGTTTACTCAGTGCAATAAGATTGTTGCGATCGTCCAATGTTTGTTGGCCCAAAATTACTTCCATGGCATCGCCACCCGCTTCGGCGTATTCACGCACAAGGCGTTTAAGCCATTTTGCCGACAACTTATAACCGCTAGGGTGGGCCAGCACCGCAAGCCCTCCCGCTTGATGGATCTGCTCAATGGCAGTGGCCATGTCGCCCCAATTATTGGGCACGTACCCTGTTTTACCGCGGGCTAAATACTTTTTAAACACACTGGGCATATCTGTCGCATGGCCATTATCAGCTAACCAACGTGCATAGTGACCCCGGCTTAACGCCGCATCGCCAGCAATGGCTTTAGCACCGGCGTATGCCCCTTCGATGCCTGCTTTGGCCAAACGCTCGCCAATTTCTTGTGCTCGCACTTCACGCAGTTGGCGTTGATGAGCTAAAAAAGTTAATAACCCTGCATGAGTAATATCAATATTAAGCCCAACGATATGAATATCAAAACTGTTCCATCGCGTCGAGATTTCACAGCCGTTTATCAACTTTAGTGGCGTCTCATGCGCTTGGTTGGCAATGTGGGCTTCAGCTAAGCCATTAACGGTGTCATGGTCGGTAATAGCAAACATCTCGACGCCCTTTTCAACGGCGCGAGCAATTAATTGAGTTGGAGTCAGTTGACCATCAGAGGCGGTCGTGTGGCTATGAAGATCGGCCAATAGTGTCTGTGTAATCATCTGTTTATTGTACAAGAATACCAATAAAAATACTGCTGGGATTAATGATTAAATCTGAGTAAATAACAACTATTTTTAGGCTAACGCCTTACATTACGTTCAATAAATCATCAGCAGACAGGACTCAACACATTTTTTAGCGGTTTTTGAGTAATATTCAATTGACTTTAATGCCCAGCTGGGGTTTCCTATAGGCACGAAAGATGAACCCTAAAATAGCGATTAACAATGACACACTCTGTAGCTTCATTACACATTTCTTGGTGGTGGCACTTCCCAAATTAACGGGTGGTGTGAAGCGTTGTGCTCATTTTAAGAGACAAGATTTTACCAAAAAGCCCGCAGAAATGTGGGCTTTATTGTTATTTGGCCCATAGGAATTACCGGGTTAAACAACAGTTAAGGCAAACCAGATGATAAACATAATTACCCAAGGAGCGGCAGCATAGTGACTACACAATCTCAACTCGCTCAGGTTAGCACGCAAAAACAGGCGTTAACCTACCATACAGATCCACTGAATCTGTACCAGCAAATCACCCAAAACGCGCCGCATACTATGCTGCTTGAATCTGCCGAAGTCGAAAGTAAAGATCATCTTAAAAGCATCGTGTTAACTCACGCTGCAATGATGATCCGCTGTGATGGTTATCAACTGACGTTTAGCGCCCTAACCGATAATGGCGCCAGCTTACTTGAGCCAATTGCCACATTCTTTAGCCACGCAAGCTTACAACGCCAACCTAATCAATTAATCGTCACCTTGCAAAAAGCCACCGAGTTACAAGATGAAGATGCGCGCTTAAAGTCGACATCACCGCTTGATGGTTTACGCATGTTTGTGCAGCACATTCACACTAATAATGAGGTTAAATTTGAAGACTTATTTTTAGGTGGTGTACTGGCTTATGACTTAATCGACACGGTAGAACCCCTACCCGCTGCACCTAATGCCAATAACGATTGCCCTGACTATTTATTTTACCTTGCTGAAACCTTGATATTAATCGATCACCAAACGCAACTAGCAGATATTGTTAGCCATCAATTTAATCAAGATCCTGCGATTAAAACGCAACTGCAAACTCAAATCGACACCGTCAGTCAGCAATGTACAACATTAGGTGATGTTGCTGTACTAAAGCCTGTCGATGCTGACACTGGCGTAAATATCAGTGACGAAGCATTCAAAGAAACAGTCGTGGATTTAAAAGAGCACATTGTCGCTGGCGATATTTTCCAGGTTGTGCCGTCTCGTTGCTTCAGTTTGCCTTGCCCTAATACCCTAGGAGCCTACCGCGCGCTTAGATTAACCAACCCAAGTCCTTACATGTTCTACTTCCGTGGTCCAGATTTCACCTTATTTGGCGCATCGCCAGAAAGCGCCCTGAAATACGATGCCGCCAGTAACCAAGTCGAAGTGTATCCTATTGCCGGTACCCGCAAGCGCGGTAAAAACGCCCTAGGCGAGATTGATTTTGATTTAGACAGCCGCATCGAGCTTGAGCTGCGTTTAGACAAAAAAGAACTGTCTGAGCATTTAATGTTGGTCGACTTAGCCCGCAACGACATCGCCCGTATTAGCCAAAGTGGTAGCCGTAAAGTGGCCGAACTATTAAAAGTTGATCGTTACTCCCACGTGATGCATTTAGTCAGTCGAGTTACCGGCCAATTACGTCTCGATTTAGATGCCCTGCACGCTTATCAGGCCTGTATGAACATGGGGACCTTAGTGGGCGCGCCAAAAGTACGCGCCTCACAGCTAGTGCGCGAAGCAGAAAAAGCCCGTCGTGGCAGTTATGGCGGGGCCGTTGGCTATGTCAACGGTTTAGGTGACATGGACACCTGCATTGTTATCCGATCAGCCTTTGTTAAAAATGACGTGGCTTATATTCAAGCTGGTGCAGGGGTCGTGTTTGACTCAGATCCCCAAGCCGAAGCCGACGAAACCCGTCAAAAAGCCCAGGCAGTGATTTCTGCCATCAAAATGGGAGGTGGACTATGAGCAACACGACCGAACAAACAAGCGCGCCAATGAAATTATACCTACTCGACAACTTCGACTCATTCACCTACAACCTGGTGGATCAATTCCGCAGTTTAGGCTGTGAAGTATTAATTTACCGTAACGATGTAAGCGCCGACTATTTAGCTGAAAAACTCATCAATGAAACCAGCAAAGTCGCTTTAGTATTATCCCCAGGCCCAGGAGCCCCGCACGAAGCCGGTTGCATGATGGAACTGATTGGTAAAGTGGCCGGTAAAGTGCCCATGCTAGGTATTTGTTTAGGCCATCAGGCAATGGCTGAATACTACGGAGGTAAAGTTGAGCGCGCCCCTTTTGTAGTACACGGTAAAGCCAGCCCAACCTTTCATAATGGCAAAGGCGTATTTGCTAACCTTCCCTCGCCACTGCCGGTCGCGCGCTACCATAGCTTAGTGGCAACACGGGTACCAGATTGCCTTGAAGTGATAGCCACCACAGATGATATGCCAATGGCACTATTGCACCCACAACACCAGGCGATTGGATTTCAGTTTCATCCAGAGTCAATATTAACCACCTTAGGTAGCCAATTATTGACCCAAACCTTGGCCTATTTAACCCAAGACAACACTGCAAAAGGAGGCGCATAATGGACAATCTACAACCTTTATTTGACCATCTTTATACAGGCAATGGCTTAACTCGTGAGCAAACAGCGCAAATTTTTAGCGCAATCATCAACGGCGAAATGGAACCGGCCACCATGGCAGGGATGTTAGTCGCCTTAAAAATGCGCGGTGAAACCATTGACGAAATCACTGGTGCAGCTGATGCGTTAAGACAAGCTGCCAAACCTTTCCCTCGCTCAGCGCAATCGATTGAAAGCGGTATTGTCGATATTGTCGGCACTGGCGGCGATGGTTACAACACCATTAATATCTCAACCACCGCGGCTTTTGTGGCCGCCGCTGCTGGCGCTAAAGTGGCAAAGCATGGCAACCGCAGTGTGTCGAGTAAATCGGGCTCTTCTGACTTATTATCCCATTGCGGTATCGCGCTAACCATGGCGCCCGAAACCGCCAGCCAGTGCTTAGATAAACTCGGATTATGCTTTTTATTTGCACCGCACTATCATGGCGGGGTAAAGCATGCGGTTCCTGTTCGAGCGGCACTTAAAACCCGCACGATTTTTAATGTGCTTGGGCCATTAATTAACCCGGCAAAGCCTGAAGCAATGCTACTTGGCGTGTACAAACTCGAGTTAATTGAACCGATAGCACAAGTGCTTAATGCCCTTGGTGTAAAACGCGCCATGGTGGTATACGGTAGCGGCCTAGACGAAGTGGCACTGCACGATATTACCCATGTAGCAGAACTAAAAGATGGAACTGTACGTACCTATGAACTCACCCCTGAAGACCTTGGGGTCACTCGCGCAGACATTAGTGCGCTCACAGGCGGCGAGCCAAGCGACAATGCGCTAATCACTCAAGCGATTTTACAAGGGCAAGGCCAAATAGCCCATCGTGATGCGGTTGCCATTAATGCTGGTTGTGCGCTGTACGTTAGCGGGATTTGTGATTCGGTTCATGCAGGCACCCAACTGGCACTCGCTACACTCGCAACAGGCAAAGCCTATACATTGTTAACTGATTTAGCCGCGGCAAGCCAAGCTGGAGAAAACCATGAGTAACCCTGAAAGTAACGTATTAACACGCATTGTTGATACCAAAGTTGCCCATATTGCTGCCCTAAAACTGCGCTTTCCTGAAGCCAGTTTGCAGCCCAAACAATCTGATCGTAGTTTATACCATGCGCTCAAAGCACCAAATGCACAGTTTATTTTAGAATGCAAAAAGGCCAGTCCCTCTAAAGGCCTTATCCGCGCAGATTTTAATGTTGAAGCCATTGCCGACATTTACACTCAATACGCAGCGGGGATCTCGGTGCTCACCGACGAAGCGTTTTTTCAAGGCGACATGGACTACATCCCTAGGGTGCGTGTACGCGTCACCCAGCCGATTATCTGTAAAGATTTTTTTGTCGACCCATATCAAGTGAAGCTCGCAGCGCATCAAGGGGCCGATGCCATTTTATTAATGCTGTCTGTGCTCGATGACGATCAATATCGACTACTGGCTAACGAAGCAGCTAAGTATCAACTCGATACCTTAACTGAAGTGAGTAATGAGCCGGAATTACAACGCGCAATTGAGCTCAACGCCCCGATTATCGGCATTAACAACCGTAATCTGCGTGATTTAAGTACCGACTTAGCCACCACAGAACGTTTAGCACCCCATATCCCGGCAGACCGAGTTGTCATTAGCGAGTCAGGTATTTATACCCACCAGCAAACTCAGCGCTTAAATCCTTTGGTCGATGGTTACCTTGTTGGTAGTTCTATCATGGCACAAGCCGATATCGATTTAGCCTGTCGCCAGTTAATTTATGGCAATAATAAAGTGTGCGGTTTAACTCGCATTGACGACATCGCCGCGGCAGCAAAAGCCGGCGCCGTTTTTGGTGGATTGATTTTCCACCCTAAATCGCCAAGAGCGGTTAGCGCACAAAAGGCAGCAGAACTGATTGCGCAAATGCAGCAACAACACATTGCCCTGAACATGGTTGGGGTATTTGTTAATGAGCAGCCTGAAATCATCGCCAACCTAGCCCAATCGCTTAAGCTATTTGCGGTGCAATTACACGGCAATGAAACCACGCTCGAGATTGATGCCCTGCACGCATTATTCACGCAAAAGCAGCTCAGTACTCAAATTTGGAAAGCGGTTGCTATTGACAGCCAAACAGGTGAAGTAGCCAACAAACCCCAAGGCGCTGACAAGTATTTATACGACAGCAAGTCGGCCGAGCAATTTGGCGGAACCGGCCACACCTTTAATTGGCAAGCCGATATCGACAATAAAGCCGATGCCATGTTGGCCGGCGGATTAACGCCAGACAATGTTTATCAGGCCAGTCAGCAAGGCTTTTATGGGGTCGATATTAACTCTGGGGTAGAATCATCACCGGGCCATAAAGATCATCAAAAACTGATTGAAGCATTCACCCAATTACGCCGTAACTAGTTTGCACATTACGACAACATTTTTAGCAATAACACGATGACTCAAAGGGAACATTTATGACCGAGCTCAAGCTTAACCCTTATTTCGGCGAATACGGTGGTATGTACGTACCACAAATCTTAGTGCCAGCATTAAAGCAACTTGAAGCAGCTTTTGTTGATGCACAACAAGATGAAAGCTTTCATGCTGAATTTAACGATTTATTAAAAAATTACGCGGGCCGCCCAACAGCATTAACCTTAACCCGCAACCTTAGCCCAAACCCAATGGTAAAAATTTACCTTAAGCGTGAAGACCTACTCCATGGTGGTGCACACAAAACGAACCAAGTATTAGGTCAGGCTTTACTTGCTAAACGCATGGGCAAAAAAGAAATTATTGCCGAAACGGGTGCGGGCCAACACGGTGTTGCCACCGCCCTAGCCTGTGCACTTTTAGGTTTAAAATGTAAAGTCTACATGGGTGCCAAAGATGTTGAGCGTCAGTCGCCAAACGTGTTCCGCATGAAACTCATGGGCGCAGAAGTTATCCCTGTAACCTCTGGCTCATCAACCCTAAAAGATGCCTGTAACGAAGCCATGCGAGACTGGTCTGCAAGCTACGACAAAGCGCATTATTTATTAGGTACTGCAGCGGGTCCACATCCTTTTCCAACTATCGTGCGTGAATTTCAGCGCATGATTGGCGCTGAAACTAAAAAGCAAATACTTGAAAAAGAAGGCCGTTTACCAGATGCCGTCATTGCCTGTGTCGGCGGTGGATCTAACGCAATTGGCATGTTTGCAGACTTTATCGATGAGCCGTCGGTTGAATTAATTGGCGTTGAACCTGCCGGCAAAGGGATCGATACCCCTATGCACGGTGCACCGCTTAAGCACGGTAAAACCGGAATCTTCTTTGGGATGAAGTCACCATTAATGCAAGACAGCTCAGGGCAAATTGAAGAGTCATACTCAGTGTCTGCGGGGCTTGATTTCCCCTCTGTTGGTCCACAGCATGCACATTTAAACGCCATTGGCCGTGCTCGTTATGAGTCTGCAACCGATGATGAAGCATTAGACATGTTCCAAGAGTTAGCTCGCTGCGAAGGGATTATCCCGGCATTAGAGTCTGCCCATGCGTTAGCTTACGCTGTACGCCTAGCCAAAGAAGCCACCAAAGAAACCATTCTGGTGGTTAACTTATCAGGCCGTGGTGACAAAGATATTTTCACCGTATCAGACATTTTAGCAGCCAAAAAAGAGCAACAGGAGAGTGGCAATGAGTAACCGTTATCAAGCAACATTTTCAGCCCTCAAGGCTCAACAAAAAGGCGCGTTTGTTCCCTTTGTGACCATTGGCGACCCAGGCCTAGAGCTGTCGTTAAAAATCATTCAAACCTTGGTTGATAACGGTGCCGATGCCCTTGAATTAGGGTTTCCGTTTTCAGATCCCCTCGCCGACGGCCCAGTGATTCAAGGCGCTAACTTACGCGCGTTAGCAGCAGGCACTAAGCCAAAGGATTGTTTTGAGCTCATCGCGAAAGTACGCGCACAACATCCTGATTTACCAATAGGGCTATTACTGTACGCTAACCTGGTGTTTGCTAATGGTATTGATGCTTTTTATGCCAAAGCCCAAGCAGCTGGTGTTGATTCTGTATTAATTGCCGATGTGCCGGTTGAAGAGTCAGCCCCCTTTAGCCAAGCTGCTAAAGCACACGGCATCGCGCCTATTTTTATTGCACCGCCAAATGCCGATGCAGATACCTTAAAGTTAGTCAGTGAGCATGGCCAAGGCTACACCTACTTATTGTCGCGCGCAGGTGTCACGGGTACCGAATCAAAAGCAGGCCAACCCATTGAGACTATCTTAGCCCAGCTTGCAGAGTTTAATGCACCACCACCCTTGCTCGGTTTTGGTATAGCAGAGCCAGAGCAAGTGCGTGACGCCATTAGCGCAGGCGCTGCAGGCGCAATTTCAGGCTCGGCAGTGGTCAAGATCATTGAAGCACACCAACATGATGAAGCCACATTGTTGGCTAAGCTTGCAGCGTTTACCACGGCAATGAAAGCGGCAACATAAGCGATAATTTATGCATATAGCCAATCACTTAAACAAGCATCTTGGTTGATTAAAAAAGGAGCAACGTGTTTGCTCCTTTTTTTATCCCCGCTATACTCAATAAAATGCAATGTGACTAACAAAATTACATTGAGTATTACATCCGGGGCACAAAAATGACACGTTCGTTGATAAGGATTTTAACGATTACCTTTCTTGCGATATACAGCGGCTTTAATACCGTTGACGCTTCTGCTAAACCTAAAACTGTAGTTTATTATAACGCAGCGATTCAGGGCATAGACCCTAAACAAGCTTACTTTATTTCGTTACTCGAATTGGCATTAGAAAAAAGTCGCGATCAATATGGCGACTATCAACTCAACGCTGTCATGATTGATATGCCTCAAGGCCGTGCTCTGAAAATGGTGGAAGAAAACAACATCATTGACGTAGTGTGGACCATGACGAGTATAGAACGAGAAGCACAATTACAAGCGATTTACATCCCACTATTAAAAGGATTAATGGGCTACAGAATTGGTCTTATTCGTAAACGCGATCAAGCAACATTTGAAAAAATGGACGCGAGTGGCATTAAGCAAACATTAATGGGCCAAGGCACTGACTGGCCCGATATAGACATTTTACACAGTAATGGTTTTAAGGTTATCGGCAGTATTGATAGAAAGCTCATTGCCATGTTACTAAAAGGCCGGTTTGACTATTACCCTCGTGCAATACATGAACCATGGCGTGATCTGGCTCGTTATCCAGACGTGATATTAGATAAGCGATTTTTGCTAAACTACCCGGCACCAATTTATTTTTTTGTGAATAAGGCCAACACCCGGTTAGCTGAACGTATAGAATATGGTCTGCGAAAATCAATCGTTGATGGCAGTTTTGATGACCTATTTTATCACCACCCCATCACCCAAGATATGATCCAAAAATCTCAACTGGATCAACGTACAGAAATTGTACTAACCAACCCCTACCTTTCCAAAAAAAGTGCCTCGCTACTTAATGAGCCACAACTGTGGATCACCCTAACCCCAAAAAACACCCCAACATATCAATAGCACAAGCTTGCTGTTCATAAACCGAGGCTGCTCATGTACAATCGAGCCTTATTATATCGTTGGATAAACCACAACGCTGGTTTTGTAGACCCATTCTGTTTGAGATATTTATGAAGCAATTGTTAGATTTTTTACCCTTAGTCATTTTCTTTGCCGTATATAAATTTTATGACATTTATACTGCTACAGGTGTGTTAATCGTAGCTACCGCCATTCAATTAGTGGTGACATACCTACTATACAAACACATTGAAAAAATGCATTTAGCCACCTTTGCCATGGTCACAGTGTTTGGTTCACTGACGTTGTTTTTTCATGATGATGCCTTCATTAAATGGAAAGTCACTATCGTCTATGCCTTATTTGCAATGGGGTTAATTGTGTCACAAGTCATGGGAAAACCGGCGCTGAAAAGCATGCTAGGAAAAGAAATGACAGTAGACGACAAAATCTGGACTCAGCTCACATGGTATTGGGTCAGTTTTTTTGTACTATGTGGTTTAGCAAATATTTATATTGCCTTTAGTTTGCCTCTTGAAACCTGGGTAAACTTTAAAGTGTTTGGCCTTACCGCCCTCACCTTAATCAACACTGTGATTACCGTGGTTTATCTGTACAGAAATATGCAAGATGAACCAATAAAACCTGAAGATGGTCAATGATCATCAATTCGTACTTTTAATAAGGAAGCCGTCAATATGTGGTACATGATTTCATCTCAAGACGTTGAAAATAGTTTAGAAAAACGCTTATCAGTACGTGCAGAGCATTTAGCTCGTTTACAAGCTTTAGCCGACGAAGGCCGCTTATTAACCGCAGGCCCCCACCCAGCTATCGACAATGAAAACCCAGGTGAAGCCGGTTTTACTGGCTCGTTAGTCGTCGCAGACTTCCCGTCTTTAGAAGACGCGCAAGCTTGGGCTGACGTTGACCCCTATATTGGTGCAGGTGTATACAAAAGCGTTATCGTTAAACCGTTTAAACGAGTTTTGCCTTAATGAAAATTGTCTCATTTAACATTAATGGCTTACGTGCTCGCTTGCATCAACTGCAAGCGCTAATCGACAGCCACTCTCCTGACATCATTGGCCTGCAAGAAACCAAAGTACACGACGAAGCTTTTCCCGTCGCCGACGTTGAAGCCATGGGTTATAAGGTGCATTACCATGGTGGCAAAGCCCATTATGGTGTCGCTATGCTGTCTAAAGCAGAGCCGCTTAATATTATTAAAGGCTTTGAAACCGACGATAAAGATGCCCAGCGCCGCTTAATCATTGGCCAGTTCAGACAAGATAATGGCCGTACATTAACGGTATTCAATGGTTATTTCCCGCAAGGTGAAAACATTAACCATGAAACCAAATACCCAGCCAAGCGTAAGTTTTATCAAGATTTGATGCTGCACCTAGAAAGGCACCATCAAGCAGATGAAGACATCGCAATTATTGGTGATATTAATATTTCACCCACTGATTTAGATATTGGCATTGGCGATGTCAATGCAAAGCGTTGGTTAAAAACCGGCAAATGCAGTTTTCAGCCAGAAGAACGTGAATGGTTAGCGCGCTTGCTACAATGGGGATTTATCGACAGTTTCCGTTACTTGCACCCAAGTCGCACAGAGCGTTATTCATGGTTTGACTATCGCAGTAAAGGCTTTGATGATAATCGCGGTCTGCGTATTGATGTCATTTTAGTGACCCAATCTTTGGTGTCTCGTGTGGTTGAGTCTGACGTTGATTATGATTTACGCGGTATCGACAAACCGTCTGATCATGCGCCTATTTGGACCAGGTTAAGTTAAGCTCACTCAGCGCACTTAAGTTCGGCAGTGAAATAGTTCAGCAATAAAATGCTACGCCATTAATGGTGTAGCGTTTTTTATTGGCTTTAAAAAAAGTAGCGGCTCGACAATTGCCATTGCTGCTCAATCAGATCGATAGGCAGATTAAGGTACCTTCTTGCCGGGCGAGTTGAATCAATCACATTGTATTCAAGCTGGATAAACCAAGGTCTATCAAGTTGATATTGATAAGCCAAGGTCATCGACTGGCCATCTTCGTTGTTATCATCCTCTGGCGTGTCGTCATTATCGGTCACTGAAAAGTCTTCTACTCGCAAGCTCACTCTATGCTGCGACCAACGCTTACTTAGCATGATATAACCTGAGTGAAAGTCATTATCGACCACAGGCCAACCATCGGTATTGGTCATTATCGTACTGCCTTGCATATACTGACTGATTAAATTGATCCCCATAGGCAAACGCCATTTGGCGCCAATATGACCGAATTGAGTTAACCACGCATATTGGCCTTGCTTAACAATTAAGGTATCCGCGTTATTGTCGTAATAACCCGCTTGCACACTGCCGTTGTTGCGCCAAGTCCACTTAGCCACTACATGCGCCCCAATACGATCATCAAGTTCTTTAAAAGGGTCTGAGTTTGCCGCTTGCTCATCAAGCATACCACCGGGTTGCATTGCTGGTATGGCAGTGATGGGAAGGGTTTCTTGCAGCAGTGTTTGGCGTGAACTTTGGGTCCAACCATGCCAAGATAACATCGCGCCCGTGGTGTCGTTATACATAAACGCTTCGGCTGTTAACGAAAAATCATGGGCTGATTGACGGTATTTACCTAAAGACTCAACCGTGGTCGATAAACCGATATGCCTCACCTCTTCAGCAAGCCAGCTGTTCATTGTTGAATAACTTAAACTGTAAGGCGATGCCCATGTTGTGGCGACGTTTTCTAATGAAATTTTGGGGTACATCAAGCCAAACTCTACGTCGAGACGAATACCCGATTCGCTTGGAATATCGCGATAACGCACCATGGCTTCAGTTAACCCAATACCATTATTAATCCCATCGACATAGGCATTAGCCACAATACGGCTCGACCACGCGTCGCCCCATTGGCTGTGATAACTGAGCCCTAATTGAGACAGTGCGACTTGGCCGCCATTGTTGGCAGCGAGCTTACCTAATCCGCCATCAAGGTAAGAGTCTATAGTATCAGCATAGCCAACCCGGATATCAACGACACCATGGATGCTATGCTCTACATTGCTCAAAGCAAAATCATTCGACTCAGCCTTGACCTGATTAATACCCAATAAACCACAAGCAATGATGATTAAGCGGTAAATAAGCAACTCCTAGTTAAACTCTGATTGGCTGAGCCAGTCGTTAAACGGTAACTCAGGCAACGGCCTAGACAAATAAAAACCTTGGCCCATTTCACAGTGGCGCTCAGTTAACCACTGCAACGTCTCATTATCTTCAATGCCCTCTGCGACCACTTTAAGCCCAAGATTATGCGCCAATTGTAAGGTTGATTGCACAATAATCTGGTCGGCCTCAGTATGAAGTAACTTTTGCACAAAAGACTTATCAATTTTTAGTTCATCAACAGGCAATTGTTTTAATTGCGCCAACGATGAATACCCCGTGCCATAGTCGTCAATCGACAAAGTTAAGCCATTGTTACGCAATAAGGTCAGCTGTTTAATCGCAAGCTCAGGGTCTGACACGACCGCATCTTCGGTGATTTCAAGGGTCATAGCCGATACCGGGACGCTATGTTGCGCTAACGTCTCGATAACCCAGTGACAAAACAGCTCATCTTTTAGGTTTTCGGCCGAAATATTCACTGCAATACTCATGTTGACCCCTTTAGCCTGCCAACGATGATATTGCGCCATTGCCTCGGTAATCACCCAGCGAGTAAGCGCGTCCATTTGCATGGTTTTTTCAGCAATGGGGATAAAGGTATCTGGTGGAATGATGCCGCGTTTAGGATGTATCCAACGCACTAATGCTTCAACATGAGTAATTTTTTGCTGAACTAAATTCAATTTAGGTTGGTAGTAAAGCACTAATTGATTTTGTTCAATGGCTTCTTTCAGTTCATTAATTAATTGAAAACGTTCAATACTGTTTTTATCAATATTGGCATCGTAAATTTGATAATCGCGCTTATTAATTTTAGCATGCTGCAATGCGGTATCTGCTTGTCTTAATAAGGTCACAATATCTACACCAGGCTGAGAAAAACTCACTCCAGCAGTAAATTGTAGATGCAACGAGATATCTTTATAGCAATAGTGTTGACCAATTTGTACTTGCAGCATCGCGAGAAAACGGTCAAACGTTGAGTGCTCAAACTCTTTAAAAGCCAGTACAAACTCATCACCCGACAAACGGCATGCTAAGGCATTTGGATTGATATGACACAAACGCTTAGCCACTTCTTTAATCACTTCATCACCCACAACATGACCTAAAGTCACGTTCACCTCGGTCATACGGCGAATATTAATTAAGCATATCGCCATCGATGAACCAGCCTCAATCCAGGGTTCACACACCCTGTGCAGTTGGTTTCGATTAGCTAAATTCGTTAAGGGATCATGAAAGGCTTGATGCTCAATGGCTTGTTCACGCGCCACAATCGCTTGCTGCATCGAGGTAAACTCGCTAGCCAACTGCTGTAACTCAACACTTGAATCGACACTCACATTAGAATGGTAATTTCCTTTGGCAATAAATCGCGCTTGGCCAATCAATTGCTTAATAGGACGGGTAATGGTACCCGAAATCCAAAATGCCAATAATAGCGACACTGGTAGCATCAACAGTAGCACCGCCACTTGCTGTAACCATTGCGACTCTAATGATGCCAGTAAATCAGAGCGCGATTTATACATGTAGGCATGTAATGATTTATCATCCACCTCACCTAAAAATTGCTTCCATAAAATATAGTCGCTATCTAGCTGATCGTTAACAATATATTGGGTAACTAGCTGAGTATCATGTTGTTCAATTGCCAAGCCAGAATGACCTACATGACTGATTGCGTCTTGCTCAATTAACATAAAGCCGCTGTTTAAACCGGTGAGTTTTTGCAAAGAGTTGGCTAATGAATCACCAATTAAAAAACCAAAACCCACCCAACCAATCACGCTATCACCGCCACTCGTCAAGGGCGAAAACTTGATTTGATATAACTTATCATCGAGTAAATAAAATGGACTAATTTGGTCAAACTCAGTGTCGATATGATAACGAAAAGACGCATGCTGCTCTGAACCTAACGCAACGATTTCTTGGCCCAAATCATCTTGTGAAGCAACCAATTGCCCTATTACCGTGCCATCAGCCGACACCGCCATGGCGAGTGACGCATTAATCCGTCCACGATGATTATTGAGCGCCACCAAAAAACTGCGGTTGTCACCGTCAATAAATATGTCTTTTAAGCCGAAGTCTTTTGCCGCAGTCGACGCAAACGCCGCCAAATAATAATTACGATTATCGTATTGCGACTCAAACACCAAACTCGCTACCTCAAGTTGATTGGCAACATATTGTTGTTCGAGTCGTTGATTAGATTGATATGAAAGCCAAAAAGACAGGGCCAGTACCGCAATAATAACCAATACAAAAAACGCAAAAATCCGTGTCTGCAGACGATTAAACAAAACCAATATTAATATCCCTCTAGGAATTCAAATTCATCTAAACTTTGTTGTTTAGGGATACTATCAAATTCTGCCTCTAAGGTAATGGTCAGTGGGTGTTCTTGAGGTAAATGAAATGTTTGTGACTGTTGGTTGTCGGTGAGCTTTAATTGCGGGTGCCAAACCTGCACAGTAAAGTCATCCTCTGGCAGTGAATCAAAAACAACCTGCCCTTGGCTGTCAGTGATAGCATAAAATGGGGTATCAACCACCAACAAGTGTCCCGACATCCAGTCATGAATATTACATCCCATCGACACATGGCCGGACTTTTCAAATAAAATTAACTCTTGTTCTTGCTCATTGCGCAATTTAAACGAAAAACGTTTTGGACCTAGTGCTGAGTATATATGGTGAGTAATGTCATCTTGGTTAACAAACGCAACCTCTTGGCCTTTTTGCACCACAGTAATGTAAGGTGAAAAACGCTTATCTTTTTGATGAACTTCAGCTTTTACTGGTACAAATTCAACCACAAGGTTAGCTTCGTTGTGCGGTTGTAAGTACACCACCAAATCGACTGCGGGTTGCCCTTGTTGATTGAGCACGGTAATTTGTTGCGCTAAAACCCTCTGAGTAAACAGCAAAGCGACTATGCTAACCAACAACATTTTGAGGCTTGATTTTAACTTAACACTACTTATACATAAAACTGCCATCAACATTCCTTTCACTTAACCAAGTTATTATTGTCTGGGTCATACCCACTGATAATAGACCAAACAACAACATGATTTATTTCAATATTGGCTAAATTTTATATTGGCTTAATATTTCAGAAAGACCTTTTGACGAGTCATTAAGTTCTTTAGCTAATACAGTTGACTGCTTAGCAGAGGTTCTAATGGTTTCAGATTGTTGGCGAATACGATTAATTTGCCCTGAAATATCGCCTGCTGATGTGCTCTGTTGTTCGGCTGATGCGGCAATTTGACTGCTCATATCAAATACAGAATTGATAGAGCCAGCCATGTGGGTAATATCATCACCTACGCCTTTAATACTGTCACTACTTTGATCGGCTTGTTCAACTATCACATTGGTAATATTGGTTAAATTTTTAGAGCCCTTTTGCAACCCTTCAATCATTTTCTGAATTTGCACTGTGGCTTCCTGAGTCCGGCCAGCAAGGGTTCTCACCTCATCAGCAACAACGGCAAAACCACGGCCTTGTTCTCCAGCGCGAGCTGCTTCAATGGCTGCATTTAGCGCCAATAAATTGGTTTGTTCTGAAATACTGTCAATGGTGGTCACAGCTTCATTAATTTGAGTCGCATCAAGAGACAACTGCTCTACCGATGAAAATGCCTCGCCAATGCGCTCAGATAAGTAGTTAATCCGCTTAACCGCATCATCAATTTTATGCTGGCTCAACTTCATTTGCTGCGCATTATTTTGCGTATATGACGAGGTCTCGCTCGCATGGTGAGACACATCAGCAATGGCTGAGGTCATTTGTTCCATGGCATGAGACACTGAATCTAAAAAGTGATGTTGTTGATCAATAAGCTCGTCATTCGTCACCGCCTGATGATTAAACTCATTCGCAGCGGTTGCTAACGTTTGTGCATTATTGCGTATGGCTTGCACCATTTCGCTCATGTTATCAGCACAGCGGTCAATGTCTCTGGCGATTAAACTAAAATCATCGGTACCAAAAAAGTTCAGCCTATAACTTAAATCCCCATCAGCTAAGCGTTTAATAGCCATGTACATATCCCACAGCCCACCGCCCAATGAGGTCGAAATCCAATAGCTTAGTTGAAACAGCGGCAGTAATCCCACTAGCGCGATGAACAGCATAAATTGCGCATCACTCAGTGATTCTTGCTCCCATTGGCTGACATCTTGATGTAAAGATAAATATTGATTACCAACACTTGCGGCAGCAGTGACTGTATCATCCATTCGGCCAGTGTTGTCTTTATGGATCAACTGCAATTGGTTATTCGACGCAAACTGTTGGAGTTCGGCTGTGGATAAATCCTGTTGCTTAGCGACGTCAGCAAAACTTTGTACGCTGGCACTGACTCTTGCTTGCGATGCCTGCGCAATAAGATTGCTCGCTTGCTGATAGTTAAGTAATGCAATCACACTGGTAATTGCCGCGACGATTGAACACACAATCCAAAATTTACCGTTGAGGCTGAATTTAATCATGATTGCGTCAATTTTTCTAAACTGGATCTGTTTCATATTCACGCTTCCTAAGGCAATTTACCGCAAGCTAAAGCTAGCACCTGTTGAACTTTCAAGCTTGTTTTTGCAGCAAATTGTTGGCCATTATTCACATATACAACTGCGCTGCAGAGACTTTGAG
Source organism: Shewanella metallivivens (assembly GCF_028750675.1). Lineage (GTDB taxonomy): Bacteria > Pseudomonadota > Gammaproteobacteria > Enterobacterales > Shewanellaceae > Shewanella > Shewanella metallivivens. The sequence continues at coordinate 183,567 of NZ_JAQQPZ010000001.1, read as the reverse complement.
GCGTAGTTATTCTACAAAAAAAGTCGATAACGCAGTAAAAATGACCAACAAACGCTGCCCGTAGGGTTCGGCTTAAAACGTTTTTAACTCAAACAACATTCAACCAGCAAATATCAACAGGGCCTAGCCTAATAAACAAATTAATGAAAGAGTTACACCTTGTTCAGTATAGTAGAACAAGGCCAATCCATGGTGAACTGTCACTCAATATAAAAAATGCCTATGTGCTAATACACATAGGCATTTGGCTTAAATATTATCGACTTAAGGTAAAATAACTAAAGTGTTCATGTTCACATATTTCGCAGAAAACACGTTTTAAAAATACTACACAGATAATACTTTATTTAATGGCAAATCACGGTATCGCTTACCGGTTGCTGCAAATATCGCATTGGTTAAACTTGGCGCAACAGGTGGTACGCCTGGCTCGCCGACACCAGCAGGTTTAGCTGTAGACGCCACAATATGGGTTTCAATGTCTGGGCATTGAGGTAAACGCATTAATGGGTAATCATGAAAATTAGATTGCACCACTTTACCGTGTTTAAAGCTAATATCGCCCATCATTGCCAAACTCAGGCCAAAAATCACCGCACCTTCTAACTGCGAATGCACTCTATCGGGGTTCACCACAGTGCCAGCGTCCATTACCGCAATAGATTTGATCACCTTAAGTTGGTTATCAACCACCTCAACTAGGGTTGCCACCGCAACATAACTGACAAAACTGCGGTGAACCGACATGCCCCAGCCTTGATTTTTAGCAGCTTTAGGCGCTTTAGCAAGTGCGCTTTCTAGTGTGTCTAACACGTTCAAAAAACGCCCCACATCCACAGGATGGTCGGCTAATTCTTCGCCGTAATTACCATATTTAAAACCGTTGTTTTCAAAGTTTTCAATGCGAGCTTTACCTAACAATTGGCGCCACATATCAATACAGGGTGTGTTGGCATTAACCGCCAGTTCATCCACAAAACTGCCCATACCAAATGCATGCTGAATATTGCAAACCGAACGCATCCAGCCAATACGCGTATGGGCGGTGGCTTTTACTGCTTCAAGTTGAATATGTTCAAGTGCAAGGGGAACATCACTAAAACCAAGATCAAGTTCGCCGTCGGACGGATATTCAACACCTTCAGCAAAGGTTGAACTGATCGCCGGAAACCCGGTACGCGCAAGCAATGCTGTTGGTAACTTATTATCATCAACTTTAGCCTGATACATTTGCGCGCTAATCGCATGGTAATAACCGTTTTGGATCTCATCCTCACGGCTCCAGCACACTTTAACCGGCTTCATTAGCTTTTGTGATAACACCGCCGCTTCAACACTAAAGTCGGGCTTGGATTTACGCCCAAAACCGCCGCCTAGCAAGGTAACATTAACCTTTACTTGCTCTTGCGTTAACCCAAGTGCGCCCGCGACATTTTGTTGAGTACTTTGCGGTGTTTGCGTCGATGCCCATATTTCACACCCATCGGCCGTAACACTTGCGGTGGCAACGGGCGGCTCCATCATGGCATGGGTTAAATAAGGGACGGTATAAACTGCATTCACGGTATTATCTGCTGGCCAATCCGTGACAGACTCGCCAAATTGACGGATAACTTTGCCAGGCTGCTTTACTCGCTCAACCAATGCTTTTAAGTACACATCAGAGTCATGGCTGTCATTGACAGATTCAGACCAGGTAATCACTAAGGCTTTTCGTGCTTCAATCGCACTCCAGCTGTTAGTGGCAATAACAGCTACGCCTCCAAGCGGTTGAAATAATGGCGCGCCTTTAGGCACTGGCAAGGTAATAATATCCACAACGCCTGCAATACTACGAGCCTTGGTGTCATCAAGTTTCACCACGTCGCTGCCTAATACGGGAGGACGGGTAATACTGGCGTATAACATGCCATCAAGCTTGATATCGTAACCATACTTGGCTTTACCGGTAAGCATGGCATCCATGTCAACAATGGTATGTGACTTGCCAATATGCACAAATTCACTTTCCGGTTTAAGTGACACCGTATCGAGCTCAGGCATAGTCAATGTTGACGCAGCAATTGCCAGATCACCATAAGATAAAGACTGATTACTTGCCTTATGATGCACCTTATGTGCCTTGGCATACACCTCAGAAACGGGCACATTCCATTGCTGGGCTGCGGCTTGTTCTAGCATGGTACGAGCCGTGGCCCCCATTTGACGCATACGCTGATAATGCTTACGAATACTGCGGCTGCCATCAGTGTTTTGGCTGCCATAACGTTTATCAGCCAACCCTTGCACCACAACCACCTTGTCCCAGTCAGCTTCGAGTTCATCGGCTAACACCTGCGGTATACCAGTACGAATACCCTGCCCCATTTCAGAACGATGACAAGTTAAATACACCTTATTGTCTTCACCAATGGCGACAAATAAATTCATTAAGGCTTGTTTGTCTTGTGCCAGTGCCATTGGACTCCACGCTAAACTGGTTCCACCAAGGGCTAAACCACCCCCTACGGCACCAAATAACTTGAGTACATTACGACGGCTAATATTTTCAACTGCGGTAAATGTCGTCATGATTAAGCCTCCGACACTGATTTGATCGCGGCTTTAATACGCGGATAAGTACCACAACGGCATATGTTGCCCGACATAGCATCATCAATTTGCGCATCTGTAGGCGTTGCGGTGGTTTTTAATAGCGCTGCAGCAGACATTAATTGCCCGGCCTGGCAATAACCACATTGAGGCACATTATGTGTAAGCCATGCCTGTTTGAGTTTTTGTGCTTCAAGACCTTCAATCGTAGTGACTTGTTTGCCCTGCACTTGCTTAAGAGTGGTTAAACATCCCCGCATTGGACTTCCATCTACATGAATAGTACAGGCGCCACACAAGCCCGCGCCGCAACCAAACTTGGTTCCAGTAAAACCTAAGATGTCACGTAACGCCCATAACACCGGCATATTGGGGTCGGCATCAAGGGTGAAATCCTTACCATTGACCAGTAGTTTTTGTGTTGGGGTTGTCATAATCACTCCTTAATTAGGGCAAACGATTGACTACACTAAATACTTGCAGTCACGCTTATTATTGTTTGCATTGGCATAACGTTACTTGAACTCGATTAAACTTAGCTGAACTCGCTCTAGTTAAGTAAACGGATTATTGTTGATTTAACCAATGGGCTAAATCGGCAGGGGTATCGATATCACTTGCGGCATTCTCGATAGGCAACATCAAAATATTATTATTTTTTGCATGTTGCTTTAACACGCTTTTAGCACCTTTATCACCTTCAATCGCCATTAACGCGCTAAAATCATCAGCTAAAAAAATAGCAGGCACGCCCACATCTTGCAGATAAAAACTGCAGCAGGTTTTCCTTTTATGCAAAAAAGCCTCTATTAAACTCAAATACTCATCTACAGTGATGGCCACTTGATCCGCCAATACTAACAATAATGCATCGGCGTTAACGTCAATTGCATAAGCCACAGCGTGTTTCACTGAACTGGATAACCCTGCTTGCCAGTGCGAATTCATTATCCGTGGCAAGCCTTCGGTTATTGTCATAATGTCATCATTGATGTGCGCGCCTAACACTACCGCGGCAGGGGGAATATTGGCAGTTTGAGTCACCTGCTTGAGCGTTGCAATACTATGGGCTAATAAGCTTTGCCCGTTCTGAATCTGTGCAGTGATTTTACAGCCATTAAAACGGCGACTGGCACCTGCGGCCAAAATAACCGTCGCGATATTGACCGTAACATTCGCTGCCATGGTTATAACATCACACTATCAAGGCTGGTTAATTTGCTGTGGTACAGCACACCATGGCATTGAGATAAAATACTTAATGCTACCGAGCCAGGTAGCTCGCCACCTAATGCTAAACCTGCTGGAGCTGAAAAATATCCGCTAAAGTCATCTACGCTTAATTGGGCTAAGTTAAGCACTTTTTCACGGCGATGCGCTGGACCTAATAACGAGATATAGGCTAAAGACAGAGGTTGCAAAGTCGCTAATGTTTTAGCATCTATTTGCAAATTATGACTCATCACAAATGCCGCATCTAAGGTGTTGAGTACGTCGGAAGAGACACTTGAGCACGGGTGCTTAATAATTTGGCAACCAGGAAAATCATAGTTACGTGCGTAGGCGGTACGCTCATCAAAAACAGTGACTTTCCAGCCCATGGTTTGGGCCATTTGCGCAATGGGTTTTGCATCTAAACCACCACCAAAAATCCCAATATGAACCGGAGGGCGAAGCGGAATCGTTAACAAGGTTGTGCCTTGCTCAAACACTTTTTCGGTTTTGGTATTCAGGGTAACGGTAATTTGCCCATCCAGACCTTGTTCAATGAAGGTTCCAGAAACCGCATTGCTCGGCGCGCCATCATCAGCAATATTGAGTTTATAGAAGCCGCTATCCCCCCGCATTAATGCATCGTGAACGTTGACTAAACCCAAGTAATTGTTCGCTTTATTGAGCGACACCATCATAATGTTGACGATACCACCACAACCTAGTTGATAGCTGGTGTCAGACTCATCAGTCGCATCATAAGTTAATTGCAAAACGTGTTGGGTTTGGATTGCTCGCTGGGCATGGCGACGAAGATCGGCCTCAAGGCAACCGCCACTTAACATGCCTAAACTTTTACCCATAGGGTGAAATAACATGATAGCGCCGGGTTTACGATAAGAAGACCCTTGCACTTGAGTTAACACTGCTACAACCCAGTCTTCTTGATAAGTAGGTAACCAGGCATCGAGTAAATCAACAAGGTGTTGAACCATGAAAACTGTCCATCATAATAAACGCAGTCTTCTAAGCTAACAGACTGCCTTTACAATGCAAAGAATCAATGGTTTCAATTTATGTCTTAATTTTATGAATGGCATGCAAACAGTTAATTTTTAGTCAAATAACTGGTCTGCCACAAACGGATTGTGTTGGCGCTCCTCGGCAAATGTCGACATTGGCCCGTGGCCGGGAATAAAGCTTACATTTTTACCTAATGGCCATAGTTTGGTGGTAATAGAATGTAATAAGTCTTGATGATTAGATTGCGGAAAGTCGGTACGGCCAATTGAACCTCTAAACAACACATCACCTACCCAGGCTAAATTAGAACTGGCGTTGTAAAACACAATATGGCCTGGAGTATGACCAGGGCAATGCAATACACTTAAGGTTTGCTCGCCAACCGTCACTTCATCGCCTTCATTAAGGTACTGCGTGGGTTCAAATGCTTCTGCACGCGCAAAACCGAAATTTTGGCTTTGCTTCACTAAGTTGTCTAACCAAAATTTATCTGCCTCATGCGGGCCAATAATGGGCACAGATAAATTAGCCGCCAAACTGGCTGCGCCACCAACATGATCAATATGCCCGTGGGTCAGTAAAATTTTGTCCACCGTTAACCCCAATTTGGTCACTTCAGCCAAAATTCGCTCAATATCACCACCGGGATCAACTACCGCGGCTTTTAAGGTTTTTTCACACCAAATAACACTGCAATTTTGTTGAAAAGGGGTGACAGGGATGATTTGATACTTCATCGACAACCTCGCGCTTATGATCATATGTTGATTATCGGTTAATTTTACCTAGGCAGTGTTGATCTAGATAGCTTTTTAATGTGATACCCATCAAGCTTTGCATTGTTGATGTACAATATAGGTAATAAAAAAATGCGATGGCAACCCGCAAAGACTCAGCAGGCTAAATATGCACATTGATAACACCTTAGCAGACATCAAAGTTCGTAAACACTTTTTCTCGGTACCGCTCGATTATCAACAAAGTCCCAGTAAGCAAATTACCGTCTTTGTTAGAGAAATTGTTAGCGTTGAAAATCAACATAAGCAACTGCCCTATTTAGTGTTTTTTCAAGGAGGTCCGGGGTTTGCGGCCGTAAGACCATTGAATAATAGTGGTTGGATTAAGCGGGCTTTAACGGAGTACCGAGTGTTATTGCTTGATCAAAGAGGAACGGGCTTATCTACGCCAGTCAATGCCACCAGCTTAAGTTACATGAGCACCACAGACCAAGCTGATTATTTAACTCACTTTCGCGCTGACAATATTATTCGCGATGCCGAGTATATTCGCACCAAACTGTCACCTAGCGAGCCTTGGAGTATTTTAGGTCAAAGCTTCGGTGGTTTTTGTGTATTGCATTATTTGTCTGCTGCACCAGAAGGACTTAAAGAAGCCTACATCACTGGCGGTATTCCATCATTAACCCGCACTGCAGATGATGTCTATCAAGCCACTTATCAGCGGGTGATTGCCAAAAACAACGATTTTTTTAGCCGCTTTAACGATGCTCGGACTTTAGTCGACAATTTGGCAAAGTATATTTTCGACAATAAAGTGTATTTGGCGACAGGTGAATTACTCACCGTTGAAAAACTCCAGCTCCTGGGCATTAATTTAGGCATGGAACAAGGGCCAGAAGCTGTTTATTATTTGCTGGAGCAAGCCTTGATTGAAACCGCCCATGGCACAGATATAAATCCATTATTTTTACATCAATTTAGTCAATTTCTCGACTACAATACCAACCCAATTTTTGCCTTAATGCACGAGTCTATTTATTGCCAACAACAAGCATCTGCCTGGGCTGCGCACAGAGTCAGAGCCGAGTTTAGTCAATTTAACTATCGACCCGGTAAACCATTATTATTTACTGGCGAAATGATTTATCCGTGGATGTTTTCACAATTTGAACAACTTGAACCACTACAGCAGGCTGCAAACTTAATTGCGGCGAAAAAAGATTGGCCAAGCTTGTATAACCTTGAGACACTGGCCGCGAATAAGGTGCCGGTAGCGGCAGCCATTTATAGCGAAGATATGTATGTAGAGATGCAATACAGTTTAGAAACAACCAAGCAAGTCAATAACCTTAAATATTGGCTCACCTCAGAGTATGAACACAACGGCATTCGTATGGATGGCGAACGTATTTTAGATAAACTCATTAGCCTTAACCGTGGTCATTGTTTGCGTTAGCCATTGTTTACGTAAGCCATTATTTGGATTAATGAATTGTTATTAATACCTTAAAAATAAAAACAGGGCGTAAGACTCTGTCTTGCGCCCTGTTTTTATCGAGACAGGATCGTTTTACAACGATACCCCCATTACAATACTTGTAAGACTTGCTCAGCAGCTAAGCGAGACTTAGGTAATTTAGCGTTATAGTCTTCATCTGAATGGTGATAACCAAAGGCTAACGCGACATCACAAACATAACCGTCTAATTCTTTTTCAAAAATCTGTCCAAGCATGTCGCTGTCAACGCCTTCCATTGGAGTAGAGTCAATGCCTAAACGTGCAAGTGTGTGCATGGTATTACCCAGTGCAAGGTAAGTTTGTGACTTAGTCCAAGCCGCGTTGTTACCAGCTTCGTCTGTGTTTAAATCCACAAACGCAAACGCACCAAATGCACCTTCACGATCTTCAGGCTTAGTACGGCCATCAGTAATCCCTTGGTCAACCACTTTGGCATAATCTTCACGAGTATACTTAGGGTTATAAGCAAACAACACGGTGTGCGAAGCCGCTTTAGCATGTGGCTGGTTAAACTGGAATTTGTTAGCAAAAGAGTCATGCAAACGCTGCTTGGCTTCATCACTTTCAATCACGATAAATTTCCATGGTTGAGAGTTAATTGATGAAGGTGATAACACCATTGCATCGTAAATAACGGCTAAATCTTCAGCGGATACGCGCTTAGTCGCATCGTAGCGTTTTGCTGTGTAACGTTTTTCTAAATCAGAAATAATAGCGTGGGTCATGTGATGCTCCGTAAAAATGTTAAACGACTAATAATGTTGAGGTATCGATATCAACACGATTATCGATAGCCTTTGTTACTCATTATCAGAGTGTTGATAATGAGCAAATATTGCTTAATACCACTCTGGTTAGTCAGAGCTGTATTGTGGAAAAATTCGTTCACGATAGCGCGATGTATACAAGGCGCTCATTAAAGGGTTATACCAATATTGTGCTTAGGTTTGTTTTTTCAATGTATGATTAACGCCATTTAATTGAACAACCCATGCTGGCGGTTTGCTGTTTAGGGCCTTTTCCAATTGCAGCAATCAGTTGCATGGCATTGACTAACTCAGGCACTCGATTCGAGTCATCTTGTAAGCGTGCATCGTCTAGACGACCACGATATTGCAACTCACCAAGGTGATTAAAGCCAAAAAAGTCAGGGGTACACACCGCACCATACTGCTTACCGACGTGTTGGTCTTCATCGACTAAATACGGAAATGAGAAACCGTGTTGCTCGGCAAAGCGAAGCATATTAGCTGGCGAATCAGCGTCTACTGTTTGATAGTCATTCGACATCACAGCCAACACATTAATCCCTTCTGCCATTAATTGTTGAGTGTCTTTGGATAAACGCGATGCAATGGCTTTAACATAAGGACAATGATTACAAATGAACATAATCAACAAGCCCTTTTCACCCAAATGTTCACTCATCGTAAACGCATCACCATTAGGATTTTTCAAAGTAAAATCAGGAGCTTTCCAGCCAAAGTCACAAATGGGCGTATCGAGTAACATATCTATTTACCACTATTAATGGGTGTATGCTGCACTTAAGTTAACTCACATCAACTCTCTGGCAATCCATGTTTTGTTGAGGTCATCATACCGAGATTTTAAGTCGCCATAAACATCATAAAAATTGAAACATTTTCAATTTTTATTTAATAATCGAATGAAAGACCAGCGCTCATCGGCAGATGAAACACATCCACAAGATGGCCATCCTCTATAGCAGGACAGCAAAATAAACCACAAGTATTCAGAATGACTTATTTTATCGTTGGCCCAGAGACTACAGCCCGATACCCTTGGTGGGCATCGTCGACAACAAACTCAATAAAGTGCTCAATGCTATCAAGGCTATCCTGTTGATAATGTGATACATATAGCAATTGGGTTAGCTGTTCTTTGGCAATCAATTCAAGTGAGTTTTTAATCAGTCTGCGGCCTAAGTAATCTAAGCCTTGGTAGGGCTCATCGAGGATCAACAACGTGGGTTGTTTAACAATCGCCCGAGCAATTAACAATAAACGTTGCTGGCCATATTCTAATTGTTTAAACGCTGTTTTAGCTAAATGCCCCATATGTAACATGGCTAACCATTCCGTTGCGATGGCTACTTGCTGTTGCGTCGGCTTTTGATACAAGCCAATCGAGTCATAAAAACCCGATACAATCACATCAATGGCACTGCAATTTACCCGATACTGCATATGTAAAGCCGACGACACCATGCCAATATGTTGTTTGATTTCCCAGATGGTTTCGCCCGAGCCTCTTTTTTTACCAAAAATATCGATATCGTTGCTATAACATTGCGGATGGTCGCCAAAAATAAGTCCTAGCAAGGTGCTTTTACCACAGCCATTTGGCCCTTTAACTTGCCAATGCACGCCATTGTCAATGCGCCAATTCACCCCAGAAAAAATCACTTTATCGCTGTAAGCAACTCGGCCGTTATGCAGCTCAAATACAGGGTCGGCAAACTTAGCACTGTGACGATGACGCCGAATAAGTGCTAATAACTCTTCGCTCTGCTGCCCAGATTGTGCGGTTAATTGATGAATAACAGGGTGATTAACCCATTGCTCTTTACTCATCACGCTGTCGAATTTCCCCTGGCTAAACAAGGCTACGTGTTCTATCCACTGCGGCATATCTTCTTCACGTGATACCACCACCAGCATTTGTAGAGTGCGTGATAATTGCTCAAGATACATCGTTAAGGTGCTGCGATGCTCCACATCGAGCCCCGCGTAGGGTTCATCTAATACTAAAAAAGGCGCTTGAGTAGCTAAAGCTCTCGCCAACATGACTCTGCGGCCTTCACCGGTCGATAATTGGCTAAAACTGCTTTGACTGAGGTGAGTTAAATCTAACTGTTGCAACAATTGATGGGTTAAGTTGTTATCATGGCACTGATCAAAAATAACTCTAAAAACGGTCGATTTAGGATCGGTATACCCCAGAGACTCGCTGTCATCCTGGGCTAAAATATTTTCCAACAATTGCTGTTGTTGTTGCAATGAAACAAATGCGACCTGTGATGGATCTGCCCCAGTGATCTGCCCAGAATACACTAGGGCTTTGTCGTCATCAGGTTGGGTCAATAATTGTCCGAGCATTTCGCCTACATCACCTTCGGTACTAAACACTCCCCAAGATTGTTGCGATTCAATAAGCCAATCATCAATTTTCATCGTGACACTAGAAGAACTGCATTGCAGTTGTGCAAATCTAATTTCCATTGTTACCCTTCCATACGCTCTACACTAAACAACCTGAACCAGGGATAAATATGCCTGTTATATCAGTTACATTGATTGAGTGTCCAACCAAGCCTTCATTTATCGAAAAAAAAAGCAGATCATTGTCATGATCTGCTTTTTTCATCGTATAAACTGCAAAATCTAGGCGATAACCGTCATTTCATTTAATACAAACTCGACAACAGCACCTTCAACCGCGGCCGCATACTCAGCGATATGCTGGTTGCCCATATGTGCTTGCCATAACTCACGGCTCTGCCAGTTTTCATAAAACATAAAATGAGCAGGGTTGGCATTATCTTGATGTAGGTCGTAGTTAATGCAACCTTCTTCTGTGCGCGTCACTTCAACCAGTTTAAGTAATTCCGCTTTCACGAACTCAATTTTATCTGCTTTAGCTATGATATTGGCAACAATCGTTAATTGCGACATGTTATATCCTATACATTGGGTCTAATTGATATTTTATATGACTTAATATTAAAAACCTTCAAGTACAATTTTACCTATCGCACTCCCTGCTTCTAATGCTTCATGAGCTGCACGTAAGTTAGCGGCATTTATTGCGCCCATGTGCTGGCCTAAGGTGGTTTGAATATAGCCCTGATCAACAAGATCTGCCACACGATTCAATAAACGACTTTGCGCTTGCATATCTGCGGCATGAAACATTGAACGAGCAAACATAAATTCCCAGTGTAATGACAAACTCTTAAGCTTAAGTTTAGTAACATCAAGCGCTTGGGGATCGTCAATCATGGCGATTTTACCAAATGGCGCTAACACTTCGGTGTAACTGTCAAAATAGACATCGGTGCTATTTAAGCTAGCAACGTGGGTCACAGGCCCAATGTTTAAGGCCTCTATTTGCGCAGTAAGTGGTTTGGTGTGGTCAACAACATAGTCGGCTCCTAACTTTTTAACCCAATCGCTAGAACGTTGACGTGACGCTGTTGCTATCACAGTCGCGCCGGTAATGGCTTTAGCAATTTGCACAAAAATAGAGCCCACACCGCCCGCTGCGCCAACCACTAAAATCACTTCGTCAGATTTCTCAGTAACGCCTGGACTTTGCTGCTTAATGGTTAAATGCTCAAACAATAACTCCCATGCAGTAATGGCTGTTAAAGGTAACGCTGCGGCTTCAGCATTTGATAAGCTCTTTGGCTTAAAGCCCACTAAACGCTCATCAACCAATTGATATTCAGCATTACTGCCTGGGCGGGTAATGTCGCCCGCATAGTAAACAATATCACCCGGCTTAAATTGGCTTACCTTGTCACCGGCCGCAATCACTTCACCTACTGCATCCCAGCCTATCACTTTTACTTCACCGTCTGCAGGCGGCATGTTTAAGCGCACTTTATAATCTGCAGGGTTAACTGCAATGGCACTCACTTTAATTAATAAATCACGACCTGTTGCAATAGGCTGCGTTAAAGTGACATCAATTAATGATTCTGGGTTTGTGATAGGTAAAGACTGCTTATATCCGATGGCTTTCATGCTGTTATTCCTAATAATCTAATGGGCAATTAATATTTATAAAATAAGGTTCTAACTTGATGAAGCTATATTAGCGCTTGTTTTATTCGCCATAAACAGCATAATAATTGAAACATTATCAATCAAAAATGGATAATCATGCTTTTAGAAGACTTACAAGTGGTGCTCAAGGTTGCCGAGTTTCGCAGTATTACCGCTGCAGCAACCCATTTAGACATGCGCACAGCCACAGCCAGTGCAGCGTTAAAGCGAGTTGAAGCCCATTTAGGCGCAGAGTTATTTATTCGCACCACACGGCAATTACGCTTATCGAGCGCCGGCGAGAAATACATTCCGCAATGCGAGCAAGCCATGTTGATGCTTGATCAAGCCAAACAAAATATGAAAGGTGAGCTTGATGTCATTGACGGTGACTTACGCTTATCGGTGTCATCTGATTTGGGACGTAATGTCGTTATCCCTTGGATTGACGACTTTATGGATACTCACTCAAAAGTGAGTTTACGCGTCAGTATTAGTGATACTAACGTTGATTTTTACCGCGACTCAGTTGACTTAGCATTACGCTATGGATCACCCAATGATGCAAATTTATATGGGTTTAAAATTTGCAATGTGCCAAGATTAATCTGTGCCTCACAATCCTATTTAGACCAGCATGGTACGCCAACACACCCACAAGATTTGGCCGAACATAATGCGCTGCTGTATCAACTACAAAACTTAACCCACGACATATGGGAATTTACCCAGGGCAATGACAGCATTAAAGTGAAAGTATCAGGTAATCGTGTCGCCAATGATGCTGACTTAGTACGACGTTGGTGTGTGAACGGCAAAGGCATTGCAGCAAAATCATGCTTAGATTTGGCACATGATTTACTGACAAATAAACTTGTCACCATCATGTCAGACTATCAGGTCAAATCCACTGAACTGTGGTTAATATTTCCGAGCAGACAATCCATCACCCCAGCTACCCGATTATTACGCGACATGCTCAAACAGCAAACCCGCGACTTGTTACAACAATTAATTGCTAAAGGCATTTTAGATAAAAGTGTGCTGGATTAATTAGTCAATTGTTGGCATGAAGAATGTGTCCTGTGACCACGAACGTCAGTAATCGCAGGGCATAAGCACAAACCTAATGTGTTGCTTTGTCACCCCAAATCTCTGCTAACCTTTTGTCTCTGCCGCAGCTCCAGCGGTAAGCATTATAGCGAAGTGGATTGTTTTTATAGTAGTCCTGATGGTAACTCTCATCGTCTTTTATCGGATAAAATATAGACGCATTTAAAATAGGGGTGACCACTTTATTATTAGGAAACTGCTTTTCGACTTTGCTTTTAGACTGTTGTGCAATCGATCTTTCTGTCTCGTTTGCCACAAAAATAGCACTTAAATAGCTCGAGCCTTTATCGCAAAATTGGCCTTGGGCATCAAAAGGGTCAATGTTGACCCAGTAATGCTCTAACAGCTCGGTGTAGCTGACTTTGCTAGGGTCATAGGTGATTTCAACTGCTTCATAATGACCTCGATGGTTACCATTGTATGTAGGATTTTTAATGTTTCCGCCCGTAAATCCAGAAACGACATCAGTGACACCATCAAGCTTTTCAAAATCAGACTCCATACACCAGAAACACCCGCCAGCCAAAATGGCTTTATCTGCACAGGCATTCGACGCATAAGCCAATAAACTTGCAGCAAGCACGGTTAACACTAGTGTGTTTTTCATAGCACCCTCCTTTAATTTGTATCTATATTTATATACTTACAGTATGTAATGAATGACGTAAAAGTTCACTCTGGCATTGATGCTCTGTAATCCTTTTACCATACCAATTAACATACCCTAAATTATTTCGCTTTTGCCTTATACCATTGCGCATTAATAAGTGACCACTCAGAATGCGTCCAGCGGTTTTTGATTAAGGCGCCGCTATGTAGTAATGGTTGTTCCCTTTCAAATAGCGAGAACGTAAAGCAAAAGCGGCTGGGGCATTCCTTTCAGGCGAGTTTTAAAAGGGCTTACACTGCGTTGCATGACTTCGAAAGAGAATAACTATTCATTCAGTCATTCGCCTTGTTTAAGCCCTTTTAAATTCTCGCTGAGAGATCACTTGCTAACGCGCAATGGTATTAGTCTTCTTTTTATACGGTTTTTTAAAACTACGCTTTGGCGCACTACTGGCAACACCTTGTAATGCAGAGGGTAACTGATTTGATGCTTGAGTAATTAGGCTATCTAACTGGCTCAACAATGGCTGCATAAAGGCATCGTACTTTAAGCGTTTTTGGCTGATAGCATCGAGGCTGTTTTCCCATAATGCGGTCATGTCGGGTGTGGTGGCAGAATCGGGTAAACTGCGTATTAGGCCAACGCCCACTGGCGTCGCTTTAATGGCTTTCCCTTGGCGAACCAAATATCCGCGCTTAAACAGCAACTCAATAATGCCTGCACGTGTGGCCTCGGTGCCTAGGCCGTCAGTTTCTTTGAGGATTTTTTTAATCTCGCTATCGGTCACATAACGGCTAATGCCCGTCATGGCACCTAATAAGGTCGCGTCAGTAAAATGCTTCGGCGCTTGAGTCATTTTTTCTAATAATTCACCACGCTCACATTGCAGTATTTGCCCTTTTACCAACGGCGGCAATGACTGTACTGCATCGTCGTTTTCATCTTCATTGTTACTTGATTGGTTTTGGCTTGCTGCTGCCCGCTTAAACAGTTGTTTCCAACCTAACGTTTTATCCTGGCGCGCTTTGGTGGTAAATAAGCCACCAGCAATGGTCACCTCAACGGCAGTTTCGGCATACACATAAGCGGGGTAAAATTGCGCAAGGTATTGGCACGCGACATGTTGGTACAACTTAGCCTCATTACTTGATAATGCTGATAAGTTCGCCGCTTTTTCGGTAGGTACAATCGCATGGTGAGCGTCCACCTTACTGTCATCCCAAGCTTTAGATTTAAGTTTGGCATTAGGCGCATCACAGCCTTCAACTAACCCTGCAGCGCCTTTAAGCACAGCATCTAATACTTTTGGGGCTAATGCATGCTGCTCTTTGGGTAAATAACGGCTGTCAGAACGTGGGTAAGTAATTAACTTATGTCGCTCATATAAACTCTGGCAAGTGTCGAGCACTTCTTTAGCAGACAAGCCAAAGCGTTTGGCAGCATCGATTTGCAATGACGATAAACTGTATGGCAGTGGTGGATTTTGCCGTTTATCTTTTGCTTCTAGTTTAGTGATTTCTGCAGGTTTACCGGTAATTCTCGAAACAACGTTTTCAGCTAACCCTTTGGCTAGCACTCTGCCATCTTCATCCATGTAGGGTTGGCACGCTTCGCTCGGTTGCCATTTAGCAGTAAATGCTTGTTGTTGGTCAGTCAGTAAATGGGCTAGCACTTCGTAAAATGCTTTGGGGGTAAAGTTGGCAATCTCATCATCGCGGCGCACCACTAATCCGAGCACGGGAGTTTGCACTCGGCCTACCGACAATACTCCCTGATAACCTACTTTACGCCCTTGAATAGTATAAGCACGGGTCATGTTCATGCCATATAACCAATCGGCGCGACTGCGTGCCAATGCTGAGGTTGATAACGGCACAAACTCACGATTGCTGCGTAACTGCCCTAGCGCGCGTTTTACCGCCTGTGGGTTTAAATCGCTAATTAATAAACGCTGAACTTGATTGAGTTTGTCGCCTTTTATGCCTAAATATGAAATTACTTCATCGACCAGCAATTGCCCTTCTCTATCCGGATCGCCAGCATTAATAATTGATGATGCTTGCTTAACCAGTTTACGCAGCACGGTTAGTTGGCTGCGGGTTTTAGGTTTTGGTTGTAGCTTCCAGGTTTGTGGCACGATGGGCAAATGCTCAAGTTTCCATGATTTAAAGGCATCATCATAGGCATCTGGCTCAGCCTGTTCGAGCAAATGACCAATACACCATGACACACAATCACCGTTGCCAACCGTTATAAAACCATCACCTTTTTTGTGAGGCTTTGGCAGCACATCGGCAATCGCTCGGCCTAAACTGGGTTTTTCAGCAATATATAAAATCATAATCCATTATCAGGTCGCAAAGATTCAGTGAACGCAAACATGAATTGCACCAATTAACTGTATAAAATTACAGTATAGATTACCTGTAAATTTATCTTGCTGCAAATCACATAGTATTCACGGTAAAAATCATTACAATGCGGGTTTTATTTTTATAAATGAATAATACCAATTCCACTAATTATCTGGTCATTCAGCGGGAATTCTGTGCCTTCTAGGCAAGTAATAGGATTGAAGACATAGTTGTTCTACGTCAAAATGCTATTAAGCAGTATAGAAGGCACAGAAACCCGCCTTGCAGGAGACACTCAGACCGTTCATTTCTTTGTTGCATTGYCTTAGAAGGGAATAACCATTATTTCAACAATGCGCCTCAAACTGAACAATCTGAGTGACTCTGATTGGYCACATAATTAATGGAATTGGTATAACACAATGAAACTTGGCCAGCGCTTAACCCAACTTAATGACATGATCCCAACAGGCTATACGCACATTTGGGATTGTTGCTGCGACCATGGTTTATTGGGTGCGGCGTTATTATCAAGACAGGCGGCAACGACCATTCATTTTGTCGATATTGTGCCAAATTTGATGCAACAGCTTGAACGTAAGCTCGAACGCTTTTACCCACTGCAAACTCCCCCGCAATGGCAAGTCCATTGTATGGATGTTGCCCAAATCCCGTTGTCTGATCATCCTGAAACGCCATTGGTTATTATCGCCGGCGTGGGTGGCGATTTGATGATAGAGCTCGTTAATTCCATTTGCCGTAATAACCCTGAACAACACATCGACTTTATGCTCTGCCCCGTACACCACCAATACGAATTACGCCAAAAGTTGATTCAACTTAATTGCCGTTTAATTAACGAAATTTTGCTTGAAGAAAACCACCGATTTTATGAAATATTGTATGTATCTCGCCACAGCAAAGCATCGTCACATGACAATGATCCAAGCACTCTTATTAGCCCTGTCGGCAGTAAACTGTGGCAGTACCACTCTGAAGCACAACGTGATATTGCGCAGCGTTATTTAAATAAAGTGCTGACACATTATCAAAAAATAAGTCTGTCTAATCCGCAAAAAGCAGCACAAGCGCAGCAAGATTACCGAATGGTTCGCTTTTAGAAATCAGAAGAGTCACTCGTTTTGTGGGCTTGTAAAAGCGTAGAGCAAACACCTGGATCCCGGCTTTATAAGAGTTACCGAGACGATCCAGGTGTTGCTTTTGCCCTTGCCTTAAGAGCGAACACCTGGATTCCGGCTAAAAAGCGTTGCCGGAACGACGTAGTAGTGGACGTCATCTGAGTACGAATGAGCAAACGACGTAGTAGTTGAACGTTATCGGTATAACGTAAATGCTTTTGCCCTATCGCCCGTCATCCCTGAGATCTTAGATCCCGGATTTATAAGAGTTACCGGGACGATCCAGGTGTTGCTTTTGACTTTGCTTGAAACGTAAAAACAACACCTGGATTCCGGCTAAAAAGCATTGCCGGAACGACGGGCTGAACACCTGGGTTCCGGCTAAAAAGCGTTGCCGGAACGACGTAGAAAATAGCGAATGCTTTCTTCTTCGCTGTCATCTTTTCGCCCGTCATCCCTGAGATCTTTTATCAGGGATCCAGGTGTTGCTTTTGCCCTTGCCTTAAGAGCGAACACCTGGATTCCGGCTTTAAAATTATTACCGGAACGACGGGCTGAACACCTGGATTCCGGCTCAACAGCATTGCCGGAACGACGTAGTAGTGGACGTCATCTGAGTACGAATGAGCAAACGACGTAGTCGTTGAACGTTATCGGTATAAGGTAAATGCTTTTGCCCTATCGCCCGTCATCCCTGAGTGCTTTTATCAGGGATCCAGGTGTAGCTGTCGATTTTGGTTTTAGGTTTTAGGTTTTAGGTTTTAGGTTTTAGGTTTTAGGTTTTAGGTTTTAGGTTTTAGGTTTTAGGTTTTAGGTTTTAGCATTTAAGCCATTTTAGGCCCATAAAAAAACCAGCATGTTTTATGCTGGTTTTTTAAGTCGAAGCAATAACGTGGTTAACTTATGGATGGCACTCGTTGTGCATTTCTAAGTTGGTACCAATATCTTTGTTTCGATTAGCTTTAGCATCGTCATTACGCAACTGAGTTAAGTGGTCTAAGTAAGACTGGTTAACATCGTTGGTAATATAATGGCCGTCAAATACTGAGGTTTCAAAACGCTTAATTTCTGGGTTTTCCATTCTTACGGCTTCAACTAAGTCAGTTAAATCCTGGAAGATAATCCCATCAGCACCAATGATTTTTGCAATTTCATCAGCATCACGACCATGAGCAATCAACTCATTTGAAGTAGGCATGTCGATGCCATACACGTTCGGGAAGCGGATTTCTGGTGCCGCTGAAGCAAAGTACACTTTTTTAGCACCAGCTTCGCGGGCCATTTCGATGATCTGCTCTGACGTTGTTCCACGCACAATCGAGTCATCCACTAGCAACACGTTTTTACCTTTAAACTCGGTATTAATCGCGTTTAACTTGCGACGCACTGACTTTTTACGCTCTTGCTGACCCGGCATAATAAAGGTACGGCCAATATAACGGTTTTTAACAAAACCTTGGCGGTACGGTAAATCCATGCAACGGGCGATTTCTAATGCGATATCGCACGAAGTTTCAGGAATAGGAATAACCACATCAATATCGTGATCTTCCCATTCTTTTTTGATTTTTTCACCTAGCTTAGCACCCATGTTAACGCGGCTTGCGTACACAGACACTTTGTCGATACTTGAATCAGGACGAGCAAAGTACACAAATTCAAAAATACACGGCGCATAGCTTGGGTCAACAGCACATTGGCGAGTAAATAACTGTCCATCAAGTGAAATATAAATCGCTTCACCTGGAGCGACATCACGCATCACTTCAAAGCCTACAGCGTCTAATGCAACACTTTCAGAAGCAACCATATACTCAGTACCAGTAGCAGTTTCGTTTTTACCGAGCACCAATGGACGAATACCAAATGGATCACGAAACGCAACTAAGCCTTGGCCAATAATCATCGCAGTTACAGCATAAGCACCGCGTGTTTGCGCATGCACTTTAGCAACGGCATCAAATACTTCATCAGCACTTAACGACAAGCTTCGGGTTTCTTGTAACTCATCGGCTAATAAATTAAGCAAGATTTCTGAGTCAGAGGTGGTATTAACATGACGACGTTTTTTGACCAGGCTTTCAGCTAACTCAAGCGTGTTAGTTAAGTTGCCGTTATGCGCTAACGAAATACCAAACGGCGAGTTAACATAAAACGGTTGTGCTTCAGATGCACTTGAACTACCCGCGGTAGGATAACGCACATGGCCAATACCCGCATTGCCCTGTAAACGTTGCATGTGTTTGGGTTCAAACACATCTTTAACCAAGCCATTTGCTTTACGTAAACGAAACGCATTGATGTCTACCGTCACAATGCCTGCTGCGTCTTGTCCACGATGTTGAAGCACAGTCAGCGCATCATAAATGGTTTGGTTAACTGTTGATTTTCCTACTATTCCGACGATACCACACATGGGTAAGGTTCCTCACTGTAAGGTGTTTTATGTTTATAATTTTAGATTTTGGGTACAAAGCTGGAGGTGTTTTCGAGATAGTTAAAAAACCACTGAATAACCACGCCAAATTCGGGTACAAGTACTGAGCCCTTCCACCAAACGGTATCTGGGAACGCAGTAAATGCATCCATAAAAAACAGTAATGCGCTTACAATCAAAGCACCACGAATGGCACCAAAACACAAACCAAGTACACGGTCTGTGCCTGACAAGCCAGTTTTAGACACTAACTGACCTAATAAATAATTGACTAAAGCCCCTAGGATCAGGGTAACGACAAACAGAATGGCGATCGCGACACCGTTTCTCACTAACTCGTCCTGCATTTGAGTTAAATGCGCGGCAAGATCGAGGTAAAACTGGCTAGCGATAAAGAAAGCGGCAAACCAAACCACAAGTGACATGGCTTCTTTTGCGAATCCGCGGATTAAACTAATAATAGTTGATAACCCGATAATGATAATAATTGCGTAATCAATCCAAACCATGAAAATGGGGATCCGGTATAGGGTTCAAGACGGCGCGATTCTAACAGAGACAGAGATGTTTCTCACCCCTGATTGCATAAATTATTCATGCGCGATTGCGAACAATCAATTTGACATTTTCAACCACGCACTGAGTCTACCGCCTGAACAGGTTAATGGTCTTGAGGATTGTAGGCGATGATCTTGCCCTTTAATCCAGTTAATTTGAAAATAGGCTCCTGACGAGCTTTAAGTTTAGCTTCAGACACCTCAGGCCCAACAAATACCCGAGTCAGTTTTCCATCAACCGGTTTAACAGGCAAGGTATAAGCGGTAAACCCAGCTTTACGCAGTTGTGCCACTAGCGCACTGACATTGGCGGCGTTATTAAACCCACCTAACTGTAAAGTGTAACCTGCTGTTATCGCAGTTTTTGCAGGTGTTTTTGTTTGCGTCATCTCGACGGTCGGTTTAGCTTGAGGCTTAACTGGTGTTGTCGCTTGCGGTTTTGGGTCAGTTTTTTGAGCCACCTCTACGGGCTTATCGTCACCGAGTTCAACCACATCACTGTTTAAATCTTGTGGCTCAGCAATGGTTAACACCTGAAACTCTTCGATGGTGTCTTTAGCTTGGTCACTTTCGGTTGAATTGTGGGTATTTTTGGCTAAAGGCCGTAACGGTATTTCAGTAAACTCTTCTACAACTTGGGTCTTTTTGCCATCTAATAGATCAGGTAAAAAAATCACCCCTAAAGCCACAAGCACGATGGTTCCGACCAAACGATTTTGAAATTGACGATTCAAAGCGAATTCCCTTTTAAAAAAATTAACCTATCAAACTAAAACGAACTAAACAGACTTAAAACCTGCAACAGTATAAAAAGAACCGAACACAATAACCACATCGTCTTCACTGATGTCTTTTTGTACACCGTCCCACGCGCTGCTCATATCGTGATATTGTTGCGCGTTTAATTTACTCGCCTGTGGTAATGCATCATACAATAATTGTGCAGACGCCCCACGAGGGTTATCTAAACTCACTAGATTCCACTGGTTAATGTGCGGAGAAAGTGTCTGTATCACCGCTTTGATATCTTTATCTTTTAACATGCCACACACAGCCACAATTCGTTTGCCTTGATAAGCTTGTAACTGGTTAGCTAAATAGCGTGCAGCATGTGGATTATGGGCAACATCCAGTAAAATTAATGGTTGCTGGCTAACTTGCTCTAAGCGCCCTGCGAGTTTGGCTTGTACTAACCCATCGGCAATTTGCTGCTCAGTGATCTGCGGCCATAATTGGCTAACTAACGCTACTACACTAGCTGCGTTAGGTAGGGGTAAACTCGGCACAGGTAAACCTAAATAGTTGTTTTGTACTGATGTAAAGTCCCACAGTGCAGAATCGGCATCAGACACTTGGTAGTTAAATTCATGGCCCACGCGGTACAAACTAGTATGCATATACTCAGCATAATCTTTAACTGATTTAGGTAAGTCAGGCTCTCCCACTACGGCAACACAATGTTGCCGAAATACCCCGGCTTTTTCACGGCCAACGAGTTCGCGACTGTCTCCAAGATACTCTTGATGATCAAGATCTATTGAGGTCAAGATCACAGCCGTTGAATCAATAATGTTAGTGGCATCTAAACGCCCACCTAATCCCACCTCAAGAATAGCAACGTCTACGCTTGCAGCTTTAAACAAATACAAACCGGCAAGTGTGGCGTATTCAAAAAAAGTCAGTGAAATATCTCCACGGGCAGCTTCAATGGCACAAAAAGCCTCAATCAATGCTGCATCGCTGGCATCTTGCTGGTTAATACGGATCCGCTCGTTATAGCGCAATAAATGTGGCGAGCTGTATACCCCAACAGATAGGCCAGATTGACGCAAAATAGACTCTAGCATGGCGCAGCTTGTGCCTTTACCATTCGTTCCGGCAACGGTAATCACTTTGCTTGGTGCTAAACTTAATAAATCTAACCGCTTTGCGACTTGTTCAACACGGGTCAGGCCCATATCGATTTCGCTTGGGTGTATAGCCAGTAAATAATCTAGCCATTGCGCTAGACTAGCATCTTGCTCAGGCACATTTACTTCATTGATGGTCGACATATATAAATACCATTTAAACTCTACTAACGAGTTACTTGTTTAACCTTAACTCAGGTTAAGAGGTGGGGTAAATAAGCCAAAATAACAAAATTTGCTTCTTTTAACCTAATGGGTCAATTACGTTGCGAGTCTGATTCATTTCAAAATGTATTGATTTTTATTGCCGAGATTTCGTCTCAGTTTATACCGCAAAATCTGATTAGACATACATTTTTAACAATGGCTTAATCCAACATAAATAACGGCCCAAGTGCCAGTTTAGGCAGTTGATACTGCTCAGGGTACGTCACATCAACTAAATATAAGCCATTAGGCTTGGCCGTTGCGGCAGCTTGATTGCGATCTTTAAGTGCCAGTAATTCAGTTATCCACTCAATCGGTTTATTACCTAATCCAACTTCAAGTAACGAACCCACAATATTACGCACCATATGATGTAAAAATGCATTGGCTTGAATATCAACCATCACATACATCCCTTGGCGCGTAACCGATACTTTATGCACGTTACGAAATGGGGTATTCGATTGACACTGAATAGCACGAAAACTGGTGAAGTCATTTTCGCCTAACAATAATTGTGCAGCTTGATGCATTAAGGTTTCATCAATATCACCATGATAATGACTCACTCCTGAACGTAATATTCCTGGGCGTAATTGATGGTTGTATATCACATAGCGATAACGGCGTGCTGTCGCACTAAAGCGAGCATGGAAACTGTCGTCAACCTCTTTGGCCCAGCGTACAGCAATGGTGTCGGGCAAATTAGCATTAATGCCTAATGTCCACGCGGTTAATGGGCGTTTAGCGGTGGTGTCAAAATGCACCACCTGACCTGTGCCATGTACACCAGAATCGGTTCTGCCGGCACAAAAGACTTCTATTGATTCATTTGCCACATATGATAATGCTTTTTCAAGCTGAGCTTGCACTGAATCGACATCGGCCTGGCGCTGCCATCCGAAAAAACCACTACCATCATATTCAATACCTAACGCAACTCGCATTTCAATTTCCTCAGCAATTTAATGGCGCGAAGTTTATATCAATTTGATCCATTTTGTAATGATTTGGCACGAGTCATCGCATTCGAGATGGGAGTTATGTTCGCAATAAAAAAACGGTGCATACATTTGCACCGTTTTTATGGCTTAAAAGCTGATTAAAATCCTTTTAACAACGAGGCGGCTTCTGCCTTTTGGCGTTCATTACCATCAATTTGAACTTCTTTTAACAGAGCCCTGGCACTGTCTTGATCTTCAATTTCAATATAAGCACGTGCAAGATCTAATTTCGCATTAACTGAGTTTTCTTCGTCATCGACATCAATCATATCTGCGTTGCCAATTAACGAGTTAACCTCACCTACATCAACATCAACGTCTTTATACTGGTCGGTTTTATCAACGTCTTCATCGGCATCATTCAGCAGTTTATCAATATCAATATAACCGTTTTCACGCTCAAAACTCATTAAGTCGTCATCGCTAACGCTATATTGAGCTGATTTACTGCGCTCTTTTTCGTCTAATGCGGCAAGCGCTTCATCGACCGTGAGGTTGTCATCGTTAAGAAGGTAATCATCTTCAGAGGTGTAATTGTCTCTGTCATCCTCTGTTAACGACTGTGAAAACGCCGCTAATAAATCATCATCGCTAACAGTAGGTTGCGGTTCTTGCTCATCAACTGCAGACTCAGCAGCCTTGAGTAAATCGCTTTCCCAATCTAGCATGGCAGGTTTAGGTTTATTGGCTTTTAAATCATTAAAAAAACCAGAATCTCGATTCGCCTTTGCCGCAGCATTTTGAGTAGATTCATCAACTTCTTCTGCATCGTCATCTAACGACAGACTGACATCGTCATCACCCATTGAAGCCAGTAGCGCATTAAGCTCATCTTCTGCATCTTGGTCACTGATGTCCTCAACTAATGGCCCATCTATGTCTTCAGCATCTAGGCTAAACTCAAGTTCATCATCTGATGATTCTGTCTCATCATTAACAACAGTATCATCAGTTTTAGCATCGGTTTCGTCAGCTGACTCAGTTGCAGTGCTTTCTGCCAATAACGCATCTAAACCAGGGTCGAAAAAGGTTTTATCGTGCTCATCTTCAGGCTGTGCACCTGTGTCAGCTTGTTTACGCGAATTATCTAAATCATTTAAGTATGCATCAAGCTCATTAAATAAATCTTGGTCTTCAACTTCAATTGAATCATCTAATTGATACGTGTCAATGGCTTGTGTTTCGTCATCTTCTCTATCAAGATTTAATGATGGCGTGACTTCAGGCTCATCGAAGCTGGCTAGCAGTGCATCAATGTCTTCATCACTGCTGTCGGTCACATCGGCTGAAATTGCCTCATCGTCGCTATCATCTAGCTCATCTGCTATTTGCGCTGCAATATCATCTTTATCATCGTCTTGGTCAAAGCTTGCGAGTAAAGCATCGATATCATCATCGCTTGAATCTAGTGTTTCCGTTTCAAAAGACTCGTCAGCTAATTCAGCCGCAATTTGCTCAGATAAATCTTCATTATTATCTGCAGGTGCATTTTCAGCAGTGCTAATATCGGCCACACTTGATTCAATAACCGGTTCGTTTAAACTTGCCAGTAACGCATCAATGTCTTGGTCATCTACTTCAGAGCTTGCTTCAATTTCATCTTCATCTTCATCTTGCAGCTCTGCCGCAATCAACGCCGCGATATCATCTTGCTCATTCACGGTTTCACTATTTAGCGATTGTGTCGCCTCTTCATCTGGGCTTGCTTCTAATTCTGCGAGTAATGCATTGATATCATCATCACTGGCCTCTTCATCGCTATCATCAATCTCAAGCTCAGCCAATAGCTCATCACGGTCAGACGTCTCTGCAATGTCTTCAGCATCTAACGAGGCTTCGTTTTGAGGTTCTTGAGCCGATTCTTGTTCAGATTCGGCATCAGATTCTGCTGGCATATCAAATTCAGCTAGCAGCGAATCAATGTCGTCATCGGATGCAACATTTGAATCATCAGATTCTTCACCCGGTTTTTCACTCGATTCTTCGCTAGATTCTTCGCGAGGTTCTGCGCTAGCTTCTGGTTGTTCATCAGCTTCGGTGACGGGCTCTGCGTCAGTTTCTGCTGGCATATCAAATTCAGCTAGCAGCGAATCAATATCGTCATCGGATGCAACATTTGAATCATCAGATTCTTCACCGGGCTTTTCACTCGACTCTTCACTCAACTCTTCGCGAGGTTCTTCGCTAGATTCTGGTTGTTCGTCAGCTTCGGTGACGGGCTCTGCGTCAGTTTGTGCTGGCATATCAAATTCTGCTAGCAGCGAATCAATATCGTCATCGGATGCAACATTTGAATCATCAGGTTCTTCACCGGGCTTTTCACTCGATTCTTCGCGAGGTTCTTCGCTAGATTCTGGTTGTTCGTCAGCTTCGGTGACGGGCTCTGCATCAGTTTGTGCTGGCATATCAAATTCTGCTAGCAGCGAATCAATATCATCATCGGATGCAACGTTTGAATCATCAGATTCTTCACTCGATTCTGCTTGTTCATCAGCTTCGGTGACGGGCTCTGCGTCAGTTTGTGCTGGCATATCAAATTCAGCTAACAGCGAATCAATGTCATCATCGTTTGAGAGTGACTCATCAACAACTTCA
Source organism: Shewanella metallivivens (assembly GCF_028750675.1). Classification (GTDB taxonomy): domain Bacteria; phylum Pseudomonadota; class Gammaproteobacteria; order Enterobacterales; family Shewanellaceae; genus Shewanella; species Shewanella metallivivens. The sequence goes on along the minus strand of NZ_JAQQPZ010000001.1, from coordinate 157,762 downwards.
GGTTGCTCCTCTGCAGACTCTTCGCGTTCTGCTGGCATATCAAATTCAGCGAGTAACGAGTCAATATCATTTTCTGCTGAATCATCTAACTCATCATTATTATTAACACCCTCATCAAGATCGGCCAATAAACTGTCTAAATCATCTTCTGGAGCAGCAGAAGAAACAGTAGAAGCGGGTAAATCATCTAATCCGGCGAGTAGGCTGTCTAAATCATCGTCGTCGTCAAGCGGCTCCAGTTCAGAGTCTTGCTCCTCCATAGCTTCGGCCCATAAATCATCTAACGACGACCCCTCGTCATCGTCAGAGTCTTCACCAACCAACATCTCAGACGCCAAGTCCATTTCACTGTCGCCAGCCATTGAAACTTCTGGCTGTAATTCATCACTGTCTATATTTAATAAATCGTCAATGGACTCATCGTCATCAGAATCTAAATGGATCACAACATCATCGGCATTATCGTCCTCATTTAACGCTGTTGCAGTACTCGCCTGTTTCGCTACAGTTTCGGTGTCATCGCTTGAGGCAATTTCATTTTCAGCCTGTTGCGTGGTTTTTTTACGGCGTGTTAATAACCAAAAAATAAGCCCAAACAGTAATAATAACGGCACTGATGCAGCCACAATCAACAGCATGGTGTTGTCTGTTAAGCTGCGCCAAAAATTTGTAGGTTCTTCAACAACAGGCTCTTTATTATCGGCTTGTTGTAATAGCTTTTCGTACTCGGCTCTTAATTTATCGTGCTTCTCATTTAGCAGTTGTAAGTCTTCTTCAAGCGATGAAATGTTTAACGACATCTGCTCAATTTTATTTTTAAGCACTTGATTATCATTGTGACTCACCATTAATTCGTCTTGAGCGCGGGCAAGCTCGTCAGTCAACATCAAGGTTTTAGCATTCGCTTTATCAAGGACGCTATTAAGATCTTTTACTTCTGCGGCATTGGCTTGTTTTAATGCTTGAGTTTGTACTTCAACAGCAGGGGTGTTTTGCACAATTTGCAGCGGTTTATCAGTATTAGGTTTTTTAACGACCTCTACAATTGGAGAAGGTTTAGTTGAAGCGGGCTGTGGGGTCACTTTTGCGGCAGTTGCAGGGCGACTAATTTGGCGGTCATCTTGTTCAGCGCGGCGACGAGCAACATCGTCAGGAATGGCAGCCATCACCTCTGCAGATGGGATTAATAAAATCATCCCTCGTTCGAGAGTATTATAATTATTGCCACTAAACGCATGGGGGTTGGCGTCAAACAATGCCGCCATCACCTGATAAACGCTCACGCGATCATTGGGTCTAACTTTTTGGGCAATACTCCAAAAGGTGTCTCTTGACGTTGTTGGACCATACTGGCGTTTAGCTTGCTGCTTAACCTCGCCATTTGGCCCCGTAATTTTCAGTGTTTCTGCATGCACAGAATCAATTAACTGTAAACTGGTGAAACCAACGGTCGTACAGGCAATTAAACCCAAAATATAAGAAGTACGCAAAGTCATCCAATCCTTCCCTTTAAGCGCAATTGAGTTACCATCTTGGCAACAGGCTATAGGCAATTTTTATCATTAATATTTATTATGTATATGTCATTACTATATCAAATCACATCGATTTTAAGCTAACGTTTGCATCTAAAAAAGCGGTATAGATGTTAAAAATGATACGTTTACGACTATAAACTAGTTCCGCCAGCCCTGCTACTACTGGCACAAGTAAAACAAAAAAAGCCTGCTGGCTGCAGGCTTTTTAAACTAAATCACTTATTGATTAATGAATTAACCTTGAGCAAAGCTCAATTAATAATAATCTCTAATCAAAATTTCAGCGATTTGCACACTGTTTAAAGCCGCACCCTTACGAATGTTATCGGCAGTAACCCATAAATTTATACCATGAGAATGAGAAATATCTTTGCGGATACGACCAACATATACTGGATCATTGCCCGCAGCTTCAGTCACTGCCGTTGGGTATTCGTCATCGCTTTCAAACAACTCGACACCTGGCGCGTTACGAAGAACAGCTTTAACGTCTTCTGCATCAACAGGTTGAAGTGTTTCAATATGAATCGCTTCTGAATGACCATAAAACACAGGTACGCGTACCGCAGTTGGGTTAACCACGATTTCGTCATCACCAAAAATCTTTTGAGTTTCCCACACCATTTTCATTTCTTCTTTGGTGTAGCCATTTTCCATAAACACATCAATTTGCGGTAATACGTTAAACGCAATTTGCTTAGGATAAACAGACGGCTCAGCAGGTAAACCTTGGAGTAACTTAGCGCATTGACCCGCTAATTCTTCAATGGCTTTTTTACCCGTACCAGACACAGACTGGTACGTCGCAACGTTTATACGCGAAATACCAAACGCATCATAAATGGGTTTGAGTGCAACCAACATTTGAATGGTCGAACAGTTTGGGTTGGCGATAATGTTGCGGTTACGAAAATCAGCAATCGCTTCTGGGTTAACTTCTGGAACCACTAATGGCACATCAATGTCGTAACGGAAATGTGATGTGTTATCAATAACCACACAACCAGCATCACCTGCAATTGGTGCCCATTTAGCAGACACATCACCACCAGCAGAGAAGAAACCAATTTGAGCCTGGTTCCAGTCAAACGTTTCTACGTCAAGAATTTCTACTTGTTTACCGTGAAAACTGACCGTTTCGCCAGCACTGCGACTGCTCGCTAATGGAAACAACTTAGCTACCGGAAAATTACGCTGCTCGAGGATCTCAATCATAGTTTGACCCACTGCGCCCGATGCACCTAAAACGACTACATTAAATTCCTGAGACATAATTAACGCTCGACTCCTATTATCCTGTTTGAGCAATCAATCTACCCTAGTTTCGTTGTGCTTTACTAGGGTTAATGTGTTAAAAAAGCCTGCTTTCAAGTGATTTTTTCTCAACTGGACAAAAAAGCGTACTTTTATCATTATCATGCCCATTTATCGCTGCAAATTAATTAAAACCTAATGTACGTAACATTAAATGATCCACAGGCGTTACCGCTGTTTCACTCTTGAGTGTAATGGCACTGTACTCGCGGCGATAAGTATGATTTTTACGCATTTGATCAAACCCTGTTGCCGTGGCAAAACAGCCTCTAAACTTTCGGTCATCATCACGTAAGTCATACACTAGGCGCGACAAGGTTAATAACTGCCCTTCACTCAACTCATCCTGACGACAAACCTGACTAAATTGAAAAGGTGGCAACAAACTAGTTAATGATTTATTCGCCTCAAGGTTTAACACCTCACACAGTTTTTGATACAACATAAAGGTACCGCGAGCTTTACCTTCTAAGCTATAACCAGCAATGTGCGGGGTAGCAAACTCAGCTAAAGCCACTAACTCAGCCATAGGGTTGGGCTCGCCTTCCCATACATCAAGCACCAGTTTGACATCGTCGCGTTGCTGCTTAAAAGCAATTAGCGCGCGATTATCTATCACTTCACCACGGCAGCAATTTAACAACCAGGTATTAGGTCGTAGTTGATTTAAACGTGCTTCATCAAATAAATACCAGGTTTTATGCTCGCCAATCTTAGTAATTGGCACATGTAAGCTAATAATATCGGCTTGAGCGATTAACGTATCCAATGACACAAACTCTCTGATATCGCCTTGTTCAGCTTTAACGGGATCACACAACAATACCTTTAGGCCATAAGCCTCTAAACATTTAGCAGCGGCAGTGCCCGTATTACCAGCGCCAACAATCCCTACCACTTTGCCCTGTAGGGTTTCACCAAAACGTTGAGCTAACTCTAGCATGGCAATAAATGCATACTCACCCACCGCAGTGGCATTGCACCCTGGCGCATTGCTAAAAGGGATACCACGCGAGGCAAGATAATCGACTGCTACATGGTCAGTCCCAATGGTGGCACTACCCACAAACTTAAGCTTTTGTGCAATGTCGAGTAATGCGGCGTTAACCGGAGTCACCGAGCGCACGAGCAACACATCAGCATCACTCACTTGTTCTGCGCTTAGATTACGGCCATTAACATATTCAATCTCACCGAGGTCGCCAAACAGGGCATCAACATACGGCATGTTTTCATCAGCAATTATTTTCATCGGGTATCTTATTTGTCAGCGAATTTAACGACTACACATCGCATTTTTATGCGCCGTATCTTATACCAAAGCCAACAAAGGAACGAGAAAAAAGTCATTTACGTTTTTATAGAACCTTAGTTGCAGAAACAACGAATTAACGCCGTCATCTCTGAGAACTTAGATCCTGGATTTATAGAGTTACCGGGACGATCCAGGTGTTGCTTTAAGTATCAAGGGCGCTTTGCTGCAAGTGGCAAGGACGGACTTCGTCCTGCAAGTCAATACAAACGAGCAAGAGCCAACAACTGGATTCCGGCTCAAAAGCACTGCCGGAACGACAGAGTAGGAAGCAATATTGGAACGACAGACGTAGTGGGCATTGCAGGATGAAGTAGTGGCTGTTTTTTTGAATGCTCCACCCGCACGTCATCCTCGAATGCTTTAATTGAGGATCCAGGTGTTGCTTTAAAGTATCAAGGGCGCTTTGCTGCAAGTGACAAGGACGGACTTCGTCCTGCAAGTTAATGCAAACGAGTAAGAGCCAACACCTGGATTCTGGCTAAAAATCATTGCCGGAACGACGTAGTAGTGGACGTTATCTGAGTACGAATGAGCAAACGACGTAGTAGTTGAACGTTATCGGTATAACGTAAATGATTTTGCCCTTGCCTTAAGAGCCAACACCTGGATTCCGGCTCAAAAGCATTGCCGGAACGACGTAGAAAATAGCGAATGCTTTCTTCTTCGCTGTCATCTTTTCGCCCGTCATCCCTGAGTGCTTAGATCCCGGATTTATAAGCGTTACCGGGACGATCCAGGTGTTTCTTTTGATCTTGTGTAAAAGCAAAAAAACACCTAGAACCCGGCTTTAAAAAACGTTACCGGGATGACGGAGTAGAAAGCATTATTAGGATGACGTGAGCAAAAATACAAAAAAGCCAGCGTTGTTTCCAATGCTGGCTTTTATGAAGTTTAGCAATCTATGCTGCTAACACTATATTAGGCTTTGTATTTACGCATCACTAGTGTGGCGTTAGTACCACCAAAACCGAAGCTGTTGCTCATAATAGTATTAAGTTCTGCCTCACGCATTTCTTGTACAATTGGCATGCCAGCGGCTTTTTCATCAAGGTTATCGATGTTAATGCTTGGCGCAAGGAAATTGTTTTCCATCATGATCATGCTGTAAATAGCTTCATGTACACCAGCAGCACCTAACGCGTGACCCGTCAAAGATTTGGTCGATGCAATTGCAGGTACGTTGTCACCAAACACTTCACGTAATGCTTCAAGCTCACGCATGTCACCAACCGGGGTTGATGTTCCATGAGTGTTGATGTAATCAATTGGCGCATCAACATCAGCAAGTGCCATTTGCATACAACGTACAGCACCTTCACCAGACGGAGCAACCATGTCATAACCATCAGAAGATGCGCCATAACCAATGATTTCAGCATAAATTTTTGCACCACGTGCTAACGCATGCTCTAACTCTTCAACAACGACTATCCCGCCGCCGCCAGAGATAACAAAACCATCACGGTCTGCATCGTAGGTACGTGACGCTTTTTCAGGTGTATCATTATACTTAGTTGATAACGCGCCCATAGCATCAAAGCCCATGGTTAACGTCCAATCAACTTCTTCTGCGCCGCCAGCAAATACCATGTCCTGCTTACCCATTTGAATAAGCTCAACAGCGTGGCCGATACAATGTGCTGAAGTCGCACAAGCAGAACTAATTGAGTAGTTCACACCTTTAATTTTAAATGGAGTAGCTAAGCAAGCACTTGCCGTACTGGCCATAATACGTGGCACAATGTAAGGTCCAACACGCTTAACGCCTTTTTCACGAAGTGTATCTGCAGCTTGAACCTGGTTTTTAGATGACGCACCACCCGTACCAGCAACAAGGCCAACACGGAAATTAGAATATTGTTCTTCAGTTAAGTTAGCGTCAGCAATAGCTTCTTGCATCGCAATATATGCATAAGCGGCGGCATCACCCATAAAGCGAAGTGCTTTACGATCAATGTGGTCAGCTGGGTTGATTTTAATATCACCCCAAACAGTGCTGCGTAATTTCATTTCTTCGAACTGCGCTGAGTGAGTAATACCGCTACGACCCGCTTTTAGCGACTCTGTTACTTCTTGCTTGTTATTACCAATACTTGAAACAACACCCATTCCGGTGATCACAACTCTTTTCATTTTTTTGCTATCCATTTGGTACATGTCGGTACTTAATTGCGGCAATCATAGCTGGTTTGAAGCAATTAAGTGGTCAGCTTTCCATAAACGCAGGTAAAATAATGCCAAGTTATGTGGCCTGAGTAAAATATTTTGAATAAAACCACTTTGTTATCTGCGTTACACAATCAACAACCTAAGCATAAAAGCCAATTGTTGGACGATAATAGCGTTTACAAAAATCAATATTATCAATTAGTACAGCAGTATATCGACACTGTATTGCAAACCAGTGACGGTCAATCTATTGCACATAACCAAGATAATTTACTCACTCTTGGCCAGTTAGGTATTGCCGATGCCCATGAAATATTATTGTTGCAAGCGGCAATCCACAAAAATACTCACTTAAGTGTCCACCTTATTGTTATTGCTAATCAATCTATCAATCGACAACAGCTGCAAAAAAACTGGCAACAACAAGGGCTATTAGACGTCAAGCATCCATTAATGCCCTACGCCAGTGCACTACTTAATACTGAACTCACCGCCATCGATGGTTGTCAGCGTTTAACACTCAATAACACTCGGCTGATAATTGATGTGTATTATGGCGAACCGCTCAAACAGCTTAAACGCGTTGCTACACCATGCAAACAACGCATTCAACATTGGTTTGCCCTACCCGATACGAGCCAACCAAACCAAGTAGATCACTATTTTAATCAAACCGTGTTATGGCAATATGCTCGATTCAGCAGTGATAACGCCAGTTTTTATAGAGCGTCAACTACAACCTCAGACACCTGCCCAAACGCAATCGATAAGCAATTAACCCTTTGCGGCTTTAATACTATTTTAGCAGAAACACCCACAAGCATTGATGATATTGCAATGGCAGAGCGCCAAGCGATGAGGCAACACCTTAATCAACAATTTGCTTATAACCCCTTACCATCAATAAGCGATAAAGATGACACAATTGCGATCATTGGCGGTGGCATTGCAGCAGCAAGCCTTGCACTGTCGTTAGCTCAGCGGGGTAAAAGCTGTATTATTTATTGTAAAGATGCACAACTTGGCCAGGGGGCATCAGGCAATAAACAAGGGGCCATTTATCCACTACTCACCCCAGAAAATGGCTCGTTAAGTCAGTTTTTTCAACAAGCGTTTTTATTCAGTCGTCGTCAAATCCAATCGTTAATTGATGACGGCTATAACATTGGTCATCAATGGTGCGGCGTATTGCACACCGGGTTTGACGAGCGCAGCGAAACCAGGTTAACCAAAATCATCAACGGCCAACAATGGCCAACCGAAATCGCGACAGCAGTTGATGCCAAACAAGCAAGTCTACTCGCCAACCTCGAAATCGATAAATCTGGTTTTTATTATCCACTCGGCGGCTGGGTGTGCCCGTTTGAATTTGCACAAGCGGCCATTAGCAAAGCGCAAACACTCGCTAACGTCACGGTTGTCTATAATAGTCAAATCAATCGCATTGAATCAGGCTCACAAGGCTGGCAACTGTTTAGCGACAACCCAAAATTGGCCATTGCAACCCATCAACAATTAGTTGTGGCATCGGGCGCACAACTTACCGACTACGAGCAAACAAAACAATTACAAATCAGTGGCTTTAGAGGCCAGGTTAGCCATATCCCCGCACAAGGAGAATTGGCACAATTGTCTACTGTCATTTGTGCAAACGGCTACTTAACCCCGCAACATAATCAACTGCATTGCGTAGGCGCAAGTTATGTAAAAGACCCAACCCATCTTGATTTTTGCCCGCAAGAACAACACGAAAACAGCCTAAAAATGAAGCAAAGCTTCCCAAATTCAAACTGGCCAAACGATATTGATGTTTCAAACAACGATGCCAGAGTTGGCGTAAGGATGGTCAGCCGCGATCACTTCCCTGTAATGGGATGCGCAACTGATGTTGATGAGTTATTTAAGCGATATGCTCTGCAGCAACAATCAAAAGACAAACCTAGCCAATGGCAACGTTACTGGCAAACAACGCCAGCACCTATTTATGACGGCTTATATGTTTTAGGCGGCCTCGGCTCACGTGGCCTAAGCTCAGGCCCACTCGTTGCCGAATGTTTAGCCGCAAACTTATGTGGCCAACTGTCACCTCTCAATCTGGAGTTACAAGCCCTACTCAGCCCTAATAGAATGTGGCTACGCAAGCTATTAAAAGGCAAAGCATTGATGTGGGTTTTTTAAATGCAGATAAAGACATGACAATTCAGGAACACATAAAAGAAAAGCAACACCCACTACTACGACGTTCCAGTATTACTTCCTACTCCGTCGTTCCGGCAATGCTCTTGAGCCGGAATCCAGATGTTCGCTCTTGCTCGAATGAATTGACTTGCAGGACGAAGTCCGACCTTGTCAATTGCAGCAAAGCGCCCTTGATACTTAAAAGAAACACCTGGATCCTCAATTAAAGCATTCGAGGATGACGAGCGGGTGGAGCAAAGCCAAGGGCCTAAAAACTAAGAAACAGCAGGATAGTCCCAGTTACTCTTAATAAAACCACAATACCTAAAACATTCGAAGATGACGGCGAACAGAACAAAACTTATCTGTACTCTTCTAATAAACCTGCAAGCTCTTTCTTAAAGTCACCGCCAAGTTTAGGGTCGCGTAACCCATACTCCACAAAGGCTTTTAAGTATCCTAATTTGTCACCACAATCGTGTGACTTACCTGTCATGTTAAATGCTTCTACCGTATCTGATTCAATCAACATATCAATAGCATCTGTCAGCTGAATTTCATCACCGGCACCAGGAAGTGTGCGCTCTAATAAATCCCAAATTTTTTCTGACAATACATAACGGCCAACAACGGCAAGATTTGAAGGTGCGGTACCCGTTTCTGGTTTTTCAACCATATTAAAGATTTTAGTCGAATCGCCTGGGTTAATGGTTTCACCGCCACAATCAGCTATACCGTATTTATGTACCTGGTCTTCTGGAACAGGCGCAACCATAATCTGGCTAGCTTGAGACTCACGATAGCGGATTAACATTGACGCTAAATTTTCAGTACGTTGATCAGCTGAATACGAATCTAAAATGACATCAGGCAACACAACCGCAAACGGATTATTACCAATACAAGGTTTTGCACATAAAATAGCGTGCCCTAGCCCTTTAGCTTCACCCTGACGTACGTGCATAATGGTCACGTTTTTAGGGCAAATAGACTGTACTTCGTGCAATAACTGACGCTTAACACGCTTCTCTAAAGTAGATTCAAGCTCATAAGATTTATCAAAGTGGTTTTCAATGGCATTTTTACTGGCATGGGTCACCAACACAATCTCTTTAATCCCGGCACTCACACATTCATCAACAATATACTGAATAAGCGGTTTATCCACCAAAGGCAGCATTTCTTTTGGGATTGCTTTTGTGGCAGGCAACATACGAGTACCTAAACCGGCAACGGGAATAACAACTTTCATAGATATCCTTATTTAGCGTGCGCTAATAGCAAAGTTAAAAATAAAAAATAAAAAATAAAAAATAAAAAATAAAAAGTAAAAAGTAAAAAGTAAAAAGTAAAAAGATACAAGTGACAAGTAGTTAGTAAAACAAAATTAGGCCATGTCATCAATGCTCACAACTACATGATCTCTTAAATTCATTCGAGGATGACAAGCAGAAAGAACAACACCAGGATCCCTGACAACAGATCTCAGGGATGACGAGCGGGTGGAACATTCAAAAAACAGCCACTACTTCATCCTGCAATGCCCACTACGCCAGTCGTTACAGTATTACTTCCTACTACGTCGTTCCGGCAATGCTGTTAAGCCGGAATCCAGGTGTAAAGTTCGTCGTTCCGGCAATGCTGTTAAGCCGGAATCCAGGTGTTGGCTCTTGCTCGAATGCATTGACTTGCAGGACGAAGTCCGTCCTTGTCACTTGCAGCAAAGCGCCCTTGATACTTAAAAGAAACACCTGGATCCTCAATGAAAGCACTCGAGGATGACGGGCAGTAGAGCAAAAGAAACACCTGGATCGTCCCGTAACGCTTATAAATCCAGGAGCTAAGCACTCGAGGATGACGAGCAAAAAAGATAAACCAACCGCGGGTTTGCGCTTATCTCGATTTTTTGGGGTTATCCGATGGTAAATACCGCACTAGCCAACACAAAGTTAAAATAGTTAAAAACAGCAAAGTGTTGGCTGGTGATTGCAAATTAAAATCCACCGTACAATGGATCAGCATGTGCACAATGGCCATTGCACAACCAAAAGCAATGCCTTTATAAAGTTTGTTATTACGCAAATACATGGTTCGGCAGGCTAACCATAAGGCATACAACACCCACAAGCCTAAAATAGCGGTCACCACGACACCATATTCAACAGCAAACTGAATATATTCATTATGGGCATGGTCGTAAAAACTTGAGTAAGGCACAGATTGGTATTGAGGAAACACAGTATAAAAACTACCCGCACCATTCCCTGTCAGCCAATGTTGTTCAATGATGGGAATACTGTCACGGACTACATCGTCACGAGTTTCAGCGGCAAAAGAAGTATCTTCAATTCGCTGTTTTACTTTTTCAACACCAAAAATAGACCCAACAATAATTAAATCTAAAATAAAAATACTAATAACCAGAGGTTTCAACATTTTAGGAGGGTTACGATAAATCAATAATGCCAGTAAAGACACTACAATTAATGCCGTAAAAAAGCCCGCATTTCCCATACGTGAACGACTTAAAATTAAACCAATAATCATAATTACAATCGCAAGACGTAAAATAATCTTACTACTAATTAACGTTTCAAAGACCCCCAACATAAAGGTTCTAAAGTCAAACCGCCCAGAACGAGTTGTTTTTAGTTCAGAGATTAGCCAGCCAAAAGCAATGCTAATCGATAATGCTAAAAAGTTAGCAAAATGGTTTTGATAAACAAACGAACCTTTAGCTCTATCGCCATCAATAAAACCAAAAATCGGCGATGTTGGAAGATTTATTAAATTCAACACGCTGCCATAAAAAGCCTGGATACATGCAGAGACTATAATGGCAACACATACCCAACGCAGCATTCTTGCCGAAATACAATGTACAGACAATAACCAAATAAATAACCCAAAACACACAGTTTTAATTAGCTGCTGCTTTGTTTGAAAAACATCAACAGTGTTGATACTACTAACCAGTCCAGACCATTGAATAAGGGTAAATAGCGATAAAAACAAAATGGGCAGCAAGCAATACTTTTGCCATGGCTGAGTAAACAACAATTGCTTTCGAACCAAGCAAAATCCAAGATGCACAATCGTCAAAGCAATAATATAAAACTCAACCATAGACCATGCCCAAATACGATTACTGGCAAGTGGGATTGGTATCCAAATAATAAGAAAACAAAGGGCCAAGATAAAAAAATTGCTGGCCGATAAAGATGGCTTCATGAAATGTAAAATAACCTCTTGTGAAATATCAACACCTGGATTCCGGCTTTAAAACATTACCGGAATGACGAAGGTGAAACATTACCGGAATGACGTAGTAGTTGGCCTTGCCTTAAGAGCCAACACCTGGATTCCGGCTTTAAAAGCGTTGCCGGAATGACGAAGGTGAAGCATTACCGGAATGACGTAATAGTTGGCATTACCGGAATGACGAAGTAAACACCTGGATTCCGGCTCAAAATCATTGCCGGAATGACGTACTAAACACCTGGATTCCGGCTCAAAATCATTGCCGGAATGACGAAGGTGAAACATTACCGGAATGACGTAAATGCGTTTGCTCTACCGCCCGTCATCCCTGAGTGCTTGTATCAGGGATCCAGGTGTTGCTTTAAGTCGTTTTACACAAATTATGTGCTATCCAATTTGCTGTGTTTTCGGGTAATGGCTCTGGGAGGTAGCTGTAGTAACTACACACTAATGATTTTTTATCATACAAGCTAACCGATTTAACTAAATGATTTCGGGTTGCATTATTCATGGTTGGAGCAAGCTTTAAGCTTTCAAACACTAAATACTTATCGTCCATCGAAAGAGTGGACCAATACGCAAACCCTATGGTTAATATCTTTTGTATCACCTCTGGCTCAAACGGGCCATACTCTAAACCTATCCGTAATTGTTCAAATGCTAAATCAGGCTTGTCCTGATAAAAAGCCAAATTAAATCCATAATCACTATAAGCTGAAGGCCAATTATGGCGTAACGCAATAGCACCACTTAATAGGGTATTAAATTCATCGTTAGAAAATGAATCAAAGCCCAAATACACACCCCACTCCATCACCTTCGACAGTCTGATGCGGTAATGTGGGCTCAAGCTATCTCTCTCATACGCATTTAACGCAGCAGAATACGCATCGCGGTACTCAATCTCATCAACCGTCGTTTTGCCTTCCCACGCATTTAAGTAATAACTCGACTTAAAATGATATGCACTGGCCACCCCTTGGTTAAAAACAAAAGGTAATAGCCCCCCCAAGCCGAATAACATCAACAAAATAAAAAACTGGCGAAAATAAAGTGTTATCGACATAAATAATGAACCTGAACTCGAGATGAAGTATGCACTTATACTATTAAAAACCAAAACGTTAAACGCTTGCCATTGGCGGTGCTAACAGGGCGAAATAATGTGTCAATCGCTCGCCTACTTTCTGTCGGCTCAATACAATTACAAGGAAAAAGGCTGTTTGAAAGGCGTTTATTATCGAGTTAGTCATTGAACAAACAAGAAGAAATTAACGCAGGCGTAATACGAGTAACATCATTGGCATAATGAATATCAGTAAGCTCACTAATCCTTTGCCAAGCTTGCGATAATTTAGGAGGACGCCTCAATAGGCTGTGGCAGTCAGATGCCACCACGGTGTAGCGTTTCTCAGTAACCCATTGCTCTGCAACTAGCTGGGCAGCGTGGCTCATATCACCAAGTAAAGATGCCGCGGTCAGTTGCAATAAGCAACCAGATTGAACAAACAAGTTAATCCTATCAGGGTAAGCCTGCAACTCTCTATTTCGCTCTGGATGAGCAATCATAGGAACAACATTATTACCTAACAACCAATTAATTAACTTATCGGTACCGGGTGGAATATGGCTACTTGGTAACTCAAGTAGCAATACATCCATATCCTGATAACGCCCCAAAAAAGGCAACTGTTTCTGCTCAATAAACCACATAATCTCAGGGCAAATCCTAACCTCAGCGGCCGCCCTAACCTGTACGCCAACTGCCGACAAAGCCAGTTTCTGTTGCAATAAATTAAATGCTGCAGTAATGGTACTTATACTATTATCAAAAATCCCCAAATGAATATGTGGTGTTGCCACCATATGGGTAATACCTTGCTGCTCGGCTAACGTAATTAATGCTAGAGCCTCGTCAACAGACTTAGCTCCATCATCAATGCCAGGTAATATATGACAATGTAAATCAATCACTAAGCAGGTTTCTCCGCCGTATCAACGTCGTGACCATAAGCCTGGTAGTAACCATACTGTCCGTAATATTGGCGCGCCTCGTCAGTATTAAATTGGTTTAACACCACACCAAACACTTTACCACGGGCCTGGGTTAATTTAGCCAGGGTTAACTTAATCGCTTCTGTACGTGTATAACCGGTTTTAACCACAGCTATCACCGCATCACAATGCGACGACATCACTAAAGCGTCACTCACAGCATGCACGGGTGGGGTATCAACAATAATTTTACTGTACTGACCTTTAAGCTCTGCCAACAGTTCGGCAAATCGAGGTGACGACAAAAGCTCCAACGGATTTAACGGCACAGCCCCAGCTGGCATCAAATCAACATTGGGCTTAACGTCTTTCACAATACATTGCGAAATAGCATCAGTGCCCGTTAAATAATTGGCTAAACCGTGTTGAAACGACGGTAAACCAAAACGCATCCCCATATTAGGTTTGCGCATGTCAGCATCAATAATCAATACCTTTTCCATAGCAGAATAAGCAAATGCAATATTCATCGACACAGCGGTTTTCCCTTCGTTAGGAAACGACGATGTCACCTCAATCACAGATAAAGGCTCACCAATAGCCAATAAAGACAAAGAAGTTCTAATTGACCTAACGCTTTCAGAATGCAACCTCTGCTCGGGGTCAAAAAACGCAAAGTTAATTTGCTCAAAAGACGCCCTCTTAGCCGCTTTAGGGATATAACCTAAAGCACGTTGTGCCAACAATTGCTCTACATCTGCCGTAGACTTAATTGTGTCGTTCATTGAGTCAAACACCAACACCAACACAATGCCTAAACCAAGGCTAGCAACAAACGCCAACACCACAATTAACTTTTTCTTAGGCTTAACAGGCTCTAATGACATCACAGCACGGTCGGTAAAACGGGCCACTGGCGAGTCAAAGTCGCCAGTCACTTCGGTTTCTTTTTGGCGCGATAAAAAGCTTTCAAACAACTGACGATTTGTCGCCACTTCTCGCAATAGTCTGCGGTAATCAGTATCAACAGCGCTTAAATTTTGAAACGAGCCCTTAGACTGATTAAATTGCGCCTCTAATGCCTGTAATTTTTGTGTAGCAGACTGCGCATCGTCTTCAATACCTTGCACTAAACGGCCAATTTGCACGCGCAAGTTATCTTGTACAGTTTTAAGCTCAGCGTTAGCACCAATCATTTTAGGGTGCTTAGGGCCATACACTTGCTTAAGCTCAGCCACTTTACGCTCAACCAACACCACTTCTTTTTTGACGTTTTGAATCGATATGTGCGAGGTCACTTCAGGTAAACTCTCTAGGCGGCTAATGTCAGTTTTTCCGTACTTTCTGACCACAGCCAAAAAGCTTTCAGCCTGGGTTTTATTTGAGCGTGCAACGGTAATTTCGTCGCTTAAACGTTCTAACTCTTTGGCATCAAGTGCCGTTACGCCCTCAACATCAACCAAACCATTTTGGGTTCTAAAAAGTTCCAGTTTTTGCTCAGAAGCATCAAGCTTTAAACGTAAATCTTCTAAACGCCCGCCTAACCAGGTATTAGCCTTGCTAGTCATGCCCATTTTGGCTTCTAACTGGCTTAAAATATACGTATCACCTATAGCATTAGCCACTTTGGCGGCTAATTCTGCATCTGGGCTATCGTAGCTAATATAAACCAACTGAGTTTTACGCACTGGCGACACATTTATGTCCTCCATAAACTCATCAATTAACTTTTGTTTTTTAACCGCCTCACTTTCTGCCTCTGCTTGCGGCAAAGGTAAAAAGTCTAACCATTGCTTAACCTGCGACATTATCGACGGTTTAGCTTCAAAACTAGGATGGTTAATTAAGTCTAAATCATTAAATACTCGCTCAGCGATAGAACGTGACTTAATAATTTCAAACTGGGTTAAATAGTATTCTTGTTGGCCAGAGTTAATGCCATACACTTCTTCAATTTTAATCGCACGAGCTTGTTCAGCCTCAATTAACAGTGTCGCAGTTGACTTAAAAATAGGCGTTAAACTAAACACCACAAAAGTGGTTAATGCGGTAATAAGCAACGCAAATGCCAAAATACGCCATTTAGACTGCATCACTGGCTTAATTAATTTGCGTAAATCAATGACCTGCTCATTAGGTTGTTGCGCCGAATTAGGATCGTTCATTAATACATTAGCTTGGGACGTCATTAAAAAAATCTCTGTTCAATTGTAATAGTATCGCCAGCGTTAATTTGACTACTAATCGTGCCGTTCACTGATTCTGATTTTGTCCCTTCGCGCGAAATAAAAATTTTATCTTTCGACGCACGCTCGGTAAGCCCCCCTGCCAACGCAATAGCCTGGTTCACTGTCATGCCAGGTTGGTAGGGGTAACCACCAGGTTGTTTTACTTCTCCGTGTATATAAAATGGTCGATAAGACACAATGCCCACAAACACATTAGGCTCAACCAAATAATCTCCTTTTAAGCCTTTATACACCAACTCTTCGACTTGCTTTATCGACAAATTTTTAACCGAAATGGTGCCTAAAAAAGGATAATTTACTTTGCCACTATTGGTAATTTGCGTTTCGAGTGTTAAATCATCTTCACCAAACACTTTAATGACAATAGTATCGCCAGCACCTAAACGATAACCGTCATCAACTTCATCGGCAAAAGTCATAGGGCTTAACAACGTAAGCAAGGCAAATAAACACGATATAAAAAACAACTTCATCATAAAACCTATAGTGTCATCTGAGCATTAATATAATAAACATTGCGGTCAAAACCGTAAGTTGCATCGCTAGACGAACTCTCAGTTATGTCAACCCCCGCAACCAAAGTGCACCAACGCGACGCAATATAAGAAGCCGAAAGCGAATACACTTTCAACTTATCATTACGGTCTACCCCCACATAGTCTTCATCAGTTTGGTTATAAGCCACATTAGTCGACAAAAAGTCGCTCCAACCGTGGTTCCAACTCACGCCATAAGTGGTGGCCTCAATGTAGTCACCATCGCTACTTGGGTCTTTTGCACTGTTGCCGCTACTAAAGGTAAAAGCAGAATAAGTTAAAGGTGACCAGGTCACACTGGCATCCCACGATAAACCGCTAAAATCTTTACGTGCGCTATTATCAAAGTCTTTTTCTTGGTTACCAACACGGATAGAACCAGAGGTAGACGCTGTCGCCTCCCAGTCAACACCCACGCGGTAATTAGTGTTGGTGCTGTCGCGGTCACCGGTAGGGTCAACGTTATCGTAATTGGTCGTAATCACGCTAGTATCAAACACCCAACTGACCGAGGCACCACTGTCGTAAAAAAAGGTCGCGCCAAAATCGGTATCAGTATAATTACGATACAAGGTTAACGCTTCAAAGTTAGTAAATTCTTTGTCAAAGTAATTGGCATTAACCTGTATACGGGCAGGTGTCGACTTTGCCCCATACTCGTAATAACCACCTACATTGTAAGTATCAAATGTAGCAGGTTCGTCTTGTGCATCACCCGCACCCTCAAACACCCCACTACCACGCTCTTCATGGCCCATGTTATAAGCCGCGTTTACGTTAAATGAATTCGATTGGTTTAACTCAACATCAGCCGAGCCACTTAAATTAAAATCTAAATAGTTATCGTCTGAGCCACTTGAAAACGAACCATAATCAATGCCCGTCTCAAAAAGGTATTCGCTATTACCATCTAGTAACTGTCCCTGCAAACCAGGCGTCACACCTAAAATCCAGCTGTCGGTTTTAAATGTTTTGGTACTGGCAATGTTGTCGTCATATCGATACCCAGTTGTTAAATAGGGGATAAAGTCAACACCAGAGGCCGTTTGTATCACACCAGCTTGTTCTTCGGCCGCCATCGCTGGCGACATTGCAACACAAATTAAAGCAGCAAAACAATAACGCTTTTTAAATGGAATGTTCATCATTTATATCCTTATATAAACCATAGGTAACAAGAGAAGTGATTTATCTGCTCACTTTCACCCGTCGCTTTTATCTTTAAACTATTAATTAAAATTTGCAGAGGTATATTGATTTATGACCCAGTAACAAAAATCGCCTTAATTGTTCAGCTCACAAATTGAATTGCTACAAAGTAACATCCAACGTTATTCACTAAATCCAAAGAGTGCTTTATAACCAAGTGCCATCACCTCCCTAAATTACAAATCGGTATCCAACAATTAGGACTAAAAATCGTAAAATCTAAACCGGCTCATCAACCTCAAATACTTTATTCGCTCGTCATCTTTTCGCCCGTCATCCCTGAATGCTCGTATCAGGGATCCAGGTGTTGCTTTTTGACGTTGCCTTAATAACGTACTAAACACCTGGATTCCGGCTTTAAAAACGTTACCGAAACGACGTACTAAACACCTGGATTCCGACTGAAAATCATTGCCGGAATGACGAAGGTGAAGCATTACCGGAACGACGTAGTAGCAGGCGTTACCGGTATAACGTAAATGCTTTTGCCCTACCGCTCGTCATCCCTGAGTGCTTAGATCCCGGATTTATAAGAGTTACCGGGACGATCCAGGTGTTGCTTTTGCTTTTGTGCTTGTCTTAAGAGCCAACACCCGGATTCCGGCTTTAAAAACGTTACTGGAATGACGTACTAAAAATTAAAAGAATGACTGACTTAAAATCAATATACGTTTTTGCCAACAAAGCCTTTAAAAAAAGTCAAAAATACGATTTTTACATCCCACCAGAGTGTCCAGTTACGTATGTAATCAAGATCAAATTCAACACGTTTTTCCATTTTATTCAGGGTGTCGGTTTCGCCGCGCCAGCCATTAATTTGTGCCCAACCGGTAATGCCGGGTAACACCTTGTGGCGCAGCATGTAGTAAGTCACTAATTTACGGTATTCTTCGTTATGCGCTACCGCGTGAGGCCGCGGGCCAACCACCGACATATCGCCTTTTAATACATTAAAAAACTGTGGTAACTCATCTAATGAGGTGCGGCGAATAAATGCCCCCACGTTAGTAATACGCGCATCACCTTTACGTGCCTGGGTGACTTTGCTGGCATTTTCGGTCACCGTCATAGAGCGAAACTTCCACACTTTAATTTTGCGACCATCTAAACCATAACGGTCTTGTTTAAATAACACAGGGCCTGGGGACGACATATAAACTGCAATGGCAACAATTAACAACACAGGCGAAATTGCCATAATGGCGCACAAACTAAATACAATATCAAAGCTGCGTTTATAAAAACGTTTCATACCATTTACCGGCGATTCAAATACACTAATGGTGTCTACTTCACCCACACTGCCAATACGGCCGTTCATTAAGTTTTTCATTAAAAAGTCTGGGGTAATTAACACATCAACAGTACTGTCACCAAGCTGCTCAATAATATCAGCAATGCGTTTCTCTGCTAATAGGGGCAAACAAATATACAACTTTTGAATTGCACCACTTTTGGCCAACTCAATCGCGTGATTAATATTTCCCTCAATTAACTTAGGTTCTAAATCGACTATTCTGCTGGGTTCTCTGTCGTCAAAAAAACCAACACAGTCAAAACCTAATTCATCGTGTTTCCAAATTTCGTTATACAAATTCATGCCGGTTTGGGTTAACCCCACAATCGCGACTTTTTCAACACTCAGGCCCTTACTGCGTCTTACGCGTTTTATTTCGCGCACACATAAACGCCAACTCAGTAATAACGTCACCGTAAATAGGTACCAACCTACCATCACCACACGCGAATAAATTTCAGTGTACTTAAACAAAAACATCACAGTAAAAATAAGTAAAAAACAAACAGTAATAACACCAATTAATAAACGGCACATGTGAGCAAACTTACCCAAACGCCACGAACGGTATAACCCAACAGACTCGCCAATATAACTAAACAGTAATAACACACCAGATAAGGTTAATAAGTAATCTTTATTAAAGGCAACATTATAGCCTTGCATTATCACCAACAAGGCAAATACCACCAACGACATATCAATAATGCGCAATAAAAAACTAGAAGAAGAACCAACAAATTGGAATTTGGATGGTCTGTCCATTTGACTCACCTAAAAAAGTTACTAAACTAAAATTTGGTTTTTGCCTATAACAGCAAAACTCGACTATTGAATAATTAATTATCAGATTAACAATTTAACACTGGACCACATATTATCAAATGGTAGTTGCAGTCGTTTAATTAAACGCTGCAAACACTTTACCTTCATTAATTATGATTTTTAATATAACCATAAAGAGCTAAAAACTTTACAACTTATTGTTTTGACAATAACATTAGCGTTTGTTGGTTCCTCATAAGTAGACTCAATGCTTATAAAATGTTTAATTACACCAAGCCATGCCTTTTTATATACCCTTGGGGTCTCGCTACTTACAAAACGATATCGCCGTATCTAAAAAATCACTATAAATTCGTCTTGTAGAATTGTTTTATATCGTTTTACGTGCAGGTTGAAATGGTGAAATAAAGACTACTAAAATCAAAGACCCTACATCAGCGAAAAGATTAACGGCCTCTCATACACGTCGAATGTTTTCAATACGGTCTTTATCAATAAACAACAAATAACCATTTAAATCATGGCGAACCTGGTTACCATCAATACATAAGTTTGGCAGCCAATATACAACAATTTATCAACCGCATTCGCTATGGTAGATTTACCAGAACCACTTAGCCCAGTAAACCAGAGTACAGGTTTGTGTCCGTTTCTTTCCCTCCATTCTTGGCGGCTAACCGTTGACTGATGCCAAACGACATCAGTTGATTTACTATTTGGCTGAATTATTTGTCTATATTGGCTTTGAACCATTGATATCTCGAATATTAATTTAAAAACATCTAAGAATAACTATTGAAACCCATACACCTTAGGTCTTACATAAATAGCGGTAACCAAATACACTATTGAAACTGAAAGAAAAAATTTAATATTGCCTAGTAATCTATATTGACCAGAAGAATAAACCATCACATTAATTTAATAGCCAAACCTAAACTTTATTTCAGCAATAGACAATTAACAAAGCACAAAGCACTACATATCATCCTAATGAAAACTAATCAAAGTGGGCTTTATACTATTTTTCTAAAAATATTAAGCGTGTTAAACCCTAAGCGCTTTTTAACCATCGCAACTGCTAATAAATTTTGAGTAGCTAGCGCAATGGCTGTAGCATAAGCGGCACCAATTACACCAAATTCTTTAGTTAATACGAATGCTAATATAATTGCCAACGGACCAGAAAATAAAACTACATTTCTAAAATCCTTTTCATGATTAGTCATAGTTAATAAATAGCCAACCGAACCTGTTATTACATTAATGAATTGCCCGACTGCCATAATTTGTAATAATGGAGCAGCAATTACATATTGCTCACCAAATAAGCCCATTAAAAAATCAGGAAATATAAACATGAATAACAAAATCGGTGAAGCCATAACCACCATCAAACGACTTGATAAAAGGGATAAACGATTAACATCACTATAATCCCCTCCAGCAAAGGCTCGTGCAAATTTGGGAGCTACAACTAAGTTTACAGCAATTAAAACAAAACTAGCTAAAAGTGCTGTGCGCTGTGCAGACGCAAAAAAAGCAATCTCAGAAGTGTCTAAATAGCGTGCAGTAGCAAATTGCCCTGCCCATTGAACACTTAGAGTCATTACGCTAACTATACATAATGGATATAAACTCGAACGTAATTCTGCAGGAAAGCCAACTTGATAACTAATATAACTATTTGAATCCTTAAGCCAAAAACATACACCTACACATAAAGCTACAAATAAACTAGCTATATAAATAATTAAAAAGTGTATTGCTTTAACTTCATACCCTAATAAAAAAATAGCAACCAAAAATACAATAAAACATGCAGGCATTATTACATTTTGAACCATACTAGCTAAAACAGAGTACTGCTTTCCTTGAAGCGCTGAAGCAAAAATCTGTACAAAGGCAAACAGTAAAACAGCTAATCCTGCTAAAGGTAATAAGTCCGCCAATAGAGGATTGTTTAGCAGAAAAAGAGCTGCCTCTCTGTTAAAAAAATAAAAAAGCACCCACAGCAAACAACAAGAAACAAACACAATTTTTATAATAATAGAAAATTGGTAGTTAATTACACTCCAGTTACCGTGATTAGCACCGACGATACGTATAAGAGCCTGTGGCGCACCAAATGTTAATAAAGTCGCAAAAACACTAATAAGGGCAAAGCAAAACAAAAACAACCCTGCATCATGAGTGCTACCTATGTTAGTTACCGTAAGTGTTAAAAAAAAGCCCGCTGCGGCACCAAAACCTCTGACAAAGAATACTTGTAATGATTTTAATAAGAGTTCATTTTTCACATTTATTTCTTCAATATTCCGACAACAGTGTTATTGTCAGTCACTATAAGTGAATTAACTGACAGTTCAGTCATTAAATCAAAAGCAAATTCCATAGAAGACTCTGGTGAAATTGTTTTAGCCCCAATTGAGCATATATCTTCAGTTTTTTTAGTGAACACTTCTGAACCAAACTTTTTCATTGCACGACGTAAATCACCATCCGTTACAATACCAAATAACTGGTTTGATTCACATACAATTGCCAACCCTTGCATGCTTGAAGTCATAATTTGAATTAAATCTGATGCTGTTGTTGTTTTATTTACAATAGGTAGATTTTCAGTGATCATTTCATCAATTACTTTACTTAATAACTTTCTACCTAAACTCCCGCCAGGGTGAAACTTGGCAAAACCTTCTTCCTTAAATCCTCTTGACTTCATTAGCGCGACAGTTAATGCATCGCCTAAAACTAACGTAGCTGTAGTTGAAGTTGTAGGAGCCAATTGCAATGGGCAGGCCTCTTTTGGTACTGCGACATTTAAATTAAAATTTGAACTTATCGATAATGTAGAATGTGGCTTACCTGTAATAGAAATTATTTTATTGCCGTTATTACGTAAAAAAGGTAATAGCTTTAAAACCTCATCAGTTTCTCCACTATATGAAATAGCAACAAAAACATCATCAGGTGTAACCATACCTAAATCACCATGGAAAGCCTCGCCGGGATGCATAAAAAAGCTGGGAGTACCTGTACTTGCAAAAGACGCAGCTATTTTTTTTCCAATAATACCTGATTTACCCATCCCACAAATGATAACTCGGCCATTAGTGGATAAAATTTCGTTTACAGCGCCACTAAAGTTAGCATCAATATTTTCCGCAACATGCTCTAAACCTTTAATTTCCGTGTTTATCACTTCCCTAGCGATACTTTTTAAGTCCATCTTCATCTTCCATTAATTTGAGTAAATCTTTGTAATCCTCAAAAGTGTCAATACCATGAGGTGGAGCATTATTAAGAACTGTTGCACCAATTGAATAACCATGGCTCAAAGCTCTTAGCTGTTCCAACTTTTCAATTTTTTCTAATTTAGCTGGCGCTAACGAGCACAGCTTGTTTAAAACATTGCATCGATAAGTGTAAATGCCAATGTGCCTAAAACAATTTAAAATTGTATCTGGTTCATCTCGATTAAACGGTGCAGCACATCGCGTAAAATAAAGTGCACGCCCATTTTCTGCAACAATTGCCTTAACAATATTTGGGTTATTTAAGTCAATCATTGACTCGATTGTTGACACAGCAGTCGTAATCTCATAATTTTTGTTTTTAACAGCAAACGCAATTACGCTTGCAATTGCAGAAGGTGGAATTAATGGCTCATCCCCCTGTACATTAACAACTATAGTATCGCTTTCCCAGCCGAAATGTTTGGCAACTTCATTTACCCTATCTGTTCCACTTTCGTGTTGATTATTGGTCATTAAAACAGGAAGACTCAGCTGTTTAGCCACTTCAAAAATTCTATTATCGTCTGTTGCAATAATAATATCTTCTAAGCAAACACCTGACTCTAAAACACGTTGAACAACATGCCAAAATAAAGGTTTACCCTTTAACTCAAGTAAAGGTTTACCCGGTAAACGTGACGAACCAAACCTTGCCGGAATAACTACTTTAATCATTTTGTACTCAATTTACTGTTCTAGTGAAACTACATCATCTGCTGCAATTTTAGTTAACAAAGGTCGATAAACATCTTCCAATGAGGGTAATCGGCTAAGTAGTATCATGTCGGCGAGTTCACGTACCGCACCACTACCACCAATACCATTTAATACAATATCAGCTTTTTTTAATACTAGTTCATGTGCATCAGCAGGAGCAAAACTTACACAACAAGGCTCCATTACAGGTAAATCGAGTATATCATCACCGCAAAATGCTATTTCATTTATAGAAATATCAAGGGACTGACAAACCTCATTAACTTTAGGCAACTTATTTTTACAACCAGTTATAATAAAATCAAAGCCTAACGCCTCACAACGAGAAGTAAGTGCTGCGCTGGCTTTACCAGAAACAACGCCAGTATAAATACCATGACAGCGCAATAACTCAATAGCTAAGCCATCTTTAACGTTAAACTTTTTAACACTTTCTCCATTTTCAGAAATATAAATAGAGCCATCTGTCATAACACCGTCGACATCGAGTAAAACAAGTTTAATATTTTTTAAGTTATGGTTATTCTTCAATTTTAGTTACCTTTCTATCAAATTATTGAATAACTATCTTTGGCTGAGATTTAATTAAATCATCAAGCTCTTTAATTTGTTTTAAAAAAGGCTCTAATAAATCTAATGGAAGCGCACTGGGTCCATCACATTTTGCATTATCAGGATCTGGATGGGCTTCTAAAAATAAGCCTGCTATACCCAACGCAATCCCAGCTTTAGCAAGCTCTAACACTTGCTCTCTTCGCCCACCAGACGCATCACCTAATGGGTCGCGTTGTTGCAGGCTATGTGTTACATCAAAAATAATAGGGCTGTTATCTGATACTTTTTTCATTTGTGAAAAACCCAGCATATCGACTACTAAATTATCGTAACCAAAACAGCTACCTCGTTCACAAAGTATTATATCGTCGTTGCCTGCTTGTCGGCATTTGGTCACAATGTGCTTTACTTGTGTTGGGCTCATAAATTGTGGTTTTTTGATATTTATAGCTTTACCAGCCTTTGCAACTGCGACTACAAAATCGGTTTGGCGCGCTAAAAAAGCAGGAATTTGTAATATATCAACTGCATCTGCAACGGGTGATATTTGAGGTATTTCATGTACATCTGTAATAATTGGGACACCAAATTCTTCTTTAAGCTTGCTAAATATTGCCAACCCTTTATCTAAACCAACGCCACGAAATGAATCGACCGAAGACCGGTTCGCTTTATCAAAAGAAGCCTTAAATACATAGGGGATACCTAGCTTATCAGTAACTTCAACATACTTTGCACATGCAAATAGCGTAGAATCTAAATCTTCTAAAACATTAATTCCACCAAAGAGGGTGAATGGACTTTGGTTTGAATATTTCATTATTTATCCTTTGATAATTTTTTGTATAAATTATGTAATTCATTAATATAATTCGTGCTATTAAATTTTTTAGAATAGGCAATGCAATTGTTTCTTAAGTATACATTATCTTTTTGTTGAATAGCTGCTATTGATTCTTTAAGGGAAGCGCTAAAGTTATCTAATTCAAAAATAGAACCAATATCATTAGTAACAATCTCAGGTAAAGCACCTCTGTTCGATGCTATAACTGGCACACCATGAGCCATAGCCTCAATCGCAACTAAACCAAACCCCTCCCAGCGACTTGGCACAATTAAAGCCTCTGCACCAAAAAGTAATTGGGAAATCTCATCCTTATTTTGCCACCCTAAAAAGATTATATTTTCGTTGGTAACCTTTGATTTATCGAAGTTACCAATAACGTTTTCACCGACTATCTTTAAGGTACTGTCCGACACAAATGACCAATTTTTTATTAATAAATCATACCCCTTCTGCTCATCTAATCGACCTATAAAAAGGTAATACCGCTCTTTTATTAAATTACTATTTAGGTTTAAGTTCATAGGCATATTAGTACAAGGATTGTACAAAACTGTCGTCTTGCTATTAAAAACTTTATTAAGCAATTTGGATTCATAGAGAGATATAGCAATTACCTTATCCACTAATTTACCTAATAAAAATTCAATTAATATAATTATATTTTTTATAATATTTTTACCACGTTTTTGAGGGTCGTAAAAAACCCCATGTGGCTGATAAACAATTTTAAAATTTCCTGTTAATTTTAAAGGAAAAATAAATGGAACAACCAAAATAGCGATTGAACTATGCAAGTGAACTATATCAGGCTTAATTTTAAATACAGCTTTCACAGCAGCAGTTACAAATAAAACAGTCCTAAAAACCCCTCTAGAACTACCTTTGAACCCGATAAAATTATTTGATTCGATATAATCTTCATGCTCGTCAGGGCCGCAAACAAAGCTTTCAGATAAATCATCTAAAGTAATTACATTTATTACTGAAGCGATCCCACCTTTCAATGTTTCCGCCATGTGTAAAACTGTAAGATTCAAATTATATAACCTTTTTTGTTAAAGTGTCTTTAATTTTACATCTCATCCTTTTCGGCAAACTGTTGTATATTAGACGCTGTATATACCCTATATTAATATATAAACCTTTCCATTTAGTCTCAACCCCATTCCTTTTATGATAAGTATAATCTTTTAAATTTATACTACTCCAGATATAACGAGCATCTTTGGAGTGACTAAAACTCATAGTAGACAAACTAGTTTTCAACTGTATTAAATCTTTAATATCATAGTCACAATCGAAATATGTACTGCCTCCTCTATAATTTAAAACCATAGTTTTAAAACCATAAAGATTTGCACTATGCAACACTGTCGATGGAGTACATATAACGCCGTTTGAACGCGAAATAGCTGTTGAGAGTGATTCGAAAGTATTGTTACAACCTTTTAATTCAGGAATTTCTTTTAATATTTTCTCATCAAATATACGTGCAAAAAACTTTAGATCGAGATCTTGCAAATCGACCAACAACCTTTTAATCCATACAATCAAAACATTAAATTCAGCATTATTAAAATATGGGGTTATTGCAGTTGTAATAAGGAACCCATTTTTTTTGGTTGTGTCGTCAATAATTAGCCTTGCCCTTTTGGGTGTATACAGAAAACATCTAGTATCAAATTCATTTTCTAGGTAATTTTTAAAGGAATTATTCAACAAAAACACATTTGAATAAATACACGGAGAGAAAAAATCAATATTCATACTTTTAAGAAGAGGATTTTTCTTTGCATTAGCATCATCGTAAATTCCATCCATTAAAAAAACTGTTGGAATACCGATAGCATTTGCAAAATTAATTACCTCTCTTGCTGATTTGTCATGTTCTAGACAACTAACGATTAGATCAAATTTTTTCAGGTACGCAGTCAATTTAAATGTAAAAATGCACCCAAACGTAGACTCACAACCTTCAAACTCAATACCTAGCTCGGAAAAGTAGCTTTTCTGTTGTAAAAATAAAATATTCATATAATGACCATTTCTATAATTTAATTATTATACGTTAGAATGTGAACTATCATCACTTGAAATAACCGTACCGAGTTAAATCAATGTTATATTTGTACTCTAAACTTTTATTTGAATCTTTATAAAAACCAACAATAAAGTTTTTTTTATCGTCGTTTATTACAATAGTTGTTGAAACATCTGCCATCTTTTTTAATTTGACTTTATGAAAAGCTTTTCTTAAACGAGGAAACTTAATATTTCTAAGAAAGTAAATTTTATGTCTCATTCTACCAAGTAAGTCAGAAAGAGAAAAGTCATCCACCTTTTTATAACTGCCTGTATTTCTTACATTATCCCTTTCAATTTCACCTATATCTATTATTACTCCCATATGTTCACCGAGAGAGGACAAAAACAATTTTTTGTTATATTTAAGCTCTTCATAAACCATTATCTCTACTTTTTCGAATGCCTCATTGAATTTAGAAAAAACGTAGTCATAATTTAGAGCATTATAAAATTGTGAGCATTTAAAAAAATAATCTAAAAAACTTTCAAAGCTTTGAGTTTCGTCAAGTCTAGAATAACAACTGTTGAAGCACTGCGCATATATTGACGTTAACATTTCAAGTTGCTTTCTAATTGAAATAATTATATGAAATTCTACGTCGCAAGTAGTCTCTAGGAGTTTAAGGTTTCTGACAATATCTTGAATGCATAGAGTTTTACTCTGCCAAAGTGTTGGCCTAAATATATTGAAAAGTAATACTTCTTCTGATAAGAATAATTCACCATCAAAACCTTGAAATAAATCTTCTCGAATTACCTGCTTTCTAAATAAAGAATGTTCCATAGTTGAAGCGTTATACAACACACCTTCTAATAATTTATTCTCAAATTTAAATTTTGCATTCTCATTTTTACCTAAGTAATTTAAACCTTTGATTTCAGGGAACACATGTTTTTGCATTGCGCTAGTAGCTGTTTTAGGGTAGCCGATATGTAGGTATATTTTCGTTTTCATTGTTTACTCTTTGTAACCAGGGATAAAACTAAAAAATAAGTGAATGGCAAGCCATATATTGAAACTGCACCTATTTTTATTGTTTCCATAAATGCTAAAACTGAAATTGAAAAAAATGGAATTACATACTTTGATTTAGAACAAAAAACAATAAACATAATAAACATTAACAAAAACAAGCCAATGATACCCGATTCATAAAAATACAATACGTACATTGACTGTGTCCCATATGCTGTTCCAACACCTCTTCCAATCATAGATTGATAGTATGCTGCAGCGCCCTCAGAAACATATGTTAGTATTGGACCTCCACCAAACAAGAAATTTTCTAAGCCTTCGTAAATATAATAATTCCATATTGTTGGTCTATAACTTAAAATCTCATCAGCAATGATGCTTGGGTTCAGTAGTAATAGAATTTGGTTTAAAAGAATAAAAGTTATGCCACACATCATAATAAACGGAGGTATTTTAACTAAACGATTGCAACAATAAACTAATAGGAATAATATAACCCCCATGTATGCACCTCTTGCTTCAAAAGTAAAACCTAAAACTAATGTTAGCATTAAAACAAAAGTAAAATATTTGTACTTTCTTTCAATCAATAGATGCATTGCAGGTAGCAACAGCATGGAAGCATAAAAATTAGTGCTATCTAAATAAAATCCAAAGCGATATAAAAATAAAGATAAAATACTAAAAAAGGTTATAAATATGACTAACTTATCAGTATACCACCCCCCCNNAAATGCTTATAGACATATGCAAACTCAGAATAACCAATAAAACATAAACCACTCTAAAAATATCAAACCACTCCATGTAGTTGTTTGTTTTGTAACTACAATAAATATTCATTGCACAAAGAAAAGAAACTATCAATAAAAGTAGTTTTACATCGAGACTAAACTTTATAACTTTGAAATTTCTTTTTAAGAATAAGACGCCTACAAAAGATGCAAAAACGAACAGAAATAAAAACAAATATGAATATAATCTATAAGCACTCTCAAACGCCATAAAAAAGAATGCTAAAGACAAACTAAAAACAGAGGTATAACCAATATATTTCATATTAATATGCCTATGCTTTATAACTTCTGAATGAACACATTGTTAAAAATAATTCTTTCCATAATATTGTTTTCAATCATTTAAATTTACGACCCTATCCAGGATAATTTCACACATATAGTGATTTAATTAAACTTCAGCTTTTTGTATTTTCAAACTGATTCATTTTTATTATTTGATGAATTTATTTCTCGGCAATCATATCCGCCACCCACGGTCACGTTAGCGAGCTTATCAATTACAATAAATGAGCCTGTACCATGAACACTATTATATTCATCTATAACTACTGGACTAGACCTATGTATGTTATACGAATATATTTTGTTAAGTAGTAGTCCGTTTACTGCTACATTTTGTAAGGTGATTTTTGTGCCTACTTTAAATTCGTAGTCTTTATCTGGTTGCACTGCTGTTTCGTCCATCGAAACAAGTATTGCTTCGAACAATTCTGACGTAGTATCTGGGTTATTTGATTTAACGATGGCATCACCACGCGAAATATCAATTTCATCATTGGTATAAGCAGCGTGTTTATCTAGGGTCGTGGTAAAGTTTAACGGCTTGTTGGCGAGGAAGTCTTCGATTTCAACATCGGCTTTTGGCGAGATTTTATCGTTTAGCTGGCTAATTTTTTGCTCGATAATATCGACAGCCACAACCTCGTGATGTTGTGCCAGTAACATTGCATTAGAAAGGCCGACATAGCCTGTGCCTGCGATGGCAATTTTCATTTGATTAACTTCCTGTTGATCGTAAATTGGTTTTAATGCGTATTTGATAGAGTGATGTTCTAGGTAAAAGCATAAAGATAAAGCAACACCTGGATTCCTAACTTTGTCATTCCAGTAATGCTTCTGAGCCGGATCCAACTTTTGACTAAATCAAGAGAACACTTGGATCCCCAATTAAAGCATTCGAGGATGACGGGCTGAGAAGGTAAAGCATGCAACCAACAGCAGGCCCTTACTTTGTCATTCCGGTAATGCTTCTGAGCCGGAATCCAGCTTTTATGACTAAATCAAGTGAACACCTGGGTTCCCTATTTTGTCATTCCGGTAATGTTTCTGAGCCGGAATCCAGCTTTTATGGCTAAATCAAGAGAAACACCTGGATCCCTGATAACAGATCTCAGGGATGACAGATTAGAGCAACACTAGGGCCCTACTTCGTCTTTCCGGCAATGCTTTGAGCCGGAATCCAGCTTTTGACTAAATCAAGAGCAACACCTGGATCCCTGATAACAGATCTCAGGGATGACAGATTAGAGCAACGCTTGGACCTTACTTCGTCATTCCGGTAATGTTTCTGAGCCGGAATCCAGCTTTTATGGCTAAATCAAGAGAAACACCTGGATCCCTGATAACAGATCTCAGGGATGACAGATTAGAGCAACACTAGGGCCCTACTTCGTCTTTCCGGCAATGCTTTGAGCCGGAATCCAGCTTTTGACTAAATCAAGAGCAACACCTGGATCCCTGATAACAGATCTCAGGGATGACAGATTAGAGCAACACTAGGCCCTTACTTCGTCTTTCCGGCAATGCTTTGAGCCGGAATCCAGCTTTTATGACTAAATCAAGAGAAACACCTGGGTTCCCTATTTTGTCATTCCGGTAATGTTTCTGAGCCGGAATCCAGCTTTTTACCGCTTTAATAGAGCAACACCTGGATTCCTGATACAAGCATTCAGGAATGACGAGCGGTGAAGCAACAGCCTTTAGAGCAACACCTGGATCGTCCCGGTAACTCTTATAAATCCGGGATCTAAGCATTCGAGGATGACGGGCTGAGAAGGTAAAGCATGCAACCAACACCTGGATTGTCCCGGTAACGCTTATAAATCCGGGATCTAAGCATTCGAGGATGACGTGCGGTGAAGCTAAGGTGACGGTGAAAGATGCTTTTGCCTGAAAAAAGGCACGCTACCGCCACTAGATTGCAGCCTCTAGATTGCTGTAAAACCTGCTAACTTGTTATTTTTATTTGTATTTTGTATTTCTTTTAAGGTATTGACGTTTTGAGGGAAACTGTAGAAAAGGTCCTGCGGCTAATGCTCGCTTGCTTGGCTGATAAGTGATGCTTTATTTGCTACCACTTATTGCAGCTGGCCATACATTTTAAAATGGTGATGCCATTGAGGCTTTACACCTAAAAGTATGTATTTTGGACACAATAGGAAACAACAACGATATGAGATCGCATCGGTAACTAATGAGGTAAAATCGGCTGATTTTGTACCTCAACAACAGTTCTCGGTGGCGTCATGCCTTGTATGAATGTTCCCTTTCTACTCTCTGTTTTTACGTCAGTCCTCTTAATGATTCGGCAATTATAATGTATACCGTAATTTAATGACAGTTTTTTGACGCTATTTTATTAAATGTTATTTTTGCATCACTTTTGCTGATTTTAAACACTTGTAACTACACTTTAACGACAATAATCCCCACTTGATAACCTTGACGATAAGAGTGCCTATTAATTGACCTGTTCATATTTATGACCAACCCGACTCGTTGTGTAATTTAACTGACTGTGAAATATATTGGCACTTTATATGTCACATTTTGGGTCAAAAAGTACTGTTTTGGTGCAATCCAAAATACATCACTTTGGATATATCCTTTTTTTGCATTTGTATTGCCTTAACCTTTCGCTTAATAAAGACAAAACAACAAGGTACTGTTTTTAATGATTTTTAGTTTTATTTCGTATGTTTTTTAGGTTATATTTTGTGCGCGCGTGCGTTTTAATTGCACAGATTATGTTTATATTTTACTCAACACTTGCGTGTTATATGCTCGCAGCGATACTTAGTGACTGTGTAATAACCAAGGTTCAATCTACAACAAACAATTAACATGCCAACAAATTGACAGCGTCAAATTTAATTGTAAATGTGGCTAATTTGAGATAACAAATTGGTCCTGTGACTTGTACAACTTTTGAATGATCTAAAATAAAGTGTCACGTTTTAAACGCTGGGGAGTTGTCTTTGTCGCCATTTTATTGTCGTTTTAAGACTAACTAGATTATGATGTGCGCTGCTATAAATTCATTTATGTAGATTTATTACAAGCACTTTTAAATAGGCATTGACAGTAGGTACTTTGAACAGCTGTTTTACTTTTTTTAGTAACATGACTTATCGCCATTGGCTAATTGTACCGGTGGTGTTTTCGGCTGTGTGTTTTGCTTCTTTGAGTGACAACTTATTTACTGATGCTTTTTTTACTAGAATAAGCGAACGTTACGGCCAACAAAAGGTTGATGATTTTGTTGATTGGCATGCAGCAATTAATGATGGCCAAAATAGTGATGATTACGAGCGTTTATTGTTGGCAAATCGGTTTGCTAATGAGCGGATTGAGTTTAAATCTGATTTAGCCCATTGGAACAAATTAGACTACTGGGCAACGCCCAGTGAGTCGCTGGGTACTGGTAGTGGTGACTGTGAAGATTATGCCATTTTTAAGTACATGACTCTGATTGCCATGGGCATGGATGAACACAAACTGCGCTTAATGTACGTGCGTGCATTAACTTATGACGAGCCGCACATGGTGTTGATTTATTTTGAGACGCCGTCGTCGTTGCCGCTGGTGTTAGATAATCTTAACCGCAAAGTGTTGTCGGCAAACCGTAGGCCAGACTTAAAGCCCATTTATTCTTTTAATGGCCAAGGGTTGTGGTTAGCAAAGGCACATGGTTTAAGTTCAACTAAACCAGACAGTAAAGGGACTAATGATTGGTCTATATTAATGCAGCGAATAGAAAATGGTGAATAACTTTTACAAGGTTGACAATTATGTTTAGAAAGGGAATGTCTTTACGGTTGCAATTGTATTTATTGATTGCATGTTTGTCTTTATTTAGCTTTGGCGCGGCGCTGTATAACAATGTGTCGAACATGCGCGACTATTTAAATGAGCAACTAGCCTCGCATGCGCAAGGTGCAGCCCACAGTTTGGGGTTGTCTATATCACCTTACATGGACGAAGCAGGCCTGGTGATTGCCGAAACCATGACCAATGCCATTTTTGATTCTGGTTATTATCAGCATATTACGTTTACCGACCTTGATGGAAAGGTTTTATTTAAACGCGACAATCCTAATGGTAATTTTGCTGTACCTCAGTGGTTTATTGACTGGTTTACCTTGCACCCTCCGATAATGACCAGTGAAGTAAGCGACGGCTGGCGTATTGCTGGCACATTAGAAGTACAGTCGCATGCGGGTACCTCTTATAAAAGTTTATGGGACCATGCCATTAGCAGTTTAGCCGCAACCTTGTTGCAGTTGTTTGTGGCAATGATTTGCGCTTA
Source organism: Shewanella metallivivens (assembly GCF_028750675.1). Classification (GTDB taxonomy): domain Bacteria; phylum Pseudomonadota; class Gammaproteobacteria; order Enterobacterales; family Shewanellaceae; genus Shewanella; species Shewanella metallivivens. The sequence continues at coordinate 124,048 of NZ_JAQQPZ010000001.1, read as the reverse complement.
TTTGATTTTAAAAGCGGTGCTTAATCCGTTACGCCACATTGAAAAACAAGCTGAGTCAGTTATTCAAAAACGTTTTACGCTTAATTCGATTAATCCGTTTACCTCTGAACTGCGCACCGTGGTTAATGCCATTAACCGCATGGTTGAAAATGTGCAGCGCTCGTTTAACGAGCAAACCAAGCTTGCTGAAGCGCTGTCGCAAGAGGTTTACATTGACCCACACACCGGCTTGCCTAACCGCCGTGCATTGTTAAAACGTTTTGAGTCGATTCAGGCAGAATATGATGTACACGGTAATCGATTTTATTTGGGTTTAGTGTCTATGACCTCGTTAAAACACATTAACGACATGGAGGGTTATGGCAGTGGTGATGATTATATTTTGTCTGGGGCGCAGTTATTTAGTCAGCAGATGAGCAGCTTACAAGATGCGACTTTGTACCGTATTTCAGGCTCTGAGTTTGCTTTTTTAAGCTTATTAACTGAAGACGCCGCTAAAACAATAGACCAGCAAATTGCCAGTAGTATTAACATCGAAGCCTCTGATCGGTTTGTACATGGTTTTGCTAAGCATTCGCTTACGCGGGTTAATCACCAAGAGGAATTTGCAGAGGTGGTTAAGCGTTTAGACCATCAACTTGTGCATAATCAGTATGCACAAAACGACAAAGGCTTAGTGACGCCCCAGTCAATGCAAAAGAATCACACTCGAGAAGAATGGGTGGGTATGCTAACTCAGTTTACTGAGTATTTTACAAATGAGATTAGCCATTGTCATCCAAATGACTTTGCCATTAAGTGTATTCCGCTAGACAAGATATTTGATTTAATGCTGCAACCTGTTGTGGACGACAATCAGTCGATTCTTTATGTTGAGTCATTTGTGCGTTTTAAAGTAGACGGTGAAATGTTGTCGACATTAGACGTGTTTGCCATGGCAGAACGTTTAGGTGTGTTACAGGAGCTTGAACAAGCCGTTGTGTGTTTTATATTTTATAAGCTTTCGCACATTGAACATACCCGTGTGGCCATTAATATTAGTAACCGTGCGCTACATAATCCGGTATTTACTGATTGGTTGTTCGATATTTATCAAAAAATGCACAAAACGCTTCCACCACTTTTGTATGAATTTAACGAGTCGGGCGCCATGCTTTCTTTGGAATCGACCGAGAAATTTATTCGCCGCGCAAAACAATTAGATATTGATATTGCCATTGAGCGATTTGGTTCTAGCTTAAGTTCGTTTTGTTACATTAGAAACTTAAACATTGATTATATTAAGATTGATCCTAGTTATGTGCGTGATATCGCCCAGGCTGATACGCGCTTTTTTGTGCAAACCGTGACCCAAATATGCCATGGCATTGGCATAAAAATCATTGCGCCACAGGTAGAGTCGGCTCTGATAGGTGAACATTTTTCACTCATGAATATAGACGGATTGCAAGGTAATGGATTGTATGCCGTACGGAATTTCAGTACAATTATTCCTGCAAACGCTAACCACTCATGGACATGTGCATTGCAGCTGAACGACTTTAGTCAATCAACCAATCACGAGGCAACATAATGCGTAAAAATAAACTCTCTTTATTACTTGTTTCAGCGCTGTTGACAACTGGGATGTCTGCCGGTGTTTCAGCTGCCAGCCTGGACGATTACAACGCAGGCTTAGAAGCCGCAGTAGCCGCTGGCACTGTAGGCGATTACACTGAACAAATGCTTGCTGGAGCAACCGCAGAAGAAGCAGAAGCCATTTTGGCAGCTGCACTACAAGCGGCTGGCACTGACGAAGCTGCACAAGCTAAAATTCTTGCTGCTGCGACCACAGCAGGTGTATCACAAGACAAAATTGCAGCTGTTGCTGCAGTAAACGGCGTGTCTGCTAGTGTAGTGACTGCGGCAACCAATGCTGCAACTGCTGCTGGTTCGAATAACGCTGCTAACTCTAACAACCCTGTAGCGATTGCAGCGGCTAATAGACCAAACCCTGGCAGTGGTAACGGTAACAGCGGTGGTAATAATGGCGGCGGTGGTGGCGGCGGCGGAGCTGGTGCTTCTGGCAACTAATTAGCCCGATATAAGTATTAAAAGCCCATTAATATGGGCTTTTTTGTGGGTGTTTGTAAAAGAAGGAACTAGGTGGTAGCTGGTAGGTATTGTTGCTCTACCCGCTCGTCAGTTTTTTCCGTCATCCTCGAGTGCTTAGATCCCGGATTTATAAGAGTTACCGGGACGATCCAGGTGTTTCTTCACCGCCCGTCATCTTTTGCCGTCATCCCTGAGATCTGTTATCAGGGATCCAGGTGTTGCTTCACCGCCCGTCATCTTTTGCCGTCATCCTCGAGTGCTTCCATTGAGGATCCAGGTGTTTCTTTTAAGTATCAAGGGCGCTTTGCTGCAAGTGACAAGGACGGACTTCGTCCTGCAAGAAAAGACATAAGAGCAAAAGCCAACACCTGGATTCCGGCTTTAAAAGCGTTGCCGGAACGACGGAGTAGTGGGCGTCATCTGAATACGAATCAGCTAATGACGGAGTAGTAGGCGTGGTTGGATGATGCAGCTATGGTCATCGCTGTCATGCCCCAGCCGCACGTCATCCTTGCATGCCTTTAGCGGGGATCCAGGTGTTGCTCTATGCCGTCATCCCTGAGTGCTTAGATCCCGGATTTATAAGAGTTACCGGGACGATCCAGGTGTTGCTGTTAAGTATCAAGGTCGCTTCGCTGCTAGTGACAAGGACGGACTTCGTCCAGCAAGAAAAGACATAAGAGTAAAAGCCAACACCTGGATTCCGGCTCAAAAACATTGCCGGAACGACGGTGTAGTGGGCGTCATCTGAATACAATTCAGCTAATGACGGAGTAGTAGGCGTGGTTGAATGATGCTGCTATGGTCATCGCTGTCATGCCCCACCCGCACGTCATCCTCGCATGCCTTTGGCGGGGATCCAGGTGTTGCTCTATGCCGTCACCCCTGAGTGCTTTTATCAGGGATCCAGGTGTTTCTTTTGACCTTATTTTTAATCTCTAGATTTCAAGATCTTCCCAGCGTGGATTAAATTTTTCAATTAATCCTATTTTCCATTCTCGCTTCCAATTTTTAAGCTGTTTCTCTCTCGAAATTGCATTATATATATCATCAAACACTTCGTAGTAAATCAATTGGTTAATTGAATACTTTTTAGTAAAACCATCATTTAAACCGGCTTTATGATCGTACACGCGCCTCACCAAATTAGAGGTTACACCAATATATAATGTGCCATTAGGCCGATTCGCCATTATGTAGATATATGATTGCTTAACCATAAACATTTTGCTCTGCTTAAATAATGTAAAAAATATAGCAGTTAATTGTGAGCTTCGTTGCACAGCGTCAGAGCTTTAAATCTGTAACCAATTACAAAAGATAAAAATCAACACCTGGATTCCGGCTCAAAAATCATTACCGGAACGACGGAGTAGTAAGCGGCGTTTGGTTTTAGGTGTTGCTCTTTATGCTCGTCATCCTCGCATGCCTTTAGCGGGGATCCAGGTGTTGCTTCACCGCCCGTCATCTTTTGCCGTCATCCCTGAGATCTGTTATCAGGGATCCAGGTGTTGCTTTTAAGTATCAAGGGCGCTTTGCCGCAAGTGACAAGGACGGACTTCGTCCTGCAAGAAAAGACATAAGAGCAAAAGCCAACACCTGGATTCCGGCTCAAAAGCATTGCCGGAACGACGGTGTAGTGGGCGTCATCTGAATACGAATCAGCTAATGACGGAGTAGTAGGCGTGGTTGAATGATGCTGCTATGGTCATCGCTGTCATGCCCCACCCGCACGTCATCCTCGCATGCCTTTGGCGGGGATCCAGGTGTTTCTTCACCGCTCGTCATCTTTTGCCGTCATCCCTGAGGGCTTAGATCCCGGATTTATAAGAGTTACCGGGACGATCCAGGTGTTTCTTCACCGCCCGTCATCTTTTGCCGTCATCCCTGAGATCTGTTATCAGGGATCCAGGTATTGCTGTTAAGTATCAAGGTCGCTTAGCTGCAAGTGACAATCACGGACTTCGTCCTGCAAGAAAGACCAACAGTCAAAGCCAAGTTACAGCAGGGCTTGTTCTATGTCGGCGATTAAGTCTTGTACATCTTCTAACCCCACTGAGATGCGTAGTAAATTGTCGGTGATGCCTGCGGCTTGTCTGGCTTCTGGGGTGTAGGGTGAATGAGTCATGGAGGCTGGGTGTTGAATGAGGGATTCGGCGTCGCCTAGGCTGACGGCGATGGTGAATAGTTGGAGTCGGTTGACGAAGTTAATCGCATCTTGTTTGTCGCCTTTAAGTTCGAATGCGATAACGCCGCCAGCACGTTTCATTTGTTTACCCACAAAGCAGTGGCCCTGGTGATGGGCTAAACCAGGGTAGAATACCTGGCTAAATTTAGGGTGGTTGTCTAAATATGTTGCTAGCTGTTCGGCGTTGTCGCAATGGCGGGTTAAGCGTACATCTAAGGTTTTTAGCCCACGTAATATTAACCATGCGTCGTGGGGCGATATGACGCCGCCAAAGTCTTTTAATATTTCAAACTTTAAGTGGTGCATGTGCTCTGCGTTTCCACACACTATACCTGCGATTACATCGCCATGACCATTTAAGTATTTGGTGGCGCTGTGGATCACCATGTCTATGCCTAGGGCGAGCGGTTGCTGCAATAGTGGCGTCATAAAGGTGTTATCGACTATCGACACTAAGTTGTGGGCTTTGGCGATGCTTGCCATTTTACTGAGGTCGAATACTTGCAAATGAGGGTTGACTGGGGTTTCGCAAAACAACACTTTGGTATTGGGTTTTATTGCGGCTTCAACGGCTTGCATGTCGGTAAAGTCGACTAATGTGGTGCTGATGCCTAGGCGCGTGAGTTGGGTGGTCATGAGGGCGAAGGTGCAGCCATAAACTGCTTTTGATGCAACCAAGTGATCGCCTGCGTGCAAATGGGTTAACAGTGCGCTTGATACAGCAGCCATGCCAGATGCGGTTGCGGCGGCATCTTCTGCACCTTCTAACAGTGCCATTTTACGCTCAAGCTCTGCTGTTGTTGGATTACCTAGGCGGGTATAAATATAGCCCTGCTCGTCGCCTGCAAAGCGGGCACCACCTTGTTCTGCGCTGTCAAATACAAAGGTGGCTGTTTGATAAAGTGGCGTAGTGAGCGAGCCAAAGGCTTCGCGTTGATGACCGCCATGAATGGCTAAGGTAGCTGGGTTCCATGCTTTGTGCTTGTTGTGTGACATTGTCTCTCCCTGAACCACTTTGTTATTAAGTTATTTTGGTCGTGGTCAGGTTTTAAGATACAGAGGATTGCAGGTTAGCCAAGTCGTTAGTATTAAATAAGCGTGAGATAGGTTGTAAATACAATGTTACATCGTTGTGTCTGCATTTAAAGACTGCTTTAGTCGTTGCATGCCCTGCGCTATGCTCACCAAGGGTTGGTAGCCTAAATCACGTTTGGCAGCGCTGATATCAAAATAATGACTGGTCGATAGTTGCCTGGCGACAAAGCGGGTCATGATGGGTTCTTGCGCTTTATTCAGCAGGCCATATACGGTTTCAAGCACTACACCTGCGGCATAAGCAACACCAGCAGGCACGCGCTGAGTGACAGGGGCTAAATTGGCACACGCTAAAATTTGATTTAACATCGCGGCCATGGTGATGGGTTGATCGTTACTTAAAAAGTACGCTTTACCGGCACTGTTAGCCGCATTGACTAAATCGACCGCAGCCAGAATATGGGCATAGGCGGCATTGTCGACATAAATGGTGTCGACCAGTTTATCTTGTTTACCCACCAGCTTTAATCGCCCTGCTTTGGCTCGCTCAATGACTCGTGGCACTAAATGAGGATCATGTGGCCCCCAAATAAGGTGTGGTCGTAACGCGGTTGTTTTTAAGCTGTCGCTATTGGCGGCTAGCACCATTTGTTCAGCGATTGCTTTTGATTCGCCATAATAATTGAGGTACTGGTTGGCATAAGGTGCTGACTCATTAATGCCGTTTTCATCAACGCCAGCAAAGGTGACACTTGGGGTGCTGGTATACACAAGTGATGGAATATTAAGCGCCTGACAAGCATTGATAATATTGGCTGCGCCATCAACATTGGGTGAGTAGTAGCTTTGTTTACTCCCCCAAACACCCGCTTTTGAGGCCACATGAAACACCATGTCACAACCTTGCATAGCCTGTTTGACACTGGCAAAATCGCTAATGTCGCCGCGGTGCATATCAACACCCAACTTAACAAGATGAGGGTAATTGCTACGGGCAAACCCAACCACGCTAATGCCTGCGGCCAGTAAACGCTGGCAAATGGCAAAACCTAAAAAGCCACCCGCGCCAGTGACAAACACCTTATTGACTTGAGCGCTTAGCAAGGTTAAAGCGTTTTGCTCTTGGGGGGCTAAATCAGTTAGTTTCATGCAGTATCCTTACTCTCGCCACTTTGCTTGTGCCCAAACGGCGAGCTTTTCACGGAAAATTTTGGCGTTATGGCGCACATCTACCGGAAAATCAGGGTGGATTAAAAAGCGGTTAATGCCTTCGGTGTGAGGGTGTTGCTCTGCAAGTTTGATTAACGCTTGGTACAGCACATTCGCATTTGAACATACGATGTCTTTATTTAATTCAATACAGATAACCGGCACGGTATGACCGGCAACATCAACCCCAACCAATGCCGAACGTTTTACCTGCGGATGTGTATTAAATACGCGCTCACACGGAATGGTAAAATAGCGTTTTAACCGTTGCTCGCCACGTTTTGCATCAACAATATGCCCTTTGCGGCCACACATCCATAATAATCCGTCATCGTCTAGATACCCGACATCGCCCATGCGGTGACGATAGACTTCACTGTCATTAATTTTGGCATTTTTAGTGGCTTGGTCACGCTGATAATATGATTGACTCACCATAGGGCCTTTAACCACAATTTCACCAATGTGATTTGCGGCTAATGGGGTAATGCTGTCCCAGTTTTCGATGGGGTCATCGGTTATCGCGATGATGCTGATATCAACCGACGAAATAGGTTTACCCACACATATCCCCTTACCCTGATCGGTAAGATTACTTGTGTTGAATAACGCATCGCTGCCTATCATGCTGACAGGTAAAGACTCGGTAGCGCCATAAGAATTAAGCACTTGCACATTAGGGTTGAGCATTTTACTAAAGCGTTTTATGGCGCTAATGGTCGCGGGAGCACCTGCTGAAATGACTCTTTGTACACTGCTTAACTTATGCTGAGTTTGCTCGCCTGCCTGGCCTAAACGTTCAAGTAAGGCGGGGTTAACAAACATATTGCTGCATTGATACTGCTCGATGGCGGCAAATAAGTTTGCGGGATTAGCGGTAATGGGTTTGCTGGCGTCCATGTCTGGCACAATTGAAGCCATGCCTAAGGCTGGACCAAATAACGAGAATAATGGAAACGTGGCTAAATCGCGCTCACCAGGGCTAATGCCATAATCATTTTTAAGCGCACTGATTTGTGCTTCAAACATGCCGTGGCTGTACACCACACCTTTTGGGGTACCGGTGCTGCCACTGGTAAACAAAATGGCGGCCATGTCGTTAGGTTTTAACATTGCCATAAAAAATGGTTGTCTGACGTTTTGGCCAAGCTCGATGATGGTTTCAAGGCTTGTTGCATTAGCTAACCAACGCTGTAAACCTGAACCGCCGACATTAATGACCTGTTTTACACTACTTTTACCCCAGCCCAATACCCGCCTGGCGATATGCGCTTTAGGAATACCAATAAACACGTCTGGTTGTGACTCTTCAAAGCATTGTTTGAGGTTTTTAATGCCCATGCCTGGGTCGACTAAAATAGGGATAACACCGGCTTTAAATAACGCAAATGTTAACGAAAAAAACTCAATGCTTGGGGTGACCATCAACACGGCTTTCATGCCACGCGTAAGGCCAAACTGCAATAAACCTTTGGCAATCGTGTCTGATTGTTGATGCAGTGTGCTGAAGTCGATTTCTTGATATTTAAACTGACCTTGCTTGGCTTGTTGCACAGCTACCGCTAGCGCTGTCGGCATGTTTTGCGCAGCACGTTGAAGGTGCTGGCAGATATTAGCATTAGCTTGAGTGGATGTTTGAGTCATAAGCAATCATTGTAGACGGTTAAAACAAATAAAAGGCTCAAGTGAGCCTTTTATTAATTAGTTTTGGGCGATAAAGTCTTTAATTAGCTCTATCACTTCATCGCTGGCGTCCTCGAGAATGTAATGACCGCAGTCAGCAAACTCGTGTACCTGCGCATGAGGCATGCGTTGGCGCCATTCTGCCAAAAAGTGCTTGTCGAATACAAAGTCTTTTAAGCCAAAACAAATCAATGTTGGCACTGTCGTAAATTGACTTAAGCTGTCGCCGATACGGGTTACAAGATCATAGTTACGATCGCCTGGCTTTAAGGGGATATCTTGCACAAAACGCAACGTTGAAATGCGGTTTTTCCATGAATTAAACGGGGCGACATAGGCTTCGCGCACTTCTTTACTCATGGGTTTACGCTTAACACCCACGTACGATGCCGCTGACGAAAACGCATTTAAACCACGAACCAGTAAGGTGCCGAGTAAGGTTTCACGGCAAATCCATAATGCCCACGGAAACGGCTTGGTTTTAGGCAAATGAAACGCTGCAGTGTTTAAACACACAATGCGTTTGATGCGCTCAGGGTGGCGAGCAGCAAAGCCCATGCCTATCATTCCGCCCCAATCATGCACCACTAGGGTGATGTTTTGTTTGACGTCTAGGTTGTCGAGCAAAGCTTCTAAATCGTCAATACGATTAGCTAACGTGTAGTCGTATTGTGGATCATCAGGTTTGTCTGAATAACCACATCCAATATGGTCTGGTACGATGCATTGATGGTTATCACTCAACGCGCTCACTAAATTACGGTAGTAGTAACTCCAGCTAGGATTACCGTGCACCATCACCACAGGCTCACCTTGGCCTTCGTTGATGTAGTGCAGTTTATTGCCATTACGGTCTAAATAATGACTGTTAAAGGGCAGTAAGTTGTCTAGCATGATGCATCCTGTAAACTATTTTTATAATGAAATGCAAAAACGTCAGTGCAGCCTCAGGCTTACCACTTAATTCCTAACATCATGCAGTTTAAGCCACTGCCTATCCCTAAAAAGCTGACTTGATCGCCAACACGTAAAAAACCCGCGTCGTGTGCTATGGCTGCAGTCACGGGTAATGATACCGTGCCCATGTTGCCCAGCTTTTGATAGGTCGGGTATTCTTTCTCGTGCGGAATATTCAGTGCATTAAGCACTTGTTTGCGATTTGAGGCGCCCACCTGATGACAGATGACTTTATCAACCTGCTCAACCACCCAATCGCGTTGAGCTAAAAAATGCTCCCAGGTGTGCTTGGCAAGTTCAACGCCTTCTTTTAGTAAGGTCACCGCGTCAGTGCGCATAAACTCGCGATATAGCAAGTGCCCTGCTTCTTGCAGGCCCCATTGGCACAGTTGGTGATGCTCTGGTGCCGATAAATGACTTGCACCGAGTAACTGATGTTGGCGCGTGGTTTTAAGCGGCAAACTGCCGTCGGTTAAAATCACAGCTATGGCACCTGAGCCACCGGTTAAGGTTGCAAGTGATTGGGCAAAGTTTTGCATTGTTGGCTCAGCAAGCATGTGCTCGATGGTAGCATCAACAATGTCGCGTGCCGATTCACATGAAACCACCATACCTGCTTTGATTTGACCAAGCTCGATACGGTTTGCAATATCTAAAATCCCCGACAACACACCTAAGCAGGCATTGCTGATGTCGTATATTGCGGTGTCTTTTGACACTCCCAATTCAGCGGCTATTCGGCAAGCTGTCGCGGGCTCATGTTGGTCGCGGCAAACACCGGTGTAAACCACAGCGCCAAGATCGCTAACTTCGATGCCCGTTTCATTCACCGCTTTATGTGCGGCTGCGATAGCACCATCAGACAGACGATGGCCTTTCGGCCACCAGCGACGCTCGGTAATACCGGTTAATGCGGCAAGTTGTCCCATTGGAATTCGGAACTTTTGATAAAGCGGTGCTAAGCGAGATTCTAAATCGCTACTCGACACTACTTGTGGTGCTAGCTCATAGGCCAGACTATTGATAAAGACGCGTGAATATTTCATTAAACCGTATAATTCGCTTCGCTCTAGTTAGCCAAAAGCCCCTAGAATAGTTGTTATTCGTTATTAACCCGCCATTTGAACAAGAATGGCTTCATTATTCAATCAAAAACCGCAGCCAAGCCGGGTTATTTCAGATTTTTTTTGCCAGACTGTTAAGCTGGTTGATTAACAACGTCTTTGATTGTTATCACATTCAATAAAATACAGACTATTAAACAAAGGCTTAACTGTAATTTAAATTTTATCTCGCTTAAGTCGCTGTTTTAATTGCTTGAATTAATGCGTTTCGTGGTGTAACACTGTTTGGACAAAATTCACTCAACAAAACACGATACCCTTGTTGTTGTAAAAAACACACTCGGTCTAGCAATAACCAACATTCTAAGGCTCGTCGAAATAAGTGTGCGACTAAATCAATGCGCTTGGTGAGTCGCTGCCTTGTGATGCCGCGCTGTAAAAAAGCGTCAAAATCGATGTCATTGTTTAAGGTTAAGCCTTTTTGCTCTGCCGCCCAGGCACAAAAGCCAGCAAAACTGCCGCTCAGTTGGCTTTGTTTTATGGTCGGCACAGGTAAATAAGCATTAATGCCACGTATGGAGCGCTGTAAACTGTCAAAACCTAAACGCCATGCCACTTCTTGCAAACGCAATGCTTGCTGTTTAGAACTGGCAATCACGCTTTGTTGCAGTGGTAATTGTAAGTCATGCTTTGCAAGCTTGAGTTTACTGGCTTTAGCCTGAGTAGAAAGTGGCTGATAATATGAGTGTTGGATTAAGTGATAACAGCAAGGCGAAATTGAAATCGCTTGGGTATTCGCTTCGGTTGCCAATTTGATTAATCGCACATGTAAGTCGCCGCATGCATGCAATGCTATGGCATGTTGTTGCGGAAAAAACACCTTATCCTTTGAGGTTAATGGCGCAAATGCATCGGCACATATAAACCGCTGTGGTAATTGCCATTGTGTGGCAAATGCCCGGCCTTGTTCGCATAAGCTGGCTTGCCATTCTAGACTGGTCACCTGAACCTGTTGTTGTTTGGCAACTAGCCGCCCTAAATGACCTTTCCCGGCACACCACTCTAGTATGGGTAACGGTGTTAAATGCGGCTGTTGCTGTGGGTTAACATGTTCAGCAAAAGCGGTTATTTGCTGCCATTTTCGTCCTTTAATGTGGGCGCTAAAATGCGCTAAGTCGGTTTGTTCTTGGCCATGTGATTCAGCAGTACACCTGCTTGTAGGCAAAGTGATGACTAACAAGCTTAATAACGCTATCAGTTTATCAGCATTAGGATTATCACTTTGTTCAATGTCCAGGATAAGGCTTGGTAATAACGTTTGCACAAGTTTATCTTGGTCAGCATCGATATTATCTAATTCTACATCGTTTAATTGCCATACGGTTTGCGCTAAACAAGGAAATGCGTGCTGCCAAGGTAAGTGGTCACACTCAAACGCGACCAGCTGCCATAAGGGTTTTAATGCTTCGAGCAATGAGTCGAGTGATTTGAACGTATGTTGATAATCGATTGCTGCCATATTTTTGCTGACGGTTAACCTTAGCTGATTGAAATGTTAGGATGCGTGTCATGATAAGTTGGATCGGATTGTAAACTATGCACTCGCCTTGTGTCGCCCGTTGTGGCCTTAATGAAGAAGATTTTTGTATGGGATGTTTTCGTCATATTGATGAAATTGTAACTTGGTCGAGTGCTTCTGATGAACAGCAACAACAGATTATTGATAAATTAGCCGACAGAAAACAACAGTTTTTGGGTGAGACTAATAACCAAACCCTGTCTCGCGCCAAATGGTTAGATGCTGAAAAGCGTTTAAAGCGGTAAAAGTGTATTCAAAGTGACTAAGATGAAGTATCAAGGTCGCTTTGCTGCAAGTGACAAGGACGGACTTCGTCCTGCAAGTCAATGCAAATGTGCTAAAGACACACCTGGATTCCGGCTCAACAGCATTGCCGGAACGACGGTGTAGTGGGCGGCATCTGAATACGAATCAGCTAATGACGGAGTAGCATCATTGCTGGAATGACGGAGTAGCATCATTGCTGGAATGACGGAGTAGTGGGCTTGGTTGGATGATGCAGCTATGGTCATCGCTGTCATGCCCCACCCGCTCGTCATCCTCGCATGCCTTTGGCGGGGATCTAGGTGTTTCTTTTAAGTATCAAGGTCGCTTCGCTGTAAGTGACAAGGACGGACTTCGTCCTGCAAGAAAAGACATAAGAGCAAAAGCCAACACCTAGATTCCGGCTAAAAGCATTGCCGGAACGACGGTGTAGTGGGCGTCATCTGAATAAGAATGAGCAAATGACGGAGTAGTAGGCGTGGTTGGATGATGCAGCTATGGTCATCGCTGTCATGCCCCACCCGCACGTCATCCTCGCATGCCTTTAGCGGGGATCCAGGTGTTTCTTTTAAGTATCAAGGGCGCGACGCTGCAAGTGACAAGGACTGACTTCGTCCTGCAAGAAAGGCATAAGAGCAAAAGCCAACACCTGGATTCCGGCTCAATAGCATTACCGGAACGATGGTGTAGTGGGCGGGGTTGGATGATGCAGCTATGGTCATCGCTGTCATGCCCCACCCGCACGTCATCCTCGCATGCCTTTAGCGGGGATCCAGGTGTTGCTCTATGCCGTCATCCCTGAGTGCTTTTATCAGGGTTCCAGGTGTTGCTGTTAAGTATCAAGGGCGCGACGCTGCAAGTGACAAGGACTGACTTCGTCCTGCAAGAAAGACATAAGAGCAAAAGCCAACACCTGGATTCCGGCTCAAAAACATTGCCGGAACGATGGTGTAGTGGGCGTCATCTGAATAAGAATGAGCAAATGACGGAGTAGCATCATTGCTGGAATGACGGACTAAACACCTGGATTCCGGCTCAAAAGCACTGCCGGAACGACGGAGTAGTGGGCTGCATCTGAATAAGAATGAGCAAATGACGGAGTAGTGGGCGGGGTTGGATGATGCAGCTATGGTCATCGCTGTCATGCGCCACTCGCAGGTCATCCTCGCATGCCTTTGGCGGGGATCCAGGTGTTTCTTTTAAGTATCAAGGGCGCTTTCTGCAAGCGACAAGGACGGACTTCGTCCTGCAAGAAAAGACATAAGAGCAAAAGCCAACACCTAGATTCCGGCTCAAAAGCATTGCCGGAACGACGGTGTAGTGGGCAGTGTTTGACTATGAATGAGCAAACAACGTGTTAGTGGATGTTGTTTGAAACCGAGTGTTCACATAACGTTTGCGTTGTTTGAACAACCTATTCACGGGCATAGTCCAAACGATGGGTACGCCCTACTTTTTCATCATGGCTTTTAAGTCTGCAAATGGATTGTAGGTTGCCGCTTCTTGTTTTGCTTCTTTGGTGCTGCCGTATCGTATTAACTCTTCAAAGCGTGAATGCTCGTTGTCGTGACAATACAAGCAAAGTAGTTCCCAATTTGAACCATCTGATGGGTTATTATCATGGTTGTGATCGCGGTGGTGTACGGTCAGTTCGGCTAGGTTTTTATGAGTAAACTCGCGTGTACAACGGCCACAAACCCATGGGTATAGTTTAAGTGCTTGTTCACGATAGCCCTTTTCTCGGGTGGCTTTGTACTCTCGGGCTTCTGCTAGCACTTTATCGAGTTTGCTTTGGTTTTGGTTCGTTGACATACAAGTCTCACTCAGACAAAAAAATTACCCCAAGGATAATCACTGTTATCACTTGGGGCAATTGTTTATACGCTGTTATTTGACGATTATTCAGCTATTTGAGCAAAATTCGATAAATACAGACAATGTAAGTTACGTTCATACTGGGTCACGATATCTGCAATACTTAGCAATAGAACACACATTAAACCGCTTTGATATTAGCGATACCTGCGGTTAGATTAAAGCGCATGGCATCTTCAAATGACCAGTCAACATAAATAAGATCGTCACGTTTAACCAAGCTGGTGACCCCAGCCATTTGATAACTGAGTTGAAATAATACTGGTACCCAGTCACCTTCAGGTAATGCATCTGCCAATGGTTGAGGTGCTGACTCACTCATAATAAAACCAACAACATAGCCACCATTGGCTTGTTTAACTAATACGGTTTTTTGCGTTTTAGGCTCGCCATCACGGTTCATCAAACTGGCAATATCACGAATACTGCCATACACCGACTTAAACAAAGGAAACTTCATTAGCTGGTTTTCTATCCAGCCATATACCCATGCTATCGGGCTCACTGAAAAAAGTAGCCCCGCAACAAAAATTAAACTCGCGACTAAGCAAAAACCTGCCCCGACAAAAACTGACTTAACGCCAACAATTTCAAGCAGTAATTGACCGAGTCCATCAAGAGAAATAAATAACGACCAAAACAACCAAATGGACAATACCATTGGCAATAAGTTGGTTAATCCGCGCGCAAGTGTTTTTTTCATTGATCACATAAAAGAAGAAAGAACAGAATAAAAATGTTAACACAGTTTGCTTATTAGTCACTTCAAATCTATTCACTGTATTGAACTTGCTAACGGCCATGTTACATCGCCGGTCACAAACACTAAATGACGGATTACTTATTCGTATTGGCAACATTGAGCCATTGATGACGACCTAACTCTAATAGTACGCCAACAGCCAAGCCTGCGGCTGTATTAATTAATAAGCATGTTATTGCCGTTGAAAAAATCACAAAAATACAAAAAGGCTTACCATCTATAAAACGTTTTGACCATGCTAATTGCGTCCCAGCGATGGCAAGAAGGCTACCTAAAATTGCAAGAGGTATTAATGAAAGCGCACTGGCAATACCTTGGCCCCAAAAGAGGGCAATCAATATACATGTACTGCCAAAAATGGTGGGGGCTAACCATGTGCGAGCACCAAAGTGATATTGCACTGCAAGTCCACCTGCGCCATGGCACATTGCTGTTGCCCCAAAGGGGGCTAGCAATAAATTAGCCCAACCAGAACTTTTAGCGAATTGTTGCGGTTCAAATTTGGCAGCATCTTGAGGAAATTTATCTTTCGCGATAGCTGATACTGCAATCACTGCGTTCGTCAAGGTCAACGCTAACTGCGGCAATACCAGTAACATTGCAGCAGCGCCCCACTCATCCGCGTTTGGCCAACTTAATTGCCATGTACTGGCTTGGGAAAAATTAAAACTAGGCGCTGTGCCACTGGTATATTGCCAAGTAATGCCGAGGATTATCACTAACGGCATGACCAAATATTGCATTGGCATATAACGGCTAGCAAACAATAAACCAAAGGCTAGTAGGCCAATGAACCAAGTTTCGCTCATCATAACGCCACCAAGCCAGATAAGTTGAAGTCCGATTGCTAGCTGGATCCCAATACTGATTGCTGGCGATAACTGTTTCGCCATCCATTGAATAATGCCGCTATAAGCGAATATAAGCAGGATGATACCCATTAAAATGGCCGATGCTTGGAGCATTCCGAGAGACATACCTTCTGCAATCACTAACGCACTAATCACCTTCATTGGTTGTACCGGCATGGGTCTGCGGTAATAAAATGCGGTAAATAAGGCGAAAAAACCGAACCCCAAGAATATCCCTTGAGGAGAAAAGTGATTAAGGGCGATTAAGCCTAATACTAAAGGAAGGAAGGTGCCTAAATCTGCAAAGGCGCCACTAAGCTCACCTGAAATCTTATTGACGTTGTCGAAACGATTGATTTCACATCTCATAAATCTTGCCGTAGGTAATAGATACTCGATTACAGCAATTACAATGCCAAATTTAAAATGAGACACAGATCTCAAAAAAATTCTCTAAATAACACATTGGCTGAATTGTAGGGACAATTTGAACCAATGACGATTTTATGAACAGTCATTATGTCCAATCAGTGTTGATATGTTCAGCTTTAACTTCACCTCATTCATAAGGCATAAAAAAGCCCCTCGAAAGGGGCTTTAACAAACATAATGTAACGATTAACTCTGGTATTTGCTATTTGAGTTTATCACTCAAAAAATTACAACCCTTTTTCCATTTCTTCATACGACACATGGCGTACGTCTTTGCCTTTTACATAATAAATGACATATTCGCAGATGTTTTTACAACGGTCACCAACACGCTCAACTGCTCGTGCTGCCCATAACACATCTAAAACACCAGGAATTGAGCGAGGATCTTCCATCATATGAGTCATTAGCTGACGGATAATTCCTTCGTACTCTTTGTCTAGCTTGGCATCCGCTTTATGAAGTTCAAGTGCTTGATCAGCGTCCATACGCGCTAGAGCATCAAGGGTTGAATGCAACATGCGTGTTGCATGGCGGCCCATATTTTCAATGCTGACCAGTAATGGCTGTTGGTTATTGGCACGGTTTTCAAGTGCCGCTTTAGCGATACGCACACACGCATCACCAATGCGTTCTAAATCGGCAATGGTTTTTGTAATGGCGATAATCATACGTAAATCACTTGCAGCTGGCTGGCGCTTAGCAATAATACGAGTGCATTCTTCGTCAATCGACACTTCCATGCCGTTAACTTTGTGGTCGCCATTAATAACCGTTTGTGCCAGTTCAGTGTCTAACGTTGCCAGTGCATCTAACGCTTGTTCTAGTTGACGTTCAACTAAACCGCCCATGGCCAATACGCGGTTACGAATATCTTCAAGTTCAGCATTAAACTGACCCGAAATGTGTTTACTTAAAATCATCTTGTCCATAATACCCACCTAATTCAGAAAGTTAATCAAAAACGTTATTCGCAAAAATTCACAAAATTAACCGTAACGACCGGTGATGTAATCTTCTGTTTTACGCTTTTTAGGGGTAGTGAAAATCGTGTTGGTGTTGGCGTACTCTACCAATTCACCCATGTACATAAAGGCCGTTTGATCAGATACGCGTGCAGCCTGTTGCATGTTGTGCGTCACAATCACTACGGTGTATTGTTTTTTCAGCTCAGTGATCAACTCTTCAATCGTTAAGGTTGAAATAGGATCCAGTGCCGAAGTGGGCTCATCGAGTAATAATACTTCAGGTTCAATAGCGATGGCACGCGCAATCACTAAACGTTGTTGCTGACCACCAGACAAACCAAAGGCATTATCGTGCAAACGGTCTTTTACTTCGTCCCATATTGCGGCACCACGTAAAGAACGTTCTGCAGCTTCATCTAATTCACGGCGGTTATTCACGCCTTGTAAACGCAAGCCATATACCACGTTTTCGTAAATTGATTTTGGAAACGGGTTAGGACGCTGGAACACCATACCCACATTACGACGCAGTGTGGCAACATCGACTTTTTTGTCATAGATGTTTTGTCCATGAAGTAAAATTTCACCTTCAATTTTACAGCTATCAACTAAATCGTTCATGCGGTTAATGCAACGTAATAACGTTGATTTACCACAACCACTTGGGCCAATGAAAGCGGTCACCTGCTTTTTTGGGATCTTCATCGACACATCAAATAGCGCTTGTTTAGTGCCGTAACGTAAATCAAGGTTACGGATCTCAAGTGCGGTATCCTGCGCGGGTAAGTTAACTAAATCAACTGTTTCTGTTTGCATTGCTGAACTATCAATAGAAATCATTTTTTGTCTTTCCTTCAGGATATCGCTAATTAGTGTTCTAGCGAACGGAATTTTTCACGTAAATGGTTGCGCACGCTGATTGCGGTTAAGTTAAGTGCAACAATTACTGATACTAATAAAAACGAGGTTGCGTACACCAATGGACGTGCCGCTTCAACGTTAGGGCTCTGGAAGCCCACATCGTAAATATGGAAACCTAAGTGCATGAACTTACGCTCTAAATGCACAAACGGGAAGTTCATATCTATCGGTAATGTTGGGGCAAGTTTAACCACACCCACCAACATTAACGGAGCAACCTCGCCAGCTGCACGTGCCACAGCTAAAATTAATCCGGTCATAATGGCTGGACTCGCCATTGGGATAACAATGCGCCATAAGGTTTCTGCTTTGGTTGCCCCTAAGGCTAAGCTACCTTGACGAACGGCTGAAGGTATACGGCTAAGGCCTTCTTCGGTTGACACAATCACAACCGGCAATGTGAGGATAGCCAAGGTTAATGCAGACCAAATAACCCCTGGTGAACCAAATGTCGGTGCTGGTAAGGCTTCAGGGAAAAATAATTGGTCAATTGAACCACCCATCATGTAAACAAAGAACCCTAAACCAAACACCCCATAAACAATCGACGGTACACCCGCTAAGTTAATCACCGCGATACGGATCATCTTAGTAATTGGGCCTTTTTTAGCATATTCATGTAAGTAGATAGCAGCCACAACACCAAACGGTGTCACAATAACGGCCATTAACATCACCATAAACACGGTACCAAAGATAGCAGGGAACACTCCACCTTCAGTATTGGCTTCACGTGGGTCATCGTTAATAAAACGACCAATACCCACAAACCAATGACCGACTTTTTGCAGCAAGCTCATGTGGTTGACATAGCTAACATCTAAAATAGAGTCTAACTTTAGAACCACTTCTTGACCACGCATGTCACGAATAACGACCGAGTCTCGGGCTGCTTTATCTCGCAGTGCAAATAAGTCTTTTTCAAGGACTAAATAGTCTTTGTTTAACTGATCAATTTGCGCTTTGATGTCGGCTTTACGCGCATCGGTTAGCTCACCATCAAGCTCATAACCACGTTGTTTTAAGCGTAAACGTTCAATTTGATAGTTAATTGCACCAATGTCAGATTTTTGTAAATCAACGGCTTGCTCAGAAATCTCAACGGCACGCTCAATGTGAGTCACCAATGAGGTTTCGATGTCGGTATCACTGTTTAATGCTAAACGCTTACCGTCTTCGATGACCGCAATAGGGTAACCGTAAAAATTACCGTTCTTAGTTCGCTCAAATTTAGCAATGTCAGTTGGTTGAGTACGGCTCACAACATCAGTTGCTAAAATCCAACGAAAATCTAAACCAACAAACTCACGGTTACCGGTTTTAACAAGATAACGTGTCACAAACTCACCAGGGTGTTGAGTAAATGTATGCCCCGCTGACAATAAACGCTCGGTTGGCACTTCTTCGCGGTCATAAACCTCCCCGATTAAAGTGCTTTTTACACCTTGATTATCTTCAAGCTGCCACTCATAGACATCAGCAGGCCAAAAGTAGCTAAGGCCACGCCATGCGATTAACAGTAATAAACCAAGAACGGCTATTAAACTGATACTTACGGCACCACCGGTCATCCAAATCCACGGTGAACCTGATTTAAACCACTTACCCATTGCACAAACCTCTCAAGGCGATTGGCGAATTAATCAAATATTGAGTCATCATCTTTCCTTACAGTGAGCTATAACGTTCGCGTAAACGCTGACGTACCACTTCCGCAATGGTGTTAAAGAAGAAGGTGAATATAAACAGTACAAAGGCCGCTAAGAACAATACACGATAATGCGTACTACCAATGGCCGACTCAGGCATCTCTACGGCAATGTTAGCCGCCAGAGTACGCATGCCTTCAAACACACTCCACTCGAGGATTGCAGTGTTACCCGTTGCCATTAATACAATCATTGTTTCACCCACTGCACGCCCTAAGCCCATCATAATGGCCGAAAAAATCCCCGGGCTGGCGGTCAGTAATACCACCTTGGTCAGGGTTTGCCAGTTTGTTGCACCGAGTGCCAAACTGCCGTTTGATAAATGACGCGGCACAGAGAAAATCGCATCTTCAGCAATCGAGAATATGGTTGGAATGACCGCAAATCCCATGGCAATACCCACAACCAGCGCATTACGTTGGTCGAAAGTGATGCCTAAATCATTGGTAATAAATTGACGAGTATTGCCATCAAATAATGCCACTTCAATGACTGGGCTTATCTCAAAAGAGAACCAGCCAATAAATATAATCACTGGTATTAGCATGAGTTCTTGATAAGTTTCAGGTAAACGGTGTTTCCATGTTTCAGGCAATTTACTCCAGGCAAATGCTGTGGCAAGTATTGATGTGGGTAATAACATCAACAACACCACAATACCGGGCAAATGATCTTCAATCAGTGGCGCCAACCATAAACCAGCCAAGAAACCCAAAATAACTGTCGGTAATGCTTCCATAATTTCAATGGTAGGTTTAACCACGTTACGCACTTTTGGCGACATAAAATAAGCGGTATAAATTGCACCAGCAATGGCTAATGGCACAGCAAACAACATGGCGTAAAAAGCGGCTTTCATAGTACCAAATGCTAATGGCATTAAGCTTAGCTTTGCTTCAAAGTCGTCTGAACCTGATGTTGACTGCCAAACATACTTAGGTTCTGGATAACCTTCGTACCACACTTTTTGCCACAAGGCGCTCCAAGACACTTCAGGATGGTCGTTTTGAACTGAAAGCAAGTTCAGCTTGTTGTTTGCTTCAATAATCAAGGCATTTGAACGTGGGCTAAAGGCCATTAAACCTGGTTTTTTCAGCTCAAATTTTTCGTCAAACAAGTTACGTTGACTGGTCGTATACAGAAGTGTTAACTCACCTTCAGCACTTAATACGGCGAAACTCTTACGATAAAACTCAGTGGCCATTGAGCTCACTGGCGCAACATCGTCAAACTCACGAATAAGCTCATATAAACGACCTTTTTCACCGTTTACTTGGAAATACTGGCTGATTACGCCACTGTCGTAGCTGACCATAATTGAGCTTGCGCCTGCCAATAAATCAACTTGTTTAATTTTGGCGTGACCTTTTTTAACATCAAGAACTTGTAGCAGTTCGACCGCATCAGCATCACGGGTGTTATAAACAAATAAACGATGAGTGGTGCTTAGAATCAATTGGCGGTGATCTGGCGTCATTAATACCGAAACCACTTCTTTAGGTGCATCGTCAATGAACACTTCCGACGCCGTCCATTCAACTTCTTCGGTCATCATGTTTTCTTCGCCTTCTTGGCGATTTAACTTCCAAGCGCCATTAGCGTCTTGATAAGCGAAACTCATGCGACTACCACTGTAGTCAAACACCATGTTGTACACTGCACCGTCTTGGTTAATCGTTAACGGTTCATCACCAATTGGATAGTTTAGTTTAGGCGTGATAAGGCGTTGGTTATCAGGATAAGACACAGAAAAATCTACACCCACGACTATCACTTGGCCATTACTCAACCCTAGTGCAAAGCGTTGTTCATTTGGGCTAGATTTGGCACTGCTAATAACGATTGTCCCCTCAGGCAATTTAGGCGTAAATGATGAAATCAATTGCCCGGTCGCTGATGAGTAAAAATCAACAATGCCTTGAGCAGTAACACGATACAAAATTTCATTTTGCTCGTCGGCACCCACCATTAAGGTTTTTGCATCAGTGTTTTGATAACTTACACTGGTAATCGGTTCTATATGTGCCCCATCAAAAATAGGTTTGATGACATACAGCAAGTAGAAAAAAATCAATAACAAGGCGACAAACACCATGGTGCCGCCAATGGTTATTCCATACTCAGCTGCTTTATCCTTAAATGCTCTGCGTGATGCTTGTTTACCAACGAGTAAACTTTTTTCAGCAGAACCAGGTTGATTTACCTGACTTTCCATTAAGAACCTCTAATAATTAATCGATGCCATAATTAGCGCTTTGATTGTGCAGTTTACTGTGTTAACAATAAATATTTATGACTATGCCGCGGCTTTACTCACAAATATAGTAAGTGATTTTCTTAACCACAATACGCCCCATTAACTTAGGGGTTGTCTGTGTTTCAGTTGACCACTCATGTTAACCGTTAATAGATTTTTCAAATTATCGTAATCAACAGTAAAACAACAACGCAATCTTAAGTGGCTGCGATTATATGACGTAAAGATGACAGTTGTGTTACAGCTAATATTTATAGGAGAAATATCGTATGATGCGTTACCTTATTACTTTGCAAGCACCTGATAGAAAAGGATTAGTAGAACAAATAGCCAATGTAGTTAGTCGTCATAATGGTAACTGGCTGGATTCTGAAATGCGCCATATTGATGGTGTTTTTGCCGCAATATTACAATTAGAAGTCCCTGCGCTAAAATGGGATGAGCTGGTAGACGCATTAGAGTGCATTGATGGCTTAACTCTGACTTTTTCTAAAACCAGCCTAAGTGCAAAACCCATTAAACAATTACGCTATAACCTTGTGGCTTACGATCGCCCAGGCATTGTTTTGCATATTTCTAATAAAATGAATGCATTAGGCATTAATATTGAACAATTTAGTAGCCAGTATGAAACAGCAAGCCATACCGGCATTGATTTATTTAGAGCCACCATGGCGCTGGGCCTAACCGATCTATCACAAGAAGAGATGATTGCCACCTCACTGTATGAAATGGGTGACGACGTGGTATTAGATAAATTGAGTTAATCAACACATTCCATACCTTTCATCTTGGTGACTAAATTAAGGCTAAAATCCGTTTTCATCATCTGCTAAACTGCCTGCAAATAAAGACGAAAAATGGATTAACCATGTTTGGAACGCTATCAAAACTGAAAACCCACCTCAATGATAACCATGAGGTGGAGTATCATTTACCTGTAGGTGAGGAGCGCTTGGCGCTAAACCCATTAATCGGTAAAACCCTTACCATGACTCACACTGGTAATATTTTTTGCAGTAGTTGCGGTAAAAAAACCAAAAAGAGCTACTCTCAAGGCCACTGTTATGTGTGCATGTCAAAGTTAGCCAGTTGCGATATGTGCATAATGAAACCAGAAACCTGCCATTTCGATCAAGGCACTTGCCGTGAGCCTGAATGGGCTATGTCACATTGCTTTGTACCCCACTATGTTTATTTGTCTAATACTTCAGGGATCAAAGTGGGGATTACCCGTCACAGCCAAATCCCAACACGTTGGATTGACCAGGGTGCCACTCAAGGTTTGCCCATTTTTAAGGTATCAACGCGTAAAATGTCAGGGTTAATTGAAATAGAGCTAGCCAAATTCATCAATGACAAAACGCACTGGCAGGCCATGTTGAAAGGTCACAATGATGACATTGATTTGGTTGAGCAGGCGGCAAAACTTATTCCGCTGATAGAAGACAAACTACAAGCGTTAGCAAACGAACATCAAGACATTGAAATTGAACGCCTTGATGCCAACATTCAGGCCATTAGTTATCCGATTACTGAATTTCCGACCAAAGTGAAATCGCATAATTTTGATAAAGTGCCTGAGGTCACAGGAACCTTACAAGGTATTAAAGGCCAATATTTAATTTTTGATACTGGCGTGATTAACATCCGTAAATTTGGCTCGTATGAAGTCGAAGTTACACACGGCTAATCTTTCTTGATAGCCAATTAATGTGGTAGTCATTAATGGGTTAGTAATGCATGTACTAGCAAAAAAGACGCAGTTAGCGTCTTTTTTATTGGCTTACGTTTTACATCGCTGGGACATCGTTGAGCATCATTTTTATCAAGTTATCAAACCGAGCTTCTCGCTCTTCGATGGTATGCTCTGGCTCTGTAAATCCTTGTGCTAACACTCGCCAAAAGGGTGATTGAACATGGGGGTTAAAAAAAGCCAATAATACCGAGCCTTTATGCTGCTGTGCATTAGCATCTTTAGTGGCAAGGCCAGGTACAAGACCGACCTTTGCTAAAATGTCGTTATCGCTCATTTCAGTGGCTAAAGCCATACCAAACCCCACCGTCATGTGCGGGGAATCGTTAATAGACACCAATTGATAGCCTTTATCAGCCATGACTTTATTCACCGACTTGACTAACTGATTACGTAACGCCTGTTCATCCATTTTATTGGCCGTATGCACAACAAACAGACTTTCGTGCCACGCGTAAGTTTTCGATAATAGCGATAAATCACCGCTAGTCACCATGGTTATACGTTGCGATGCTGGCGGCGTAATATCATGGGTTGTACATGCCGTTAGCAGCACAATGCTAACCATAACAATCATCTTGCTTAAGCTACTTATCATGGAAATATGTCCTATTTCAAAATACGCCAAAAACCTTATCAATATTAAGGTCAAGCTACCCCGTAAAATCAGATATCACAATGTTTAATCTCAATCTGAATCAGCAATCACTTTTTTATTAGATTGTCGTAACATTAACCGATAGAATGCCAACAAATTTTAATCATACCTTGGCAAAAAGATAACAATATGGAATTGGTATTTGCGATAGCATTATTTGCGTTTTCGGCTGGCATTACGCCTGGACCTAACAACATTATGTTGATGACATCTGGGGTAAATTTTGGCATTAAACGCAGTATTCCGCATTTATTAGGGATTAGCCTAGGCTTTCCAACAATGATTTTAGCCGTTGGACTAGGATTAAGTACTCTATTTCAGGCTTATCCAGTAATCCACACTGTGATTAAAGTGGTCGGCATTACCTACCTATTATATTTGTCATGGTTGATAGCTAATAGCAGCAACAAAATGGAAGGCAAACAAGTCAGTAAACCTTTTAGCTTTATACAAGCCGCCGCATTTCAATGGGTAAACCCAAAAGGCTGGATTATGGCTGTAGGCGCAATAGCGACGTTTACCACTGTTCATCAAGAACTTAACAGCCAAATTTTCACCATTGCCAGTGTATTTTTATGTGTGGCCTTTCCATGTGCGATAGTCTGGCTTAGCTTTGGTGTAGCGTTAAAACGTATACTGAAAAATGAGCGCCAACAGCGTATTTTTAATGTCTCTATGGCGCTGCTGTTAGTGGCGTCAATTATCCCGATGATGCTACCGGCAGCACCACAGTAACTGAGTGAAGGTTTTTTATGGAACAACATGAATGCATAGCCCACACCGAACGCTGGGTTATTGATGTCATCATGAAATACAATATTTGCCCATTTGCTCGCAGAGAAGTAGAACGCGCCAGTATCCGTTATGTCGCTATTGAACAAACTAAGGTCAAGGCTGTATTAAAAGCATTGCTTAATGAATGCCAATACCTTGATAAACACCCAGAAGTCGAAACCACTCTGTTTATTCTGCCGCGTGGGTTTGAAGGATTTTATGCCTATTTAGATTTAGTCGATGATGCTACTGATTTATTAGCACAGCAGGATTATGAAGGCGTGTACCAACTTGCAACGTTTCATCCAGACTACTGTTTTGATGGCGAAGCACAAGACAGTGCAGCCAATTTTACTAATCGAGCGCCCTACCCAACCCTGCACATCATTCGCGAAGCCAGTATGGAAATTGCCCTAGCAAACTACAATGACCCCGAATCCATCCCAGAACGTAATATTGCTTTTGCACAGCGCAAAGGCAGTGAGTTTTTTGTCACGTTATTACAGCACTGCACTAAATCATAGACTGATAACGGTATACGAAACGCTTCGCTTGCGAAATCAAGGGATTAGGTTCTAGGTTCTAGCACGTCATCCTCGAATGCTTAGATCCCGGATTTATAAGCGTTACCGGGACGATCCAGATGTTGCTGGGGCTTTTATTGTTTTGATAACGTAAATTTACTCACTTGTTGAGACATATTGCTGGCATCGCTGAGTAGGTTGTCATTGAGGCTAGCAAGCTGCTGTGAAATGTCTTGGGTATGATGATAAATCTCAGTGATTTTCATCGCATTGCGATTAACTTCTTCAGCGACAGCAGATTGTTCGTGAGTGGAGGCGGCAATTTGTTCGTTCATGCTATCAATCACGCTAACATGATCTGCAATAAGTTTAAGCTCGTTACCAGCAAGTTTAGACTCATCAACACTTACTTG
Organism: Shewanella metallivivens; assembly: GCF_028750675.1. Lineage (GTDB taxonomy): Bacteria > Pseudomonadota > Gammaproteobacteria > Enterobacterales > Shewanellaceae > Shewanella > Shewanella metallivivens. The sequence goes on along the minus strand of NZ_JAQQPZ010000001.1, from coordinate 98,074 downwards.
TGCTTGTTGCTGTCCACGCTTCATTGCGCTTACGGCGGTTGCGGCCCCTGTTTGTAAACGCTCAGTCATGTTTTTGATATCTTCAGTGGAGGTTTGTGAACGCTGGGCTAAAGTCCGTACCTCATCGGCAACAACCGCAAAGCCGCGGCCTTGCTCACCTGCCCTTGCCGCTTCAATTGCAGCATTTAGTGCCAACAAATTGGTTTGTTCTGCAATAGAGCTAATCACGTCGAGAATGGTCACAATACTTTGAACATCGGCATCTAAACGCCCAATGGCGTCTGCGGCATCTGCAATCTCATGCGCCAAAATTTGAATAGCATCGCTGGTTTTATTAACCCCCATTTCGCCATTTTTAGCTTCTAAGTTAGCTTTAGCTGAAGCGTCTGATGCTTGTACAGCGTTAGCGGCAATTTCATGAACAGTGGCACTCATTTCTGTCATTGCTGAGGCAACTTGTTCTGCCTCTGACGAACCTTGTAAAACATCGCTTTGCAGTGAACGAGTGTAACCGTTCATTTGCTCAACGGCATTCACAAGATTAACCGCATTAATCCGCACTTGACCGATGACCTCTTCGAACTCTGTCATCATTTGATTAAAGGCTTGTGATATTTGGCCAAACTCATCTTCAGATTGATGTGGCAAACGGGTGGTTAAATCAAATTGGTTGCCTGCATGAATAATTTTTTTGTGAAGAACAGCTAAACTGTCATGTAAACAGCGAGTTACCGCTAAGCTCATAAAAATCACAAATGTTAATGCGGCGATTAATACCGTGATACTGAAATACATTTGCTCTGTTGCTTGGTCAAGTTTTTGTTGACTCAAGCGCGTTAAATCATCTGCTAATTGTTTTTCTAACTGGGTCAATATCGTGATTCTTGCGGTCGATATTTTGAACCAATCTTCTGGATTTTGAGCAAGCATTGCGGCACTGTTTTGTGCAAAAGCCACTTCGCGTAATGCTTGTACATCGGCCATCGCTTTAGTGCGTTGGGCTTGTTTAAATAACTCAATATTACTGCTGTGTGCCGCCGCCATAAAGCGTTCACCATAGGTGTGCTGCTCGGCGACTAATGTAACAAATTTACGATATAAATTAGGGGCAAACTCGCTATGGCCAAAAGTGGTACTTAACACGGCACGCTCAATACCTGCACGCTCTTTTAATTGCAAATAAGCCGCAAATGCTTTGAGTCTCATCGACAACTCACTTTCCAAGCTTTGGCTGGCTGCGGCATCGACCATAGACAGGAGTAAGGTATTCATTTGAGTGTAATAACTCACCTGCTCAGCCACTGTAATGGTTAAATTACTCACATTTCGACGCATGGCGGTGATTTGGGTTAATGATGAAGCGACTTGATCGTATGCTGCTTGTAATTGTGTAGGAAAGTCATCTTGTTGAGCGAATTGCTTAAACCGAGCTATTTGGGCGTCGGTGAGGTTACGCTGATTAGGAAGTGCGTCTTTGAAGGACTGACCTTTTGAACCAATATATCCAGCGCTCATACCGCGCTCTTTTTGTAACTCATGCACCAATGCACTATTAATGATAGCCACATTAGACAGATCTATTACTAGCTCAAGCTGTTGTTTACTAGTGTATTTACTACTGACGAATAACCCACCAAATACAATACTGATAAACAATGGCGGTAATACCAGTAAGGCAAGTTTGCGCGATATTTTAAGATTGCTAATCCATTGCCAGTTCATATTGGGGCCTTATGTCAAATGATTTAATACTCAGTCATGTTTGCAATAACCATAAACGAATTAAAAAAATTTACATTAATTGACAATCTAAACTCAGACATTGCTCACAGCTAAATTAGCCCTTGTTGATCTAATTATCGTTATATACCCACAAAGAGATAGACGGTTCATTCAATGATTTAAGATGTCATTCATTGAGTCTGCTAAGACTGCAAACCAAGACAAAACTCACTGATAAGCTCAGGCCAGTCATCGACATGGTCCATTTTGCTAGCGACATGCAAAGTCGAATGGGGCAATGCTTTGTGTAATGCTTTTGCGGTTGCTACAGGATGTGCTTCATCACCTTGCCAAGCCAAAATCAATGTGGGCACCGATATCGTAGCGAGTTGTTGTTTAGTGGGTAAGTCGTTGTAGGCTGCTGCGGTAAACAATTGATTTAAGGTTTGACGCTTCATTGACTTTAGCCCATCTAGCATGCCTAACACGCTATGTTTATGCGCATCGATTAACCAATCTGGGAGCATTTTATCTAAATGTTTGGCGTTCATTTGCGCAAGGCCCTTACCCCCTAAAATCCGCGCTGCTTTGGCTATTTTATGGTAATAATCCACTTTTGCAGCCCTTGCCTGCCATGCTACTGGCGGTGTCATTAGCACCAGTCCTTTTACATTATCGGGCTTTGCTAATGCAGCAAATAAACTGGTGGCACAACCCATTGATTGGCCACCTAAAATAAACGGTTTAGGCGCTTTATAATGGTGAGCAATGTTAAGCATATCCTGGGCAAGGTTTGGCCAAAGGTAACCATCAACGCTGTCAGCTGTCATTGATAAGCCATGACCAACGGCATCGTAACGGATTAGTTGTAATTTTTTAGGAAACCGATGCCATGCATAAACACCAATGGCATCTTCACTTTGCATGCAACCACATAATCCGTGTGCCCACACCAAAGTTTGGCCTATACCGTTAATGGAACAATTAAACTGATTGATATTAAATTGCTCGGTCATGGCGAGAAGATCTCCTAATTGCAACCTGAATGAGGTTGGTTACCCTTTTACAATTTGAATTAATCGTTTTATAAACAACTCGATAGCCTCTACATTATCAAATCTAAACGCCAATCCGTAGTGGGTTTCGTTTAGACCTTTGTATTGCCTAGTCGGAAAACGAGTCATTTGTGCATTGTGATAATAGTCATATTTGGCGTGTACGCCTTCAATGGTGGCTAATTCTGTAGAGAACACTTCAAATGCTGGGCGGATTATCAACAGTGGTATCTTGCCTTCAACATGCAAATACACCGCTTCTTTGAGTTCTGGTAGCATGTATTCGGTGACATTCTTAATATTAAAGTTAGTTCGACATTTCAGTTCATTCAAGGTGCTTGCGGCTTGTTCGAGGGTAATGCTCATATCTTTGTCTGCCTAGAATTGGGTTAATGGCTTGAGTATATTGCTAAAACAATAATATAAAAACAAAAAGCCCCGAACATTTGTTCAGGGCTTTTAAGTTGTTTAGAAAGTATTAGGCGCTATTTAACTTAGCCTTCAATACCTTTACTGGCAAGAAACTCATCGTAACTGCCTTTAAAGTCATTAATGCCTTGTGGCGTGATTTCAAGAATACGTGTGGCCAGTGACGATACAAATGCACGGTCATGAGACACGAACATTAGCGTACCTTCATATTTTTCTAGTGCGTTGTTTAAAGACTCAATTGATTCCATGTCCATGTGGTTGGTTGGCTCATCGAGTAATAAAATGTTTGGCTTTTGCATGATAAGTTTACCGAAGTACATACGGCCTTTTTCACCACCAGACAACACCTTAACTGACTTTTTAATGTCGTCAGCGCCAAACAGCATACGCCCTAAAATACCACGTACAGTTTGGTCGTCATCGTTTTCTTTGCGCCATTGGCTCATCCACTCGAACAAGGTCATATCGTTAGCAAAATCGGCTTCATGATCCTGTGCGTAGTAACCAATGTTGCTGTTTTCAGACCAGTGAATAGTCCCTTCATCTTGTGGAATATCATGTACTAGGGTACGTAGCAAGGTGGTTTTACCCACACCGTTTTGACCTAAAATGGCAATACGTTCGCCCACTTCAACCATTAGATCTAACTTGCTAAATAGTGTCGTGTCGTAACCTTTGGCTAAGTTTTCAACCACTAACGCATTACGGAACAGTTTCTTTTCTTGTTCAAAACGAATAAACGGGTTAACACGGCTAGACGCTTTAATATCTTCTAACTTGATTTTATCAATTTGTTTGGCACGTGATGTGGCTTGTTTCGCTTTAGATGCGTTAGCCGAGAAACGTGCAACGAAGGTTTGCAACTCAGCAATTTGCGCTTTTTTCTTGGCGTTATCACTCATTAACCGTTCACGCGACTGCTGTGCAGCCATCATGTATTCGTCATAGTTACCTGGGTAAACTCGTAATTCACCGTAGTCTAAGTCAGCCATGTGGGTACACACTGAGTTTAAGAAGTAACGGTCATGCGAGATGATAACCATAGTGCTGTTACGTTGGTTCAGCATATCTTGCAACCAGCGAATGGTATCGATGTCCAAGTTGTTGGTTGGTTCGTCAAGTAACAATAAATCTGGATCTGAAAACAGGGCTTGCGCTAGCAAGACTCGTAATTTAAAACCAGGAGCGATTTCGCTCATTAAACCAAAATGTTGCTCGGTTGCAATACCTACGCCTAATAGTAAATCACCCGCGCGCGATTCAGCGGTGTAACCGTCCATTTCAGCAAATTCCATTTCAAGCTCGGCCACTTTGATGCCGTCTTCTTCGCTCATTTCGGGTAACGAGTAAATGCGGTCACGCTCTTGCTTTACTTTCCATAACTCGCGGTGGCCCATGATCACAGTGTCTACAACTGAAAAAGCTTCGTATGCAAACTGGTCCTGGTTAAGTTTACCCATACGCTCGTTAACATCTAACGAAACGTTACCGCTCGATGGCTCTAGATCACCGGCAAGGATTTTCATAAAGGTGGATTTACCACAACCATTCGCGCCAATTAAACCGTAGCGATTACCGCCACCAAATTTGACAGAGATATTTTCAAACAGTGGCTTAGCGCCAAACTGCATTGTGATGTTAGCTGTTGTAATCAAAATGAAATTCCAAATCGTGTTGTGTGTTTAAACCGGTATCACATTATAACTTAATGGTTCGAGTTGACATCTGTATGACTCAAGTCAGCCCTTAAACAAATTTTAAGCAAAAATAATGAGATTTAAACTGATATACGGCATTGCCGAAGGGGTAGATATAAAGCGCGACATTGTAAGGATTTTTGGTCTATTTATCAACCTATACCCAATTATAATGCTTTGCTGTGGGTGCAATGAAAATCGCAACAGCAAAGCATTAATTGTTTAACTGTTTTTTTAAGCCTTTAAATAATCCACAATGTAATCTAATCCACCCGTAATGGCGGCGACTTGCGCATCGTTACATTGTTGAGCGGTAACATGAGGGCTGTCGGGGTACACTTCGGTGGTGGTGTTAAAGTGATTGTGAGTGATGCCGGCGCACAGGCTGAGCTTTTTAACTGGGTAATTAATCACACCAAACTGTTCAATGGGCACTTCAATCAATTGGCCATTATCATCTGGTGCAATGTGAGTCACTTTTGCCACAGCATCAATAATGGCTTTTTGAAACTCAGGGGTGGGATTATCGCTATCGCCAACCAAATAAAAACCATCCGGAATAATGCCTTTTTCATATTCAACGCCATCACGAGCCGACAGTAACGGTCTAAACTCTAACTCATCGGTGTCGGTGGTTTCATGCAAGTCAATGTGGGCATACACCTCACCGAGGGTAGCAACAAACGCCATTAATGCCGCCGACTCTTCTGCCGGGCTATTGGCGTAAAATGAACGGTTTGGATCTATCGCTTTTGGATTCCAACGGTTAATGGTTTCATATCCCCATGGGCTGACACACGGTGCCACGGCAATATTAAAAAACTGACTGTAATGTTTTGCTTTTGTGGCTAAAAATTGGATTGCGCCATGCACACCACTGGTTTCGTACCCGTGCACGCCGCCTGTGACTAAAAGGGTCTTTTTGCTGTTGTCCCAGTTGCGAGACTTAAAAGCAAATAACGGATACTTATCGACGTCATAAGATAACGCGCCGTATTGCACTTGTTCAAACTCCTTGGCGAGCGGGCTTAATTTGCTAACCACTTCATCTTGATATGAGCGCTTTATGGTCACTTGTGCAAGCCATTGGGCTTTATCTGCATCGGTCCATTTTTGCCCTGGTGTGCCGATGTGGTATGGGGTCGAATCTGTCATGAAACCTCTTTTATCGTTAATTATAGTTAAAGTTTATAGGTTGTTTTAGCTGAGATAACGAGCGCAATGCCAAACAAAATAATACTGGCACAAATGATCAGATGAACACTCAGTTGCTCGCCTACAAAGATGACGCCACCAACAGCGGCAATGACCGGTACTAACAGTTGTAATACCGCAGCATGATTGGCGCTTAACCCGCTAAGCGCTCGATACCATAATGCATAACCTACGCCCGAGGCCAACGCACCAGAAAGTATCGCCAGTAACACGCCTTGCGCACTGACATTAAACGCCAGCCTTGCTGGTGTTGATTGCATTGCATCGACGGGCATCAAACCTGATAACAGCCATACAAGAGCAAGCATCAATAGCACTATCGGTATGGTACGAATAAAATTATACCCTGTGGCAAACAATGGCTTAGCAGTGCCTTTACCCAATAGTGTATAACCGCCCCATGCACAACCACTGATGGCCATGAGTACCATGCCACTGATTGATAATTCGCCATTAGTCACCCCCACGCTCGGCCAAACTAAATAGCCAAAGCCTGCAAATGCGACAAGCGCGCCAAGGATTTCAAGCCGGTTTAAGCGGTGACCTTGTATGTAACTCATCAGCATCATGCTCATTTGCACTGCGGCAAATAATACTAATGCACCTGTTGCGGTGTCTAGCAACACATAAGCGTACGAAAACCCAATGGCATAGACAAACAACAATACCGCAGCCAGATAACTGCCATGAGGTTGTGCTGAGGACTTATCGAGTGTTGTACGGTTTTTTGTTGAGGTCAGGCGCATTAATAACGCCAGCATTAACGCACCGGATGCTAATCGGATAGCAGTAAAACTACTCGGGTCGATTAGTGGCACAGCTTGTTCATTTGACAGTGCAAGGCGGCAAAATACCGAATTAGCCGCAAACGCAATTAAGGCGACTAAGGTGTAAAATGTCAGTGCTGTGCGAGATAGCGGCGTGGCAGAAGCCATAAGTTAACCTTACAGAGAGAGCATTACTTAGATGACTTTCTGAAGCTGAATTTACTCGCAAACCAGCTAATCACCGCCACTTGCTGCACATGGCTTAAGCCAAAATACACACAAATCCATGGTGAAATAAGTAAAAACCACGGCAGTGACGCGGTTGAGCGCCCTGAAAAAAACAAATACAAAAAGCCGCCATAAATAATGACCACACCTAGGATACCCACGATAAGCATGATTTTTTTTAAGATAAGTTCTAATTTTGCCACGTGTTCGATCCCTAAAAAATAAAAAAGTCACGCCGAGCAAATGAGCTCGGCGTGACAACATCATAGCAAACTGACTAAGTAAAATACCACCGCACTATAGACAAACACCATCGTTCTAGAGGCGAATGCCACCGTCAATTTCAAATACGCGGCCGTTAACATAATCATTTTCGATGATAAAACGCACCGTTGATGCGATCTCTTCTGGCTGACCTAAACGCCCTACTGGCACCATTTTCTCTAAACGCTCTAGCGCTTCAGGCTTCATGGCAGCGGTCATTTCAGTGGCAATCACACCTGGTGCCACCGCAGCACTGCGAATGTTGTAACGCGCTAGCTCTTTAGCCCAACCCACCGACATCGCAGCAACACCCGCTTTAGAGGCTGAATAATTTGATTGACCCATGTTGCCCGATTTTGCCAGACTAGAGATATTAATGATGACCCCTGCTTGTTTGGTTTCAATCATTGCCGCTGCCGCTTCACGACCACATAAAAAACTGCCGGTTAAATTAACATTGATAACCGATTGAAATTGCTCATAAGACATACGCTCAGTGACAATGCCCTCTTTGGCTTTAATCATTAAACCGTCACGTAAAATGCCAGCATTGTTAATCAGTACATTCACCTGACCAAAGTCTTCAATAATATATTGAAAACCCGCAACCACATCTTCTTCGTCGGTAATATCTAACGCATAACCTTGTACTTCAGTTGTTGCCCCTAAATCAGCACAAGCTTGTTCTAGCTTAGTTTGGTCAACATCGATAAGCGCCAACCTAGCTCCCTGTGCAGCTAAATCGTGTGCCATTGCCAGACCTAAGCCACCCGCTCCGCCAGTAATGACGACAACCTTATCTTTTAATTCCATCAACTGAATCCTTTACTTTTTCTTTGAAAACTGTTCAAAAATACTCGAAAAATCACGACTACCGTTACCTTGACGCGCATGATTAACATACAAGCTGCGTGCAAGTGAACCCATCGGCGTGCTCGAGTTAGAGGCCATTGCCGCCTGTTGCGACAAGCCTAAATCTTTTACCATGAGGTCGACCATAAAGCCGCCTTGATACCCATTAGACGACGGCACGTTTTCCATCACATTTGGACAAGGATTGTATTTCTCTAGCGTCCAATTGCCGCCGCTGCTGACTTTCATGATATCAGACAACACTTTAGGATCTAAGCCATTATCTAAACCTAATTGAATTGATTCGCTAGTACCTACCATCAATACCGACAGCAGCATGTTATTACAAATTTTGGCAACTTGCCCCGCTCCAACGGCACCCGCATGAAAAATATTGCCCCCCATTACGGTCAACACGGTTTGCGCTTGTGCGTAGGCAGCATCTGAGCCACCACAAATAAAAGTCAAGGTGCCTGCAGCTGCGCCAGCTGTACCGCCCGATACTGGCGCATCCATAAACTCAATCCCCATTTCAGCGGCTTTTTTACCAACAATACGGGCACTGTCTGCATCAATGGTAGAACAATCAATTAATAAGGCTTGTTTTGAGACAACCTCCAGCAAGCCTTTGTTATTTGCATCGCCTAAATATAACCCGAGCACATGTTTGCTTGCTGGCAGCATGGTAATCACAACATCTGCTGAGGACGCTGCGCCGCAAGCGGTTTTGGCGCTAAGCGCACCCTGTGAGGTGAGCGCTTCAACTGCCGCTGGGTTTAAGTCAAACACCGTGACTGTCATACCCGCTTTAATTAAATTGGCCGCCATTGGGCCGCCCATGTTACCTAAACCAATAAATGCTACGGTTGCCATGATAATAATCCTTATTAAGTAAAGTCTGCTAATGGGTGATTAATCGCGTCCCATGGAGATGTGATCAGTAGATCTATTCGGCCTTGTTCTACTGCTTCAACATCACTAAATAGCCATTTAGGTTGGCGATCTTTATCAATCAGTAATGCGCGTACCCCTTCACAAAAATCTCCATTTGAGCAACAGTTAACGCTGACGCCAAGCTCCCATTGGAAGCATTGCGCCAGACTCAGTTGTGTGCCTAATTGAGCTTGGGCAAAAATTAAATGCCAGCTTATTGGGCTACCAGCTAAAGCCGTTTTTTGCGCCCGTTGTAACCATTCAAGTTCAGTGTTTAAGGTCGATAATTGATGGTGTACATCTTCAATATCACCAGCCATTAATAAATCGATTTGAGCTTGAAATTGCTGTAAGTGGCTCATTGGCAATGTGGCACGATGCGCTGCCGACATATTGGTCAACAAATCAGTTAACAGCTGATGATTTTGCGCAGTGTCATGGCTCCAATTGAGATCGGCCATGGCATCAAATAATGGTTCTTGTTGATCGCTCGGCAAATAATGATTACCCAGTTCAACATAAAGCGCATCTGCAGCGTTCATGTTGTAAGCGGTTAAGCCTAAAAACAGCCCTGTTTTACCTGGCATGCGATTTAAAAAGTAACTGCCGCCCACATCGGGGTATAAACCAATGGTGACTTCAGGCATGGCAATTCGGCTGCGCTCAGTCACAACGCGATGACTGCCGCCAGCCATTAAGCCTAACCCGCCGCCCATCACAATGCCGTCACCCCACACTAATACCGGTTTGCCATATTGATGCAGTAAATAATCCAGTTGGTATTCTTGTGTAAAAAAACGACACGCTTCATCGGTGATATTATTTGGGTTGGCAATGGATGCATGATAAATGGCGCGCACATCGCCACCAGCGCAAAATGCTTTTTCGCCAGCACCTTGTAACACCACACAGGCAATGCTGTCGTCAGTTTGCCAACGGGTTAATTGGGTTTGCATTGCAGCAACCATATCGAGGGTTAACGCATTAAGCGCTTTTTCGATGTTAAGCGTCACGATACCTATGGACTGTCCAGAGAGTGTGCCGAGAGTTTGAAATATTACTTCTTGAGTCATTAGCTGTTCTTCCAATTTGGGGCGCGTTTTTGTAAAAAGGCGTTGACACCTTCAGCTTGATCGTCGGTATCAAATAAACCTACAAACAATTCACGCTCAAGCGGCAGTGCTTGGCTGCGTGGCATTGTTCGCCCAGCATTAATTAAGGTTTTACATACGCTAACACTGCTGGGTGACTGTTTTGCCACTTTGGCAGCTAGTGCGACAGCGGCATCAAGGGCCTGGCCTTTTTCTACGACCTCTTCAACCAAGCCTATTTTTTCCGCTTTAGCGGCATCTACGCGCTCACCACATAAAATCATTCGCTTAGCCCAGCCCTCACCCACCAAGGCGGTGAGGTTTTGCGTGCCACCAGCACAGGGCAATAAGCCAACGGTGGCTTCTGGTAGCGCCATTTGTGCTTGCGCCTCAGCGATGCGTATATCACAGGCTAATGCAACCTCTAAGCCGCCGCCCATGGTGTAACCGTTAATGGCAGCAATTGATACACCACGAAACGCGCTTAAGGTTTCAAAAGCTTCGCCAAAATGTTTTGCCATGGAGGCGGCTGTACCTTTATCACCATCGGCAAATAAATTTAAATCGGCGCCTGCTGAGAAAAACTTTTCTCCTTGCCCGGTAATCACTAACGCATAAATGTCTTTGTTTTGATTTAACTTGATAACAGTTTGCTTTAGCAGTTGTAAGCTGTCTGCGGTCCATGTATTCGCTGGCGGGTTATTAAGCGTTAATATGGCCGTGTGACCTATAATATGTTCAATTATTGCGGTGTTTGTTGTCATTATTTACTGTCCTTAGGTTAACCCGATTGCAGGTTGTGCCGTCAAAATAGTCGTTAAGATTACCTGTACTCAACCCATTACAAGATTGGGTGGGCGTTTTCATCTAACAAACGACGGGCAATAATGAGGCGCATAATTTCGTTGGTGCCTTCTAAAATCTGATGCACCCGCACATCACGGAAGTGTCGCTCTAATGGATATTCGCGAATATAACCATAACCACCATGGATTTGCAGCGCGCTGTCGCACACTTGAAACCCCACATCAGTCGCAAAGCGTTTTGCCATGGCGCAATAGGCGCTGGCTTCCGGGTCTTGGGTATCAAGTTTAAATGCCGCTAGACGTACCATTTGGCGTGCTGCCACTAACTCGGTGGCCATATCAGCTAGCTTAAATTGCAGTGCTTGAAACGCCGCTAATGGTTTGCCAAATTGCTTACGCTCATTCATGTACTGCGTTGCACGCGTTAATGCCGCTTGTGCGGTGCCAATAGAACAGGTGGCAATGTTAATGCGTCCACCATCAAGACCTTTCATGGCAAAGGTAAACCCTTGGCCTTCATCACCCAGTAAGTTAGCGGCAGGCACGCGCACGTTTTCAAAACTAATTAACCTTGTCGGTTGGGCATTCCAGCCCATTTTATCTTCGGCTTTGCCATAGGTAATGCCAGCGGTATCAGCCGGTACTGCAATGGCTGAAATCCCTTTAGGGCCAGCTTCACCAGTGCGGCACATCACCACTAGGAGCTCGGTTTCACCGGCACCAGAGATAAACATTTTAGATCCAGTAATGAGGTAGTCGTCGCCATCTCGTACCGCTTTGGTTTGCAATGACGCCGCATCGCTGCCTGCACCTGGCTCTGTTAAACAATAAGAGGCTAATAGCTGCCCTGTGGTTAACCCTTCTGACCATTGTTTACGCAGTGTTTCTGTGCCCCAGGTGGTCACCATCCATGTCGCCATATTGTGAATGGTTAGCATAGCGGTGGTGGCGGTACAGCCGTGGGCGAGTTCTTCAAAAATAATTGACGCATCTAAACGAGATAAGCCCATGCCACCTTCTGATTCTGGCGAATACAATGAACAAAATCCCAGTTCACCGGCTTTTTGAATCACGTCTTTAGGAAAGTGATGCTCTTCGTCCCATTTGGCGGCGAATGGAGCGAGTTCTTCTGCGGCAAATTGGCGGGCTAAGTCAGCAAACTGGCGCTGATCTTCGTTTAAATTAAAATCCATGTCGGACTCCTAATATTATTGGGTATGACTCTTGGGTCATTTAGTTACTTGATCACTGCAGCTTAAGTTGCTTGGCCATTGTGTGCGATAAAAGCAATGGTGTGAGTCAAGATTGTCTTGTTGTGTTTAGCAAAAATTGTCGCGATATACCGATGATGTATCGCGACAAAGACTCATAACAGCATATTTATTTTAAGTTAATGCTCATGTTAGGACCGCTAACGGCTTCTGAGTCAAACCAACGGGTAGTGATGGTTTTGGTTTCGGTGCAAAATCGCACGGCTTGTTTACCATAGGCGTGTTGGTCGCCATAGAAACTGCCTTTCCAGCCGGTAAATGAGAAGAAAGGTAATGGCACAGGGATTGGGACGTTAATGCCTACCTGACCCACTTCAATTTCGTGCTGGTATTTACGCGCGGCGCCACCTGATGCGGTGAAGATTGAAGTCCCGTTACCGTATGGGCTGTTGTTCACAAGCTCGATGGCATCGTCTAATGTTTCAGCTTCCATACAACACAGTACAGGGCCAAAAATTTCTTCTTTGTAGATGCTCATATTTGTGGTGACATTGGTAAACATGGTTGGTCCAACCCAGTTGCCCGACTCATAACCATCGACAGTGAAATCGCTTCCATCAAGTAAGCATTCCGCGCCTTCAGCTTTACCCTGAGCAATGAGTTTTAATACGCGCTCTTTGGCTGCAGGGCTTATAACAGGGCCGTAAGCGGCGTCTTTATCGTCCCATAACCCAGGACGCACTTTGGCTAACGCTTCTTTTAACTCAGGGATCCACTCTTTGGCTTTACCGACAAATACTGCCACTGAAATGGCCATACAACGCTGACCTGCAGCGCCAACTGAAGCCCCAACCATGTTATTAATGACTTGTTGCTTGTTGGCATCAGGCATGATCACGCAGTGGTTTTTAGCGCCAGCAAAGGCTTGTACACGTTTTAGATTATCGGTTGCGGTTTTGTAAATGTATTGACCCACACCCACTGAGCCCACAAACGAAATCGCTTTAATTGCGGGGTCGGTTAACAGCATATCTACTGCGGTTTTGTCGCCATGAATAAGCTGCAACACACCTTTTGGCGCACCGGCTTCGACAAATAACTCCACTAAACGCTGTGGTGTCATGGGATCTTGTTCAGAAGGTTTTAAAATAAAAGTGTTACCGCACGCGATTGATAATGGGAACATCCACAATGGGATCATAGCCGGAAAGTTAAACGGCGTAATACCCGCACACACACCTAAGGGTTGCGTGTAGCTGTAGGTATCAATATTACGGGCGACGTTTTCAACGGTTTCCCCCATCATCAACGACGCAACATTACAAGCATGTTCTGCTACTTCGATTCCACGCCAGACATCACCTTTTGCATCTTCAAAGGTTTTGCCGGTTTCTTGGGCCAAAATGATCGCGAGCTCGTCGTGATGTTCTTTTAATAAATGTTGGTATCGCAACATGACCCGCGCACGCTCAGACACTGGCACTTCTTTCCAAGTTTTGAATGCTTGTTTGGCACTGTCGATTGCCAACTCAACTTCTGCAGTAGTAGCACAGTTAATTTGAGCAATAACGCTATTGTTAGCGGGGTTCGTCACATCAATATGACGTTCGCCACTGCCATGAGTGAATTCGCCATCAATGTAATGCTTAACTTGTGTGATCATGTTGCTTTCCTCGATCCTTGAACATCTTGAGTGAGTCAGGCTCACTGCTATGGGGTACCTGTACAGGTGATGCGATTTTTTTGGTTGTCAGTCTCACATGTTATGTGGCTGCATTTGCTTCTACCTGTACAGTAGTCTTGTTGAACTTAACTTGTATTGTCTCTTTACACTTCAATCGCCATGGCGGTGGCTTCGCCGCCACCAATACACAGTGATGCGACGCCACGCTTAAGCCCGTGTGCTTTTAATGCATAAATCAAGGTCACTAACAAACGTGCGCCCGAACAACCAATGGGGTGCCCTAAAGCACACGCACCGCCGTTAATGTTGACTTTGCTGGCATCTAGCCCTAACTCAGATACCGCTAACATGGTCACCATGGCGAACGCTTCATTGATTTCATACAAGTCGACGTCATATTTGCTCCACTGCACTTTATCGAATAGCTTTTGCATTGCGCCGACAGGCGCTGTTGTGAACAATGACGGTTCTTGCGAATGAGTAGCGTGGCCTTTAATAGTCGCCATAACGGTTAAGCCTAATTCATTTGCTTTGTCGCGAGTCATTAACATTAAGGCTGCTGCGCCGTCTGAAATGGAGCTTGAATTAGCTGCGGTTATGGTGCCGTCTTTTGTAAAGGCTGGACGCAGAGTTGGAATTTTTTCTGGGCGGGCATTACCTGGTTGTTCATCGGTATCGACGCTAACATCTCCACGACGAGTGCTAATGGTCACCGGCACCACTTCATCTTTAAAAGCGCCAGAGCGAATGGCGGCATTGGCTTTGTCGAGTGAGCTGAGTGCAAAAGCATCCATTTGCTCACGCGTAAGCCCAAAATCATCAGCCGTTTTTTGAGCAAATGTGCCCATCGCGCCACCGGTGTAGGCATCTTCAAGACCGTCTAAAAACATATGGTCCATGACTTTACCGTGCCCCATACGCATGCCACCACGGGCTTTGTCGAGTAGATAAGGTGCTTGGCTCATGCTTTCCATGCCACCTGCGATAACCACATTGCTGCTGCCGGCTTTAATTAAATCATGGGCTAACATGACGGTTTTCATCCCCGAGCCACAGACTTTATTGACCGTTGTTGCGCCAACACTTAATGGCAAACCTGCGCCCAATGTTGCTTGGCGAGCTGGCGCTTGGCCAAGGCCGGCTGGTAATACACAGCCCATTAGCACTTCATCAATGCTGTCACCGCTAATGCCTGTTTGCGCTAAAAGACCTTTAATCGCGGTAGCGGCTAACACGGGAGATGCGACCTCAGACAGTGCACCTTGAAACCCACCCATAGGGGTTCGCTTGGCGGCAACAATAACGATATCTTGACCTGTTTGCTCTGTACTCATAACCACTCCATTTTTTGCGCATATAAAATCAAAACCAATATCACACCACTTTGACGTTGACGCTAACGTAAAGCAAGTAAAAAATGATCAAATTTGTGATGTTCATCTCATGAGGTTGTCATTGAAGATTTACACTTGATAGTTAAATTAAAAAATTTATAGGTAAGCTGATGTTTTAATGGCGATAAAACCATCAAGATTTTAATGACGAAATGCACTTAAGAATGCATTAAACTTTAGTCTACAGGTATAAAAAAGCCGCAATACCTTTGGTATTACGGCTATGAATTTGAAGAAGGATTACGGTTTTTTGTTTTCCCAGGGCGTTTTCGCACTCATGTCATTTAAGTCATAGGGCGTTAACTGGTAAACATAATAGTTAAGCCAATTGCTGACCAATAAGCTGCCATGACTGTGCCAACGCGCGATAGGGTCTTGAGTTGGATCGTCATTACGGTAATAATTTTGTGGTATATCAGGGTTTAACCCTTGGCCAACATCGCGAGTGTATTCATCGTTTAGCGTGCCTTTTTGATACTCTGGATGTCCCATCACAAACAAATTGCGATTATCACGGCTAAGAACAATATAAGCACCAGCTTCATCAGACTCAGCCAATACTTCGACTTCAGGGTGCTGACGTAATTCTTCTACATTCATTTCGGCAAATCGTGAGTGCGGCGCATAAAACTCATCGTCAAAACCGCGCAGTAACGGATGCGGGTCGCTGGTGCGACTGTGATTAAACACGCCAGAACGTTTATTTTGTAACAGTTGGCGCTTTAAACCGTATAAGTGATACAAACCGGCATGGGCTGCCCAACATAAAAACAGGACCGAGGTGACATGGTTTTGGGACCAATCAATAATCTCGCGAATGTGGTCCCAGTAAACCACATCTTTAAAATCGATTTGTCCAAGTGGTGCGCCAGTGATGATAAGGCCGTCATAATTGTTATTGCGCACATCTTCGAAATCACGGTAAAAGGTATTCATATGATCAATCGAAGTGTGTTTGGACTCTTTGTCGTGGATCCGTAATAAATCCACACCCACCTGCAATGGCGTATTACCGAGTAAACGCAGTAATTGCGTCTCGGTTTCGATTTTATTAGGCATTAAATTCAAGATCAGCACCCGCATAGGACGGATGTCCTGATTGGCTGCACGGGTTTCAGACATCACGAAAATATTTTCAGACTCTAAAATACCTGCAGCGGGGAGATTATCTGGAATTCGAACCGGCATACGACTCACCTTTTTGATTAATTAAACACAGACAGCTTGTTGATAGCGCGATAAATGAGTCTCGCGCTATCAATCATTATGTTTAGCCGATCACAGTTTCAACATTCTGTAAAAAGACACCTTTATTGAGCTTATCTTAAACAAGCAATATCAATAATTAACGCTAAACATTGATAACACGCGATATAAACCAATAGTCACACAAGCTATCATTTATGTCATCAATCATACACAAGGATGTCTAGAAGTCTACACGTCTTAAGTTGATTTTTTTTCTCTCTTGTTATCAATCGGCGTTATTCCTATTATGAGCCATTGATAATTATGAGGTTAACTATGTCAGTCGCAACAGCAATGATCATTGGTGCGGGCTCGCAGCTCAGCCAAGCCCTTGCGAAACAATTGTCGGCACAACAAGTGTCATTAGTGCTATTTGTACACGATCCCGAGTCTCTCAAGCCATTTGCTGAAAGCCTTCCTGGCGAAGTAGCCGTGTATCCACTGACCATTGACCAACCACAAGCGGTGATAGCACAACTTAATGAAGCTTGGATCACCCATAACGGCGCCCATTTGGTGATTGTGAATACTGGTGTTAATGATTACGATCCTGCCTTGCCATGGAACATAGATCAGCACACCATCGATGTGAATGTGATGGGTTTTGCTGCGGCCAGTCAATGTATTTTCAAATTGATGTGCGAGCAAGGTTACGGTCAATTAGCGGCAATAAACTCAATAGCCGGTCAACGTGGTGGCCCAAATGTGGCTTACCATGCCTCTAAAGCCTTTGCCGAGAATTATCTCCAAGGTTTAAGCATGCATGCCCAGCGTTTAAAACTGCCTGTCACCATAAGTGATATTCAGTTAGGGTTATTTGATAAAGCGGTGCATTTAAATACTCAGATGTTATTGTCGCCCATTGATAAAGTAGCCGAGCAAATATTAACGGCACTTAAAAAAGGTAAACGCCGAGTATATGTCACCAAACGTTGGCGTATTGTGGCGTGGATAAACCGACTTTTACCAGAGTATATTTACAATACCCGCCATTGGAAGCCGAAAAAGAAACGCGGTTAATACCATTCCGAATTAATAAGTGACCACTCAGAATGCGTCCAGCGGTTTTTGATTAAGGTGTCGCTATGTAGTAATGGTTGTTCCCTTTCAAATAGCGAGAACGCAGAGCAAAAGCGGCTGGGGCATTCCTTTGTGGCGAGTTTTAAAAGGGCTTACACTGCGTTGCATGACTTCGAAAGAGAACAACTATTCATTCAGTCATTCGCCTTGTTTAAGCCCTTTTAAATTCTCGCTGAGAGATCATTTACTAACGCGCAATGGTATAAGCTCAATGGCAAATACTAAAACAGGAACCTGATGGCTCCTGTTTTATTTCAATACATCGTTAATGGCTTCAAATACCAGTAACCCGAATCAGCGGTATTTAGAACGTATAACCCACGCTCACCATATAGACCCATGGGTCGATATCGGTTTCAACCACGACATGGTCTGCGCCCATATCAAAACTCACGTCAGTAGAAATTTGTGCATACCATACCGAAGCATTCACGAGCCATTTTTTATCAATTTGGTAATCAAGCCCTACCTGCGCCGCTACGCCCCAAGAGTTAGACATAGACAGGTTATCTAGACCTAAATCTTTAGCATCTTGAGTAAAATCATTGTCGAAAAAGTTCGTAAAGTTAACCCCCACCCCAACGTATGGACGCAGTGCAGACTGTGCATTACCAAAATAATATTGAGCAACAAGGGTTGGTGGTAAATGTTTAGTTTCAGCAATTTTACCAAGTTCGCCCAGTGACACATCGTGGCTAAAGGGTGTGGCAGCTAAAAGCTCTATGCCAATGTTATCTGTCAACATGTAGCCAAAGTTAAGACCTAATTGGGTATCACTATCAACACTGAACTCTGCTACACCGGCCACAACTGGACTTGATTCATTAGGTGATACCGTTGCAGTACCCGCCCGCACGATAATGTCGCCCGCTTGATGCGCTACTGCACCAAAAGATAAGCCAGCAGATAGTAATGATGCAACAACTAAACTTAGGGTAATTTTCTTATTCATTTTCAGACTCCATGACAACAATAAATAGATGCAATTTATTAACATCCCTAACAATTTCCGCCAACCTACCCAAGTTATTCATTAGCAACATTGATTTAGATCAAACAAACCTCTCTACCTATATTTGAGTACCCAACTAGATATCACAGGCTTGATTTAGATCACAAAACACACAACAAAAGAGACTAAAGGTGTATTTTATAGTTGGCTTATAGTGGGATAGCACAAGTAAACATGTAAGCCGGCGACGCAAAGTGACTGATGTGGATAAACGCATTATTTTGCGAATCGTTGTGTGCTTTTTTGAAGCAATAGTTATACCTATTGGCGTGTGTGATGACGGAGCATTGAAGTTTATGTGGGGCGCAATAGACTAAAAATAATACGATTTGAAGGCTGCAGTTTTGCACCTAATACGGGTTAGGTGCGATTTTTAGCAAAAGACATCACGCCTCAATTAGCTGGCATCGTGTTGCAACTCTGGCGCGGCATCGGCAAATGGCGCTAATTGGTTACACGCCTGATCAATCCGTACAATATGAGGAAAATCATCAAGCGGCACATTAAAGCGTTTTGCATTGTATACCTGTGGCACCAAACAGATGTCGGCAAGTGTGGGAGTATCACCAAAACAAAAACGACCACTATGCTGGCTTAATTGTGCTTCTAATGCGGTAAAACCAACAATAATCCAATGATGATACCAGCGCATTTTATCGGCATCAGACACGCCCATGTCGTTCACTAAATATTGCAGTACTCGCAAGTTGTCGAGCGGGTGAATTTCACACGCAATCGCCTGTGCCATGCTGCGCACAATAGCGCGGTGCTCAATATTGCTCGGCAATAATGCGGCTTGCGGATATTTTTCGTCTAAGTATTCAATAATCGCCAGTGATTGCGATAAGTTCAACTCCCCCTCAGCCCCCTCATCGACCAAGGTGGGTACAAGATGTTGAGCGTTTAATTGATGATAGGCTTGCGAATGCTGCTCACCGCCATTGTTAACCAGATGTACTGAAACCTGCTCTGCCGATAACTGCTTTAAATTTAATGCAATACGCACGCGATATGCAGCGCTTGAGCGCCAATAACCATAGAGTTTCATGTGTTCTCCTCTTTATTGTTTTTATCGTTTTTTACTTTTCAATTTGTTGAACCATCCATAACAAAAAAGGCAATAACGATGATACGTTACTGCCTTCTAAAAAATATCGTTATCGATTTTTAAGCTTTATATTCAACAACTTTTTGGTCGATAGAACCAAAAATACTCACGCCGTTTTCATCAAACATTTCAATGCGTACTGTGTCACCAAAATGCATAAAAGGTGTTGAGGCTTTGCCGTCGGCAATAATTTCTAACATACGCTTTTCAGCTAAACAGCTTGAGCCTGCACTGCGGTCGTAGTTTGAAATGGTCCCCGAACCAATAATTGCACCTGCAGCAAGTGGGCGAGTTTTAGCCACATGCGACACCAATTGGCTAAAGTTAAATGTCATGTCGACGCCAGCATTTGGGCGGCCAAACAACTCACTGTTTAAATGAGTTACTAACGGTAAGTGCACTTTGCTGTCTTGCCACTTGTCACCCAACTCATCTGGCGTAATCGCTACTGGTGAAAACGCGCTTGATGGCTTTGATTGAAAAAAGCCAAATCCTTTAGCCAGCTCTCCTGGGATTAAGTTACGCAATGACACATCATTCACCAACATGAGCAGCTTGATGTGCTTTGCGGCATCGTCAGTCGATACTCCCATGGCAACATCATCGGTGACAATGGCAATTTCTGATTCGAAGTCAATGCCGTATTCTTCACTGGCCATTGCAATGTCTGCTTTCGGTGCAATAAAGCTGTCTGAACCACCTTGATACACTAGAGGGTCAGTCCAAAATGATTCTGGCATTTCAGCACCGCGCGCCTTACGAACAAGCTCGACATGATTAACATAAGCACTGCCGTCAGCCCATTGATAGGCTCGGGGTAATGGCGATAAACAACGTGACTCATCAAAGGCAATGGCGTTATCCATTTGACCATCATTGAGCGCCTCATATAACTCACTGAGTTGTGGATACAATAAATCCCAAGCATCGAGTAATTGCTGCATTGTTTTGGCAATCGCAGGCACTGCGACCGCTTTGCTCAAATCTTTACTGACTAACATCAATTGGCCGTCGCGACGGCCGTTGTGGTAACTTGCAAGTTTCATTATTGCTCCTAAATTCTGGGTGGCATTCGCGCTGCGTCTTTATAGCATGAATGGCTTAGCGGATTTATTGTGTCCATACAAAGACGTTAAATCCTATAGCGCGTAGCAAATCACGCTTTACCGATGCAAGTCATGATTTGTACATTATTATTTACAAACGATAAAAGGCCTTGCCAATGCTGGTTTTGAGCATTGAAATGGCGAAAATGCCAACACATTAGCTGGCATTAAATCGTTACATTACTTTTTCTTGTTAATGTTGTAGTCGCGCAGTTTATTAGCGATGGCGGTATGAGACACCCCAAGCTTTTTCGCTAACTGTCGCGTGCTTGGATAAGCGGGATATAAACGGCGCAATAAACCCGCTTCATAGTCTTTCATGGCTTCGTCTAATGTGCCCTCAAATTCTTCATCGAAGTATCCAAAACCTTCGGCATATGATGGCAGTTTAAGTTGCTCAACGGTCAATTCGGTAGAGCCATCCCACATCGACACAGCTCTGAATATCGCATTTTTCAACTGGCGTACGTTCCCCGGCCAAGCGTAAGTAAATAAATAATCACGGCAACTGGCTGAAATACGACGTAACGGACTTGATAGCTGTTGGCTATAGTGCTCTAAAAACATTTCGGTAAGCGGAATAACATCCACACGACGCTCACGCAGAGACGGCATGTGATAACTTAATACATGGATGCGATAGTATAAATCTTCTCTAAACTCACCGGTTTGGCACAACTCTGCGAGATTTTTCTGAGTGGAGCATATAATACGCACATCCGCCCTGACTTCTACATCGCCGCCAATGCGTCTAAAGGTACCGTCTTGCAATAAACGTAATAACTTAACTTGGGCAGCTTTGGACATTTCAGCAATTTCATCTAAAAATACCGTCCCGCCTTTGGCTTCTTCAAATAGACCACGTTTAACCACAGTGCCATTGCTCACAAAGCCAAACAATTCTTCTTCGGCGACACTGTCAGGCAATGCCGCACAGTTAATGGCAATAAAGGGGTGCTCGCGGCGCATACTAGCATCGTGGCTTGCACGGGCCATTAACTCTTTGCCGGTGCCTGTTTCGCCGGTGATCAATAACGGCGCGTCTAATTGAGCCATACGTTTGGCTTGTTTTAACACGTCCTTCATTTTATCGCTCATCGCTAAAACGTTATCAAAACCTGTGGTTTGATTTTGCAGCGCATTAAATTGCTTGCCGACTCTGGCAGGTGATTTAAGTGACACCACTGCACCCGCTAAAATGGTGGTATCGTTATCGTCAGGTAAATAAATTGGCAGCATTTCTGCTAAATATTCATTAGCATTAATTTGCACCCGTGTAGCTTGTGCCAGTACAGGGGTTTCACTCATCCAGCGAGCAAAGTTAAAACCTTGCACCCAATGGTTTAATGATTCTTCAACCACCTCATGCTCAGCCATATCCAAAGTCAGCAGAGCAGACTCATTGGCAATACGAATACGGCCTTTGGTGTCGATTGAAAATACCGAATCAGGTAAGGTTTTGAGTAATGTTTTTAACGCGTAGTGTTCTTGCTCAGACGGCATAAAAGACACGGTACGAACGTCGTGTACGCTTTCGACTTTTCGAATTTGCGGCATTAATTCTCGTAAGGTTTCGAAACTGATTTCTGCAAATTGCAGAAATAGGAAACCTTTATTACTGGCATCAATGGCAATTAAGTTAATGCCATGTTTTTCAAGCACGACGAGGATGTCTTTCGCTAAACCCACGCGATCGATACAACTGACTTCCAAACGCATATGTAACGATTCCCTAGTTATTAATGTTTTGTTGCGGAAATTTGTCACAACGTTAGAGGGATATTGCTTCGGTGGCAAGTGAAGTTTACAGTAGAATTGTAACAGACAAATTATTCAGCACATTACGTTAACGTAACATGCTGAAATAAGTGTCAATATTACTCATCTAATAACTGGTCTGTCTTGGCAGCCATAATGAAATCATTTTTGTGTAATCCCTTTATAGAATGCGACCACCAAGTCACAGTGACCTTCCCCCATTCAGTTAAAATACCTGGGTGATGAAACTCCGCTTCGGCTAAATCGGCCAACTTGTTAGTAAAAGCCATGGCCAATTTAAAGTTTTTAAACTTGTAAACTCGCTCTAATTGCATAATACCGTCACGCACCTCAACTCCCCAATCAGGGATCATGCGGATAAGTTCGGCTAACTCTATATCGGTTACTTTTGGCGCGTCAGCCTGACAGGCTTCACACTTCATCTCGGTTAATGCGTTCATTAGTACTCCTTAGCTAAATGTAATGCTGTAGTGACTGTGGGTTCAGCTCATTATTACTTTGCTCAACAAGCGTCATCGGTTAACTGGCTTTACTTTTGGGGGCGAATTTAGGCTCAAACATGCCCAACTGCTGTGCTTGTTTCACCATCCCCATAATGTCCATTTGAGCGATCTCATCGAGGTAATCAATGCTTTCAATCACGTAGTAAATGGGCTGCATAATATCAATGCGATAGGGAGTGCGCAGTACATCGAGTAAATCAAACGCTCTGCGTTCTGGTTTATCGCTAAGCGCATACATGGTTTCACCGGGCGAGCTTAAAATGCCGCCGCCATAAATTTGTAATGGTTCATCTTTAGCCTGCACCAGACCAAACTCAATGGTAAACCAGTACAAACGTGCCAAAAATACCCGCTGTTCTTTGGTTGCGGCAAGACCTAGCTGACCATACATATGCGAAAAGTTCGCAAATGATGGGTTGGTGAGTAATGGGCAGTGACCAAATATTTCATGAAAAATATCAGGTTCTTGCAAGTAATCAAACTCTTCTTTAGTGCGAATAAATGTCGCCACAGGAAACGCTTTATTGGCGAGTAATTCAAAAAATCGACCAAATGAGATTAGTGCGGGTACCGCAGCAGTTTTCCAGCCGGTAGCCGCAAATAACACCTTGTCTATTTCAGGTAGTTGCGGAATGCGGTCTACCGACATGGCTAATGCATCTAACCCTTGCAAATACGCAGGGCAAGCACGCCCAGGCATATTGGTTACTTGGCGTTGATATAACTGCTGCCATAATTGATTCTCATGTTCTGAGTAATCAATGTAACCTTGGGCATTGGGTTGGTGGGCAATATACTTTGTTGCTGTCATAGGTTCCACTTTACGTAAACTTCACTCCCTACATAGTGTGCTAACGTTGTGCTTTTGTTAACTCCTTCACAGTTTATTGTCTGCCAATAATGCAGTACTAATTGTAAACAAATAAATACAAAGTCAGATAACTCCTTTAGTAAACAGCAATAATTTAGGGACTAATACCAAAATTCACTGGCACTTGGACTGTGATAATTTACAATGTAGCCAGAAATGACACATTTATTCAGAGGACGATTAAACTATGGCAATTTTGGTAACCGGTGGCGCTGGCTATATAGGTACGCACACAGTCGTGGAGCTGCTAAATGCTGGACAGGAAGTGGTCATCGTAGACAATTTATCAAATTCAAGTGTTGAGGCATTAGCAAGGGTTCGTACCATTACGGGTAAAGATGTCACATTTTATCAAGGTGATATTCTCAACAAAGCCCTACTGCAAAAAGTGTTTGTCGATCATAATATCGAATCAGTTATTCATTTCGCGGGCTTAAAAGCCGTTGGCGAATCTGTTGCAAAACCACTTAAGTATTATGAAAACAATGTCACTGGCACCATTGTTTTGTGCCAGGTAATGGCTGAACATAACGTCAAAAATCTAGTGTTTAGCTCATCAGCAACTGTATATGGCGACCCCGCAAGCTTACCAATTAAAGAAGATTTTCCTACAGGCGCCACTAACCCTTACGGCCAATCAAAACTGATGGTAGAGCATATTTTATCTGATTTGTATCAGTCAGATAACAGCTGGAACATTGCCCGCTTACGTTATTTTAATCCTGTTGGCGCTCACGACAGCGGCTTAATTGGTGAAGATCCGAATGACATCCCCAATAACTTAATGCCGTTTATTGCTCAGGTTGCTGTAGGTAAACGCGAACAGTTAAGTGTATTTGGTAATGATTACAACACCCCAGATGGTACTGGCGTACGTGATTATATTCATGTGGTCGATTTAGCCATTGGCCACTTACAAGCGCTTAAAAAGCTGCAAACTAAACCAGGCTTAGTGACTTATAACTTAGGCACCGGCATTGGCTATAGTGTGTTAGATATGGTGAAAGCATTCGAAAAAGCCTGTGGCAAAACCATTGCTTATCAAATCAGTCCGCGCCGCCCTGGTGATATTGCGGCCTGTTATGCCGACCCAAGTTTCGCCGCTGCACAATTAGACTGGCGCGCAACCCATAGCGTAGAAGACATGGCAAGCAGCAGTTGGAAATGGCAATCAAATAACCCTGATGGGTATAAATTGCCAAGTGCTTAACAATTTTTTACTGCAGCTAATGCTAATATGCGCTGCAGTAATGAATAAAAGCCTATTGGAATAATAATGACCCAAGGTATTAACCAAAGTCGCCGAAATCTCTTTAGCCGCCGCAAATCCAATGTGATCCGCCCGCCGTGGAGTAAACCTGAGCAAGCCTTTACCGATAATTGCACCCGTTGTGATAAATGCATTATTGCGTGCGACACGCAAATCATTAAACGTGGTGAAGGTGGATTCCCTGAAATCGATTTCAGCAATGATGAGTGCACCTTTTGTAAACAATGTGTTGAGGTTTGCCCTGAGCCAGTATTTGATACCTCTTTGGCACAACCATGGACTTATTTTGCTAGCATAAAAGACAATTGCTTAACCGCGACAGGTGTGTGGTGTCAAAGCTGTAAAGATGCCTGTGAGCCACGGGCGATAAGTTTTAGCATGGCAGTGGGCCAAGTACCAAAACCCGTGATTAATATCGACGCCTGTACCGGCTGCGGTGCATGTGTGTCACCTTGTCCAGCTGATGCGATTACATTGATGCAAACGGGTTAACAAAACCCACAGTTTGTCGTTTTGTTATGCTGTCTTTAACGCTATATTAGCACCCATATTTAACCATATACCCAAGGGCACTAAGATGTTTGGTCAAAAAAAGCCTGTAAATCCGTTAAGCTTTATCGCTCAAGAATGTCACTTAACAGGCAAACTTATTTTCAGTGGCGATGTATTGATTGCTGGGCATGTTAGCGGTGATATTCAGGCCCAAGGTAATGTCACCATAGAAACCAGTGGTACCGTTGATGGGGATATTTTATGCCGCGAATTAATGATTGCAGGGCAATCGTCAGGTGAAGCACGTTGCAAAAAAATGACCTTACATGAACAGGGTACTTTTGAGGGCGATGCCTATTGCGAACAGATTGAAATATTAGACGGCGGTCAATTTTTAGGTTATCGGCACCGTGACCCACTTTTGGCAACCTTGGCCAATACTGACACCAACATCGCTAATAATGCTTAAGGTTAACACTTAGGCTAGTTGCTGGTTTTATTGGTTTTAAAACGTTGGCAAATATCATCAATAGTTAACCAGCTGACCTGCTCATTGGTGTAAATATGATATGTGGGCTGTACTTTGTTTGGGTTATCAAGCGATGCTATCGACAACGTGCAATACTGTGGGTAATCAACATGCCTATAGGTCATAGTGGTACCACATTGCTGACAAAAACCACGGCGAATTTGAGCAGAAGAAGCAAACTCTGTCACCTGCCCTTGCAGCCATGTTACCTGTTCAGTGTTAAAGTCCATCCAACTCATTACAACCGCACCAGCACTTTTTCGGCATTGGCTACAATGACAATGATCGGCATCAAATGGCATGCTATGGGTTTGGTAACGTATCGCCCCACATAAACACCCGCCTTGTAACATTATGGCTTGTTTCATCAGGCCTCCTTGTTTACTACGCTTTAGAAACACTCGCTTGTTGCTGAAACTTGCGTAATAAGTTAACAAACTCTTTTGGGTCGCGGTCAACACTGTCTGTCGACAAGTAAAGATGGTAACCCAGTTGTTCATTTAAAGTTTGGCAGCGGTGACCAAACATCGCCAGCACCCCTCGATAACGATCGCCATTAACAATTAATGGCGTGTATTCGGCGCCCAAATAGCCTTCAAGGCTCTGTAAGTCTTCATCTTGTGTTGCTGCGGTCATCAGCAGTGGTCGCTGCTCGGTTAATAAACCTGTCGCTAAACGCGGTGAAATACAATCTAAAATTGGATTAATTTGTTTAAGTTTTACCCCAATATAAGGTAATTCAATCAACTCCATATTTTGATTAACTCTCACATTATCAAGCCGCTGTATATTATGCCACTCAATAAACACTTGCCCTCGACGATGATAAAAACACATTCCTTGGGCGGTTAACTTAAAGCTAATAGCGGGTTGATAGACTTTGGCGATACCTAAAATTAAGCCAACAGACCCCAGTGCAAAAAACATCATCCCTAGGGCAAATAAACCGCTAAAACCAATAAAAATAGTCAAACTAATGCACATGCTAAACGCGCCAAACAAAGTTAAGCTAATACCGTTGCGTTTAGAAAAAGGGCTGATCGATAACTCATCGGTCATTTAGAGTGTCTCCCTAGAGGTGTGTTGCTTTAAACCTTTAATGCTCAGCCATAACATGCCAACATATTCATGAATTGCGCGCTGAGCAGCCAATAACTGATCGGCATCTAAACGCCACCAAAAACCTTGGCGAGCAATAAAATCCGTTGGTGCCGCCTGCGGCTGCATGCCTAACTGCCTAAAAATGCTCATTGCCCGCGGCATATGAGTTGCTGATGTCACCAGTTTGAACGGATGATGACCAATCAATTCTTGCAATGCGTATGCTTCTTCAATGGTATCTTTTGGCTGGTCAAACTTAATGATATTGGTGGGATTTACCCCAAGCTCAATCGCAGCTTTGGCCATGATACTGGCATGTGGTGTCGGTTGTAGGCCGCCACTGTAACCACTCACCACTAATTTACATTGTTGTCCCAAACTCAGTTGCCTTATGCCTTCACTTAAGCGCGCTAATGCCGTGGCAGATAACTGCTGCACTGCGGTTAAGCCAGGCTTTTCAATATGACTTGAGCCTAATACCATCACCACACAGGGTTCTACCATAATCAGGTTATTCGTTTCATAACGTGATTCTAGTGAGTGAGCTAACCAATAACTCACTTGCGACTGACTGCACAACAGCAACACGGCGATGGCGAGTGATAAGCTGATTTTGCCGAGCTTAAGAAACCATTGACGTTGACTGCGCCACAAGCAGGCCGCTAACAGTAATAGCAACACAGTCAACGGAATGGGCATCACCAATTGCGACAAAACTTTTTTTAACCAAAACATGAATGTTTCACTCACCCCTTATTTAACCTGAGCTCGGGATAAGGGATGAACTTATACTATTTAAAATCAACATGTTATCCATTCTCACTTTCAAGCTTGTCATTTGTTCTGCTAACAAGGCGAATTGACGCGTCAATAGCTAGCCTATTGTAAGTCGATTCAACGCAGTGAGCAGGGCAAAGGACTGTTTGAAAGGCATTTATTATCCCGAGCTCAGGTTATTTAGTCTGTCATTCTAATATTGGCGCTAGTGTAATACCAATCCTTATTAGAATGTGATCTATTTTAGGCTGCGTCATTTGAAGCCGTAATGGGGGTTGTGACGCAACCCCGAAGGGCGAATTTAATCAACGCAAAACAAAAACGGCACTATTGAGTGCCGTCTGTGTATATACCTATTAAATACAGAGCAAGGAATGACTACTTTTCGTCTTTGCCCCACAGCCATGCGGCACCGCGGACACCTGATGATGCACCAAATTTATTTTTAACGACCTGGGTCTCACATTCACGGCCAACCACATATTTAGGCAACACTTTAGGCAGCTCGGTATAAATGGCATCAATGTTTGACACACCGCCACCTAATACAATCATGTCTGGGTCCATCATATTAATCACATGTGCCAGTGAACGTGCTAAACGGTCAATGTAGCGCTCAAATGCGGCTGTCGCTAATGGGTCGCCCTGCTGCATCATTTCTGCAATTTGAATCCCACTGGTTGCATCGCCACCCGCCGCGCGAAAATCACGCACAAAGCCCGTTCCAGAAATAAAGGTTTCGATACAGTCACGATTACCACAAAAACAGGTGGTGGAGTTAAATTCATCTGGTGTCATCCAGGGTAGCGGGTTATGCCCCCACTCACCGCCAATACCATTTCCACCCGCATGTACCGCGCCATTTATCGACACACCCGCACCACAGCCCGTGCCAATAATACCGCCAAATACCACACGCTTACCCGCTGCTGCGCCGTCGACGGCTTCTGATACTGCAAAACAGTTTGCATCATTGGCCACGCGTACTTCACGGTGTAATACGTCACTTAAATCTTTATCTAACGGGTGGCCGTTAATCCAGGTAGAGTTGGAGTTTTTTACCAAACCGGTAAATGGTGACACCACACCAGGAATACCGACACCCACTGAACCAGTTTGTTTTGTTGCTGTTTCAGCATCAGTAACAAGGCTGACAATGGCTTCAACGGTGCCTGGATAATTTTTAGGCGTTGGGATACGCTTTCTGAATATTTCAGCGCCGTCTTCGGCTAACGCCACTATTTCAATTTTGGTACCACCGAGATCGACGCCCATGCGCATCATAACTAGCCTCTCCATAATTAATGTAAAGTTATTCCCATATCAGCAACTTAGGTAACACCTAATGGTTCGCAAACCACGCCGGCGACGCGGCAATGAAATATGGATTTAAAATATTTTCTTTTTGATTATATTCAAGTGGTGTCATGGCTGGATAGGCCAACACAACCCCACCTGCACTTTCTAAAACCGCTTGCGCGGCTGCGGTGTCCCATTCGCTGGTTAACCCCAATCTTGGGTACACATCGGCCTGGCCTTCAGCCACCATACAAAACTTTAATGAACTGCCAACACTGAGCATATTATGTTCACCGACGTGCTCTAAATACTGAGCAACATCTGGGCTTATGTGCGAGCGACTGCCCACAACAATGGGTGGAGTTTGCATCTTCCGCTCGCTAATATCGAGTGTGGTAACCGTGCCATCTTGTTCAAGCCAAGCACCTTGACCGATTATGCCGCTATAACACTTTTTCAACACAGGAGCGTAAACCACACCCGCAATCGCTTTGCCTTGATGAATAAGCGCAATATTGACGGTAAACTCGCCGTTGCGTTTAATAAACTCTTTGGTGCCATCCAGAGGGTCAATTAACCAGTAGGTTTGCCATGTTTGTCTTTCGGCCCAACTAATATCAGCCGCTTCTTCGCTCATCACCGCTATATCAGCAAAATGGCGCTTTAATCCTGCAACAATCACGTTATGACTGGCGATATCGGCAGCGGTCACCGGACTGTCATCTTGTTTAACCTCAACCCCTAAATCGGATTGGGCATATACTTGCATAATGGCGTTGCCAGCCTCTTTGGCCAATTCAACAATGTTGTGTAAATCAGCTGATGTAAATGTAATGTTCGACAAATCAATTCCTTAAAAATAATAAGCGGTCCGATTTCATTAATCATTATTATGCCATCGTTCGCATCATAAATTGATATAATCATTTGCTCGCAGTTAAACCCAAACGCTCAAATCTGTCGTTAAAAACTTCATATGATTACAAATCAGTAACACTATGCATTGTTGCTCGATACTAATCTAAGCCTAGCTCTGCTCAAAGCAAACAGTGCATCTTTGCATTCGTATTCAATCCCGCTATCGCTATTCTCATCGCGTGAAAGCCCAAAAGCACTGGGGTCGCGATATAGTTAACCGGCTAAAAAATGAGTGCCAATAGCAATAATCAAGGCTATAGTGCTGCGCTGGCTAACGTTTTGCCAGAAACCAACACCGCATTATCATGAATGGTTTCACAGCCTGCACCAGTACTTGGTGAATTTGCACATTGATAAACCCGAACATAATCCACTAACATCGATTGTGGAAATACTGCTGGATCAATGCCTTTGTTATGCACATTTGCTGCCCAATCGCCACCCACAGCAAGATTTAGCAACAGATGAAATGCTTGATTAAAAGGCGCATCATTGGGCGCGTTAACGGTTTCGCCCTTACCATCGACATATTGGCTATACCAGCCAGATGAACGTTGCGTGGCAAAATGAACATCATCCACATACCAGCGTATTTCATCTTGTTGCCATTCAACTGCGTAAACATGAAAATCATCTGCGGGATTAGCATTATTCGCTAAATGATACTCCTGACCTGTATACACATTATTAGGCCATTGTTTGCCATAATGTAATGTGCCGTGTACGGCTGAAACCGGCGCGCTATCCTCAACAACGACATTAAGATTTACCGCTTCCATAATGTCGATTTCGCCAGAACCCGCCCAAGGCCCATAAACCCAATCAGTCGGCAACATCCAAATAGCTGGCCAAGTACCTTGGCCTTGAGGCAACTTAGCACGAATTTCAAAACGACCGTATTTCCAATCGCCTTTATTTTTTGACACCAGACGCGCCGAGGTATATTCCATGGTTTTACTGGTATCATTGACATCATAACTCGGGTCAGCGTCATTGACGGCAGGCCCAGAAAAACGCTCTTTAATCGCGGTAATGGTCAGTAAACCATCGGCAACTGACGCATTTTTAGTCCTCGCGGTATAACACTGTGCTTCATGATTACCGCCGCCATAACAATCAACCGCAAAACTCCATTTGTTGGCATTGATTTCATTGCCATCAAACTCATCTTGCCACACCATTTGCCAACCTAAAGTCGATTGATTTGAAGTCGCATGGATTTGAGGGAGGTGATCAGTCGATTGACATCCCGTTATGGTTAACGCAGACAATGCCAATGCTGCTAAGCCCGGTAAAAATGAGTGTTGATTTATGGCTCGGTTCATCTTTGGGCTCACCTTGTTTAATTTATGTTCGGATCCATCAAGATGTAAATTCAAGCTTAGCCAAACTGACTTACAGATTTGTCAGTCTGACTGAGCTTTTTTGAGTCACTTACTCTTTACATTGAATCGTGTTGTCGCTCGGCTGAGCTTGAATCACTACATCACTGAAACTGATGTCACCTTTAGCCTCTGTCGCAAGATAAAACGGCATAGTAATTTTGCCAAAGTCCATTGGGGCGCGAGCAAAACACGCCAATGAGAAACTTAAACTCTGCCATTCACCCAACTTGCTATTCACTTGCTGTGCAATATCAACTTGCTGAAGACAATCACCTTCACAAGCCATGCCTAACCAAAGTGGCTTTTGTAATGATGTGGTCGATTTAATACTTAGCGACAACGCTGAATCACTATTACTGTAGGCTCTAAAGTCACGAGGGAAGTTACTAATTAAGCCAACAACACCTTGCTCGCTACCATTAAATGACACAAAACGGGCATCTTCTTGCACAACGCGATCCATGGTACGAATCGTTAACGCACTGTTTTGCGCCACACTGCTAGACAACCCCTGACGCTCTGCACGAGTGGCAATATACATTGACCAAGGTGACTTAACGGCTCTTTCAAACAATGGCAAATCAGCTAATGTTTGCTCAGCAGCTAAATTGTCTTCAGACAAATGGTCGAGCACTACTGCATCGCTTGCTTTCGACTGATAAGTTAGCCCGTAACCAAATGGGATCAATGGCTGATATTGCGCTTTGATCTCAGCAGATTCTGTTGGTAATGGCACGTTAACCGTTGTTTGTTGTGGTGTAGCAGGCCACGAGAATGACAATTTGCCCACAAAATCATGCTGTACCTTACCGTCTACATCGGTAAACAACACATCGGCGATGCCCTGTCCTTCAGAGCCAGGTAACCAAGCTGCGACAAACGCATCGGATGCGTTAAATTCAGCATTAACCCACATTGGACGGCCACTGATAAATACCGACACCACAGGAATACCCTGAGCTTTTAGTTGCTTTAACAAGGCAAGATCGCGCTTATCTCCGCGTTGGTATTCTAGATTATCAATGTCGCCGTTACCTTCGGCATAAGGCTCTTCACCAAACACCACAATAGCCACATCTGGTTTTTGTTGTGCGCTTAACTCACCAGTAGGACTTAACAGCGCTTGACCACCAGCTTGCTTAACCACTTGCTCAATACCGGCATAAATCGAGGTTGCACCTGGAAAGTCGGCATTTTTATTGTCTGTACCTTGCCAGGTAATCGTCCAACCACCAGACTGCTTACCAATATTGTCGGCGGCATCGCCTGCAACCAAAACCGTTAACTTAGGCGATAACGGTAATATATTTTGATTGTTTTTCAGTAACACCAGCGACTCACGAACCGCCTGACGGGCAACCTCGCGATGACTTGCATGACCAATTAACTCGGTTTTACCTGATAATGGACGGTTAGCAGGGCTTGGCTTGTCAAACAAACCAGCTCTAAATTTAACGCGTAAAATACGCGACACCGCATCGTCTAGGCGAGCTTGACTAATTTCGCTGCTGTTGACTTGTGCGACGGTATTTTCAAATAACGGTTTCCATGCCGCAGTAGGCACCATAAAGATATCTAAACCCGCATTGGCCGCCTGGGCACATGACTCATTAGTACAGCCCGGAATTTGCCCGTGACCATTCCAATCGCCCACCACAAAACCGTCAAAGCCCATGCGATCTTTTAGTACGTCGGTCAGTAAATATTTATTGCCATGATTTTTAACCCCATGCCAGCTGTTAAATGAAGCCATGACACTTTGTGCACCTGCATTTAAGCCACCAACATACCCTTGTGCATGCACATCCACTAACATTTGCTCACTGGCAATATTGTCGCCCTGATCAATGCCCTTTTCTGTACCGCCATCACCTAAGAAATGTTTAACGGTTGACAGCACGCGCTGATCAGATAAAAAGTCACCACTCACGGCGCCTTGCAAACCTTCTACAATGGCAAAAGAGTAATCTCTAACAATGGTTGGATCTTCAGAATAGCCTTCATAACTGCGGCCCCAACGGTCATCCCTCACGACTGCTACCGTAGGTGCAAATACCCAATCAATACCAGTAACCATGACTTCTTTAGCCGTAATCGCCGCAATTTGTTCAATCAGCTTGGGGTTATTGGCTGCCCCTAATCCGATGTTGTGTGGAAATAGCGTAGCCCCAATGACATTATTATGGCCATGTACAGCATCAGTTCCCCACATTGTCGGGATATTAATACCATCGACAGAGTCGTCAACCGAGGCTTGATATAGCGATTCCGCTAACGCAATCCAATCCGCTGGCGTAGCGTGTTTATCATTATTAGGATAAGCACCACCGCCGTTAAGGTATGAACCAAAACCATACTTGCGCATATCTTCAACGGTGATATCGCGAATTTCAGGTTGGATCATCTGCGCCACTTTTTGCTCTACCGTCATGTTGTTCAGCAACGCGGTAATGTTAGCTTCGAGCTCAGCATCTTTAGTGATAGCAGGCGTTAATGCAGGCCATAAATCAAGCGTATTTTTTGTACTAGTTTCTTCTTTGGCGACCGCTTCTGGCGCAACGGTGTTTGCAGGAGCGGCTTGTTGCGCTTCGCCGCAACCACCTAGACCAAACAAAACCGCTAAACTTAAGTAGCTTACCGTCGCTAACTTGGTAGATTTACGCTCAGTATTTACAGAAATAGTTGTCATGTGATGTCCTTATCCTTGTTGCTCAGCGTTAACGGTAGGGCGCGCAGCATGGCAACCGATTAAACCGTAATAACCAATGAATCCGTAGCAGACTAGCGGCACGATAAATGCTAATTGAATACCTAAACTGTCGGCCAAAACACCTTGTAACAGCGGTAACACTGCACCACCTACAATGGCTAAACATAAAATGCCTGAGCCTTGGCTAGTATGTTGTTTTAAATCTTGTAGCGCTAGGCTGAAAATGGTCGGGAACATAATTGAGTTACATAATCCCACGAACAATAAGGCCCACATCGCCACGCTACCAGCACTGAACATCGCTGCCACAACCAATACGCAAGCACACAAGGCATTAAAGGCTAACACTTTACCTGCTTTGATTTTTTGCATCACGCCCGCGCCAATAAAACGCCCCACCATGGCGCCACCAAAATAATAAGCAATGTAATGAGCGGCTTGCGACTCTGATAAACCACCAATATCATCTTGAGTTAAAAAGCTAATCAAAAAGCTACCAATACCGACTTCGGCACCCACGTACACAAAAATACCGACTGCGCCCAACACTAGGTGAGGATATTGCCATGCACTGCCGGCCACTGTTTTTTGGCTAGACACCACCTTCTTGCCCAATAGCGGCAATTTTAACAACATAAAAATCACAGCAAGTGCAAATAAAGACGCAGCCAAAATCAAATAAGGCGTTTGCACTGCACTAGCTTGTTGCTGTACAGATAATTGACCAATCACCTCACCCACTTCAGTGATTTTCTCATCGTGTTCTACGGTCGATAAAATTAACCAACTGCCAAAGAAAGGGGCGACAGTAGTCCCTAACGAGTTAAACGCCTGGGTTAAGGTCAAACGAGAAGATGCGGTTTCAGCAGGACCTAGCACACTCACATAAGGGTTGGCTGAAACCTGTAAAATGGTAATGCCTGATGCTAAAACAAAAAAAGCAAACAAGAACATATTGTATGAGCCATAACTTGCTGATGGATAAAACAATAAACACCCAACACATGCAATAACTAACCCAGTGATAATCCCTTTTTGATAGCCAATTTTACCTACAAGCGACCCCGCAGGAATAGACACAATAAAGTAAGCTCCAAAGAAACAAAACTGCACTAACATTGCTTGGGCATAATTAAGCTCAAACATGTTTTTTAGGTAAGGAATTAAAATATCATTGAGGCAAGTTAAAAAGCCCCACATAAAAAACAATGAGGTTAACGCTACTAATGCAAAGCGAAAATCCCCTTGTTGGTGAGTAGAATCAACATGGGTTAATTCTGGTTGGTTGTGTGAAGTCGCCATGACATCCCCTGATTTATAAGTCGTTATATTGGGTTATTTACTACTCGAGCTAAACATGACCATAAATCGTTCACTCAGTATAAAACTGGGTCAACAATATCCCCCTTCAGGCCTGTTGTGATTAATTCGCTAAATCAAATATTGACCTTTGTATCATTAATCACTAATCTCAATGTAAGCGCTTTCATTTTTAACATATCGATAACTGATGTCAACGGTTTTTAGATGTTTGAACAGAATTTTTCATCTAAGAGCTGAATGACTTAATGGCGTTATCATCGGTGTTTCAGCGCAAAACTTTGACCCCAAAAGACTTAAACTTAATCAATACTAAGTGAAATTTAATATGAAAATAATGTTACCAGCCGATTCGAAAATGCAGTCAAAAGCGTTCACATACGGTGTAGCGACCGCATCGTTTCAAATCGAAGGCGCAGCTGATTCACGTTTACCGTGTATTTGGGACACTTTTTGCGCTACACCTGGCAAAATTCGTGATGGTTCAAACGGTGAGCAAGCCTGTGAACATGTAAAATTATGGCGAGACGATATTGATTTAATTGAATCACTCGGCGTAGATGCATACCGTTTATCTATTTCTTGGCCACGCGTGTTACACAAAGATGGCAGCTTAAACGACCAAGGCGTCAAGTTTTACATCGACTTATTAGACGAGCTTAACCGCCGTGGCATTAAACCATTTGTGACCTTATACCACTGGGATTTACCACAACACATTGAAGACAAAGGCGGCTGGTTAAACCGTGAAACCGCCTATCTTTTTGCAGATTACACAGACAAAATCACCCAGGCTTTTGGCGATCGAGTTTACTCTTACGCCACGTTTAACGAGCCTTTTTGCAGTTCGTATTTAGGCTATGAAATAGGTATTCATGCGCCTGGATTAGCTAAAAAATCTTATGGCCGCCAATCTGCACACCATTTATTACTAGCCCATGGTTTAGCAATGAAGGTGCTGCAAAAAAATAGCCCTCATTCAAAAAATGGTATCGTGCTTAATTTTACCCCTTGTTACAGCGCAACCGACTCAGCCGATGATGTGCAAGCCGCCAGTAAAGCCGACCAATATTTTAACCAATGGTACATCAAACCATTATTTGACCGCTGCTACCCTGAGATTATTAACGACTTTGAGCCAGAAGATGTGCCGGTCATCGAAGAAGGTGACTTTGACATTATCGCGCAACCTATCGATTTTTTAGGGATTAACTTTTATACCCGTGCAGTATATAAAGCAGATGCAGTTACAGGTTTTGCCCAAATTGATATGGTGGATAACCCTAAAACCGATATTGGTTGGGAGGTTTACCCGCAATCTTTTACCGATTTATTAACCTCACTGCATGCATTGTATCCGTTGCCGCCTATCTACATTACCGAAAACGGTGCAGCCATGGCAGACAAGCTCATTGATGGTAAAGTAGATGACCAAGACCGACTCGCTTACTATGATGCTCATTTAAATGCTGTCAACAATGCAATAGAGCTAGGTGTAAATGTGGTGGGTTACTTTGCTTGGAGCCTCATGGATAACTTTGAATGGGCCGAAGGGTATTTAAAACGTTTTGGTATTGTCTATGTCGATTACGACACCCAAAAGCGTACGCTTAAATCAAGCGCTTATGCCTACAAAGACTTATTAGCTAACAGAAAATAGCCACACTGCTGAGCCGTTCTTGTGAACGGCTTTATTTTAGTCAACGCATCAAATTAAAAAATATAACAACAATTATTGAGGCTCGCATGATCAGTATTAAAGAGAAAATCGCTTACGGACTTGGGGACACAGCAAGTAATATCGTTTTCCAAACGGTTATGCTGTTTTTAACCTTTTTTTATACCGACATTTTCGGTATTTCACCCGCGTTTGTCGGCACCATGTTTTTGGCCGTGCGGTTAATTGATGCGGTAACCGACCCATTGATGGGCGCACTGGCCGACAGAACCAACACCCGTTGGGGTAAATTCAGACCTTACTTATTATGGTTTGCCCTGCCCTTTGGCTTTATCAGTGTGTTGGCTTTTACCACACCCGATTTAACCGAAGACGGCAAAATGATTTATGCCTTCGTGACGTATACAGCATTAATGATGGTCTATACCGCCATTAACATTCCTTATTGTGCATTGGGCGGCGTATTAACTGCCGATCCTAAAGAACGCGTGTCTGTGCAGTCATATCGTTTTGTGTTTGCCATGCTAGGCGGGTTATTGGTATCGGGACTGACCTTACCTTTAGTTGAATTTTTAGGCCAAGGCGATCAAGCCAAAGGCTACCAACTGACGATTACCGCCATGAGCATCTTGGGCGTAGCGATGTTTTTAGTGTGTTTTTGGGGCACAAAAGAACGTTTACACCCGCCTGTTGATCAACAATCTAGCTTTAAAAAAGATTTTGGCGACATGCTTAAAAATGATCAATGGCGCGTACTGGCCGTTGCCGCGGTATGTTTGTTATCTGGCATGGTATTGCGCAGCAGTTTAGCCATTTACTACGTTAAGTATTACCTCAACATGCCAGAGTCAATTACCCTGTTTATCACCTTGGGTATGGTCGGTAATATCTTTGGTTGTATCTTGGCCGAACCGCTCGCTAAACGTATTTGTAAAGTCAAAGCCTATATTAGCCTGCAAATTATTGCGGCGGCGTTATGTGTATTAAGTTACTTTGTCCCAAGCGATCAAGTGGTGTTAGCGTTCTTTATGTTTATTGTCTGGGGCTTTACCTTTAACATGGCAACCCCGCTGTTATGGGCAAAAATGGCTGACGTAGTGGATTACGGCCAATACAAAAATGGCGTACGTATCACAGGGATGATCTATTCGTCGGTGATATTTTTCATTAAATTAGGTGTTGCTATTGGTGGTGCTGCTGCGGGTTGGTTGTTAGCAGGTTACGGCTATCAAGCCGATACCGCGCAAACAGAAGCCACCCAGCAAGGTATCTTATTGTCGTTTACCATTTATCCTGCTATTGGCTCTATTTTGGTGGCGTTTGTGATGCGTTGGTACATACTCGATAACCAAAAGGTTGATGAAATTCACTTAGAATTAAATAGAGATGTAAAATAAAAGCATGCTAGTCTTGCAAATTGATATTCCAAGGCTAACTTGAATTAATTAACTAGAAAAGGCGATATGGCAACGATTTACGATGTTTCAGTAATGGCAGGTGTGTCTCTGGCTACGGTGTCTAGAGTGATGAACAACAACACCAAAGTCAGCGATAGAACCAAGCAAAAAGTATTGGATGCGATGCAAACCTTAGGGTATCGCCCCAATACGATTGCTCAGTCTTTAGCATCTAATTGTTCTAATAGTGTTGGGGTATTGGTGTCGCAACTTGATGGTCCGTTTTACGGCCCTATGATGACTGAAATAGAAACCGCACTGCGAAGCGCCAATAAACACGTAATTATTGCCGCGGGCCACAGCGATGAAGCCCAAGAAAAAGACAGCGTTGAATTTTTAATGAGCCGGGGTTGTGATGCATTGATTTTAGATGTCGAAGCCGTGTCTGATGATTACCTAATTGAACTCAGCAAAGGCCCAACCCCGATAGTATTGATTAACCGCTATATTGACGCCATTAAAGAGCGCTGTGTTTACCTTGAAAATGAACTTGGGGGCTTTATGGCAACCGACTACATTTTGTCGCTTGGGCATACTCATGTTGCTTATATTTCTGGACCACTCTTTAAACTCGACGTAAGAGACCGCTTAAAAGGCCATAAACGCGCCTTAGCACAATACAATGTCCCATTTGACGAATCACTTCATTATGAGAGTGATTTTAAAGAGGCTGGCGGCAGCGATGCAATGGAACATCTGTTGTCATTAAACACCCCCATTACTGCTGTAGTGTGTGCCAATGACCAAATGGCCTCTGGAGCAATTGCGGTGTGCTTAGAGCATGGTTTACGTGTACCCGATGACATTTCGTTTATTGGTTACGATAACATCCCTTTTCCACAGTATATTTCGCCCAAGTTGTCTACCGTAAGTAACCCTATTAATGAAATGGGTAAAATGGCGGCTCGATGGGTGTTACAACAGGTTTACAATAACCAAGAAATGACTGTTGACAGTTCATTTAAACCTGAGTTATTTATTCGCACTTCGGCAAAACAAATCGACTAAATCGATAGGTTTGACCTTATTAATTATCGCCTCAAAACCAGCATCTGCTGGTTTTTTGCTTTTATCATCATAAGTTTCACTCGCACTAAGTTCGCCATGAGCCAAGCGGTATTACGTAGGCATTCACATGTCAAACTGACCTTAAGTTGTAACATCTTCCACAACAAAAGAAAGCGCTTACATTTATTTTAACTTACTCTACCTAGCAATAAACTATAATAAAAACAACAATAAAGTTTAAACAACACCCCTCCCCTAGCACAACCAGTTAATGAAATGTAATAATTTAAACTTGTTTTTGTTGACTGTTATCACATTTTACACTAGTTTTGTGTAAGCGCTTACATTAGCTGTTTTATAAGGCAATGATTATAAATAATGAATAGAGCGTTGATGGAGAATTACAAAAACGATTTGCGCCCTACTCGCAATATTGAAAGAAATAAAATCTAGTCAATGGGGATTTCCTAGATGAAAACAACAAAATTTACAAAAACTAAGCTTGCGACCAGTTTATCGCTAGTGCTTGGTGTTGGCAGTATGTTACCTGCCTATGCTGCAGATGAGGCCAGCGAAGAAAACATTGAAGTGATTTCGGTGACCGGTATTCGTGGCAGTTTGATTAAATCAATGGATGTTAAGCGTTCATCAAGTGGAGTCGTTGACTCTATTTCTGCTGAAGATATTGGAAAATTTCCAGACACAAACCTAGCGGAATCGCTACAACGTATAACCGGTGTTTCGATTGATCGCTCTAACGGCGAAGGCAGTAAAGTGTCTGTGCGTGGTTTTGGCCCAGATTATAACTTGATCACCCTCAATGGCCGTCAAATGCCAGTCACAACCGGCACTCGCTCATTTGACTTTGCTAACATTGCTTCTGAAAGTATCAGCGGCGTTGAAGTCAATAAAACCAGCAAAGCTTCTGATTCTACCGGTGGTATTGGTTCAACAATCAATATTTTGACTCACAAGCCATTAAACTCTCCAGGCCTTAAAGCAACAGTGGGCGTTAAAGCGGTTGATGACAAATCTACCGATAACGGTTCAGTTACCCCTGAGTTATCGGGTTTGTACTCAAACACTTTTGCCGATGACACCTTTGGTATTTCATTGTCTGCAAGCTACCAAGAGCGTGAAAGTGGTAACCAACAAGCTCAAGTCGGTACCGGTTGGCGCACATTCCCTGGCACAACAACCAATGCCAGCGAATGGGGTGGGGTTGCAAATGATGACACCCAGGTTAACCGTCCTGGCGATGATGATTTCTATTCAGTACCGCAAACTACTGTTTATCGTTTTGAAGAACAGCAACGTACTCGTACTAACGGCCAGTTAGTACTGCAATACAGTCCTGTAGACAGTGTAGTGGCAAGCTTAGACTACACTTACATGCGCAACGATATCGACACTCAATCAAATGACGTATCAGCATGGTTTAACTTTGTCCCATCTGAAAACGTATGGTCTGACGGCCCGTATGCAACACCGCTTATCTATTCTGAAACCTACGACTCACCAGCTGACTTATCAATGGCAGCGGGCGATTATGGCGTGCGTAACGAAAGTGGGTCATTAGGTTTTAATATCGAGTGGCAAGCCACCGATGACTTGAAACTGACCTTTGATGCTCACAACTCTGTGGCTGAAAACAAACCAAACAACCTTTACGGCTCAAGCAACAACTTAAGTACAGCAGCATTTATTCGTACCAGTGCGGCAACCGACTTTAGCGGAGACTTACCCGTACTGGCAGTGGGTGGCGGTAACGCTGTGACCGCGGCAGATATGATGGTAACCGGTTCAGTATTTACCAATTCACGTAACAAGTCTGAAATTGATCAGTATCAATTTAACGGCGAATACTACCTAGAAGATGCAGGTAGCATTGATTTTGGTATTGCGATAACTAACGTCAATAACCACTCTCAAACCGTTAACGTACAACGTAACGACTGGGGCGGAGTGGGTTCAGCAGGTGACTTAGAAGATGCCTGGTTCCCTGCCGATACCATTCATGACAAATTTGATTCCAACGGTGGTGATTTTTCACTTGCTGATGGTGACTTTGATATCTTAAACACCATTTTCATGTGGGACTTTGACTCAGTTCGTGATTACGCAGCGGCTAATTACGCCTCTTCAGTGAGTGGGGATTGTGGCAATGGTTTCTGCCCATCAACTAATTATGCTTCTGAAACCGACCGTTACACAGAAGAAGAATCGCAAGCGGTTTATGTACAGTACAACTACGATAATGAAATCGCAGGTATGCCATATGATGTACATTTCGGGCTTCGTTATGAGCAAACCGATGTGACCTCAACCGCTGCGGTTGCCGGTTATGATGGTGCCGATTGGATTGCCGAAACAGAGATCGCGTTATCGGCAACGGGTGAGCAAGTGTTTGAAACCAAAAAAGGTGATTATGACTACTTATTACCAAGCTTTAACTTCAATATTGAAGTGGTAGAAGATGTCATTTTACGTGCGGCATACAGCGAAACCATTGGTCGCCCAGATTATACCGCGATTCAAGGTGGTACAGTTTTAAGCACATTGGCTAACCGAACTAATGGTGGTGGTTCAGCGGGTAACCCAACGTTATTACCGCTAGAATCTGAAAACATCGACTTCTCGGCGGAGTGGTATTACGCGCCATCAAGCTATGTGTCAGTTGGCTACTTCCGTAAAGACACAAACAACTTTATTAGCTCTGAAATAGTACAAACCACTAACGGCATTTATAACCCGGCATCGGGTGATTTATATAAAGCTGCGGTCGCGGCAACAGGCACCACTGAAGCCGGTGCTGTGCGTGACTATATTTTCGCAAACTTCGCAGATAACGCTGCAGTAGATGTTGATAATCAAATTATTAGCGGCAGTGCAGATAACAACGATGAATTATTGAACTTCAATATTTCTACACCTTCAAATAGCTCAGAAAGCGCTGTGATTGATGGTTGGGAATTTGCAGTACAGCATTTCTTCGGCGAAAGCGGAGTGGGTGTGATTGCTAACTACACGTTGGTTGACAGCGATCTGGCTCTAGTGGGTATTAGTGATACCGCCAACGCGGTGTTAGTGTACGAAAACTATGGCTTCCAGGCTCGTGTTGCTTACAATTGGCGTGATGAGTTCTTAAGCGCCACAAGCCA
The DNA here is from genome assembly GCF_028750675.1 of Shewanella metallivivens. GTDB lineage: Bacteria > Pseudomonadota > Gammaproteobacteria > Enterobacterales > Shewanellaceae > Shewanella > Shewanella metallivivens. Next base: position 54,911 of record NZ_JAQQPZ010000001.1, on the reverse strand, counting down.
AGGCACGGGTTTATTCCCACAGTACACTGAAGCTTACTCGCAAATTGATTTGTCAGTCAGTTATGACATTGAGCAAGTTGAAGGCTTAACCGTGTTCTTTGAAGGACTAAACATCACCGAAGAGTACACTCGAGTTCGTGGATACACTGATGATCAAGTGTTAAACCTCACCGAAACGGGTGCACGTTACAGTATTGGTGCGCGTTACACCTTCTAAGTTGTATTTAACTTGATGTTATCCCGTTTCCCCTTGTGTTAACGGGAAGCATCAAGCTCTATTTAGGTCGTTGAGGTGAGCAAACTTTACCACCTCTTTATATTGAGTAACAAGGACGTTACTATTTTTGTTTGCGGATAAATCGCTTAGCCTGCAAAACAAATCACTGAAACAGATTACATTTTACAAAATTCTACTTATGATGTTTCTGATGCGAATAAAACATCATAGAACACTTAAAATAACAATAACGCCCAAAGCGTAGGTAGATATTATGCAAAAACCAATCACCCAAATCGTCATTGTAGGTGGCGGCACCGCCGGTTGGATCACCGCAGGGTTACTGGCGGCTGAGCATAATGTCGACAAGGGCGTATTGGCTAACGCGCCAAAACTCAACATTACCTTAATTGAATCGCCCGATGTAGCCACCATTGGTGTAGGTGAAGGTACTTGGCCTTCAATGCGCTCAACCTTGAGCAAAATAGGCATCGATGAAAATGACTTTATTCGCCGTTGTGATGCCAGCTTTAAACAAGGCTCTCGATTTATTCATTGGCGTTTTGATACAAACACAACTCAATCAAACAGTTATTTACATCCTTTTAGCTTGCCTCATGGCCATCAAGAACTCGATTTATGCCCATTTTGGTTACCTCACGCACAGCAAGTCAGCTTTGCCCAGGCCGTAAGTAGCCAAGAAGTATTATCACAACTCGGTTTAGCGCCCAAAACCATTTCTTCGGCACAATATCATTTTCAAAACAATTATGGTTATCATCTCAATGCGGGCAAATTCAGTCAGTTACTCTTCGAGCATTGTACGCAAAAGCTAGGTGTGACTCATATTCGCGATCATGTCGAACATATTGTAAGTAACGAGCAAGGTGACATTGAAAAACTTATCACCCAACAACACGGCGAAATAAACGGGCAACTATTTATTGACTGTACTGGCGTTAAGTCATTACTACTAGGCGAGCATTTACAAGTACCGTTTTTATGCCAAAAGTCAGTGCTGTTTAACGACAGCGCTTTAGCTGTACAAGTGCCTTATGAAGACCCTGCAACCGCGATTGCCTCTTGTACTCACTCAACCGCGCAGCCAAATGGTTGGATCTGGGATATAGGCTTACCTACCCGCAAAGGGGTTGGTTATGTGTATTCATCAAGCCACAGTAATGACAACCAAGCAGAACAAGTACTACGAGATTACTTAACGGCCAACGGCAACAGTAATCAACTCGTCTCACAACTTGAGCCACGCAAACTCAATATCAATCCGGGATATCATGCAAAATGCTGGCAAAACAATTGTATTGCCATTGGTATGGCCGCAGGATTTATCGAACCATTAGAAGCTTCAGCCCTAGCGTTAATTGAGTGGACAGCGTCTACATTAGCGCAGCAATTACCGCCTAATCGCCAGGTAATGGGCACCATAGCTGAACGAGTCAACTTACGTTATCAGCAGCATTGGCAACAAATTATCGACTTTTTAAAGCTGCATTATGTTATTAGCCAGCGTGAGGCCGATGCTTATTGGCGCGACCATCGTGACAGCAGTTCAATACCCGAACGCTTACAGGCACAGCTTGAATTATGGCGTTACCAGGCGCCAAGCCAGCATGACATTAGCTATAAAGAGGCGCTCTTCCCTGCCGCCAGTTTTCAATATGTGCTTTATGGGATGGGCTTTCAAACTCAGTTACCAAGCCATGTTAAACCGTCTCAGTTGCAACTGGCACAACGATTATTTAACGATAACCAACAGCGTACTCAGGCATTGAGTAAAAGCTTACCGACTAACCGTGCTTTATTAGATAAAGTGGCCCAATATGGGTTTCCTAAGCTTTAGAGACTTTTTAAACAAGCAGATTAAACCAGCAAAATCATCTACAAAAACCATAACAACATACTGTATTTGAACGAATAAGATAGGACATCAACATGAGCCAACACGTATTATTGAACAGCATCGACCATAAAGACTTAAAGGTAAACTCCAACCGCTCAGCCGCTTTGGGCGACAATGTGTGGTTCAGCGTGACTTTCCCGCAAGAATTTCGCAGCATTCAGGCTCACTATCCTATTTTCTTTCACAAAGACTCAGCTACCGGACAGTTTTATTCAATGGCACTGTTTGGCTTTGCGCAAAATGAAAACCTGTTTTTATCAGATGCCGGCTGGAGCGCCTCTTATGTGCCGCTCAGTGTACGTCGCCAACCCTTTTTAATTGGCCAACAAACCGTGCGTGAAGATGGGGTTGAGCGCCTACAACGGGTTATTCATATCGATTTAGACCACCCAAGAGTCAGCCAAACTGAAGGCGAATCGCTGTTTTTGCCTTACGGCGGTAACACCCCATTATTAGATGAAGTCGGTGAAATGCTAGAAATTATTCACCATGGGCTTATCGACAGCCAACGTTTTATTGATGCGCTCATTGAGCATGAGTTGCTTGAGTCTTTCACTTTAGATATCGAACTCGACAACGGTAAAAAGCATCAAATGATTGGTTTTTACACCATTAACGAAAATACATTAGCCGAATTATCTGCAGACGCATTAGCAAAACTACATCAACAGGGTTACTTACAGGCCATATACATGGCACTGGCATCACAAAGCAAAGTGCGCGATTTACTTAACCTTAAAAATGCTCAAGGCTAAAGGAGCCCTGCTGATGTCCGATGACACATTAACAGCCGTCGACTGCGTCTACGATTGGACGTTATCGCAAGTCATGACGCACATAGAACAAGCCGACAAACCCATGGTATTTAAAGGTTTGTGCCGTCATTGGCCTTTAGTGCAAGCAGGACTCGACTCACCCGACAAAGCATTAGACTATTTAAGCCAGTTTTATCAAGGTTCTGCCGTTACCGCCTATTACCTGCCGCCAGAGCAACAAGGACGAGTGTTTTACAATCAGCAGCTCGATGGTTTTAATTACCAGGCCGGCCGCCTTGATTTCAACCAGCTATTAGCGCGCTTACAGCAAGAAAACGCCAGTACTAATCCTGCCGGCATATACATGGGCTCCACCGACATTCATCAATGCCTGCCCGGCCTTGGTGAGCAAAACAGCCTGAACTTACACCCTATCAATCCACTGACCAGCATTTGGTTAGGCAATAAAACAAAGGTTGCTGCTCATTTTGATTTTCCGCTAAACCTAGCCTGTAACGTGGTGGGTCAACGCACTTTTACCCTGTTTCCACCTGAACAAATCAGCAACCTGTATGTTGGTCCAATGGAGTTTGCTCCAGGTGGGCAAGATATCAGCATGGTTGATTTTGAAAAACCAGATTTTGAGCGTTTTCCTAAGTTCCAGCAGGCGTTAGATGCGTCATTAACCGCTGAGTTAACCCCCGGTGATGTGCTATTTATTCCCAGTATGTGGTGGCACCACGTACGCGGCATTGACGATATTAATGTGCTTATTACCCACTGGTGGCGTGACACTCCAGGGTATTTAGGTCGCCCTAATAACGCATTATTGCATAGCATGTTAAGCCTACGCTCATTGCCAAAGGCGCAACGACAAGCGTGGAAGGCCATTTTTGATCATTATATTTTTGAACATGATGACGTAGACGATAGCTATATTCCACAGAATGCGAAAGGCATGTTAACTAAACCATTAGATGAGTTAAATGCACGTAAGTTACGCGCAGATTTAATCAATAAATTAAAACGATAATGCTGAACACAGCAAATATTAAACAGGAAGCCCAAGATGAATAAATCAATCAAAAAAGTTGTTATCGCTGGCGGCGGTACTGCAGGTTGGATGGCTGCAGCTGCGTTTAGCAAACTGATGGGCAAAAACCTTGATATTGTATTAGTTGAGTCTGACGATATTGGCACTGTCGGCGTAGGTGAAGCGACCATCCCTACTCTGCATATTTTTCATCGATTATTAGGCTTAAAAGAACAAGATGTGATGGCCGCCACCAATGCCACGTTTAAGCTGGGGATCCAGTTTGAAAACTGGCATGACGTCAACAAAGACTATTTGCATTCCTTTGGATTTTTAGGCAAAGACTGCTGGGCGTGTGGCTTTCAGCATTTTTGGCTTAAAGGCAAGCAGCAAAACATGGTCAGTGAGATAGGCGATTACTGCACTGAGCATTTAGCCGCACGCCAGGGCCGTTTTGCGGTATTACCCAACCAAGATTACAACCATGCCTACCATATGGATGCCAGTTTATACGCCAAATTCTTACGCAAATTTGCCGAACACCACGGTATGACACGCATAGAAGGTAAAATTGCCGATGTATTACAGCATGATGACTCTGGCAATATTAAAGCGCTAAAACTTGAAAGTGGCGAGCTCGTTGAGGGCGATTTATTCATTGACTGTACCGGATTTAGAGCCCTATTAATTGAACAAACCTTAAATACAGGCTTTGAAGATTGGAGTCATTGGTTACCGTGCGACAGTGCCATTGCGGTACAAACCGAAGCGGTACAACAACCTACTCCTTATACTCGCTCAATTGCGCATCAATCGGGCTGGCAATGGCGTATTCCGCTGCAAACCCGCACAGGTAATGGCCTGGTGTTTTGCAGCAAATATATTTCGGATGCTGATGCGACCGAGTTACTGCTTAACAACATTGAAGGCGCCCCCATTAATCAGCCACGGGTAATTAAATTTAAAACCGGTACACGTCGCCAACATTGGAACAAAAACTGTGTTGCGGTTGGCTTATCAGCAGGTTTTTTAGAGCCACTAGAGTCCACCAGCATTCACATGATCCAGCGCAGTATTGTGCGTTTACTGCAACTGTTTCCGGCTAATGGCGTCATTCAGGCTGACGTGGATGAATTTAACCAACAAACCAAAATAGAAATGGACAACATACGCGACTTTATTATTTTGCATTATAAGGTTACCGACCGTGAGGACAGTCGTTTTTGGCGCTACTGCAAAAACATGCCAATCCCTGCCTCATTACAGCATCGTATTGATATGTTCAGTCAATCTGGCAAAGTGTACAAGTATGGTAATGAACTGTTTGGCGAAAGCTCGTGGATCCAGGTCATGATGGGCCAAGGCTTAATGCCCAAAGAGTATCACCCGATTGTCGATTTAATGGAGCCTGCTGAGTTGCAAAGCTTTTTGAATAACATTAAAGCCACGGTAAAACGCAAAGTTGACACCCTGCCAGCGCATCATGACTTTGTGCAACACTATTGCAAGTCAACGGCGATGCAAGGCTAAGCTGACCATGTCGTTACAAGCAACTCAACCGCTAATACAGGTCAATCAAATTGTGCCCAAGGTGCAGTTGATTGGCCAACAACAAACACCGGTTATCATCATTGATAACTTTGCCGGTGATGTTTCTGAGCTAATTGATATCGGCATTAATGACAGCCAATTTATAAGGGATAAAAGCTCATTTTATCCCGGTCAGCGCACCGCTTTGCCAAGGCAGTATATTATCGATGTGCTTAACGCAGTATTTCAGCTTATTTACGACGTGTATCGCATACCAACAACTCGGCGTTTAAAACCGCAACAAGGGGTATTTTCGCTCATTGATACTCAGGAAAAAGACCTAGTACCTCTGCAATGTTTGCCACACTTTGACACACCTAACCCGTATTATTTTGCCATATTGCATTACCTTAATGACGGCCCCCATGGCAACACAGGTTTTTTTAGGCACAATAGCAGCGGTTTTGAGCGGATTAATAACGACAACATTGACTCATATTTTACCCAGGCCCAACCTTTTGTGGATCACATAACCCAAACAAGTCCGCGCTATTGTGTTGCCAGCAATAAACATTACACTCTGTTTCACCAAGTAGAATATCGGCCAAATCGTGTAGTGATTTACCCCGGCAACTTGCTGCACTCAACCCTAGTGGATTCAAAAACCGACATCGATGCCAACCCACAAACCGGTCGCCTTACCGCCAATATATTTATCGATTTTCAGTAAATCACGCCGCGCTGAGAAGGCAGTTCATAAAGGGTAAACTAGCGCTTGATAAACACCATTAAGCTTTCAATTAATTGCTGCGCTAATTCAAGCTCTCCGGCTTTTTCAAGCAATAACGCCACGCACTCTGCGGTGCATAACCCGCCCTCAAGTTGATTTCGCCTTAAGGGATAAATAGAGGCATGTGTTGGCTGTAATCCCACTTTCACTAAGCTTTTAAGATATGGGCTTTGATTATACATTTTACGGGCTTCTTGCCAGGTGGCGTCAATCAACAGTAAATAGTCAAAAGGCGGCGCACACTCTTGTGTGGACGCTTGTAAATCTCCAGCAGAGTCGACAGTCAGATTTAGCGGTTCATCGGTTGGGAACACCACCCCCACACGTCCAGCCTCAATTGCTGCAAGTAATGCCGCATCTGGCTGTTTGCGATGCCATTCAATCACTTGAGCGCGTTCACCTAATGCTTGTAACACTAATTGGCCGGTATTGGTGGCACGAAGCCGCTCTCTTGGATGGGTTAATAAAATAAACTGCACAACATTCCTTGCAAAAATGGCTATCGGCTTGAATTAACACACAATGTAGCACATCTCCCCTGTTATTTTCTGACACTCTTATTTTCAGACGCTTTTATTTTTAGACACTCTTATTTTTAGACATAATGGATTACACAATTGATAGTTTATCGCGCCATTTTCTGTATCAACTTACGATATAATCGCCCGAATGTTCCTACACCGTATTTAACGACAATTCATGGCTTACCAACAGATTATCGCGTTATTTTTTACCATGGTTATTTTGGCTATTGTCCCTGGGCCTGCGGTATTTGCGGTGGTGTCACGATCATTCTCAAATGGCTTTATGCATGGCGCAGCGTTAACACTTGGCGTATTGCTTGGCGACTTTTTGTATATTTTATTAGCCTTGTTTGGTTTAGCTGCCATCGCTCAGGCAATGGGACCAGCATTTGAACTGATTAAATACGCCAGCGCGTTGTATTTGTGTTGGCTTGGTTTAAGTATGTTGCGCGCAACAGCACATGGCATCCAACTTGTGGATACGGCCAAAGCCAGTTTTACTAAAAATGTTTTCACTGGCATCGTAATCACGTTAGGAAACCCTAAAGCGCTGATTTTTTATGTGAGCTTTTTCCCGGCATTTGTACCTATGACTCAAGTCAGCTTCTTGGATGTCATCATTATTTTAACCATCGCCACTGGTGCTTTTGGTTCAGCAAACCTTGTTTATGCATACTTGGCATCGAGTGCCAAGAGAGTGTTTAGCTCAACTAAAGCTGCCATTATGATTAATCGTACTGCTGGCTGTATCATGCTGCTAGCAGGTATCTTGGTTGCCATTACCCTATAGGATTTTCAATGACTGCACTGCGCTTTACTCCATTAACCTTAACCAGCGGATTAACCCTTAAAAACCGTTTAGTGGTACCGCCCATGGCATCACAAACCGCGGACGAAAATGGCTTAGCTACGCCCACCACCATTGCGCATTATCATCATCTTGCTCAATCAGGTGCGGGCCTTGTGATGGTTGAATACAGCCATGTTAATTTGGCAGGGCGCAGTGAAGCTAACCAGCTCGGTGCCCACGATGACGCATGTTTACCAGGATTAACCCAGATAGCCACAACACTGCATAATGCTGGCGTTAAAACAGGATTACAAATTACCCATTGCGGTGGCAAAGACAGCGCAGGCATTAGCAGTGATATCATGGGGCCCTCTGGCATTACGGTGCCCGCATACGACCGTGTATTACCCACCCCACGGGCCATGACAATGGACGATATTAAACAGTGGCAACAAGATTTTGTGGCAGCGGCTATACGTGCAGACAAAGCTGGTTTTGATTTAGTTGAAATCCATTGTGCTCACGGTTACGGCATTAATCAGTGGTTATCGCCATTAACCAACCAACGTGAAGACATTTACGGCGGTAAGCTTGAAAACCGCGCCAGAATATTAATTGAAATTGTGACTCACATTAAACAACTGGCACCGAGATTAGCGGTAATGACCCGTATTCCGGGGCAAGATGGCTACCCGGGCGGGTTATCTCATGCAGACATGGCACAAATAAGCCAATGGTTAGTGGCTGCGGGCGTTGAAATACTCAATGTATCGTCCGGTATTGGCGGCTGGAATCGCCCTAAAGATAAACGCGGCGAAGGCTTTTTAGTTGAAGATGCCGCGCCGTTAACCGGCAAAACCACTGCGGCGGTTATAGGTGTTGGCGGTATTGAAAGCGTAGATTACATCGAAACCATTTTAGCCACCAAGCAAGTGGATTTAGTGGCGGTAGGCCGGGCGATTTTAGCCGGCCCAGCGGAATTTGCTCACAGAGTAATGCAAAGCTCGTTATAGCTCATCTGCTGTTTTGCTAGCGGGTGAAATAATGCCTTTAAAAATCAGCGGGTAGCGTCTTACCCGCTGACCGATATCGTCGCTCATGACCTGCCTATAGAGCAATTCAATGTCATCATTGTCTTCAAACACCAGTAGCAATCTATCAATGGCGGTATGCCATACCATTGTGCGTTAATAAATGATGCACTCAGCGAGAGTTTAAAAGGGCTTAGACAAGGCGCATGACTGAATGAATAGTGATTCTCTTTCGAAGTAATGCAACGCAGTGTAAGCCCTTTTAAAACTCGCCTGAAAGGAATGCCCCAGCGGCTTTTGTTCTGCGTTCTCGCTATTTGAAAGGGAACAGCCATTACTGCATAGCGACGCCTTAATCAAAAACCGCTGGACGCATTCTGAGTGGTCACTTATTAATGCACAATGGTATTAGCCCTTTTTCAAAAAAGGCTGCGCTTGAAATTCTGCGATGTTGTGTCTCACAATAGCGATTTTTTCTGGGTGACGGTGCAGCTCAGCAAACACTTGCTCAAAATAGTCCATATGCAATGCAGGCGTTGCACGATTGCCACGTCTTGACCTTGGTGCACCAGAACCACGTTTATAGTACATTGATGGCAATGCTGTAACCTCAAATTAGCTCGCGTTTACTCAAAATGATCAACACTTAACGACTCAGTCTTAACTCAACAGCGCCAGTAAATCTTCGGCGTTACCTTGCCACGGCCCTTGAGTGCCATCGGATAAAATGCTGTCGGCCAAACCTTGTTTATGCTGCTGCATTTCTTGAATTTTCTCTTCAACCGTGCCCTGGGCAATTAACTTATACACAAATACCGGATTAAGCTGACCAATACGGTGAGCCCGATCGGTTGCCTGACGTTCAGCGGCAGGATTCCACCAGGGGTCAAAGTGAATAACCGTATCAGCCGCAGTTAAATTAAGCCCTGTACCACCGGCTTTTAAGCTGATTAAAAACACCGAGTTATCGCCTTCTTGAAAAGCATCTATCTGGGGTTGGCGGTCGAGTGTTTGGCCGGTTAATTTACTGTAGCGAATACCCAGGGTTTTAAGTTCATCTTCAATCAACGCCAGCATACCGGTGAACTGACTGAAAATAAGGATTTTACGGCCCTCTTCAATCATTTCTGGCAGGTTTTGAATTAACCAGGTGAGCTTGGCGTTGTCTTTCACATGTTGAGCTTGCTCAAGTTTAACAAGGCGTGGATCGCAACAGGCCTGACGTAATTTTAGCAATGCATCTAAAAACTCAATATGGCTGCTCGACACCCCTTTTTTGGCAAATAATTCACGAAGTTTTTTCTCCATCACTAAGCGGATAGACTCATACAAATTACGCTGATCTTTCTCAAGCTCAAGTGTTTGGATAATCTCAGTTTTTTCAGGCAGCTCAGACACCACTTCTTTTTTGGTGCGCCGCAGCATAAACGGCGAAATTCGCTTACTGAGCAATACTGACTTTTCTACATCCGCTTGCTTTTCAATCGGCCCACGAAACTCTTTATTAAAGTAAGTGTGCTGACCTAATAAGCCCGGCAAGCAAAAGTCCATCAATGATTTAAGCTCGCCTAAATGGTTTTCCAGCGGCGTGCCTGACAAACATAAGCGGAATTTACCCTTTAAGGTTTTAATCACTTGGGTCACTTTAGCTTGGGCATTTTTGATCTGCTGAGCTTCATCCAAGATGATATGATCAAATACATAATCACTGTAAATCGCTTCATCGCGCAGCATTAACGGGTAGGTTGTCACCACCACATCAAAATCATCGATTTGCTCTAACAATGGCTGACGTTTATTACCATGAATCACCACCACATTCAGTGACGGGGCAAACTTGTTGGCTTCTTTAAGCCAATTACCTACCAAACTGGTTGGGCATACAATTAAGCTGGTGCGATGCTGTGTGGCCTCTTGCTTGGCTTTTAGTAAAAAAGCCAAAGTTTGAATGGTTTTACCAAGGCCCATATCATCGGCCAAAATACCGCCCAGTTGATACTCTTTTAAAAAGCACAGCCAATCAAAACCTTGTTTTTGATAATCACGCAATGTGGCATGTAAGCCGGTGGGTAAATCAACTGCCGTGACACCTTTAAATTCAGCTAATTTTGCTGCCAGATTGCGCACCCGTTCGCCATTAAGTAAACGCACATCGCTGGCAGACAAGTCATTAAGAATGTGAGCACGGTTACGCGGTATTGTCAGCTGCTCGCCCGAATGACGGTTAAACAATTCTTGAATAATAGAAATCAATGGCTTAATGGTTTTGGCTTTAATTTTAATAAAGCCGCCATTTGGCCCGGGTAAAATCAATTCGTCTTCGTCGGCGGGTTCACCATTTTGTTGTAACCAACGGGCTACCAGTGCTAATAAGGGGACATTTTGACCTTCAATATCGGCGCTCAACGACAGCGAAAACCAGCCTGATTCATCATCGTCAACCAAATCTACATCTAGCTGCGCATCGACAATTTTTAAGTCAAAGTCATCTTCAAACTCAATGTCTACACCTAATGCAGTTAATGCCTCTAGGCCATTTTCAGTTAAATCAGACCATTCAAAAATAGATTCTGGCAACAAGCCCACGCTTAAATAATACTCAGGCTGATTGGCATATTCACTGGGAATAAAACTCACTAAGCCAGCTTCCGTCAAGGCTTGTAAATTGGCTAATTCTTGTTCTACTTGACGATGCACTTGATATTGAACACTGCCTTTTTTGACCAAACTGATGCGTTCAGGTTTAAGTGAGGCATTAAAACTGACATCGCCATAATGTTGCTCTACTCGGATAACCGGCTGTAATACGGGATTATTGGCATAAATTTCGCGAGTAAAAACCAATTTGGTTTTGAGTGGGTCGTTGATTTCGCAAAAATCAATTTCACTTGGCACTGGTACCGTTTTGGGTGAAAAGTGTTGCAGCATTTTGTGGCTAATTTGGTCAACCTGCGCCAGAGGTACAGGCGGCATATGTTGCAATAAACCTAGCTTTTTGGCCGATAAATCGGTGTCGATTTTGCCTAGGCGTAAATAATCGAGCTCAGCATACAATGGTGGCTCTGTGGCAATAAATTCCCAGTTTTCAAGGCCGGGCATGCGCATTTGCATTTGCGTGTGTTTTTTATCGAGTTCACACCAAATAAACTCTGGCGCGATTGATTTAGCCCAGGTGAGCGGGGTGCGATTTTCTTCCCAAAAGCACACTTGCTCAGCGAGCATTTTGGTTAACGCTAAATAGGATATTTCACCGTCGATATAAATTTTTGAGCCGTGGTTATTTGACGACAATAACAAGCTAATGATTTGTTTATCTTCAGGGTCAATCCACCAGGGCATACTGTAACGAATATCAGTTAACGCTAGCTTGCTGCCTTTATTATATTGACCTTTTTTATTGAGTTTACTGCGTTTGAATTCGACAAAAATACCATTGGGGTCATTAGATAATACATAGATAACGCGATCTTTCTCTTCTTGATCATCGTCATATTCACTGACCGTTTTTTGTTCGTCAAGCTGGCGTAACCACTGATATATACGCTGTTCTTCTACTGGCTTTTTGTCTACCAGCGCCAGCATGGCCGCGGCAACATGTTTACAATTACTGCGAACAGGGCAAGTGCAATGCGAGCGCATAACAATTTTGTGGTTGACATTAACGAGGGTGATTTCTTGACGGTAAGGCTCATCTGCAGAGCCTTCGACATAAGCTTCGATATCATGATTATTACTGCTGGCAGTCACTTCAAGTACTCGACCCTGGATCAAGTAGTTTTGTGCTTTTTGAATTTGCGTGGCCGAAAACAGTTTCGCAATCATCTCTAATGAAAGCTTAATGGGAAGATTAAACAGTTTCGCCGACATCAATATACCTAATAAAAAACCAGCAGATAAATTATCACTGCTGATAAAAAGTTAACTTACCATTCTATGGAAGAAAGCAGACAATATCTAGGGTCTGTTGAACTTTCAAGGTTGTTTTTGCAACAAACGCTGCCTGAAAGGTTCGGCTTAAAACATTTTACTCTTTGTTGAATGATGCTTTGCGAATAAAGAGTTGCTTAGATAACTAGGCATCAATCCATTCGCCTCGATTAACACGTTTTTAACTCGAACCCAATTCAACCAGCAAAGATCAACAGGCCTTAGGCAAATCTGCGCGTCAATAGCGAGTCGTTATCGGTGCAAAGAGCTGTTTGAAATGCATTTACTATCCAGAGTTGAGGTTGATTATTCACTTAGTACGTAGGGGGTTAATGAAAAGTTTACTCTGGGCGTGAAAACAAAAAGCGCGGCCTATTTCGATAAAAGCAGATGATGTTGATACATTGTTTGGTAAAAAGCCAATGGGTATTCATGCGTCCTTGTGAGTTACCAATATTCACACAACAGATTGATTAATAACATGAGTAACCAAGGCGAACACACCAGCCCTGCTTTTAAACGGCTTAGCTGTTGCCGATAATTGTGTAAAGTCGCATCGTTAAGATGAGAAATATCACCGGTATTAAACGATTCCATCAACATCACTTCGGTGCCTTTTTGTGCTTGTCCCATTTTACTGCCAACGCGCTGACACTCATCATACACCTTTGGATAATTGTCCTTAATATAATGGCAAATATATTGAGTCACCCTATTTAATCGATAAACAAAAAATCCCAACGAAATCGCAGTTAATAGCAACCAACTCAGCAACACCATTCTTGACCCTCTCGCGGTACATAACATACTCAAAAAATAAAAACTAACGATATCAGATGGCTAAAAAGACAACTCTGAGTAAATAACTTGAACTCTGGATAAATAGAGAAATCTCCACAGTAGGACAAAAAAAGTAAAACCAAGTTCAATATAGGGTATCAATGAGTAGATCCACGGCTTAGTAATCAATATATGGTTGTATGAGCGTGAAACATCTACGTGACGTTTAGTCATATCCATAAACGAATGAGACTCAATAACGCCAACCAACAATAAATGGATTTAAAACACCGTACGTTATTGATGGTGTTTTGGTTCAATGGATTTAGCCTTGCAATAAATACTCTTCGGCTTTTTCAATGCTGCGCGGTTTACCCACTAACATCAAAATATCATTACGCCTTAAAATCCAGTCTGCAGGCGGTGGGTCCATTTCTTCACCACGTCGGCGCACGGCTCTTAACTCAACATCTAAGGTTTGCCACGGTATATCGGCAACCGTTTTACCTACCGCACTGGCGCCATTGGCTAACGACACCGCATGTAATAAATCGAGGGTAAAATCGGTTTCAGTACCAGAAAAAAAGCCGTGCAAATATTGGTAATGGTTACGGCGCTCAGACTCTAAGCGCTTAATAATCCGAGTTAACGGCACACCGCATTTAAACAGCACTTGCGACACTAACATCAAGCTCCCTTCAAGTGACTCAGGGATCACTTGCGTTGCTCCTGCCTCTTTAAGCTCATGTAAATTAGCATCATCGCGAGTGCGCACTAAAATTTTAACCTCTGGGGCCAGTTTTCGAGCCACGGCTAAACACTCTTCAGACTGCCTTGGCTCGCAAAAAGTCACCACCACAAGGCTAGCCTGTCGAATCCCCATTTTCTTTAATAACGCCATACGACAAGCGTCGCCAAAGTAAATATTTTCTCCCGCCGCTCTAGCCTCTGTCACACGCGTTGGGTCTAGGTCCATCACAATGTAGGGTACGGCTTCAGTTTTTAAAAAGCGGGCTATCGTTTGCCCCACCCGGCCGTAGCCTAAAATCAGCACGAAATCGCTCTCATCATTGATGGGTAAATTAACCTCTAATGGTTCATTTTGTGGCTTTTTATGGCCTCCCGTGAGCTTTTTAGCAATATCAATACTATGACGAATAAGCCACGGCGCTATCGACATTGAAATCACCGCAACGGCCACGAGTACCGTGCTGACTTCTGTTTCGAGTAATTGATAGTTCACCGCCAGTGCTAATAATACAAAACTGAACTCACCCACTTGAGCTAAGCTGATAGCGGTACTTAATGCGATTTTGCCATTCTCACCCACCAATTTCAGTAAGCCGTATATAATCATCGCTTTAGCCAACACCACACTCACTAGGATCAGTATCACTTGCCACCAATATTGCATCACTAAGTTAAAGTCGAGCAACATGCCTATCGAGATAAAAAACAACCCCATGAGTAAATCACGAAACGGCCTAATATCGGCCTCTAACTGTCTACGATATTGGCTCTCACCTAACAACATACCGGCAATAAATGCTCCCAATGCCATAGATAACCCTAGCCACTGGGTAAATGCACCAGTGACTAACGCCACCACCAAAGTAGACAATACGAATAACTCGTTTGAACGCGATCGCGCGACTTCATCGAAAATACGCGGCAAAATCCATTTACCAAACGACATTAACCCTAAAAACGCTAAAATGCCGGTGAGCAACCCCCAAGCAATGGCATTAAAGCTCATTTGGGTGCCATCATTGGCAAGTAACGGCATTAATATGAGTAAAGGCACTACGGCTAAATCTTGAAATAACAACACACTGACAGATAACTCACCGTGGCGTCTGCGTAACCAGTTTTGTTCATTAAGCAGTTTGAGCACAATGGCGGTTGACGACAATGCTATCGCCGAACCAATAACGACAGCGGCCACTAAGTTTTGCCCAACTAACATGGCAATGCCACCCGCCACCAGTGCGGTCACAATCATTTGCGCACTCCCTAAGCCAAACACGGTGCGGCGCATGGCCCATAGCCTCGGGACCGAAAACTCAAGGCCTAGAGTAAACATCAATAGCACCACCCCAAGCTCGGCAACTGACTGCATTTGCAACTGGGTAAACCAATGAAAACCACTCGGGCCGCTAACGACGCCTGTTAACAAGTAGGCCAATATGGCAGGCAACCCCATACGTCGTAATAATGCAATCGCCACAATTGCAATCACAAGCATTGAGAGAATATGAATAAAAATGCTGTGTTCCATTACGGTATGGGCTCCTTGTCAAAAAAATGTCGAAAGGGAATTTACGCATATTTAATCTCTACAGTAAATCATCAAACAACTAATAATTATAGAATTTTTTTCATGGGCACGATTATTGCTAAAACAAAGTAATTAGTTGTAACGTACTGGGGTAAATACTATGGATTTCGCATCTACATCAGAGCTGTATCCTGAAGACTACTGGTACCGTTCAGACGCTTACTTGAATATGGACTTAGAACTTGACCTTATTCACGTAATTCAACAACTACATGGAAGTTTAGATCCTAGGACAGTTTTTGCCTGTTTCGGCAAAATTCTAGGACAACATTTGCCGATTAAAGGAATGCAGTTGACTTTGGACAAACAAAAGTTTGTCTGGGGACGTCATTACGGTATTGAACTGCAACGCACTATTGTAGACAAACAAGACCTATTTGTCGTGACCTATCAGTTAGCGGCGCCGCTTAGACCGGCTCAAGCTAGTATATTAGCACGACTAGAAAGCATGCTTATTCAGCCACTTAATAATGCACTTAAATACCAAAGCATGTCTAACCAAGCTATGTTTGATGCATTAACAGGGCTAGGCAACCGTTATTACTATCGCCAAGCAATTGAAACAGCCTTAGCTCGTGCCAATCGTTTTCAAGGTCAGGTATCGTTAATAGTGATTGATTTAGATAAGTTTAAACAACTTAACGATTGCTACGGTCATAAAGCGGGTGATTTTGTTTTAGTCGGCTTTGCTGAGTTAATTAACGAAGCGATTCGTAATACCGACCAGGCTTTTAGACTGGGCGGCGACGAGTTTGTCATTATTACTCAAGGTGATGCTGAAGCGGCAAAAATTGTCTGTCAGCGGATTATAGATATGATGCCAAAACATGCTGAGCTCATTGAGTATGACATTCAATGTAGCTTAGGGGTTGCTGAGTCAATTCCTCCGCAAGATGCTGATAATTTGTATGACCGAGCAGACAAAGCCATGTATACCGCCAAAGCCGATGGACGTAATTGCTATCGCATTAGTGGAGATAGCTAAACGATCCGCTGTACTGTATTGCGTTTGAGCAAGCAACTAATTGATTATGTCGCCCTTAATCTGCATAGATAAGGGCATATTAGTCATTAGTTTATTACATACCGCGAAGCTGAATTCGCCTTAAAAACTCGGTCATCACACGGTCATACACCAAGTCACCTAAAAAGAGGTCTTCTACCCCATGGTCAATACTTGGGTTATCATTTACCTCTATCACATAAGCTTTGCCATCGATTTCTTTTAAATCAACGCCATAAAGCCCAGTGCCAATCAAGTTTGACGCCTTAACCGCTGCATCGACAATATTATGCGGTACCATTTTTAAATCGATACAATCAAAGTCGCCACTACTCACTCGACCACTTTGATGGTGTTGATAAATCTGCCAATGACCACGGCTCATAAAATAACGACAAGCATAGATTGGTTGGCGATTTAACACGCCAATGCGCCAATCATAATCGGTTGGCATAAAGGCCTGCGCTAAAATGAGCGCGCTGTGAGCAAAGATTTTTTCAGCTTGCTCAAGCAAGGTTTGGCGGTCTTTAACTTTCACCACCCCCAGTGAAAACGCCCCGTCGGGTACTTTTAGCACTATGGGTAAACCTATAGCATTAATCACATCGTCAGCCCAGTTTTTATCCGACGCTTTAAAAATCACACTTTTAGGTACTGGCACTTTATGCTTATTTAGCAGCTCAGTTAAAAACACTTTGTTGGTGCATTTCATAATGGATTCGGGGTCGTCCATCACAATTAAACCAAGCTGCTCAGCCGCTTTGGCAAATCGATAAGTAAAGTTACTAATGTTAGTGGTTGAGCGAATAAACAAGCCGTCAAACTCACTCAAGCGCGCTAGATCGTGTTTGCCTATTTGCACTAAATCCATACCAATACGATTGGCTGCTTTAGTGAATAATTTAAGTGCAGACTTATCTGACGGCGGCATTTTTTCATGCTCGTCCACCAGCATTGCGATTTCATAACGGTAGCGTTTTGATGGTTTAGGTAATCGCCACACTTTTTGCGAAAATACCTCAAGGTATTGAGCAAATAAGTCTTGCTCAGGGTCAGTTAAATCTTGAAATGCAGCAGGCTCGATAACGTCGACTTGCCAACGACCAGATATTTTTAACAAATTCACTTGCAATACCGGCACGGTAAAACGTTCAAAAATTTTGCGGGCAATTTTATCAAGTGACGGGTTATCACAATAACCAAAAAACACCTTCATCGAAATATCGGTAACGCTGTCGGGCAATTTATCTAACCCCGCTTGTGGCAGGCTAAAAAAACGGTCTTGAGATAAATCATTAATGGTCATGACTCTCGGAATAACACGATGGCCACGCGCCTCCGCCATGAGCGAGCAATAATACCCTGTGCTCAAATAATCGTAACTACGACATAGGTTAATCACTTGCATCGCGCTTTGATCTGCAAATGCCCCCATCTCTAAATAATCATGAACCGTGACCATATGATCACTAGGCAAATAAGGACGCCAATCATTGACATCGTCGGTGACAATTAAAAACTGAGCCATAAATATCTATTGCCTCTTATGCGGTTTAGCGCGTAAATTAACCCACTAGTTGTTTGCCATTTCGAGCCGACTCATGCTGCTGCGCCAAGCTAACCTCACCGACTTACCCCTACTCAATAGCATTGAAAATAATGCCTTTAACGGCGATAAAATTAGCCCTCGACAAATGAAACGTTTTATCAACTCGCCATTAGATTATTTATTAGTCGCCGAGGTCGATGGCATCATTGCCGCTTATGCATTGGTGCTGTTTCATCGTGGCACTCGCCTCGCTAGGCTGTACTCAATTGCCGTTGCGACTGAGTTTAGAGGCCGCAATATCGCTTTTGAGCTTGTTAAGCGCTGCGAGCAAACAGTTGTCGAACGTGGCTTTATTACATTACGCCTCGAAGTGAGAAACGACAATATCGCCGCAAAAAATCTTTATTTAAAAATGGGTTATAAGGTGCTTAAAACCTTAGTGCATTATTACGATGACCTGGCCGATGGCGTGCGAATGCATAAACGCCTAGACCCGCCGGGGCCAAGCAAAGTGATAAAAATGCCCTTGTATGTACAAACCACGCCGTTTACCTGCGGCGCAGCATGTTTAATGATGGCGATGAGTGCGGTAAAACCACAATATAACCCCAGTCGAGTGGATGAGTTAAGTATTTGGCGCGAAGCCACTACCATATTTATGACCAGCGGCCATGGCGGTTGCAGCGTGCATGGCTTAGCCTTGGCGGCTATCAAGCGAGGCTTACAGATTGCCATTTACAGTCAATCTTCGTCGGTACCATTTATTGATAGCGTGCGCGATAAAAACAAAAAAGCCGTTATCACCCTAGTACACAATGATTTTTGCCAGCAGTTGGCTTCACAACACATTGTGGTGCATAACGCTTCGCCCACAATCATTCAGTTAAAACAATGGATAGACCAAGGATGTGTGGTGCTGTTGATGATCAGCACCTATCGTTTTAATGGAGAAAAAGGCCCACATTGGGTGGTTTTAAGCGGTTACAACGAGCAATTTATGTTTATCCACGACCCGTTTGTTGAGGCGCAAAAAGATGCGATAAACGCCGCTTACGTACCCATCAGCCAGGCAGAACTTGCACAGGTCATGCAGTATGGTAAACAGAAACAAGTTTCTTGTTTAGTGGTAAAATCATCTTTGGCTTAAGATGGTTAAGCTTTTTATGGCCAGCGGCCACTAACGTCGTGGCGCTTCGCCCACACCAGACCAAAAGGAAACCAACGGCTGTTCCCTCTTTACTCTTTATAAAAGAATTGGCCCAGCCGCCATATCAAAATTATCATTCTTGTTATTAAACGATAGCTGCGATAATTTCGCGACGTGGTCAGATCCAGCTTTTGACCGCATTTGAAGTCTGCTTCGGCCACCTCTTTATGGTAAAGAATGAAAATGCTAACGCTTCAGATGGGGCGTCCCTTCCCCTCTAAAGCTAGCTCGCCATCCTTGGCTAGCTCACGTCATTTTCTTCAACGGCCTCAAGTTCAGGGCTATCTGATCATTTATAAGCTAAACAGCAGCGGATTTTGGGCAAAAATCACTTAGGATTAGAAGTATGGGTGGAATAGTTAGTTTTTCTTGATTTTATAAAGAATCACACCTTATTGGCGCGCATTAATGAATACAATCAAAAGATGATGAAAGCTGGGTGATTTTGGCGTTGTAAAGCATTTTGATCGATATTGATATTACATCGACTGTAATGGTCACATATTGAGTGAAAAACCCTGTTCTTTCAATGCCATTTCTATTTTCTCAATAGCTCTTTTACCTATGCCGTCTATATTCAAAAGCTTACATTTAGGATAATTTATCAACTGCTCTATCGTTGATATGTTTTTAGAGACAAGAGGGTTGGCTATATTAGATTTAATATTAAGATTATAAATGCTAGCCGATGACTCTAGTCCCTTATATTCAGTAAACCATGAGCCATTTAGATAATCTTCAAGGTGTTGCTCTATAAGCTCTTTATCTTGTCTTGCTTGTTCAATCGAGTAATTTTTTGAATGCCTAACATGTCTGAAGATACGAGTAACCGCAGTTTCAAAGACCTTTGATGCTGTACTTTTGGGGCATTTTAATTCTGCTGCAATAGATGATATTGCAGCTCCATTTAAAATCCTCGTTATCAAAAAATGACGATCTTCATTAGTCAACTTCATAAATTTAACTCTGAATCTATATTTTTAATTCTTTCAAGGTGTTTTTCAGGAGCCATTTTATTAGATAAAAATCCAACAAAAACAACATCATTTTCTCTCTTTAAATAATAGAAAACATGCTTACCATCTGGAAATCTATAACCATCTCTAGAAACCTCATCAATGGACAATCCCAGATTTGGATTATTGGCTAAAGCTTGCATTCTTTTTCGCAAGATCTCTTTATATTTTAACCATTGTGGATTTCCCCACTTTTTGATTGTGTACTTGCGAATAGACTCTAAATCTTTTCTTGCATGACCTCTAAGTAAGAATGGAGTATTCTTCATTAATCATACTTTCCAGAATCTAACTCATCCAAAAAGTCATTCCCGTCCATAAGGTCATCTTCATCAATATTTTCAAAGCGTGATCGAACAAGCTCCATTTTCAATTCTTCAAAACGGTTGTATTCTTCACTGGAGACAATCACTGCGACAGGGTTGCCGTTCTTTTTAATTTCAATAGGTTCCGATTGAACTTTCAAAAGCATCTTACCGAAATTAGTTTTTGCTTCGTTTGCATTTAGTGTAAACATCTAAAGACCCTCATCTTGATTACACACACATTAACACAACCGACCAAATCAATCAAATCGAACGATATTTTCGTTTTTAACGTTACCCAAATTGGGAGGTGCTATATCCAATAACAACACAGAAATGGAACAGCGCCATACTTATACAGTTACTTGTGTTGGTGATGACATGAAAACGCGCTCTCCATTTTTAAATTATATCGCTGATTATATGTTGGTACGTCAGTACTCATTACGTACCGTGGATACGTACCTAAAATGGATTGCATCTTATATCCATTTTCATGATAAGCGCCACCCCGCCTCAATGGGAGACAATGAAGTCGAACGCTATCTAGAGTACTTAGTGTTAAAACAAGACGTTGCACCACGAACGCAAGCCACGGCACTCAATTCCTTGTCATTTCTATACAAGCACATAATAAAAAAGAGCTTTCGTTAAACTTAAATTTTGCCCGCAGTAAAAAACAAACAAAACTACCTGTAGTTATGACGCCACAAGAAGTTAAGCTGCTTATGACTCACTTGAATAAGAGAAAACAATGCCCCCCATGATTTGAAAAATAGCCACTAACGTCGTGGTGGCCGCAAACCGTACGCCGCTTTTAATAAAAAAGGAGGCTGTCGCCTCCTCTCTTTATCCAACTAGCTAACACTACTTACCATCTTGCGCTCGACGCTTTTTAAAGTCTGATTCTTCAAGCCATTTTGGCCAGTCGTTGTTGTTGGCAAGCTTTTCAATAATGTCACTGATTAAAGTAAGATCCTGCTTTACGCCGCCTAAATGCCAACTGGCGTCATAATCGTCTGCGCCCTGATGATATTTATGAGCAATATAATCAGGGTCTGTGTCGCCTAAGCTCATAAACAACAATCCAGGGACCCCTTGCTGCGCAAGCGCAAAATGGTCTGAGCGGAACATTAGGCCGTTTTGTGGACGAGGGTCTGCTTTAACCACACGGCCTTGTGCTTTGGCGGCGGCATCTAAATAATTTTCAAGTTCAGACACGCCTTGACCATATCGCAAAATGTAATCCACGCCATTGCCAACGTTCATACCATCGATATTAAGAAATGACACCAACTGTTTAGTTGGTACCGGTGGATTTTCAGCAAAGTATTGCGCGCCAATCAATCCGGTTTCTTCTGCTGTGAACGTTGAAAATAAAATTGAGCGTTTGGGCGCGCTGGCTTGGTCGGTAAAATGACGTGCAAGCTGTAATACACCAGCCACGCCAGAAGCATTATCCACTGCACCGTTTAAAATAACCGTTTTACCGTCTTCTATGGTTTTGCCTAAATGATCCCAATGAGCGTGCATGACGAGCCATTCATCGGCTTGTGAACTGCCGGGTAAAATGCCGGCAACGTTATAAGAGGTCGCCAATTCGATTTGATTTTTGAGGGTTAAATTGGCGTTAAGTTTAAGAGGTATCGCTTTAAAACCAGGCTTTGCGGCGCTGAGTTTCAACGTGTCGTAATCAAGGCCTGCTGCGCTAAAGATTTTTTGTGCACTAGGGTGCGAAACCCAGCCCATAACCCCGATGTGCGATTGGTTTTTGTGGTTATCCACTAAGGTGTATTTGGTATTGGTATTGCTGTTTTCAACCACGTTCCAGCCATAAGCCGCTGGCGCGGTTTCGTGCACAATAAACACGGCTTTGGCGCCCTGCCTTGCAGCTTCTTCGTATTTGTAGGTCCAGCGGCCATAATAGGTCATGGCATTACCCTTAAACACGTTTGGGTCTTGTGTGGCAAAGCCTGGGTCGTTAACTAACACAATAACAGTTTTGCCTGTGACATCAACATTGGCGTAATCGTTCCATTGATATTCTGGGGCATTAATACCGTAACCCACAAACACAACGTCGCTGTTGTCTAATGACACTTGAGGCTGAATTTGTTCGGTGCGGGCAGTAAAATCTGGACCATTTTTAAGCACCACATCAGCAATGGTTAGCTGCATGGTTTGATCGGCCGTAATTTTAGCCATAGGCACGGCTTGACGATAGCTGTCACCAAAGCCCGGTTTTAGCCCTATTGCTTTGTATGCTTTTTCTAAATATTCAACGGTCAGTGTCTCGCCCTTAGACAAAGGCCCACGACCTTCAAATTCATCACTGGCGAGGGTTTCTACATCGTGACGGTAGGTTTTTTCATCAAATTGAAATGGCGTGGCGTTAACGCTTGGTACTAAAAACGCACCCAATACAGCTAATAAACGAAAGGTATTCACAGACAACATCCTTTGTTAAATATTAAGAAAATGATTGTAGCAATGGCCCGGCATTAGCGCGGACTTCATCCTGCTAGAACGCTTTGAGCAATAAAGGCTAGACTCACCAATATAGTCTGAAGTAATAAACAGTGCTACCGCTTTTATCGTCTCTAGTCGCAAAGTGGCGTAGCACCTAAGCGTTTTATAACTTGTTATTACCTTGCACCTTTAGTGCGCTTCACCGAAAGTTAAAAGTGGCACACTAAGGCCGGGTTGGCCTGGCGCTGCCAGGTAACGTTTGTCTATCCATAATCCAATGGCGGCAACTAACACATCACCGTAAAAAATTAATGGTATTTGCTGGCGACGCCAAGGCGGGACCTGACACTCCTGCCAGAGCTTTTTAAGCTCACGTGGTTTGCTGCGCTGCGATGTTGCAAACTGTGGCTGACATTTAATTGAGCCTGCTGCACCAAATTTTACCGTCACCAGTTGCTCTAAAGGCAAGGCCAGTCGCGGTATGACTGCAGAGCCATCTTGCTGCGTGAGCTCTTGCGTCTGTATTTGTACACTAAAACTCTGTTGCCCTATGTTGCCCGAGGCTTGATTAAGCTCGCCTGCTAATACCGCCCGAATATCACTTTGCAAACGCCCTGCCTCTACTGGGGCTAATGCTAGATTGGTCAAGGCATAAGCGACATTGGCAAAACGTTTAACTTGATAATCGCCCCATTGTATTGCCACCTTGGCATCCTCTTTTGCCTCAAGCAGTTGTGTCAATATTTGCTGCAATTGCGATTGCGATGGCAAACTCACACCGCAATGTTGTAAATAACCTCGAAACAGCAATGCTTGCCAAGCTGGGCTTATTTGACTCAACTGCGCCAGTTTAAACCCAGTTGGCTCTGTGATTAATCCCGCTGTATTGCCTGGTAAAGCTAACCAATGGGGTAAGCGAATACTGACTTCATCATCAATCACTTGTTGCTGCTCGGCGCATAAAGCGGCGCTTCTTGCCGCTGTGCTGGCAATACTTGGCCAACGTTGCTTTAACCGTGGAATAATCTCTAATCGCAGAAAATTGCGGTCGTAACTGTCGTCTTGGTTGCTTTCATCTTCGATGTGATTTAACCGATATTGAGCTGCAAATTGCTCAATTTGCTGCCGACTAATCGTTAATAGTGGCCTTAGCAGCCATGACTGCTTATACACTTGCAGTGGTGCCATTGCCCCTAACCCTTTTGGCCCCTGGCCACGCTTTAAGGCCAGCAATAGGGTTTCGAGTTGATCATCTTGATGATGAGCGGTAAGTAAAATATCAGCTGGATTAAGGTAACGATCAAACGCCTCATAGCGCGCATCACGGGCTTTAGCTTCTAAGCTTTCCCTTGGGCCTTTTTCTACCTTAACCCGCTCTATTTGTACCGGCAGTTGGTAATGAGTAGCACGGCTAATACAGTGCTCAACCCACACATTGGCATTAGGGCTTAAACCGTGATGCACGTGAATAAGCAAACATGCAATGTGTGGATGTTTTTGGGCAAAGGCACTTAACCCAAACGCTAAGACTTCTGAGTCGACACCGCCACTGTAAGCCAGCACTAACTTAGGTGCATGGGCATTGAGTTGCACGCCTTGTTGGTACAAAGGCAGGACACTGTTCTCTATTAAGGTTAACAGTTGTGCGATTGTGATATTGTCAGACGGCAGCGTGGCATGAGTCATGATATTTGCCTAATTAAAGGTAATTTTGACGTTATGTGAACCGAGTAATCGTTCAAGCGATAGCATTAATTCATCACTTGGGTTTACCCGCCATTCATCACCTAAAGTAATCTTCCCGCTCGCCTCTGGCTTGATATAATTAATCACCACTGGCACCGCGCCATTACGCCATGGCGTGAGGGTTTGCTCAAATGTATCTAACCACTCAGGGTTAATATCGTTGCCTTGTACATTAATTTCAACTGCTTTGGCAAAGTGGCTTCGGGCCTCACCTATATCAATCACATTACGGGCATTCATGCGGTTGCCGCCAGAAAAGTCATCAAAGCTGACATCACCTTCGCAAATTAAAATGCGGTCTTTTTCAAGCAAATGACCAAACTTTTCAAACGGCTCGGTAAATAGCATGATCTCTAATCGGGCGCTTTTGTCGTCAAGGGTAACTAACCCCATTTTTGAGCCGCGTTTAGTGATCATTACTCGGGTTGCGACAACCAGCCCTGCCGCCTTAACGGTTTTGCCACGCTCGGTTGGGTGAATGTCTTTTAAACGGCCGTTGGTGTATTGCTTGAGTTCTTTTAAATACTGATTTATGGGATGCCCAGTCAAATACAGCCCTAGGGTTTCACGCTCGCCTTCTAACCAAATTTTGTCTGGCCATGGCGTACACTGTACAAAATTTTGTTTACTGTCTTCTGGTTCGCTATTGAGTAAACCAAACATATCATGCTGGCCAATGGCTTCTGCCTTGGCATGCTGTGCTGCGGCGCTGATGGCTTCGGGTAATGTTGCCATCATTGAGGCGCGATGTGGACCTAGCGTGTCTAATGCCCCTGCTAAAATGAGTTTTTCGATGACGCGTTTATTGAGCTTTTTTAAATCAACGCGGGCACAGAAATCAAATAAATCGATAAACGGTCCATCTTTGCGAGCTTCTAAAATCGAATCGACAGGGCCTTCACCCACACCTTTAATGGCGCCAATGCCGTAAACAATATTAAGGTCGTCATCAACGGTAAACTTAAATAAGCCTTTATTCACATCGGGCGGAATAAGCGGTAACCCCATACGTTCGCACTCGTCAACCAAGGTAACGATTTTGTCGGTGTTATCCATGTCGGCAGACATAACTGCCGCCATAAATTGCGCCGGATAGTGAGTTTTAAGCCACAATGTTTGGTACGACACTAAAGCATAAGCGGCCGAATGCGATTTGTTAAAACCGTAACCGGCGAACTTTTCTACCAAGTCGAAGATTTTCATCGACAATTCGCCGTCGATGCCGTTATTAACAGCCCCTTCTTTAAAGATACTGCGCTGCTTGGCCATTTCTTCTGGCTTTTTCTTACCCATTGCACGGCGCAACATGTCAGCACCACCAAGGGTATAACCTGACAACACCTGAGCAATCTGCATAACCTGTTCTTGGTATAAAATGATGCCGTAGGTTGGAGACAATAACTCTTTCAATGATTCGTGTTGATATTCAGAGTCTGGGTACGACACCTCTTCACGGCCATGTTTACGTTCAATAAAGTTATCAACCATGCCTGATTGCAAAGGGCCTGGGCGAAACAGTGCAACCAGTGCAATCATGTCTTCAAAACAATCGGGTTGCAGGCGTTTAATGAGGTCTTTCATACCGCGAGATTCGAGCTGGAAAACCGCGGTAGTTTCGTAACGTTGCAACAATCTAAAACAGGCAGGATCATCAAGACGAATCGCCTCAATTCGCACCGGCTCTTTACCCTCTTTGGCTAAGCGCGGATTTATCATCTGCAGCGCCCAGTCAATAATGGTCAACGTCCGTAAACCTAAAAAGTCGAACTTAACTAAACCCGCGGTTTCAACATCGTTTTTGTCGAACTGGGTAACGGGGTTTAAGCCTTCTGCATCACAATATAATGGCGCAAAGTCAGTGATACGTGTGGGGGCAATCACCACACCGCCGGCATGTTTACCCGCGTTACGTGTCACCCCTTCTAAGCGGCGACACATATCAATAAGTTCTTTTACGTCTTCGTCGGCAGCATAGGCTTCAGGTAACGATGGCTCAACCTCAAAAGCCTTGGCTAAAGTCATTCCTGGTTCTGCCGGGATCATTTTTGTTAAGCGTTCAACAAAACCGTATGGATGGCCTAATACTCGACCAACATCACGCACTACCGCTTTTGCCGCCATGGTGCCGAAGGTAATAATCTGTGATACCGCTTCACGGCCATAGAGATCAGCAACGTGATCAATCACCTCGTCACGACGGTCCATACAAAAATCGACGTCAAAGTCGGGCATCGAGACACGTTCAGGGTTTAAGAATCGTTCGAAGAGTAAATCGTATTCGAGAGGATCTAAATCAGTAATTTTAAGCGCATAAGCAACCAATGACCCAGCGCCAGAACCACGACCTGGCCCAACCGGAATACCGTTATCTTTACCCCACTGAATAAATTCCATTACGATGAGGAAGTAACCAGGAAACCCCATCTGGTTAATCACTTTGAGTTCAATTTCAAGACGCTCATCATACTCGCCACGTTTATCAGCGCGAACTTGTTCATCAGGAAACAAAAACTCAAGACGTTCTTCTAAACCTTTACGCGACACTTCAACAAGAAAGTCTTCAATCGATAAGTCACCGGTGGGGAAGTTTGGTAAAAAGTACTCATGTAATCGAATGGTGACGTTACAACGTTTAGCGATTTCAACGGTATTTTGTATCGCCGAAGGGATATCACTAAACAACTCGCACATTTCTTCCTGACTGCGAAGATATTGTTGGTCGCTGTAGGTTTTAGGCCGACGAGGATCTACAAGGGTAAAACCATCATGGATCGCCACGCGGATTTCATGGGCTTCAAAGTCATCTTGTTTTAAAAACACCACTTGGTTAGTGGCAACAACCGGCAAACCTCGGCTTGATGCAAGCTCAACCGCCATGTGCAGGTAACGTTCTTCATCGGCCCGCCCGGTTCGGATTAATTCTAAATAGTAGCGGTCGTTAAAGTGTTGCTGGTAAAAACTCACTAAAGCGTCAACCTGGTTTTGGTTGCCTTTTAATAACGCTTTACCCACATCGCCTTCTTTGGCACCCGATAAAATAATCAGCCCACGGTTAAATTTAACCAGCCAATCTTGATCAATCACCACCCTGCCATCGATTTGCCCACGCAAATAGGCTTCACTGATTAATTGGGTGAGATTTTGATAACCTTCATTGTCCATCGCAATAATGGTTAACGCGCAAAATTCTTTGTCAAACCCTGGGGTTTGCACCCAAAAGTCAGCACCGACTATGGGCTTGATGCCTGCGCCATGGCATCCACCATAAAACTTTACAAGGCCGCAAAAGTTGTTTTGATCAGTTAACGCTATCGCTGCCATATCAAGGCTTTCAGCCGCTGCAATAATGGGCTTAACTTTTGCGACGCCGTCGGACATCGAAAAATCACTGTGAACGCGCAAATGAACAAAACGAGGATCGGACATAGATTAATTATTCTTCGAAAAAAGATGAATGTAATAACATGAAAAAGCGGAGTTTAGACTATCAAACTAACCTAGTTTCGCCAATGAAAACTAGGTTATTGTCTTTAATATCAGGATTTATTCTGCAGTAAAATACACTCAGCCACAGGTTTAAAGCTTTTACGATGTTGTGGCAATACGCCGTGCAATGCTAAGGCTTCAAAATGGGCTTTAGTCGGATAACCTTTGTGTTGGGCAAAGCCATATTGAGGATACTGCTGATCGAGCGTATCCATTTCTGCATCTCGAGTCACTTTGGCAATAATTGAGGCAGCGCTGATGGCAGCCACTAATCCATCACCTTTGATAACCGCATGGCTAGCAATACCAAAGTCAGGTACACGATTACCGTCGACTAGCACGCGTTGTGGCTGAATACTTAACCCGGCAACCGCACGTTGCATGGCTAACATGGTGGCATGCAAAATATTAAGCTCATCAATTTCTGTAGGGCTAGCGCGGCCAACACTCACACTCAGAGCATTGACCATAATATCTTGGTATAAGGCATTACGGCGTTTTTCACTGAGCTTTTTAGAGTCATTTAAACCCGCAATAGGTTTATTAGGATCTAAAATCACAGCTGCGGTCACCACGTCGCCCACTAGTGGACCTCGGCCAACCTCATCAACCCCCGCAACCACACCTTGTGATATCAGGGCAACTTGCTCTGGAGTGATGTTTTTTATCACAACAGGGACTGAATCATGGTTGGTCATGTTGAAGGGCCTGTTGTCAATAAAGCATCTACGGCATCAGCTGCACGTTCGCTGGCATTACATTTAAGCAATTGATGCAATTGTTCAAAACGGGCATTTAACGGTGCAAAATCTTTATTAAGCTGATCAATTACCGCATCTGCAATTAATTGTGGTTGGCAATTCGCTTGCATCAACTCAGGTACAATTGTTTCGTTTGCCAATAGATTAGGTAAAGAATAATTGCTGATATTCATCATCCGAATGGCAATGGCATAAGTGATCGGGCTTACACGGTAAGAAACCACCATAGGACGCTTAACCAACATTGCTTCTAAAGTCGCGGTACCAGACGCTAATAAAATACAGTCTGCTGCAGCCATCACTTCACGGGAGTGACCATCAATGAGATGAATTTCTAAATCTGGAGCATATTGTTTTAAAGCTTCAGTAAATTGCTGTTTACGCGCCTCATTCACCAGAGGCGTCACTAACTTAATATCTGGATAGGCTTGTTTCACCAACACAGCAGCTTTAATAAAAGGTTCGGCAAGCTGGGCTAGTTCACCACCACGAGAACCAGGCAATACAGCAAGGTATTCTGCAGTTGGGTCGAGACCTAACTCTGCACGAGCGGCTAATTTATCACTGTGCATCGGAATGTCATCTGCCAAGGTATGGCCAACAAATGTGCAAGGGACTTGATGTTTATCGTAAAACGCTTTTTCGAACGGCAATAAAGACAACACCATGTTGGTGGCTTTAGCTATTTTAAAGATGCGTTTCGGGCGCCATGCCCACACTGAAGGGCTAACATAATGCACCGTTTTAATGCCTTTAGCTTTTAACTTAAGTTCAAGGCCGATATTAAAATCAGGCGCATCAATACCAATAAAACAATCTGGTGATAGTGCGGTAATTTGGTTAATTAAACTTGAGCGGATATGAAGCAATCGTGGTAAGCGCGATAACACTTCCACTAAGCCCATTACTGCTAACTCTTCCATTGAAAATAAACTTTCAAATCCAAGCGCTTGCATGCGCGGACCACCTATGCCGATGAAACGAGCATCAGGATGGCGTTTTTTAAGTGATTTAACTAAGCCTGCACCTAAAATATCGCCGGAGATTTCTCCGGCGACAATGGCAAAGACTTTTTGAGAACGTTGAGTCATCGTGTCTTCTATCGAATAATGCCGCGACCTGGATGATTAATAAATGCCATAAAGGCTTTTACATTTTCATCTTTTTCGGCCATGTCACTGACTTCGGCGTTAGCTTCTTCAATGGTTAAGCTCTTACGGAACACTGCCTTATAGGCATTTAAAATGGCGCGTTGGCTTTCTTTACTAAAGCCACGACGTTTTAAGCCCTCAAGGTTTAATCCACGTGGAGCGGCAGGTGAGCCGGCTGCCATCACAAATGGTGGCACATCTTGTAATATAAGAGACGCCCCCGCTGTGAAAGCGTGATTACCGATACGCACAAACTGATGCACGCCCGTCATACCGCCAAGAATAACCCAATCACCTACATGTACATGGCCAGCAATTGAGGCATTGTTAGCCATTATGACATTATTTCCCACAACGCAATCATGTGCGATATGAACATAAGCCATAAATAAACAGTTTGACCCTATACGGGTTTCATTGTTGTCTTGTGTGGTACCGCGGTGGATAGTCACAGACTCACGAATGATATTGTTATCACCGATAATTAAGCGTGTTTGTTCGCCAGCATACTTTTTGTCTTGGCACTCTTCACCGACTGAGGCAAATTGAAATATACGGTTGCCTTTACCAATGACAGTTGGGCCTTTAACAACGACATGAGAGCTTATCCATGTGTCGTCGCCAATTTCAACGTTTTCGCCAATGTAGGTCCAAGGGCCTATCGTTACATTTTGTCCGATTTTGGCTGTTGGGTGAACAAATGCTAATTTATCTATCACTTTGTAATCTCTCTACGTGCGCACATAATTTCAGCAGAACAAACCAGTTCTCCGTCAACTAAGGCTTCACCAATAAATACACCAATGCCACGGCGCTCTTTAATCATTTTGACGTGGAAATGTATTTGATCGCCTGGTTCAACAACCCGTTTAAAACGCGCTTTATCGATACCCGCAAAATAATACAATACGTCAGGAGAAGGCTCTGAGCTCATGGTTTTAAACGCAAGTAAACCTGTAGCTTGTGCCATTGCTTCTAAAATCAATACTCCCGGCATGACCGGCTGTACAGGAAAATGGCCTTGAAAAAATGGCTCATTAATTGTGACGTTTTTTATCGCATGTAATTGCACACCTTTGGTGAAATCAAGCACACGATCGATTAACAAAAATGGATATCTATGAGGTAGATATTTAAGGATCTCTTTAATATCCATGGTGTTTAGTTGGTTTGACACACTACATTCCTTAATCAAGGCAGAATAATAGGTTATTCGTCGCCCTTGGCACTTATTTCGAGCTGTTTAACTCGGCTAAATAATTCATCTAATTGACGGAAACGCACAGTGTTACGACGCCAAAGTTTGTTTTCCATTGCAATAGTAGCAGAAGAATACACGCCTTTGTCACGAATAACACTCGTTACATTGGTCCCACCAGAGACATGAACACCATCAGCAATGGATAAATGCCCAGAGATTGCACAGTCACCACCAATAATACAATACTTACCAATGGTCGAACTGCCCGCAATAACTGTACCGCCAGCAATCGCACTGTTTTGACCAATGATCACATTATGGGCAATTTGAATCTGATTATCGATAATGACACCGTCATGAATTTCAGTATGTGACAACGCCCCTCTGTCGATACTTGTGCACGCACCAATTTCGACATGATTACCAATCCTAACACCGCCGGTTTGGGGGATTTTAATCCAATTACCGCGATCATTGGCATAACCAAAGCCATCAGAACCAATTACGGTACCAGACTGAACAAGACAGTCTTGCCCCAAATGAACATCATGATAAATCGTTACGTTAGCCCAAAGTCGCGAGCCAGAACCAATAATAGTGTCTTGGCCAATAACACAACCGGGACCAACTTGAACGTTTTCGCCTAAAATGACACCCGCTTCAATCACCGCGTTCGCGCCAATAGCAACACCTTCACCAATAATGGCTGAAGGATCTATATGTGCAGACGGATGAATACCTAACGCTTGTTTAGGTGTGGTATCGAGCAGTTGTGCCACACGGGCAAACCCCACATAAGGGTCGGCAACAATTAATGCATTGCCTTGGTAAAACTCAGCTTCTTTTTCGCTCAGCAATACCGCGCTAGCTTGAGACGCCTCAAGCTGTGCACGGTATTTACCATTGGCTAAAAAAGAGAGTTGACCTTGTACCGCATCTTCAAGTGTTGCAACACTGGAAATTTCTAGTGTTGCATCACCTTTAATCGTTGCGTTTAATAGCTGGCCAAGCTCTTTTAAAGTCACTTTTTGCATATTACTTATTTGCCTTTGCTTAAGGCTTCAACCACTTTGCCGCTAATGTCAGCTTCTGGCTTAACAAAAATAACCGCACCACGTTGTAACACTAGGTCGTAATCTTCTTTACCAGCAATGGTATTAATCGCTTTTTGAACCTGAACTAATAGTTTGTTTTGCTCTTCACCTTGACGGCGACGCATGTCTTCATCAAGTGCTTTGCCTTTTAATTGGAAATCAGACTTTAATGATTCCATTTTACGTACTAATTCAGTTTTTTGTGTTTCGCTCATTAATGCGCCGTCACGCTGTTGTTTTTCAACCAATGTACGCATTTCTTCCTGCATTTTTTGGACTTCAGCAACACGATCACCAAATTCGGCTTTTAATGATTTAGAAATTTGCTCGCGCTGTGGCAACTGCTCAAATACTTCACCCATGTCAACCACGGCGATTTTTTCAGCGTGTGCTAGCATTGGTGTCGCAAGAAATGCCAACGTTACTAATGCGCGATTTACCATCTTTTTCAAAGTAGACTCCTTTTAAACTTGTTGTTATCAGCAAAACTTGCCGAGTGTATTTGTTTTAGAACGTTTTGCCAATATTGAACGAGAAAATCTCTGTTTCATCGTCTTCGTACTCTTTAATCGGCCAAGCTAAACTGAATACCATTGGGCCCATAGGCGACAACCACTGTACGCTCATACCCCATGATGCCCGAATACGTTCAGGGTCGCTATAATCACTAAGCTGAGAGAATTGATCAGCAGGTAGATAACGATAACCATCATAATCAAATTCTGTATCCCACACGTTACCGGCGTCAACGAAGAAACTGGTACGTACCGAATTGGTATAAGCCTCATCTAAGAATGGTGTTGGAACAATCATCTCTATGCTGGCCGTCGCAATTGCGTTACCACCAATAGAGTTACCCTCACTCACATAAACAGAGTCTGGGTCACCAGCTAAGCTACAGCCATCCGCTGACGGATCTGGCGAACAAGGTTCACTGCCACGGTAGAGATAAAATGAACGTGGACCAACTGAGTTAGATGAGAAGCCACGCAATGAACTTGATCCGCCTGAGTAGTAGTTCTCCCAAAACGGTAAAATCTGGTCATTGTCGTTAAAACTACCATAGCCATTAGCGTAACCTAAATGCGCTCGCGCTAACAAAACAAATCCGTGTTGACGAGTCATCGGGAAATAGAAGTTAGTTTCAAAGTCAGTTTTGAAATACTGTAAGTCTGAGCCCGGTACTGTCACTTTACCGCTAAAACGTTGAGACGAACCATCTGTTGGGAATGTACCGCGGTTAAGCGTACTACGATACCAACCACCACTTAGCTCGAAGTTATCAAAGCTTAAATCAGAATCAACCGAATCATTCTCACGGTAAATATTGTAAAAACGGGTTGCCTGTTCATAAGATGAGATTTCAGAAATCGTGTTATGACGATAACCAATACCACCGTTTAAACGGTTAGATTCGTTTACGGGGAAGCCTGAAGAAAGCGCAACACCATAAGATTTATTCTTATAACGCTCAAGGTTTGCTTCGTTAGCATCAAACTCGTTCCAATAAACGCTTCCGCCTAAACTGACACCGTCTTTCGTAAAATAGGGATCGGTATAAGACAAGGTCGCACTTTTTGAATACTTGTTGGTGTTAATGCTCACACCTGCTTGGTTACCGGTACCCAGGAAGTTATTCTGTTCGATACCAAATTGTAAGCTAACACCTGACTCAGTACCGTAACCCACACCGGCATTGAACGAACCCGACGGTTGCTCTTTTACGGTTACGGCGACGTCGACAAGATCATCACTACCTGGCACTTGAATTGTTTCAGTTTCAACGGTTTCAAAGTAACCTAAACGGTTAAGACGCGTTTTAGACTGTTCAATTTGTGCTGAGTTTAACCAAGCGCCTTCCATTTGACGAAGTTCACGACGCATGACTTCATCTTTGGTCACGGCATTACCGGTAAAGTTAATCGAGCGAACATAAACACGTTTACCAGGATTCACATTGATGTTGAGGACAACTTCTTTGTTTTCATCATCAATTTCTGGATAGGTTTTGACTTCTGGGTAAGCATAACCAAAACGACCGAGATATTTACTGTACATTTCTTCGGTGAATGTCACATCTGCACCGTTGTACATATTGCCGGGTTTGATTGGTAAAATCGATCTCATTAACTCTTCACGCCCCATGAGGTCGCCTACTAAGTTAACGTCTTTAACCTTATACTTATCGCCTTCATTAACGTTAATTGTGATGTACAAACCTTTACGGTCTGGGGTCATCGCAACCTGCGTAGAGGTGACTTCAAAACGAATATAGCCTTGATTATGATAATAGGTCTTAATGGTTTCTAAATCGGCTTGAAGCTTTTGCTTTTGATAGCGGCGCTCACCGAATAAATCCCACCAGGCAACAAAGTCTTTAAGCTCGAGCATGCTAATCAGCTCTGAGTCAGAAAACACGGTGTTACCGACAACGTTAATTTGACGAATTTCGGCTGCTAGACCTTCAGTAAACTTAAATTTAAGTTCAACTCTGTTACGCGGTAAGTTAATGATTTGCGCTTCAACTTTAGCGCCATACTTGCCCACGCCGTAATAGAAATCTTGCAGGCCTTTTTCAATGCCTGACAACATGGTTCTGTCTAATGACTCACCTGATTTAACACCAGAACCATCAAGACTTTCTTGTAACTGTTCGTCTTTGATGTCTTTGTTGCCTTCAAATGAAATAATGCTGATGGTCGGACGTTCTTTGACACTGACATACAGAATGCCATCTTCATGGCTAATGCTGATGTTTTCAAAGTTGGTCGAACCATACAGGCTCTTAATGGCTTGCTGTAATTTAACTTCATCTATCGTGTCACCTACTTTCACAGGCAAACTTAATAGCGCTGCACCGAGAGCAACTCGTTGCAAACCTTCTACTTGAATGTCGGTCACTTCAAAAGGTTGGAAAGACTCTGCCCAACCATTCCCTGAAAAAGACGCGCCGACGAATAACATCGAGGCAAAAATTTTATTCAATCTCATAGAGCACTTCTAATTATTTGTCTGTCCTTGCTCAGAGTCGGGCAAAATCGTTGAATAAGGCTACGCCCATCAACATTAGCAGCATCGCTGCGCCAAACCTGAAACCTATTTCCTGCACCTTTTCCGGTACAGGCTTACCAGTAATCACTTCTACAAAGTAATACAGCAAGTGTCCACCATCGAGCACTGGCAAAGGCATTAAATTAATGATGCCTAAGTTAACGCTGATGAGCGCGATAAACCCAAGAAAGTACACTAACCCATAACTTGCACTGGCGCCTGCGCCTTGTGCAATCGAGATAGGACCACTTAGGTTTTTCACCGACACATCGCCGGTAAATAACTTTCCAATCATCTTGAAGCTGACGACAACAAGTTGCCACGTTTTGTCTGCTGCTGCGATGAGCGAATCTACTATGCCATACTCAAGTTCAAAGCGCATATTATCTGGCCAGGGTGCTTGAGTCGGGCTTATGCCAACAATACCGATGGTTTTCCCATCTGCGTTTTGTTGTGCTTTAGGCGTCACATCGACATGGATAACTTGACCATCACGTATCAATGTCATATTGATTATTTTATTGGCTGATGTTTGTACCACATCAACAAAAGCATTCCAATCACTGTAAGGATTACCGTTAATACTGGTTAAGGTGTCGCCTACCTGTAAACCCGCTTGCTCTGCAGCACTGTCAGCACTAACAACAGCAATGGTCGGATCGATACCCGGGCGAAAAATGCCTAGTCCTAAGGACGTAATCGGTGAAGTCTTTTCTGGGTCAAACACCCAATTACTAATATCTAAAGTGACCGTCTTTGTGGGCATATCCATACCCGACAACGTTGGCAACGGGGCAATGGTTAACTCCAGACTCGTGTCACCAATGTGGCTGACTAACGCTAGGTTAACCTCTTCCCAAGTGCGAACGTTTTGTCCTGACACCGCAATAATCTGTTGCGGTTCAACCACATTGATGATGCCTGCAGGACTGTCTAACTTAGTACTATCAATAACCGGTTTGAGTGACGGAGTGCCAATCATGTACATAATGTACAAAGCAACAATGGCAAAAATAAAGTTAGCAATGGGGCCCGCTGAGACAATCGCAATACGTTGCCACACCGTTTTACGGTTAAAGGCTTGGTCGACAAGTTCAGCTGGAACATCTTCAACCCGCTCATCGAGCATTTTGACGTAACCGCCCAACGGGATCATCGCCACCACATATTCGGTGCCGTCTTGGCCTACTTTACGCCAAATGGCTTTACCAAAACCAATAGAGAAACGCTCCACTTTAACGCCACAACGGCGAGCCACCCAAAAATGGCCGTATTCATGGGCAGTAATCAAAATACCCAATGCAACGATAAATGAACCAAGGCTCCAAAAAAAATCTATCATTATTTCCCTAAATTAATTAAGTGTTTTAATTACTGACTTCGCGGTAACGCGTGCTTGCTCATCGAGCTGTAAAATATCTTCAATACTGGCTAAACGAGTTTGTTGTACTGAATCTAAACAGCGACGGTTTACATCAGCAATGTCAGTAAAGCGGACCTGACCTTTTAAAAATGCATCAACAGCGATTTCATTGGCTGCGTTCAACACTGTCGTGGCTTCTTGACCTTGTTCGCAAGCTTGCATCGCTAATTGCAAACATGGAAACCGACTAAAATCAGGTTCACAAAAGCTTAATTGTCCGACTTTGAAAAAGTCTAAAGGTTCAACACCAGCGTGAATTCTTTGCGGATAGCTCATACAATGAGCAATTGGTGTGCGCATATCTGGGTTACCCATTTGCGCGATAACCGACCCATCTCGATATTGCACCATGGAATGAATCACACTTTGCGGATGAATAACCACTTTTAACTGCTCTTTTTGAGTATTAAACAGCCAACGAGCCTCAATAAACTCTAAACCTTTATTCATCATGGTGGCTGAATCGATCGAAATTTTGGGCCCCATAGACCAATTAGGATGATTACAAGCTTGAGCCGGTGTCATGGCACTTAACGCGCTTAGGTCACTGTGTAAAAACGGGCCACCAGAACCGGTTAACAAGATATGTGAAATACCATGTTGGCCAAGGTTACAATAACCGAGTTGCCCCTGAACTTGCGTGGGTAAACATTGAAAAATCGCATTATGTTCACTGTCTACAGGTAATACGGTTGCACCTGAGGCTTTAGCGGTATTCATAAACAATTCGCCAGACATCACTAACGCTTCTTTGTTAGCTAGCAGCACACGTTTACCTGCTTTTACAGCATCAAACGTAGGGACTAACCCAGCAGCGCCAACAATGGCGGCCATGACAGTATCTGTGCAACTATCTGTAACAAGCGCATTTAGCGCCTGTGCACCTGTTGTGACCTCGGTAACGCAATCGACGGGGAGTTGTGCTTTAAGCTGCACAGCGGCGTGTTCATCCACCATATGCGCATATTGTGGTTGATGTTGTAAACACAGTGCCAGCATCTTATCGACACTGGCATTGGCCACTAACCCGTAGACGTTAAATTCACTAGGGTTACTCTCTATCACATTGAGCGTACTTGCCCCTATGGAGCCTGTTGCTCCTAAAATCACCATATTTTGCATTGGCATTACATCCACATTGCAATGTAGATAAAGGTAAACACCGGAAAGGCTGCGGTTAAGCTATCGATGCGATCTAAAATACCACCATGGCCGGGTAAAATTGTGCCAGAATCTTTGATGTTGGCAGCACGTTTAAACATACTTTCAGATAAGTCACCAAATGCAGAAGCTAATGCGGTTATCAACGTCACTGCAACCAGCAAACCAAGTTCCTGTTCAGGCGCAACATACATAACGCCCGCAACCACAACCATAGTAGTCATCAACCCCCCCGCTAAACCTTCTAAAGTTTTAGCAGGACTAACGCTAGGCATCAATTTGTGTTTACCTAACGTTCGCCCAGCAAAGTAGGCTCCTGTATCGGTAGCCCATACCACTAACATCACTAAAAAGACTAGGGCGCCACCATAGTATGGATCAACATTGCTGCTTAACGATTTAAGTGCAATTAATGAGGCGAAACATGGTACTAAAGTGAGTTGGCCAAACATTGATTTAAGCATGGGGCTGGCTTGCCAAAACTTGGCACTTTTAGGAAAGCTAAACACCAGTACCGAACTGACTAACCACCAAAACACACCAATGGTGATAATGGCGAGGTACATTGGATGTAATTGGCCTTTAAACCACAACACATCTACTGGCACGGTTAGATTTAGCGCTATAAGCAAAAAACCTAATGTTGCCGTAAAAGACCATTGAGTCGCATTGCATTGAGGGTCAATAAAACTGCCCCACTCTTTCGCTGCAATTAAAAACACTGGCACTAAAATCCATGCAAAGTAATTTGCTGGTAATAAAAATATCGCCCCGAGTACAATTGGGATTAACCACAATGCTGTTATTATTCGTTGTTTTAGCAAAAACTAATCCTCTTAAATTTTATATTGCGCGTATTTCTTCAATTTGACTTCCAGTCAAACCAAAACGGCGCTGCCGACTAGCAAAAATGACAAGAGCATCGCGAAATGCTTGTTCATCAAAGTCAGGCCACAGGGTGTCAGTAAACACCAATTCGGCATAGGCGGCCTGCCACAAAACAAAGTTACTAATGCGGTAATCACCGCCGGTACGGATCATTAAATCAACTTCACTCTGATTTTGCATGCATAAATGTTCATTTAGTGCATCTTCAGTCATCTGACTGCTGCTGATTTCACCAGTTACGACTTTTTCGGCTAATTTTTGTGCCGCTTGTAGAATGTCCCAACGTCCACCGTAGTTAGCGGCAACATTTAATATCAATCCGGTATTAGCCGCCGTTTTCTCTTGAGCCGTGGCAATTTGCTTTTGCAAACGCGGGGAAAAACGGCTGATATCGCCAATAATATTGAGTTTTACTTGGTTCTTATCAAGTAATTTCAATTCGCGCTGTAATACCGTAAAAAACAGCTCCATTAATAAGCTGACTTCTTTATCTGGTCGGCGCCAGTTTTCACTCGAAAACGCAAATAGCGTTAATGATTTAATCCCTAACTGGCTAGCGGTGCTCACGGCACGACGCACCGCTTTAACACCGGCTTTATGACCAAACACTCGGGCTTTGCCCTGCTGTTGGGCCCAGCGGCCATTACCATCCATAATAATCGCAACATGCTTAGGTAGAGATTGTTTTACAACATCAGATAATTGTCCCGGCAGCAATTGCGAAGCGACTAACTCCGAATCCGCATTTGGATCTGAATCAAACTCAACTGTAGATGACATCTACGGCAATCCTTTATAAAAACAAACGCCGTGTAGTATACCCTTACACGGCGTGTTAACTCTAGCGTCTATGTCGAGAGATTATACTTCCATCAACTCTTTTTCTTTCGCCGCTAAAATTGTATCGATATTTTTGATGTAAGAATCAGTGTGTTTTTGCACTTCTTCTTCGCTACGACGTACGTCGTCTTCAGTACACTCTTTGGCTTTTTCAAGCTTCTTCACTTCACTGATCGCGTCGCGGCGTACGTTACGGATAGCAACTCGACCGTTTTCAGCTTCGTTCTTAACCACTTTGATAAAATCTTTACGACGTTCTTCAGTCAATGCTGGTAATGGAATACGTAGCGTTGCACCGGCAGACATAGGGTTTAAGCCTAAATCTGAACTCATGATGGCTTTTTCTACCGCTTGAACCATAGTGCGGTCAAACACAGTAACGGTTAATGTACGAGAGTCTTCAACACCCACGTTAGCGACTTGCTTAAGAGGCGCCATAGAGCCGTAGTAAGAAACCTGAATAGAATCGAGTAAACTTGGGTGCGCGCGACCTGTGCGCACTTTAGCCATTTGATTTTTAGTCGCATCAACGCATTTACCCATACGCTCTTGCGCATCTAACATAATAGTATCAATCACAATAATTTCCTTTTTGTCACAAATTCATGTGTGCTTGAGCTTTGGTCTAAGAATGACACAAGCAATAAAACAGCTCAAACAGTTAATTTACACTTTGATAAGAATAAATATTATTTGGTATAACTATTTTTTACTTCTGTGATTAGGCAGGTTGTTTACTGCTAATTACAGTACCTTCGTCTTCACCCATAATCACGCGGCGAAGTGCGCCAGGCTTGTTCATATTGAACACTAAAATTGGCATATCATGATCACGCGCCATGGTAAATGCTGCAAGGTCCATTACTTTTAATTCTGATTCAAGGACTTCGGCATAGCTTAACGTATCATATTTAACCGCTTCAGGGTTTTTCATCGGATCTGCAGAGTATACACCATCTACTTTTGTTCCTTTGAGTACC
This sequence comes from Shewanella metallivivens, assembly GCF_028750675.1. Lineage (GTDB taxonomy): Bacteria > Pseudomonadota > Gammaproteobacteria > Enterobacterales > Shewanellaceae > Shewanella > Shewanella metallivivens. Next base: position 13,947 of record NZ_JAQQPZ010000001.1, on the reverse strand, counting down.
ACTTCAGCTTCAATTTCAATTCCGCGTAAACACGCTGCAGAATCGGTCGTGCAAAAAGGATTACCAGTGCCAGCAGCAAAAATCACTACACGGCCTGATTTTAATAAGCTAATCGCTTCAGCCCAGTTGTAGTCATCACACACGCCTTTTAACGGAATGGCTGACATTAGACGGGCATTAACATATGCACGGTGCAAGGCATCACGCATGGCTAAGCCATTCATTACCGTTGCCAACATACCCATGTGATCACCCACCACGCGATTCATGCCAGCTTTTGCTAAGCCTTCACCACGAAACAGATTACCACCACCAATGACCACACCAACTTGAATGCCGAGTTCAACAAGTTCTTTTACTTCTTGTGCCATACGATCAAGTACTTTTGGGTCAATGCCGAAGCCTTCTTCACCCATTAATGCTTCACCGCTTAATTTAAGCAGAATACGTCTAAATGCTGGTTTTGGATTGGTGCTCATAGTTTTCGTCCTGATTATAACAAGACCGCAGCGGTAGCTGCGGTCTTAGGGTACTTAGAGAAAAAGCGATTACGCTTTTTTAGTTGCAGCGATTTGAGCAGCTACTTCAGCAGCAAAATCTTCTTCTTTCTTCTCGATACCTTCACCAACTTCTAAACGAATGAAGTTAGTCACTGTTGCTTTTTTCTCTTTAAGTACTTCGCCAACAGTTTTCTTAGGTTCCATGATGTAAGCTTGACCAGTAAGAGAGATCTCACCAGTGAACTTCTTCATACGGCCAATAACCATCTTCTCAGCGATTTCTTGTGGCTTACCTTCGTTCATTGCGATCTCTACTTGTAGAGCTTGTTCTCTTTCAACAAGTTCTGCAGGTACATCTTCAGGATTAACGAATTCAGGCTTAGAAGCAGCAACGTGCATCGCGATATGCTTCAACGTTTCTTCATCAGCTTCACCAGTAACAACAACACCAATACGGTCGCCGTGACGGTAAGAAGATAGGTTTGCACCATCGATGTATTCAACGCGACGAACGTTGATGTTTTCACCGATTTTAGCAACTAAGGCAACACGTGTTTCTTCAAACTGTGCTTTAAGTTCTTCGATGGTCACTTTAGATGCAGCAGCAACATCTAACACTGCGTTTGCGAAACCTAGGAAGTTTGAATCTTTAGCCACGAAGTCAGTTTGGCAGTTAACTTCTAAAAGCGCAGCGAAACCGTCGCCATTCTTGATAAGAATTGTACCGTCAGCAGCGATGTTACCTGCTTTTTTAGCAGCTTTTGCAGCGCCACTTTTACGCATGTTATCAATTGCTAATTCGATGTCACCGTTAGTTTCAGTCAGTGCATTCTTACAGTCCATCATGCCAGCGCCAGTGCGGTCACGAAGTTCTTTAACTTGGGCAGCAGTAATTGCCATTGTTAAATCCTCTAATTTAATTCGTCTAATTATGCATTTATAAAACAGGGGCCAAAAGGCCCCTGTTCACCAATTATTTATTGGCAAATAAGGGAGATGGAAACCACCACGCCTTATTAAACAGCTTCTACGAAACCGTCTTGCTCAGCTTGAACAGCTAAATCTTGACCACGGCCAGAGTTGGCAGCAGCAGCAACAGATGAAGTGTACAAACGAATAGCACGCATCGCGTCGTCGTTACCAGGAACGATGTAGTTAACACCGTCTGGCGCAGAGTTAGTATCAACAACTGCAACAACTGGGATACCTAGGTTGTTTGCTTCTTTAATAGCGATATGCTCATGGTCAGCACCAATAACGAATAATACGTCAGGTAAACCGCCCATGTTTTTAATTCCGCCTAAAGACTTTTCTAACTTGTCTAATTCGCGTGAACGCATTAGCGCTTCTTTCTTAGTCAGCTTGTCGAAAGTACCGTCTACAGACTGGCTTTCTAGCTCTTTAAGACGCTTGATTGACTGACGAACAGTTTTCCAGTTTGTTAACATACCGCCTAACCAGCGGTGATCAACATAGTACTGGTCACAAGAAATTGCAGCTTCTTTGATCGCTTCGCCAGCAGCGCGCTTAGTACCTACGAATAATACTTTACCTTTCTTAGAAGCAACGTTGCTAATGAAAGCTAACGCTTCGTTGAACATTGGTACAGTGTGCTCAAGGTTGATGATGTGTACACCGTTACGAGCGCCGAAGATGAAAGGCTTCATCTTTGGGTTCCAGTAACGTGTTTGGTGACCGAAGTGAACACCAGCTTGTAGCATGTCGCGCATTGAAACAGTAGTCATTGTATATACCTTAATGTAAGGGGTTAGACCTCCACGCATCCCATGTTTTCGACCCTTTTATTACCTTGATAATAAAAAAGCACCCCGAAAAATGTGTCGATACGTGTGTGATTTAGTATTTAAGTTAATTGCCATGTATAATAGCCGCCATATTTTACGGTTTGCCGAACTCTTTGTGATGATTTGTTTAAAATGCCTATAAATAAGCGTTTAATTACTTTCAAATACATCGAGCTTACTCGAACCGTACAACAACGATCTTATACACAACGGCGCGCTTTATACCATAATCGGCAGCTAATTACAAATTTTTGCCGTAAAATCCTTGGGTAAAACCAGCCAATTTTGACCGTCAAATGATAGAGAGTTTTCATGAGTATTGTGATTAAAAATGCAGACGAAATAACAAAAATGCGTGCCGCGGGCAAATTAGCCGCGCAGGTATTAGAAATGGTTGCCCCTTTTGTGAAAGCTGGCGCGACCACAGACGAGCTAAACGACATTTGTGCAAAATACACCGAAGAGCAAGGCGCAATTTCAGCACCACTCAATTACCATGGCTTTCCAAAATCAATTTGCACCTCTGTCAATGAAGTCGTGTGCCATGGCATTCCATCTGGATACGTTTTGAAAGAAGGCGATATGGTCAACCTTGATATTACTGTTATTTTAGACGGTTATCATGGTGATACTTCTAAAATGTTTTTAATCGGTGAAGTATCTGCAAAAGACAAACGCTTAAGTAGAATAGCCCAAGAAAGTTTATATTTGGCCATTCGCAAGGTTCGTCCTGGTTTAAAATTAGGCGAAATAGGTACGACCATCGAAAAATTCATCAAAGCGAGCAAAACAGGGCTTGATAAGTATTCCATCGTACAAGATTATTGTGGTCACGGTATTGGTGCAGGCTTTCATGAAGAGCCGCAAGTTGTACACTACAAAAACAATGACAAAACCGTGCTTAAACCTGGCATGTGTTTTACTATTGAGCCAATGATTAACGCTGGGCGCCACACTACGGTTTTAGATAAAACCGATAATTGGACCGTCACCACATCTGATGGTAAAAATTCTGCTCAGTGGGAGCATACATTACTGGTTACCGAAACCGGTGTAGAAGTATTAACTTTACGCGAAGAAGAAGACTTCCCTCGTATCATTAATCACTAATCGAAAAAGTAAGGATATCAATGAAAACTGCGCTGGCCGCCAAAAACGCATTAATTGACTTAAACCAGCGCTTAGTTGAGCAATACACAGCAAAACATGCTATTGCTGATATTGTTAAGCATCGCAGTCAATTTGTTGATTCTTTATTAACCCAAGCATGGCAAGCATTCGCCTTAAATAGTGGTGAGCTTGCTTTGATTGCGGTTGGCGGTTACGGTCGCGGAGAATTGCATCCTCATTCAGATATCGATTTATTGTTTTTAGTCAACGATGAACCGTTATCTGCCGAGTTAGAAAGCCAATTAAGTCAGTTTATTACTTATCTTTGGGACACCGGACTTGAAATTGGCCACAGTGTTCGTACGCTAAGCCAAACCATTGAGCAAGGCAAAGCTGACATCACCATTGCCACTAACTTAATTGAAGCTAGGCTATTAAGTGGTAGCGAAAAGTTGTTCGATTTACTCTATGACAACATTCGTCAACAAGGCTTTTGGCCTTCTTATGAGTTTTACAATGCCAAAAGAGATGAACAAATATCTCGCCACAGCAAAGCCAGTGCCTTTGATTTAGAACCTAACATTAAAACGTGCCCTGGTGGCCTGCGCGACATTCAAACCATTGCTTGGGTCGCCATGCGCCACTTTGATGCCGCCACCTTAGAAGAACTGGTCGAGCATGACTTTCTAGCGCCTGCAGAGCTTGAAGAGCTACTAGAGTGCCAAAACTTTTTGTGGGAAATCCGTTTTGCGCTGCACATCACCGCTAATCGCAATGAAAACCGGCTACTGTTCGATTTACAACGTCAAATAGCCAGTTTACTTGGCTATGAAGACGCGACACAGCTCGCGGTTGAGCAAATGATGAAACGCTACTATCGCACGGTACGCCGAGTGATGGAGCTTAATCAAATGCTATTGCAATTATTTAAACGTGCCACACTTGGGCACACGCAAGCATTAGAAATTCAGCCAATCAACGAGCAATTTCAACGCCGTGGTCGTTACATTGAAGTATTAGACGATGAGTTATTTACTCGCGCTAATGAAGAGATTTTACGTTTATTTTTAATGATAGCGAAAAACTCTAACATTCAAGATATTTACGCCCCAACCTTACGTTTACTGCGAAACGCTCGCCGTGGGTTAACCGCACCCTTGCAAGATAACCCGGCCTGTCGCAAAGTGCTGATGGAAATTTTAAAGCATCCCAGAGGCATTGAAGCGTTATCATTTATGCATAAACACGGTATTTTATCGTCGTATTTACCCGCATGGCGTAAAATCGAAGGCCAAATGCAGTTTGACCTATTCCATGCCTATACCGTTGATGAACACACCCACAGATTACTACTTAATATTGAACGTTTTTCTCAAGCGGAACAAAAAGACGAGTTCCCTCTTGGGGCGATATTAATCAACCAGCTACCTAAAAAAGGTTTATTGGTACTCGGCGCAATATTTCATGATATTGCAAAAGGTCGTGGCGGCGATCACAGTAAGCTTGGTTCAAAAGATGCCATCGACTTTTGTAAATTGCATGGCATGAACGATCATGACGGACGCCTTGTTGCATGGTTAGTTGAAAATCATTTAGTGATGTCTGTTACCGCCCAACGTCGCGATATTTCAGATCCTGATGTAGTGGCTGAGTTTGCCGATAAGGTCCACGATACGATTCATTTAAGCTATTTGTATTGCCTTACCGTTGCCGATATTTGCGCCACCAATGAAAAAACCTGGAACAACTGGAAAGCCTCACTACTGCGCGATTTGTATTTCTCGACACAGCGCGTATTGGCCCGAGGTAAAGAAAAACCGGTCGACGTGAAAGCGCGCGTAAGCGAGATCCAAGCTAAGGCCAAAAAAGAACTGATCCGTCGTGGCTTAAAAGAAAAAGACATGGACGCCCTATGGTCACGCTTTAAAACGGATTACTTTTTACGTCATCAGCCAAACCAAGTCGCCTGGCATGCCGAAGCCATTTTAAAGCACAACCGTGACGAACCATTAGTGTTAATGTCTAAGCACACCACCCGGGGCGGCACCGAGCTGTTTATTTACAGCAAAGATAAACCCAAACTGTTTGCCACGGTAATGACCGTACTCGACAATAAAAACATCAATGTTCATGATGCCAACATCATGACCTCAAAAGATAACTATGCACTCGATACTTTTGTCATATTAGAACAAGATGGTGAGCCGATTATTCAGTTGTCGCGCATTCAAAGTGTTCGTAAAGCGCTCGAAAAAGCCTTAGCGAGTGAAAATCCAAAGCTGCCTAAGTTCAGAAAACTGGCGCGGATCATGAAACCTTTTAATGTTGCCACTCACGTGAGTTTCTTACCCAGTGCCCGTCATGGTACAAGTATGATGGAATTAATCACTTTAGATACACCCGGGTTACTGGCTAAAGTCGGTGACACATTTTATCGTTGCGGAGTGACATTATTAGCGGCCAAAATCACCACTATTGGCGAACGGGCAGAAGATTTCTTTATCTTGCAAACCCATAGTGGCGCCGCGCTAGATGAGTCGCAACAGCAACAATTATCAGAAGCCTTAATATTGGCGCTGAAATCATCTAATTAATTTTTTAAACACAATGTTTATGCTAATTTTGAGCTAATCATTACCGACCAGGAGAAAACGATGGAGGCTTTACGCCAACGCATTGAAGCAGCATTCGAAACACGCCAAGACATTTCACCAACAAGTGTCGATGCGAGTGTCCGTGCTGATGTTGAAACTGTCATCAACATGTTAGACAAAGGCGAAGCACGCGTTGCTGAAAAAATTGACGGTGAATGGCATGTTCACCAATGGCTTAAAAAAGCAGTGCTACTGTCATTCCGTATTTTCGACAATGGCGTGATTGACGGTGGCGATACTAAATACTTCGACAAAGTACCGCAAAAATTTGCCGACTATGACGAAGCACGCTTTAAAGCGGAAGGCATTCGTGTCGTGCCACCAGCGACAGTTCGTAAAGGCTCATTTATCGGTAAAAACACTGTATTAATGCCATCTTACGTAAACTTAGGTGCTTATGTTGATGAAGGCACCATGGTTGACACATGGGCGACTGTTGGCTCATGTGCGCAGATTGGCAAAAACGTTCATCTATCTGGAGGCGTGGGTATTGGTGGCGTATTAGAGCCATTACAAGCCGGCCCTACCATTATTGAAGACAACTGCTTCATTGGCGCGCGCAGCGAAATCGTTGAAGGCGTTGTTGTTGAAGAAGGCAGCGTGATCTCAATGGGCGTTTACATTGGCCAAAGCACACGTATTTTTGACCGTGAAACCGGTGAAGTTCATTACGGACGTGTACCTGCTGGCTCTGTTGTTGTGTCTGGTAACTTGCCTTCTGCTTGTGGTAAATACAGCTTGTATGCTGCCATTATCGTTAAGAAAGTAGACGCTAAAACTCGCGGTAAAGTGGGTATTAATGAGTTACTGCGCATTGTTGATTAATCGTTGTAAGCAATGTATTCATTAACTAAAAAAGGCGCTGATAAGCGCCTTTTTTAGTTAACCTGATGTGATGGTTAGTGAGGTTATTTCTTTAAAATTGCATTGGCCAATAATTTCCAAGTTAACATACCCAACACTTGTTCTTTGTCATTTTGAACCAGTAAGTAATTAGCGTTGGTTTTCTCTAGGGCGATTTTGGCATCATTTAAAATAGTGTGACCGTTAATTAAATTCATTTTATGGGTCATTATTTGGTGCGCACGTTTATTTAATAAACTTCTATCGACCGCTCGCTCTGCTGCGGTATCAATAAATGGGCTGTGCCAAAATGCTAAGGTTTGGGTATCAATAATCCCTATGGGTTTACGTTCTTGCTCAGATAATACCACGGCAACGTCCAATTTAGCCTTTTTAATCATGGCTTCAGCGTGCTCTAAGGTATGGTACTCCTCTAAAAATACCACTGGAATCAATGGCAAGCTCGAAACATATTCTTCTTCTTTAAAATCTTCAACAGCCAAAATCTCTAAACAGGTATCAACCACATCGGCATCAAAACGTATCCCTCGGCCTTTCATTAACTCATCGGTTAACACATCCATCCCCAATGATGGACGGTATGGACGATGACTTAAAATAGAGTCTGCAATATCTGCAACCGCAATGATTCTAGCCTCTAATATGATGTCTTTACCTTTAAGCCCTTTAGGGTAACCCGAGCCATCTAGACGTTCATGATGCTGTAAAATCATTTGTTTAATTGGCCAAGGAAACTCTACCTCATCGACAATCATTGCTCCTTGTTCAGGGTGTTGTTTCACTAATTCAAATTCGGCATCGGTTAACCGTGAAGGTTTAGCCAAAATTTGACTCGGCAAAGCCAGTTTACCAATATCGTGGATTAACGCGCCTAATTTAAGCCCTTCTAAGCGTTCAGGTGACAACCCCATTTTCTCACCCATTAAATAGCTTAACTGCGCCACAGACTTTTGATGTCCTGCGGTATAGGCATCTTTTAACTCTAGCGCTTCAGATATTGCCCCAATCAATTGGACCAATATTAAGGTCATTTTCTCTTTCTGCGCCTTGATAATGCCAGACTGATGTGACACCGCTTTCATGGTTCTTGGCAGCTCAACGCTATGCCATAAAATGGTGGCAAAAATACTTAACGATTTAGCATCTACTTGCGTATAAGGCTTATCCCGATTACCGACACCAATAATACCCACTAATTTTTTACGGTAATGAATAGGAATACATAAATGGTTTTCAAAGGCAAAGTAGCCATCTTTTTGACTTTTACCTTCAATCACAGTAGTCAAATCATTATGAATAACCGCTTTACGGGTTTTAATCGTTTCCGCCCAAATTCCCGAATCGGCTTTATAAGTTTGCTTTTTCGGAATAGAAAAGTAATCGCCGACTTCTTTGTTCCAAGCGGTTTGAACAATTTGATTCGATTTTTCATTAAAAATATGAACATAACCGACTTTCGAATGAGTTAACGATAACCCTTGGTTAATTGCGGTGACAAACACTAAGTCGCCACTGGCATTGATGACCTGTTCTATTTGATCTAACCACTCATCACTGGACTGGATAGCTTGATGATAATCAGGATGAAGTTCATTTAACCAAGCTTTATCGAGTTCGATCTCGATAACACTAAGGCACCAATGTTCAACACTCTCAGTTAATGGAGTAAACCGTGCTTGTAATGCATGGCCTTTGTCATCAACAAAGTTAATCACATGAGAGCTATCGCGAAGCGAAAAATCGATGTCGTCGAGTTTTAATGTGGGAAATGCATTTGATAATGGTTGTTTTAAAATAGCTGAAATTGGCTTTTTAACTAGGGTATACAAGGGCTCGCTTAGCTTAATCAATTCAAGCCGGTTGTTTACAATGCCCCAACTTAGCTTTGCACTTTTGGGCACTTCAGATGGTTTTAAGAAAAAATCAGCTTTTTGTAGCATCAACAACCCTATAGAAAATTAACATTTACTCACCGTAAATGAGCTAAAACATAAATAACCTAGTGAAGACAATCCATTGAGATTTTGTTGTGCACCATTTAAATTGAGTATCTAATTCATTTTGAGCAATTCAAGTAGGTTATACACGTTGTCGTTATGCGGCATAAAACCATACTTGAACAATACCCTCTGGTGGGGTTAATCAAATTGCTTATGTTTGATTCTCTGACCGAACACGTTATTGTCGAGTCATAGGTAAGCTAGTGTGAGTAGCTTACCCCAATACCACGAATTAACGTCTCACAACTGTCATTAACAATAACACAATATTTATATCGGCCATAATACGGCATAACTTAAACTCAAATGTCCATAAACTGAGTTTACGTTACTCACTACATAACGATTAAAACACCACCGTTTTGTTACCGTAAACGACAACTTGTTCATTTAACACTAATTGTAATGCCTTACTCAGTACACTTTTTTCGACATCACGGCCATTGTGGGCGAGTTCTTCAGCACTATAACTGTGATCCACTGAAATCACATCTTGCTTAATAATCGGTCCTTCGTCGAGATGATTATTAACAAAGTGGGCTGTAGCTCCAATAATTTTAACGCCACGATCCCACGCTTGCTTATATGGCGATGCACCAATAAATGCTGGTAAGAATGAATGATGAATATTGATGATTTTATCCGCAAATGCTGAAACAAACTCTGGTGTGAGAACCCGCATGTATTTGGCCAATACCACAAAATCGGGATCATATGGCTGGATCACTTTAAGCATAGCTTGTTCATGCTCTTGACGATTTAACCCTTCATGACTGACATAATGAAATGGGATATCAAACTTTTCAGTTAATGGCTGCAATACATCGTAATTGCCGACGACTGCGGCAATCTCAACATCTAACCCACCATAATACGATTTCATTAAAATATCGCCCAAACAATGAGCTTCTTTGGTCACCATAATCACAATGCGTTTGGTGCACATATCAACAAGTTTCATGTGGTTTTGTGCAGGAAGCACTTCACGCAACTCGTTCAACAGGCGTTCATCATCAAACTGCCCTTCAAGTTCTGCTCGCATAAAGAAGCGGCCTTGAGCATGATCCACAAATTCGGTGTTTTTAATAATATTAAGATGATTAGCAAAACACACACTGGTAATTTTTGCGATTAATCCTTTCGCATCGGCACAATCAGTAATTAATACTTTGCGCTGTAATTCCGTTGGACTGCTGTTACTTGACTGATGACTCACGCTTACGACTCCTGTTAAATGGCCCAATACCAATCGTTTTGCCAGTTTGCCACTGAAAACGGCTCTTAGGGGAGTTTTTTTGATGATAAATGCTCATAAACACAAATTAATTTGTTTTGTGCATCGATTGCTAAAAAATAATGATCAATTTGTTAGGGCCTGTTGATCTTTCAAGGTAGTTTTGGCAGCAAATTGTTGGTCATTACTCACATTTACAACTGCGCGGAAGAGACTTTGAAGTGTCGTTATTCTCCATAAGAAGTCGATAACGCCGTAAAAATGGTCAACAAGCCCTAATTAGACGTAACTCGGTTTAGCGTCGTGAATCTAAATATTTTTGCAATAATTTACGTAGTGATTCAGCCTTAGTGCCATAAACCACCTGTACACCTTTGCCCATCACGACGACCCCTTTGGCACCGAGACGCATTAACCGTGCTTTATCGATTAAATTTGCTTGATTCACACTAATGCGCAAACGCGTTAAACAGGCGTTAATTTCGACAATGTTGTCGCGACCACCGAGCGCTGAAATCATCGCGAGTAAGCTTTCTTTAGGTGCTGACTCTTGGTCGGTTTGCTCTAATCTTCCAGGTGTTTTCAAGTTAAAGGCTAAAATGCTGACGCGAAATAAAGCATAGTAAATAATGGCGGTAATCGGTCCAAGTAGCCAAATCCAATAAGTATTAGCTGAGCGAGAAAAGAGCAAACTAAAGTCCACTAAACCGTGGGAGAACACGATGCTGTGGTGTACCTCCAATAAAATACACACACTGTAAGCCACACCAGTTAATAAGGCGTGCACAAAAAAAAGTAATGGCGCGATAAACATAAAAGCAAATTCAATCGGCTCAGTTACCCCTGTAAGCCAACTTGCCGTGGCAGCAGACAACATAATACCCGCAACTCGGTTACGTTCTGACTTGTCTGCACAGCGCCAAATAGCCATTGCCGCGGCGGGTAAGCCCCACATTTTAATCAAATAACCACCGGCTAAATTACCCGCTAGTGGGTCACCAGCCAGATAACGGGCAACCTCACCTCTCACGACTGTACCTTGGTTAATGTATTGACCGACTTCAAGGTAAAATGGTGCATTCCAAATATGATGAAGTCCTAATGGAATTAAGAGACGCTCGACGGTACCATAAACACCAAATGCAATTGCGGGGTCTTGATATACAGACCAATCAGATAAGTGCTCAATCACTAATGATAAGGGGGGCCAGACATGGCTGAGCACATAGGCCAATATCATCGACAATGGAATGACGATAATAGGCGCGCTTCGTCTACCTTCAAAAAATGAAAAAATTGCGGGCAATTTGACATGGTAGCTAATCTTTACTGCAAGGCAGGTAATCGCACCGACGAGCATGCCACCGGCAATACCGGTATCAATAGTCTGCATTCCCCACAGTGGTCTTGATACTAAACCGTAAATGTCAGTCAGCGCCCCCATGGTTGATAAAAAAACACCAAAACCAAATACGGCAGAAAACGCAGCAATCCCTTGATCACGACAAAAACCAATGGCCACCGCCACACTAAACAGTAAAGGCATCATGGTAAAAACCAAATTGCCTACGGCCGACAGTACAATATTGAGTTCATTAGGGATAAAAGGTAACGGATTGACAGTCAGGCCGAGCATAACCCCTGCAGCGGGTAATATCGCAATAGGAATTAGCAGCGCTTGGCTTAAGCGCTGGGCAAATTTAAACCATTGTTGCGAAAAAAAACTTATGCTTCGCTGGCCAATGTGGCGGCGTGTTGCCAAGTGCTTATCCATGTTTCAGCTTCAACTTCAGGTTCCATTGTTTCGCAAGCATCTATTTCCAGTGTCTCGGTCAGCGGTTTGGCACCAAGCTCAGCTAACAGTTCATCAAACTGTTTGATAGCGCCACAGAAAGTGTCATAACTAGAATCCCCCAAACCAATCAAGCTGTACTGTAACGCAGGTAAATAAGGCGCATTCGATTTGAGTTCGTTAAACCACGGTGCAATATCTTCAGGAATGTCACCCTGTCCTGTGGTAGAGCATACTACGATTAACAATTCATCTTGTGGCGGCACAAACCCCGATAACGCATTAGGTTGCAGAAGTTTAGTGGTAAATCCTAATTTTGCAATGGCCTTTTCAATGGTTTCAGCGGTATATTGGGCACTACCATAAACAGTACCAAAAACAATATTGACCTTTTTCATGGTATACTATTCCCTTAAATAAAATTCGATATAAAATGCGTTGAGTATGAATAACTTACTTTATTCGTTTAGCTTCTCGCAAGTGCCTTTTATAACGTATGTAAAATATATACAGAGCAATGATTGATATGTGCTCTAAGTAAAGACATTACGGAAGCAGTAGTATGCGACAAGTCAGCAGAAAGCGAAAACTCAAACTCCAACATAAATTCGCGCACATACGCCGTAATTATTATTTTCATGCCGAGCAGCAAGACCACGAGCTTTTACCCCCCATTGCAGAGTTCGAAAAGCTTAAAAAGGCCCTATATGATCACATGGAATAATACAGGCTTGCCATTACAGCTTAATATTGTCCGTTATTGATTTGCCTTAACTCAGTAACATACTCGGCATTGATGATAATTGATCATCATCCCAGCCAAATGCGTCAAACACAGTCAACCATTCTGCTTCTAATTCAGTTTCAATATGCATCGCTTGTTGCGTCACCGGATGCTCAAATTGCAAACTTTTGGCAATTAACCATAAGCGGTTGATGTTAAAGTGCTCTCTAAAAAATTTATTTTGTTTACCATCACCATGGGTAGTATCGCCTACGATTGGATGACGAAGGTGCGCCATATGACGTCGTAATTGATGCTTTCGCCCTGTATGAGGACTTAAACGCACTAATGCATATCGACTACTTGGGTATCGACCTGAACTAAATGGGATGTCAGTGTTTAATAGTGGCTGATAATCTGTGACCGCATCTTGTGCGGCTTTGTTAGGATCAACGTGCTTGTCGCCAATATCGTCAAACTCTTGCTTTAAAGGGTAATCTAAGGTGCCAGACTCATGCATATTACCGCGCACAATAGCCAAATATTGTTTCTTAATGCTGTGATCGGCAAACTGTTCGCACAACTGGCGTGCTACATCACTGGATTTAGCGAACAACAACACTCCCGATGTAGGCCGGTCTAAACGGTGTACAGGAAAGACGTGACAACCGACAAGATCCCGTGTCATTTGCATTGCAAAAAAGCGTTCTTTACGCGCCAAATAACTGCGATGAACCAACAATCCTGAAGGTTTGTGAATCGCCACAATGTGGTCATCTTCATATAATATTTCAATTAATGGAGGTTGTTCATCTGCCTCTGTTGCAACATCAGTGCTCATTAAAGGCGCTGTATCCTCAATAAACTCAGGGTCATAGCATTCGTCGTTATCAGTAACAGATATCACATCGTTATCTTTAGCATTCATTATGGGTATCACTTAACTTATGAGGATTAAACAATTCAATGGGTTATTGTTGGCTGAGTAAAGTATCAAAGTCGCGTAAATGGCGTATCAGCTCCGCATAATCAGTCATACCTTGCCACACATGTTCAGCCATAGGCGCAATGGCCATATTGGCCGGTAACGGATGTTGAAACTCAATAAGTTCACTCATTTTTGGTATAAAAATAAACTGTAACCACTGCTCAAATGCCATGGTGTCGCAGGCAAAAGGGGCGCTGCTAGCCATAGCCTGCACACTGGGCGTACTATCAGCCCACAAAGAACTCTGCTTAAGTATTTGTTCTAAAATAATTAAAT